>NZ_JBQBES010000002.1:2122500-2280000 GCF_051919425.1 Aeromonas sp. 75A | reverse complement strand
AACCGCATTTCAGAATGCGAGTATAACCGCCGGCGCGCTCCAGGTAGCGCGGGCCCAGTTCATTGAACAGCTTAGCCACGATCGCGTTATCGCGAGTACGGGCAAATGCCAGGCGACGATTAGCAACGCTATCAGTCTTGGCAAGGGTGATCAGCGGTTCAACTACACGACGCAGCTCTTTTGCCTTAGGCAGAGTCGTCTTGATGATCTCATGACGAACCAGGGAGCTGGCCATGTTGCGGAACATTGCCTGACGATGGCTGCTGTTCCGGTTCAGTTGACGACCACTCAAACGATGGCGCATGACCTTATCCTTCTAACTAAATCTGTGAAACCCGTAATCTGGATTACTCGTCAGCGATGCTGGCGGGCGGCCAGTTCTCAAGGCGCATGCCAAGAGACAGACCACGGGAGGCCAACACGTCCTTGATCTCAGTCAGGGACTTCTTACCGAGGTTAGGAGTCTTAAGCAACTCAACTTCGGTACGCTGTACCAGATCACCAATATAGTGGATAGCTTCTGCCTTCAGACAGTTCGCAGAACGAACTGTCAGCTCCAAATCATCGACAGGACGTAGCAGAATCGGATCAAACTCGGGTTTCTCTTCTTTCTTCTCGGGCACGCTGACATCGCGCAGATCCACGAAGGCCTCCAGTTGCTCGGCCAAGATAGTGGCAGAACGACGGATGGCTTCTTCAGGATCTAGGGTACCATTGGTCTCCATGTCGATGACCAGCTTGTCCAAGTCGGTACGCTGTTCCACACGTGCTGCCTCAACATTGTAGGCAATACGAACGATGGGGCTGAACGCGGAGTCCAGCAGCAGGCGACCAATAGGACGCTCTTCGTCATCGTTGTGAACACGAGCAGAAGCAGGCACATAACCACGACCGCGCTGAACTTTCAGGCGCATGCTGATTTCAGCATTGGCACCAGTCAGATGGCAGATTACGTGCTCCGGGTTTACGATCTCGACTTCATCACCGTGAGTGATATCACCAGCGGTAACGGGGCCTGTTCCAGACTTGGTCAGGGACAGAGTTACCTCGTCCTTGCCTTCCAGCTTCACAGCGATACCTTTCAGGTTGAGCAGGATTTCAAGAATGTCTTCCTGTACACCTTCTTTGCTGCTGTACTCATGCAGTACCCCGTCAATTTCGACTTCAGTAACTGCACAACCGGGCATAGATGACAGCAAAATACGACGCAGGGCGTTGCCCAGCGTGTGACCAAAGCCACGCTCGAGTGGCTCAAGAGTCACTTTCGCATGAGTCGGGCTAACTTGCTCGATGTCAACTAGCCGCGGTTTAAGAAAATCTGTTACAGAACCCAGCATTGTGTCCTCTCTTTAGAAGCTAGCTTTACTTGGAGTAAAGCTCGACGATCAGCTGTTCGTTAATGTCGGCAGACAGGTCGGAACGCTCTGGCAGACGCTTGAAAGCACCTTCCATTTTAGCGGCGTCAACCTCTACCCAAGTCGGCTTCTCACGCTGACCAGCAACTTCCAGGGAAGCTTTGATACGCGCTTGCTTCTTAGCCTTCTCACGAACGCAGATCACGTCCTCAGGGGAAACCTGGAAAGAAGGAATGTTCACAACGCGACCGTTTACCATGATGGCCTTGTGGCTCACCAGCTGACGAGATTCAGCACGGGTAGCGCCGAAGCCCATACGGTAAACAACGTTGTCCAAACGACCTTCCAGCAGCTGCAACAGGTTTTCACCGGTGTTACCCTTTTGACGGGCAGCGTCGCGGTAGTAGTTGCGGAACTGTTTTTCCAATACGCCGTAGATACGACGAACTTTTTGTTTCTCGCGCAGCTGAACACCGTAGTCGGACAGACGCGCTTTACGCGCACCGTGCTGACCAGGGGCGGTGTCAATCTTGCACTTAGAATCAATCGCACGAACACCTGACTTCAGGAAGAGGTCGGTGCCCTCACGACGGCTAAGCTTAAGCTTAGGACCGATATATCTTGCCATCTTCTTTCTCCAACAATCCTAGACCAAGTAGCTACAGCGTTATACGCGGCGCTTCTTGGGAGGACGACAACCGTTGTGCGGGATCGGAGTCACATCAGTAATGTTAGTGATGCGGAAACCAGCCGCGTTCAGGGCGCGGATGGAAGACTCACGACCGGGACCCGGACCTTTGACCATGACTTCCAGGTTCTTGACGCCATATTCTTTGGCCATCTCACCAGCGCGCTCTGCAGCTACCTGAGCAGCGAACGGGGTGGACTTACGAGAACCACGGAAACCGGAACCACCAGAAGTAGCCCAAGACAGAGCATTGCCCTGACGGTCAGTAATGGTCACGATTGTGTTGTTGAAAGATGCATGAACGTGCGCAATACCGTCGCTCACTTGCTTTTTAACGCGCTTGCGAGCACGAGTCGGAGTTTTAGCCATTTTCTACCTTCCCGTTACTTCTTGATAGCCTTGCGCGGACCCTTACGGGTACGAGCGTTGGTCTTGGTACGTTGACCACGAACAGGCAGGCTACGACGGTGACGCAAACCACGGTAGCAACCCAGATCCATCAATCGCTTGATGTTCATGGAAATCTGACGACGCAGGTCACCTTCAACGGTGAATTTACCTACTTGTTCACGCAGACTCTCGATCTGAGCTTCGTCCAGGTCTTTAATTTTCACATTCTCAGCGATACCGGCTGCGGCACAGATGGCCTTGGAGCGGGTACGACCGACGCCATAAATCGCAGTCAAAGCGATGACTGCATGCTTATGGTCAGGAATGTTAATGCCAGCGATACGGGCCACTATTCACTCCTACATATAGTAGATTACGACCACCACAAAGCCCGTGAGCGGATACGTGGCGGTCAACCAATACACAACAAAAGTTGGCTGGCTATATTAGCCAGCACAACTATTTGTTGCAAGTACTAACCGTAAAAAATTAGCCTTGGCGCTGTTTATGCTTTGGCTCGCTGCAAATCACACGCACCACACCGTGACGCTTGATGATTTTGCAGTTACGGCAGATTGCCTTAACGGAAGCACGAACTTTCATTGCTTAACTCCGTAACTACGCCGACCTTTAGCGGCCGTAGCCCTTCAGGTTGGCCTTCCTCAGGACGTCACCATATTGATGAGACATCATATGGGTTTGTACCTGAGCCATGAAGTCCATGATAACTACCACGATAATCAGCAGCGAAGTGCCACCGAAGTAGAACTGTACGTTCCAGGCAGTCATCAAGAACTGGGGTACCAGACAGATAAAGGTTATATAGAGCGCACCTGCCAATGTCAGGCGAGTCATAACCTTATCGATGTAACGTGCTGTCTGCTCGCCCGGGCGAATCCCCGGGATAAAGGCTCCACTCTTCTTCAGATTATCTGCTGTCTCGCGGGGGTTGAACACCAGCGCGGTATAGAAGAAGCAGAAGAAGATAATGGCTGCTGCATACAGCATCTCGTAAAGCGGTTGACCCGGCTGCAGGACCATAGAGACCTGTTGCAGGATATCAGCTACTTTACCCTCTCCCTGACCAAACCAAGAGGTAATGGTCCCCGGGAAGAGGATGATACTGGATGCGAAAATCGCAGGAATCACACCAGCCATATTCACTTTCAACGGCAGGTGTGTGCTTTGCGCGGCAAATACCTGGCGGCCTTGTTGACGCTTGGCATAGTTAACGACGATACGACGCTGACCACGCTCCACGAACACCACAAAGTAAGTCACTGCGAAAACAATCAAGCCCAGCAACAACAACAGCAGGATGTGCAATTCCCCTTGACGTGCCTGTTCGGCCGTAGCGCCAATGGCATGCGGCAGACCAGCAACGATACCTGTGAAAATAATCAACGAGATACCATTACCAATCCCACGCTCGGTAATCTGTTCACCCAACCACATCAAAAACATGGTACCGGTGACCAGACTCACAACCGCTGTGAAATAGAAGCCCAGACCCGGATTAGTCACGAGTCCATGCATCATATTCGGCAGACCGGTTGCAATACCAATGGCCTGGAAAGTTCCCAAAACCAGCGTGCCCCAACGGGTATATTGGCTAATCTTGCGACGGCCGGATTCACCTTCTTTCTTGAGTTCAGCAAGAGCGGGGTGAACCACTGTCAGCAGCTGGATAATGATCGACGCCGAAATGTACGGCATGATCCCCAACGCAAGAATAGAAGCACGCGAGAGTGCACCACCACTGAACATGTTGAACATCTCAATGATGGTGCCCTTCTGTTGCTGGAACAACTCGGCCAGTACGGCGGCGTCAATACCAGGAATCGGCACATAAGAGCCTGCACGGAAAACGATAATCGCCCCGAGAACGAAGAGCAGACGACTCTTCAGTTCACTCAGACCACCCTGTGCTTTAACATCCAATCCTGGTTTCTTAGCCATTGTACTGATTATTCCTCGATTTTACCGCCAGCGGCCTCGATGGCTGCGCGTGCACCTTTGGTGACGGACAGACCACGAACGGTCACAGCACGGTCAATGTTGCCTGACAGAACAACTTTAGCGAACACGATGTTCTTAGTAACAACACCGGCTTGCTTCAGAGTGCTCAGGTCGACCACATCACCTTCTACCAGGGCGATTTCGTTCAGACGCACTTCGGCAGAAACCAAAGATTTGCGAGAGAAGAAACCGAACTTCGGCAGACGGATTTTCAAAGGCATCTGGCCGCCTTCGAAACCGTTGCGGACTTTACCGCCACCGGAACGAGAGGTCTGGCCTTTAACACCACGACCACCAGTCTTGCCCAGGCCGGAGCCGATACCACGACCACGACGTTGTTTTTCAGGCTTGGAACCAGCGGCCGGAGACAGAGTGTTCAGACGCATGCTTAGCCCTCCACCTTAACCATGTAATAAACCTGGTTGATCATGCCGCGTACGCAAGGAGTATCTTCCAGCTCAACGGTGTGACCAATGCGACGCAGACCCAGACCACGCAGAGTCGCCTTGTGCTTTGGCAGACGGCCGATAGAGCTGCGAGTTTGAGTTACTTTTACAGTGTTAGCCATGTCGCATTACCCCAGAATTTCTTCAACGCGCAGACCACGCTTGGCAGCGATCTGTTCCGGTGATTGACCGTGAACCAGAGCGTCTACAGTAGCGCGAACAACGTTGATTGGGTTGGTGGAACCGTAGGTCTTGGCCAGCACGTTGTGGATACCGGCAACTTCCAGAACAGCACGCATGGCGCCGCCTGCAATGATACCAGTACCTTGGGAGGCCGGCTTCATGAACACGGTGGAGCCAGAGTGAACACCACGCACCGGGTGGTGCAGAGTGCCGTTGTTCAGCTCAACCTTGTTCAGGTTACGCTTAGCCTGTTCCATTGCTTTTTGAATAGCAGCCGGAACTTCACGGGCTTTACCGTAACCGTAACCTACACGGCCGTTACCATCACCCACCACGGTCAACGCGGTGAAGGACATGATACGACCACCTTTAACAGTTTTCGAAACACGGTTTACTGCAATGAGCTTTTCTTGCAGTTCGCCGGCTTGAGATTCGACTTTAGCCATCTTCGACTCCTAGCTTAGAACTGAAGACCAGCGTCACGTGCGGCAGCTGCCAGGGCAGCGATGCGACCGTGATACTTGAAACCGGAACGATCGAAAGATACGTTCTGAACGCCTTTGGCAATAGCACGCTCAGCGATAGCTTTACCTACAGCGGTAGCAGCATCTGCGTTACCGGTGTATTTCAGAGCTTCACTGATGGCTTTCTCTACTGTGGAAGCAGAGGCCAGAACTTCGGAACCGTTGGCTGCAATAACCTGCGCATAGATATGACGCGGGGTACGGTGAACAACCAGACGGGTAGCTCCCAGTTCCTGCATCTTTTTCCGAGCACGAGTAGCACGACGGAGACGAGCTGCTTTCTTGTCCATAGTGTTACCTTACTTCTTCTTAGCTTCTTTAGTACGCACTTGCTCGTTGGCATAGCGTACACCCTTGCCCTTGTAGGGCTCCGGAGCGCGGTAAGCACGGATATCGGCGGCGACTTGGCCAACCAGCTGCTTGTCGACGCCACGCAGAACGATTTCTGTAGCAGTCGGGCACTCAGCGGTCACACCAGCCGGCAGCGCATGCTCTACCGGGTGAGAGAAGCCCAGAGCCAGCGCAACAGCATTGCCCTTGATGGAGGCTTTATAACCTACACCAACCAGCTGCAGCTTGCGCTCGAAGCCTTGGGTAACACCGATTACCATGTTGTTGACCAATGCACGGGCAGTACCGGCCTGAGCGTCAGCACCAGCGATGCTGCCGCGCGGGGCGAACTTCAGTACATTGTCTTCTTTGGTCACTTCTACACCGGCGTGAATAGAGCGAACCAGAGAACCTTTACCACCTTTGATGGTCAGTTCCTGGCCGTTCAGAGTCACCTCTACGCCAGCAGGAATAGTGACGGGTGCCTTAGCAACACGAGACATTTCCTACCTCCTATTAAGCGACGTAGCAGATGATCTCACCGCCCATGCTTGCTTTACGAGCAGCACGGTCAGTCATCACACCTTTAGACGTGGACACGATAGCAACACCGAGACCGCCCATAACTTTCGGCAGATCAGTAGTGCGCTTGTAAATACGCAGGCCTGGACGGCTTACGCGTTGGATCAGTTCTACAACTGGCTTGCCCTGGAAATATTTCAGTTCAATTTCCAGTTCCGGCTTCACGTCACCAGCTACGGAGTAGCCAGCGATGTAACCTTCTTCTTTCAGCACTTTGGCGATAGCCACTTTCAGCTTGGAAGAAGGCATGGAAACCGCAACTTTGCTCGCCGCCTGACCGTTACGGATGCGGGTCAGCATATCCGCGATCGGATCTTGCATGCTCATAAGTCTAACTCCCGAGATTCGTTACCAAGAAGCCTTCTTCAGGCCCGGAATTTCGCCCTTCATGGCATGCTCACGCACCTTGATGCGAGACAGGCCAAACTTGCGCAGGAAACCGTGCGGACGACCAGTAATATTGCAACGGTTACGCTGGCGGGACGGACTGGAATCACGGGGCAGCTGTTGCAGTTGCAGTACAGCATCCCAACGCGCTTCTTCAGAAGCGTTCATGTCAACGATGATAGCTTTCAGCTCGGCACGCTTGGTCGCGTACTTGGCTACCAGCTTGGCACGCTTTGCTTCGCGCGCTTTCATGGATGTTTTAGCCATAACCCTAACCTTACTTGCGGAATGGGAAGTTAAAGGCAGCCAGCAGAGCACGGCCTTCTTCATCGGTATTCGCGGAAGTGGTGATGGTGATATCCAGACCACGGACGCGATCGACCTTGTCATAGTCGATTTCCGGGAAGATGATCTGCTCACGCACGCCCATGGAGTAGTTACCACGACCGTCGAACGCTTTAGCGTTCAGGCCACGGAAGTCACGGATACGCGGTACGGAGATGCAGATCAGCCGTTCCAGGAACTCCCACATACGCTCGCCACGCAGGGTTACTTTACAACCTATCGGGTAGCCTTCACGAATCTTGAAGCCCGCAACAGATTTGCGAGCTTTGGTGATCAGCGGCTTCTGACCGGAAATGGCAGCCATATCGGCAGCAGCATTTTCCAGCAACTTCTTGTCAGAGATCGCTTCACCAACACCCATGTTCAGGGTGATTTTCTCGATCCGAGGGACTTGCATGATAGTCTTGTAACCGAACTGCTTGGACAGTTCATTTACTACATCGGATTTGTAGTAATCATGCAGTTTCGCCATCGTTAAACTCCAATTACTTCACAAGTTCGCCGGTGGATTTGAAGAAACGGACTTTTTTGCCGTCTTCAATCCGGAAACCAACGCGGTCAGCTTTGCCAGTGGCAGAGTTGAACAGCGCTACGTTTGATACATCGATGGGGGCTTCTTTGGTGACGATACCGCCAGCCTGACCCAGTGCGGGTACCGGCTTCTGGTGTTTCTTCACCTGGTTGATGCCTTCCACGATTACCTTACCTTTTGCAATCAGGACTTGAGTGACTTTGCCACGCTTGCCCTTGTCTTTGCCGGTAAGAACAATCACTTCGTCTTCGCGACGGATTTTAGCTGCCATCGTTCGACTCCTTACAGTACTTCGGGTGCCAGGGACACAATCTTCATGAACTTCTCATTACGCAGTTCACGGGTCACCGGGCCAAAAATACGAGTACCGATTGGCTGTTGGTTGTTGTTAAGCAACACAGCCGCATTGTTGTCGAAACGGATGACAGAGCCGTCCGGACGACGAACGCCTTTACGGGTGCGTACGACCACCGCGTTATACACATCACCTTTCTTCACTTTACCGCGAGGAATGGCTTCCTTGATGGAAACCTTGATGATGTCGCCGATGCCGGCGTAACGGCGGTGCGAGCCACCCAGAACCTTAATACACATTACACTGCGAGCGCCGGAGTTGTCGGCAACACCCAGCATACTTTGCATCTGGATCATCTTAGTGCTCCGCTTTGTTTACTTCTTATCCCTAATGGGATCTGGCTGCCTTCAAAAGGCGCGAAACTATAACACAGGATTTTCAGAAAAGGTAGCCTAAAAAACAAACGGCCCCTGAAAGGGGCCGCTTGGACTACAAAGTACCGATTAGGCCTTTTCTACAACGGCAACCAGGGTCCAGGACTTGGTCTTGGACAGCGGGCGGCATTCGCGGATTTCCACGAGGTCGCCAGCTTTGCACTCGTTGTTTTCGTCATGCACGTGCAGCTTGGTAGTGCGCTTGATGATCTTACCGTAGATCGGGTGCTTTACCTTGCGCTCGATAGCAACAGTGATGGACTTGTCCATCTTGTCGCTGATTACACGACCTTGCAGAGTACGGATCTTGTCAGTCATTACGCACCTGCCTTCTCAGTCAGTACAGTCTTGATACGTGCGACGTCACGACGCACTTGTTTCAGAGTGTGAGTCTGAGCCAGCTGGCCGGTGGACGCTTGCATGCGCATGTTGAATTGCTCACGCAGCAGGCCCAGCAGCTCCTGGTTCAGTTCTTCGACGCTCTTTTGACGCAGATCTTGGGCTTTCATCACATCACCGTCTTAATTACGAAAGTGGTCTGAACAGACAGCTTAGCTGCGGCCAGGGCAAACGCTTCACGCGCCAGAGCCTCAGGTACACCGTCCATCTCGTACAGAACCTTGCCAGGCTGGATCGGGCAAACCCAGTATTCCACGTTACCCTTACCTTTACCCATACGAACTTCGAGGGGCTTTTCGGTGATGGGCTTGTCCGGGAACACACGGATCCAGATCTTACCTTGACGCTTAACGTGACGGGTCATGGCACGACGGGCTGCTTCGATTTGACGAGCAGTCAGTTGACCACGGGATGTCGCCTTCAGGCCAAAGGTACCGAAGGATACTTCGTTACCAGAGGTGGCCAGACCGCGGTTACGACCCTTGTGGGTCTTGCGGAATTTAGTACGCTTAGGTTGCAACATTTACCGAATCTCCTTACTTAGCAGCGCGGCGCTTGTTGTCACGCTTGGGCTTTGCAGGAGCTTGCTCTTGAGCAGCAGCAGCGTTAACAGCAGCCAGACCGCCCAGAACTTCGCCCTTGAAGATCCAAACTTTAACGCCGATCACACCGTAAGTGGTGTGGGCTTCAGAAGTTGCGTAGTCGATGTCGGCACGCAGGGTGTGCAACGGCACACGACCTTCACGGTACCATTCGGTACGCGCGATTTCAGCGCCGCCCAGACGACCGGAAACTTCCACTTTGATGCCCTTGGCACCCAGGCGCATTGCGTTCTGTACGGCGCGCTTCATAGCACGACGGAACATTACACGACGCTCCAGCTGGGAAGTGATGCTGTCGGCAACGAGTTTGCCATCCAGCTCCGGCTTGCGGACTTCGGAAATGTTGATCTGAGCAGGCACGCCAGCAATAGTGGCTACAGCTTTGCGCAGCTTCTCAACGTCTTCGCCTTTCTTACCGATGACAACACCCGGACGAGCGGTGTGAATGGTCACACGGATGCTCTTGGCCGGACGCTCAATGGTGATCTTGGACAAGGACGCGTTTTTCAGTTCCTTGGTCAGGAACTGGCGTACTTGAAAATCGCTGTACAGGTTGTCAGCGAAGTCTTTGGTGTTCGCGAACCAGGTAGAATTCCAAGGCTTGGTAATACCCAGGCGAATGCCATTAGGATGTACTTTCTGACCCATTGCTTATCTCCCAGCCTTAGCGTCGGATACCACTACAGTGATGTGAGCGGTACGCTTGAGGATACGATCCGCACGACCTTTGGCACGCGGACGGATGCGCTTCATGGAGGGACCTTCGTCGACCATGATAGTAGCAACACGCAGCGCGTCGATATCGGCGCCTTCGTTGTGCTCAGCGTTTGCAATGGCAGATTCCAGCACTTTCTTAACCAGCACTGCAGCCTTTTTCGGGCTGAAGGTCAGGATATTCAGAGCCTTGTCTACGGACAGACCACGTACTTGATCGGCTACCAGACGAGCTTTCTGGGCAGAAGTACGGGCATAACGGTGTTTAGCGATAGCTTCCATCATTTATCCCTTAGCGCTTCTTAGCCTTCTTATCAGCAGCATGGCCGCGATAAGTACGAGTCGGTGCGAATTCACCCAGTTTGTGACCGATCATTTCTTCGGTAACGAAAACCGGAACGTGCTGACGACCATTATGGACAGCGATGGTCAAACCGATCATGTTCGGGATGATCATTGAACGACGGGACCAGGTTTTAACCGGCTTTTTATCCCCGCTTTCCACCGCTTTCTCTACCTTCTTCAGCAAGTGCAGGTCAATAAATGGACCCTTCTTGAGAGAACGTGGCATGGTGATTCCTCTATGTTAACAATTACTTGTTACGACGACGTACGATGTACTTGTCGGTACGCTTGTTCTTACGGGTCTTGAAGCCTTTAGCCTTCTGGCCCCATGGGGACACAGGCTGCATGCCCTTGTTACGACCCTCACCACCACCGTGCGGGTGGTCAACCGGGTTCATCGCCATACCGCGAACGGTCGGACGAATACCACGCCAGCGGTTTGCACCGGCTTTACCCAGTTGACGCAACATGTGCTCGGAGTTACCGACTTCACCGATGGTAGCGCGGCACTCGGCCAGAACTTTACGTACTTCGCCGGAACGCAGACGCAGAGTTACATAGTTACCTTCACGAGCCAGGATCTGGATGAAAGTACCAGCGGAACGAGCCAGCTGGGCACCTTTACCAGGCTTCATCTCTACAGCGTGAACGGTAGAACCAACCGGGATGTTGCGCATCGGCAGGGCGTTACCTACCTTGATGGCTGCATCAGCACCAGAAGCGATCGCGTCACCAGCTTTCAGGCCTTTCGGAGCCAGGATGTAACGACGCTCACCGTCTGCATACAACACCAGAGCGATGTTAGCGGTACGGTTCGGATCGTATTCCAGGCGCTCTACTTTAGCCGGGATACCGTCTTTGTCGCGCTTGAAGTCGACGATACGGTAGTGCTGCTTGTGACCACCACCGATATGACGGGTAGTGATACGGCCGTTGTTGTTACGACCACCGGACTTGCTTTTGCTGTCCAGCAGAGCGGCGAAGGGCTTGCCCTTGTACAGCTCTTGATTGACGATCTTGACGACGTGGCGGCGGCCCGGAGAAGTAGGCTTGCACTTAACGATTGCCATTTTTGAGAACTCCTCTTACTCGGCTGCGCCCATGAAGTCGATGTCCTGACCAGCTTTCAGGGTCACATAAGCCTTTTTCCAATCGGAACGACGGCCTACGCGTGCACCTGCGCGCTTGGTCTTACCCTTCATGTTCAGGGTACGGACGGTCTCAACTTCGACCTCGAACAGTTTCGCAACTGCAGCTTTGACTTCCGCCTTGGTAGCATCAACAGCAACTTTGAACACGATAGTGTTCTGCTTTTCTGCAACCATGGTGCTCTTTTCAGAGATGTGCGGAGCCTTCAGAACTTTCAGCAGACGCTCTTCACGGATCATGCCAGCATCTCCTCGATTTGCTTAACTGCGTCAGCAGTCATCAGAACCTTGTCGAAAGCGATCAGGCTGACCGGGTCGATACCGGCAACGTCACGCACGTCAACTTTGTACAGGTTGCGAGCAGCCAGGAACAGGTTCTCATCGACTTCAGCAGTCACGATCAGAACGTCAGTCAGTTCCATTTCTTTCAGCTTGGCGATCAGTTCTTTGGTCTTCGGAGCTTCGATGCCGAACTTCTCAACAACGATCAGGCGCTCTTGACGTACCAGCTCGGACAGAATGCTACGGATAGCGCCGCGGTACATCTTCTTGTTTACTTTCTGGCTGTGATCTTGCGGCTTAGCAGCAAAAGTCACACCACCGGAACGCCAGATGGGCGAACGGATGGAGCCAGCACGGGCACGACCAGTACCCTTCTGACGCCACGGCTTTTTGCCGCCACCAGACACTTCAGAGCGAGTCAGCTGCGCACGAGTACCCTGACGGGCACCAGCGGCATATGCAACGACGACCTGGTGAACCAGAGCTTCGTTGAATTCGCGCCCGAAGGTAGTCTCGGAAACTTCAAGAGCGCTCTTGGCGTCTTTCATTACCAATTCCATTACTATCTCCTCAGACGTTACGCTTTGACGGCAGGTTTGACGATCACGTTGCCGTTGGTTGCACCCGGTACTGCACCTTTGATGAGCAGCAGGTTGCGTTCAGCGTCAACACGAACCAGTTCCAGGTTCTGAGTCGTTACACGCTCAGCACCCATGTGACCAGCCATCTTTTTGCCCTTGAATACACGACCCGGAGTCTGGTTCTGACCGATAGAACCCGGAACGCGGTGAGACAAGGAGTTACCGTGGGTCATATCCTGGGTGCGGAAGTTGTGGCGCTTAACAGTACCAGCAAAGCCCTTACCTTTGGATGTGCCGGTAACGTCTACCAGCTTAACGTCAGCGAGAAGATCTACTTTCAGCTCGCTACCAACAGTGAAAGTTTCACCGTTGTTCAGGCGGAATTCCCACAGACCGCGACCGGCTTCTACACCAGCTTTGGCGAAGTGGCCAGCTTCCGGCTTGGTCACACGGCTGGCTTTTTTGGCGCCAGTGGTAACCTGAATAGCGTTGTAGCCGTCGGTTTCTACAGATTTGACCTGAGTTACACGGTTAGCTTCAACTTCGATAACAGTCACCGGGATAGAAACGCCATCTTCAGTGAAGATGCGAGTCATACCCACTTTGCGACCTACAAGACCGATTGTCATTGTTATCAACCTCTTTCCGTAATTAACCCAGGCTGATCTGGACGTCTACACCAGCTGCCAGATCCAGACGCATCAGGGCGTCTACGGTCTTGTCAGTCGGCTCAACGATGTCTACCAGACGCTTGTGAGTGCGGATCTCGTACTGATCACGCGCATCTTTGTTGACGTGCGGGGAGATCAGGACGGTGAAGCGCTCTTTGCGAGTCGGCAGCGGAATAGGACCGCGAACCTGCGCGCCAGTGCGCTTTGCAGTTTCAACGATTTCCGCAGTGGATTGATCAATCAGGCGATGATCAAAAGCCTTCAGGCGGATACGGATTCTTTGGTTCTGCATTGACAGAGCTCCAATAGATAAAAGAACATAAATCAACACCGCCCGACCGAGATTACTCCCGCCAGAGGTGTGATTTTTCACGTTTCCTCCCATATCGGGAGGACTGTATGGCTGGCTCCTGTAAACAGGAAACTCAGCAGCAGACATATCGTCTGGCTTACCTCATGGGTAAGCGGAAGGGATTATACGGATTTTTCAAATTTGCGCAAGGGAGAGCGAACAGATTATGCGCAGTTTTATGTGACAGATGGATCTCGCCTACGGCAACACACTCTGCAGCCAACACCCAAGTAACGACAATGTTACAAGCAGACTGGTAGACTGTGTGCTTGCCTCTGTCAGTGGAACGACATCCCATGCTCAAAGATCAAAAGAAAGCCTATCAGTATGGCCTTTGCGCCGTTGCCCTCTGGTCGACGGTCGCCACAGCCTTCAAGATCTCCCTCGCCTATTTCGAACCTGTGCAACTGTTGCTTGTGGCCGCCTTCACCTCGACTCTCACGCTGACAGCCGTCGTCGCCAAACAGGGCAAACTGCCGCTGCTGGGGAGCTACATCAAGGCCCGCCCTTTCTACTATCTGACTCTGGGCGTGCTGAATCCCTTTCTCTATTACCTGTTGCTGTTCAAAGCCTATGATCTGCTGCCTGCCCAGCAGGCACAGACCCTCAACTACACCTGGGCCATTACCCTCAGTCTGCTGGCCGTCCCCTTCCTCGGCCAGAAGCTGCGTCGGCGTGATGGCGTCGCCATCGTGCTGGGGTATTTTGGCGCACTGGTGATCGCCACCAGAGGCGATGTATTCGGCCTGCAGTTCGACAGCCCCCTCGGCGTGACGCTGGCGCTGGTCTCGACCCTCATCTGGGCCAGCTACTGGATCCTCAACACCCGCAATCAGGGCGATCCCATTGTCAGCCTGTTGCTCGGTTTTATGATCAGCCTGCCTTTTATCGTCGTTGCAACCTGGTTGCTCTCCGATTTTGCCATGACCGCCTGGCAGGGATGGGCTGGAGCCATCTATGTGGGACTGTTCGAAATGGGCTTCGGTTTCGTGCTCTGGCTGATGGCGCTGCGCCATGCCACCAACACGGCTCCCATCAGCAACCTCATCTTTATCTCGCCGTTTGCCTCACTGGTGCTGCTCAACCTGTTGATCGGCGAAGCCATCCATCCAGCCACCCCAATCGGGTTGGCGCTCATCGTTGCCGCCCTGTTGATCCAGCAGCTCAAGTACGGCAAACGCTATCGAGCATCAGTCGAAACCAAGAGCTGACCATGCAGAAGGGCGTATCAACGGATACGCCCTTCTCTCAATCCATCCACTCCTGTGGCTGATGTTTCGGCAGCCGCATCTCGACCAGCAAGCCGCCGAGATCCGAACTTCCCAGTCGGATAGTGCCATGGTGCTGGGCGACTATCTTGGCCACGATAGCCAACCCCAAGCCACTGCCGCCAACGGTCCGGGCCACATTACCCTGAGTAAACGGCTTGAGCACCCGGGAGTAGTCCTGCTCCGGAATGCCGGGGCCATCATCGGATAGGCGCAGGCGCACCCAGTGCCCATCGTCCTTGAGCTCAGCATGCAAGCGGCTCGCCCCGTAACGCTGCGAGTTGCTTGATAGGTTGTTCAACACCCGCCGGATACTGACCGGATTGCAGGCCACCCGCACCGCCTCTTGCGGCAGCGCCAGATCGACCTCCAACCCCTGCTCCGAGTAGATCAGCAAGGTATCGTGCACCAGTTGGGTCAGGTCGATAGGCTCCAGATCCTGGCCTTCATCCGGACGGATGTAATCAATGAACTGATCGATGATGGCATTTGACTCATCGATGTCGGCGTTGATGCTCTCCTTGAGGTACTCGTCACCGGAGGACATCATCTCGGTCGCCAGCCGGATGCGGGTCAGCGGGGTGCGCAGATCGTGGGAAACCCCCGCCATCATCAGGTTACGCTCTTCGATCAGGCTCTTGATGGAGTGCGACATGTGGTTGAAGGTGCGGGTCAGTCGCCGCACTTCCCGTGATCCCAGCTCCCCCAGCGCCTCGGGGAAATGGCCCCTGGCAACAGCAACGGCACCAGCCTCGAGATCTTCGAGCGGGCGCACCAGCTGCCGGGCAAAGCGCCAGGCCGCAAACAGGGTGATCACCAGCAGCACGCTCAGATAGATGATAAGGGGTTCGATATCGTCATCTTCGATCTCGGTCAGCGGGATCCGCACCCAGATTTTGCTGGCCTGCGGCGGCTGGATCCAGATGATGTAGTGATCCTGGATCTCGACCCGCACCTTGGCCGGGCCACCCAGCTCGCGGCTGATGTTCTCCTCCAGATAGGGGTACGGCTTGGCATCGTTGAAGCCATGCTGCACCGCCTCGCTCTGGGTATAGATGTCGGTACCGGTCGTCACATAGACCAGCGCCTCGGCATCTTCGCTCAGCGCCAGTTGTTCAGTGTTAACCGGAAAGATCAGCTTGACCTGATTGGCCAGCAAGTGACTGATCTGCTTGACGGTTGGCGCCAGCAGATAGTTGTAGAAGGTGACGTAGGAGACTGCTTGATAGACCACCAGAACGGCGGCCAGAAACCAGAGCATGCGCGAGAACATGCTGCCGACCTTTTTCATGCACCGTCACCATCTGGCACGAACACATACCCCAGACCCCAGACGGTCTGCAGGTAGCGGGGCTGGGCCGGATCCTGCTCCAGCAGGCGGCGCAGACGAGAGACCTGCACGTCGATGCTGCGCTCGGTGGCGGTGTATTCGCGGCCACGGGCCAGATTCATCAGCTTGTCGCGGGAGAGCGGTTCACGCGGATGGCTGACCAGCACCTTGAGCACCGCAAACTCACCGCTGGTGAGCGCCATAGGCTCGCCATCCCGGCTCAGCTCGCGGGTCGCGAGATTGAGCTGGAAGGCCCCGAAGTTGACCACCTTCTCTGCAGCCGAGGGGGCCCCGGGCAACTCGACGGTATGACGGCGCAGCACGGCACGGATCCGCGCTAGCAGTTCGCGGGGGTTGAACGGCTTGGGCAGATAGTCATCGGCCCCCATCTCGAGCCCGACGATGCGATCCACTTCATCCCCCTTGGCGGTGAGCATCAGCACCGGGATCTGGTTACCCGCTTCCCGCAGACGGCGGCAGATGGAGAGCCCATCCTCCCCCGGCAACATCAGGTCGAGCACCATCAGGCTGAAGTTTTCACGAGTCAGCAAGCGATCGGCCTGCTCGCCATTGGCCACACCGCGCACTACGAAGCCCTGCTCGGTGAGATAGCGCTCCAACAGGGAACGTAATTTCAGGTCATCGTCCACGACCAGGACCTTGTATTGCTGCTGACTCATTGCTTTGCCTCTTCATTCTTTAGCTGCCCCCAATACTAGGGGGGGATATAGCGGGAGCAAAGCACAAATATGTTACCGGTTATTACCCATCCCGAGAGCGTGACGGCCATCAAGTCACCGCGATGGCCATCCACTCCCTGAATGGCGCCAACCGAGCCATCACGATTTCCCTCGACAGCAAGAGGACAAAAGCTAATATTCCCGAGCAGTTAGCGATGAATACCCCTCTTTGACCAGGTCCGCATCACCATGAAGACAAAGCTGATCACCCGCGAAGGCTACAACAAGCTGAAAGAAGAGCTCGATTTCCTCTGGCGTCAGGAGCGCCCCGAGGTAACCAGAAAGGTGGCATGGGCCGCCAGCCTGGGGGATCGCAGCGAAAATGCCGACTACCAGTACAACAAGAAGCGGCTGCGGGAGATCGACCGGCGGGTGCGCTACCTGCGCAAATGCCTCGAAGAGCTGGGAATCGTCGACTATGCCCCCGCGCAGGAGGGCAAGGTCTTCTTCGGCGCCTGGGTCGAGGTGGAAAACGATGAGGGCGAGACCAAGCGCTTTCGCATCGTCGGCTATGACGAGATCTTCGAGCGCAAGGATTACATCTCCATCGACTCCCCCATGGCCCGCGCCCTGCTCAAGAAAGAGGTCGGTGATGAGGCCATCGTCCGTACGCCAGTTGGTGACGTCTGCTGGTATATCAACGAGATAAGCTACCCCAAATAGCCGGACTGCTTGCCACAGGCACATCCTGAGTCACAGGTGCAATGGCAAGATACGCGCCCTCCCTGCGACTTTATCAGTCTGACGGGTGCAGACCTCGGCGCAGGGTGGCATCCCGCAACACGACCCCATATAGTGCTCACACTTGGCGCCTGATGGCGCGGACTCGACCACAGAGGCCCTCAACAACATCATGATGCAAACCATAGAGAGACAGATTGCCGGTGAGCTCAATGCTCGCCCGGAGCAGGTGCAGGCCGCAGTACGCCTGCTGGATGAAGGCTCGACCGTGCCCTTTATCGCCCGTTACCGTAAAGAGGTGACCGGCGGTCTGGACGACAGCCAGCTACGTACTCTGGAGAGCCGCCTCGGCTATCTGCGTGAACTGGAAGATCGCCGTCAGGTGATCATTCGCTCCATCGAAGAGCAGGGCAAACTGACCCCCGAGCTGATGCGCGAATTGAATGGCGCCGACAGCAAGACCCGACTGGAAGACCTCTACCTCCCCTACAAGCCCAAGCGCCGCACCAAGGGGCAGATGGCGATCGAAGCCGGGTTGGAGCCGCTTGCCAACCTGCTGCTCAGCGACCCGATGCAGGATCCCGAGCAAGCTGCAGCCACCTTCCTCAATCCCGAACAGGGCATTGCCGACAGCAAGGCTGCCCTCGACGGCGCCCGCTATATCCTGATGGAGCGCTTCGCCGAGCAGGCCGACCTGCTGGAGAAGTTGCGCGACTACCTGTGGCAAAATGCCACCCTGCGCGCCCGCGTGGTGGCAGGCAAGGAGCAGGAAGGGGCCAAGTTCAAGGACTATTTCGAACACGACGAACCACTGCACAAGGCCCCCTCCCACCGGGTGCTGGCCATGCTGCGCGGCCGCAATGAGGGGATCCTCAATCTGGCGCTGGTCACCGGTGACGACGAGAGTGCCAGCCCCTGCGAAGGGATCATTGCCCACCACCTCAAGCTCAATCTGCAGAACCGCCCGGCCGACAAATGGCTGCAGGGGGTAGTGAGCTGGACCTGGAAGATCAAGTTGTCGCTTCAGATGGAGACCGAGCTGATCGGTCGCATCCGCGAGTCGGCAGAGGAGGAGGCGATCAAGGTGTTCGCCATGAACCTCAAGGATCTGCTGATGGCGGCCCCGGCCGGCATGCGCTGTACCATGGGGCTGGATCCGGGCATCCGCACCGGGGTCAAGGTTGCCGTGGTGGATGCCACCGGCAAGCTGGTCGATCACGCCACCATCTATCCGTTCGAACCGAAACGCCAGATTGATCAGAGCCTCAAGACCCTGAGCGAGCTGTGCCAAAAACACAAGGTCGAGCTCATCAGCATCGGCAACGGCACCGCCTCGCGAGAGACCGACCGGCTGGTAAGCGATCTGTTCGAGCGCTACCCCGCCGCCAAGGCGCAGAAGATAGTAGTCAGCGAAGCGGGGGCCTCGGTCTACTCCGCCTCCGAGCTCGCCTCCCAGGAATTCCCGGATCTCGATGTCTCGATCCGTGGCGCCGTCTCCATCGCCCGCCGCCTGCAAGACCCGTTGGCCGAACTGGTCAAAATCGACCCCAAGAGCATCGGGGTGGGCCAGTATCAGCACGACGTCGGCCAGAGCCAGCTGGCCCGCCGACTGGATGCCGTGGTTGAGGATTGCGTGAACGCGGTCGGGGTCGATGTGAACACCGCCTCGGTCGCCCTGCTCAACCGGGTTTCCGGCCTCTCCCAGACGTTGGCCCAGAACATCGTCGCCTATCGGGATGAGCACGGCGCCTTCAAGAGCCGTCAGCAGTTGCTGAAAGTGAGCCGACTCGGCCCCAAAGCCTTCGAACAGTGCGCCGGCTTCCTGCGCATTCGCGGCGGCAGCAATCCCCTCGACAGCTCAGCGGTACACCCGGAGTCCTATCCGGTCGTGGAGCGGATCCTCGCCAAGCTGGAGCAGACCGTGGAGAGCCTGCTCGGCAACAGCAGCCTGCTGCGCAGCCTGAAACCGGCCGATTACACCGATGAGCAATTCGGCGTACCTACCGTCACCGACATCATCGGCGAGCTTGACAAGCCGGGCCGCGACCCGCGCCCCGAGTTCAAAACCGCGACCTTCAAGGAAGGTGTGGAGCAGATCAGCGACCTGGTGCCAGAGATGGTACTGGAAGGTGTAGTCACCAACGTCACCAACTTCGGCGCCTTCGTCGATATCGGTGTTCATCAGGACGGTCTGGTGCACATCTCCTCCCTGACCGACCGTTTCGTCAAGGATCCCCGTGAGGTGGTCAAGGCGGGCGACATTGTGCGGGTCAAGGTGCTGGAAGTGGACGCCCCGCGCAAGCGGATCAGTCTGACCATGCGCCTCGACGAAAAGGCAGGGCAACCCGCCCGCAAGCCGGCTGAAGCGCGCAACAGCAGTGCTGGCAACACCAAGCCAAGAAATGAGCCGCGGCAAAGCGCCCCTATGGGTGGCGCCATGGGCAACGCCTTCGCGGCGGCGCTCTCCAAAGCGAAAAAGTAACGAAACCGTCCGGAACGCCTCTGAATGCAAAAAGCCCCGCAAGGGGCTTTTTTACACGCGAAGCTCAGGATCACTGCGTCAGGGCAGCAAGAATGCTCTCGGGCTCTCCATGCTGGGCCAGCACCTCCCGCAGTCGGTTGAATGCCTTGCAGGCCTCTTGCGGATACTTGCCGTAAGAGACGACGCCGGTGTGGCTCCAGCCAGCCGCCAGCATCACTTTCTTCTTGAAACTGGTTCCTTCAGTTCCCCCTCCTCCGAGCTGCATTAGAAATTGCTCCATCTGCAGGTGGGGGGGCGGTACACGGGAGAAGGTGGTGAAATCTTCCGCTTTGACTTCATCGAAATGCATGACAGCTCCTGTGAAATTGGAATGGGCCTGATCTTCAGGTTAGTTGCAAAACAGGCAAAGCAGCTGAAAGTTTGGTGAGCGTGATTCAGATATGCAGACTGAGGGACTGGGTCGAGGCCGGGCTGACAGCCTGTCGATAGTGGCCCGCGATAACGCTGTTGCGCTTGTCCATATAGGCACTCAGCACGCCGCCCGATTTTGCGCTCTGCTCGGCCATCAGCTCTTTGCGTGCCTTGGCCTCACTCGCGGCGGCGCTGCGCGCGACGGCCAGATCCTGCGCGGAAGGCTCGGCAGGCGCCAGCGCTGCAGTACGGATCTGCTGCATCTTGGCGATGGTAGCGGCAGGGTCACCGGGTACGACACTGGTATCGATCTGGACTTCGCCACCCGTCGCATAACGCTTGCCATCCGGCCCTTGCGTAAACTGATAGGTGGGCGAGCTGGCGTACTCTCCACCCGCAGACTGGTGCGCCTGCTCGTGAGTGCGCACCTCCTTGTCACGCTCGACAAGATCCTGAACCTGCTGCTCTTGCCGCTGTTGCTGCTCCTGCTGTTTGGGATCCTGCTGCTTGCGCTGACCATCCTCACCGGTTGCCTCGACAAAGCGATTATCTGGCAGTGTCGTCGGCGCCGGTTGCCCGGTTTCACGGCTGTTCTGGGAGGTCTGATTGCTGGAGGTCTGACCGGCTTTGGATTTCTCTTTCTGGGAGCCGACTTCGGATTCGGCAACGGAGGCTTGACCCGCTCGGGCCTGCGGGATCAGTTCTGCCCGGCGATTATCCGTCCTCGCCGCTTCCACCTGGGGTTGCAGCTGTGTCGGGATAAGGGGAGGCAGACTGACATTGATGTTCATCTCACACCCGGATGTCGATCAGGGTTCCCATCATATCGCTGGCAGTCTGCACTACCTTGGCGGAAGCGCCAGCCTGTTGCTCGGCCACCTTGAGATTGACAAGCTCATCGGTCACTTGCACCTGATCCCCGCTGGGGGTGTTGAGGCGGGCGATCTGACCAGATGCCTTGTCGGCAATCTGCTCGGCTCGCTGAAATCCCTGAACCCCGCTGTTGAAAGCAGAATCAATACGCATGGTGTTACTCCTTTGGTCACAGCTTAATTATCCGCCAGACCAGAGGATTAATGAAGCTTGCAGGCTGTTTTTTAGCCAACAAAATCTCGAACAATTTCAATGAATTCGTCAGGATGGGAGATAAAAGGTGCGTGTGAGGCCTTATTAAGGGTCACGCTGCGGCTGGCAGGGTAGAGATCATCCAGCAGGGGAATGGCCGCCTTGGGTAGCAATGAATCCAGTCGGCCATAGATCCGCAACCAGGGCAGATCCAGATCCCGTAGCGGTTCGCGCAGGTCAATCTCGGCCAACAGCGTCAGTCCAGCCTCGAGTGCGGCAAACTCGGGCACCGGCCGCTCGGCCAGCCATTGGCGCAACTGACGGATATCGTCTCTGGCATGTTCGCTGCCCATGGCCTGGATCGCCAGAAAGCGCTCTATGGTCTGGCGAAAATCCCCCGCCAGCATCTGGTTGAAGCCGGTCAGTACCTTGGGGGCGATCCCCGGCCACTCATCACGGGCCATGAAACAGGGGGAGCTGGCCACGGTGATCAGGGAGTGCAGCCGCTCGGGATGCGTCAGCGCCAACTGGCTTGCCACCAGACCGCCGAGCGACCAGCCAAGCAGATGACTCTTCTGCGGCAAGATGGCGACCACCTGCTCGGCAAGCCAGGGCAGGCTGTAATCCACCTCGTCTGCCAGCAGGCTGTTGCCAAAGCCGGGCAAATCCACCAGATGAACCCGATAGTGAGACGCCAACTGTTGGGCAATGCCATGCCAGACCGCGCCGTTCATCCCCCAACCGTGCAACAGCACCAGATCGGGCCCCTGGCCAAACTGCTCTACCGATATGCTCATCTAGACTCAAGATCCCTGTTCATGCTCTTGGGGTCAGCATGTTAAAGCGACTGCTCGCTAAAGCAAGCCCGCTGCTCGGCAGCCACGGTGACTGGCAAGGGAGTTGCCTGCTCTGCCATCAGCCTTGCGACAACGAGCCCCTGCTCTGCAGCTGGTGTCGGCAGGCGTTGCATCAATCAGAGCCAAGATGCCGCCTCTGCGCCGCACCGCTGGCTGACTATATAGAAGAGAGCATACCGGTCTGTGGTCGCTGCCAGCGCAGACCTCCCCCCTGGGAGCGGTTGCAGGTGATCGGCGACTACCAAATCCCCTACCCCATGCTGATCCCCCGGCTTAAATATTCCGGCCATATCCTGCTGGCGCCGCTACTGGCACGCCTCTTGGCCGATCATCTGGATAGCCGCGAGCCGCCGGAGGCGATCATTCCGGTTCCCCTGCACTGGTGGCGGCAGTGGCGGCGCGGGTTCAATCAGGCGGAGGAGATCGCGCAAGCCCTTGGTGAGTTCACCGACATTCCCTGCGACAACACCCTGTTGCAGCGCATCAAGGCGACCCCGCAACAAACAACCCTGAGCGCCGGGCAGCGGCGGCGCAATCTGCGCGGGGCATTCCGGATCCGCCCCCACCACTATCGCCATGTCGCCCTGCTCGATGACGTTGTGACCACAGGCGCCACCGCTGGTCAGCTCAGCCGTTTGCTCCATGAGAGCGGCATCACAAAGGTGGAAGTGTGGGCGATCTGTCGTACCCTGCGGCACAGCAAGTAGCCATCGGCATGCTACCCAAGCATTAATAACCGCGTTATCATGAATACCCTAGTCGTACACTCAGGTTTATGAGGATAGTGATGATCAGCATTTCCGACGCCGCCCAGGCCCATTTCCGTAAACTGCTGGAAAAACAGCCTGATGGCACCAATATCCGGGTGTTTGTGGTCAATCCGGGAACCCAGAATGCCGAGTGTGGCGTATCGTATTGCCCACCCGATGCCGTGGACCCGGAAGATCAACACCTGCCCTTCAGCGGCTTCGACTGCATGGTCGATCCCCTGAGCGCCCCCTTCCTGGTGGATGCCACCATCGACTTCGTGACCGATCAGATGGGCTCCCAGCTCACCCTGAAAGCACCGAACGCCAAGATGCGTAAAGTGGCCGACGACGCGCCGCTGATCGAGCGCATCGAGTACGTGTTGATGTCCGAAGTGAACCCCATGCTGGCCGGTCACGGTGGCAAAGTCACCCTGGTCGAGCTGACTGAAGACAAACTGGCCATCCTGCAGTTTGGCGGTGGTTGCAACGGTTGCTCCATGGTCGATTACACCCTGAAAGAGGGAATCGAGAAGCAGCTGCTGGAGAAGTTCCCGGGTGAGCTCAACGGTGTGAAAGACGCCACCGAGCACCAGCGCGGCGACCACTCCTACTACTGATTTGCAGCCCTTGCAGCAAAGAAAAGGCCCCGCCATCTGGAGGGGCCTTTTGCATGGGCAATCGGCAGATTACTCGTCCTTCTTGTCTCGCGACAGCAGGGCGATGGCCGCCTCTTTCGGGTTCTTACCCTCGTAAAGCACCTTGAAGATCTGCTCGCAGATGGGCATCTCGACGCCGCAGCGGGCCGCCAGCAGATGCACCTCTTTGGTGTTGCGATACCCCTCCACCACCTGACCGATCTCGGTCATGGCGGTGTTCACATCCTTGCCAGCCCCGAGGGCCAGCCCGAAGCGACGGTTGCGCGACTGGTTGTCGGTACAGGTGAGCACCAGATCCCCGAGCCCCGCCATCCCCATAAAGGTTTTGGCATCGGCACCCAGCGCAGCCCCCAGACGCTGCATCTCCACCAGACCCCGGGTGATGAGCGCGGTTCTGGCATTGGCGCCAAACCCGAGCCCGTCGGAGAGACCGGCACCGATGGCGATGACGTTCTTCACCGCCCCACCCAGCTGTAGACCGACGAAGTCCGGATTGGTATAGACCCGGAACGAGCGGCCACAGTGCAGTAGGTGGGAGAGATCGTCGGCGAACTCGTCGTGAGTCGAGGCGACCGAGATGGCGGTCGGCAAACCGGCAGCCAGCTCCTTGGCGAAGGTGGGGCCGGAGATGACCGCCAGCGGCATCTCGTCACCCAGCACTTCACGAGCCACATCCTGCAGCAGACGGCCACTGTCCGGCTCCAGACCCTTGGTGGCCCAGGCGATACGGGTATCGGGGCGCAGGAAGGGCTTGATCCGGGTCAGCACATCGCCAAATACATGGCTCGGCACGACCAGCAGCAGCACGGGGGCAGCCTGTACCGCACGTTGCAGATCCGCAGTTAGCTGCAGATCGGCAGGAAAAGGGACATCAGGCAGAAAAGCCTTGTTGCAGCGGTCTTGTTCCAGCTCGGCGACATGAGCAGGGTCGTGACCCCACAGCAGGGTCGGATGACCGTTGCGCGCCAGAGAAATGGCAAGGGCGGAGCCATAAGACCCCGCCCCCAAGACCGAGATAGCGATCTGGTCAGCCATTATCAGGCTTCCGCAGTCGCCTGCTGGGCCTGTGCTTGCGCCATGTGCTGGGCAAACAGGGCATCGAAGTTGACCGGTGCCAGGTTCAGCTGCGGGAAGGAACCCTTGCTCACCATGTTGGCCACGGCTTCGCGGGCATACGGGAACAGGATGTTCGGGCAGAAGGCAGCCAGGCAGTGAGCCAGTTGCGGCTCCGGCAGGTTACCGATGGTGAAGATACCAGCTTGCTGTACTTCGCACAGGAAGGCGGTTTCGGTTTCCAGTTTGCAGGTTACGGTCAGGGTCAGCACAACCTCGTACACGCTCTCAGCCAGGATGTTGGTCTTGGTATCCATATCCAGCTTGACGTCCGGCTGCCACTCTTTCTGGAAGATGTGCGGGGTGTTCGGCGCTTCGAAAGAGACATCCTTGGTGTAAACACGCTGGATGTGGAATTCCGGTTGTACTTCCTGGTTGTTGATCTCGTCAGCCATTTCGTTTGATTCCTTGTTATATGGATAAGTGGGCTCAGGCCCTGCTTAAATCAGCGTTTCTTGGTTACCGGCAGATTTTCTGCACGCCATTGGGCCATGCCACCGCCGAGCACATAAACCTGCTTGAAGCCAGCTTTGCTCAGCTGACGGCCCGCGCCGCCCGCAGTCATTCCCGACTCGCACACCACTATGATGGGGGCATCTTTATGCTTTTCAACCGGGCCCAGATTATTGCTCTGGATCTGGGTCAGCGGCAGGTGCTGGGCACCGGCCAGATGGCCCTTGGCGTACTCTTCCTGACTGCGAATATCCACCACGGTGGCATTCTCGCGGTTGATCAGCAGGGTCGCGGTGTGATTGTTGACGGTTTTTACCGGTGACAAACGGGCACGCACAGTGGTGTAAACCAGGGTGCCAGCCAGACCCAACCAGGCTGCGGTCAGCAGCGGGTTACGGGCCGCAAAATCCAAATACTCTTGCATCTTCTACTATCCAGGGACCAAGACAAGGGCCCGAGTATACATGGGGGTATTGATAAGATCAGCCATCTTGGCGGCAAAGCGCGAGCAGGCTCCCATCATCATTGGGCAGCGAGCATGGCAGGAAAGGCGTGGCTTGCGGGGCCGCGGGAGCGCCCCTTGGCTATCAGGTGACTATTTCGGCAGATGTAGTAATATTACGCTAGTTTCATTTCCCGCATTTTTTCCAATCCGAGAGGACATAGTCTTATGTCAACAGCTAAGAAACCTTTGGTTCTGGTCATCATGGACGGTTGGGGCTACAGCACCAAGCAAGAGCACAACGCCGTCGCTGCCGCCAAGACTCCCAACCTCGACCGTCTGGCCCGTGACTACACCAGCACCCTGATCTCCGGCTCCGGTCTGGACGTCGGTCTGCCGGATGGCCAGATGGGCAACTCCGAAGTGGGCCACGTCAACATCGGTGCCGGTCGCATCGTCTATCAGGAGCTGACCCGCATCTCCAAAGACATCCAGGACGGCGAATTCTTCCAGAACGTCGAGCTGGCCAAGGCTGTTGACGCTGCCGTGACCAATGGCAAAGCCGTTCACATCATGGGCCTGATGTCTCCGGGTGGCGTACACAGCCACGAAGAGCACATCATGGGCATGATCGAAATGGCTGCCAAGCGTGGCGCAGAGAAGATCTATCTGCACGCCTTCCTGGATGGCCGTGACGTTCCGCCGCGCTCCGCTCAGTCCTCCATCGAGCTGTTCGATGCCCTGTTCGCCAAGCTGGGCAAGGGTCGTTTCGCCTCCATGATCGGCCGTTACTTCGCCATGGACCGTGACAACCGCTGGGATCGCGTGCAGCAAGCCTATGACCTGATGACCCAGGGCAAGGGCGAGTTCACCGCCGAGAGCGCCACCGAAGCACTGGCTGCCGCCTATGCTCGCGACGAGAACGACGAGTTCGTCAAAGCCACTCGCATCGGTGAAGCGGCACCGATGGAAGATGGCGATGCGCTGATTTTCATGAACTTCCGTGCCGACCGTGCCCGTGAAATCACCCGCGCCTTCGTTGACACAGACTTCACCGGCTTCGCCCGTGCAGTCGAGCCAAAGCTGAACTTCGTGATGCTGACCGAATACGCGGCCGACATCAAAACTGCCTGTGCCTACCCGCCGACCGCTCTGGTCAACACCCTGGGTGAGTGGCTGGCCAAGCAGGGCAAAACCCAGCTGCGCATCTCCGAAACAGAGAAGTATGCTCACGTCACCTTCTTCTTCAACGGTGGCGAAGAGTCCTGCTTCACCGGCGAAGATCGCGAGATCGTGGCCAGCCCGAAAGTGGCGACCTATGACCTGCAGCCGGAGATGAGCTCCGAAGAGCTGACCGACAAGCTGGTTGCCGCCATCAAGAGCGGCAAGTACGACGTCATCATCTGTAACTACCCGAATGGCGACATGGTTGGTCACACCGGTGTATTCGATGCCGCAGTCAAAGCGTGTGAAGCCGTTGACCACTGCATCGGTCGTGTCACCGACGCCCTGGCCGAAGTGGGTGGCGAGTGCCTGATCACTGCCGACCACGGCAACGCCGAGAAGATGCTGGACGAAGAGACTGGTCAGGCCCACACCGCCCACACCAATCTGCCGGTTCCGCTCATCTATTTCGGTCGCAAAGCCGAGGTAGTTGAAGGTGGCAAACTGTCCGATCTGGCCCCCACCATGCTGACCCTGATGGGTCTGCCGGTGCCGCCGGAAATGACTGGCAAGCCCCTGATGATTCTGAAATAATCCTTCCCCATGCGGGGATGCGAAGTTATTTCACAGAAAACCAGTCGCGTCGGCCTGTTGGCCGGCGCGCTGTTTTTTTGCCTGTCGATTGGCGCCAGCAAACCGGCTTTGGCCGCCAATCAGCAGCTGGGGACCATGCAGTCCCAGATCAAGGAACAACAGCAGACCATCAAGCTCAGCAAGCAGGAGCTTGCCAAGCTCAATACCCAGCTCAAGGCTGACGAGCAGGCCATCTCGGCCGCCGCCGCCAAACTCAACCAGACCAGGCAGCAGTTGAAGCAGAACCAGCAGACGCTGGCGACCCTGCAAAAAGACAAGCAGGGGCTGGAAGTTCAAGCCAAACATCAAAAGCAGTTGCTGGCCAAGCAGGCGGAAAGCGCCTTTCAAGCGGGTAACCACGACTACCTGAAACTGCTGCTCAATCAGCAGGATCCGGCCAAACTGAGCCGCTCACTCGACTACTACGACTACCTCAACAAGGCCCGCATCGAGGCCATCGACGCCCTGCGCGCCACCCGCGACAAGCTGGCGAAAAACCAGCAGGCAACCAAAGAGACCGAGACCAGACTGCAGACCCTGCTTGCCGAACAGCAAGAGCATCACCAGACCCTGCTGGCCAGCCAGCAGAGCCGGGCCAAGGTGCGCAACCAGTTGCAGCAGTCGGTACAGGATGACGAGCAGAAGCTCACCAAGCTGGTCAAGGCGGAGAAAGCGCTGAAAGCCCGGCTGGAAGAGCTGCGTCGCAAGCGGGAAGAGCAGGAGCGCCGTGAACGGGCCGAGCGGGAACGGCTGGCCAAGCTGAAAGCAGAGCAGGAGCGTCAGCGCAAGCTGGCCGAACAGCGCCGCGCCGAGCAACAACGACTCGCCGCCCAGCAGAATAAAACCGTCAAACCGGCAGAACCGGCCGAAGAGGTGGCCAGCAGCAAACCGGAGCGCGGCTCGGGCATCAGCAGTGCTGGCCACTATAGCGGCCTCAAGACCAATGGCAGCCTGCGCTGGCCGGTGCAGGGACCGATCCTCATCTCCTATGGCTCGCCCCGTACCGCCCAGCTCAAGTGGAAAGGCACCCTGATCGGCGCCAGCGAAGGAACCCAGGTCAAGGCGGTCGCACCGGGACAAGTGGTTTACGCCGACTGGCTCGACGGCTTCGGTATGCTGCTGGTGATCGACCACGGGAAGGGCTATATGAGCCTCTACGGTCACAATCAGTCGCTGCTGCGTCAGGTTGGCCAGAATGTGGAACAGGGTGAGCCGGTGGCGCTGGTCGGTGACAGTGGCGGTCAGGACAGACCGGGCCTCTACTTCGAAATTCGCTATCAGGGCGAGGCCATCAACCCGACCAAATGGCTGGCCAAGGGTTGAGTCAACCCGGCCGACAAACGCATCACACGCTCACTAGCAAAAGCCTGCCTCACGCAGGCTTTTGTCGTTTCAGGAGTACAGCAACCCGCTGTCACTCCCATTTGATGAAAAATTACCTAATTTTTCGCTCGGCTCAGGGGAAGACAACCAGACCGATCTGCTCCAGCAATGTCTGCTGCTGATCCTCGTTAATTTGCACCCCTTGCAGATCGACCCGGCGCAGATCCAGCCCTGGCAGATCGCACTGGCGCAGATCGCAGCCCTGCAGCTTGAAGCTGGTCCAGTCAATCTGGCCAAACTCGGAGCCGCTGAGATCGGAACCCGCCAGCGAAGCACCAAACAGGTTGGCCCCCTGCCAACGGTTGCCGGTCAGCTCGCACTTCTCCAGCAGGCAGCCCTCGAAGCTGGCGTAACTGAAGTTGTTGCCGGTCAGATGGGCCTCGCAGAAGTAGCTTTTGGCGGTGATCTGGTTGGCGAAGCTGGCGTGGCCGAAGTTGATACCGACCGCCTGACAGTCGCGCATCTCCAGCCCCAGACACTGGCTCCGGCTGCAATCGGCCATGGTGAGATCGCAGCGTAGAAAGCTGGCCTCGCGCAGATCGCAACCCTGCAACAGGCAGCCCCGTTCACTCTCCCGATCGTAGAAGCTGCAGTCGATGAAGCGGCTATCGCTCAGATCCAGCCAGGATAAGTTGCAGCCGATAAAGCGGCACTCCGAGAACTGCTCCCCCTCCACATCCTGTTGCTCGAACCGGACATCCACGAACTGCTTGCCTCTGATCATCGGAAAACTCCTGCAAAAACGGCTTCATATGCTGACTTTATCCGCCAAAAACGGTAATGTTACATGTAACATCCACGCTGGACACCCCTATGAGCCCCACCCGCAAGCGCCGCCCCACCCTGCAAGATATCGCCGACCAGACCGGCGTGACCAAGATGACTGTCAGCCGCTATCTGCGCGACCCACAGACCGTGGCGGAGGGGACCCGCGAGCGGATCGCGGCTGTGGTGGAAGAGCTGGGTTATATCCCCAACCGGGCGCCGGACATTCTCTCCAACGCGACCAGCAAGGCGATTGGCATCCTGATCCCCTCGCTTTCAAACCAGGTATTCTCGGCGGTAATCCATGGCATCGAGTCGGTGACCCGACCGGCTGGCTACCAGACCCTGCTTGCCCACTACGGCTACAGTCCGGAGAGAGAGGAAGAGCAGGTCGCGTCCCTGCTCTCCTATCACGTGGATGGGCTGATCCTCTCCGACAGCCAGCACACCGAACGCACCCGCAAAATGATCGCCACCGCCGGCATTCCGGTGGTGGAGACCATGGATCTGCCGCAAACCCCCATCGACATGGTGGTCGGCATGGACCATAGAGCCGCGGCCCGGGCCATGGTAACAGAGATGCTGCACCGGGGCCGACGCAAGGTGGTCTATCTGGGAGCGCGGCTCGACGTGCGTACCCAGCTGCGGATGGAGGGCTACTATCAGGCGATGACCGACTTCGGCCTCACCGGCCAGCATCTGCTGACCGAGCAATCCTCCAGCTTCACCCTGGGGGGTGAGTTGCTGGATCAGGCGCTGGTACGCTATCCCGACCTCGACGGCCTGTTCTGCACCAACGATGACCTGGCGGTGGGCGCCCTGCTGCAGTGTCAGGCCAAGTGGATCCCGGTGCCGCAGCAGATCGCCATCGCCGGTTGCAACGCCCTCGACATCGGCCACGCCATGACCCCCAAGCTGGCCAGTATCGCCACCCCGCGGGAAGCGATAGGTCGGGAGGCGGCCACCATGCTGCTGGCACGTCTCAACGGCCAATCCCAACCCGACACCCGCAAGGATATCGGCTTCTCCCTCTATGTCGGGGAGAGTCTGGGCTGACCCCCAGCCATCATGGCGTGTTTACCCGCTATGATGGCGCATCCTGCAACCTCTTATCACCATCCTCTGCTCTATGCTGGCCCGGCATTACAGCCACATTTCAGGAGCAGATAATGAACAACACCGAACGATTGCGAACCTGCCTGCAGCGCGTTGTCTGCGATCCTCGTTTTACCCTGGCCGAGCTCGACCAGTGGTTCACCCTGGACTACTGCCAACAGGTGAATGGCGAGCAGCTCGGCTACGCCGCCTTTCGCCAGCACATTGCGACTCTGAGAGATCATCTGGCCGAAGCCACCATCGAGTTTATCGCCACAATCGCGCAAGGGGACAAGGTGCACTCGACCCATGTGGTGCGAGCTACCCGCCACGATGGCGCCCCACTGGTCTGCAAGGTGAGCGGCCTCTTCACCTTTCGCGACGGCAAGATCTGCCAGACCGACGAGGTGACCTGCCTGCTGAGCGGCAGCAAGCAGGATGCCGACATAGGTTCACGACGCTGAGTCACGCCGGGCGAAGCGCTGGAGCGCGCGGGAGAAGGCGGCGGGATCTTCGTAACCGAGCAGGTCGGCAATCTGCACCGATGTGAACCCCTGATACTGCAACTGACGGGCCCGCCCCATCACCACCTGCTCGCGCCACTGGCGGAAGGTACAACCCAGCTGCTGGAGGAAAAGCCGGTTGAGGGTGCGCAGCGAAGCGCCGCAATCCATGGCCAGCTCGGCAAGCATGGTGTTGATTGAGGGTGCCTGACAGAAACGCTCCAGCACCCGCAGCAGGCGCGGGTCGAGGTTGGCCGCCAGCGCAGGCTGGGCTGCTTGCGGAGCAGCTCGCACCAACTCGTGGCCAATCACTGTCAGATAGGCCTCCTGCTCGGCCCCCTCCTCCAAATCGATCAGGCGGGCAAAGAGTCCAGCCAGCAGCGGCGTTACCTGCCGCAGACCAAAAGGGGCTGATGCGGACGAATCGGTATAGATAAGCGACAGACGAGAGTGGCGCAGCACGCGAAACTCGTGCTCCCAGCCCGCCGGAATAAAGCAGAGCTGGCCGGCAACCAGCAGCTCGCTGGCAGCACCGCCGGTGATAACGCCGCCACCTTCTTGCATGTAGCAATACTGGGCCTGCGGATGGCAGTGCAGCGGAGTGAAGTGCCCTTGCGGGCAGGAGCGATGGAGAAAGGACATATCGGCCAGCCGGATAAGAAACCGACCACGACCATAAGGGAGCAGACGGCACCCTGTAAATGGCTTTTCCGCTGTCAAAATGGCCAAAAGAAGCAGGCCACCCGAGGGTGGCCTGTTTGGTTTTCTGCACAACTGATGCTTAGCGTTTAACCAGCTCAACCGCTTCGCGGGAGAGGCGAGTTACCTCCTCCCAGTTGCCGCTCTTGACCGCATCGGCCGGCAGCATCCAGGAGCCGCCGACGGTGGCGACGCACTTGAGCGCCAGATAGTCGGCCACGTTTTTCGGGCCGATACCGCCGGTCGGGCAGAACTTCACCTGGGGCAACGGCGCGGCAATGGCGGAAAGCGCCTTGGTGCCGCCGTTCGCTTCGGCCGGGAAAAACTTCAGATGGTCATAGCCCGCTTCCAGCGCCTGCATCACTTCAGACGGAGTTGCCACGCCCGGGATCAGCGGTGCAGTGCTCTTGGCCGCGTGGGCCAGCAGGGCTGGGGTCATCCCCGGAGAGATGACGAAGCGGGCACCGGCAGCAACGGCGGCGTCAAACTGCGCGCAGTTGAGCACGGTACCGGCACCGACCATGGCATCCGGCATCGCCTTGGCGATGAGGGCAATGGCATCGAGCGCCACCGGGGTGCGCAGGGTGATTTCGAAGACAGAGATGCCGCCGTCGAGCAGCGCCTTGGCCATCGGCAGGGCCTGATCCAGCTCGTTGATAACCATCACAGGTACCAGGGGGGAGGCGGCAAACACCTCGGCCGGGGTCACTTTCCAGTTCTGCATAGCTCTTCCTTAGTCAAAGATGGTAGCGCCACACTCGGCGCTCGATACCGCGCGACGCATCACGCTGAACAGTTCACGACCCCACCCCTCTTGTTCCAGAGTGAGGTCAATCTCGGCCTGGGTACGGCCACTCAAATCAGTCAGGCAGTCGAGGCTGCCGTTTACCGCGTCAACCCGCAGCAGGTCGCCATCGGCCAGCAGGCCGATGGCCCCGCCGTGCAGCGCTTCCGGGGTGACGTGGATGGCAGCCGGGATCTTGCCGGAGGCACCGGAGAGGCGGCCATCTGTGACCAGCGCCACCTTGTAACCCGCCTTCTGCAGGTTGCCGAGCACCGGCATCAGCTTGTGCAGCTCCGGCATGCCGTTGGCGGCCGGGCCATTGTGGCGCACCACGATCACGGCGTCCTGATTGAGATCACCCGCCTTGTAGGCCGCTTCCACCGCATGCTGGGAGGAGAAGACCCGCGCTGGCGCTTCAATCACCCGATACTCGGGAGCCACGGCGGAGACCTTGACCACGGCGCGGCCCAGATTGCCCGCCAGCAGCTTGGTACCGCCGGTGGCCTGGAACACGCTGCCGGAAGGTGACAGCACGCTGGCATCGCCGCTCTCGCCGACCGGCTGCCATACCAGCTGGCCATCGACCAGTGCCGGACGGCTGAGGTAATCCTGCATCTCGCCAAAGACCGGAGTGGCGTCCATGTGGATCAGCCCCTCTTGCGCCAGACGGCGCATCAGGCCGGGCACGCCGCCTGCCTGTTCGAAGGCGTTCACGTCGGCCGGGCCGTTCGGGTACATGCGAACCAGCAGCGGCACCACGTCGGAGAGATCGCTGATGTCATCCCAGGTCAGTACCAGACCGGCCGCGCGGGCCAGCGCCACCATGTGGATGCTGTGGTTGGTGCTGCCGCCGGAGGCGAGCAGGGCCACCAGACCGTTGACCAGCGAGCGCTCATCCAGCACCTCGCTCAGCGGGCGATAGGCCGGGGAACCCGGGATCATGGCGCTGATGCGGCGGGCCGCTTCGGCGGTCAGGGCGCGGCGCAGCTCGCTATGCGGGTGCACAAAAGCAGAACCCGGCAGCATCAGGCCCATGGCCTCGAATACCAGCTGGTTGGTGTTGGCGGTGCCGTAGAAGGTGCAGGTGCCTGCCGCGTGGTAGGCGCCGCACTCCATCTCCAGCAGGGCATCGCGACCCACTTCACCGGCGGCGTACTTCTGACGCACCTTCACCTTCTCGTCATTGCTGATGCCGCTCGCCATCGGGCCAGCAGGAACAAACGCCGTCGGCAGGTGGGCGTGGGAGAGGGCCCCCATGATCTGGCCCGGGGCGATCTTGTCGCAGATACCGAGCAGCAGGGTGGCATCGAAAGTGTTGTGAGAGAGCGACAGCGCGGTCGCCTGGGCGATCAGGTCGCGGGAGAAGAGGGACATGTCCATCCCCGGCTGACCCTGAGTCACGCCGTCGCACATGGCGGGCACGCCGCCAGCGACCTGGGCACTGTGGCCCAGCTCGGCCAGTACCGCCTTGATCTGATCCGGATAGCCCTGATAGGGCTGATGGGCGCTCAGCATGTCGTTGTAGGCGGTGACGATGCCGACGTTGGCGCGGGTCATATCGAGAATGCGACCCTTCTCGTCACTGCTGCAGGCGGCCACGGCGTGGGCCAGGTTGCCGCAGGCCAGCGCGGCACGGGTCTTGCCCTGCTCTGCCTGACGCTGGATACGGGCCAGAAATGCCTGACGACGGGCGACACTGCGCTCGCGGATGCGGGCGGTGACGTCGGAAATTACCTGATGAATCATTGGGCTTGCTCCAATGCTGTGACGGCGCGGTCAACCACCTGTTCGAAGGTGCCGTCGATATCGATGTGGAATACACCGGCTTCGCCATCCGGGCGCTCCAGAGTATCGAACTGACTTTGTACCATGCTTTCACGCATGAAGTGGCCCTTGCGGGCACGCATCCGCTCGAGGATCAGCGGCTGGCTGCCATCGAGGAAGATGAAGCTGACCGACTCGTTGCCTTCGCGGATCTGGTCACGGTACTTCTTTTTGAGGGCGGAACAGACAATGATGCCGGTCTCGTTCTTCTGCTCGAGACTGTAGGCGGCGTCGCGGATCCGCTCCAGCCAGGGGGCACGATCCTCATCGTTGAGGGGGTTGCCGCCAGCCATCTTCTGGATGTTGGCCTTGGGGTGCAGGTCATCACCATCGATGAACTTGGCGCCCAGCGCTTCGGCCACTTTCAGACCCACGCTGGATTTGCCGCTACCACACACACCCATCACGATAATGCACTTACCCGCCATAATTTGACCTCTGTCCCACTTTTCAAAAAACCAGCTGTTGATGGGTTCTAATCTAACACGTTACCGGTAACATGTTACCGGTAACGATTGAAAATGTGAAGTCTGCCACAGACTGAGCAAACCCATAGTCACCTGGGCATATGATGTTGAGCCCTTGCCATAAATCTAAATAAATCATAAAGATATGGTTTGCCGACGGATCGGCAAGGTGTCACAACTGAACTTGGAAAAAGGAACGCATAACAATGTCTGACCTCTCCCTGATCATGACAGCCGCCGGCTCGATTGTGCTGCTGCTCTTCCTGGTGATGAAGGCCCGGCTCCACGCCGTGGTAGCCCTGATCCTGGTCTCCATGGTGGCGGGTCTCGCTGCTGGCATGAACCCGGCCGATATCGCCAACACCATCCAGAAAGGGATGGGTGGCACCCTCGGTTTCGTCGCGGTAGTGGTGGCGCTGGGCGCCATGTTTGGCAAGGTGATGGAAGTGACCGGTGCCCTCGACCGGGTAGCCCACACCCTGCTCGGCAAGTTCGGCGTCAAGCGCGCCAACTGGGCCATGGCCCTGACCGGCTTTGTCTGCGCCCTGCCGCTCTTCTTTGACGTAGCCGTGGTGCTGCTGATCGGCGTCGCCTTCGCCATCGTCCGTCGTGGCGGCGGCAGCGTGGTGAAGATCGGTATCGCCCTGCTGGCCGGTATCGCCACCTGTCAGGCGTTCCTTATTCCGGCGCCGGGCCCGATTCTGGTGGCATCCCAGCTGGGTGCCGACTTCGGCTACATGATCCTGTTCGGCCTGATCGCCGCCGTACCGGCGCTGATCCTGGCTGGCCCGCTGTTCGGTGACTTCATCAGCAAGATCGTCGATGTGCCGCTGCCTGCCGATGCCCAGAACAGCGTCCACGATGACAGCAAATCCCTGCCCTCCTTCGGGCTGGCCATGGGCCTCATCGGTCTGCCGCTGCTGCTGATCGGCCTCAAGACCATCGTCGGTCGCTTCGTCGAGGCGGGCTCCACCCTGCACAACTGGCTGGAGTTCATCGGTCACCCCTTCACCGCCATCATGGTCGCCTGTCTGGCTGCCTTCTATCTGTTGGGTATTCGCCGCGGCATGTCCCGTGACGAGGTGATGAGCGTCTGCAACAGCGCCATCCAGCCGGCGGGCGTCATCATTCTGGTTACCGGTGCAGGTGGCGTGTTCAAGCAGGTGCTGGTTGATTCCGGTGTGGGTGCCGCCCTTGGCAACATGCTGGCCGATTCCGGTCTGCCCATCGTCGCGCTGGCCTTCATTCTGGCCGCTGCGGTGCGGGTGATTCAGGGTTCCGCCACCGTCGCCATGCTGACCGCCTGTGGTCTGGTGCTGCCGATGCTGGAGCCGCTCGGCCTGAACGGTGCCCAGCTGGCTGCCGTCACCATCGCCATCGGCGGCGGTGCCATCGTGCTCTCCCACGTCAACGACTCCGGTTTCTGGCTGGCGAACCGCTACCTCGGCCTGACCGAGAAGCAGACCCTGCAGACCTGGACCGTGATGGAAACCATCATCGGCACCACTGGCGGCGTGATGGCGATGATCATCTACAGCTTCCTCTGACAAGGGCTAAATGCTGACAAAAAGGCCTCACTCGTGAGGCCTTTTTCATCTTTCTGATGATTCTTTCTTTGGCTGAGAGGGCGAGATTGCTAGAATCGCCTATTCATCGCTCCGAGTGGAACGCTTAACCCCGTGATTTCAGGTTTATCTATGCATTCATCGGCCCATTATCGACAACTGCTGGCGCGCCTGCCCCAGATCGCCGTCGCAGCGGATCAGTTTGAAGTGCTCTATAGCGCCCAGGATTTCAAACGCCGCATTCTTGCGCTTATCGCCAGTGCCACCCGGCGCATCTATCTGGTCGCGCTCTATCTGCAGGATGACGAAGCGGGCCGGGAGATCCTCTCCGCCCTCTACGCCGCCAAGCAGCGCAATCCGGCCCTCGACATCAAGCTGTTCGTCGACTTCCACCGTGCCCAGCGCGGCCTGATCGGCAAGGGCAAGCAGGGCGGCAACCACCTGATGTATCAGGCCATGGCTGCCGAACACGAGCACCAGATCGAAATCTACGGCGTGCCGGTCAAAGGGCGCGAGCTGCTCGGCGTGCTCCACCTCAAGGGCTTCATCTTCGATGATGTGGTGCTCTACTCCGGCGCCAGCCTCAACGACATCTACCTGCATCAGCAGGATCGCTACCGCTTCGATCGCTATCACCAGATTACCAGCCCGGAGCTGGCCCGCAGCATGGTCAACTACGTGGATGATCTGTTCGTGAAGAGCGACGCGGTGCAGCGACTGGATCACAGCGACATCCCCAGCGCCAAACAGCTGAAGGGGCCGATCCGCCGCTTCAAGCAGAACCTGCGCCAGAGCCAGTACCGCTTCAGCACCATGCCGGTCAACACTCAGGAGGTGGCCGTCACCCCCATGGTGGGTCTGGGCAAGCGCAACAATCAGCTCAACCTGATGATCCGCAATCTGGTGCGTGCCACCGAGCGGGAGATCTTCATCTGCACCCCTTACTTCAACCCGCCCAAGGAGTTGAGCAAGGATATCGAGGATCTGCTGCAGCGCGGCTGCAAAGTCACCATCGTAGTGGGCGACAAGACCGCCAACGACTTCTTCATTCCGCCGGAAGAGAAGTTCTCCACCATCGGTGGCCTGCCCTATCTCTACGAGACCAACCTGCGCAAGTTTGCCGAGCGCAACCAGCGCCACATCGACGACGGTCGCCTCAACCTGATGCTCTGGTGTTGTGAGCGCAACTCCTACCATCTCAAGGGGATCTTCGTGGATGACGAGTGGGCCCTGCTCACCGGCAACAACCTCAACCCCCGCGCCTGGGCGCTGGATCTGGAGAACGGCCTGCTGGTGCACGATCGTCGCCACCTGCTGCGTCCCCAGTTCAACGCGGAGCGGGAGAACATCCTGACCAACACCAAGCGGATCAGTCACTTCGATCAGGTGGAACAGATCCAGGACTACCCGGAACAGGTGCGCAAGCTGCTGGGACGGATCCACAGGGTCAAGGCCCACCTGCTGCTCAAACGCATCATCTGACCTTGGGCGCCATGCGCCCGCACCTTGCCTGTTGGCAGCCGCACAAAGGCCTCCCGTTTTCGGCAGGCCTTTGTTATATCCGCCGTTTCCCCCACCTTGGCGGCCCTGCCAGCAGCAACTCGGCTTGCATCGGCCCCGCAACAACCCCTATCATCTGGACATATTTACAGTGTTTTCGGGCATCTAATTGATGAAATTGGATAAAATTCCTCTCGATAGCCTCAAGGGTGTCGGCAGCAAGATGCTGGAGAAGCTCGAGCGGCTGGGGCTGGCCACGGTACAGGATCTGCTGTTCCACCTCCCCCTGCGCTACGAGGACCGCACCCAGGTATGGCCCATCGGCGATCTGCCGCCCGGCCTTCACGGCGCAGTCGAGGGCGAAATCCAGGACACTCAGCTGGTGATGGGGCGCCGCCGCATGATGGTCTGTCGCATCAGCGATGGCACCGGCACCCTCACCCTGCGCTTTTTCAACTTCACCGCCGCCCAGAAAAACAGTCTGGCGGCGGGCCGCCTGATCCGCTGCTTTGGCGAGGTGCGCCCCGGCAAGTACGGACTGGAGATGGCTCACCCCGAGTACAAGCTGCTCGGCGAGGAGCAGGCCGGCCAGACCGAAGAGGCGCTCACCCCCGTCTACCCGACCACCGAAGGACTGCGCCAGCTCACCCTGCGCAACCTCACCGATCAGGCGCTGGCTCAACTCGACCTGTACGGGGTGGAGGAGCTGCTGCCTGCTGGCCTCTATCCCCACCAGATTGAACTGGCCGCCGCCCTGCGCCTGTTGCACCGTCCGCCCCCCTCGGTGGCACTACCACTGCTGGAAAGCGGCCAGCATCCGGCCCAGCAGCGACTGGTACTGGAGGAGCTGCTGGCGCACAACCTCTCGGTCTTGAAGGTGCGTGCTCAGGCACAAACCCAGCTGGCTCGCGCCCTCAAACCGGCGCCCGAGCTGGTCGAACAGCTGCTCGGCGCCCTGCCGTTCAAGCCCACCGGCGCCCAGAGCCGGGTGGTGGCCGAGATAAGCAAGGATCTGCAACAGAGTCACCCCATGATGCGGCTGGTGCAGGGTGACGTAGGCTCCGGCAAGACCCTGGTCGCGGCGCTGGCGGCCCTGCAGGCCATCGGCAACGGCTGTCAGGTGGGGCTGATGGCGCCGACCGAGCTGCTGGCGGAACAGCACGCCATCAACTTTGCCAAGTGGCTGGAGCCGCTCGGCATTGGAGTCGGCTGGCTGGCGGGCAAACAGAAAGGCAAGGCGCGGGAAGAGTCGCTGGCCGCCATCGCCGATGGCAGCGTCAAGATGGTGGTGGGCACCCACGCCATCTTTCAGGAGCTGGTGGTGTTCCAGCGCCTCGCCTTGGTCATCATCGATGAACAGCACAGATTCGGGGTGCATCAGCGCCTAGCCCTGCGCGAGAAAGGGGAGCGGGAAGGGGTACATCCCCATCAGCTCATCATGACCGCCACCCCCATCCCTCGCACCCTGGCGATGACCGCCTATGCCGACCTCGACACCTCGATCATCGACGAACTGCCGCCGGGCCGAACCCCCATCACCACGGTGGCGCTGCCCGACAGCCGTCGCGGCGACGTGATCGAGCGGGTCAAGCTCGCCTGCACCGAGGGCAAGCAGGCCTACTGGGTCTGCACCCTGATCGAGGAGTCGGAGGTGCTGGAGTGCCAGGCCGCCGAGGATACCGCTGCCGAGCTGCAGACCCTGCTGCCCGGCCTGCATATCGGGCTGGTGCACGGCCGGATGCGTCCGGTCGAGAAACAGCGGGTGATGGAGGAGTTCAAGGCGGGCATACTGCAACTGCTGGTCGCCACCACCGTCATCGAGGTGGGGGTGGATGTGCCCAACGCCAGCCTGATGATCATCGAGAACCCGGAACGGCTCGGGCTGGCGCAGTTGCACCAGCTGCGCGGCCGGGTTGGCCGGGGGGCGGTGGCCTCACACTGCGTGCTGCTCTATCATGCCCCCTTGTCCAAGACGGCCCAGAGCCGGCTCGGGGTGCTGCGGGAGACCAACGACGGCTTCCAGATCGCCCAGCGCGATCTGGAACTGCGCGGCCCGGGGGAACTGCTCGGCACCCGCCAGACCGGTCTGGCCGATCTCAAGATCGCCGATCTGGTGCGGGATCAGCCGCTTATTCCACAGGTGCAGAAGATGGCTCGCTTCCTCATGGATAGGCACCCGAGTCATGTCGAACCCTTGATTCGCCGTTGGCTCGGTCTGCGAGACCACTACTCAAACGCCTGACAACACATCCCAAAACAGGAGGAAAGCAACCATGAATTCCTGGCTACGCGGCCTGCTCTACACCTTCGCCTTCCTGCTGCTGTTTGTCTGGGTTGCCCTCGGCCTGTTCGACGCCGAGCGCGCCAAAGGCCCCATCGCCAGCTGGATCAGCCAGCAGACCGGTGTGCCGGTCACCATAGGGCGACTGGTGTTCAACCCGCTCCACCCCTACACCCTGCTGGCTGAGCAGGTGCGTTACGGCGATGCGGTCTCCCTCGACAAGATCTATCTGGAGATCGAGAGCATCGACTGGCTGAGCCGCGACGTGCGCATCGCCCATCTCGATCTCATTCGTCCCGCCATCAAGCTGCCACTGCCCAACCAGTTGCCGAACCTGCCGGTGCACTCCCTCACCATCAACGACAGCACTATCGATCGCCTCAGTCTGGAGAGCAGCGAGCTGACCCTGCGCGGTCTCAATGCCACCCTGAGTGACTGGGAGCTGATCGACCCTAAACGGCAGCCACAGGCCAACCTGAGCCTCAATATCGGCCAGCTGGAGACTCCGCAGTTCACCTTCGCCCGTCTCAACCTGCAAGGACGGCTGGAAGGAGAAGTGCTGCGCACCGACAAGCTGGTGACCAACCTGTTCGACGGTCTGCTGGAGACCGGCATGGTGCTGGACTGGCCCGCCCGCACCCTGCAACTGCATGACCTCAAGGCACGCGGCATGCGGGTGGAGCTGGGGGATCTGACACAACAAGGCTTCCCGCAGCGCTTCCCGTTGCAAAGCGTGTCGCTGGATCGCGGTCAGCTGGACGGCGTCAGCCTCAACGACATCAATCAGGAGCTCTCCTTCAACAACTTCAGCGGCCAGCTCACCGCCTTCAACTGGCAGGCGGGCAGCCAGCCCACCGGCTATCTGAGCGGCACCCTGGGCGACATGGGCCGTGGCCTGTTCCAGCTGGAGGAGATCAAGGGCAAGCTCGCCTTCTCGCCCCAGCAGATCGACGGCGAACTGCAGGGCAAGGCCTATGAAGGGGAGTTCAATGTCGAGCTCTCCCTCGATAGCCAGCAGCAGAAGCTGACCCTGAAAGACGTGGCGCTGAGCGGCATGGACATCAGCCTGCCACAGGGGTGGTGGCAGGATTGGCAGAGCTGGCGCCCGCAGCAGGTCGATATCCGCAAGCTGGCGTTCGACAAGCTCAAGGTGCTCTCCTTCGACGATACCCTGCCCCTGTCGCTGACCGGCTGGCAGCTCTATCTGAGCGATCTCGCCCTGCGCGATAACCAACCCGGCCCGCTGCTCGGCCGTGCCCGTATCGAGAGCAAGTGGTTCGAGCTGGTGTGGGATGGCCTCAGCGCCCGCAACGGCGAGCTGGATGGGGAGCTGACCCCCAGCTCCTGGCAACTGGGAAAACTCACCAGCTCGCTGCCGGATGAGGGCAGCCTCAGCCTGAGTGGCCAGTGGGGCCGCACACCGGGCCAGAGCAGCCGCCTGCAACTGCAGGCGACCAAGCTGGATCTGCAGCAGTGGGGCAAGATATTCCACTCTCCGGTCTCCTTCGCCGGCAAGGCGGATGTGAGTGCCGACCTGCAAGCCGAACATGGCAAAACGGCAGGCGAGTGGCGCCAGACCCTGCAAGGCAGCTTTGCCCTCGATGCCGACGAGCCGTTCTGGGACAAGGTGAAGATAGATCCGCTGCTGGATGAGTGGTTCAAGGGGGCGACCCCGCCCACCCTGACGCCGGATCAGCTGTGGCAGGCGATGCAGGAGGGTGATACCCCCTTCTACCGCATCAAGCTGCTGGGCAAGATCGACAAGGGGCAACTGCAGATCGAGCAGGCTGGTGCCTCCACCATCACCCATCTGCTGGCGCTGCAAGGGGGGATCGATCTGGTCAACGAGCAGTGGCAGCTGGATCTGGGGATCCTCAATGGCAACCGCTGCGCCGAGCTGCTCGGCCAGTGGCGCGGGCCGCTGACGGAACCCACACTGGCCTGGAGCTTCCCGCAGAAGCAGGACGCCTGCGGCTGGGAAGTGGGAGTACGCTATCCGCCGCAAGGCAACAGCGCCCCGCTCTGGCGACCGGCTCCCGCACCGAAAGCCCAAAACCAGGCCCAAGTGCAGACCCAAGCCGGGCAGACAAGCGAAAGCCAGCAAGGGTAAAAACAGACAAGGCCTCATGATGAGGCCTTGTTGTTTGATGGGGAAACGACGCGGTTACTGGCCCGGACGGCGGGGCGGCTGCACCACGTAGTGGCCGCAGAACTCAGCCGCCAGCTTGCTGCCGCTGAACAGCTGGATCTTGAGGCTGAAGGTGGCAGGCTCCCCCCGTTTGAGCGGCTGCAGCACGGCGGGCATCCCCTCGCGAGCCACCCGCGCCTCCGGCTCCTCATCGACCGGGCCATGATATTTGATGGTGCTCTCGGCCAGCACCGGTTCGCCCACCAGCCCCTCTTCTTTAAGTTGCAGCCAGATCAGCCCCCAACCCGCCAGCACACACTGGCTGTAGACACTGCCGGCAAACATGCTGCCGTGCACGTTGAGGTTGGCCGCCAGATTGGCCTTGAGGTGGAAGGTCTGGCCATCGTAGTGGCTGATGTGCATCCCCATCTTCTCGCTGATGGGCACCCCGCGCGACCAGCGGGTGGTGAGATCCTGACACCACTCCGGCCGATACTGGATAGTCTGCAACGGGCTCAGGGATTTGATCATCTGGCGATGGGGAATCCGGCCAAAGGAGACGGGGCCGCCCCCCACTTCGAGAAAGCCGCACTTGCGATAGAACTCCACCGCCTCCTGACGGGCGTTCATCACTAGTCGCTTCACCTTCTCGCTGCGGGCCAGCTCCTCGAGATCCTCCACCATTCGGGCGCCCAGCCCTTGGCCGCGATATTCGGGACGCAGCGCCATAAAGCGGATCTGCGCCTCGTCGCCGCCGATAAAGAGGCGCCCTACCGCAATAGGGGTGCCATCGGGTGCCAGCATCAGCCGGTGAATGGCAACCGTGTCATATTCGTCCCGCTCGGAACCGACCGGCAGATTGAAGGGCTTACGCAGAAGTTCCCAGCGCAACTGGTAGTAGGCATCCAGCTCGGCGGCCGTTTGAGGTGTGACTACCCGATACATAGTTTCATCCTTGAGTTTGCGCCGACTGGCAGATGGAAGGGCTTACACAGACGTTTCCAGCGCAGCTTGCAGTAAGTACCCGGCTCGGCTGCCGTTTGGGGGGTGACCACCCGGTACATAGATCGATCCTTGAGTTACACTGGTCGGAAACCATCTTGCCGTGCAAATTCATGGACTTCAATCTGCAAGCGTACCAAGCCGATCACTTGTTGCACCTCAGCGTCAAACCCCAGCGCCGCCTCACGGTACAGGAAAATGACCAGCACCGCTGGCTGGAGATAGACGGCGTGGTGCAATCCGCCATGTCGCTCGCCGACCCCGCAGCTCTCTGTCTACCCCATCAGCGAGTCATCGCCTGCCTGCTGCCGGAACAGGCCACACAGATACTCGAGCTGGGTCTGGGTGGCGGCGATCTCACCCGCCATCTCTGCCAACGCTGGCCAGATGCCCGCCACGAGTGCGTTGACCTCGACGAAGAGGTACTGACCGTTTATCAGCAGTTTTTCCAGTATCAGGAGAGCGATGAACACGCCGCTCCCGCACTCCATCAGGCCGATGCCCTCGCCTTTCTCGAGCAGAGCGAGCAGCAGTACGACCTCATCCTGCTCGATCTCTTCAGTCAGGATGGCAACCCGCTGCTGCTGTTTCAGGAGCGGCTCTACCGGGCGCTGGCTCCCCGCCTCTGCGGCACCCTGGTGATCAACCTGCTGCCGCGCACCGCACTGGAGCTAACCCACGCCCTGACACTGATAGAACAGTGGATTGGCCCCGCCACCCCCTATCCGGTTGCGGGGCTCATCAACGTAATCGTCCACGTCACACCGCGGGACGAAACATCTTCAGACCTGTAGCCAGAACGTCGTTGGCCCCTCGTTGACCAGCGCCACCTTCATGTCGGCGGCAAAACGGCCGGTTTCGGTCGGGATGCCGCTGGCGGCGGCCTTGGCCACGAAGTAGTCATAGAGCCGCTCGGCCTCGCTCGGGTGAGCACCGCAGGAGAAGCTGGGACGCATCCCTCGCTTGGTATCCGCCGCCAGCGTGAATTGGGAGACAACCAGCAGACTGCCGCCGATCTGGCTGACATTCAGGTTCATCTTGCCCTCCTGATCCGGAAAGATGCGATAACCACTGACCCGATGCAGCAACTTGTCGGCCTTGGCCTCGTCATCCCCCTGCTCTACCCCGAGCAGTACCAGCAATCCCTGACCGATGGCGCCGGTCACCTCCCCCTCGACAGTCACGCTGGCCTCGCTGACCCGCTGAATCAATGCAATCACATCCCTCTCCTCTCAAAACAGAACGACCGCCCCGGCTCGATTGCAGGGGCGGTCGTCGATGCTACCAATAAACCGGTGGCCAAGGCGATGGCTTAGCCAAGCTCCTCGCTCGCCGGCTTCTCGTACTCGCCGAGGCAGGCGGTAGTCTCCGCGCCGAGCAGCACCACCAGCCAGCTGAGATAGACCCAGACAAACAGGATCGGGATGGTGGCCAAAGCGCCGTAGATGGCCTGATAGGAGGGGAAGCTGGTGATGTAGATGGCAAAGCCGCGCTTGGCCAGCTCGAACAGGGTCGCCGCCACCAGCGCGCCGATAAAGGCGTGGGCCAGCCGCACCTTGCAGTTCGGTACCACGGTATAGACCAGCAGGAAGGTGAGCACCGAGAAGAGGAACGGCAAGCCGCGCAGCAGCAGATAGCCGATGCCGAACAGGCTCTCGGCGCCAAACAGCCGCAGCGAGAAGATGTAAGAGGAGATGGCGATACTGGCCCCGATAAGCACGGGCCCCAGGGTGAGGATCATCCAGTACATGGCAAACGCCTGCGCCAGCGGGCGGCCCTGGGTCGAACGCCAGATGTAGTTGAGGTTCTTGTCGATGGCGGAGATCAGCATCAGCGCCACCACCACCAGCGCCCCGATCCCCACCGCCGTGGTGTTGGTGGCATTGGCGACGAAGCCATCGATGTACTCCTTGAGCACCTCTCCCGCCGTCGGTACGAAGTTGTGGTAGACGAACTGCTCCATCGCCTGCTTGAGGCTCTGGAACACCGGGAAGGCGGACATCATGCCAAAGACCACGGCGATCATCGGCACCAGCGAAAGCAGGGTGACATAGGCCAGATAGCCGGCGGTGACGGTCAATCTGTCCTGCTGGAAACGGCCCCAGACAAACTGGGCAAAGTGGCGACCATCATGGCGCAAGAAGGAGAGGGCGTGGGCCAAACGGCCGCTGACAGGCTGCTGCATCTTGATTCTCGTTAGCGTCATAGTGGCAATATTGTGTCAGAGGAGAGCGCTGTTTGACCACCTTTGAACCCGATTTGCCCTCTTATCACCCCGCCTGTCACCCGGGTTGCGCCTCTGGCTGTCGCGAGAGGCAGAATTAAAAACGGCCCCGCTATGGGGCCGTTTGCAACGCCGGATTACAGCATGTAGTCCGCGGGCAGCTCGATGCGGGCGACGCCAGAGGCCACCGCCGCCAGCGCCACGGCACGGGCAACCCGCGGCAGCAGACGGGCATCCATCGGCTTGGGAATGACGTAATCCTTGCCGAAGGCTAGCTCGCTCACCCCGGCTGCGGTCAGCACCTCGGCCGGCACCGGCTCCTTGGCCAGCGCACGGATCGCCTCGACCGCGGCAATCTTCATGGCATCGTTGATGCGGCTGGCACGGGCATCGAGGGCACCGCGGAAGATGAAGGGGAAGCAGAGCACGTTGTTGATCTGGTTCGGGTAGTCGGATCGACCGGTGCCCATGATAAGGTCGCTGCGCACCGAGTGGGCCAGTGCCGGTTTGATCTCCGGATCCGGGTTGGAGCAGGCGAAGATCACCGGATTCGGTGCCATCAGGGCGACCGCTTCGGCGGGCAGCACATCGGGGCCGGAGACACCAACAAACACATCCGCCCCTTCGATGACATCCATCAGGGTACGCAGCGGGGTCTCGTTGGCGAAGCGCTGCTTGTACTTGTTGAGATCGCTGCGGCCGGTGTGGATGACACCCTGACGATCCAGCATGAAGATGTTGTGCGCCCTGGCGCCACACTTGATCAGCAGATCCATACAGGCAGTCGCGGCAGCCCCCGCCCCCATACAGACGATGCGGCTGTCACTGATCTGCTTGCCCTGCACTTCCAGCGCATTGAGCAGGCCGGCGGCGGTAACGATGGCGGTACCGTGCTGGTCATCGTGGAATACCGGAATGTCGCAGCGTGCGATCAGCGCCTGCTCGATCTCGAAACACTCCGGTGCCTTGATATCTTCCAGATTGATGCCACCGAAGGTATCGGCGATAGCCGCCACCGTGTCGATAAACTGCTGGCTGGTCTCGTGCTTCACCTCGATGTCGATGGCATCGATACCGGCGAAGCGCTTGAACAGCAGGGCCTTGCCTTCCATCACCGGCTTGGAGGCCAGCGGCCCCAGATTGCCCAGACCCAGAATGGCGGTGCCGTTGGAGATGACGGCCACCAGATTGCCCTTGCCGGTATAGCGGTAGGCATCGGCCGGGTTGGCTGCGATCTCGCGCACCGGCTCGGCAACCCCCGGGCTGTAGGCCAGCGCCAGATCGCGGGCGGTTTCGGCAGGCTTGGTCAGGGCGATGGCAATTTTGCCCGGTACGGGCTGGGCGTGGTAATCGAGTGCTTCTTGACGCAGATCGGACATGGGGGACCCCGATGTGGTTGGTGCAAATGAGGTGCCGACAGGGGGCACGCAGAAGGGCGGGGATCATAAAAGAAAGCGGTGGGCATGCCCAGCAGATCATGCTGCCATCAGCCAGATCAGACCAGTTATTTCAGCACCTTACCCCGCCCACAACTACCACTTTAGTTATAGATTCTGCCACATGGGATAAAAATGGAGCAAAAAGGGCGGCAAGTTGGCCTTGCCGCCCTTTCTGTCAGTGCTGTAGACCTGACTCAGTTGCCCAGATAGACCGGCAGCAAATTCGCCATCGACAGGAAGTGGAACAGTGCGGTCGCCAAACCGAACAGGATCAGCAACCAGGCCATCAGCTTGCCGCCGGGGGTGACGAAATGGGGGGTCACTTCGCCCCGCTCGGCCCGCGCCCGGGTGCGCAGCACCAGCAATGCCGGGATGATGCAGGTCCAGATGGTGGCGGCGGCACCGGCATAGCCGATGGCCAGCAGGAAGCCGAATGGGAAGAGCAGGGAGAGCACCAGCGGCGGCAGGAAGGTGACCGCCCAGGTCTTGCTGCGACCGGCGCGGCTGTTGTCGAACTTGAACAGATCAGCCAGATAGTCGAACACCCCGAGCCCCACCCCGATAAAGGAGGAGAGGATAGCCGCCATGGAGAAGCCGTTGATGGCGCTGGCCACCTTCTCCGATTCAATGACCCCGGAGAGGGCCGAGAGCAGCACGCTCACATCGCCCCCCTTGGCAATCACGGGAGCAAAATCCTGACGGGGCAGGTTGCCGAAGATCCCCAGCAGCCAGAGCACGTAGAGCGCCAGCGCGATCAGGGTTCCCCCCAGAATGGCCCATCTGGCCTGCTGCTCGTTCTGGTAGTAGGCACGCAGGGAGGCCACCGAGTGGTGATAGCCAAACGAGGTGAGTGCCACCGGCAACATCGCCATGGCATAGGGGGCATAGCGACTCTCGCTGCCCGCCAGATCGAGCAGGGTCGGCAGCTTGATACTGCCGAGCAGCCCGGCCACACCGAGGGCGAAACTGAGGATCATGAAGGCGATCAGCACCACAGAGATGCGGTCAACGGCGCGAGTCGAGTGCCACACCACCGCAGAGAAGAGCGCCACGAACAGCACGGACGCGAGCTTGCTGTCGATCCCCAGTATCCCCTGCAAGATGGCACCGGAGGAGGTGATATAGGCGTAGAGCAGAATGCCGCCAACAAAGTAGACTGAGAGGTTGTTGAGGAGATTGAGCTTCTCCCCCAGCAGCTCGCGAGTCACGGTATTGAAGGAGACCCGCATGTCGTGGTGCTGGAAGGATTCCAGCAACATCCAGCCGGAGAGGGTCATCATAACCATGGTGACGGTCAGCGCCAGCACCGACCAGAGGGTCCAGGCCCCCGCCCCCGAACTTGGCAGACCGAGCATGCCGGCTCCCACGCAGACGCTGGCAATGATGCAGGCGCCCCCCAAAATTGACGGTTTCTTCTTCATAATCCCTTCTTTTTCTGACTGATTATCTATCCGCGGTAAACAAGACCGCGGCATGATGCCAGCCTTTGCCATGAGACGCCTACCACTATCTGCCATAACCGGGCATGGCCGCCGCATAAAAAGTGCCCCGAGCGGGGCACTCTATCAGCGGGAATGATGTGAAGAGGGTTAATCCATCACCGGGATACCAGCCCTCGCCTCGGCCTGACGGGCGATGGCCTCGGTCATCCCCTGAAAGATAAAGAGGTGGAACGGCAGCATGGCGAGCCAGTAGGCCAACCCCCAGGCGCCCTGCGGGTGCCAGTGAGCAGTGACCCGGATGCGGGTCAGCCCCGACTCCTCCGGCAGGATGTTGAACTCCAGCCGCCCGACGCCCGGGGCCTTCATGTTGAACAAGAGATCGAGCCTGCGCCCCTCATCCACGCCGAGGATCTGCCAGGAGTCGAGCATGTCACCCTTCACGAAGCGATCCGGATTGGTGCGGCCACGGGTGCGGGCCGGGCCGCCGATCAGGTGATCCATCCATTCGCGCACCACCCACAGCTCGTTCATGTAGAAGTAGCGCTGCTCACCCCCCAGCTGCTGCAACACCTGCCACACCACCTCGGGAGAGGCGAGGCAGATGGCCTCGCCGCTGGCGGTGCGATCGTAGAAACCATATTCGGGATGGCGCCAGCGCAGGCCGAGCGGCGTCTCCTGCCCCTGCTGTTCGGCTCCCAGCTTCTGCTCCAGCGCCAGACTCTCCGCCAGCGCCTCGTCGAAGCTGAGCAGGGTCTGGGGCAGCAGGGCACGTAGCGGGCCGTCATCGGCCGGAATATCGTGCTTGAGACCCCCCACCAGCGCCTTGGCCACCGGCTGTGGCACCGAGGTGACAAACTGCAGCCACCAGGCGGAGAGGCGCGGACTCAGAAACGGAATGGGAATGATGGGGCAGCGCTTGCCGATATGGGCGGCGAACTTCTGCAACTGCTGTTGATAGCTGAGCAGCTCGGGGCCGACCGCATTGAAGATGCGCCCATCCACCTCGTCGGCTTCCACCAGCCCACCCAGATAGTGCAGCAGGTTGGACAGCGCTATCGGCGGCGTGCGCGAGCGCACCCATTTGGGCGTCACCATCATCGGCAGGTTGAACACCAGATCCCGCATCACCTCGAACGCCGCCGAACCGGGCCCGATGATGATGCCGGCGCGCAGCTCCACCGTCGGCACACCGGAGTCACGAAACAGCTCGCCGCAATGGCGGCGGGAGTTGAGATGGCGACTGTTGCACTGCTCGGGCTGGATTGCCCCGAGATAGATGATGCGGCGCACCCCGGCAGCACGGGCGGCGGCAGCGAAGTTCTTTACCCCCTGCTGCTCCAATCGGTGAAAATCTGCCCCCGCCCCCATGGCATGCACCAGATAGAAGACGGTATCTATGCCCGCCAGCGCAGGCAGCAAGGTGATCGGCTTGAGGCTGTCGGCGAGGCGAAACTCGACTCCCTCAGGCAAGCGGCAGGGACGGCGCGCCCCGGCAATCACCCTGTAGCCCAGCGTTTGCAGGTGAGGCACCAGATAGGAGCCTATATAGCCCGCCGCCCCCATCACCAGACAGTTACGCATGCGTGCAGCCCTCAGCATCATTGATGCAAGGGGCGCCAGACAGGAATCCACCATAGCCCGCCACGTCCATCACCAGACAATTTCTCATGTAATTCTCCCTATCCTTACCGATGCCGCTTGTCATCCAGCGTGCGCAGCGCTACCTGAAAATGTTCAACTAAAGCGCCACCATCCAGTCTTTTGCCATCCTGCCACGCCACCACCTTGCAACCTAGTACTAACCACCTCTCTGATTAGTCCGATTTGGTGTTAAGCCCTGCTCATTGGCTGGTCGATAACTGACCAGATGTATAGCGCCGAGGGCGAACGTATGCGCATCGATCACTACGACCTCCAGGGGGAGGTGCAATACCGGCAAAAACAGGCCCAGAGCCGCAAGGTGCGCAACCTCGGGCCAGTGCCACCCGTCGTCAATCCACCGGAAGGCAACAACACGGCTGCGGCCGGCGAACGCAGCAGCACTCTGACCCTCACCAGCGCCCTGACGCTGCAAACCGCAAGGCAATCAGCCGCCAGCCAGCAAGCTGCAACACCTCCCACCCCGCCCGCAGGGGACGTCGGCAAAGAGCAGGATGGTATTCCCGACGATGGACTGGATAACCGCCAGCGGCTGATCAAGCTGATGATTGAGGCGATGCTGGGCCACGAAATCGAGCTGCCCAAGCCGATCAAACCCTCCGAAGAGGGGGGCGATGGAGTGACCCAAGGAGATGCCGCTGCTCAAGCCGCCGAGCCGGATCACCTGGTGGAGGTAACGGACACCCTGCTGCAACAGGAGCAGCTCAACGTGGTGGCATCGGCCAGCGTAGCGACTCAGGATGGCCAGAGCCTGCAACTCGATCTCGGCTTTATCCTCGACTGGCGCCAGCTCGATATCAGCAAGCGCCGCACTACCCTCAATGCCCTCAAGGATCCGCTGGTGCTCAGTCTGGATGGAAAAATCGCCGGCCTGACCGACGCCCGGGTCAAGTTCGACATTGATCAGGATGGCAAAGAGGATAGCCTGCCGGGCTTGAGTGAAGGCAGCGGCTTTGTGGCGCTGGATCGCAACGGCAACGGCACCATAGACGATGGGGGCGAGCTGTTTGGTGCTCGCTCCGGCAATGGCTTCGGCGAGTTGGCCACCCTGGATGAGGATGGCAACGGAGTGCTGGATGAGGGGGATAGCCGGTTTTCAGCCCTGCAGTTCTGGCATCCGGAGCACGCACCTATAGCTCTGGTCGAACTGGGGATCGGCGCCATCCTGCTACGCCCCCTCGACACCCCCTTCAACCATCTGGGGGAGAGCGGCAATCAGGGGGTGCTGCGCCAATCCGGCCTCTATCTCACCGAACAAGGTAAAGGAGGCTGGGTGCAGCAGATCGATCTGCGGGTCTGAACCCCGCACCCGCATTGCAAACCCGGTCGCTGACGAGATCTGCCAGCGACCGGCTCCGGCACCATCAACTCAGCTCGGTGGGGTCGATATCCAGACTCCAGCGCACCTTTTTGGTCTCGGGCCACCCCTCAAGCTCCTTCACCGCCCAATCCAGCAGTTGGGCCAGTGGCGCTCGATTTGGCCCCTGCACCAGCAACTGCATGCGAAACTTGCCCGCCTTACGCTCCATAAAGCCGCTGATGGGTCCCAGCACCTGAACGTGGGGATAGCGGGCGCTGCGCAGGGTATCGGCGAGGCGGGTAAGGAACAACTGCACCTCGTCGCGGCCTGTGGCCTCAGCCCGGAACAAACTTTGATAGCTAAATGGCGGCAGCCCCAGCAGACGACGCTCTTTCAACGCCGTATCGGCGAAGTGGCCGTAACCGTTCTGGGTCAGATCCTGCAGCAGGGCGTGCTCCGGATGGTGGCTCTGCAGCACTACCAACCCGGGCTTGCTGGCGCGACCGGCACGGCCCGCCACCTGGGTGTAGAGCTGGGCTAGTTTCTCGGCCGCGCGAAAATCGGCGCTGAACAGGGCACCATCCACATCCAGCAGACCCACTAGCGTCACGTCCGGAAAGTGGTGGCCCTTGGCCAGCATCTGGGTGCCGATCAGGATCTTGTACTTGCCCGCCTTGATGTCGCCGAGATGGGTCTCCAGCTCCCCCTTGCGGCGGGTATTGTCCCGATCGATGCGCACCACCGGATATTGCGGGAACACCGTGGTGAGCAACTGCTCCAACTGCTCGGTGCCCACTCCCGATCCCATCAGTTCGTTGCTGCCACATTCGGGGCAGTGGTGGGGTAGCGGGCGTACGCTGTCGCAATGATGGCAGTGCAGCCGCCGCCCGGCCTGATGCCAGGTGTACCAAGCATCGCAGCGCTCGCAGGCGGCGCTCCAGCCGCACTGGTGGCAGATCAGAGCCGGGGCATAGCCACGGCGGTTGAGAAACAGCATCACCTGATTGCCCGCCGCCAGATGCTCCGCCATCAGCTGCTCCAGCTGGGGGGAGAGCCCGGCCTGCAGCCGCACGCTCTTGATATCCAGGATCACCTGACGGGCGGTCTGGGCGTTACCAGCGCGACGGGTCAGGCTGAGGTGGTGATACTTGCCGGTGCGGGCGTTGTGCAATGTCTCCAGCGACGGGGTGGCCGAGCCAAGCAGGATGGGAATACCGGCACGATGGGCCCGCATCACCGCCAGATCCCGCGCGTGGTAGCGAAAACCGTCCTGCTGCTTGAAGGAGCCGTCGTGCTCCTCGTCGATGATAATGATGCCGAGGTTGTGAAACGGGGTGAACACCGCGGAGCGGGTACCGATTAGGATGGCGGCGGCGCCGTCTCGACAGGCGAGCCAGGCATCGAGCCGCTCCCTGTCATTCATGGCGGAGTTCATCGCCACCACAGGCACGTTGAAGCGGCGCCGGAAGCGGTTGATGGTCTGCGGGGTGAGGCCGATCTCCGGCACCATCACCAGCGCCTGCTTGCCCGCTTTGAGCAATGGCTCGAGGATGCTCAGGTAGACCTCGGTCTTGCCGGAGCCGGTGATGCCATCCAGCAGGAAGGCACCGAACTTGTCGCTCTGGCTGGTAACGGCAGAGACGGCCAGCGCCTGCTCGCCGTTGAGGCGCAGCCCCTCCCCCGGTTCAAAACGGGCGGCCCAGTCGCCGTCATGGCTTGGCTCCAGCGAGCGCTTCTCCAGCAGCCCCTTCTTCTCCAGCGCAGTGAGAGCTGCGCTCTGGATCTCCTCCTGCTTGAGGGCGGAGGGGGTCTGCGGCCCCTTGCGCAGCAGGGCGAGCGCTTGCTGCTGCTTGGCCGCCCGCTTGAACTCGTTGAGATCGATGGCCATGCCAGCCTCGGTGGCAAACCAGAACTCCAGCTCGCGATAGGCGGCAGGCTCCCCCTTGCGCACCAGCACTGGCAGGGCATGAGGCAACACCTCACCCAGCGGATGCTGGTAGTAGCTGGCGCTCCAGTTCATCAGCGCCAGAATATCCGGCCCCAGCACCGGAGCCGTGTCCAATACCCGTTTGATGGGCTTGAGCTTGTTGCGGGGCACCTGGCTGTCAACCGGATGATCCACCACCAGCCCGACCAGGGTCTGGGGACCGAAAGGGATCTCGACCCGGCAACCGGGGGCAGGTAACGGCAGGGGAGAGAGATAGTCGAAGTGACGGCGTAACGGTACCGGGACAGCGACACGAACCAGATCCAGCGTTTGGGAAGAATTCACCAGGGGTTGCCTATTTTTTCTGCGAAGCCACTTGCCTGATCTCAGGCATTTCCTATATTATTCGCAGCCTTTGAAACTGTGTTCAACAATCGTGTGGTGTCCGACAAGAGATCGGATGGCGACACGGCCTATTAATTGAGGTTGTCCATGAAAGCTGGTATCCATCCTGACTACGTAGCCATCACCGCCAAGTGCTCTTGCGGTAACGTCATCAACACTTTCTCTACCATCGGTAAAGATCTGAACCTGGACGTGTGCTCCGAGTGCCACCCGTTCTACACCGGCAAGCAGAAAGAAGTTTCTAGCGGCGGCCGCGTAGACAAGTTCAACAAGCGTTTCGGTGCGATGACCACCAAGAAGTAATTTTACTTCTGAAGAATTCTGAAAAAGGCGCCCAATGGGCGCCTTTTTCATTGTCTTTGTCCCGTCCTGAATATGGTTTACCCCTTTCCCGCAGCCAGACGCACTCTCCCCTACTGGCCAAACCCTTTGGAACGACGCAAATAGACATACCCCTCACCCGGGCTGCCCCAGCGCGGACTCCCTGCGTTGTCATAGGCGCGATCCAGCAATCTGACGCTATCGGGGCCAATCCAGATATGCTGCACCAGCGTCGTGGCACCACCAAAATCGGTGGAGCAATGGCCCACCCGGGTGTGGCCGGCATATTCGCCGGAGGGAGTGCGTGTCAGCCAGATCTCGCAACCGTGGCGCAAGGAGAGCTGCTGTGGGGTCAGGCTGTCGAGCAGGGCGGGATCATGCCAGGCACCGGCAAAATCGGTGGCACGGGGCATGGTCAGCTCTGCCATCAGGATCCGCCCGTCAGGGGCGGGGGAGAAGCGATAGATGCGCTGGCGGAAGGGACGGACGGAGCGCAGACTCAGGTACTGCTCGGCATAGACCCAGCGATAGCCCTGATAGCCGGGCCAGATCTCCATCAGGCGCAGCTCGGCACTGGTAAAGCGGCTGTCGTAACTGGCCTGCTCCCGGCTCGTAAAGGCCCCGTTGAACCAGCTGAGTAGCGGCTCCATACCGGGCTTGAGTGGGGTAGCCTGAGGCGCCGGCCCTGCCAACACCAGACAGGAACAGAGCAGCCCGAATGCGGCCACCAGCAACTTTGCCATCGAATCCTTCCGAATCATCATAGTGGCGGCGATTATATGAGCGAATTTCCCCAATAACAGCCATTACGATCAAATCATTGCCACTCTGGTGTAAAAACCTCACAAGGATGCCAGTCCGCTCACTAAACCCGATATTTTGCCACCGCCTTGTTGAGCAGCTGGGCCTGCTCGTTGAGGCCCTCGCTGGATCTCGCATTTTCCTCCGCCATGATGCTCGACTCCTGGGCGATGTCGCGGATGTTGTTGACGTTGCGGTTCACCTCGTTGGCCACCAGACTCTGCTGTTCGATGGCTGCCGCAATCTGGGTGCTCATATCCATGATGTGGGTAACATCCTGAGTGATCTGCCCCAGCAACTCCCCTGCGGTACTGGCCTGATCCGAGCTGCGGTTGCCCTGCTCGCGGCAGGTCGCCATCACCTCGACGATGCTGCCGGTCTGTTTCTGCAGCGAGCTGATGATGCCAGCGATCTCCTGGGTCGATTTCTGGGTACGGATGGCCAGATTGCGCACCTCATCGGCCACCACCGCAAAACCACGTCCCTGATCCCCTGCCCGAGCTGCTTCGATGGCTGCGTTGAGGGCCAGAAGGTTGGTCTGCTCGGCAATGCCGCGGATCACGTCGAGCACGGAGCCGATGGTCTCGCTCTCTTTTTGCAGCTGGCTCACCTCGCGAGATGAGCTATCCAGATTGCCCGCCAGCGAGCGGATCTGCTCGACAGTATTCTCGACCGCAGTCCGCCCCTCCATCGCCTTGTTGTTGGTCGCCTGTGCATTGTTGGCCGCCTGCTCGGTGTTGCGGGCGATCTCTTCGATGGTAGAGCCCATCTCGGTGGAAGCGGTCGCCACCATATCAGTCTCCTGCAGCTGGCGCGCCGCCCCTTCACTGGTGCGCTTGACGTTGGCCGAGAGGTGATCCGCCGCTTCAGTCAGGGTGTGCACGCTCTGCTTCACATCGCCGATCAGATCGCGAAACCCGCCCAGCATCACGTCGAGATTGCCTGCCAGCTGGGCCATTTCATCTGCCCCGCGCAGATCTATCTTCAGGCGCAGGTCATTATCCTGACGAATGCGGTTGACGGTATCATTCACCTGAGTAATGGGACGGTCGATGCTGCGCCCCAGCAACACGCTCATGATGCCGATCAGCACCACAATCACCCCGCCACAGACCAGCATCAGGCTGTTGAGGCGAGTGCTCTGCCGCTCCAGTTCAGCGACAATGTGCTGATCTACGGCGGCAAACCCCTGTTCGGTCTGATGCACCAGATCCCGCATCTGGTTGCGCAGCCCTTCATCCTCTTTCAGTCCCAGTACCTGCATCCCCTGCACCAGCGCCACAAAGTCCTGCCGGTACTGCTTGCTGGCCTGCTCCAGCTTGCCGCGATCCGCCTCCGGCAAAGTGGCAAGACTATCCTGAAAACTCTTGTGCAAGGTCTCAAAACGCTCCAGATACTGGATATCGGAGCGCAGCATGAAGTCTTTCTCCGCCCGCCTCAGCTGCAACATGGTGATGAGCAACCCCTGCTGATCCAGCTGCTTGAGCCCATTCTCCACCTCATGCACTGCCGCCCGCAGCTTGCCATAGAGCCCCTCCTCCGGCCCCAGACCAATCTTCTGCTGCTGGGCCACCAGATCGTTGAAGGCTTTGCCATAGCCGCTGATCTGCTGATCCAGTCTGGTCAGCTCCCCCTCGACGGCCGCCAGATTGTCATCGGTCACCAGCTCCCGATTGTGCTGGTGAAAATCTGACAGTCCCTGATTGAAGCGCTCGACGAAGGCCATATCCTTGCGGATCAGAAAATCCTTCTCGGCCCGCCGCAGGTTGAGCATGGCGATCTCCAGCTGGTCGATATTGCGCTGGGCTTCGGTCAGGTGACGATGCACCTGGCTGGAGTAGATAAACAGGCCGCTCAGTACCAGCATGGCAACGGCAACCAGCACGGTATTCAGGATCAACTTATGACGGATAAGCACGATGGACCTCTCGCAAACTGGCAGTGAACTGCATTGAGCTTATGCAGAAAAGCGGCGACTGGTGATCTGTGCAAGGAATATTCATTGAAATGCCACACCCACTCCTTATACTGGTTGCACCTGTTTCCAGCCGTGGATTTGACACTATGGAATACAATACTTCTGAACTGTGCGACATCTATCAGGACATGGTGGATGTGCTTGAACCCATGCTCTGCTCCTTCGGCGGCCGCGCCTCTTTCGGCGGCGTCATCACCACCGTCAAATGCTTCGAATCGAATGGCCTGATCCGTGAACTCGTCAAAGAGAACGGACTGGGACGCGTCTTGCTGATCGATGGCGGTGGCTCCATGCGCCGAGCTCTGATCGACAGCGACATCGCCACCACGGCGGCCGAGAACGATTGGGAAGGGATTGTCTGCTACGGCTGCGTCCGCGAAGTCGATATTCTGGAAGATCTGGACATCGGCATTCAGGCACTGGCAGCCATTCCGGTCGGTGCCGACAGCAAGGATGTAGGGGAGACCGATCTGCCGGTCAACTTCGGTGGGGTGACCTTCCTGCCCGACGACCACCTCTACGCCGATACCACAGGGGTGATCCTCTCCCCCGAGGCACTCGATATCGAGTAAGCCACAGACAGCGTGACGACGGGAGCCTTGGCTCCCGTTTTTTATGCCTGCAACTTGCTGAAAAATTACAAAAAAAGAGGGCCAGATAAACTGGCCCTTAACTGGAAGCAATGTGAGCAATGTCGTGCCTTCACAAGAAGTCCATCACGTTGGAACGAATGAAGTCTTTCCCGGAAAACAAGTTAACAATAATCATTCTCATTTAACTAGGCAAGCGCTATTTGCAGAAAGTGCAAAAAAATTGACCACCGCGAAGGGTGGTCAATCTGGTCAGGCTTGCCGGGTGGCCGCTTGCAGGCTGGATAATCCGGCCTCGCCCACCAGCTTGCGGCTGAGGTAGCGCAACAAGACACCGTAGAGCGGCACGAACAAACCAAGGCTTATCAGCAACTTGAATACGTAATCGACGGTTGCGATCTCGACCCAGTGCTCTGCCATGAAAGGATCTGTGGTGCGCCAGAAGGCCACACTGAAGAAAGCGATGGTATCAACCAGATTACCGAACAGGGTGGAGGCCGCTGGCGCAATCCACCACTGCTTGAGCAGACGCAGGCGGTTGAACACCACCACATCCATGAACTGCCCTACCAGATAGGCCATAAAGCTGGCCAGCGCGATACGAGCCACGAACAGGTTGAATTCAGCCAGATGACCAACGCCCTGAAAGCTCCCTTCGAAGAAGAGCACGGAGAGCGCATAGGAGACCGCCAGCGCAGGAAGCATCACGGTCTGGATAATCTTGCGTGCCAGACCGGCACCGAAGATCCGCACCGTCAGGTCAGTGGCCAGGAAGATAAACGGGAAGCTGAACGCGCCCCAGGTGGTATGGAAGCCAAACACGGTGATCGGCAGCTGCACCAGATAGTTGCTGCTGGCAATGATCAGGATGTGGAACAACGACAGGCGAACGAGCGCCGTTTGGTACTGTGCAGGGGTCAAATTCATCTTGTGACCTTTTTGGTTAATGGGGTTAGGGAACCCATATCGCCACCATTGGCGATAATCGAGGGGCGAGATTATACGCCCCCAAACCGATAGTTCAATCTTTATGCGATTACGCTTGTCCAGGTTGGCCAGCGGCAGAGCAGGCCTTGTGGGCGATAGTCACGCCTTGTGCTGTCTGGCGAGCCAGAGCAGCGCCTCCCGATCCGCCGGGCGCACCGCCTCCAGCCAGCAGCCGCTGTAGTGTTCATACTCCAGCCGAAACTGGCTCCCTTCAAACGCCAGCAACCAGCTATGGCGGTCGGCCCCCGCATCCTGCTCGAGCGGCTGCAGCTCCCAATCTCGTAGCAAGGCCTGCGCCAACAGCGGAAACGTGTCCCAGTCGAGTGCAGGGCAAGCCAGCGTCACCACGCCAGCTTCGCTATCTACCTGTTTGATTTGCCAACTCATGCCCAATCTCTCAGCTACTGCAGGAGAGCTCACCACCGCAATACCATACCGGAGTCGGGGTGGCGAGATCCTCATATTCGGGTTGTTCATCAAAGGGGCGCTGCAAGGCGGTGAACAGCCGCTCAAACGGCTGCATATCCCCTGCGTCGGCGGCATCTATCACCTGCTGGGCCAGCGCATTGCGCAGCACATACTTGGGATTGATGCCATCCATCTGCGCCTTGCGCACGGCATCCTCGCTGCCTTCGCGCATTAGCCGCGCCCGATAGCGTTCCAGCCACGCCTGCCAAACACCAGGTTCAGACAACAGGGCCAGCAGAGACGCAGGCCACGCCCCCTCTTGCGTTACCTCACCGAGACGGCGAAGGAACAGGTGGTAATCCACCTTGTGGGCCGCCAGCAACCGGAACAGATCGCGGAACAGCGCCGGGTCATCCTCCTCCCACACTGCCAGCCCGAGTTTGGCCCGCATCAGTTCGGAGTAGTGCAGCATCAGCTGCTGCTCGTACTGGGCCAACGCTGCAGCCAGCTCATCACCGTCTACATGGCCAGCCAGCGCCTGCGCCAGTTTTTGCAGATTCCAGTAACCGACCGCAGGCTGCTGATCCAGCGCGTAGCGGCCCGCAGGGTCCGAGTGGTTGCAGACAAAATCTGGCACATAGGCATCGATAAAGCCGTATGGCCCGTAATCCAGCGTCAGGCCAAGCAGCGACATGTTGTCGGTATTCATTACCCCGTGACAGAACCCCGCCGCCTGCCATTTGGCAATCAACCGCGCGGTGCGGCGCACCACTTCGGTAAACAGTTCGGCACCACTCTCCAGCTCGGGGAAGTGGTGGCGCAGCAGATAGTCGATGAGTGGCGGGATCTTCTCTCCCTGCCCGCTCCAGGCGAAATACTCGATATGACCAAAGCGCAGATGGCTGGGGGCGGTACGCAGCACGGTCGCCCCGGTCTCCACCTGCTCGCGATAAACAGGCTCCTGACTCCCCACCAATACCAGCGCCCGGGTGGTCGGAATGCCGAGGGCATGGAGCGCCTCGGAGGCGAGATATTCGCGGATACTGGAGCGCAGCACGGCGCGGCCGTCACCAAAGCGGGAGAACGGGGTTTTACCCGCCCCCTTCAGGTGCAGATCCCAGCGCTGGCCATCCGGCGCCAGCTGCTCACCCAATAGCAGCGCGCGGCCATCCCCAAGCCAGGGGCTATAACCCCCGAACTGATGGCCGGCATAGACCTGAGCTACCGGCTGCATGCCGGGCAGTAATTTCCCCTCGCCACAGCAGGCAATCCAGTCAGCCTCACTGACGCCTCCCAACCCCAGCTCTGCCAGCAAAGCGCGGTTGAGATGAAGCAACCGGGGTTGCTGCAGCGGCTGGGGGACCACGGGTTCACAGGCCCAAGGCAGCTCGGTCGCAAAAGTGTTGATCAACTTCATGGTTGTGCCATTCGTCCCTGCGTATGCTCGTGTCACTCTTTATACTGCCGTCAGCCATGCTTGCGCTAACTGGCGACCATCATTTTTCAATTCAAGGAGAAGAAGATGCAAAAATGGGTATATGCCCTGCCATTGCTGGCACTGGCGTGGGGTCATCAGGCCAAGGCTACCGATATAGAAGCCGGCAAAGCCAAGGCAGCGGTCTGTGCCGCCTGTCACGGCGTGGAAGGCAAGGCGATGATCCCCAACTATCCCCATCTGGCGGGTCAGAATGCCGCCTATCTGGTGAAACAGTTGAAAGCCTTCAAGGATGGCACCCGCAAAGAGCCCTTGATGGACCCCTTCATGGCGCCGCTGACCGATGCGGATATCGACAATCTGGCCGCCTTCTACGCCAGCCTGAAATAACCTCGCGTCTGACCCCAGGTTCTTCCGAGCCGCGCTTACCGTGGTCGATTAGGCTGCCTAATCGACCCTAACGACGGCAGTAGTCGATGATCAGGTCCATAAAGGCTTCGCCAAAGCGTTCCAGCTTGCGGTGCCCGACACCGTTGATGGCCAGCATCTCGTCTTCGGTCATCGGCATCAGCTGAGCCATCTCCACCAGGGTCGCATCGTTGAACACCACGTAGGGCGGTACCTCTTCATCCTCGGCAATCTGCTTGCGCAGGCCGCGCAACTCCTTGAACAGCCGTTTGTCGTAGTTGGCGTTGTCGAGCAGGCCATTGCGCTTCTCCTTGCGGCTGGAGATAGGCTGCAAGCGGGGTACCGCCAGTTCCAGCTTCACCTCGCCACGCAGCACGGGGCGGGCCGCTTCGGTCAGCTGCAGCACCAGATTGCGGGTGATGTTCTGGGTCAGCAGCCCCTTGTGGATCAGCTGGCGGATCACGCTCATCCAGTATTCGTGGCTCTGATCCTTGCCGATGCCGTAGGTCGAGAGCTTGTCGTGGCCGTGATCCTTGATGCGCTGGTTCAGCGACCCGCGCAGCACCTCCACTACATAACCCACCCCGAAATTCTGCCCCACCCGCCAGACGCAGGAGAGCGCCTTCTGGGCATCTTCGGTGCCATCATAGCTTTTTGGCGGATCGAGGCAGATATCGCAGTTGCCGCACGGCTTGTCGTTGTACTCGCCGAAGTAGTTGAGCAGCACCTGACGGCGGCAGGTCTGGGCCTCGGCAAACGCCGCCATCACGTTAAGCTTGTACTGCTCCACCTGCAACTGCTGGGGATTCTCGATGTTGTCGAGCAGGCGGCGCACCCGACCGATGTCGGCAGGATCGTAGAGCAGCAGCGCCTCGGCGGGAGTGCCATCGCGCCCGGCACGGCCGGTCTCCTGATAGTAGGATTCGATGTTCTTCGGGATGTCGTAGTGCACCACGAAGCGCACATTGGGCTTGTCGATACCCATCCCAAACGCCACCGTCGCCACCACTATCTCGATGTCGTCCTTGAGGAAGGCATCCTGCGTCTGCTGGCGCTGCTCGAGCGGCAGCCCCGCATGATAGGGCGCGGCCTTGCAGCCGTGGCGGGATAGCCGCTCGGCCACCTCCTCCACCCGGTTGCGACTGGAGCAGTAGACGATGCCGCAGTTGCCCTTCTGGCTCTGGACGTAGCGCAGCAGCTGCTCGGCCGCCTTGAACTTCTCCACCAGGCTGTAGCGGATATTGGGGCGATCGAAGCTTGCAGTGTGGATGAAGGGATCGTTGAGTTCCAACCGGTGCAGCATGTCGCTGCGGGTCGCCTCGTCGGCGGTGGCCGTAAGCGCTACCACCGGCACCTGCGGGAACCACTGTTTTAGCCGCCCCAGCGCCGCATACTCAGGCCGGAAATCGTGGCCCCACTGGGAGACGCAGTGCGCCTCATCGATGGCGAACAGCCCGAGCGGCAGCTCGGCCAGCCGATCCATAAACTCGTGCTGCAGCAAGCGCTCGGGGGAGACATAGACCAGCTTGATCTCGCCGCGGCGCATGGCGGCGAAGTTCTGGATCATCTCCTCCCGACTGAGGGCCGAGTTGATGTAGACCGCCGCCACACCGTTGGCGCGCAGGCTGTCAACCTGATCCTTCATCAGGGAGATCAGTGGAGAGACCACCACCCCGAGCCCGGGCCGCAGCAGTGCCGGGATCTGGTAGCAGAGCGACTTGCCGCCGCCAGTGGGCTTGAGCACCAGCGCATCGCGCCCCGCCACGATCTGCTCGATGATCTCGAGCTGACCCGGCCGAAACTGCTGATAGCCGAAGACCGCCTGCAGCAGGGCAAGCGGACTCTCTGACTGAGGATCTGGCAGGGTTTCGGCAATCGCGGTCATGGGCTCTCCTTTGGGGTCGCCATTCTAAAGCAGCCGCCGCCCACAATAAACCTGCCATTGCGACTGTTAAGGAACTGTTGCAGACTGGCTGGAGTTTTTACTCGGCTTTGATGACAAGGATTGGGATCAGAGAATGAAACAGATGCTCAAGAAGATAGCGCTCAGTGGCATTGCCAACCTGTTTGCCGAGAAGATGCCCTTCAACAAGCTGATCGGCATGCAGGTGACCCACTACGACTTCGACAAGGTGGAGTTGCGCATCAAGATGGACGAGAAGCTGATCGGCAACCCCTTCCACAACATCCTGCACGGCGGCGTCACCGCCACGCTGCTGGATGTGGCGGGCGGCATGATCGTCGCCGCATCCTGCATCGACGAGCTGGAGGAGTTCTCCCCCAGCTATCTCAAGGAGCGCTTCGCCCGCCTCGGCACCATAGATCTGCGGGTGGATTACCTGCGCCCAGGACGCGGCAACGAGTTTATCGCCACCGCCCACATCATCCGGGCTGGCAGCAAGGTGGCCGTCGCCCGGATGGAGCTGCACAACGAAGAGGGCACCCACATCGCCTTCGGCACAGGTACCTATCTGGTGGGTTGAACCAAGTTAGTGCATAAAAACCACGCGGCTAATCCACTTTTAATCATTAGATTCCTTACCCCCTCTGGCCGAACAAGGTCCATACTGATAGTCGGGATTGTGTGCAGAGGGAGGATTGCAGGCGATGAGTGCGAAACTGGCCATCAAACCATCCAGAGCCTTGTTGACACAGCTCGAGTCCATGCTCGACGAGGTGCAGACACCCGAGTGTCGCCACTGGTTGGAACAGGAGCTTGAGGGGTATTCTCTCTCCTCACCCTTGCCTTGGTATCGCATCGTTCCCTGTCGGCAACGCGGCCACTTTCTGGATCTGAAAACGGGAAAATATTTGACCTGTCACATCAACAGTCAAACGCTATGCCAACGCGATCTGGCCCAAATTCAGTTCATTTATGCCCGTGAACCCGCCGCCCACTATTTGCTGCAACGCAATTCCGGTATTGAACCCTGGCCAGAACAGCTGCTGGAAGATTATCAGGAGCAGTTGATCCCCGGCCATCTATGCCTGCAAGCCTGGCATGAGCCCGTTATTTCATTACGTGCACAACTGATGGAGGGAATAGAACATTTCATTAGTGAGTACCCCAAGCACGCGGCCTTGCTGCCTCAACACAGTTTCAAGGCTTTGCGGCATCAGCACTGGCATATCTGAGTAAGCGCCTGGCGCGCAAGGAGGGCACCATAGACAAGACCCATAGCGAGATTGCCACAATCTAGAGTGCCGGAGTCAGGATCAGACTCCACCGATGGGCCACCGAGCGGTGGCCCTTTTAATGTTTGTGGTCTTGCTTCGCCCCTGCATACTGCAAGTCAGATCACTTGGCCAGGTAACAGGTCAGCAGCTAAAGAAAATCGGGAAAACAGGAAGGATAAATGCAAAAAGGCCGCTCTATTGAGCGGCCTTTTCAAATTTGGTCGGTGTGAGAGGATTCGAACCTCCGACCCCTTCGTCCCGAACGAAGTGCGCTACCAAGCTGCGCTACACACCGATGTCTGCGGGACGGGAATTTACCGAAAGCCCAGACCCGACACAAGCCTTTTTTGCGTTTGGCAGGAAAAAAAGTGCCGTTCGCTCAACTATTCAGCACTCTTTTCATCCGTTTACCGGGCTGCAGCCAGCTGGTGACATTCCGGCAACCGGCCGTCAGGCCAGGCGCAGGGATGCCGGCCCCAGCAGACGGCGCTGCCAGTCAGCCACAGTGCCATGCTCCAGCCAGTCGGCTGCATGCTGGCGCCAGTTGGGCGAGAGGGCCGGATTTTCCAGCAACAGCAGCAGATCCGCTTCATTGCGCACCTGATTGAACAGGATATCCGCCGTGCGCTTCACCGTCAGTTCGGGATAGGGTCTGTCTACCAGCTCCATGGCCGTATCAAGCGCGATCATGCCCTCCTCCAGCACCCGTAGCAGCCAGCCACAACGGCCATTCAGCTGCATCACCTGGGACATCTGGCCATAGCCAAAGCGCTGGTTGAGCTTGAAGCAGGGGGATCTCGGCTGGCTGATCTGGATCAGCGCCTCGCCGAGTCGATAGACATCGCCAATGCAGGCTTGCGTCTCGGTCAGCCCGATACCGGAGAGGTTCTCGCCAAAGGCGGCAGGTTGCCAGGGTGTACGTGGCGCAGGCAAGTCCAGCGCGGTTTGCCAGGTATGCCACCAGAGATAGTGATCGGCAGGATAGTAGTGGAGCGCCCGATCCGGGCCACCGTGGTGGCGCAGGTCACACTGCTCATCCCCTTCCAGACCGGCAAAGGTACAGCGAACTGGTGCAGAGATCGGTTGCTTGTGAATGGCGCTGGTGAGGCCGGGCACCAGCTCGGTGCCGCGGCCGCTAAAAAGAGAGACCCGCATACTCATCCTCCAGGTTGACGAGAGTAGGCGGATCTTATCATGGCGTCAGACGACGGCCTGCATCTGGGTGGTCATGGCGATCTCGGCACGACGGCGCTTCTCCGCCCTGGCCATCAGATACCAGCTGCCGAAGGTAAAAAGCGATACCGACAACAGGATCAGGCTGGCCACCGCGTTGATCTCGGGTTTCACCCCTAGCCGCACCGCCGAGAAGACCTCCATCGGCAAGGTGGTCGAGCCCGGGCCGGAGACGAAGCTCGCCAGCACCAGATCATCCAGCGACAGGGCGAACGACATCATGCCACCTGCCGCCAGCGAGGGGGCAATCATCGGGATGGTGATCAGGAAGAACACCTTCCACGGCTTGGCGCCAAGATCCATTGCCGCCTCCTCGATGGAGAGATCCAGCTCCCGCAACCGCGCCGACACAACGATCGCCACGTAGGCGGTACAGAAGGTGGTATGGGCGATCCATATGGTCAGCATGCCCCGCTCGGCGGGCCAGCCCACCAGCTGGGCCATCGCCACGAACAGCAGCAACAGCGACAGACCGGTGATCACCTCGGGCATCACCAGCGGCGCCGTCACCATGCCGCCGAACAGGGTGCGACCACGGAAGTGGGGAATTCGGGTCAGCACGAAGGCTGCCACCGTCCCCAGCGCCACCGCGGCGATCGCGGTGTAGAAGGCGATCTCCAGCGAGCGGAACACGGATCCAATCAGCTGCTTGTTGTCGAGCAGGCCGAAGTACCACTTGAGTGACCAACCGCCCCACACCGTCACCAGCTTGGAGGCGTTGAAGGAGTAGACCACCATGATGATCATGGGCAGGTAGATAAACAGCAGCCCCAGCCAGAGCATCAGTTTGGCAAAACCGAAACGCTTCATCATGCCTTGCCCTCCAGCTCTTTGGCCTGGTTACGGTTGAACAGGATGATCGGAATGATCAGCACCGCCAGCATCACCACCGCCAGTGCAGAGGCAACCGGCCAGTCGCGGTTGTTGAAGAACTCCTGCCACAGCACCTTGCCGATCATCAGGGTCTCCGGGCCGCCCAGCATTTCCGGAATAACGAACTCCCCCACCACCGGAATGAACACCAGCATGCAGCCGGCGATGATGCCGTTCTTGGAGAGCGGTACCGTGATCTGCCAGAACCGGGTCAGGTTGCGGGCCCCCAGATCGGAAGCAGCCTCCAGCAGGCTCTGATCGTGTTTGACCAGATTGGCGTAGAGCGGCAGCACCATGAAGGGCAGGTAGGAGTAAACGATGCCGATATAGACCGCCAGGTTGGTGTTGAGGATCTGCAGCGGCTCGTCGATCACCCCGATCCCCAGCAAAACGCTGTTGAGCAGTCCGTTGTTGCTGAGGATCCCCATCCACGCATAGACCCGAATCAAAATCGCGGTCCAGGTCGGCATCATGATCAGCAGCAGCAGAACGGTCTGGGTCTCCTTGTTGGCCCGGGCGATGGAGTAGGCCATAGGATAGCCAATCAGCAGGCAGAGCAAAGTACTGACAAAGGCCATCTTGAGGGAGCCCAGATAGGCCGCGATATAGAGCTCATCCTCCTGCAGCAGCAGGTAGTTGCCCATGTTGAGCAGAATGGTGAGCTGATTGTCGGCCCAGCTCACCACGTCGGTGTAGGGCGGGATCGCCACATCCGCTTCCGCAAAACTGATCTTCACCACGATGACGAAGGGCAGCAGGAAGAAGAGGAACAGCCAGAAGAAGGGGATGCCAATCACCAGTCGGCGCCCCCCGACCCGCTTCAGTCGTTGCAAGAACTTCATGATTGCAGCACCACGCCGCTGTCATCTTCCCAGTAGAGGAACACCTGGTCATCCCAAGTTGGCCGCTTGCCGTGGCGTTCGGCATTGGCGATGAAAGCCTGAACGATTTTGCCCGAGGGCAGCTGAATGTGATAAACCGAGTGACCGCCCAGATAAGCAATGTCATAGACCTCACCCTTGGTCCAGTTGAAGTCCGGGTGCTCGATCTCCTCCGGTTTTTGCAGACTCATCAGCAGTTTTTCCGGCCGCAGGGCATAGGTCACCTTCTTGTTTTCGGCGCGGGAGCTGATGCCGTGGCCCACATAGATGGGCTGCTCCAGATCGGCGCAGGCGATTGTGGCGTGGTCCTGCTCATCCTCCACCAGCAGGCCATCGAACAGGTTGACGTTGCCGATGAACTCGCACACCAGCCGACTGGCCGGGGTCTCGTAGATATCCATCGGGCTGCCGATCTGCTCGATGCAGCCGAGGTGCATGATGGCGATCCGCTCCGCCATAGTCATGGCCTCTTCCTGATCGTGGGTCACCATGACGCAGGTAACCCCGACCCGCTCGATGATCTCTACCAGCTCCAGCTGCATCTTGGAACGCAGCTTCTTGTCGAGCGCCCCCATGGGTTCATCCAGCAGCAGCAACTTGGGACGCTTGGCCAGGGAACGGGCCAGCGCCACCCGCTGGCGCTGGCCACCGGAGAGCTGATGCGGTTTGCGGCGGGCATACTGGGTCATCTGCACCAGCTTGAGCATCTCCTCCACGCGGGCATCGATCTCGGCCTTGGGCAGGCCATCCTGCTTGAGGCCAAAGGCGATGTTTTGGGCCACCGTCATATGGGGGAACAGGGCGTAGGACTGGAACATCATGTTGATGGGGCGTTCATAGGGGGGCATATCGGTGATGTCGACCCCGTCGAGGAACAGCCGCCCCTCGGTCGGGCGCTCGAAACCGGCCAGCATCCGCAGCAGGGTCGATTTGCCGGAACCGGACCCGCCGAGCAGGGCGAAAATCTCCCCCTTGTGAATATTGAGAGATACGTTATCGACCGCCAGCGTTTCGTCGAACTGCTTGCTTACCCGATCAATTTTCACCAGCACTTCTTTGCGCTGCTGACTGCCCTCGAGGGCTTTCTTGTAGGCACTGGAGGCTATCGCCATTACCAAACTCCCCAACGTGATACCGGCCTTGCGGCCGATTCATAAAAGCGATTTGGCGCCCCCGAACGGGCACCAAGGTTAGGTACCGGACTTGATCTTGGTCCAACTCCGGGTGATTAGACGCTGTACCGAGCGGGGATGTGCTTCCTGCACATAGAGTCGCTCCAGCACGGCCTGAGGGGGATAAACCTCCTCATTGTTGCGCACCGCCTCATCCATAAACTCGCCCGCCCTTGAGTTGGGATTCGCGTAGCCCACATAGTCGCTGACCTTGGCGATCACTTCGGGCTGCAGGACGTAGTTGATGAGGGCGTGCGCCTCTTTGACATTGGTGGCATCGGACGGGATCGCCATCATGTCGAACCAGAGATTGCCCCCCTCTTTCGGAATGCTGTAGGCAATTTTCACCCCCTTGCCAGCTTCATCGGCGCGGGCAGCGGCTTGCAGGATGTCGCCGGAAAAACCGGCTGCCACGCAGATGTCGCCATTGGCGAGATCGCCGATGTATTTGGAGGAGTGGAAGTAGGCCACATAGGGCCGCACCTTGAGCAGCAGCGCCTCGGCCTGCTTGATATCCCCCGTCGCATGACTGTTGGGATCGAGTCCGAGGTAGTTGAGGGCAGCAGGGATCATCTCGTCGGCAGAGTCGAGGAAGGCGACGCCGCAGCGAGAGAGTTTCGCCATATTTTCCGGTTCGAAGATAGTGGCCCAGGAGTCAATCTTGTCGACCCCCAGCACCGCCTTGATTTTGTCGACGTTGTAGCCGATGCCGTTGGTCCCCCACAGATAGGGCACCGCGTACTGATGACCTGGATCCACCTTGTCGAGCTGCTTGAGCAGCACGGGATCCAGGTTGTCCAGATTGGGCAGCAGGGATTTATCCAGTTTCTGGAAGGCTCCCGCCTTGATCTGCTTGGCCAGGAAATTATTGGAGGGCACCACCAGATCGTAACCGGTCCGCCCCGTCAGCAACTTGCCTTCCAGGGTCTCGTTGGAGTCAAACACGTCATAGACGGTCTTGATCCCGGTCGCCTGCTGGAAATCGCTGAGGGTGGTCTCGCCGATATAGTCAGACCAGTTGTAGAAGTGCAGCACAGGGGCAGCCTGGGCCACATTCGCCAATCCCATGGTCAGCGCTATGGTTAGCAATCTGGTTGTATTCACGGTGTCAGTTCTCCTGTTTCAGTGGTTGACCGTCTGCGCATCCATTCGCGCGGCCCATCCAGATGGATGGCATCACTACCCTCCCGGCCGAACTGCGGACCGGGAGGGGTATTCGTTACTTACTTGCCGGACTTGATCTTGGTCCAGCTGCGGGTCATCAGACGCTGCACCTTGGCCGGCAGATCCGGGAAGGTGTAGATCTTCTGCAGGGTCGCCGCATCAGGGTAGATACCCGGATCGGTGCGGATCGCCTCATCCACCAGCGGGGTCGCCGCCTTGTTGCCGTTCGGGAACTGCACCACGTTGGTGATATTGGCGATCACCTCGGGCTTCATCAGGTAGTTGATGAAGGTGTGGGCCGCCTCGACGTTCTTGGCATCCGCCGGAATGGCGATCATGTCAAAGAAGCTGCCTGCCCCCTCTTTCGGAATGGTGTAGGTGAGCGCGACGCCATTCTTGGCCTCGGCTGCCCGCGCCTTGGACTGCTGCAAGTCACCGGAGTAACCGACCGCGACGCAGAGGTTGCCGTTGGCCAGATCCGAGATGTACTTGGAGGAGTGGAAATAGGCGGTATAGGGACGGATGGAGAGGAACAGCTCCTCAGCCTTCTTCAGCTCGGCCGGTTTCTGGCTATCCGGTTTGAAGCCCAGATATTGCAGGGCAGCCGGCAGCATTTCGGTCGGTGAATCGAGGAAGGAGACGCCACACTCTTTCAACTTGGCCATGTTCTCCGGCTTGAACACCAGATCCCAGGAGTTGACCGGGGCATCGGCCCCCAGCACGGCTTTCACCTTCTCGGCGTTGTAGGCATAGCCGATGGTGCCCCACAGATAGGGGATGGAGTACTGGTTGCCCGGATCGCTCGGCTCGAGCGCCTTGAGCAGGTCGACATCCATGTTTTGCCAGTTGGAGAGCTTGGACTTGTCCAGTTTCTGGAACACGCCCGCCTTGATCTGCTTGGCCAGGAAGGGGTTGGATGGCACCACGATGTCGTAGCCAGAACTACCCGCCAGCAACTTGGCTTCCAGTACCTCGTTACTGTCGAACACGTCATAAACCACCTTGATCCCCGTCTCCTTCTGGAAGTTATCCAAGGTATCCGGCGCTATGTAGTCGCTCCAGTTGTAGACGTGCAGCACCTTCTCTTCAGCCATTGCTCCGGCACTTGCCATGACCAGAGCCACAGAGGCAGCGATCACTCCTGTTTTGAAAGACATCATCCTTGTCTCCTAAGCAAATTGTATGCGCATGCCAACCTGCCCGACCTGCCTCAACCCTTCAGCTTTGCGGCTGTCAGATCCAGACTGAGCCTGGCCAGATCGACCAATTCATCAACCTGTTCCTCGGTGATGACCAAGGGGGGCGATATGATCATGGTATCGCCTACCGCCCTCATCACCAAGCCATTGTTAAAGCAGAACTCCCGGCAAGTCATCCCCGCATTTGCCTGAGCAGGGAAACGCCGGTTGGTCTGCTTGTCCTCAACGATTTCCAGCGCGGCGACCAATCCTTTGCCTCGGGTTTCTCCCACCAGCGGATGATCGGCCAGCTCCGCCCAGCGGCGCTGCAAATAGGGGCCGATAGTATCATGCACTCGCTTAACTATGCTCTCATTCTGCATAAGCTGGATATTGGCCACCGCCACGGCGCAAGAAACCGGATGACCCGAGTAGGTGAAGCCGTGGTTGAACTCGCCCCCCTCCTCCACCAGCCCCTTGGCAACCCGGTCGCTCACCATGACGGCGCCGAGCGGCAGATAACCGGAGGTGATCCCCTTGGCCAGACACATCAGGTCTGGCTTGATGCCAAACCCTTCGCTGGCAAACCAGTGGCCGGTACGGCCAAAGCCGCAGATCACCTCGTCGGCGATCAGCAAAATGCCGTAGTGATCGCAGATACGCTGGATCTCCGGCCAGTAGCTGTCAGGCGGAATGATGACGCCGCCCGCCCCCTGGATCGGCTCGCCGATAAAGGCAGCCACCTTGTCCACCCCCAGCTCCAGAATCTTCTGCTCCAGCTGACGGGCCCGCTCAAGCCCGAACTCGTGGGCACTCATCCCCTGCCCCTCACCGAAGTGGTAGGGCTGATCGATGTGCACTATGCCGGGAATGGGCAGACCACCCTGGGCATGCATCCCCTTCATGCCGCCCAGACTCGCCCCCGCCACGGTGGAGCCGTGATAGGCGTTATGGCGACTGATGATCACCTGTTTGTCAGGCTGACCCTTGCTGGCCCAGTAGTGGCGCACCATCCGCAACACGGTATCGTTGCACTCGGAGCCGGAGCCGGTGAAGAAGACGTGGTTGAGATGGGCTGGCGTCACCTCGGCCAGCAGGGTCGCCAGCTCGATCACCGGCGGGTGAGCGGTCTGGAAGAAGAGGTTGTAGTAGGGCAACTGCTGCATCTGGCGGGTAGCGGCATCCACCAGCTCCTGGCGGCCATAGCCCATATTGACGCACCACAGGCCCGCCATGCCGTCGAGAATGCGTTTTCCCTCGGAATCCTCCAGATAGACGCCGCTGGCGTTGGTAATGATGCGCGAGCCCTTCTTGTTCAGGGCCTGAAAATCGGTAAAGGGGTGCAGGTGGTGGCTGGCATCCAGCTGTTGCCACTCACGGGTTGTCTGCTGCATTTGTTGCTCCTCGGTTCCTTCGATTTGGCAAGATTCTGTCGTCAAACAGTCAGGTGGGTAGTCAGGCGGGCTTGCATGCTCGCAGCCACAACCACTCACAGGTGGCTGACGCCACCTGACTCGCGTTCCGGTCTCTTCGATACAGGGACCGGGGAGGCCGACTCCGGCCCCCCCGTTACAGGGGGGATCAGACGTTCAGCAGCAGGAACTCCCGCTCCCAGCGACTGATCACCCCGAAGTAGGTCTCGTACTCTTTGCGTTTGACCGCGACGAAGGCGCGGGTGAAGCGCTCACCCAGCATCTCCTTGATGGGCTCGCACTGTTCGAGATGGCTGAGTGCCTCTTCCAGCGAGCGGGGCAGGCTGTAGGGCAGGTCATAGGCGCTCGACTTCATCTCCGGCAGCGGCTCCAGCTTCTCCATCATGCCGAGATAGCCACAAGCCAGAGTGGCGGCCAGCGCCAGATAGGGGTTGGCATCGGCACCGGCGAAGCGGTTCTCCACCCGCCGTGCGCTCGGGTCGGAGAAGGGCACCCGCAGACCACAGGTGCGGTTCTCGACACCCCACTGGACGTTGCGCGGCGCGCTCTCGCCAAAGGTGAGGCGGCGGTAGGAGTTGACGTTGGGGGCCAGCAGGGCGGTCACCGCCGGGGTGTATTTCTGCAGACCGGCGATAAAGTGCATGAACTGTTCGCTGTTGCCGCCGTTCGGGGTACCGAACAGGTTGTGGCCGTTCACATCTTCCAGACTCTGGTGGATGTGCATGGCCGACCCCGGTTCGTCGCTCATCGGCTTGGCCATAAAGGTGGCATAGATGCCGTGGCGGTGTGCGGCCTCACGCATGGTGCGCTTGAACAGGAACACCTGATCCGCCAGATCGATGGCATCACCATGCAGGAAGTTGATCTCCATCTGGGCGGCGCCCGACTCGTGGATCAGGGTGTCCACCTCCAGCTCCTGCGCCTCGCAGTAGTCATACATGTCTTCAAAGATGGGGTCGAACTCGTTGACCGCATCGATACTGAACGACTGGCGGGCGGTCTCAGGGCGGCCGTTGCGACCGACCGGCGGCACCAGCGGATAGTCGGGGTCCTCGTTGCGGGTGACCAGATAGAATTCCAGCTCGGGCGCCACCACCGGCTTCCAGCCCTGCTTCTCGTAAAATGACAGAACCCGACGCAGCACGGAGCGCGGCGCGATGTCGATCAGCTTGCCGTTGACGTCGAAACAGTCGTGGATCACCTGTGCAGTGGGCTCCAGCGCCCAGGGGACAAAACGGATGGTGTTGGGGTCGGGATAGAGCTGCATGTCCCGCTCCAGCGGGTCGATCATGCTGTCGTCATCCGGATATTCGCCGGTCACCGTCTGGGTGAAAATCACCTCGGGCAGACGCATGCCCCCTTCGCGCAAAAACTTGTTGGCTGGGATGATCTTGCCCCGGGCGTTGCCGGTGAAATCCGGGAACAGACACTCCACTTCCGTGATGCGATTGCTCTCCATCCAGCCTTTGATACTGTCCATGTTAAACCCCGACTTTACGGTTGCCATTGGCAAGGGTGTCTAATATATGGAACACCCTTGTTATAAAAATGTAATCAACATCACCATAAAAGCCCGCCATCAAGGGCAATGTCAAGCGGGCGTGTTTAAAAAACTATAAATAACGGCGCATATAATGACCAAGGCGGCACCAAATACTAAACACTCAAATCCGTACGAAGCCCACCCTTCTCATCGTTGCAAAGGCGATGCCAACAGAGGGTGAAGCGGACGCCAGATCCCGGCCAATCCCCCGCAGGAACGGACCATTTTTTTGCAAGGGCGCACAATCCTTATCCTATTTGCTTTGCTTGGCTGCTTTTTTTTGGTACAAGGCCCGCCCTGATTTGCACTCTCTTGCATGAAACAGGTGCAAATCGGGATACAAGGGCTTGGTCTGTAGGCAGACAGCCCCCATAAACAGGGATAATTGGGTTAGTAAACTGACTGGTAGTTAATCGTATGTGTGATTTCATGACTGAAGACCAACTGGCCTTTTACAAGGGGCAGATCGAGCGACAGATCGTCGAGCTCGAAGAGCGCCTGAACTCCCAGGCCAGCCAGGCCATCGCCACCGACACCAACGAGATGGCTGATGAAATTGACCGTGCCAGTATCGAGGAAGCCCGCCGTCTGGAGCTGAACCGCATCGAGCACGACAAGCTGCACCTGCGCAAGCTGCGGGGCGCATTGAAGCGCATCAGCGAAGGGGATTTTGGTTACTGCGAATCTTGCGGTGACGAGATCTCCCTCAAGCGGCTGCATGCCCGTCCGGAATCCCGTTTCTGCGTCGAATGCCAGAGCACCAAGGAATTTAACGATACCCACGTGTTCCGTCGCGTCGCCTGATTCTTCGAAGAACCGTCACCATTCTGGTGCAACAGACGCCAGCAAGGCAGGGCCCCGCGCTCAAACCTTGCACAACGCCTCGCAGCAAGATGGTGACAAGTTCTGTTAGACTCCGGACACCTTCCGGAATCTACAGGAGAACAGAGAGTGAAATGGCTCATCAAGCTGTGTTTGTGCCTGCCACTGCTGGCACAAGCACAGGTTCTGACGGTCAAGGTCCCCAGCCGTCCCGTCAACAATCTTGACCAGGAGTACCAGTACAAGCTGCTGGAACTGGCCCTGACCCGCTCCGGGCAACCCTTTCGTATCCAGCCTGTCGAACTCGACCTCAACCAGTTCACCCTCCAGCAGCAGCTGAGCAAGGGCAAGTCCATCAATGTCTTCTGGATGGGCACCTCCAGCACACTCGAATCCTCCCTGATTGCCGTCCCCATTCCGCTGTTTCGCGGGCTGGAAGGATTGCGGCTGTCCTTCATCCACGCAGATGCCCAGGAGAAGTTCAACCAGATCAATACCCTGGCCGACCTCAAACAGCTGAAGGCGGCGCAAGGGGTCGGTTGGGCCGATAACAAAATTCTGGAAAATGCGGGCATCCCGACCTTCTCCGGCCGATACAGCAGCCTGTTTCGCCTTATCAACGACGGCGACAAGATCGACTTCTTCCCGCGCGCCCTGGTGGAGATCTTCGCCGAGCGCAGCGAGCTGATGGCGCAGTATCCCAACCTCGCCATCGAGCAGCATCTGCTGATCCGCTACCCCTTCGCCCAGTTCTTCTTCGTCAGCCCCGAATACCCCAAGCTGGCCAAGGCGATTCAGACCGGGCTGGAGCGGGCCTATGCCGATGGCAGTTTTATGAAGTTCTTCAATGACAACCCCAAGATCCGCGAAGCGCTCGCCAGCGCCAACCTCGATCAGCGGGTCACCATCGCCCTGCCCAATCCTGATATGACCCCGTTGCTAAAATCCATTCCGGCCCAATATTGGGAGTATCCACCGCAGGGATAAGCATCCCGAGTGCCTGACCATGAGGGTCGGGAAGCGAGAACACAGTGCGCCAGGGAGGTGCCATGAAGGGAATCCAGGAGTGGTTTGCGCAGTACGGCCAGAGTCATTGCCATCCGACAAACGTCGCCATCCACAAACTGGCGGTGCCGGGCATCTATCTCTGCTCGCTGGCGCTGCTCTGGTGTCTGCCACACGGGCCCTTGCCAGAGCCCCTCAACTGGGCGGCAGTGGCAGCCATTCCAGTGCTGCTGTTCTATCTGCAGCTGTCGTTTTCGCTGTTCGCGGGGATGGCCGGGCTGACCGCGCTCGGGCTGGCCTTCTGCCACCAATGGCAGGGGCCGCTGTTGTGGCCCGCCGTGGCAGCGTTCGTGCTGCTCTGGATAGCCCAGTTTGTCGGCCACAAGATCGAGGGCAAGCGCCCCTCCTTCCTCGCCGACCTGCAATTTCTGCTGATAGGCCCCGCCTGGGTGCTTGCCAGCCTCTATCGTCGCCTGGGCATTCCCTATTGAGGAATGCCGGGCCAACAGGAGAGACCATGACACATAACCACACGCGACATAATGCCCTGCGCCGCGCCCTGCCCCTGCTGCTGGGGGCCCTGTTTGCCGGCCCGGCACTGGCCGACAAGGCCGACCCGGTCGGTGAAGTGAGCACCGCCTTCAAGCTATTTGGCCCCAACCACAAGATCCTGGTGGAGGCGTTCGACGACCCGCGCATCGACGGCGTCGCCTGCTATCTGGCGCGCCCCAAGACCGGTGGTGTAAAAGGCGGGCTGGGACTGGCGGAAGATCCCTCCCACGCCTCCCTGTCGTGCCACCAGATCGGCCCCATCACCCTGCCCGAAAAGCTGAAAGCGGGGGAAGAGGTGTTCGATGTCAGCACCTCGCTGGTGTTCAAGGAGCAGAAAGTGGTGCGTTTTTACGACAAGAAACGCAATGCACTGGTTTACCTGACCTACAGCACCAAACTGGTGGATGGTTCTTACAAGAGTGCAGTCAGCGCCGTTCCCATTATGCCGTGGGGACAATAACCAGCCGGTTTGTCCGGTGATAGCTGACCCATTTTGTTGTAATTTGACGACACACACGCTGCGGAGCACATACCATGAAAGTCGCCGTATTCAGTACCAAGAGCTATGACAAAGAGCATTTCAACCAGGCCAACAGCCAGTACGGCTTCGACCTGGAGTTTTTCGATGTGCGGCTGGAGGCCAAAACGGCCCGACTGGCTCACGGCTTCCCGGTGGTGTGTCTGTTCGTCAATGACGATGCCGACCGCGAGGTATTGACCGAACTGGCTGCCAACGGCACCCAGGTGATTGCCCTGCGCTGCGCCGGTTACAACAACGTGGATCTGGCCGCAGCCAAAGAGCTGGGGCTGAAAGTGGTGCGGGTGCCCGCCTACTCCCCCGAGGCGACCGCCGAGCATGCTGTCGGCATGATGATGTGCCTCAACCGCCGCATCCATAAGGCTTATCAGCGCACCCGCGACGCCAACTTCTCGCTGGAAGGGCTGGTCGGCTTCAACATGCATGGCAAGACCGTTGGCGTCATCGGCACCGGCAAGATCGGTCTGGCTGCCCTGCGCATCCTCAAGGGCTTCGGGGTTCGCCTGCTGGTCAACGATCCTTACCAGAATCCGGCAGCCATCGAGCTGGGAGCCGAGTACGTGGATCTCGATACCCTGTTCCGCCAATCCGACATCATCAGCCTGCACTGCCCGCTGTTCAAAGAGAACTACCACCTGTTGAACAAGGAGGCATTCGCCAAGATGAAGGACGGGGTGATGATCATCAACACCAGTCGTGGCGGCCTGCTCGATTCCAACGCGGCCATCGAGGCACTCAAAACCTCCCGTATCGGTGCTCTGGGGCTGGACGTCTACGAAGAGGAAGAGGATCTCTTCTTCTCCGACAAGTCCAACGAAGTGATCACCGATGACGTGTTCCGCCGCCTGTCTGCCTGCCACAACGTGCTGTTCACCGGCCATCAGGCGTTCCTGACCCGCGAGGCGCTGCACGCCATCGCCGATACCACCCTCGGCAATATCCGCGCCATCGAGAGCCAGGGCCGCTGCGACAACGAAGTGGAATAGGGGCTCGCCCTCTCTTCGTCACGCGCCGGGTTGTGAGACCCGGCGCCTTCGGGTAGGCTAGCCCCCCTTTTTTATTCAGGAGTCTGGCGCCCATGTTTATCGGATTTGATTACGGCACCTCCAACTGTGCCGTGGCCGTGATGGAACAAGGTAGCCCCAGGCTGCTGAATCTTGGTGCATCCCACTATCTCCCCTCCACCCTGCATGCCCCCCACCGGGATGCTATCGCCGGTCTGTTGGCCGAAGGGCTGGCCCCCGCCCAGCAGGCGGAGTACCTCAAGCTGCGTGGCCCCGTGGTCACCCGCGCCCAGATGGTTCGCCGCCAGATGCGCGAAGAGGGACTGATCGACGAGCTGAGCTTTGGCGGTGCCGCGCTGGAGCGCTATCTGGAAGAGCCGGACGACGGCTACTACATCAAATCGCCGAAATCCTTCCTCGGTGCCTATGGCCTCAAGGCCCCCCAGATCGCCCTGTTTGAAGACATCGTCTGCGCCATGATGCTCCATGTCCGCCAGCAGGCGGAGCAGCAGCTCGGCGCCCCGATCCGCCAGGCGGTGATCGGCCGACCGGTCAACTTCCAGGGTCTGGCGGGGGAAGAGAGCAACCAGCAAGCTATCGCCATCCTGACCGAGGCGGCCCGTCTGGCCGGTTTCGAGCAGGTGGAGTTCCTCTACGAGCCGGTGGCCGCCGGGTTTGAATTCGAGGCGCGCCTCACCGAAGACGCCGTGGTGCTGGTGGTGGATATCGGCGGCGGTACCACCGACTGCTCCATGCTGCGGATGGGTCCCAGCTACCGCGATCAGCTGGATCGCAGCGGCGATCTGCTCGGCCACAGCGGCCAGCGGATCGGCGGCAACGACTTCGACATCCGCCTGACGGTGGAGGGGATGATGCCGCTACTCGGCATGCACGAGACCCTCAAGACCGGCAAGCCGCTGCCCCACCCGCTGTTCTGGGATGCGGCCGCCATCAACGACGTCAGCGCCCAGAGCCGCTTCTACAGCCTCGACACCGCCCGCCAGCTGCAGGACCTGCAGCTCGACAGCCAACCCGGCAGCAAGCTGGGTCGTCTGGCCAGCCTGCGGGCCCACAAGCTGAGCCACCAGCTGGTGTGGCGTGCCGAGCAGGGCAAGATCGCCCTCTCGGAGCAGGAACTCAATCGCCAGTCGCTGGCCGAGCTGGAAAAAGGGCTGGAAGCCGAACTGACCCGCGAACAGCTGGCTAACGCATCGACCCTGCTGCTGGAGAAAATTGGCGAGCTGATGGACGAAGCGATTGCCGCCGCCGGTGTGCAGCCGGATCGCATCTTCGTCACCGGTGGTAGCGCCCGCTCGCCGCTGATCGCCAGCTTTATCCGCCAGAAGCTCCCGTCCATCCCGCTTGAGGGTGGCGATGACTTCGGCTCGGTGGCCGCCGGTCTCGCCCGTTATGCCGAGCGGCTGTTCGCCAACTGAGCCCTGAGATAGCGTAAATCGATGGCAACATCACCCGTGTGTTGCCATTAAGCGACAGTCGTGCGGGACAAGGGACGACAGAAGCGGTCGGTCGTCCCCTCTCCCGCCCTGCTCCCGACTGCCTAAAAAGGGTATTCTTGACGCTCCCCCAACCGGAGCCCCCTCATGCCCAGATTGCCCTTTTTGCTGATCCCCCTGTTACTGCTCGCTGGCTGCAGCTCGACCGCCTTTGTTCAGCAAGATCTGCAACACCACCACTGGGTACTGAGCAAACTGGATGGCCAGCCGATCGAGGCCCCCCGCGACAATCCCCCCGATTTCGAGATCGGCGAGCACTTCACCGTCAACGGCATCGCCGGTTGCAACCGCTACTTCGGTCAGGGCCATCTGGAAGATGACAAACTGTGGGTCACCAGTCTGGGCAGCACCGAAATGGCCTGCATGCCGCCGCTCGACACTATCGAACAAGCTGTACTGACCACCCTTACCGAGGGGGCGACCTTGAGCGGTACCAGTCAGAACCTGATCCTGCAGGGCAAACAGCACCGTTTGGAATACACCTTGCGCGACTGGGTGTTCTAGCGCTCACAAAGCCGCATCACAAACAGGAACATGTTGTCCGGCTGTGGCACAATATGAGGCAGAGTTCGCAATGGAGGCTGCCTCAGCCATGTCGATGGATCGCCTGTTTGACAAGATCAAACAACTCCCCACTATTCCCAAGCTGCTGCACGAGTTGATGCAGAGCTTCAACGACGAGAATGCCCGCATCGACGAGATTGCGGCCAAGATCGCCATGGATCAGGTGATCAGCGTCAAGGTGCTGCGGATGGCCAACTCGGCCGCCCTGCGCCGGGGCAACGAAGTGACCTCCATCGAACAGGCGGTGATCCGGCTCGGCTTCAACCGGCTGCGCTCCGTGGTGGTCGCCTCCGGCATCATCGGCACCTTCAAGGCCCCGCCCAGCTTCGACAAGAACAAGTTCTGGACCGAGACCTTCCAGGTCGCCACCATCGCCAAAACGCTGGCCCAGGAGGCCAAGGTGATGGATCCCGAGACCGCCTTCACCTGCGCTCTGATCCACAACATCGGCGAACTGCTTATCCAGAGCACCTTGCCGGAAGAGGCCGAGCTCATCAACATGGCGATCCAGAACGGCAGCAGCCGGGTCGAGGCACAGCGGGAGATGCTGGGTTACGACTACGCCCAGCTCGGTGCCGAGCTGGCGCGGCGCTGGAACCTCTCCGAGGCCTTCGTCGATGCCATCTCCCAACAGCTTGACCCGCTCTCCCACGACCCGGTCAGCAAGGAGGCGGTGCTGATCCGTCTGGCGGTCTTTATCTCCTTCGCCTGGAACGCGGGCGTGCCTGCCCAGGCCATCATCGCCCGCTTCCCCAAGCCGCTCGCCGACCAGTTGGGACTGGATCCCAAGTCGCTGGCAGGCCAGCTCGAAACACTGCATGAACAGGGTAATGCCCTCGCCGATCTTCTGACTCAATAAGCATCATGACCCATCCGTTTCTGTTTCATCCCCAGGTGGCGCCCTGGTTCAAAGAGAGCGCCGACGCACTGCAATTGACTCTTTTTAGCGAGCTGGATGCGCCAATCCGCGAGGTGTGGCTGCGCCACGAGCCGGATAACGAGGAATACCTGATCCCGATGACAGCGGTCTCCACCCGCGATCGGCTGCAGGTGTGGCAGGCGGCCCTGCCGCTCATCAAAGGACAAGATATCCACCTCTACAGCTTCAAGTGCCTCACCGACGAGGAGCAGTGGTGGCTGCACGGGGCGGGCGTCAGCGCGTCCATGCCGCCACGGGAACAGCATTTTCGCTTCAACAGCCTGCACCAGCCACCGGCCTGGGTGCAGGATCAGGTGTTCTACCAGATCTTCCCCGACCGCTTCTGCAACGGCGATCCGTCGCTGAGCGTCAAGCATCACGAGTACGAGTACCGTGGCAAGGCTGTGATCAGCAAGGCGTGGGGCGAGCCGGTCAGTCGCCACGAAGAGGGCCACGGCGCCTGCGAATTTTACGGCGGCGATCTGGCAGGCATCGATGCCAAGCTGCACTACCTGCAATCTCTCGGGGTGACGGCGCTCTACCTCAACCCCATCTTCGATTCGCCGAGCAACCACAAGTACGACACCCAGGACTACTTCAAGGTGGACGCCCACCTCGGCAGCAACGAGCAGTTCGCCGAGCTGACCCGCAACCTGCACCAGCGCGGCATGAAGATCATTCTTGATGCGGTGGTCAACCACACCTCTACCGAGCACCCCTGGTTCTGCCCGCCACTGGGAGCCCAGAGCAATCCGGACTCCCCGTGGCGCAGCTTCTACACCTTTGATAAAGAAGGGGATTACGTCAGCTGGAAGGGCATTCGCAGCCTGCCCAAGCTCGACTTCTCCTGCGAGAAGGTGCAAGACGCCGTCTATCGGGCCGACGACGCCATCCTCCGTTACTGGATGCGCGCCCCCTACCAGATCGATGGCTGGCGCTTTGACGTCATCCACATGCTGGGCGAGCGCGGCACCGCCGAGGGTAACCGCAGTCACGTGCGAGCCATTCGCGGGGCAGTGAAGCAGGAGAACCCGGATGCCTATGTGCTCGGCGAACACTTCTTCGAGGCGAGCCAGTGGCTGCAAGGGGATCAGGAGGACGGCGCCATGAACTACTATGGCTTCGCTCACCCGATCCGCGCCTTCCTGGCGGGGCAGGATATCGCCTACCACCCCATCAAGATCAGCGCTGAAGAGCTGGATCGCTGGCTCAAGCTGGCGCGGGCCCACATCCCGTTCAAGAACCAGCTGGCCCAGTTCAACCTGCTGGACAGCCACGACACCGCCCGTTTCCTCCATCTTCTGGGTGAAGACAAACAGCGGATGCAGCTGGCCGCCACCCTGCTGCTCACCTATATCGGCGTGCCGTCCATCTACTACGGCGATGAAGTGGGGCTCTCCGGCGGCAACGATCCGGACTGCCGCCGCTGCTTCCCGTGGGATACCACAGACTGGGATCACGTGCTGCACGACCACTATCGCCGGCTGATCCAGATCCGCCGCCAGCGCCCCTCCCTGCGCCGTGGCGATATCCAGACCCTCTACGCCGGGCCCCACAGCTATGTGTTCGCCCGTACCCTGCAAAGCGATCAGGTGGTAGTAGCCTGCAACCGCCACCCGAGCGAGCCGCGCACCATCAGCCTGCCCCTGTGGCAGACCGCCAGCCCTGCCAGCCGCTTCACCGACGCCTTCAACGGTGAGAAGTTTGAAGTGGTGCAGGGCGAGGTGCAGCTCACCATCCCCGCCAACTCGGCCCGGGTGCTGATCTCCAGCTGAGCGGGCAACTTACGCGCTGAAAAGCAAAACCGGAGCCCAAGGCTCCGGTTTTTTATTCCGTTCAATCCACCATGACGTCTGGCCGCTAACCAGCCGCCATCAGTAATTGATGCTGACGTAGGGCACTTCCGGCACCTGCCAGCGCTGCTTGAGGTAGACGGTGAGCACGAAGAAGAAGTTGGCCAGCAGGTTGGCGAAGCGATAGAGAATGGGATCGAAGGCCACCTCGCTCTCTTCCAGCCTGACCAGTAGCCGCACCACCTTCTTGCTGCCGCAGCGGCACAGATGGAGGGTGGGAATGGGCTGTGGCCCCTGTGGCAGCACAAAACCGGTGACGCTGCCGCGACTCGCCTCGTTGTAGTGGTCGTAACGGGCCTTGAGCCACTCAAGATCTGCGTCGAAGATCCCCAGCTTGCCGCGCACCGAGCCGTTGAGGTTGTAGATAAGCCGCTGCAACGCCGCGAGATCCGCCAGCATGGGCTCGGTATCGGCATCCGGCGCAAGGTGTGACAGCACGGCCCCGACCTGACAGCAGAGCTCGTCGGTGGCGATTTCAAAATCACATTTGAACGAGGTTTCGAAGATAAAGGGGTAGCAGAGCTCGCGCTTGTCTCTTGGCTTCTTGGGGTTCATGGGGCAACCGGATTGGAGAAAAGGCCAGTTTGCCAGCCCCGGGAAGGGCTGGCAAACGGCAGGTCATTACTTGCGTTACACGCTGTGGCTCAGGCGTTCTTACTGGCGGGCTCGGTGGAGGGCTGGAACTGGTTGATCATCCGCAGCGCCTCCAGCATCCGCTGGTTGAAGCTGGTGAAGCGATCGACCTGCGCCGGTTCCTCTTCTCCTCTCGCGGCCAGCACGGCCGGGGTCAACGCCTGTTGTTGGGCTGGGGGCAGCAGGCTATCCGCCTGTTTCTGCACCTGATCCAGCTTCGGCAGGTAGTCGGCAAACGGCTTGATCAGATCCTGCAGGGAGTGCGCCCCCTGATAGGTCTGGCTCAGCTTGACGCTCTGCTTGAGCTTGAGGGAGTAGGAGGCCAGCTGGCTGTCATCCAGTTTCAGCTCGCCCGCCTTGTCCAGCAGATCCTCGAAGTTGCCGGAGAAGAAGTTCCCCGCCAGCTCGTCGATCCCCTTGACCAGCTTGCCGATGGACTCCATCTCGTCACTGTTGAGATCCCCCTCCAGCGAGAAGCTGAAGCTCTGGCTCGATTTGAGGCTGAACTGGCTGCCGCTCTCGCTGCTCTGGGACTTGGTCTGCCAGCTGTCGTTGAAGCGCAGCACCACCTTGTCGCCATCCTTGGTCTGGATCTCCAGATACCCCTGCTGGCGACTGGCCATCTCGGCCTGTCCCATGTCGGTCGGGGAGACCTTGCCGAAGAACTCCTTCTCGAACTCCTCGAGCCCTTTCTGGATCAGCTTGTAGCTCTGATCGATACCGGTTTTGATATCGTCGTTGTCGGTCGCCCACTTGCCGAGCTGTTTCTTCGCCTCGTCAAAGCCCTTGTCGACCCCCTTGCGGGCCTGCTCCACCATCCCGGTCAGGTCGTCGTCGGATTTGCCATCGGCCCGCGCGGCACCGAGCCGCCCGGTCACGAACTGCAGCACGTTGTCCGCCACCGACTGGAAGTCGAACAGGGTCTCCGGGGTGATCTCCTCGGGCTCTTTCACCTTCGGCGCCTGATAGCCCTGGCCGTTGATCTCCAGCGAGAACTGCAACGCCTGCTGGATCAGCACCTGCGCCCACTTGGGCGGCTTGTGCAAGGAGACCTCCTCCTCGCTCTTGACCTGTTTCTGCTCCGCCTGTTGGGGCGATTTGGGAGAAACCCCCACTCCCTTGGGTTGGGCTGCGCCCACGCCTTCGATCTGCATAATGTGTCCTCCCACCATGCCTGTAGATCAGCTATCGGCCTGACTGAACACTTCTTGACCACAAAATGCTGGACAATCTGCGGCTGGCTTTTAAAATCGGGCCCCTTTGGGTGGCCTGTTGCCTTCCCCCGATTTCGACCCGGCCCGGCCGGTGTGCATGTGAGGTATTTATGACCCAGTCCCAACAGCCTTCCGCGAACGCTCCGGCGCCTAGAACCGCGGCCGACTATCAGGCCCAGCTCGACGAAAAGCGCGCTCGCCTCACCGAGCTGTTTGCCGGCTTCACCCTCCCGGCGCTGGAGGTGCACAGCTCGCCGGCGGAGTACTACCGGATGCGCGCCGAATTTCGCATCTGGCACGAAGGGGATGACCTCTTCCACTGCATGTATGCCCCGGCGACCAAAGAGATCATCAAGATAGACCACTTCCCTACCGCCAGCCGCCTCATCAACCAGTTGATGCCACTGCTGCTGGAGGGGCTGCGCCCACACCCGGTGCTGCGCCGCAAGCTGTTCCAGATTGACTACCTCTCCACCCAGTCCGGCCAGATCATTGTCAGCCTGCTCTATCACCGCAAGCTGGAGGCCGAATGGCAACAAGCCGCCGAAGTGCTGCAGGCCGATCTGCGCGCCAAGGGGTTCGAGCTGCAATTGATTGGCCGCGCCCACAAGCAGAAGATCTGTCTGGGGGATGACTTCGTCATCGAACAGCTCAACGTGGCGGGTCGCCAGCTCATCTACAAGCAGGTGGAGAACAGCTTCACCCAGCCCAACGCCGCCATCAACGAGCAGATGCTGGCCTGGGCGCTGGATGTGACCAAGGGGAGCGAAGGGGACCTGCTGGAGCTCTATTGCGGCAACGGCAACTTCTCCATCGCGCTGGCGCAGAACTTCCGCAAGGTGCTGGCCACCGAAATCGCCAAGCCGAGCGTCGACTCCGCCCAGTTCAACATCGCCGCCAACGGCGTCGACAACCTGATCATCCTGCGCATGTCAGCCGAGGAGTTCACCATGGCGATGCGTGGCGAGCGGGAGTTCAACCGCCTCAAGGGGGTCGATCTCAAGAGCTACCAGTGCAACACCATCTTCGTCGACCCGCCCCGCGCCGGTCTCGATGATGCCACCGTCAAGCTGGTGCAGGAGTACGACAACATCCTCTATATCTCCTGCAACCCCGAGACTCTGCAGGCCAACATGGCGGTACTGGGCGAGACCCACGAGATCGCCCGTTTCGCCCTGTTCGACCAGTTCCCCTGGACCCATCACATGGAAGCCGGGGTCTATCTGCGCCGTAAGGCCGGTTGATTCAGGCAGACAGGAAAACAACAACAGGGCCGGATGGCCCTGTTTTGTTATTGACTGAACACCAGCCTCACTCCAGCCGGAAGTGGCCCACGATCTCCCGCAGCCGGTCGTAGGTCTGTTGCATCGCCGCGGAGCTGGCGACCGTCGCTTCCCCGTTGTGGGTCAGCTGGCGGATCACTTCGGCGATGGCACTCATGTTGCGGTTGATCTCTTCGGCCACCGCACTCTGCTGCTCCGCCGCCGTGGCGATATGGCTGATGAGATCGTTGATCTCCACCACTTCCCCTGCCATCAGATCCAGCGACTCGTTGACCCTGGTAGTGTTCTCGGCCGCCCCCTGACAGCTCTGCTTGGTGTTGCCCATGGCATCCACCACAGTTCGGGTGCCCCGCTGCAGACTGGCCAGCATGGTCTGGATCTCCGCTGTGCTCTGCTGGGTACGGGCCGCGAGGGAACGCACCTCGTCTGCCACCACCGCAAAGCCACGACCCTGTTCACCAGCGCGGGCCGCCTCGATGGCGGCATTGAGGGCCAGCAGGTTGGTCTGCTCGGCAATGCTGCCGATCACCCCGAGCACTGAGCCAATCTGCTGCACATCCTGCTGCATCGCCTCGATGGAGCGGGCAGTGGCTTCCACTTCGTCCACCAGCGCCATCACGCTGGCCATGGCCTGATCCACCACCTGACGGGACTGGCTCGCCAGCTGCTGGCTCTGACCGGTGAGCTGGGCGGTGCTGGCCGCACTCTCGGAGACGGAGATCGCGGTGCGGCTCATCTCGTTGATGGCGGTCACCACCTGCTCGGTCTCGCGTACATGGTCCGCCAGAAGAGACTGGGCGGCGCCGGTCTGGCTGGCCAGCCCCTCGATACCGCTGTTGAGCTGGCCGCTCGCCTGCCGCACCTCCCCCATCATCTCCTGCAACCGCTCGATAAAGCGGTTGATACCGGCCGAGATCTGGCCAAGGTCATCCTTGCTGGTCACCGCCAGTCGGCGGGTGAGATCGCCGCTGCCGCGAGAGAGCTCCAGCACCAGATCCCGCAACGAGAGGATGGGGCGATAGGCCACATTGAGCGCCAGCATCGCCAGCACCATCACCACGATCGCCACGCCGCACAGCGCCATGATGATCTGGCCGTTGAGAGCCCGGGTCATGGCCCGGATGTAGTCAAGATCGATGTAGCCGGTCAGCGTCCAGCTGCTGCCGCGAATATCCAGCTGGTTGGGGCGCGCTTCGCTCTCCCCCTGCGGCTTGCTGTTATAGAGGCTGTTGCCCTGACTGTCGGCCAGCGTGAAGTAGCGGCCATCGCCACTCATCTTCTCAAGCAGGCTTTTGAACTCGCTCATGTCGAGGTAGTAGAGATAGGCGGAATCGGCACCGCGCGGCACCAGAATGGTGATGACCGGCTTGCCATCCACCTGTTGCAGCGGGCTGACGGTGATCTGGTTGTTGGCGGCGGGGATCAGCTTGCGCAGGGCATCGACTTTGGCACTGTCATTGATGACCCCGTTCACATCGAAGGCCATGTCGCCGATCACCTTGACGATGTTGTGAAAGCCGGTCTCTTGCAGGGTCTTCTTGACGTTGGTCACCCCGAAGTTGAGGTTGGCGGCCAACAGGATTTTCTGATTGATGTCGCTGGCCAGCTTCTCTTTGACCAGAGTGATCTGCTCGTTGATGTTGTGGGTGGCCTGAGTGCGAATATAGCCACTGATGAAGTGGTTGACGCTGAGCCCGGCAGTGCCGATGGTGACCAGAATGGCCAGTAGCAGCAAGAGGTAAATCTTGACCTTGAATGGCATGGGTTCCCTCCAGAAGAGAGGGCTGACAACGCCAACCCTCCCTGCCAATCGTTATTTCTTCTTGGCGTACTTCATGGAGTCCAGGGCCACCGCCAGAATGATGATGCCGCCCTTGATGATGAACTGCCAGTAAGGGCTGACCCCGATATAGGTCAAACCGTAGTTGATCAGGGTGAAGATAAGTACGCCGGTAATCACACCCGCGACCGTTCCCACCCCGCCAGCAAACGACACGCCGCCCACCACGCACGCCGCGATGGCATCCAGCTCGTACATGAAGCCGAGGTTGTTGGTGGCGCTACCGATACGGCCCGCTTCCAGCATGCCGCCGAAAGCGTAGAAGACCCCCGCCAGTGCATAGATCATCACCAGATTGACCGCCACGTTGACGCCGGAGACCTTGGCCGCCTCCGGGTTACCGCCGATGGCAAAGATGTTTTTGCCAAAGCGGGTCTTGTTCCACAGTACCCAGACAAAGACGCTGGCGATGGCTGCATAGAAGGTGAGATAGGAGAGCTTGAATCCTCCTATCCGGATAAACCCTTGGGCGAAGCTGGAAAAGCGGGGATCAAACCCGGCCACCGGCGACGCCCCTACCGAGTCAAAGTAGAGGGAGTTGATACCGTAGACGATGATCATGGTGCCCAGGGTGGTAATGAACGGGGTAACGTTCAGGTAGGCCACAATGAGACCGTTGACCAGACCAATCAGCGCCCCCACCACACACACCAGCAGGATCACCGCCGGAATGGGCACCTCTCCCAGCGTCGGGAACACCTTGTTGACGTTGGTCAGCGCCTGCAACATGGTTGCCGCGATGAGTGCCGCCAGACCAACCTGACGACCGGCCGAGAGATCCGTCCCCTGAGTGATAATGATGCCCGCCACCCCCAGTGCGATGATGACCCGCACCGAGGACTGGGTCAGGATGTTGCTGAAGTTGGTGAGGCTCAGGAAGGAGGGCTCCTGGATCACGATGACCATGAGCAGCACCAGCAGCACCAGATAGATGGCGTTTTCCTTGAGCGCCTGCATCAGATTGAAATTTTTAGCCGACTCCATAAATGTCTTCCTGTCTCTAGAGGTACAGAGATGCCAGGCGCAGTATCTCGCTCTGGTCAGTTTCTTTGGTATTGACGATCCCGGCGACCCTGCCATTGCTCATCACCATGATCCGGTCGGTAATCCCCAGCAATTCCGGCATCTCTGACGAGATGATGATGATCCCTTTGTCCTTCTTCGCCAGCTCCAGGATGAGCTGGTAGATCTCGAACTTGGCCCCGACGTCGATGCCGCGGGTGGGCTCGTCGAGCATCAGGATCTCCGGCTGGGTCAGCAGCCAGCGACCGATGATCACCTTCTGCTGGTTACCCCCGGAGAGGGAACCGATCTGGGTCTGCTGGGTCGGCGTCTTGACCCGCATGGAGTCGATCACCCACTGGGTATCGCTCTTCATCTTGTTGTCGCTGAGCAGCCCCATGGAGCCCTTGTAGCTGTCCATGTTGGCGATCAGGGAGTTGAAGGCGATATCGAGCCGGGAGTAGATACCGGTGGATCGGCGCTCTTCCGTCACCAGCGCAAAGCCGTTGCGGATCGCTTCGTGGGCGTTGTGGTTGGCCACCTCTTTGCCGTGCAGCTTGATGCTGCCCTGACTGCGATCACGAATACCGAACAGGGTCTCGACGATGTCGGTGCGCTTGGCCCCCACCAGTCCGGCGATGCCGAGGATCTCCCCCTTGTGCAGGTTGAAGGTCACATCCTGAATGGAGGGCTGGTTCTTCGCCGTCAGATGTTCGATCTCGAGGATCACCTCTTTCGGCAGGTTGGTTTTTTCAGGGAAGCGCTGGGTCAGTTCACGGCCGACCATCATGCCGATGATCTGATCCATGGTCATGCCCTTGAGCGGCTGGGTTGCCACCCACTGGCCATCCCGCAATATGGTGATCTCGTCACAGAGCTGGAAGATCTCCTCCATCTTGTGAGAGATGTAGACGATGCCGCACCCCTTCTCCTTCAACTTGTTGATGATCTTGAAGAGGTGGTTCACCTCTTTCTCGGTCAGCGAGGAGGTGGGTTCGTCCATGATGACGATCTTGGCATCGTAGGAGAACGCCTTGGCGATCTCGATCATCTGCATCTGGGAGACCGACAGGGTCGCGACCTTGACCCTGGGGTCGATGTCGATATCGAGTTCATCGAAAATACGCTTGGTGTCGTCATACATCTTGCCGTGGTCGATGAACCACCCCTTGGTCGGGTAGCGGCCGAGCCACATGTTGTCCATCACAGTACGCTGCAACACCAGGTTGAGCTCCTGATGCACCATGGAGACGCCATTTTCCAGCGCCTCTTTCGAGGAGGTGAAGTTGATCTCCTGCCCCTTGAAGAAGATCTTGCCCTGATCCTTCTCGTAAATGCCGAACAGGCACTTGAGCAGTGTGGATTTTCCCGCTCCGTTCTCGCCCATCAACGCATGCACAGAATGAGGACGGACCCGTAAATTGACATTATCGAGTGCCTTGACGCCGGGAAAGCTCTTACTGACGTCAATCATCTCCAACAGCCATTCTGATTGTTGCTGTGTTGTCATATCAGCCATCACATCTGGTTGAAAAAAGGGCAAGGGGATCTCCCTTGCCCTGGAGGAGGGAATTACTCGAATTGGGACAGGTTGTCTTTATCCACACCGACGTAGGCAACACGTACTACCTTGTCGACGATATTCCACTTGGTGCCTTCACCGGCCGGTTTGCCTTCAGCCAGGTTCTTGGTCAGCTCGAAGGTGGCTTTGGCCTGGTTGGCCGCATCGTTCAGCACGGTACCCGCCATGGCGCCGCTCTTGACCATGGCCAGCGCTTCCGGCAGCGCATCGACGCCGAATACCGGAATGGCAGTCTTGCCCTGGGCTTTCAGTGACTCGACCGCACCCATTGCCATGCCGTCGTTGTTGGCGATGACCACTTCGATCTTGTTGGCGTTGGGGCCGGAGATCCAAGCATCCATCTTGTCTTTCGCCATGGCGGTATCCCACATACCGGTATCCATGTGCAGTTGTTCAGTCTTGACGCCACCATCGTTCAGGGTCTTGACCACGTAGGAGGTGCGCGCTTCGGCATCCGGGTGGCCCGGCTCCCCTTTCAGCAGCACGAACTGGATCACGCCATCCTTGTTCAGATCCCACTCCGGATGGGCTTTCCAGTGTTTGGCAATCAGTTGACCCTGGATGATCCCTGACTCCTTGGAGTCAGTGCCCACGTAGTAGGCCTTGTCGTAGCTGGCCAGATCAGTAGCGCTCGGCTCCTTGTTGTAGAAGACTACCGGGATATCTTCGCCACGGGCTTTCTCAATCACCACCGGGGCCGCAGCCGGGTCTACCAGGTTGATGGCCAGCGCCTTCACCCCTTTGGCCAGCAGCACATCGATCTGGTCGTTCTGCTTGGACTGGTCGTTCTGGGAGTCGTTCATCAGCAGTTCCACCCCCGGAGTGGCTGCCGCCTCCTTCTCGATGGCCTTGCGCACGACCGCCATGAAGTTGTCATCGTATTTGTAGACGGTTACCCCGATACGAGTGTCAGCCTGGGCATTGGCTCCAGCCATCATGCCCATCAGCAGGGCGGCAACTGTGGTCAGTTTTTTCATTATGTGTGCTCCGATGTGTCTATCTGTGTTGTAGGGTGGCGAGCAATTGAGCAAGCGCCAATCAATGTAATCAGTTTGTTGTCATTTCTTCTGTGATCATGACGACAAAATGAAAACGTTTACACTCTGTTACATTGAAACTTTATATTTATTTTTCAAATACATATAAATAAAAATCAGATTTGAGACTCAATCTTTCCCACAGCATTGAGGCTAGTCGTTACTGGTCTGTTGTCAAAATGGCGCACTGGCTCGACAGTCGCTTCAATAGCTGGATTAGCGGAGAGTGCAGCCCCAACGGTAACGACGCTCGAGCAGTTGATACTCGGGACGCACGCTCTGGCTCCAGGAGTCATCACCGCCCACCCCCATATGGGCGCCATCGAGGCAGACCCACAGCCCCTCTTCGGCCACCAGATCGCTCTGGTGACGAGCAACGGCCAGCTGTTGCTGACTGAAGCGGCTGGCACTGAAATGGAAGGTGCCGCTCACCGTCGTGCTGCCCAGCTGCAGCTGACGGGTATCGCAGCGCAAGCCGTTGTCACTCGGGAAAATGTAAGGGGTGTGCATGGCCTCCAGCGGCAGGCTCCAGCGCCCCAGATCAGCGCCCAGCAGACGATCTGGATAGTTCTCGTGAGGGCCGCGTCCCAACCATTCGGCTCGCGCCGGTACCTCGGCCAGATGAAGCAGCAGGCCGATCCGCGGCAGCGACGGCAGCGCTTGCGCCAGCTCGGTCTCTATCTCCAGGCTCATGGCGCCATCGTCGGTAAAGCGATGATGCCAGTGACTCACCAGCAGCAGCTCATCGTGATGGAAGTAGCCATGGCTGACCCGGATATCCCCTCCAGCGACCGCAATCCCCAGACAGCGGTGCTGCCACTGACCGAGACCACAGCCCTGCCAGCGGGCAATCCAGGAGTTGGGGTCGGCGTGATCCGCTTCGCTGGTGCCAATGTCGTTGTCGAGCGGCGCTCGGTAGAAATGATCCATGATCGGCGCCAGCAACTGCTCCTGCCCCGATTTTTGCCAACTGGTGATACGGCCGCTCTGCTTGTCGAGCCACCACTGGCTGTTTGCGGCGGTGATCCGCCAGCCATCCGGCTGCTCGCTCAGGGTAGCGGCAGCGACCGGCGCTGGCAGGGCAAGGGGAGTCGGCAGGGTGAACTGCTGACGGGCGACCTTTTGATCCATCTGCGACCAGAGAGTGGCCTGTGGCTGAACGATGGCCAGATCGAGCCAGGCCAGTGAGCCTGCCGCAAAGGCGGGCAGCGTCCCGCTCAGGGTCAACTCGACCGCCCCTTGCGGCGCCAGCGTGAGGGAAACCTCCCCCTGCAGCTGCACATGGCCGTTCTCGCACAACTGCCAGCAAAGCTGCTCGTTGTCGGTTTCCCGAAACAGGTATTCACTCTCGATCCGCACCCGCAGCGGGGTGTGCTCAAGCAGAGTGAAGCGGAACGGCTGCTGGGCGCGCTTTGCCTCGAACAGCGTGGGATGGGGAGTGCGATCCGGGAACAGCAGGCCGTTGCAGCAGAACTGGCGATCGTTTTGCAGGTCACCGAAGTCACCGCCATAGCCCCAGTAGTGACGGCCATCGGCGGTGTATTTGTCGAGCCCCTGATCGACCCAATCCCAGACAAACCCGCCTTGCAGGCGTGGATGATCGCGAAACGCCTGCCAATAGTGGCCGTAGCCCCCGAGACTGTTCCCCATGGCGTGGGCATATTCGCAGAGGATCAGCGGCCGGTGCTCGTCGGGCAGACCGATCCACTTGGCCAGCGCCCACTTGGGCACCGCCGGGAAGGGTTGATCCTGATGGGTTCTGGCATACATGGGGCAGATGATGTCGGTAGCCGGGGTATCGGCCCCGCCACCCTCGTACTGCACCGGACGACTCGGGTCGCTGCGCTTGATCCAGCCATACATGGCATCGTGGGCCGGGCCGTAACCCGACTCGTTGCCCAGCGACCAGATGATGATGGAGGGGTGGTTGAAATCCCGCGCCACCATGCGGGTCGCCCGCTCCAGAAAGGCGTTGCTCCAGGCGGGATCCCGCGCCAGCCGCCCCATGGGGGTCATGCCGTGGGTCTCCAGATTCGCCTCGTCCACCACATAGAGACCGAGCCGATCGCAGAGGCGATAGAAGTCGGGATGGTTGGGATAGTGGGAGCAACGCACCGCATTGAAGTTGTGCCGCTTCATCAGCAGCAGATCCCGCTCCATGGTGGCGCGATCGATGGCATAACCCTTGGCGGGATGGTGTTCATGACGGTTGGCACCGCGAACAAGCAGCGGCTGCCCGTTGACCCGCAGCAGGCTGCCACAGATCTCCACCACCCTAAAGCCCACATCGCACGCCTCGCTCTCGATGGCCTGACCCTGCTCGTCCAGCAAGGTCAGGGTCAGACGATAGAGATGGGGCGTCTCGGCGCTCCACTTGCGCGGCGCAGCCACATCGATCCACAGCTCGGCACGATCGTCATACGCCCCTTTCTCATCAATGGCTTGGGTGCCGATCGGCTGGCGCAGGATCGCGACCCGCTCGCCACCGTCATAGAGATTGGCCTCAACCGACAGACCGGCCGCATTGGCCACCTGCAGGGCAATCTTGAGACGGCCATCCCGATAGCAGGCATCCAGCTCGGGGGTCACCCGCATATCCATCAGATGGCGGATCGGTTTGTGCAGCAGGCTGACGGAGCGGAAAATCCCCGACAGCCACCACATATCCTGATCTTCCAGATAGGAGCCATCAGACCAGCGCAGCACCAGCACCGCCAGCCGGTTGCGACCGCTCTGCAGATAAGGAGTCAGATCGAATTCGGCGGGCAGGCGGCTGTCCTGGGAGTAACCTACCCAGCGGCCGTTGCAGAAGAGGTGGAAGGCGCTGCTCACCCCGTCGAAGATGATCCGGCTCTGTCCACTTGCCAGCCAGTCGGCGGGCAGTTCGAACTCGCGGGAGTAGCAGCCGGTAGGATTCTCTGCCGGCACCCGGGGCGGATCGCAAGGAAAGGGGTACTTGATATTGGTGTAGATGGGGCCATCGGTGAGCGGCCGCGCAGCTGGATAGGCGGCATCCAGCTGCCAGTTGCCCGGCACTGTAATGGGGCAAGCATCCACCAGATCCTGTTCCAGCCAGCTCTCGGGCACACGCTCGGGGGCGGCAAAGAAGGAGAAGCGCCACTCGCCATCCAGTGAACGGCGGGAGGGGGAGAGGAGATCGTCTCTGGCATCCGCTTCGCTGCGCCAGCTGAACATGGGGGTATGGGCAGCCAAGCGGTTTACCGACGTAATCGCTTGGGTCTGCCAATCCTGACGCGCCACTATCTCCCTGAGCATTCACTCTCTCCCTGCTGATTGGAAAACGTATTCAGTCTAGAGAAGTATGACGCAGGGAACGGCGATCTCGCTCACACAGATGTAAACGATTACACTGATTTTGTTAAGTAAAGCGGAGTAAAAATGATTAAAAATAGGTAAAACAATAACCGTGCAAGAAACGGCCCCGAACAGGGCCGCAAAAGGGGACTATCCGGCCCGAACCGGTGCCACCGAGTGGCGATTGATCAGGGTGGGGGTGTAGATCCGGCTCTGAGTCGCTTCACTCTCCCCCGCCGCCAGCTGAATGGCCAGCTTGGCCGCCTGGGCCGCCATCAGCTCGATGGGATAGCGCATGGTGGAGAGCTTGGGTCTCAGGTATCTGGCATAGATGATGTCATCGAAGCCCACCACCGAGACCTCCTCCGGCACCCGCAGGCCGTTATCCGCCAGCACCGAGATGGCACCGGCCGCCATGGCATCGTTATAAGCCACCACTGCGGTCACCTTGAGCCCCTTGGCCAGCAGGTTGAGCATGGCGCGCTCCCCCCCCTCCTCGTTCGGCGTACCGCTCTCGATAAGCTCGGGATCGGCGGCCAGACCCGCCTCCATCAGCCCATCCTGATAGCCCTGCAGGCGCAAGGTGGCATCCTCGATGGCGTGATCAGAGCTGATAAAGGCGATATGGCGGTGACCCAGCTCGATCAAGTGGCGAGTCGCCGTAGCCGCCCCCAGTCGGTTATTGAGGGCGATACAGCGCCCCTTGAGGGCAGCAATATCGCGGTTGATCAGCACCATGCCGGGCACCCGCATGGCGTAATCGCAGAGCTCTTCGTCGCTCAGCGCCTTGCTGTGCACCACCAGCGCCTCGCAGCGCTTGCCGATCAGCAGCTCGATCGCTTCGCGCTCCTGCCGCGCCTTGTGAAAACCGTTACCCATCAGCAGGTGGAGGTTCTGCTCGACGGCTACGCCCGAGACCCCCTTCACCAGGGCACCGAAGAAGGGATCGGCCACGTCACCCACCACCACCCCCATGGTGTCACAGGTCTGGCTGACCAGTGCCCGCGCGTTGGCGTTGGGGGTGTAGCCCAGTTCGGCCATGGCTTTCTGCACCACTTCGCGAGACGCAGCGCTGGCCTTGGGGGAGTTGTTCATCACCCGTGAAACCGTTGCCACCGACACATTGGCCAAACGGGCGACATCCTTGATGGTGCTCATGCTGTTTTCACTTATTTCACTGTGCAATAGAGCACCATTATACCCAGCAAACCCATTGAAAACAGGGGTGAAATAAATATCTGCCGTCAGGATGATCACAAAAACAGTGTAATCGTTTACACTGTTTTGCAAGCGAGCTCACAGTTTGGCCACCACACCCTCGGCTAGACTCCTTCCAGACACTTTTTCAGTGGAGAGCAAGATGAACGTTCTGGTCACCGGCGGTTGCGGATATATCGGCAGCCATACCTGTCTGGCCTTGCAAGCGGCAGGCATGAATCCCGTGGTAGTCGACAACCTCGGCAACAGCAAGCGCAGCGTGCTGGCGCGAATCGCCGCCATCAGCGGCCAGCAACCCGTGTTCTATCAAGGGGATATTCGCGATGCGGCCCTGCTTGACCAGATCTTTGCCGAGCAGCAGATCGACGCAGTGATCCACTTTGCCGCCCTGAAAGCGGTCGGTGAATCGACCCGCATTCCGCTGGATTACTACGAGAACAACCTCGGCGGCACCCTCACCCTGCTGCAGGCGATGAAGCGGGCCGGGGTGCACAATCTGGTGTTCAGCTCCTCGGCCACCGTCTACGGCGATCCCGCCAGCCTGCCAATCCGCGAGGATTTCCCTCGCAGCGCCACCAACCCCTACGGACGATCCAAGCTGATCATCGAGGAGATCCTCGAAGATCTGCAGCTGGCCGAGCCCCACTGGAGCATGACCCTGCTGCGCTACTTCAATCCGGTCGGCGCCCACGAATCGGGCACCATGGGGGAAGACCCGCAGGGCATCCCCAACAACCTGATGCCTTATATCACTCAGGTGGCCATCGGCCGTCGCGACTGCCTGTCTGTCTTTGGAAACGATTACCCAACTGTGGATGGCACTGGCGTACGTGACTACATCCACGTGATGGATCTCGCCGAGGGGCACGTCAAGGCACTGCAACACTGCGCCGGCAAGGGTAGCGTGCACACCTACAACCTGGGCACCGGCCAGGGCCAGAGCGTGTTGCAGCTGGTCGCCGCTTTCTCCAATGCCTGCGGCAAGCCGCTGCCGTTTCGCATCGAACCGCGCCGCCCGGGCGACATCGCCGCCTGCTGGGCCGATCCGGCCAAGGCGCAGCGTGAACTGGGCTGGCAGGCGACCCGCAACATCGACGCCATGTGCGCCGACAGCTGGCGCTGGCAATCCGCCAATCCGAACGGTTACGAGGAGTAGGCCTGCCTGCTCCCTGTTAATAGACGACCCTATTTTTCAATACCTTATTCAGGAGAGATGATGTTCAACCCCGTCGATCATCCCCATCGCCGCTTCAACCCGCTGACCGGCCAGTATGTGCTGGTCTCGCCCCACCGGGCCAAACGCCCCTGGCAGGGACAGGTGGAGAAGGTGAGTCAGGCCCCCAAACAGGCTCACGATCCCGACTGCTTCCTCTGCGCGGGCAACACCCGGGTCACCGGTGACATCAACCCCGACTACAAGGGCACCTTCGTTTTTACCAACGACTTCGCCGCCCTGATGCAGGATACCCCGGCCGCCGATAGCGCCAGCGATCCCCTGCTCAAGCTGGAAGCCGCCCGCGGCACCAGCCGGGTCATCTGCTTCTCGCCGGATCACGGCAAGACCCTGCCCGAGCTGCCACTGCCCGCCATCGAAGGGGTGATCACCACCTGGATGGATCAGGTCGCCGAGCTGTCAGCCCAGTGGGAATGGGTGCAGGTGTTTGAAAACAAAGGGGCCGTCATGGGCTGCTCCAACCCGCACCCCCACGGCCAGATCTGGGGCAGCAACTTCCTGCCCAACGAGATCGCCCGCGAAGAGCAGCACCAGCGCGGCTGGCTGGCCGAGCATGGCCGCCCCATGCTGCTGGAGTATGTGGAGCGGGAGCTGGCGGATCGCTCTCGCATCGTGGTAGAGACCGAGCACTGGCTTGCCGTCGTCCCCTTCTGGGCCGCCTGGCCGTTCGAAACCCTGTTGCTGCCCAAGGCGCACGTTCCCTCCATGCTCAATATGACCCAGGCCCAGCAACAGGATCTGGCAGTGGCGCTCAAGGAGCTCACCAGCCGCTACGACAACCTGTTCGAGTGCAGCTTCCCCTACTCCATGGGCTGGCACTTTGCACCGCCCAAGTCGGAGTGCCCCGAGGCGTGGCAACTGCATGCCCACTTCTATCCGCCGCTGCTGCGCTCCGCCACCGTGCGCAAATTCATGGTCGGCTTCGAGATGCTGGCCGAAACCCAGCGCGACCTGACTCCGGAGCAGGCCGCCGAGCGGCTGCGCGCGCTGAGCCCCATTCACTACAACCAGACCAATCAAACCAATGAGGAGGCCCTATGACCCCGAGCCAACGCGTCAGCACCGTTTTTGCCGAGCAATTTGCCAAAGCGCCCGATCTGCTGGTGCGCGCCCCCGGCCGCGTCAACCTCATCGGTGAACATACCGACTACAACGACGGCTTCGTGCTGCCCTGCGCCATCGACTACGAGACCTGCGTCGCCATCGGTCTGCGCGATGACCGGCAAGTACAGGTGATCGCCGCCGACTACGACAACCAGCGCGACCAGTTCGACCTAGACCAGCCTATCGAGCACCACCCCAGCCAGCGCTGGAGCGACTACATCCGTGGCGTGGTGAAGTATCTGCAGGAGCGCGGCTATGCCCTGCGCGGCCTCGATCTGGTGGTCTCCGGCAACGTGCCGCAGGGGGCGGGACTCTCCTCCTCCGCCTCGCTGGAAGTGGCCATCGGCCAGGCCTTCAAAGAGGCGCTGGGGCTCGATATCAGCCAGGCGGAGATCGCCCTCAACGGTCAGCAGGCGGAGAACCAGTTCGTCGGCTGCAACTGCGGTATCATGGATCAGATGATCTCCGCCAGCGGCAAAACCGATCATGCCCTGCTGCTCGACTGCCGCTCGCTGGAGACTCGCCTCATCCCCATGCCTGCGGATCTGGCGGTGCTGATCGTCAACTCCAATGTGCGTCGCGGTCTGGTGGACAGCGAATACAACACCCGCCGCCAGCAGTGCGAAGCGGCCGCCCGTCACTACGGAGTCAAGGCGCTGCGCGACCTCGATCTGGCCGGACTGGAAGCGGGCAAGGCCGGGCTGGATGATGCTTGCTATCGTCGTGCCCGCCACATCGTCGGTGAAAACGCCCGCACCCTGGCGGCGGCCGATGCACTGGCGAGCCACGATCTGACCCGTCTCGGCGAACTGATGGCGCAGTCGCACGCCGCCATGCGCGATGATTTCGAGATCACAGTGCCCGCCATCGACGGTCTGGTGGAGATCATCAAGGCCAGGATCGGTACCGATGGCGGCGTGCGGATGACCGGCGGCGGCTTCGGCGGCTGCGTGGTCGCCCTGCTGCGCCCGGAGAAGGTGGCCGAGGTGATCGCTGCCGTCGAGGCAGAGTATCCGGCCATCTCGGGCCTCAAGGCCGACTGCTACGTCTGCCGCGCCAGCGCCGGTGCAGGCAAGCTATGAGCAGCGCCATGACCCCGTTCGAGCTGGAAAATGAAGAGGGGCTGTGGCTGCGCGGCCTCGACTTCGGCGCCACCCTCACCTCCCTAACCCTGCCGGTGGCGGGTAAACGGCGTGAAGTGCTGCTGGGCTGTGCCGACGACGCCTATCCCACCCAGCAGGTGTGGCTGGGTGCGGTGGCAGGACGCTTTGCCAACCGCATCGGCGGTGCTGAGCTGGTGCGTGATGGACAGCACTGGCCGCTGAATGCCAATCAGGCACCCAACTGTCTGCACGGCGGGCAGGCTGGCTTTCATCGCCAGCGCTGGCAAATCAGGGAGCTGGAGGCGGATCGGGTCAAGCTGGCGTTGCTCTCCCGGGCGGGGGATCAGGGCTTTCCCGGCAATCTGCGGGTCACCCTGGAGTACCGGCTGGAGCAGAGCGATCTGGTGGTGGATTTCATCGCCAGCACGGATGCCGCTACGCCGATCAGCCTCACCAGCCACGCCTACTTCAATCTCGATGGGCAAACCGATGGCGAAGATGTCCGTGACCACCTCATCAGCATCAATGCCGACCACTTCCTGCCGACCGACCCGAGCGGTTTGCCGATCGCCATCACCCCGGTGGAGGGGCCGTTCGATCTGCGCCGCGAGCGTCTTGTCGGACAGGATTGGCTGAGCCATTCCCAGCAGCAACAGGCCAAGGGGTACGATCATGCCTTTGTGCTCAATGGACCGGAGCAGAAGTGGGCAGCTCGCGTGGTATCAGGGGACAGGCAGCTGGCGATGGAGGTCTATACCAACCAACCCTCGCTGCAGTTTTACAGCGGCAACTGGCTGGCCAATACCCCGAACCGCAGCGGCCTGTCGCACCGGGATCACGACGGCTTCTGTCTTGAGGCGCAACAGCTACCGGACAGCCCCAATCGCCCCGAGCTGGGCAACCCCTGGCTGCTGCCGGGCGAGCGTTATCACCACCAGACCCGCTACCGCTTTATCCGCGACTAACTTAAAGAATTCATGATTTTTACATAGCCTCAGCAGTCACAATCGAGCAAGATATGCCGCCCCGAGACCCTTTCGGGGCGTTTTTACATCAACGAAGTTAAGGATTGTTTGTTCGATGACTGACACTTATAGCCTGCTGGTCGCCTTTATTCTGGGCGTCGTCGAGGGGCTGACCGAGTTCCTCCCCGTCTCCTCCACCGGCCACATGATTATCGTCGGCCATCTGCTGGGCTTTGAAGGGCCCAAGGCCGCCACCTTCGAAGTGGTGATCCAGCTGGGCTCCATCCTCGCCGTGGTCGCCGTCTTCTGGCGCCGCCTGTTTGGCCTGATTGGCATTCACTTCGGCCAGAAGCCGTCCCGGGATCACGCGACCCTGTCGCTGGTGCATGTCATCCTCGGCATGATGCCCGCCATCGTGGTCGGTCTGGCCATCCACAGCTGGATCAAGGCCAACCTGTTTGGCCCACAGACCGTCATGTACGCGCTGGTCGCGGGGGGCATCCTGCTGATCATCGCCGAGAAGTTCCGCCCGGCCGTCACAGCTGAAACCCTGGATGACATCAGCTACAAGCAGGCGTTCGGCATCGGTCTGTTCCAGTGTCTGGCCCTGTGGCCCGGCTTCTCCCGCTCCGGCGCCACCATCAGTGGTGGCATGCTGATGGGGATCAGCCGTCACGCCGCCGCCGAGTTCTCCTTCATCATGGCAGTGCCCATGATGGTGGCGGCCAGCGGGCTGGATCTCTACAAGAGCCGCGATTTCCTCTCGATGGCCGACTTCCCGATGTTTGCAGTGGGCTTTATCACCGCCTTCGTGGTAGCGATGTTTGCGATCAAGACCTTCCTGACATTGATCCGCCGCATCGACTTCATCCCGTTCGCCATCTACCGCTTTATCGTGGCATTCGCCGTCTATCTGGTGTTTGTCGCCTGACCGGCAGCCTGCAATGAAATGACAAAAGGGACCTATATGGTCCCTTTTTCTATGGCATCATGGTGCTCAGTAGAGGTGCTGGCTGATGCCGTTCAGCAGCCGCGACAGCCCCTTGGTGAACTGCACCGGCGCATCCTGTACCGTGTAGCAGAGGCAGCCATCGGGCGTATGCGGGCTGTGGGAGTGGCTGGCATCGCGCCAGATGAAATCTCCCGCCTTGTAAAGGGTATCGCCATCCTGAATATTGCCAGCCAGCAGCAAGGTCAGCTCATATCCCTGATGGGTGTGCTCGGGGATGCGACCGCCCGCTTCGATATGGAGCAGGCTGGCGCGAGCCCCCATCTCGTCCAGCGGCAGACTCTGTTGACGAATGGCCCCGATATGGCGCCACTTGGGCGAACGATAACGGGCCAGCACCCGTGGCAAACGGTAGGCCTGACCGGCCACCTCCAGCTCGCCGGGCTGGGCTCGGGGCTGGTCATATGTTGGCTCGGAGAGGGGCTCTGCAAGCGGCTGGGCCAGAATATCCGCCAGCATGGCGTCGAATCCGGCGTCCAGTCCCACTTCATCGCGGGAGTCCACCTCGGGCTCTGCTGGCGAAGCAAGATATTGCTGCGCCAGCTCCTCTTCGAATGTCTTCAGTCGGGCAGCACAATCGGGGCAGAGTTCACAGTGAGCGGAGAGCCCCACCGCCAGCGGCAGAGGGAGCTCGTCGGCGGCGAAGGCACGCAGCATAGGGTCGGTCGGATGGGCTTTAATCATGGCCTTGCTCCACTTGCTCTTTCAGTTTCTGTAGCGCCAGCCGGAGGCGGGACTTGATGGTACCGAGCGGCACGCCAAGGCGCTCCGCCAGCTCCTGCTGGGAGAACTCCTGCAGATAGATGCCGCGCACCACCTGCTGTTGCGGCTCCGGCAGGGTGCCCAGATAGTGGGCCATCTGACGGGTCAGCACCGCATCCTCACCCCCGCTCAGATGCTCCTCTTCGGCCTGAAACTCCAGCACCGGCCACAACTCCTCGGCACAGAGATCCTCCTTGCTGGCACGACGACGGCGCAGCATGTCGAAGCACTGGTTGCGCATCACGGTGTAGATCCAGGTGGTCGGCGCCCCTTTCTCGGGGTGGTAGAGGCGCGCCTTCTGCCACACCAGCAGCATGGTCTCCTGCACCAGCTCCATGGCGTTGGCTTCGCTGCCGAGGTGGCGCAGGCCGTAACTGCGAATACGCGGCGCAAAGTGTTGGAACAGGCGGGCAAAAGCAGCCTTGTCGGCCTGCTCTGCCACCCTGATCAGCAGAGATTTGAGGTCGCCATCCGGGTTATCCATCACGGGCGAAGTCCTGCGTATGGTCGAGTGTGGTTGGCCAGTATATGCCATTGCGCCATCCCTTTGGTGTGCTGTCGAACATGCTGTGGTGATGACTTTTACGGCGCTGCGGCGCTGGCGGATCAGCGGGTCAGAAAAAATCAGTGGCTGGCCACCAGCACCCCCTTGAGCAGGGCGATGGCGGGCTGATTGTCGGCGGCGGCCAGCAGCAGTTGTTTCTGTTCAGGGGGGATCGGCAGCACCTCCAGCCAGCGCTGGGCCACCCAGTTACCATCGTCCCAGCGGGGGGCGGGATAGAGGGCGGCATAGTCTGGATAGTCGGCAAACACCTCCCGCAATGCCTCGACCAGCGGTTGCTGATCGGGATGGAGCCGGCGGGGCGGCCAGGCCGTCAGCGGCGTCACCTCGCCGATACGCAGGCCATCCTGCTCCTGCCACAGATCCTCTATCTGCACCCGCTCCATCCCCTGCACCGTGATCCCCAGCATGCCGTCCGGCAGCCGGTCGAAATCGATGATGGTGACCCGGGTGGCGATGGGCAGCATGTTGCGCAGGGCGTCGGGCTGGCGAGGGTCCACCATGCAGAGGGCAAAGCCGGACTCCCCCGCCTCGGCGATCATCCGCTGGTATCTCGGTTCGAAGATCCGCAGCGGCATGACGCCGCCGGGCAGCAGGTGGGCAGATAGGGGAAACAGCGCCAGTCGCATCGCAAACTCCTCGGTTGGGAACCTCTGTTGATACGCCGGGCCAGAGGGAGGAGATCATTCCCGTCAGCGGAAAGGAAAAACCCTTAACAATCAGGGGAAAATAGCCTGGACAAGCCGCTTCGATATGCAGTAGAAATGGATAAGCACCGTAATTTCCGCCCAATATTCTGGAATATGGCGCCAAACGCAGTGAAATATCCGCCCGACAGCGAGCTGCGGGTCATCCCTATAGTTTTCTCGAGCCGATGCGGGTAAAATTCACGCCCTTATATATCAGTCATTTTTCGACGCGCAACCTTGGTGGTCAGTTATGAAAGAGCATATTCATCATCTACTTGAACAAACGGTAGCCAATCTCAAGTCAGCAGGCGTCCTGCCGGCGGACCTGGAAGCCCGCGTGCAAGTAGACCGATGCAAGGAAAAAGCTCACGGCGACCTGGCTACCAACCTGGCCATGCTGCTGGCCAAACCGGCCCGCAAAAATCCCCGTGAGCTGGCGGCTGCCATCATCGAGCACCTGCCTGCCTCCGACCTGATCGCCAAGGTCGAGATCGCCGGTCCCGGCTTCATCAACTTCTTCTTCGACCAGCGCTGGCTGGCCGGTCAGGTCGAGGCCATGGTGACCTCTGCCAACGCCAACGTACGGTTGCCCGCGCCACAAACCGTGGTGGTGGACTACTCCGCCCCCAACGTGGCCAAAGAGATGGCGGTGCACCACATCCGCTCCACCGTACTCGGTGACGTGGCCGCGCGCGCACTGGAATTCCTCGGCCACAAAGTGATCCGCGCCAACCACATCGGTGACTGGGGTACCCAGTTCGGCATGCTGATCGCCTATCTGGAGAAAATGTCCAACGAGCACGCCAGCGACATGGCGCTCAAGGATCTGGAAGCCTTCTACACCCAGGCCAAGCGTTGCTACGACGAAGACGAAGCCTTCGCCGAGCGCGCCCGTAACTACGTGGTCAAGCTGCAGGGCGGCGACGAGTACTGCCGTACCATGTGGAAGAAGCTGGTCGACATGACCATGGAACAGAACCAGATCAACTACGACCGCCTGAATGTCTCCCTGACCAACAAGGACATCATGGGCGAGTCCATGTACAACGACATGCTGCCGGAGATCGTCGCCGACCTGAAAGCCAAGGGGCTGGCGGTCGAGAGCGAAGGCGCCACCGTTGTCTTCCTGGACGAGTTCAAGAACAAGGATGGCGAGGCCATGGGCGTCATCATCCAGAAGAGCGATGGCGGTTTCCTCTACACCACCACCGACATCGCCTGTGCCAAATACCGTTATGAAACCCTGGGCGCCGACCGTGTCATGTACTTCATCGACTCACGTCAGCACCAGCACCTGATGCAGGCCTGGACCATCACCCGCAAGGCGGGCTATGTGCCGGAATCCGTCCCCCTCGAGCACCACGCCTTCGGCATGATGCTGGGCAAGGATGGTCGTCCCTACAAGACCCGCTCCGGTGGTACCGTCAAGCTGGTTGACCTGCTGAACGAAGCGGAAGAGCGCGCCGCCGCCCTGCTGGAGAGCCGCAACAGCGACCTCTCTGCCGAAGAGAAGGCCAACGTGGTCAACGCCATCGCCATGGGCGCGGTCAAGTATGCGGATCTCTCCAAGAACCGTACTACCGACTACATCTTCGACTGGGATCTGATGCTCTCCTTTGAAGGCAACACTGCCCCTTACCTGCAGTACGCCTACACCCGTATCCAGTCCATCTTCCGCAAGGCCAACATCGATGCCGAAACGCTGACCGGCAACGTGACCCTGAACGAAGAGGCCGAAGAGGTGCTGGCCCAGAAGCTGATCCAGTTCTCCGACGCGGTCAACGGCGTGGCCGACAAAGGCATGCCGCACCTGCTCTGTACCTACCTGTACGAGTTGTCCGGCAACTTCATGACCTTCTATGAAGCCTGCCCGATCAACAAGGATGGCGTGGACGAGGCAACCCGTCAGAGCCGTCTGCTGCTGTGCGCCGCCACCGCCAAGGTGCTGAAGCTGGGCCTCGGCGTACTGGGCATCCATACCCTGGAGCGCATGTAATAGATGGCAACCCGGGATTATGTCGGCAGCCGCCCGCGACGTCGGGCGGGTGGCCGCAATACCAAGAAAGCGGCCCCTCGCCGCTTTCCTGTTATTCCAGTGCTGCTGGTCGTGGCACTGCTGGCAGGCTTTGGTGGCTTCCTTTACATGATCAATGGCAAGGGCAACGATGCCCCCACCATTGAGGAGCAGGTAAAGGCCAACAAGCCAAAAGCGCAGAATAACGGGCTGCCTCAGGAGAAGTGGAGCTACATCGAACGGCTTGAGAACAAGCAGGTCGATATCATAGAGCCGCCGACCCAGCCGGGTGTGCTGCCGCCACCACCGGCAGATACCATGACCCTGCAACCGGAAAAACTGCCGCAGCCGGTGCCGACCGACATTCCCCAACCGGGAACACCCATCGGCCAGCCCAAGCCCTATCAGCCCAATCCGGCGACCACCCCTTCCACCTCGGGTGCACCGGTTGCCAGCGCGCAAGAGCAGGTGATCGACCGCAAGGCCGAACGGGAACGGATGGAGCGGGAGATCCGCGCCGAGCTGGAACGGGAGCGGGCCGAAGCGGCCAAGGCCAAAGCGGCCACTCCGCCAGCCCAGACCGCAGCCGCCGACAGCGGTCGCTATATGATGCAGTGCGCCGCCCTGCGCTCGCAGGATTCCGCAGAGTCGCTCAAGGCACGTATCGCCTTCACCGCCGGCCTCTCCTCCAGCCTGCAGGTGATCAATGGCGCCAACGGCACCGTCTACAAGGTGATGGTCGGCCCCTTCAACGGCAAGGCGGCCGCCGACGCGGCCAACAGCAAGCTGCAGAGCTCCGGCATCAGCGGCTGCATTCCCAAGAAAGGGTAATCCGCTTACCGATGACGCAGGGCCGGATGGCAACACCCGGCCCTGTTCTTTTGGTGCCACCCGCACCCACCCTGTTTGCTACCCCGTTTACCCCGACCAAAGGCAGGGTTGAAAAGCCCGTTTGCCATCCCCATCTTTCTTGCCATGCACAGTCAGGCCGTCATTCGGCTCAAGCGAGGTAAGTAAAGTGACTACCATAGTTTCAGTTCGCCGCAACGGTCAGGTCGTCATCGGTGGCGATGGCCAGGTCTCTCTTGGCAACACCGTCATGAAGGGCAACGCCCGCAAGGTTCATCGTCTCTATAACGGCAAGGTGCTGGCCGGTTTCGCTGGCGGTACCGCCGACGCCTTCACCCTGCTCGAACGTTTCGAAGCAAAACTGCAGGCCCATCAGGGTAATCTGGAGCGCGCCGCCGTGGCGCTGGCCAAAGATTGGCGCACCGATCGCGCCCTGCGCCGCCTCGAAGCGCTGCTGGCCGTGGCCGACGAACACAAATCCTTCATCATCACCGGCAACGGTGACGTGGTGCAGCCGGAGCACGATCTCATCGCCATCGGCAGCGGCGGCAACTTCGCCCAGTCCGCCGCCATCGCGCTGCTGGAAAACACCGAGCTGGATGCCAGGACCATTGTCGAGAAGTCCCTCAAGATTGCGGGCGACATCTGCGTCTTCACCAACGGCAACCACACCATCGAAGTGCTGGACTACGCTGCCAAGTAAGGCCGCCAGCCAAACCCTATTTCCCAAGGGGCGGGCACTGCCCGCCCCGGATACAGGAACACCATCATGTCCGAGATGACCCCGAGAGAAATCGTCCACGAGCTGGACAGACACATCATTGGTCAGGCCGATGCCAAGCGCGCCGTTGCCGTTGCCCTGCGCAACCGCTGGCGCCGGATGCAGCTCAACGAAGAGATGCGCCATGAAGTGACCCCGAAAAACATCCTGATGATCGGCCCGACCGGTGTCGGCAAGACCGAGATCGCCCGTCGTCTGGCCAAACTGGCCAACGCCCCCTTCATCAAGGTGGAAGCGACCAAGTTCACTGAGGTGGGCTACGTCGGCAAGGAAGTGGACAGCATCATCCGCGATCTGACCGATGCCGCCATCAAGCTGGTGCGCGAAACCGAGATGGAGAAGATGAAATATCGCGCCGAGGAAGCCGCCGAGGAGCGCATCCTCGACGCCCTGTTGCCCAACCCGCGCAACACCTGGGGTGAGGAAGAGAAAGCCGACAACTCCAACACCCGCCAGATCTTCCGCAAGAAACTGCGGGAAGGTCAGCTGGATGACAAAGAGATCGAGCTGGAACTCTCCGCCTCCCCGATGGGCGTCGAAATCATGACCCCGCCGGGCATGGAAGAGATGGCCAACCAGCTGCAGGGACTGTTCCAGAACCTGGGCCAGAACCAGAAGAAGAAGCGCAAGATCAAGGTCAAAGAGGCCATGAAGGCGCTGATCGAAGAGGAAGCGGCCCGTCTGGTCAATCCTGAAGAGCTGAAGCAGAAAGCCATCGCCGCTGTCGAGAACAACGGCATCGTCTTCCTCGACGAGATCGACAAGATCTGCAAGCGCGGCGAGAGCTCGGGCCCCGATGTCTCCCGTGAAGGGGTACAGCGCGACCTGCTGCCGCTGGTCGAGGGCTGCACCGTCAACACCAAGCACGGCATGGTCAAGACCGACCACATCCTGTTTGTCGCCTCCGGCGCCTTCCAGATCGCCAAGCCGTCCGACCTCATCCCCGAGCTGCAGGGCCGTCTGCCGATCCGGGTCGAGCTGACCGCGCTGACCACCGATGACTTCGAGCGCATCCTGACCGAACCGAACGCCTCGCTGACCGATCAGTACAAGGCGCTGATGGCCACCGAAGGGGTCAATATCGAGTTCACCAAGGATGGCATCCGCCGTCTGGCCGAAGCGGCCTGGCAGGTCAACGAGCGTACCGAGAACATCGGTGCCCGTCGCCTGCACACCGTGATGGAGCGCCTGATGGAAGATATCTCCTACGACGCCTCCGAGAAGTCCGGCGAGACCTTTGTCATCGACACCGACTACGTCAACGCCCATCTCGGTGCGCTTGTCGAGGATGAAGATCTGAGCCGCTTTATTCTGTAAGCGAAGTTCTGTTTGTAAAAAAACGCCTCCAGAAATGGGGGCGTTTTGCATTTTAAGCCCCAGCCCCCTTCTCTCTATGTCCCACTCGCACCCAGCAGCAAAACACTCAACTGGTATACCTATTTTTGTATATCTTTGAATTTTATCGAATTACCCCTGACGAGATATATAAATAGACACTTGATTTGCATCAATTGTCCGCCCCGACTGACTGGGTAGCCTAGCCCCAGAATGATGTTTTATTACTCCAAACTTGAGGCAACTATGAGCAAAGTCAGACTGGTCGTTGTGGGCAACGGCATGGTGGGGCACCGCTTCATCGAAGAGTTGATCGAGCGGGCCGACCCGGGCCGCTACGAGATCACCGTCTTCGGTGCAGAATCCCGTCCCGCCTACGATCGCGTCCATCTCTCCTCCTACTTCTCCCATCACACCAGCGAAGATCTCTCCCTCGTCAAACCCGGCTTCTACGACAAGCACGGCATCCGCCTGCTGCTCGGCGAAGCGGTGAAAAAAATCGACAGGGCCAACCGCGAAGTGCACTCCAACAAGGGCACTGTGGTCGGGTACGACAAGCTGGTGCTGGCCACCGGCTCCTACCCCTGGGTGCCGCCCATTGCGGGCAGTCAGCACCACGAATGCTTCGTCTATCGCACCATCGAGGATCTGAAAGCCATCCGCAGCGCCGCCAGAAGCGGCAAGAGCGGGGTGGTGATCGGGGGCGGTCTGCTTGGCCTCGAAGCCGCCGGCGCCCTCAAGGCACTGGGTCTCGAGACCCACGTGGTGGAGTTTGCTCCGGTGCTGATGGCCGAGCAGCTCGACGGTCAGGGCGGCCAGCTGCTGCGCCGCAAGATTGAATCCATGGGCGTGCAGGTACACACCAGCAAGAGCACAAGCGAGATCCTGATGCATGGCGGCGAGCAGGCGAAACACCGCCTCGCCTTTGCCGACGGCAGCCAGCTGGAAGTGGATGTGGTGGTCTTCTCCACCGGCATTCGCCCGCAAGATACTCTGGGCCGTTATGGTGATCTCGCCATCGCCGAGCGCGGCGGCATCGTCATCGACGATCACTGCCTCACCTCCGACCCCGACATCTACGCCATCGGCGAGTGCGCCGCCTGGCAGGGCCGCTTCTTCGGGCTGGTGGCACCGGGCTATAAGATGGCCCAGATCACCGTCGACCATCTGCAGGGCGGCGACAGCCGTTTCGAGGGGGCAGACATGAGCGCCAAGCTCAAGCTGCTCGGCGTCTCCGTCGGCTCCATCGGTGATGCCCACGGCCGCACCCCGGGCAGCCACAGCTATGTGTTTCAGGACGATCAGGCTGGCGTCTACAAGAAGATCGTGGTGAGCGAGGACAACAGCCGCCTGCTCGGCGCCGTGCTGGTGGGTGACGTGGAAGATTACGGCAACCTGCTGCAGATGATGCTCAACGCCCTGCCGCTACCGAGCCACCCGGACACCCTGATCCTGCCCGCCTACGCCGGTGCCAAGCCGACGCTGGGGGTGGATGCCCTGCCGGAAAGCGCCCAGATCTGCTCCTGCTTCGACGTCTCCAAGGGCGACATCGCCAAGGCGGTGGCCGAGGGTCACACCACGCTGGCAGCCATCAAGCAGCAGACCAAGGCCGGTACCGGCTGCGGCGGCTGTGTGCCGCTCATCAGTCAGGTGCTCAACGCCGAACTGGTGAAGCAGGGCATCGAGGTCAACAACCACCTCTGCGCCCACTTCCCCCACTCCCGTCAGGAGCTGTTCCATCTGGTCAAGGTGGAGGGGATCAAGAGCTTCGACGAACTGCTGGCCAAGCACGGTCAGGGCTATGGCTGCGAGGTGTGCAAACCGACCGTCGGCTCCATCCTCGCCTCCTGCTGGAACGAGCATGTGCTGAGCCCGCGCAACATCCCGCTGCAGGACACCAACGACATCTTCCTCGGCAACATGCAGAAGGACGGCAGCTACTCCGTCATCCCGCGCATGGCCGGTGGCGAAGTGACTCCGGAAGGGCTGCTGGCGGTGGCCGAAGTGGCCCGCGACTACAAGCTCTACACCAAGATCACCGGCGCCCAGCGCATCGGCCTGTTCGGGGCCCAGAAGGATGATCTGCCGGCCATCTGGCACAAGCTGCTGGCGGCCGGATTCGAGACAGGTCAGGCCTACGCCAAGGCGCTGCGCATGGCCAAGACCTGCGTCGGCAGCACCTGGTGCCGCTTCGGCGTGCAGGACAGCGTTGGCCTCGGGGTCTTCCTCGAGAACCGCTACAAGGGCATTCGCACCCCGCACAAGATGAAGTTCGGCGTCTCCGGCTGTACCCGCGAATGTGCGGAAGCCCAAGGTAAGGATGTCGGCATCATCGCCACCGACGCGGGCTGGAACCTCTATGTGGGCGGCAACGGCGGCATGAAACCGCGCCACGCCGATCTGCTGGCGTCTGACCTCGACCGCGAGACCCTCATCAAGCTGATCGACCGCTTTATGATGTTCTACGTCACCAGCGCCGACAAACTGCAGCGCACCTCGGTCTGGCTCGGCAATCTGGAAGGGGGCGTCGACTACCTGCGCGAGGTGATCGTCGATGACAAGCTGGGGCTGGCCGAGACGCTGGAGCGCGATATCCAGACCCTGATCGACAGCTACGAGTGCGAATGGTCGCGCACCCTCAATGAAGAGGAGGCGCTCAAGCGCTTCAGCCACTTCATCAACAGCGACAAGCGCGATCCGGACGTTCAGTTCGTCGCCGAGCGCGACCAGCACCGACCGGCGACCCCGGCCGAGCGCATCCCCGTCTACCAGATCGAGGTGGAGACCAAATGATGAAACTTGCCTGTCAACTCAACGATATCCTGCCGGGAACCGGTGTCTGCGCACTCATTGAGGGTCGCCAGATTGCCCTGTTCCGCCCGAGCGCGGCGGCCGAGGTGTTCGCCATCGACAACCGGGATCCCTTCTTCGCCGCCAACGTGCTGTCACGGGGCCTGATCTGCGAACACGACGGCGAGCTCTGGGTGGCCAGCCCGATCAAGAAGCAGCGCTTTCGCCTGAGCGATGGCCACTGTTTCGACAATCCCGCCATGTCGGTTCAAAGCTACCCCGTTGAAGTGCGCGACCAGCAGGTCTGGGTCGCCGTCTAACGCCGATTTCACTCTCTTTCGGGCTGCCTGAGGCAGCCCTTTCAAGGACTCACAAGATGTACACGGAAACCATCAACAAGTGCGCCGCCAACGCGGCCCGCATCAACCGCTTCGAGCGCAGCGACAAGCTCGGCTTCTGGCTCAGCTCCGCCATGGCGGGGGCCTATGTGGGCCTCGGCATCATCCTTATCTTCACCCTCGGCAATCTGGTGGATCCGAGCATCCGACCGCTGGTGATGGGGGCCACCTTCGGCATCGCCCTGACCCTGGTCATCATCGCCGGCTCCGAGCTGTTTACCGGCCACACCATGTTCCTCACCTTCGGGGTGAAAACGGGCAAGATCACCATGGCCGACCTGCTGCGCATCCTGCCGCAGACCTGGGCGGGCAATCTGATTGGCTCCGTTGTGGTGGCGCTGATCTACTCCTACGGCGGCAGCCTGCTGCCGGACGCGGGCAGTCTGGCCCACAAGGTGGCGCTGGCCAAGACCCAGGCACCGGCCCTGACCCTGTTTATGAAGGGGATCCTCTGCAACTGGCTGGTCTGCCTCGCTATCTGGATGGCACTGCGCACCGAGGGTGCCGCCCGCTTCATCGCCATCTGGTGGTGCCTGCTGGCCTTCATCGCCTCCGGCTACGAGCACTCCATCGCCAACATGACCCTGTTCGCCCTCTCCTGGTTTGGTGCCCACTCGGATGCCTACACCCTGAGCGGCATCGGCCACAACCTGCTGTGGGTGACCCTGGGCAACACCGTCTCCGGCGCCCTCTTTATGGGCCTCGGCTACTGGTATGCCACCCCCAAGGCCGAGCGCCCGGTTGCAGTGAGCGAAACCACCAGCACCGCCAACCAGACCCGAACCGCCTGATCCGGAGGCCCCATGGACTACTTGCCCATCTTTTGCCGACTCGACAACAAACCCGTGCTGCTGGTCGGCGGCGGCGAGGTAGCGGAGCGCAAGGCGCGCCTGCTGCTGGATGCCGGTGCCCAGCTCACCGTGGTCGCACCCGAGCTCGACCCCGAGCTGGCTGAACTGGCTGCCAACGGCAGCATCGAGTGGCTGGCCGGTGAATTCGCGCCGCAGCAACTGGCGGGCAAGTGGCTGGTGGTGGCCGCCACCGATCGGCGCGAGGTGAATGCGCTGGTCTACCAGAGCGCCAACCGGGCGCGGATCTTTGCCAACGTGGTAGATGACCCGAAACGCTCCAGCTTCATCATGCCGTCGATCATCGACCGCTCGCCGCTGATGGTAGCCATCTCCTCCGGCGGCAAGGCGCCGGTGCTGGCCCGCTTGCTGCGAGAAAAACTCGAAGCCCTGCTGCCCCAGCATCTGGGCGCCGTGGCGGCCTTCGCCGGCAGCCTGCGGGATCGGGTCAAGGCGCGCTTCGCCAGCATGGGGGAGCGGCGCCGCTTCTGGGAGCGGCTGCTCGGGGCGGATCGGCTCGGGCAGGCGCTGGCACGGGGCGATCACGCTTCGGCCAACCAACTGGCCGACAGCCTGTTTGCCGACGAGAGCAAGAGCGCTGGCGAGGTGGTGCTGGTGGGTGCCGGCCCCGGCGATCCGGGCCTGCTCACCCTGCACGCCCTGCGCCAGATGCAGCAGGCGGACGTGGTGGTCTATGACCGGCTGGTCTCGGACGAGGTGATGGCACTGGTGCGCCGGGATGCCAAGCGCATCTTCGTCGGCAAGCAGGCGGGCAACCACTGCGTGCCGCAGGAGGGGATCAACCAGCTCTTGCTGGAAGAGGCGCAGAAGGGGCAACGGGTAGTGCGGCTGAAGGGGGGCGACCCCTTTATCTTCGGCCGTGGCGGCGAGGAGCTGGAGACGCTGGTCGGCACAGGCATCGGCTTTCAGGTGGTGCCCGGCATCACCGCGGCCAGCGGCTGCGCCGCCTACGCCGGTATTCCGCTCACCCACCGGGATCACGCCCAGAGCGTCCGTTTCGTCACCGCCCACGGCAAGGGGGGCGCCCGGGATCTCGACTGGCCGCTGCTGGCCAAAGATCGGCAAACGCTGGTCTTCTATATGGGGCTCTCCTCCTGCACCACCATCCGCGAGCAGTTGCTGGCTCACGGCAAGGCGAGCAACACCCCGGTGGCGCTGATCGAGCGCGGCACCCAACCTTGCCAGCGGGTCATTCGCGGCACCCTCGATGAGCTGCCCGCGCTGGCGGTGGGGGTCGAGAGTCCTGCCCTGATCATGGTGGGTTCTGTGGTAACCCTGGCCGACCGGCTCGCCTGGTTTGGCGAGGCCCCGCAGCGCCAGCGAGCCCTCGCCTGAGGGATTCTCGGCAACTCACCATGAGGCCACCAGCAGGTGGCCTCACTTTTACCCCCCTCTTCTCCCATCACGGTCATAACCTGTTGTTTTAAGTCTGGTATCCTATGGGCATTGGGCCCTTGGCTACCATCTCAGGAATTCATCCCATGTCTCTTCCCATCAAGAACAGCGCCCGGCAGCGCGCGGATGACAGATCCCGCATTCTCACCCTGCTGCTGCGCGATGATGCCCTCACCGACAGCCTGCTCGATCCGCAGGTGGTGCAGGATGCCGAGCAGCGCGATCAGACCAGCGAACTCACTGCGCTGGTCAACGGGTTGCCTGCCGCCGACGTCGCCGATGCGCTGGAATCGCTGCCGCCTGATGAGCGTCATGCCCTGTGGGCGCTGGTGGAGGAGGAGAAGCGCGGCCAGATCCTGGTCGAAGCGTCGGAGACGGTGTGGGACAGCCTTATCAGCGGGATGAGCGACAAGGAGCTGCTGCACGCCCTGCGCACCCTGGATATCGATGACCAGATCTATCTGGGCCAGTATCTGCCGCGCAACCTGATGGGGCGGCTGCTCACCTATATGGCCCCCGAAGAGCGGGATCGGGTGCGGGAGGTGATCCGCTACGGCAAGCACACCGTCGGCGCCATGATGGACTTCGAGATCATCACCATCCGCCCCGAGGTGAGTCTGGCCACGGTGCAGCGCTATCTGCGCCTGCGCGGCAAGATCCCCGCCAACACCGACAAGCTGTTCGTCATCGACCGGCGCAACCACCTGCTGGGGGAGCTGGCCCTCACCACTGTACTGCTGCACAAGCCCGCCACCCTGGTGAGCGACGTGATGGAGCGTGATCCGGTCACCTTCGATCCGGAGGATAACGACGAAGCGGCGGCCCGCACCTTCGAGCGGGATGACTTGCTCTCCGCCGCCGTAGTGGATGGCAAGGGCAAGCTGATGGGCCGCCTCACCGTCGAAGAGGTGGTGGATCTGGTCTATGAGGAGAGTGACACCGACCTGCGCCGGATGGGGGGTATCAGCGAGGATGAAGACGTGTTCGCCCCTGTCTCCAAGGCGGTCAAGACCCGCTGGGCCTGGCTTGCCATCAACCTCTGCACCGCCTTTGTCGCCTCGAGGGTGATCGGTCTGTTCGAGCACACCATCTCCCAGCTGGTGGCACTGGCGGCGCTGATGCCCATTGTCGCCGGGATCGGCGGCAACACCGGCAACCAGACCATCACCATGATAGTGCGGGCGCTGGCGCTGCAGCACATTCAGGCGGGCAACCTCTCCTTCCTGCTGCTGCGGGAACTTGGCGTCGCCTTTATCAACGGGCTGGTGTGGGGCGGCACCATGGGCATTGCCACCTATCTGCTCTATCAGGATGCGGCGCTCGGCGCCGTGATGACGCTCGCCATGATGCTCAACCTACTGGTGGCGGCGCTGATGGGGGTCATTATCCCCATGACCATGACCCGCCTCGGCCGCGACCCGGCAGTCGGTGCCAGCGTGATGATCACCGCCATCACCGATACCGGCGGCTTCTTTATCTTCCTCGGGCTGGCGACCCTGTTCCTGCTGTAAACCGTGCGTTGAAAACAACAAGGGAGCCACTGGCTCCCTTGTTGTTTCAGGCGCGTTTGCCAACCCCTGCCGTTAGCTGCTTATCGCTTGTCAGCGGTGATCAGCAAGCCATTGGTGTCGGGGAAACCGATGATCAGCGCCTCTTTTTTGGCATCCGAGGTAAAGGTGGTGATATAAGCGACGCGGTTATCCATCGCCCGGGCCAGAGCGGCATTCCAGAGGTTTTCGAGCGGCGTGGCTGCAGCGGATTGCTTGAAGTTGCACTTGCCAAACCCGGTCATGGTCAGCTTGCTCAACCCGGCAGTGGCACTCCCCTCGCCCACCAGCGTACAACCTGCCGCCGGAAACTCGATCGCCACCGTCAGCTTGCCGCCGTTGTTGGTGGTATCCACCTTGCCCACCATGTCGCTGCTGAAGCCATCGCTGTCCGTGGCACTCCAGCTGGCCGTGGTCACCGCTTTGGTGGTCAGGGCCGTCACCGCCACATGACCGCTGAAACCGGAATAGATGGGGGAGTTGTCGGAGAACTTGGTGCCAGTCCGGGTGAAATCAAAAACCCAGCGCTTGATCTCCTTGCCCTGCAGATCGATGACCGGCTGATCCTGGAAGGTGATGAGGTTGTGGTCATTGGTCACCGAGCTGAGCGCCGTGCTGGTGCCGAGTCGCTCGCTGTTGCGGATCAACTGCACCGGGTAGATCCCGTCTTTGTCGGCTTTCTGGTCAGCCTGACCCAGCCACTGGCTGTTGGTCTCGACCTTGCCCACCTGATGATCCACCCAGACACCCCAGTGCTGCACGGTTTCACCCTTCGGGTAGACCAGCGCCAGACCATCCAGATCCTTGATCATGCGCGGCGTCGCCTTGTCGCCGTCGCGACTCATCAGATTCGCTTGATAAAGACCCGCCTCCGGCAGGGCCAGTGGCACCCGCTTGGCAATGCTGTTGGCAGCTTTTTCGCTGTCACAGGCAGACAGGGCCGCAGCGCAGGCGATAGCCATCAGCGCTTTGTTGTGCATTTTCATGAGTTTTTATTCCTTGCTGTCGCTTTGTAATTTTTAGATGCAATCAATCGCCGCTGAATTTAAGGGAAAGGTCATCTATCAGTCGAATGGAGATCTGTAACCAACCATTACAGCCTCGCAGGAGCGGCAGGCCGCTTGCCCCGACCGCACAGCGGTGACGACAACAGGGTGACTAACAGTGAAATAGCATTGAGGGTGGCGGCCCAGAAGAAAGACAAAAAACAGATTAAAATCAGAGCCATAACTCTATTAACAGGAGGGTAATTAGCCCGAATTGCCAGCCTGCTCACAATCGGATTCTTTTGCTGTCGATAGAATGCACCACGCTGGCATACCCATAACAAGAGAATCCAACAATGAAAACCACCCTCAAACTGAGCGCGGTGGCAGTTATCTTTTTGCTGTCCGGCTGTGATGACAACAACTCTCAGGCCCCCGGTGATCTCACCCTGCGGCTGATCGAAACTTCTGATATCCACTCCAACCTGCTGAGCTACGACTACTACCAGAACAAGCCGGATGCCTCGCTGGGCTTTGCCCGCACCGCTGTGCTGATCCGCAAGGCCCGCGAAGAGAACGCCAACAACTTGCTGATCGACAACGGCGACCTGATCCAGGGCACCCCGCTGGCCGACTATATCCACGACCAGCAGGTCAAACAGCAATGGCTGAGCAAGCAGACCCACCCCGCCATCAAGGCGCTCAACACCATGAGCTATGATGTCGGCAACCTGGGCAACCACGAATTCAACTTCGGTCTCGACTTCCTCTCAGAGACCCTGAAAGGGGCCAACTACCCCTACATCAACGCCAACGTCTTCCAGGCCGATGCCTTCAGCCGTGATGGCAAGGGCACCATCGACTGGAGCAAGCAGAAGTTCAAACCCTATGTGGTGCTGGATCGTCAGGTGAAGGATGCCAACGGCAATACCCAGACCCTCAAGGTCGGTGTGCTGGGGCTGACTCCTCCCCAGATCACCCAGTGGGACAAGCGCAATCTGGAAGGCAAGGTGGTGGTGGCCGATATGGTCGAGACCGCCGAGCACTATGTACCCGAAATCCACGCCAAGGGCGCTGACATCGTCGTGGTCGTGGCCCACACTGGCATCATTGGTGACCCGCGCGAACCCATGATGGAGAACGCAGCCCTGCCACTGGCCAAAGTGAAAGGGGTCGATGCCCTGCTGCTGGGCCATGCCCACCGCACCTTCCCGGGTGACTACCCCAACATGACCGACGTGGACAACGAGAAAGGCACCCTGGCGGGCGTACCGACCGTGATGCCGGGCGTCTGGGGCAATCACCTCGGCATCATCGACCTGCACATGACCTGGAAAGAGGGTCGCTGGGAAGTGGCCTCCAGCCAGTCCCAGCTGCGCAAAATCGACAGCAGCGCCAGCAGCACCGAAGATCAGGCGGTAGTCGATCAGGTCATTGCCGAGCACGAGCAGGCCAACCAGTGGCTGGACGAGCCCCTCAGCAAGATCACCAAGCCAATCCACAGCTTCTTCGCGCTGGTGCAGGATGACCCCTCCATCCAGATCGTCAGCGACGCCCAGCTGTGGCATGCCAAGAAGCTGCAACAGGATGGTCAGCTCAAGGAGAAATGGCCCATCCTCTCCGCCGCCGCGCCATTCCGTGGCGGTCGCAACGGTCCGACCGACTTCACCTATGTACCGGCTGGCGATATCTCCCTGCGCAACGTGGCCGACCTCTATGTCTACCCCAACACCCTGCAGGTGGTCGCCATCAATGGCGCGACCGTACAGGAGTGGCTGGAGAAGAGCGCCGTCCAGTTCAACAAGATCGATGCCGCCAGCACCGCCACCCAGTGGCTGGTGAACGAGAAGTACCGCACCTACAACTTCGACGTGATCGACGGGGTGAACTATCAGGTCGATGTGACCAAACCCGCCCGTTACGATGTGGATGGCAACAAGGTGAGCGACAGCTATCGCATCACCAACCTCACCTATCAGGGCAAGGCAATCGACCCGGCCCAGATGTTCTACGTGGTGACCAACAACTACCGCGCCAGCGGTGGTGGCAACTTCCCGGGCATCAACGCCAAGGTGATCGTCCATGAAGATCAGTTCGAAACCCGCGAAGTGCTCTCCGAATACCTCAAGGATCTGGCAGAGAAGAATCCGGCCGGTTTCGAGCCTCCAGCAGACAACAACTGGCAGCTGGCCCCCCTGCCCGCCAATCTGGATCTGCGCATCTACAGCTCGCCACGCAGCGAGGCGCAGGCCCTGACCGGTGGCAAGCTGAACTATGTAGAGACCCTGCCACCCACCGATGCCAAACACCCCGGCTTTGGCGTCTACAAGCTGGTGCTGGCACCCTGAACCTCAGGGTTAATCCGGCAATAACCTCTGCAACCCCCTCCTGATACGAGGGGGTTTTTGATGGTGCTGGCAAGGGGGTCAGCTCTTGTACGCCAGCCGCTCCCCGCAGCAACTCACGCAGCCCCTTTATCCCTTCACGCCACCATCCCCCTCTATCACACCATCCAGATCCCGGCTGGTCTGCCCCATCCCGCCCATAAAAAAACAGGCCCACCGAAGTGGGCCTGCTGTTATCTGTGTGATCGGGAATATCGCGCTAAAGGGCGCTACTCCCGCTCCTTCACATAGGGGGTGCCGAGCGCCTTGGGTGCCACCGCGCGGCCGATAAAGCCGGCCAGCAGGAACACGGTCAGGATGTAGGGCAGAGCCTCAATGGCCTGCACCGGAATGGCGAAGCCACCGATGCTGACCCCTTGCAGGCGGATGGCGACCGCATCGAGGAAGCCGAACAGCAGACAGGCTGCCATGGCATTCCAGGGGCGCCACTTGCCGAACACCAGCGCCGCCAGAGCCATAAAGCCCTTGCCCGCACTCATGTTGGGGATGAACTGGGCCGTCTGGGCCACCGCCAGATAGGTGCCACCGATACCGGCCAGCAGGCCGCCGATGAGGAGCGCGGTGTAGCGCATCCGCACCACAGAGATACCGGCGGTATCGACCGCTGCCGGTGCCTCGCCCACCGCCCGCAGACGCAGACCGAAGCGGGTACGGAACATCACCCACCAGGCCAGCGGCACGCAGGCGAACGCCACGTACTCCAGCAGGGAGTGGCCGCTCAGCAGCTCGCTGTAGAGCTGGCCGATCACCGGCACATCCCACAACTCCTTGGCATAGGGCAGATCGATGGGGGCAAAACGGGCATCACCGGAGAGCGCCGGGGTCTGGCCACCCTGATCGAACCAGTAACGGCCCAGGGTGACGGTCAGACCGGCCGCCAGAATGTTGATGGCCATGCCGCTCACCACCTGATCACCGCGATGGGTGATAGTGGCAAAACCGTGCATCAGGGCAAACAGGATGGAGACACCCACCCCGGCACCCAGACCTATCCAGGCAGAACCGGAGACCGCCGCCGCCGCACCACTGGCGAACGCCGCCGCCAGCAGTTTGCCTTCCAGCGCGATGTTGACCACCCCGGAGCGCTCGCAAAACATGCCCGCCATGGCGGCGAGAATGAGCGGCGGCGCGGTACGAATGGTCGCATCCAGCATCAGGATCAGAATTTCAAACATGATCAGACTCCTTTAGCTTGCGCGGCTGAGCGGTTGGCAAACGCCAGATAGAGCTGCTCGATGCGCGGACGCATCATGTGCTCAAGGGCGCCACAGAACAGGATCACCAGACCCTGCAGCACCACCACGATGTTGCGGTCGACACCGAACTCGAAGCTGAGCTCGGCGCCCCCCTGATAGAGGAAACCGAACAGCAGGCTGGCGATGATAACGCCGACCGGATGGTTGCGCCCCATCAGCGCCACCGCGATACCGGTGAAGCCGAACCCTTCCACGAAGTTGAGCTTGATCTGGTGCAGCTCACCCTGCAGCACGTTGAGGGCGAAGAAGCCCGACAGCATGCCGGAGATGACCATCGCCAGGATCACCACCTTGGGATAGGAGATACCGGCGTAGGCGGAGGCGCTTTGGCTGGCCCCGACCGAGCGGATCTCGTAGCCCCAGCGGGTGTGCCAGATAAAGACCCACACCAGCGCCGCACAGATCAGCGCCCAGAAGAAGCTGATATTGAGCGGGCTGTTGGGGATCTCCATCCCGAACAGGTTCGCCAGCCCGCTCATCTTGGGCAGCCAGCTTGCCTCGGCAAACACCTTGCTCTCGGTTGCCATCGAGCCGGGCGGCTTGAACACCTCCACCAGCAGATAGGCCATCAGGGAGGCGGCGATGAAGTTGAACATGATGGTGGTGATAACGATATGGCTGCCGCGCTTGGCTTGCAGCCAGGCCGGAATAAAGGCCCAGGCCGCACCGAACAGACCACCGGCAATGATGGAGAGCGGCAACAGCAGGGCAAACGGCAGCACATCGCCGAGCATCAGACAGACCAGACCGACACCGAGACCGCCGATATAGGCCTGACCTTCACCACCGATGTTGAACAGACCGGCGTGGAAGGCGACCGCCACCGACAGACCGGTAAAGATAAAGCCGGTTGCGTAGTAGAGGGTGAAGCCGACCCCTTCACCTGTGCCGAACGCGCCGTACCACATGATCTTGGCGGCATCGACCGGGTTGATGTCGAGGTAGTAGAACAGAATGGCCGACACCAGGAAGGCCAGCAGGATGTTGACCGCAGACAAGACGCCTACGGAGACCCAGGCAGGAATACGTACTTGGCTCATCAGTGGGCCTCCTTGGCAACGTCATCGGGAACGATATTCGCCATCATCAGACCAATGGTGCGCTCATCCGCCTTGGCACCATCCAGCTCGCCGACGATGCGACCATCGGCAATCACCAGAATCCGGTCTGCGAGGCTCATGATCTCGTCCAGCTCCACCGAGACCAGCAGCACCGCCTTGCCCTTGTCGCGCATGGCGATGATCTGCTGATGGATATACTCGATGGCGCCGATGTCGACCCCGCGGGTCGGCTGGCCGATCAACAGCACATCCGGGTCCTGCTCCACTTCACGGGCGATCACCAGCTTCTGCTGGTTGCCACCGGAGAAGTTGGCGGTCTTGTGATCGGGATGGGGCGGGCGCACGTCCCACTTCTCCATCTTGGCCTGACAATCCTGCTGGATCGCCTCCTTGTTCTGCAGCCAACCCTTGTTGTATTGCGGGCGGCGGTGATAACCGAGAATAAAGGCCTCTTTCGCCTCGAAGCGGTTGATCAGCCCCATCTTGTGGCGATCTTCCGGCACATGACCGAGGCCGTAGTTGCGCACCAGTTCGGGATCGGCCGGGTGCTCCGCGCTCACCTTGTGCACGCCGCTGCGGCTGCTGATGGTAAAGCCGCCCTTGCTCGGCTTGAGAATGCCGCCAAGCAGGCTAAGCAGTTCGGACTGACCGTTGCCGGAGACCCCGGCGATGCCGACCACTTCACCGGCCCGCACCTCGAAGCTGACCGATTTGACCCGCTCCACCTTGCTGGCATCGAAATAGCTGAGCCCTTCGATCTTCAGCTTGGCTTCACCGGGTTGGGTTGGCCCCTTGTCGACCTTGAGGCGCACCTTGCGGCCCACCATCAGTTCGGCCAGCTGCTCCTTGTCGGTATCCTTGGTGGCGACGTGTGCCACCATCTCGCCACGGCGCATGATGGAGACCTGATCGGTAATGGCCAGGATCTCCCGCAGCTTGTGGGTGATGAGGATGATGGTCGCCCCCTGATCCCGCAGCTTTTTCAGCACCTCGAACAGGTGATCCGCCTCTTGCGGGGTCAGTACCCCGGTCGGCTCGTCGAGGATCAGGATGCGGGCGCCGCGATAGAGCGCCTTGAGAATTTCGACCCGCTGTTGCAAGCCAACCGGCAGATCTTCGACCTTCTCGTGCAGCGGCACGTCGAGGCCATAATCCCGCGCCAGTTCGCCCAGCAGCTTTTCGGCTGACGCCACGCTCTGCTGAAGGTGCCAGCCGTTCTCAGCGCCGAGGATGACGTTTTCCAATACGGTGAAGTTATTGACCAGCATGAAGTGCTGGTGAACCATGCCCACCCCTGCGGCAATCGCATCTTGTGAGCCATGGGGTTTGAAAGGATTCCCGTCGATCAGCATCTCGCCTTTGTCGGCATGGTAGAAACCATAAATGATGCTCATCAGGGTGGACTTACCGGCGCCATTTTCGCCGACAATGCCGTGGATACTGCCTTTGCGAACCTTAAGGTCGATCAGCTTGTTGGCGTACACTTCGCCGAACCGCTTATCGATACCTCTTAATTCGATGGCATAGCGATCTGTCTGGTCCATGATGCAGCCCTGCGTTTCATGAAATAAGACTAAAAACCGGCCCGTGCGGGCCGGTGGTGCGTTGAGAGTCGTAGCAACTATCTAATTAGTATTTGCAGGTGTTATCGCTCATGTAGTCATGAACCTTGACCTTGCCAGCGATGATTTCAGCTTTGATGGCATCCACCTTGGCTTTCATTTCCGGGGTGATCAGCTTCTCGTTGTCCTTGTCGAGCGCCCAATCCACACCGCCTTCGGCCAGACCCAGGTTCTTGATACCCGGCTTCCACTCGCCTTTGGCAGCGTCATCCCAGGTCTGGTAAGCGGCCAGCCCCACAGACTTGACCATGGAGGTCAGCATGGTGCCCGGTTGCAGGTGGTTCTGGTTGGAGTCTACGCCGATGGCGAACTTGCCGCTGTCCTTGGCTGCCTGATAGACACCGATACCGGTACCGCCAGCTGCGGCGTAAACCACGTCAGCACCCTTGGCGAACTGGGACTTGGCCAGCTCGGCACCTTTGGCCGGGTCAGCAAACGCGGCCGGGGTAGAGCCCGCCATGTTCTGGAACACTTCGATCTTCGGATTGACGAACTTGGCACCCTGCTCGTAACCGCACTGGAATTTGCGGATCAGCGGGATATCCATGCCACCCACGAAGCCGACCTTGCCGCTCTTGGAAGCGATGGCAGCCAGCGCGCCCACCAGGAAGGAACCTTCATGCTCCTTGAAGATGACGGACTGGACGTTCGGCTTGTCGACCACCATGTCGATGATGGTGAACTGGGTTTTCGGGAATTCGGTCGCAACCTTCTCTACCGCAGAACCCATGTTGAAACCGACCGCCACGATCGGGCCGTTGCCACGGCTGGCCAGACGACGCAGACCCTGCTCACGCTGGGCTTCGTTCTGGGGTTCAAACTCTTTGACCTTGACGCCCTTGTCCTTGTTGTAGAGCTCGACGCCGTTACGGAACACGGCTTCGTTGAATGATTTGTCATACTTGCCCGCGGTGTCATAAATGACGGCTGGCTCGGAAGCAGCCTGAGCAGAGAGAGCAGCGAGAGTGAGGGAGGCCACTGTGGCCAGCTTGAGCACTTTAGTCACGATCGTATCCTTGATTGTTATTAAGTGAGGGAACTTGCTTGCCTGTCAGAGCAGGCTATCTAGCACGCAGGCTTACTCTAAGTCAGCCCCGATGCGGGTCAAGCAAATGATAAGGGAAAAACGTTTGCGTTAACGGTTTGAATTCTAAGCAAATAACCTTATAAGCAGTTGTTTTTTAGCTACTTTTCAGTTTTTTATGCTAACAACCAGAAGACCCAAACGACATTTCTCTTATTGTTCAGCAAGTTACTGTAAACCGTTTTCCCCTCTTATTCATCCAGCCCCCCGGCAAGCCCGTGATCCGGCTCGCAAAATCCCCACAAAACGCGCGAGCAAGGATTGGCTACAGCTGGAGACCTCCCCGCCCCGTTCTCTCTGCGCCAGCCAAAAATGGCCGCACCGGCGCCCCTACAAGCGCCCATCTTGCCCCTCCCCCCGAGTTTGGATTTGGTCTGACGGGGGGATGGCCGTATAATCGCCGCCTGTATAAATAAACAGGAGTGGTGATGGACGTTTCAACCCTGCTCGACGGGCTCAACGACAAGCAAAGAGATGCCGTTGCGGCGCCCCGCAGCAACCTGCTGGTGCTGGCCGGTGCCGGTTCGGGCAAGACCCGGGTGCTGGTGCACCGTATCGCCTGGCTGATGCAGGTGGAACGCTGTTCACCCTTCTCCATCATCGCGGTCACCTTTACCAACAAGGCGGCGGCCGAGATGCGCGGCCGGGTCGAAAAAGTGATCGGCGACGGCGTGCGCGGCATGTGGATCGGCACCTTCCACGGCATCGCTCACCGATTGCTGCGGGCCCACCATCTGGATGCCGGCTTGCCGCAGGATTTCCAGATCCTCGACTCCGACGACCAGTACCGTCTTATCCGCCGGGTGCTCAAGGCGCTCAACCTCGACGAGAAGCACTGGGCCCCGCGCGCCGTGATGGGCTACATCAACGGCAAGAAGGATGAGGGCTTGCGCCCCGGCGACATCGATCTCTATGGCGACCCTGTCACCCGCACCTATCAGCAGATCTACAAGACCTATCAGGAGACCTGCGATCGCTCCGGTCTGGTGGACTTTGCCGAACTGCTGCTGCGCGCCCACGAGCTGTGGCTGAACAAGCCGCACATCCTCGAGCACTACCGCGACCGCTTCCAGAACATTCTGGTGGACGAGTTTCAGGATACCAACGGCATCCAGTACGCCTGGCTGCGGATGCTGGCGGGCAACAGCGGCAAGGTGATGATCGTCGGCGACGATGACCAGTCCATCTACGGCTGGCGCGGCGCCAAGATCGAGAACATCCAGCGCTTCCTGACCGACTATCAGGGCGCCGAGACCATCCGTCTCGAGCAGAACTACCGCTCCACCGCCAATATCCTCAAAGCGGCCAACAGCGTCATCGCCAACAACGCCGAGCGCCTTGGCAAGGAGCTGTGGACCGAAGGGGCCGAGGGCGAGCCGATTTCACTCTACGCCGCCTTCAACGAGGTGGACGAAGCGCGCTTCGTGGTCGGCCGTCTCAAGGATTGGAAGGAAAAGGGCGGCCTGTTGGCCGATTGCGCCATCCTCTATCGCTCCAACGCCCAGTCGCGGGTGCTGGAAGAGGCGCTGATGCAGGACGCCATGCCCTACCGCATCTACGGCGGCCTGCGCTTCTTCGAGCGGCAAGAGATCAAGGACGCCATGGCCTACCTGCGGCTTATCAACAACCGTGGCGACGACGCCAGCTTCGAGCGGGTGGTCAACACCCCGACCCGCGGCATCGGCGATCGCACCCTCGAGATCCTGCGCGGCAACGCCCGCGATCAGGGGCTCAACCTGTGGCAATCGGCCAAGGTGCTGCTCAACGACAAGGTGCTGACCGGTCGCGCCGGCAACGCGGTGCGCGGCTTTGTCGATCTCATCGACGCGCTGGAGGAGCAGGTCGCCATGCTGCCGCTGCACCAGCAGGCGGATATCGCCATCCAGAACTCCGGCCTCAAGGCCATGTATCTGGCGGAAAAAGGCGAAAAATCCCAGGCGCGGGTAGAGAACCTGGACGAACTGGTCACCGCCTGCCGCCAGTACCAGCGCCCGGACGAGCTGGAGGATATGAGCGATCTCTCCGCCTTCCTCGCCCACGCGGCGCTGGAATCCGGCGAAAATCAGGCCGACGAATATGCCGACGCGGTGCAGCTGATGACCCTGCACAGCGCCAAAGGGCTGGAGTTCCCACTGGTGCTGCTGGTCGGCGTCGAAGAGGGGATGTTCCCCAGCCAGCAATCGACCGAGGAGTCGGGCCGGCTGGAAGAGGAGCGCCGTCTCTGTTACGTCGGCATGACCCGCGCCATGGAGAAGCTCTACATCTGTTATGCCGAGAGCCGCCGCATCTACGGCCGCGAGATGTTCCACAAGCCGAGCCGCTTTATCCGCGAGATGCCCGCCGAGTGTCTGGAAGAGATCCGGCTGCGCACTCAGGTCAGCCGCCCCACCCAGTACGGTCGCTTTAGCCAGAACGAGGTGCAGCAGAGCTTTGACGCCAGCGGCATCAAGCTCGGCCAGCGGGTGCTCCATCCAAAATTCGGGGAAGGGGTGGTACTCAACTTCGAAGGGGTCGGCCAGCAGAGCCGGGTGCAGATCCAGTTCGACGACGTCGGCGCCAAGTGGCTGGTGACGGCCTATGCCAGATTGGAAGCGCTGTGATTTTTCCTACCTTTTGATGCAACCAACCCGGCTTAGGCCGGGTTGGTTTTTATATCTCTAGTAAGAACTGACGGAGCTGAACCATATTTTTTAGAGGCTCATTCTGCACATACTGATACAGACGTAACATTTTTAGTAATTGGATTATTTATTTCCACTGTATCAGGATAGAAAAGAACTATATTTTCTCCTGTTCCAAAAGAGCTTGTAAAGGTAATTCCATCGTAGTCGCTGATACTTTTAATGAACTCACAAAGGAATTGTGTTGGTATATAATCCAACGTTGCCCTTTCAGGGATTACTGGCTGAGCTAATTCTTTTGAAAACAATTCAATCAAAGCTAAGTGATTAATTATAAGTTCCATTTCATCCCCTGCATACTTCAGTAAAGAAATTCGCTTTTTGGGATTTGTCAAATTAATTAGCTTTAAGCTTCTTTTTGCAACACAGGTAGAAATGTAAACCGTTGACCCAATGCTTGGGCGAACCTCTCTAATACATGTGTCTTCATTTTCAGCCACATATAGATATACAATACCAGCCGGATTTGCACGTCCAGCAGATGCTTTTTCTGGCGGAGGTGAACCCATATGCTCTTTTAACAATGCCGAGTCCGAAATCCTAGCTCTATAAAAATAATCCGTCTGCTCCCTGATCTCACATAACTCATCTATCAACTGAATAAATGTGTTCTTTTCAATGCTATTTGTCTCATTCTGAAACGAGGAAAACATTTTCCCGTAAATATTTCCAGTGGGGAAAAAACGATTTTTATGAATCAACTCTTTTTTGAATTCCAACCATAACAATGAATTTTTTTGAGGGCTATATTTAACCTTCCATCTTTTTGAGTCATCAACCCCCAAAGCTAATTCCTTTACAAGCTCGGCAGGCTTACTGACGGTGGAGCTTAATATATTTAGATCATGGCAAAGGATTTCGTGCAACGCCTTACCATGAATATCCTCATCAATGCAAAATTCAATGCCGTCAGAAACATCACTTAAAATGGACGGCTCAACGCACAATACATCTTTGCTTGAGCAAAATGAACAGCGAGATATTTTCCCCATCCGCTGTATTTTCTCTCTTAGCGCACTATCATTGAAGCAATTTATGCAACATTTGGACATTTTTAATTATCCTTCCAAATAGTCACACAATGTTTCTATATGGTGCATAATAGATAGTTTTTTAATCTGACCTAATCCAGGGTAATGACGATTTTCATAGAGACTTATAAATTCTCTAGTGGCTAGAGTTTCATAGAATATAGAGGGATTCTTAATTATATCTTTAACAGCTGAACCAAGTGCATCGATGAACTTACCACCAGGGTTGGTGGGAGTGTTATCATCATATGATGAATAATGTTTTACATACATCTCATCATATTGTTCTTTATTGATATAAGACAAATGTATTGTCACTACATATGCAGGACCACCACTCTCGGAAAAATCAGTCCCCATAATCGTATAATCACCAAATCCCACTGCGTTTGGTGTATCTCGAAATGTTACATGCCAATGTGAAAATGCAGACTCTGAACCATAATCCGCGTTTCTCGGTTTCTTTTTAAAATTATCATCGATGAATGCTACTTTAGAAAACTTTGTGAGCAGTGTTGGGGATATTTTAGGATTTATAATAGTAAATTCTGCTGTGTTACAGAGCTTAATAATTGTATTATCGACACCCTCAGTTAAATATATAACAAATTCGCGAGTCATGTTTTCTGCAAGATGAATAGCAATTTCATCAGAAGATCCTGCAAGCAGGATACACGGAGTATAATTATACTCATCAAGCATCCTAGTGATCCGATCACTAGGTTGACCACTTAACTCGCCAACAGATGGGTTGATCACGACGATAGGAACTATATTGCTTTTATTTAAATGTTCTATCGTATTAACTAATGCATTCATATTCTCTCTAACAGGCTCTATAATCGGTTTTAGATGCCTTGCCGAGGAAATATCCGCACACTCTCTTAATGCTGCTAATTCAAATTGCTTCCCTCGTAAGTAGGGTAGGTACATGATTTATCCCTCATCATTAACTATTGAATCTTATAATTAGACTATCTATTTGTTTTTTGTTAAAACTATAGCTGATAGCCGCGTTTTTAAGCGAGTAAGGTAATGAACAAATAAACTCTTTGTTGTTTTTTCTACTCAGCTTTAAAATCATTCTTAACTGTTCAGCAAGCACATCAGGTTCAGCTTGATAAAATTTATCAAGACATACCGAAAACACATCGCTATTAGAGCATGTGATTTTTTCACCAGAAATTAATTCTGCTAAAAGAATATACTCATCCTTTCGCAAGGACTTTATCACAGTGACAGGACAAAGAGGCTCAGTTCTTTTTTTCGCCAATTTCTTTACACTTAAATAATTATCAGCGGTTAGCACCATAATGCCAACACTGTCAGGGGTTGCCTCATATACAGATTTAAAATTAAGCGGAGCGCAAACTACATACACCTCATCAAAGAAAGCGCAGTAATCCTTTAATTGCTCATCAAGCCTATATAAGCTGTCATATTCTGTTTTTATTTCATAGCATACAGAAGAACCATTTATAATAACGCAATCGGCTTTACTTGAGCCAACCCGAAATTCTGACAGCATGGTTGCCGTATTTAAAGAATGCTTTCCCAAAAGATGCCGGTTCACTATTGCATTTTTAAAAAAATACTCGGTTTTATATTTTTTATCAATAATGCAATATATCTTATTGTATGTATCATAAAGGGAGCTACAGACATCCCCTCCAAGTAATTCAGTAGAGATCTTTTTAATAAGCGACATATCACCATCAGCAAGCTGGGAAAGCCCCTTGCTAGTAAATAATTTTGACGCTTCTTTTAACAAAAATTGCATTTTAACTCTACCAACATATATATTAACTTAAAGAGTAACCTATTTTCTTTTTCCAAGAAATATTAATGCTCTGATTTTTTGATGTAAGTCCTCTTTCGAGTCGCCATTCACACTGCGTTTATGATTACAAAATCCCAGTAACCAACCAATTTGACGTAGCCATAGATGATATGGCTACGCCTTTTCTTTCCTATTTATCACTTAACCAGCTTGCTCTCCATTACCCCTTGCTTGCCTTCCTCTTCACTGACCTGACTCAGCTTGGAGCGAGCCATCAGCAGGCCCATCTTGACCTCTTGCCAAACGTAGTAGTTTTTACCCGCCTCGGTGCTGAGGGTCAGAGTGGCATCGTTCTCCGACTTGGAGGTGATGGTGTGGCTGCCCGGCGTCACCTGCTTGAGGATATAGCTGTGAGCCACGGTATCGCCTACGGCAGAACCGTCCACCAGCAGCGGCATTTTCACGGCCGCCCCGAAGGTCTCGTTGCGATAGATATAGAGGTTGGCCGCATCTTTGGGCGCCACAAACTGCTTGGCCTGCGCATCTGCGGTGACATCGGCCATAGGTACGGAAGCACAACCGGAAAGCAGCGCCGCCGACAGCAGGGCGGCACTCATCATTATTTGCCTGAACATAGTCGTTATTTTTTAGTGGGTTAACGGGATCAAAAGGTTCGCATGAGCCTGCACTGGCTGACAATCGCTCAAATCGAGCGGGGTGTGACCCGGTTCAATTTTTCAGCATTTGGTGGGATGAAGGGGGAAATCAGAAACCCGGCCGCCAGATGGGGCGCGGCGGTCGGGTGAATTGTAAAGAGTAGGGTGACAGGGAAAGGGATCAGCCTAGTCTAATCAACTCGATGGGGGCGTAGCGCTCACCGGAGTTTGCCAGCAGCACGCACTTCTCATGCTCCGCCTGATAGGGGGTCATATTGTCGGTGTGGGCCTCTTTCAGAAAATCGACTGCGCCAGTGGCGGCAATCATGACGCGCTGACCCAGGTTCAGCACATTGCGGTTACGGTCATAGATCTTCATTTCATTCTCCTTTTCTTGTGTCCTGGCGAATACGCAGGCGCGTGTCCAGGACAACGGCATTCAGCCTACGCCTCTGAAAAAAGGTGATTTATGTCACAGATCAAAAAAGGGGCGATAAGGGACTCATAGGTTCAAAATGCGAGCATGGCCGCTTGGCCAGTGGTTGTCGCGCGAAGTAGCGCTACCCTGCCCTTTTCATCGTGGCAGGCTCGAACCCGGCAGCGGTTGGGGTATATTGGTGGCCGATTAGCCAGTCTCATTCACCGTGGCCGCGCACGCGGGCCGCTGTTTCAACAAGATGGAGAGTGCTCATGAATCGCGATATCACCGCCCAGTTCATCAAGATGCTGACCAATCTGGATCACTGTCTGGCCAAGGCCGAGGCCCACGCCGCGGCGAAGCAGTTCAACGTGGACAACTTCTTCGGCGATCGGCTGATTGTCGATATGCTGCCCTTCAGCAAGCAGGTGCTGATCTGCTGCGATTCGGCCCGCGCCGTGGTCGCCACCGCCAGCCACAGCGAGCTGCCGGCCATGGGCGATGATCCCAAAACCATCGCCGATCTGCGCGCCCATATCGGCAAGACCATCAGCTATCTGCAGGGCAAGCTGGACGCAGACTACAGCCAGTATGCCAGCGGCCGTTACGTGCCCCACTGGGCAGGCGGCAAGGGGATGGATGGCCATACCTGCGTCCATGAGTACGGCATTCCCAACTTCTACTTTCACCTCACCATGGCCTACGCCCTGCTGCGCCGCGCCGGGGTCGATCTCGGCAAGCGCGACTATCTGGGCGGGCTCAACCTGCAATAAACGCTGCACGCCACAGGTGGCAAACAGAAAGCAAAAGCCTGCCACGCGGCAGGCTTTTTTATATCGGGTGGTGCAGATCTGGTGCGCAGAAAGGCTGCGCCCTAGAAGGGGCCATTGTTCTCGCGCAGCTTGTCGGGCAGGCCGTCGTGATCCCCCAACTCGCGCTCGGGCACATCATCCCAGTGCAGCTTGCCAAGGGTGATATTGCGCTCGGGATGCACGGCGTAGTGGATGCGGTTGTCCTCCCGATCCGTGTCGCCAATGCAAAGCAGCCGGACAGTCTCTTCGGTGTTGTTGATAAAGGCGTGAGCCAGCCCGTCACCGGCCTTGAAGCCCACCGAGTCCCCCGGTTGCAGCCGATAGAGCACGCCATCGAGCCAGACATCCGGCGTCCCTTCCAGCACGTGAACAAACTCGTCTTCGGTCTTTTCGGCATGGGGCCAGCTGGTACGGTGGCCGGGGTCGACTATCTCGTGGTGAATGCCGATGCGGCTAAAGCCGAAGTGCTTGCCAAGGGCGCAGCCGAGAGAAAGGGGCTCCTGACTGCCGGAGTAGTAGCGCGGCGTCTGCTCTTGCAGCTCGCTCCAGTGTTTGATGCAGGGGTGGCGATTCATAGCGGTTCCTTTTCCATGAGGATGCAGTCACGGGAAGGGTCATCCTGACTGTCAGAATGCGGGGAGAAAAGCAGAAATTTTCTGGTCAGATGAGCCCCTCTGACGAGGGGCTCAACAAGCAGGAATTACTTGGCCTTGACGCAAGGCAAGGGAGGAAGCTCGCCCTGTGCAGCCGTGCGGGTCATCTGGTAGTTGCCGGCAAGATCCCGATAGACACGGGTGTTCCACACCTCTCCGTTGTCGAGCTGGAACTCGATGTCGTAGTTGACCCCGGAGACCACCTGGCTGCGCACCTCGCGGATGCTCTGCAGTTTGGCGGCCGTGTTCATGCGAGCCAGCACGCTGGCCAGCGCAGCCTCCCCTTCCGCATTGGGCAACGGCTGACTCTGCCAGCCACCCGCCATCGGTGCACACTCCGGCGTGGGTGACGAGGTGCTGCAGGCACTCAACAGGCCAGCAACAAGGATGGGTAACAACACGCGTTTCATATCATTTTCTCCTGCCTGCAAAATGACCACCTTATCAACATCTTGCCATTATTGCAGCCCAAAAGGCTCCCGCTGCGCCCCGCTTGGACGCACCAATCGATCAGCGCCCCAGATTGTCCGCCAGCTGTTTGGCGCGGCTGGCCGCCCACTGGTCGATCATCTTCTCCATCTCCTCGGCGGTGATGGGCTCATCCTTGTGGGTGGTATCTGTGCTCTCGCGGGCATCCATCACCCGCACCAGCAGCTTGCCACTCCGGGAGTCGAGCAGTTGGGCCATGCTGCCCACCTTGAGCAGGTAGGGCTCCTTGCCGATCACTTCGCGGGTGACGTTGATGGCGATCTTGGCGGGCAGCAGGTCACGCAGCTTGGGATCGGGGCGAGTCAGGTCGAAGTTGGTGACAGCGGCCTGGATCCGCATGACTTTCGGGCCGGGGGCTGTGGCGATCTTGACGCCCTGCTTGATCAGCTCGCTTTGGAACTTGTCGTGGTAGTAGCGGCCAATCTGGTTCTGTTCGTTGGCGGTCAGCAGATACCACTGACCGTTCTCCTGCCGGATAAACTGCAGCGGATCGAGCAGCACCTCATTGTATTGGCGCAGGTCAACGCCCGGCTCCTTGTAGACGCGCTGATTGGGGTTGCTCTCGCTCTGCTGGAAGGCTGTCAGCGGGATCGCCTGCAAGCTGTGGGATACCTGATTCTTGACGGCGCAGCCACCCAGAAGGGCTGCAGCCACGGCAACCATCACGACCTTTTTCATATTTGCTCCTGCATTTTACTGTTTGTTTTTGCTGTGGATTTCGCACCACATGGCTGGAGAACCCGTGCCGGATGCCGCCAATGTCACAGAGAAATAACCTATTCATCACCTTCCCACAAGGGACAGATCAGGATTGTTCAGCTCACATCCAAGTTGTCACAATTGCGGCACTTTTGTACAGGGTCAGCAGGGGTATGAACGGCAATCTGGCGAGGGTTTGATTGTTTAATCCGGCTAATTGGGGCTGCGGTAAGCGCGCAGTTTTTTCAAACGATGGGGGCCAACGAGCGGCGTGGGTTGAATGGGGGAATGCCCTGGAACACGCGATGACCGATCATCAGCCATCTTGCGCAAACTTGCCTGCCGCCGGACAAGCGACAGGCACACCCATCAGTTATCGAGATCCCAGGGACACTGCTTGACCAGCCCCTCTTTGCCGCTGGCGACGATCGCCTGCTGTACCATCCGTTTGTAGCGATTCTTGATATGGGCAGGCAGCGCGGGCACCAGCAGTCGCTCGTCAAACTCCGGCAGCGGGCGATCCGGCAGCACCGCCTGCTCCTGCGGACTGAGGGGCGGCCGGGAGGCCATATTGCTGGCCGAGATGGTGGGCGTGCCCACCAGCATCTGGCGTTGCAGCGGCGCGCTCAGCAGAAAATCCACCAGCAGGTAGGCGGCCTTGAGCCGTGCGGGATCATCCCCGACATGGCGGGCGATGGAGATCGCATCGAGGGCATAGATGGCCCCCTCCTGCACCATGGCGATCCGCCACTGCTGATCGTTCTGCTTGTTGCACTCCACCAGCTCCAGCCCCCAGGTGGTGGCAAAGGTCTGCTGGCGCAGATCCTCACAGCGGTTGGCCTGATTGAACCAGAAGCCGCGACTGGCTCGCAGCCGCTGCGAGAGCTGCTGCTCCACCTCTTGCTGCAAGGTCTTGTCGGCCAGCATCTCGCCGCTGGCAAACAGAGCGGGCGACTTGCCCAGCGAGAGCAGCACCGAAAAGAGCAGCGGCTCGAACTGGTCGCAGAACTCGGCAAACTGGCCCGGCGTCGAGCTGTTGGCGAGCACCTGCCAACTGGTGGGCGCTTGCGGCACCTGCTTGCTGTCATAAGCGAGGCTGAACATGGCGTAGGAGAAGGGCACCGAGTAGTTGCGCTCCCCCTGCTTGTCATACTCGGTGTTCTTGAGGGCGGGCTTCACCTCGGCGTAGTGCTGCAGGCGACTGAAATCGATGGGGAGCAGCAGCTTGAACAGCGGCTGGTGATGGGCCTTGTAGAAGTAGCTGGTCGGCAGCACCACATCGGCGCTGCGGGTGCGCAGGGCGCGGTAGACGCTGTCGAAATCGGTCAGCAGCGGCTCGATCCGGCTGACTGTCGCCTCCACCCCATGGGCGTTGGCGTAGTCGGCAAACTGTTGTTCATAACCCGCTGGCAGATAGCCCCACTCCAGCAATTTGAGCTGAACCGGGGCCGCCAGCGCCGGGGTCATCCCCAGTAACAAGCAAAGAGGCAGTAGACGCATGGCCGGGCACTCCTGACAGGTAAACCTTGTTGGAGTATAGGCCCATGCGCCCACCCGTCAGACCATCAGCTCGGCCCCCATGCTCACCAGAATGGAGAGGCTGACCACCGCAAACAGTACGCCGGTCACCAGATTGAGTGGCCGCTGCACCCGCAGCAGCAGGCGCTGGGCACGATCGGTGGAGAGGCTCCACGCCAGCAGCCCGAACCAGCAGAGGGAGATGATGAAGAGCTCGCCCACCAGCAGGCTGCGGGTCATTCCATCCACCTCTGGCGTCACCATGGCGGCCAGCAGACCGATAAAGAACACCAGCGCCTTGGGGTTAAGCAGGTTGGTGGCAAGGCCAGTGCGCACGCCCCTGCCCCAGCCGCGCAGCTCGTTGGCGGCGCTGGCCATCAGGGTGCTGCTCTGCTGCCGAGCCGCCATCAAGGCACCCCACCCCAACCAGCCCAGATAGAGGGCGCCGCAGCACTTGATCACCATAAACAGCAGCGGGTGACTGGCGATCAGCATGCTGATCCCGGTCAGGCTAAGGGTGGCGTGCACCATGATCGCCAGCGAGATGCCCAGCGCCGCGCCAAGGGCGGTCGGCCGGTGCAGGCTGGTGCGCAGGATCAGGGCGAAATCGGGGCCGGGGCTGGCCAGTGCAATCAGGTGCATCAGGCCGAGGGTAACGAACAGACTGGTCAGCATAACAACTCTCGCTTTAACGACGGAGAGCCAGCATGGCGGATCAGCGGGGGGCGCGGCTTGTAAAAGATTGCATCTGGACACGAAATTCGGCGGGCGTCAGACCGAATGCCTGGCGAAAGCCGTGGTGGAAGTGACTCTGATCGAAGAAGCCGACCGCCAACGCCACCTCGCTCACCACCATCCCGCTCGCCAACAGCCGCTTGCCCTGCTCCAGCCGCAGCCGTTTCAGCCAGGCATAGGGGGTCATGCCGCTGCGCTTCTTGAACTGGCGCAGGAAGGCGAAGCGGTCGAGCCCAAGCAGCCCCGCCAGCTCTTCCAGCGAGTGGGGCTCGTCGAGGGTCGCCATCAGGTAGTCGCGCAGGAATCGCAACTGGGGATCGGCAAGCTGGTGTACCTCGGGGGCCAGATGCAGCAGCTCCCCCAGCAGGGCGAGCAGCTGGCTCTCGAGCAGCAGGCCATCGGCCTTGGGGTTGTCGAGATAGCCGTGTAGCTGGGCAAAGCCCTGATAGAGGTCGGGGCGACTCTGCAACCCCTTGTCGAAGAAGGGTTCCGGCTGCTCCGGCAGCCAGAGCGCCAGCTGCTGCGGATCGATGGCGAAGACCCGCACCTCGTACCCTTCCGGCAGCAGGCTGAGGCCGTCGTGCACCTCGTCCGGGTTGACGGTAGAGAGCACCCCGCGCACCAGATGGTGACTGTTTCCCTTGTGGATAAACTTCTGGCCACCCCGCTGCACCAGCCCGATATGGTAGTCGAGATGGACATGGCGGCCGTAGCTGAACGCCCTGTGGTGGGAGTGTGACAGCTCGACCCCCGGCAGGTGCGGGGATTGCCAGTAGCGGATGAGGGAATCGGTGGTACTCATGGGTTATAGATACACCAGAAGCGGGCCTTGGACTTGTAGATTATTGCACGCAACCCCCTCTCAACGCCCCCACAGCCGAGGGGTTGGCTCCACCAGCGAGGCGAGCGGCACCCGCGCCACCACCTGACGCATACGCTGCACCAGTTCGGGATTGCCATCCCCCAGCGACTTGTTCAGCACAATATGCACCTGCAGCGGGGTGACCGGCAGGTAGATGAGGCGGGTCGCCGCAGGAAGTTTGGCGCGAAAATGGTTGGCGGAAATATCGTTGGAGAAGAGCGCGGCATCAATCCGCCCGCGCAGCAACTTCTGCATGTTGCCATGCTCCCAGCTGAGCTGGGAGAGGGTGTCGATATGGATCTGCGGATGCTGCAACAGCGGCGGCACGATCGCCTGACTCGACCAGCCGATGGTGGTGCCGTAGAGATCTTCCTGCCGCTCGACCGCGTGAAGTCGCGATGGTACCAGTACCACCAGCACCGGCCGCAGCTGCAACAGGTGGGGGTCGATATAGCGAAAGTGACGAGCACGCTCGGGACTGTAGCTCAGCAGCGGGGTCAGATCGCACTCGCCGCTCTCGAGGTTGCTGAGCAGCCGCGCCACATTGAGCCCCTGCCACTCGATGGTATGCCCGATCGCGGGTTCGATATGACGGCGAAAGTAGTCGATCACCGGCCCGGAGACCTCGCCCTGCTGATCGATGGTAACCAGCGGCGCCAGCTGGAAGACACATCCCCGCAGTGGCGCGTTGATCGCCACGGCCTGGCTGATGGTCATAAGAGGGAGAAGAAGTGCCGATAGCAGTAATACCAAACGCGTGCCCGAACGAGAGATGCCCATAGGTGCCCACCCGATGCCCTGATAGCCATCAGCATGGCACAAGGCAAAGGGGCGGGCTATCCGCTCCCGCCGCGCTTCGACCTCTTGCGCCACCGACTCCCATGACCAATGAGCCCCGTTTTATTGCGGTGAAAATCAATAATTCAGCTGCTTTGATGGATTTTGGTCTCTTGAGATATAGTGCGGCCCCATTCATCAAACCGGCGGGTGAGCGCCCCGCCGGACAGGTAGATTCATGAGACTGTTTTTGCTGTGGTTGTCGTTGTTTGCTGCGACTGTAAGTTCTGATGAAAAGCCGCGCCTGCCCTATTACGACTGGGGTCGCTGCCCGTTTGAAGGTTGTACCTATCAGTCGTGGACCACCAAGCAAGAGGTGATCGTCAGAGCCGAGCCATCCCTGACTGCCAAAGCGCTGTTCCGGCTACCCCGCGGCCAACAGGTGGAAGGACTGACCGGGGTTGTCATTACCGAACAACCGGGGATCGTCGAGATACTCAGATCTGTCAAGCTGGGCTACAGCAAGGAGGGCAAAGGGCCGCTGTTGAATATGAAGGCAGGGGAAACGCTTTATATCCTTGGCGGACTGGGCGAAGGCAATAGCCTGTTCTGGTACAAGGGCAAAACCTACATTCTCGATTATGACTATGCGCGCAAAGAGATCAGATACGGCCGGTCACCGCAGAACCAGTGGTGGGTAAAAATTCGGGACAAGCAGGGGCGTGAGGGTTGGGTTACCGAAGCCAAAAACTTCGCCCATATGGACCGTTTCGAATAGTGACAGCCAGCCCCCCGAGATAGGGGAGCTGGCCGTGGATAACTCACTGCTTGGGTTGCAGCTTTATCTCTTGCAGATACTCCAGCACCTGGGTTTTGTAGTCCGCCTGATAGGAGAACTTGGTGCTGTCGCACGCCGCGATCAGGTTCACCGCGGTGCAGAACAGGGTGGCTGCCAGCAGCCCCTTGCCAACCCACAGCGGATAACGACGGCTCCAGCGCACCAGTAACAGCAGGATCGGGAACAGGGCGTAGGGGAATATCAGCATCAGGTGCCAGTAGTTGAAGATGATGGGCGACAGCGCCGCACTCACCAGCACCGCCAGCACCGCCGCCAGCGCATAGAGGCCGAGCCAGCTTTCACCATCCACTGGCGCGCGGTCGCTGCGCAGCAGACGCGGCTTGAGTTCACGCCACAGCTGCCAGTTGGCCTTTGCCGCCAGCAATACGGTCGCCGAGCCTACCCCGTAAATCACCACCCGCCAAAGCCAGACTGCCGCCATCTGCAAGTATTCATGGCCTGCCAGCCAGATGAACTGGGTATCGTTGACCAGCTTGCTGGCAAACAGCCAGGAGCCGTAACGCAGCCAGTAGAGCACCGATTTCAACACCGGATAGACATGCACCAGCCCCCAGCCGATATAGCGCTGACGCGCCTCGGGATCGACGTTCTGGGTGATGTGGCTGTTGCTCATCACTTCCATGGCGTAAGGGATCAGGGAGGCACCGATCAGCAGGGTAGCCACCACCACCCCGCTCCAGCTCACCTTGAGAATGCGGCGCCAGAACAGATAGGTGGACATTACCGCCAGCAGCGGCCAAGAGTAGTGCAGCTGCATCGCCATGCCGATAGCCAGCAGGTGAACGATCATGTGCCAGAAGGAGGCCCGCTCGCGCATATGCCAGGCAGACCAGCAGTGCATGGCCGAGAAGAGGAACAGATAAGAGGGGTTGTAGAGCAGACTCTCGTACTGGAACCAGGGGTTAAGCCAGCAGAGCACCAGAAACAGCAGACGCACCCTGTCATCAAACACCTGACGGATCACCGCATCAAACAGCAGAAACCCGACCAACCGCATCGCCAGCAGCAACACCATGGGGGCATAGGGAGAATCCCACAGCAGCAGCGGCCCGCCAATCAGCCAGGCCGACAAACTCCCCGGCACATTGCCCACCGCACTCGCCGCATTGCCATAGCTGAGCCAGACCCCCTCATAAGCCCCAAGGTAACCCTTGTAGAGCATCTGGGTCTGATCGCCGGTGAGGAGTTGGTGATCGGAAAACAGCCAGGAAAGCAGCAGCCCGGCAAATATACAGGCCGCGAATAATGCGTTATGGTAGCGCCCACTAAGACCAATCATTGATCCACACCTATTGAAAAAATTGCTAACGACTTTAACAGTTGCCACCTGATTTTGCTCGTTTACGATTCACATTTTTAGTAGATTTACCAGTCAGTTATGAGACCCGCGGAGCAGTTATGACCCCACCAGTTAAAAAATTTTTATTCATTGTTGAAGACTTGTATGGTGGTGGTGCGGAAAAGGTTCTGCTCAATACCGCATCCTTGCTAAAAGATGCCGGTGCAGATGTAACTTTGTTTACCTTGCGGGAAAAAATAGACCATACGCTACCTGACAACATTCACCCGATTAATCTTGGCATTGTCACAAAGCTGACTAAAGCCATATCCAATGTTGCGGTTGAAAAAATACAAGCATCTCTGATCTTGAAAAAAGTCAAAGAGATCTCGCCTGACGTAATTATCTCATGCTCATGTGACAAAATTACCAGACACCTGCCTGATACACTGAATATTTATTACTGGATCCACGGTAATATCACTGGCTTTGCCAAAAACAACGCCAAAGGATATGAAAAATTCAAGCGCTTCTATAATGGCAAGAAACTGATCTGCGTATCTCGTGGCATTGCGGACGACATTTTACAAAATGTAAAAGCCACACCCAAATCGTGTCAGGTTATATACAATCCGTTTGATATCGAGAAAATTCAGGCGTTGGCTAATGAGCCTTTCAGCAAGCCATTCGACAAGTATTTTATCCATGTCGGCACCTTCGAAGAGCGGAAACGCCACGATCGCCTCTTGCAGGCATATCAGCTAAGTGGCGTTGATACGCCACTCATCCTGATGGGCAAAGGGGAGCGACGCCCTCACATTGAAGTCATGATCGAAGAGATGAACCTTGCCAGCAAGGTGAAGATCATCGACTTTCAGAAGAACCCCTACCCCTATATCAAAGCAGCTCAGGCGCTCATCCTGACATCCGATGCTGAAGGATTGCCAACAGTGCTTATTGAAGCACTTATCTGCCACACCCCGGTGATCAGCGTGGATTGTCCGTCTGGGCCGGCTGAGATCATCACCTCTGATATAGAGAGATATTTAGTTCCTTTAAATGATGTTCATAAACTAGCTCTGGCTATTTCTGATATGGATGACTACCGTGCCATTATAAATGGTAGCTTATCTAAAGCGTTCTCCAAAAAAGAAACTGTCACTACTTTTATGTCTCTATAAAAATGGTGATTTTATATTTAAACCACCATTTTTAGTTAAAAAACAATCAACGTCGAAAATTTTTAATATAGATAGCAATATTAAATAAATAGCTTAATAAATCGCCGCGAAAACGAAACACTTCTTTTCTCGCTCTCGAAAATAGAGAGCGTTTTCCTTTGTTTTCTCGTTCAGAATATCCAATTTCAGATGGCAGGTCTGTTTGCAACACGATCGGAGGCTCAATACCATAGTCACAAACACCATGAATATGTTCACTATCCATATAATCATCCACTGGCCACCACCATGACTCTGAGTAACTGAGAAATTTTTCCGCAGCTGTAGGCGACAGCGCGTATCCATGGCAGCAACTCGGCCCTCTCAAATACTTGACGAGTGAGTGCCCCTCTACTCCACTAAGATGTTGCATAGAATAATATGCGCCAAATATTGGCATCTTTTTAAGTGGTCCTCGCCCTAATCGCACATAACGATAATGTGATAAGATATCATCGAGGTCTTTGACACAATTTAAAAACGAATCTGAAACATCTACATCATCCTCTAAAATTAATATTGGCTCTTTTAATAAAACACACTTTGCCCACAATGCTCTATGACTTGAAAAACAGCCTCTTTCACCCAGAGTTAGTGAGTGACCCTTCTCTTTTATTCTTTGCTCATCATCATATCCTGGAGTTTTTTCTACGCGACCATCTACCGCGGAGAAAAACTCAAATGCAATGCCTAAACCAGACAAATGCTTTGTGATACGCTCTCTACGCTCACTGGAACGTTCCAGACTAACAACATATATCTTCATTGTTGATTCTCATTATTAATTGAAACTGATAGTGCCAATACTAAAGAGAAGACAAAAAACGAGATGCCTGAATTATGACAAAAATAGGCTTGACTAAGATGATAGTCAGCTGTTGTCAAACAAGTGACAATAACGAGAACGCCTCCACTATATGCAGGCGACTCTTGTGCCATAATCGAGAACCTCTTCCTCACCAATAGGATAGGAACACATAGCATGGCAAGCAGTACTAACAACCCTATAATTCCACGTTTTGCCATCTCTTCAAGATATTGGTTATGTGCATGATAGTTGAAGTTATATATGAAATTAGTGATTTTATTTTCTTTTAATTGTTGTTTCTGTGACTCACGTAAACCATTTTGTCCCCACCCGAAAAATGGCTTCTCCTTAAATGAATCCCAAGCACTCCCCCACAATTGAAAACGAATGCCAAGCGATGTATCCAAGTTAGTACCATCAATGTACTGTTCTATATCAGTTTTCGCAGCATAAAATCTTTTCAACATGCCTGTTTGAGGTGTAAGCACCATAGCCATAACAATTGCAAACAAAAACAACAATCCTTTTTTTTCATTATTTGTAACAATTTTTCTATACAGAATTAATATCGAAATAATCACGAATGGAAGCAATACCCAACCACCTCTGGCCCCGGATAAGAAGCTCCCAGTAAAACCAGAAATTGCACCTAACATATAAAGGTAAGAAAAATACTTAGCATTTTTAACTCGATACCAAAAATAGCCACATAGACAAAAAAGGCCAAGTGACATGCTAATATTTCCAGATTGTATTGGCATTGAATAAAAATCGAATGCTCGCTCATATCCGAGATAGAATTTATCGTAAATTGCGGTGCTGGCTGCTATTAACGCACCACAAACGAACCCACAAAGTAAAACTTCCAACTTAACTTTATGTTTAGCAAGTATAGGGATCACTAGAGCAGCCATTAATGCCCGACTTGGTCTATCTAATTGGCTAAATGAACTACCATCGACAATAACAGATATTAAAAAAAGAACGAAGTATGATAAAAGCAATGATGCAATTATTTTATGTTCTTTCTCCATGGCAGAGAGGTACTCTTTACGCCAAAAGACAAAAAGACTCACTATTGCCAGCAACACGGGGCCATATGAGTATCCACTTGGAACAGCAAGAGCAAGCGCGCCAAACAAAAAAGCCGAGGTTTGCACCACAAGAGGTACAAACCTCTCTTTATTCACTAAGACCATCATTCTTTTCTCACTTTCTAAAAACATAATTCCCACGAATTTTGCGCCACAACCCGAATACATCGGTACGGGGGAAGATGGCAATCCGACGGATCTGGAAAGGGTCCTGGTGCATTGCTTTGGGGCCGCTATTGGTAGCAACGGCAAAACGATACCCGGCAGCGATAGCCTGCTCCTTGGCACTCTCGTTCATATCTCCGTAAGGGTAGGCAAACGAGAGCAACGGATGGCCAAGCAGGGCCTCCAGTTGGCGTTTATTCTCCTGAATTTCATGGGCTTGTTGTTCGGGTGTGAGCTTGCTCAAGCGGGGATGGGTCAGGGTATGACCACCAATTTCCACATGACCGCTGGCGGCCAACGCCTTGACCTGCTCACCACTCATCAATGAAACCTTGGTGTCCGGATTGGTCGGATGCTCTACATCCCAACGGTTATAGCCTTCACCGGTGACCACGTACACCACGGCTTTATAACCATTTTTTTCCAGCAGCGGCAGCATGCGGGTCAGGTTGTCCTGATAGCCGTCATCGGCGGTGATCATCAGGTACTTCTTGCCGTATTGCAGACGGTGGATAAAGCCTTTGTCCGCCAAATCGCGGAAAGTCAGGGTTTCGTAGCCGAGCCACTTCATCAGTCGCAGATGCTTCTCGAACATGGTGATCGGCATCCAGGTGCCATGCACCCCTTTCTCGCTATCCTGTTCGATAAAACGGTGGTACATGATGACGGGCATCTCGCGGCGCAGGGTTTCGACTACGGCATCCTGATAGATGGTTTCGAGGCCAGATACTACCCCCTGCAAGCCATACTCATCCTGAATGCGTTGGCGAATGGCTTCCGGCACCACCTTGCTTGTGAGGGCCGATTCGATTTCGCCCTTCAGCGCGGCAAAATCGATGGCCAGATCCTTGGGGCCGATATCGCCAAAATTACTCGCCAGAGCATCATCCAGATTCTGTTCGGTCACCAGGCCAATGGCCCTGGCTTCACCAATGGCAAAGGCGGGCCGGCCGCAGAGCAGCGCTTCCATCGCCACCCGACCGGCACCGATCACCAGATCACACCCTGCCAGCAGAGCAGGCACATCATCGACATAACCGACAAACTCGGCACGATCCTGAAAACGGGCAAAACGCTCGGGCACGCGGGTACCGCTGACAATCCGTACCTTGCAGGCATCCAGATCGAGTACTTCATCGAGCAGACGGTAGCAAAGCTCCCCTTTGGGGCCGCTCAAACGGCCAATGATGGCGATCACCGGCTTTGGGTTGTCCGGCGCTGGCACAGGCTGGAATTTGTCGGTTTCGATACCGTTGCGCAGCACCTGCACTATCGCGGGATCGACCCCCAGATTGTCGACAATCTGATGGGCAATATCCTCACAAACGGCAACTGCCCGATAGCCGAGAGCATGGAATGCCTTGCGGGACGCGTGCACCGGCTGGCGACCATGAACCGTGGTGATCATCGGGGTGCCAGTCAGCTTACAGGCTACGTAACTGCTCCAGCCGGAGGCGCGGGAGTGAGCATGCACCAACTGGATATGGTACTTCTTGATGAGATAGATGAGGTAAAAGACGTGCCAGAAGCGGCGCAATATGCTGCGCTTGTTGAATCTCAGTTTGAAGACGGGGCCAAGCGTCGGCTTGGTCAGGGTATCTGACACATAAAAGACGTTGTGACCACGCCGGGTCAGTTCGTTACCGACCGTAGTGGCATAGACCTCAGCTCCCGTTACCTCGAGCTGGGAGAGTGCCATCAATATATTCATCGCGCGGTTACCCGGTAGAGAAGAGAGGAACGGCAAGCAGCCACAGAGACCAGAAACCGGAAGCAGGCGAGTGCCCACTTCCGGTTTTGCGCTCAAACTGCCGCGTTGTGCTCACCTGTTAGCGGTTGAGCCAAGCCATGTAATCCGCTACCCCTTCGGCAACGGTTTTGAACTCGGCGTCATAACCCACGCTGCGCAGCTTGGTCATGTCAGCCTGGGTGAAGCTCTGGTAGCGACCCTTGAGGTGATCCGGGAAGGGAATGTACTCAATGGCTCCCTTCTGATGATGCTTGATCACCGCTTCGGCCACGTTCTGGAACGGCTCGGCACGACCGGTACCGCAGTTGAAGATGCCGGAGTGCTGCGGGTTCTGCCAGAACCAGAGGTTTACCTTGCAGACGTCGTCGATATAGATGAAGTCACGCATCTGACCACCGTTCGGGAAGCCATCGCAACCTTCGAACAGCTTGGGATTCTCGCCCTTCTTCACCTGGGTATTGAGGTGGAAGGCGACGGAAGCCATGGAGCCTTTGTGCTGCTCGCGCGGGCCGTAGACGTTGAAGTACTTGAGGCCGACGACCTGAGAGTTGATCTCCGGCATCCAGCGGCGCACGTACTGGTCAAACAGCTGCTTGGAGTAGCCGTAGACGTTGAGCGGCTGTTCGAACTTGGGATCTTCGATGAAGTTGTCGTTGCGGCCACCGTAGGTCGCGGCAGAAGAGGCGTAAATGAACGGGATTTCACGCTCGATGCAGTAGTGGAACAGATCCTTGGAGTACTCGTAGTTGACCTCCATGATGAACTTGCCGTTCCACTCGGTGGTAGCAGAGCAGGCGCCTTCGTGGAAGATCACCTCGATGCCGTTGTCCCACTCTTCAAACTCGTCACCGGAGACGATGCGCGCCTGAAACTCGTCTTTGTCCATGTAGTCAGCGATGGTCAGATCGACCAGGTTGACGAACTTGGTGCCGTCGGTCAGGTCATCAATGACCACGATATCGGTCCGTCCTTGAGCGTTCAGCTGCTTGACCAGATTGCTGCCGATAAAGCCAGCACCGCCAGTTACTACGATCATGGAGTTTGCCTCTCGTACGTTGATGGCTACATGTGACTGCTTGTTAAAGCTGTGTATAGTGAGCCAATTTGAAATTGCCGAAAAGTTTATCACGGGCCGTCCGGGGATTCGACCTTGTTCAAAACTGCCCCGAGCGGAACCTGTTGGAGGAATGAGTGATGAAAACCAGAGACAGGATCATTCACAGCGCGACCGAGCTGTTCAACGATCAGGGTGAACGCAACATCACCACCAACCACATTGCGGCGCACATGGGCATCAGCCCGGGCAACCTCTACTACCACTTCCGCAATAAAGAAGACATCATCCACTCCATCTTCGACCAGTATGCCCGTCACCTGAGCGAGAGCTTCGTGCCGACCCGCAACCGTGAAATCACCCTGCAGGATCTGATGGGCTATCTCGATGCCATCTTCTATCTGATGTGGCAGTTCCGCTTCTTCTACGCCAATCTGCCGGACATCCTGAGCCGTGACGAGCCGCTGCAACAGAAGTACCTCAAGGCCCAGGAGCAGATGCGTTCTTCCGTGGTCGCGCTGCTCAGAAGCCTGCGCGAAGGGGGCATCATAGATGTCAGCGATGAAGACCTGCCGGATCTGGGCCAGACCATCAAAATGGTGGTGACCTGCTGGATCCCGTTCCAGATTGCCCAGGCCCCCAACACCCGCATCACCAAACCTCTGCTCTATCAGGGCGTGTTGAAGGTGCTGTTCCTGCTGCGCCCCTATGTGCAACCCCAGGTGGCCGGACAGATCCAGCAACTGGAACAGCACTACCGTCAGCTGGCCCAACCAGCTGGGTGAGATCTGTTTCACATTTGTTGAATATCAGCACAATCATTTGAATTTACCGCAACAGATTGCAGTAAAATGTCGCCCTCTGTTGATACGCAGCTGAAATAGCCACTAAGGATCGAGGATGTCTAACGGATTCTATCGTCACCTGACCGAGCAACTGAACCAGGTGCAAGCTGAAGGGTTGTACAAGCAGGAGCGCATCATCACCTCCGCCCAACAGGCCAGCATCGCCGTCGGCGGTGAGCAGGTACTGAACTTCTGTGCCAACAACTATCTGGGATTGGCCAACCACCCGGATCTGATCGCCGCCGCCCATCAGGGACTCGACAGCCACGGCTTCGGCATGGCCTCGGTACGCTTCATCTGCGGCACCCAGGATCAGCACAAAGCGCTGGAGCAGAAGATGTCTGCCTTCCTCGGCACTGAAGACACCATCCTCTACTCCTCCTGCTTCGACGCCAATGGCGGCCTGTTCGAGACCCTTTTCGGTGCCGAAGATGCCATCATCTCCGATGCCCTCAACCACGCCTCCATCATCGACGGCGTGCGGCTGTGCAAGGCCAAGCGCTATCGCTACGCCAACAACGACATGGCCGAGCTGGAAGCCCAGCTCAAGCAGGCTGACGCCGATGGCGCCCGCTTCAAGCTGATCGCCACCGACGGTGTCTTCTCCATGGATGGGGTCATCGCCGACCTCAAATCCATCTGCGATCTGGCCGACAAATACGATGCGCTGGTGATGGTGGATGACTCCCACGCCGTCGGCTTTATCGGCGAGAATGGTCGTGGCACCCACGAATATTGCGGCGTGATGGATCGGGTCGACATCATCACCGGCACCCTGGGCAAGGCGCTCGGCGGCGCATCCGGCGGCTATACCTCCGGCAAGAAAGAGGTGATCGACTGGCTGCGTCAGCGCTCCCGCCCCTACCTCTTCTCCAACTCGCTGGCCCCCTCCATCGTTGCCGCCACCATCAAGGTGATCGACATGCTGGCCGAAGGTCACGACCTGCGCGCACGTCTGAAAGAGAACAGCCGTTACTTCCGCGAGCGGATGAGCGCCGCCGGCTTCACTCTGGCAGGCGCCGACCACGCCATCATTCCGGTGATGCTGGGGGATGCCAAACTCGCCTCCGAAATGGCGAGCCGCATGCTGGCAGCCGGCATCTATGTGGTGGGCTTCTCCTTCCCGGTCGTGCCCAAGGGTCAGGCGCGCATTCGCACCCAGATGTCTGCCGCCCATACCCGCGAGCAGCTGGACAAGGCGATCGACGCCTTTATCCGCATCGGCCGTGAACTCGGCGTTATCTGATTTGAATCAAGGGGCTGCAGCCCCTTTTTTCTGCATTCATATTGAAGGAACAGCCATGAAAGCACTCTCCAAACTGCACAAAGAGGTCGGCATCTGGATGACGGATGTACCGGCCCCCGAGCTCGGCCACAACGACCTGCTGATAAAGATCCGCAAAACCGCCATCTGCGGCACCGATATCCACATCTACAACTGGGACGAGTGGTCCCAGAAGACCATTCCGGTACCCATGGTAGTCGGCCACGAATATGTCGGCGAAGTGGTCGCCATCGGTCAGGAGGTGCGCGGCTTCGCCATCGGCGATCGGGTCTCCGGCGAAGGGCACATCACCTGCGGTCACTGCCGTAACTGCCGCGCTGGCCGCACTCACCTCTGCCGCAACACCATTGGCGTTGGCGTCAACCGCCCGGGCGCCTTTGCCGAATATCTGGTGATCCCCGCATTCAACGCCTTCAAGTTGCCGGACAACATCCCGGACGAGCTGGCTGCCATCTTCGACCCGTTTGGCAATGCGGTGCACACCGCCCTCTCCTTCGATCTGGTGGGTGAAGATGTGCTCATCACCGGTGCAGGCCCCATCGGCATCATGGCCGCCGCCGTCTGCCGCCATGTGGGTGCGCGCCACGTGGTGATCACCGACGTCAACGAATACCGGCTGGAGCTGGCCCGCAAGATGGGCGCTACCCGCGCGGTCAACGTGGCCAAGGAGAAGCTGGCCGACGTAATGAGCGAGCTGGGCATGACCGAAGGGTTTGACGTGGGGCTGGAGATGTCCGGCGTCCCGAGCGCCTTCCAGGAGATGCTCGACAAGATGAACCACGGCGGCAAGATCGCCATGCTCGGCATCCCGCCCTCCACCATGGCCATCGACTGGAACAAGGTGATCTTCAAGGGACTGTTTATCAAAGGGATCTATGGCCGCGAGATGTTCGAGACCTGGTACAAGATGGCCAGCCTGATCCAGTCCGGGCTGGATCTCTCCCCCATCATCACCCACAGATTCCACATCGACGAATTCCAGCAGGGGTTCGATGCGATGAGCTCCGGCCACTCCGGCAAGGTGATCCTGAGCTGGGATAAATAGGCCGTTTCACCCCTTGGTTACCCGAAACCCGGCGAATGCCGGGTTTCTTTTTATCTCCACCACCCAAATTGCCGTGATATCGCCCAAAACTTTGTACGCAGACTGTTTAACACTTCACACACAAGCGTTTAAATGGCTGTAACTATTCGGTTATAATCCCGTCGTTTACATGGATAATAAAAGACTGCTGGGAGTATATGAGCGTGTTGAAAAAACTGAGCTATTTGCTGGCTGTCGGGATGACGGCCGCCAGCTTGTCTGGGGCAGTGCTTGCTGCCGATGAGATGTCACCGGAGGCCATTGCCGAGCGGATCAAACCAATCGGTCAGGTCTATACCGCCAAGGATCTGGAAGGTATTGCCGGCGCGAGTGCTGCTCCGGCGGCGGCCGCCTCCTCCGGTCCCCGCGATGGCGAAACGGTATACAAGGGCGCCTGCTTTGCCTGTCACGACACCGGCGCCGCTGGTGCCCCCAAACGGGGTGACAAGGCAGCCTGGGATCCTCGCATCGCCCAGGGCATTGATACTCTCAAGAAACATGCCATTGAAGGCTTTACCGGCAAGTCCGGCATGATGCCTCCGCGCGGCACCTGTGCGAACTGTAGTGATGAAGAGATTGAAAACGCCATCCACTACATGATCGACAAGCTGTAAGTATTTGAAAGGGCCGCAATTGCGGCCCTTTCAATCTATCGGCTTCCGACTACTCTTGTAAGGTAGACATATCGGGAGTTGCACATGTCGTCCCAATCCATCGAACCCCATTACTCAACTCCTCTGTTGGCGTTGGTCTCTGCCATTATGGACTTCCCGGCGCCACAAACCGCCACGTCTGACGATTACGATGCCCTGATCCAGCAGATTGACCAACTCTGCCCGCTGCAACATTTCGGCATGCTGGGCCTCTCCGATACCGGTCTGAACTGGCTTTACGCCTACAAGGTCAGCGATATCTTCAAGCAACAGCTGGGCCGTGAGCAGTCCCGCATCACCGATCAACTCACCCAGCTGGATGAAGCCGAAGGGTGGTGCGTCTTCCCCATCGAGCATGGCCAGATACAGTGGTTGCTGGCGCGTGGCACACCAGCCGACCTGCCGACCCTGCGTCTGCTGCTGGAGTGTCTGGCCAAACGGCTGACCGAAACCCAGGCGGGATCCCATCTCACCGAGCTCCCTTCACCGCTGATCCGCAAAGACCCGAACTGGAAAAAGAAAATCGAGAGCATCAGCCGCATCATGCGGCTCGCCAATACCCTGCCAGCTCAGGCGCTCTTCTCCCAACTGGAGGCGGTACTGCGTCAGATGCTCACCATTGAGGACATGTTGCTGGTCAGGCTAACCAGTCAGAAGCTGGAAAAGATCTACCCTGCCCATCCCCATCAGGGAGACGAGTTCATCAGCGGCTTGTGCCACAGCACCAGCAATATCGAGGTGAGCAGGGAGTCCCGCTACTGGCACAGCATGCCGCTGCGGCTGCAACAACAGTACTTCGCCCACTTCATCATCAGCACGGCTCAATCGCTGGAGACCGACGACAAGCTGTTTCTCGACTTCCTGCGTGGCCAGCTCACCCTGCTGCTGGAGCTGAGACGGATCCGCCAGCAGCTCAACGACATCAATACCGAAGACTCCATCAACCAGCGGCTGCAACAGCTGCGTCAGACCAACCTCAGGCTGCAAAAGCAGCTCAAGCAGCATCAGGAGCTGGAACGGCGGTTGCAATTCGATGCGCTTCACGACCCGCTGACCCAGCTGCCCAACCGCGCGCTGTTGATGAACCACCTCAACCATGCCATGACCCACTACAACCGCTACAAATCGCCGGGATTCGCGGTGATTTTTATCGATGTGGATCACTTCAAGCAGATCAATGACACCCTGGGCCACAGTGCTGGCGATCAGCTGCTCAAGGAGGTGAGCCGCCGCCTGCAGACCTGCATCCGGCAAAACGATCTGGTGGCCAGACTGGGGGGCGATGAGTTCGTCATCTATCTGGACAGCAGCAAGAGCGACGATGACATCAGCCCGGTGCTCAACCGCATTATCAGCCGTCTCTCATACCCGTTCCGGCTACTCGGCAACGAGTTGAGCATTACCGTCAGCCTGGGGGTATCGAGCGTCTCCGAGCAAACCTCAGATATCAGCCAGCTGCTCCATCAGGCCGATCTGGCCATGTATCAGGCCAAACGCAATGGTCGCAGTCGCATCGTCAGCTACTCGGATGATTGCATCAACCAGAACTGGAATTCGCCGGAAGAGATGCTGGCCAGAGCCCTGCGGGAGGGGCGTATCGTCCCCTACTTCCAGCCGGTGATCCGGCTGCAGGATAGCCGCCTGACCGGACTGGAGGTGATGGCGCGCTGGCTGACCGAGGAGGGGATTCTGAAGGATGCGTTCGACTTTATTCCGCTGGCAGAGCAGTGTGGTCTGATACTGGAGCTGGATTACCAGATCCTGCGCCACACCTGTCAGCAACTGAAGAACTGGCTGCCAATCTCCGGGCAGAGCAAGTTCAAGGTCGCCATCAATCTGTCGGGCAAACATCTGGTCAACCATGACCACATCATGCGGCTGATGGGAATTATCGAAGAGGAGGGGGTCGCCCCCGGCTATCTGATTTTTGAATTCAACGAGCGGGAGCTGTCGCGGCAAGATTCCGATGCGCTGGCATCCCTGCATGACCTGAGGGCCAAGGGTATCCAGATCAGCCTCGATGATTTCGGCACCGGCTTCTCCTCCCTCAACGCCCTGTTCCACTTCCCGGTGGATTACATCAAGGTGGATGACAGCTTTACCCAGCGGATGCTGCAATCACCCAAAGATTTGGCACTGATCCGCGCCATGCGGGATATCTGTCAGGATCTCGATTACACCCTGGTCGTCGAGGGGATCGAGAACCAGCAGCAGTTGCAGAAGCTGATTGATATCGGCTGCCGGATGGGGCAAGGGCGCTATATCTCACCGCCCATGCCGGGAGCAGACATAGTACCGCTACTGACCCCGGCCAATCCTTAGGGTTAATCCTTCTTGAACAACGCCCGCAGGTTGGCAACACCGACCTGCCCCTTCTGCTGGCGCTCCTCGGCAGTCACCTTCTTCTGGTTCTCCCATTCAAGGTCATCCTGCGGCAGCTCCAGCAAGAAGCGGCTCGGCTCTGGCCGTACCGACTCGCCAAACTGACGCCGCTCCTTGCAGAGGGTGAAGGTCAGTTCGGTCTGAGCCCGGGTGATCCCCACGTAGGCGAGACGCCGCTCCTCCTCCACGTTGTCTTCATCTATGCTGGTCTGGTGGGGCAGCAAGCCCTCCTCCATCCCCACCATGTAGACATAGGGGAACTCCAGCCCCTTTGAGGCATGCAGCGTCATCAACTGCACCTGATCCGCATCATCTTCCCCCTCGTTGCGCTCCATCATGTCGCGCAGGGTGAGGCGAGTGACCACCTGAGCCAGCGTCATCGACTCCTCCAGCTCATCCCCTTCCAGCATCTCGGTGATCCAACGATAGAGAGTAGAAACGTTCTGCATCCGCATCTCGGCCGCTCTCGGGCTGGGGGAGGTCTCGTAGAGCCACTCTTCGTAGTGGATCTCCTTGATCATGTCCCGCACCGCCTCCACCGGATTGCCACGCAGCGCTTGATCGCCAAGGCGTACCAACCAGTTGGTGAATGCCTGCAGGGCCACGAGTCCGCGCCCGGAGAGGTGCTGCTCGAGCCCCAGCTCGAAGCTGGCGGCAAACAGGCTCTTGCCGCGCTGATTGGCATACTGACCCAGTTTTTCGAGGGTAGTGGGGCCAATCTCGCGGCGCGGCAGGTTGACCACCCGCAGGAAGGCAGTGTCCTCATCCGGATTCACCAGCAGCTTGAGGTAGGCCATGATGTCCTTGATCTCGGTGCGGGAGAAGAACGAGGTGCCGCCGGAGATGCGATAAGGAATCCGGTTGGTCATCAACGCCTTCTCGAAGATGCGCGACTGATGGTTGCCCCGATAGAGGATGGCGTAATCCTTGAACCGGGTGCGGTTCATAAACTTGTGTCCCATCATCTCGGCGGCGATCCGCTCCGCTTCGTGCTCCTCGTTCTTGGCGAACAGCACCTTGAGCTTCACCCCCTCATCCAATTCGGAGAAGAGCGCCTTGTCATAGACGTGCGGGTTGTTGGCGATCAGAATGTTGGCGCACTTGAGGATCCGCCGCTTGGAGCGGTAGTTCTGCTCCAGCTTGATCAGCTTGAGGCTGGGGAAATCTTCGCTCAGCAGCACCAGGTTCTGCGGCTTGGCACCTCGCCAGGAGTAGATGGACTGGTCATCGTCCCCTACCACGGTAAAACGAGCCCGCTCGCCGACGATCTGCTTCACCAGCTCGTATTGGCTGGTGTTGGTGTCTTGGTACTCATCGACCAGCAGATAGCGGATCTTGTTCTGCCAGCGCTCGCGCACCTCCTGATTGCTCTTGAGCAGCAGGGTCGGCATCACGATGAGGTCGTCAAAATCCAGCGCGTTATAGGCCACCATCTGGCGGTGATAACGCTCGTAGAGCTGGGCCATCAGCACCTCTTCCGGCCCGCGGGCTATACGCATGGCTCGGGCGGGCAGGATGAGGTCGTTCTTCCAGTTGGAGATCTGGCTGATAAGGGCCGAGAGCTTGTCCTTGTCGTTGTCGAGCTCGTCTTCAGTCAATTCTTTCAGCAGCGCCAGCTGATCGGTATCGTCGAACAGGGAGAAGTTGGCCTTGAGATTCAGGCTCTTGTGCTCCCGACGGATGATCTCGAGCCCCAGAGTATGGAAGGTGGAGACCATCAGCCCCCGCGCTTCCTTGCGGCCCAAAGTCTGGCCGACCCGCTCCTTCATCTCCCGCGCCGCTTTGTTGGTAAAGGTGACGGCGGCGATGTTGCGCGCACTGTAGCCGCACTGCTGCACCAGATAGGCAATCTTGTTGGTGATGACGCGGGTCTTGCCCGATCCGGCACCCGCCAGCACCAGGCAAGGGCCGGAGACATACTTGACCGCTTCGTTCTGATTGGGGTTGAGCTTCATGGGCCGGATCTCTTGGCTTATGATGAGGGGCGGCATTGTACCAGAAATCACCCGACGAGCCGTACCTGCTGCACGGCAGGCAACCGCCAATCGGGCTTATCGCGCCTTGTGTTCGGGCGCTATTTTCAGGATCATGGCCGACCTTTCGAGATGATGACTTTTTCCAGATGATGAGGGGAGCATGAATCAGCAACAGCACGACCAACTGCGCAGCCAGTTTCCGGCCTTGACGCAGGAGGTAAACGGCCACCCTCTGGTCTATCTGGACAACGCCGCCACCACCCAGAAACCGCAAGCGGTACTGGATGCCATCGCTCACTACTATCGGATCGACAACGCCAACGTGCACCGTGCCGCCCACACCCTGAGTGGCCGCGCGACCCGTGCCTTCGAGGCCGCCCGCGAAACGGTCGCCCGCTTTATCAATGCGCCCCGCAGCCACGAAGTTATCTGGACCCGTGGTACCACAGAAGCGATCAATCTGGTAGCCCAGAGCTGGGGGATGAACGAACTCAAGACAGGGGACGAAATCATCCTCAGCACGCTGGAGCACCACGCCAATATCGTCCCGTGGCAGCTGGTCGCCCAGCGTACCGGCGCGGTGATCCGGGTTATCCCACTCGATAAGCGGGGCGATCTCGATCTGGCCGCCTATCACGCCATGCTGGGAGCACGCACCCGGCTGGTGAGCGTGGCCCACGTATCCAATGCCCTCGGTACCGTCAATCCGGTCGCCCAGATAGTAGAGGCCGCCAAAGCGGTTGGCACCGTGACGCTGATCGACGGCGCCCAGGCGGTGGCTCATCTCGAGGTGGATGTGCAAGCCATCGGTTGCGACTTCTACGCCTTCTCCGGCCACAAGCTCTATGGCCCGACCGGCATCGGCGTGTTGTGGGGCCGCACCGAGCTATTGGAACGGATGCCGCCCTGGCAAGCCGGTGGCGAGATGATCGATCGGGTCAGTTTCAGCGGCACCACCTTCAATACCCTGCCCTTCAAGTTCGAGGCGGGCACCCCCCATATCGCTGGCGCTATCGGCCTCGCCGCCGCCATCGACTTTGTGATGGAGCAAGACCGGCAATGGCTCGCCAACCATGAGCAGGCACTGACCGACTATCTGGTAGCAGGCCTGCAACAGGTGCCGGGGCTGCATCTGATCGGCGAACCCAATCAGCGCGCCGGTGCGGTCTCTTTCCTGATAGACGACATCCACCCGCAAGATGCTGCTACCCTGCTCGACATGCAGGGGATCGCCCTGCGAGTCGGCCATCACTGCGCCATGCCATTGATGGAATCGCTCGGGATCGGCGGCACCATGCGCGCCTCGCTGGCCTGCTACAACAATCGGGATGATGTCGACGCTCTGCTGGCCGCCCTGCACAAACTCAGTGACTTCTTCTAAGGCAGATAACCGAATGAGTGACCTCGCAAGCTATACCCAGATTGGCCTTGAGCCCAACGCCGACACCATCCGCCAGCAGTTTGCCGCCGCTCACGGCTGGGAGAACCAGTACCGGCTCATCATCCAGCTCGGCAAACAGCTGCCAGCGCTACCCGGCGAATGGCAGCAGGAGGAGTTTCGCCTCAAGGGGTGTGAAAGCCAGGCTTGGCTGAAGGGAGAACAAAGCGAGGATGGCTGCTGGCATTTTGCCTGTGATTCCGATGCCCGCATCGTGCGCGGGCTGATCGTTATCGTGCTGGCGGCGCTTAACCACCAATCGTCTGCGGCGATCCAGGCTTTTGATATGGAAGGGTATTTTACCGAACTGGGGCTTGAGAAACACTTGAGCCCGTCACGAGGTAACGGGCTCAGAGCGATCGTGCTGGCGATCCGGGAGCAGGCAGTCTAATCCGCCTTGTGCAGAGGTCGATTAGGCTTCGCCAATCGACCCTACTTCTTCATTCCCGGCTTCTTTCTCAGCGCGGGCCCCCCGCTCGGCAATCTTCTTCAATACCCGGGACGCGGCAACCAGCCCAAAGGTTGCCGTCACCGGCGTCACCGCGCCAAAGCCGGAGGCGCAATCCATCTTCATGGTGCCATCGCTGGCCGCTTTTGCCTGACAGGTGCCACCATTACCATCCGGATAACTCAGCTGCTCGGTTGAGAAGACACATTCCACCCCGAATTTGCGCGCCGGATTCTTGCTGAAGTTGTGCAATCGGCGCAGGTCGGAGCGCACTTTCGCAGCGAGCGGATCCTGAATGGTCTTGGCCAGATCGGCCACGGTGATTTGAGTCGGATCCATCTGCCCGCCGGCACCACCGGCCACAATTACCGGTATCTTGTTGCGCTTGCAGAAGGCAATCAGCGCCACCTTGGCCTTGACCGAGTCGATGGCGTCCACCACATAGTCAAACTCCCGCTTGATATGCTCGGCCAGATTATCGGCAGTGACGAAATCATCCACCTCGATCACTTCGCAATCCGGATTGATGGCGCGAATACGCTCGGCCATCACCTCGGTCTTGAGGCGACCAACCGTCCCCTTCATGGCGTGGATCTGGCGATTGGTGTTGGTGATGCAGATATCGTCCATATCGATCAGGGTGACCTGGTTGATACCGGCGCGGGCCAGCGCCTCCGCCGCCCAGGAGCCCACGCCACCGATCCCCACCACACAGACTTTCGCCTGGCTAAAGGAACGCAGGGCATTCTGACCATAAAGACGGGCAATGCCCCCGAATCGCTGTAGATATTCTGCTTTCATACCACCACCTTGCTTGAGGGCGGCCATTATAGCGACAACCACCGCCAGCGGCGATGGCATAACCGGAGAAAATCGGGGAGGAAAAACAGAGAAAACGGCAGGGAAGAGAGAATAAAAGGTCAATTATCAGCCAACTTTCTGAATGGCAGCCAATAAAAAACCCCGCTCGATGAGCGGGGTTCTTAACTTGGGTGCCTGGCAGTGTCCTACTCTCGCATGGCGAATGCCACACTACCATCGGCGCTACCGCGTTTCACTTCTGAGTTCGGCATGGGATCAGGTGGTTCCACGGCGCTATGGCCGCCAGGCAAAAATCTTCAATCTGAGAAAGCTGACGTAAGTAGTTCGCTTGGTATTTGCTACAAGCCTTAGAACACTTCTTGGGTGTTGTATGGTTAAGCCTCACGGGTAATTAGTATGGGTTAGCTCAACACGTCACCGCGCTTACACACCCCACCTATCAACGTTGTGGTCTCCAACGGCCCTTTAGGACCCTCAAGGGGTCAGGGATGACTCATCTCAGGGCTCGCTTCCCGCTTAGATGCTTTCAGCGGTTATCGATTCCGAACTTAGCTACCGGGCAGTGCCACTGGCGTGACAACCCGAACACCAGAGGTTCGTTCACTCCGGTCCTCTCGTACTAGGAGCAACTCCCTTCAATCATCCAACGCCCACGGCAGATAGGGACCGAACTGTCTCACGACGTTCTGAACCCAGCTCGCGTACCACTTTAAATGGCGAACAGCCATACCCTTGGGACCGACTTCAGCCCCAGGATGTGATGAGCCGACATCGAGGTGCCAAACACCGCCGTCGATATGAACTCTTGGGCGGTATCAGCCTGTTATCCCCGGAGTACCTTTTATCCGTTGAGCGATGGCCCTTCCATTCAGAACCACCGGATCACTATGACCTACTTTCGTACCTGCTCGACCTGTCCGTCTCGCAGTTAAGCTGGCTTATGCCATTGCACTAACCTCCTGATGTCCGACCAGGATTAGCCAACCTTCGTGCTCCTCCGTTACTCTTTGGGAGGAGACCGCCCCAGTCAAACTACCCACCAGGCACTGTCCGCGAGCCCGATTCAGGGCCCTGCGTTAGAACATCAAACATACAAGGGTGGTATTTCAAGGACGGCTCCAGCGCAACTAGCGTCACGCCTTCAAAGCCTCCCACCTATCCTACACATGTAGGTTCAATGTTCAGTGCCAAGCTGTAGTAAAGGTTCACGGGGTCTTTCCGTCTAGCCGCGGGTACACCGCATCTTCACGGCGAATTCGATTTCACTGAGTCTCGGGTGGAGACAGCATGGCCATGGTTACACCATTCGTGCAGGTCGGAACTTACCCGACAAGGAATTTCGCTACCTTAGGACCGTTATAGTTACGGCCGCCGTTTACCGGGGCTTCGATCAAGAGCTTCGCTTGCGCTAACCCCATCAATTAACCTTCCGGCACCGGGCAGGTGTCACACCCTATACGTCCACTTTCGTGTTTGCAGAGTGCTGTGTTTTTGATAAACAGTCCCAGCCATCTGGTCACTGCGACTCCCAACTGCTCCATCCGCAAGGGACTTCACTGTCAGGAGCGAACCTTCTCCCGAAGTTACGGTTCTATTTTGCCTAGTTCCTTCACCCGAGTTCTCTCAAGCGCCTTGGTATTCTCTACCCGACCACCTGTGTCGGTTTGGGGTACGATGACTTGTAATCTGAAGCTTAGAGGCTTTTCCTGGAAGCAGGGCATCAATGGCTTCCGCACCGTAGTGCGTTCGTCTCGTGTCTCAGTGTTGTGTCTCCGGATTTGCCTAGAAACACCACCTACGCACTTTCACCAGGACAACCGTCGCCTGGCCCACCTAGCCTTCTCCGTCCCCCCATCGCAATTACAAGTCGTGCAGGAATATTAACCTGCT
>NZ_JBQBES010000002.1:2015000-2117500 GCF_051919425.1 Aeromonas sp. 75A | reverse complement strand
AGTGGCCAGCAGACCGATACAACCGTTGCGAGTCTGAGCAGCTGCGGGCTTGATGGCTGGCACCACCCCCACCACGGGAATATCCAATGCCTCACGCAGGGCTGGCAGTGCTATGGTGCTGGCCGTGTTGCAGGCAATCACCACCAGATCTATATGATGACGGGCCACCATGGTGGTCACCAAGCGGGTGCAGGCAGCAATCAGGGCGGGCTCGCTCAATTCACCATAGGGGAAGTTGGCGTTATCGAAGCAGTAGAAATAGTTGTGTGCCGGCAGAACGCGGCGGATTTCGCGGTAGATGGTCAGGCCACCCATACCGGAATCAAACACGAGAATATTGGCCACTTGAGCTCCCCTTTGGTGCAAGGCGGCGATCATACTCCCGCCTGCCGCCAATAGAAAAGGCCCTGCCAATGGCAGGGCCCCTGATTTTTCCGCGTGGCCGGGTCCGGCTTAGAGTGAGTAATCCATTGTCACGTAGTAAGCGCGCTCATCGGCAGGGTAACCCACCGCAGTCTGATACTCCTTATCCAGCAGGTTGTTGATCTTGCCAGATACCTTGAGCGCCGGGGTGACCTTGTAGCCGACAGCCAGATTCCACACGCTGTAGCCACCGAGTTTGGTAGTGTTGGCCACATCGCCATAGCGCTCCCCCTGATAGATCCAGCTCAGCGAGCCGTCAAACTGTTGCCACTGTGCCTGCGTAATCCACTTGGCCCCTTTGCGGGAGATCAGCTGCAACTGTTTATCGGTCATCTTGTCTTTGGGCTCCTTGTACTCGGCAGAGACTCTATGACTCAACCAGCCAGTGTCGAATTCCCCTTCCAGCTCGACCCCTTCAATGCGAGCCTTGCCAACGTTTTGTGGTGTCCACATCCCCTGACTGTTGGGTGCCCACTGGATCATCTGTTCGAAGTCATTGCGATAACCGGTGGCCCGCCACTCGACACCCGCAGTTTGACCATCCAGCATCAGCTCGCTGCTCTTCGACTCTTCCGGCTTCAGGTTGGGATTGCCAGAGCCCGGATAGTAGAGGTCATTAAAGGAGGGGGCGCGGAAACCGGTGCCGTAGCGGGCACTCAGGCGGTAATCCTCGACAAAACGCCAGCCTGCGCCGGTTTGCCAGGTGTTGTGACGACCAAACTGCTCGTTGTCATCACTGCGGCCGCTCAGCTCACCCTGCCATGTCTGGTTGTCGAACTGGGCCAGGGCATAGACCCCGGTATTGTCCCGCTCCTTGGCCCCTGCCGGATAGGGGGAGCCAGAAGATCGCGAGCGATCGTCCAGCATGTCGCGCTGCCAGTCAGCACCGCCGCCGAGCGTCCACAGCTCGTTCAGCTTGAGGCTGTTGACCCAGTTCAGGCTGTACTGGCGGGTGTAGGTCCGATTATTGGCCTGATCGCGGCCGCTATTGTCGAGATAGTCGTACGCATCCTGTCTGGAGAAGGCGCCACGCAACTCACTCAGATAGCGATCATCGTGATAGCGCGACCCCAGCTGATAGCTCTGGTTTTCAGTCCACGTTTCGGCTCGATGCGGCGCATAGTTTGCGTCAGACCCCGCATACTGGGCCACATTGCGGAACCAGCGGGTTGTACCGAACAGATCCCAATTGCTGCCGAGGGCCTGCTGGTAGTCCAGCATGGCGTTGTAGCCCCGATGCCCGTGACGGTCACCATCGTTGATGCCGGGCAAGGGGTGTACGTTGTAACCCTCTTCATCATCAAAACCGCCAGCCACCTTGAGCTGACCCGCCTCACCTACCTGGCTGGCACTACTGAAAGCGGCCTGACGCTGTTGATGGGAACCAGCACCGATATTGAACTTGTGCTGATTTGTCCCCTTGTCGGGACGGGTAATGATGTTGATCACCCCACCGATGGCGTCGGAGCCGTAGATGGTGGCGCGCGGGCCACGAATGTATTCAATGCGCTCCACCTGATTGAGCGGCAGGTTATTCAGTTCGGTCATCCCGGCGGTCAGGGAGGCACTGCGTACCCCATCCACCAGCACCAGCGTCTGGGAGGAGGTGCCACCACGCACCCGCAGCGAGCTGAGCTGGCCTCGGCCACCATTGCTGACCACTTCCACACCGGGCAGGGTCTTGACCACATCGGTCACGGTCTGGGCTTGCAGGCGATCGATCTCGTCCCGGGTCACCACATTGACCGGGGCAAGCACGCTGGAGACAGGTTGGGCGACGCGGGTAGCGGTCACCACCATGGTGGGATTGACGGGAATGGTCAACTGCTGGGCAAACGCCGCCGTCGGCAACAGGGCAGCCGCCAGAAATTTCTTCGACATGAGAGATCCTTAAGTTCGCGTAAGTATCTACTTCGTGGCCGGTTTCTCTCGGCCCGAAATACGAACTCTGGCAGGTCTTCGGGCTCGGGGGCTGATAGCCTACGGCGACGGCTTCCCGCCTGACGGCAGTGCCCTGATGTCGCTTCGTTCCCCCTTACCGCTGCGCGCCAGCTCCGGATTTTCACCGGATTCCCTATTAAGCATGATGCGCCAAAGCGGGAGGATTATAGGCAGAGCCAAGCTGGATGTATAGCCATCCAGATTTCTATTTATTGCCAGCCAACGCTGCCAGCCGCTGCTGTGCCCCCTCCATCACCGCCTGTACTCCTGGATGGGAGAGATGGCGCCCTGCCGAGACCAGATAATAAGAGAGGGTAACGTCGGTGAGGGTCGCAATCCGCTCCACTCCGTAGAGGCGGCCAATCTCGTCAGCCATCGCCAGCGGCGCCGGGAAGATCCCCATCCCCGCCTTGCCGAACGACTTCATCAGGGTGGAGTCATCAAACTGCCCCACCAGATGGGGATGAATGCCCTGCTGGCGATACCACTCCAGCAGCCGATCGTGGGTGGCAGACTTCTCTCCGGGGATGAGCAGCGGCAACCCCTCCAGCGAGGCGGGAAAACCGTCCCGCGCCCGCGCCGCCAGCTCGGGGCTGGCAAACAGCGCCAGCGGGCTGCGCCCCAGCTCGTGGTTGTAGCCGCGCACGCCGCTGTCGGGAGGGAGCGGGCGATCGATCAGCACCATATCCAGCTTGTGGCGGGCCAGCTCGCTGAACAGCTGCTCGGCCCGCTCCTCGTGACACACCAGCCGCAGCGGGGTCGCCAGCGCCATGGCGGGGGCCAGCAGATCGAACGCCAGGGTGCGGGGTACCGAATCGGCGATCCCCACCTGCATGGTCAGCTCCTGACTGGCGTGGCGCAGGGTGTGCTCCAGCTCGGCGCCGAGCGAGAAAATCGCCCCTGCCTGCTCCTGCGCCTGCCGCCCGGCAGCGGTCAGCACCAGACGCCGCCCCACCCGGTTGAACAGCGCCACCCCGAGGGACTGCTCCAGCTCGGCCACCTGACCGCTGATGGTCTGCGGCGTGAGGTGCAGCTGTTCGGCGGCCTGCGTCACGCTGCCGCTGCGTGCCACATGCCAGAAGTAGTAGAGCTGTTTGTAGTTGAGCATGCCGTTCCCTATCAGTTTTTACCGAACAACCATCAGCGAGAATCTGATTTTATCGAAACATTGTGGGCTCTAGCATGCAACCATTATCTGAACTGCCCTGCGAACCATCATGCTGGACGTTGTTGTACTCTTCTTTCTGTTTGGTCTGCTGGCCGGTCTGGTGCGATCCGAGCTCAAGCTGCCGCCCGCCCTCTACGACACCCTCTCTCTCTTTCTGCTACTGGCCATCGGCCTCAAGGGCGGCGTCGGTCTGGCCCAGCAATCCCTGCAACCTCTGCTGCCGCAACTTGCGCTGGTGATCCTGCTCGGCGTGGTGCAGACCCTGCTCGGCTTTGCTGTGCTGCGCCTCAAGATGAACCGGGTCGATGCAGCCGCCACCGCCGCCCACTATGGTTCGGTCAGCGTCGCCACCTTTGCGGTCGGAGTGAACTGGCTCACCGAACGGGGCATCAGCTTTGAATCGCAGCTCTCCATCTTCCTTGCGGTGATGGAGATCCCGGCCATTCTGGTGGGCATAGTGCTGGCCCGCGGCATCAGTCGAGAGACCCGCTGGCGCATGCTGGCCCACGAGACCTTCCTCGGCAAAGGGGTAACCCTGCTGCTGGGCGGCATGGCCATCGGCTATCTGGCCGGGCCGGATGGGATTGCCCCGCTCAAACCGCTGTTTGTCGACCTGTTCAAGGGGGCGCTGGCGCTGTTCCTGCTGGAGATGGGCCTCATCGTCGCCCGCCAGTGTCAGGATCTGCGCCGCCATGGCCTGTTCCTGCTCAGCTTCGCCCTGTTGATGCCGCTCGCCTCGGCGGGACTGGGATTGGCAGCTGGCCAGCTGATGGGCCTCTCTCTCGGCGGCCTGACCCTGCTGGCCACCCTGGCGGCGAGCGCCTCCTATATTGCCGTGCCGGCCACCATGCGCATCGCCGTGCCTCAGGCCAACCCGGGGCTGTCCCTCAGCGCCGTGCTGGGGGTCACCTTCCCGTTCAACATCATGCTGGGGATCCCGCTCTACCACAGCTGGGCCCGCCACTTCACGGAGTAGCCACATGCAGACCGAGACCCGCACCCTGCTGACCATCATCACCGAAGCCAATCTGGAGCCGACCCTGCTGCGCACCCTCACCCGCGAGGGGCTGCGCGGCTACACCATCACAGATGCCCGCGCCGGGGGGATCATGGCGAGCGCAACGCCAGCTGGAGCGAGAGCGGCAACATCCGGCTGGAGGCGATCTGCAGCCGGGAGCAGGCGGAGCGGTTGCTGGCCCACCTGCAGAGTCGCTACTACCCCGACTACGCCATGATCGCCTTTCTGCAACCGGTCGAAATCGTGCGACCCGAGAAATTCTGAGCCGGCTTGCCGGCTCTTTTTGTTCACCAAAAGCAAACGTTTAACAGCAAGGATTCAGAGAAAATGAACACCCCTCCGCTGATCGGCCTGGTAATGGGCTCCGACTCCGACTGGCCCGTGCTGCAGGCCGCCGCCCGCATCCTCAAGGAGCACGGCGTGCCCTACGAGGCGCAGGTGGTCTCGGCCCATCGCACCCCGGATCTGCTGTTCGAGTATGCCGCCACAGCCCGCGAGCGCGGTCTGCGCGCCATCATCGCCGGGGCCGGTGGTGCTGCCCATCTGCCGGGCATGGTCGCCGCCAAGACCACATTGCCGGTGCTGGGGGTGCCCATCCCCTCCCGTCACCTCAAGGGGATGGACTCCCTACTCTCCATCGTGCAGATGCCCAAGGGGGTACCCGTCGCCACCTTCGCCATCGGCGAGGCGGGGGCCGCCAACGCTGCCCTGTTTGCGGTCTCTCTGCTCTCGGTCGCCCGGGATGACGACGCCCCCCGCTACCGGCAGCAGCTCGACGACTTCCGCACCCGCGAGCGAGATCGGGTGCTTGCCCTCACGCTGGAGGAGCCGACATGATCCTGCCCCCCGCCACCCTCGGCATGCTCGGCGGCGGTCAGCTTGGCCGCTACTTTGTGATGGCCGCCCACCGCCTCGGCTACAAGGTGGTGGTGCTGGATCCCGACCCGGCCAGCATCGCCGGTGCCGCCGCCGATCACCATATTGTCGCCCCCTATGACGACACTGGGGCACTGGTCGAGTTGGCCAGCCGCTGCGAAGCCATTACCTGCGAGTTCGAGAACGTGCCCGCCGCCACCCTCGCGCTGCTCGAACAAAAAAAGCCGGTACGCCCGGCCGCCAGCGCGGTGCGCATCTGTCAGGATCGCCGTGAAGAGAAAGCCTTTCTGCGCGGAGCAAACATCCCGATCGCCCCCTATCTGTCGCTACTGCCGGAAGAGCCCATCCCCGCACAGGCCAGCGAACTCTTGCCCGCCATTCTCAAAACGGCCCGCGAAGGGTACGACGGCAAGGGGCAGTGGCAAGTGAGCGACCTGGATGAGCTGGCGACGGCGCTGGCAGCCAGTGGCGTCCCCTGCGTGCTGGAGCAACGGCTAGCACTGGAGGGGGAGTTTGCCCTGACCCTGGCGCGCAGCCCGAGCGGTGCCATCAGCGCCCTGCCACTGGTGCAGAACTGGCACAACGGCGGCATCCTCGATCAGACTCGCTCCCCGGCCAATGTGCCGGCGCTGGAGAGCGAAGCCAAAGCAATAGCCGAGCGGCTGATCGCGACCCTCGATTACGTCGGGGTGCTGACGGTGGAGTTCTTCCTCGTGGAAGGGAGGCTATTGGTCAACGAGCTGGCGCCACGCCCCCACAACTCGGGCCATCCCAGCCTCGACAACGCCGCATGCAGCCAGTTCGAGTTGCAGGTGCGGGCCCTGTGCGATATGCCGCTGCCGGAGCAGATCGCCGTGCGCCCCGCCCTGTTAATCAACCTGCTGGGTGATCTCTGGCAGAACGGCACACCCGACTGGGCTGCCCTGCTGGCGCTGCCCGGCCTGCATCTGCACCTCTATGGCAAGGGCGAACCCCGCCCCGGCCGCAAGATGGGCCATATCACGGTAACCGGTGACGACTGGTCAACGGTGGAGGAAAGCTGCCGCAAGGCCCGCCAGCTGCTGGGGCTAGCGCCGCGCTGATCGACCATCGGAAATGCAAAGACCCGGGCAGGGCCCGGGTCTCTGTTTTTGCTTGCTGTGGCAGGGAGACTTATCAGGCCCGCTCGACCGCTACCGGTGCCGGCAGGCGGATGGTGAGGGAGAGCACCAGCGCCACCACCAGCAACACCAGGATCAGGTGGAAGGTCGCCATAAAGCCGCCAAACAGGGAGGCCACGATGGAGCCGATGATGCTGCCCAGACCAAAGCCCAGATAGATGACGCCGTAGTTCTTGGTCAGGTTGTTGAGACCGAAGAAGTCGCTCACCAGCGAGGGGTAGACGGTGATGGTGCCACCGAAGCTGAATGCCACACAGGCGACCGCCACGAAGAACAGGTTGGCATTGAGCGGCACGAACAGCAGCAGCGCCATGCCCGCCAGGGTAATCAGCTGGGCGATGGTGATGACCCGGATGCGGGACATCTTGTCGGAGAGGATACCCAACACCAGACGGCCACCCAGGTTGGCCATGGCGATGATGGCGACGGCATTGGCAGCGACGACAGCAGGCAGACCCACCATCTTCTCGCCGATATCCTTGGCCACGCCGATGACGTAGAGGCCGTTCATGCAGGCGGTGAGGAACATCAGCGCCAGCATCCAGTACTGTGGCTTGCGCATCGCCTCGGCCAAAGTGAAGTCACGGCTCTCGCTCTGCTGCACGGAAGCGGCCTGCTTGGGCGCATCCTTCATCAGCATGCCGCCCACCAGCACCATGGACATGGCGATCAGCCCCCACAGCTGGAAAGTGGTCTCAAGGCCGGAGCTCGAGAGCAGCAGCAGGTTGATGTATTTGAAACCGAGACTGCCGAGACCATAGGCCCCGATGGAGCAGGCGGAGATCAGCCCCTTGCGCTCCGGGAACCACTTCACGCAGTTGGAGAGAGTCATCAGGTAGCCGGTACCGTCGGCAAAACCGACCAGAATGCCCGCGCAGAGGTAGAGCATCGCCAGATTGCTGGCGTGGGCGGTGAGGAAGAAGCCGATGCCGAGCAGCACACCGGCGCCCAGGGTCACATTGCGCACCCCGAATCGCTCCTGCAGCTTGCCCGCCATGGAGGAGGCGACCGCTAGCGAGAGGCTGAGCAGGCCGAAGGCGAAAGCGACCTGACTCACCGGCTCGTCCAGCTTGTCGGAGAGCTGGGCGTTGAACAGGCTCCAGGTGTAGACAGAACCCAGTGCGAACTGGGTGATGATGGTACCGATCAGTGTCAGGTACCGGGTGCGGTTCATCTCTTTGGTCATGATGCGTCTCGGTCGATGGCCTTAAGGAAATTGAGGCCACTATAGGCAAGACGCAGCTCGCGCCGATCGATTAAGGCATGAAATGCAGATCGGCGGGAATGAATGACAATCAGAGCCGCATCAGCTGACGGAACGCCTTGATGTTGCTGCGACTGACCGGCACCTCGAACGGCAGATCATGAAGCCGGATGAGGTAGGTGCTGTTAAACCAGGGGACTATTTCGCGGATCTTGTTGATGTTGACGCAGTAGGAGCGGTGGCAGCGGAAGAAGCCCTCGGCAGGCAGGCGGCTGACAAACTCGCTGATGGTCATGGTCATCACGTAGCGATCATCGCGGGTGTAGACATAGGTGAGCTTCTCGTCAGCTTCCGCGTAGTAGATCTGCTCGCAGGGGGTGACGATGATACGCTCCCCCTTCACCAGATTGACGGTGCGATTGTGCGCAGCCCCCGGCTCGCTCCCCTGCCCCGCCTGCGCCTTGCCCGCCTGCTCCAGCTTTTGCAGCAGGCTGATGAGGCGCGGCTCGTTGTAGGGTTTGAGGATGTAATCGAATGCCTCCAGCTCGAACGCCTCCACCGCAAACTCCTTGTAGGCGGTGACGAAGACGATGTGGGGCGGATGGCTCGACTTGTGCAGGTTCTTGGCCAGCAGCAGGCCGTCGATGGAGGGGATCTGGATATCCAGAAACACCACATCCACCTCGTGATCCTGCAGGTATTTGAACGCCTCCAGCCCATCCTCGAAGCTCGCCACTATCTCTATGGTGCTGTGCTGATTCACCAGATAGATCAACTCCTCGCGAGCCAGATACTCGTCTTCCACTATGATCGCTTTCAACATGACATTGCCCCCTGAAGGAGCACAGGAGAAGCAAGCTCCTCACGAATCAAACATTCGTCTTCCACAATGATCGCTTTCAGCATGACAACACCTCTCGCGGCACACACTTATCCTCAACCATGATGGCACTCAGCATGGCATCGACTCCTGATCCGGCAGATAGAAACTCACTTCGGTACCCGGCTCCAGCCGCTTGAGGTGCAGGCCGTCACCATAGAGCAGCTTGACCCGCTGATGCACGTTCATCAGACCGATGCTGCGGCTCTCCACCCGACCGGCGGCCACCCCGTCGATCACCGCCTGACTGATGCCGTAACCGGTATCCCGCACCGACACCCGGATGCCGCCCGCCAGCTGTTTTACCTCGATGGTGACCCGGCCCGGCGCGCTGCGGGGCTGGATGCCGTGCAGGATGGCGTTTTCCACCAGCGGCTGCAACAGCAGGCTCGGCACCTGAATGTGCACGTCGTCCACCTCGAACACCACCTCCAGCTTGTCGCCAAAGCGGGCCTGCTCGATGGCCACGTAGTCGCGCACCTGCTGCAGCTCCTCCTGAATGTCGATCAGTTCATCCCCCTTGTTGAGGTTGTAGCGCAGGTAATCCGCCAGATTGGCGATCAGCTGGCGCGCCTGCTGGGGGCGGATGCGGATCAAGGATGAGATGGCGTTGAGGGCATTGAACAGGAAGTGCGGGTTGATCTTGCTCTGCAGCGCGGTGAACTCCGCCTTGCGAGTCATCTCCTTGAGTTGCTCGATGCGCGACACCTCCATCTGGGTGGAGATGAGCTGGGAGAGGCCCACCGCCATCTCCCGCAGGGAACTGGTGATGCTGTGGGTGCGGCGGTAGTAGATCTTGAGGGTGCCGCTGACAGCGCAGTTCTCCCGCAGCGGAATAATGATGACCGAGTGGAAGTCGGCCAGATGGTACTGGCGCAGATCGTTGTTGATGATGATCTGGTCGAGCAGCACCGCCTGCTGGGTCATGCCGCTGATGGCGTGGTGCTCGTCCAGCTCGTAATAGTCCTTGCCCACACCGACATAAGCCAGCACGTCATGGGTATCTGTGATGGCCACCGCATCGGCGCTGATGTCGCGCCGGATCACATCACACACCTGACTGAGGGAGTGGCGATCGATGTTCTGGAAGAAGGGCAGCGTCTTGTTGGCGATATCGAGCGCCAGCTTGGCCTGCTTGGCAGCAATCAGCTCCTTCTCGTCATCCAGATCCTGCACCAGCTTGATGATGAGGCCGATGCAGAGCGCCCCGGCGATCATCGGATAGGCGATATGGTTAACGATCTCCACCCCGACTTCGTGGGGCTCAGTCAGCAGCCAGATCAGCAGCATGGTGAGCCCTTCGCACAGCATCCCAGCCAGAATGCCGTAGAGCCAGAGCCGCGACTTGCGACAGCGCAGGTGCAGCCAGGTCGCCAGCAGACCGGCGATAATACTGGCGATAAGGCAAGGAATGGAGGTGTGACCATCCATGTCGATGAGGTAGCGGTGCAGACCGGAGATGACCCCGGCAGGAATGCCAACCCAGGGGCCGAACAGGATGCCGCCGGAGATGATTGCGATGATCCGCACGTTGATCAGCGCCCCCTCCACCGGAATGCCGGTGTAGGTGCTGAACACCGCAAACAGGCCGAAGATGGAGGCTACCAGCACCAGCTCCGCCGGGGTGTGATCCCGCTTCTGGAACAGCCGCTGGAACGGCCGGGTGCGGGTCAGGAAGAAGAGGGTCATCAACATCAGCGCCGCCCGTTCGAACACCGCCAACAACATCATCTGATTCTCAAGCATCTGCGCCCCCTTGCGGCAACCCGACCGATCACCATAACCCCGACCAATAAATCGGGGCCGGATAAACCAGCCCCTGTGACATCAACAGTACTGACCGGCCACCCAGCCGGAGGACCAGGCCCACTGGAAGTTGTAGCCACCGAGCCAGCCGGTCACGTCCACCACTTCGCCGATGAAGTAGAGGCCCGGCACCTTACGCGCTTCCATGGTCTTGGAGGAGAGATCGTTGGTATCGACGCCGCCCAGGGTCACTTCGGCGGTGCGATACCCCTCGGTGCCGTTGGGCAGGATCTGCCAGTCACCAATCAAGTTGGCCACCGCTTCCAGTTCCCGCTCGTTGTACTGACGCATCGGCTTGCTGACCAGCTGACCCAGCTCCACCAGCTTGTCGACGAAGCGCTTGGGCAGCTCGCGCCCCAGCACGGTTTTCAGCTCCTGCGCGGGGTGTGCCTGCGCCCACTCACGCAGGGCGGCCGGAATATCCAGCTCCGGCAGCAGGTTGATGTGGATCTTCTCGCCGGCATGCCAGTAGGAGGAGATCTGCAGGATGACGGGGCCGGAGAGGCCGCGATGGGTGAACAGCATCGCCTCCTTGAAGCGAGTGCCATCCTCGGCGGTCACCGCTACCGGCAGGCTGATGCCCGCCAGATCGGCAAACGCCTCTTTCTCGGCCTGATGGAGGGTAAAGGGCACCAGACCGGCGCGGGTCGGCAGCACCTTGAGACCGAACTGCTCCGCCAGCTGGAAGCCATAGGGGGTAGCACCCAGCTTGGGCATGGAGAGACCGCCGGTCGCCACCACCAGCGAGTGACAGCCGATCTCACCCTTGCTGGTGGTCAACACAAACCCTTCGCCCTGCTTGCTGACGGTGAGGATCTCGGTCTGGAACTGCAGGGTCACCCCGGCCCAGTCGCACTCAGTGAGCAGCACATCGACGATATCCTTGGCACTCTCGAGGCAGAACAGCTGCCCCAGGGTGCGCTCGTGATAGTTGACCCCGTGGCGGTCCACCAGATCGATAAAGTCCTGCTGGGTGTAGCGGGCCAGCGCCGACTTGCTGAAGTGGGGATTCTCCGACAGGTAGGCGTGAGCGCCCGCCTGATGGTTGGTGAAGTTGCAGCGACCACCGCCACTGATGAGGATCTTGCGGCCCGGCTTCTTGGCATTGTCGAGCACCAGCACGGAGCGGCCACGGTAGCCCGCCTGCGCCGCACACATCAATCCGGCCGCACCGGCCCCGATCACCACCACATCGACCTGCTTCATCATCACTCACTTATCAAAATAGAAACGGCACCTGGCCTGAACCGTGATTGCCTCTGGCGGAACAGAACCATAGTGGCTGCCCACCAGAATAAACAACGGCCCTTAAAAGGGCCGTTATTGTACTGGCTGAACACTAAGTGTCCACGACTATCAGGCGTTGCTGTCCATGATGCTGGCTGGGGCGCCCTTGGCCAGTTCGGCCAGCTCCTTGTCGATGAAGTAGAGGCCTTTGCCATCTTCACCCACCAGACCCAGACGGTCGACGATGCTCTTGAACAACTTCTCCTCTTCATGCTGCTCGGCCACATACCACTGCAGGAAGTTGAAGGTGGAGTAGTCCTGGGTGGTGAAGGCTACGTGGGCCAGACCATTGATGCACTTGGTTATGTGGTACTCGTGCTCCAGGGTGGTACGGAACACATCGCCCAGCGACTTGAACTCGTGGGGAGGGGCATCGATGGCGCCCAACTTGGGCATGGCGCCGGTCTCGCTCACGTAGGTGAACAGACGCTCCATATGCTGGCGCTCCTCGACCGCGTGCTGACGCAGGAAGGTCGCCGCCCCTTCAAAGCCCTTGTCTTCGCACCAGGCGCTCATCTGCAGATAGAGATTGGAGGAGTAGAACTCCAGGTTAATCTGCTCGTTCAACTTCTCGATCATGGCTTGGGCCAGCATCTTGTTTCTCCTCAGTGATTTGGTATCGATTGTCGCCACACTCCCGCCGCGAATCAACCCGCCAACGAGAGGGAGATCCCGTTTCTTTCAGCTCAGGGGGTCAGCTCCCCAAGGGAGGCGACATCCACCGGCGCAGCATAATCGACACCCGGCAGCTCGAAGCCGTTGAGCTGCATGAAGTCCTGCCGCAGCCCGGAAAAGTCCCCCAGCCCGTGGAAATTGTCCGGCGTCACCTTGGGCCAGAGCGCCGAAACGGCGGCCTGAATGGCCGGGTCGAGCTCGTGGTCATCCATCCGGATCAGCCGGTTACCATCGGCCACCACCCCATTGGGCCCGTACATCTTGGCGGCGAACAGTCGCTGCATCTGCTCGATGCAGCCTTCGTGCACACCGCGCTCCTTCATCACCCCCATCAACAAGCCGAGATAAACCGGCAGCACCGGAATATAGGCGCTCGCCTTGGTCACCAGCGCCTTGCAGACCGATACCCAGGCGTGGCCGCCAATCTCGGCCAGCTGCAGGTTGATGGTCTCGGCGGTGGCGTGCAGATGCTCCTTGGCATAACCGATGGTGCCATCCCGATAGAGGGGATAGGTGGACTCGGGGCCGATATAGGAGTAAGCGACGGTTTGGGCACCGGGGGCCAGACAATCCGCCTGCTGCAACGCCTGCATCCAGAGCTGCCAATCCTCGCCCCCCATCACGGTGACGGTATCGCGGATCTCCTCCGGCGTGGCAGGCGCCAGCGACTGCTGCACCAGAGCATCGCGCTCCAGATCCAGCCCCCAACCGCTGAATGGCTGGCCGGTGGTCTTGAGCACCGAACGCACCTGCGTGCCGTCGGGCAGCACCCGGATACCACTCGCCAGCGAATAGATCACCAGATCCACCTGCCCAAGCTGCTGGCGGATGGTATCGATGGCCTGCTGGCGCATCCCGTCGGAGAAGGCATCGCCAATCAGGTTGATGGCGATACGCCCCTCCTGCTCCGCCTCCTTGCGAAACCAGATGTTGTTGTACCAGCCGGCGCTGCCCAATCCTTTGTCGGAAGGGCCGCGCTCAAACGAGATACCGATGGTGTCGGCACCGGCACCAAAGGCGAGCGCAATGCGCGACGCCAGCCCGAAACCGGAGGAGGCCCCCAGCACCAGCACCCGCTTGGGGCCGTTGAACGGACCAGCGGCCTTGATGCGTTCAATCTGCTGCTGCACGGCGGCGCGACAGCCGATGGGGTGACAGTTGCGGGCAACACAACCTTGAATCTGGGGATGAATGATCATGGGAAGGCCTCCAAAGAAACTGGCTACAGCATAACCAAATCGAAAGAGATTAACTTGATGCCGGATCGCTATCAGTCAGAAAAGCCGCGGGAATTGAGGCAGAAAAACAAAAGGGAGCACGTGGCTCCCCAAAGCGGTATTCAGATGCTTTTTGTTGTTTTGTGTTCATTGCGAAGCACGGGCCCATCCTATGCCTCTCCCCCCCTGATCGGCAAGCCGAGGGGTGTGACCGGCGTCAAACTCTTGTTTAATTTATAGGCAAATAGTGGTTAATAACTGAGTGGCTGACCCTGTGTCACACGTCATTAAACTCATTTAAATCCCAAAACTGTGCCTAAGGCACCATTTTAGTTTCAGCAGAGATTGGTATAGTGGGCTGAAGGATCGGTAAGGAGAACCCCCATGAGTGGAACAACCTATTACAAGCATATTCTGGCCGCGATCGACCTCTCTGAAGATAACCGCAAGGTGATCGACAAGGCGGTGGACAAGCCCGCTCCAACGGCGCCAAGCTGTCGGTTATCCATGTCGATGTGGACCTCAAGGATCTCTACACCGAAATGATCGATATCGACATCGACAACGTGCAGGATCAGGTGATCGCCGAAGCGAAAGAGAAGCTGGAGGCATTTCTGGCCTCGGTGGACTATCCCATCGAGAAGAAGCTGGTGATCTGCGGCGATCTGAGCGAGCGGGTCAATCAGGCGGTCAAGGAGTATGAGATCGACCTGCTGGTGTGCGGCCATCGCCAGAGTTTCTGGAGTCTGCTCACCTCCAGCGCCCGTCAGCTGATGAATACGGTGCCCTGCGATCTGCTGGTCGTCCCCTTGCAGAAGTAATGAAACCGGCGTAGTTTGATTTGCTATGAACATGACCGCATTCAATCACAACTACTGGTGGTGCTGCTCCTAAACAGGCGGCACCGCGTTTCTATTGTAAATTTCCCAAAGAAAACACCGTGACCGCCGAGAGGCGGTCAACTGTTTTTATCCCTTTGTCGCCTCCCGGCTCACCCAACTGGAGAGAGTGACATGCACAACCCCGTAATCCTGACTGGCGATCGTCCCACCGGCAAACTGCACATCGGCCACTATGTCGGCTCCCTGCGCCAGCGCGTCGAAGCCCAGCACCACTACCGTCAATTCGTGATGATCGCCGATCTGCAGGCGCTGACCGACAACGGCCACAACCCGACCAAGGTGACCGACAACGTACTGGAGGTGATGGCCGACTATCTGGCGGTCGGCCTCGACCCGGCCAAGACCACCTTCTGCCTGCAGAGCGCCCTGCCCGCCCTCGCCGAACTCACCTGCTACTACCTCAATCTGGTCAGCGTCGCCCGGCTGGAGCGCAATCCCACCGTCAAGGCGGAGATCCAGCAAAAAGGGTTCGAACGCACGCTGCCGGCCGGTTTTCTGGTCTATCCGGTGAGTCAGGCCGCCGACATCACCGCCTTTCGCGCCAGCCATGTGCCGGTCGGGGAAGATCAGCTGCCGATGCTGGAGCAGACCAACGAAATCGTCCGCCGCTTCAACTCTCTGGTAGGCAAAGAGGTGCTGACCGAATGCCAGCCGATCCTGAGCGACACCGGCCGCCTGCCCGGCATCGATGGCAAGGCCAAGATGTCCAAGTCTCTCGGCAACACCATAGAGCTCGGCATGTCGGCGGAAGAGGTCAAACAGGCGGTGTTCGCCATGTATACCGACCCCAACCACCTCAAGGTGAGCGATCCCGGTCAGGTGGAGGGAAATACGGTGTTCGCCTATCTCGATGCTTTCCACCCCGACAAGGCGCTGGTCGCCGAGATGAAGGCCCACTACCGACGAGGCGGACTGGGGGACATGCGCTGCAAACAGGTGCTGAATGACTGCCTGCAAACCCTGCTCGCCCCGATGCGAGAGCGCCGGGCCGCGGCCATTGCCGACAAGAAGATGCTGCTGGAGCTGCTCTATCAAGGCACCGAGCAAGCTCGCATCATCACCGATGAGGTATTGGCGGAGGTGAAAAGCGCCATGGGGCTCGACTACTTCGCCAGCATCCGCTGAGCGGGAGTCCCGAGTGCATCATCGCCGTAGAGGTCGAACACCAACTGGTGCAACAGGCTCTTGAACCAGCCGATCGCCTCGTCGTGGGCGGTGAGCGGGTGCCCCGCCATCAGGTAGACGATGGGGATGGCTGGGTCGAGCTGGTGCATCCGCAGCGGGTAGTAGCGGCAGAAGTGGCGCCCGATCATCTCGGGCACCACCACCAGATAGCGGCCGGTCGCCATCAGCGGCGGCACCGCCATAAAGCTCGGCAACCGCACGCCCAGCTCCCGCTCCACCCCGAAACGGGCCAGCCAGAGCTCCACCATCGCCTGACTGTGACCCCAGCTGGAGGTATGGATGTGGGGACGGCTCACCAGCTCGACCGGCGTCAGCACATCGGGCAATTCGCTGCCGAGCGGCGACAGGCAGACCAGCGGGTTGTTGAACCACTCCTCCCGCCACAAGCGGGGTGAGAGGTGATTCGCCCCGGCGAAACCGATCACCAGATCCAGCTCCCCCTTCTCCAGCTCCCGCTCGTAGTTGCTGTCGGCCAGCTCGCACACCTCAAGCCGACAGTGAGGGGCCTGCCGATGGAGCCTGTCCACCAGCACCGGCACCAGCCCGTGCTCCACCGAGCCCGGGGTGGCGATGCGGAAAATCCGCCGCGCAGTAGCTGGATCAAACCCCTTGGCCTGCCGCAATCCCTGCTCCAGCATCGCCAGCGCCTGGCGCACCGGCCCGGCCAGCGCCTTGGCCCGCTCGGTCGGCATCATCTCGCGCCGACTCATCACGAACAGCGGGTCATCCAGCGCCACCCGCAGCCGCCCCAAGGCGTGACTGACGGTGGACTGGGAGAGATGCAGCCGTTCGGCGGCACGGGTGACATTGCGCTCCTGCATCAGCATGTCGAATACGGCGAGCAGGTTGAGGTCAAGACGGGCGAGCGAGCTATCCATCGATATTAGCCATAGTTAAATGCCAACAATTCATTTTTACCATAGTAACAGATTGCCTAGAATGCGCTGGCTTAATACATCGGAGATTCAAATGCGTAGCTATCTGTTATTGCTGGCCATTGGCCTGCTGTGGGGTTCCCAATTCATTTTCATGCACCAGGCCGTTGCCGAGTTGCCCCCCATTCTGGTGGCTGCCGGTCGTGCCCTGTGCGGCAGCCTGACCCTGGGTCTGCTCTGCCTGTTCATGCGGCTCAAGAGTGAGCACACTCCGTGGCGCACCTATATGCTGATCGCCCTGCTGGATGCCACCATCCCCTTCATCATGGTCGCCTGGGGCCAACAGTATGTGGATAGCGCCATCGCCGCCGTGGTCATGGGTTGTATCCCGTTTGTGACTATTCTGGCTGCACCGCTGTTTATTTCTGGTGAAAGAATCACCAAAACCGGTCTGCTTTCCGTGATCATCGGCTTTGCCGGTGTGCTCACCCTGTTCTGGCCGAAACTCTCCCAGGGCATGAACGCCGGTCTGCTCGGTGCCATGGCCATCCTGCTGGGTGCCAGCTGCTTCGCCATCGGCCTGCTGATGATCAAGCGCTTCGCCAAGGACCATCCGGTCGTGGTCGCCCGCAATATCCTGATCTCCTCGGCAATCCAGTTGCTGCTGGTCGCCCCCTTCATGGTTGATCTCGGCAGCCTGACCCTGCCGAGCACCCAGGCCCTGAGCGCGATCACTGTACTGGGTACCCTCTGTACCGGTCTGGTCTACTTCCTCTACATGGCGCTGATCCAGAAGGCTGGCCCGACGTTCGCCTCCTTCAGCAACTATCTGGTGCCGCTGTTCGGCGTGATGCTGGGCGCCCTGTTCCTCGGCGAGCAGATCCACCCCACCACAGGTGTTGCTCTGGCACTGATCCTCGGCTCGGTCGCCATGAACCAGTGGGCGCAACAGCGTCGCATGCAGCGCGAGGTCTCCCTATGTCAGGCATCCTGACCACACTGTGCGGTGGTCTGGTGCTGATTGCCGGCTGGCAATATCGCCAGCGACTGGCCGGGATCCTGGGCCTGCTGATGGTACTGCTGCCCTGGTTCTTCGATAGCAAGCTGCAAGCCATGCTGAGCTATGCCCTGAATGCCTGAAGTCCATCTCTGAATGTGTGACGAGAGTCTATCTCTCCTGTTTTTGGGACTGTTTTAAAAAACCTCCGATTTGTCCCCCGCTACCGGCGCTCTGCGCCGGTTTTTTTATGCCTGCCAGCCGGCGTCAGATCAGATAGCGATAGCTGAGTCGCTCGTTCTTGCGCGGCCCGGAGATCTGCCAGCTCAGCAGAAAACCACCGTCGATCTCGATCAGCTCGGCGCTGTAGTGATCCGCCCCGCACAGATGGGGTTCGGCGGTCAGCCAGCGGCCATCCCCCTGCGGCAGCAGCTCGAACAGTTCGACCGGCGCCTCATAACGCAAATGGGAGAGACGGATCCCCCGCTCGCTACGCTGCCACCAGAAGCTGTTGTGCATGGCGAGTTCCCTGCCATGAGGCGTGGTGTAGCGACCCTGCTCGTTAAACAGCCAGCCCCCCTGATGATCGGCCACCTGCACACGCCCCTCGCCCCGACCATTCCAGTCGGTCGCCGACCCCTCGCCATTGCTGGCGGTAAAGGAAAATGCTCCGACCTGTGGCAATCGCGCCCATAAACGCTGGATTGCCGCTTCCATCTCGGCCATCATAGCCCCCCTTGAAATTGACAACTGACGATAAATCAAACACATGAACTACTTGATAGGGGTCACCCTGCTCTGGTCATTCTCCTTCAGCCTGATCGGGGTCTACCTCGCTGGTCAGGTCGATGCCTACTTCTCGGTGCTGACCCGCATCGCCCTCGCCAGTCTGGTGTTTCTGCCCTTCCTGCGCCGCCGCTGGCTGCGCCCCGATCTGGCGGCCAAGCTGATGGCGCTGGGCGCCATCCAGCTCGGCATCATGTATCTCTTCTACTACCACTCCTTCCTGCTGCTGACGGTGCCGGAAGTGCTGGTCTTTACCATCTTCACCCCCATCTACGTCACCCTGCTCCACGACCTGCTGGAGGGGCGCTTCAAGCCCACCTATCTGTGGGGCGCCCTGCTGGCGGTGCTCGGGGCTGCCGTCATCCGCTTCGACGGCCTGACCGAAAGCTATGTGCTGGGATTTATGGTGGTGCAGGGGGCCAACCTCTGTTTCGCCCTGGGTCAGGTGGGCTACAAGGTACTGCTGGCAAGGGAGGCGGAGCAACCGCCGCAACTGGCGGTGTTCGGCTGCTTCTATCTGGGAGCGCTGGTGATCGCACTGCCCGCCTGGTGGCTGCTGGGCAAGCCGCAATACCCAACGTCAGGGTTGCAGTGGGGCATTCTGCTCTGGCTGGGGGTGGGAGCCTCCGGCCTCGGCTACTTCCTCTGGAACAAGGGGGCGACGCTGGTCACCAGCGGGGTGCTGGCCATCATGAACAATGCGCTCATTCCGGCCGGCTTGCTGGTCAATCTGCTGCTCTGGGGCAAGGATACCGACCTGACCCGACTGACCATCGGCGGCCTGCTGATGCTGGCCTCGCTCTGGGTCTGCCAGCGTGACCAGCGCGGCCAACCCTGACCACACTCAGCCAACGACGGTGTTGTGCTCCCGTCTGGCCTGACTGTGACAGCTGGCCAGCCGGGCCAGCAGATGATCGAGCTGCTCGCCAGCCTGACTCTGCACCAGCCCGATGCTGACGGTGACCGGCCGCTGTGACAGCAGGCTGGCATCGGCAATCTCGAGGCGCAGCCGCTCGGCGATCTCCAGCGCACTCATCCGCTCGGTCTGGGAGAGCATCAGGATAAAACCGTCCTCATCCCAGCGGGCGAAGGGATCTTCCCGCCGTAGTTCGTGGCGTACGATACGCGCCAGCTTGGCCAGCATGGCGTCGCAAGCCGCTTCACCAAACAACTGCTGGATTTTGGCCATGTGATCGACCGAAAACTGCAGCAGACTGAAAGTGCCGCTCTCGGTCGCCAGCCGCTCTTCAAGCAGTTGCTCGAAACGGCCACGGCTCTCCAGACCGGTCAGCGGATCGGTGCCATGTCGCTCCTCCACCAGCACGGCAGCGGGATCGAGGTGACGGACAACCCCCAGCAGATAACCCCGCTCATCGCGACGCATCCGCTCTTCCAGCCGGATGTAGTGACCGTGATGATGCAGAATGCGGTATTCGAGGCGCAGACCGCTGCTGCGGCCGCTCTGGCAGGCGAGCAGGGCATCCTCCAGCCGGGCAACATCGTCGGGATGAACCCGATCCAGCCAGCCGAGATCATCCGGCCAGCACTCTCCCAATCCCAACAGGCGCAGGCAGGAGGGATCACGCTGCAGTCCATGTTGGGCTGACCAGCTCCAGATCCCCGCCTCCAGCAGCGCCATGGCATCAGACAGCAGACCCGGATCAAGCCGGGCAGTCACATCGACCAAAGGTGTCTTGAGCATTTCCATGGGGCGCCTCGAAACAGGATCTGAATACCTGCTCAATAAGTAACATTGGCGTTCACGCCGAGCAACAGGGTCAGAGCGCTTTTCCCTGATACCCGTTCATCAAGGTCTGCCAGTTCTCCGGTACGAAGTGGAAACTGGTATGCAGTTGAGACTCTTTATTGAATGAACGGAGCAAGCGTTCCAGATTGGCCTTCTGCCATTCGCCGGGGGAGCGGATCGCACCCTTGTCAAAATCGATCACCCACACTTTGCCCTCTTTATCGAGCAGCAGGTTGTGGCTATTGAGATCAGCGTGATAGACCCCGGCATCGTGCAGCTGGCGCACCGTCTGGCCTATCTTGTGCCATACCTCGGTCGCCACCGGCCCCTGCTTGAGCAGTGCCACCATATCCTTGGCACCGCGAATTCGCTCAATCAGGATATCAGCACGATAGAATGGGCCCTGTTTGACCATGCGGGCAGCAAACGGACGCGGCACTGGTAGCCCCAGCTCGCACAGCTTGGCCAGCAGGGTGTATTCGGCCATGGCACGGCTCGACTCGACCCCTTCGAACCAGAAGCGATCCCGCACCACCTTGCCCACCATGCCGCCGCGATAGTAGTGGCGCAGCACCAGATGGCGGGACTCATCCTTGACGAACCAGGTCACCCCCCGCCCGATGGAGGTTCCCACCACCTGACGGTTGTTCTGCCACCAGGCAGGATCGAATAACTGGGGAGAGGGGTCGCGAAAGGCCCCTTCGGCATACCAGCAGATCTGGTTGTGTTCGGTCTGTACTCGCATCGTGGAGATCCCGCTCGGTGGGTCATGGATCGCAATTTTTCAATTGGCGATGAGGCTGCCGCTCTGGCATGCCCGCAATAGTGGCCTTTAATCAACGACGTACAGAGACAGGTCATGGCGCTGGGCCCGGCCTATCCCGGCTGACGATTGTGCGCAATTTTACAATCCAGAGGGGAGTTTGCATAATGCCATCCACCCTTTTTGCCAGCCGTGCGCCACAACATGCCGCTATTTCAAACGCCCCCTTCCTCCATCTGCATCCTGCGGCTCTCCGCCATCGGGGATTGCTGCCACGCACTGGCGCTGGTGCGCGTCATCCAGCGGGAGTGGCCACAGACCCGTATCACCTGGATCACCGGCAAAATCGAGGCAACCCTGTTTGCCGATCTGCCCGGCGTCGAGGTGATCCCCTTCGACAAGAGCAAGGGGTGGCGCGGCTATCGCGATCTCTGGCAGACCCTCAAGGGGCGCAAATTCGATGCCCTGCTCCACCTGCAGGCAGCGATGCGAGCCAGCATCGCCACCCTCGGCATCAGCGCCAAGGTCAAACTCGGGTTTGATCGGGAACGGGCCAACGACGGCCAGTGGCTGTTCACCAACCACAAAGTGCCTTCGCCTGCCTCCCCCCACGTGCTGGACGGTTTCCTCGCTTTCGCCAAAGAGCTCGGCATCAAGGATCTGACCCCGGACTGGCAACTGCCCATCAGCTCCGAACATCAGGCGTGGGCAAAAGAGAAGATTGGCGGCAAACCGACCCTGCTGATCTGCGCCGCCGCCAGCAAGGCCTTCAAGAACTGGACGGCCGCAGGCTATGCCGCGCTGGCAGATCACGCCGCCAACAAGGGCTTTCAGGTTTATCTCTGTGGCGGGCCGGCCAAGCTGGAGCGGGATCTGGCCGCCGAGATCCGGCAACTCAGCCAGAGCAAGCCGGTCGATCTGGTGGGGCAGACCAACCTCAAGCAGCTGCTGGCGCTGATTGGCGAGGCGAGTCTGGTACTGGCCCCCGATACCGGCCCCACCCATATGGCCACCATAGTGGGCACGCCGGTGATCGGTCTCTATGCCCACCACAATCCGGCCCGCACCGGCCCATATCTGTGCCGCGACTACGTGGTCAGCGTCTATCAGGAGCTGGTCGAGCAGGAGACCGGCAAGCCGCTGGCCGAATTGAGCTGGCGCACCCGCCTCAAGGATCCGGAGGCCATGCGAAAAATCACCAGCGAGCAGGTGACCGCCGCGTTCGATCGGCTCTGTGCAGATCGTCAACTGCCGTAGTGACAGAGCACCTCGGGAATTCCGAGCCATCAGGCAGGGATAACCTGATAGCCTCTGCCCTCAGCCAAAGGCACAATGCAGGCTGATGTGGGTTACGCTCCCGCAGCAAGCTACGAATACTTTGATCGGCTGGAATATGATTCCGGCCGTTTTTTTATTCGCCGCATTCTGGTAAAATTCGCCGCCTTTACATCCTCCTGACTCAAGAATTTTCCGCGTTTTGCGTTTGGCTGTCTCCCTTTCGGGCACAAGACGGCGGTCTCTGCTACAACCAAAACAGCGGTTTCGATTAAAGGTAATAATATGGCGCAACAAGGCACTCTCTATATCATCTCTTCTCCGAGCGGCGCTGGTAAATCCAGTCTGCTCAATGCCTTGCTGACCCAACATAACGCTGCGGGCAAGATGCAGCTGTCGGTTTCCCACACCACTCGCGCCACCCGTCCTGGCGAAGAGCACGGCGTACACTACCACTTCGTTCAGGTGGAAGAGTTCAAGGCACTGATCGAACGCGGTGATTTTCTGGAGTGGGCCGAAGTGTTCGGCAACTACTACGGCACCTCACGCGCCGCCATCGAAGCCTGTCTGGCCAAGGGGATCGACGTATTCCTCGACATCGACTGGCAAGGTGCCCGCCAGATCCGCGAGCAGATGCCGACCAAATCCATTTTCATCCTGCCCCCCAGCCGCGAAGAGCTGGAACGCCGCCTGATTGGGCGCGGTCAGGACAGCGCCGAAGTGATTGCCGGCCGGATGGCGAAAGCCATTGCCGAAATGGTGCACTACGACGAGTATGACTATGTCATTATCAATGAAGACTTCGAGCAGGCGCTGTTCCAGCTCAGGTCCATTATTGAGTGCCAACGGCTGGAGATGCGTCACCAGCAACAGGCTCAAAAAAACTTGCTGCAACAGCTACTGGCAGAGTAAGCCAAAAACAAGTAAACTTTTGCGTCATTTTTAAACACTGCTTTTCTAAATACAGAAAGCCCAAACACTGGAGTCCTGCATGGCACGCGTTACTGTAGAAGATGCTGTAAAACAGGTAGGTAACCGTTTTGACCTGGTGCTGGTCGCCGCGCGCCGCGCTCGTCAAATCGCGGTACAAGGCAAAGATCCCCTGGTCGACGAAGAGAACGACAAGCCGACTGTGATCGCCCTGCGTGAGATCGAGCTGGGTCTGGTGAACAATCAAGTGATGGACACCCAGGACCGCTACGAACAGCAAGAGCAGGAAGCCGCCGAGCTGGCTGCCGTTGCTGCCATCGCCGAAGGCCGCGGTTAAGTTATTCCTCCGGTTGGCACCCGCCCGGGTGCCGACTGTTCATCCCCATTTACAACCGCTCGAAAACCTCGCAAACTCAGGGCTATACCCTCAATTCCACGAATTGCCGTTTTACCGCTGCGGGGACTGTCTTGTATTTATTTGAAAACCTTAAAGAAATAGCCAGTTCCTACCTGCCGCCAGAGCAGGTTGAGAAGCTCAAGCAAGCCTATGTGGTGGCCCGTGATGCCCACCAGGGCCAGATGCGTTCCAGTGGCGAGCCCTATATCACTCACCCCGTCGCCGTAGCCCGAATTCTGGGCGATATGCGCCTCGATCATGAAACCCTGATGGCCGCCGTGCTGCACGACGTCATCGAAGACACCTCTGTCACCAAGGCCGATCTGGCCGAACAGTTTGGCAATGCGGTTGCAGAACTGGTGGCCGGGGTCTCCAAGCTCGACAAGCTGAAATTTCGCGATCGCAAAGAGGCGCAGGCCGAGAACTTCCGCAAGATGGTGATGGCAATGACCCAGGATATCCGGGTCATTCTAATCAAGCTGGCCGACCGCACCCACAATATGCGTACCCTGGGTTCCCTGCGACCGGACAAACGCCGCCGCATCGCCCGGGAAACCCTCGAAATCTTCGCTCCCATCGCCAACCGCCTCGGTATTCACACCATGAAGAACGAGCTGGAAGAGCTGGGCTTCGAGGCGCTCTATCCCATGCGATCCCGCGTGTTGCGCGAATCGGTGCGCCGCGCCCGTGGCAATCGTCGCGAGATCATCGACTCCATCCAGAGCGAAATCAGCGGTCGCCTGAAAGAAGCGGGGATCGAGCATCAGGTCAGTGGCCGCGAGAAGAACCTGTTCTCCATCTACAACAAGATGGAGAAAAAAGAGCTGCAATTTCATGAGGTAATGGATATCTACGCCTTTCGGGTCAAGGTGAAGGACATAGATACCTGTTACCGGGTGCTGGGGCAGATGCACAGCCTCTACAAGCCGCGCCCCGGCCGCTTCAAGGATTACATCGCCATCCCCAAGACCAACGGCTACCAGTCGCTGCACACCTCTCTGGTGGGGCCGCACGGGGTACCGGTCGAGGTGCAGATCCGCACCGAGTTCATGGACCAGATGGCCGACAAAGGGGTTGCCGCCCACTGGGCCTACAAGCAGGATGGCGACAGCTCGGGCACCACTGCCCAGATCCGCGCCCAGCGCTGGATGCAGAGCCTGCTGGAATTGCAACAGAGCGCCGGCAGCTCGTTTGAATTTATCGAAGGGGTCAAGACCGACCTCTTCCCCGACGAGATCTACGTGTTCACGCCGGAAGGACGCATCATGGAGCTGCCCGCTGGCGCCACGCCGGTGGACTTCGCCTACACGGTGCACACCGATATCGGCCATGCCTGCGTCGGTTCGCGGGTCGACCGCCACCCCTACCCGCTCAGCAGCCCGCTGCACTCGGGCCAGACGGTGGAGATCATCACGGCGCCGGGGGCTCGCCCCAACGCGGCCTGGCTCAACTTCGTGGTGACCACCAAGGCACGCTCCAAGATCCGCCAGTTCCTCAAGAACCTGCGCACCGAAGAGTCGGTGGTGCTGGGTCGCCGCCTGCTCAACCATGCGCTGGGCGCCAAGAATATCGAAGACATTCCCGAGCCGCGCATCAAACAGGTGCTGGCCGACACCAAGCACGAGAACCTGCAAGGGCTGCTGGCCGATGTTGGCCTCGGCAACGCCATGAGTGTCATGGTGGCGCGCCGCATGCTGGGGGATGAACTGCCGCCGGAAGAGCAGCCCAAAACCAGCAGCAAGAAGATGCCGATCAAGGGTGCCGACGGCATGCTGGTCACCTTCGCCAACTGCTGCCGTCCGATCCCGGGGGATGCCATTATCGCCCACATCAGCCCGGGCAAGGGTCTGGTGATCCACCAGGAAGCCTGCCGCAACATCAAGGGCTACAGCAAGGAGCCGGACAAGTATCTGCCGGTGCAGTGGGAAGTGGACAAGGAGCAGGAACAGGAGTTCCGCACCGGCATCAGCATCGAGATCGTCAACCATCAGGGTGCGCTGGCCGAGCTGGCCAACGTGATTGCCGCCACCGGCGCCAATATTCACGCCATCAGCACCGAAGAGAAGGATGGCCGGGTCTATCAGGTCAGCCTGCTCATCACCACCAAGAGCCGCATCCACTTGGCCAACATCATGCGCAAGATCCGCGTGATGCCCAACGTGCTCAAGGTGAGCCGACAGAAGAACTGAACACAGGCGGCGCAAGCCGCCTGCTGCTTTTATTGAGACAAGCCATGACCCCCGAACGCTTCAAGCGCATCACCGACATGCTGGCCCAGCGTCAGCTCGATTTGACCGTCTGTATGGAAGAGGTACACAAACCTCACAATCTGGCCGCCATCGTGCGTACCGCCGATGCCATCGGCATCCACCGGGTACACGCCGTCTGGCCCAAAACCTGGATCCACAAGCGCAAGGGCACCGCCCGCGGCAGCCAGAACTGGGTAGATGTAAAACTGCACCCGGATATCGGAAGCGCGGTCGCCGAGCTTAAAGCCTCCGGCATGCAGATCCTGGCAACCCATCTCTCTGACAGCTCCGTCGATTTTCGCGCCATCGACTACACCAAACCGACCGCCATTCTGGTGGGTCAGGAGAAGCACGGCATCGGTGAAGAGGCGCTGGCGCTGGCCGACCACCATATCGTCATCCCCATGGTGGGCATGGTGCAGTCCCTCAACGTCTCGGTGGCTGCAGCCGCCATCCTCTACGAGGCGCAGCGCCAGCGCGAACTGGCCGGTTGCTATCAACGCGGCTGCCCGCTCACGCTGGAAGAGCAGAACAGCATCCTGTTCGAGGGGGGTTATCCTATCTATGCCCAGCTCTGCAAAGAGAAAGAGATGCCCTACCCCCAGCTCGGCCCGGCCGGTGAAATTCTGGCGGACGAAGAGTGGTGGCAACGGATGCAGCTGACCCGCAAAGGGTGGGCACAGCAGAGCGAACAGGACGATCCGCAGGAGGAGTGATGGAGAACCCTTTTGGCAGCTGGCTGGAATCGCAAATCATCAAGGATCACCTGACCAACCCGAATATAGAGGCCGGCGACTACAGCTACTACTCCGGCTACTACCACGGTAAGCCGTTCGAGGATCACTGCGTCCGTTACCTGCTCGGCGATGGCTCGACCCGCGACACCTGGGAGAGCGGCCTCTGGGGCGAGGTGGATCGGCTGATCATCGGCAAATTCTGCTCCATCGGCTCGGGCGCCACCTTCATGCTGGCGGGCAATCAGGGCCACCGGCTGGATTGGGTCTCCACCTTCCCGTTCAACCCCGACACCTTTGGCGAAGGGGCCCGCAGCGGCTTTCAGCGCAAGGGGGACACCCGGATTGGCAATGACGTCTGGATCGGCTCGGAAGCGATGATCATGCCCGGCATCACCATAGGTGATGGCGCCGTCATCGCCACCCGCGCCGTGGTGACCAAAGATGTGGCCCCTTACACCATAGTCGGCGGCAACCCGGCCCAACCGATCCGCCGTCGTTTCAGCGATGAGCAGATCCTCATGCTGCAAGAGATGCAGTGGTGGGACTGGCCCTTGCCACGCTTGCAAGCCAGCATGGCGCTACTCTGCTCGGGGGATATCGCCGCCCTTTATCACCATTGGCAACAGGAGTGTGCCTGATGAAACCCCTCTCTCTTTCCCTGTTGGCCCTGACCCTGTTTTCTGCCGGAGCCCTTGCCGTGACCAATACCTATCAGCTCACCAGCGAAGCCGATGTACCCAGCCTCTACCAGCAAACCCTGCCCGACTTCTGGCGCCAGCATGCGGTGGAAGGAGAGTTCAAGGGCAAGGATGGGGTGACCATCCGCTATGCTGCGCTGCGGCAAGCCAAGGTCGATCGCGCCATCCTGATCGTTAATGGCCGGGTCGAGAGCTACCTCAAGTATCAGGAGCTGGCGTGGGATCTCTGGCGTCAGGGCTACAGCCTCTATCTCATCGACCATCGCGGTCAGGGGATGTCTGGCCGGATGCTGAATGACCCGCAGAAGGGATATATCGACCAGTTCGACGATTATGTGATCGATCTGAAGCAGTTTCACGACCAGATAATCATGGCGGACCAGCCTGCCAAGCTGTTCCTGCTGGCCCACTCCATGGGCGGTGCCATCTCGGCCCGCTATCTGGAGCGCTGGCCAGATGATATCAAGGCGGCCGTGCTCTCCTCCCCCATGCTGGGCATCAATCTCGGCGGTCTGCCCAAGTGGCTGGCCAAGGGATTGGCGAGCACCATAGGCACGGTCGGCGGCTGGCTTGGCGAGCCTCCCTACGGCCCCGGTCAGGGTGCCTATCAGGATCACGGCTTTGCCGATAACGAACTGACTCACAGCCAGCCCCGCTATCAAGCGTTCCGCCAAATCTACAAACAGCACCCGCAGATCAAGCTGGGTGGCGCGACCGCCCACTGGATTTATCAGGGGATCACCGGTGCCGATGCCGCCATCGCCGATGCGGGCGCCATCAAAACCCCGCTGCTGGTACTGCAGGCTGGCAACGACAGCGTGGTGGACAATGCCGCGCAGGATCGCTTCTGCACCATAGCCAAGTGCGAAGGGGGCAAACCACTGCGCATCGAGGGTGCCTGGCACGAGCTGTTTATCGAATCCGATGACAAGCGCCAGCCCGCCCTGACCGCGATGGTCGACTTTTTCGCCCGCTTCTGAGCTGGCTATTTTTTGTAACCCTAAATAAATGGGGTGACAGTGCGGGCTAAGGTAAACTGCCCCTGTTTTCAATCGATGCCGAGGTAATGATGTTCAAGGTAGTTGTATCCGATCTCGATGGCACTCTGCTCAACAAGCAGCACCAGATCTCTCCCCGTACCCGGGATACCCTGCACCGTCTGGTAGAACAAGGTGTGAAATTCGTGGTCGCCACCGGCCGTCATCATGTTGACGTTCGCAGCTTCCGCGATGCGCTGGGGATGGACATCTACCTCATTACCTCCAATGGCGCCGTGGTCCATGACAAACAGGATCAGCTGATTTTCAACCAGCCGCTGCCGACCGAGATCGCCGCCGAACTGATTGCGCTGGAGCGCGACCCCTCTATCCACCTCAATGTCTATCAGGGTGATGACTGGGTGGTGGAAGAGGAGCTGCCCTGGTTGCTGCAGTTCCACGACGAGTCAGGGTTCACCTACCGTCTGGTCGATGACCTGAAGCAGGAACCGAAAGAGCAGATCAACAAGGTGTTCTACATCGGTGACCACGAGAAGCTGCTGAAGATTGAGGCGCACCTCAACCAGCGCTATGGCGATCAGCTCAATGTCACCTTCTCCCTGCCGGACTGTCTCGAAGTGATGCACGCCGGGGTGCATAAGGGCAATGCGGTGCGTGCCGTGCTGGAGCAGAACGGGTTCGATATGTCCGAGGCGATCGCCTTCGGCGATGGCATGAACGACTTCGAGATGCTGACCATGGTGGGACGCGGCATCGTGATGGGCAACGCCCATGACCGCCTGAAAATGGCGCTGCCGGAGTATGAGCAGACCCTCACCTCCGACGAAGATGGCGTCGCTGTCTATCTGGAGAAGCTGTTCGAACTGGAGAGCGTCAGCGCCGCCTGATCCTCTTCATCCCGACATCCGATTCAGCAAAGCCTCACCATGTGAGGCTTTGTTTTTTCAGGGTTTCCAGCCAGGGATTGGGCCGCTGCCAGCTGAAGCTCTGGTTCGCTCCGCCGTAGCATTCAGCCAGTCGCAGCGGCGTGCCGGGGGTATGGCGTCGCCCGGCCACATCGAGGCAACGGGAGACCTTGCTGTTGAACAGCCTGTCTTTCTGCCACTCCCACTGCGCCTGACCGTCACAGGGTGCCAGCATCACTTCGCTGTCGTTTTTGGCTTGCAGGCAGAGATCCTGCAGGCGCAACTCACCCAGATCCCACTCGAACAGTTGATCGTCTTTTCCGCTGCAAGGTTGTGCCAACACCTTCTGTTGGGACACCGCAACGCAAAAATCACCGCTGGTCAGCAAGGGGGAAAGAGAGCGCTCCTCCTGCGGTTGTGAAGCAATGGAGCCCATCATCACATCGGTGGATGGCGGCTTGATGGTACAGCCCCCCAGCAGCAAGGCTGCCAGCAGGGCAGGAGAGCAAGCAAAGGAAATTTTGTTATTCATGAAAAATGCCTGAAATGGGCCGATGACATCCGGTTGTCAGTGACTCGAGGCTGAAGCATAACCGAAAGGAGGGGCGCGCTGCCCAAATAGAGTGTAAACAGACGTAACAGGGAGAGAGTACTGGCCCAGCGGAGGCCAGAAAGCAAAAAACCCCGCCGAAGCGAGGTTTTTCTAAATGTGGTCGGTGATAAAGGATTCGAACCTTTGACCCTCTGGTCCCAAACCAGATGCGCTACCGGACTGCGCTAATCACCGAGGCTATTTCTTTCAAAATAGTTTACTTCAAAAAAACAAAGACGACCTTATGGTCATCCTCGTCATACAGCAAGTATGGTGCGAAGAGAGGGACTCGAACCCTCACACCCGGGGGGCACTAACACCTGAAGCTAGCGCGTCTACCAATTCCGCCACCTTCGCGTACCTGACAAGCTGTAAAATGGGGTGGCTGATGGGGCTCGAACCCACGACAACCGGAATCACAATCCGGGACTCTACCAACTGAGCTACAGCCACCACAGCTGTTTTCGTTCCACAACAACGCCCGTTTAACCGACGCACTTTTGATGGTGCGCCCGACAGGATTCGAACCTGTGACCTCTGCCTCCGGAGGGCAGCGCTCTATCCAGCTGAGCTACGGGCGCTACGCTGTCGAACGGGGCGCATTATTAATGATGGTTGCTGGTTTGTCTACACTTTTCTGTCACCGAAACACTGTTCGTTGTTTTTTCAAGCACATTGCGCACTTTTCTTCCACTATTCCCCAGCTGACAGCCGAAAAGGGGCAGATCGCAGTCGCAAATCGCCTTGCTGCCTTGACTTGATTTGATGCCCATCTAGAATGAATGAACGTTCATTCAATCGAAAGTCACACTGATGATTCTGGATAAAAAAGAGAGCATCTTCAACGCGGCCCATGAGGTGCTGGGTGAACGGGGTTTTCATGGTCTGTCGATTGCAGAAGTCGCCAAGAAGGCCAATGTTGCCACCGGCACCATCTATCGCTACTTCGGCGACAAGGATGATCTGATCCGGCAACTGCACCAGCACACTATCTTGCAGTGTGTGCCCATGGTCATGGCCGATGTAGCAATCGATAAAGTTTCATTTCAACAATTTCGCCAATTATGGCTCAATATTCATGCCATTTTTGTTAACGAACCCAACGCTATCCGGTGCAAATTGCAGTACGAGAGCTCTCCGCTAGGGGCAGAATTGGAGACCAATCCTGTCATTCTGGCAGCCTGGGAGCCTCTGGACCGATTTTTTGAACAGGGCGTTGAACAAGGATTGTTTATTGATTTACCGATACGGGCACTCCAGGTGTTGAGTCTGGACAGTGTCATGCATCTGGCCCTGCAGTGCAGGGTTCACAACATCACGCTGACCGAATCGCAGTTGGAAACCGCGATCCGGGCCAGCTGGAATGCCATTTTATCCCCCAATCTTTCCACCTCAGGAGCCTGTTCATGAAAAAGTGGATGGCCATTATGTTGCTGATAGCGATCGCCTTGTTTGGCAGCGTCATCGGCTTCAATTTGTTCAAACAGAAGATGATTGCCCAATACATGGCCAACCGGCCGGAACCCGAGTTCCCCGTCACCGCCATGGTGACCAAGGCGCAGGATTGGGTACCGACCATCGAAGCGATCGGCTTCATCGAGCCGAATCAGGGGGTGACCCTCTCCACCGAACTGGCAGGTACCATTGACGCCATCACCTTCGAGTCAGGCAAACCGGTCAAGGCAGACCAGCTGCTGCTGAGCCTGGACTCCACCGTAGAGCGGGCTAATCTGCGCGCCTCCCAGGCCAAGCTGCCGGCGTCAAAAGCCAAGTTCGATCGTTTCCAGAACCTCTACAAGACCAGCTCCATCTCCAAAGAGCAGCTGGATGAGGCGGAAGCGGCCTATCGCTCACTGGAAGCAGATATCGAGAGTCTGAAGGCGACCATTGCCCGTCGTGAAGTCCGTGCGCCCTTTAGCGGCGTGGTCGGCCTGCGCAATGTGTTCCTCGGTCAGTATCTGCAGCCGGGCACAGATATCGTGCGCCTGGAAGATACCAGCGTGATGCGCCTGCGCTTCACCGTGCCCCAGACCGATATCTCCAAAATCAAGCTGGGCCAGACCATCAAGATCAATGTGGATGCCTATCCGCAAACCCAGTTTGACGGCCATATCACCGCCATCGAGCCTGCGGTCAACTTCCAGAGCGGCCTGATCCAGGTACAGGCAGACATTCCGAACAACGACGGTCAGCTGCGTTCCGGTATGTTCGCCCGCGCCAGCATCATTCTGCCGACGGTGAAAGATCAGATCGTGATCCCGCAGAGCGCTATCTCCTTCACCCTTTACGGTCAGAACGTCTACGTGCTCAAAGAGGGCGAAGAGACCGACAAAGAGGGTAACAAGGTAAAAGTGCTGCGAGCCAAACAGGTTGTGGTCAAGGCTGGTGAGCGCCGTGGCAACGATGTGCATGTGCTCTCTGGCATCCAGGCCGGTGACCAGATCGTACTGTCGGGTCAGGTTCGCCTGAGCAACGACACCAAGGTGCATGTGGTCGAGAACGATGCCCTGGCCGTTCCGGCACAAACCCCGATGCTGTAAGCGCGGAGATCTGCGATGCGATTTACTGACATATTTATAAAACGGCCTGTGCTGGCGATCTCGCTCAGCTTCCTGATCGCCTTGCTGGGCTTTCAGGCCATCTTCAAGATGCAGGTACGGGAATACCCCGAGGTGACCAACACGGTGATCACCGTCAGCACTGGCTACTATGGCGCCAGTTCTGATCTGATCCAGGGGTTCATCACCCAGCCGCTGGAACAGGCGGTCGCGCAAGCCGACAACATCGACTTCATGACCTCCTCCAGCCAGCTGGGCAGCTCCACCATCACTGCGTACATGAAGCTCAACACCGACCCCAACGCCGCGCTGTCCGACATCCTGGCGAAGGTGAACTCGGTGCGCTCCCAGCTGCCGAAAGAGGCGGAAGACCCGTCGGTCACCTCCTCCACCGGTTCAACCACGGCGGTGCTCTACCTCGGTTTTACCAGCCCGGAGCTCAACTCCAGCCAGATCACCGACTATCTGGAGCGGGTTATCAAGCCGCAGCTCTTTACCGTGGGCGGGGTCTCCAAGGTTGACCTCTACGGCGGTGTCGAGTTTGCCCTGCGGGTATGGCTGGATCCGGCCAAGATGGCGGCCTTCAACCTGACTGCCAGCGACGTGATGACGGTGCTCAACAGCAACAACTATCAGTCCGCGACAGGTCAGGCGACCGGTTACTTTACCCTGTTCAACGGCAACGCCGAGACCCAAGTCAAGGATGTCGACGAGCTGAAGCGACTGGTTGTTGCTACCCGTGACGGCAAGGTGATCCGCCTTTCCGACATTGCCAAGGTGACCCTCGAGAAGAGCCACGACATCTATCGCGCCAGCGCCAACGGCCGCGAAGCCGTGGTCATGGCGGTCAACGCCGCGCCGACAGCCAACCCCATCAACATCGCCCACGATGTGCTGGCGTTGCTGCCAAGCCTTGAGCGCAATATGCCGAGCACCATGCGTCTCAACGTGATGTATGACTCAACAGTGGCGATCAACGAGTCCATCCACGAGGTTATCAAGACCATCCTGGAGGCAGCCGCCATCGTTCTGGTGGTCATCACCCTGTTCCTCGGTTCGTTCCGCGCTGTCATCATCCCGATCATCACCATTCCGCTCAGTCTTATCGGCGTAGTGATGATGATGGATATGTTCGGCTTCTCGATAAACCTGATGACCCTGCTGGCGATGGTGCTGGCTATCGGTCTGGTGGTGGATGACGCCATCGTAGTGCTGGAGAACGTCGACCGTCATATCAAGGAGGGGGAAGAACCGTTCCGGGCTGCCATTATCGGTACCCGCGAGATCGCGGTACCGGTTATCGCCATGACGGTCACCCTGGCGGCGGTATACGCGCCTATCGCCCTGATGGGGGGCATCACAGGCTCCCTGTTCAAGGAGTTTGCCCTGACCCTAGCCGGTGCCGTGTTCGTCTCGGGCATCATCGCCCTGACTCTGTCACCGATGATGTGTTCCAAGATGCTCAAGGCCAACGAGAAGCCGGGCAAATTCGAGAGCACAGTCCACCACCTGCTGGAGCGGATGACCGATCGCTACGACAGCATGCTGCACGCCGTGATGAAAAAGCGCCCCGTCATCGTGGTGTTCGCCGTCATCGTCTTCGCCAGCCTGCCGCTGCTGTTCAAGTTCATCCCGAGCGAACTGGCACCGTCAGAGGACAAGGGGGTAATGGCCGTGCTGGGTACCGCACCGTCCAACGCCAACCTGGACTACATCGAAAACACCATGGCGGATGTGAACAAGATCCTGGACGACCAGCCCGAGATCGCCTTCTCCCAGGTCTTCTCAGGGGTGTTCAACGCCAACCAGGCGTTCGGTATCGCCTCCATGGTGCCCTGGAGTCAGCGTGAAGCGAGCCAGAAAGAGGTGCTGGATCGGGTCGCCAATCTGGTGAAAGACATCCCGGGTATGGCCATCACCACCTTCCAGTTCCCGGAACTGCCGGGCGCATCGAGTGGTCTGCCGATCCAGTTCGTCATCACCACCCCCAACAGCTTCGAAAGCCTGTTCCTGGTGGCCGGTGAAATTCTGGCAGCGGCGCAGAGTAACGGTCAGTTCGTCTATTCGGATCTCGATCTGAACTACGACTCCGCCACCATGAAGATCCGCATCGACAAGGACAAGGCGGGTGCCTACGGCATCACCATGCAGGATATAGGTATCACCATGGGCACCATGATGGCGGACGGTTACGTCAACCGTATCGACCTGGATGGCCGCTCCTACGAGGTGATCCCGCAGGTCGAGCGCAAATACCGTCTCAATCCGGAGTCCATCAAGGGCTATTACGTGCGGGCCGCAGACGGCAAGTCGATCCCGCTCGGCAGTCTGATCAGCATTGAAGTGGTTGGCGAGCCCCGTGCCCTGCCCCACTTCAACCAGCTGAACTCCGCCACCATAGGCGCTGTTCCGGCTCCGGGCGTGGCCATGGGTGATGCGATCAACTGGTTCCAGACCACCGCCGACGAGAAGCTGCCGCAAGGCTATCGTTACGACTTCATGGGTGAAGCTCGTCAGTTCGTCACCGAAGGCAATGCGCTCTATGCCACCTTCGCGCTGGCACTGGCCATCATCTTCTTGGTGCTGGCAATCCAGTTCGAGTCGGTGCGTGACCCGCTGGTCATCATGGTCTCTGTACCGCTCGCCATCAGCGGGGCCTTGATTGCCTTGGCTTGGGGACTGGCGACCATGAACATCTACTCCCAGGTGGGCCTCATCACCCTGGTGGGTCTGATTACCAAGCACGGTATCCTGATCTGTGAAGTAGCGAAGGAAGAGCAGCTACTGCGCGGCATGAACCGGATGGAAGCCGTGATGCAGGCCGCCAAGGTGCGTCTGCGTCCGATCCTGATGACCACCGCCGCCATGATTGCCGGTCTGATCCCGCTGCTCTACGCCGCTGGCGCCGGTGCGGCACAGCGTTTCAGTATCGGTATCGTCATCGTGGCCGGTCTTGCCATCGGTACCCTGTTCACCCTGTTCGTGCTGCCGGTGATCTACACCTATCTGGCTTCCGAGCACAAACCCTTGCCGGTATTCGATGAAACCATTCCGCCCAAAGCAAACGGCGGACATTAATCATCAATCACATGCAAAGGCCCCGTATCGGGGCCTTTTTTATGCTTCGCAGGAAAGACGACATAAGTCCATGAAGCAGTTAAACTAAAAAACATCACATCCAGACCGCAAGGACGCCATGTCAGGACTCTTCTCCAAGACCGCCAGGGCCGTAGGCCGCAACGGACTCTCATATCGCCTGCTCTCCTACATTCTGGTCTGCAGTACCGTATTGGCGATGATCATTACGGCGCTGCAACTCGCCTGGGATTACCGCAAGGATGTTGCCGTCATCGAAGACAGCATCGGCCAGATCGAGGCCTCGTTCCTGCAACCCATCGCCGCCAGCTTGTGGAACCTGGATGAAGAGCAGGTCAAAGTGCAAATTGAAGGGATCATGAACCTGCCCAATATGCAGTTCGTGATGGTCAAGGAGATGCTCGGCAACTCCGAAGTCCCGCTGCTGACCCAGGGGGTCGAGCGGGAAAGCTATGATATCTCCCGAGAATTCAACCTCACCTATCAGGGGGAGATTGTCGGCAAGCTGTTCGTTGCCGCCTCTCTCGAGCAGATCTACCAGCGCCTCATCGAAAAATCGGTGCTGATCATGGTCAGCCAGACCATCAAGACCCTGGTAGTCTCATTTTGCATCCTGATCATCATTTACTATCTGGTGGTCAGGCACATCAACCGCATCGCCAACTACGCCCAGAAGTTCAACCTCGATCGGCTCGACATGGAGCTGGAGCTGGAAGGCCGCCCGCAGCCGCGCAAGAAACCCGACGAACTGGATACCCTGGTCTCCACCCTCAACCAGATGCGTACCCGACTGCGTGACGAGCTGGTTGCCCGCCATCAGGCGGTCGAACAACTGCAAAAGGAGCGGGACTTCTCTGCCACTCTGATCAACTCCGCCAACATGGTCATCTGCTGCATGGAGCCGGATTTGACCATCGCCAGCATCAACCCGGCAGCCATACTGCTGACCGGCTACCACCAGCAGGAGCTGTTGCAACACAACTGGCTGGATCTCTTTGTCAGCCCGGCGCAACGGGAAGAGCTGAACGATATTCTGGCGGCAGAAGGTTCACTGGCCGACAAAGAGGTCATCATGCATGACCAGCAGGCCCATGAGCTGGTACTGCAATGGACCTTCGTCCCCTTCTACGATGGTCCCAACCTCAAGTACCAGATCGGGTTTGGCTACGACATCACCCAGCTGAAAAAGGTCGAGCGGGAGATTATCCAGCTCAACGAACAGCTGGAAGGCAAGGTGGTGGAACGTACCCGCAGCCTGAGCGAAGCCAACAACCAGCTCGGCAAGGCTTACGACGACCTGAAACAGGCCCAGCAAACCCTGGTGGAGTCGGAGAAGATGGCCTCCCTCGGCTCGCTGGTAGCCGGGGTGGCACACGAGATCAATACCCCGATCGGCATCAGCGTGACCGCCTCCTCCTACCTGCAGGAGCGGGTCGCCGACTTCAAGTCCCATATCGACTCCAAGCAGCTGTCGCGCTCCTATCTCAACGAGTTCACCGTCAACCTCGACGAGTCGATGCAGCTGCTGCAGAGCAACCTGCGGCGCGCCTCCGAGCTGATTGCCAGCTTCAAACAGGTGGCTGTCGACCAGTCATCGGAAGCACGCTACAACTTCAGCCTCGCCGACAACCTCCATCAGGTAGTGGTCTCGCTTGGCCACAAACTGAAGAAGAGCCAGTGCGAAGTGGATATCCAGTGCGATCCCAAGCTGTCGATCTTCTCCTTCCCGGGCAGTTTTACCCAGATCTACTCGAACCTGATCCTCAACTCCATCAACCACGGGTTCGACAGCTGGGACAAACCGAAGAAGATCACCATCAAGGTGGAACAGCAGGGAGAAGAGCTGTTTATCGACTATTCGGACAACGGCCGCGGCATCCCGCCAGAAATCTTGCCGCGCATCTTCGATCCCTTCGTCACCTCCAAGCGGGGTCAGGGCGGCAGCGGTCTGGGCACTCACATCATCTACAACCTGGTGGTGCAACTGCTGAAAGGCCGTATCAGTTGTGCCAGCGAACCGGGCCAGGGAGCCCAGTTCCATATTCGCCTGCCGATCCAACATAACTGAGCGCTGGCTCTTGTGAGCCAGCCGCTTTATCCCCATCATGCTGTGATTGCATTCTTAATGAGCGGAGAACCTCGCAATGGCACAGCATTTTGACTATATCGCCATCGGCGGCGGCAGCGGCGGTATTGCGTCTGCCAACCGGGCTGCCATGTACGGTAAGAAAGTTGCCCTGATTGAAGCCAAAGAGTTGGGTGGAACCTGCGTCAACGTAGGCTGCGTACCGAAGAAGGCCATGTGGTATGCCGGCCAGATCGCCGATGCCCTGAAATATGGCGCCGACTACGGCTTTGACACCACCCTCAACCACTTCAACTGGGCCAAGCTGGTCGAGTCCCGCCAGGCCTACATCGGCCGCATTCACCAGTCCTATCAGAACGTGCTGGGCAAGAACCAGATCACCGTCATCAAGGGCTTCGCCCGCTTCGTCAGCAGCAACACCATCGAGGTTAATGGCGAGCACTACACGGCCGATCATATCCTGATCGCTACCGGTGGCCGCCCGGAAATTCCGGCGATCCCGGGTGCCGAGCTGGGTATCGACTCCGACGGTTTCTTTGACCTGCAAAGCCAACCCAAGCGGGTTGCCGTAGTGGGTGCGGGCTACATCGCAGTCGAGATCGCAGGGGTGATGCAGGCGCTCGGCTCAGAGACCCATCTGGTGGTGCGCAAGCACGCGCCGCTGCGCAACTTCGACCCCATGATCCACGAGACATTGGTCGAAATCATGACGCAGGAAGGGCCCAAGCTGCACACCCACGCCATTCCCAAAGCCGTGCTCAAAAACGCTGACAACAGCCTGACCCTGCAACTGGAAGATGGTCGCCACCTCACCGTCGACTGCCTGATCTGGGCCATCGGCCGGCTACCGGCTACCGACAACCTGAATCTGGCCGCCGCAGGCATCGCGCTGGACGAGAAGGGCTTTATCCCGACCGACAAGTTCCAGAACACTTCCGTCGCCAACATCTATGCGGTGGGTGACAACACGGGTCGCATCCAGCTCACCCCGGTGGCCGTCGCTGCGGGCCGTCGCCTCTCCGAACGGCTGTTCAACAACAAGCCGAACGAGCACCTCAACTACGATCTGGTGCCGACCGTGGTGTTCAGCCACCCGCCCATCGGCACCATCGGCCTGACCGAACCGGAAGCCATCGCCGAATACGGCGAGGACCAGGTGAAGATCTACCGCAGCCAGTTCACCGCCATGTACTCGGCACTGACCCAGCATCGCCAGCCCACCCGGATGAAGCTGGTCTGCGTCGGCCCGGAAGAGAAGGTGGTCGGTCTGCATGGCATCGGCTTTGCGATGGACGAGATCCTGCAAGGCTTCGGCGTCGCCATGAAGATGGGCGCCACCAAGGCAGATTTCGACAACTGCGTGGCTATCCATCCGACCAGTGCAGAAGAGTTCGTGACAATGCGATAGGTACGTTTGAAGTTGGCCTGTCATTATCAGGCCAACTTCAACAACTGCGTTCCTACGCCTCATCCGACCAGTGCTGAAGAGTTCGTCACTATGCGCTAAGGACAGATGAAGTTGGCCTGTCACGAGCAGCCTGCTTCTACAGCCATGTAATCCCTTCATCCAAACCCGGCTCAGGCCGGGTTTTTTGATCCCTCCTCGCCATTTCTCTCGCAGATCCGTCGTTCTTTACGCCGATTTTACGCCTGCCACATGGCGCTTTATGGCGCCTTTACGCCTGTTTTACATACCCTTTTCAGCGTCAATGACACCAACAGAGTCGATATGGTCTTACATCGGCTCTCGCAGCTAATTATCTCAATGGAGTCGATATGAATTGGCTATATCTGCTGCTCGTCCTCGCCTTGATGGCCTATCTGATGCGCGCACTCACGCGCAGTCACGAGTGAGGGACTACCTATATGCAGCAAGAAATTATCTACCCGGTGGCCAGCAAACTGCCGAGCCTCGTGAGCAATCCAATGCGTGCCCTGACGCACCGTGACCACGAGTGAGGAACTAGAACATGTGGCAAGAAATAATCTATCCGGTGGCCTTCGTGCTGCTGGTTCTACTGCCGGCACCGCTGCTGGGCAACTACATCTACCGGGTATTTGAAGGCAAAATCCACTGGCTGGCACCGGTCGAGCGCGCCACGCTGGCTTGCTGTGGCACCGATGGACGGGAGCAGGACTGGAAGTCCTACGCCCTCAGCCTGCTGGCCTTCAACGGCGCCGGTTTCGGTCTGCTGTTCCTGATCCTGATGGCGCAGGGGTTGCTGCCCCTCAACCCGCAACAACTGCCGGGTCTGAGCTGGCAACTCGCCTTCAACACCGCGGTCAGCTTTATGACCAACACCAACTGGCAAGCCTATTCCGGTGAGGCCAGCCTCTCCTACTTCAGCCAGATGGTGGGCCTGACCACCCAGAACTTCGTCTCCGCAGGGACGGGCGCCGCCGTCGCCATTGCCCTGTTCCGCGGTATCGCCCGCCAGCAGACTATCAACCTTGGCAATTTCTGGCAGGATCTGGTGCGTTTCTGCCTCTATGTGCTGCTGCCCATCGCGCTGATCATGGCGCTGGTGCTGGTATGGCAAGGGGTGCCGCAAAGCCTCTCCGCCTATCTGCCGTTCCACGGTGTGGAAGGTCAGGAGCAGCTGCTGCCGCTCGGCCCGGCGGCCTCGCAGATCGCCATCAAGCAGCTTGGCTCCAACGGCGGTGGCTTCTTCGGCATCAACTCCGCCCACCCGTTCGAGAACCCGACCGCCCTCTCCAACTGGCTGGAGATGGTCGCCCTGCTCACCATCGCCGCCGCCATGGTCTTTACTCTGGGCCGCTATGTTAAAGACATGGCCCACAGCCGCGCCATTCTCGGCGCCATGACCCTCATGCTGGTGCTGGGGCTCTTCGTCTCCCTCTCCCAGGAGCTGAAACCGGATCCCGCCCTCGCCCAGCTCACCACTGACGCCAGCAACATGACTGGCAACTGGGAAGGCAAGGAGAGCCGCTTCGGCCCTGTGCTCTCCAGCATCTGGGAAGTGGCGACTACTGCCGCCTCCAACGGTGCCGTCAACGCCATGCACGACAGCTTTACTCCGCTCGGCGGCATGGTGGGCATGATCAACATGCTGCTGGGTGAGGTCATCTTCGGCGGGGTCGGCTCCGGTATCTACGGCATGATGCTGTTCGTGTTGCTGACCGTGTTCCTGTGCGGCCTGATGGTAGGACGTACCCCGACCTATCTGGGCAAACGCCTCGGCATCACCGAAATGAAGTGGGTCGTCGCCAGCATGCTGGTAATGCCGGTGGGTGTTTTGGTGATCGGGGGTGTCACCCTGCTGATGCCGGATGCCAGCACCATCATCGGCCATGATGGCCCCCACGGTCTGTCGCGTCTCATCTATGCCTACGCCTCGGCTGCCGGCAACAACGGCTCCGCCTTCGCCGGTTTTGCCGCCGGTGACAACTGGCAGTGCATCGCCATCGGTCTGGCCATGCTGCTCGGTCGCTTCGGCTACATCATTCCGGTACTGGCCATCGCCGGTCAGCTGGCCCGCGCGCCCCGTCAGGAGACGAGCGAAGGGGACTTCCCCATCAGCGGCCCGCTGTTCGTTATCCTGCTGATCATCACCGTCCTGCTGATAGGTGGCCTCTCCTTCCTGCCGGTGCTGGCACTGGGCCCGGTGGCTGAACATCTGAGTCTGATCGGAGGTGCATTCTGATGAACCTGACCCTGTCGATCACCATCCGGATGCCAATGGCCAACTATCTGATGCTGGGAGCTTTCCAATGAGCAAGTCCACTGCAATGAGCACCGACACCATGCAGGTGAAGGGCAAGAAACAGAAATCACAGATCATCCAGGCAATGGTTGAGGCCCTCTATCGCTTCAATCCCAAGGCGCTGTTTGGCAGCCCCATCCTGTTCACCCTCTGGCTGGCCGCAGTCATGGCGACCGTGGAGTCCCTGCTGGGGCAGCCTTTCTCCGGCGTCGCCCCCTCGCTGGCCTGGCAGCTGACCGCCTGGCTCTGGCTGACCCTCTGGTTTGCCAACTTCGCGGAAACCCTGGCCGAGGGGCGCGGCAAGGCCCGCGCCGACAGCCTGAAGGCGGGCATGAGCCAGCTCAAGGCCCGCCGGGTGGCGAATGCCAAAGATGGTCAGGGCGAATGGGTACCCGCCACCAGCCTGATGAAGGGTGATCTGGTGCTGGTACGCAGCGGCGAGATGATCCCGGCCGACGGCGAAGTGATCGCCGGCATCGCCTCGGTCAACGAGGCGGCCATCACCGGCGAATCCGCCCCCGTCATCCGCGAGTCGGGTACCGACCGCAGCGGCGTGACCGGCAACACGACGGTCGTCTCCGACGAGATCTGGGTGCGCGTCAGCAACAATCCGGGCGAAAGTACGCTGGATCGGATGATCGCACTGGTGGAAGGGGCCAAGCGCCAGAAGACCCCCAACGAGATGGCGCTCGACGCCCTGCTGGTGGGCCTGACCCTGATCTTCCTGCTGGTGGTCGCCACCCTGCCCTGGTTCCTCGACTACAACGGCACCCAGGTCCCGCGTCTCTACCTGATCGCTCTCTTTATCACTCTGATCCCGACCACCATCGGCGGCCTGCTCTCCGCCATCGGTATTGCCGGTATGGATCGACTGGTGAAGCTGAACGTCATCGCCAAGTCTGGCCGTGCCGTGGAAGCGGCCGGTGACGTGCGCACCCTGCTGCTGGACAAGACCGGCACCATCACCTTCGGCAACCGGATGGCGGATGAGCTGATCCCGGCCCCCGGCGTCGACCCTGCCCTGCTGGCACAAGCGGCCATGCTGGCCTCGCTGGGTGACAACACCCCGGAGGGCAAATCCATCCTGACTCTGGCCAGCAAGAGCATGGCCAAGCCGAGCCAGCTGGAGAGCGACAAGGTGATCCCCTTCAGCGCCGAGACCCGGCTGAGCGGACTGGATCGCAACGGTCATCAATATCGTAAGGGTGCGGTGGATGCCGTGTTGAACTACCTCAGCCTCGACCGCAAGGCGGTGCCTGAGCTGGTGCTCAAGTCAGTGGACAGCATCGCCCGTCAGGGTGGGACTCCGCTGCTGGTCTGCACTCAGGAGAAACTGCTGGGGGTGGTCTACCTCAAGGACATCATCAAGCCCGGTATCAAAGCTCGCTTCCAGATCCTGCGCCATATGGGGATCCGCACCGTGATGATCACCGGCGACAACCCGAAAACCGCCGCCGCCATCGCCGCCGAAGCCGGGGTGGATGACTTCATCGCCGAAGCGACGCCGGAGAAGAAGCTGGCCTATATCCGGCAGGAGCAGGCCGATGGTCGTCTGGTCGCCATGTGCGGTGACGGCGCCAACGATGCGCCCGCGCTGGCGCAGGCTGATGTGGGGCTGGCCATGAACGAGGGTACCCAGGCCGCCAAGGAGGCGGGCAATCTGGTGGATCTCGACTCCAACCCCACCAAGCTGCTGGACGTGGTGCTGGTCGGCAAACAGCTGCTGGTGACCCGTGGCGCCCTGACCACCTTCTCCATCGCCAATGACGTGGCCAAGTACTTCGCCATCCTGCCGGCCCTGTTCATCGCCGCCTACCCGCAACTGGGGGCGCTGAACCTGATGCAGCTGGGCAGCCCGCAGAGCGCCATCCTGTCGGCCATCATCTTCAACGCCCTGATCATCGTAGCGCTGGTGCCGCTGGCGCTGCGTGGTGTCGACCTGAAAGGCTCGGCCGCCAGCCTGCTGCGCCGCAACCTGCTGATCTACGGTGTCGGCGGCCTGCTGGTGCCGTTTATCGGCATCAAGCTGATTGATCTGGTCATTACCGGCCTGGGTCTGGTGTAACGACATAACCGGGATGCGGGTCAGACCCGCATCCCCAGCCATCCTTTTGGAGCAAGCGAATCATGATAGCAATCAGAACCCTGTTGACCCTGACCCTACTGCTGGGAGTGGGTTATCCGCTGGCGGTGACCGGGCTGGCCCAACTGCTGTTCCCCTGGCAGGCCAACGGCAGCCAGCTGACCGACAGCAAGCAGCAACTGATCGGTAGCGCCCTGCTGGGGCAGAAATTCGAGCGGGCTGACTACTTCCATCCCCGTCCCTCCGCCAGCGATTTCAACACCATAGGCGGCAGCGCCAGCAATCTGGGGATGAGCTCGCCGCTGCGGGCAGAATTCGCCGAACAGGCCGCCAAGGCACAGCCTGCAACCAGCACCCCCGCCATGCTGACCCGCTCCGCCTCCGGCCTCGATCCCCACCTGCCGCTGGATGCGGTGCTGGCTCAGGTCGACCGCGTCGCCAAAGAACGTGGACTGGATCCCGCCCAACTGACGGAGCAGGTCAAGTCGGCCACACAAGCTGGTATCCTTGGCCCGCAGGTGGTCAACATTCTCCAGCTGAACCTGCAACTGGATCATAAAAAGGGCGCCTGATGGCGCCCATTTCGGTTTGGTGATGACCTCGATTTTCGAAACGGGCGGTTGGCTCGATAGGGATAACAATGGCTGATGTAGCAAGCGCTGACGCCCTGCTGACGAGTCTGATACAGGAGCATGGGGATGCGTGATGAGGTAAGGGCCGACGCCCTGCTGGCGAGCCTGGAACAGGAGCACAAGGGCAAGCTGAAGGTGTTTCTCGGGGCCGCTCCCGGCGTCGGCAAGACCTACGCCATGCTGCAGGCGGTGCGGGAACAGGCCAAGGAGGGGGTCGACATCCTGATCGGCGTGGTGGAGACCCACGGCCGTCAGGAGACCCTGGCTCTGCTCGACAAGCTCGCCATCATGCCGCGCAAAATCCACATGCACCGCCAGCAGCGACTGGAGGAGATGGATCTCGACGGCCTGCTCGCCCGCAAACCGGCCATCGCCGTGGTGGACGAGCTGGCCCACAGCAACGCCCCCGGCAGCCGCCACGAGAAGCGCTGGCAGGATGTGGAGGAGCTGCTCAACGCCGGGATCGACGTCTACACCACCCTCAACGTGCAGCATCTGGAGAGTCTCAACGATCTGGTGTGGCAGCTGACCGGGGTCAGAGTGAAAGAGACTCTGCCCGATCAGGTGCTGCTGGAAGCCGACAGTCTGGTGCTGATCGACCTGCCCCCCAAGGAGCTGCTTGGCCGCCTCAAGGAGGGCAAGGTCTATGTGCCCCATCAGGCCAAGGCGGCACTGCAATCCTTCTTCTCCCTCAACAACCTCACCGCATTGCGGGAACTGGCGATGCAGACCGCCGCCAGCCATGTGGAGGGCGATCTGCAATTGCAGTGGCAAGCAGCAGGCAAGAGCACCTTGCCGCTGCGGGGCAAGCTGATGGTTTGCCTCGGTGACCTGCACGGCTCGGCGCTGGTGCGCTACGGCCACCGCTTTGCCCAGCGCCGTCAGCTCCCGTGGCTGGTGGTGCATGTCGACAGCAATGGCCGCCGCTCGGCCGATGTGGAGCAGGCGCTGGCGCTCGCCTCCCACCTCGGTGCCAAGGTGCTGACCCTCTCCAGTCCGGCGGTCGCCAACACCCTGCTGGAGACCGCCGAACAGCAGCAGGTCTCCCAGCTGCTGCTCGGCAAACCTCACAAGGCGCCGTGGCGCCGCTCACTGGTGCAACACCTGCTCAAACAGGCGCAGGGGCTCGAAATCACGCTGGTCGATACCGAGAAGCAGAAGCCCGAAGTGGGAATGCGCGTCCCGACCCCGAAGGATATACACCACAGCCTGCTGGCAGTGACCATCATGGGGATCACCTCGGCCGCCTCCTGGGGGCTCTCCTACTGGCTGCCCCCCGCAGCGTTGCCGCTCATCTTCGTGCTGGGGGTACTGGCGACTGCCCTCACCACCAGTCTGGTGCCCGCCACGCTGGCAGCGGTGCTGGGCTTTATCGCCCACAATCTGCTCTTCACCGCCCCCTACTTCTCCCTGAGCGTCGCCAACCACAGCGACCTGCTCACCCTGTTTGTGCTGCTTATCGTCGGCATGACCGCGGGGCGGCTCGCCTCCCGCCAGCGGCAACAGCTGATCGGTCTGCGCGAGACCCAGCAGCTGGGCAATGCATTGCTCTCCCTCAGTCAGGGGCTGGCCACCGCCAGCAGCCCGGAGGAGGTGCTCAGACAAGGTGCCCAGGCCATTTCACTGGCGCTCGGCCAGCCGACCGTGGTGATCGACAAGGAATTCAACGACAGGCTCGGCAACGAGAAGCACAGGCCCGGCCAGACCGACAAGGCGGCCATCGACTGGTGTCTGGCCCAGAAGCAGAGCGCCGGAGCCCACACCGCCACCCTCAATGCTGCCGAGGCCCAGTATCACCATCTCAGCGATGACCTGGTGATCGGTATAACGCTGGCCAATCCGCTCTCCTCCTCTGCCGAGCATCAGCTGCAGGCGCTGCTCACCGATATTCGCGCCGCACTGGCGCGGATCGACCTCAACGAGCGGCTGGCCGACAGCCAGCTACAGGCGGAGACCGACCGGATGCGCGCAGCCCTGCTCTCCTCGGTCTCCCACGATTTGAAAACGCCGCTGGCCACCATCATGGGGGCTGGCAGCACCCTGCTGGAATATGGTGACCGGATCCCCGCCGAAGACCGTGACGAACTGCTCCACTCGGTGCAGGAGGAGGCGCGCCGCCTGCACAGCTATGTGCAGAATCTGCTGGATATGACCCGCATCGGCTCCCCCGACTTCCAGCTGAAACGGGACTGGGTCGATCTGGCGGATCTGGTGGAGAGCGCCCGCAAGCGGCTCGACTCCTCCTGGCGCCAGCACAAGCTGCTGGTCCATTTCGATCAGCATGTGCCCCAGCTCTATGTCCACGGCGCCCTGATCGAGCAGGTGCTGGTCAACATCCTCGACAACGCCTCCCGCTACTCGCCGGCAGGCACCCCCATCGAGTTCAAGGTGATGGTGGCCGAACCCGACCTCATCATCGACATCATCGATATCGGGGTCGGTATCGCCGAGTCGGATCGGGAGAAGATCTTCAACCTCTTCTACACCCAGCCGGTGGGCGATTGCGGCAGCCGTGGCACCGGGCTTGGCCTCGCCATTTCCCGCGCTATGATAGAGGCCCACGGCGGCAAGATTTGGGCCTTCTCCGGCCCCAATGGCAACGGCACCTGCATGCGCATCTCCCTGCCGCTCGCACTCAATTCACCGGAGGTTTGATGGCTGAAAGCCTGCTCGAGTCACTCAGCTCCTCCCACCATTCGCCTCTGGAGGTTCGATGGCGCACATTCTAGTCATAGATGATGAAGCGGCGATCCGTCGCTTTCTGCGGATCAGCCTGATTGCCGAGGGGCATCAGGTGAGTGAGGCGGTGGGGGTCAATGAAGGGCTGGAGCAGTATCGCCACCTCAACCCTGATCTGGTGATCCTCGATCTCGGCCTGCCTGACGGCGATGGCATTCAGGTGTTGCAGGCCATTCGCGAACACCACCCCAATCCTGTGCTGGTGTTGTCGGCCCGCGATTCGGAGCAGGAGAAGGTGCGGCTGCTGGATGCCGGTGCCAACGACTACATGAGCAAGCCGTTCGGCATCGGCGAGATGATGGCCCGCATCCGTGTGCTCTTGCGCCAACGGGCTGGCGTCAGCAGCGGCGAGCGACGCCACTTCCCCCAATGCGGCCTGACGCTTGATGTCAGCAGCCACAAGGTGACCATGAAAGACGAGGAGATCCCCCTATCCCGCAAGGAGTTCGCCCTGCTGCAGGCGCTGGTGTGCCACCCCGGCAAGCTGGTGATGCAGACCCAGCTGCTCAACGACATCTGGGGGCCGAGCCACAAGGAGGATACCCACTACCTGCGCATCGTCATCGCCAGTCTGCGCAAAAAGCTGGGGGATAACCCCCAGCAACCGACGCTTATCGAGACCGAATCAGGTATCGGCTACCGCTTTATCGGCAACTGACGTTTCACGTGGAACGACGCCCGCAGCCAAGCAGTGCCAGCAGACCGCAGCCACTGAGCAACAGGCCGAGATCCTGCAATCCGGCCGCCACCGCCAACCCCAGACTGAGCAGCAGGTAGTAGCCAAGCCCGAACAGGGCGCCAGCGCTGCCTGCCACCTCGCGATAGGCCAACAGCGCCTGACTCAACACATTGGGGATAGCCAGCCCGAAGGCCACCACCACCCCCATCATGGGCAACAGGAACCAGAGGCTGGACTGACTCGCCCAGACCAGCAGCCCGGCGACCAGCGCCAGAGCGCAAGCCAACCTGACCAGAAATGACGGTAGCCACCCCCTCCCCAGCAGATGCTTGTTGAGCAGGCTGCCGAGCAGAGTCGCCAGCGCCAGCAAGATCCCCGAATAGCCAAACTCGCTGGTGCTCAATCCCAATCCGGCAAACAGGAATGGGGCCAGACTGTAGTAGCCAAACAGCATAGTGTTGAACAGGGCGACCAGCATGGCACTGCGCCAGAGTCCGACATCCTTCATCATCCGGCACGCCAGCGGCCAGAGCGCGACTCGCTGGCTGGTGGCCGGACGGGTTTCCGGCAACTGCCAGCAGGTCACCAGCAGCAAACCTACCGCCAGGACCAGCAGACCGCTGAACACTCCGAGATAGCCGAACCCGCTCGCCAGCTGGCCGCCACTGAGCAACCCCAGCACCGGGCTCAGGGAGAGCGCAATGCCCATCACCGAGAAGACCCGCGCCAGATCGCTGCCCTGATAGCTATCGCGCAGCATGGTCTGGGTCACCACAGATCCCACCGCAGCGCCAAAGGCCGAGATAACCCGGGCCAGCAGCAGGGTTTCAAACTGATTGGCCAGCAGTGCCAGCAGGGTGCCTACACCATAGGTGAGCAGACCCGCCAGCATGGCAGGACGCCGCCCAATCAGATCGCAGAGCCGTCCCCAGCAGACCACGCCCACCGCAAACGCCAGAAAATAGACCGACAGGGTCTGGGATGCCTGCCCCTCGCTCACCTGAAACTGGGTAGCGATGTGGGTCAGGACCGGGCTGTAGATGGTCTCCACAATTTGGGGAAACATCATCAATCCCACCACCAGCCAGAGCGGTGGCAACTTGTTGTTCATGACAAACCTCCTTCACAAGAGGTCGCCATTCTAGAGAGATGCCAATTGTCTGATTACAATAAGCAGGACTATAAACATCAAAAATCGGACATATGGCCTTTATTCTTCCCGATCACCCTTTTGACCCTGACCAGCTGACCGGCAGCGTGATCGGCATCGCCTCCGCCCTCGGCTGGCACGACTCGGGTCTGCATCAACATCAGCGCCATCAGCTGCTGTTCGCCCAATCCGGCTGCATGACCATGGAGCTGGAAGGTCGGGTCTGCCTGCTGCCGCCCACCCGCGCCGCCTGGCTGCCTGCGTGCACTGCCCACCGGGTATTGATGCGCGGTGTGGTAGCCTACCGCTCCCTCTACTTCCAGCCGCACCCCGAGTTGCCCGGCACGGTCGAAGTGCTGGCAGTCAATCCGCTGCTGCACGAACTGATCGAACGGATGGCACTCTGGCCGTGGGACAAACCGCAAGAGCAGCAACAACGGACGGTGGCACTGTTTATGGAGGAGTTGGAGCGGGCACCGCGGGAGTCGTGGCAGTTGCCGCTGCCGACCGCTCCCAGACTGGGCGACTGGCTACAGCAGTTGAAGCGGGGGGATGCCCTGCCCGATCGGCTCAACCGGCTGGCCGAGCGGGTGGGTGCCAGTGACAAGACCATTGGCCGCATCTTCATGCGGGAGACCGGCATGAGCTATCAGGCGTGGCGTCAGCAGTGGCGGCTGTTGCGCGCCATGGAGCTGCTGGCAGAAAGCGAGCCCATCAGCCGGATTGCCGCTGCGCTGGAGTTCTCCAGCGACAGTGCCTTTATCAGCTTCTTCAAACAACATACGGGACAGACCCCCCTGCGCTACCTCAACTCTCGGGGTGAGTCGCCACAGCCTGACTCGCCTCCACCACCAGGGTATCCAGCGCCAGCGGCTTGAGATTGTGCAGCGCATCCTGCACCACGGCATGAGATGCCTGTTGCAACTCGCTCTGCACATCCTGCTCCAGCTGGGCACTCTCCAGCTCGGGCCGCGGGTTTTCGTTGGCCATCACGTTCAGGCTCAGGACACTCACAATCAGGGTAGCGATCAGGCTTTTCATCTGGTTTGCTCCGGTATGGTTGAGATGACCAGATAGCTATTCCAATAGTTGTGCCAATCCTCACGCAATTCATAACATGATGATTTTGTTTAAATTAACTATATATCGATACCAAATTGAGTCGCAAAATGCATCCCGCTCGGTCATTTTTAAACCAACAGTTGGTGCTTTTAACCACGCTTGATTTTTGCACCATGTTCCACGTGGAACGTCCCATCTTTTTGATCGACACCCGCTTTTAAACTGAGCTATGGTGCTACATCCCCGTAACTCAAATCTGGATCTGTCACTGAATGGAATTTTCCTTGTTCGGCGAGAAGTTCACTCGCCACGCCGGCATTACCCAACTCATGGATGACCTCAATCAGGGGCTGACCAATCCGGACGCCATCATGCTGGGTGGCGGCAATCCAGCCTCCATACCCGCCATGCTGGAACGCTTTCAGGCCGAGGCCAAGAGCCTGCTCGACAACGGCGAGCTGGTCAAAGCGATGGCCAACTACGACGGCCCACAGGGCAAAGACAGGTTCACCAAAGCGCTGGCCGCCCTGCTCAGCAAGGAGCTGGGATGGGATATCTCGGCCCGCAATATCGCCCTGACCAACGGCAGCCAGAATGCCTTCTTCTACCTGTTCAACCTGCTGGCCGGCGAATTTGCCGATGGCCGCAAGAAGAAGGTGCTGTTCCCGCTCGCCCCCGAATACATCGGCTATGCCGACTCGGCGCTGGCCGACGACTACTTCGTGGCCTACAAACCCACCATCGAGAAGCTGCCCGATGGCCAGTTCAAATACCACGTGGATTTCGAGAGTCTGCAGGTGGGTGACGATATCGGGGTGATCTGCGTCTCCCGCCCAACCAACCCCACCGGCAATGTGCTGACCGATGAAGAGATCGAACACCTCGATCAGATCGCCCGCGACAAGGGGATTCCGCTGCTGATCGACAACGCCTACGGCGTCCCCTTCCCGGGCATCATCTTCAGCGAAGCCAAGCCATTCTGGAACGCCAACACCATCCTCTGCATGAGCCTCTCCAAGCTCGGCCTGCCGGGCACCCGTTGCGGCATCGTCATCGCTGACGAGAAGATCATTCAGGCCATCACCAACCTGAGCGGCATCATCAATCTGGCGCCGGGCAGTCTGGGCCCCGCCATCACCATCCCGATGATCGAGAGCGGCGAGATCATCGCCCTCAGCGAACAGGTGGTGAAGCCCTTCTATCAGCAGAAGGCGGAGCTGGCGGTGCAGCTGCTGCGCGAAGCGATCCCCGACCCGCGCTTCCATATCCACAAGCCTGAAGGGGCTCTCTTCCTCTGGCTCTGGTTTGAAGATTTACCGATCCACTGTCAGGAGCTCTATGAGCGACTGAAGGCGAAGAACCTGCTGATCGTGCCGGGTCACTACTTCTTCCCCGGCATCGATGACCCCGAGTGGCGCCACAGCCAGGAGTGCATCCGCCTCAACTACTCCCAGAGCGAGGAGCTGGTGCGCCGCGGCATCGCCATTCTGGCCGACGAGATCAACACCCTCTACGCTGGTTAATCCAATCCAGCGATACAAAAACAGAAAGGCCTGCAGATGCAGGCCTTTGTTGTCTATCGCGATCCGGTTTGCTTAGCCGGGCAGCGCCAGCTGCTCGGGTTTGCCGATGGGGATGGCGCGGGGCTTGAGCGCCTCCGGCAGTTCGCGAGCCAAGTCGATGGTCAACAAACCATGCTCCAGCTTGGCACCCTGCACTTCCACGTGCTGGCTCAGCTTGAAGGCGAGCTCGAAGTCACGCTCGGCAATCCCCTGATGGAGGAACTGACGCTCACCAGCCGCGGCCCCTTTGCGCCCCTTCACCTTGAGGGTGCCGTTTTCGGTCTCCAGCTCCAGCTCTTCGCGCTCGAAGCCAGCCACGGCGACCGTGATGCGATAGCCATCCTGATCGCGCTTTTCAATGTTGTACGGGGGGTAAGCTGCGGTCTTCTGCTCGAACAGACCTTCCAGCTCACGGGCCATCCGCTCGAAGCCGACGGCGTTGGAATAGAGATGAGAAAAATCGAGGTTACGCATAATCCTATCCTTCTAATAAGCAACAGGTTCAACTCTCCACAGGCCCGTCATCGGCACCCGGGAAATTTTAAAATTTCAGTGAATTCGAGCTATCAGCCGTTGATCTCTATCTTGCGCGGCTTCATCGCCTCGGGCACTTCACGCACCAGCTCGATGTGCAGCAAGCCGTTTTTCAGGTCGGCCCCTTTCACCCGCACATAGTCGGCCAGCTGGAAGCGGCGCTCGAAACCACGTTCGGCGATCCCCTGATAGAGATAGTTGCGCCCGGTGTCGGCCTGCTTGTTGCCCTTCACCGTCAACAGATTTTCCTGGAAGCTCAGCTCCAGCTCTTCCTGGGTAAAGCCTGCCACCGCCATGCTGATGCGGTAGTCGTTATCACCCAGTTGCTCGATGTTGTAGGGGGGATAGCCGGCATTGCCATTGCTGGCCGCAGATTCGATGAGATTGGCCAGACGATCGAAACCGATGGCAGAACGATAGAGCGGAGAAAAGTCGATAGAACGCATAGTATTACCCTCTTATGAGCGATAACGGATTGTTTGCCCTCCTTATGGACGGGCGCCTGGTCGAAACCTCTGTCGAGCGTTCCGGCCTTGTTACCTATATAGGGGCTCACTTTTTCCTTTCAAGGGGATTTTTTCAAATTTTTTAAATGACCGCTCCGACCTGTAGAACATCAACCTGTTGGCCCGATAGTGATGATAATCGACCCGTGGGCCACTGATGGCAATGCGCTCCGCACTCCATAATTGGTTGCATATCCACCAGCCAACATGGAGCCATCTCATGAAGATTACCCAGGTTCGTAACGCCACCTTGCTGCTCGACTATGCCGGCACCCGCTTTCTGATCGACCCCATGCTCTCGGCCAAGGGAGCCTTCCCCGGCTTTGAGGGCACCGCCAACAGCCATCTGCGCAATCCGCTGGTCGAGCTGCCGCTACCGATCAATGAGCTGGTCGATGTGGACGCCGTTATCGTCACCCACGACCATCCCGACCACTGGGATGATGCCGCCAGAGCCCTGATCCCCAAGCATCTGCCGCTCTTGGTGCAACATCAGAAGGATGCCGATGCCATTCGTGCCAGTGGCTTTGAGGATGTGCGCCTGCTGAGCGACCAGCCCGAGTTTGCCGGCATTCGCCTGCAGCAGACCAGTGGTCAGCATGGCAGCGACCAGTTGATGGCGGTACTGGGCGAGCGCATGGGAGAGGTATGCGGCGTGGTCTTCTCCCACCCCGATGAGCAGTGCCTCTATCTGGCCGGTGATACCATCTGGCATCCCACGGTCGAGCAAGCCCTGCAACAGCATCAGCCTGAGGTCATCATCCTCAACTGCGGCGATGCACAGGTGCCCGGACTCGGTTCCATCATCATGGGCAAGGAGGATGTCGCCGCCGTTTATCAGGCCGCACCGCAAGCCACGCTGATCGCCAGCCATATGGAGGCGGTCAACCACGCCGTGCTGTCACGCCAGGAGCTACGCGACTATCTGATGGACCGGGGCATGACGGATCGGGTACGGGTGCCGCAAGATGGCGAGGCGATATCACTGTGACCCGCAGGGGGGGCCATGCCAGACATGGCCCTTCGGCTTTCACTGTCAGACGCTTATGATGAGTGGTCTGCGCACAGAGAGGAGCCAACATAATGCCCACCCCGATCGTTGCCGTGGTGACCTTCGATCACTTCAGCCCTTTTCACTGCGCCGTCCCCTGCCTCATCTTCGGCGACATCCTGCCGGGCCAGCCGCTGTTCGAGCTCAAGATCTGCTGCGGTGATGGCAACCGCCACTCACACTCGGCGCAAGGCTTCACCATTCAGGCTCCCCATGGGCTGGAGGTGCTGGCCGAGGCGGAGATCATCGTCATCCCCTTCTGGCACGACCCGGCAGCCCGACCACCCGCAGCACTGATCGATGCCCTGATTGCCGCCAGAGCCAGAGGTGCCCGACTGGTCGGGCTCTGTCTCGGCACCTATGCGCTCGCCTACGCCGGACTGCTTAATGGTCGCAAAGCATCGACCCACTGGGAATACGAGCAGGATTTCTGCCGCCGCTTTCCCTGCGTGCAGCTAGATACCAATGCCCTCTATGTGGATGACGATGGACTGGTCACCTCGGCAGGCACCGCTGCCGGGCTGGACTGCTGCCTCTATCTGGTGCGCCAGTACCACGGCTCGGCCATCGCCAACAAGGTGGCGCGGCGGCTGGTGATCCCGCCCCACCGGGAAGGGGGTCAGGCCCAGTTTATCGAGCAGCCGGTGCCCGCCTCCACCCGCGATGTCAGAATGAACCAGTTGCTCGATCACCTGCGTGCCCATCTGGCCGAGCCTCACACCCTGGACTCTCTGGCAGCCCACACCCTGATGAGTCGGCGCACCTTTACCCGCCGTTTTCATCAGGCTACCGGCCTCTCGGTGGGTGACTGGCTGCTGGCAGAACGGCTCAGGCGCAGTCAGGAGCTGCTGGAAGTGAGCGGTCATTCCATCGATCGCATTGCCGAGCTGGTTGGCTTCAAGAGTGCCACCTCTCTGCGCAACCACTTCCGCGGCCGCTTTGCCATCTCCCCCAGCGAGTGGCGCCGATCTTTTCGCAGCCAAAACCCCTGATACACAGACTCGATGTTTCACGTGGAACGTGGTCAGAAAAACAAAAAGCCGCTCCCTGTGAGCGGCTTTTGTATATCGAGCTGACAGCGTCGATTAGACGTCGAGGTTGGCTACGCGCAGGGCGTTGGTCTCGATAAAGTCACGACGGGGCTCAACGGCATCACCCATCAGGGTGGAGAAGAGCTGGTCAGCACCAACGGCGTCGTCGATGGTGACGCGCAGCATGCGGCGGGCTTCCGGATCCATGGTGGTTTCCCACAGCTGGTCCGGGTTCATCTCACCCAGCCCTTTATAGCGCTGGATGTAGATGCCGCGTTTGCCTTCGCCCATCAGCCACTCGACGGCTTCCACGAAGTTGGCAACCGGTTTGACCTTCTCGCCACGCTTGATGAAACCACCTTCCTCGATCAGGTTGGCGATCTCCTTGCCCAGCGAGACCAGCTGACGGTACTCACCGGACTGCAGGAAGTCGTAGCTGAGCGGATATTCGCGGTCGACACCGTGCTGACGTACCACGGCGTGCGGCACGTACAGGCTGCGCTCTTCGTCACGACGAACCTGGATCTGGTACTGGATACCGTGGTTGCTCTCGTTGAGCACGGCTTCCATACCCTGACACCAGGCCAGCAGATCGCTCTCGCTGTTCAGCAGCGCTTCGTTCAACTCCGGCTGATAGATCAGCTGGGTCAGCACGGCTTCCGGCGCACGACGAGACATGCGGGTGATCAGGTGAGTCACCGAGCGGTGCTGGTTGACCAGGCGCTCCAGTGCCTCGCCACCGATAGCCGGGGCAGACTCGTTAACGTGCAGGGTCGCACCATCCAGCGCCATGGCGGTCTGGTACTGCAGCAGCGCGTCTTCGTCTTTCAGGTACTGCTCCTGCTTGCCCTTCTTCACTTTATAGAGCGGCGGCTGGGCGATGTAGACGTAGCCACGTTCGATGATTTCCGGCATCTGACGATAGAAGAAGGTCAGCAGCAGGGTTCGGATGTGCGCACCATCGACGTCCGCATCGGTCATGATGATGATGTTGTGATAACGCAGCTTGTCCGGGTTGTACTCGTCGCGACCGATACCGCAACCCAGTGCGGTGATCAGGGTGCCCACCTCTTGCGAGGAGATCATCTTGTCGAAACGGGCCTTCTCCACGTTCAGGATTTTACCCTTGAGCGGCAGGATGGCCTGGTTCTTACGGTTGCGACCCTGCTTGGCGGAACCGCCAGCAGAGTCCCCTTCCACTATGTAGAGTTCGGAGAGAGCCGGGTCTTTTTCCTGACAGTCAGCCAGTTTGCCGGGCAGACCGGCGATATCCAGCGCGCCTTTACGGCGGGTCAGTTCGCGGGCTTTGCGGGCCGCTTCACGGGCACGGGCCGCATCGATGATCTTGTTGACCACGATCTTGGCATCGCCCGGGTTTTCCAGCAGGAAGTCCGCCAGCTTCTCACCCATCGCCTGCTCAACTGCGGTCTTCACTTCGGAAGAGACCAGCTTGTCTTTGGTCTGGGAGGAGAACTTGGGATCCGGCACCTTGACGGAGATAACGGCAATCAGACCTTCACGCACGTCGTCGCCACTGGCGGCAGACTTGGCCTTCTTGCTGTAGTCCTCTTTGTCCATATAGGAGTTCAGAGTACGGGTCAGCGCGGTACGGAAGCCAACGAGGTGAGTACCACCATCCCGCTGCGGGATGTTGTTGGTGAAGCAGTAGACCCCTTCCTGATAGGCGTCGTTCCACTGCATCGCCACTTCAACGCCGATACCATCCTGCTCGGTGGTGAAATGGAACACCTTCGGGTGGATCGGGGTCTTGTTCTGGTTCAGGTATTCAACGAATGCCTTGATGCCACCCTCGTAGCAGAAATGCGCCTCGCGGCCATCACGCTCATCTTGCAGACGGATGGAGACACCGGAGTTGAGGAAGGAGAGCTCGCGCAGGCGCTTGGCCAGGATCTCGTAGTGGAACAGGGTATCGCTGAAAATGGCTGGGCTCGGCCAGAAGCGAACTTCGGTACCGGTGCCGGTGCTGTCGCCAATCTGCTTGAGCGGCGCCTGTGGCTCACCCAGATGATAGGTCTGCTCGTAGACGTGACCGTTACGACGAATGGTCAGCAACAGCTTGTCAGAGAGGGCGTTAACGACCGAGACACCCACGCCGTGCAGACCACCGGAAACCTTGTAGGAGTTGTCATCAAACTTACCGCCTGCGTGCAGCACGGTCATGATGACCTCTGCGGCGGAGCGGCCCTCCTCCTCGTGCATGTCTACCGGGATACCCCGGCCATTGTCACGCACAGAGACAGAACCGTCGGAATGGATCTTGACCAGAATATCGGAGCAGTAGCCAGCGAGCGCCTCGTCAATGGAGTTATCGACGACCTCGAACACCATGTGGTGCAGACCCGAGCCATCATCCGTATCGCCGATATACATCCCCGGGCGCTTGCGGACCGCATCCAGGCCCTTCAGCACCTTGATATTCGAGGAGTCGTAAGTATTTTCACTCATAGCTTACTCTCTGCCTTCTCTAACGTTTCGGAGATTTTACCCTGTTCCACGTGGAACAACTTGCAGTCATTCGCATCCATCATGTCTGCGAGCTGACCGGTGTCGATGGCGGTGATAAACACCTGGGACGCACACTGCTTCAGCCTTGCGGCCAGCAAGCGGCGCTTGTCGACATCCAGTTCAGAGGCAAAATCGTCAATTAAAAAAATACAGCCACGGCTGCTATGTTGATTCAAATAGAGCCCTTGGGCCAGTCGCATGGCGCAGACCAGCAACTTCAGCTGACCCCGGGACAAAATATCCTGAGCGGGCACCCCGTTCGCCTTGAGGCGCACATCGGCTTTTTGTGGACCGACACCGGTATAGCCCAGCGCCCGATCCCGCTCAAACCCCGCCTCCAGCAGATCGCCGAGGGGAGTATCTTTCTCCCAGCCCCGGTAAAAGCCGAGACTGATATCGAATTCCGGCAGAAAATCCGCCGTCATCTCCTTGATCAGGGGCGTAATGGCCTGACAATAACTGGCGCGAAACTCGGCCAGCTCCCCCCCCAGCCGCACCAGCTCCTGATCCCAGAACGCCAGCTGGCGATATTGGGTGCTCTGGCGCAACAGTGCATTGCGCTGTTTCAGCAGCCGCCGCACTCGTCCCCACAGGGCAAAGAAGGTCGGCTCCTGATGGAAAACGCCCCAATCGAGCCAGGCGCGGCGAGCCTGAGGCCCGCCCGTCAGCAGGTTGAAACCATCGGGATGGATCAACTGCACCGGCAACAGCTCCGCCAAATCGGCCAGCCGCTGGGCCTGTGCCCCAGCAATCTTGAGCTGGGTCTCGCCACTCTTGTCTTTGGCAAGACCGATCGGTACCTGACGCCCCTCCAGCTCGCACTGGGCAAACAGGGTAAAGGCCCTCTCCCCCTGGCGGATGACCCGCCCGGTCAAATGAGTGCGAAAGGAGCGCCCCAGACCAAGGTAGTGAATGGCTTCCAGCACGCTGGTCTTGCCGCTGCCATTGCACCCGACCAAAATGTTGAGGCCGGGCGACAGCTTGAGACTGGCTTGCTGGATATTGCGAAAGTCGCTGAGCTGGAGTTTGACCAGGGACACGACTAGATCCGCATCGGCATTACCACGTACTGAGCATCCTGATGTTCAAAATCCTCAATAATGGCGCTGCTGACGGAATCGCTCAGGCTAACCCGGATTTGCTCACATTTTAACGTATTCAGCACGTCAAGCACATAAGAGACGTTAAAGCCGATCTCCATCTCGCCAGCGGCATATTGTACGTCAAGCAGCTCTTCGGCTTCTTCCTGTTCCGGGTTGTTGGCGGTGATGCGCAGCAGGTTTTCCTGCAGATTGAGACGCACCCCACGGAATTTCTCGTTGGAGAGGATGGCGGCGCGGGCAAACGCCTGACGCAGATCCTCACGGCCGGCGATCAAGGCCTTGTCGCTGTTGCGCGGAATGACGCGGCGCCAATCCGGGAAGCGGCCATCCACCAGCTTGGAGGTGAAGATGAAGCCGTCCAGCGCAGCACGCAGGTTGCTGCGACCGATCTGCAGCCGCACCGGCTTGTCTTCCGCCTCCAGCAGACGCACCAGCTCCAGTACCCCTTTGCGCGGCAGGATAACTTGATGATCGGGCAGCGATTCCCCTACTACCTCGCGGCGGCAGGTGGCCAGACGGTGACCGTCGGTCGCCACGGTACGCAGACCGTGACCTTCGCTCTCGAACAGCATGCCGTTCAGGTAGTAACGTACATCCTGGCTGGCCATGGAGAACTGGGTCGCATCGATCAGCTTCTTCAATTCCAGCTGGCTGATATCGAACTCGAGCACGGATTCCCAATCCTCGATGTTCGGATACTCGGTCGCCGGCAGGGTCGAGAGGTTGAAGCGGGAGCGACCGGACCGGATGATCAGGCGCTCGCCTTCGGTATTGAGACGGATCTCGGCGCCTTCCGGCAGACCACGGCAGATATCCAGCAGCTTGCGCGCCGGTACTGTGGTGCGGCCATCTTCGCTGGCCCCGTTCAGATAGACCTGACCGATCATCTCTACTTCGAGATCGGTACCGGTCAGTGACAGCAGACCGTTGCTGACATCAAGCAGCACGTTGCCAAGGATCGGCAGGGTCGGTCGGCCGCCGAGGGCGCCGGACACCAGTTGCAGAGGACGTAACAGGGCCTCACGGCTAATTTCGAGCTGCATCTGTGCTCTCCGTTGTGATTAGGAGGAAAAGATTCGGATCAGGTTGGAATATTCGCGCTGCATCTGTCCACTCGATTCCGTTATCAGGAAGAAAGGGTACGGATCAGGTTGGAATAATCCTCCTTGATGTCGTGACTCTCCTCCTTCAGCTGCTCGATCTTGCGGCAGGCATGAAGAACGGTAGTGTGGTCACGGCCACCAAAGGCATCACCTATCTCCGGCAAACTGTGGTTGGTCAGCTCCTTGGCCAGTGCCATCGCCAGTTGGCGCGGACGGGCAACAGAGCGGGAACGACGCTTGGAGAGCAGATCCGCCAGCTTGATCTTGTAGTACTCCGCCACCGTCTTCTGGATATTGTCGATGGTGACCAGCTTCTCCTGCAGTGCCAACAGGTCGCGCAGCGCTTCGCGCACGAAATCGATGTTGATGGCACGGCCGGTAAAGTTGGCGTTGGCGATCACCCGGTTGAGGGCGCCTTCCAGTTCACGGACGTTGGATCGCAGACGTTTGGCAATGAAGAAGGCCACTTCGTCCGGCAGATGGATCTGGTTCTCGTCTGCCTTGCGCATCAGGATCGCGACGCGGGTCTCCAGCTCCGGCGGTTCGATCGCCACGGTCAGGCCCCAGCCGAAGCGGGACTTGAGGCGATCTTCTACACCGTTGATCTCCTTCGGATAGCGATCCGAGGTCAGGATGATCTGCTGGTTACCTTCCAGCAAGGCATTGAAGGTATGGAAGAACTCCTCCTGGGAGCGCTCCTTGTTGGCGAAGAACTGGATGTCATCGATGAGCAGGGCATCGACGCTGCGGTAGTAACGCTTGAACTCTTCAATGGCGTTGTTTTGCAGCGCTTTCACCATGTCCTGAACAAACCGCTCGGAGTGCATATAGATGACTTTCGCATCTTTTTTACTCTCCTTGATGGCATTGCCAACGGCGTGCAGCAGGTGGGTTTTACCCAGGCCAGTGCCGCCATAGAGGAACAGCGGGTTGTAAGCACCACCCGGATTGTCCGCTACCTGACGGGCAGCCGCACGCGCCAACTGGTTGGACTTACCCTCGACGAAATTCTCGAAGGTATAGTTCACGTTGGTGTTGCTCTTGTGGTTCGGCTCGGGCTTGGCTTCAGCCTTGCTTTCCCAGCTCTTCTGCAAGTTATTCACAGGCGCGGCACCCTGTACCGGTGCTCTGGCGACAGCAACAGGATGGGGACGATTGCCTATATCAAAACGCAGGGCGGGGCCGTCGACCCCGCAGAGTTCGTTGATGATGCCGTTAACCCGGATGAGATACTTGTCTCGTACCCAGTCCAGAACAAAGCGATTCGGTGCATACAGGGTCAGAGTATTGTCACTCAACTCCGCTTGAAGCGGCCGGATCCACATGCTGAATTCTGCCGAGGGCAACTCATCTTGCAGCCGGTTAAGGCACTGCTGCCATAGCGAAGCAGTCACTCTAAACTCCTGTCGATTGATTAACTAAAGACCGGCTATTCTACGTTTTTAGCCGCCGGATCTCCAGCCATCGCCCGGTGGATCCAGCAAATAAGATCCTTGACTTTCAAGGATCCAGCGCCTTTGGATCAGATTTCATCCCCAAAGTTACCCACAGCTTGATCCACCGTCCGGATTGGTCGATCCCGTGCTTCTCTCCTGTTATTTCATATAACCAAATGTCATTTATTTTTTAAATTTTATTCCAATAACATCAGGGCCAAACCAGTTATTACAACTACAAATACAAGACATTGAGAGAGAGAAACACCATGAAAACATCCATCAAACTGATTTCCGGCGCAGCCATCCTGCTCGCCACCCTGTCCGGTCAGGCCATCGCCCAGGAGACCATCAAGGTCGGCATGTCCGGCAAATATTTCCCGTTCACCTTCGTCAAGCAGGACAAGCTGCAAGGCTTTGAAGTGGATATGTGGAACCAGATCGGCGAGCGCACCGGCTACAAGGTCGAATTCGTGACCGCCAGCTTCTCCGGCCTGTTCGGCATGCTGGAAACTGGCCGCATCGACACCATCTCCAACCAGATCACCATCACCGACGAGCGCAAGGCGAAGTACGACTTCTCCCAGCCTTACGTCTATGACGGCGCCCAGATCGTGGTCCGCAAGGGCAACAGCACCATCCACGGCATCAAGGATCTGGAAGGCAAGAAGGTGGCCGTGAACCTGGGTTCCAACTTCGAAGAGCTGCTGCGCAAGAATGACCCGAACAAGAAGATCGATATCCGCACCTATGACTCCGCCTTCGAGCAGGATGTCGCCCTGGGTCGCATCGATGCTTTCGTGATGGACCGCGTCTCCACCGCCCAACTGATCAAAGAGTCCAAGCTGCCGCTGCAACAGGCTGGCGCACCGTTCGAGACTATCGAGAACGCCCTGCCCTTCCTGAAGACCCCGGAGAAACAGGCGCTGCTGAAGAAGGTCGACGAGGCCCTGACCGCTATGCGCAAGGACGGCTCCCTGCGTCAGATCTCCGAGAAATGGTTCGCTTCCGACATCACCGACAAATAAATGATGGAATTTGACCTCGAATACACGCTGGGGCTGTTTCCCATCCTGCTCAAATACCTGGGCACCACGATGGAGATGGCCCTGTGGGGATTCGTGCTGGCACTCGTACTCTCGCTGGCCCTGGCGATAGTACGGGTGTTTCGCGTCCCCGCGATCCACTGGCTGGCGATGCTCTATATCTCGTTCTTTCGGGGTACACCGCTACTCGTTCAGCTGTTCCTGCTCTACTACGGACTGCCGCAACTGTTCCCGATCTTCGTGGGGATGGATGCCTTTACTGCCGCCATCGTCGGTCTGACCCTGCACTTCGCCGCCTACATGGCCGAGTCGATCCGAGCAGCCATCCTCGGCATTCACAAAAGCCAGATGGAAGCGGCGCTCAGTATCGGCATGAGCCGTTATCAGGCGATGCAGCGGATCATCCTGCCGCAGGCGGCACGCATCGCCACCCCGTCGCTGATGAACTACTTCATCGACATGATCAAGAGCACCTCGCTGGCCTTCACCCTGGGGGTGGCCGAGATCATGGGCAAGGCGCAGATGGAAGCCTCCTCCTCCTTCAAGTTCTTCGAGAGCTTTATGGCGGTGGCGCTGATCTACTGGGTAGTGGTGATCTTCTTTACCCGCTTGCAGCATCTGCTGGAAATGCGTCTCAACCGTGCCTATTAAAGGAGGGCTCTCATGATCAAGCTAACCGGCCTCTCCAAGGCATATCACGGCAATCAAGTGCTCAACGGCATCGATCTGGAGGTCAAAAAGGGGGAAATTGTCGTCATCATCGGTCCCTCCGGCACCGGCAAGTCGACCCTGTTGCGCTGCCTGAACCTGCTGGAGACCCCGGATGCGGGCACCCTTGCCATCGACGATCTGCAGCTCAACCTGGCCAAGGCCAGCGAACAGCAGGCGATCGAGCTGCGCAAACGGGCCTCCTTCGTGTTCCAGAACTACGCCCTTTTTGCCAACAAAACAGCGCTCGACAACATCGCCGAAGGGCTGATCACCGTCTGGAAGCAGCCAAAAGCGGAGGCCCGCGCCACAGCGCTCGGCATCCTCAAGGACATTGGTCTTGCCGACAAGCAGGATGCCTATCCGGCCTCCCTCTCCGGCGGCCAGCAGCAACGGGTCGGCATTGGCCGCGCCATGGCGGCCCACTCCAAGGTGATCCTGTTTGACGAGCCCACCTCGGCCCTCGATCCCGAGTGGGTCGACGAGGTTTTGGGACTGATGAAAGAGTTGGCCCGCCAGCACCAGACCATGGTGGTGGTGACTCATGAGATTGAATTTGCTCGTGATGTTGCCGATCGGGTGATCTTCATGGAAGGAGGGCGGATCGTCGAGCAGGGCCCGCCGGATCAGATATTGGTCGATCCCAAGGATCCCCGTACCCGGGAGTTCTTGCGGAAAGTCCTTAAATAGCTCTCTCTTTGGCGGCCTGGCCGCCTTTTTTATTGAGGGATCCCTTGTTTAACCCCGGGTTGCCAGTATAATCCGGAGCCCTTGATCCTCTGGATCCTCACGCTCGGCAGTGGCCTTTTCAAGACCATGGCAGGATGAGAGGGTACGGCGGATTGACTAAAAGCCGAACTCTGTTTAGAATTCGGCCTCTTTTGCTAGTCGTCACACGCTATAGCTGGCGCGTCGGCTAAGTGTGACAATCAAAACTGTACAGAAATACGGAATCGAATCATGAAACGTACTTTTCAACCGTCCAACCTGAAGCGCAAGCGCTCTCACGGTTTCCGCGCCCGCATGGCAACTGCCAACGGTCGTAAAGTTCTGGCCGCTCGTCGTGCCAAGGGTCGTGCCCGTCTGGTAGTTTAATGCCTACCCAGCACACCTTCTCTCGGGAGTTACGTCTGTTAACTCCCGAACACTTCAAACGCGTTTTCGCCGAGCCTGTCCGGGCTGCTTCCCCGCAAATTACGCTTCTCGCCTGCCCCAATTCACTCGAACACTCTCGTCTTGGTCTCGCTGTGCCCAAAAAAGCACTCAAGCGTGCCGTCTGGCGTAACCGTGTCAAACGGGTGGTCCGGGAAAGTTTCCGCCTCAAACAACATCAGCTGCCCGCTATCGACATCGTGGTGATCGCCAAAGCCGGTGTGAAAGAGATGGATAACGAGGAACTGTTCAAGTTACTGGAAAAGCTATGGCGCACTCTGTCACGCCGTTGCAATGGGTAGCTATCAAACTGATACGCCTGTATCAGCTAATCATTAGCCCTCTGCTCGGGCCGCGCTGCCGTTTTACTCCAACTTGTTCCCAATTTGCGATAGAAGCCATCCGACTTCACGGTTTCATAAAAGGCGTTTGGTTAGCTAGCAAACGTCTATTAAAATGCCATCCCTTATCCGAGGGTGGTTATGACCCGGTTCCGCAACCAAAGCGAAGAAACTGAAGACTATGGAATCACAACGCAATCTACTCCTGATCGGTTTGCTGTTCGTGAGCTTTCTGCTCTGGCAACAGTGGGAGTCCGACAAGGCTCCGAAGCCGGCCCCGACTACCGTGGCCCAAACCGAACATTTCGTACCTGAAGCCGGTCAAACCGGTGATATTCCTCAGGTTTCCGAGCAAGCCAACGCGACTGCCGCACGCAAGCTGATCACCGTCTCCTCTGACGTGCTCAAGCTGACCCTGGATACCCAGGGTGGTGACGTCGTGTCTGCCGAACTGCTGTCTCACAAACTGGAAGAGGGCAAGGACCAACCGTTCGTGCTGCTGACCAGCAAGCCTGAGCACCTCTATATCGCCCAGAGCGGTCTGGTGGGTCGCAACGGTCCGGACAGTCAGGCCGAAGGTCGTCCTACCTATGAAGCCGCCCAGACCAGCTATCAGCTGGCCGATGGTCAGGATCAAGTCGTCGTTCCGATGACCTGGACCGACAGCAAGGGCGTGGTCTTCACCAAGGAGTTCATCCTCAAGCGTGGCGACTATGCCGTTGGCGTTGATTACAAGATCGACAACAAATCTGCCGAGCCGGTTCAGGTGCAGTTCTATGGTCAGCTGAAGCAGACCGTAGCAACGCCGAAGGATCAGGAAGGTCATGCCATGGTAGCCAGCGCTTACCGTGGTGGTGCCTTCTCCACTGAAGATACCCGCTACAAGAAGTACACCTTCGACGAGATGAAGGATGCCGACCTGAACAAGACCACCAAGGGTGGTTGGGTCGCCATGCTGCAACACTACTTCGTCTCTGCTTGGGCACCGAATGCCGACGATACCAACAGCTTCTACAGCCGTGTGATCCCGGGCAAAGGCCAGGCCATCATCGGTTACAAGGCGCCGCTGGTTGACGTGGCCGCCGGCCAACAGGCCGAAGTGACCAGCAAGCTGTGGGTTGGTCCCAAGCTGCAAGACCAGATGGCCAAGGTGGCTAACCACCTCGACCTGACCGTCGACTACGGCTGGCTGTGGTTCATCGCCCAACCGCTGCACTGGCTGCTGACCGTGTTCCACGGTTTCGTCCAGAACTGGGGTCTGGCCATCATCATGCTGACCCTGCTGGTGCGCGGCATCATGTTCCCGCTGACCAAGGCCCAGTACACCTCCATGGCCAAGATGCGCATGCTGCAACCCAAGATTGCGGCCCTGCGCGAGCGCTTCGGCGATGACCGCCAGAAGATGTCTCAGGGCATGATGGAGCTGTACAAGAAGGAGAAGGTCAACCCGCTGGGTGGCTGCCTGCCGATCCTGGTTCAGATGCCGATCTTCATCGCCCTCTACTGGGCACTGATGGAATCCGTTGAACTGCGTCACGCGCCGTTTGCCCTGTGGATCACTGACCTGTCAGTGAAGGACCCCTTCTTCGTGCTGCCAATCCTCATGGGTGCCTCCATGTGGTATCTGCAGAAGATGAGCCCGACCACCGTAACCGACCCGATGCAGCAGAAAGTGATGCAGTTCATGCCGATCATCTTCACTTTCATGTTCCTCTGGTTCCCGGCTGGCCTGACTCTCTACTGGCTGGTGAGCAACGTCATCTCCATCATCCAGCAGACCATCATCTATCGTCAGCTGGAGAAGAAAGGACTGCATTCACGCAGCTAATCTTCCCGTGATGACAAAAGAGGCGGCCTTCGGGCCGCCTTTTTTATTACAATGTCCCCACTACGTTTTCCTATCAGCGAACAAACGAGCCAAGCAAGATGACAACAGATACGATCGTGGCCCAGGCCACCGCGCCAGGCCGTGGTGGCGTCGGCATAGTCCGGGTCTCCGGCCCCGCCGCCGAACAGGTCGCCGGGATAGTGCTCGGCAAGCTCCCGCGGGTGCGCTACGCCGAATATCTGCCGTTCAAGGATGAGCAAGGCCAGGTACTGGATCAGGGCATCGCCCTGCTGTTCAAAGCACCCAACAGCTTCACCGGCGAGGATGTGCTGGAGCTGCAGGGCCACGGCGGCCCCGTCATCATGGACATGCTGATCCGCCGCATTCTGAAAATCGATGGCATCCGCCCTGCCCGCCCCGGCGAGTTTAGCGAGCGCGCCTTCATCAACGACAAGCTGGATCTGGCCCAGGCCGAAGCCATCGCTGACCTTATTGAAGCCTCCAGCGAACAGGCCGCCCGCAGCGCCATGCACTCCCTACAGGGGCAGTTCTCCAGCAAAATCCAGCAACTGGTGGAAAGCCTGATCCGGCTGCGCATCTATGTGGAAGCGGCCATCGACTTCCCGGACGAGGAGATCGACTTCCTCTCCGACGGCAAGGTGGCGGGCGACCTCTACGCCATCATGTCCGAGCTGGACGACGTGCGCGGGGAAGCCAAACAGGGCGCCCTGCTGCGGGAAGGGATGAAGGTGGTGATCGCCGGTCGTCCCAACGCCGGCAAATCGAGCCTGCTAAATGCCCTGGCGGGCCGTGAGTCGGCCATCGTCACCGAGATCGCCGGTACCACCCGCGATGTGCTGCGCGAGCATATCCATCTCGATGGCATGCCGCTGCACATCATCGACACCGCCGGTCTGCGCGACACCCAGGACAAGGTGGAGCAGATCGGTATCGAACGCGCCTGGGCCGAGATCGAACAGGCCGACCGGGTGCTGTTTATGGTGGATGGCACCACCACAGACGCGGTTGACCCGCGCGAGATCTGGCCGGAATTTGTTGATCGGTTGCCAAAAAACATCGGCCTCACCGTCATTCGCAACAAGGCCGACCTGACCGGCGAGGATCTTGCACCGAGTCAGGAGCAGGGCCACGCCGTCTACCGCATCTCCGCCAAAACCGAGCTGGGGCTGCCCGCCCTGCGCGAGCACCTGAAAGCCTGCATGGGCTTCCAAGGCAACACCGAAGGGGGCTTTATGGCCCGCCGCCGCCATCTGGATGCGCTGGAGCGTGCCGCCGAGCGCCTGCTGGTAGCCAAAGAGCAGCTGGAAGTGTTCGTGGCCGGCGAGCTGGTGGCCGAAGAGTTGCGCCTCGCGCAGGAGTCCCTCTCCGAGATCACCGGCGAGTTCAGCTCCGACGATCTGCTGGGCCGTATCTTCTCCAGCTTCTGCATCGGCAAGTAAGCCGGTCTGGCAGACAACAAAAAGCCCGGGTTCATCCCGGGCTTTTTGTTGTGCATTTTTTGTCCACAAACCTAGAGGCGACGCAGGCACCACATGAAGTAAGCGCCCCCTAACAAGGTGGAGACCAGCCCGACCGGCACCTCCTGCGGGAAGAGGATCTGCTGGCCGACCCAGTCCGCCGATACCATCAGCAGGGCGCCGGAAGCGGCGGCCCCAAGCAGGTGCCAGCGTGCCCGCACCAACCCCATCAGCTTGGCCATGTGTGGCGCCAACAGACCGACGAACGAGAGCGGCCCCACCACCATGGTGGCGCTGGCAGTGAGCACGGCCACCAGCAGCAGGATAGCGAGCTGGGCACGGTTGAGGCGAATGCCGAGTGCGGCGGCTACCGCCGCCCCCATCGGCAGCAGATCGAGCCAGCGGCTCACCAGCAGGCAGGCGGCCAGCATCAGCAGCGCCAGCCCCACCAGCCCATAGGTCACCGGCAGGGTGACGTAATAGGTAGAACCGGACATCCAGGAGAGCAGTTGCTGCACCCGCATGTCACCGTTGGCCAGCGCGATGGCCTGCAGCGGTTCAAACAACGCCGTGATGGCGATACCGGAGAGCAGGATCCGCTCCGGCTGGAAGCCGTGCTTGCGATTAACCACCACCAGCAGCAACAGGCAGCAGAAGGCACCGAGCAGGCCACCGGACAGCATCAGCGGCAGGGGCAATGCAGGCAGCAACAGCGCCGTCGCAATCACCCCCATAAAGGTGCCACCGCTCACCCCCAGCAGCTCCGGGCTCGCCATCGGGTTGTTGCTGACTCGCTGCAACAGGGTGCCCGCCAGCGCCAGCAACACGCCAGCAGCTCCCGCCGCCAGAGTGCGCGGCAACCGCCACTCCAGTTGAGCCTGCCAGCGGAGCCAGCTCGGCCAGCTCCAGCCCGTCATTCCCTGTCCAACCAGCAGGGAGGCGACCACGGCCAGCAACAGCCCGACCAGCAACAGGCCGATAAGGCGAGCCGGTGCCGGATGGCGAGCCACCAGCAGGCCGGCGTTTGCCTTTGGCGCACCCGATTTGATGCCAAGGCGCGGGATCAGCCAAAGCAGCAGCGGCGCCCCCAGCAGGGCGGTCATGGCGCCGGTGGGGATCAAGACTGGCCAGAAGCGACTCAGAATCTGCAGCAACAGATCGGTCGCCGCCAGCAGCAGGGCGCCGAGGATTGGAGCCCACAGCAGCCGCTGGCCGAGCTGGCGGATCCCGAGCAACCGCACCATGGCGGGTGCGGCCAGCCCGATAAAACCGATCAGCCCCACCACGCTCACCACGCAAGCGGTGACAAACACCGCCAGCCCAAGTCCGGCAAAACGCAGATGCTGCAGGGAGACCCCCAGACTGCGGGCGCTGGCATCATCCAGCTCCAGCACCGCCAGCGGGCGCACCAGTACTGCGGCCAGCGCAGCGGCTGCCAGCAGGCGGGGCAACAGGTAACTCACCCCGCTCCAGCTGTTCTGCACTAGCGAGCCACTGCCCCACACCAACAAACCTTTCAGCTCCTCCTGAAAGAACAGCAAGAGTCCCATGCTGATGGCCGCCAGATAGAGGTTGATCACCAACCCGGCAAAGACGATGACCACCGGATTGAGCTGGCGACGCCAGGCCAGGGCAAACACCAGTGCCATCGCGAGGCTGCCACCGGCCATGGCGATCCACTCCCGCCCCAACAGCAACCAGGAGGGGGCAAACAGGGTCACCATCATCAACGCCAGTTGGGCACCGGAGGCCACCCCCAAGGTGGTCGGTGACGCGAGCGGGTTGCGCAGCACCTGCTGCATCAGGATGCCCGCCAGCCCGAGCGCCGCCCCGGCCAGCAGGGTGACCGCCAAGCGGGGCAGCCAGCTGAAATGCACCACTGCTTGGCTGACGTCATTCAGATTGGGGGCGAAGAGGCTCTTCCACCAGAGCGCACCGGGCAGCTGGCGAGCCAGCTCCCAATACGCGAGCGAGAGGGTCAACCCCAGCAGGATCGAGACCGGCCGCAGCAGCGGCGATGTGAGCAGTCGCTTCATCGGCTCGCCTCCATACGCTCGGCATCTTGCAGCATTGCATCGCTGAGCAGACCGGCGAAACGGCGGGCAGCAAGTACGCCGCCAAAACTCCAGACCGCAGGCAGATGCAGCACGGGGGCTTGGCGTACCAGCGGCAGATGCTGCCACAGCCCAGGCTCCTGCAGCCGTTCGCTCACCCCTACCGGGATGGGATCGACCACCACCAGCCGAGCGGTTGGCAAGGTCATAAACTGCTCGATGCTGACCACCGAGAAACCCCAGTCATTGGTCTGCTCCTGCCAGCCATTACGCAGCCCGAGCCGCGTCATCACCGCATCGAACAGGCTGTGGCGACCAAACACCCGCACATGGCGCTCATCGATAAACTGCACCACCAGCAGGGGCGGCAGATCCGCAGGCAATCTGGCCTGCATGCTGGCGAGATCCCGATCCAGCCCGGCCAGCAGCCGTTCGCCCTCGGCGGTTTTGCCCACCATGCGGGCGAGGGTCAGGGTCACCTCGTGCAGTCTCTGCCACAGATCGGTTTGCCCATCATAGAGGGCGATGGTGCTCACCGGCGCGATGCGGGAAAGAGTTGGCGCCAGCGGGGCCGCCAGCGGCGAGATGAGGATACGATCGGGTTTGAGCTCCGCCAGCAGCTCACGGTTGGGCTGGGTACGCAGGCCGATATCCACCACCCTGGCGGGCAACCGTGGCTCGCCGACCCAGGCCTGATAGGGGCCTGCATCCCCCACCGCCAGCGGAGTCACCCCGAGTGCCAGCAGGGTTTCGGCTATGGTCCAGTCGACAGTGGCGATACGGGGTAGCGGTGCAGAGGCGCTCGGAGATATGTCGGCCTGCGCCGCTAGTGGCAGCAGCAGGCTAATAAGGCAGGGTGCCATCTTCTTCAATAAACGGTTCAAGAGAGCCCCCCGGTCAGACGATGGCGATGGGATGAGCATAAGCCGGGTGGCGAATGACCTCCATCGGAATGCCATAGATGGCGTGCAGAGTCTCGCTGGTCATGATCCCCTCAGGTTCACCGTGGGTGAGCAGGCGGCCGGAGTGGAGCGCCACCAGCCGATCGCAGAAGCGGGAGGCCATATTGATGTCGTGAATGACGATGATGACCCCGAGGTTTAGCTGACGGCTCAACTGCTTGACCAGCGTCAGCACCTCCACCTGATGGGCCACGTCCAGCGCGGCCAGCGGCTCGTCCAGCAGGATGAAGCGGCTCTCCTGGGCCAGCAGCATCGCCAGCCAGACCCGGCCCCGCTCGCCGCCGGAGAGGGTATCCACCAGCCGATCGGCAAAGTGTTCGGTATGGGTAAGGGCGATGGCCCGATCGACCTGACGGTGATCCTCCGCCCCCATCCGGCCCAGCAGGCCACGCCAGGGGTAGCGGCCCATCTCCACCAGCTCCCGCCCGAGCAGATTCTCAGCGCTCGGCAGATGCTGGGGCAGATAGGCCACCTGACGGGCAAACTCCCGATTGCCCCAGTCGGGCAGCGGCTTGCCATCGAACAGGATCTCGCCGTCGCTGAGGGGTTGCTGGCGTGCCAGCAGCTTGAGCAGGGTCGATTTGCCCGACCCATTGTGGCCGATGAGGCCATAGACCTGTCCCTGCTCGAAACGCAGGTCGGTGGGGTGCAGCAGCGTGCGGTCATTGACCGTGAAGCTGGCTGATTTCATCTCGAACATAAGCAATTCCTGTGCTGGCTTGCCGCCAGTCTCATCGGTGCCGGCATCAAGCCGGCACCTCGCAATCCAGGTGGGCAATCGCATCACGGCTCACTTCGGCGCGCCGCGCCCCGGTCAGTTCGGTGAGCTGGCCCTGACGCATCTCCAGCAGACGATCGGCCAGCGGGAAGTAGTGATCGTCGTGGCTGATGGCAATCACCGTCTTGCCCATCTCCTTGAGGCGCGGCAACAGCACCTGATAGAAGATGCGGCGGAACTGGGGATCCTGATCCGCAGCCCACTCGTCAAACAGCATCACCTCGCGCTGCTCGGCCAGCGCCAGCAGCAGGGCGACCCGCTTGCGCTGCCCTTGGGAGAGATCGATATCGGCGATAAAGCCATCCTCGATGGTGAGCTTGCTGCCCATCTGCAACCGCTCCAGCCACTCAGCCACCAGCTCATCCTTGGGTTCCGGCCCCAGCAGGTGCTGGAACAGGTGATAGTCGGTGAAGATGGCGGAGAAGAGCGCCAGATAGCCGTTGCGATCGGTGACGGGTTCACCATCCAACAGGATGCGGCCCGATACCGGCTGATAAAGACCGGTCAGCAGCATGGCCAGCGTCGACTTGCCGGAGCCATTGCCGCCGATGATGAAGATCTGCTCCCCCTTTTCGATGACCAGATCGATGGGGCCAACGGCAAAGCCGCCCTCCCCCTGATAGTGAAAGCTCACCTGCTCCAGCTCGATACGCTGCCAGGGGCGGATGGCGGGCGGCAACGGGAAGTCCGCATCCGGCTCGGCCAGATTGAGGGCGGCGATCTTGTCGAACGCCACCTGAGCGGCAAGCAGGGTCGGCAGGGCGCCAATCCCCTGCAACAGCGGGGTGCGCAGGAACAGCAGGGTCAGGGCGAAGGTGGCGGCCACATTGGTGTTGGCCCAGCCAAGGCCGTTGGCCAGAAAGAAGACCAGACCGATGGCCCCCAGCATCATGATATTCGACCAGTTCACCGCGCTCAGGTGATAGGTGTCGGCGCGAATGATCTGCTGGCGATAGTCACGGGCATTTTGCTCATAGAGCTGGTGATAGACGAAGTGAGCCCGCTCGCGGTTGAGCGCCAGCTCCTTGCTGCCAGCAATGATGGCCTGATAGTTCTGATAGAGCCGATCTTCAGCCTGACGCATGTGGGAGAGATGGCGATAAACACGGTTCACCAGCAACCAGCCCACCACCATGGTGACGGTGACCCAGAGTGCGGTCACCCCGAGCAGGGCCGGAGAGAGCCAGCCAAGATATAGGGCAGAGCCCAGCGTGAGTACCAGCCCCTGCACCAGCTCAGGCAGGCGCACGAAGGCGATGGTGATCTGGCCGATATCGCTGGAGAGGGAGGCCAGCAGCGGCCCCTGACCAATCTGGCGGATGCGGGCGACATCGCTATCCAGCAGTTGCTTGAGCAGACGGCCACGCAACCGGTAGACAAAATGGTGACCGAGAGTGGTCAGGGCCAACTGAGATCCGAGTGTGACCACCAGCAGCAGCACTATCAAGCCGACCAACTGACCGAGGATCGGCAGCGGATCACCTATAGATTCGATAAGAGACTGATTGATAAAAGCAATGACGCCAATCCCGCTGACGGCACTGAGCAGACTGAGCAGGGTAATGGCGATAAAAGGCCAACGATATTGGCGATAAACCAGAGACAAGAGTTCCATAACGGACCGGTATTCCAGAGAGGTCAGAACAACTGCGGGTGAAAAGAAGGGCGGGAATCCGGTTCCCGCCCGACTTCGATTACCAGCGGTAGTTGATGCTGCCCACTACGCTGCGCGGCTCGCCGTAGTAGCAGTAATAGTCACAACTGGCCACGTAGGTTTCACCCAGCAGGTTGTTGACGTTGAGCTGGGCACGCCAGTTCTTGGCAAAGTCATACCCGATCATCGCATCCCAGACGGTATGGGCCGGCACCTCGGCAGAGCCGTAGATGGGGGTGAAATCCGCATTCACGGCGCCAATACCCACGCTGGAACCGATATAACGTACACCGGTACCCAGCTCCAGACCCGAAGCCACCCCTTGCTGCACCTTGTAGTTGCCCCAGAAGGAGGCCTGGTGGCGAGGGATCAGGCTGGCACGGCGATCGCCACTGCCGGTGTCGTTGGTTTTGGCATCTGTGTAGGTATAAGCAGCGGTCAGACGCAGCGCATCGGTCACCTGCACGCTCCCTTCCAGCTCAATCCCCTGAGAGGTCACTTCACCCGCCTGGGTCTGCTGGCCGGAACCGGTAGAGACCAGCGAGTTGGTCTGGACCAGATCGAACAGCGCCAGATTGATGTAACCGTCGAGGAAGGCAGGCGCATACTTCACGCCGGTCTCGTAGAGCTTGCCCTTGAGCGGCTTGTAGGAGTTTCGGGTGTTAGGATCGATCCCCGGCAGCACCTCGAACGACTCGGCATAGGCAAAGTAGGGAGAGAGGCCGTTGTCGGCCAGATACATCAGGCTGCCCGAGAGGGAGAGCTCGTGATCGTACTGGCGCTCGTCCTTGCTGGTATTGGTGTTGTGGGTCTCCACATAGTCAAAACGGCCACCGGCAGTCAGCAACCAGCGATCGTCCCAGCGGATCTGGTGCTGGGCATAGAGGCCGCTCTGGCCCTTGCTGCTCTTCTGGTGAGTGGCGGTCGACTCGTCAAAACCGGGGAAGCCGCTGTAATCCGGGTTCATGGTATTGATGGTGCCCATGGCGTAGTTGTCGGCCTCGACCCCTTCATTGACATGACGCTGCAGATCAACCCCCAGCAACAAGGTCTGCTCGGTGCTGTCGGTGTTCCAGTAGCCCACCATCTGGTTGTCCATGGTGGCACTCTTGGTATTGCCATCACGGTAAACCAGGCCACGACTGGCGGTTGTGCCTTCATAGGTCGGGAAGATATAGGTCTGGCGCAGCAGCAGATCGTTGTAGTTGAAGCGGACGTTCTGCTTGAACTCCCAGCTCTGGTTGAGCTGGTGGGCCAGCTCATAACCGGTGGAGATCTGGGTATTGCGGTTGCGATCGTAATCCGGTTGGCTCAGGTTGGTGGATGGATCAATCTGGCCACCTGACGTATTCAGGGTGCCATAGACCGGGAAGAAGCCGTTGGTCGGGACCCCTTCGTCGTGCAGGAAACTGGCCAGCAGGGTCAGGCTGGTACGATCCGAAAGATCGAAGGTGACGCTGGGCGCCAGATAAACCCGATCGTTGTAAGTACCGGTAAGCACACCATCACGCTCTTTATAAAGAGCAACCATCCGGTAGCGGCTGTTGTCGGAGAGCGCGTCAGAGACGTCCACCCCGACCTGACGATGATCCCGGCTGCCAAGCTGCAGATCTACCTGCCCTTGCGGCGTGGCGGTCGGTCGCTTGCTGATGGCATTGATCACCCCGCCCGGAGGCGCCTCACCGTAAAGGATCGAGGCTGGCCCCTTCAGCACTTCCACACTCTCCAGACCAAACGGTTCCGGCGTCCAGACGTAGTAGCCTGTGCCAAACAACCGGTTGCCATCCAGATAAGAGGCGGCATCGAAGCCACGTACCTTGAACCAGTCGGTGTTGTTGTCGGAACCATAGAGACCGGCCAATACGCCGGAACGGTAGCGAATCGCTTCATCCAGCTGCAACACGGCGTGCTGATCCAGCTCCTCGCGATTAACCACGGAGACGGCGCGAGGGGTCTCGGCCATCGGCACTTCCACCTTCATGGCCGTACCGGTCACCACCATGGTTTCGCTGGCTTTGGGCAGCTCAGCGGTGGTTTGTTCGGCCATCAGCGGCAGGGAGACGAGCAAACCGGAGAGCGAAAGCACGCCGAAGGCGCCCTTCTTGCCGGGTCCTAAAGTGTATTTTTGCGCAATCATATTAAAGTCTCGTTTATCAATGAGTTATGTTGTTTTAATTGTTATTTGTGGTCGTTTGCCACGACATCACCCTGTTCCATGGGCGAATAAAGCAGCGCAATCCTACTACAGGATCCGTGATCGAATCGATTCAATAATTGCTAATCATTTGCATCTGCATTGTTATCTAACTGCTTCGTTGGCAGGATTTCGCGGGAGATCGGAGCCATCAGGAGAGCCATGGGTGGAGAAGAAAATGAAGAGGAATATAAAGAAGCAGAAAAAAGATCGACGGGATGGATCCGGTGGCATTATCTGACTGGATCCATTATCCCCAAGCTTTATCCATATTTATCCACACCCTTTGGCGGTAGAATCCGGCTTTCCGTTTCTTTGTCTGAAATCAGGATCCATTCCATGGCCAAAATCAATCTCGTCGTCGGCTCCATGCTGGGCGCCGCCGAATATGTCGCAGACCACGTCGCCAACCTGCTGGAACAGGCTAGCCACCAGACCCGGATCCACAACCCGGCCAAGCTGGCAGAGGTGCTCGATGATGCGGGATCCATCCTGCTGGTGGTCACTTCCACCCATGGTGCCGGGGATGTGCCCGACAACCTGCAACCCTTCGCCAAGGATCTTGCCGAGCAGCATCCGGATCTTAATTCATTGAAATATGGCGTGATCGCCCTTGGCGACAGCAGTTATGACACCTTTTGCCAGGGTGGCAAGACGCTGGATCGGCTGCTGGCCGAGTGCGGTGCCAGCCGGATCGGCGAGCGGCTCGACATTGATGTGACCCAACACGAGATCCCCGAAGATGCCGCAGAAGTGTGGATCCGCGACTGGATGACGATGATCGCCTGATCAGCGCACGGGAGATCCTGAAAAAAAGCTTGATCTCCCCACTTATCCCCAGATCGACTATCCACCATGTTATTAACAGATTGATCCGGGGGAGTTGTTCTACAAGGTTACCCACAACGCCCAGGGGTAATGTGCATAACTACGGTGTAAAGCTCTGCAAAACCTATAGTTATCCATGTATTAGATCCAGACCGACAGACCTCTGTGTATAAAAGTCCTGGTTATCCCCTCGTTCACCGGGCCAGGATCCAAGCTTTTCCACAAGCTAGGATCGTCCTTAAATTAATGATTTATGATCAAAAAGTGCTTATCAACAGAAAGGGCGGATCCTAATAAGAGATCCAGTAAAAGATCGATCTAAAGATCCTTAAGATCTAATTAGTGGATCCTCCCTTCATACTGAACGTTAAGTAGACGTTCCCCTCAGGACGCGAAACAGATAGAATGTTCCGCCCTTTAGCCCAGGCAAATAAAGATCTTCAGGCGTGCAGATCAAGGTGATCCCAATGCAATACCATGAACAATTTGATGTGATCGTCGTCGGTGGCGGTCATGCCGGAACCGAAGCAGCAACAGCGGCAGCCCGTATGGGCATGAACACCCTGTTGCTGACCCACAATATCGATACGCTGGGACACATGTCCTGTAATCCGGCGATCGGCGGGATCGGCAAGGGACACCTGGTCAGGGAAGTTGACGCACTCGGCGGGATCATGGCACGTGCCATCGATCTTGGCGGGATCCAGTTCCGCACCCTCAACTCCTCTAAAGGCCCGGCAGTGCGAGCCACCCGTGCCCAGGCGGATCGCCTGCTCTACAAGGCCGTCGTTCGCCAGATGCTGGAGAATTACCCGAACCTGAAGATCTTCCAGCAAGCCTGTGACGATCTGATCATGGACGGGGATCGTGTTGCCGGTGTGGTCACCCAAAGCGGGATCCGCATCAGCGGCAAAACTGTGGTGCTGACGGTCGGTACCTTCCTGAATGGTTTGATCCACATCGGGATGGAAAACTACAAGGGCGGCCGTGCCGGGGATCCTCCCTCGATCGCTCTGGCCCAGCGCCTGCGTGAGCTGCCGCTGCGCATCGATCGTCTCAAGACTGGCACACCGCCGCGCATCGATGCCCGCAGTGTCGATTTCTCTGTGATGCAGGAACAGCATGGCGACGATCCTCGTCCGGTCTTCTCGTTTATTGGCGATGCCAGCCAGCATCCCCGTCAGGTGCCCTGCTACGTTACCCATACCAATGAGCGCACCCACGAGGTGATCCGCAATAACCTGGATCGCAGCCCCATGTACGCCGGGGTGATCGAGGGGATCGGCCCGCGCTACTGCCCGTCGATCGAAGACAAGATCACCCGTTTCGCCGACAAGACGGCGCACCAGATCTTCGTCGAGCCGGAAGGCCTGACCACCCACGAACTCTATCCGAACGGTATCTCCACCAGCCTGCCGTTTGACGTGCAGGTGCAGATCGTCCGTTCCGTGCGCGGCTTCGAGAACGCCCACATCACCCGCCCCGGCTATGCCATCGAATATGATTTCTTCGATCCGCGGGATCTCAAGGCCAACATGGAGAGCAAGTGCATTCCAAACCTGTTCTTCGCTGGCCAGATCAACGGCACGACCGGTTACGAAGAGGCTGCGGCACAAGGCCTGATGGCCGGCCTGAATGCGGCCCTGCGTGCCCAGGACAAGGATCCCTGGAATCCTCGTCGGGATCAGGCCTACATGGGCGTGATGATGGACGATCTCTCCACCCTGGGGACCCGCGAGCCTTACCGCATGTTCACCAGCCGCGCCGAATACCGCCTGCTGCTGCGTGAAGACAACGCCGATATCCGCCTGACTGCCATCGGTCGCGAACTGGGTCTGGTGGATGACGAGCGCTGGAGCAAATTCAACGCCAAGATGGAACAGGTCGAGCTGGAGCGTCAGCGCATGCGTTCAACCTGGATCCACCCGCAACATCCGTCACTGGAGGCAGTCAACGCCCTGGTCAACACCCCGCTGACCCGCGAACAGAGTCTGGAAGAGCTGTTGCGTCGCCCAGAGGTGACCTATGATGCGCTGATGGCCATCGAAGGGGTTGGCCCCTCCGTGACCGATCCTGCCGCGGCCGAACAGGTTGAGATCCAGATCAAGTACGCCGGTTACATCGAGCGTCAGCACGATGAAGTGGAAAAGCAGCTGCGCAACGAGAACACCCTGCTGCCGCTGGATCTGGACTATCGCGAGGTGAACGGCCTCTCCAACGAGGTGAAAGCCAAGCTGAACGATGCCAAGCCGCAGACCATTGGTCAGGCTTCCCGCATCTCCGGCATCACCCCGGCGGCCATCTCCATCCTGCTGGTTCACCTGAAAAAACACGGCCTGCTGCGTAAAACCGCCTGAGGAATCCCATGCTGGAAAGATTGAACGGCCTGCTCAAGCAGGCCGAAATTGTTATCACCGATACCCAAAAGAGCCAGCTGGTGCAGTTGGTCGAGTTGCTGCACAAGTGGAACAAGGCTTACAATCTCACCTCGGTGCGAGATCCGGACGCCATGCTGGTCAAGCATATCCTCGATAGCCTGGTGGTAAGCCCCCACTTGCACGGTGAGCGCTTCATCGACGTGGGGACAGGTCCCGGCCTGCCGGGATTGCCGCTGGCGATCATCAATCCGGACAAGCAGTTCGTCCTGCTCGACAGTTTGGGTAAGCGGATCAACTTCATCCGTCAGGTGATCCAGGAGCTGGGTCTGACCAATGTGACGCCGGTCAAATCCCGGGTTGAAGAGTATCAACCTGAGGTGGGGTTTGATGGTGTACTGAGTCGAGCCTTTGCCTCGCTGGAGGACATGCTGAGCTGGTGTCACCACCTGCCGTCAGAACAGGGTTGCTTCCTGGCACTCAAGGGACAATATCCCGAGCAGGAGCTGGCCCAGTTGCCTGCCAATATCCGTCTGGTAGCCTGTCATGAGTTGCGGGTGCCGGAACTGGAAGGCGAACGTCATCTGCTGGAATTCAAACATATCCAGCCCGAATAGGGGCGCAGTTTCATTTAGGGGATCGTGTGGGAAAAGTCATCGCCATAGCCAACCAGAAGGGTGGAGTGGGTAAAACCACCACCTGTGTGAATCTGGCCGCCTCCATGGCTGCCACCCGGCGCAAGGTGCTGGTGATCGATCTGGATCCGCAGGGCAATGCCACCATGGGCAGCGGTGTCGACAAGTATGACGTCGAGCGCACCGCCTATGAGCTGCTGATCGAGGATGCCCCCATCAGCGAAGTGATCATCCCCGAAACTACCGGGGGTTATCACCTGATCGCCGCCAATGCCGACGTGACCGCGGCCGAAATCCGTCTGATGGAATTTTTCGCCCGCGAAATCCGCCTGCGCAATGCGCTGGCTTCGGTGCGGGACAAATACGACTACGTCTTCATCGACTGCCCGCCCTCTCTCAACATGCTGACCGTGAACGCCATGGCCGCCGCCGACTCCGTGTTGGTGCCCATGCAGTGCGAATATTACGCGCTGGAGGGGCTCACCGCCCTGGTCGACACCATCAGCAAGCTGGCCGCCGTGGTCAATCCGGATCTCAAGATCGAAGGGGTGCTGCGCACCATGTTCGATCACCGCAACCGGTTGGCCAATGATGTGTCCGATCAGCTAAAACAGCACTTTGGCGACAAAGTCTACCGCACCATCATTCCCCGCAACGTTAGACTGGCTGAGGCCCCGAGTTTCGGTGCCCCGGCCATGCACTATGACAAATCATCGGTGGGCGCCAAGGCCTACCTGGCACTGGCTGGCGAGATCCTGCGCCGCCAGGAGCAGGAACGTCAGGCGACCATCGCAGACCGAGAGAGCATATGACTCCGAAAAAACGTGGACTGGGCAAGGGGCTGGATGCTCTGCTCAGTACCAGCACGGCTGCCCGCCAGAAACAGGTGATGAGCGATCAACGTACTGAAGAGGCCATGGCCCCCACCAATCAGGGCGAGCTGCGCAAGCTGCCGGTGGAGTGGTTGCAGTCCGGCAAGTACCAGCCCCGCAAAGACATGTCCCAGGATGCACTGGAAGAGCTTGCCAACTCCATCCGCGCCCAGGGGGTGATCCAGCCCATCGTGGTACGCCCTCTCGGCGAACAATCCTTCGAAATCATTGCCGGTGAACGGCGCTGGCGCGCGTCCCAGCTGGCGCGGCTCGAGGTGGTGCCCTGCATAGTCAAGGATGTACCCGACGAGGCTGCCGTCGCCATCGCGCTGATTGAGAATATTCAGCGGGAAGACCTTAATGCCATCGAAGAGGCGGTCGCTCTACAAAGACTGCTGACCGAATTCGAACTCACCCACCAGCAGGTGGCCGAGGCGGTGGGCAAGTCCCGCACCACGGTGACCAACCTGTTGCGTCTCAACCAGCTCAACGACGACGTGAAGCGTTTCGTCGAGCATGGCGACCTCGACATGGGCCATGCCCGTGCCCTGCTGGCCCTGAGCGGCCAGGCCCAGTCTGAACTGGCCAAGCTGGTTGCCCAGAAAGGGCTGACTGTACGCGATACCGAGAAGCTGGTGCAAAAAGCGCTCGAACCGGCAAAAGCCAGGGTCGAACCGGCCCGTGATCCGCAGATCGGCTACCTGGAGCGCCAACTGGCAGAAAAAATTGGCAATCAGGTGCAACTTCAGCCTGGCAAGCGGGATAGCGGGAAGTTAGTAATAAGTTACGAGAATTTGTCCGATTTGGACCATATATTGGGCTATTTTGGCGTGTCGGAATCGTGATTTTTACGCTTTTTGTAGTAATAAAACATCCATTCCTTTTGATATGACCATAACCCTGATTTGCCGCGGAAAGCCGCAAAAATTAAGGATTTTTGTCATATTGCAATAGCTGCCCTCAAGGGTATAATTTGACCGGCTTTAAGAGCTGTTAACATGGGGTCTTCGGATCCCGATTTTTTACAGTTCTGTAATGTTCAGGGGTAGGTTGGTGAAGCAGAAAATAGCCTTGGAAGGTTTGACACTGGCCTTGGTTATGCTCGTTTGTCAGCTCATCCTGATCCTGGCGATGAGTGCCGTCTGGTTTTACCTGACTGGTGCCAGCGCCGGTTATTCCGCCCTCTATGGAGGGGGGATGTACTGGGTTCCTCAAGCCTTGTTTACTGTCTGGGTGCTGCGCCGCAAGGTGACAACCGAGAGTGTGGGCTTGGTTTTGCGGGACTTTTATGGTGGGGCAGGGATTAAGCTCATTTCTACAACAGGTCTATTCGCCCTGATGTTTGGTGCGGGAGTCGAGGTCGTTACCGTCTCGTTTTTCGCCACTTATATCCTCGCCCTCGTTGTACAGTGGATGGTTTCATTCACGCTTAACAACCACTATTAGGAAAACTCATGTCTGCAACCGGAGAAGTCCTGACTCCTCAGGGATATATCTCCCACCACCTGACCCACCTTCAAGTCGGGTCCGGGTTCTGGACGGTCAATATCGACTCAATGGTATTTTCCGTCGTGCTAGGCGCCCTGTTTATCCTGCTGTTCCGCAAAGTAGCCGTTAACGCTACCAGCGGGGTGCCGGGTAAGCTGCAGTGCTTTGTGGAGATGCTGGTCGAGTTTGTGAATGGTAACGTCAAAGACATCTTTCACGGTCGCAACAAGGTCATCGCACCTTTGGGGCTGACGGTGTTTGTGTGGATCTTCCTGATGAACTTCATGGATCTGATCCCCGTTGACTTTATCCCTCACGCTGCACAATTGATGGGTATTCCCTATCTGCGTGTGGTTCCCTCTGCTGACGTTAACATCACCATGTCCATGGCTTTGGGCGTGTTCTTCTTGATCCTGTATTACAGCATCAAGGTCAAGGGTATCGGCGGGTTTGTGAAGGAGCTGACGCTTCAGCCTTTCAACCACCCGGCGGCCATCCCGGTTAACCTCATCCTGGAAACTGTTACGCTGATTTCCAAACCTGTTTCTCTGGGTCTTCGACTGTTCGGCAACATGTATGCTGGCGAACTGATCTTTATCCTGATTGCTGGTTTGTTACCCTGGTGGTCACAGTGGATCCTGTCCGTGCCTTGGGCAATTTTCCACATCCTGATCATCACTTTGCAGGCATTCATTTTCATGGTTCTGACCATCGTCTATCTGTCGATGGCGCAGGAAGACCATGGTTGATGCAACTCAAATAATCCTTTTTATACAATCAATTACATCTAAATAACTGGAGATCCTCATGGAAAACTTGAACATGGACCTGCTGTACATCGCTGCTGCAATGATGATGGGTCTGGCTGCTATCGGCGCTTCCATCGGTATCGGTATCCTGGGTGGCAAGTTCCTGGAAGGTGCTGCTCGTCAACCGGATCTGATCCCTGTTCTGCGTACCCAGTTCTTCATCGTAATGGGTCTGGTGGATGCGATCCCGATGATCGCCGTTGGTCTGGGTCTGTACGTGATGTTTGCGGTTGCTGGCTAAGTCGTTACGACTCTCCAGGCATAACCCATTAACTAACTTAAGAGGACATCGGCTGTGAATATCAATGCCACCCTCCTCGGCCAAGCAATTGCTTTTTTCTTCTTCGTAGTGTTTTGCATGAAGTACGTATGGCCGCCGCTGATTGCAGCCATCGAAGCCCGTCAGAAAGCTATTGCTGACGGTCTCTCTTCTGCCGAACGTGCCAAGAAAGATCTGGATTTGGCCAAGGCCAACGCCACCGATCAGCTGAAAGAAGCCAAGCTGCAGGCTGCTGAAATCATTGAGCAGGCTAACAAACGTAAAGCCCAGATCATTGATGAAGCTGCCGCTGGTGCCCAGTCTGAGCGGGAAAAAATCCTGGCTCAGGGCCGTGCCGAGATCGAAGCTGAACGTCATCGTGCCAAAGAAGAACTGCGTAAGCAGGTTGCTGCTCTTGCCATTGCTGGTGCAGAGAAGATCCTGGCGCGTCAAATCGACCAGGCTGCCAACAGCGACATCGTCGACAAACTGGTAGCAGAACTGTAACGGGAACGGGGCTATGTCTGAACTGACTACAATCGCTCGCCCCTACGCCAAGGCTGCTTTCGAGTTTGCCGTTGAGCACAAGGCGGTTGACCAGTGGCTGGGTATGCTCGGTTTCGCTGCGCAAGTAGTGGAAAACGAGACCATGCACAACCTGGTAAACGGCTCTGTGGCCGCCGAAGAGCTGGCAACGCTGTTTGTCGGTGTCTGCGGTGAGCAACTCGACGTGCATGGCCAGAACCTGATCCGGGTGATGGCCGAGAATGGTCGCTTGGGTGTGCTGCCGGCGGTCGTTGCTGAATTTGTAGCGTTCAAAGCTGAACTGGATAAAGAGGTTCAGGCTGACGTGATTTCGGCGATCGAACTGACCGACCAGCAGAAAGCCAATATTCAGGCTTCTCTGGAACAACGTCTCGCGCGCAAAGTGAAGCTGAATTGCAGCATCGATGCGTCCTTGATGGCCGGGGTGCTCATCAAGGCCGGTGATCTGGTAATCGACGGCACAGTCCGCGGTAAGCTGGATCGCATGGCTGACGCGCTGCAATCTTGATTGGGGTATTAGAGCATGCAACTGAATTCCACTGAAATCGCCGAGCTGATCAAGCAGCGCATTGCGCAGTTTGATGTAAAGAGCGAAGCGCGTAACGAAGGTACTATCGTCTCTGTGAGCGACGGTATCATTCGTATTCACGGCCTGGCTGATGCCATGCAGGGTGAGATGATCGAGCTGCCGGGCAACCGCTACGCTCTGGCATTGAACCTGGAGCGTGACTCCGTCGGTGCGGTGATTATGGGTTCCTATGACGGTCTGTCAGAAGGAATGAAAGTAAAAGGTACTGGCCGCATTCTGGAAGTGCCGGTAGGTCGTGGTCTGTTGGGCCGGGTGTTGAACACCCTGGGTCAGCCGATCGACGGTAAAGGTCCGATCGACAACGATGGCTTCTCGCCGATCGAAGTGATCGCACCGGGCGTTATCGAGCGTAAGTCTGTTGACCAGCCGGTCCAGACCGGTCTGAAAGCCATCGATGCCATGATCCCTATCGGTCGTGGCCAGCGTGAGCTGATCATCGGTGACCGTCAGGTTGGTAAGACCGCCATCGCGATCGACACCATCATCAACCAGAAAGATTCCGGCATTAAGTGTGTCTATGTTGCGATTGGCCAGAAGGCCTCCACCATCGCCAACGTAGTGCGCAAGCTGGAAGAGCACGGCGCCCTGGCCAACACCATCGTGGTTGTTGCCTCTGCCTCCGAAGCGGCTGCTCTGCAGTACCTGGCTCCGTATGCCGGTTGCTCCATGGGTGAATACTTCCGTGACCGCGGTGAAGACGCGCTGATCATCTATGATGACCTGTCCAAGCAGGCTGTAGCTTATCGCCAGATCTCCCTGCTGCTGCGCCGTCCGCCAGGACGTGAAGCTTACCCGGGTGACGTTTTCTATCTGCACTCCCGTCTGCTGGAGCGTGCTGCTCGCGTTAACGCCGAGTACGTAGAGAAGTTCACCAAGGGTGAAGTGAAAGGCAAAACCGGTTCTTTGACTGCGCTGCCAATCATCGAAACCCAGGCGGGTGACGTATCTGCGTTCGTTCCGACCAACGTGATCTCCATCACCGATGGTCAGATCTTCCTGACTTCACAGCTGTTCAACTCCGGTATTCGTCCGGCGGTTGACCCGGGTATCTCTGTATCCCGTGTAGGTGGCGCTGCTCAGACCAAGATCGTCAAGAAGCTGTCCGGTGGTATCCGTACCGCGCTGGCCCAGTATCGCGAACTGGCGGCATTCGCCCAGTTCTCTTCCGATCTGGACGAGGCGACTCGCAAGCAGCTGGATCACGGTGTGAAAGTGACCGAGCTGATGAAGCAGAAGCAGTACTCTCCGCTGAGCGTGGCTCACCAGTCTCTGGTGCTGTTCGCCGCCGAGAAAGGCTATCTCTCCGATGTCGAGCTGAACAAAATCGTCGACTTCGAAGCCGCTCTGCTCTCTTACGCCAATACCCAGCATGCCGAGCTGATGGCTGAAATCAATGCCAAAGCCGACTACAACGACGCGATCGTTGGCAAGCTGACTGCGTTGCTGGATAGCTTCAAAGCAACCCAGACCTGGTAAGCGTGTGTGGCAGCGTGAGCTGCCACTTGATGGAGAGTAAGAGATGGCCGGCGCAAAAGAGATACGTAACAAGATCGGGAGTGTGAAAAACACTCAGAAGATCACCGGCGCTATGGAAATGGTGGCAGCAAGCAAAATGCGCCGTGCGCAGGAACGCATGTCTGCCAGCCGTCCGTACGCTGAAACCATGCGCAAGGTGATCGGCCATATCGCTCAGGGGAACTTGGAATACAAGCACCCCTACCTCATCGAACGTGAGGTCAAGCGAGTGGGTTACATCGTCGTCTCCACCGACCGTGGCCTGTGTGGTGGTCTGAACATCAACCTGTTCAAGGCTGCCCTCAATGATATGAAGCAATGGAGCGCGAAAGGTGCCAAGGTTGACCTGGCACTGATCGGTAACAAGGCCTCCAACTTCTTTGAACGGCACGGCGCCAAGGTTAAAGCTCATGTCGCAGGACTGGGCGATAGTCCGAGCGTCAATGACCTGATTGGTTCAGTCAAGGTCATGCTGAAGGCTTACGACAACGGTGAGATTGACAAGCTGTATCTGGTGTACAACAAGTTCGTCAACACCATGGTGCAGCAACCACGGGTCGATCAACTGCTGCCTTTGCCCGTAACTGAAGACAGCAAGCTCGCCAAGAAACACCACTGGGATTACCTCTATGAGCCAGATCCCAAGAAGCTGCTGGATACCCTGCTGGTTCGCTATGTCGAATCTCAGGTTTACCAGGGGGTAGTGGAAAACTTGGCAAGTGAACAGGCAGCCCGAATGGTTGCCATGCAAGCCGCGACTGACAACGCCGGTAACCTGATTAACGATCTGCAACTGGTATACAACAAGGCCCGTCAGGCCAGTATTACCCAGGAGCTGACAGAGATCGTATCCGGTGCTGCTGCGGTGTAAGGCAAGGGTTATCAAAGGTTTAGAGGATTTGACATGAGTAACGGTTTCATCGTCCAAATCATCGGCGCTGTGGTGGACATCGAGTTCCCGCAGAATGCCGTGCCCCAGGTGTACGATGCACTGAAGGTCGTTAGCGAAGGTCAAGGCCAGGGTCTGGTGCTGGAAGTTCAGCAACAGATCGGTGGCGGCGTCGTTCGTTGCATCACCATGGGCTCCTCCGACGGTCTGCGTCGTGGGTTGGAAGTAGTGAATAGCGGTAAATCCATCCAGGTTCCGGTCGGTACTGCGACTCTGGGTCGGATCATGAACGTACTGGGTGAGCCAATCGACGAAAAAGGTCCGATCGGTGAAGAAGAGTGCTGGTCTATCCACCGCGCTGCCCCCAGCTACGAAGATCAGTCCAACAGCAACGATCTGCTGGAGACCGGCATCAAGGTTATCGACCTGGTATGCCCGTTCGCCAAGGGTGGTAAGGTTGGTCTGTTCGGTGGTGCCGGTGTAGGCAAAACCGTAAACATGATGGAGCTGATCCGTAACATCGCGATCGAGCACAGTGGTTACTCTGTGTTCGCCGGTGTAGGTGAGCGTACCCGTGAGGGTAACGACTTCTACCACGAGATGATGGAGTCCAACGTACTGGACAAAGTATCTCTGGTTTACGGTCAGATGAACGAGCCGCCCGGAAACCGTCTGCGCGTTGCGCTGACCGGCCTGACCATGGCCGAGAAGTTCCGTGACGAGGGTCGTGACGTGCTGTTCTTCGTGGACAACATCTACCGTTACACCCTGGCCGGTACTGAAGTATCCGCACTGCTGGGCCGTATGCCTTCCGCAGTAGGTTACCAGCCGACCCTGGCCGAGGAGATGGGTGTTCTGCAAGAACGTATCACCTCCACCAAGACCGGTTCCATCACCTCCGTACAGGCCGTTTACGTTCCTGCGGATGACTTGACTGACCCGTCTCCGGCGACCACCTTCGCCCACCTGGATGCGACCGTCGTACTGTCCCGTCAAATCGCGGCACTGGGTATCTACCCGGCCGTTGACCCGCTGGACTCTACCTCTCGTCAGCTGGATCCGCTGGTGGTTGGCAAAGAGCACTACGAGACCGCTCGTGGCGTTCAAACCGTACTGCAGCGCTACAAAGAGCTGAAGGACATCATCGCCATCCTGGGTATGGATGAACTGTCAGAAGAAGACAAACTGACCGTAGCCCGTGCCCGTAAGATCGAGCGTTTCCTGTCCCAGCCGTTCTTCGTAGCAGAAGTGTTTACCGGTTCTCCGGGCAAATACGTGCCGCTGAAAGAGACCATCCGTGGTTTCCAGGGCATCCTGAAAGGCGAGTATGACGATCTGCCCGAGCAGGCGTTCTACATGGTTGGCGGTATCGACGAAGTCGTCGAGAAATCCAAGAAACTGTAAGCCTCGACAGGAGGGCCCATGGCAGAGATGATCTCCTTTCACCTGGATGTGGTGAGCGCCGAAGGAAAACTGTTTTCCGGTCGCGTGCAATCCGCTCAGGTATCAGGCTCCGAAGGTGAGTTGGGTCTCCGCCACGGTCATGCTCCGTTGCTGACTGCCATCAAGCCGGGCCTGGTCCGCTTGGTGAAGCAGAACGGAACTGAAGAGGTGCTGTACATCTCTGGCGGTATGCTGGAAGTACAACCTGAATCCGTGACCGTGCTGGCGGACACCGCGATTCGTGCTGACGACTTGGATGAGGCGAAAGCCCAGGAAGCCAAGCGCGCAGCCGAAGAGCGGATCCACAGCTCCCATGGTGATATCGACTACGCCCAGGCCGCCACCGAGCTGGCCAAGGCGATGGCTCAACTGCGAGTCATCGATATCGTCAAAAAGAATTACCGCTAATAACGGTGATGTAAAAAGCGACCTTCGGGTCGCTTTTTTTTTACCCGTTGGATAGACTCCGCCGAGTATTTCCTCATGTTCCAAAGGCCAATTTATGTCCCTCAACGTCGTGATCCTGGCGGCGGGTAAAGGTACCCGTATGCGCTCTTCCCTGCCCAAGGTACTCCACCCGGTAGCCAACAAACCCATGGTTTCCCATGTGATCGATACCGCTCGTCAGGTCGGTGCCGAGCAGCTGCATCTGGTCTATGGCCACGGTGCCGAGCTGCTGAAAGAGCGGATCGTGGCGGCCGATGTGAACTGGGTGCTGCAGGCGCAGCAGCTGGGGACCGGTCACGCCGTCGCCCAAGCTATCCCGTTCTGGAAGGATGAAGACGATGTGCTGGTGCTCTACGGCGATACCCCGCTGATCCAGCCAGAGACCCTGCAGCGACTGCTGGCTGCCAAGGCTGAAAACGGTATGGCATTGCTGACTGTGGTACTGGACAACCCCACCGGTTATGGCCGTATCGTCCGTGAAAATGGTCAGGTAGTCGGCATCGTCGAGCAGAAGGATGCCAACGCCGAACAGCTGGCGATCCGAGAGGTGAACACCGGCGTGCTGGTGGCCAATGGGGGCCAGTTGCGTCAATGGTTGTCTCGTCTCGACAACAAAAACGCCCAGGGCGAGTTCTATCTGACCGATGTGATCGCAATGGCTCACGGCGATAATTGTCCGATTGCCGCCGTTCATCCGGAGCGTGCCGCCGAGGTGGAAGGGGCCAACAATCGGGTGCAATTGGCTCAGCTTGAGCGCAGCTATCAGCAGATGCAGGCCGAGAAACTGATGATTGCAGGTGCAACCATGATCGACCCTGCACGCTTTGATTTGCGTGGGGTTTTGGAAATTGGTGAAGAGGTCGTTATTGATGCAAACGTCATCATTGAGGGCAAGGTGACTCTCGGCAATCACGTTCGTATCGGAGCCGGTTGCGTACTGAAAGATTGCGTCATTGGCGATCACACCGAGGTGAAACCCTACTCGGTTATCGAAGGTGCACAGGTGGCAGATCAGTGCTCAGTGGGTCCGTTTACCCGCTTGCGTCCGGGGGCGGTTCTGGAGCAGGATGCGCACGTTGGCAACTTCGTCGAGATGAAGAAGGCCCGTCTTGGGGTTGGTTCCAAGTGCGGTCATCTGACCTATCTGGGTGATGCCGAGATCGGAGCCGGGGTGAATATCGGTGCCGGTACCATCACCTGCAACTACGACGGGGTCAACAAATTCCAGACCATTATCGAGGACGATGTGTTCGTCGGTTCTGATACCCAACTGGTAGCGCCTGTTCGCATCGGTAAGGGGGCGACTCTGGGGGCGGGTTCCACCATCACCAAGGATGTGGCCGAGAACGAGCTGGTGATCACTCGGGTGCCCCAGCGCCACATCAAGAACTGGGCTCGCCCGGTCAAGAAGAAGTGATGCCCGATCAATAAAATAGAACCGGCGCCTGATGGCGCCGGTTTTTTTGGCTTATGACTTATGGCTGGTGTCACTGGTCGATGACTGGGGGGCCGCCCATGTGGTGGCGGGGGCGCTGTAGTCCATCACCTGATACCAGTCGAGCTTGCGGGTCAGCAGCATGATCAGCGCCAGGGTGGCGAACAAGAGCAGGGACCCGAGCAGCAGAGCTATCTCTTCGGCCTGCAGCAGGCTGTAGAGGATGGCATAGACCAGCCCGAGCAGCGCAGCGAAGCCGATCCCCTGCTTCCGGCCGCCCAGCACATGACTGAGGTAGAAGCCGTTGAGCAGCACGCTGGCCAGCGCGGCCACCAGATAGGCCCAGCCAAAGCCGAGGTGTTCGGTCAGCGCTAGCAGCACCAGATAGAAGATGGCCAGCCCCATGCCCACCAGCGCGTACTGGATCGGGTGAACCCTCAGCCCCTTGAGCAGCTCGAACATAAAGAAGCTGATAAAGGTGAGGCCGATAAACAGCAGGGCATATTTGGCCGCCCTCTCATTGAGTTGATAGTGATCCACCGGCTGCACCAGACTGACGCTGAAGGTGGAGAGATGGCTATCGCCCCCGTTCATCATCCGGTTGAAGCGGGTCTCCATGTCGCTGGCGAACCAGCTGGTTTGCCAGTTGGCCTCAAACCCTTGTGGGCTCAGGGTGCGACTGCCCGGCAGAAAGTCACCGATAAAGTTGGGGTGGGGCCAGTTGCCCGCCATCTGCAGGGTGCTCTCCTTGCCCAGCGGAACTATATCAAGGGCGTTCATCCCCTGCAGATTGAGCTCCAGATGGAAGGTGCCATCCTGCTGCGGCAGGCTGTCGAGCGGTGCATGGATACCCGCCAGTGCGTCACCGAGGCGGGCGCCGGGGGTAAACGGGATCCGCTGTGTGCCAAGCTGCAGCTCGGGGACGCTGTTGATGCCGCGGGCATCGGAGAGCACCAGGCTCAGGTAGGGTTTGCCCGCCACCAGCTCGGCCGTTTCACCGAGCGGTGAGGTCGTGTCATTCAGCAGACTCTGCCGGGTTGGCAGGCGGCCCGAGAGGGAGAGCCGGGTCTGATAGACCTGCGCCTGATAGATGCCCAGCTTGCGCGGGGTGACCTCCATGTTGGCCTTGATATCCAACTGCTCCGGCAGCAGGTAGCGGTAGATCTGCTCCTGACGGACGAAGCGCTTGCCCTCCTGCTCGACCGTCACCGAACGGGTATAGGGCTGCACGATAATGGGCCCCATCAGTCGTTGCGGGCCGCTGCTGCTGGCCATGATGCTGTGAATGGCCTGATTGCGGTAAGCCTGACGCTCCCGGTTGAGCTCCATGATGGATTGCACCGGCACCATCAACAACAGGCTGAGCAACAGCAGCAGAAAGATCTTGTGGGTGAATATCTGTTTGACCATGACACGTCTCCTTGTTTGATGGAGTGAGTCTGTCAGTCCGGCGTGAAGTGGTGATGGGCTTGTGTGAAGTGGCGGTGAACTGTTGAAAAACGGCGCCATCAGACGCCGTTGGATTGTTCAGGGGCGGGAGCGCACCAACCGAGCGGCTTGTGCGAAACGATCGGTGTGGCCGTCGATGAGTCCGTGCATAAAGTCGATGTAATAGACCAGTTCCGGCATCTCCTCAATGGAGCTGGAGGTCCAGTAGGGGGCTGAATTTTCCCCGTTGTCATGGATATCGGAGAAGAAGCGCGGGTCTGTCATCGGCGCCCGGCAATTTTCGTCGAGCAGGGTGAAGAGCTCCTCGATGGTGGGGAGTCGCCACCCCTCGCCAAGGCGGGCTGCTTCATCCTTGGCTTCAAGCAGCGTCAGCAGGGCCGGTGTGCCCACGCACCCTTTCCCCTCCTGCCACTGGCTGCCCAGACTGCACGCCTGCCATTCGAGGTGGTTTAGCCGATCATGGATGACTTCTCCCTGCCGCGTCAGGCGGTCGGAGAGATCGCAGGCAGCCAGCGCCATGCTGGCCGGAAGCCAGAGCAGCAATAGAAATGATTTCATGTTTGTCTCGTGTACGTATGACGGTCAGCCCGTTGCTGGTGGGCTGACCGTGGTTATCGGGGATTATCTGGCGGGAAGCGAGCTCACTGCTTTTTAAGTTGTGCAGGCAGGGCGGCCAGCACCTCTTCTTTCGCCTTGATAGAGGCGAATTGCTTGCCCGGTTTCTGCACCACGGTATGAACGAAAATGAGCTGCTTGCCCGGTTTGCTGGCCCAGCCGACGAACCAGCCGATCTGCTGATCGCGGTTGAGGCTGCCATCCAGCTTCTTCGGGTAGCCCATGCCGGTCTTGCCGTGGATCTGCCAGCCGTCGATCTCGCTCACCTTGAGGATATTGGCGGTGTATTGCAGGGTCTGCGCCGAGACCGGCAGCTTGCCGCTCACCATCTTGCCGAGGAAGCGAGCCTGCTCCTCCGGACTAATGGCGAGGCTGGAGCTGAGCCAGGCTTGGGTCAGACCGTCATGCTTGCCCGGATTGCCGGAGAGATCCCGGTTGCCGTAGTCGAAGCGGTCGACGTATTGCTGGAAGCGCTCCATCCCCAGCCACTCGGTGATCTGCTGGGAGAACCAGACCACCGAATAGGTTTCCCAGCGGCGCGGGGTAGTGGTTTCACGCCAGGCGGGCAGCCAGCCGTCATAGCTCGGCTTGTAGGGCAGCGCCGGATGCTCTTCATCCACCAGAAAGCCACTGTCATATCCCATCAGTGCCAGCGGGATCTTGAAGGTGGATGCGGGCGGCAGCTGGCTGGAGCAGTCCCCTTCGCTGGAGAGGGTCTGACCGTTGCCGTCGGCATAGAGAAAACAGCCGCTGGCGGCAGAGGCCGGCACTGCGCAGAGTAGACCGGTAGCCAGCAGGCCGGAAAGAAGCAGGCGAGACATGGGGCGATTCCTTGGGTTGATAAGTGAAAGAGCGGCAGGATAGCGCCGCTCTGTGTGGTGAATGTGAAGTGGCCGTTGCTAGATGAGCGGCAGCCAGAGTTCGGCCACTGCACCGCCCTCCGGCCGGTTGGCGAGGGTCAGACGGCCGCCATGCTGGTGGGCCACCTCATGGGCAAAACTGAGCCCGAGACCACTGCTCTTCCCCTTGTCGGGGCGCGGCAGGGAGTAGAAGCGCTCGAAGATCCGTGGCAATGCGTAGTCGGGAATGCCGGGGCCGCTGTCGGTGACCCGAAAACAGTAGCCATCCTCCTGCTGGGTGCCGCTGAGAGTGACGCTGGCGCCTGCCGGTGAAAAGTCGATGGCGTTGTCCAGCAGGTTGCCGATGGCCTGCTCCACCAGCAGCGGGTCCCACTTCTGTTTCGGCGCGCTGGCCAGCTCAGCCACCAGCGCTACCTGCCGGCGCTGGGCGATAATCTGGCGGGCATCGAGCGCCCGCTTGCCGAGCCCGGCCGGCTCTACCGCTTGCCGATCCAGCCCCTGCCCCGACTCCAGCCGTGCCAGTTGCAGCATTCGCTCGATCAGCTGCTGCATGCGGGCACTCTCCTGATTGATATTGCCGATAAAGCGCCTGGCCACCTCGGGCGGCGGCGTTTCGGCCAGGATCTCCCCTGCCCCGCGAATGGCGGCCAACGGGCTCTTCAACTCGTGGGTCAGGCTGTGGACATAGCCCTCGATATAGCTCTTGCCATCGAGCTGGTGGCGCATGGTTTCGAGGGCGTGGCCGAGCCGATCCAGCTCGACGGTGTGCAGTTGCGGCAGCGGTGCCGCCTCCCCCTTGCTGACCGATTCGGCATAGTGCACCAGTTTGCCGATGGAGCGGTTGAGCCACCAAACCAGCAGACTGCCGATCAATAGCGAGATGAACAGCATCTGGCCGGCGGCCTGCAGCAGTTCCCGTTCACCCCGCTCGATGGCGGGCATCAGGGTGCGATTGGGTTTGGCGACGGTGAGGGAGCCGATGATCTCTGTCCCCTCCCGCAGCGGTGCCGCCACATACATGGTCGAGCTGGCGGCATCGTCGGGATCGGTGCGGGTGCTGCGGGCGCCATACTGACCGCGCAGAGTGCGGTAGACATCGTTCCAGCGGGAATAGTCCTTGCCCAGATCCGTGCCGTCGGAGTCGTAAATCACCACCCCCTGCCGATCCGTCACATAGATGCGGTACTCCGCCTGCTGTTTGAGGTGGCCGTCGATCATCGCATTGATGGGATTCTGGTTGAGACGGGCGAAGGCGCTGGCCAACCGCCCGTTCATCATATTGCCCTCTTTCAGATCATCGAGCGCCAGCGGTGCCAGCAGCTGGGTCATGTCTACCAGGGTATCCTCGGTGGCGCTGCGCACCCCGGGTTTTATCTCCTCGACGAAGATCTCCAGCACGAACCAGGCGGCCAGCGCGAAGATCAGCAGCAGGCCGCACAGCAGTTGCAACCCGAGTCTCATGCCAGCTCCAGGCTGTAGCCCAGCCCGCGATGGGTGAGGATCAGGTTGGCTTCGGGATCATGTTCGCGCAGCTTGGCGCGGATGGTCTTGATATGGGTATCGACGGTGCGATCCAGACTCTCCTCCGCATCCTGCCACACCAGATCCATCAGCTGCTGGCGGGAGTAGACCCGGCCCGGCGCCTGCATCAAGGTCTTGAGCAGCAGATATTCGTAGCGGGTGAGGGCCAGCGGTTGGCCGCGAAAATGGATGCGGGCACGCTCCTCATCCAGCACCAGCAGGGCGCTGGGCTGGGGGGCGACGGGCTGGCTGCGGCGCAGGATGACCCGCACCCGGGCACACACTTCCCGTGGCGAGAAGGGTTTGGCCACATAGTCGTCGGCACCGATCTCCAGCCCGATCAGCCGGTCTATCTCCTCGCTGCGGGCGGTGAGGAACATCAGGGGAATATCGGTCAGCGCCCTCACCTGCTTGCAGAGTTCGAAGCCGCTGATGTCGGGCAGCCCCACATCGAGGATCAGGAAGTCGGGTCGCGTCTGTTCCAGTCGTGTCAGCAACTGCTGGCCCAGCATGAACCACTCCACCTCGAACCCGTCGGTCTGCAGGGCATAAATCAGGGTGTCGGCGATGCTGGCCTCATCCTCCACCAGCCAGATGACTCTCTTTTGCATGGCATCCTCGTCGCAAATTGGCACCCCATTCTGGCATCGAACCAAATCGGATCCTATTTGCTGTTTTATTTTTCCGAAAAAGGGGCTAATATTTCGATGTTCTTTCGAATCGAAACTTAAAAATGACCAAACGTAATACTCAACAACGCCGCCACACCATAGTGACCCTGGTACAAGAGCAGGGTGAAGTGAGCGTCGACGCCCTCGCCAAACACTTTTCTACCTCCGAAGTGACTATCCGTAAAGATCTGGCCGTACTGGAGACCGGCGGTCTGCTGCTGCGCCGTTACGGTGGTGCCGTCCCCTTGCCGAACGAGATGGTGGTCGAGGTCAACCCTGAACAAGTTTCGAACCGAAAGTTAGCCATTGCCCGTGCGGCGGCCGAGCGGCTGCGTGATCACAACCGCGTCATCATCGACAGCGGCAGCACCACCAGCGCCATGATCCCCATGTTGGGCAACAAGCGCGGCCTCATCGTGATGACCAACTCCCTCAATGTGGCCGGAGCCCTGCGCGAGCTGGAAAATGAGCCTACCCTGTTAATGACCGGTGGCACTTGGGACCCTCACTCCGAATCCTTCCAGGGGCAGGTGGCGGAACAGGTGCTGCGCTCCTACGACTTCGACCAGCTCTTTATCGGTGCCGACGGCATCGACCCGGAGCGTGGCACCACCACCTTCAACGAGCTGGTGGGCCTGTCGCGGGTCATGGCCGAGGTGTCGCGGGAGGTCATTGTGATGGTCGAATCAGAGAAGATCGGCCGCAAGATCCCCAATCTCGAACTTCCCTGGTCGAGCATCCATACCCTGGTGACCGACGAGGGGCTGGCCAGCGAGGCCAGAGAACAGATTCAAGCCCAGGGGGTGACGCTTATCTGCGCCCCGGTCACTTGCTGACATCGAGCTCTGAACCATCCAACTGACTTTACGATTTGCATCTCAAGGAGAAGTGTATGTGTGGCATCGTCGGGGCTGTTGCCCAACGTGATGTGGCTGAAATTCTGGTAGAGGGCCTGCGCCGTCTGGAGTACCGCGGTTATGACTCCGCCGGTGTGGCCGTGTTCAGCGCCAACCAGCCGTTGCAGCGGGTTCGCCGTCTGGGCAAGGTGGCCGAGCTGGCCAAGGCGCTCGACGAGCAGTCCGTCCACGGTGGTACTGGCATCGCCCATACCCGCTGGGCCACTCACGGCGAGCCCTCCGAACGCAATGCCCACCCCCACGTCTCCGAGCATATCGTGGTGGTGCACAACGGCATCATCGAGAACCACGAAGAGCTGCGGGAAGAGTTGAAGGCGCTGGGTTATGTGTTCAGCTCCGACACTGATACCGAGGTGATTGCCCATCTGGTCCATCATGAACTGAAGAGCGCCGGCAGCCTGCTGGCCGCCATGCAGACTGCGGTGAAGCAGCTGCGCGGTGCCTACGGTACCGTGGTGATGGACAGCCGCGACGACAGCCGCGTGGTGGTGGCCCGCTCCGGTTCACCGCTGGTGATCGGCCGCGGTATCGGCGAGAACTTTATCGCCTCCGACCAGATGGCGCTGCTGCCGGTGACCCGCCGTTTCATCTTCCTGGAAGAGGGTGATGTGGCCGAAGTGACCCGCCGCGACGTGCACATCTTCGATACCAACGGCAACGCCGTGGTGCGCGAAGAGCAGGAGTCCGAACTCTCCCACGATGCCGGTGACAAGGGCGAATACCGTCACTACATGCTCAAGGAGATCCACGAGCAACCCAAAGCGATCACCAACACCCTGGAAGGGCGTCTGGGCAGCGATCACGTGGTGGTCGAATCGTTCGGCAACGGCGCGCGCGCCATCTTTGACAAGGTCGAGCACGTCCAGATCGTCGCCTGCGGCACCTCCTATCACTCCGGCATGGTGGCTCGCTACTGGTTCGAAGAGATCGCTGGCGTCTCCTGCGATGTGGAGATCGCCTCCGAGTTCCGCTATCGCAAATCGGTAGTGCGCCCCAACAGCCTGCTGGTGACCCTCTCCCAGAGCGGCGAGACCGCCGATACCCTGGCGGCGCTGCGTCTGGCCAAGGAATCCGGCTACATGAGCTCGCTGGCTATCTGCAACGTGCCGGGCTCCTCGCTGGTGCGTGAATCGGATCTGGCCTTTATGACCCGCGCGGGGGCAGAAATTGGTGTGGCCTCCACCAAGGCGTTCACCACCCAGCTGGCTGGCCTGCTGATGCTGGTGGCCTCCGTCGGTCACTGCCGTGGCCACCTGAGCGCCGCCGCCGAAGCCGAACTGGTCAAGGCGCTGCAAGCCCTGCCGCTGCGTATTAAAGAGAGCCTGGCGCTGGCCAAGGATATCGAAACCCTGGCCGAAGAGTTTGCCGACAAGCAGCACAGCCTGTTCCTCGGCCGTGGCAGCCAGTACCCCATCGCCATGGAGGGGGCGCTCAAGCTCAAAGAGATCTCCTACATCCACGCCGAAGCTTACGCCGCTGGCGAACTGAAGCACGGCCCGCTGGCGCTGATCGATGCCGAGATGCCCATCATTGTGGTGGCGCCGAACAACGATCTGCTGGAGAAGCTCAAGTCCAACGTGGAAGAGGTGCGCGCCCGTGGCGGTATCCTCTACGTGTTCGCCGATGCCGATACCGGCTTCAAGAGCGATGAGACCATGCGGGTCATGAACCTCAACCATGTGGAAGAGGTGATCGCCCCCATCGTCTATACCGTGCCGCTGCAGCTGCTCTCCTACCACGTCGCCCTGATCAAGGGCACCGACGTGGACCAGCCGCGCAACCTGGCCAAATCGGTGACCGTCGAGTAAGTCACTCTCTCAAATGAAAAAGAGCCGCTATTGCGGCTCTTTTTGTTTCGGCTGAGGGGTTACGACAGCCGCAGGTTGGTGATGGTGACCTCGTCGAGGGAGGGCACTATGATACCGCTGGTGATCCCTTTGGCGATGGCCTGACTGCGGTTCTTCGAGTCGGTCTTGTTGGTCACCTGGGTCAGGTGAAAGTTGACCGTCCGCTCACTGATGCCGAGGATGGTGGCGATCTCCCAGGAGGTCTTGCCCTCGCTGGCCCAGAACAGGCACTCCTTCTCCCGATCCGACAGTTCGGTCAGGTATTTCATCATATCAGGTCTGCTTTTGATCAGTTGCAGCGCGGAGTTGAAGATATAGCTGGCGCAGAACGACAGCAGCGGGACATTTTCAAACATCAGGTCGGAGTTGGATTTCTCCTTGGTGATGAATGAGAGGATGCCGTGCTCCCCCTGCGGGGTGTGCAGCGGAAAGGAGACGCCATTGCGTACCCCGAAATCGGCGGCCAGGTTCATCACGTCGCGGCTGGCGCTGGGCAGCCAGGGCGAATCGCAGTCGAGCTTGTTCCAGAAGATCGGCTGGGTCTGTTTCAGCCCCAGATAGACCACCGGATCCTGGGTCAGATACTGGTTTTCGCTGTAGGCGTCAAACCAGGTGGTCGGACAGTTGTTGAACAGTGCCACGTGGGATTTTTGCATGCTGATGGGGAAAATAATCAGCAGCCGAAAGTAATCGAAGCCCATTTGATGACTGAAGCGCTCCAGCAGTTGCTGGATATCGCTGGTTTTTGTTGCCTTGGTGAACTTGTCGATATGTTCCCAGATCGCATCGTTGAGCATTACTTTCTCCTTTTTCGATCTCTATCACACTGATCGAAAAGATTTTTTCTCGTTATTTATATTTGTGCGGTGGCTATTGGCGCCACTTATTCCGTGCGTGCTTAAAAATTATCCTGTTTTTGTGCATAAAGGCCAAGAAAATCCTCTCGTTGCCAGTCCGCCCTGCATTTGAGATAATGATAATAGTTATCATTAGTAAGATGTATTTCAATGAACAAATTATGGGGTGTGGCCCTGCTGCCACTGTCAGTCCACTTTGCTGCCATCGGGGATGAGCTGGTTGCTCCCGCCCTCAAGAACAGCATAGCTGCCGGGAAAGCCTCCCAGCAGCGAGTGGAAAAAGCCGCCGATGCCGCTGTTGCCGCACGACTGGAGCTGCAAAACGCCCAGCTGCAACTGCGTGACCTCGAAGCCTACAACCGCTACATGCAATCTCTGGTGGCCGATCAGCAAAATGAGCTGGGTAAATTGAGCCAGCAGCTGGAAGCGGTGCAAGAGACCCGTCAGGGCTTGATCCCGCTGATGTTGCAGATGCAGGCAGATCTGGAACAGCTGGTGCAAAACGACATCCCGCTGCGCAAGGAAGATCGTTTGGCGCGGGTTGAACAGTTGAAAGCGACCCTGGCTCGCGCAGACGTTAGCGAGGCAGAGAAATTCCGTCAGCTGCTGCAGGCATATCAGATTGAAGCCGAGTACGGCAGCCGGATGGACAGCTATTCCGCCGAGCTGGAGCTGGATGGTGCCCCGCGTCGGGTCGATGTGCTGGCGCTGGGCCGGGTCTCCCTGCTGGCAATGACGGCCGATCGCAGTCAGGCATGGCGCTGGTCTGCCGAGTCTAAGCAGTGGCAAGCCCTCGACAGCCAGTGGCTCTCCCCTATCGCCGAGGCGATGGATGTGGCCGCCGACAAGAAAGTTCCCCAGTTGCTCAATGTCCCCCTCTCTGTCAGCCGCAGTCAGGAGGCCCAATCATGAGAGTCACCATGAAGTGGTTCCCCCTCCTTATTGCTCTCTCCTGCGGTGCCAATGCCGCTGTCGCTGATGAGTGGCAGCAGCAGGAACAGGCTCGTGAACAGCAGGCTCAGCAAGATCTGGCGACCGTTGCCAAGGAGCTCGGCACTGCCCGCGCCAGACTGGCCGAGGCCCAGCGCTTGAGCAAGGAGCTGGCCGGCAAGTTCGCCAGCAACGAGAAGCAGCTGGTCGAGCTTAACGCCCAGTGGGAGCAAGCCTCCGGCGACATGAACGAGATCTTCGCGGTCACCCGTCAGGGCGCCAGCGATGCGGTCAAGCTGCTGAGCGAATCCGCCGTCGAGGGCCAGTACCCGGAACGTCTCGCCCCGCTGAAAGCCATGGCACAGGATAAACAGGTGCCGGATCGCGCCGCCCTCGCCCTGCTGCCCGCCACTCTGCTGCAGGAGATCCGCGAATCTGGCCGGATTGCCCGGTTCAACGGCAAGGTGCTCGATGCCCAGGGGGCTGCCAGCGAGCAGTCGCTGACCCGGGTTGGCAGTTTTGCCCTGCTGGGGAGCGAAGGCTTCCTGCAACCGACCGCCGAAGGCCTGAGCCCGGTACTGGGTCTGCCCGGTAGCGTGCTCTCTGCCGTTGCGGCTTATCAGGGTCAGGAAGGGGAAGCGCTGCCGCTGGATCCTTCGCATGGCACTCTGCTGGCGATGCTGGCACAGGCGCCCACCTTCTGGCAGCAGGTACAACAAGGTGGTCAGGTCGGCGCCATTATCGTGCTGTTGGCCGCCATCGGTTTGGGTATCGCTGCGGTACGGCTGTGGAGCCTCTCCCGCGAACTGGGTCGGGTGCGCCGCCAGCTCAAGAGCGGCGAGTATCACGCCGACAACGCCCTCGGCCGGGTGCTGACGGTGGCAGACAAACACCCCGAGCTGAGCATGGAGACCCTCGAGCTGCGTCTTGATGAGGCGATCCTGCAGGAGACTCCTCGCATGGAGCGCGGCATCGGCATGGTCAAGGTAATCGCGGCCATCGCCCCCATGCTGGGTCTGCTCGGTACCGTGACCGGGATGATCGGCACCTTCCAGGCCATCACCCAGTTTGGTACCGGCGATCCCAAGATCATGGCTGGCGGCATCTCCATGGCGCTGGTTACCACGGTACAGGGTCTGGTGGCGGCCATTCCGCTGATCCTGGCCCACAGCCTGCTGCAATCGCGCTTCACCGAGCTTTCCAATGTACTGGAGCAGCAGGTGGCCGGCATTCTGGCCGAGCGCGCCGAGAGCAATAACGGCGGGATGGAGCGAGCAGCATGATGCTCGACATCTGGCAACAGCTGCAGAGCTTCATGGGCCGTGGCGGCCCGGTGCTCTGGGTCATTCTGGCCCTGCTGGTGCTGATGTGGATTTTGATGATCGAGCGGCTGCTCTACCTCAATCTGGGTTTCGGCCCGCTGCAGCAACAGCTGCTCGGCCGCTGGCAAGCCCGCAGCGAGCGCCACAGTTGGCACGCCCGAGCGATCCGCAGCCGCTGGCTGGCACAGGCGGAGCTGGAACTGAACCGTCATCTGATCTTCATCCGCACCCTGGTGGTGCTCTGCCCCATGCTGGGGTTGCTGGGCACTGTGACCGGCATGATCGGCGTATTCGATGCGTTGGCTGCGGCCAACCGCTTTAACCCGGAGAGCATGGCGGGCGGGATCTCCCGCGCCACCATCCCCACCATGGCAGGCATGGTGGTGGCGCTCTCCGGCGTGTTGTTACTCAGTCGGCTCGAGAGTCAGGCCAAGCGTGCGCTGGCCAAGACCCGGGACGGCCTGCGAGAAGAGAAGGTAATGCAATGAGACGGCAATCCAAACGCCAGCGTGACGAAGTGCAGATCGACATGACTCCCATGCTGGATATCGTGTTCATCATGCTGATCTTCTTTATTGTCACCACCTCCTTCGTGCGCGAAGCCGGGCTCGAGGTGCACAGACCCCAGGCCAGTCAGGCCAAGGCGCAGAAATCTTCCAGCATCATGCTGGCGATCGGGGCACAGGGTCAGATCTTCCTCGACCGCAAGCAGATCGATGTGGAGCGGGTACAAGCCACCATCGCCCGTCTGCTGGCGGAGCAGCCAGATGCCAGTCTGGTGATCCAGGCCGACGAGCGTGTGCCCCACGGCAAGGTGGTGCGGGTGATGGATGAGGCCAAGGCGGCGGGTATCGCCAATATCGCCGTGGCGGTGGCACCGAAATGAAATACAAGCTGATGAGCCTGGGGCTGGGGATCGCCCTCAGTCTGGGTATCCTGCTGTTCATGGCCACGCTGGTTGAACCGCCCCGGGGCGAAAAGGTGGCGAGCGAGCAGAAGCCCATCGTCATCAATATGCAGAACGAGGTGACCGAGGTGCAGGTGCGCGAGCGTCCGGTACCGCAGGAGCCTGAACCTCTGCCAGAGCCTCCCGCGGCATTGGCCTCGACACCGCTGCCGATGCCTGCCACGGCCCCCTTGGCGGCCGTTGAGCCGAGTCTGGATCTGGTCTCCAGTCTCAGCGCGGTGCAGGTCTATGCCCCCGGAGTGGCGACCAGTACCGCACCGGTATTGAGTGGCAACTACCATGGCCAGCAGCAGGGAGCGGGTGTCGGCGCAGGTGACATGCTGATGCCGCTGCAACGGATCGAGCCGGTCTACCCCTATCGTGCCCAGCAGTCAGGGATCGAAGGATTCGTCACCCTGCGCTTTAGCGTGAATGCCGACGGTGGCGTGCAGGATGTGGAAGTGGTCGAGGCCAAACCCAAGCGTCAGTTCGAGCGGGCGGCCATTCAGGCGATCAACAAGTGGCGCTATCAGCCGAGACCGGGCGCTACCGACAAGCTGGTGCAAGTCATCACGCTCAAATTCAAACTGGAGTCATAACTATGTTGCGGATCTGGATTTGTCTGCTGGCCCTGGTCGGCCAAGCCTGTCTGGCGATGGAGGTCAGCCCTCACTTCTCCCGTCAGCTTGAACCCGTGATGAAGCTCTATCAGTCCGGTCAGTGGCAACAAGCCCAGAGCAAGGCGTCCGGCCTCAAGCCAAATAGCGATGCCGAGCATGCCTGGCTGGCGCAGTTGCAAGCCTCGCTGGCGGCCAATCTGCAACAGACCGCCCAGGCGAGCCGTTATGTCGAACAGGCCCTTGCCTATAAAGAGTGGCCCGAGCAACAACAGCTCCAGCTGCTGCGACTGCGCGGCGATATTCAGGCCCAGCAATCCAACTGGTCGGGTGCCATCGCCAGCTACAAGGCGGCGCTGGCGCTCAAGCAAGACGATGCGCTGCGCCTGCGTCTGGCTGGTCTCTATTACCACAACAAGCAGTACGGTGACGCCGCCAGTCAGAGCGAACAGTTGTTGAAAAAGGGTTGGCAGAAACAGGCCGCCATTATTCGTCTATCCGCCCTCACCGCTCAGCAACGTTATGGCGTGGCTGCCGATCAGGCGGCCGAGTTGATCAGCCACGAACCCAAAGAGAGCAAATGGTGGCAGCAGGCGGTGTCGCTCAACCTCTCCGCCAAACGCGGCGATCAGGCGTTGGCTCTGTTGCAAACAGCTATCGACAGAAAACTGATGGATGATGTGTCTGCCCGCAATCAGCTGATCCGTCTCTATGCCTGGCAAGGGCTGCCTTATCGTGGTGCCCGTCTGCTGGAAGCGGCCATGGCCAAGGGACAGATGAAGCAAAGTGCTGAAAATCGCCAACTGCTTGCCCAATTGTGGGAAGGGGCCCGGGAGTGGTCACAAGCGGTCGATAGCTGGCAGCTGCTCGCCAACCAGCACGGTCAGCCCAAAGCCGCCATGCGCGCCGCCGAACTGCTGCTGCAACAGGGCAAGACTGATGCTGCCATGACCCAGCTCGCTGCCATCAAGTCGGTGAAGGGCGAGCAAGGCAATCGCGCCAAAGCGTTGCTGGTGCAGGCACACCTTAATAAGGAGCAGTATGCCCAGGCGCTGGAACTGGCCCGTGAGCTGCAGCAACAGGATAACTGGCAGCAGAAGGCAACCAGCTGGGTCAACTATATCCGGGCACAAAGCGAAGAATTGAGCAAAAAAGCGGCGTAAAAGAGATGCCAAGGGGTTGTTTTGGGGCGTTCAGTTCGCTTTTTCAGCAAACGAACGCATTTTTGCAAAAAGCCCTTGTCATCCCGGCGCCGCTCCCTATAATGCGC
>NZ_JBQBES010000002.1:1940000-2012500 GCF_051919425.1 Aeromonas sp. 75A | reverse complement strand
CACCCAAGATAACTTGGGTATCTGTTACTGAATACATAGGTAACAGAGGCGAACCGGGAGAACTGAAACATCTAAGTACCCCGAGGAAAAGAAATCAACCGAGATTCCCTCAGTAGCGGCGAGCGAACGGGGATTAGCCCTTAAGCATCTTGGAAGTTAGTGGAACGGTCCTGGAAAGGCCGGCGATACAGGGTGATAGCCCCGTACACGAAAACAACCTTGATGTGAAATCGAGTAGGGCGGGACACGTGACATCCTGTCTGAATATGGGGGGACCATCCTCCAAGGCTAAATACTCCTGACTGACCGATAGTGAACCAGTACCGTGAGGGAAAGGCGAAAAGAACCCCTGTGAGGGGAGTGAAATAGAACCTGAAACCGTGTACGTACAAGCAGTGGGAGCCCTTCGGGGTGACTGCGTACCTTTTGTATAATGGGTCAGCGACTTACATTTTGTAGCGAGGTTAACCGTATAGGGGAGCCGTAGGGAAACCGAGTCTTAACTGGGCGTCTAGTTGCAAGGTGTAGACCCGAAACCGGGTGATCTAGCCATGGGCAGGTTGAAGGTTGAGTAACATCAACTGGAGGACCGAACCCACTAACGTTGCAAAGTTAGGGGATGACCTGTGGCTGGGGGTGAAAGGCCAATCAAACTCGGAGATAGCTGGTTCTCCCCGAAAGCTATTTAGGTAGCGCCTCGGACGAATACTACTGGGGGTAGAGCACTGTTTGGGCTAGGGGGTCATCCCGACTTACCAACCCCATGCAAACTCCGAATACCAGTAAGTAATATCCGGGAGACACACGGCGGGTGCTAACGTCCGTCGTGAAGAGGGAAACAACCCAGACCGCCGGCTAAGGTCCCAAAGTTCTGGTTAAGTGGGAAACGATGTGGGAAGGCTCAGACAGCTAGGATGTTGGCTTAGAAGCAGCCATCATTTAAAGAAAGCGTAATAGCTCACTAGTCGAGTCGGCCTGCGCGGAAGATGTAACGGGGCTCAAACCAGGCACCGAAGCCGCGGATTCACACTTATGTGTGAGTGGTAGGGGAGCGTTCTGTAAGTCTGCGAAGGTGTATCGAGAGGTATGCTGGAGATATCAGAAGTGCGAATGCTGACGTAAGTAACGATAAAGGGGGTGAAAAGCCTCCTCGCCGGAAGACCAAGGGTTCCTGTCCAACGTTAATCGGGGCAGGGTGAGTCGACCCCTAAGGCGAGGCCGAAAGGCGTAGTCGATGGGAAGCAGGTTAATATTCCTGCACGACTTGTAATTGCGATGGGGGGACGGAGAAGGCTAGGTGGGCCAGGCGACGGTTGTCCTGGTGAAAGTGCGTAGGTGGTGTTTCCAGGCAAATCCGGAGACACAACACTGAGACACGAGACGAACGCACTACGGTGCGGAAGCCATTGATGCCCTGCTTCCAGGAAAAGCCTCTAAGCTTCAGATTACAAGTCATCGTACCCCAAACCGACACAGGTGGTCGGGTAGAGAATACCAAGGCGCTTGAGAGAACTCGGGTGAAGGAACTAGGCAAAATAGAACCGTAACTTCGGGAGAAGGTTCGCTCCTGACAGTGAAGTCCCTTGCGGATGGAGCAGTTGGGAGTCGCAGTGACCAGATGGCTGGGACTGTTTATCAAAAACACAGCACTCTGCAAACACGAAAGTGGACGTATAGGGTGTGACACCTGCCCGGTGCCGGAAGGTTAATTGATGGGGTTAGCGCAAGCGAAGCTCTTGATCGAAGCCCCGGTAAACGGCGGCCGTAACTATAACGGTCCTAAGGTAGCGAAATTCCTTGTCGGGTAAGTTCCGACCTGCACGAATGGTGTAACCATGGCCATGCTGTCTCCACCCGAGACTCAGTGAAATCGAATTCGCCGTGAAGATGCGGTGTACCCGCGGCTAGACGGAAAGACCCCGTGAACCTTTACTACAGCTTGGCACTGAACATTGAACCTACATGTGTAGGATAGGTGGGAGGCTTTGAAGGCGTGACGCTAGTTGCGCTGGAGCCGTCCTTGAAATACCACCCTTGTATGTTTGATGTTCTAACGCAGGGCCCTGAATCGGGCTCGCGGACAGTGCCTGGTGGGTAGTTTGACTGGGGCGGTCTCCTCCCAAAGAGTAACGGAGGAGCACGAAGGTTGGCTAATCCTGGTCGGACATCAGGAGGTTAGTGCAATGGCATAAGCCAGCTTAACTGCGAGACGGACAGGTCGAGCAGGTACGAAAGTAGGTCATAGTGATCCGGTGGTTCTGAATGGAAGGGCCATCGCTCAACGGATAAAAGGTACTCCGGGGATAACAGGCTGATACCGCCCAAGAGTTCATATCGACGGCGGTGTTTGGCACCTCGATGTCGGCTCATCACATCCTGGGGCTGAAGTCGGTCCCAAGGGTATGGCTGTTCGCCATTTAAAGTGGTACGCGAGCTGGGTTCAGAACGTCGTGAGACAGTTCGGTCCCTATCTGCCGTGGGCGTTGGATGATTGAAGGGAGTTGCTCCTAGTACGAGAGGACCGGAGTGAACGAACCTCTGGTGTTCGGGTTGTCACGCCAGTGGCACTGCCCGGTAGCTAAGTTCGGAATCGATAACCGCTGAAAGCATCTAAGCGGGAAGCGAGCCCTGAGATGAGTCATCCCTGACCCCTTGAGGGTCCTAAAGGGCCGTTGGAGACCACAACGTTGATAGGTGGGGTGTGTAAGCGCGGTGACGTGTTGAGCTAACCCATACTAATTACCCGTGAGGCTTAACCATACAACACCCAAGAAGTGTTCTAAGGCTTGTAGCAAATACCAAGCGAACTACTTACGTCAGCTTTCTCAGATTGAAGATTTTTGCCTGGCGGCCATAGCGCCGTGGAACCACCTGATCCCATGCCGAACTCAGAAGTGAAACGCGGTAGCGCCGATGGTAGTGTGGCATTCGCCATGCGAGAGTAGGACACTGCCAGGCACCCAATTTCAAGATTACGCCCAGCGTGGTCTTTACCGGTTAGTGTGCTGATATGGCTCAGTCGGTAGAGCGCATCCTTGGTAAGGATGAGGTCCCCAGTTCGATTCTGGGTATCAGCACCATTAAATAGAAAGCCTCCCTGAAAAGGGGGGCTTTTTTGCATCTGTCATTTTTGTGATATCCCCTTACATTCCCTATTCCCGCCACCCCCTCTGCTTGCAGTCGACACAGTTTATCTGCTGATTTGAGTCCCGGTGTGTTGCTCATTTGACTGCTATTGATGGTTTTATCCAGAGATTTAACCATGATTGATTGACGTAAAACGTTTTACATGTAAAATCCGGCGCGTTTTGCCTATTACGTGGAGAGAGAGCATGGCGCAGGATAACGAATACTGTTTGGGGGCGGTACCCGCCAAAGGGCGCAAAGGTGTGCTGTCGTTGATGCTGGTGATGCTTGGCCTGACCTTCTTCTCTGCCAGCATGTGGACCGGTGGTGCGCTGGGTACCGGTCTGGTGTTTGACGACTTCATCAAGGCGGTACTTATCGGCAACTTGTTGCTGGGGATCTACACAGCCTGTCTCGGTTATATCGGTGCCTCAACCGGTCTCTCTACCCATCTGCTTGCGCGATACTCCTTCGGCGTCAAAGGTTCCTGGCTGCCATCCTTGCTGCTGGGCGGTACTCAGGTCGGCTGGTTTGGTGTCGGTGTCGCCATGTTTGCGCTGCCGGTGCAGAAGGCGACCGGCATCGATGTGAACTGGCTGATCGCCATTTCGGGCATTCTGATGACGGTAACCGTCTACTTCGGGATCTCCGCCCTGATGGTGTTGAGCTTTGTGGCGGTACCGGCCATTGCACTGCTCGGTGGCTACTCGGTCTGGCTGGCGGTGACCTCGACCGGTGGCATGGCTGCACTGCAGCAGGTACAACCAAGCAATCCCATCGAGTTCACCACGGCGCTGACCATGGTGGTCGGTTCCTTTATCAGTGCAGGAACCCTGACCGCCGATTTTGTTCGATTTGGTCGCAAACCCTGGGGCGCCGTCATGATTACCATGGTGGCGTTTTTTTTGGGCAACACGCTAATGTTCGTCTTTGGTGCAGCCGGTGCGGCGGTGACCGGTCAGGCCGATATCTCGGAAGTGATGCTGATGCAGGGGCTGCTGATCCCCGCCATTCTGGTGCTGGGCCTCAATATCTGGACCACCAACGACAACGCTCTCTACGCCTCCGGCCTCGGTTTTGCCAACATTACCGGTCTCAAGAGCAAGCCCCTCAGCGTGATCAACGGCCTTATCGGTACGGCTTGCGCCCTCTGGCTTTACAACAACTTTGTCGGCTGGCTGGCCTTTTTGAGTACGGCAATTCCGCCGATCGGTGGCATTATCATCATGGATTTCCTGCTCAATCGTGAGCGTTACCGTCAATTTGCCGATCAGCAGTTCGAGACGGTGCGCTGGCAGGCGCTTGTCGCCACGGCAGTCGGGGTGGCTGTCGGCAAGTGGCTGCCGGGCATAGTGCCACTCAACGCGGTATTGGGCGCCGCCTTCACCTATTTCATTCTGGTTCGCCTCACCCAGCGGCCGGTTCTGGTACAGGAAGTTAACAAATGCTGATTCAACATATTCGTTTGGCCGATCGGGCAGGGTTGTGGCAGATCCGCTGTCAGGATGGGGTCATCACCGCCATCGAACCCCATGACGAGCATGCCGTCGCCGGTCGGGTGCTGGACGGGGAGGGCGGTCTGGCGATCGCTCCCTTTATCGAACCCCACATTCACCTCGATACCACCCAGACGGCGGGCGAGCCGAGCTGGAACCTCTCCGGCACCCTGTTCGAGGGGATCGAGCGCTGGGCCGAGCGCAAGGTGCTGCTGACCCATGAGGATGTGAAGCAGCGCGCCATCCAGACACTGAAGTGGCAGATCGCCAACGGCATCCAGTTTGTGCGTACTCACGTTGATGTCTCCGACCCCAATCTGGTGGCGCTCAAGGCAATGCTGGAGGTGCGGGAGGAGATGAAGGAGTGGGTCGAGCTGCAGATCGTCGCCTTCCCGCAGGAGGGGATCCTCTCCTATCCCAACGGCAAGGCACTGCTGGAGGAGGCGCTCAAGCTGGGTGCCGACGTGATTGGCGCGATCCCCCACTTCGAGTTTACCCGGGAATATGGGGTCGAAAGTCTGCACTACATCTTCGATCTTGCGGAGAAGTATCAGGTTCTGGTCGATGTGCACTGCGACGAGATCGATGACGAGCAGTCCCGTTTCATCGAGACGCTGGCGACCTTGGCCTACGAGCGGGGTATCGGCCACCGGGTCACTGCCAGTCACACTACCGCCATGCACTCCTACAACGGCGCTTATGCTTCCCGCCTGTTCCGGCTGCTGAAGATGGCGGACATCAACTTCGTGGCCAATCCGCTGGTGAACATTCACCTGCAGGGGCGGTTCGATACCTATCCCAAACGCCGCGGCATTACCCGGGTGAAGGAGATGCTGGAGGCGAACATCAACGTCTGCTTCGGTCACGACGACGTGTTCGATCCCTGGTATCCCATGGGCACCGCCAACATGTTGCAGGTGCTGCACATGGGGCTGCATGTCTGCCAAATCATGGGCTACGAGCAGATCAACGACGGTCTGAAGCTGATCAGCAGCCACAGCGCCCGCACCCTGAACGTGCAGGATCGTTATGGCATCGAGGTGGGCAAACCGGCCAACCTGTTGATCCTGCCTGCCGAGAACGGCTTCGATGCGGTGCGCCGTCAGGTGCCGGTGCGTTACTCGATCCGCCACGGCAAGGTGATTGCCCAGACCCGCCCGGCCCAGACCGAAATCGTGCTGGGTCAACCAGAGCCCATCGATTTTCGCCGCTGAGATTTCAATCAGGCTGGATGTCGATTAGTTCCGCCTCTGGGCACAAGGGCCGCCATTGCGACATAATGGCGGCCTAACCCTGAGGGAGTGACACCATGCAAACCTGGTTCTATGTTGCTGCAGGGGGCGCCATCGGCGCCTGCCTTCGTTTTGGGATTGCCGAACTGATGGCCTTGCTGCTGGGGCGCCACTTTCCTTACGGGACTCTGGTGGTCAACGTGGTGGGCTCTTTCATCATGGGGGTGGCATTCGCCCTCATCAGTCATGGTCATGTGGTAGAACACCCGATGAAGCCGCTGCTGATGGTGGGGATCCTCGGTGCCCTGACCACGTTTTCTTCCTTTGCCCTCGATACGGTAGTGCTGGCTCAACATGGAGCCTATCTGAAAGCGCTGCTCAATATCGGTCTCAATCTCTTCCTCTGTCTTGCCATGGTGGTGCTGGGCATGCAGTTGGTTGCGAGCCGGGTTTAAGGTGTCCGGACGCCAGTGGCTCTGGTAAACTGGCGGCCATTCTTTGCTCTATGGGTGTTTAAGGGATGTCAGAACAAGCAACGACAACGCATTTTGGCTTTAAAACCGTGGCCGCGACCGAGAAGGAAACTCTGGTAGCAGGTGTCTTCCATTCGGTGGCAGCCAAGTATGATCTGATGAACGATCTGATGTCGTTCGGCATCCACCGCCTGTGGAAGCGCTTCACCATCGACTGTTCCGGTGTGCGCAAGGGCCAGAAGGTGCTGGATCTGGCCGGTGGTACCGGTGACTTGACCGCCAAGTTTTCCCGCATCGTCGGCGAGACCGGTCAGGTGGTGCTGGCGGATATCAACGACTCCATGCTGAAAGTGGGCCGCGACAAGCTGCGCAATCTGGGGGTCGCCAACAACGTCTCCTACGTGCAGGCCAATGCCGAGGCACTCCCCTTCCCGGATAACCACTTCGACGTCATCACCATCGGCTTCGGCCTGCGCAACGTCACCGACAAGGACAAGGCGCTCGCCTCCATGTTCCGGGTGCTCAAGCCGGGTGGCCGTCTGCTGGTGCTGGAGTTCTCCAAGCCGGTCAGCGAAGTTATCGCCAAGCTCTATGACCTCTACTCCTTCAAACTGCTGCCGAAAATGGGCGAAATTGTCGCGAACGACAGTGAAAGCTACAAATATCTGGCAGAGTCCATCCGTATGCACCCGGATCAGCAAACCCTGGCTGGCATGATGGAAAATGTCGGTTTCGAGCAGGTGGAGTACTTCAATCTGACTCAGGGTGTGGTCGCCCTGCACCGCGGTTACAAGTTTTAAGGTTGCCTATGCCGATGGATGCCATGGTCACCGCGGTGATCGAAACCACCCTCAACCAGTTGCTGGTGCTGGACAAACAGAGCCCGGAGCGGCTGCGCAAACTGGTGGGCAAGGTGCTCAAGCTGGAGCTGCGTGAACTCAAGCCGCTCTGGTTTGTTTTCTCCGAGCGTCGGCTGGATGTGCTGGCCCAGCATGAAGGGGAGGCCGATGCGGTGCTTAGCCTCTCCCTGACCGCCCTCGGTCTGCTGAAAGACCCGTCCGCCCTGACCCGCTATATCCGCGAGGAGAAACTGGATCTGAGCGGTGATCCCCAGCTGGTACAGGCATTCAGCGTGCTGCTGGGTGAGCTGGATATCGATTGGGAGGAGGAGCTGTCGCGCTATACCGGCGACGTGCTGGCCCACACCCTGTTCAGCGGTGCCCGTCAGGCGCGTCGTCTGGTCGGCCGCGAGCTGTGCCGCACCCGCAGCCAGCTGGCGGAATATCTGACCGAAGAGGCTCGCCTCGCCCCCGGCCCGCTGGAAGTGGCGAGTTTCAACGATGACGTCGAGGTGCTGGCCCAGCAGCTCAAGGCCGTCGAACTGCGGCTGGCCCGCTTCGAACAGCAGGTGACCTGATGACCCCGAAGGAGTTCAAACGCCTCTATCGCATCATCACCATCCTGCTGGAGCAGGGCATCGACGAACTGGTGCCCGCCCGCTATCAACCCTGGCCGGGTCGTCTGGCCCGTCGCTCCCTGTTCTGGCTCAAGAACAAACAACCGGATCTCAGCCGCGGTGCCCGCATTCGCCTCGCCTTCGAGGCTCTTGGCCCCATCTTCATCAAGTTTGGCCAGATGCTCTCGACCCGCCGCGACCTGCTGCCGCCGGACATTGCCGAGGAGCTGGCCCTGCTGCAGGACAGGGTGCCCCCCTTCTGTGGTCAGGCGGCGCGCCAGCAGATCGAGCTGAGCCTGGGTTGTCCCATCGAAACCCTGTTTGACGACTTCGACGAGACGCCGCTGGCGTCGGCTTCCATCGCCCAGGTGCATACCGCCCGCTTGAAGGAGAGTGGCCGCGAGATCGTCATCAAGGTGATCCGTCCCGACATCGAGCCGGTTATCGAGGCTGACCTGCGGCTGATGCAGGCGCTGGCACGTCTGGTGGCCCGCTTCGTGCCCCAGAGTGCGCGGCTGCGCCCCATCGAGGTGGTGGAGGAGTATCGCAAGACCATCCTCGACGAGCTGAATTTGATGCGCGAAGCGGCCAACGCCATCCAGCTACGGCGCAATTTCACCGGCTCCGAGGCACTCTATGTGCCTGAAATCATTACCGACCTCTGCCGCGAGCAGGTGCTGGTGATGGAGCGCATCTACGGTATTCCGGTCTCCGATATACCGGCGCTGGAAGCCAACGGCACCAATATGAAGCTGCTGGCCGAGCGCGGGGTCGAGGTTTTCTTCACCCAGGTGTTCCGCGACAGCTTCTTCCATGCCGACATGCACCCGGGCAACATCTTCGTCTCTTACGAACATCCGGAAAACCCGCTCTGGATCGGCATCGACTGCGGCATCGTCGGTACCCTCAATCGGGAAGACAAACGCTATCTGGCGGAGAACTTCCTCGCCTTCTTCAACCGCGACTATCGCCGGGTGGCGGAGCTGCATGTGGAGTCGGGCTGGGTACCGGCAGACACCAAGGTGGACGAGTTCGAGTTCGCCATCCGCACCGTGCTGGAGCCCATCTTCGAGAAGCCGCTCTCCGAAATTTCGTTCGGTCACGTGCTGCTCAATCTGTTCAACACTGCCCGCCGCTTCCATATGACGGTGCAGCCACAGCTGGTGCTGCTGCAAAAGACCCTGCTCTATGTGGAAGGGTTGGGGCGTCAGCTCTACCCGCAGCTCGATTTGTGGCAGACCGCCAAGCCGTTCCTCGAAAACTGGATGCACGAACAGGTCGGGCCCAAGTCGGTATTGAACGCCATCAAGGAGAAGGCGCCATTCTGGGCCGAGAAGCTGCCGGAGCTGCCGGAGCTGGTCTATGAGACCCTGCGTCAGACCCGTCATCAGCAGCGTCATTTCGACCAGATGTTTGCCGAGTTCCGCCGTCACAGCCGTCGGCAGGGGCAGGCCCGCTACCTCTTAGGGGTTGGAGCCAGCCTGCTATTGGCGGGTGTATTCTTGCTGACCCAAAAACAACACATTGAGTGGGGACAAGCCAGTCTCGCCGGTGCAGCCCTCTGCTGGCTGGTCGGCTGGTTGCGAACCCGTTCCCATTAATCAACAACCGCGCCGTCAGGCGCCTGTTCTGGAGAGAAAATCATGGGTGGTATCAGTATTTGGCAATTGTTGATCATTGCAGTCATCGTCGTGCTGCTGTTCGGTACCAAGAAACTGCGCGGCATTGGCGGTGATCTGGGCGCGGCGGTCAAAGGGTTCAAGAAAGCCCTCTCCGACGAGCCGGCTGATGCCAAGGCCGAGCAGAAAGATGCCGAGTTTCCCCCGAAACAGCTGAACGAAGCGGCCACTCAGAGCAGTGAGACCGCCAAACAGAAAGACAAAGACCAGGCCTAAGCCATGTTCGATATCGGTTTTTGGGAGCTGGTCGTTATCGGTGTGGTAGCACTGGTGGTACTGGGGCCCGAGCGGCTGCCGGTTGCCATCCGCACGGCTACCCACTGGATCCGCCTCATTCGTTCGACCGCGAACTCGGTCAAGTCCGAGCTGGAGCAGGAGCTCAAGTTGCAAGAGCTGCACAACGACCTCAAGAAGGCGGAACAGTTGCAGATGAGCAACCTGAGCCCCGAGCTACAGGAGTCCATCGAACAGCTCAAAGCGGCGGCCCAGTCGGTCAATCGCCCCTATCAGGTGGAGAACGAGATCCGTCCGCCGCGCCCCGAGCCGGTCGCCCAGGCTGAGCCTGCCACGCCGGTTGAGCCTGCGGTGCAGCTGAGCCACGACGTGCCACCGGTCAATAGCCAGCGAGAGAGTGAGCCGGTGCCGGTCAGCGATTCCGTAGTAAAAGGGGAGGTGAAGCCATGAGTCAGGCCGAACAACCCCTGATCAGCCATCTGGTTGAGCTGAGAACCCGCTTGCTGCGCTCCATTACCGCCATTCTGGTGGTGTTTCTGGCGCTGATCTACTTCTCCAACAACATCTACGACTTCGTGGCCCAGCCGCTGCTCAGCCAGCTGCCGGAAGGGACCAGCATGATAGCGACGGATGTGGCGACCCCCTTCCTGACGCCTATCAAGCTGACGCTGGTGGTCTCCTTCTTCGTGGCGATCCCCTATCTGCTCTATCAGGCCTGGGCCTTTATCGCCCCCGGTCTGTACCAGCATGAACGGCGGCTGATCATGCCGCTGGTGGTCTCCAGTGCCCTGCTGTTCTATGCGGGCATGGCGTTCGCCTACTACGTGGTGTTCCCGCTGGTGTTCGGTTTCTTCACCAGCACCGCACCCGCCGGGGTGACGGTGGCGACCGACATCGCCAGCTATCTGGACTTCGTACTGACCCTGTTCTTCGCATTCGGGGTGGCGTTCGAAATTCCGGTGGCTACCATACTGCTCTGCTGGACCGGCGTGACCACACCGCAAAACCTGAAGGAGAAACGTCCCTACGTTATCGTCGGGGTGTTTGTGGTCGGCATGCTGCTGACGCCGCCTGATGTCTTCTCCCAGACCCTGCTCGCCATCCCGATGTGGGCGCTGTGGGAGATAGGTCTGTTCTTTGCCCGCTTCTACGTGAAGAAAGAAGATGAAGAGCAACAGGAACAACCGGATGGGGAGAGCTGAGGCTCTGTTCGTCACCTGTTTGCCGGACGGCGAGAGGATGACGACGTCCGCAGGAATAGCAGAACGAGGGGAGCTAAGGCTCCCTTCCTCTTTTCATGCTCCCGTTCGAGGCGTATGGTAAGGCCCCATTCGGTAGATGGTTTTCAAATACCTGATATGTATTCCTTTTGTCTGGAACTCCTCATCCCATGATCGATATCGGTTTAAACCTGACCAGCAGCCAGTTTGCCGGCGAGCAGGCTGAGCTGGTGGCCCGTGCCCGCGCCGCCGGAGTGGAAGCGCTGATCCTCACCGGTACCGATCTGGCTGGCAGCCGCGAGAGCGCCGGGTTGGCCGCCCGCTGGCCGGGCTACTGCTTCTCCACCGCCGGGGTACACCCTCACGATGCCAAGAGTGTCGATGAGGCGACCCTGCTCGCCTTGCGCGAGCTGGCAGCCTTGCCGCAGGTGGTGGCTATCGGCGAGTGCGGCCTCGACTACAATCGCGACTTCTCACCTCGTCCGGTGCAGGACACTGTATTCGACGCCCAGCTGGCACTGGCCGCCGAGCTCGGGATGCCGGTGTTTCTCCACTGCCGCGATGCCCACGCCCGTTTTATCGAGATCCTCCGTCCCTGGTTGCCGAAGCTGCCGGGTGCCGTGCTGCACTGCTTCACCGGTTCCGACGAGGAGCTGGACGAGTGTCTGGCGTTGGGGCTGCATATCGGGGTGACCGGCTGGCTCTGCGATGAGCGCCGTGGTCAGCTGCTGCGCGAACAGGTAGCGCGTATTCCGGCCGGTCGGCTGATGATCGAGACCGATGCCCCCTATCTGGTGCCGCGAGATCTGAAACCGCGCCCGAAACGCAACGAACCCGCTTTTTTGCTGCACATCGCCCAGGTGGTGGCGGCCTGTCGTGGTGAAGCGCCCGAGGCCTTGCTGGCCCATACCCGGGCCACCTCCGCCGCGTTCTTCCAACTTCCTCTCCAGGAGTGATTCATGGCTACAACTCTTCCGGGCGCCTTTCCGGGCCGCCGCCTGCGCCGTCTGCGCAAACATGATTTCAGCCGTCGTCTGGTGCGCGAGAACGTACTGACCGTCAACGATCTCATCTATCCGGTGTTCGTGCTGGAGGGGGAGAACCGTCGGGAAGCCGTTCCCTCCATGCCGGGGGTGGAGCGTCTCTCCATCGATCTGCTGCTGGAAGAGGCTGCCGAGCTGGTAGAGCTGGGCGTGCCCGCCATTGCCCTGTTCCCGGTGACCCCGCTGGAGAGCAAGAGCCTGATGGCGGAAGAGGCCTACAACCCGAACGGGCTGGCCCAGCGCACCGTGCGTGCCCTCAAGGCCCGCTTCCCGGAGCTGGGGGTGATCACCGACGTGGCGCTCGATCCGTTCACCACCCACGGTCAGGATGGCATCATCGATGACGAAGGCTATGTGCTGAACGACATCACCACCGAGATCCTGATTAAGCAGGCGCTCTCCCATGCCGAGGCCGGGGTCGATATCGTCGCGCCGTCCGACATGATGGATGGCCGCATTGGCGCCATCCGCGCCGCGCTGGAAGAGAACGGCTTCGTCAACACCCAGATCATGGCCTACTCCGCCAAGTACGCCTCCTGCTACTACGGCCCGTTCCGCGATGCGGTCGGCTCTGCCGGCAACCTCGGCAAGAGCAACAAGGCCACCTATCAGATGGATCCGGCCAACAGTAACGAAGCCCTGCACGAAGTGGCGCTGGATATTCAGGAAGGGGCCGACAGCGTGATGGTCAAGCCGGGTATGCCCTATCTGGACGTGGTTCGTCAGGTGAAGGATCAGTTCGGCGTGCCGACTTTCGCCTATCAGGTCAGCGGCGAGTACGCCATGCACATGGCGGCGATCCAGAACGGTTGGCTGAAAGAGAAGGAGACCATCATGGAGTCCCTGCTCTGCTTCAAGCGGGCCGGGGCCGATGGCATCCTCACCTACTTCGCCAAGCGCGTGGCGCAGTGGTTGAAGGAAGATGCCCGCTAAGCCGGGTTGAAGAGATAAACGAGAGGGGGAGCCGATGGCTCCCCCTCTGTCGTTATGGCTCTCTTTTGGTCACGAGCGGCTGATTACAGCTTGATCCAGGCATCGCTCCAGTGGCTGCCGGTACCCGGTGCATAGTGGCTGGCCACACCACCGCACCAGCCGCTGTAGGGCCAGGGTTTGCACTCGTAGTTGCCACCGTTATTGCTGACCCGTTCGCCACTCTGATAAGCGGTGCCCGCAACATAGGCCGGGTAGCTGCCGTTACCACCGTCATTGTCACCACCCGGAGCCTGTTCCACCAATGCCAGGGTGAAGCGGCGCTCGAAGCCCTGCTTGCTCCCCTCAGCCATGCCCGCCAGCAGCAGCTCGTAACTGCCGGCCGCTAGGCCCGACTGTGCCAGCTGCAGGGAACCCTGACCATCGATCAGGGCGCTGCCGGTGGCGACCGGATTGCCATCCTGCAACAGGGTCGCGGTGACGGTCACCGGGTTGGCGGTGGTCAGCGTCAGGCTGAAGTCGATCGCGCCGTTGACGATGAGATATTCGGCCGCCAGATCGGTGACGGTGAAGTCACTGCTGCTACCGGTCGTGGGCAGAATGAAGTCTCCGCTCAGGTAGGTCAGACCGGTCCAGCCGGAGCTGGTCAGCCAGTGCTTGCCATTGGTCTGATAGACGTTGGGCAACTGGGTGCACTGTTTGTTGTCATTGACGAAGCCGATACCGTAAAAGCCCGCCACATTCTTGTAGCAGAGCTGGCGACCATTCTGGTGCAGCACTGGCTGATCCAGCTTGCCCTTGTGGTGGAGTGACAGCCAGTCAAACTGGTTGATGGCCGAGACCAGCGGCACAAACTGGCCATCGGGCTGACGATAACGGATCAGGGATCCGGCATCACAGAGCAGACCATCAGCCTGCTGTTCGACGTAGCCGTAGTACTGCTCGCCATCCTGGAAGGTGAACCGGCAGAGATTGCCTTTCTCCGACTCCTTGGGGATCCAGCCCATCAGCAGTCGCTCCTGATTGTTCAGGGCTGCCAGCTGCCCGGCACTGAAGTCGCTGCCGTTGGCTACCCAGCCTTGCGGCATGGTGGAGAATTGCATGAAGTAGTGGTCGGTATAGTACATGTGGCTGTCAGCGCGGTGCTTGCGAGCCCCCTGGCTGACCGAGTTGTAGCGATAGATGTCGTTTTCCGGCTTGTGGAAACCGTTGAGATCATCATCTAGATAGGGCAGGTCGCCCTTGCGGATATGGTAGTTGGCCATGCCCGTCATCAGCGGGTGCCAACCGTGGCTGCCACGGGCAAACGCACTGTCATGACTGTAGGACTTCCCATCGAAGCCGTGGCCAAATTCGTGGGCAATGATGCCCCAACTGCCGTAGTAGTGGCTGACAAAGTTAAAGGTATCGACCCCGGTGATGCCACCACTCCCCAGCCCGCCCCCCATGGCGGTGATCCCCAGGTTGAGGTAGGGGCGCTTCATCAGGCTGTGGTAGTAGTAGTCATAATCGGCGGCCGTAAAGATCCCGTTCGGCACATAGCTGTTGCCGCCATTGCCGAACATCTCGTAGCCATTCACCGCCTTGAAGTTGTACCAGACGTGTTTGAACTCCTCGGTCGAGACCATGTAGGCCAGGTTGGTGGCGATGATCAGCCACTCGCGGGCGTAGAGGGCATTGATGGGGCGCCAGGAGCCGCTGGTGTTGGTGGCGAAGCGCACGTTCCAGCTTGGCTTGAGGCGTGCCAGCTTCTGGGCAAACGGATCCGAGTTGGAGCTGAACCTGTGATCGAACTGGGCAGGCAGATTGATGCTGTTGTCGAGCAGGTTGTTGAGATCAAACACACCATCGCGGCTGGCGCTGTTGAAGCGTCCCTGTTCGCCAAAGGCGCTCAATGGCAGGGTGATTTGGGCATAGGCGGGCAGGCGATCGAGCTGGCCCAGGATCAGCCACTTGTTGATACCGTTCAGGCGTGACTCGATATTGATGTCATGCAGCTCTCTGGCGGCATAGTTGGTGATGCGCACCGTGTCGTTATCAAGCAGCTCGGTCTTGACCAGCGAATTGATGTTGACCGAACGCTGGGCGCGATCGATCAGTACCTCGTAGGGTTCGTCATTGCGCAGTATGTAGCTGACTGCGGCCGGCATCAGCTGATCGAAGATCAGCGGGCGAGCCGGCAACTGCTCGTCGGCCGTGAAGCTGATCTCCTTGCTCAGCAGCTGGTTGAAACCCAGGCCGCGTTCGTTGGCGGTGACAAGTGCCGAGCCCGCCAGCTGGAGATCTTTCAGCGCCGCCACGGGCTGCTGGTTGATCTCCCGAACAGTAAAGGTCGGGTTCTTGAACTGAAAGTCGTTGGCGATCAGGGTATCGACATCATGCCATTCGATGCGGTCCTTGAAGTTCACCACCAGTCGATCGCCATCCATGTCGATTTTTTGCAGATTGCTGTCTGCGATCACCTGCTCAGGCGCCAGCGGTGTGTTGCTGGCGATGGCATCAGCCAGTTTGCGCAGGTCATAGATGTAGTAGTTTTTGCCTGCGGTGTGGGCCAGGAGATAGTCACCCACCTGATGGAGTTGCACCAGACGGTGGCTGTATTTTCCTTCAAAGGCGAGCCGACCGGCGATGGGGGTCTTGAGGCTGTTCTCCGGCGTCACATCCTGCTGGCGGTAGACCTTGATCTCGCTCAGCGCATCGGCCACCAGCACGTAATCCTGATTGGCAAAGACGGCCTGGGCGCGGTGCAGGCTGTTGCTGCCGGAATCCCGACCGGTTCCCAGGGTGGTGACATGGCGATGTTCATCGGCCAGATCGAAGATATCGACCCGGTGCGAGTAGCGCGAGACCACGTAGAGCAGGTTGTTGCGGACAAACAATTCACTGACCTGGTTGTAGGCCGTGGTACTGCCGGTTTCGGTGCCGCGGATCTCGCCAATCTGCTGGCGGCTCGGGATATCGATAATGGCCACATGGCCCGGATTGCCGTTCTGGCTGACATAGAGCCGATCCTGATAGCGCTCGACCGCCGTGATCAGGCTGGCGTCCAGCCCCAGCTGGTCGGCCGTCAGCTCCTCGCCTTTGTCCAGATATTGCAGCGAGGTGGCAAACGAGTTGACGCTGCAGGAGCTGGTCTCCATCACCACACGGGTGCGTTCGCCATTCTGGATCTGGCCGTGGGGGAAGTACTCCAGCAGACAGCCGTTGCCGTAGTCATAGTTGCCAAAGCGCTTGTTGACCGCAACGACCCCACCGTCGTACCAGGTCAGCTCCCACTCCTCATCAAAGAAATCAAAGACGTTACGAATGGCTGTTTCGTCGAAAAAGTGGGGTTTGGGCAGATCGAACAGGATGTGGTTATCCGCCGTCAGCGGGTAGAGCAGGCCGTTGATGGCAAGGTGGCGCTTGCCATCCTTGATGATCACGTTCTGCTCGTCAGCCGCACTCTGATGCAGCGCGGCGAGGCGCGCCGTCATCTGCTCGTAGTGTTCCTGATAGGTTTGTTTGAAATAGGCTTGTTCGCGCTCATCGGCCACGACATGGGCCGACAGCAGCAGACCGAGCAGGGTGGCAAGCTTGGTGGTTCTTGGCATGGTGATTTCCTTATCTTGGTTGTTGTTGGACGTTTTTTGGTGGTTGGCAAGCATGTAAAAGAGAAGGGCTAACCCGTCCGGGTCAGTGCATCCTGCCCATCGGCAGCGTGGCCGACGGGCAGGATATGGGCGGGGGCCTGTCAGCCCCCGTTAGTGGTTGGGGCAAGGTCAGAGCTTGATCCAGGCATCGCTCCAGGCACTGCCGGTACCCGGTGCATAGTGGCTGGTCGAGCCGCCACACCAGCCGCTGTATGGCCAGGGTTTGCACTCGTAGTTGCCACCGGCATTGCTGATCCGATCACCGGCCTGATAGCTGGTGTTGGGGGCGTAGGCCGGGTAGTCACCCTCGCCACCGCCGCTGTTCTCTTCGGTCAGCGCAACCGGGAAGCGCTGCACCACCGGCTGCTGGCCGTCTGCCAGACCGGTGATGACCACGTCGTAGCTGCCATCGGTGACGTTGCTGCCCTGCAGTACCAGGGTGCTGGTGCCGTTCACCTGGCTGCTGGTGGTGCCGTGGCTGTGGCCGCTCTGCTCCAGAGTCGCGGTGATCTGTACCGGGTTGGCGGTCGTCACGTTGAAACGGATGCTGACCTGACCGTTGACAATGGTGTAGTCGGAGCCCATAGCGCTGACGGTGAAGTCGCTGCTGCCTTCGGCGGGTGGCGTTGTGCCGCCGCAATCGCTGTCGCCCTGTACGCGCCAGACGCCCCAGTCACCCGTGGTGCCCGGCTCTTCGTTCTGGGTCCACCAGCCGGCCAGCCAATTCTTGCCGTTGTGGCTGACGATGTCGCCGCCCACATAGACCTTCTTGGCATCCCAGCTATTTTCACAGACGGCGCCCTGCTCCCTGACGGTCACGTTGCGCTGCTGGGTTACCTGCTGACCGGCGCTGTCGCTCACCTGATAGGTGAGGGTGTAGCGGCCGACCTTGCTGCTGTCGACGTTGCCGCTGACCTTGATTTGGGCGGTCAGGTCGCCATCTTCTTCATCATGGGCGCTGACGCCGGTCATCGGATCGAAAGCGGTACCCAGTTCCAGCGTGGTGTCGGTGACACCGCTGAACACCGGCTTCATGCTGTAGACCTCGATGGTACGTACTTGCTCGGTGACGTTGTTGTCGCGATCGCTCACCTTGTAGGTGAGGGGTAGAGGCCGATACGCTGGGTGTCTACCGAGCCTTCCACCTGGATCTGGCCAGTCAGGTCGCCATCTTCCTTGTCGTTGGCGCTGACACCGGCCAGCGGATCAAAGGCGGTGCCCTGCTTGATACGGGTATCGCTCAGGCCGCTGAACACCGGCTTGCCGTTGTCGACCGGCGGCGTGATCTCCTGATCGTGGATGAAGGGGCCGTAGCTCTTGATGAAGGATTCGTTGTAGGACTGACCAGCGGCGTTGCGGCCCATGTCCCAGTTGATGGACCAAGTCATCACGCCACGCAGCGGTTGCCCCTCGCTCTTCAGGCGGTTGAAGGCGTTGTAGAGCTTCTGCGGATCCTGCACATAGCCGGTGGCGGCGGCGTCGATGTTGGTCGGAATGCCGAACACCAGCTTGTCATGGGGGATCTTGTAGAAGCCGCGGGTACCGTTGCTCAGCGAATCCGCCATGTAGTAGATGAACTCTTCTTTCAGGGCATCGTTGTTCTGGGCAATCCAGCCGATGCCATCGATGTAGATACCGTCGCCACCCTGGTTATAGAACTGGGGGTTGATCCAGTCGTAGTACCCTTCCAGATTGCGGATATAGGGGATGTAGGCGCCAGTCTGGGTCAGATAGGGGAACTCCGGCGCCATGGTGATGAGGAAGTTTTTCCCCTGGGCGCGGTAGTGATCCTTGACCAGACGCAGGGCCGCCGGGATCACGGTCTGGTTGTCGGCGGCGGTGATGGCGGCCTGCTCCAGATCGATATCCAGCCCGTCGAAGCCATAGGTCTCCACCAGACGGATGATCTCGTCGGCAAAGGCCTGCTCCTGACCCTTGCGCAGCTCGATGTGCGCATCGGCACCGCCCAGCGCCAGCAGCACGGCACGGCCCTGACGGTTCAGCTCGGCGATCTGCTCAATGAACTGGCTTTCGCTCATGCCGATGGCCGGGTCGAGTTTGAAAGTGGGGATGGGATCGCTGCCATAGACCTTCATGAAGGAGACATCGACCACGTTGTATTGCGGGTTGACCTGATCGAGCTTGACGCAGGGGGCGATACCGCCCTTGTAGCCCGAGCCGTCACACCAGTTGTGCCAGTAGCCGACCACTACGCCGGACTGGGGGTTAACCATCGCCTGACCGGCACTGGCGGCATATGCCATGGGGGCACCCATGCCGAGCAGGCAGCCCAGCAGGGATAACTTCAATTTGTTCATCTTGATATCTCCATACAGTACAAACGGAGCGTACAGCTATGGCCGAACGCTCCCGGGGGCAGCCCCGCTGTCATAGGTGTTTTCCCTTAGACCGGTGGCTTTGCGTCGCGCCCTTTCGGGTCACTTTGCCTTTTTCACCCGATTTCTGTGCAGCACAGAGAATCAAGTGACCTGAGTAACAGGCTGCTTATGATATGCACTTAAAAACAAATTAATCAACGTATGTGCATGATTTGTTTTGGTTATTAACTTGTCGGTTGGTTATTTTCCAAGCATGGAAAGGGCCGGTGATAGGCCGCTGTAACCTACTCTTTTGTCGATTGGATTTGGTCTGCTCCCTTGTGGTTCGAGAGTTGAAAAAGCCGCAAAAAGAGCAAAAAAGTACCGATTATTCATGCTGTTGCCGTCCAGTATCTGGCAGAGAGGTGTTTGAGCTCACAAAGAGGGGAAAACAGTGCCGAGAGGTGGATTCCCGCTTGATTATTGCGTGGCTTGGCCACATGTTAGAAAGCCATACAGAGCTGCTAAAGCGGTCTGTTCAAGACCAAACAAGAGGTAACCGGGATGAATAACCCTTTGCTGACAATGGATTCGCTGCCCCCTTTTAGCCAGATCAAGCCGGAGCAGGTTCAGCCTGCCGTGATGCAGGCTATTGCTGACTGCAAGCAGAAGATCAGCGATGTGCTGGCCCAGCGTGATCCCCATACCTGGGATAGCCTGATTGCCCCGCTGGAAGAGGTAAATGACCGTCTGTCACGGATCTGGTCACCGGTCAGCCACCTCAACTCCGTACTCAACAGCGAAGCACTGCGCGAGGCCCATGACGCCTGCCTGCCGCTGCTCTCCGAATTCCAGACCTATGTCGGTCAGCATGAAGGGCTCTATCAGGCCTATCTGGCCCTCTCCCAGAGCGATGATTTCCCGCTGCTGAGCGGCGCCCAGCGCAAGGAGATCCAGAACACCCTGCGTGACTTCCGCCTCTCCGGCATCGGTCTGCCTGCCGAGGCGCAGCAGCGTTACGGCGAAATTCAGGCCCGCCTCTCCGAACTGGCCTCCCGTTTCAGCAACAACGTGCTGGATGCCACCCAGGGCTGGCACAAGCTGGTGGCCGATGAAGCCGAGCTGGCCGGTCTGCCCGACAGTGTGCGTGCCGCTGCCCGCCAGATGGCTGAACTTAAAGGCAAAGAGGGGTGGCTGTTCACGCTGGATATCCCCTCTTATCTGCCGGTGATGATGTATGCCGACAACCGCGAGCTGCGCGCCGAGATGTACGAAGCCTTCACCACTCGCGCCTCCGATCAAGGCCCCAATGTGGGCAAGTGGGACAACTCCGCCATCATGAGCGAGCTGCTCACCCTGCGCCGCGAACTGGCCCAGCTGCTGGGCTTTGCCAACTATGCCGAGCTCTCCCTGGCCACCAAGATGGCGGACAAGACCGAACAGGTGGTGAGCTTCCTCACCGATCTGGCGGCCAAATCCCTGCCACAAGGCAAAGCCGAGCTGGAGGAGATCCGCGCCTTCGCCGCCGAGCAGCATGGTCAGAGCGAGCTGGCCGCCTGGGATCTCGCCTACTACGCCGAGAAGCTCAAACAGCACAAGTTCTCCATCTCCGATGAGCAGCTGCGCCCCTACTTCCCCGCCAGCAAGGTGGTGAAGGGGTTGTTCGAAGTGGTGAAGCGGGTGTTCGGCATGAAGGTGCGCGAGCGCCTCGGCATCGACACCTGGCACCCGGACGTGCGCTTCTACGATATCTTTGATGCCGACGACGAGCTGCGCGGCAGCTTCTATCTAGACCTCTATGCCCGCGAGCACAAGCAGGGCGGCGCCTGGATGGATGTCTGCCTGGGTCGTCGCTACCGTCAGGATGGTTCACTGCAAAAACCGGTGGCCTACCTGACTTGCAACTTCAACGGTCCGGTGGATGGCAAACCGGCGCTGTTCACCCACAACGAAGTGGTCACCCTGTTCCATGAGTTTGGCCACGGCATTCACCACATGCTGACCCGCATCGACGTGGCCGGTGTCGCCGGTATCAACGGCGTGGCGTGGGATGCGGTGGAGCTGCCGAGCCAGTTCCTCGAGAACTGGTGCTGGGAGTCCGAGGCGCTGGCCTTTATCTCCGGCCACTACGAGACCGGCGAGCCGCTGCCTGCCGATCTGCTGGAGAAGATGCTGACCGCCCGCAACTTCCAGGCGGCGATGCAGATGTTGCGCCAGCTTGAGTTCGCTCTGTTCGACTTCCGCCTGCATCAGGAGTTTGATCCGGCCAATCCGGCGCAGCTTCCGGCGCTGCTGGATGAGGTGCGCAGTCAGGTAGCTGTGATGACGCCACCGGCGTTCAACCGCTTCCAGCACAGCTTCTCCCACATCTTCGCGGGCGGCTATGCGGCGGGCTACTACAGCTACAAGTGGGCTGAGGTGCTCTCTGCCGATGCCTTCTCCCGCTTCGAGGAGGAGGGGATCTTCAACCCGGCGACCGGCCAATCCTTCCTGAAGAATATTCTGGAGAAGGGGGGCTCGAAGGAGCCGATGGAGCTGTTCCGAGCCTTCCGTGGCCGTGAGCCCAAGGTGGATGCGCTGTTGCGACACAGCGGGATCGCCGCCTGAGATTCCTGACCCGCCGCCTGTGTGAGCTTCAAGCAGGTACACTGTTTTGCGGCATAGTGGGATCGAGTCGTGATTTCTGCGACAAAAAGGGACCTTTTGGTCCCTTTTTTCAAGGCTTTTTAATATCTTGCTGATTGCATATTTGCACTGCTCACGGCTCTTCAGTAGAGTCGTGTTCTAACCTTCAAGGAGAGAAAGCCACTTGCCATGAGGCGAGCACTCGATTCCGTCTATCAAATCATCTCAAGTCTGGCTCATTCGAGCGGCCAGGGATATTTCGATACCTTTGTGAGTGAAATCGCCGCTGCTGTGATGGCTGATGTCGTCCTGATCGCCAGCAGGGAATCAAATGCTACCCACCTGACGGTTCAGGCTGCCCATCCCCCCTCTCTTGACCCCGATACCCTGACGCTGCCAATCACTGATTCTCCCGATGCCATTACCTGGCAGGAGGGGGAAGCCTGGTTCAGCGATCGTCTGTTGCAGCTGTTCCCCGCGATGCCGCTTGCCGATGCGTGGCAAGCCCAGGCCTACGCCGGGATCGCCCTCAAGGATGCGGATGGCGAGACCATAGGTATCTGCTGCCTGCTCTATCGTCAGCCGCAGGCCAATATGACCAAGGTGATGGGGCTGCTCCGGTTGCTGGGGCCGCTGGCCGGTCGCGAACTGGCGCTGATGCTGCAACGCCAGCTGCCGCAACTCTTGCCTGATACCCCCCATGTGCTGCAGAGCATGCTGTTTCAGGCCCCGGTGGGGATCGGCAAGCTCGATCTCACCGGCCGCATTCTCTGGGCCAATCCGGCTATCGAGAAGATGCTGGGATATCCCCTCGACGAGCTGCTTCATCGCTCCATCTCCGACATCAATCACCCGGAGGATTGGCAGCGCAGCCTTGAGTGCTACGAAGAGATCCGGCGCGGCGAGCGCAGCAGTTTCACCCAGGAGAAGCGCTACTTCTGCAAGGGGGGCGAGATCCTGTGGGGGCGGGTAACTGTCACCCTGATCCGCGACGAGCAGCAGCAGCCGGACTACCTGATGGTGCTGCTGGAGAATATTGATCCCCTCAAGCGCCATGCGGAGCAGCTCAAGCTCTCTCACCGGGTCTACGACAACCTCTCCGAAGCGATTCTGGTGTGCGATGCCGACAGCCGCATCATCTCGGTCAACCCGGCCTTCGAGCAGATCACCGGCTACAGCAGCGACGAGGTGCGGGGCCAGCGTCCCAGCATGCTCAAGTCCGGGCTGCACGATCAGACCTTCTATGCCGACATGTACCATGCGCTGGAGCGGGTGGGGGTGTGGCGTGGCGAGGTGTGGAACAAGCGCAAGAACGGCAAGCTCTATCCGCAGCAGCTGATGATCAGCACCCTGCGCGAAGCCGGCAAAATCCAGCAATATATCGCCATTTTCAGCGATCTTTCCCAGACCAAGGTGGCCGAGCAGAAGATCGCTACCCAGGCCAACTACGACAACCTCACCAGCCTGCCCAACCGCTGGCTGTTTGGCCGCTGCCTCACCCGCTTCTGCGAGCGGGGCGAGCGCTTCGCGCTTATGGTGCTCGACCTCAACAACTTCAAGGCGGTCAATAACAGCATGGATCACCATGCTGGCGATGCCCTGTTGCGGGAGGTGTCGGATCGACTGGTGAGCCGGGTGCGCACCGAAGATTTGGTGGCCCGTATCGGTGGCGATGAGTTCGCGTTCCTGGTGCCCGGCATCGTCACCCGCCGTCAGGCCGAGGTGTTTGCCAAGCAGGTGATCGGCAGCTTTGCCCGTCCCTTTATGCTGGCCAACCAGCATCTCTATGTGACCGCGACCATCGGCATGACCCTCTGCCCGGTCGATGGCAGCGAGAGCGACGAGCTGCTGCGCAACGCCGAACAGGCGCTGTTTGCGGCCAAGCGGCAGGGAAGGTTGCTCGGTGCCTACTGCTCATCCATGCGGGAAGAGGTGCGCCAGCGCCACCAGATGCAGCAGGATTTGGCCGAAGCGATCAAGCTGGAGCAGCTGACCATGGCCTACCAGCCCATCTGGGACAACCGCAGCGGACGGGTCGCCAAGCTGGAGGCGCTGGTGCGCTGGTATCACCCCCACTGGGGGCAGGTATCCCCTGCCGAGTTTATTCCGCTGGCGGAAGAGGCAGGTCTGATTCAGGGGCTGGGGACGCTGGTATTGTGGCAGTCGTGCCGGGATCTGGCGCGGTTGCAGCAGTCCGGTTTTCCGGATCTGCAGATGTCGATCAACCGCTCCACCATGGAGTTCCAGACCATTGACCCCGAGGCGAGCGAGTGGCTCAAGGTGATCCAGCACTTCGGGCTCGATCCTGCCGACATCGTCATCGAAATCACCGAATCTCTGCTGATGGAGAGCAGCGATCAGCACAGGGTGCGGATCGATGCCCTGCGCGAGGCGGGCTGCAAGCTGGCCATCGACGATTTTGGTACCGGCTACTCGGCCCTCAACTATCTGCGCACCTTCCCGGTAGATCTGGTCAAGATCGACCGCTCCTTCGTGCGCCATATCCCCTTCAACGAGCAGGATAGGATGCTGCTCGACGGCATCATCAACATAGTGCACAACCTCGGCATGCAGGTGGTGATCGAGGGGGTAGAGACCCGCGAGCAGCTCAACTTCCTCTGCCAGAAGGGGTGTGCCTTCACCCAGGGTTATCTGCTCAGCCGCCCGCTGGCCTATGACGATCTCATTGATTACCTCGCTCTCAACCGTCAAGGGATGAACCTCACTGTCGTGAGCTGATCCACCGCTTCTGTTATCATGGCCGCTTCTGTACGTGCCATGAGTCTGTCTCCTATGCCCCATATTCAGGTTTTCAGTGAAGTCCCCGCCCGTGATGGCGAGCTCGACGCCCTGCGTTTACGCCTTGCCGACGTGGAGTTTCCGGCTCCGTTTGCGCTGGTACTGACTGAAGAGAGACTGGAACTGCGCAAGCTGGATGAGCCCAAGCTGGGTGCCGTCTATGTGGACTTCGTGGAAGGGGCGGTGGCACATCGTCGCAAGTTTGGTGGTGGTCGCGGCCAGTCCATCGCCAAGGCAGTGGGGCTCAAGGCCGGCGCCACACCCACCGTGGTGGATGCCACTGCCGGTCTGGGGCGCGATGCCTTCGTGCTCGCTTCCCTCGGTTGCAAGGTGACCCTGATCGAACGCAGCCCTGTGGTGGCCGCTCTGTTGCAGGATGGGCTGGCACGGGCGGCACAGGATCCCGAGATTGGCCCCTGGGTCAGTGAGCGGATGCACCTGCTGCAAGGCCCGGCGGTGGACAATCTGCTGGCGCTGCCGGAGCGGCCCGAGGTGATCTACCTCGACCCCATGTTCCCTCACAAGCAGAAGTCGGCGCTGGTGAAAAAAGAGATGCGGGTGTTCCAGTCGCTGGTGGGGCCGGATCTCGATGCGGATGCCTTGTTGCCTGCCGCGCTCAAGATGGCTGATAAGCGCGTGGTGGTGAAGCGGCCGGATTACGCCGGCTGGCTCAACGAACAGAAGCCCAGCATGGCCATTGAGACCAAGAGCAACCGCTTCGATGTCTACGTGATGGCGGCGCTGGCGGCGGGTTAACGGCCGGTGTGAGCCGCAGATGCAAAAAGGAGGGCCAACGTCATGTTGGCCCTCCTTTTTCGTATTGGATTCAGTTGGTTGGTGCGAAGCGGATCAGCTTTTCTTCCCCTTGCCAGTTCAGGCGCAGGGTCGCCAGTTCTGCCAGACTGAGCCGCTCGCCACTGTGCAGCAGCAGATACTCGACCCCTTCGCTGGCTTCGATAGTGCGGATCTTGTCATCCCATTGGCGATCATCGCGGCTGGTGAGGGTCACCGGCAGTTGCCAGCTGGCAGCAATTTCGAGCCAGTCGTAGAGATCGCAGCTGATGGGTTGATAATCCGGCATGATCGGCTCCAAAACAGGCAGGTTGCTGAGTCAGGCTTCCTGTACGCGGGTAGCCCAGCCCATTTTTTGCTGGCGTTCCACTTCAAAGCGCAGCTCGCTGGCGCGCAGGTAGTGTTCATCCATCCAGCCCTTGGGCAGGGTCAGGGTCAGTGACTCCTCTTCTGCCTGCAGGGTGAAGCTGGGCACTGTGCCCTGGGTGCGGCGCATGCAGAGGATCAGCGCGATGCGCAGGATACGGGCCAGCCGGATCGCCTGACGACCGGTGACTGCACCCTGCTTTTCCAGCGGTTCCAGCTTGAATTCGTCCCGCTGGTTGAACAGCAGGGCCGACAACAGCTTCTTTTGCGCGGGAGTAAAGCCCGGCATGTCGATGTTGTCGATGATGTAGGCGGCGTGTTGCGGCGCCTTCTTGTACTCGATACAGAGGCCGATCTCGTGCAGCAGGGCGGCATAACGCAAGATCGGACGACCGTAGCGTTTGGAGAGTCGCCAGGCCGGTTGCAGCTGGTTGAACGCCTCGACGGCGGTATCGCGCACCCGTTCGGCGTGCTCTTTATCCAGCTGATAGCGGCTGATCAGGCTGTCGGCGGTGCGATCCCGGGCATCACAGTCGTGATTGTTGCCCAGCAGACCGTAGATCAGTCCTTCACGCAGGGCGCCCCCCGCGAGGGTCATGCTCTCGATATCGAGGGTTTCGAAGATGGCGATCAGGATGGCGAGGCCGGAGGGGAACACGGTCAGCCGTTCGGCCGCCAGCCCTTCCAGCTGCAACCGGTCGAGCTTGCCGCAGGCGATGGCCTGACCCATCAGTTCCTGCAGTTTCGGCAGGGTGACCCGTTCGCTCTTCCCTTGCGCCAGCATGATCTCTTGCAGCGCCTGTACCGTGCCGGAGGCGCCGACACAGGTACGCCAGCCGAGGATGCGGTAATCTTCCGCCACCTTCTCCAGCACCGCCTTGGCGGCAGCAATCGCCTGCTCGAAACGGGCTTCAGAGAGCTCGCCATCACCAAAGTGATTGTTGAGCCAAGTGACGCAGCCCATGTGCAGGCTGTTGAGCAGTTTTGCTTCGCTATGTTCGCCAATCACCAGTTCGGTACTGGCACCGCCGATGTCGATCACCAGCCGGTTGCCTTCCCCGGCAGAGGTCCAGGAGACCCCTTCATAGATGGTCTTGGCCTCTTCCTCGCCCGAGATGATCTCGATGCTGTGGTTGAGTACCCGTTCCGCTTCGCTGAGGAACTCGTCGACGTTGGTGGCAAGGCGCAGTGTGGCCGTGCCCACCACTCGTATATTGTCGGCCGGGATGTCCTGCAACTGTTCGGAGAAGAGACGCAAACAGTCCCAGCCCCGCTCCATGGCGGCACGGCTGAGACGAAATTCCGGATCGAGCCCGGCGGCAAGGCGAACCTTGCGCTTTACCTTGGCGACGGTGCGCAGGGCACCGGCGACCTCGCGCACCACCAGCATATGAAAGCTGTTGGAGCCGAGGTCGATGGCGGCATAGAGAGGCGAGTTGTGCAACGGGCCTGTCCTTAGCTCTTGCGCGGCGGACGACGACGGTTGTTGCTGTTGCCACCGCCCTGACGATCCCGCATGTTGCGGTTCACCGGCTGACGGTTGCGGAACACCCGTTTCGGCGGGGTCACGTCATCCAGCAGCGCTTCGCGATCATATTTGCTGACCGGAATGGCGTGGTGGATGTACTCCTCGATGGCCGGCAGGTTGAAGGCATAGTCTTCACAGGCCAGGCTGATGGAGTGACCGCTCTTGCCGGCTCGGCCGGTACGACCGATACGGTGAACATAGTCCTCGGCGTCGTCGGGCAAGTCATAGTTGAATACGTGGGTCACGTCGGGGATGTGCAGACCACGGGCGGCCACGTCGGTGGCGACCAGAATATCGAGCGCACCCTTGGTGAAATCCTCGAGGATCTTCATCCGCTTCTTCTGTGGCACATCGCCAGTCAGCAGACCAACGCGGTGGCCGTCGTTCTCCAGCCAGGCATGAACGTCTTCACAGACATGCTTGGTGTTGGCGAAGACGATAGCTTTTTCCGGCCACTCCTCTTCCATCAGGGAGAGCAGCAGCAACATCTTGTCTTCGTTGGAGGGGTAGAACAGCTCCTCCTTGATCCGCACGCCGGTCATCTGCTCCGGCTCTACCTGCACATGTTCCGGGTGGTTCATGTGTTCGTAGGCCAGCTCCTGCACGCGCAGGGAGAGGGTGGCGGAGAACAGCATGCTCAGACGCTCGGTCGCGGGCGGCATGCGGCGGAACAGGAAGCGGATGTCCTTGATGAAGCCCAGATCGAACATGCGATCCGCTTCGTCCAGTACCACGACCTGAATGTTGCTCAGATCGATCACCTTTGACTTGAAGTAGTCGATGATGCGGCCGGTGGTGCCGATCAGGATGTCGACGCCCTGCTCCAGCACGGCCAGCTGCTTGTCGTAACCTTCGCCACCGTAGGCGAGGCCGAGTTTCAGGCCGGTAGAGGCGGCGATGCTGTCGGCATCGTTATAGATCTGTACTGCCAGTTCCCGGGTGGGCGCCATGATGATGGCTCTGGGTTGGTTAACCAGACGGGGCTTGGTCAGCGGGTGAGTCAGCAAATAGTTGAATGTCGCGGCCAGGAAGGCAATGGTCTTGCCGGTTCCTGTCTGGGCCTGACCGGCGAGGTCATGACCTTCTACCAGCAGTGGCAGAGACAGTGCCTGGATGGGCGTGCAATAGTGAAATCCCTTTGATTCCAGACCAGCCAGAACTTCGGGTTCGAGGCCCATTTGGGCGAATTTGTCGGTCGTTAAGTGTGTTTTGCTCATGGCGGTAGGTTATCAGGTTAGGCTTGCAATAATAAACAGGATCATTTCAAATAGGGCAACTATTGCCTTTGTTGATATGTCAATAAAGCCTTAATTACTGACTGGAGTTGGAGATGAGTGACAAGATTGTTCAGCTGAGCGATGCCAGCTTCGAGGCAGATGTAATCAAAGCCGATGGCGCCGTTCTGGTCGACTTCTGGGCCGAGTGGTGTGGTCCGTGCAAGATGATTGCCCCGATCCTGGAAGAAGTTGCCCAAGAGTACGAAGGTCGCGTGACCGTAGCCAAACTGAACATCGACCATAACTCTGATACTCCGCCCAAGTACGGCATTCGTGGTATCCCGACCCTCTTGCTGTTCAAGAATGGCGAAGTGGCAGCGACCAAGGTCGGTGCACTGTCCAAGACTCAGCTGAAAGAGTTCCTGGACGGCAACCTGTAATAATTAAAGAGGAGCGCATTGCAATAATGCGCTCCTTGTGTTTTATCACCTAGACGCTCATCCCGATTGGTGCTAGTTTATCGCTCGTTTGCTAACCTTTTTGCCTGACTCTTTGCTAACCACAGCCTGGCAATCAAATCCGATCAGCATCAATCCAGCAGACTGTCTCCTCATTTCAATCCTTGCTTACAGACTTTCACCACTATGAATCTGACTGAATTAAAGAACACTCCTGTGTCCGAGCTGGTCAAGCTTGGCGAATCCATGGGGTTGGAAAATCTGGCTCGGGCGCACAAGAAAGATATTATTTTTGCAATCCTCAAGGCGCACGCCAAGGGTGGTGAAGATATCTTTGGCGACGGTGTGCTGGAAATCCTGACCGATGGTTTCGGCTTCCTGCGTAGTGCAGACGGCTCCTATCTGGCAGGCCCTGACGATATCTACGTCTCCCCGAGCCAGATCCGCCGCTTCAACCTGCGTACCGGTGATACCATCTCCGGCAAGATCCGGCCACCGAAAGAGGGCGAACGCTACTTCGCACTGCTCAAGGTCAATGAGGTCAACTACGACCGCCCGGAAAACTCCCGCAACAAGATCCTGTTTGAAAACCTTACCCCCCTGCATGCCAACGAACGTCTGCGTATGGAACGGGGTAACGGCTCTACTGAAGATATCACCGCCCGTGTACTGGACCTGGCATCCCCCATCGGTAAAGGCCAGCGCGGCCTGATCGTGGCGCCGCCCAAGGCCGGTAAGACCATGCTGCTGCAGAACATCGCCCAGAGCATCGCCTACAACCACCCGGATTGTGAACTGATCGTTCTGCTGATCGACGAGCGTCCGGAAGAGGTGACCGAGATGCAGCGGATGGTGAAAGGTGAAGTGATCGCTTCCACCTTTGACGAACCTGCTTCCCGTCACGTTCAGGTTGCCGAAATGGTGATCGAGAAGGCCAAGCGTCTGGTCGAGCACAAGAAAGATGTGGTGATCCTGCTGGACTCCATCACCCGTCTGGCCCGTGCCTACAACACCGTTATCCCGTCATCCGGCAAGGTACTGACCGGTGGTGTGGATGCCAACGCCCTGCACCGTCCCAAGCGCTTCTTCGGCGCCGCGCGTAATGTTGAAGAGGGCGGTAGCCTGACCATCATCGCCACCGCACTGATCGATACCGGTTCCAAGATGGACGAGGTTATCTATGAAGAGTTCAAGGGTACCGGCAACATGGAACTGCACCTCTCGCGCAAGATTGCCGAGAAGCGCGTCTACCCGGCCATCGACATCACCCGCTCAGGTACTCGTAAAGAAGAGCTGCTCACCTCAGGTGACGAGCTGCAGAAGATGTGGATCCTGCGCAAGATTGTCCACCCGATGGGCGAGATCGACGGTATCGAATTCCTCATCGACAAGCTGGCGATGACCAAGACCAATGACGAGTTCTTCGACGCCATGCGGCGCCAGCAGAAGTAAGTCCGGTCAGAAAATGACGAAACCGCGGCCCTGGTCGCGGTTTTTGTTTATCTGTTTTCCGGTCGCCCTAGTAGTATGAGATCCCGATGTCACATGGATGGAGACGTCATGAAGCCTGTTTTCTGGTTATTGCTGGGGTTGCTGAGCGCAATGCCAGCCTGCGCGCAGAGTGCGCCGATCGCGGTGACAGCCGAGACGTTGCAGACTCACCAGCGCTATCTGGCGGGCCGTCTGCAGGAGGGGCAATTTGCAGCCATCGACTCTCTGCTGGCGACCCTGAGTCGCGAGCGGCGGGAGTTCCTGCTGTTGCAGCTGCTGCGGGATATTCCCGCTACCACCCCTGCATCCCCTGCGTTGCAACAGTGGGTCGAGGCTCAGGCCGACAAGGCCCCCGAGTGGCTCATGGAGCAGCAGGTCGACGGTTTTCTGGTGCAGCAACCTGTCTATGATTTTGCCGCGCAGGCCCGTCAGCTGCTGGGGGCGTGGCAGCTGCAATCACTGATGCAGCGCTATCGGCAGCAGCTTGCCCAGGGCAGCTTCCAGCTAAAGTCCATCTACTACAGCAGTAACCCCGATCTCGCCATGCAGCAGCAAGCCCTGTTGCTGGCCCTCGACACCTTGCCGCAGCCGATCTGGATGCGGGAGGCGCAAGCGCTGGCCAGCCAGAATATCTATCTGCCCGACAATCACCTGTTGTTCCATCTGTTGCAGCGCACCGGGGAACCGGCGCTCTATGGCATGCTGTGGCGGCGGCCGGCAGATCAGGATGCGCTGCGTGCACTCTCTACCATCAACCGCTTCCATCACGGCAGTGCTGCCAGCGATTTGCTGATTGCCGCCAGTGGCAACGAAGGGTTGAAGGGAGCCGCCCTGCGCCAACTGAGCGCACTCTCCCCCTTGCCGCCGCAAGCCCAGAAATACCTGCTGGCGGAACTCTCCAACCGTCAATACGGGGCGCTGGTGGCCGGTCTGTTGATGGAGGTGGACGAGCCCCAACTGCTCTCTGCGCTGGCCAGACGCCTCGGTCAGCGTGACATGCCACCCATTGCACCGAGTCTGCTGCCCGATTCGGGTACACCCGATGGGCAGCCAGGGTTATAATGCGTGACCTCCTGAACCCGGTTGGGAACTTGCATGAAATACAAGGATTTGCGTGATTTCATCGCGCAGCTGGAACAAAACGGACAACTCAAGCGGATCACCCGCGAGATAGATCCCTATCTGGAGATGACCGAGATAAGCGATCGCACCCTGCGTGCGGGTGGCCCGGCTCTGCTGTTCGAAAATCCCAAAGGCTACACCATGCCGGTGCTGACCAACCTGTTCGGTACCCCGGATCGGGTTGCCATGGGCATGGGCCAGCCCGATGTGGGCGCCCTGCGTCAGGTCGGGGTCTGGCTCTCCTATCTCAAGGAGCCCGAGCCGCCCAAGGGATTCAAGGAGCTGATGGAGAAGCTGCCGATCTTCAAGCAGGTGCTCAACATGCCGACCAAGCGACTCTCTTCCGCCCCCTGCCAGCAGGTGGTGCAGGAGGGAGATGCGGTCGATCTCGACCAGATCCCGATCCAGCACTGCTGGCCCGGCGATGTGGCACCGCTGGTCACCTGGGGCCTCACCATCACCCGTGGCCCCTACAAGAAGCGCCAGAACCTCGGCATCTATCGCCAGCAGAAGATCGCCAAAAACAAGCTGATCATGCGCTGGCTGGATCATCGTGGCGGTGCCATCGATTTTCGCGAGTGGCAGGAGGCCCATCCCGGTGAGCGATTCCCGGTGGTGGTGGCGCTCGGTGCCGATCCGGCGACCATTCTCGGCGCGGTGACGCCAGTGCCGGATACTCTCTCCGAATATGCCTTTGCCGGTCTGCTGCGCGGCAGCCGTACCGAAGTGATCAAGGCCATCAGCTGCGATTTGGAGGTGCCCGCCAGCGCCGAGATTGTGCTGGAAGGCTATCTTGAGCCGGGCGAGATGGCGCCAGAAGGCCCTTATGGCGACCACACCGGTTACTACAACGAAGTGGACGAGTTCCCGGTCTTCACCATCACCCACATCACCAAGCGGCGCGATGCCATCTATCACAGCACCTACACCGGCCGTCCGCCCGATGAACCGGCGGTGCTGGGTCTGGCGCTGAACGAGGTGTTCGTGCCGCTGCTGCAGAAGCAGTTCCCCGAGATTGTGGACTTCTATCTGCCGCCGGAGGGGTGCTCCTACCGGATGGCTGTGGTGACCATCAAGAAGCGTTACCCGGGCCATGCCAAGCGGGTGATGCTGGGGGTCTGGTCCTTCCTGCGCCAGTTCATGTACACCAAGTTCGTGGTGGTGTGTGACGATGACGTCAACGCTCGCGACTGGAAGGATGTGATCTGGGCCATCACCACCCGGATGGACCCGGCACGGGACACCACCTTGATCGAGCACACCCCGATCGACTATCTGGACTTCGCCTCGCCGGTCTCCGGCCTCGGCTCCAAAATGGGGCTGGATGCCACCAACAAGTGGCCGGGCGAGACCAATCGGGAGTGGGGTCAGCCCATAGTTCAGGATGAGGCGGTGAAGCAGAAGGTTGATGCCATCTGGGATGAGCTCAATATCCTCGGATGAGGCAAACATGACAGCTTTGCTGCAAAAAGTGATGCGATCCGCACTGATTTGAGTATTCTCGACTGACGGGGCCAGGGCTGCTGGTCGTCACTCCATAGTGAAACAATGAGCGAAGCGGGCCGAGCGAGCCCGCCACAAGGACAAGAATGCAACGTATCAAATGCCGCGTAGAGGAACTGCGCGAATATGTCGACACCATCTGGCATGTGGCCCTGACGCCGCAGCAAGCGATCAGCTTCAAGCCGGGCCAGTATCTGCTGGTGGTGATGAGCGATTCGGACAAGCGCCCCTTCTCCATCGCCAACTCGCCGACCCGCCCGGGCGTGCTGGAGCTGCAAATCGGTGCTACTCCCGAGAACGCCTACGCCGGTCAGGTGCTGGCCCGCATGCGCGAGCAGGGGGAGATCGAGGTCGAATTGCCGGCTGGCAAGGCGTTCCTGCGCGATGAATCCCCCCGTCCGCTGATCCTGATGGCGGGCGGCACCGGTTTCTCTTACGCCCGCTCCATTCTGGAGTACCTGATCGACACGGGCAGCAAGCGTCCGGTGTTCTTCTACTGGGGTGTGCGTCAGGCTCACTGGCTCTATGAGCTGGAGCAGATGCAGCAGTGGGAGCGTGACTATGCGCCGCTCACCTTTATTCCGGTGGTGCAGGAGCCGGAGGCTGACTGGACCGGCAAGAGCGGGCTGGTGCACAAGGCGATCATGGATGACTTCGTCAGTCTCCACGACTACGACATCTATGTCGCCGGCCGTTTCGAGATGGCGGGGGCCGCGCGGGAGGAGTTCAAGATCCTCGGCGCCGAGCCTGAGCGCATCTTCGGTGACGCCTACGAATTTATCTGACGGGATCCCCGTCTGGATGACGCAGCCCCCGGTTTTGCCGGGGGCTTTTGTTTTTAGGGCTGCCGCAGTACCGGATCATCCCGAATGAGCGGATTATCGCGGCGTTATCCCATTATTTTTCAATATTTTGGCTATGAGTGGCTACTAATCGAGCCTAGCTGATGGCATCTTTGTGGGGGATTGACAAGAGCATCCATAGAGCAAGCACAAGGAGGCGCCGTGTTGAGTGAAGAGGGCAGGGCATCTGCGGAGGATGACAGGGGAGAGACCGGCTCTGTCGAGCGGGTCGCAACGCTGAGCCCGTCCCCTCATGGCGGTGAAATGGCCCGTTTGCAGGCAGAGATCGCCGCTTTGAAGCATGAAAATGGCCTGTTGCAGGAGAAGCTCAATGCCGCCCTCGATGGCACCGGCATCTGTCTCTGGCAGGGCACTATTCCCACCGGCGAGCTGCGGGTCTTCAATCTGCAGAACTTTCAGGCCGGTGACATGGCCCCTCATTTCGATCAGTGGAGCGCCAAGCTCCATCCCGACGATCGCGCCCATGCCATGGGCAGCTACTTTGCCCACCTTGAGGGGAAAACTCCCTTCTACGAAGCCGAATACCGCACCATCAGCCCGACCGGGGAGATCACCTGGCTGTGGGATCGGGGCCGGGTCGTCGATCGGGATGGCGATGGCAAGCCGCTGCGGATCATGGGCTCCCATATCGATATCACCCAGCGCAAGGCTTATGAGCAGCGACTGGCGGAGCGTGCCAACAGCGATGCGCTGACCGGCTTGCTCAACCGGCAGGGGTTTGGCAAGGCGTTTGCCCAGCTGCAGCCGCAAGGAGCGGGGGCGCTGCTCTTTATCGATCTGGATGATTTCAAGGGGATCAACGACCAGCTTGGGCACGCCTGCGGCGATCTGGTATTGCAGCAGATGGCGGACTGGTTGCGCCTTATCATGCCGGGCTCGGCGCTATGCGGCCGTTACGGTGGCGACGAGTTTGTGGTGCATTTGCACCGGGATGTGTCGAGCCATGGCCTGGCACAGCTGGCTGACGCCCTGATCAGCCGGATGCACGGCTATGTGCCCAAACCCGGTTGCCCGCAACGGGTGGGGCTGAGTATCGGCATCGCCCTGTGGGAGGAGGAGCCATTGAGCTTCCGGCAGGCATTGGAGGTGGCCGACCGTGCCATGTATGAGGCCAAGGCACGCGGCAAGCGGGCCTGGTATCTGCTTCAGGTGTGATGTTTTTTACAGGTTCAATACAAAGCAAAAACCCCAGCCGAGCTGGGGTTTTCGTTATTCGCCTTTGGCGCCGAGCTGCTGCTCGAGCTGAGCCAGCTTGCTTTCGAGGGCGGCCAGTTTTTCACGGGTACGCAGCAGCACCTTGGTCTGCACGTCGAACTCTTCGCGGCTGACCAGATCCAGCTTGCCCAGCTGGGCTTGCAGTACCTGACGCATCTTCTTCTCGGCCTCTTCACCCATGCTGCGAATGCCGGGCGGCAGGGAGTTATGCACCTGCTTGGCGATCTCTTCCAGTTTCTTCGGGTCGATCATGATGTCCTCCTTAAGCGTTGGCGGACATTCTACCGACAATTCCCTCACTTTGCCGAGATCGCGGCGGCTTTTTAGTCGTGATGGTGCCCGCTGGCTGGTCGGGTCTGGTGATGGGGCCACAACTGCTACCCTTGCGCCCCTTTGTTAACCTGAAACCATGACATGCACCACAAAGCTGAGCCAGAACTGTCCAGCATGAGTCTTATTTGGTGTTGGTTTTATGTTAACGTTTTGCAGTCGAGGTCGTGATGACCCCGTTGGCTTGTGATGGATAACAACCTTATAAAAAGAGAATAAAAAATGAAGAAGAAGAAGCTAATTTATGCAGCTGTTGTCAGCGCCCTGCTGGCCGGATGTGGTGGAGATGACAACAAGGGAGACACCACCAGCTCCCTCGACTACGTCCTGAGTGGCGCCAACGGGGTGCGCCCGAGCGTGCTGGCCCCCCGTGCCAGCGACGGTACCCTGAAGTTTTCGACAGAAACTGCTGATCTGTCGAACCCGGTATCTGCCCTATCCACCCTTGATGGCTGGTCAACCACCCAACCTGTCCAGCTGGTACCGGCGACCGTGACCGGTGTCTCTGTGCCGGCACCGGCGGCCAGCGAGTATGCTTCTGCCGTTGCGCCCCTCTATCTGCTCGAGCTCACGCTGGATCCGGTCACTCTGCAACCCAACGGAGTCAAGGGCGGCAAGCCACTGGTTTATGGGACCGACTTTGTGGTCACCGGCGGGGACGGCAAGCTCAATCTGGTTCCGCTCAAGCCGCTCAATCCCTCTTCTTACTACATGATCGTGGCGACCGATGCCCTCAAGGACAGTCGCGGCACACCGCTCAAGGCGGGAGGCGATTACAGCAGCTTCAAATCGACAGCTGGCGCAACTACTCAGGAGCAGACCATCAACGGCCTGATCTCGCTGCAGGAAGGTCTGTTCAAAGCGGCCACCGGGATCACCAGCGATCGGGTGATCTTCTCCGACTGGTTTGCCACCCAATCTGGTGCCGATGTGCTGCTGGCAGTGAAAAGTGCCGCCGCTTCGGTGCTGAAGAGCCCGAGCCTGGACGCCGCGGCTCTGTGGAAACAGGATGCCAGAGGCAACACCAGCCTGCCGGCAACCTATACCATCAATGGTCTTAATGGCGGGGTGGATTTTCTGACCCAGCTGGCGAATGAGCCATTCTTGCCGCAGGATCAGAAAGATACACTGACAGCCGCCTTTGGTGTTGGTATGCCGCTTAACGGGGTTGCCCAGCTAACCAAGGTGTATACCGGTACCGTCAAACTCCCTTACTTCCTCTCAACCCCGGCGATAGCCGGCTCCTGGGACAAGGCCAAGACCCAATCCTGGCACGGCGCCATTCCCAGCCTCTATGCCATCGCCAACGCGCTGAAAGCGGGCGATACCGAGGTGATCGGTGGACTGGTCGGGGCGGGCGTGGACCCGGCATTGCTGGGTGAGCTGATCACCGACCCGAGCCGTCAGAGTGAACTGCTGACCGAGGCGAGCAAGCTGATCGGGGTGACCCTCACCTCCGGTGGCAAGCCGCTGGATGCCGAGCGCAATATCGGCCGTTTCAACCCGTTGCCTACCCTGAGCGAAGTACAATCGGTACCGCTGCGGATCTTCGCCGCTGCACCGCTCAATACCATTACCGATGTGATCATCTATCAACACGGGGTTACCTCCATCAAGGAGAACGCCTATGCGCTGGCGCTGGGCCAGATTGGTGCTGGTCTGCAAGTCACACCAACAGCCAAAAATGTCGCTGTGGTAGTGATCGATCATCCGCTGCACGGCGAACGTGGCTACGCCTTGAGCGGCAGCATGGATACCGTCACCACCTCCGAGAACCCGACTCCTTATCTGAATCTGGGTTATCTGACGGTGGCGCGGGACAACCTGAAACAGAGCGTGGCGGATCTGCTGGGGCTGCGACTGGCTGTCGGCCTGGCCAATGCCAAGGGATTGGGTGGCCAATTGGGTGGTGCCGGTCTGAAAGTTCACTTCCTCGGTCACTCACTCGGTGCCATTACCGGGGCCAATCTGCTGGCTGTCGCCAACCAGACCACCGGCAGTACTCAGGCTGATGCCCTGTTCAAGTTCGATACCGGTGGTCTGGCGATGCCGGGTGGCGGCATCGCGCCGTTGTTGCTCAACTCGCCGAGCTTCGGGCCGACCATCAAGATGAGCGTGCTCACCTCGGGCAGTCCGGCGCTGAAAGCGGGCTTTACTGCCTATGCACCGAATTGCAAAACGGCTGCCGCCACTTGCTTCGTCAACGAGTTCCTGCCCAGTCTGGATGCCGCCACGCAGGCGGGTGCGGCGAGCACCTTGCAGAGCTATACCTTTGCCGCCCAGTCAGTGCTGGACTCTGCGGACCCGATCAATCTGGGCAGTGGCATCGCCAAGAGCTTCCCGCTGTTCGCGACCGAAATTGTTGGCGATGGCGCCCTCAATCTGCCGGATCAAGTGATCCCCAACAGCATCGCCTCTGCGCCGCTGGGTGGCACCGAGCCGCTGTTCCGGGTGCTGGGTTTGCAAGAGCTGAAGGGTTCCGGCGTGCTCCCGGCGGGTCACCATGCTGCGCGCTTCCTGAAAGGGGGCCATAGCTCGCTGCTGGCTCCTGACGAGAACTTCGATCAGGCTGGCGCGGTCACCACCGAGATCCAGACCCAGTTCGCCAGCTTCTTTATGAGTGGCGGTGCGGCGGTCAAGGTAACCGATGACACCCTGATCAAGCAGTAACTGCCTATCGCGTAAAAAAACGCCGCCCTTCGGGGCGGCGTTCTCGTTTCTGCAACTGCTGAAAAATCAGGTCGGCTGGTGGTTGCGATCCAGCCAGCCTTGCAGCAGGCCGACCAGCAGACCGGTCAGGTGGGCGATATTGGCGGTGCTGGTGCCGAGCATGTCGAAGAAGCCGAGCACCATCCAGAACAGCATAAAGCCCATCAGCGCCGGTGGCAGAGTCAGGCCGCAGGCCGGTTGCAGCTTGCTGCGCAGCCAGCAGTAGCCGAGCAGGGCATAGACCACGCCGGAGAGGCCGCCAAACAGCGGGCCGCTGGCAAAGAACTCGGCGATATTGGGCAGGGCGGCGCCTACCAGCAGCAGGATCAGCAACTTGCCGCTGCCGAGGCGCTGCTCGATCTGGCCGCCGAGATACCACCACCACAGCAAGTTGAACACCAGATGGAGCACCGAGAAGTGGATCAGGGCGGGGGTGAAATAACGCCATGCCTGCCAGTCGGTGAACTGGGCCAGTGTCGGGTGGAATGCCAGTTCGTCGTAGATGGGCAGGCCGATGGCCTCGATCCCGTAGATGGCGAGACAGGCGATGATCACTACCAGCGTCAGCGGCCCCGCCTGATGGAGGAAGTCGGTGATGGGGTCCGTCATCCCCTTGCTGTAGTCGATGCGGGCATCGGCGCGGCCGGATTGCCAGGATGCCTCCATGTAGCGCGGGTGGCCCGGCTCGGCCAGAAAGCGCTTCACCTCCAACTGGGCCTGAGCGAGGCGTTGCTCGTCCGCCAGCCAGATGGTGACCCCCAGCTCGGACTGGGTCAGCTCGCAGGAGATGCCCAGGGTCGCCAGATAGTCCACCAGCGCCTGCGCCATGCGGGCGTTGTCGAGCACCAGCAGCTGGATCATGCCTCGCCTGCCTCGATGGGAAACTCCCGCCGCCACGCTTCGAAGCCGCCATCCAGACTGTAGACCTCGTCATAACCCTGTTGCAGCAGGTATTGGGCCGCCCCCTGACTGCTGTTGCCGTGATAGCACATCACGATGACCGGGGTATCGAAATCCACTTCGTTCATAAAGCGCACCAGGGTGCCGTTGGTGAGGTGGAAGGCACCAACCGCGTGGGCCGCTTCAAAGGATTGCGGGTCGCGAATATCCACCAGACGGGCTTCACCCGCGCTCAGTTTCTGGTGGGCATCATGGGCATTGATATGGGCAAACTGGTCCATCGGGATGTCCTGCGAATAGGTTGATTACGGGCCAGTGTACCGCAAGCTTGGGCGCAAACTAACCCCACAAAAGATAAGGGAGCCAGCGGCTCCCTTGTGGATATGGCATGCGGGTCAGTGGGTTAACCGCCCAGATAGGCCTGCCGCACCGCCGGGTTGGCCAGCAGGGCGGCTCCTGTGTCTTGCAGCACCACGTGGCCGTTCTCCAGCACATAGCCGCGGTCGGCCAGCTTGAGCGCCTGGTTGGCGTTTTGCTCCACCAGAAAGATGGTCATCCCCTTCTGCCGCAACTGTTCGATGGTGTCGAAGATCTGCTGGATGACGATGGGGGCCAGCCCCAGCGAGGGTTCATCCAGCAGCAGCAGGCGCGGTTTGCTCATCAGGGCGCGGCCGATGGCCAGCATCTGTTGCTCGCCACCGGACATGGTGCCCGCCCGTTGTTGCAAGCGTTCGTGCAGGCGCGGGAACAGGGTGAACACCTGATCCAGCAGGCCATGCTGCTCTGCCTTGTCGACGAAGAAGGCGCCCATCAGCAGGTTCTCCTCCACCGTCAGGCGGGCGAAGATGCGGCGCCCCTCCGGCACCACGGCGATATCTTTGCGCATGATGCGGGCGGTGGTGAGGGAGCTGATCTGTTCCCCCTCAAACCAGATGGAGCCGCTGCTGGGCTTGGGTTCGCCGCAGAGGGTCATCAGCAGGGTGGTCTTGCCAGCGCCGTTGGCACCGATCAGGGTGACGATTTCACCCTCTTTCACCTCGACGCTGACATCGTGCAGCGCCTGAATTTTGCCGTAGTGGGTCGATACGTTGCGAAGTTCTAACATCGTGACTCCTTGGGTCCTACGATTCGCCCAGATAGGCCTTGATCACTGCCGGGTTGTTACGGATCTCATCCGGCTTGCCGTGGGCCAGCGGGGTGCCCTGGCTGACCACGAAGATGCGGTTGGAGATGCCCATCACCAGCTTCATATCGTGTTCGATCAGCAGCACCGAGACCCCGAATTCGTCCCGCAGGCTCATGATGAGCTCGTCCAGCTCGTCGGTCTCCTTCGGGTTGAGGCCGGCGGCCGGTTCGTCCAGCATCAGCAGCTCGGGACGGGTCGCCATGCAGCGGGCGATCTCGAGGCGGCGCTGCTGACCGTAGGCCAGGTTGCCGGCGGCGCGGTTGGCGAGATCCTTGAGGCCCACTTTATCCAGCCAGAAGGCGGCCCGCTCCAGCCCCTCCTGCTCGGCACGGCGAAAGGCCGGGGTCTTGAACAGACCGGCGATAAAGCTGGTGTTGAGGTGCTGGTGCTGGGCAACCAGCAGGTTCTCCACCGCTGTCATCTCCTTGAACAGCCGTACGTGCTGGAAGGTACGCACAATCCCCTTGCGGGCGATGAGGTGGCCGGGCAGCCCCTGGATCTCCTCACCCTTGTAGCGGATGGTGCCGCCGCTCGGGCAGTAGAAGCCGGTCAGGCAGTTGAAGATGGTTGTCTTGCCTGCGCCGTTGGGGCCGATGATGGAGATCACCTCGCCCTTGTCGATATCCAGTTTTACCCCGTTGACGGCCAGCAGGCCCCCGAAGCGCATCGACAAATCAGAGACTTCCATTAACTTCTGATGTGTACTCATTTCTTCAACTCCAGATGCGGACGGGTCATCGGCAGCAATCCTTGTGGCCGCCAGATCATCATGAACACCATCAAGAGGCCGAACATCAGCATGCGGTACTCGTTGAATTCGCGGGCCAGCTCCGGCAGCACCGTCATTACGATGGCTGCCAGCACCACCCCGATCTGGGAGCCCATGCCGCCCAGCACCACAATCGCCAGCACGATGGCCGACTCGATAAAGACGAAGGATTCCGGGCTGATAAAGCCCTGCCGCGAGGCAAAGAAGCTGCCTGCGAAACCGGCAAAGGTGGCGCCTATGGTGAAGGCGGTCAGCTTGATGATGGTGGGGTTGAGCCCCAGCGATTTGCAGGCGATCTCGTCTTCCCGCAGCGCTTCCCAGGCGCGGCCAAGGGGCATGCGCAGCAGGCGGTTGATGACGAACAGGGTCACCACCACCAGCACCAGCGCCATCAGGTAGAGGAAGATCACCTTGTGGTTGGCGTTGTAGGTAATGCCGAAGAAGTTATGGAAGGTATCAAAGCCGCCATCCTTGACGGTGCGGTTGAACTCCAGCCCCCCCAGCGTCGGCTTGGGGATGCCGGAGATCCCGTTCGGGCCGCCGGTCAGGGTGGTCATGTTGTTGAGCAGAATGCGGATGATCTCGCCAAAACCCAGGGTGACGATGGCCAGATAGTCCCCCCGCAGCCGCAGTACCGGGAAACCGAGCAGGAAGCCGAAGGTAGCGGCCATCAGCCCGGCGATGGGCAGGCACTCCCAGAAGCTCAGCCCGAAGTAGGTGTTGAGCAGGGCATAGCTGTAGGCACCGACCGCGTAGAAGCCGACATAGCCGAGATCGAGCAGACCGGCGAGGCCGACTACCACGTTCAGCCCCAGCCCCAGCATGATGTAAATCAGGGTGAGGGTGGCGAGATCGATGGCGCCGCGAGAGGCCATAAAGGGCCAGCTCACCGCGAACAGCAGCACCAGCACGGCGGTGAGGTTATAGAGCTTGGGCGCCTCTTCCGGGCTCGGCAGCACCAGCTTGGTAAAGCCGACCGAGAAGCCGCTGATGGAGGCCTGAAACAGCTTGGCGATCTGGCCGCGCAGCATCTGGAACCAGAAAACGAGGGTGGCGCCCCCCAGTAGCCAGGCCAGCGACACATCGAGGCGGCTCACTACCTGCAGGCTGGAGCCATCGGTCTCCAGCTTGAAGCCGAGCAGCCAGAAAGAGAGCACCAGCAACACCAGGCTGGCGATACAGGCGTGGATAAATTGATGTTTCATCACACTTTCTCCACTTCCGGACGACCCAGGATGCCAGTAGGCATAAAGAGCAGCACAAAAATGAGCAGGGCAAACGCCATCACATCTTTGTACTCGGTGCTGAGATAACCGGCGGTGAGCGCTTCAACCACGCCGAGCAGCAGGCCGCCCAGTACGGCGCCGGGAATGCTGCCGATACCGCCCAATACAGCGGCAGTGAAGGCTTTCAGACCGGCCATAAAGCCGAGGTAGGGGTTGATGACGCCGTAATACATGCCGAGCAGCACCCCGGCGACGGCGGCCAGCGCGGCCCCCAGCACGAAGGTGATGGAGATGACCACGTGGGTGTCGATGCCCAGCAGGTTGGCCATCTTGATATCTTCCGAACAGGCGCGGCAGGCGCGGCCCATGCGGGAGCGGCCGATGAACTGGGTCAGCGCCAGCATGGTGATGAAAGTCACCACGAAGATGATCAGCTGCATATAGGAGAGGCTGGCCTGAAAACCATCCTCACCCCCCAGGGTCCAGCCACCTGAGATCAGGCTGGGCATGGCAATATCCCGCGAGCCCTGTGCCATCCGCATCATGTTCTGCAAGAAGATCGACATACCGATGGCGGAGATGAGGGGGATCAGCCGGTTGCCACCGCGCAGTGGCCGGTAGGCGACCCGCTCGATGCTCCAGCCATAGGTGCCGGTGATGATGATACTGACCAGGAAGGCGCCTCCCAGCAGTAGAAAGGTGCTGTCGATGCCCATCATCATGAGCCCCGCCATCACCATAAAAGCGACATAGGAGCCGATCATGTACACCTCGCCGTGGGCGAAGTTGATCATGCCGATGATGCCATAGACCATGGTGTAGCCAATGGCGATCAACGCATAGGTGCTGCCTATGGTTAATCCGTTCAGCAGCTGCTGAACCAGATAGAGGAAGTGTTCGGACATACTGCGTTCCCTGTACTTGCCCGCAAAGAGAGGAGGGGGTGAGCGTACTCACCCCCGATCGGCAGATTATTTGACTTGGCTGGAAGTACCGTCAGCGTGCCACTGGAACACACCGAATTCGAAGCCTTTCAGGTCACCGTTCGGAGCCCATGTCAGGGGGCCCATCACGGTATCGATCGGCGCAGCCTTGATGGCGGCGGCAACGGCGGCCGGGTCATCTTCACCCGCCTTGGCGATACCGGCTGCCAGGGTTTGCACCGCGGCATAGGTAGTCCAGACGAACGGGCCGGAGGAGTCTTGACCCTTGGCTTTGAACGCTGCAACCAGCGGGGCGTTGGCCGGCACCAGATCGTATTTGTTCGGCAGGGTCACCAGCAGGCCTTCGGAAGCCGGGCCGCCGATGGCGGAGATATCCTTGTTACCCACCCCTTCCGGGCCCATGAACTTGGCTTTCAGCCCCTTCTCGCCAGCCTGACGCAGGATCAGTCCCAGCTCCGGGTGATAGCCGCCGTAGTAGACGAAATCGACGTTCTCTTTCTGCAGCTTGGCGATCAGAGCGGAGAAGTCCTTGTCACCGGCGGTGATCCCTTCAAAGGCCACCACTTTCACGCCAGCCTTGTCGAGCGCCGCTTTCACGCTGGAGGCGATCCCTTCGCCGTATTGCTTCTTGTCGTGGATAACGGCCACGCGCTGGGGTTTGACCTGCTCGATGATGTACTTGGCGGCAGTCGGGCCCTGATCGCTATCCAGGCCGATGGTGCGCAGGGTCAGCTGGTAACCGCGTTCGGTGATCTTGGGGTTGGTGGAGGCGGGGGTGACCATCAGGATCCCCTCGTCTTCATAGATGTCGGAGGCGGGCAGGGTGTTGTCGGAGCAGAGGTGACCGACCACGAACTTGACGCCATCGTTCACCACCTTGTTGGCAACGGCCACCGCCTGTTTGGGATCGCAGGCATCGTCATAGACGACCGCTTCGATCTGCTTGCCATTGATGCCGCCAGCCTTGTTGATCTGCTCGACCGCCATCTTGCCGCCGGTGAACTGCATGTCCCCGTACTGGGCTACCGGACCGGTGACCGGGCCTGCGATACCTATCTTGATGGTGTCTGCCGCGTGGGCGATGGAGATCGATCCAAACAGAGCCAAAGAAACCGCTGCGCCAACTGTGATTTTGCTCAACTTATGCATTGATTCGTCCCTTAATCAGTGGATTGTTTCATTTCCGTGTGCCATTCCGGATCTACATCCCGTGCATCCGGCTATAGGTATGGTTCTATCATTCCTCACGGGGCAATAACAAGCTGTTAAAGATACTAACCAGAGGGGGTTGGATGGGTGGATTTTGAAATAAATGACCTGTTATTTTCTACTAATCAGAGCTTAATTTTGATTTGTTGACTTAACATCTTGGTAACGAGAGGCTATTCTGACAAACGCCAGAGGATTAATCTGGCGATATTTTACTCTGACAGCGCTCCCATTTTGACCACAATCCATTTGCGCAAACAGAAATGAGCGCCTAAATTAGCCGGCATTGACAATTCCGTGGCAGAGCTCGTTAAAACCAAGCCTTTATTCGGGAAATCTGCTAATGTTCCGCCTTTGACAGTCAGGAGACAGAGATGGCCACTATCAAGGATGTCGCCTCGCGCGCAGGCGTATCCATCTCCACCGTCTCACATGTGCTCAACCACACTCGGCGGGTCAGCGAAGACGCGACCCAGAAAGTGATTGAGGCGGTGGCAGAACTCAACTACGCGCCCAACTCGGTAGCGCGCAGTCTTAAAATAAATTCGACCAAGACCATTGGCATGCTGGTGACCACCAGCGTAAACCCCTTCTTCGCAGAAGTGGTGCAAGGGGTTGAAGCGTACTGCTTCGAACAGGGCTACAGCCTGATCCTCTGCAACACCGAAAACCAGCCGCCTCGCCAACAGCATTACCTGAGAATGCTGATGGAAAAACGGGTGGATGGACTGCTGGTATTGGGTACCGATATCGACACCCCGTTGCGCGACATGCTGCGCATCCACAAGAACGTGCCGCAGGTGGTACTGGATTGGGGAACGGAGTGCGATTTCGCCAACGTCATCAACGACAACGCCCGCATCGGCGCCCGCATGGCCGTACGCCATCTGCTGGAGCTGGGGCACCGCGACATCGTCTGCATCACTGGCCAGCTCTCCAAGCCGACCACCCAGCAGCGACTGGACGGGGTACGTGATGCGCTGGGCGAACACGGTCTGACCCTCAAAGATGAGCAGGTCTTTGAAGGGGACTACGAGAGCCAGAGCGGCTTCGATGCCATGCAGCGCATCCTGGCCCTGCAGCCTCGTCCGACCGCGGTCTTTGCCTTCGACGATCCCATGGCGATCGGCGCGATTTGCGCTGCCTGGGAAGCGGGAGTCAAGGTGCCGGACGATATCTCCATCATCGGCTACGACGATGTGGAGATGGCGCGCTTCTCCAGCCCGCCGCTGACCACCATCCGTCACCCGAAGGCCGAACTGGGCCAGCTGGCGGTGAAGCATCTGGTCAGCCGGATCCGCAACAAGGAGCTGGAAGTGGAATCGATGACGGTACAGCCCGAGCTGATCGTCCGTCGCTCGGTCAAACCGCTGCGTTAATCCGCGCCCGTTGCCAAAACGAAAAACCCCCTCTGTCACGAGGGGGTTTTTGTTTATGGGCGGGTTACTTTCAACCTGTGGCTCGCAGTGCCGATCTCGGCCTTGTGAGTGAATATTCCCCCCGTTTGACCCACCTCGCATTTTGCTTGTTAATCGTTTGATCAATATCAACAAAGGGTTAAGTTCTGATGGACTCCCGACTTAACCGTTCCATCCTGTAGGTTGGGTATGACTGTCAAGGATGGTGTCTTATGTTCCCCCCTCGCAAGCTGGGTCACCAGATCACGCTGCTGGCAATCGGCGGCATCGTATTGCTCGCCGTGGTACTGCTTACCTTTAATCTGTTTGAAAATCGCCAGCGGGCGCTCGCGGCCGAGCAGGCTGCACTGCGGAGCCAGCTCCAGAACGTGGAAGCGGTGATCAAAAACACCAGCCATGAAACCGTGCTGGCGGCGACCCTGATCGCCCAGCGGCCGGATGCAGCCAAGGCGGTGGCCGACAAGGATTGGCAGACCCTCGCCAATCTGTTTGATCCGCTCTGGCCCGCCATCAAGGCGCAGGGGATCGAGCAGTTCCAGTTCCACCTGCCGCCAGCCACTTCCCTCTATCGGGTACACAAACCTGAAAAACACGGTGATGACCTCTCTGCCATTCGCCCCACTGTGGTTGAGGTGAATCGCGAGCATCATGCCGTTGGCGGGCTGGAGATTGGCGTGGCTGGTACCGGTTTGCGCGGGGTCGTGCCGGTCACCTTCAACGGGCAGCCGGTCGGTTCGGTGGAGTTTGGTCGTGCCCTGGATGAAAAGCTGTTTGGCCAACTGCTGGACAAGCAGGTGCAGCTCGCCATCTATCTGTTTGAGCAGGGCAAGCTGGTGACGCTGGTTGGCACATCCCGGCTTGGTGAGGCGATGGAGTGGTATCAGCCGGTATTGGCCGGTGAGGAACGCTTCGTCAATATGACGCAGCAGGGGAGTGATTTGCTGTTGATGGCGGCCCCCCTGCGCGATTACTCCGGCAAGGCGGTCGGTATCATCGAGTTGACCTGTGATCACAGTCTGGTCGCGGCCGATCTGGCTCGTCAGGGCTGGCAGATGGCGATCATCTCTCTGGTCGGGGTTCTGGTGATTGCCATGGTGATGGCGTTTGCACTCAATCGCATCAATCGACCGCTGCTCGACAGCGTCAAGGCGCTGGAGGCGCTGGCCAATGGCTCCGGCGATCTTGGCAGCAAGCTGCCGGTGGCGGGGCCGGAGGAGATCCGCCGGCTCGGGTCGGCGTTCAATGGCTTTGTTGCCAAGATCCGCGACACCATCAGCCAGCTCACCGCCACTCTGGGCGAACTGGCTGGCGAGAGTGAGCGGTTGTCGCGCAGTGCGGCAGGCAACCTTGGCAGCATGACGCGCCAGCAGGAACAGACCACCCAGCTCGCCACCGCCATGACCGAGATGACCAGCACGGTACACGAGGTGGCCAACAACACGGCACAGGCGGCCGAAGCGGCCAACGAAGCGGACAATCAGGCGGTCACCGGTGATGAGGTGGTGCAGCAGAGCGTCAACATGATCGAACAGCTGGCCGAGGAGATCGCCAGCGCGGGCAACACGGTGAAAGAGGTTGCCAAGGCCAGCGAGCAGATTGGCTCGGTGCTGGCGGTGATCCAGTCCATCGCCGAGCAGACCAACCTGCTGGCTCTCAACGCCGCCATCGAGGCGGCCCGGGCCGGTGAACAGGGGCGCGGTTTTGCGGTGGTGGCCGACGAGGTGCGCTCGCTGGCCGGGCGCACCCAGCATTCCACCGCCGAGATCCGCGGCACCATCGAGCAGTTGCAACGGGCGGTGGGCACCACGGTGACCATGATCGAACACAGCGTCTCGCGAGCGGGGGAGTCGGTGGAGCGGGCCAATCAGGCGGGAGAAGCCCTCGGCCGGATCAAGGGGGCGGTCAACAGCATTCGCGACATGAACACCCAGATCGCCGCTGCCTCGGAGGAGCAGTCCTCGGTGAGCGACGAGATCACCCGCAATATCGTCAGCGTCCACGAGATCTCCCAGGCCACCACGCTGGTGGCGCGGGATACCGCCCATATCGCCAGCCATGTGGCGACTCTGGTGGACAAGCTGGGGGATCTGGCCGGACAGTTCCAGGATGGTTCCAACGTGCGGATGGTGCTGAGTCGCGCCCGCGCCGCTCATATGGGCTGGAAGACTCGGGTGCGCGCTTATCTGGATGGGCAGGAGGGGCTCTCGCGCAGCGAGGCGGTCAGTGACAAGGAGTGCCGCCTTGGCCACTGGTACTTCAGTGAAGGGCAGGCATGCTGCGGCGATCAACCGGCCTTCAGGGCGATGGCCGCCCCGCACGCCAGATTGCATCAGGTGATCCAGCAGATTATCGAGCTGAAAAATCAGCACAAGCATGAAGAGGCTGAGGCGCTCTATCGCGAGATCGAGCAGAACTCAGAGCAGGTCGTAGGCTGCATCGATCAGCTGCTGCGGGAGATGACCAAGCCGGAGCGTTAATGACGAGCGGATCGGATAGCCAAGGGGCTGACAGCGATGTCAGCCCTTTTTCATGGTGCGGGTCTGGGGCGAGGTTACTGCTCCGGTCTCTCATCCTGGTAACGGGCGGCGGTGATGAACTGGCCGAAGGTTTCACACCAGACGATCACGCTGCTGTAGCGGGCCGGATCGATCGTGGCGGGCAGCGGCACGATAAAGTTGTCGAAGGTCTTCACCGGCCCGACTCGCACCATCTGATCCTTGAGGCGGGCAAAATCGGCTTCGGTCTCGACAAACTCGGGGGAGAGGTAGAGCTGGTAGTCCGGCCCGGGGGCCAGCTTGCCCATCAGGCTGACGGCATCCGGCCCTATGCTCACCTTGCCTTCCCCCCAGTGCAGCCGATCGCTGTCTTTCAGATCCCGGCGAAAGGTGCCGTGGAATCTCGCTTGCTGCTGGCTGGCCGCTACCTGCTCGGTATCAGGTGCGGGTGGCGCGATCAGGATCGGCAGGGTGTAGACTCCGGCGGCAAAGCCTGCCGCCGCGACCAGCAGATGGGTGCCCAGCAGCAGGGCCATGGTTTTGCGTTTCATGATATCTCGGTCGTTGATGAATTGATGGCAAAACCATACCAGTCCGGGGGCCCGCTGCCCAGTTTGCTCAGGGCAGAGGTGTAGTTATCCATCTATGGTGACTTGGGGTGTGGTCACGCTAATGGATCAAGGCCGGATGGTGCCGTCCTGGCTTTTGTTGATCTCGCTGGCGGCGTGTACCAGCTGTTCCAGCTGGTGGTGGATCTGGGGGCGATCCAGTTGCTGCAAGGGCTGACGACTCCACAGTACCGGTGTCAGGCTCTCGGTATCGAAACCCAGTACCGGCTTGCACGGGTCCTGACTGAAGAGGTTCTGGGCCGCGGCTTGGGCGCTGGTGGCCGCGTCGAGGCGGGTAAACATCAGCAGATAGTCGGCCGGGTGTTCGGTCAGATGGCAGGTCAGTTCGCCGATCTGCAGGCTGGTGACGCTCTCCTCCTGTTGCGGCGCAGGCAGGGAGAGGGAGAGAAACAGCTGGTGGATGGCGGCGTGATAAAGAGAGTTCATTGATGGCTCCAGATTGATGATGGCGCCATTAGAGCAGGTCACCGCCAGCGGCACTGTTAATGGTGGCTCTCTTTTTTTAGCTTTTCGGTCAGCGAGATAGCACGCCGCGCTCAGCACAAAAATCGCGACCAATCCCGATAGTCCCTGTTGATGGCCTCTCCTAGACTGGCGGCGAAACATCACAAGAAGACAATCATCATGCAGATTCAAGCAAACACCGTCGGCACACAGGCCGTCGCTCACCACAGTGACGCAACCACAGGGGTTGGCCGGATGGGCCAGCTGGAGGCGCGTCAGGTCGCTACCGGGCAAGATGCGATCTTGCTGGGCAACCGCAGCGAACCGCAAAAGGGGCAGGGGCAGCTTTCGCGATTGGGGGCCCAACTGGCCCGCCCGTTTGTGGCCATCAAAGAGTGGATTGGCAACCTGCTTGGGAGCGGCAAAAGTGCCGCTGCGCCGAAGGCGCAAACCGCAGCTTCCCCCGAGGATCTTCAGCGTCTGATGAAGCAGGCTGCATTTGGTAGCTCGCTGGGTGGCTTTGCCAAGGCGGACGTATTGAACAACATCGCCGCCGAACAACTGGGCAAGGAGCACGCCACTCTGGCGACCGGCAACGGCCCACTGCGCTCTCTCTGCACCGCGTTGCAGGCTGTTGTCGTCGGCTCCGAGCAGCCGGAACTCCGGGAGTTGGCTGCCGGGCTGCTGGCCCGCCCCATCGCCGGTATCCCGCTCCAGCAGTGGGGCACTGTGGGGGGCAAGGTGACCGACTTGCTCGCCAGCGCCACCCCCGAACTGCTGCAGGATGCGATGAGCCAGCTGCACACCGCGATGGGTGAAGTGGCCGACCTGCAGCGGGCCGTCAAGGCTGAAATCGCTGGCGAACCGGCGCAAAGTGCGGCCACCACTGCGGATGCGGCACCCGTCCAAAGCGGTGAGAGCAAAGGGGCTGCTCGCGAACAGGTCGCCATGGCGCGGCAGACCCCGGCCACCGGCTACAAGCTGGCGCTGGATCTTATCAGCTATCAGGCCAGCTACCTGCTGCGGGATCAAACCTCTACCGAGGTGACCCTGAGCAGCAGCGATCTCAACGCCCTGCATCAGCACATTGCCGATGGCTCCATTAATGGCTCCCACATGGCCAAGTTGCAGACCCGCGGCGACCTGCAAACCCTGCGTACTCTGGCGCTCTCGCTGGCCAGCGGCAGCGATGCCAAGGGTTCTTCCCTTGGTCATGCCCTCGACAGCCTCGCCTCGGCGCGTCCCAACCAGCGGTTGGTGCTGGGCGGCCTGATGCAGTTTGCCGGTCAGACCGAGCAGGCGTGGGTGGACCATACCGCGCTCAAGCCGCGAGAGGAACGGCTCGATGCCGGGGCGCGACTGCGCTTTGACACCGGCCATATGCAGGCGGAGCTGGGGCGTCTCGGCGACAGCGAGGCACGGCAGGTGCTGCAACAGCTGGAAGGGGCTTTTGGTGATCGGGCCAGGGCTATCTGCGACTTCGCGGTGGCTCAGGTCTCCGGCTTTGCCGATAGCGAAAGCAGTCCTGAGGCCGTGCTGGTCTCCCGCCTGACCCGCATGGGCAATCTGGTGGGCAGCCTGACCGATGCGCTCAAGGAGCGGCTGCAACTGCCCGGGTCCGCCCGTGGCGAGCCGACCATGATCGACTCCGCCAGCCAGCTGACACCGCTCGAGCTGGCTGCGCTGGCCCATATCGGCGTCGATGAGAGCTATCTGTAAACCGTCAGCACACAACCCCTCGGGGCAAGGTGATATGACATAAAAACGGACACCCTCGGGTGTCCGTTTTCTTATTCGGGCGGGAGTAGGCTGAGGGGGTCAGTGCAGGCCGATTTGCTTACAAGCTGGCGAAATCTACTTCCGGCAGGGTTTCGAAGCCGGGGCGGGCAAACAGATAGCCCTGCATCAGGCTGACGCCCATCTCCCGCAGGCAGGCCATCTCTTCGCGGGTCTCGATCCCCTCTGCCAGCGGGGTGATCTGCAACTCGGCAAACAGCGCCAGACAGTGGCGCACTATGGCTTGTCGGGTCGGGTCCTGGTCGATGCCCCGCAGCAGGTGCATATCGAGTTTGACGATGTTGGGATGAAAATCGGCCAGCAGGTTGAGGCCCGAGTAACCGGCGCCAAAGTCATCGATCGCCGTCTTGAAGCCGAGCGCCTGATAGTGATCGACGATACCGCGAAGATGCTGGCTATCCTGCACCTGCTCCACCTCGGTCAGCTCGAACATGATCTGCTCGATGGGAAAGTGGTGTTCGCGGGCCGCCTGCAGGGTGGTGCGGATGCAGCGCTCCGGGCGATAGACCGCATTGGGCAGAAAGTTGATGCTCAGCATCCCCTTCATACCGAGCCGTGCCGCCAGCGCGATGGCCTTGATGCGGCACAGCTGGTCGAAGCGGTAGCGATTGCCATCGTTGACCCAGGCAATCACGCTCTGCGCCGGCTCGTTGTTGAGCCCCCGCACCAGCGCCTCGTAGCCGAAGATGGTGCGCTGGCTGCAATCGACGATGGGCTGAAAGGCCATGGTGAAGTCGAAGTCGAGATCTGCTTTCTCCTGACACAGCTGGCAGATGGCGGGGGATGGGGCGGCAGGTATATCCATGACTTTCCTCTTGGGCGTGGCGGCGCTGGGCACTGTCTCAAATGATAACAGCTCATTACCCCCCTGTAGGCTCGATTAGCGAAGCGTAATCGGACGAACGAGAGGTTTTGATTACAGTTGTTGCCGTGATTCAGGGGCGGCCAGCTGGAGGGGGAAATGCGGGTGACCGATATGGTGGGAGAATCCATTTACGCGAAAGTCCGATAGCACCTGACAGTGAATCGAGGCTACGAGTTAACGTTATAATATCGCTATGAACAAAAAACCCCTGTACGTATGTACAGGGGTTTAAATTCTCGTGCCATTGTGTCAGAAATATCGATAATTATCGAAAGGGTTCTACACTAGCTAACATTTTTATGCCATTGTGCTAGACATAGAGAGTAAAACTCAAAAGGGGTCCGCACTAGCTCGATGTGAAATGTACAAGAAAAAAAAATAAAAGTCAATGTAAAAGTGGTTGTTTATGTGTTTTTTTTCATTAAGCATCATAAATATTTATGGTGTAAGGACTTGTGATATATTTTAATCAAACCATTTCGTATGATATTATAAGTCAACTCCAATATTGTCATCTTAATTAACATGTATAAAAATATTAGTTATAATAAAATAACTCCATATATATCTACACCGCGACTTGATACGTATATAAACTTTTTCCAAGAACATTCCATAGAAGAAGTATATGGCGTTTATATCTGGAACAAAGTTTTATGTAGTGCGATTTATCCTTTGCTTCAAGCTGCTGAGGTAGCGTTACGTAATGCTATAAATACAGCTGCAGTGAATGCGTTTGGTGATTATTGGTATGATCAGATTGGAAATCATAAGTTCCCACCAGCACTAATTAAAGAGAATTTTAACCATACTAATCTTAAACAAAACTTCGAGAAGGCTCGGACAAACGTAAACACTAAAATAAATAATCAAAGAAAAATACAAGGAAAAAATAAACTTCCAGCAAATCATCGACCTGCATTTGATGTGGTTGTTGCGGCAACAGATTTTAGTACATGGGAGTTCATATTACATCCTTGTCATTACCAACTTAATGGTCCCGATTTCTTATGGCCTAAATATACCAAGAAAGCATTTAAAAATTGGCCTGATCAGAGTTCCCAAGTAACCCATACAGTTCTGTATGACATCGTTTCTGAGCTAAGAATATTTAGGAATCGACTCTCTCATCATGAGCCGTTGTGGAAAGGTATATCAGTTACAACAGAAGCGGAAGCAATAGAATATGTAAATAAGAAGATTGCTAAAATTGAGCAACTGATAGGCATTATATCAAAAGATAAACTTTCACTCCTTGACTCACAAAAATTAATAAAAAAGGCAAAATATATTGCTTCAAAAGATATGCTTGATATTTGTCGTCATAGAGCAAAGGGAAAAGATATAAGCATTAATAGAAAGAATAAATTAAAGCGCTTTCTGGCTGAAATTCGCACTCACAAGAAGCCAGAGTTGATTTCAATATCAGGGTGTAAATACATAATAGAAGCACTCTAATGTTATTTATTTGATGCTTTTATAGAAAATAATAAAAAGGCGCCTTACGGCGCCTTTTTTAATATCACTTACCCAACCATATCACTGCAGCAGCGAAATATCCGCGACTTGCAGGAACAGGTTGCGCAGGTTGTTCAGCAGCGCCAGGCGGTTGGCCTTGAGGGCTTCGTCGTCGGCCATCACCATCACCTCGTTGAAGAAGGTATCGACCGGCTCGCGCAGGGCGGCCAGACGGGTGAGGGCAGCCTGATAGTCACCGGCGGCGAACAGCGGGGCCAGTTCGGCTTGCAGTTCAGCAACCTGGGTGGCCAGCGCCTTCTCGGCGGCATCGACCAGCAGTTCCGGTTTGACGGCAGTCGGCAGTTCGCCTTCGACCTTGGCCAGAATGTTGCTCACGCGCTTGTTGGCGGCAGCCAGTGCCAGTGCGGCATCCAGCGTGCGGAAGTGGCTGACGGCCTTGACGCGACGATCGAAGTCGAGCGGACGGGTCGGGCGGCGGGCCAGTACGGCCAGCACCACGTCGGCACCGATGCCTTCGTCCTGATAGGCGGCGCGGAAGCGGCCCAGCATAAAGTCGACCACGTCGGTGACGACGGTTTTGTTGGTCAGCTTGTCGCCGTAGACGCGTACCGCTTCTTCAACCAGTTCAACCAGATCCAGATCCAGCTGCTTCTCGGTCATGATGCGCAGGGCACCGATGGCAGCGCGACGCAGGGCGAACGGGTCCTTGTCACCCTTCGGCAGCATGCCGATGCCGAAGATACCGGCCAGGGTGTCGAACTTGTCGGCCAGCGCGACGGCGCAGGCAACCAGACCGGACGGCAGGGCATCACCGGCAAAGCGCGGCATGTACTGCTCGTTGAGAGCCACGGCGACCGCTTCGTCTTCGCCATCGTGACGGGCGTAGTGCATCCCCATGACACCCTGGGTGTCGGTGAACTCGCCGACCATGTTGGTCATCAGGTCACACTTGGAGAGCAGACCGGCACGGCGGGCCTGAGTGAAAGTGTCAATTTCGGTAGGCGCTATACGCTGGGCGATAAAGCCGGCGACGGCCTCGATACGCTCGACCTTGGCCTTGACGGTGCCCAGCTGTTGCTGGAACAGCACGGTTTCAAGGCGCGGCAGGCGGGAGGCCAGGGTCTGCTTGAGGTCGGTCTTGAAGAAGAACTCGGCGTCAGAGAGACGGGGGCGAACCACCTTCTCGTTGCCGCTGATGATCTGGCTCGGGTCTTTCGACTCGATGTTGGTGACGAAGATGAACTTCGGCAGCAGCTTGCCGTTCTTGTCGTAGACCGGGAAGTACTTCTGGTCACCCTTCATGGTGTGTACCAGCGCTTCAGCCGGAACGGCCAGGAACTTCTCTTCGAAGTTGGCGGTCAGCACCACCGGCCACTCGACCAGTGCGGTGACCTCTTCCAGCAGGGCGTCGTCCAGATCGGCCACGCCACCGAAGGCGGCAGCGGCCGCTTCGGCGTCAGCCTTGATCTTGGCCTTGCGCGCCATAAAGTCGGCAATCACCATGCCGCGCTCCTGCAGGATCTGCGGGTACTGGCTGGCGTTGTCGATGGTGAACTCGCTCTCGCCCATAAAGCGGTGACCGCGAATGGTGCGGGCAGAGTCGATACCCAGAATGTGAGCGGGAACCAGCTCCCCATCCAGCAGCAGGGTCACGGTGAAGACCGGACGCACGAACTGGATGGTCTTGTCGCCCCAGCGCATCATTTTCGGGATCGGCAGTTTGGCCAGTGCGGAGGCTACCAGCTCGCCCAGCAGATCTTTGGCCGGACGGCCTTCGACCTTGGCGGTGTGAACCAGCCACTCGCCCTTATCGGTGACCAGACGCTCGGCCTGCTCAACGGTGATGCCGTTGCCACGGGCCCAGCCTTCGGCAGCCTTGGTCGGCTTGCCTTCGGCATCGAACGCCTGCGCCACGGCCGGGCCGCGCTTCTCGACGCTCTTGCTCGGCTGCTCGCCAGCCAGCTCGCTTACCTTCAGCGCCAGACGGCGCGGTGAGGCAAACCACTCGACGTCGCCAAAGGCCAGATCGGCCTTGGTCAGTTCGGCTTTGAAGTTGTCGGCAAAGGCTTCGGCCAGGGAGCGCAGGGCTTTGGGCGGCAGCTCAGCAGTACCGATCTCTACCAGAAATGTATGTTGTGCCATGTCCGTTCCTTAACCTTGCTTGTTCTCACTGCGCTGACACATAGGGAAGCCCAGCGCTTCGCGGGAGGCGTAGTATGCCTCTGCCACGGCCTTGGTCAGGGTGCGAATGCGCAGGATGTAGCGCTGACGCTCGGTGACCGAGATGGCCTTGCGGGCATCCAGCAGGTTGAAGGAGTGAGCGGCTTTGAGGATGCGCTCGTAGGCAGGCAGCGGCAGCGGTTTTTCCAGTGCCAGCAGATTCTGGGCTTCCTTCTCGTACTGCTCGAAACAGTGGAACAGGAACTCCACATCGGCGTGCTCGAAGTTGTAGGTGGATTGCTCCACTTCGTTCTGGTGGAACACGTCGCCGTAGGTGGTCTTGCCCAGCGGGCCGTCAGACCAGACCAGATCGTAGACGCTGTCCACGCCCTGAATGTACATGGCCAGACGCTCGAGACCGTAGGTGATCTCGCCGGTGACCGGCTTGCACTCGAGGCCGCCAACCTGCTGGAAGTAGGTGAACTGGGTCACTTCCATGCCGTTCAGCCACACTTCCCAACCCAGACCCCAGGCACCCAGAGTCGGGTTTTCCCAGTTGTCTTCCACGAAGCGGATGTCGTGGATCTCGGGATCCATGCCCAGCTCTTTCAGGGAGCCCAGATAGAGTTCCTGAATGTTGTCGGGGGAAGGCTTGATGATCACCTGGAACTGGTAGTAGTGCTGCAGGCGGTTCGGGTTTTCACCGTAGCGGCCGTCAGTCGGACGGCGGGACGGTTGCACGTAAGCGCAGGCGATGGGCTCCGGGCCCAGGGCACGCAGACAGGTCATGGGGTGGGAAGTACCGGCACCCACTTCCATATCCAGCGGCTGAATGATGGTACAGCCCTGGCGGGACCAATAGTCCTGCAGCTGCAGGATCAGGCCCTGAAAGGTTTTGACATCGAATTTTTGCATAATTTTTTTCGCGCGAAATGAAAATCAGAGCAAGATTTGCTGAATGTGAACCGAGGGAGTATACCGTCTGGCATGGTCGGATAATAGGCGAAATTGCAGCGGATTCGCGGGATGGTGCTGCGCTCTGGCTGGTCGGGCGGGCTGTCCGGTATATGATGTGAGCAGTGCCGCCTGTAGAGTGGGCAGGGTCGGGCAAACCGCTGAAATAACGAGGGAGAGGAAATGGAACTGCGCTGCGCCTGGGTGACCAAAGACCCGGAATACATTGAATACCATGACAAACAGTGGGGCAGACCGGTCTATGACGCCCGCGAGCTGTTTGCCAAGCTCTGCCTCGACGGCCAGCAGGCGGGGCTGTCGTGGATCACCATCCTCAAGCGCACCGAGAGCTATTACCGCGCCTATGCCGACTTTGATCCGGTGCAGATTGCCCGGTTCGACGAGCAGGATGTAGAGCGGTTGATGCAGGACAGCGGCATCATCCGCAACCGGCTCAAGGTGCAGTCGATCATCAGAAATGCCCGCGCTTATCTGGCGTTGCAGGAGCAGGGGATCGACTTCGCCGCCTACCTGTGGGGCTTTGTGGGCGGCGCCCCCATCGTTAACCAGCGGCAGGGCAATGGCGATATTCCTGCGACCTCACCGGAGTCGGATGCCATGTCGAAAGCACTCAAGAAGCTCGGCTTCAACTTTGTCGGCAGCACCATCTGTTACGCCTTTATGCAGGCGGTGGGGATGGTGAACGATCATCTGGTCAGCTGTCCTTGCCACGCCGAGTGTCAGTTACCGCGCTGACAACCCGTCGATTGCCCAAAAAAACATCACTCTCGCCATCTGTTCAGGCTTGCGTCAGACAATGGCGTGCCAGCGCGTTACAATCCGGCCCCCGGCATGGTGCCGGATTGTTTTCACAGAGGTTTTTTCATGCGAGCCAAGATCCTGGTGCCTGCTCTGGCACTGACCGTTGCCCTGAGCGGCTGTACCACCAACCCCTACACAGGTGAATCCCAGACCTCCAAAGGTGCATGGGGCGCGCTGGCTGGCGCCGCTGCCGGTGCGGCCGTAGGTGCGCTCTCCTCCAGCAAGGGTGACCGCAAGAAGGGCATCCTGACCGGCGTTGCTGCTGGCGCGGCGCTGGGTGGCGGTATCGGCTACTACATGGACGTGCAGGAAGCCAAGCTGCGCGAGAAGCTGCAGGGCACCGGCGTCAGCGTGACCCGCAATGGCAATGAGCTGATCCTCAACATGCCGAACAACGTGACCTTCGACAGCTCCAGCTCCCAGCTGAAAGCGGCCGGTGCCAACACCCTCTCCGGCGTAGCCATGGTGGTTGCCGAGTTCGACAAGACCCGCCTGAACGTGGTCGGTCACACCGACAGTACAGGTTCCCGCGATCTGAACATGAAGCTCTCCCGCGATCGTGCCGATGCCGTTGCTGCCCAGCTGATTGGTCAGGGCGTAGCAGGTAGCCGCATCTCCACCACCGGCGTAGGCCCGGATCAGCCGGTTGCTACCAACAGCACCGCCGCTGGCAAAGCCCAGAACCGCCGCGTGACCATTACCCTGACCCCGACCGCCTAAGTCGTTCAGGTCTCGGTAACGAAAAGGCCCCGCCAGTAATGGCGGGGCCTTTCTATTGGAGCCGTTGCGAGCAATGGCTCCTTGTTCTTTGCTCCCTGTTCCCCTTGTGGGAGAAGGGCCGGGGATGAGGGGAAGAACCGCCTCTTAGACAGCCGCAGTCAGCTGCACTTCCACCTTGTAGCCTTCGTGGGCCAGGCGAGCTTGTACGCAGGCGCGCACGGGGGCGGTGCCAGCAGGGATCCAGGCATCCCACTGCTCGTTGAAGGCCGCGATGTCACCAATGTCTTTGAGATAGATGTTGGCCATCAGGATCTTGTCGACGCCGGAGCCGTTGGCTTCCAGCAGGCGCTGCAGGCTTGCCAGCACTTCGCGGGTCTGCTGGTGGATGTCGGCCTCTTCGCTGACGGGCACTTCCACCACGTAGAGGGTGCCATTGTGGATGACCACGTCTGACCAACGCTGGGTGGTGCCGATTCGGGTAATGGTTGTCATGGAGTGCTCCGGTACGGGGGCTTATTGACCCTTGCGGATCAGGTAGCGGTAGGGGGCCTGCTCTGTCTCGCTGGCGACCAGGGTGTGATCCATAAAGCGGCAGAAACTGGGGATGTCGCGGGTGGTTGAAGGATCGTCGGCACTGACCAGCAGGGTCTCGCCATCCGCCATCAGCCGCACTTTCTTGCGAACCATCATAACGGGTTCCGGGCAACGAAGCCCGATTGCGTCCAACTCGTGGGTTGCGCCGCAGAATAAATCACTCATCTATTATCAACCTTCAACCTATTCGGCTGCCAATGATACTCAGGGCTAAAAAATAATCAAACAAACGCCCCATCAACCAGCATATGTAACCGAAATGTTATTCGGCCCTATCCAGCTTGCGCCGGACGAGTAATATAAAAATTGAACCATATTCAACAAGGAGGTGAATATGCAGGTCTCCTACGGCAGATTGCAGGCCTATGCAGGCATGGGGTTCTTGTCCTTCGCCATGATAGTGATGGGCAGCCCGATCGGGAATACCGGTACCTGGTTCGGCTCCATGGTGATGGTCGGGTTGGGGCTCTGGATCGAGCTCAGCGATTACTATGACGAGGATGAGGACGAGAACGATCAATCCTGAATCGGATGACGATTCAACAACAAAGGCGGAGCAATTCCGCCTTTGTCATTTCTGCCGTTTGGTAATGTGCCCGGATCAGCGGGTCGAGCGCATCGCCCGCTCCAGATGCAGCGCCGTCTGCTCCGGGTTGGCCTTGGGGTCGTTGAAGAAGTTGCTCAGCACATCGAGGATCGCTTGCCGCATATTGGTCGGCGTCGCCATCCCTTCCGCCATGCTGGGCAGCAGGTTGTCCTGCTTTTCCGCCAGCAGGAAATCCTGATAGGAGCGGACGGCGCAGCGGTCGAACTTGCTCATGTCGGGATTGGTCAGCGCCGGGATCGACCCCTTCACCCGATTGAACTCCTCCTGGAATTGCGGCGTCATCAGCAGCTGAGCCAGATCCCCCTGCGCCTGCAGCTGGGCCGGATCCCGCTGTTTGAACATGGCGATGGAGTCGAGGTTGTAGCTGAACAGTCCGGCGCTGCCCGGGCTCGGCAGGCAGGCGATATCCTCACCCGGCCGGTAGTTGCCCGCGCTCAGTTCACCCTTCACCCAGTCCCCCATCACCTGCATGGCGGCGCCACCGCTCTCCAGCAGATTGGTGGCCTGATGCCACTTCAGACCAGCGTATTTTTGCGGCACGTAGGCGCGCAGCTGCTGGAAACGGGTCAACACCCGAACCATGTCGGGGCCGGTCAGGGTGGCGCTGTCCTGCTCGAGGAACGCCTTGCGATAGAATTCTTTTCCGCCCTCACCGAGTGCCACTGTTTCAAACAGTACCGCCAGCTGCCAGGGCTCGTTGCCGATGGCGAGCGGGGTGATGCCCCGTTTCTTAAGCTGATCGGCGACGGTGACAAACTGGACCCAGCTGGTGGGCGGAGTCAGCTTGTTGCGCTCGAAGATCTTGCGGTTGAGCCACAGCCAGTTGACCCGGTGGATGCCGGTGGGCACCGCCATCAGGGCACCATTCTGGCTGAGGGTGGCACGCACCATGGGCGGCATCTGACTGTACCAGCCGAGGTGTTCGGCCATGGGGGTGAGATCGCGCAGGAAGCCGAGCCCGGCCCACTCCTTGAGCTCGTAACCCTTGAGGTGGGCCGCTTCGGGCGGGTTGGCGGCCAGTGCCCGGCTCTTCAATACCGTCATGGCGCTCTTGCCGCCGCCGCCCTGCACTGCAAAGTCGTTCCACTGGTTGCCCTGTTTGGTCCACTCGGATTTGAGCACTTCGACCGCTTTTGCTTCGCCGCCGGATGTCCACCAGTGCAGCACTTCCACCTGGGAGGCTGCAACGGGAGCAGAGAGCAGGGCGATGACAGAAAAAGACAACCACTTCATAAGGTTACTGCCTTGGTAGGGAGAGCGTGGCCTGCAGGCCACCTTGCGGACGGTTTTCCAGCACCAGATCGCCGCCGTGGGCGTGGGCTATGTTGCGGGCGATGCCAAGGCCGAGGCCGGTGCCAGCCTGATCGGTACTGAGCCGGTAATAGGGTTCGAAGATGCGCTCGAACTGATCGTCCGGCAGGCCGGGGCCCTCATCCATGATGAAGAGGATCAGCATCTCCTCGTCATCCATGATGATGATGCGCACCTGCTGGCCATATTTGATGCCGTTGTCCACCAGATTGCCGATGCAGCGTTTGAGCGCCAGCAGTTTGCCGCGGTAGGGCCACTTGCAGTGGCCTTCGATGGTCAGCCGCTCGTCGTGCAGGTTCATCGACTCCGCCATCTGCTCAAGCAGGGCGTTGATGTCGATCTCCTCGATATTCTCGTGAATGTCGGTCTCTTTGACCGTCTGCAGTGCCCCTTTCACCATCAGCTCCAGTTCGTCGAGATCCTTGTTGAACTTGGCGATCTGTACCTCGTCGTCGAGCAGTTCGACCCGCAGTCGCAGTCGGGTGATGGGTGTCTTGAGGTCGTGGGAAATCGAGCTGAACAGCCGTTCCCGATCATCGATATAGCGACGAATGCGGTGCTGCATGATGTTGAAGGCGCGGGTCGCCGCGACGATCTCGGAGGCACCCTCCTCCTTGAGCGAGGGTTGGTCGATATCCTTGCCCAGATTCACCGCCGCCTTGGCGAGACGGCGCAGCGGCCGAGTCTGCCAGCGCACCAGCATAAAGGTGAAGAAGCAGAGGAACACCGTCATCAGGGCGATGAAACGCACCTGATTGCTTGGCATCACGGTATCGTCGAGGGTCATGTAGGGGGCGGGCAGCAGGGCCGCCAGATAGAGCCACTCCCCCTTTTCGATCTCGATCTGGGTCACCAGTACCGGTGGATTGAGCGGCTCCAGCGACAGGGTGTAGCGGGCCCAGGAGGAGGGGAGATCCGCCAGCAAGGTGTCGTTGTTGAAGACGTGGAGGTCATCGGGTCGGGAGAAATCCACCTTGATCGCCATGGCGTCGGAGAGCTTGCGGGTCAGCACGCCCTGTACCTCCTCCAGCACCTGCGTCTTGCGTTCGCTGTCGGGGATGGCGTTGATGTGTATCTCTTCCTCGTTGAGCGAGACGAAGAAGCGGCTGCCCCCCATGTTGCGCAGCTGGTCCAGCGCGATATGGCGATACTGCAGCGGCAGGGATTTGAAGAAGTTGACGGTGGAAGCGGCAGACATGGCGAGGTTGCGGGTGGTGCTGAGCATCCCCTCCAGCTCCCGCTTCTGGATCTGCTGCATCCAGATGCCGGTCAGAATGGTCTGGGAGAGCAGGATGGCCAGCAACAGCAGCAGGATCATCCGTGACAACAGGGAGCGGGGCACCAGCGCCCCCCAGGACCACTTGTTGCTCATGGCAGCTCGTGCACCTCGGCAATCAGCATGTAGCCGCTACCGCGGATGGTCTTGATGATGCGCGGGCTCTTGCCGTTGTCGCCCAGCTTCTGGCGCAGACGGCTGATCTGCACGTCGATACCGCGCTCCATCGGCAGGCTTTCGCGGCCGCGGGTGGCATCCGAGATGGTGTCGCGATCCAGCACCACGCCGGGCTGTTGCAGGAACATGCCGAGCAGCATGGCGTCGCTGCCGGAGAGGTCCAGCAGGCTGCCATCATCATGGGTCAGCTGGTGGCTCAGGGTGTCGAGGGTCCACTCGGCAAAACGCAGGCGGCGGCTCGGCTCTTTCTCTTTTTCCGGCTGGCGGAATTCGGCGCGGCGCAGCAGCGCCTTGATGCGGGCCTGCAGTTCACGGGGGCTGAACGGTTTGGCGATATAGTCGTCGGCGCCCAGTTCCAGACCGATCACCCGATCCGCTTCGTCGGAGGCGGCGGTAAGCATGATGATGGGCACCTGGGAGTCACGACGGATCTGCTGGCAGAGGGTAAAACCGTCCTCGCCGGGCATCATGATGTCCAGAATAATCAGGTCCGGGCTGTGCTGGGCGAGTTGCTGGCGCATCTCGTTGCCCTCCGCCGCCGTCAATACCTGAAAGCCCGCCCGGGTCAGGTACTCATTGAGCAGCTCGCGGATCTCTTGGTCGTCATCGACGATCAGCAGTTGTTTGCTCATTGACATATGTATGTGCATCCACCCATTTTTTTGTGCAGATTGAACCTGTCGGGGGAGTAAAAAGCAAGCAAGCCCCCTATCTAATGTGAGGTTTAAGGCAATAACAGCCTATTGATAAGATTAAAACGAAAAAAGGCCGACCCAAACGGGACGGCCAACAGACAGCTTCTGACCACTGACGAGCACCCCGTGTGGCGATCGTCACAGACTTGAAAAGGGGCCAGTCAGACAGGCCCCGAAAAGGGACAACTCTCAGTAGTGCATCCCGTCGATCCGGTTGGTTATCACACCCGTTCAAACACGGTGGCGATGCCCTGACCCAGACCGATACACATGGTGGCAACCCCCAGGGTGGCATCCTTCTCCTCCATCAGATTGATGAGGGTGGTGGAGATGCGGGCACCGGAGCAGCCGAGGGGGTGACCCAGCGCAATGGCGCCGCCGTTCAGGTTCACCTTCTCGTCCACCTGATCCTGCAGACCCAGATCCTTCACGCAGGGCAGGGACTGGGCGGCAAACGCCTCGTTCAGCTCGAACAGGTCGATATCACCGACAGTCAGACCGGCACGCTTGAGCGCCTTCTGGGTCGCCGGCACCGGGCCATAACCCATGATGGCGGCGTCACAGCCGGCGATGGCCATGGCACGTACCTTGGCGCGCGGCGTGAGGCCGAGGGCCTTGGCGCGATCCGCGCTCATCACCAGCATGGCGGCGGCGCCATCGGACAGGGCCGAGGAGCTGCCGGCAGTGACGGTACCGTTGACCGGGTCAAACACCGGGCGCAGCTGGCTCAGGGTTTCGACCGTGGTCTCCGGACGGATCACCTCGTCATAGTCGTAGAAGAAGCGGGCGCCGCTGGCGTCATGGCCTTCCAGCCCGACGATCTCCTTGGCAAAACGCCCTTCCACTGTTGCTGCGTGGGCGTGGCGGTGGGAGCGGGCGGCAAACTCGTCCTGCTGCTGACGGCTGATGCCGTGCAGCTTGCCGAGCATCTCGGCGGTCAACCCCATCATACCGGAGGCTTTCGCCACCGACTTGGCCATGCCCGGGTGGAAGTCGACGCCGTGGCTCATCGGCACGTGACCCATGTGCTCTACGCCGCCGATGATGAAGATATCCCCATCACCCACCTGAATGGCGCGGGAGGCGTCATGCAGCGCCTGCATACTGGAGCCGCACAGGCGGTTGACGGTGACCGCCCCCACCTGCTTCGGAATACCGGCCAGCAGCGCGGCGTTGCGGGCGATGTTGAAGCCCTGCTCCAGGGTCTGCTGCACGCAGCCCCAGTAGATATCCTCGATCTCGTTCGGGTCGAGGTTGGGGTTGCGCAGCAGGATGGATTTCATCAGGTGCGCGGACAGATCTTCTGCACGCACGTTGCGGAAGGCGCCGCCCTTGGACCGGCCCATCGGGGTCCGGATACAGTCGACAATGACTACGTCTTTCATGAGTGGATCTCCTTTCCGCAATCAGTAGAAGGTTTTGCCCTGGGCGGCCATCTCGCGTAAGCGGTCGCTGACGCGGTAGAGCGGGCCCAAATCGGCATACTGGTCGGCCATGGCCACGTAGCGATCCAGACCGATAGTGTCCAGATAGCGGAACACGCCGCCGCGGAAGGGAGGGAAGCCCAGACCGTAGACCAGCGCGATGTCGGCTTCGGCTGGCGTGGCGACTATGCCCTCTTCCAGACAGAGCACCACCTCGTTGATCATCGGGATCATCATGCGGGCGATGATGGCTTCCTTGTCGAAATCCTGTTTCGGCTTGGCGATGGGGGCCAGCAGCTCGTAGCTAGCGGCGTCAGCCACCTTCTTCGGCTTGCCCTTCTTGTCCTGCTCGTAGGCGTAGAAGCCCTTGCCGTTCTTCTGACCGAAGCGGTTCACTTCGTACATCACGTCGATGGCGGTGCGGCCTTCCTTGCTCATCCGCGCCGGGAAGCCTTGCGCCATCACGTCACCAGCATGGTGACCGGTGTCGATGCCGACCACATCCAGCAGATAGGCGGGGCCCATCGGCCAGCCAAACTCCTTCTCCATTACCTTGTCGACGGCGGCAAAGTCGGCGCCATCGGCAACCAGTTTGTTGAAGCCGAAGAAGTAGGGGAACAGCACCCGGTTGACGAAGAAGCCCGGGCAGTCGTTGACCACCACCGGGGACTTGCCCATGGCGGCGGCATAGGCCACCACGCGGTTGATGGTTTCATCGGAGGTTTGCTCGCCGCGGATGATCTCCACCAGTGGCATGCGGTGCACCGGGTTGAAGAAGTGCATACCGCAGAAGTTCTGCGGGCGCTTCAGCCCCTTGGCCAGCAGGGAGATTGGGATGGTGGAGGTGTTGCTGGCGAGCACTGCGTCTTCGCCAATGATCCCTTCCACTTCGCCCAGTACGGCGGCTTTCACCTTGGGATTCTCGACCACGGCTTCGACTACGACGTCCACGCCTTTGACGTTGTCATAGCTGAGAGTCGGAGTGATGGCAGAGAGCACCTGGCCCATCTTGATGCCGTCGATGCGACCCTTTTCGAGCTGGCCGTTGAGCAGCTTGGTGGCTTCGCCCATGCCAAGTGCCAGAGCCTTCTCGTTGATGTCCTTCATCACCGCCGGAATGCCCTTGCTGGCAGACTGGTAGGCGATGCCGCCGCCCATGATGCCGGCACCCAGTACGGCAGCGTGGCCGGTGGCCTTGCACGCCTGCTTGGCCGCCTTCTTGGCCAGCGCCTTGATGTGCTGATCGTTGAGGAAGATACCGACCAGTGCCTTGGCGACATCGGTCTTGGCCAGTTTGATAAAGCCCTGTGCCTCGACGGACAACGCCTCGTCACGGCCCATACCTGCGGCGGCCTCGACGGTTTTCACCGCGGTCATCGGCGCCGGATAGTGTTTGCCCGCCACGGCGGCAACCATGCCGGCGGCGGTGGTGAAGCTCATCATGGCTTCCAGTTTGGAGAGGCGCAGCGGGGCTTTTTTGGCGGCGCGACGGCTCTGCCAGTCCAGTTTGCCCGCGATGGCGTCCTTGATCATCTGCAGCGCAGCGCTCTGCAGCGCGTCAGGGGCGACCACGGCATCAATGGCACCCACCTTGAGGGCGTCATCGGCACGATAATCCTTGCCGGTGGTGATCCACTCGAGCGCGTTGTCGGCGCCGATCACCCGCGGCAGACGGACGGTGCCGCCAAAGCCCGGCATGATGCCGAGTTTGGTCTCGGGCAGGCCGATTTTGGCGGTGGTGTCAGCCAGACGGAAGTCGGTGGAGAGAATGGTCTCGCAGCCGCCGCCCAAGGCGTGGCCCTTGATGGCGGAGAGGGTCGGAACCGGCAGATCTTCGATGGCATTGAAGATGTCGTTGGCCTTTTTCAGCCAGCCGAGCAGATCTTCTTGCGGCAGATCGAACAGTTCCAGGAATTCGGTAATGTCGGCTCCGACGATAAAGGCGTCTTTGCCAGAGGTGAGGATCAGACCTTTTAGTTCACGTTCTTGTTGTAATGCGGCGATCGCTTCGCTCAGGGAGAGCAGGGTAGCGCGATCCAGCTTGTTGACTGAACCCGGGGCATCAAACCTCAGCTCGGCAATGCCGTTTTCGAGGTAGCTGACCGACAGGGTTTCGCCTTGGTAGATCATGAGAGTGTCTCCTTGTTCCCACTCAGTGGGGAGTGGTGCTCCTTAATCCCCAGCAGGGGGCGAGGCTCACTATTGATCCAAAAGGAGACATTTTCAACACCTATTTAAAACATTTGTTTAACAGATCTCGAGTAAAAGCTCCTCATCACAAAACGGGCAAAAAAGAGGCGCCTTGCGGCGCCCCGGATAGATGTGAGTTTGTTATCAACTGGCCAGTTCCGGCCGGTTGCGATACTGGTTCAGTACCTCGGGATCGGCGAGGGCATGGGTGTTGTTGACCGGTCGGTTGTGTACCACTTCGCGAACCGCCAGTTCGACGATCTTGCCGGACTTGGTGCGGGGGATGGCATCCACCTGCAGGATGCGGGCGGGCACGTGGCGGGCGGTGCAATGTTGCTTTATTTGCTGGCGGATCCGCTCGCGCAGCGGCTCGTCCAGCTTGCAGCCCGCCTTGAGCTTGACGAACAGCACCACCCGCTCGTCTTGCTGCCACTGCTGGCCGATGACGATGCTCTCTTCCACTTCGTCTAGCTGTTCGACGTAGCGATAGATCTCGCTGGTGCCGATGCGCACGCCGCCCGGGTTGAGGGTGGCGTCGGAGCGGCCGTAGAACAGAATGCCACCGGTCGGGGTCAGCTCGATCCAGTCGCCGTGACACCAGATGTTGTCGAACCGCTCGAAGTAGGCAGCGTGGTACTTGTCGCCATGTTCGTCGCCCCAGAAGTAGATGGGCTGGGCCGGGAACGGCTTGGTGCAGACCAGCTCGCCCTTCTCCCCCTGCACCGGCTGGCCCGCTTCGTTGAATACCTGCACCGCGAGACCGAGGCCGCGCCCCTGACTCTCGCCGCGATAGACAGGGCTGAGCGGGTTGCCGATGACGAAGCAGGAGCAGATATCGGTGCCACCTGAGATGGAGCTGAGCTGCACATCCTGCTTGATCTGCTGATAGACGTAGTCGAACCCCTCCGGCGACAGCACTGAGCCGGTGCTGCAGATCAGCCGCAAGTGCGGCAAGTCGTGGGTCTTGATGGGGGCGTAACCCTGCTTGTGCAGCGCATCGAGATACTTGGCCGAGGTACCGAACAAGCTGACCTGCTCGTCGCGGGCGAGATCCCACAGCACGTTGCCATCCGGGTAAAACGGCGAGCCATCGTAGAGCACCAGGGTGGCGCCGGAGGCGAGCGCGCTCACCAGCCAGTTCCACATCATCCAGCCACAGGTGGTGAAGTAGAAAATTCGCTCCCCCGGCTTGATGTCGCAGTGCAGCTGGTGCTCTTTCAGATGTTGCAGCAGGGTGCCGCCAATCCCGTGCACGATGCACTTGGGTTTGCCGGTGGTGCCGGAGGAGTAGAGGATGTAGAGCGGGTCATTGAAAGCCATCGGCTCGAAGGCGAGCTGGGCACCGTGCAGGCTTGCCAGCAGTTGCTGCCAGTCGTGACCAAGCTGCAGCGGGTTGCCGAGCAGGGGGATCATCACCGTCTGCTCTATGCTGCCGATCTGGCTCACCACGCTGGCGACCTTCTGTTGAATGTCGATAGCTTTGCCGTTGTAGCGATAGCCATCCACCGCAAACAGCACTCGTGGTTGGGTCTGGCCGAAGCGCTCCACCACGCTGGCCTCGCCAAAGTCGGGGCTGGTGGAGGTCCAGATTGCTCCGAGGCTGGTGGTTGCCAGCATGGCAACCACGGTTTCCGGAATATTGGGCAGATAGGCGGCGACCACATCGCCACGCCCAATCCCCTGATGACGCAGCCACTGAGCCAGCCGGGCCACCTGATCACTCAGTTCACCCCAGCTAAGAGTACTGCTTGGACCCCCTTCGATGCGGGAGATGATGGCCGGGCTCTCGTCCTGACGGCGCAGCAGGTTTTCGGCGAAGTTGAGGCGGCTGTCGGGGAACCAGCGGGTGCGCTGCATATCTTGACGGTTCTCCGCCACTATATTGCCGAGCTCGCCCTTGACGCCGCAGTGCTGCCATACCAGCGGCCAGAAACGGGTGGTCTTCTCCACCGACCATTGATAAAGCTGCGGGTAGTTCTGCAACTGCAAGCCGTGGAAACGGTTCACCTCCGCCATAAAACGGTAGAGGTTGGATTGCTGCATCCCGAGCGGATCCGGTTGCCACAGGCAGAGGTTGTCCATGAGTAATCCCTGACTTCATGTATCTACCGGCAGTGTATTGAATTGTTTTTGATTTGTTAATGATTGGTTCTTTGTTGATAACAAACGCGTTTGTAACGTATGCGTTACCTCACGAAGCGGCAGCTTGACGGGTCGAGCCGCCAAGCGCTTGATGTTATGCTGCAATCACATTCACCTCGGAGCAGGACGCCATGAGCAGCTACAGCCAACTTTTTGCCCAGCACCTCGATACCTTGCAGCAGCGCACCCGCGACATTCTGCAACAACAGGGGCTCAGCGGACTGGCCATCCACTCCGGCCAGACCCACCGCATCTTCCTCGATGATCAGGATTACCCGTTCAAGGTAAACCCGCACTTCAAAGCCTGGTTGCCGGTGCTGGACAATCCTCACTGCTGGCTGCTGGTGGACGGGGTGAACAAACCAATCCTGCTGTTCTATCGTCCAGTGGATTTCTGGCACAAGGTGGCGGACCTGCCCAATGCCTTCTGGGTCGAGTTCTTCGATATCCGTTTCCTGACCCGGCCGGAACAGGTGGCCGACCATCTGCCTGCCAACAAGCAGGAGTGGGCCTATCTGGGGGGCCATCTGGAAGTGGCCGAGCTGCTGGGGCTGACCCAGCCCAATCCCGAGGCGGTGCTCAACTACCTGCACTATCACCGTGCCTACAAGACTCCCTACGAGCTGGAGTGTCTTCGTGAGGCGAACCGGATCGGGGTTCGTGGCCATATCGCCGCCAAGGACTCTTTTATGGCGGGGGCGAGCGAGTTCGAGATCAATCTGGCCTACATGAAGGCGGTCGGGCAGGGGGCCAATGAGGCGCCCTACGGCAATATCGTCGCCATCAACCGCAATGCGGCCATCCTGCACTACACCCATTTGTCCGCCGTGCGGGTGCCCGATGCGGAGCGCCACTCCTTCCTGATCGATGCCGGCGTCGATTTTCACGGTTATGCCTCCGACATCACCCGTACCTGGGCGTGGCGTCGTGGTGAGTTTGCCGATCTGATTGCCGCCCTCGACGAGCAGCAGCAGGAGATCATCAAGGAGATCAAACCGGGTCGTCGTTACAGCGAGCTGCACCTGCAGATGCATCATAAGCTGGCGCGCCTGCTGCAAACCACCGAGCTGGTGGATATGTCGGTGGACGAGATGATCCACACAGGGGTGACCAATGTCTTCTTCCCCCACGGCCTAGGCCATTTCCTCGGTTTGCAGGTGCACGATGCGGGTGGTTTCATGCAGGATGAACGCGGCACCCATCTGGCGGCGCCCGAGCTGTTTCCCTATCTGCGCTGCACCCGGGTGATGGAAGTGGGTCAGGTGTTCACCATCGAGCCGGGACTCTACTTCATCGACAGTTTGCTGGAGCCGCTGCGTCAGGGCGAACAGGGCAAACGGGTCAACTGGAACAAGGTAGAGGCACTGCGGCCGTTTGGTGGCATCCGCATCGAAGACAACGTGGTGCTGCACGCCAACAGGGTGGAGAACATGACCAGACAAGCAGGACTCTGATGGCGGCAGCGTACTCCATTCCAGCTGCCCCGCTGGAGTTGACCGAAGAGATAAATAAGAGCCGCTTCATTACCCTGATCGCCCACACCCCGACCGTCGAGGCGGCAAAGGGGTGGGTCAACGAGATCAAACGCCAACATCCGGCCGCGCGCCATCACTGCTGGGCGTTTGTGGCTGGTGCGCCGCAAGATAGTCAGGTTTATGGGTTCAGCGATGACGGCGAACCGTCCGGTACTGCGGGCAAGCCGATCCTGGCCCAGTTGATGGGCTCGGGGCTCGGTGAAATCTGCGCCGTGGTAGTGCGTTACTACGGCGGCATCCAGCTTGGCACCGGTGGACTGGTCAAAGCCTATGGGGGCGGCGTCGGTGCCGCCCTCAAGCAACTGCCCACCCTGCTCAAGGTGCCACGCACTCCCTCTCTCATTCACTGCGATTACGGTGACATGGGGACGGTCGAGTCGCTGATCAGCAGCCATAATGGCGAATTGCTGGCGGCGGATTACGGTCAGCAGGTCACCTTGCAGGTGGCGTGGGAGTCCTCGGTTTGGGCTCAGGTGGACCGTGAATTGACCGACCGGACTCATGGGCGGGTATCCCTCAGTCCCTTAGATGGCTAGAATCCATCGCTCTTTAATTGGGGAAAGGGAGCTGTAATGCACATTCTGAGCATTATTCGCATTGTTGGCCTGCTGGTTGCGCTGTTCAGCTCGACCATGCTGTTGCCTGCACTGGTGGCCTTTGGCTATCGGGATGGTGGTGGTGCCGAGTTCGTCAGCTCTTTTCTGATCGCCCTGCTGCTCGGCGTGGTGCTCTGGTTTCCCAATCGCTACCACAAGAAGGAGATGCGCTCGAAAGAGGGCTTTCTGATTGTGGTGCTGTTCTGGACCGTGTTGGGCAGTGTGGGGGCGGTGCCCTTCATCATGAGCGATGTGCCGGATATGTCGGTCTCGGAGGCCTTCTTCGAATCTTTTTCCGGCCTGACCACCACAGGCGCAACGGTACTGACCGGGCTCGATAATCTGCCCAAGGCGTTTCTGTTCTATCGCCAGCTGCTGCAGTGGCTGGGGGGCATGGGGATCATCGTACTGGCGGTGGCCATTCTGCCACTGCTGGGGATCGGGGGCATGCAGCTCTATCGCGCCGAGATCCCGGGGCCGGTGAAGGATACCAAGGTGACGCCGCGCATCGCCGAAACGGCCAAGGCGCTCTGGTTCATCTATCTGCTGCTCACCGCACTCTGTGCGCTGGCCTACTGGCTCGCCGGGATGACGCTGTTCGATGCGGTCTGCCATTCGTTCTCGACTCTGTCGGTCGGTGGCTTCTCCACTCACGATGCCAGCATCGGTTTCTTCAACAGTCCGGTCATCAACCTTATTACCGTGGTGTTCCTGCTGCTGGCCAGCGTGAACTTTGCGCTCCACTTTACCGTTTTCTCACACCGCCCGGTGCGGCTCGGTCGCTACCTTTACGATTCTGAACTCAAGGTGTTTCTGGCCATCCAGGCGACCCTGGTGATGATCTGCTTTGTCGCCTTGCTGACCCACGGACACTACGCCACCTGGCAAGAGGCGCTCAACCACGGTCTTTTCCAGGCGGTCTCTCTGGGGACCACCACCGGCTACAGCACCACGACCTATGCCGACTGGCCCTCGTTCCTGCCCATGCTGCTGATGTTCTCCGCCTTTATCGGCTGTTGCGCGGGCAGTACTGGCGGCGGCATCAAGGTGATGCGTTTTATGATCCTGTTCATGCAGGGGATGCGCGAGTTGAAGCGGTTGGTTCACCCCAGAGCCATCTATACCTTGAAGCTGGGGAATAGGGCGGTGCCCGAGCGCATCGTCGAGGCGGTGTGGGGCTACTTCGCCACCTATATTATTCTCTTCTTTATGTTCATGCTGCTCTTGCTGATGACGGGGCTGAACGAAGTGACCGCATTCACCGCTGTAGCTGCGGCTTTCACCAACGTAGGTCCGGGTTTGGGAGAGGTATCAGCCAACTTCGGCAATATCTCGCCAGCGGCCCAGTGGGTACTGGTGTTGGCCATGTTGTTTGGCCGATTGGAAATTTTCACGCTTCTGGTACTGTTTACTCCTGCATTCTGGCGTAGTTGAGGTTGTTATGGACAAGATTCTGGTGCTTTATTCCTCTCGGGATGGCCAAACCCGCAAAATAGTCGATGTCATGCTGGAGCAGATGCCGGGATGCGAAGTGGTGATGCACGATCTGCACACCTTGCCGATGTGCAACCTCAGCAAGTATGCCAAGGTCTTGATCGGCGCCTCTATCCGTTATGGCAACTTCCATCCCAGCCTGTTCAGCTTTATTCATGCCCATCAGGAGCAGTTGGAGGTGGCCAATGCGGCCTTCTTCTGTGTCAACCTGACGGCCCGCAAACCAGAGAAGCAGACGCCGCAAACCAATGCCTATATGAAGAAGTTTCTGCGTCTCTCCCCCTGGAAGCCGAAAACCCTGGGGGTGTTTGCCGGCGCGCTGCAGTACTCCAGCTATAACTGGTGGCAAACTCGCATCATCCAGCTGATCATGAAGATTACCGGTGGTAGTACAGACACCAGTAAGGACATTGAATTTACCGATTGGGAAAAGGTGCGCAGCTTTGCACGCGAATTCTGGTCGAAAAGGTAGCAGCGTGATGTGAAATCAGGGTTTCTTGCCCGAAACAGCCCCGCCGATGCGGGGCTTTTGTTTAATAAAACAACGGTTGAACCGGAAAACTGTAAAAAGTGCCATTTTTTGCA
>NZ_JBQBES010000002.1:1890000-1937500 GCF_051919425.1 Aeromonas sp. 75A | reverse complement strand
GGGAAACCCACCCAAGATAACTTGGGTATCTGTTACTGAATACATAGGTAACAGAGGCGAACCGGGAGAACTGAAACATCTAAGTACCCCGAGGAAAAGAAATCAACCGAGATTCCCTCAGTAGCGGCGAGCGAACGGGGATTAGCCCTTAAGCATCTTGGAAGTTAGTGGAACGGTCCTGGAAAGGCCGGCGATACAGGGTGATAGCCCCGTACACGAAAACAACCTTGATGTGAAATCGAGTAGGGCGGGACACGTGACATCCTGTCTGAATATGGGGGGACCATCCTCCAAGGCTAAATACTCCTGACTGACCGATAGTGAACCAGTACCGTGAGGGAAAGGCGAAAAGAACCCCTGTGAGGGGAGTGAAATAGAACCTGAAACCGTGTACGTACAAGCAGTGGGAGCCCTTCGGGGTGACTGCGTACCTTTTGTATAATGGGTCAGCGACTTACATTTTGTAGCGAGGTTAACCGTATAGGGGAGCCGTAGGGAAACCGAGTCTTAACTGGGCGTCTAGTTGCAAGGTGTAGACCCGAAACCGGGTGATCTAGCCATGGGCAGGTTGAAGGTTGAGTAACATCAACTGGAGGACCGAACCCACTAACGTTGCAAAGTTAGGGGATGACCTGTGGCTGGGGGTGAAAGGCCAATCAAACTCGGAGATAGCTGGTTCTCCCCGAAAGCTATTTAGGTAGCGCCTCGGACGAATACTACTGGGGGTAGAGCACTGTTTGGGCTAGGGGGTCATCCCGACTTACCAACCCCATGCAAACTCCGAATACCAGTAAGTAATATCCGGGAGACACACGGCGGGTGCTAACGTCCGTCGTGAAGAGGGAAACAACCCAGACCGCCGGCTAAGGTCCCAAAGTTCTGGTTAAGTGGGAAACGATGTGGGAAGGCTCAGACAGCTAGGATGTTGGCTTAGAAGCAGCCATCATTTAAAGAAAGCGTAATAGCTCACTAGTCGAGTCGGCCTGCGCGGAAGATGTAACGGGGCTCAAACCAGGCACCGAAGCCGCGGATTCACACTTATGTGTGAGTGGTAGGGGAGCGTTCTGTAAGTCTGCGAAGGTGTATCGAGAGGTATGCTGGAGATATCAGAAGTGCGAATGCTGACGTAAGTAACGATAAAGGGGGTGAAAAGCCTCCTCGCCGGAAGACCAAGGGTTCCTGTCCAACGTTAATCGGGGCAGGGTGAGTCGACCCCTAAGGCGAGGCCGAAAGGCGTAGTCGATGGGAAGCAGGTTAATATTCCTGCACGACTTGTAATTGCGATGGGGGGACGGAGAAGGCTAGGTGGGCCAGGCGACGGTTGTCCTGGTGAAAGTGCGTAGGTGGTGTTTCCAGGCAAATCCGGAGACACAACACTGAGACACGAGACGAACGCACTACGGTGCGGAAGCCATTGATGCCCTGCTTCCAGGAAAAGCCTCTAAGCTTCAGATTACAAGTCATCGTACCCCAAACCGACACAGGTGGTCGGGTAGAGAATACCAAGGCGCTTGAGAGAACTCGGGTGAAGGAACTAGGCAAAATAGAACCGTAACTTCGGGAGAAGGTTCGCTCCTGACAGTGAAGTCCCTTGCGGATGGAGCAGTTGGGAGTCGCAGTGACCAGATGGCTGGGACTGTTTATCAAAAACACAGCACTCTGCAAACACGAAAGTGGACGTATAGGGTGTGACACCTGCCCGGTGCCGGAAGGTTAATTGATGGGGTTAGCGCAAGCGAAGCTCTTGATCGAAGCCCCGGTAAACGGCGGCCGTAACTATAACGGTCCTAAGGTAGCGAAATTCCTTGTCGGGTAAGTTCCGACCTGCACGAATGGTGTAACCATGGCCATGCTGTCTCCACCCGAGACTCAGTGAAATCGAATTCGCCGTGAAGATGCGGTGTACCCGCGGCTAGACGGAAAGACCCCGTGAACCTTTACTACAGCTTGGCACTGAACATTGAACCTACATGTGTAGGATAGGTGGGAGGCTTTGAAGGCGTGACGCTAGTTGCGCTGGAGCCGTCCTTGAAATACCACCCTTGTATGTTTGATGTTCTAACGCAGGGCCCTGAATCGGGCTCGCGGACAGTGCCTGGTGGGTAGTTTGACTGGGGCGGTCTCCTCCCAAAGAGTAACGGAGGAGCACGAAGGTTGGCTAATCCTGGTCGGACATCAGGAGGTTAGTGCAATGGCATAAGCCAGCTTAACTGCGAGACGGACAGGTCGAGCAGGTACGAAAGTAGGTCATAGTGATCCGGTGGTTCTGAATGGAAGGGCCATCGCTCAACGGATAAAAGGTACTCCGGGGATAACAGGCTGATACCGCCCAAGAGTTCATATCGACGGCGGTGTTTGGCACCTCGATGTCGGCTCATCACATCCTGGGGCTGAAGTCGGTCCCAAGGGTATGGCTGTTCGCCATTTAAAGTGGTACGCGAGCTGGGTTCAGAACGTCGTGAGACAGTTCGGTCCCTATCTGCCGTGGGCGTTGGATGATTGAAGGGAGTTGCTCCTAGTACGAGAGGACCGGAGTGAACGAACCTCTGGTGTTCGGGTTGTCACGCCAGTGGCACTGCCCGGTAGCTAAGTTCGGAATCGATAACCGCTGAAAGCATCTAAGCGGGAAGCGAGCCCTGAGATGAGTCATCCCTGACCCCTTGAGGGTCCTAAAGGGCCGTTGGAGACCACAACGTTGATAGGTGGGGTGTGTAAGCGCGGTGACGTGTTGAGCTAACCCATACTAATTACCCGTGAGGCTTAACCATACAACACCCAAGAAGTGTTCTAAGGCTTGTAGCAAATACCAAGCGAACTACTTACGTCAGCTTTCTCAGATTGAAGATTTTTGCCTGGCGGCCATAGCGCCGTGGAACCACCTGATCCCATGCCGAACTCAGAAGTGAAACGCGGTAGCGCCGATGGTAGTGTGGCATTCGCCATGCGAGAGTAGGACACTGCCAGGCACCCAATTAAACAGCGATGTGAAGAATCATGTCACTGGCTGCGAGGATGACACCTCAGAAAATGCAGCAGAAGATTTAGCGAAAGCTAACCGAATGCGGAGCGGTAGTTCAGTCGGTTAGAATACCGGCCTGTCACGCCGGGGGTCGCGGGTTCGAGTCCCGTCCGCTCCGCCACTAATTTGAAGGCCTTCCCGATTGGGAAGGCCTTTTTGCTATGGGCGTTCTTTACCCAGTGACCTCCAGATTTGCACACCAGAACGTGCGCCAAAGCCCGGCCCCATGACCGAGCTTTGGTGTTTTTAGCTTGTTAAACCAGCCAATGGCTCGCTTTTATCTGTCGGAAGGATGGCCAGATAGCCGATTATTTCCACCATTTTCTGGCTATATCCGAGCCTTATCAGCCATTTGAGCGAGTTTACAGGCGGCCAAATCAGGCTTCTGCCGCCTGCTGGTTGCAGGGCAGTTCCATATTGACCACCCCCTCTTCCATTTGCACATCGATCTTGAAGCCAAGCCGTTTGGCGAGGTTGATCATGCCACGATTGCTGGGCATGGTCATGCCGGATAACTGGCCAATCCCCTGCTCTTTGGCGTAACGGATGATCTTCTCCATCATCAATTTGCCGAGCCCCACCCCTTTCAAGTCCGATCGCACCAGAATAGCAAACTCGGCATCGCTCTGGTCCGGAGTCGAGATAGCGCGTACCACGCCGAGGATCTGATCCTGCAGCTCGCCATCTTGCCCCACCGCTACGAAGGCCATCTCCCGGTCGTAATCGATCTGGGTCATGCGAGCCAGCTCTTCATGGCCCAGCTCGCCCACATCGGCAAAGAAGCGTTTGTACCTGTCTTCATCGGAGACCAGCAGTACGAACTGCTTGTGAGCCGGTTCATCTTCCGGCCGGATCGGGCGTAGCAGGATATGGCGCTGATCTTTAAGCCAGGCACCCTCCTCCAGTTCGGTGGGATAGGGGCGGATCGCCAGCCGGTTGCTGGTCGGGATGGCGGCATCACTCAGTGTGAGGCTGGCATCCAGCACCACCATCTCGGTGCCGCACGCTTGCAGCGGGTGCAGGTCCAGCTCCTGAATCTCCGGAAAGGCGAGCAATAATTCGGAGAGCTGGCAAAGCACTTGGCCCAAGGCGTCGATATCCAGTCGCTCCGGCGTCGCCTGTTCGCGGATCTTGCGGCTTTTGATGGCGCCGATGATCTGGTAACGAGCCAGCGCCTGATTGAGCGGCGGTAGCGCTGCTACCATATCCTGCGGTTCGGCGCCCGACTCGCCCAGCAGGATGACGGGGCCAAAGATGGCGTCTTGCTGGATCCGTACCCGCAGCTCCAGTCCGCCGCTGCGGCGAGCCATCCGCTGCACCAGCAAGCCTTCGATGCGGGCGCCCGGATCATGCTGTTTGACCCTGTCCAGAATGGCATCTGCGGCTTGCGCCACTTCGGCCGAGGTGCGCAGATTGAGCACCACGCCGTGTACGGCAGACTTGTGCAGGATATCGGGCGAGCGCAGTTTTACCGCCACTGGATAGCCGATCTGCTCGGCGGTGAGGGTCGCCTCGATGGCGTCGGTGACGATCCAGGTTGTCAGGGTCGAGAGACCGGCGGCTTGCAAAATAGGGTGTACCAGATGAGTATCTAGCCTCAGTTGCTTGCGCTCCTGCGCCTGACGAATCAGCTGCTGGCACAGCTCGACATTGAGCTGGTTGCCATGCAGGGATGCCGGGGTTTCCATCAACTGCTTCTGGTTGCGGCGGTATTCCACCATGTGCATGAAGGCGGCCATGGCGCTTTCCGGCGTGCGGTAGGTCGGGAAGCCCGCTTCGGTAAAGAGTTTACGCCCCTCCTGCGCCGAGTATTCGCCCGCCCAGTTGGTGAGGATATTGAAACGGCGCGCTCTGGGATGTTGTTTCAGATGGGCGATAAGATGGCTGGCCAGCGGCGCGCTCGGTGCCGTGAGCGAGGGGGCGTGGATGATCAGGATGGCGTCGATGCCATCCTCCTGCAACACGTTGTCCAGCGCCTCCTGATAGGTGGTGATGGTGGCATCGCTGCCGATGTCGAGCGGCGGGCGAGCCAGCTTGCCGCCCCGCTCCAGCAGCACATCCACCGCCATATTGGCCAGCCCGCGGCCGTTGGAGATGATGGCGAGTCGCTCTCCCTTGAGGGTCATGGAGTGGCTGAGGGTTTCCACCGCGGCAAACAGTTCGTGGGTATCCCGTACCCGCAACATGCCGGCGCGGCGGATGGCGGCATCATAGACGTTGTCGAGGCCGTGGGCCGGATCGTGGCGCCCGCTTTTCAGTACCAGGATCGGCTTGTTGCGCGAGGCTGCCCGCGCAGCCGAGAGAAAGTGGCGGGCGTCGTGCAACTTGTCCATGTAGATCAAGATGGCGCGGGTGACGCTGTCGCGGGAGAGCTGATCCAGCAGCTGGCCGAAGTCGATATCGCAGTGATCGCCAAGGGAGATGAAGGCGGAGAAGCCCAGCTCATGCTGCTTGGCCCAATCCAGAATGGTGGTGCTGACGGCGGCGGATTGCGACAGAAATGCGACTTGCCCCGGCTTGGCGGCAATGGGTGAAAAGCTGGCGTTGATCCCCTGGCCGGGCAGCAGCATTCCCATGCTGTTGGGGCCGAGCAGGCGAATGTCATATTGCTGGCAGACCCGTTTCAGCTCCAGTCGCTCCTCGGGGGAAAAGTCGGCGGCCAGTATGATGGCAGCCCCCGCGCCCTTTTGGCCGAGCGCTTCCAGTAACGGCAAGACCCGCTCCCGCCTGGTGCAGATGATGGCGAGATCCGGGGTCAGCGGCAGGCTGGCAATATCGGGATAGGCCAGCACGCCGGCGATGGCCTTGTTGCGCGGGGTGACGGGGAGGATGGGCCCTTTGAACTGGCCCGCCAGCAGGTGGCGCACAATTACATGACCCGCCTTGAGCGGGTCGGTCGAGGCGCCGATCACGGCGATTGAGTGGGGTTTGAACAGCCGATCCAGACCGCTTGCTTTCATGGGCACTCCCGACAAAAGGGGGAAGATACCAGTCTAATACGCCTTTGCTGCGGGTTCTGTGACCGGATCCTGATCACCGTTTGTTCAGGGCATTGGCACGCAGATAAAAGCGCAGTTCGCCCTGCACCCGGCGAATGGCTCCCAGGTGGCGTTCCTGCAGATAGATATCCTGCTCCCGGTCGAGCGCCGTACTGGGCACGCCCATGCTTTGCAGATACTCGTCAAACAGGGTTGAACCCTTGATCTCTACCAGATGCTGTTTCATGGCTCTCCTCCCTGCGCCTTGGCGTGTGTTGATGAACGCCCAGTCTGCGATGACCTGCCGGGTTTGCCTATTGTCACTTTTGACACGAGATTTGACACGAGAGCGCTCACACATCTTTCAGAGAGGGCGCCGTTGAGGTGCTGGCTGGCGTTATAGTATGGCGAGGAGCATGAGGCACGGATGGTGCGCAGGATGATCAGAGTCTGGTGGTGGTGCATGGCACTGTGGACGGTTGGCGCAACGGCAACCGAGCAGCCTATCCGCGCCTGGAATCTGCTGCTGGATCACCCCAACCCCGCCGTCGTCCAGTTGTTGCGCCTCTCCCTCGATCTCACCGTGCCCGAATATGGCCCCTACCAGCTGGTCTCCAGCCCGCAGATGGAGCAGGGGCGGGCGGTGAAGGAGCTGCGCAGCGGCGAGCTGGTTCAGGTCGGTGTTTTTGCCCCCGATGGTGAGCGAGAGCGTGAGTTGCTGGCAATCCACATTCCGCTGGCCAAGGGGCTGCTGGGGTGGCGGGTGTGTCTGGTTCGGCGGGGGGATGAGGGGCGTTTTGCCGCGATCGGGTCGTTGGCGGACTGGCATCGCGCCGGGCTTTCCATCGGCCTGCACAGATCCTGGCCAGACACCCAGTTGCTGCGGGCTAACGGCCTCAAGGTGACGGTGGGCAATCTTTATGAGGCGCTCTTCAACATGCTGCGCAAGAAGCGCTTTGACTGCTTCCTGCGCTCGGTCATCGAGGTCGAGGATGAACTAAGGCAGCATCCGGATCTCGCCATCGAGCCCCGTCTGGTGTTTCGCTATCCGCTGGCGCTGCTCTTCTTTGTCTCGCCAAAATATCCGGAGCTGGCCCAGCGCATCGAGCTTGGCCTGCTGCGGGCGCGGCAGTCTGGTGCTTTTGACCGGGTCTTTGAAGAGGGATTTGGCAGCACCATTCGGCGGCTGAAACTGGATGAGCGGGTGCGCCTCGAGCTGCACAACCCCGACTTGCCGCTGCCCAGCCGCATCATGATGGCCGATCCGGCCCTTATCTATAATCCGGTGTCAGCGCAGTGAACCCTGATTCTGCGCGGTATCCCAGAAGGCGCGGATCAGCGGTTCTTCCAGCCGCTTCTTGAGCACCCCGATCCCCACATCAAATGGTTTGAAGGCGGGTTTGAGGTCGATGATCCGCACCTTGTCGCCGAGCGGGCTGTGGTCGATCACCGCCGCCGGCACCAATCCTACGCCACAGCCGAGCGCCACCATGGCGACAATCCCCTCGTTACCCGCCACTTCGGCATAGATGTTGGGCGCTATCCCCTTGTTGCGAAACCACTGATCGCTGCGTTTGCGGGCCAGCCCCTGCTCGGAGAGGATGACTGGCAACTGCTCCCAATCAGGTTCTCCCTGACGGAACCACAGGTTCAGTTGTGGGGCGTTGCGCGGCGCGATAAAGACCAGCGGCACCAGCTGAAGGCTGGCGAACTCCAACTTGGCGGGCAGGGCATCGGGACGGGCGGCGATGGCGAGATCGGCCTCATCGGCCAGGATCTTGTCCACCGCCAGCGCCGGGTCGCCGGTCTCCAGCTTGATCTCCAGCTGGGGGTAGCGGCGGCGAAAGCGCTCCAGTACCTCGGGCAGCAGAAAGTAGCTGGCAGTGACCGAACAGAAGACCCGCAGCCGCCCCTGCAGCGGTTCATCGCTGCGTTTGAGCTCCTGCTTGAGCTGGCGCCACTCCTGCAACAGGCTGCCGCCGAATTCGCGCAGCTTCTCACCGGCGGGGGTGAGGCGCACCGAGCGGTTGTCCCGTTCGAACAGGATGCAGCCTGTCTCCTGCTCCAGTCGCTGGATGGCGCGGCTCAGGGTGGAGGGGCTGACCGCCATGGCATCGGCGCTCTTGCCGAAGTGGAGGGAGTCGGCGAGGTGGAGAAACAGCTCGAGATTGCGAAGATCCATCTTTCAGCTCCTGGCGCGGCATATGTGCCCGATATCCAGCGGTTGGCGGCTTGTTTCTGCCATCTCGCGGTACATTCAGCAGGCAATTATGAAGGGTGATCGTTTCAGTTATTGCAACGTACTGTTTCGAATATATCAGTTCAGGCAATAAGTGTCCCGCGCTATAGTGGTTCAGACAACGCCGCTATCCGGCATGGAATCAATCGAACGGAGCAATCACCATGGCTAACTATTTCAACACCTTGAACCTGCGTCAGCAGTTGGCCCAGCTGGGCAAGTGTCGTTTCATGCAGCGCGAAGAGTTCGCGGACGGCTGCAACGTGCTGAAGGGCAAGAAGGTGGTGATTGTGGGCTGTGGTGCCCAGGGTCTGAACCAGGGTCTGAACATGCGCGACTCCGGGCTGGATATCTCCTACGCCCTGCGCAAGGCCGCCATCACCGAGAAGCGTGCCTCCTGGCAGAAAGCTACCGACAACGGCTTTGCGGTCGGTACCTATGAAGAGCTGATCCCGACCGCCGATCTGGTGCTGAACCTGACTCCGGACAAACAGCACTCTGACGTGGTGAAGACCGTGATGCCGCTGATGAAGCAGGGTGCTGCGCTGGGCTACTCCCACGGCTTCAACGTGGTGGAAGAGGGTCAACAGATCCGCTCCGACATCACGGTCGTGATGGTGGCGCCCAAGTGCCCGGGCACCGAAGTGCGTGAAGAGTACAAGCGCGGTTTCGGCGTGCCGACCCTGATCGCCGTTCACCCGGAAAATGACCCGAAAGGCGAAGGCATGGCCATCGCCAAGGCGTGGGCCTCTGCCACCGGCGGCGATCGTGCCGGGGTGCTGGAGTCCTCCTTCGTGGCGGAAGTGAAATCCGATCTGATGGGCGAGCAGACCATCCTCTGCGGCATGCTGCAGGCCGGTTCCCTGCTCTGCTACGACAAGCTGGTTGCCGAAGGGACAGACCCGGCCTACGCCGGCAAGCTGATCCAGTTTGGCTGGGAGACCATCACCGAAGCCCTGAAGCAGGGTGGCATCAGCCTGATGATGGACCGCCTCTCCAACCCGGCCAAGCTGCGCGCCTTCGAGCTCTCCGAGCAGCTCAAGACCCTGATGCGCCCGCTGTTCGAGAAGCACATGGACGATATCATCGCCGGTGAGTTCTCCCGCGGCATGATGGCCGACTGGGCCGAAGACGATGCCAAGCTGTTCGGCTGGCGCGAAGAGACCGGCAAATCTGCCTTCGAAAATGCGCCGGCGTTTGCAGGCAAGATTGCCGAGCAGGAGTACTTCGACAATGGCGTGGTGATGGTGGCCATGGTCAAGGCGGGTGTCGAGTTGGCGTTCGAGACCATGGTGGCTTCCGGTATCTACGAGGAGTCCGCCTACTACGAATCCCTGCACGAGTTGCCGCTGATCGCCAACACCGTTGCCCGCAAGCGTCTGTACGAGATGAACGTGGTCATCTCCGACACCGCCGAGTACGGTAACTACCTGTTCGCCAACGCTGCAGTGCCGTTGCTGCGCGAGCACTTCATGCCGACCCTGAAAGCGGGCGATCTGGGTGCCAGCAAGGCGGAAGGGCAGAGCGTCGACAACCTGGCGCTGCTGGCGGCCAACGAAGCGACCCGCAACCACCCGATCGAGAAAATCGGCCAGGTACTGCGCGGTTATATGAAAGACATGAAACGCATCGCCGTTGGCGGTTAAGCCAGCATCGGGCTGGATGATGAAGGGGCGGGGATGACGATTCCCGTCGCCGGTCGGACTGGACACCCGACCGGCCAGCCAGAAAACTCAGCCTGACAGTCATAAAAAAGCCCCGCTCATCGAGCGGGGCTTTTGCATTCAGAAAGGCTGGATAAATCAGGCTTTCCACGCTTTCCAGGTGTTGATCAGACCGTTGGTGGAGCAGTCGTGGCTGGTGACAGCCTCGTTGTTGCCCAGCTCCGGCAGGATCTTGTTGGCCAGCTGTTTGCCCAGCTCCACGCCCCACTGGTCGAAGGAGAAGATGTTCCAGATTGCGCCCTGTACGAAGATCTTGTGTTCATACATGGCGATCAGGGCACCCAGGGTTTTCGGGGTCAGGCTCTTGAACAGGATGGAGTTGGTCGGGCGGTTGCCTTCGAACACCTTGAACGGCACTAGATCCTTGACCTGCTCCAGGGTTTTGCCAGCAGCCAGGAACTCGGCTTCAACTTCTTCCTTGCTCTTGCCGAAGGCCAGCGCCTCGGTCTGGGCGAAGAAGTTGGCCAGCAGTTTCGGGTGGTGGTCACCGATCGGGTTGTGGCTGATGGCTGGCGCCAGGAAGTCACAGGGGATCAGCTTGGTGCCCTGGTGGATCAGCTGGTAGAAGGCGTGCTGGCCGTTGGTACCCGGCTCACCCCAGATGATGGGGCCAGTCTGGTAGTCAACCGGCTTGCCGTTGCGATCCACGTACTTGCCGTTGGACTCCATGTTGCCCTGCTGGAAGTAAGCAGGGAAGCGGTGCATGTACTGGTCGTACGGCAGAATGGCTTCGGACTCGGCACCGTAGAAGTTGTTGTACCACAGGCCAATCAGCGCCAGCAGCACCGGCACGTTCTGCTCATAGGAGGCAGTGGCGAAGTGCATGTCCATCTCGAAGGCGCCTTGCAGCAGGGCTTCGAAGTTCTCGAAACCGACGGAGAGGGCGATGGGCATGCCGATGGCAGACCAGGAGGAGTAGCGGCCGCCAACCCAGTCCCAGAACTCGAACATGTTGTTAGTGTCGATACCGAACTCGGCCACGGCCTTGCCGTTGGTGGAGAGGGCCGCGAAGTGCTTGGCAACGTGGGCCTTGTCACCGGCGATCTTGATGAACCAGTCGCGAGCGGTCAGGGCGTTGGTCATGGTCTCCTGGGTGGTGAAGGTCTTGGAGGCCACCAGGAACAGGGTGGTTTCCGGATCGATCTTCTTCAGGGTCTCGGCGATGTGAGTGCCATCGACGTTGGAGACGAAGTGCATCTGCAGGTGGTTTTTGTAGGGACGCAGTGCCTCGGTGATCATCACCGGGCCGAGATCGGAGCCACCGATACCGATGTTGACCACGTGCTGGATCACTTTGCCGGTGTAACCTTTCCACTCGCCTCCGATTACCTTCTCGCAGAAGCCTTTCATCTTGGCCAGTACGGCGTTCACTTCCGGCATCACATCCTTGCCGTCGCACTCGATGGTGCGGTCGGAGCGGTTGCGCAGGGCCACGTGCAGTACGGAGCGCCCTTCGGTCATGTTGATCTTGTCGCCATTGAACATGGCATCGATCGCGCTGCGAAGATCGGTCTCTTTGGCCAGTTCAACCAGCAACTTGAGGGTTTCTTCGGTGATCAGGTTCTTCGAGTAATCAACCAGGATGTCGCCGCCAAAGGTGAGGGAAAACTTGTCAAAGCGCTTCGGGTCCTGCGCGAACAGATCCTTGAGTCGGGTCTCTTTGTTTGCTGCAAAGTGGGCTTCCAGTGCCTGCCAGGCCTGGGTTTGGGTTGGATTGATGTTTTTCATAGGATTCCTGAAATGCCAAGTTGTGTTTGAACCTTGCAGGCAAGGTCCCGCCAAACCTTATTATCCGAGCATTATAGCGAGCCGGCCGGGCGGCCCGTGTAACAGAGTTTTACCGATTGTCTTTTACCGCAATGGGGCAACCGTCGGGAGTATACAACCAGAACATCGGGATTATGAGTCACGAAAGCAAGGGGGATCTTGCGCTCGCTCATGATTGGGGTTGGCCCGCAGCTCTGAAATTGTTTTCATTCCGCTGGCCTGATTATGCAGCGGATGGCGCGCCAGAAATGACAATGCCAGCCCGAAGGCTGGCATTGTTGATTGCTGCTTTTACCGCGATTACGCCTGCGGTTTTTGCATGTGCATCACCATCTGCGGGAAGGGAATTTCGATCCCTTCGGCATCAAAGGTGAGTTTCACCTTCTCGTGGAAGTCGAACCAGACACCCCAGTAGTCGCCGGTCTTGACCCACGGGCGCACCACGATATTGACCGAGGAGTCGGCCAGCGCGGCGACGGCGATGGTGGCAGCCGGATCTTTCAGGATGCGCGGCTCTTCGTTCACCAGACGCTCGAGGATCTGCTTGGCCTTGCGCAGGTCGGAGCCGTAGCCGATACCAAAGGTCATATCGACGCGGCGGGTATCCATGCGCGAGTAGTTGACGATGGTGCCGTTAAGGATGGCGGAGTTCGGTACTACCACCATCTTGTTGTCACCGGAGGTGAGGGTGGTGGTGAACAGCTGAACGGATTGCACCACGCCAGACGTGCCTGCCACTTCGATAAACTCGCCCGCCTTGATGGGGCGGAAGATGATCAGCAGGAAGCCGGCGGCAAAGTTGGAGAGCGAGCCCTGCAGCGCCAGACCGATGGCCAGACCGGCGGCACCGATGATGGCGACGAAGGAGGCGGTTTGCACCCCGACCCGGCCCAGCGCGGCGATCACCACGAACACCAGAATGGCGTATTTGAGGATACTGCCGACGAAGTGGGTGACTGTGGTGTCGAGCTTGCGCGCCTGCATCACTTTTACCACGCCACCGCTGAGCAGATTGGCGGCGATATAGCCGACCAGCAGGGTGAGCAGGGCGGCCGCGATGTTGACGGCATACTCGATCAGCAGGCCCTGGTTATTGACCAGCCAGGTCTGCGCTTCGGTAATGATTTCGGGTTCCATAGGATGTCCTTTCGGGTGCTAAAGGTTTATGGCGCATGAATCTAACATCGCAGCGCGACAGTCCGGGTCGCATCTGGTGCTTATTTTACTGCCATAAAAAGCTGCCACAAAAAAGAAGGGAGGCCAAGGCCTCCCTTCTTCGTGCTCGGTGAAAAGCGCTGCCGCTCAGCTTTGCAGCAGCTGGCTGCGGATAAACTGCCACTGATCCTCGAAGCCGGCGGTGGGCTTGAGCTTGAACTCGGAACGGACAAACTGGCTGATGCGGCCCTCGGTATAGGCCAGCAGCAGATTGGCCAGCATGGTCTCATCGAGCTGGAAGCCCTGACCCTCGCGCAGCCGCTTCTCGCGCAGTACCTGTTTGATCTGGGTCTCCAGCTTGTCAAACAGGATGCTGATGCGATCCCGCAACCGGTCGTGCTCGCCCAGCAGGGCATCGCCGTTGAGGATGCGGGTGATGCCGGGATTGCGCTCGGCGAACACCAGCAGCAGCTGCAGGATGTGGTGGCAGCGTGCCATGGTGTCTTTCTCTTCCGCCATGATCAGATTGACCCGTGACAGCAGGGAATCCTCGATAAAGTCGATCAGCCCTTCGAACATCCGCGCCTTGCTTGGAAAGTGTCGATAGAGGGCTGCTTCAGAGACGCCGACCTCGGCCGCCAGACGGGCCGTGGTGATGCGCTGGCCGGGACTGGTTTCCAGCATATGGGCGAGCGCCTGCAGGATCTGATCGCGCCGACTCTGTTTCTGATTACTGCTTGCCATGGATTCCCCTAAAAAAACAATGGCTTGATTCTGTTATTAAGCACCGCCCATCGGGCTGGTGTGGTCTGTTATTGGCGACCAGAAGAACCAAAACCGCCTTCACCCCGTTCGCTCTGATTGAACTCATCGACCAGTTGGAAGCTGGCCTGAACTACCGGCATGATCACCAGCTGGGCGATGCGCTCGCCGGGTTGCATGGTGAACTCATCCTTGCCGCGGTTCCAGACCGAGACCATCAGCTGACCCTGGTAATCGGAATCGATCAGACCGACCAGGTTGCCCAGCACGATGCCGTGCTTATGGCCGAGGCCGGAGCGGGGCAGAATGGTGGCACACAGACCCGGATCCTGGATGTGGATGGCCAGACCGGTCGGCACCAGAGTGGTATCACCCGGAGCCAGAGTCAACGGCGCATCCAGCAGTGCGCGCAGATCCATGCCGGCAGAGCCGGGAGTGGCGTAGGCGGGCAGCGGGTACTCGGTACCGATACGGGCATCCAGAATCTTCAGTTCAATTTGTGTAGTCATGAATCGCTTTTTCAGTTGGATCTTGTATTGGCGCCCCTCTTGGCAAGGCGGGGCGCCGTGAGTCTTGTTCTTTCGGGACGCTCAGTGCCGGTAGTGGCGCGCAATCAGGGCGATCAGGTGACGGGCCAGCGTCAGCTTGTCGGCCAGCGGCAGCGGGGCCTGGCCCCCTTGCCAGAACACGGTCAGGGCGTTGTCATCGGCGTTGAAGCCTTGCCCCTCGCGGGACACATCGTTGGCGGCGATCATGTCCAGCCGCTTACGCTGCAACTTGTCGAGGGCGTATTGTTCCACATCCACGGTTTCGGCGGCAAATCCGACGGTGAAGGGTTTGTCTGAAAGGGCACCGACGGCCGCGATGATGTCGGGGTTTTTCACCAGCTTCACCACCATCTGGTCGTTGTCGCCGGTCTTCTTGATCTTCTGGCTGGCGACCTGTTCGGGGCGGTAGTCGGCCACTGCCGCGCAACCGATGAAGAGGTCGCACTCGCCGACCCGGCTCATCACCGCCTGATGCATCTGCTCGGCGCTCTCGACATCGATGCGGGTAACGCCCGCAGGCGTCGCCAGCGTCACCGGCCCGCTCACCAGCGTCACTTCGGCACCCGCTTCACGGGCAGCTCGGGCGATGGCGTAGCCCATCTTGCCGGAGCTGTGGTTGCTGATGTAGCGCACCGGATCCAGTGCCTCGCGGGTTGGCCCTGCGGTGAGCAGCAGCTTGACGCCTGCCAGCAAGGGCTCGGCGGCCAGCTGCTGACAGCAGCGATCCACCAGTTCGAGGGGGTCCAGCATCCGCCCCGGGCCCACATCGCCACAGGCCTGGCTGCCGGCATCCGGCCCCCACAGCAGAATGCCGCGGCTGGCCAGGGTCTTGAGGTTGGCCTGGGTCGCGGCGTTGAGATACATCTGCTGGTTCATGGCAGGTGCCAGCGCGATGGGCGCCGGAGTGGCCAGACAGAGGGTGGTCAGCAGTTCATCGGCCATGCCTGCTGCCATCCGCGCCATCAGGTTGGCGCTGGCGGGGGCGATCAATACCAGATCGGCCCACTTGGCTAGCTCGATATGGCCCATGCCCGCTTCGGCGGAGGGATCCAGCAGGCTGTAGGCCACCGGATGACCGGAGACCGCCTGCAGGGTCAGCGGAGTGATGAACTCCTTGGCGGAGCGGGTCATCACCACCCGCACTTCGGCGCCCTGATCTTTCAGGCGGCGTACCAGCTCGGCACTCTTGTAGGCGGCGATCCCGCCACTGACACCCAACAGGATGCGTTTATCGGCCAATCTCATCTGCTGTTTCTCTATCCGGCTCATTCTGACTGGTCGGCTAAGATACCACAGGCAATGGATGACGACAGGGGTTGGCATCAAGGGGTGTGGTCAGGCGCGCGCAATTTTTTGCTATGTTTTTTCTCAACAGGGATTAGGGAGAGACAAATGAGCATCAAAGAGTGGCCGGAAGATGAACGCCCCAGAGAGAAGCTGCTGCGTCAGGGGCCCGCGTCGCTCTCCGATGCCGAGCTGCTCGCCATCTTTCTGCGCACTGGCGTCAATGGCCTGAGTGCAGTGGACCTTTCACGCAACCTGTTGAATCAATTCGGTTCTTTGCGCAGCTTGCTGGGGGCGGATCAACGAGCATTCTGCGAGGCGCACGGCCTTGGCCCGGCCAAATATGCCCAGTTGCAGGCGGTGCTGGAGATGGCCAGACGCCATCTGGCCGAGCAGCTGCAACGGGGCGATGCGCTCACCTCGCCCCAGCTGACCCGCGACTATCTGCAGGCCCAGCTGCGGGATCGGCCGCGCGAGGTGTTTGCCCTGTTGTTGCTCGACAATCAGCACAGAGTCATTCAATTTGTTGAGCTTTTTTATGGCACTATCGACTCGGCGAGCGTCTGGCCAAGAGAAATCGTGCAGATCGCGCTCAAACATAATGCAGCCGCGGTGATTCTGGCGCATAATCACCCGTCCGGCGTCGCCGAGCCCAGTAGGGCCGACCGCCAGATCACGGATCGGATCACGGCCGCTTTGGCCCTGATCGATATCAGAGTGCTGGATCACTTGGTGATCGGTGATGGCATCACGGTTTCTTTTGCCGAGCGCGGTTGGCTATAACTGTGCTCTGGCACCGTATTAGTTGATCTTTGATCACGGATGCTGTATAAAATGCCGCCTTCTGTTTGCCCCGCAATCGAAGGCCAGCGGGGCAGATATTTGCTCGAGCAATGAAGTAAGATTTGGAGAGACTGACATGTCTAGAGTATGCCAAGTAACCGGCAAGCGCCCGGCAGTTGGTAACAACCGTTCGCACGCTAACAACGCCACCAAGCGTCGTTTCCTGCCGAACCTGCACACTCACCGTTTCTGGGTTGAGAGTGAAAAACGCTTCGTAAGCCTGCGCGTATCCGCAAAAGGCATGCGTATCATCGACAAGCGTGGCGTTGAAGTGGTTCTGGCTGAACTGCGCGCCAGCGGTGTTAAGGTATAAGGAATTAGATCATGGCTAAAGGTATTCGCGAGAAAATTCGCCTGAACTCCAGCGCCGGTACTGGTCACTTCTATACCACTACCAAAAACAAGCGCACCATGCCCGAAAAAATGGAGATCAAAAAGTTTGATCCCGTTGTTCGTCAGCATGTGATCTACAAGGAAGGCAAAATCAAGTAATTACTTGATGCTGCATTCCCAAAAACCCGGCTTCGTGCCGGGTTTTTTTATGCGCCGAATTCAGTACACTGCCGGTTCAAAGGGAGGCTTGCCATGTTCAAATTGAGCCGCAAAGGCTGGAATAACGTGATCATCGTGGTGGTGCTGATCGTGATCACCCTGTTGCATCGTATGGAGACTGCCCAGCAGGAGAACAGCGCCAAGCGGGCTCGCCCCTTGCTGCCGGATGCGGCCGTGGTGCTCACTTGGCAGGGGCCTAGTTGGCAGATTGAGCGGATCGGTCAGGGCTGGCGCAGTGTGCCGGATCTGGGGCTCGACACGGCGCAGCTGGATGCCCGGCTGGCACGCTGGCAAGGCTGGTTGCTGCCCCCCGGCGAGGTGGTGCGCGGCACCCCGGTGACCATCAAGGTGTGGATTGCTGGCCAGAACGATCCGGTCGAGATCGGCCTCTATCAGAACAGCGGCCAGTATGGTGCCCAGTTGCCCTCCGGTCTCTGGCTCGCCCTCACTGCCGAGCAGTATCGCGATCTGCTGCGTCCTGCCCCCTGATTGTCCACCAGTCGACTCTGTTTGCGAGGTACCAATGCCTGAATTGCCAGAAGTTGAAGTCAGTCGTCAGGGGATCTCCCCTGGCTCACCGGTATCAAAGTGACACGCGTGATGGTGCGGGATGGCCGCCTGCGCTGGCCGATCCCCGGTGAGATTCAGGAGCTGGTGGACCTCACCATCCATCGGGTGCGTCGCCGTGCCAAATACCTGCTGCTGGAGACCGATTTCGGCACCGCCATCCTTCATCTGGGGATGTCCGGCAGCCTGCGGGTGCTGGATATCGGCACGCCAGCCGAGAAGCACGACCACGTGGATATCGAGCTGGAGAATGGCAAGCTGCTGCGGCTCAACGATCCGCGCCGCTTCGGCGCCCTGTTGTGGACCCGGGAACCGGCCGAAGCCCACGCGCTGCTCGCCAAGCTGGGGCCAGAGCCGCTCACCGATGCCTTCAGTGCTGATTACCTGCAGGGGCGCGCCAAGGGGCGCAGCACCGCCATCAAACAGTTCCTGATGGACAATCAGGTGGTGGTCGGGGTGGGCAACATCTACGCCAACGAGGCGCTCTATGCTGCCGGCATTCACCCCAAACGGGCGGCGGGTAATATCAGCGCCGAGCGGCTGGGAACCCTGGTGGCCGAGATCAAGCGGGTGTTGGCCGAGGCGATTCGCCAGGGCGGCACCACTCTCAAGGATTTCACCAGTGCCGATGGCAAGCCGGGCTATTTCGTGCAGCAGTTGCAGGTTTATGGCCGTGGCGGTCAGCCCTGTTTCCACTGTCACACCCTGCTGACCGAGACAAGAATGGGCCAGCGCACCACGGTTTTTTGCAGTCATTGCCAGCGCTGAGCGCACTTTTTGCCCCGATCCGGGGGAAGTTGTAACAGCGTATTTCCACTCTGTTGAAGATTTGCACAGCTGTCACTAGTATCCCGACCGTTCAGGCGGTTTGAGAATATAAAAATGACAGTTAAATCAATAGACTGGGAATATTTATCCCGGCAGGAGCGCTATTGCGCAAAATCCATGGCCCGCTTCCTCTACCCCGAGGGATGTGACCGGAAAACCTTCAATCGCGGCAAGTTCGTGCTGCGCAGCCTGCTCTATCGCAAGTCGTTGAGCAGGGTCTTCAGCCTGTTTCAGTGCGACTCGCTCAAGGCGCTGCCAGCTGTCTATCCCGAGCTGCTCGACAAGCCGATGCGCCCCTATCGCTTCGCCTGTGCCAGCGCCCGTGAGCGGGCCGAGATGCTGGAAAATCACTACCGTTTGCTGCTGGAGTGCTACCCGCAGCTGATCGACCCCCTCTATCTGGGCGAGGGGATCGCGCTGGGGCACTATCCACAGAGCGGCTGCCGCATTCTGCTGCGCCACGATGGCACCTTCCGCCGCGAGGCCGAGCTGGCGCTCTCTATCGTCAACGGCGAGGGGCAGCGCCTCTACAGCTGCGCCTTTTCGCTGGCGGGCAGCGTGGATCGTTTGATTCTGATGATCGGCTCCATGCAGGGGCCGGAGCCTGCGGTCGACAATGCCCAGGATCGGGTGCGCGAGCTGACCAAAGAGGGACACGGCCTGCGGCCCAAATCCCTGCTGGTGCAGCTGGTGCTGCAACTGGCGCAGAGCATGGGGGCAGCGGAGGTGCTGGCGGTGCGCAAGCGGGCCCACGTGTTTCAGGCCAAGCGCTATAGCAGCAAGCAGAAAGCCAATTTACAGGCCGATTATGACGAGCTGTGGCAGGAGTTCGACGCCCGGGATGTGGATGCCAACTTCGTCGCCCTGCAAGCCCAGCCGCGCAAGCCGCTGGAGGAGATCGCCGCCAAGAAGCGGGCCATGTACCGGCGCCGCTACGAGTGGCTCGATCTGCTGGTGCAGGAGATGAATGAGCAGTTTGCCCGTCAGTAACCGGCAAGCAGGCTGACCTCTCCATGCGAGAGAGATACAACAAGGGCTACCTACGGGTAGCCCTTGTTCGTAGTTGCCGTCGGGAATGGCCAGTGTGGAAGGGGATCACCCTTTCTGTTTGGCTGCGATGGCCTGGGCCACCACGGGATCGACAAACTGACGAATGTCGCCACCGTGCAGCGCCACCTCTTTCACCAGAGTGGAGGAGATAAAGGAGTTCTCCTCCGCCGGGGTGAGGAAGACGCTCTCAAGCGTGGGCATCAGGCGGCGGTTCATGTTGGCCAGCTGGAACTCGTACTCGAAGTCGGAGACGGCGCGCAGGCCGCGGATAAGCACGTTGGCCTGATGCTCTTTGGCGAAATCGACCAGCAGGCCGGAGAAGCCCACCACCTTGACGTTGGGAAGCGTGCTGGTCACTTGCTGGACAAGCTGGACACGTTCTGCCAGATCGAACAGCGGGCGCTTGCTCGGGCTGTTGGCGACACCGACCACCACCTCGTCAAACAGCTTGGCGGCCCGGCCGATGAGATCGGCGTGGCCATTGGTAACGGGATCAAAAGTCCCGGGATAAATTACCCTGGTAGTCATCTTTGCGGTCCTGCAACCTGGAAATTTGGTCGCATTATAAGGTCGTCGCTTGAGAATAGCAGTGCATCAGGCAAGAATACGCCATCGCGCATCAAGCCTCCCTGCATTGGTGACAGGGAGCAAAGGGATTTTTTATGAAACGTATTCTGGTCGTTCGCAATGACAAGATTGGTGACTTCATGCTGGCGTGGCCTAGCTTCGCCATGCTCAAAGGCTCCATGGAGTGTCATGTGACTGCCCTGGTTCCGGCCTACACGGCGCCGCTGGCCCGGCTCTGCCCCTGGATTGACGAGGTGATCATCGATCCGGGCGTGCGGGCCGACAAGGAGCAACAGCGAGCGCTGCTGGCGCGGATCAAGGCGGCGGCGTTCGACGCGTCCATCTGCCTCTTCTCCAACTCCCGCAACGCCATGCTGGTGTGGAAGGCGCACATCCCTTACCGGCTGGCCCCGGCGACCAAGCTGGCGCAGGTGCTCTACAACCAGCGACTGGTGCAGCGTCGCTCCCGCTCCCAGAAGCCGGAATCCGAGTACAATCTGGAGCTGATCCGCCGCTTCCTGGCCGATCAGCAGGTGGCCGTGGTGGAGCCCAAGACCCCCTTCCTGCAGTTCGATGAGGAGACTCTGCTACAGGTGCGCGAGCAGCTGGCACTCAAGCTCAAGCTCGATGCCAGCCGCCCCTGGCTGATGGTGCATGCCGGTAGCGGCGGTTCGGCCAACAATCTCTCCATCGAGCAGTATGCCCGCATCATCATCAAGCTCAATCAGGCCTGCCCCGAGCTGCAGTGCGTGCTGACCGCAGGCCCTGGCGAGGAGAAGATGGCCGAACAGCTGGCGGCCGAGTTGCTGGCCCACGGTGGCAACGGCTGGATCTACCGCTCCAGCGATGGTCTGCCGATGTTCTGTCAGGTGCTGGCCAACGCAGCCCTGTTCGTTGCAGGCAGTACTGGCCCGCTCCATATCGCTGGTGCGCTCGATGTGCCGACCATCGGCTTCTTCCCGATGCGCCGCTCCGCTACTCCGCTGCGCTGGAAGCCCCTCAACAGCGAAGGGCGTCACCTCGCCTTCAGCCCGCCGGAGGATAGCGACCATCCTGAGGATATGAGCCAGCTCGATCCCAAGACCATGGTGCCGGTGATGGCCCGCTGGGCGGCGCCTTTCTGGCGCAAGTAACGTATGCAGCAATGCAAACAGGGCCCCGTGGGGCCCTGTTTCGTATGACGGTTATTCCGGCTGCTGCGGCTGCTGGCGCACCCAGAGGTCGGCGTATTTGACGAAGGTGGAGTGGGCGGAGAGGATCGCCAGCAGCAACCCCTGCTTGCCGTCGAGGAAGCCCGCTTTTAGCAGGTACATCTTGAGGAAGCAGCCGACCGCGTGGATCAGCCCCTGACTGAGGGAGCCCTTCTTGCCGCGAGCGGTGCGCTGATCGGCCCAGGCGCGGGCATAACCGGCGGATTTCACCAGATAGTGCTCCAGATCCCGATAGGTGAAGTGAAGCAGGTCGCCATGAATATTGACGATCTTCATGTTGGCCCGTACTTCCACCTTTTCGTGCACCAGCGCCTCGTTGTAGCTGGTGAGTGCCTTGGGATAGAGGCGCAGCACCCGATCCGGATACCAGCCGCTGTGGCGGATAAAGCGGCCAAACACCCAGGAGAGGCGCGGGATCGAGTAGATGGTATCGCTGGCCGGATTGGCCATCACGTTGGCGATGGCGGTTTTCAGCTCGGGGGTGAGCCGCTCGTCGGCATCCAGCCACAGTACCCAGTCGGACTGCACGTGGGATTGGGCCAGCTGGCGCTGTTTGCCAAAGCCGGGCCACTTGGCGTTGACGAAGAAGCGGGCACCAAATTCGGCGGCAATGGCCGGGGTCTCGTCCTGACTGCCGGAGTCCAGAATGACGATCTCGTCCACCAGTCCGTCGAGGGAGGCGAGGCACTTGCGCAGGTTGTCGGCTTCATTCTTGACGATCAGAACGGCAGCCAGAGTCGGTTTTTTCACGAAATGGGGCTCACGGTTATTGCCCGGCTGGCGGGTCGAATGCGTATTGATGGGCCATTCTAACGGAAAAACGGGCCAAAGAGAGAGCCGCCATTGCCCGTTTCTATCAGCTGTTTGCCTGTCTCGTCTCGTCCGGTTGGAAGCGAGGCACCGCTGGAAAAATGGGGTGACGGCAGCGTCTGCCAAGGATCTTCTGTTATTTATCCAGTCATTCTTGGGGCATAATCTCGCCCAGTGATGATTAACAGCCGGGCCAGTCCCGAGAGAAGACGCGTGATGAAAATATTGGTGATCGGCCCCTCCTGGGTCGGCGATATGGTGATGTCCCAGAGCCTCTACAAGGCGATCAAGGCCAACCATCCGGAGTGTGAACTGCACGTGATGGCCCCTGCCTGGTGCTGCGCCCTGCTGGAGCGGATGCCGGAGGTGGACAAGGCGATCACCATGCCCCTCGGCCACGGTGACTTCAAGCTGGTGGCGCGCCGCCGCCTCGGCAAGCAGTTGGCAGCGGAGAAGTACGATCAGGCCATCGTCCAGCCCAACTCCATGAAGTCGGCGCTGATCCCCTGGTTTGCCCGCATTCCGGTCCGTACCGGCTGGAAGGGCGAGAGCCGCTACGGTCTGCTCAACGACCTGCGCAGCAACAAGTCCGCCTTCCCGCTGATGGTGGAGGGCTATCTGGCGCTCGCTTATCCCAAGGCGCAGATGAAGAGTCGGGCCGATATCCCGACCATTCCGCATCCGGCGCTCCATGTCGATCTGATCAACCAGAGCAAGGCGCTGGAGCGGCTGGGACTGGATCGCGCCCGTCCGGTGCTGGTGATCTGCCCCGGTGCCGAGTTCGGCCCGGCCAAGCGCTGGCCGGAAGGGCACTACGCCGTGGTGGCCCAACAGCATCTGGACGAGGGGTGGCAGGTGTGGATCTTCGGTTCCAACAAGGATGTGCCGGTGGCCAATACCATCCGGGATCGGGTCAATCTGCTGACTCGCCCCAACTGCCACGTGCTGGCGGGCAAGACCAGCCTGCACGAGGCGATCGATCTGATGGCGCTGGCCAGCCGGGTCATCTCCAACGACTCCGGCCTGATGCACATCGCCGCCGCCCTCAACCGGCCGCTGGTGGGTGTCTATGGCTCCACTTCGCCGCTCTACACCCCGCCGCTGGCGGATCGGGTCGAGATCGTCCACACCGACATCGAGTGTCGCCCCTGCTTCAAGCGCACCTGCAAGTTCGGCCATCTCAAGTGCCTGATCGATCTGGCGCCGGAGCAGGTGGTCGATGCCTGCAAGAAGCTGGAGCAGAGTCAGTAAGATGCCCTATCGTCTGCTCTACAACCTGCTGATCCATCTGGGATTGCCGCTGGCGCTGCTGGCCCTCTACAAGCCGAAGAAAGGCAAGCCCGGCTTTGGCGAGCGCTGGGCCGAGCATCTCGGGCGGCTGCCCGCCACCGGACAGGAGGCGCCGCTCTGGATCCATGCGGTGAGCGTGGGGGAGACGCTGGCCATCACGCCGCTCATTCGCGCCCTCGAGGCGGAGCGGCCCGATCTGCCGATCCTGCTCACCACTACCACCCGCACCGGTGCCGATCAGGCTGCCAAGCTGGGGGATCTGGTGATCCATCGCTACGCGCCGCTCGACTACCCCTGGGCCATTGCCGCCTTTCTCGACACCTTCAAGCCGCGCGCACTTTGGGTGATGGAGACCGAGTTATGGCCCAACTGGCTGGCAGCCTGTGAGGCGCGCCACCTGCCGGTGACCATCATCAACGCCCGCCTCTCCGAGCGTTCCTGCCAGCGCTATGCCCGCTTCCACGGTGCCTTCGACGCCCTGAGCCGGCCGCTGACCCATTTGCTCTGTCAGCATCAGGATGACGCCGACCGCTTCGCCCGCCTCGGTATCGAACGTTCGCGGCTGGCGGTGACCGGCTCCATCAAGTTCGATATCCAGTTTGGTGACGAGGTGCAGGCAAAAGGGCGCGCCCTGCGCCAGCAGCTGGGGACAGATCGGCCGGTCTGGATCGCCGCCAGCACCCATCAAGGTGAGGACGAGCAGGTGCTGGCCGCCTTCGATCTGCTGCTCAAACGCCATCCCGATGCGCTGCTCATTCTGGTGCCGCGCCACCCCGAGCGGTTCGACCGGGTGGCCGAACTGTGCGCCCCTTACGGCTGCGTGCGGCGCACTGATGGTGCTGAGGTGAATGCGGAGGATAAGGTCTATCTCGGCGATACCATGGGTGAGCTGCCGCTGATGCTGGCGGCGGCCGATGTGGCCTTCGTCGGTGGCAGTCTGGTGAAGATCGGCGGTCACAACCTGCTGGAGCCGGCAGCCCTCGGCAAGCCCTGCCTGACGGGGCCCGCCTACTTCAACTTCAGCGATATCACCCGCCAGCTGGTGGCTCAGGGGGGCGCCGCCATCGTGGCCGATGCCGCCGAGCTGGGCGAGCGGGTGAGCCAGCTGTTTGCCGACGGCAACGCCCGTCGCGAGATGGGGGAGCAGGCCCGCGCCGTGGTGCTGCGCAATCAGGGAGCGCTGGCGCGTACCCTCTCGCACTGCCTCACTGCGCTGGAGAACGACTGAGTTTCAGTCTTTCATACAGCCCGCTATCCATCATCGATGGCCGACCATAAAAAAACGGAGCGCGATGCGCTCCGTTTTGTTTTTGGCGGTGATCGGAATTAGCGAACGATCAGCCCCAGCAGGATGCCGACCACACCGAAGTCGGAGTCGCTGAAGGTGGTGTTGGCGAAGCCGAGGTCGCCCAGCACCGGCAGCAGGAACACCGGCAGAATGGTGAGCAGCAGCAGGCCGTTGGCGAAGGCACCCAAAATGGCGCCGCGACGACCACCGGTGGCGTTGCCGAAGACCCCGGCAGCGGCGCCGACGAAGAAGTGCGGTACCACGCCCGGGATGATGACGGTCAGGCCCATGGCGTAGAGCAGCGCCATCCCCACCAGGCCGGCGGCAAAGCTCGACAGGAAGCCGATCAGCACGGCGTTGGGGGCATAGGGGAAAACGATGGGGCAGTCGAGTGCCGGTTTGGCGTTCGGCACCAGCTTGTCGGAGATCCCCTTGAAGGCCGGAACGATCTCGGCGATGACCATCCGCACACCCTGCAGGATCACGTAGACACCGGCGGCGAAGGTGATGGACTGCATCAGGGAGAACATGAACCAGTGCTTGCCCTTGGCGACGCTGGAGACAAACTCGGGGCCGGCGAAGGCGGAGGTCACCAGGAAGATGATGCCCATGGTGAAGGAGATGGCCACCGGGGTATCGCGCAGGAACAGCAGGCTCTTGGGCACCTGTACATCTTCGCAGCTGTGGGCCTTGTTGCCGAACTTGGCGCCGATCAGGGCGGAGAGCACGTAGGAGCAGGTAGAGAAGTGGCCGAGTGCCACGTCATCGGAGCCGGTGATCTGCTTCATGAAGGGGTGGGCGATGGCCGGGAAGAAGACCATGGCGACGCCGACCACCAGACTGCCCACCGCGATCAGCGGCACGCCACTCATGCCGCCGGCAGAGAGGATCACCGCCACCATCATCGACATGAACAGGGTGTGGTGACCGGTCAGGAAGATGAATTTCCACGGAGTCAGACGGGCGATCAGGATATTCACCAGCATGGCGAAGAACATGATCATCGCCATCTCCTTGCCAAACGAGGTCTGGGCGATGGAGACGATGGCCTCGTTGTTGGGGACGACCCCCTTGATGCCGAAGGCATGCTGGAAGATGACGGCAAAGTCACCCAGCGAGTTGATCACCAGGGTGGCACCGGCCCCCAGAATGACGAAACCCATGATGGTCTTGACCGTGCCCTTGATGCACTCGGTCACCGGTTTCTTCTGGGCAATCAGGCCGATAAGCGCGATCAGGCCGACCAGCACGGCGGGCTCGGACAGCACGTCAAACATCAGAAAGTTGAAAAATTCCATGGTCAGCTCCTGGCAATGAAAGATGCGGCCCGCAGGCCGCATGGAGGATCCTTAGAGGGCGCCCAGTTCGCGCAGGGCGGTGGCGAGCTTCTCTTTCATCGCGGCCTTGTCGACCATGTTGTCGAGGGCCACCAGACGGCCGTTGACGCCCATGCTCTGTAACTGCTCGGCGATGTCGCGGGTGGCGACAAAGATCTCGGCGGTTTCACTACCGGCGGAGGCCAGATCGCGGTGATCCACTTCGGCGGTGACTGCCAGCTCTTTCAGGATGCTCTTGATGCTCATCTCCATCATCAGGCTGGTGCCCAGACCGTGACCGCATACAACCAGAATTTTCATTGTCTCTTCCTCTGTCAGGTGCGCCGTGGCGCAGATCAGTAGCGCGCCAGAATGCGCAGGATGTCGTCTTTGGTGTCGGCCGCGATGATGGCCGCCACGTCCTCTTCATTCATAAACAGCTCGGCCAGCTGGGCGATGGTCTCCACGTGGGAGTTGCTGTCGCTGGCGGCCAGGGTGATCAGCAGCCGGATCGGGTCGTTGCCCTCGGAATCGAAGTTGACCCCCTGCCTGATGACGGTCAGCCCCAGACCCAGCCGGTTGACGCCGTCTTCGGGGCGGGCATGGGGCATCGCCAGACCGGGGCCCAGTACGTAGTAGGGGCCGAGCTCTTCATGAGAGCGAAACAGCGCCGCCACGTAGGAGGGTTCGATGGTGCCATTGGCCTGCAGGGGCGCCGTCGCCAGCTCGATGGCGTGACGCCAGTCGCGGGCTGCGGGTTCGATGCGGATGACATCCTCGGTCAGCAGTTGAGTCAGCATGGTGGTGATCCGGCTAGTTATGATGGCGCCAATCTATCGATCTTGCGGTGGTGAAACTGTGAGGGTGATCGCGAAAGTTAGCGCTATCAGATAGCGCTAACATCAAACCGTGATAGCGCTATCACTTCACCCATTAACGGGAGTCATCCTGCCCTCATTGTGGGGGAAAGAGAGTAGAATCGGCCTTGAGCAAATGGTCAGTGGCGCTCTTTTGCCTTAAAGTGAGCAGCCGCAAGTCGAGGATGGGATGGATGTCAGAAGCAAAGAAGCGCCGTAGCACGGGTCGGGTGACCCTCAACGATGTGGCCCAGCTGGCTGGTGTGGGGGCCATGACGGTTTCCCGTGCCCTGCGCACGCCGGAGATGGTCTCCGACAGGATGCGCGAGCGCATCGAAGCTGCGGTGGAAGAGCTCGGCTATATCCCCAATCGGGCCGCCGGGGCGTTGGCCTCTGCGACTTCCCAGACCATCGCAGTGATCGTCCCGAGTCTGGCGGAAGCGGGCTGTGGCGAGATGATCGCTGGCCTGCAACAGACCCTGCTCGAGGAGGGTTACCAGATCATGCTGGGGGATGCCCAGCATCTGAAACAGCAGGAAGAGAGCCTGCTGACCAGCTTTTTGCAGCACAATCCGGCGGCGGTGGTGCTGTTTGGTGGCGATCCCGGCGAGACGATCCGTACCCGCCTGAAAGCCTCCCGCCTGCCGGTGGTGGAAGTGGGTGCCATGGCCCGCAGCCCCATCGACATGAATGTGGGGGTCTCCAACTTCGATGCCGGTTATCAGCTCACCCGCCACCTGATCGAGCGGGGCTACCGCAATATCGGTTTTCTCTGTGCCCGTCAGGAGCAGTGGATGCTGCAACAGCGGATGCAGGGCTGGCAGAAGGCGTTGCTCGACAACTACCTCTCCCCCGATGCCATCATCAACACCTCTGAGCGGCCCAGTTTCAGCACCGGCGCCACCATGCTGGGTGAATTTCTGCTGCGCTGGCCCGAGCTGGACGCGCTGATCTGCGTCAACGATGAACTGGCGGCCGGGGTGCTGTTCGAGTGCCAGCGCCGCCATTTGAATGTGCCGGGCAAACTCGCTATCGCCGGATTTGACGATCTGGATGTGGCGCGCGCCTGTTATCCGACCCTTACTTCGGTCAAGATCCCCTATCGCAAAATGGGACAGGAGGCTGCCGAGCTGATCCTGCGCCAACTGGCCGGGGAGCCCGTGATGGGCACTGCGCTGGCTCTCGATTTTCAACTGCAAAAGCGTCAAAGCAGCTGATCCCCGTTTCACATGTCATCAAAGAGGCAACCATGTTCAAGGCTCTGTTACTGGAAAACCAAGACGGCAAGACTGTTCCGACTCTGACCCGGCTGGCCGAGAGCCAGTTGCCGGAAGGTGAGGTGCGGGTGGCGGTCGCTTACAGCTCGATCAACTACAAGGACGGGTTGGCGATCACAGGCAAGGGCAAGATAGTACGTCAGTGGCCGCTGGTGCCCGGCATCGATTTCGCCGGTACCGTGCTCGAGTCTGCCGACAGCCGCTATCAGCCCGGCGACAAGGTGGTGCTGACCGGTTGGGGTGTGGGCGAAGGGCACTGGGGCGGCATGGCCGAACAGGCGCGGGTCAAGGGCGACTGGCTGGTGCCGCTGCCCGCCGGGCTGGATGAGCGCCAGGCCATGTGCATCGGCACCGCCGGCCTTACCGCCATGCTCTGCGTGCTGGCGCTGGAAGAGGCGGGCATTACCCCGGCAAGCGGTGAGGTGCTGGTCACCGGCGCTGCGGGTGGCGTGGGGGCCACCTCGGTTGCCCTGCTGGCAGCCCTTGGCTATCAGGTGGCGGCGCTGACCGGTCGTCCCGAAGAGCAGGGCGCCATGCTGACCGCACTGGGTGCCAGCCGCATCGTGCCACGCAGTGAACTGCTGGTGCCAGCCAAACCGCTGGAGAAGCAGCTGTGGGCTGGCGCCATCGATACCGTCGGCAGTCAGGTGCTGGCCAAGCTGCTGGCTCAGATGAACTATGGCGGCGTCGTGGCGGCCTGCGGGTTGGCGGGCGGCTTTGATCTGCCTACCAGTGTGATGCCCTTCATCCTGCGCAACGTGCGGTTGCAGGGGGTCGATTCGGTGATGTGCCCGTTTGAACGTCGTCAATTGGCATGGCAGCGACTGGCACGGGATCTTCCTGCTAGCTTCTTTGAGCAGGCGGTTACCGAGATTGGGCTGGAGCAGGTAGTGGAGGCCGCCGAGGCCATTACGCAAGGCCAGATCGCCGGCCGGACCCTGGTCAAACTTTGAACTCTCTAACTGGCGAGCCCGACAATTCCGGATAAAATTGGAGTGCGGGTGAACTATCCAAGGAGAGTGAAGATGGGTGGACACAAGCCGGATTACGACTCCTCTGATGATGATTGGGAGCCGGATTCCTGGGAAGAAGAGCTGGATCAGTGGGAAGATGAAAGCTGGCAGGATGATGACACTTTCGATGACCAGTGAACCACGGCATTGAACGAACAGGCGGGCTTTGGGCCCGCCTGATTTTTTTGCCGCGCTCACACGGCTGAGCGTTCGTCCTTGGTCAGGGGCGGGCCGCTGGGTAGAATGAACTGCCCAAATGACACTCAAGGATGACTATGCGACTCACCATCATATTGTTGGCTGCCCTGCTGGGTGGCTGTGTCTCCAACGATGATCCCTGCGAGAAGGTGTGGAGTGAGGTGGGGGAGGCGGATGGCAAGCTGGGCTTCACCACCGAGCGGATCGAGTTCCATCAGGGCCAGTGTGGCAAGAAGGTGGATCCTGAACTGTGGAAGCAGGGACATCAGAAGGGATTGGCATGGTATTGCCGCCCCGAGCACCTCTATCTGGCTGGCCGCTCAGGCGAGGAGTATCGCGGCGTTTGCCCGAATGATACCCAGGCGCGCAGATTGTTCGAACAGGGACGTCAGGGGTGGACCGATCAATAACACCGTGACAGGGAGGGGGGTTACTCCTCTTTCAAACGCAGCGGTTGGCAGAGGTAACCCTTGTCATTGGCACTGCGGGCACACTTGCTGCAGACAAACTTGGGTTTGCGGACTATCTTGCGCAACGCCTTGAGATCGGTGGGGATCTCGTGACGGCGCCATTCACACAGGGTTTTGCTGCCCATAACGACTACCTCTACGACTTGACGGCCGTATTGTAATCGATTTTCATTTCGAATAAACCGGCAAAGCTCGCTTATTGGCCGATATGCCAATAAGCGATTGTTTCGGGAAGGATTACTGGTAGAGGAACTTGGTGAAGATAAGCTCGCGCACCGCTTTCTTGCCGGTCTCTTTCACCAGCAGTTCGTTGACGGTTGTCTCGCACTCCTTGCGCAGCTCTTCTCGGTTGGTCAGGGACTTCACTTGATCGGCATTTTTGCTGCCAATCAGGCGGATGATGGCATCGCGGATCAGCGGGTCATGCTGCTCCAGCAGCTTGAGATCGGCCTCGTTTTCCGCCATCAGCTCTACCGTGACCCGGATATAACCGAGGGTTTTGCTATCACTCAGGTAGTTGGTGATGATGTCGGGATCGAGCGCGTGGTAGGAGAAACCAGGCTTGGCAGCCCCCTCTGCGCCCTCGGCGGGCGGCTCATCTTCAGCCAGAGCTTGCTGCTGCAGGGCGCCACAGCTCAGTAACAACACCAGCAGAATTTTGAAGATCTTCATATAGATGGCTCATCAGCAAGAGATAACCCATTTTTGATGTTGCCATCGGGGCCGTCAAGCACGGATGTTCTTACATTTCGCTATTGATTTACGGATAATAAACCGGATTTTAACCTGAACACGGGAATCTCTGGATGGTGAAGCTGTGAAGTCCGAGTTGACTGTTCCCCTCACGCCGTTAAGCGGGTGGCTGGCCCCCGAATGTTGCGAATTGCCCGCCAGCTTGCGCCCCTGGCTGCTGGAGCCCGGCTCCATGACCCGGCGTCTGCGTCAGCACAATCGCCACTTTTCGGTGGAGTGGCTGGGCAATCACCCGGTCGCCCTTACTGCCGATGAGCAGTGGCTTGTGGATTCGGCCTCGCCGGCCGGTACCTGCCGCGAGGTGATCCTGCACGGGGATCGTGGGCCCGCCGTGCTGGGCTGGACCCTGTTTGCCGATGACGCACTGCAAGGGAGCGGCATTGCCGAGCTTGGCGAGCAGCCGCTGGGTGAGCGGGTATTTGGCCATGAGCCTGCCCGCCGCGATTATCTGCAGCTGGCCCGTTTCGATATTGCCGCCAATCCCCGTTGCCCGGCCGCCACTGTCTGGGGGCGTCGTTCCCGTCTGTTTCTGGGGCAGTGGCCACTGCTGGTGCACGAGCTGTTTCTGCCCTCTCTCGTCTGTGACAAGGAGCTGGAGTGAATCTGTTAACCAAGGAGCGGGGACTTGCCTATATGCAGTTGGCCCGCGTCGACAAACCCATAGGTACTCTGCTGCTGCTGTGGCCAACCCTGTGGGCGCTCTGGCTGGCCGCTGGTGGCCTGCCCAATCTCTGGGTGCTGACCGTGTTTGTGGTCGGCGTCTTTCTGATGCGCTCGGCAGGGTGCGTGATCAACGACTATGCGGATCGCAACTTCGACGGCCATGTCAAACGCACCGCTGGTCGCCCCTTGCCCACGGGCAGAGTCAAACCGTGGGAGGTGTTGGCGCTCTTCTTCGTGCTGGCGCTCATTTCGTTTGGTCTGGTGCTGACCATGAATCCGCTCACCATCGGCCTGTCGTTTGTCGCCCTGCTGCTGGCGGTGAGTTACCCCTTCATGAAGCGCTTTATCTCGAATCCCCAGCTGGTGCTCGGGATGGCCTTCTCCTGGTCGATCCCGATGGCCTATGCGGCGCAGGCGGATGCCCTGCCGCTGGTGGCCTGGCTGCTCTTCTTTGCCAACCTGCTCTGGACGGTGGCTTACGACACCCAGTACGCCATGGTGGATCGGGATGACGACCTCAAGATCGGCCTCAAGTCCAGCGCCATCCTGTTTGGTCGTTACGACAAACGGATCATCGGTGCATTGCAACTCTCGACGCTGCTGCTGTTGCTGGCGGTCGGGCAGCTGATGACGCTGGGGGGCTGGTATTACTGGGGATTGCTGGGGGCGGCGGTGCTGTTTGTCTATCAGCAGCGGCTCATTCGTGAGCGGCAGCGGGAAGCCTGCTTCCAGGCGTTTCTCAACAACAACTATGTGGGGGCGCTGGTGTTTGCCGGTCTGGTGCTCGATTACCTGCTGGCGTGACATGTTCCCGCGCAGACTCCGATAAAAAAGAAGGCCGCATCATGCGGCCTTCTTTGTTTGCGTTGCAGATCAGAGCTGATTGCCTGCCTGAATGGTGCGGCGGATCTTGTTGCTCAGCAGCGGCACTATGTTGTCGGCCAGCGCCTGGAAGCGGCCGAGATCCGGCTTGCACTCGGGAGAGAGGTAACCCTCTTTGCGCAGCGTGTGGATCAGGGTGCTGAACAGCTTCTGGTCGAAGAACTCGGGGGCGTTGATGCCGTGCAGGGTGCCGAGGCGCTCTGCCATCATCAGGCCGTCCGCCTCCAGCTGCTCCGCCTCGATATGAGGCTGTGCCAGCACCCGGGTCAGCACGATGGCGTAGCGTTGCAGGGTCTCCTGAATGCTCTCCGCCAGCAGCAGCAGGCGCATCTGGTTGGCCGGATTGACCCAGTAGCCGTCATCGTGGGTCTCGATCAGTTGCTGGGTCTGCAGCGCGTCGAGCAGGCTGTCGACCAGCGCCGGCAGCTCCTCCTCTTCATAACGCAGGAACAGCTCGGTCTTGAGCAGCGGATAGATGTCGATGCAACGGGCCATGATCTCGCTGCGGGAGATCCCTTCGCACCGTTCGATCAATGCCGCCACCAGAGAGGGCATGGCGAACAGGTGGAGGATGTTGTTGCGGTAGTAGGTCAGCAGGATCGCCTGATAGCGGTCCAGACTGATGATCTGCCCCAGTTTGTCCTCGCTCACCTCGAACTTGTTGAGCTCCATCGCCTGATCCAGCAGGGTCTTGGCATCCTCATCCGGAATGGTGCTCTGCGGGCTGTAAGGCACCGCTTTGAGCAGATCCAGATAGGTGTTGAGCTGGGCCTGCAATTCGTCGCGGGTCAGGGCGTGGCGCTCGGCGGCCAGCAGCGCCAGCGCGCTCAGGGTCAGGCCGTTGACCGCAGCAGCGCCGTTGATGCGGGTCATCAGCAGTTCGGCCAGATTGTTGACGGTGCCCGCCATCCACTCCGGACGCTCCTCTTCTCCGATGTGCTTTTTCCAGTCGGGGATATGTTCGCTCAGGTAGCTGTTGAGGGTCAGCGGTTCGCCGAAGTTGACGAAACCACGGCCGTAGTTGCGCAGCTTGCGCAGGATGCCGAGCACCTGCAGGAAGCTTTCTTTCTCCTTGCGACTCCCCTTGAGCTCGTTGTGGTAGGTGTTCACCTCCATCACGTGCTCGTAACCCAGATAGACAGGCACCAGAGTGACCGGCCTGTCCAGCCCGCGCATCATTGCCTGCAGGGTCATCGCCAGCATGCCGGTCTTGGGCGGTAGCAGACGGCCGGTACGGGAGCGACCACCTTCGGTGAAGAACTCTACCGAGTAACCCTTGGCAAACAGCAGGTTGAGGTATTCCCGGAATACCGTGCTGTAGAGCGGGTTGCCCTTGAAGGTGCGGCGAATGAAGAAGGCGCCGCCGTGGCGGAAGATGGGGCCCGCCGGCCAGAAGTTGAGGTTGATGCCTGCCGCGATATGGGGCGGCACCATCCCCTGGTGGTAGATGACGTAGGAGAGCAGCAGGTAGTCCATGTGGCTGCGGTGGCAGGGAACGTAGACGATCTCGTGCCCTTCCTGCGCCAACTGGCGTACCTTCTCGGCGCCATTGACCGACAAACCGCGGTAGAGCTTGTTCCACAGCCAGCCGAGGAAGCTCTCGCCCAGGCGGATCAGCCGGTAGGAGAAGTTGGAGGCGATCTCGTCCATGTAGCCATGGGCACGCTTTTGCGCCTTCTCGAGGCTGATCCCCTCGCGCTGGGCCTCCTCTTCAATCGCCTGCTGGATCACCGCGGAGTCGAGCAGCTGCTTGAACAGCAGGTTGCGGTTCGGCAGTTTCGGGCCGGTGGCAGCCAGCTGCTGACGGCTGAAGTGGGTACGGGCCACTCGTGCCAGCTTGTGGGCGATCGCCTCGTCGGTGCCGTGTTTGTCCGCCATATAGCGCAGGGAAAGCGGCGGCGAAAAGCGCACCAGATTCTCGCGACCTTTGAGGATCACGATGAGCGCTTTCTTCAGCCGGTTCGGCGCCAGGCTGCTGATGATGTTGAGGCCGGAGGCTTCTTCCCCTTCCCGACCCGGAGCGCGGCCCCAGAACAGGGTGACGGGCACCACCTGGATATCCAGCTCGGGATCCTGCTTGTGCAGATCCAGCAGCTGGTGGAACTCCTGCAGGAAGGGGAGCGGTTTGCTGCGTTTGCCAAACAGGGGAGGCGGACGGTCCAGACAGACATAGCGCGGCAGCAGCTGGCCGTTGAGCTCCAGCGGCGTGAAGGGGCCGGGCAGACCGAGATCCTCGCAGCACTGCTGCAGGGTCATCAGGTCGGTGATCGAACTGGTTTTCAGGGCATAGACGATGGGTCTGGCCGGATCCAGATTGAGTTCTGTGATGGGATTTTCCGGCAGGCTCTTGTGATTGACCAAGCCGCTGACCGGCCATTGCAAGATGGCTCTGGAAATCTTCTGTCCTAGGGACATGTGCGTCTGCTCTCCAAAAAAATGCGGCGTGAGCATAGCAAATCGACAGCCCCTTGTCGCCGAGAGGTACGATGAGTCGGCTGCGCAGGATCAAAACAGTAGTAAATGAGGGGTTGGTTGCGACAAATGTCAGCTGCGCCTTGCCTTGGCCACTGCACTGTATATACTGCCAGTGTGCTGTATAAAAAGACAGGTGCCAATTCTATGAAACCCCTTACCCCCCGCCAGGCCGAAGTGCTGGAGCTGATCAAGGTGAACATGAGCGAGACTGGCATGCCGCCGACTCGTGCCGAGATTGCCCAGAAGCTTGGTTTCAAGTCGGCCAATGCGGCCGAAGAACATCTGAAGGCCCTGGCCAAAAAAGGGGTCATCGAGATCATGCCGGGCACGTCCCGCGGCATTCGCCTGTTGCTCGAAGAGGAAGAGGTGCTTGAAGAAAGCGGCCTGCCGCTCATCGGCAAGGTGGCTGCCGGTGAACCTATCTTGGCTCAGGAGCATATCGAGAGCCACTATCAGGTTGATCCCGCCCTGTTCCACCCGCGCGCAGATTTTCTGCTGCGGGTGCAGGGGATGAGCATGAAGAACATCGGCATTCTGGATGGCGATCTGCTGGCGGTGCACAAGACCCAGGAGGTGCGCAACGGTCAGGTGGTGGTCGCCCGTCTCGATGAGGATGTCACCGTCAAGCGCTTCCAGCGCAAGGGCAGTCAGGTATGGCTGCTGCCGGAGAATGAAGAGCTCTCCCCGATAGAGGTAGATCTCTCCTGCCAGCAGCTCACCATCGAGGGGCTGGCTGTCGGGGTAATCCGCAACGCCGACTGGATGTAATCATCCCCGCCAACTGCGTTTGCCACACGGCCTCCTTTGGGAGGCCGTGCTGTTTCTGGCGCACTTTCCTTGTCATATCAAACAGATCATCGGTGGCGGCATTTTTGTCCTGCGCGACCGGCTACCAATCATCCATTTCAGATATATGCTCAGATCAGTGCCCTGTCGCCGAGACTGGGCTTGGCGCCTCCCTCTGACCATCGCAATGCGCAGGACGGGAGGGCCGGTAACAACGAGAATCGGGCAGTACACCTTCACGGGATATGAAGGGGGAGTGGGGAGATCCCGAGCCTTGTCGGGCAAAGGGGACCACTCGTAATGGTTGCAGATAGTCGTGACGGGCCTGTTCCCAGTTCAGGCCGACGAAGCAACACGACCTGTCGGTCAAGGAGGACTGGTATGGCATCAAGATCGCCATGGGATTCAGAGGCTGGGGCTGCGCCAGCGGAATCGTCAATCACCCGTTTTGTCAAAGGTAGCCGGATGACCTGGTTTTACGGTCTCTGGCTGCACCATCGTGGTTCGCACTGGACGCTCTGGCTGGGATGCCCGAAAGAGAAGGTGGTGCGTCTGGTGCTGCTGTTCAAACGGGGTCACGGTGATCGCCAGGGGGAAGAGGGCTGGCTGGCCCCCGTGATTCCCATCGGCGTGCGGGCCATCGGCAAGATGTTGCAGCAGGGACGCAACGCTCGCCCCTGAGCAGAAGAGACAAACAAATCCATCCATAACCGGCACCCGAGGGGGCCGGTTTTTTTATGGCCGCAACTGGCGATTAATTATGCCAAATGGTCGACTCCTGACAGGGCGTTGCACAAGGTTGAACCACCTTGGCGGCTCGCTGGGGTACAATGCCCCCTCTTGTCCGGTCACTGCTGGCCATCTGCCTCGAACTGAAAGGATCTCTTGTTATGATGAAGCTCCGCTATCCCCTGCTCTTTCTGCTGCTGACAGCCTGTCTGATCCTGGTGTTTTACGCCACGCAGCCAGAGCAGCCGGAACAGGCCGATTATTATCCGGCGGGGCGGGACATCAATGATTTTGCCTTTACCGATGCGGACAACCAGCCGTTCACTCCTGCCAACCTGAAGGGGCACTGGACCTTCCTGTTCGTCGGCTACACCTTCTGCCCCGATATCTGCCCCACCACGCTGGCAGATATGCGCTCCGTCTATGACCAGCTGAAGAAGATGGCGCCCGACAGTCAGGTAGTGTTTATCTCGGCGGATCCCCAGCGTGACGATATTCCACGCCTCAAGACCTATACCGCCTTCTTCAATCCCGAGTTCAAGGCGGCCACTGCCCCCCACGACAAGCTGTTCCCGTTCGTGCGCAATTTGGGGCTGATCTACTCCATCGCCAATCAGGGGGAGAAGGATTACCTGATCGATCACTCAGCCTCCATCGTGCTCATCAATCCCAAGGGCAAGCTGCAGGCGGTATTCCGTCCGCAGGTGGCGCCGGGTCAGGTGCCCAGAGTGCAGATGGCCACCATGCTCTCTGACTTCTCCCGCATCCTGAAGCTGACAGGCCACTGAGCGTGACCCCAGCTGTTGCCCCCTGGTGGCGAGATCCCTCTCGCCACCGCGCCGTCTTTGCGCTCGCCCTGCCCATGGTTTTCTCCAATATCACCACCCCCTTGCTGGGGCTGGTGGACACCTGGGTGATCGGTCATCTCGGTCAGGCCTGGTTTCTGGGGGGCGTTTCGGTCGGTGCAACCCTGATCAACCTCATTTTCTGGCTGCTCGGCTTCTTGCGGATGTCGACCACCGGCCTGACGGCGCAGGCGCACGGCGCCGCCGACGGTCGTGCCCAGCTCGATACCCTGTTGCGGGCGCTGGGGCTGGCCATTGCTCTTGGCCTGGCGCTGCTGTTGTTGCTCTTCCCCCTGTTGCCACGACTGATCGCCCTGAGTGGCGGCTCGCCCGAGGTGCAGCTCTATGCGGGCCAATATGTGGTGGTGCGGATCTGGAGTGCTCCGGCGGCGCTCTGCAATCTGGTGGTCATGGGCTGGCTGTTGGGGATGCAGGATGCCCGCAGCCCCATGGTGATGTTGATCCTCACCAATCTGGTCAACATGGCGCTCGATGCCCTGTTTGTGCTGGGGCTCGGCTGGCAGGTGCGGGGTGTGGCAGCGGCCTCGGTCATGGCGGACTACTGCGCGCTGGCGGTCGGGACCTGGCTGGTACGCCGTCAGCTGCGGCAACTGGCGCCGACGGTGTGGCAGGATGGCTGGCAGCGCTGGCGGCAGCTCGCGCCCATGGTGCTGCTGCTCGGCCTCAACCGCGATATCTTCCTGCGCTCCCTCTGTTTGCAGCTCTGCTTCGCCTTCATGACTCTGCAAGGGGCGCGGCTGGGGGATGTGGCGGTGGCCGCCAATGCGGTGCTGCTCAACTTCCTGATGCTCCTCTCCTACGGACTCGATGGTTTTGCCTATGCGGTGGAGGCCATGGTAGGACGAGCCATCGGTCAGCGGGATCGGCAGAAACTGCGGGAGGCCATCGTGCTCAATCTGGGCTGGGCCGCCCTCATCGCCAGTGGTTTTACCCTGGTGTTTGCCCTCTTCGGTGCCCACCTTATCGGCTATATCACCGACATTCCGGCCGTGGTGGCGGAGGCACATCGTCAGCTTCCCTGGCTGATCGCCATGCCCTTGCTGGCGGTCTGGTGCTTCCTGCTGGATGGCGTGTTCATCGGGGCGACCCGGGCGCGGGAGATGCGCAACAGCATGTTGCTGGCCGCGTTTGGCGGCTTCTTCCCGATCTGGTGGCTCTGTCAGTCGTGGGGCGTGGCCGCGTTATGGGCGGCGATGGCAGCGCTGATGGTGGGGCGCGGTCTGTCGCTGGGGGTCACTTGCTGGCGGCTGGAGCGCAGCGGGCATCTGCTCGACGCCCGCCACTGAGCATCGGTGGCGCTTACATGGCACCGTCGTAGCCGAGCTGGCGCCAGCTCTCGTAGACAAAGACAGACACCGCGTTGGAGAGGTTCATGCTGCGGCTCTGGGGCACCATAGGGATGCGTAGCCGCTGCTCGAATGGCAGGCTCTCGATGATCTCGATGGGCAGGCCGCGACTCTCCGGGCCAAACAGCAGGGCGTCGCCAAGGGCATATTGTGCTGCCGAGTGCGCGGTGCGGCCCTTGGTAGTGCAGGCGAACACCCGCTTGGGCGCCACGGCAGCCAGAAAAGCCTCATAGCTCGGCCAGCGCTTCACCTCGGCAAATTCGTGATAGTCGAGTCCCGCCCGCTTTACCCGCTTGTCATCCCACTCAAACCCCAGCGGCTCGATCAGATGGAGCCGGTAACCGGTATTGGCGCAGAGCCGGATGATATTGCCGGTGTTGGGCGGAATTTCCGGCTGGTAGAGGACGATATCGAGCATGACGAGCTCCTGCAAAGAGATGTAAAGCCAAGAAGGGGCGCCAGCATACCCAGCGCCCGTCCGGATGAAAAGGATCAGGCGATGGGCAAGCGGATGGTGATGGTCAGCCCGGTCGGGTGATTGTTGCTGGCCGCAATGGTGCCGCCGTGGCGCTGTATTGCCTCCGAGGCGATGGCCAGCCCCAGCCCGGTGCCGCCAGTCTTGGCGTTGCGGGCATCATCGACCCGGAAGAAGGGCTGGAACAGCAGCGCCTGCTGCTCGTCAGGCACTCCGGGGCCGTCATCCCGAATGGTCATCACCCACTCCAGTCCCTCTCGATACCAGTCCACCTTGATGAACTCGCGGGCATACTTGAGGGCGTTGCGCAGGGGATTCTCCACCGCCCGGGCCAGCAGCTCGGGCCACATCTGGATCGACTCTGCGGGCAGCGGCGGCAGTCTGAGCTGTTTGCCGCTCTGGTTTGCCTCGAACATGGCATCTTCGAGGATGGGCTCCAGCAGGTCGGCCAGCGGATGTACCACCGGCGCCTCCACATGCTGCTGCACCCGCGACAGATCCAGCAGATCGCCGATCAGCTTGTCCAGCCGCCCAATCTCCGATTCGATCCGCGCCAGCTCGGCGCTGTCACCCTGCTTGCGGCGGATCAGCGCCTGCGCCAGTTGCATCCGGGTGAGGGGGCTGCGCAGCTCGTGGGAGATATCGGAAAGCAGCTGTTTCTGTTTCTGGATCATGCTCTTGAGCGTCTCTACCATGCGGCTGACGTTGTCCGCCAACTGGCCGATCTCGTCGCCCCGTCCCAGGTTGGGGATCTGTACCTCCAGATTGCCGGCCGCCAGTTGGGAGACCGATTTCTGCAACTGCAGGATGGGGCGGGTCAGCCGCCAGGCGAGCAGCAGGCAGAGCGGGGTGCTGACCAACATCGAGATGCCCAGAATGCGGATCGGGTGATCCAGCACCTGAATAAACAGGAACAGGTAGGGATTCTCGGCATTGAGGCCAAAATAGACGTGATAGCGATGGCCGTGGTGCTCCATCAGGAAGGGGCCGGCGATCGCCTTGCGATCCTCGTTGCCCAGCATGGGATTGGCCGGGTCGTCAGCATCCACCATAAAGCGCACCACGAACTTGCGCGGATGGGTGGTGGACTGGATCTGCCCCTTCTCGTCGCGCAGGTAGACGTTGTCCACCGGCAGCATGGCGATCTTGTCCATCGCCTTGGCCAGATCGAAATCTTGATCCGGCTCGGCGGCGTTGAGCAGGGCCTGCACGTTGTTCTGCATCCGCGCGACTTCGTGGGTCGGCAGCGGGATCTGGTTGCGGGGATCCAGGGTCGGCAGGCTGATCACGGCGGCCAGCATCACCAGCAGCATGAACCAGAACCAGAGGAAGATGTGGGTCGAGATCCCGTTGAGGGAGTTGATGCGCTCTATTCTTGCTCTAGCCACAGGTAACCGCGCCCCCGTACGGTTTTGAAGCGGGGCTGGCCATCGGTGCGGTCCGGCAGCTTCTTGCGCAGGTTGCTCAGGTGCATGTCGATGGCGCGATCGAAGGGTTCCAGCTTCTTGCCCAGCACCTGCTCGGAGAGGTGGCTCTTGCTGACGATCTGGCCGGGATTGCGCAGCAGGCACTCCAGCAGCCCGAATTCGGTGGCGGTCAGCTCCAGCAGCTGTTCGCCGCAGCGGGCCTGCTGCAGGCCGGGTTGCAGCACGATATCCATGAAGTGCACTTCGTCGGAGGAGTTGCCGCGCTGGGGCGGGGCACTCTGGGTACGGCGCAGGATGGCGCGTACCCGGGCCAGCAGCTCCCTGTCGTCGAATGGCTTGGCCAGATAGTCGTCGGCACCCGCTTCCAGACCGTTGACCCGATCCTGGCTGTCGCCACGGGCGGTCAGCATCAGCACCGGGGTATCGTGGGTCTTGCGCAGCTTGGTCAGCATGGCAAAGCCGTTGAGCTTGGGCATCATCACATCCAGCAACACCAGATCGAAGCTCTGCTCCGCCAGCCGTTGCAGCCCTTCTTCACCATCCTCGGCGACCGTGACCTGAAATCCCTCCAGGGTCAGAATTTCGGTGAGCAGTTGGGTCAATTCAAGATCGTCGTCGACCAGGAGTATTCTGTTCATCTGGTGTTATTCCGCAGATTTTCGCGCCAAACTGACGCCGGGGTCAGGGTATAATAAGTTTTTCATCGCCAGAGGAAAGCCGGTTTTGAGCCATCAACAATATTCCCGTTGGGTGACCTTTGCCAGCATAGCGGCGGTCACCACCGCTACCTTGCTGATCATCGGCAAACTGATCGCCTGGCTGATGACCGACTCATCGACCCTGCTGGCGTCGCTTACCGACTCCTTCATGGATGTGAGTGCCTCCATCATCAACCTGCTGGCCATTCGCTATGCGCTTGCCCCCGCCGATGACGAGCACCGTTTCGGTCACGGCAAGGCGGAGTCGCTGGCGGGCCTCATCCAGTCGGCCTTTATCTCCGGCTCCGCCTTGCTGCTGGTGATGCACGGAATTTCATCCCTGCTCAATCAGGCGCCTATCCTGCGGCTGGAGGCGGGTCTCTGGGTCAGCGGCGGATCCATCGTGCTGACCCTGCTGCTGGTCAGCTTCCAGAGTTTCGTTATTCGCAAGACCAACAGTGTGGCGATCAAGGCTGACATGCTGCACTACCGTTCCGATCTGCTGCTCAATGCCGGTGTCTTGCTGGCGCTGGTGCTGGCGGGGCAGGGGTGGTACTGGGCCGATGGCCTGTTTGCCATCCTGATCGGGCTATTCCTGTTGTGGGGGGCGGGACACATCGGCTACGAGTCGGTGCAGGCCCTGCTCGATCGTCAGTTGCCAGCGGAAGAACAAGCGAGAATAATGGCGCTCTGCTGTGCCGTAGAAGGTGTACACGGCGTACATGACCTGCGCACCCGTCAATCCGGGCCGACCCGATTCGTACAGTTGCATCTTGAACTGGATGATCAGATCCCCCTGGTCAAGGCCCATCAGATCGCCGATGAAGCCGAGCTGGCGGTACGCCAGGCATTCGAGCGGATGGATGTCATCATCCACATGGACCCCATCTCGGTGCTGACAAAAGAACAACAGAGCCCTCACCCAGAACAACAGTAGGCTGCAACATGGATGAACTGGTTGCCAAAACCTGGCACAAAATTCAGCAAGAAGCGGAGTGCATGGCGGCCCAGGAGCCGATGCTGGCCAGCTTTTTCCACTCCACCATTCTCAATCACAAGAATCTGCGTTCGGCCCTCAGCTTCCAGCTGGCCAACAAACTCGACAGCGCCACCATGCCCGCCATCGCCCTGCGCGAGGTGATCGAGCTGGCCCTGCGCAGCGAGCCCGAGCTGCTGACGGTAGTGGCGGCCGACATCTGCGCCGTGCAGGAGCGGGATCCGGCGGTCGACCTCTTCTCCACTCCGCTGCTCTATCTCAAGGGGTTCCATGCCCTGCAGGGCTATCGGGTCGCCAACTGGCTGTGGCGCCAAGGGCGCCGCTCGCTGGCCCTCTATCTGCAAAACCAGATCTCGGTGGTGTTCGGGGTGGATGTGCACCCGGCCGCCCGCATCGGCAAAGGGATCATGTTTGACCATGCCACCGGCATAGTGGTGGGCGAGACGGCAGTGATTGAAGATGATGTATCCATCCTGCAGAGCGTGACCCTCGGCGGTACCGGCAAGGAGAGCGGCGATCGCCATCCCAAGATCCGCGAAGGGGTGATGATAGGGGCGGGCGCCAAGGTGCTCGGCAATATCGAAGTGGGCGTGGGCGCCAAAATTGGCGCGGGCAGCGTGGTGATCAACCCGGTGCCGCCTCATACCACGGTCGCTGGCGTACCCGCCAAGATCGTCGGCCGTCCGGAGTGCGACAAGCCTTCACTGGATATGGATCAGTGTCTCTGATCTCCCGGCCGGAGTAGTCGATGGCCAAACGCTGGTCGGGTTATCTGATTTTGGGGATGTGGCTGCTCAACCTGCTGCATCTCTATCTGGGACTCTCCCCCTGGCCAGCGGCCATGGCGGCCTGGGGGGCATCACTGCTCACCTGGCCTTGGCTGGTGGGTGCTGCCAAGCGGCAGGCGCTGGCCTTGTATGGCGCGGCGCTGTTGCTGCTCTTCTTCTCCTGGTGGCAGGGAGCGAGCCTCACCGCCGGTGACTGGCTGCTGCCCAACATCAATATGCTCACCATGTTTGCCGCGGTGAGCACCCTCAACCTCGCCACCTCGGGTCTCTTGACCGGCACCACCTCCTGGACCGGGCGTAAAGGCCTGTGGAGCACCATGGCCAGCCTCAATCTGCTGGGGGCGGTCATCAACCTCTCGGTGCTCTTTATCATCGGCGATCGGCTGGAGCGCAATGGCACCCTGGAGCGGCGTCAGGTGATGGTGCTGAGCCGGGTCTTCTGTGCTGCCGCCTTCTGGTCACCCTTCTTTGTCGCCATGGCGGTGGCGCTCACCTATGCGCCGGGCTTGCAGCTCTCTCATATTCTGCCGTTCGGGATCCTCGCCGCCTTGCTGGCGATGGGGCTGACTGCCTGGCAGGTGGAGCGGATCGGGGTAGCCGACTTTGCCGGTTATCCGCTGCGGCTGCAGACCCTGGGGTTGCCGGTCACGCTGGCGCTGCTGGTTCTCCTCATCAAGCAGATCTGGCCCCAGCTCGGCATTCTGGCGGTGATCGCGCTGGTGGCCCCGCTGCTGGCGCTGCTCTTTATGCCAAGGGTCGGGCGCAAGGCGGCCCTCAAGCGGCAGGTAGTGGAGCGCTTCCCCGCCATCGGTGGTCAGCTGGTGCTGTTTCTGGGGGCCGGTTTGCTGGCGGCAGGGATCAACAGTGCGCTGTCGGTCATCGATCTCGGTGCCGGTCACGGCCTGCCGCTGTTCAATCACTTTGGCTGGCTCGAAGCATCCCTCACTCTGCTGCTGATCCTGCTGGTGGCCATCGTCGGGGTGCATCCGCTCATCAGTATCTCCGGGCTGGCGCCGCTGCTCTGGCCGCTGGCGCCGGATCCCAGCCTGCTCGGTATGTGTTTCCTGCTGGGGTGGGGGCTTGCCACCGGCACCAGTCCGCTCTCCGGATCCAATCTGGCGCTGGCCTCCCGCTACAACCTCAGTGCCGGGCTGATCCTGCGCTGGAACCTGCTCTACGGCCTGCTGATGTATGTCGTCGCCTGTCTGTTGCTGGGGGCTTATATCGCCTTGCATGGATAACGGCGATTCCGTCGAGAGGGTGCAAATGATGCGCGGGCGGCGGGGTCTTTTACGCACGGTTCAGTGTGTTGTCGCGGCTCGGGCGCAGGATGCGAGAAAAATAGACGCATATTTAGACAATACATCTATGGAAGGCGCATTTTACAGCGCACTGGCTTGTTTGTGCCGATGCGCTCGGGGTATGCTGGCTTCACGCGCTTGAATCGCCCTCTGTGGGGCATCGCAATTGAACAAACAGGTATGCATATGTCACTAGAAGTCCTTGAGCAACTCGAATCCAAAGTACAATCCGCCGTCGACAACATCTCCTTGCTGAAGATGGAGCTGGACGAGCTGAAAGAGCAGAACAGCAAGCTGCAAGACGAGAACCATCAACTGCGCAACGAGCACACTGCATGGCAGGAGCGTCTGCGTGCCCTGCTGGGCAAGATGGATCAGATGGGCGAAACCATCTAATTCATCGCCTTCAGGCAGAATTGAAAACGGGCCGCTCCATGAGCGGCCCGTCTGTTTTTGGCAGGGTGAGGATTACAGCGCCAGCAGTTGCTTGACTGTCTTCTCGATGCCGTCCGCCGCTTCGACTATGTTGTTGGCCAGCATGTAGGCGGGGGTGGAGATCACCTTGCGCTCCTGATCCACCACGAATTCGTTGACCGGGCAGTTGAGATGGCTGCCACCCATCGCCTCGATGGCGTTGGCGGTACCCTCGTCATGGCCGATGGTCGCCAGCGTCCCGGTACCATAGATCAGCGGGATCATGGCGGGCGCGATGCAGATATAGGCGGCCGGTTTGTTGGCTTTGGCAAAGCTCTGGCATGCTTTCAGCACATCGGGCTGGATCTGGCACTCGGCTCCTTTGATAGCAAAGTTACACAGGTTTTTGGCCGCGCCAAAGCCGCCGGGCACCAGCAGCGCGTCGTAATCGGCCGCATCCAGCTCGGCCACATCCTTTATCTGACCACGGCAGATACGGGCCGCTTCGACCAGCACATTGCGGCTCTCTCCCTCGCTCACTTCACCGGTCAGGTGGTTGATGACATGGAGCTGTGCCACGTTCGGGGCGAAGCACTGGACGGCGGCTCCCTGACGGGCCAACGCCAGCAGGCTGATGACGGCCTCGTGGATTTCGGCCCCGTCAAAGACACCGCAGCCACTCAAAATCACGGCCACTTTTTTCATGGCAAACTCCTCGTTGTTGAAAATGTGAGCCAGGATGGATTGTTGTACTTTTGTATGGTTATCGCTCGCCCTCCGCTGGTCAAGTCATCTTGCTGTGCTAGGATTGTTTCGTTTTGGATCCTGCCGTACCTACTCCCTTAAATCTTTTTCCACATTGATCGAGATCATTCTAACTGTCTCGCGATCGGTTTTTACGATCTCAATTCATTGTTTTTAATGGCTTTTTATATTCTTGTGCACAGCTTTATCACTGTGCGCTCTGATGCGCCCCATTTTTGAACACAGAGTTATCCACAGACTGAGTCCCTTAATCAGGCGCTGTGTGCTGTTGCTGCGCCCCTTGGTGTGAGGGGGGCCCTGTGGCATCCTAGCGGCTGTTTATCTCTGGCAGGACGATTTCATGGCCCCTAGCAACCCCCTTATTCTGGTCGACGGCTCCTCTTATCTTTACCGCGCCTTCTTTGCCTCCCAGCAGGCTGATCTGCGCACATCGACCGGTTTGCCGAGCGGCGCCGTCCGTGTCATGGCCAACATGATGCGCAGCCTGCGCAAGCAATATCCTGACTGTCATGTGGCCGTGGTGTTTGATGCCAAGGGCAAGACCTTCCGCGATGACATCTATCCCGAATACAAGGCGACCCGCGCCAGCATGCCGGACGATCTGCGCAGCCAGGTCGCGCCTATCCACCAGATGATCAAGGCGATGGGCTTCCCCTTCCTGATGGTGGAAGGGGTTGAAGCCGACGACGTGATCGGCACCCTGGCCCGCCAGGCGACCGAGAAGCAGCTGCCGGTGCTGATCAGCACCGGTGACAAGGATATGGCACAGCTGGTCTCCGACCATGTCACCCTGATCGACACCATGAAAGATGTGAAGACCGATCGGGAAGGGGTGATCGAGAAGTTCGGCGTACCGCCCGAGCTCATCATCGACTATCTGGCCCTGATGGGGGACAAGGTCGACAACATTCCCGGCATGACCGGTGTCGGCGAGAAGACCGCACTGGCCCTGCTGCAGGGGATTGGCAGCATCGACGAGATTGCCGCCAACCTCGACAAGGTCGCCGCCCTCGGCTTCCGTGGCTCCAAGGCGTTCGCCGACAAGTTCCGCGAGCAGGAGGAGCAGGTTCGTCTCTCCTATCGACTGGCGACCATCAAGACCGATGTCGAGCTGGAACAGAGTCTGGAAGAGCTGTTGCTCAAGCCGGTCGACAAGGAGTCCCTGCTGGCGGTCTATCGCGAATACGAGCTGCGCAACCTGATCAAGGAGCTGGAATCCGGTGGTGAAGAGGGGAGCGAGATTGCCGGACAAGACGAGGCTGGTGATGAGAGCGCCGCTCCGGTTGCCGCCATCGAAACCGACTACCGCTGCATTCTGGACGAAGCCGAGTTTGACGGCTGGCTGGAACAGTTGAAAGCGGCACCGCTGTTTGCCTTCGATACCGAAACCACCAGTCTCGACTATATGGAGGCGCGGATCGTCGGTGTCTCCTTCGCGGTTGAGCCGGGCAAGGCTGCTTATGTGCCGTTTGGCCATGACTATCTGGGGGCACCGGTACAGCTGAGCGAGGCCGTGGTGTTGGGCAAGCTCAAGCCGCTGCTGGAAGATCCGACCCGTCTCAAGGTGGGGCAGAACCTCAAGTACGATCGCAACGTGCTGCTCAACCATGACATCGACCTGCAGGGCATTGCCTACGACACCATGCTCGAGTCCTACGTGCTCAACTCCACCGCCAGTCGTCACGATATGGATTCGCTGGCCAAGCGTTACCTCGGGGTCGAGACCACCTCCTTTGAAGATATCGCGGGCAAAGGGGTGAAACAGCTCACCTTCAACCAGATCGAGCTGGAGCAGGCGGCTCCTTACGCAGCGGAAGATGCCGACGTCACCCTGCGTCTGCATCAGGCGCTGTGGGGCAAGCTTTCTGCCGAGCCGGGCCTCGCCAAAGTATTCAGCGAAATCGAGCTGCCGCTGCTGCCGGTTCTGGCGCGGATGGAGCGACTCGGTACCACCATCGAGCCCAAACTGCTGCATCAGCAGAGTCAGGAGATCGAGCTGCGCTTGGCGGAGCTGGAGAAGCAGGCCCATGAGCTGGCCGGGCAGGAGTTCAACCTTTCCTCGCCCAAGCAGCTGGGGGAGATCCTCTTCACCAAGCTGGGCCTGCCGATCATCAAAAAGACTCCGAAGGGGGCACCGTCCACCGCAGAAGAGAGGTGCTGGCCGAGCTGGCTGAGACCTATGAGCTGCCGCGCCTCCTGATGGAGCACCGTGGGTTGGCCAAGCTCAAGTCCACCTACACCGACAAACTGCCGCTGATGATCAAGCCGCAGACCGGACGGGTGCACACCTCCTATCATCAGGCGGTGGCGGCTACGGGCCGTTTGTCATCATCTGATCCCAACCTGCAGAACATCCCGGTGCGCAACGAGCAGGGGCGCCGCATTCGGCAGGCCTTTATTCCGAGCGCCGGTTACAAGCTGGTGGCGGCGGACTACTCCCAGATCGAGTTGCGCATCATGGCGCACCTCTCCGGTGACAAGGGGTTGCTGACCGCCTTTGCTGAGGGCAAAGACATCCACAA
>NZ_JBQBES010000002.1:1705000-1885000 GCF_051919425.1 Aeromonas sp. 75A | reverse complement strand
GGGGGTGAAAAGCCTCCTCGCCGGAAGACCAAGGGTTCCTGTCCAACGTTAATCGGGGCAGGGTGAGTCGACCCCTAAGGCGAGGCCGAAAGGCGTAGTCGATGGGAAGCAGGTTAATATTCCTGCACGACTTGTAATTGCGATGGGGGGACGGAGAAGGCTAGGTGGGCCAGGCGACGGTTGTCCTGGTGAAAGTGCGTAGGTGGTGTTTCCAGGCAAATCCGGAGACACAACACTGAGACACGAGACGAACGCACTACGGTGCGGAAGCCATTGATGCCCTGCTTCCAGGAAAAGCCTCTAAGCTTCAGATTACAAGTCATCGTACCCCAAACCGACACAGGTGGTCGGGTAGAGAATACCAAGGCGCTTGAGAGAACTCGGGTGAAGGAACTAGGCAAAATAGAACCGTAACTTCGGGAGAAGGTTCGCTCTTGACAGTGAAGTCCCTTGCGGATGGAGCAGTTGGGAGTCGCAGTGACCAGATGGCTGGGACTGTTTATCAAAAACACAGCACTCTGCAAACACGAAAGTGGACGTATAGGGTGTGACACCTGCCCGGTGCCGGAAGGTTAATTGATGGGGTTAGCGCAAGCGAAGCTCTTGATCGAAGCCCCGGTAAACGGCGGCCGTAACTATAACGGTCCTAAGGTAGCGAAATTCCTTGTCGGGTAAGTTCCGACCTGCACGAATGGTGTAACCATGGCCATGCTGTCTCCACCCGAGACTCAGTGAAATCGAATTCGCCGTGAAGATGCGGTGTACCCGCGGCTAGACGGAAAGACCCCGTGAACCTTTACTACAGCTTGGCACTGAACATTGAACCTACATGTGTAGGATAGGTGGGAGGCTTTGAAGGCGTGACGCCAGTTGCGCTGGAGCCGTCCTTGAAATACCACCCTTGTATGTTTGATGTTCTAACGCAGGGCCCTGAATCGGGCTCGCGGACAGTGCCTGGTGGGTAGTTTGACTGGGGCGGTCTCCTCCCAAAGAGTAACGGAGGAGCACGAAGGTTGGCTAATCCTGGTCGGACATCAGGAGGTTAGTGCAATGGCATAAGCCAGCTTAACTGCGAGACGGACAGGTCGAGCAGGTACGAAAGTAGGTCATAGTGATCCGGTGGTTCTGAATGGAAGGGCCATCGCTCAACGGATAAAAGGTACTCCGGGGATAACAGGCTGATACCGCCCAAGAGTTCATATCGACGGCGGTGTTTGGCACCTCGATGTCGGCTCATCACATCCTGGGGCTGAAGTCGGTCCCAAGGGTATGGCTGTTCGCCATTTAAAGTGGTACGCGAGCTGGGTTCAGAACGTCGTGAGACAGTTCGGTCCCTATCTGCCGTGGGCGTTGGATGATTGAAGGGAGTTGCTCCTAGTACGAGAGGACCGGAGTGAACGAACCTCTGGTGTTCGGGTTGTCACGCCAGTGGCACTGCCCGGTAGCTAAGTTCGGAATCGATAACCGCTGAAAGCATCTAAGCGGGAAGCGAGCCCTGAGATGAGTCATCCCTGACCCCTTGAGGGTCCTAAAGGGCCGTTGGAGACCACAACGTTGATAGGTGGGGTGTGTAAGCGCGGTGACGTGTTGAGCTAACCCATACTAATTACCCGTGAGGCTTAACCATACAACACCCAAGAAGTGTTCTAAGGCTTGTAGCAAATACCAAGCGAACTACTTACGTCAGCTTTCTCAGATTGAAGATTTTTGCCTGGCGGCCATAGCGCCGTGGAACCACCTGATCCCATGCCGAACTCAGAAGTGAAACGCGGTAGCGCCGATGGTAGTGTGGCATTCGCCATGCGAGAGTAGGACACTGCCAGGCACCCAATTTCAAGATTACGCCCAGCGTGGTCTTTACCGGTTAGTGTGCTGATATGGCTCAGTCGGTAGAGCGCATCCTTGGTAAGGATGAGGTCCCCAGTTCGATTCTGGGTATCAGCACCATTTTCAAGTTAGTTTTAAAAGCTTTTGCCTGACGGCAATAGCGCCGTGGAACCACCTGATCCCATGCCGAACTCAGAAGTGAAACGCGGTAGCGCCGATGGTAGTGTGGCATTCGCCATGCGAGAGTAGGACACTGTCAGGCACCTATTTAGAAGAGGCCTCCCATTCGGGAGGCCTTTTTGCATTTCTGTAATTCAAAAACTGCCCTGCCGCCGGCATTTTAGTAAAAGTGCTGGGCTATCAAGGGATTGCCCGTTACTCTTTAGCCGTTGCCGATTAACACGTGATGCTGCCAGCGAGGTATTGATGGCTACGTTGAAGGAAATTGCACAGGAAGCGGGGGTTTCTCTCGCCACGGTATCCCGGGTACTGAACGAGGATCCCAGCCTGAGCGTCAAGGAAGAGACCAAGCAGCGGATCTTCGAGATTGCCGAACGGCTGGAGTACAAGACCAGCAGCGCCCGCAAGGGGGTACACAAGAGCAAGCTGCACTTTCTGGTGGTCTATGCCTATCCCCAGAGTACCGAGGTCAACGACCCTTACTATCTCGCCATCCGTTATGGCATAGAGACCCAGAGTGCCCGCCTCAATATCGAGCTGACTCATCTCTACAACTGTGGTGAAGGGCGCGAGCTGAGCGCCGTGGATGGCATTCTGGTGGTCGGCACACTCACAGCCGAACGTCTCGTCCAGCTAAGGGCTTGTTCCAGCCAGCTGGTGTTTGTCGACTGCCGTTCACAGGGAGAGTTCGACTCGGTCGATGTGGATCTCGCCCTGATCAGCCAGCAAGTGGTTGATTACTTTATCGCGCAGGGGCATCAGCGCATCGGTTATATCGGTGGCCAGGATGAGAATCCGGATCTGCGTGAATTGGCCTTCCGGGATTATGGTCAGCGGCTGGGGGTGGTGCAGGAGAGCGATCTCTATCGTGGGGACTTCTCCAGCGCCTCCGGCTACCAGTTGGCGAAGGAGATGCTGGCAGGGGATTGGCCCAAGGCGCTGTTTGTCGCCTCCGACTCCATCGCCATCGGTGTGCTGCGTGCCATCCATGAGAAGGGACTGGCGATTCCCCAGCAGATCGAGCTTATCAGCGTCAACGATATCCCGACCGCCAAGTTCACCTTCCCGCCACTCTCTACAGTGCGGATCCACTCCGAGTTGATGGGCTCCCAGGGGGTCAATTTGCTGGTTGAGCGGCTGCGAGACGAGCGGGATATTCCCCTTCGGGTGTTGGTACCGAGCAAGTTGACCCTGCGTGGCACCACTCGCTGATTTTAGTAAAATATTCTGCTTTTTAGTCGCGCCATCTTGCGGTGGTGCGACTCCTCTCCCAAGTAAACTTATTTCCCATATCATCCCGTGACGTCATATCATATTGTTTTTATAGTTGATTTTATTGCAGCTCAGCCAGCTACTATCAACATCCATGCCATTCATCCATATCTTGCCTTCCTTTATCTCCCGCTTCTGATCTCGCTCACAAAACCATCTGTTCATTGTGATCAGGTTAAAACTTTACCAATCCAAAGCTGATATTTAGTAAATTTTTATCTAAGGTTTACCCAGTTAACGTTGCCTTGTTCCGGGAGGACATGTGAATAACTGGGAAAACGTCCAATTCGTTGGTGAAAACAGGCTGGCTCCGCGTGCCTACTTCTTTTCTTATGCCGACCACGCGCTGGCGGCCACCATGCAGCGCGAGCTGAGCCGCCGTTTTCTGAGCCTTGGCGGCCAGTGGCAGTTCCACTACTTCGACCACCCCCTGCAGGTGCCGGAGGCCTTCTATCACAGCCCCATGAGCGAGTGGGGCCAGATCACCGTGCCCAACATGTGGCAGATGGAAGGGCATGGCAATCTGCAGTACACCGACGAAGGTTTTCCCTTCCCCATCGACGTGCCCTTCGTGCCGACCAACAACCCCACCGGCGCCTATCAGCGCAGCTTCACGCTGAGCCCGGCCTGGGGCGGCGAGCAGGTGATCATCAAGTTTGACGGGGTGGAGACCTACTTCGAGGTCTATGTGAACGGCCACTATGTCGGCTTCAGCAAGGGGAGCCGTCTCACCGCCGAGTTCGATATCAGCGCCTACGCCAAGGTTGGCGAGAACCTGCTGTCGGTGCGGGTGATGCAGTGGGCTGACTCCACCTATATCGAAGATCAGGACATGTGGTGGATGGCGGGGATCTTCCGCGATGTCTATCTGGTGGGCAAACCGGCCGCCCATGTGCAGGACTTCTTCATCCGCACCACGCTGGCCGATGACAATCAGAGCGCTACCCTGAGCTGCGATATCCAGCTGGAAAATCTGGGGGCGGCAGCCCGTGAGCACCGTCTGGTCTGGTCACTGCTGGATCAGGGCAGCGAGATCGCCAGTGGCACACTCGACCATCTCGCCATCGACGGCAAGTGTGATTGCCGCTTCACGCTGGATCTGGCCAATCCCCATCTGTGGAGCGCCGAAGACCCGTACCTCTACCAGCTGCAACTCTCCCTCTACAACGGTCGGGGTGAGCTGCTGGAAGTGATCCCGCAGCGGGTCGGGGTGCGTGAAATCAAGGTCAAGGATGGCCTCTTCTACGTCAACGGCCACTACCTCAAGCTGCACGGGGTGAACCGTCACGACAACGACCACCTCAAGAGCCGCGCGGTCGGTATGGACCGAGTAGAGCGCGATATCGTGCTGATGAAGCAGCACAACCTCAACTCGGTGCGCACCGCCCACTACCCGAACGACCCGCGCTTCTACGAGCTGTGCGACCAGTACGGTCTGTTCGTGATGGCGGAGACCGACGTGGAGACTCACGGTTTTGCCAACGTCGGCGATCTCAGCCGCATCACCGACGACCCCTTCTGGGAGCCGGTGTTCGTGGATCGCATCGAGCGCCATGTTCACGCCCAGAAGAACCACCCCTCCATCATCATCTGGTCGCTCGGCAACGAGTCCGGCTACGGCTGCAACATCAAAGCCATGTACCAGCGCTGCAAGGGGATCGACCCGACCCGGCTGGTGCATTACGAAGAGGATCGCGATGCCGAGGTGGTGGATGTGGTGAGTACCATGTACTCCCGGGTCTCCCAGATGAACTGCTTCGGCGAGTTCCCGATGGCGAAGCCGCGCATCCTCTGCGAATACGCCCACGCCATGGGCAACGGCCCGGGTGGCCTCAGCGAATACCAGCAGGTGTTTGACCGCCATCCCCACATTCAGGGTCACTACATCTGGGAGTGGTGCGATCACGGCATTCTGGATCAGGACGAACAGGGCCGCCCCGTCTACAAGTACGGCGGCGACTACGGCGACTACCCCAACAACTACAACTTCTGCATGGATGGCCTCATCTATCCGGATCAAACCCCGGGGCCTGGCCTGCGCGAATACAAGCAGGTGATCTGCCCGGTCAAGGTGCGCGCGCTGGATCTGGCCAGCGGCAAGCTGGCGGTGGAAAACCGCTACTGGTTCTCCACTCTCGACGACATCCGCCTGCTGGTCGAGGTGAAGGCCGAAGGCGAGCTGCTGGCCAGTCAGCAAATCCGGCTGGAAGGGGTGGCTCCCGGTGCCATCACCGAGTTGCAACTCGAACTGCCATCCCTCGATGGGCGGGAAACCTTCGTCCAGCTGCGGGTCATCAAGGCCAGTGCCACCCGCTACAGTGCGGCGGAGCACGAGTTGGGGCAGTACCAGTTCCAACTGAAGGCATCGACTCGCCAGCTGCTGCCCTTTGCCAATCCCAATGCCACTCCGTTGCAGATTGCCGACGAGCGTCTCGCGTTGACCTTGAGCGGCAGCGGCTTTGCCCTGCGCTTCTCGCGCCTCGACGGCAAGCTGGTGAGCTGGCAGCAGGATGGTATCGAGCTCATCGAGCGAGCCCCACGCCTCACCTTCTTCAAGCCGATGATCGACAACCACAAGCAGGAGTACGAGAGCCTGTGGCACCCGAACCACCTGCAGATCATGCAGGAGCACTTCCGCACTCTGAGCTGGCGTCAGCTGGGTGAGGCGGTCGAGGTGACGGTCGAGAGTCTGATTGCGCCGCCGGTGTTCGACTTCGGCATGCGTTGCCGCTACGTCTACACCCTTAGCCCGAATGGTCAGCTGCATGTGGCCCTATCAGGCCAGCCCTACGGCGGTTATGACGACATCATCCCCAAGATCGGCTTCGAGCTGGGTATTCGTCAGGATCTCGACCGGGTGCACTACTACGGCATGGGGCCGGGCGAGAACTATCAGGACAGCCGCCAGAGCAACTGGATCGACTGCTTCCAGAGCACTGTGAGCGAGATGTGGGAGCACTACCCCTTCCCGCAGGACAACGGCAACCGCCAGCAGGTGCGCTGGGCGACCCTGACCAACCGTCACGGCGCCGGTCTCTACGTGCGGCCCGATGCCCCCATCAACCTGAGCGTCTGGCCCTACAGCTGGGAGCATATCCACGCGGCGCAGCACATCAACGAGCTGGAGCCTAGCGGTTATCTCACCCTCAATCTGGATCACAAGGTGCTGGGGCTCGGCTCCAACTCCTGGGGCTCCGAGGTGCTGGACTCCTGGCGGGTGCGCTTCGAGCCGTTCAGCTTCGGCCTGACCCTGCTGCCCATCGCCCGTGGCAACCTCAATCCGGCTGCGCTGGCCGGGCTCGATCTCACCATCAACGGCGGGAGGAACCTCGCATGATCACTCTGGACAACCTGACCCTGTTCAAAAACATCTACCGGGAGGGCAAGAAGTGGGGCCGCTGCGTGGAGGCCATCAACAACCTGCCGAACCTCAAGCCCGGCATCTGCCACTCCATCGGTGACTCCCTCACCTACCGCTTGCAGGAGGGGGCTAGCCCGGCCACCTCCCTGTTCGAGGGGCAGCGCCGCTACTTCGACGTTCACTACTACCTGGAAGGGGCAGAGACGGTGGAGTGGGCTGCCAAGCCGGAGTTGCAGGTCGAGCAGGCTTATGACGACACCACCGACCGCGAGTGGCTGGCAGGCGAGGTGCGTGAGCGCCAGAAGGTCGGCAACGGGCAGGTGGTGATCTTCGAGAACGACGAAGCCTACCGGTTCACAGGCGACAGCTCGGTACGCAAGGTGATCATCAAGGTCACCGTCGAAGGCGGCTACTTCAAAAACAAATAACAAGCCGCCGATTCTGCACTGATAAAAGCCGGAAGGGCGGGGTTCACCCTACAACCCATGCCCCGCCCTTTCGCTGCAATAACTACAGGTCTGGAGATGCACCATGTCTGATTCCAAACGCAATACGATAGGCAAGTTTGGTCTGCTGTCGCTCACCTTCGCGGCGGTATTCAGCTTCAACAACGTCATCAACAACAACATCGAGATCGGTCTGGCCTCGGCCCCGATGTTCTTTCTGGCTACCATTTTTTACTTCATTCCGTTCTGTCTGATCATTGCGGAATTTGTGTCACTGAATAAGAACTCCGAAGCGGGCGTCTATGCCTGGGTGAAGAGCTCCCTCGGCGGTCGCTGGGCCTTTATCTCCGCTTACACCTACTGGTTCGTGAACCTCTTCTTCTTCACCTCGCTGTTGCCGCGGGTCATCGCCTACGCCTCCTATGCTTTCCTCGGCTACGAGTACATTCTCACTCCGGTGGCGACCACGGCATTGAGCATGGTGCTGTTTGCCTTTGCCACCTACGTCTCCACCAACGGCGCCAAGATGCTCGGCCCCATCACCTCGGTGACCTCGTCCCTGATGCTGCTGCTGACCCTCTCCTACATCCTGCTGGCAGGTGCGGCTCTGGTGGGCGGCGTGCAGCCGGCAGACCCCATCACGGTAGAGGCCATGATCCCCGATTTCAGCTGGGCCTTCCTCGGTATCACCACCTGGATCTTTATGGCGGCTGGTGGCGCCGAGTCGGTGGCGGTCTACGTCAATGATGTGAAGGGGGGCTCCAAATCCTTCGTGAAGGTGATCATCGTCGCCGGGATCTTTATCGGCGTGCTCTACTCCATCGCATCGCTCTTGATCAACGTGTTCGTCCATAGCGACACCCTGAAATATACCGGCGGCTCGGTGCAGGTGTTTGAAGGGCTGGCGGCCTACTTCGGTTTGCCGGAGATCCTGATGAACCGCTTCGTCGGGCTGGTCTCCTTCACCGCCATGTTCGGCTCCCTGCTGATGTGGACGGCGACCCCGGTGAAGATCTTCTTCTCTGAGATCCCGGCCGGCATCTTCGGCAAGAAGACGGTCGAGCTGAACGAGAACGGCGTGCCCGCCCGTGCAGCCTGGATCCAGTACCTCATTGTGCTGCCGCTGATGGTGATCCCGACTCTGGGCTCCAACACAGCGCAGGATCTGATGAACACCGTCATCAATATGACCGCCGCCGCTTCCATGTTGCCGCCGCTGTTCATCATGCTGGCCTATCTCAATCTGCGCCTGAAGCTCGATCACCTGCCGCGGGATTTCAGGATGGGTTCGCGCACCACCGGCATCGCCGTGGTTTCGGTGCTGATCGCCATCTTCTCGGTGGGCTTCCTCGCTTCCACCTTCCCGACCGGCGCCGACATCATGACCATCATCTTCTACAACGTCGGCGGGATCGTGATTTTCCTCGGCTTCGCCTGGTGGAAATACAACAGATACGAGGCGTCCCTCAGTGCCGAAGCGCGTGCGAAAGAGGCCCAGCCGACGGCGCAGGTTGCCATGCAGACGCCATAGGCACTGCATTGAATCCCAATCAAACCGGGTGGCCGTTGGCCACCCGCAAACCGTTGAACCAGAAAAGGAAAAGAGCATGAGCGAGACGATCGAGTTTGCCGAATTCAAACGGGTCGAGATGAAGGTGGGCAAGGTGCTGGAGGTGGTGCGTCACCCCGGGGCCGACAAACTCTACATCGTCCAGATCGACGTGGGTGGCGAGCGGCCGCTGCAGACCGTCACCAGTCTGGTGCCTTACTACAGCGAAGAGGAGCTGATGGGCAGCGAGGTGGTGGTACTGACCAACCTCAAGCCCACCAAAATGCGCGGCGAGCGATCCGAGTGCATGTTGCTCTGCGCCGAGACCCCGGACGAGAGCCAGAGCGTGCTGTTGCAACCGCGGGTGCCGATGGCGCCGGGCACTCCGATCGTCTGAATGGTATTGCGAGCCGGTGCGGGAGACGGTACCGGTTCAGCAACGAGGCCGCCCACGCGGCCCGATCATAACAAGAGAGTAAAGCGCGGGGCCGACAGACCCTTGCCGAACACATCACAGAGTCACTGCGCTCCCCGCAGGGAACGCGAGTCCACTGGAGGACACCATGTCTGAATCCGTACGCGGCACCATAGGCAAGTTTGCCCTGTTGTCGATGACCTTTGCCGCCGTGTTCAACGTGCGTAACATCGTCAACAACAACATCGAGCTGGGGCTCAGCTCCGCCCCCATCTTCCTGCTGGCGACCATCGTCTACTTCATCCCGTTTGTTTTCATCATCGCCGAGTTCGTCTCGGCCAATAAAAACTCCGAGTCGGGGATGTACGACTGGCTTAAAAAACCGCTCGGCACCCGGATGGCCTATCTGGGGTCGTTTCTCTACTGGTTTGTGAACCTGTTTTGGTTCGTCTCCCTGCTGCCCAACGTCATCGCCTACGCCTCCTACGCCATGCTGGGCTATGAGTACAGCTTCTCGCCCATGGTTACCTCGATCATCTCCATCGTGCTGTTTGCGGCGGCGACCCACATCTCCACCAAGGGTGCGAGCTGGCTCGGTAAGATTGCGGAGATCGTGGCCTACGGGGTATTTGCCCTGTTCGCCATCTATGTGCTGGGCGCGTTGATGGCCCTGAGTGGCGATCATGTGCCAGCCCAGCCCATCACGCTGGAGGCGATGACCCCTACCGTCAACTGGGCGACCCTCGGCATCATGTGCTGGATCTTCCAGGCGGCGGGCGGTGCCGAGACCGCAGCGGCCTATCTCAATGATGTGAAGGGCGGCCAGAAGTCCTTCATCAAGGTGATCATCAGTGCCGGTATCGTCATCGGCGCCATGTATGCGGTCGGTTCCCTGTTGGTGAACGTGTTCGTGCCGCGCGAGAGCCTCACCTATGCCGGCGGCATGGTGGAGATCTTCACCGGTATGGCCCAGTACTTCGGGCTCTCCGAGGCGCTGGTGGGCCGCTTCGTCGGCGTGGTGCTGTTTATCGCCATGTTCGGTTCCATGATGATGTGGACCTCGGCGCCGGTGAAGATCCACTTCTCCGAGATCCCGCAGGGGGTTTACGGCGAGAAGACCACCCAGCTCAACGAGCACGGCGTGCCGGTGCGCGCCGCCTGGTGGCAGTTTGTCTTCGTGTTCGCGATGCTGGTGGTCAATGGCTTCGGCTCTGAGTCGGTGCAGCAGATGATGAACACCGCCATCAACCTCACCGCCGGTACCGCCATGCTGCCGCCGATCTTCATCATGGTGGCCTACTTCGTGTTCCGCTGGAAACATGACGACACCCCCCGCGACTTCCGTATGGGGTCGCGCAAGTTCGGGATGGGCGTGGTGTCGGTGCTGATCGCCATCTTCGTGGTGAGCATGAGTGCCTCCGCCTTCCCGGCCGGGGTGGATCTGGTGCGCGCCTTCTTCATCAACGTCTTTATGACCGCGGTCTTCTCGGCGCTGGCCTACTGGTGGATCTCCCGCTTCGAGAAGCGGCAGACCCGCAAGCTCGCCGGCAATGAGAAGAAAGGCGGCAGCGGCAAGCTGGCCAGCCAGCGCTGATCGGCTGGGTGAAAAAGCGGAACGGGCGGCCTTGGTCGCCCATTTTTTTATCCATTTTTAGCCGTTTGGGTGCTGTCAGGGCCGGTTTATCGTCAACTTTTGCTGCTCGATATGGCGAAGGCGTTAAGCATTGATGAACAATTATTCGCCGCTCAACTTTGCGCCTCTCCGTTATCGGGGTAAGCTGGAGGTTCGCTTTAGCGGGAGGTGCCAGACATCTCCCGCTCTGTTTCTTGTCCTCCCCAATCCTGACTGTCGCCATGGCTGCAGGATGCCCTTCTAATGGAGACCTTTCGTGCGTCTGGATCCCTTTACTGTTGTGCTGATGGCGGTGGTCACCCTGGCCTCCCTTTTTCCCTGCGAGGGGCAGGTGGCTGTCTGGTTCGGTCTGCTGACCAAGCTGGCGGTGGCGCTCTTGTTCTTCATGCATGGCGCCAAGCTGTCGCGCCAGAACCTGCTGGCGGGCCTCGGCCACTGGCGGCTCCATCTGGTGGTGATGCTCAGCACTTTCGTGCTCTTTCCGCTGCTCGGGCTGCTGCTCACCCCGCTGGTACCGGGCTGGCTGAGCCCAGCCATCTACCTCGGCTTCCTCTATCTCTGCGCTTTGCCAGCCACAGTGCAGTCGGCCATCGCCTTTACCTCGATGGCGGGGGGCAATGTGTCGGCGGCGGTGTGCAGCGCCTCAGCCTCCAGCATCCTCGGCATCTTCCTCTCGCCGGTGCTGGTGGGGATGATGATCCATGTGCAGGGGGAGGGGATCGACACCTGGCACTCCATCCAGTCCATCATGATGCAGCTGATGCTGCCGTTCGTGGTCGGCCACCTGTCGCGTCCGCTCACCGGCCGCTGGGTCGATAGCCATCGCCCGCTCATCGGCAAGCTGGATCAGAGCTCCATCCTGCTGGTGGTCTACGTCGCCTTCAGCGAGGCGGTGGTGCAGGGGATTTGGCGTCAAGTAAGTTGGTACGATCTGGCCAGTATCGTGCTGCTGAGCTGCGTCTTGCTGGCGCTGGTACTCTGCTGGAACGTCTGGATCAGCCGTCGCCTCGGTTTCGACAAGGCGGACGAGATCACCATCGTTTTCTGCGGCTCGAAAAAGAGCCTCGCCAACGGTGTGCCGATGGCCAACGTCATGTTCCCCGCCGCCAGCGTTGGTGTCATGGTCTTGCCGCTGATGATCTTCCACCAGATCCAGCTGATGGTCTGCGCCGTGCTGGCGCGCCGCTATCACGAGAAGGGGCATTGATACTCGCGCCGTTTTTATTGCCATAACAAGAGGGAGGCTCGTTGGCCTCCCTCTTCTCATCTGCATGTCGACCGGCGTGCTAGCGTTTGCGCCAGACGGTGAGCTGCGCCACCGTGTGCTGGTATTTGCGGGCGGTCTCGCGGATGACGAAGGGCACATCCCGCGGCGGGCAGTGCTCCTCGAACTCCGCTGCCAGCAGCCGTTGCAGCGCCTGATAGGTGGTGAGCGCCTCGCCGTTTTCACGAATGCCGCCGAGCCAGTTGGCGGGCGGGGTATATTCCGCCAGCCAGGTATAGGGGCTGGTGAGCACCAGCAGGCCACCGCTGCGCAGCCGGGGGGCGATGTCCCGCAGGAAGCGGGCGGGCTCTCGCAGCCGATCGATGAGGTTGGAGGCGAGCACCAGATCGTAGTGGTCATATTTGGGCTTGAGGTTGCAGGCATCCCCCTGACTAAAGTGGATGCGCTCAGCCTGACTTGCCCCCAGCCCGTGGCTCGACAGGCGTGCCTCGCAATACTCCACCAGTTCACCCTCCAGCGGAATGGCGTAGCGGAAGCTGTCCTGACTGGCGAGGGCCAGCGCCACATCGATGAAGCGGGCCGAGTAGTCGACACCGTCCACATGCTGGAAGTAGCGGGCCAGCTCGAAGCTGGCACGGCCGGTAGCGCAGCCGATATCCAGCGCCCGCTGGTGGTTGCTGCAGAGCTCGCCAGCAAGATCAGCAAGCGTCTTGGCGTAGTTGGCTACCCCGAAGTGGCTCGGGCCGTACTGGAAGTCGAGGTACTGAGCGACCAGCGTGTCGGTTTCATAGGGATTCACGATAACGGGTTCCTGATAACGGGAGACCAGATAGCGGAAACCCGCATGCTGGAAGAAGTGGCGCCGGAAGGCGTAACGGGATGATTTGAGCGCTTCGTTACCTGTGCTGATCCAGCTGCCACCCTTGATCAGGGTGTGCTTGCCATCAAAGGTAGGGGTGGAGAAGTCGTCGTAGAGCGGATGGATTTTAAAGCCGTCGAAGCCATCGATGGCGGTGCTGGTCCACTGCCAGACATTGCCCACCAGATCGAAGAACTCCCCTTGCGGGCAGGCATCCACCGGACAGGAGGAGGCGAAACGGGCCAGATTGATATTGCCGGGGGCCTGTGTCCAGTCCGGCTGATCGCCGGGTACCTGCTCGCGCAGCAGCATCCATTCCGCCTCGCTCGGCAGCTGGATTGGCAGACCGGTGCGAGCGGCCTGCCAGCGACAGAAGGCAGCCGCCTCCAGCTGGTTGACCTCCACCGGCCAGTCCCAAGGCATGGCGATCTGCCCGGTCATCAGCCGCAGCTGCAATTGTTCGGGCTCGGCGGGGTCGCCGACCCAGAAGGTGGGCATCTGTGCCTTCGCGTACTGGCACCAGCTCCACCCCTCCTCATCCCACCACTGTTGTTGGCCGTAGCCGCCCGACTGGACGAAGGCGAGGTACTCGGCATTGCTCACCAGCATGCGGCTGGCCTGAAACGGGGCCAACTCGATGTTGCGCTCGCCATATTCGTTGTCCCAGCCGTAGGTGGCGTCCCGCTTGCCAAGGCGCACCTTGCCGCCAGCCACCGGCAGCAGGCTGTTGGCGGGCACCTGGTCAATGCGGTGGCGGGCTTCGGTGCAGGCGGGCCAATAAGGCTGCGGCCGCACCCAGGCGAGCGGCAACTGGCGGATCAACACGCTGGAGGTCTCGAGGTGGATGCGCTCGTGCTCTATCCCCATCAGGATGACCCAGGCCGGGCTCTGCCAGTCGATGGGCAGGGTGAGCGGCATCTGGCGAATAAAATCGCACACCAGCGAACGGACTTTGGCCCGATAGCTGCGCAGCTCGCTGACTTTTGGCCAGTCGTAGTGGGTCTCGTCCAGATCATCCCAGCTCATCTCGTCCACCCCGATGGCGACCATGGCCTCGATGCGGGCATCCAGCCGCTGGTCGATCAGGCGTGCCGCCAGCAGCTTGTTGATAAAGAAGGCGGCGGTGTGGCCGTAGTAGAAGATGAGCGGGTGGCGCAGCGGGATCGCCTTGTTGAACCAGGCCCGCTCATCGGCCAGACAGTCGAACAGCGAGTCGCAGAGATCGAAGGTCTGGCAGAAGTAGGCGAGCAGCTCGCGCCGTTTCTGCTCGGGATCGCTGCCGGTCAGCAGCGGGGTGCGAGTCGGTTCCGGCAGACCGGTGGCGGTGGCATAGAGAGGGCTTGCTTGGGTCACGCTCTGACTCCTTGTTGGCAGTGAAGACTGACAAGACAGTGGTAATGACATTACCGCAATGGAGAGCTTGGTACGCACGAAGTACCACTATTGGCTCAACAGACCGGCAGGGCAATTAAAAACTTCCACGGGCTGTCAGCATAGTGACCGGCAGGATGACCCGCCAATCAGCCACAATCATATCCGTTCGAGAATGGTTATTTTCACCAAAATATGGTCTAAATGGCTCTCTAAATTTTTCTGTCTGTTCAGGTGTAAATGGTTATTTCCTTTTGAATCATCATGTTAATTTTTGGCTTACGCTTTGCAGAGCATGAAAACCAATTGGCCCTGGATGGCCAACACATAAGGAGGAGAGTTGCGATGAAATGGATGATGGTTGTCATGTTGATGGCGGGGCTCAGTGGTTGTCACTGGCTGGATCAGACCAGAGTGACCGGAACGGGGGCTGTGGTCGAGCGCCAGCAGGTGCTCGGTGACGGGGTGACCCGGGTGCTGGCGGGGGTGCCTGCCACCCTCCATCTGGTCGCGGGGGAGCCGCGCGGCATCCTGATCAAGGGGCAGGAGAACCTGCTGCCCTATCTGGTGCTGACCATCACCTTGCCGGTGTTGAACGAACTGGCATTGGCCGGGACCGGTAACGGCGATCTGAGCGGCTTCAAGGGCGATGAGCTGGTGCTGTCGGTGGCCGGTACCGGTGACATCGTCGCCAGTCAGCTGGAGCTGAAACGGCTGGAAGGGAATATCGCTGGCACCGGCAGTCTGGAGCTGGGCAGCGGTTCGGCACAGGCCATCGAGCTGAACATTGCCGGATCTGGCGACGTGCTCGGGAGCGAGATGCGCGGCAACCAGGTAGAGGTCAATATCGCCGGCAGCGGTGATGTGGCTGTGCGGGCGCAGGAGACGCTGAAAGTCGGCATCGCCGGTTCAGGCAACAATCGCCTACTGGGGCGATCCCAAGGTGGAGCAGCAGATAGCAGGCTCCGGCGGAGTGACCCGAGCGGGCAGCTGATATCAACCGATCACCACAACTGAAACAGGCCCGCAACGGGCCTGTTTTGATCAGAGGTGGCGGGCGTGAAAGCGCAGGTGCGCCTCGATAAAGCTCGCCACGAAGTAGTAGCTGTGGTCATAGCCCTCGTGGCGGTTGAGCTCCAGTGGCCACTCCTTGCTGGCGGCCACTTCGGCCAGCGCATCGATATGCAGCTGCTCGGCGAGGAAGGGATCATCCAGCCCCACATCCACCAAGGTTGGCAGCGGCGTGACCGGCTGGTGGCGCAGCAGCTGGCAGGCATCCCACTCCTGCCACAATAGCGGATTGCTGCCGAGGTAGGCGCCAAGCGCCTTCTGGCCCCAGGGGCAGCGGCTTGGATGGCAGATCGGGCTGAAGGCCGAGACCGAGCGGTAGCGACCCGGCTCCCGCAACGCGGCGATCAGCGCTCCGTGACCGCCCATGGAGTGGCCGCTGATGGCGCGCCGGGTCGAGACCGGGAAGTGGGTCTCTATCACATCGGGCAGCTCGCGGGTGACGTAGTCATACATCTGGTAGTGAGCCTGCCAGGGGCTCTGGCTGGCATTGACGTAAAAGCCCGCGCCCATGCCGAGGTCATAACCGGGATCGTCCGCTACGCCGTCGCCGCGGGGGCTGGTGTCCGGCGCCACCAGGGCGATGCCGAGCTCGGCGGCGATACGCTGGGCACCCGCCTTCTGCATGAAGTTCTCATCGGTGCAGGTGAGGCCGCTGAGCCAGTAGATCACGGGCACCTTCTGGCCGGTGAGGGCCTGGGGCGGCAGATAGATGGCAAAACTCATCTCGCAGCCGAGCACGCTGGCGTGGTGGCGATAGCGCTTGTGCCAGCCGCCGAAGCTCTTGTTGCTGCTGATAATCTCCAGATTCATCGAAGGACTCCTGCACCCCGCCCACGAAGGCGGGCGGGGCGATCATGCTCAGTAGTGGATGACGGTGCGGATGCTCTTGCCTTCATGCATCAGATCGAACGCCTCGTTGATCTGTTCCAGCGGCATGGTGTGGGTGATGAAGTCATCGAGGCGGAACTCGCCCTGCATGTAGCGCTGCACATAGCTCGGCAGTTCGCTGCGACCGCGTACCCCGCCGAAGGCGCTGCCGCGCCAGACCCGACCGGTCACCAGCTGGAACGGACGGGTGCTGATCTCCTGACCCGCTCCGGCGACGCCGATGATGACCGACTCGCCCCACCCCTTGTGGCAGCACTCCAGCGCCGCACGCATTACCTTGACGTTGCCGATGCACTCGAAGGAGAAGTCGACGCCGCCGTCGGTCAGCTCGACGATCACCTCCTGAATCGGTTTGTCGTAATCGTTCGGGTTGATGCAGTCGGTGGCGCCCAGCTTGCGGGCCAGCTCGAACTTGCTCTCGTTGATGTCGATGGCGATGATGCGACCGGCCTTGGCCAGGCGTGCCCCGATCACCGCCGAGAGGCCGATGCCCCCCAGACCGAAGATGGCGACGCTCTCACCCTCTTTCACCTTGGCGGTGTTCATCACGGCGCCGATGCCGGTGGTGACGCCGCAACCGAGCAGGCAGACCTCTTCCAGCGGGGCGGCCGGGTCGACCTTGGCGATGGAGATCTCCGGCAGTACCGTGTATTCGCTGAAGGTGGAGGTGCCCATGTAGTGATAGATGGGCTGGCCATCTTTCGAGAAGCGGGTGGTGCCGTCCGGCATCAGCCCCTTGCCCTGGGTGGCGCGGATCTTCTGGCAGAGGTTGGTCTTGCCGGATTTGCAGAATTTGCACTCGCCGCATTCGGGGGTGTAGAGCGGGATCACGTGATCCCCCACCTTGACGCTGGTGACCCCTTCGCCCACCGATTCGACGATGCCGCCTCCCTCGTGACCGAGAATGCAGGGGAAGACCCCTTCCGGATCCTCACCGGAGAGGGTGAAGGCATCGGTGTGGCAGACGCCGGTCGCGACGATGCGCACCCGCACCTCGCCCGCTTGGGGTGGCATGACTTCCACCTCTTCGATGGAGAGGGGCTGACCCGGGCCCCAGGCGATGGCGGCTTTACACTTGATGCTTTGAACCTGTGCCATGAATGACATCCTTCTTGTTGAGCAGGGTGAACAGAGATGAGTTCGGACAGCCAGTGTAGTTTCCCGCCGATTTGGTGATAATGAGGGCAAATCTCAAATCACTTTTACACACAGGTAATAATGTTCGGCTGGGAAGGGATCTGTGAATTTGTCAGCGTGGCGGAGCAGGGGGGCTTTACCCCGGCTGCGCGCAAGCTGGGAGTGTCGGTGGCGCAAGTGAGCCGTCAGGTGGCACAGCTGGAAGATCGGCTGCAGGCCAAGCTGCTGCTGCGCACCACCCGTCAGGTGCGACTCACCGAGCTTGGCGAGATCTACTATCGCCACTGCCGTCAGCTGCTCGACAACCTCTACGAGGCGGAGCTGGCGGTGGGACGCCATCAGGCGGTGCCGCAAGGCTCGCTGCGCATCACGGCCCCCGTCTCCTACGGCGAGAGCCGCATCGCCCCGCTGGTGAACGACTTTATGGTGCGCTTCCCCCAGCTGGAGGTGACCCTCAACCTCACCAACCAGCTGCTGGATCTGGTGCACGAGGGCTACGATCTGGCGCTGCGGTTAGGTCATCTCAAGGATTCGACGCTGGTGGCGCGCAAGCTGGCGCAGCGGGTGCCCTATGTCTGCGCCTCACCGGCCTACACCGCCCGCCACGGTATACCCAACAGCCTCTCCGAGCTGACTCGCCACATCTGTCTGGTGGGCAACAGCGACGAGTGGCACTTCACTCTGGATGGTCGTCCCCACAGCGTGCGGGTGCGCGGCCTGTTGAAGTGCAACAGCGGCCACGCCCTGCTGGATGCGGCGCTCAAGGGGATCGGCATCATCCAGCTGCCGGACTACTACGTGAGCGACCATCTGGCCCGGGGGGAGCTTATCGAGCTGCTGCCCGAACTGCGGGCCCCGGCGGAGGGGATCTGGGCCCTCTATCCCCACAACCGTCACCTCTCCCCCAAGGTGCGATTGCTGGTGGACTATCTGGCCGAACGGCTGAGCGACCCTCACCAACCGGCGCTGGTGATGCCGATAGGCTAGGGTGTTCCCCGCTCGTTGACTCACTGGCGGCGGGCGGCAGGTGCGATGGCTGGAAAATAAAAGAGCCCTTGAGAAATCAAGGGCTCTTTTGCAGGTAACAACCGGATGGTCAGTGACCCATCACTCAATGTTCTGGATCTGCTCGCGCATCTGCTCGATGAGGACCTTCAGCTCGACGGCGGACTGGGTCACTTCGGCGTTGATGGACTTGGAGCCAAGCGTGTTCGACTCGCGGTTGAACTCCTGCATCATGAAGTCGAGGCGACGGCCACAGGCGCCACCCTTCTTCATGATCTTGTTGGTTTCGCTGATGTGCATCTCCAGACGATCCAGCTCTTCGGCCACGTCGATCTTCTGGGCCAGCAGCACGATCTCCTGCTCGATGCGGGCCGGATCCAGCTCCACCTTGGCTTCGGCCAGCCGGTCGGTGAGCTTCTGGCGCTGCCATTCGATGATCTGCGGCAGGTGGACGCGCACCTTCTTCACTTCCACCTGAATGCCGGCCAGACGCTGTTCGATCAGGGCCTTGAGGTTGGCCCCTTCGCTGGCGCGGGAGGCGAGGAAATCTTCCATGGTCAGGTCGAAACCAGCCATCAGTTCGGTGGCAACCGCGTCCATGTCCTGCTCGGCGGCAGCCATGACGCCCGGCCAGCGCAGCACGTCGACCGGATTGAGCTGGCCCTGACCCGCCTCTTTCATTACCCAGCTGGCGCTGTCGATAATCAGCTTGGCCAGCTCTTCATTGATATGGAGCTGGCTGGCTGCGGCCTGAGCGGCCTCGAAGCGCAGGTTGCACTCCACCTTGCCGCGCTGCAGCTTGGCGCGGAAACGCTCACGCAGAACCGGCTCCAGGCTGCGCAGTTGCTCCGGCAGGCGAATGTAGGTCTCCAGATAACGCTGGTTGACCGAACGAATTTCCCAAACGGCTGTGCCCCAGTCGCCCTTGAGTTCCTTGCGGGCGTAGGCGGTCATGCTGTGAATCATTGATTGTTCCGGGCTTGATGAAGTGTGGCGGGATTATACCCAGCGGGGGCCGGTGCGTCAGCCGAAGTGTTGGTTTTAGCGGCTGATATTTGGGGCGGGATCACTTATAATCCCCCGCCAATTTGAGCCAGCCCAGAGGTCCGTTCCATGTCACGTCCAAGCGATCGCAGTGCCGCGCAACTTCGCCCAGTTACCATTACCCGCAATTTCACCAAACATGCAGAAGGCTCAGTGCTGGTGGAGTTCGGTAACACTCGCGTGCTCTGCACCGCCAGCGTTGACACCAGCGTGCCGCGCTTCCTGAAAGGGAAGAATCAGGGCTGGGTCACTGCCGAGTACGGCATGCTGCCGCGCTCCACCCACTCCCGGATGAACCGCGAAGCGGCCTCCGGCAAGCAGAGTGGTCGCACTCTGGAGATCTCCCGTCTGATCGCCCGCTCCCTGCGCGCGGCGGTAGACCTGACTGCGCTGGGCGAGCACTCCATCACAGTTGACTGTGATGTGCTGCAAGCAGATGGCGGCACCCGCACCGCTTCCATTACCGGTGCCTGCGTGGCGCTGGTGGATGCGCTGAACTGGATGGTCGAGAAGGGCATGATCAAGCAGAGCCCGCTCAAGCAGATGATCGCCGCCGTCTCCGTCGGCATGTATCAGGGCGAAGCCATCTGCGATCTGGAGTACATCGAAGACTCCGCCGCCGAGACCGACATGAACGTGGTGATGACCGAAGATGGTCGCATCATCGAGGTGCAGGGCACCGCGGAGGCCGAGCCTTTCACCCACGAAGAGCTGCTGGAGATGCTGGCGCTCGCCAAGGGCGGCATCGCCGACATCATTGCGCTGCAGAAGCAGTCGCTCTCCTGATTTTAAAAACGCGGCATTGACCGCGTTTTTTTATACCCCCACACAAGACAACGACAAGCCAAGCAAGGAGCCAGAATGAAAGCCTACCAGCGTCAATTTATCGAGTTCGCCCTGGAGAAACAGGTCCTCAAATTCGGTGAATTTACCCTGAAATCCGGTCGTAAAAGCCCCTACTTCTTCAACGCCGGTCTGTTCAACAGCGGTCGCGATCTGGCCCGTCTCGGCCGCTTCTATGCCGCCGCTCTGATGGATGCCGGTATCGAGTTTGATGTGCTGTTTGGTCCGGCCTACAAGGGGATCCCCATCGCCTCCGCTACCGCAGTGCAACTGGTGGAGCAGCACGACGTGGACGTGCCCTGGTGCTTCAACCGCAAGGAGGCCAAGGATCACGGCGAGGGCGGCAATCTGGTGGGCAGCCCGCTCAAGGGGCGCGTCATGCTGGTGGACGATGTCATCACCGCCGGTACCGCCATCCGCGAATCCATGGATCTGATCCAGGCCAACGGCGCCTCGCTGGCGGGCGTGCTGATCGCGCTGGACCGTCAGGAGAAGGGCAAGGGCGAACTCTCCGCCATTCAGGAGGTGGAGCGTGACTACGGCGCCCACATCATCGCCATCATCCAGATGAGCGACTTGATCCAGTATCTGGAAGAGAAGCAGGCCGAACAGCCGGAGCTGGCAGTGCAACTGGCGGCCATGAAGGCTTACCGCGCCCAGTACGGTATCTGAGTTCCGCTCACACCGCTCAATAGCTGAATGCGGCGCCCGTTTGTTCTCTGGCAGCAAACGGGCGCCGTTTTTTCATCTGCAAAAAGTGGATCATGTGGCTTGAGCTTGCCCTTACAGTAAAGGTTAGGGTTTGCCAGTCGGCGTTTTGTGGTGCCGACGGGTTCCGGGGAGGAACAACATGACCACTCATCTTCAATCACCCATTCATCTGCAGTTGCCGCTCAGCGGCATGAGCTGCGCCAACTGCGCAGGCCGTATCGCGGCCAGTCTCAACAAACTCGACGGGGTATCGGCCACCGTCAATTTCGCGCTGGAGCAGGCGGCCATCGAGTTGGCCAGCCCCGACCGCCTGCCTGCGGTGCTCGACAGCATCAAGAGTCAGGGTTACGACTACGGCAGCGAGACCTTTTTGTTCCAAATTACCGGTATGACTTGTGCCGGTTGTTCGACTCGACTGAACAAGATGCTGGCCGCGCTGCCCGGCGTTATCTCGGCCGAGGTCAACTTCTCCATCGAACAGGCCCGGATCGTGCTGGTCCCCGGGATGCAGACGCCGGCCGCTTTGCGCGAGCAGATCGAAGCGCTCGGCTTTGGTGCCCAGCTGGCACAAGGCTCGGCCAGCGGCCGCCGCCAGCAGTTGCTGGAGCGGGAAGCGCAGGAGGCCGCCACAGCCCGTCAGGCGCAAACCCGGGTCATCGTCTCGGCCCTGCTCACCCTGCCGCTGCTGGTGGGGATGCTGGCCATGGCTGGACTGTTCCCCTGGCATCTGCCCGCCTGGCTCGAGCTGCTGCTCGCCACCCCGGTGCAGTTCTGGATCGGGGCCCGCTTCTATCGCGGCGCCTGGCTCGCCATCAAGAACCGCGCAGCCAATATGGATGTGCTGGTGGCAACCGGCACCAGCGCCGCCTACTTCTACAGCCTCTATCTGTTGTTGACGCTGGGGATGGCAGCCAGCGGCAAGCTCTATTTCGAAGCGAGCGCCATCATCATCACCCTGATTTCGTTGGGAAAACTGCTGGAGGCGAGAGCCCGCCGCAGCACCCAGTCCGCCATTCGCGAACTGATGGCGCTGCGACCGGAAACTGCCACCGTCTGGCGTGGCGAGAGCTGGCAGAGTGTCGCCATTGACGAGGTGCTGCGTGGCGATCGGCTGCGGGTGCTGGTGGGTGAGCGGGTGCCGGTGGACGGCAAAATCGTGAGCGGCGCCAGCGAACTGGATGAGTCGATCCTCACCGGCGAGAGCCTGCCGGTGCCGCGCAGTGCGGGCGACAAGGTGCTGGGCGGCGCCATCAACCGCTCCGGTGTGTTGGAGATCGAAGCCACTACCGTGGGGGAGGATTCCAGCCTCAGCAAGATCATCGCGCTGGTGGAGAGTGCCCAGATGGGCAAGGCACCGCTGCAGCAGCTGGTGGACAAGGTCTCCGCCGTGTTTGTGCCGGTGGTGATGGCCATTGCCCTGTTCACCCTGCTGGTGTGGTACGCCATCAGCAACGACTTCGGTCAGGCGCTGCTGGCAGCGGTGGCGGTGCTGGTGATCGCCTGCCCCTGTGCGCTGGGGCTGGCGACCCCGGCGGCCATTGTCACCGGCACCGGCGTCGCGGCGCGCCACGGCATCCTGATCAAGGATGTGGATACCTTGCAGAAGGCCCACGCCATCAAGGCGCTGATCTTCGACAAGACCGGCACCCTGACTCAGGGCAAGCCTGTACTGGCGAGCTGGAGTGGCACTGCCGATCAGTTGCATCTGGCCGCCGCCCTGCAGCAGGCGAGCGAACACCCGCTGGCGCTGGCGATGCGCGAGGCGGTCGGCACAGAAGTGGCGTTGCCCCAGCCGGAGGCAGTGGAGGTGCGGGTCGGGGCCGGTATTGTCGGTCAGGTGGCGGGCCACAGGGTCGCTATCGGCAATGGCTCTCTGCTGGCCCAGCTCGGCATTGAGGTGCCACAACAGGATGAACCAGCCGCCGACGGCGCGACCCGGGTCTGGGTGGCCATCGACGGTGCTGTGGTTGGTATCGCTGCTTTGGCCGATACCCTGCGCCCCGAGAGCCCGGAAGCCATCGCCACCCTGCGCCAGCGCGGCATCGCCAGCTGGCTGGTGAGTGGCGATGCACCGGCGCCGGTGGCCCATATTGCCGCCAAGCTGGGGCTGGACGGGGCCTTTGACTCCGTGCTGCCAGCGGGCAAGGTGGAGAAAGTGGAGGCGCTGCGGGCGCAAACCCGCGGGCTGGTGGCCATGGTGGGGGACGGGGTGAACGATGCCCCGGCGCTGGCGGCGGCGGATGTCGGTATCGCCATGGGCTCCGGCTCCGACGTGGCGATGGAGACCGCTTCCATCACCCTGATGCGCTCTGATCCGCGGCTGGTGGCCGATGCCATCGACATCTCGGCGGCGACCTGGCGCACCATACAGCAGAATCTGTTCTGGGCCTTCGTGTTCAACATCATCGGTATTCCGCTGGCGGCACTGGGCTACCTGAGCCCCGAGCTGGCTGGGGCGGCCATGGCCCTGAGCAGCATCACCGTTTTGAGCAATTCCCTGTTATTGAAACGCTGGCAGCCCAGGGCGGCGCACGGGCCAGCATCCAACCCGATCAGTAAGGAGGCATAAATGAACATCAGCAAGGTTGCCAAGGCCACTGGGCTGACCGCCAAGACCATCCGTTATTACGAGAGCATTGGCCTCATCACAGCCCCGGTACGCAGTGACAACGGCTATCGCAGTTACACCGAGGGGGCGCTGCGTGAGCTGCGTTTTGTCAAGCGGGCGCGGGAGACCGGCTTCAATCTGGAGGAGTGTCAGGAGCTGCTGGCGCTCTATCGGGACGAACACAGAACCAGCGCCCAGGTGAAGAAGCTGGCGCAGGAGAAGATCGTCGATCTGCGCGCCCGCATTGCCGGTTTGCAGGCCATGCTTACCTCCCTGGAAGGGTTGGTTTGCTGCTGCCACGGGGATGAAAATCCCGAGTGCCCGATCCTCGACGAATTGGAGAAGGGGTGAGCAAGGACTCACCTGCCAGCGCAGAAGAAATCGTTATTGATTGATTAACTTCTTAATAAGCGGCGCTTTATTGTTGCGGGTCAGGGGGTAATGGTAGACTGCTCGGCTCTTGTACAGGAGTACTCAGTTGACCCAGAGTGTGACACGCCAGGTTAAGCAGGCCATTATGGCCCAGCTCTATACCCATGCATCGTTCAGTCTCCCCTGTTTGGGCGTGTTGGCATTTGGCTGGAGTCTGCTGTTTCACGACTATCTACCCGCCATCGAAGCGCTCGGTTGGCTGGCAGGCACTTTCCTGTGGCTGCTGGGTCGGGGCTGGCACCTGCGCTGGCGTCGAGCCCGCCTGCACCAGACGCCGTTGCCTGTGCTGGAGCGGGAGCTCTTTATTGGAGCCACCATCACCTCCATCATCTGGGCCCTCGGGGTGCTGCTCTACATGGACAAGCTGCCCGATACCTATCGGGCAGCCATGATGATGCTCTCCAGTCTCATTCTTACCGGCAGCGCCATCATGCTGTTTGGCAGCCGCCGCACCCTCTATGGTTCCGCCCTGCCGCTGGGCATGGCGATGCTGTTCGAGCTGGGCAATGGCAACGAGCAGGAGCGGATTGTCTCCTGCATGCTGGCGGGCTATCTGTTTGTCTTTCTGCCGACCCTGTTGCGCCGGATGCGGCGGGATCAGATCGCCTCGCTCCACCACCGTTTCTCCAACGCCGAGCTGGTGGCCGAACTGAAGGCGGTCTCCGAGCATTTGCGTCTCACCTCCCGCCTCGACGGCCTGACCGGCATCGCCAACCGCGCCCATCTCGACGACTCTCTGGAGCGGGCCTGGCGGCGCTGCCATCGCGCCCGGGCGCCGTTGTCGCTGGTGCTGGTGGATGTGGATTACTTCAAGCAGTTCAACGATCTTTACGGCCATCAGCTGGGGGATGACTGCCTGCAACAGGTGGCTGGCTTGCTGGCCGAGGTGGAGCGGCGCGAGGACGATCTGGCGGCCCGTTACGGGGGCGAAGAGTTTGCCCTGCTGCTGCCCTGCACCGGCATGCAGGGGGCACTGCAGGTGGCCGACAATGTGCGGCAGGCGCTCAAGGAGCTGGCCATCCCGCACCAGAAGTCGCTGGTCTCCGGTCGGGTCACATGTAGTTTTGGTGTTGCGACACTGATACCGGACAACAGCATGAAAATCGCCGATTTGATCCAAAAAGCGGATGCGGCACTCTATCAGGCCAAGCATAATGGGCGGGATCGAATCGAAGTAGCCTTGATGGGTAAGGTTGCCTGAATTTAACGTGACAGATTAAAGAGGTTGTCTATGCAATGTCATCGTATCGAAGAGCTGCTGGAGTTGTTGCAGCCTGCCTGGATCAAGGAACAGGATCTCAGCCTGGTGCAGTTTGTTGCCAAACTGGCCCAAGAAGCGGGATTTGAAGGGCCTCTGTCCGAGCTGACCGACGACATGCTGATCTATCACCTCAAGATGCGGGAATCCGACAAGCAGGCGATGATCCCCGGTCTGGCCAAGGATCATGTGCCCGATTTCAAAGAGGCACTGCTCAAGGCACGCGGAATCAAGTGAATCTTTAGCGGAAGCGCATCACCTCGGGGTGATGCGCTTTTTTGTTGCCGAAAATTGCGATCCAACCCCAATATTAGATACATCTAATCCACACAATTAGCATGCTGTTTAAGATATAATCCGCTCCATAACAAATAAGGGAGCGATGTCTTGCAATGGCCGACCACGATAAAATCGATATCAAGGACGTCACCGACAAGGGCGTAACCGGGACCTTCAACCCCAATACGTTCAAAGCCAGCGATGACAGATTCAACCCGGGCAACCGCATCTATGTGCGGGCCCAGAAAGGGTATTGGCAGCGGATGCGCAAGGCCATGGGCTGGTTCTTTGTGGCGCTGTTCGTGCTGCTGCCCTGGCTGCGTTACGACGGGCGACAGGCGGTGCTGTTCGACCTCGGTCACCAGCAGTTCCATATCTTTGGCGCCACCATCTGGCCGCAGGATCTGACCCTGCTCGCCTGGCTCTTCATGATCGCCGCCTTCGGACTCTTCTTTATTACCACCTTCCTCGGCCGGGTCTGGTGTGGCTATCTCTGCCCGCAGACGGTCTGGACCTTCATGTTCATCTGGTTTGAAGAGAAGCTGGAAGGGCCCGCCAACAAGCGGCGCAAGCTGGACGAGGCGCCCTGGAGCGGCGAGAAGCTGGCCCGCAAGGGAGCCAAGCATCTGGCCTGGCTGGCGATCTCGCTGGTGACCGGCCTGACTTTCGTCGCCTACTTCCAGGATGTAACTGAACTGGTGCCGGATCTCTTCACCCTGCAGGCCAGCGGATGGGTGCTGTTCTGGGTGATCTTCTTCACCATCATTACCTACGGCAACGCTGGCTGGATGCGTGCCATCATGTGTATCCACATGTGCCCCTATGCCCGCTTCCAGTCCGCCATGTTCGACAAGGACACCTTCATCGTCGGCTATGACACCAAGCGTGGCGAGACCCGTGGTGCCCGCTCCCGCAAGGCGGATCCCAAGGCGATGGGATTGGGTGACTGTATCGACTGCGATCTTTGCGTGCAGGTTTGCCCGACCGGTATCGACATCCGCGATGGCCTGCAGTACGAGTGCATCAACTGCGGCGCCTGCGTCGATGCCTGCGACCAGACCATGGAGCGGATGGGCTACCCGAAAGGGCTCATCAGTTACACCACAGAGCACAAGCTGGCCAACGACTCCACCCATGTGGCGCGGCCCAAGTTGATCGGTTACGGGCTGGTGATGGCGGTGATGCTGGGGGTGTTTGTCTACAACGCCATGTCCATCATGCCGATGGGGCTCGATATCCTGCGGGATCGCAACCAGCTGTTCCGCGAAAATAGCGAGGGGCTGATTGAGAACACCTACACCCTCAAGATCCTCAACAAGACCCTGCAGTCCCAGACCTACCAGCTGGATGTGGAGGGCTTGCCCGAGTATCAGTGGTTCGGCCCCCGTGAAGTGACCCTGAAGGCGGGCGAGATCTACACCCTGCCGGTCAGTCTGGCGGTCGATCCCTACAACCTGAAACGGCCGGCGCTGGATATCCAGTTCGTGCTGAAACGGGAGGGGGCTGCGCCCGATGACAGCAAGGGCAACCTGCGCCAGGGCAGCAAGTTTATCAGCCGGTTGTAACTGCGTGTGGCTGCGGGCCGGGCGTGACACCAGTCCGGTCACCAGCGAGCACGGCAATGCCGGTCAGTAGTGATAGAATGGGGCGCAACGGCGCCCCTTTCTTATGGTGGATGACATGCGTTTCAACTATTCCGACCTCAATCCCGACCTCATCATGGATGCGCTCGATCTCAGTGGCCTGCGGCTCGACTCCGGCCTTATCGAGCTCAACAGCTACGAAAACCGGGTCTATCAGTTTCAGGATGAGGATCGTCGTCGCTATGTGGTGAAGTTCTACCGTCCCGGCCGCTGGAGCCGGGCCCAGATCCTCGAGGAGCACGAGTTTGCCACCCGTCTCGCGGAGGCTGAGATCCCGGTCGCCGCACCGCTCGCCTTCGCGGGCGAGACCCTGCTGGAGCACGAGGGCTACCCCTTTGCCATCTGGCAGAGCGTCGGTGGCCGCCAGTTCGAGGTGGATAATCTCGACCAGCTTGAGTGGGTGGGGCGTTTCCTCGGCCGCATTCATCAGATCGGCGCCAGCAAGCCGTTCCACCATCGGGTGCGACTCGATGTGGAGAGCATGCTGCACGAACCGCGTCAGCTGCTGGCGTCTGGCGAGTGGCTGCCAAGCGGGCTGGCGAAGCAATTCTTAGGGGTGCTGGACGAGCTGATTAAACATGTCAGCGACGCCATGACCCTGGATGTGGCGCAGATCTCCCTGCATGGCGACTGCCACCCGGGCAACATCCTCTGGCGCGATGGCCCCATGTTTGTCGACCTCGATGATTGCCGCACCGGCCCCGCGATTCAGGATCTCTGGATGATGCTGAGCGGCGAGCGCCACGAGCAGCAGATCCAGCTCGACACCCTGCTGGCGGGCTACGAGGAGTTTATGGAGTTCGACTCTCGGGAGTTGGCGCTGATCGAGCCGCTGCGGGCGATGCGCATCGTTCACTACATGGCGTGGCTGGCGCGGCGCTGGGAAGATCCCGCCTTCCCCCGTCACTTCCCCTGGTTCAATACCGATCACTACTGGCGTCAACAGATAGCGACACTGCACGATCAGCTGGAGGCACTCAAGGCGCCACCGTTGAGCCTGATACCAAACTGGTGAAATAGAAGGGATCTTGCGCGGCAAGGGGGACTCGATCTCCGGCCCTGACCATTGACGTCAGCATGGCGAAACAATAGGCTTGGCACTGCTTCGGTTCGCCGGGCGTGCCTCACAGTGATCCCTTAACAGGAAACATCATGAAAAAAGTTCTATTTTTCCTTGCTGCCATGCTGATGATCCCCATGGTTCACGCCGCCCCCGAGTTCAAGGAAGGCGTCAACTACGATGTGGTCAAACAGACTGGCAGTGCCCAGCCGGAAGTGATGGAGTTTTTCTCCTACTACTGCCCGCACTGCGCTACCTTCGAACCGATCGTTGAACAGTTGAAGGCCGGGTTGCCAGAGGGTGTGCCCCTCAAGAAGAACCCGGTTGCCTTCCTCGGCCGCGAAATGGGCCCCGAGATGCAGCGTGCCTATGCCGTTGCCAGCCTGCTCAACGCCGAAGCCAAGCTGACTCCGGCCATCTTCACCAAGATCCACACCCAGCGTCAGCCGCCGATGAGCCGTGACGATGTGAAGAAGATCTTCGTGGACAACGGCGTACCGGCTGAAGAGTTCGACGGTGCCGTCGACAGCTTTGCCGTCTCCGGCATGGTCTCCCAGTTCGATCGCAACACCGAGAGCTACAACATTCGCGGTGTACCGGCTTTCCTGGTGAACGGCAAGTACATGGTGAAGATTGAATCCATCACCTCTCAAGAGCAGTTCAACAAGCTGGTGCAGTTCCTGCTGGCCAAGAAAGACTGATACCCCCTGAGTCGATAAAAAAGCCCGCCGGTGTGAACCGGCGGGCTTTTTGTTTTCTGGTTGTCGGGAAGATCAGACCCCGACGTGGAACGCCTGCTTGAGGTTGCGGATAAACTCTGCATCCCGACAGAGGGTCTTGCCCGGGCTGTCGGAGATCTTGGCGACCGGGCCGCCATTGCACTCGATCAGCTTGAAGACGATGTTCATCGGGCTGACACCGGGCAGATCGCAGGTGAGCTTGGTGCCGATGCCGAAGCTGGTGTTGATGCGGCCACGGAAGTGGCGGAACAGCTGAACCGCCTTGTCGAGGTTGAGCCCGTCGGAGAAGACCAGGGTCTTGTCGGTAGGATCGATGCCGAGGCGCTGATAGTGGCTGATCGCCTTCTCGCCCCACACCACGGGATCGCCGGAGTCGTGACGCAAGCCCTGATAGCTGCTGGCCAGCTCGAAGTCGAAGTCCCGCAGGAAGGCATCCATGGTGATGCAGTCGGTCAGGGCGATGCCGAGATGGTCGGTGAACTCGTCCAGCCAGCTGGTGAGGGCAGCGCGCTGGCTGTGTTCCAGCGGGAAGCCGAGCTGCTGGTGCGCCTGGAACCACTCATGGGCCTGGGTGCCGACCGCGGGCAGCTTGTACTTCTGGGCCAGCATGTAGTTGCTGGTGCCGCGAAACGCCGGCAGCCGCTCCTTGAGGCGACCCACTACCGCATCCTGTACCGCGTGAGAGAAGCGGCGGCGGGTGCCGAAGTCGATGAGGTTGAACTCACTCATCTCGTCGCGGCTCAGCTCCTTTTCCAGCTTGTCGATCTTCTGATCGAGCCGCTCCAGCGCGTGGCTGACGCCGAACTGGGGGTAGCGGAAGCGGTTGCGCATCTCGCTAATGATGGCGAGCACCGGGATCTCCCACAGGATCACATCCTGCCAGGGCCCCTCGACCCGCACATTGATGCGGCCATCCTGCTCGAACACCTTGAGCAGGGAGGCATCGAGCGGCTTGCGGCGCAGGTGGTCGAGGTAGTCAGGGGTGAAGAAGGGGCGTTCGGCCAGAAAATCGAGCTCTGGCCTGGTCAGTCGCAGGGATCCGGCGAGGCGCAGTTGCTCCTCGATCTGCCCCATCATGGGCAGCAGATCCTCTTCATTGCGGCTGTGAAACTCGGCCACCACCTCGGCATCCGGATAGCGATGGAACACCGCCTGCTGCATATGCAGCTTGTAGGCGTCGGTGTCGAGCAGGCTGGTGAGGATTGGGGGCATATCAGGCTCCTCGCAGGCGGGTGAACGCCAGCCGCATTGGTAGATCGCAGGCGCCTGTGTCGGGTTGGCGGGTAAGAATCGGTGGCATATCAGGCGTCCAGCAGGCGTTGTACATCGATCAGGGTCTGGGCCAGTTCGGCCCCTGCCTCGATCATCTGGGTGTGGGCGCTGGCAACCGTCGCGGGGGCGATGCCACGGCAGGCATCGAGATGGACGATTACCCGGAAACCGGCGCGGCGCAGTTGCAGCACGCTGGTTTTGACACAGTAGTCGGTGGCGAGGCCGCCGACCAGTACGGTATCGACTTGGCGGGCTTGCAGGAATTCGATGAGTCCGGTGCTGCGCCGTTCGGCCAGGTCGTGGAAGCAGGTGCCGTAGGGATGGAGATCCGGTTCGACCCCCTTCCAGACGAAGAAGTCATAGTCGATGGGGGCGGGCAGGCCGTCGAGCAGCTCGAAGCCTTTGCTACCCGGAACGCAGTGCACCGGCCAGGTGAGGTCGGCGTTGGGCAGATCCAGCGGCAACAGCATGCCTGCGGGGTCAGAGACGGCCCAATCGGCATTGGCGGGGTGAGAGTCCTTGCTGCCGATCCGCAGCGTGGCGAGGGTGGCCTGAGCGTTGAGCGCAGCCACAATATCATCACCGCCCGCGACGGGCAGTTCGTTCGGGCAGAGGGGAGTAAAGCCCTTCTGCGCATCAATATCCAGGCTGGCGACGGTTCCCATGATTGGCTCCTGCACATACTATTCGTGTGATATTATCTAACAAACATTAATGGAAGGCGAGCAGGGCGATCGGCATGCTGAGAATGAGTCTGGATATGGTGGTGCTGCGGTTGCATGAGGAGCGGCTCGAGCTGCTCCTCGAGACCCGCGATCGCCCCCCCTTTGCCCACTGCTGGCAACTGCCTGCGCTGCGCATCGACGAGACCCGGGATCGGGATCTGGATGCCGCCCAGCGCCGCCTGCTGGCGGAGTGGGGGCTCGGTCACTGCTACAGCGAGCAGGTCTGCACCCTCGGCAATCTGGAGCGGGATCCCCGCGGCTGGTCCACGACCCTGGTCTATCTCTGTCTGGTGGATCCGGAAGTGGAAGCGATCCACGGTTGCTGGCATCCGCTCGCCAACCTGCCGGGGCTGAGCCTCGCCTTCGACCATGTTCAGCTCATCGCCAAGGGGTTGGAGCGGCTGCGGATCAAGAGCCGCTACAGCACCCTGCCGCTGCAACTGCTGGGGCCCGAGTTCACCCTCTCCGAGGTGCAGCGCGCCTTCGAAATCATCCTGCAAACACCCATGAATACGGCGGCATTTCGCAAGCGGATCCATCGCGCCGACATTCTGGTGGATACCGGCCGCAAGCGCACCGGCAAACAGCGTCCTGCCATCCTCTACCGGCTGGAGAGCCCCTGCTGCGTGATGTTCGATCAGGTGATGCACGGAGCTGAAGCATGAGTAAGACCAGCGTGCACAAGGTGCTGGTGAGTGCCTGCCTGCTGGGTCAGCCGGTGCGTTACGACGGCCAGAGCAAGGGGATTGTCAGCGACTGGCTGAGTGCGCTGGGTGCCGAGGGGCGGGTGCTGGCCTTCTGCCCCGAAGTGGCGGGCGGTTTGCTGACCCCGCGCCCTCCTGCCGAGCGACAGGGCGAGCGGGTAGTGACGGCGAGCGGGCTGGATGTGACTGCCGAGTTTGATCGCGGCGCCGAGCTGGCGTTGGCTATTTGTCAGACGCAGGGCATTCGCTTCGCCCTGCTGAAAGAGGGGAGCCCCTCATGTGGCAGCGGCCGTATCTATAACGGCCGCTTCGAAGGTGTTTCTGTGGCGGGCGAGGGCAAGACCACCGCCCTGCTGCGCCGCCACGGGATTGCTGTCTTTTCCGAAGATCAGTTGGCCGAGTTGGCTTCTGCGCTCTCTTTGGATTCCTCCCCGGATTTGGCGGCAACCGGCAGCGGCACCTGACCGCTCTGCCACCCCTCCAGCACCTCGTCCTTCTCCTGCCAGCGCTGGTTTAGCCACTCCTGAAAACCGCGCTTGAACTGCTTGTCGTTGAAGTAATCTCCTATCAGCTGTTCATTCACCGGCAGCTCCTCAATCCGCACCTGAATGCGTTTTACCCGTCCCATCAGGAAGTCCTTGAACGGGGTCTCGGCGTTGTCCGGATAGCGGATGGTGACGTTGATCAGGCTGTCGAACTGCTCGCCCATGGCGGCCAGCGTAAAGGCCAGCCCTGCCGCCTTGGGCGGCATCAGGTGGCGATAGCGGGAGCGGGCAGCATCCCGTTTCTGCTCGGTGAAGCGGGTCCCTTCCACGAAATTAATGACGGTAGTGGGGATATGGCGAAACTTCTCGCAGGCATTGCGGGTGGTCTCGATATCCTTGCCGCGCAGGTGCGGGTTCTTCAGCAAAAACTCCCGTGAGTAGCGACGCATAAAGGGCATATCGAGCCCCCAGCAGGCGAGCCCCAACAGCGGGATATAGATCAGCTCGTGCTTCATAAAGAACTTGGGCACCGGCAGCCGGTCGCGGAACAGGTGGCCGAGCACCACGATATCGGTCCAGCTCATATGGTTGCTGATGATGAGATACCAGCCATCCTTGCGCAGCTTGGTATTGTCCTCCACCTGCCAGTCAATACGGGTGGTGAGGCGGATCACCAGCGCATTGCAGGCCAGCCACAGTCTCATGAAGCGGTTGTTGAGGCGGCTGCAGGCGCGACCAAAGGCCGGGATCGGCAGCAGCAGTTTGGCCAGCGACACCAGCAGGATCAGGCTGGCGCACAAGGCGGTGAAAAGGATGGTCAGGCCCGCGCTGATGATCAGCACCAGCGGGCCGGGAAGCAGGGATAGCATGAATGTTTACTGCGCCTTGGTTGCCAGCAGTTGGCTCAGGGTCTGGTCCTTTTCGTGCCAGATCCCGTTCAACCACTGTTGAAACTCTTGTTGGAACTCGGGGTCATTGAAGTAATCCCCCACCAGCTTGCGGTCGATCGGCAAATAGCGGACCTGAACCTTTATTTGCCCGACCCGGCCGCACATGAAGTCCCAGTAGCTGGGGATGCCGTCCGGATAGGCGATGGTGACATCCACCAGTTGATGCAACTGATCACCCATGGCGGCCAGAGTAAAGGCGATGCCCCCCGCTTTCGGGAGCAGCAGATGACGATAGGGCGAGCCCTGCTTCTGATGCTTGCTGCCGGTGAAGCGGGTGCCTTCGACGAAGTTCATCACACTCACAGGAATGTGGCGGAACCTGGCGCAGGCCTTACGGGTCGTTTCAATGTCTTTTCCCTTCAGATGGGGATGTTTTTCCAGAAATTTTCTGGAATATCGCCGCATGAAGGGGAAGTCGAGCGCCCACCATGCCAGACCGAGAAAAGGTACCCAAATCAGCTCTTTCTTGAGGAAAAACTTCAGGAAGGGGATTTTTTGGTTAAAAACCCGCTGCAGTACCAGTATGTCGACCCAGGATTGATGGTTGGCAATCACCATATACCACTCATTCCGGCGCCCTTTGTCCACTCCGACCACCTCGAAAGGGGTTTTGATGATGGTTTTCTGGATCAGATTGTTGAAACTGATCCAGCAGCTGGCACAGCCATCCAGCAGCCAGTTGCAGAGGGTGCGCCACCCCTTGAGGGGGAGCAGGAGCTTGAGCAGACCCAGCGAGAAGATGGGGACAAACCAGAAGAGGGTGTTGAAAAAATAGAGCAGGGTGGAGAGGCTGCCGCGCAGTCGCTCTGTCAGCTTGTTGGGCATGAGTCGGGTCCGTCTTGCTGTCGATAAAGGGCCATCAAGTGGTCAGATCTGTGGCCATAATATCAGCCGATTGCCTGCGAGGCCATTCAGAGCCGTTACGGGGTCGGACTCACCCTTTCCCTGCTGTCAGCTGCTGCGCAATCGCGACAGCAGCCTGTCCATGGCGCGATAACCGAGCGTTTCGATAAGATGCTCCTTGCCGATGGCGGGTTGTCCGGCCAGATCGGCGATGGTACGCGACACCCGCAAAATGCGATGCCAGGCCCGGATGCTGAGCCCCAGCTTCTGGATGGCATTCTCCAAAAATTCGGCATCTTGCGCCGATAAGCGGCAAATATCCTCTATCTCGCGGCTATCCAACAGGTTGTTGAGCTTGCCGTTACGGCTCAGCATCCGTTCCCGCGCCGCCAGCACCCGATCGCGGATCTGCTGGCTCGATTCGCCCCGCTCCGCCTTGCCGGTCAGGCTCCCCTTGGGCAGCAGCGGCACCTCCACCGTCAGGTCAAAGCGGTCGAGAAAGGGGCCGGAGAGTTTGCCGAGGTAGCGCAGGATCTGATCCGGGCTGGAGCGGGTCTGGCCGTCGCCATAGTGGCCGCAGGGGCTGGGATTCATGGCGCCGACCAGCTGGAAGCGGGCGGGAAAATCCACCTGACGGGCGGCCCGGCTAATGGTGATGTGGCCCGTCTCCAGCGGCTCGCGCAGGGAGTCGAGCACCTTGCGCTCGAATTCGGGCAGCTCGTCGAGAAACAGCACCCCGTTGTGGGCCAGCGAAATTTCGCCGGGCCGCGGGTGGCTGCCGCCGCCCACCAGCGCTACTGCGGAGGCGCTGTGGTGCGGCGTGCGGTAGGGCCTGTGGTGCCAGTGACCGGCGCGCGGGGTGAGGCCACCGATGGAGTGGATGGCGGCGGTCTGCTGCGCCTCCTGCTCGCTCAGCGGCGGCAAAATGCCGGGGAGGCGGCTCGCCAGCATGCTCTTGCCGGTGCCGGGCGGGCCGATGAACAGCAGGTTGTGGCTGCCGGCGGCGGCGATCTCCAGTGCCCGCTTGGCCTGTGACTGGCCGATCACATCTTGCAGATCCGGCACATCGGGCAGGCTCTCCGCGTTTTGGGGAGCCGGCAGCGGCAGTTCGTACTGGCCTGCCAGCCAGGCGGTGACGGCCAGCAGCTGATGGGCGGTGCGCACCTCGGCATCCTGAATGAGGGACGCTTCGGGGCCGTTCTCCCGCGGTACCAGCAGGGTGCGCCCCGCATCCCGGCAGGCGAGCACGGCGGGCAGTACCCCGAGTACGGGACGAATTTCGCCTGTCAGGGCCAACTCCCCTAAAAATTCGTGATCGAGCAGATATTTTGCCGGTATCTGCTTGGAAGCGGCGAGAATGCCGATAGCGATAGCCAGATCGAAGCGGCCTCCCTCCTTGGGCAGGTCGGCGGGCGCCAGATTGACGGTGATGTGCTTACTTGGGAACTCGAAATTGCCGTTGAGCAGGGCGCTGCGCACCCGATCCCGAGACTCTTTCACCGAGGTTTCCGGCAGGCCGACCATGTTGAAGGCGGGCAGGCCGTTGGAGAGGTGAACTTCCACCGTAACTTGCGGGGCCGCGATCCCGAGGCTGGCACGGCTATAAACCACAGCTAATGACATAAATCCCGTCCTTGAGTTGATATATGTTCTGACTAACTGCTTTTTGTTGGTTTTTTATTCCAGAGTTCTGGCTGGGGAATAGCCAAAATCAGTGGGTTGTCATAGAAAAAAGTCTTGCCCAATAAAAAACACCGTGCTAGTTCTAATAGCCATTCGCGGTAGAAACCGCCCCAATTTCACAGGATTTCCGGTTGTAACTATGAACATGGCCTCCCGTTTCGTCAGCATTATTGTGGTCCTAGTGGTGATTATTATCTCACCGCTCGGGGCTCGTTTAGCTGCACGGAACAAGGGATAGACCCACCACCGGACAGAACGAAACAAGCGACCCCCGAGCCTCACAGCCCGGGGGTTTTTTTTCGACCAAAGGACAGGATTTTCCACATGAACGGCGCGCAGTTTTTGGTACAGGCTCTCAAGAAACAGGGTGTGACCCAGGTGTTTGGTTACCCGGGCGGGGCCATCATGCCGGTCTACGATGCCCTGTATGACGGTGGTCTGGCCCATCAGCTCTGCCGCCATGAGCAGGGCGCAGCCATGGCGGCGGTCGGTTATGCCCGCGCCTCCGGTCAGGTGGGGGTCTGCATCGCTACCTCCGGCCCCGGCGCCACTAATCTGGTGACCGGTCTGGCAGAGGCGCTGCTCGATTCGGTGCCGCTGGTGGCCATCAGCGGTCAGGTGCCCTGTTCCGCCATCGGCACCGATGCGTTTCAGGAGGTCGACGTGCTCGGCATGTCCCTCTCCTGTACCAAGCACTCCTTCATGGTGACCGATGCCGCCGATCTGGGGCGTGTGCTGGCAGAAGCTTTCGCCATCGCCACCGAAGGTCGCCCCGGCCCTGTGCTGATCGATCTCCCCAAGGATGTGCAACTGGCCGCGGTGCCTGCCCAGAGCCCGCTGTTTGCAGTGGAAGAGCCGGAGGTGCTCAACCCCTCGGATCTGGCCGTAGCCCGCACCCTGCTGGCTGCCGCCGAGCGTCCGGTGCTTTACGTCGGTGGCGGAGTGGGCATGGCCAATGCCGAGCAGCAATTGCGCGACTTTGCTGCCGCAACCGGCATGCCAGCGGTCACCACCCTCAAGGGGATCGGCGCGCTCGACCCCGATAGCCCCGTTTATCTGGGCATGCTCGGCATGCACGGCACCAAGGCGGCCAACTATGCGGTGCAGCAGTGCGACCTGCTGCTGGTGGTGGGTGCCCGTTTCGACGACAGGGTGACCGGCAAGCTGGAGGAGTTCGCCCCCGAGGCGAAGGTGATCCATCTCGATGTGGATGCCGCCGAGTTCGGCAAGCGCCGCGCCGCCGAGGTGGGTATCACCACGGATCTCAAACAGGTGCTGCCGCGCCTCGCCATGACTCTCGACATTGCCCCCTGGCGTGAACACTGCGCGAACATGGCCCGCGAATATGCGTTTCGCTACGACCATCCGGGGCAGGCCATTTATGCGCCGGCCCTGCTCAAGCAGCTCTCTGCCCGGCTGCCGGAGAGCAGCGTGGTGGCCTGCGACGTGGGTCAGCATCAGATGTGGGTGGCCCAGCACATGCGCTTCACCAGCCCGCGCAACCACCTCTCCAGCGCCGGTCTCGGCACCATGGGGTTTGGTTTGCCCGCCTCCATCGGCGCCAAGATGTCGCGCCCGGAGGATGAAGTGGTGCTGGTGAGCGGTGATGGCTCTTTCATGATGAACGTGCAGGAGCTTGGCACCATCCGCCGCGCCCAGCTCAAGGTGAAGATGGTGCTGCTGGATAACCAGCGCCTCGGCATGGTGCGCCAATGGCAGGAGCTGTTCTTCGACGGCCGCTACAGCGAGACCATCCTCTCCGACAACCCCGATTTCGTCGCCCTGGCTGCCGCCTTCGGCATTCCGGGCGAGACCATCACATGCAAGGAGCAGATAGCCGGCGCCCTCGATCGCCTGCTGACAAGCGAGAGTGCCTACCTGCTGCATGTGGCTATTTCAGAGGAAGAAAACGTCTGGCCCCTGGTTCCGCCGGGAGTCGCCAACCACCAGATGATGGAGCAACGCCCATGAACCCGCACACCCTTGCCCAGCCCGCATTTGCACAACACACCCTGCATATCCACGCCCAGCCCAGACCCGAAGTGATGGAGCGGGTGCTGCGGGTGGTGCGTCACCGCGGTTTCAATCTCTGCACCCTTAATATGGAGCAGGATTGCCAACAGCTGCGGATCACGGTTACTGTCGAGTCGGTGCGTCCCATCCAGCAGTTGTGGAGCCAGCTGGTGAAGCTGGTGGACGTCTCCCGGGTCGATGCACTGGAACAGCAACCCCGGATCAGAGCTTAAGGAGCCAAGCCAATGTCACAGCCTTCCCAATCAGCCACTCACCCGCAATACATCTGGTTCAACGGCAAACTGGTGCCCTGGCAGGATGCCCAGGTGCACGTGATGAGCCACGCCCTGCACTACGGCTCCTCGGTGTTCGAGGGGGTACGCGCCTACGATACCCCCAAAGGCACCTGCATTTTCCGTCTGCAGGAGCACACCCGCCGCCTGTTCGACTCCGCCAAGATCTACTGGATGGACGTCCCCTACAGCGAGCCCGACGTGAATGAAGCCTGTCGCACCGTGGTGCGCGAGAACGGCCTGAAGAGCGGCTATCTGCGCCCGCTGGCCTTTGTCGGCAACGTGGGGCTGGGGCTGCATCCGCCGCTGGATGCCAAGGCCGACCTGATGGTGGCGGCCCTGCCGTGGGGCGCCTATCTGGGGGAAGAGGGACTGAAAAACGGGGTGGATGTCTGCGTCACCTCCTGGAACCGGCTCGCCCCCAACACCATTCCCACCGGCGCCAAGGCCGGGGGCAACTATTTGTCATCCCAGCTGATCAGCCGCGAGGCCAAACGCAACGGCTTCGCCGAGGGGCTGGCGCTGGATGTGAACGGTTACCTGAGTGAAGGGGCGGGGGAGAACCTGTTTCTGGTGAAGAATGGCGTGCTGTTTACCCCGCCCGCTACCGCTGCCATCCTGCCCGGCATCACCCGCGACACCATCATGACGCTGGCCCGTGATCTGGGTTACGAGGTGCGCGAGCAGGCACTGCCCCGTGAGGCGCTCTATGTGGCGGACGAGATCTTTATGACCGGCACCGCCGCCGAGGTGACCCCGGTGCGCTCCGTTGATCGAATGAAGGTGGGCGCTGGCAGCCGTGGCCCGATGACCGAGCAGCTGCAGAATGCCTTCTTCGGCCTGTTCAATGGCCAGACCGAAGACAAGTGGGGCTGGCTGACGCCCGTCAACGACTGATGAGAGAGGGGAGGCGCTGTGCCTCCCCGAGTCGCTTCCGGTGAGAGTTTCCCAGAGGAGCCTTCACCAGGGTCGATTCAGATCCACTCGTATCATCACCGCATAACGCATCGAGCCCATATGGGCATTCAGGGAGTAGAGACAATGCCGAAGTTGAGATCCGCCACCACCACCCACGGACGTAACATGGCCGGGGCCCGTGCCCTGTGGCGTGCCACCGGAATGACCGATCAGGATTTCGGCAAACCCATCATCGCCGTGGTCAACTCCTTCACTCAGTTCGTGCCGGGCCACGTCCACCTCAAGGATCTGGGTCAGCTGGTGGCGCGCGAGATCGAAGCCGCCGGCGGCGTCGCCAAGGAGTTCAACACCATCGCTGTGGATGACGGCATCGCCATGGGCCACGGCGGCATGCTCTACTCCCTGCCATCGCGTGAACTGATCGCCGACTCGGTGGAGTACATGGTCAACGCCCACTGTGCCGACGCCATGGTCTGTATCTCCAACTGCGACAAGATCACCCCGGGGATGCTGATGGCCGCCCTGCGCATCAACATCCCGGTCATTTTTGTCTCCGGCGGCCCGATGGAAGCGGGCAAGACCAAGCTGTCGGATCAGATCATCAAGCTGGATCTGGTGGACGCCATGATCCAGGGTGCCGACCCCAAGGTGTCGGACGCCCAGAGCGAACAGGTGGAGCGCAGTGCCTGCCCCACCTGCGGCTCCTGCTCCGGCATGTTTACCGCCAACTCCATGAACTGCCTGACCGAGGCGCTCGGCCTCTCCCAGCCGGGCAACGGCTCCATGCTGGCTACCCACAGCGACCGCGAGCAGCTGTTCAAGCTGGCGGGCCAGCGCATCGTGACTTTGGCCAAGCGCTGGTATGAGCAGGACGATGCTTCGGCACTGCCGCGCAACATCGCCACCAAGGCGGCGTTCGAGAACGCCATGGCGCTCGATATCGCCATGGGCGGATCCACCAATACCGTGCTGCACCTGCTGGCGGCGGCGCAGGAGGCGGGCGTCGACTTCACCATGGCCGATATCGACCGCATGTCGCGCAAGGTGCCGCAGCTCTGCAAGGTGGCACCCTCTACCCAGAAGTACCATATGGAAGATGTACACCGCGCCGGTGGCGTGGTCGCCATTCTGGGCCAGCTGGAGAAAGCGGGTCTGGTGCATGGGGATGCTCGTACCGTGCTGGGTTGCTCCCTCGTCGAACAGCTCAATGAATATGACGTCAGCCGCCAGCCGAGTCAGGAGGTGGTGGACTTCTACCGCGCCGGCCCGGCCGGGATCCGCACCACCAAGGCGTTCAGTCAGGATTGTCGCTGGCCGGAGCTGGATCTGGACAGAGCCGAAGGCTGCATCCGCTCGCTGGATAACGCCTACAGCCAGGAGGGTGGTCTTGCCGTGCTTTCCGGTAACCTCGCGGTCAATGGCGCCATCGTCAAGACCGCCGGGGTGGATGAGGAGAACCTCACCTTCCGTGGCCCGGCACGGGTGTTCGAGAGTCAGGAGAGCGCGGTGAGCGGCATCCTCGACGGTACCGTGAAAGCAGGCGAAGTAGTGGTGATCCGCTACGAAGGGCCGAAAGGTGGCCCCGGCATGCAGGAGATGCTCTACCCCACCACCTATCTGAAATCCATGGGCCTCGGCAAGGCGTGTGCCCTGATCACCGATGGCCGCTTCTCCGGCGGCACCTCGGGCCTCTCCATCGGCCACGTCTCGCCGGAGGCAGCCTCTGGCGGCGCCATAGGTCTGGTGGAGGATGGCGACATCATCAGCATCAACATCCCGGCCCGCAGCATGGTGCTGGAGGTGGCCGACAGCGTGCTGGCTGCCCGCCGCGTCGCCGTGGAAGCCCGTGGCTGGAAGCCGCTCGATCGTCAGCGTCAGGTCTCCTTTGCCCTGCGCGCCTACGCAATGTTCGCCACCAGCGCCGATAAAGGCGCGGTGCGTGATCGCTCAATGCTGGGGGAATAAATCATGGTCTCTGCGGCGGATTATCTACGCAAGGTGTTGCTCTCCCCCGTCTACGAGGCGGCGCGGGTCACCCCCTTGCAAACCCTGAAGAAACTCTCCGAGCGGCTAGGCAACCACGTCAGCCTGAAGCGGGAGGATCTGCAACCGGTCCACTCCTTCAAGCTGCGCGGCGCCTACCACAAGATCGCCACCCTGACCGAGGAGCAGAAAGCGCGCGGCGTTATCGCCGCCTCTGCAGGTAACCACGCGCAGGGGGTCGCCCTGTCGGCCGCCAAGCTCGGTATCAAGGCGATCATCGTGATGCCCAAGACTACGCCGGACATCAAGATCGATGCGGTGCGCCGGCAGGGCGGCAACGTCATGCTGTTCGGCAACAGCTTCGACGAGGCCTACGGCGAGAGCCGCCGCCTCGCCACGCTTGAGGGCTACACCCTGATCCCGCCGTTTGATGACGTCGAGGTGATCGCCGGGCAGGGCACCATCGGCAAGGAGCTGCTGGAGCAGGATACCCACCTCACCCACGTATTCGTGCCGGTGGGCGGTGGCGGGTTGGCCGCCGGGGTGGCGGTCTATATCAAGCAGCTGCTGCCGGATGTGAAGGTGATCGGGGTGGAGGCGGAGGGCTCCGCCTGTCTCAAGGCTGCCATGGCGGCCGGTGAACCGGTCAATCTGGAGCGGGTCTCGCTGTTTGCGGACGGGGTGGCGGTCAAGCGCATCGGCGAGGAGACCTTCCGCCTCTGCAATCAGTATCTGGACGAGGTGGTGACCGTTTCCAACGACCAGATCTGCGCCGCGCTGAAAGACATCTTCGACGACTGCCGCGCTATTGCCGAGCCGTCGGGGGCTCTGTCGCTGGCTGGCCTCAAGGCCTACAGCGAGCGGGAGCAGGTCAGGGGTGGCAGGATGGCGGCCATTCTCTCCGGCGCTAACGTCAACTTCCACAGCCTGCGCTATGTGTCGGAGCGCTGCGAGATTGGCGAGAAGCGCGAGGGCATGTTGGCGGTGACCATCCCCGAGCGCAAGGGGGCCTTCCTCGACTTCTGCCGTCAGCTCGGGCCGCGCATGGTGACCGAGTTCAACTACCGCTACGCCGATGCCGAGCAGGCGTCGCTGTTCGTCTCGGTGCGCCTCACCGGCGGTGACGAGGAGCTGGGTCAGATCATCGATCAGCTCGGTGGCAACGGCTACCCGGTGGTCAACATGACCGAGAGCGAGCTGGCCAAGAACCACGTGCGTTACATGATTGGCGGCCGCCCGGCTCGGCCCCTTGGTGAGCGTCTCTACAGCTTCAAGTTTCCGGAGCAGCCTGGCGCCCTGATGCGCTTCCTCGAGACCCTGGGTTGTCGCTGGAACATCAGCCTGTTCCACTACCGTAACCACGGTGCCGACTACGGTCGGGTGCTCTGCGCCTTCGAGCTGCCGGATGAAGACGTGGCAGCCTTCCACGACTACCTGCGCGAGATTGGCTACGGCTGGAAAGAGGTGAGCGACGACCCCGCCTACCGGTTATTTCTGGCCAGTTGAGTAAGGGGGCTTCAACAACTCATCAGGAGGGAGGCGTTATGCCTCCCTTGTTTTTAAATTACCCCATAAATATCGCTTTCATCAAAAGAAACAAGCGTCATGGAATGACGCTTGGTCGCAGATAATGTCTCCAGCAAGAATGAAAGAACCTGCACATTTCGTTTAGAGGTGTTCCATGCGGCAGTTATTGAAGAATTGCCTTGTGTTTTCCTCTTCATCAATCCTGCAGTCAGTATAATTTAAAGGGCCGATAAGCATCCAAGGCCAGTTATCGTAATGTTGAGCAGAGGGGGGGGGGAGAGGGCATTAATATAGATTATTTCATATACATAAAAATAAATAGTCTAATGATCTATTAATTCCATACATATCATAATCATGAAGAAAACTATTATTTCAATAAATTCTACACGATTAAAAATGCAGATGAAAATAAAACGGCAGTATTTATTGACTCGATATCAGGTAGAGAATTCTCTAAAGATGATCTTTTCTTCTACATTAAAAAAGAACATGGGTATTGCTTTGTGTACACATATCCCATTTATTTAACAAAGAGTTTATTAACCATGTTAGTTAATGCAGAAGAATTGCTAAAAAACAAACTCATTGAGCACAACATTCCGTACGAGCATGTTGGAGATCACACGTGGATTGCATTAAGAGCAATCGACAGTCGTGTTGTTGAAATTATAAATAATGTGTTTTCGCCATACTTTTCATTCATAGCCTCAAAAGGCCTTGTTGCCTATTCATATAGTGATAAGCCGACGTTGTATTTTGCTGAACAATTTAATTTAAAAGCGATTAACAGCTATGGAGGATTTAGAGTCGTGGGCTCCCGCCTCGAAGCTGCGTATTCAACGCGGCAGCGAATAGCCGATGAACAAAAAACGTTCATGCAGGTAGCTGATGCGTCAGGTTTCTGTAAGCCTCACAATGAAAAAAAAGATTGGTATTATGCCAATCTAGATATGGCCGCAGCGTCTGAGTTAACAGCGCTAAACGAGGTGTGGTTCTCTTCATTCTCTGAAATTAGTAAGAATGTGGTTGCGGTTACAGGAAAAGTCACCATGCCTAGCCCGACCTCAATGGAAATTGCTATCAAGACGCTTGATAATGAAGTACTGGGTTTCAAGTTGAACAGCCCAAATGATATTAATTTGTCTATTGGTGATATTAGCTATCAAGCTGTTTTAAGACACACTGATAACAACAGCTATTGGATTAGTCCATTTTGTTTTAGAAATAGTAACAAGCTCAAACTTATTGATGTCTTGAGTAGCGCCGGTTTCAATAAAAATGATTCTGTAGATATTTATTTTACAGGACATAACGGGCGTATCTCTCCGGCAAAAAACAGTTCATCTGAGGCTGTTATTCTAAGTGCCAAGGTTATTAATAAAATAGAAATTAACCAGATACTATTTGGCCCTCCTGGGACAGGCAAAACCTATAACACAGTAGCAGAAGCGCTCGATATTATTGAGCCAGGGATTGTTGAGTATCATATTGATGACCGCGATGAACTGCAGGGCCGATTTGGTGAGCTGCTCGCTGAGCAGCGCATCCAATTTGTTACCTTCCACCAAAGCTTCAGTTACGAAGATTTTATCGAGGGTATCAAGGCGGAGAGCCAAGAGGGGGGGTTGCATTATCGAGTAGTCGACGGTCTGTTCAAACAGATCTGCCAACTGGCCGAGGCTGATCCAGAAAATCCCTATGTGTTGATTATCGACGAGATCAACCGGGGTAATATCTCCCGTATTTTTGGTGAGTTGATTACTCTGCTGGAGCCGTCCAAGCGCCTGGGTGCCGAAGAGGAGCTTGAAGTGGTTCTCCCCTACTCGAAGAAGCCTTTTGGCGTGCCCAACAACCTCTATCTGATCGGTACTATGAATACGGCAGATCGCTCGCTGGCTGGCTTAGATTTGGCGTTGCGTCGCCGCTTCTTCTTTAAAGAGATGCCGCCCCGTCCCGACTTGCTCGACAACTTGTATGTAGAGGGGATCCAGATCGGTAAATTGCTGCGGACCATCAACCGTCGCATTACTGCCTTGCTGGGCCGTGACTATTGTCTGGGACACGCCTTCTTTATGCCGCTGCAAAAGGATCCCGACTTGCAACACCTGGGGCGGATTTTCCAAAAACAGGTGCTGCCCTTGCTGCAGGAGTACTTCTTCGAGGATTGGCAGAAGATAGCCCTGGTGCTGAATGACCATCGCAAGTCCAAGGGTGACCGTTTTGTGACTCAGGATGATGATCTCGATCTGCAGAAGCTATTCGGTGAGGAGGCTGAACTGGGCAACTTGTCCGCCGGCTGGAAGATTAAACCGGAAGGGGATGCCGTCTGGTCACTCGCTCCAGCATACGCAGGAATAATATAATCATAGTAAGAACCTGTTGCTATTGTATACACAGAGAATTCATATGAAAGTTGAAGATATTTTAACCAACAACAGATTGGAAAAGCTATATCGGCAATGGCCAGAGGTTACCAAGAAACTATTTTCAGACTTTATTGATATCTTTGACGCTATTTTTCCGGTCTATGATGCTTTTGCTGTTAATAGTCCATCGACCCCTCTCCGATTTGGGGTGAAAGAGCCGAGTCTAAACCAAAAAGGAAAAGTCTTAGTTCGGGTTATATTTAAAAGTCGCACCTTTGGGATAAAAGTAAATAAAAGCGTATGTTCATCTTTTATTCCCAGCTTCGAACAGATGAGAGAAGTGAATGGAAAGTTAATTGTTGATGCTATCAGTGACGAAAGCACGTTGAAACATGTTTCAGCGTTTCTTCGCCAGCTGTGTCAAACGACAGATTTTATTTTCCCGTCAGGTCGCAAAGGATATGTGCCATCCGACTATCAGGAAAGTGAAAATCCTGATGATGATGTGAACATTGTACCTCAAGGAAAAAGTGGTGTAACACAAGCTATAAATCAGATCCTGTTTGGTCCTCCAGGGACCGGCAAAACCTATAACACAGTGACAGAGGCACTCAATATTATTGAGCGCGACTTTACCGACCACAATCACGATGATCGCGATGAATTGCAGGACCGATTTGGTGAATTGGTCGCTGAGCAGCGCATCCGGTTTGTCACCTTCCACCAAAGTTTCAGCTACGAAGATTTTATCGAAGGCATCAAGGCGGAGAGCCAGGATGGCGTATTGCACTACCGGGTGGTCGATGGCCTGTTCAAGCAGATCTGCCAGCGGGCAGAAGCGGATCCCGAAAATCCCTATGTGCTGATTATCGACGAGATCAATCGGGGCAATATTTCCCGTATATTTGGTGAGTTGATTACTCTGCTGGAGCCTGCCAAGCGCCTGGGGGCCGAAGAGGAGCTTAAAGTGGTTCTCCCCTACTCGAAGAAGCCTTTTGGCGTGCCCAACAACCTCTATCTGATCGGTACCATGAATACGGCAGATCGCTCGCTGGCTGGCTTAGATTTGGCGTTGCGTCGCCGCTTCTTCTTTAAAGAGATGCCGCCCCGTCCCGACTTGCTCGACAACTTGTATGTAGAGGGGATCCAGATCGGTAAATTGCTGCGGACCATCAACCGTCGCATTACTGCCTTGCTGGGCCGTGACTATTGTCTGGGACACGCCCTCTTTATGCCGCTGCAAAAGGATCCTGACCTGCAACACCTGGGGCGGATTTTCCAAAAACAGGTGCTGCCCTTGCTGCAGGAGTACTTCTTCGAGGATTGGCAAAAGATAGCCCTGGTGCTGAATGACCATCGCAAGTCCAAGGGTGACCGTTTTGTGACTCAGGATGATGATCTCGATCTGCAGAAGCTATTCGGTGAAGAGGCTGAACTGGGCTACTTGCCCGCCGGCTGGAAGATTAAACCGGAAGGTGATGTAGTCTGGTTTCAAGCGGGCGCTTATATGGGCATTACGGCTCACAACTGGCGCAAGGTTGAGCAATCGGCAGAGGTGGGGAGCGCGCAGTGAAAGGTCACGTCATCGTCCGTGAATACGCTCGTCTGACCTGTGAGCCGCTGGATACGCCTTCACTGGACCGCGCCCATATTAGCCGCTCGGCGTTTATGTGGTTGTGCGAGCTGGCGGGACAATTTAGCAAGCAGGGGGCGCCCATGCTCCATCTGGATGGGCGTCAGTGGCTTCGTCTCGACAACTATGTGGGTGTGTTGGAGTCACCCTGTGGCCAGATCATCGAGATCCTGCCCAAGACCCATGATGCGGCGCCGGATGAAAATATGGCGAGCGAGGTAAGCCGTAGCCGACGCATGCTCAGGAAGATGCTGGCCAGCGCGATGGATCTTCCTCTGCGCGAGGCAGAAGAGGCCGGTCTCGAGCTGGGTGAAGGTTCCTTGAGCGAGTGGGTGATGGGGCGATTTCTCTCCGAGCTGGAGCATCTGGTCAGGCACGGGCTGCGCTTTGATTATGTGCAGGTCGAAGAGGAGGCTCCATTTCTGCGTGGGCAACTGGATATGGCGAGGCAACTGCGCCAACCCGCCGGGCGACAGCATAAATTCCGGATCCGCCACGACCTGTTCCAACCAGAGAGCGCAGAGCACAGATTGATCCGCCTTGCGCTCGATCTGGTCTGCAAAGCAACCAGAGTGGCGCATAGCTGGCGGTTGTCCTACGAGTTACAAGGCATGCTCCATGAGTTGCAGCCATCCCGCGAAATAGAGCGAGATCTGCGAGCCTGGCGCACCGACCGCTTGATGGCTCGTTATCAAGCCATCAAGCCCTGGTGCGAATTGATTCTGCAGCGACAGATGCCTATGGCGCTCCACGGGCAGTGGCGAGGACTCAGCCTGCTCTATCCCATGGAGCGACTATTTGAGGCTTATGTTGCTCGCCAACTGAGGCGTCAGCTCCCCTCAGGTCTTGGCCTGAAAACTCAATCGAGCGCTGAATATCTTTGCCACTATGGTCAACTGGGTCATACTGAGGGAGCCATGTTCCAGCTCAAGCCGGATTTGCTGCTTGAAGGGCACGCCAGTCTGCGGGTTATGGATACCAAGTGGAAACGGCTCGAGCAGGATAATCGTCGAGACAAGTTCGGCCTTGGCCAGCAAGATTTTTATCAAATGCTGGCCTATGGGCAGACCTATCAGAAAGGGGTGGGAGATATGCTCCTTATTTACCCCAAATGGCGTGGGCTGAACCGGGTCATTGGACCATTCTTGCTGGCGAATGCGGCCAGGCAGCCTTTGCGGCTTTGGGCCGTACCGTTTGACCTGGATTCCGGGCAGATGCACCTTCCCGATGAGATAAGTTGGTCGTCACAGCGTCCAGTGGCCAGCTAGCTGTGTGCAGAATAATTGGCCAGCCCTTTACGCAGGCTGGCCAGCATGGTGTCGCGCAAGTCGGGCGGAGATATCACCTCGCTGATATCGGCAATAGACATCAGCCACCAGCGCAACTCTTCCGTGTCATTGACGGTGGCATGGATGATGAAATGGTATGAGCCGTCTGGTTCGATGCGCTGGTTTTCACTTAGCCAGCTCTCTTGCAGGTGATACCCCTTGATATAATCAACTCGCAATGCCAGCTCAATGCTGCGATGGCGGGCGAAGGCCAGGTTCCCCTTGGCCAGATAGTCGGTAAGACTAAATCCTGGGGGCGTGGTGACTGGCTTATCAATGATCTCGATCCGGGTTGCTCTATGGAGGGCAAAGTTTCGATATTCCCCGTTATCTACCAGCGTTGCGATGAGATAGAGGGTTGACCCCTTGGTTACCAAGGCAAGAGGATTAACCAGATAATGCTTGGCCGCGTTTGGCGGGCGGGGGGTATATTCGATATCGATAACCCGCTTTTCCAGCAGCGCCTGTTCGACACCTTCCAGCACAAGTGTATTCACTTTGGGTGGACATAACTGAAAACCTGCCGGATGGGAGGCAATGCAGTTGGGCCACATCGCCAGCTTCTCGTGGGAATTGGCGAGCCGCTGTTCCGCTTGGGCAAAGAAATCGGCCAGATTACCTTGTAACTGGCGTGGCAACAGCCCCTGCAGGTGTTGCTTGGCCATACAAAGTGCCAAGGCTGTACTGGGTGTCATATCCAGCCAACCTTTACTGCCTTGTTTGCGTGACCAGCGATACGGACGCACTGTCTCATCGCTGAGGATGCTATGACGGCAGCTCAGGCTCTCTAGGTCGCGCTGCACTTTGCGCAGGGTGACATCAAAGCCATCGCGCTCCAGTTTGAGTACGATTTCTGTCGTAGAAATTGATTGGGGTTCGTAAGGCAGATAGCTAAGGATAGCGAAATGGCGTTGGGTCTGGATATCGGACATGGCAATGGAGTCAGAGCCTATTGAAGAGGGGGCATACTAGCCCCCGGCTTTAGTCTGACTCAAGTGACACGTTGATATTTTCTGAACCAGAGCCAAGTTTGTTGCCAGAACAAGCTGTTGTTAGGTCTGATGTCATTTAACTCTTACGATTCCACCACGATGATCGACCTGAATGCGCACCAATTTTCGGCAATTGCGACACTGGCCGACACCGGTACCATTACGTGCTACGGAGGTGGAAACTGTGGTTGTCGTACCACAATGTGGGCAGAGGATGGTGAAGTAATGACTCATAGAATTCTCCTGCTAACTTTGTTGCTGTGATGTGTGCAACGTTATAAACGGGAGTTGCGTCACTCAGAGTTGTTGCGGCAAGCGTCACCGGATGACGTCAGTGTGTTATTCAATAACTGCCAGCCGATTAACCCGGAATGCTCCCATGCTGATGTTGATTACCGAGTCGCCGCCAATAGGTGTTGAGCCTGAAGGCATCCTTTATCGCACCCCGGATGAGTTGGCACATACAGATGCCAATACCCCTGTTGCTGTAGTGATTGACCTAGCTTCTCCCTCTCTCGCCTTTTTGGAATGGGTGGCAAACCGCACCAGGATTACTATCTGGTTATCCCCCTCGTTTCTGCCCCCGGAACACCAGTCACAGCTACATGCTCCTGGGCTTGATGGGGTGGCTGTTATCAATTGGTTGTATGGCTGGATGGCACCGGATGATTACTTGCAACCAGATCAATGTCATGAGGTTCAGACATTATTGCAGTCTCATCGTTATGGTTGGTTGTTGGCGCAGAATGATTTGCCGCGCCATGCCGCGTCTCTGCAAGGAATTGATTACTCACTGAAGATTGCTTCAGAGGAGGAATGCATAGGGATGACGTTAGAGGGTTTTGAGAGCCAGTATCAGGAACTTAAAGCAATGCTGGCACCCAAGGTGTTACACAATGCCCTGTTTAACTACTTACCGCAGGAAAGTTGCTTATTGCTGTCGAGGCATCCACGTCATGTCTTGCTCTGATAAAGCTAAAAAGCGGCGATTGGCGAGACTATGCAATCTCGGGATTGAATTCTATTACGGGGTCGGGTCGTCATTTGAGCGTAAACAGATCGATAAAAACCACGCTCGCCAATTGTGGCTACAGGGGGCGAGCGAAGGCTGTGCCGATGCCATGAATATGTTGGCGGGCACCAGTGAACACCCGATGGAAGGCCGCTACTGGTATGAGGCCGCTGCGCGGCAGGGAAGCGTAATCGCTATGTGTGCCCTGGGCGATATCCACTCTCTGGCGGGAGAGTGGGAGCAGGCAAACGCCTGTTTTCTGCAGGCAGCACAATTCGGGTCAGATAGTGCGATGTATTCTCTGGCTTTCAACATCCAGCATGGGCGGGGGTACCATCAGGATGAGAAGTTGGCGATGTATTGGTATCGCCGGGCGGCAACCAGGGGGCATACATGGGCTATCTACTGCCTTGCCAGATTGCTTGAGTCCGGATCGCCGACAGAGCAGAAGGCATCTCGTGAATGGCTCAAGAAAGGTGTTAGTTTGCGGCATAAGGCGAGTGTCATGTGTTTTGCTTTACTGGAAGCCAAGAAGGGTAAGCGGGGGATTCAATGGTTAGAGATGGCATGTGTGATGCGGCATGTAACGGCAATTTCCTGGCTGGTTCGAGAAGTTGAGCAGGGAAGGCTTGCCCTAAGGGGGGACGTGACTTGCTGCCAGCTACGTACCTTGATTAGCGAGCTGTCATCCTTGCCTGATGACCTGTTGCCTGAAGAGCGATGTTTCTTGCCCTCAGATTATTGGGCCGAGATCACCCCCATGATTGATGAACAGTTGCCAGCTTGGCCGTTGGCACAAAACAGACCACTTTCCATACACCTGCCGCTCTCAAGCTGTTGGATGAAGATATAGTTAGCGACTACCTGCGTGAACTTGGTTGCGTTTGGAAAGAGGTGAACGACGCCCCTGCCTACCGACTGTTTCTGGCCAGTTGATGGTGCGATTGCGATGAAGAAGGAGGGAGGCGTTGTCCTCCCTCTGTTTTTAGGCTGCAATTGGGAACTTCTGTCTGAGCCATTGAAATCCATGGGCCAGTGCCATCAGCAGCAGGGTGCCGGGCAGCACCGTTTGCCACAGGAAGGCTGGCTCTTGTCCTGTCATCAGGATCAGCAAGGGATTGGCGCCCGCCGGAGGGTGAAGAATATTCAGTCCCTGCATCAGGGCGATGGCCAGCCCGGTTGCCAGAGCCATCTGCATTTCAGCAGGGAGGGGAAGCAGGCCGATGACCAGTCCGACGCAGGCCGTCAGCAGGTGTCCACCCAGCACGTTTTTGGGGCGCGCCAGCGGACTATCTGGCAGGGAAAACAACAACACACAGCTGGCCCCGAAAGGTGCCATGACTAGCGCGACATGCCAGCTCAGATTGAGCCATCCCAATATGCCGATGGTGAGTGCGGCGCCCACACCTGCCCATAACGGGCCATACCATTTTGTCATCATGCTTTCCTCTTGGTTTGCCAGAACTGATTAGGCACATTAGGTAGACAGATCGGTGTACTTCAAGAGGCAAATCATGAGTGAGAAGCGTCAACAACTGGTGGCGACGGCCTACCGTCTGTTCAACCGTCATGGCTTTCATGCCACCGGCATAGATCGCATCTGGGCCGAGGCGGGGAGTACCAAGCGCACCCTCTATCGCCACTTCCCGACCAAGGATGCCTTGATTGAGGAGGTGCTGCTCGCTCGTGACCGGGAGTTCTTCGCCTTGCTTGACCAGCGGCTGGCCGGTGTGAGCGGACGTGAAGCTCGCCTCCAGGCGCTGTTCGATGGTTTCGCGGCGTGGTTTGGCCGCTCTGATTTCTATGGCTGCAACTTTATCAACGCCAGCGCCGAGTTTGCCGACCCACGCCATCCGGTGCGCAAGCTGGTGATGGCCCACAAGCAGGCGTTATTGGGCTGGGTGATAAACCAGCTCAACTGTTCTCTGGCACAGGCCACCGAGCTTTGCCTGTTGCTGGAGGGGGCGATCGTGATGGCTCACAGCTATCAGCAGCCACGGGCGTTGGAGCAGGCCAGAATGCTGGCAAAGACCATTTTGGCCGACGATGGCGCGATAATGCAGGCCGCTTCACACTCCTGAGATGCTGGTCATTTGAGGCTGCGTTCGGATGGGATACCCTGAATAGCGGAGAGGCCGCCTGACGGCTTCACACAGGGAAGAGTGCGCACTCAGGCGCCCATAACGACTTATTGCAGAGGCGAAAATATGAATAAATCCATGCTTGCCGTATTGGTCAGTGGTTTGCTGGCGGCCGGAGCCGTGCAGGCCGCTGCTCAGGACAATACCTGGTATGTCGGTGGCAAGGCCGGTTGGTCAAAGTATTTTGACGTCGATCAGAAGCAGGTGGTTTCCAGCACCTTGGGAGCGCTCGGCAACACAGGTACTAGCCAAGATGCTCTTGGATTGGGGGCGTTTGCCGGGTACCAGGTTAACCCTAATCTGGCGTTTGAGCTGGGTTATGACTGGTTTGGCAAGTACACCTCATCCGGTGAGATGAGTGGGGTCAAGATCGAAGGTGAAGCTAAGAGCCAGATGATTCAGGCCACCATGAAGATCAGCTTCCCGGTTAACGATGTGTTCGATCTGTATGGCCGGATTGGTGGTGGCTATGCCTGGACCAATAGTGAGCTATCAGCCCGCACTGCTACCGATTTCATCAAGGAAAGTGGTAACAAGCATGGCGCCGCCTTCGTTGGTGCGCTGGGTGCCGAATATGCCATCGATCGTGACTGGGCAGCCCGTCTGGAGTACCAGTACACCACGCCTCTGGGAGATGCGTCTCTCGATCGCTCCGGCATCGAGATGGATAACGGCCTGATTTCGTTCGGGATGCTCTATCGCTTCGGTCAGCAAGGTGGCGAGGCCGTAGCACCGGCGCCCGCTCCGGCCGCCGAACCGGCACCTGTAGCCGTGGTGGAGCCCAAGACTTTCAGTCTGAGTTCCGATGTGCTGTTCGAGTTCAACAAGGCGACCCTGAAGCCGGCTGCCAATCAGGCGCTTGATGCCCTGTTCAGCCAGATTGTGGCGGCCAATCCTAAAGATGGCGTCGCAACTGTCATCGGTTATACCGACCGCATCGGCTCCGACAACTACAACCTGGCCCTCTCCGAGAAGCGGGCCCAGAGTGTGGCCAGCTATCTGGTATCCAAAGGCTTGTATGCCGACAAGGTACGAGTCGAGGGGCGTGGCAAGTCCAATCCGGTCACTGGCAACAGCTGTGCCAGCCGCTCCAAGCAGGAGCTGATCGCCTGTCTGGCACCGGATCGCCGGGTGGAAATCCATCTGGAAGGGGTTTCCCAGCCTGTCCAATAAGCAGAGCGACGGGAGCAATAAATGTAAAAACGGGAGGCTTGGCCTCCCGTTTCTTATGGGGTGTTTACGATGTCGTGCCTCAGAGCCCGAACAGCGGGCGCAGGCGAATGCCTATGAGGCTGCCCGCGAGGGCCATCAGCATCCAGACCCAGCCGTGCAGGCTGCCGGAGGCGGTGCCGTCGAAGAAGCCGCCGAGGTTGCAGGCGCTGTACATGGCGCCCATCCCCATCAGCAGGCCGCCGATGATGGAGGCCAGGCTGTTGCCGAGTCGCATCGGGGCGAAGTTGCCGCCACCGCTGATGCAACGAGCCAGCATGGCCCCCAGAATGCCGAGCCAGAACATGCCGACCATGGGATTGATGAAGAGTGGCTGGGCCAGCTTGGGGTTGCCCTCGAACAGGCCGAACAGGGAGGCGCCGCGCAGCGCCATGTCATAGACGGCGCCGGTGATGGTCCAGGCCGAGCCATGCAGGGCGACGACAGTTGAGTTGAGTATGGCGATGATGATGCCGCCGGTCAGCACGGTGAAGCGGCCATCGCGCCAGAACAGATTGCCGCCGCTGAAGAGGGGCTTGAGTTCGCCGGTACGCTTGAGTTCGCTGTTGCGAAACAGCAGGAATAGCGCGGCGACCAGCGCCAGGTTGAGCAGCATGCCGCTCCAGATATTGCCGGTCAAATCCTTGGCCAGCACCACATGGCTGGAGAAGGTGGCCTCCAGTTCGGGGCGGAACTGGTTGCTGATAAGGGTGCCGATGCCGTAGCAGATCAGCACCAGCCAGAAGCGGGGTTGTCCCTCGCCGCAGCAATAAAGAGTGCCGGTGGCACAGACGCCTGCCAGCTGCATGCCGATGCCGAACAGGAAGACACCGACGATGAAAGGAATGCCGATAGCCATCACGTTACCCACCATGGCATCGCCAAACAGGGCGTGGCTAAAGGAGAGAAAGGTGGTGAACAGCAGAATTTCGATGGCGATGGTGAGCAGGTGAACCCGCACATAGTAACTGTTGCGCTTGGTCAGCATTTCGCGCCAACCGAACACGATGCCGAAGCGGCTGAAGGAGAGGGTGAAGCCGAAGCCGAATCCGATCAGGGCCATCAGAGCCCATTTCATACCAAAGGTGTTGCCAAGCCAGAGTAACGCTCCCCCCGCGATTGCCACGATGGGGAGCGACCATTTTCGATTCATGTCTGTTGATCCTTGCAGTTGGTTTTCAGAGGGGCGGATCCTATTCCCTCGTGGAGTCCAATGCTACCCATTTAGTCAATGCAGAGAAAAAGGGGAGCGCTGACTCCCGTCAGCGCCGGGGATCAATGGCGGGTGGTGTCGAGATGGAAGTGGTGAGTCTGTTTGGTCAGGATGCGGGCGTGCTGGGCGACCATGGTCGCCTCTTCGGCGGCCTGACTGGCGCTCTGGTTGGCCTCGGCCGCCAACCGCGACATCTCCCCGACCTGATGGTGGATCCCTTGCACCAGCCGGGTCTCATCGCTCATCAACTGATCGACCTGAGCGATGCGCTGATTGATCTCCTCGCAGCTCTGCGCGATCCGGGCGACGCTTTGGCGCGCTTTCATCGTGTGAGTGACCGCCTGTTCGACCCGGGCCAGCTCGGTATCCATCTCGCTGGCGGCGCGCAGGCTGACATCCTGGATCTTGCCGATGATAGTGTTGATCTCGGTGGTGGCACTGCCGGTGCGGGTCGCCAGCGAGCGCACTTCATCGGCCACCACGGCAAAACCGCGTCCCTGTTCACCTGCCCGCGCCGCTTCAATGGCGGCGTTCAGCGCCAGCAGATTGGTCTGCTCCGCTATATCGTGAATGGCGCCCGCCAGCCCGGCAATCTGCTGCGAGAGGCCGGCCAGATCCGAAATGGTATGGGAGACCTGCTTCACTCCCGTGACTTGTTCCCCGATCACCTGTTCCACGGTGTGGATGGCGAGTGTCGCCTCTTGTGCCCGCTCTGCTGACTGCAGGGTTTGCTCCCCCACCTGATGCAGCTGGCTACCCGCCTGTTCAATGGAGTGGGTGAGCTGTTCGATGGCCTGTTCGATATGGTGGGCCGCCCCGACCTGAGCCTGACTGTCATCGGTGTGCCGTTGTGCCATGGCGGTCAGGCTGGTGGCGCGATCATCCAGCGTACTGGCGCTGCGTTGCAGGGACTCCACCAGGGTTGCCAGCTGGTCACGCATGGCCCCGATCTGGCGGATCAGCTCGCCGATGGCATCGAGGCCCGGCTCTGGCATGGGGCGGTTCAACTCCCCTTCGGCGATGGCGGCGGTGGCTTTGCCTGCGGCCAGCAGCCGCTGTTGGGTGGGGCGTCCCAGCCAGAAGATGAGCCCGGCCCCCAGCAGTGCGGCGCACAACAGCAGGGCGTAACAGAGTCGGGTGGTGTTGGCGAGATGGGCCATCTGCTCGGCGGCATACTCGTTGCCGCGGATGACGGTGGCGTCCACCCCTAGCCGGTGGGCGTTATAGAGGGTGTGCAGGCGTGCCGCAAGCGCGCCCGCCTGCGCCAGATCCCCCGCCTTGATGGCGGGGACAAACTTGTCGTTGAGCAACTGCCAGAACAGCTCCCCCTGCACTTTTTGCTCCCCCAGCAGCAGCTCCCTGAGGGGCTCGTTCAGGCTGCTCTCTTGCCAGAAGCGGTTACGGCTCTCGAACTCTTGCTGCAGTCGGGCGAGGGTTTGCAGCAGGGCCTCCCGCTCCTCCGGTTTGGCATGGAGCAGGGTGTAGACCTGCAACTGGGATTCGATGAGGTAGAGAGGCGGCGGCAGAATATCGGCTACCACATCCTTCCCCTGTCCCATCTGGTCGGCTGCGCTCCGGACCGAATAAAGCCCGAAAAAGCTGATGGAGATCAGCGTGATAATGACCATGATCCCCAGAACCTGACCAAAAAGCAGGGATCTGTCGTGAATGTGCTTGAGCATGTTGCCTCCATTCGGCTCCGTTCATGGATAGCATAGCTCTCTGGCGGGATAGTGAGACTCGGATGTGGTCTGTTGATGGCGAGTCGGCTCTGGAGAAGGGGGACGTCGCAGTCTGAAGGCCGCTGGTGGCACGAAAAAGAACCCCGGCTGATGAGCCGGGGTCGCTGGTGGTGAGGTGGTGTCAGGTCCGGCTTGGCGTGGCTTTGCCGCTGCGCAGCCCATCCAGACTGAACAGTACCAGCGCGCTCCAGATGCAGGCAAAGGTGAGCAGTTTGTCCATCGCCAGCGCTTCCCCATAGAGGGTAACGGCGAGGATGAACATCAGGCTGGGGCCTATGTACTGGAAGAAGCCCAGGGTGGAGAGCTTGAGCCGTGTCGCGGCGGCGGTGAAGCAGAGCAGGGGGGCCGTGGTGACGGCGCCTGCGGCGATCAGCAGCAGGTTGAGGTGCCAGTCGTTCTGGGTGAGATGGCTGGTAGGGCTGTCGGCAAAGCCCCACAGATAGATGGCCGCAGGCGGCAGCATGATCATGGTTTCGATCAGCAGACCGGTGAGGGCATCGAGGGCCAGTTTTTTGCGCACCAGCCCATAGATGGCAAAGCTCGACGCCAGCACCAGCGCAATCCAGGGCAAGAAGCCAAAGGCGATAAGCTGGATGGCCACGCCGGCAAAGGCCAGCGCCACCGCCCACCACTGCAGGCGGCGCAGCTTCTCGCTCAGAAACACCATTCCCAACAGTACGTTGAACAGCGGGTTGATGTAGTAGCCGAGGCTGGCATCCAGCATATGGCCGTTGTTGATGGCCCAGATGAACAGCAGCCAGTTGCCGCCGACGGTAACTGAGGTAAACGCAAGGGTGAGCAGCACTTTTGGCTGGCGCAGCACCGCCTGCACCTTGTGCCACTGGCGTCCTGCCAGGGTGAGTACCATCAGCAGCACGCAGGACCAGATCATCCGGTGGGTCAGGATCTCGGCGGCCGGGACGGCAGAGATGGTCTTGAAATAGATGGGGGCTATGCCCCAAAGGGTATAGGCGCACAGGGCGTAGATGACGCCCTGACGCTGGATCTGTTGCGGCATGCGGATGACCTTTACTGAAGCGTTGGATGCGGGAAAACATCGCAAAAAATCAGTGTAGCGATCCTTCTGCGGGGAAAGAAGCGAATAAACAAAGTTTGAAGGATAGGAGGAGTGTGGCTGGCAGGTCAGCCTTTACCGCGGCGGATCTTGTCGACGTCCATCAACAGCCACAACATCAGGGCGATGGCGGAGATCCAGGGGCCCCAGGTCACGTAGGCCTCGCCGTGCCCCAGCACGAAGAACAGCAGGGGCAAACCGATCACCAGAAAAAGTACGCTTCCCAGAAAAAATAGCATTTTTGTCTTTATATTTAACATGTTGGCTTTTTTATCATTATAAGGATTGAGCCCGGTGATGGAAGGCCAAAAATGCAAAAGGGGGATTTCTCCCCCTTTTTGATCCGATAGTGCTGCTTTGTCGTGTTATTCCAGCTGAATCCAGGTGCTTTTCAGCTCGGTGTACTTCTCCAGCGCATGAAGTGACTTGTCGCGACCGTTGCCGGACTGTTTGAAGCCGCCAAATGGCATGGTCATGTCACCACCGTCCCAGTTGTTGACGAACACGGTACCGGCTCGCAGGGCGCGGGAGCCTTTCACCGCCTTGTTGAGATCCGCCGTCCAGATCGCCGCGGCCAGGCCGTAGTCGGTGTCGTTGCCCAACGCAATGGCCTCCTCCAGCGTATCGAAGCCGGTCACCGCCAGCACAGGGCCGAAGATCTCCTCGCGGAAGATGCGCATCTGCGGGGTCACGTCGTCGAAAATAGTGGGTTCGATATAGAAGCCGCCACTCTCCATATTGGTGCGGTTGCCACCCAGCAGCAGCTTGGCCCCCTCCTGCTTGCCAATCTCGATATAGCGCAGCACCTGCTCCATCTGGATGTGATCCACCATGGCGCCGATACGGGTCGCAGGGTCGAGCGGGTTGCTCGAGATCCACTCGCGGGCATGGGCCAGCAGTCGCTCCATAAATTGCGGCTTGATGCTGTTTTGCACCAGCAGGCGAGAGGCGGCGGTGCACACCTCGCCCTGGTTGTAGAAGATGGCGCCAGCGGCGCTCTTGGCCGCGGCGTCCAGATCCGGTGCGTCGGCCAGTATGATGTTGGGGCTCTTGCCGCCGCACTCCATAAAGGCGCGCTTGAGGTTGGACTTGCCGGAGCACTCCACCAGATGTTTACCGATCTTGGTGGAGCCGGTGAAAGTGATGCAATCCACGTCCATGTGCATGGCCAGCGCCTCGCCCACGGTGTGGCCAAAGCCCGGTAGCACGTTGAACACACCGTCCGGAATGCCCGCCTCCTTGGCCAGACCTGCGATACGCAGGGCGGTCAGGGGGGATTTTTCGGAAGGCTTGAGAATGACCGAGTTGCCGGTAGCGAGCGCCGGGCCCAGCTTCCAGCAGGCCATCACCAGCGGGAAGTTCCAGGGCACTATGGCGGCGACCACCCCGAGCGCTTCGCGGGTCACCAGTGCCAGGGCGGACTCCTCCACCGGGGCGACCTGATCGTAAATCTTGTCGATCGCTTCGGCGTTCCAGGCGATGCAGTTGGCGGCGGCGGGGGCGTCATAGCCCATGGCATCGCCGATGGGTTTGCCCATATCCAGCGACTCCAGCAGCGCCAGCTCCACCTTGTTGAGGCGCATCAGCTCGGCGAAGCGCTGCATGATCTGTTTGCGCTGTTTCGGCGGCAGGCCGCTCCAACGCTTGTCGTTGAAGGCGTCACGCGCAGCCTGTACCGCCAGTTCGGCATCGGCGGCATCGCAGGCAGCCACCTTGGTCAGCAGCTTGCCGTTGGCCGGGTTGATGCAATCGAAGGTGGCGCCATTGACGGCATCCCGATAGCTGCCGTTGATAAAGGCTTGCGAGGGCAGGGTCAGATGGGCGGCCTTGTGTTGCCACTGGGCCAGGGTCAGGTCACTCATGTTCACTCCTTGAACCGGCAAAAGTCAGTTTCCGCGTATCAATATGCTAAACATCCAGCCGCTTGTAAATCCATCTTGTAACAATTCATTAAACATTGCTCCCCTGCCGATGCGCGTCTGAATGTCAGAAACTGGCGGGGGTGTTGGCCGAGATCAGCACGCACTCCTGTTCGCCACTATTGCGAAAACGGTGGGGGGTGCGGCTGTCGAAGTAGTAGCCATCCCCGGCGCCCAGCAGGTAGATCTGCTCGCCCACGGTCACTTCAACCTCGCCCTTGATGACAATGCCGCACTCTTCACCCTCGTGGCTCAGCATGTCGTCGCCGGTGTCGGCGCCCGGTGGCAACACCTCCTGCAACATGCCGATGGCGCGGTTGGCACGGCTGTGCCCGACCAGCCGGTAGCTGATGGGATGCGTGCCGAGATCCGGCATATCGGCGGCGCGGAAGATCACTTCGGTGCCCATTTCAGTCTCTTCGGTGAAGAAGCTGGCCAGCGACATGGGGATGCCTTCCAGCACCTTGCGCAGGGAGGCGACAGAGGGGCTAACCTGATTTTTCTCGATCTGGGAGATAAATCCGTTGGTCACACCGGAGCGCTTGGCCAGCTCGCGCTGGGAGAGGGCTGCCTTGGTGCGAACCGCCTTGAGGCGGTGACCGATATCCATCTATAGACACTCCTTGACTGTTTACTATTATTAAAATTGTGTTAAATATCTTATACCACCCTGCTGATGCGTCTAGCTAGGGGTGGCACCAGACAGGGCGATAACGGGCCCTTTTTTATGGATTCAGGTGTTTAATTTAATAGGCATTGGCCGACAGTTGCTAAACACCTTAAGGATGAGGTGACCATGAAACCGATCAGCGACATCAATACGCCCTCCGACATGTCCGCCTTTTGGATGCCGTTCACCGCCAACCAGCAGTTCAAGGCGGCGCCGCGTATCCTGAAGTCGGCAGAGGGGATGTATTATCACTCAGAGGATGGCCGCAAGATACTGGATGGCACAGCCGGACTCTGGTGTTGCAACGCGGGCCATGGTCGGCGCGAGATTGCCGAGGCGGTCTCCCAGCAGATTTCCCACCTCGATTTCGCCCCCACTTTCCAGATGGGCCACCCCCTGCCGTTTGAGCTGGCCAACAAGCTGGTGGAGATCGCCCCCAAGGGGTTTGGCCACGTCTTCTATACCAACTCAGGTTCCGAGTCGGTCGATACCGCGCTCAAGATTGCGCTGGCCTGGCAGCGGGCTCGCGGTCAGGGCACCCGCACCCGGCTGATTGGCCGCGAGCGTGGCTATCACGGGGTCGGCTTTGGCGGCATCTCTGTGGGGGGGATTCCCGGCAACCGCAAGTGGTTCGGCTCCCTGCTGACCGGGGTGGATCATCTGCCCCATACCCTCAACATCGCCAAAAACGCCTTCACCAAAGGGCTGCCTGAGGAGGAGGTGGCGCTGGCCGACGAGCTGGAGAAGATCGTCTTCCTGCACGATGCCAGCAATATCGCGGCGGTGATCGTCGAGCCCATCGCTGGCAGTACCGGTGTGTTGATGCCCCCCAAAGGCTACCTCAAGCGGCTGCGCGAGATCTGTACCAAGCATGGCATCCTGCTGATTTTTGACGAGGTGATCACCGGTTTCGGCCGCCTCGGTTCCCCCTTCGCCGCCCAGGAGTTCGATGTCATCCCCGACATGATCACCTGCGCCAAGGGGCTCACCAACGGCGCCATCCCGATGGGGGCGGTGCTGGTGCAGAAGCACATTTATGACGACATGATGGCGGCAGGCAAGGGGGCCATCGAGCTGTTCCACGGCTACACCTATTCTGGTCATCCGGTGGCTGCGGCTGCGGGGCTCGCGACCCTCGAGATCTATCGCAACGAGAACCTGCTCAGCCGCGCCGCCGATCTGGCAGGCTACTGGGAGGAGGCGGCCCATTCGCTGAAGGGCTGCAAGCACGTGAAGGACGTGCGCAACTACGGCCTGGTGGCGGGCATCGAGCTCGAATCCATGCCCGATGCGCCGGGCAAGCGCGCCTACGAGGTGTTTGTTCGCTGCTTCGAGAAGGGGGCTCTGATCCGGGTGACCGGCGACATCATCGCCCTGTCGCCTCCCCTCATCATCGAGCGCAGCCAGATCGACGATCTCTTCACCCTGCTGCAGGATGCCCTGCAGGTACAACCTTAACCCATTTGATGGCCCCGCACTGGCGGGGCCTTGCGTTGATTTGCTCAGCGCATTTACTGCATCAGTTATCACGGAGGATACATGACATACAGGGTCAGCAACTTTATCAATGGCCAGCCGCAGGAGAGTCGCAGCGAGCGCCAGGGGGCCATCTTCAACCCAGCCTGCGGCAAGCAACAGGGGAGCGTGGGGCTGTCGAGCGCCGCCGAGTGTCAGGAGGCGATCGCCATCGCCGAGCGCGCCTTTGCCGACTGGTCGCAAACCCCGCCGCTGGTGCGGGCCCGGGTCTTTTTCCGCTTCAAGGAGTTGATGGAGCAGCACAGAGACGAGCTGGCCCAGCTCATCAGCCGCGAGCATGGCAAAGTCTTCTCCGATGCGCAGGGTGAGCTGACCCGCGGGCTGGAGGTGGTGGAGTTTGCCTGCGGCATTCCCCATCTGCTCAAGGGGGAGCACTCTCTCAACGTCGGCCGCGGTGTGGACAGCTACTCCATGATGCAGCCGGTGGGGGTCTGCGCTGGTATCACGCCGTTCAACTTCCCGGCCATGGTGCCGCTCTGGATGTTCCCGGTCGCCATCGCCTGCGGCAACACCTTCATTCTCAAGCCCTCCGAGAAGGATCCCTCCCTCTCGTTGCGGATGGCCGAGCTGCTCAAGGAGGCCGGTCTGCCGGATGGCGTGCTCAACGTGGTGAACGGTGACAAGGAGGTGGTGGATGTGTTGCTGACCGATCCGCGGGTCGGTGCCGTGTCGTTTGTCGGCTCGACCCCCATTGCCCAGTACATCTATGCCACCGCCTCGGCCCATGGCAAGCGAGTGCAGGCGCTGGGCGGTGCCAAGAACCACATGGTGGTGATGCCGGATGCGGATCTCGATCAGGCGGTCTCCGCCCTGATGGGGGCTGCTTATGGGGCAGCGGGCGAGCGCTGCATGGCGATCTCGGTAGCCGTGGTGGTGGGTGACGAGACCGCCGATGCGCTGGTAGCCAAGCTGACGCCGCTGGTGGAAAAACTGCGGGTGGGCCCGGGGCTGGGCCAGAGCCCGGAGAACGAGATGGGGCCGCTCATCAGCAAGGAGCATCTGGCCAAGGTCCGCGGCTACGTGGATCAGGGGGTGACCGAGGGGGCTGTGCTGCGGGTCGATGGCCGCACGCTGAGCCACGATGAGGGTTACTTTATCGGGGGCTGCCTGTTTGACGAGGTGACCCCCGAGATGCGCATCTACCGCGAGGAGATCTTTGGCCCTGTGCTCTCCATCGTGCGGGTGCCTGACTACGAGACGGCGCTGCGCCTTATCAACGAACACGAGTACGGCAATGGTACCGCCATCTTTACCTGTGATGGCGACACCGCGCGGGACTTCACGGCGCGAGTGCAGGTCGGTATGGTAGGGGTGAACGTTCCCATTCCGGTGCCGATGGCGTTTCACAGCTTTGGCGGCTGGAAGCGCTCCATCTTCGGGCCGCTCAACATGCACGGGCCGGACGGGGTTCGCTTCTATACCCGGATGAAGACGGTGACGGCGCGCTGGCCCCAGAGCCTGCGCAGTGGTGCCGAGTTCTCCATGCCGACCATGAAGTGACGCGCTGGCGCGTGTTCATGGCCTAACCTCTTGCCCCCGCCGGTCGATGATTGGCGGGGGCGAACTCTGTAAAGGAACAACAGATGCGATTGGGAATTCTCGATTGTGACCGGCTCGATCCCGATCTGGCTGATCGTTTTGGCCCCGTTTACTCCGAGATGTTTATCAGGGGCTTTGCGGCCCTGGCCCCCGAACTGGAATTTCGGGTCTGGTCGGCTCTCGATGGGGAGTTGCCGGAGGATCTGCACGAGTGTGATGCTTGGCTCATCACAGGCTCGCGCCACGATGCTTACAGCGATATCCCCTGGATTCAGGCACTGCGGGCGTGGATCCGTCAGGCGCACGATGCCGACGTCAAGCTGGCCGGTGTCTGCTTCGGTCATCAGGTGATCGCCCAGGCGCTCGGTGGGGAAGTGGTGAAGTCCACCAAGGGGTGGGGGCTGGGTGTGTCGGTGCACCCCATGTTGGCAGATGAGCCCTGGATGGCGCCGGCGCGGGATCAGATCCGCATTCTGGCCAGCCATCAGGATCAGGTGGCCCTGCTGCCGCCGGGGGCGACCCGACTGGCGGGCAACGATTTTTGTCCCAACTTCATGTTTTTGCAGGGTGATCACATCGTCGCCATTCAGGGGCATCCGGAGTTCTCGGTGGAGTACAACCGGGCGTTGATCGAGCGGCGCCGCGGCCTGTTGCCCGACGAGCGCTACCAGAGCAGCCTCTCCTCGCTGGAGGGGGAGGTGGATTCGGCGACCATGATGCAGTGGCTGCTGCAGTTTCTGGGGATCCTGCCGCTGCGGGCTGGCGCGGCCTGAGCCCGGTTTGTCAGCCACCCCTTCGGATGCTAGATTTTGTAGCAAAATGAAGGATCAAGCGCTGAGATGTCGGGATCGGATGGTACACTGGCCGCCCATGTGGCGGCCTGTTTGTCTGGCTTGATTGCCGTCCCGGCCTGAGCCAAACCTGTCTGAGCCAAACCAGTGTGAGAGTGTGACGCCTTGAAACTACAGCAATTGAAGTATTTGATCGCGATCCGGGACCACAACCTCAATGTGTCCGTGGCTTCCGATGCGCTCTTCACCAGTCAGCCGGGGGTCAGCAAACAGATTGGCCTGCTGGAGAGCGAGCTGGGGGTGCGGATCTTCGAGCGCCGTGGCAAGCACTTGCACCGCATCACGCCGGTGGGGGAAGAGATCATCAAGTGTGCCGAGGCAATGCTCAATATCGAGAGCAAGATCAAGGCGATCTCCCGCGAGTATCTGGATCCGACCGTGGGCACTCTCAACATCCACACTACTCACACCATTGCCCGCTATCTGCTGCCCAAATCGGTTACCTACTTCACCAAGAAGTACCCCAAGATCTCGTTCCACCTCCATCCGGTGATGTCGGCGAGCAAGGAGCAGATCAGCAAGGGTTACTCCGATTTCTCCATCGTTGCCCACGAGATTGGCTTCGACAAGGAGCTGATAGCGCTGCCCGCCTACCTCTGGACCCTCTCGCTGGTGGTGCCGCAGGATCACCCGCTGGCCAAGGTGAAGAAGCCGACGCTGGAGCAGCTCTGCCACTACCCCATCCTCAGCTACGAGAGTGGCGCCACTGGCCGTCAGGTGCAGGACGAGGTGTTCCATGCCGCCGGTCTCACCCCGAGCTACTACATGACGGTGATGGACGCCGGGGTGATCAAGCGCTACGTGGAGCTGGGCTTTGGCATCGGCATCATCTCCTCGCTGGTGGCCAACGACACCGACAGCCCCGGGCTGGTCTCCATCAATCTGGAGCACCTATTCAAACCCTGTCCGGCGCAGATCTGTTTCAGCAAGAGCATCTTGCTGCAAAACTACATGTATGACTTTATCAGCTCCTTCTCACCCCACCTCACCAAAGAGGTGATCCAGAGCGTGATGCAGCAGCCGAGTCAGGCGCGCATCGACGAGCTGCTGGCCGGGGTGGAGCTGCCCATCTATTGATCCCGATCGGATTCCCGATCGCTGCCGGTTGTCTCTTCTGTCAGGCTGGGCTCTACTCGGGGTCCAGCCTGTCTCTTTTGGGCTATCTCCATTGTCCGAGGTCTCTATGTCCTGCATTCTGCTGCTTGCCAATCTCAACTGTGATCATGTGCTCTCCCTCTCCGAACCTCTGGTGGCGGGGGCCCGGCTGCAATATGTGGATCAGGGGCGCAGGCTGGGAGGTGGTGCCGCCAATACCGGCATCGGGCTGGTATGGGCGGGTCACGAGGTTACCATCGCCTCCCGTATCGGGCTGGACGAGACCGGCGACTGGCTGCTGGAGCAGGCGGCCGGTTACGGGCTGGATTGCAGCCATGTGGAGCGCTTTGGCGGCGAGACCGGCGAGCTGCTGATCCTGGTGGACTCCACCGGCGAGCGCACCATACTGCGCCGCCCGCGGCGTCCCGACCTGCCCGGCGATCTGCCGCTGGATGGGGTGGATTGCCTCTATGTGAACTATCCCGGCACCGCCATCATCAGCTACATGCGCCAGATGCTCGGCAAGAGCTTCGTGGTGGCCCAGTATCCCAAGGGCGGCCAAGCGCGCCGCCCCTGTCATGTACTGGTGGCCTCCCGCTCCGATCTCGGCGAGGTGAGCGACCCTTGGCAACACGCCCGACAGCTGGCGGGGGAGCAGCTCGAATGGCTGGTGCTGACCGAAGGAAAGGCGGGGGCGGTGGCCATCCACGGCGATGAGCAGATCCGGGTTGCCGCCCGGCCAGTATCTGTGGTTGATACCACGGGGGCGGGGGATGCTTTCGCCGGCGGATTGATCCACGGTCTGGCGAGGGGCATGGCGATCAAGGATGCACTACAGTGCGCGGTGGACTGGGGCGCATTTGCTGTCGCCTCCGAGAGCTCCATTCCCTCGGTCGCGCTGAAAAACTGGCTGAAACAGCCCCACTGAACCACCTTGCTGGCGGTCGATTCAGGGGCGGCTCGCGGGCCATCTGGCTGCTGGTCGAAGGGGCTTGGTAAGGGGAACTATTCGGGAGATTTACCCGCCATAAAGCGGGTAAACGCCGGGCTAACCCGGCAAGTTTGCGATCAATCAAAGAAAGTGTCGATTTATGTGCATCTTCATCGACACCCGGTTGTGCTGCTCTTAACCTGTCACTCCGCAACTCAGATTAAGAGACAGGCCCCCCTCTGGCGAACCAATGGGCAAACAGAGGCAAACCGGTTGTCTCCTGCCTCTTAGCTCAATGTTGTCGTCCTGATTCCTGGCTTGTAGTAAGAGGCAAGTGCGACCATGCAACTGACACGATTTACCGACTACGCCCTGCGTACCCTGACCTTCCTGGCGGTTCAGCCGGGGGATCGTCTGTCGACCATTACTGAAGTGGCCGATACCTTCGGCATCTCTCGCAACCACGTGGTCAAAATTGTGCACCAGCTTGGCATCAAGGGGTACATCGAAACGGTACGCGGCAAGCACGGTGGCATCCGCCTCGGTCGCTCTGCAGTCTCCATCAATTTACGGGATGTGGTGATGGACATGGAGCATGTGCTCTGTCCGGTCGACTGCAAGCGCGAAAACTGCCGTCTCTCCGGTGGCTGCCGCATTCAGGGCATTCTGCGCCGCGCCATGAACGCCTTCCTCGAAGTGCTGGGCGAGTACACCCTGGCTGATGCGGTGCGCGATCCCAACCGTCTCTGCCACCTGCTGGGTATCGAGCAAGAGACTATTGTGACCATGGCCTGACGGGGCGTGGAATATCGAGCAAGATGTGAAAGGGGCCTGATGGCCCCTTTTGCTTTTGTACTCAGGTGGTTTTTAGCGACTGCCTGGCTGGCGGATCAGGGTGATGGCGCCGTGCAGGCAGGCGAGGCCACAGGCACCGCAGCCATTGCAGGCATCCATATTGACGTTGATGCCGTCGGCTGTGGCCTTGATCGCCTGTTGCGGGCAGGCATCTTCACAGAGCAGGCAGTAGAAGCCCTGCCGTGCCTGGCAGCTCTCTTCAATCTGCACCCGGGTCTGCACCTGACGGCCCAGTTGAAGGTCGAGGGCGCCGGTGGGACAGGCTCTGGCGCAGCTGCCGCAGTAGCTGCACTGGCCACAGGCGAGATCGAGCACCGGGGTGCCGGCAATCGGGCTCCCCTCGTACTCTTCCTGGGTGGCCGGTTTGAGCAGACCGCGCGGGCAGGCTTTGAAACACTCGCCACAGCGGGTGCAGAGGGAGAGGTACTGGGACTCCTCGATGGCCCACGGCGGGCGCGCTTCATGGCAAACCACGGCGGGCTTGCGCGAAGCTTGCCAACCTTGTGTCAGCCAACGGAGGAAATAGTGAGTCATGCTCGCCCCTGATACCTATTAGGGGTTAATTTTATCGAAGTTTCGGGAAGCAGGCCAGAGAATAGCGGCCGTCAGGATCGCAAGCGCAGTTGCCCTTGTGTAAGCTAGGCGGGTCTTTTTACGTGGTTGAATGAAAACATATGTGGCTATTTCTCTGGCGTGCGTCCCTGCTCTATGTCTTTCCCCTGCTGATGTGGGCCTACTGCCGCATCAAGGATATCGAGTTCGCCGAGCTCGATACCGGCGTCAACACCCACAAGTGGGTGGTGCTGGCCGCTTACCTCATCTACGTGGTGATCTGGATCCTGGTTAACCGCTATCTCGAACTCTTCCTGCGTCAGCGGAGCCGTAAATGATCGACCCCGGGCTCTGGGGGATCTTGTTGCCCGCCGCAGTGCTGGCCCTCGGGCTTGGCTGGCTGATCGGGCGGCGTACCGCCACGGCGCAGGCTCAGGAGCTGATGCTGGCGCAGGAGCGTTATCAGGCGCTGCAGGATCGCTTCGACGAGTTGCAGGATGAGCGGATGCAGGGCCAGCAGAAGCTGGATCAGCAGCAGACCCTGCTGATCAAGCTCACCGCCCGCCTCAAGGATGCGGAAGCGACCCTGCGCAGCGAACGGCTGGCCGCCGCCGAGAAGCTGCAACTGCAACAGGAGGCGGAGCAGCGCCTCAGCCAGCAGTTCGAGAATCTCGCCAACCGGATCTTCGAGCAAAACTCCGGCAACTTCCGCGAATTGAACCAGAATAGCCTCGATCTGTTGCTCACCCCGCTCAAAGAGCAGCTCGAGGGCTTTCGCCGTCAGGTGGGGGAGACCCACGCCCAGGAGACGGCCCAGCGCCACAGTCTCAAGTTCGAGCTGGAGCGCCTCGCCGAGCTCAATGCCCGCATGACCGAAGAGGCGGCGGCGCTGACCCGCGCCCTCAAGGGTGACAGCAAGCAGCAGGGTAACTGGGGCGAGGTGGTGCTGGCGCGGATCCTCAGCGAATGCGGCTTGCGCGAGGGTCACGAGTACCACACCCAGGTCAATATCGAGGTGGAGAAGGGCAAGCGCTACCAGCCCGATGTCATCGTCCACCTGCCGCAGGAGAAGGACATCATCATCGACGCCAAGGTGTCGCTGACCGCCTACGAACGCTGGTTCAACGCCGATGACGAGCTGGAGAAGGCGGTGGCGCTGAAAGAGCACGTCGCCTCGGTGCGTAACCATATCCGCGAGCTGGGCCGCAAGGATTACCAGCAGTTGCCCGGAGTGCGCACCCTCGACTATGTGCTGATGTTCGTGGCGGTAGAGCCCGCCTTCCTTACCGCGATGGAGGCCGATCCCTCGCTGGTGCGTTACGGCCTCGACAACAATATCCTGCTGGTGAGCCCCACCAACCTGATGGTGGCGCTGCGCACTATCGAAAACCTGTGGCGCTACGAGCGGCAGAACCAGAATGCTCGCCAGATCGCCGAGCGGGCCGGTCGCCTCTACGAAAAGCTGCGGCTGTTTGTCGAGGAGATGCAGCAGATGGGCGGCAGCCTGCACAAGGCGCAGGAGAGCTACGACAAGGCGATGGGACGGCTGGTCAACGGCCGTGGCAACCTGATTGCGCAGGTCGAGCGTTTCCGCGAGCTGGGGGTGGAGGTAACCAAGAGCCTGCCCGAGCCGCTGGTGGAGCGGGCGCTGGAGCGTGATAAGGAGCGGGAGTAGTTAGCCAGATGACGCTGCTGCTCAACTACCAACGTGGTTCCGTAAGCAGTGAAACAGGATGTGGTTAATACGCTACTGAACGAAGGTGACATCCCCCCAATTTTGCTGAACGTCACCATAGGCGATGGCAAGTTACATCGAGCTGATTTTTGACATAATGAAGCGGTGTAATAACGATGCCCCATAACGCAGAGAGGTTGATTGAATGGCAGATAACATCCCTCAGGCTCCTCAAGGCGAGTTGGTTCTCTTTACCAGTGCGGATGGTCACACCCGTGTCGAGTGCCGCTTTGAATCAGATACCTTGTGGCTTTCTCAAGCCGCGATGGCAGAACTTTATGACAAGGATGTTCGTACCATCAATGAGCACCTGATCAATATCTACCATGAAGGTGAACTTGTACAAAACGCAACCATCCGGAAATTCCGGATAGTTCGATTAGAAGGAACCCGCCAAGTATCTCGTGAAATCGACCACTATAATCTTGATGCAATTCTGGCTGTGGGATATAGAGTCCGTTCACTACGTGGCACACAATTTCGCCAATGGGCAACCCAGACATTAAAAGAGTATCTGATTAAGGGCTTCGTTATGGATGATGAACGCCTGAAAAACCCGCCCGTAGGAAACTCTGCGGTGCCAGATTATTTTGATGAAATGCTGGAACGTATTCGCGATATCCGAGCCAGCGAGCGCCGTGTATATCTGCGGGTAAAAGAGATCTTCACCATGGCCGCTGATTACGAGCCATCAAACCAGGAGACAAACCGATTTTTTCAAACAATCCAGAATAAACTGCATTATGCCTGCACGCATATGACAGCGGCAGAACTTATCGCCAGTCGTGTTGATGCCAGTAAGCCTGATATGGGCCTGACCAGCTATAAAGGTGACGAAGTGCGCAAGACGGATGTCACTATCGCCAAAAACTATCTGCGTGAAGATGAAGTCAAAGAGCTCAATCGCATTGTTAACATGTGGCTCGATTTTGCCGAAGACCAAGCACTGCGCCGCAAACAAGTATTCCTAAAGGACTGGGCTGAGAAACTCGATCAGTTCTTGAGTTTTAACGATCGGGATGTGTTGAGCGGAGCGGGCAAAATCTCCAAAAAAACAGCAGATGAGAAGGCAAAACTGGAATTTGATCGCTTCGCAGAACAACGCCGACGCTTGAAAGAAGCTGAAGGGGCTTTGTCCAATATTGCCGCCCTAAGGGCTATGTTCAAAAAAGAGAAATAGCGATCCGAAGGATCTGCTCCATGTGTTTGCCTACGTAGAATAACAACGGCCCACCGAAGTGGACCGTTGTTATTTGTACTGCTGGTGTTAATCAGCGGCTGGCTGCGCGGGCGCTCAGCTCGGCTTTCTCGCTATCGCTCAGGAAGGCCAGGGTCAGGCCGTTCTGCTGGGCGGTGCGGATCTCGCTGGCGGTCATACCAGCAGCCGGAGCGGCCACCTCATATTCGTGCGGCAGGTCGATCCCTTCCACCGCCGGGTCATCGGTGTTGAGGCAGGCCAGCACGCCGGCGGCCAGGAACTGGCGGATCGGGTGTTCGGTCAGGCTCGCCACCGTGGTGGTCTGGATGTTGGAGGTGAGGCAGGATTCGATGCCGATGCGGTGTTCGGCCAGATAGGCCATCAGGGCCGGATCCTGAATCGCTTTGACGCCGTGGCCGATACGCTCGGCGCCCAGCTCGCGAATGGCCTGCCACATGCTCTCGGGGCCGGCGGCTTCACCGGCGTGTACGGTGACGCGCATGCCTGCATCGCGCACCTTGCGGAAGTGGTCGACAAAGAGTTCGCCCGGGAAGCCCAGTTCGTCACCGGCCAGATCGATGGCGACCAGCTTGTCGCGGTGGGCCAGACAGGCGGCCAGCTCCTGATTGCACTGCTCGGTGCCGAAGGTGCGGCTCATGATGCCGATCAGGTTGGTCTTGATGCCGAAGTCGCGGCTGCCCGCGGCCACGCCGTCGATGATGGCTTCCACCACGCGCTGCGGGTGCAGCTTGTGGGCCATTGCCATATAGGCCGGGCTGAAGCGCAGCTCTGCATAGTCGATACCGGCGCGCAGCAGATCTTCCACGTTTTCGTAGGCGACCCGGCGGCAGGCGTCGTAGTCTGCCAGCACGGCCACACCCCAGTCCAGTTTCTTCAGGAAGGCAACCAGACTCGGCTCGTTCTCGACGATCTGTACGTGGGGACGCAGCGCTTCCAGCTCGAATGCGGGCAGCGGGATATTGTGTTGGCGACCCAGCTCGAGGATGGTTTGCGGGCGGATGTTGCCGTCCAGATGGCGGTGCAGGTCGGTCAGGGGGAGAGATCTGTCAATCATGGGGGCGCCCTCGTCGAGTCAGGTGTGAAAGCCTGCCATTCTAGGCGGGGCTTTCAAAAAAGATACCCCGTTTATGGTTAAACGGGGTTCTGGCGGGCGGTGATTTGTCAGGGCGTGATGGGAATCGTTTTTCCCCGGGACTCAGGAGAGATCGAGTTCCTTCAGCTTGCGGGTCAGGGTGTTGCGACCCCAGCCAAGCAGGCGGGCGGCCTCCTGCTTGTGGCCGTGAGTGTGTTCCAGCGCGGTTTCCAGCATGATCCGCTCGAACTGGGGCATGGCATCGGCCAGGATATCTATCTCGCCGAGCGCCAACTTGCTGGCCACCCACTCCTGCAACTGTTGCTGCCAGCAACCGGGCAACGCCGGTTGGCCCGGTTCGGCACTGTTGGTGATGGGGGTGAGCAGCTCGGCAGGCAGGTCGCCGACCAGCACTTCTTGCCCCGAGGCCATCACGGTGAGCCAGCGGCAGACGTTCTCCAGCTGGCGTACGTTGCCCGGCCAGGGCAGGCGACTGATATAGGCCTGGGTATCGGGGTGCAGGCTCTTGGCCTCAACGTTCAGCTCTTTGGCGGCGCGCAGCAGGAAGTGACGGGCCAGCTGGGGGATATCCTCACGGCGCTCCTTGAGGGCGGGGATGTGGATGCGAATGACGTTGAGGCGGTGGAACAGATCCTCGCGAAACTCGCCATCGGCGACCCGCTTCTCCAGATTCTGATGGGTGGCTGCGATGATCCGTACATCCACCTGCACCGGCTGGTGGCCGCCGACCCGGTAGAACTGGCCATCGGCCAGCACCCGCAGCAGCCGGGTCTGCACATCCAGCGGCATGTCGCCGATCTCGTCGAGAAACAGGGTACCGCCGTCGGCCTGCTCGAAGCGGCCATGGCGGATGTTGTTGGCGCCGGTGAAGGCCCCCTTCTCGTGACCGAACAGTTCCGATTCGATGAGATCTTTGGGGATGGCTGCCATGTTGAGGGCGATGAAGTTCTTGTGGGCGCGCGGGCTGTGCTTGTGCAGCGCATGGGCGACCAGCTCCTTGCCGGTACCGCTCTGGCCGTTGATCAGCACCGAGATGCTGGAACGAGACAGGCGGCCTATGGCACGGAACACCTCCTGCATCGCTGGCGCCTCACCGATGATCTCCGGGGTGGCTGTCGCCTCTTGCTGGCGAGACTTGCGCTTGGTGCGCTGCTCCTTGAGGTGATTCTCGGCGCGGCGCACCAGGGTCACCGCTTCGTCGATGTCGAACGGCTTGGGCAGGTACTCGAAGGCGCCGCGCTGGTAGGCGTTGACCGCGCTGTCGAGATCCGAGTGGGCGGTCATGATGATGATGGGCAGATCGGCCTGACGGCGGTGGATCTGCTCCAACAGGCTCAGGCCGTCTATACCGGGCATCCGGATATCGGAGAGGATCACATCGGGCGAGCGCAGCTCAAGGGCGTGCAGCAGGGCTTCGCCATCGGCAAAGCTCTCGCAGTTGAAGCCTTCGCTGCCGAGAGTGCGCTCCAGCACCCAGCGGATAGAACTGTCGTCATCGACGATCCACACTTTGGCGGTCATGGGGTTCCCTTACTTGCGAAGCGGTAGAAAAATGGTGAATTCGGTGTGACCCGGCCAGCTGATGCAGTCAATTCGCCCCTTGTGCTGGTCGATCAGGTTCTGGGCGATGGAGAGGCCGAGCCCGGTTCCCCCCTCTTTGCCGGTGATCATCGGGTAGAACAGGGTGTCGCGAATGGCATCGGGAATGCCGGGGCCGTTGTCGATGATCTTGATCTCCGCTGCCAGCCGGTAACGCTGGCCGTGGATGGTGATCTGGAACGCGGTGCGGGTCTTGATGCGGATAAGCCCGGTCTGATCGCCCAGTGCTTCGGCGGCATTGCGCACTATGTTGAGAAACGCCTGCAGCAGCTGATCCGGCTCCATCTCGAATTCGGGGATGCTGGGGTCGTAATCCCGCTCGATGCGAACAGAGGGAGGGAGTTCGAGCTCCACCAGTCGGCGTACCTGCTCCAGCACCGAATGGACATTGTGCATCTGGTGACGGCCGGGGCGCTGGGGGCCGAGCAGCCGATCGACCAGTACCCGCAGCCGGTCGGCCTGTTCGATGATGATGCCGGTATATTCGCGCAGGGCTGGATCCGGCAGCTCTTTTTGCAGCAGCTGCGCCGCGCCGCGCAGGCCGCCGAGGGGATTCTTGATTTCGTGGGCCAGCCCGCGCACCAGCTCCTTGGCCGCCAGCTGTTGGGCATGTTGCTGCTGCTCCTGACTGATCTTCTTCTGCTGGTCGATCTTGCGCAGCTCCACCACCAGCAGACGCTGTTCGTGGTCGGCCATCGGGGTAGCGCTCAGCTCCACCAGTCGCGGTTCTCCCTCTACCACCAGAGTCACTTCGCTATCGGTAAAGCCCTGCCCTGAAACGAGGCAATGTTTCAGTCGTTGCAGGTCGAGGGAGATATGTTCCAGCAGATGGGGCAGTTCGATGCCGATCAGCCTGCGTTCACTGAGGGAGAGCAGCTGTTCAGCCGCTGGGTTGACGAATTGGATGCAGAGCCGCTCATCCATCAGGATCACGGCGGTTAGCAAATTATCCAAGAGTGTTTTGGCGTTGTCCGAGCGGGTTGGCACAGGTTTCTCCCTAAAACGGTGCTACACACCTGTTATGCACCGATATGGTGCATAGAGTTTACCCGCATCGGTGCGCTATATCACCCCTAGTCGGCTTTGGGGGTGGGTTTGGGAGCTGGCGTCACGCTCGCTCTATGCAGGTAAAAGGTGACTGCACTGGATTTAGCAAGGATCGTACCGTCTTTGGCGAGCAGCTCGAGCTGAGCCTCGTGGGCGCCGCGATCGACGTTTTCGACCCGGACAGAGAGGCTGTTGCTGACGATGGGGGCGGCTTTGCCATCCAGGGTCAGGCGCACATCATACTGGGTCGGAGGTTTGGGGCTGATGGTGCCCTGAAAGACGATGTTGCCTGTGTTGTCGCGCAGGGTGCTGCCCTGTTCCGGGGAGAGCAGTTCGATGGTCAGCTTGGCCGCCTCTTTTTCTTTCTTGGCATCGGCGCCGGTCAGGCTGTTGAAGTTATCCACCTGCACCGATCTGGGCGCGCTGCTGCCCAGCAGCGGGGCGACCCGCAGATCGACCTCTTTGGCGTTTTTGCCGGGTGGTGGCGCATCCGAGTAGTGGGTGATGCCATTGCCATCGACCCAGGAGTAGACCTTGGCCGCGTCCGCACCGAACGAGGTCAGCAACAGGAGGCTGAACACCCCTATGCCATGCTTGTTGTTCATCCATCTCTCCTTGACGGTATTTTGCTTAATCCTATCAGAGAAAAAACCCGCCAGATGGCGGGTTTTGTCACGATTAAGCAAGCTGACCAGATTTAAACGGCCAGTCTGCTGAGCCTTAGACGGAGTAGTACAGCTCGAACTCCAGCGGGTGCGGGGTCATGCGCACACGGTCAACATCCTGCTGTTTCAGTTCCAGGTAGGAGTTGATGAAGTCATCGCTGAACACGCCGCCACGGGTCAGGAACTCGCGGTCAGCATCCAGAGCAGCCAGGGCTTCGTCCAGAGAACCGGCAACGGTCGGTACTTCTGCAGCCTCTTCCGGCGGCAGGTCGTACAAGTTCTTGTCCATGGCATCGCCCGGATGGATCTTGTTGATGATACCGTCCAGACCGGCCATCAGCTGGGCAGCGAAGGCCAGGTACGGGTTGGCAGCCGGATCCGGGAAGCGCACTTCGATACGACGGGCTTTCGGGCTCGGTACCACCGGGATACGAATGGAGGCAGAGCGGTTGCGGGCAGAGTAGGCCAGCATGACCGGTGCTTCATAACCCGGAACCAGACGCTTGTAGGAGTTGGTGGTCGGGTTGGCGAAGGCGTTGATGGCCTTGGCGTGCTTGATGATACCGCCGATGTAGTGCAGAGCCATCTCGGACAGACCGCCATACAGGTCGCCAGCGAACAGGTTGACGCCGTTCTTGGCCAGAGACTGGTGGCAGTGCATGCCGGAGCCGTTGTCACCGAACATGGGTTTCGGCATGAAGGTAACGGTCTTGTTGTAGGCGTGGGCCACGTTGTGGATCACGTACTTCAGTACCTGTACTTCGTCAGCTTTCAGCGTAAGAGTGTTGAAGCGGGTAGCGATTTCGTTCTGACCGGCAGTGGCCACTTCGTGGTGGTGAGCTTCAACGACCTGGCCCATCTCTTCCAGCACCAGACACATGGCGGCGCGGATATCCTGGGAGGAGTCGACCGGTGCAACCGGGAAGTAACCGCCTTTCACGAACGGACGGTGACCCTTGTTGCCATGCTCATAGGCAGTGCCGGAGTTCCATGCGGCTTCTTCAGATTCGATTTTCACGAAGCTGTGGCCCATGGTGTTGGAGAAGGTAATGTTGTCGAACATGAAGAATTCCGGCTCCGGCCCGAACAGCACGGTGTCAGCGATGCCGCTGGACTTCAGGAAATCTTCTGCACGTTTGGCGATGGAGCGCGGATCGCGGTCGTAGCCCTGCATGGTGGCAGGCTCCAGCACGTCACAAACGATGTTCAGGGTGGTCTCTTCGGTGAACGGATCCAGCTTGGCGGAGGCTGCGTCCGGCATCAGTACCATGTCGGATTCGTTGATGCCCTTCCAGCCGCCGATGGAGGAACCATCGAACATCTTGCCGTCTTCGAAGAAATCTTCATCAACCTGATGAGCAGGGATGGATACATGCTGCTCTTTACCCTTGGTGTCGGTAAAGCGCAGATCAACAAACTTGACTTCGTGTTCCTGGATCAGGGCCAAAACGTTCTGGGCTGACATGCTAAGTAACCTCCGGTGTTAAAACTCTCTGGGTGAATGCGTCGTCGTATTCACATAAGCCAGTATCGTGCCAAGTTTGTGACAGCTTGATTTCAGGGCAATCTCGCTGAAGAGGCTCCCCAAAATCAGGCGATCTCGACTCGCGTTGCATCAATTTAGTGCGATGGTGGATCGTTTTGGTGCACTGTAATGGTGCGCGAAATACGGTCACCGCCCATCTAAGCAGGGTTTGTCAGAGAGGTCTATGATCCAGATCTGTTGTTATGCGTGAATGTACTGCAATTCTGCTAGGCAGATCACAAAGGCAAGAGTACAATTAGCGCCCAATTTTACCCGGTGATTGAGGCGAGAATGTTAGAGAATTTACGCAATATTGCGATTATTGCGCACGTTGACCACGGCAAAACGACTCTGGTTGATAAGCTGCTGCAGCAGTCCGGCACCCTGGACCGCTCCACGGAAGGCCAGGAACGGATCATGGACTCCAATGATCTGGAACGGGAACGTGGCATCACCATTCTCGCCAAGAACACTGCGATCCGCTGGAATGACTACCGCATCAACATCGTTGATACCCCGGGTCACGCCGACTTCGGTGGTGAAGTAGAGCGCGTACTGTCCATGGTTGACTCCGTGCTGCTGCTGGTTGACGCCGTAGACGGCCCGATGCCGCAAACCCGTTTCGTGACCCAGAAAGCGTTCGCTCAGGGTCTGAAGCCGATCGTGGTCATCAACAAGGTTGACCGTCCGGGTGCTCGTCCTGACTGGGTAATGGATCAGGTATTCGACCTGTTCGACAACCTGGGCGCGACTGACGAACAGCTGGATTTCAAAGTTGTTTACGCCTCTGCACTGAACGGTTGGGCCACCATGGATCAGGACGTCGAGTCCGAGAACATGGAGCCGCTGTTCCAGGCCATCGTTGACAACGTTGAAGCGCCGAAGGCTGATGCCGAAGGTGGTTTCCAGATGCAGATCTCCCAGCTGGACTACAACTCCTACGTGGGCGTTATCGGTATCGGCCGTATCACCCGTGGTCGCGTCAAGACCAACCAGCAAGTCACCATCGTTGGTGCTGACGGCAAGACCCGTAACGGTAAAGTCGGTCAGGTGCTGGGTTATCTGGGTCTGTCCCGTACTGAAGTTACCGACGCGCAAGCGGGTGACATCATCGCTATCACCGGTCTGGGCGAGCTGAAAATCTCCGACACCATCTGTGACAACGGTGCCGTTGAAGCCCTGCCGCCGCTCTCCGTTGACGAGCCGACCGTGAACATGACCTTCCAGGTCAACACCTCACCGTTCGCCGGTAAAGAGGGCAAGTTCGTGACCTCCCGCAACATTCTGGAGCGTCTGAACCAGGAGCTGGTCCACAACGTGGCCCTGCGTGTGGAAGAGACTGATGATCCGGACAAGTTCCGTGTATCCGGTCGTGGTGAGCTGCACCTCTCCATCCTGATCGAAAACATGCGTCGCGAAGGTTACGAACTGGCTGTGTCCCGTCCGGAAGTAATCCTGCGTACCGTTGATGGCGTCCTGCAAGAACCGTTCGAAACCGTAACTGTGGACGTTGAAGAAGCGCACCAGGGTTCCGTGATGGAGCAACTAGGTCTGCGTAAAGGCGAAATGACCAACATGACCCCGGATGGCAAGGGTCGTGTCCGTCTGGACTTCATGATCCCGAGCCGTGGCCTGATCGGCTTCCAGACCGAGTTCATGACCATGACCTCCGGTACCGGTCTGCTGTACCACACCTTCGACCACTACGGTCCGCATAAGGGTGGCAGCATTGGTGAGCGTCAGAACGGCGTGCTGATCTCCAACGCTACCGGTAAGGCTCTGACCTACGCCCTGTTCGGTCTGCAAGACCGCGGTCGTCTGTTCATCGGTCACGCTACCGAGGTGTACGAAGGCCAGGTGATCGGTATCCACTCCCGTTCCAACGACCTGACTGTTAACTGCCTGAAAGGCAAGCAGCTGACCAACATGCGTGCCTCCGGTACCGACGAAGCTCAAGTGCTGACTCCGCCGATCCGCATGACTCTGGAACAGGCTCTCGAGTTCATCGATAACGACGAACTGGTAGAAGTGACTCCGAAGAACATCCGTATCCGCAAGAAATTGCTGACCGAGCTGGATCGCAAGCGCTCTGGCCGTGGTTAATGCCATGTGCTGAGCCTCGGCAGCCTTCGTGGCCGCTGACGGTTCACTGATAAACGGACCCAAACCTCTGGTTTGGGTCCGTTTTTTTATGCCTGTGATCCGCTCTGGCCATCCTGATGAGCTCGTTCAGGCCATCCGGTAATGGGGCTGATGAGCGTTGAGCGAAGGTCGTGGGGGTGGGTGAGATAAAAAAGCCGCAGCGGGTGGCCGCTGCGGCTTTTTGCTGGCTTGCAGTAAGGGGTTACTGGCGCCAGAAGGAGGGGAAGAAGAGCACGGCGACCGTCAGGATCTCCAGTCGTCCCAGCAGCATGCCGAATGACAAAAGCCATTTGGCCGATTCCGGCAGGCTGGCAAAGTTGGTGCTGGGGCCGACCACCGGGCCCATGCCCGGGCCGACGTTGGCGACAGCGGTGATGGAGCTGGAGATAGCCGTCAGGGGGTCAAGCCCGATGGCGCCCAACAGTGCGGCTATCACCAGAATGATGGCGAAGTAGGCCAGTACGAATGAGATCATCGAGCGGATGATGGCGTCATTAACCGTCCGGCCGTTGTACTTCTGCGGAAACACGGCAGAGGGGTGCATCAGTTGGCGCATCTGCTTTCTGAACAGGGCGAATGCCACCTGTACCCGGAAGATCTTGAGGCCGCCCGCAGTGGAGCCTGAGCAGGCCCCAAGAGCCAGCAGCACGATGAAGACGATGCTGGCGAGCGGCCCCCAGGTGCCGAAGTCACCAAGGCCGTAGCCGGTGGTGGTGAGTACCGAGACGATGTTGAAGCAGCTGATGCGCAGGGCATCCCAGAAGCCGAACAGATCTCTCTCCCACAGATAGAAGGTCATGATGACGGTGACCCACACCACCAGCCAGAAGAAGCCGCGCACCTGGGCATCCTTGAACAGGCTGTAGTCCCTGTGGTTGAGGCTTTGCACATAGAGCAGGAAGGGCAGGCCACCGAGGAACATGAACAGGGTGCCAATCCAGTGCGCCGAGTTGGAGAAGTGGGACATGGATTGATCGGAGGTGGAGTAGCCGCCGGTACTGAGAGTTGTCATGGCGTGGTTGATCGCCTCGAACATGTTCATGCCGCTGGCCCAGTAGGCCATGAAGCAGAGCATGGAGAGCACCAGATAGACCACGACGATGTTATTGGCGACCGTCTTGGCACGCGGGGCGCTTTTGTCCGACCAGTCCGAGCTCTCGGTCTGGAACAGCTTCATGCCGCCGACGTTGAGGTAGGGCAGCACAGCTACCGCCATCACGATAAAGCCGACCCCGCCCAGCCACTGCAGGATGGAACGCCACAACAGGATGCTGTGGGCCATGTTGTCGAGGCCGGAGAGCACGGTGGAGCCCGTGGTGGTCACCCCCGACATGGTCTCGAAGTAGGCGTCGGTGAAGTTGATGTGGGTGATGAAAACAAAAGGCAGGGCGCCGAAGGCGCAGGCCACCACCCAGACCGAGGTGGTGAGCAGGAACATCTCCCGTACCCCCAGATGAAACTCCGCCTTGCGACCATAGTGGAGGCAGAGCAGGGCGGCGCCGTGGGTGATCAGCACGGACTTGAGAAACTCGACAAATCCCTCTGACCCGGTGAGCAGTGCCAGCAAGGTGGGCAGCCACATGAAGAGCGCCAGCTTGGAGAGCACCAGCCCGAGGGTGAAGATAATGGGACGCAGCTTGATCATGTTCGATAACCTGGTCGTTGATTAACAAAAGACCCGGACCATCCCCTTGGGGGAGCTGAGCCGGGTCTGGTTTGACAGCCTATGCGCATGAAGACGTTACAGGAAGAAGGGGCTTGGCTGGAACAGCCGCTCCACTTCCGGGATGTACTTCTTGTCCACCAAGAACATGACCACGTGGTCATCCTGCTGGATCTTGGTGCGATCGTGGGCGATCAGCACCTCATCCCCGCGCACTACGGCGCCGATAGTGGTGCCCGGCGGCAGCTTGAGCTCGCCCACCGTCTTGCCGACCACCTTGGAGGTGTTCTCGTCACCGTGGGCAATCGCCTCGATCGCCTCGGCAGCGCCGCGGCGCAGGCTGTAGACGTTGGCGATATCGGCTCGGCGCACATGGGTCAGCAGGGCCGAGATGGTGGCCTGTTGGGGCGAGATGGCGATATCGATGGAGCCACCCTGCACCAGATCCACGTAGGCGCCGCGCTGGATCAGCACCATGGTCTTCTTGGCACCCATCTTCTTGGCGAGCAGCGCCGACATTATGTTGGCCTCATCCTCGTTGGTCACGGCGATGAAGACGTCGATTTGATCGATATGCTCCTCGGCCAGCAGCTCCTGATCCGCCGCATCGCCGCAGAAGACGATGGTGTTCTCCAGCAGTTCGGAGAGCTGCTCCGCCCGCTTCTGGTTGCGCTCGATAAGCTTCACGCTGTAGCGCTTCTCCAGCTGGCGGGCGAGACCGGCGCCAATATTGCCACCACCGACAATCATGATGCGGCGGTAGGGGCTCTCGAGGCGCTGCAGCTCCGACATCACGGCCCGGATATGGCCCGCGGCGGCGACGAAGAAGACCTCGTCATCCGCTTCGATGATGGTGGTGCCTTGCGGACGGATCGGGCGGCCCTGACGGAAGATGGCCGCTACGCGAGTTTCGATGTTGGGCATGTGCTCACGCAGGGTGGAGAGGGCGTTGCCCACCAGCGGGCCACCGTAGTAGGCCTTGACCGCCACCAGACCAACGCGGCCACCTGCAAAATCAACCACTTGCAGGGCGCCCGGGTATTCGATCAGGCGACGCACATAGTCGGTCACCAGCTGCTCCGGCGCGATCAGGTGATCCACCGGCACCGATTCGGGCAGGAACAGGCGATCCCGTTCGGTCAGATAGGCTGGCGAGCGGATCCGCGCCACCTTGTTCGGAGTGTTGAACAGGGAGTAGGCCACCTGACAGGCGATCATGTTGGTCTCGTCACTGTTGGTGACGGCGACCAGCATGTCGGCATCCTGAGCGCCCGCTTCGCGCAGCACCTTGGGGTGAGCGCCGTGACCGTTGACCACCCGCAGGTCAAACTTGTCTTGCAGTTCGCGCAGGCGCTCGCTATCGGTATCGACGATGGTGATGTCGTTGTTCTCTCCGGCCAGGTTCTCGGCCAGAGTGCCGCCGACCTGGCCGGCTCCCAAAATGATGATTTTCATAGGGAACGTCTACTCACGTTGATGCTGTAAAGGGGAGCGCCAGAATGGATCTGGCAGCTCTCCCGAATGAGGTTTGTCATGCCCGGCTCACAGCTTGACCAGCTTGGCGTAGTAGAAGCCATCCATCTCGGCTTCACCCGGCAGGAACTGGCGACCTGGGCAGTCCGGAGTGTCCTGTTCGTGCAACGGTACCAATTTGGCATCTTTGGTCGCGGCAAGGAAGGCGCGGATCTGGTCGCGGTTCTCTTCCGGCAGGACGGAGCAGGTAGCGTAGAGCAGGGTGCCGCCGCTTTTCAGCTTGCCCCAGAGGGCATTGAGAATGCGGCGCTGCAGCTCGGCCAGCTCGCGAATGTCCTGATCACGGCGCAGCCACTTGATGTCTGGGTGGCGGCGGATGACGCCGGTGGCGGAGCAGGGGGCATCCAGCAGGATGCGGTCGAACTGGCCCTCCTGCCACCACTGTTCCGGTGCCGCGGCATCGCCGTGGATCACTTTGGCGGTCAGGCCGATACGGTCCAGGTTCTCCTGCACCCGCTTGAGGCGGTTTTCATCGGCATCGACGGCAACCACGCCAGCCAGCTTGGTCTGACGCTCCAGCAGGTGGGCAGTCTTGCCACCGGGTGCCGCGCAGGCATCCAGCACCCACTCGCCCGGTTGCGGGTCGAGCAGTGCCGCGGCCTGCTGTGCTGCACCATCCTGTACCGAGCAGTCACCGACCTCGAAGCCGGGCAGCTTGGTCACATCGCAAGGACGCTCCAGCAGGATGCAATCCTCGCCCTCTTCACCGGCCACGGCATTGATGCCGACTTCAGCCATGCGAGCCAGCATGGCATCGCGGCTCTGGCGCTGGCTGTTGTTGCGGATCCACATGGGGGGGCGCTGGTTGTTCGCCTCCATGATGAATTCCCACTCATCGTGATAGGCCTGACGCAGGCGCTTGGTTAGCCACTCCGGATGACCGAGGCGAATGCTGGGAACGCGGTCGATACGCAGCAGAATGACTTCGGCGCTGCGCTGGAAGTTGCGCAGCACGCCGTTGATGAGGCCACGCAGGGAGGTGCCTTTGAGCAGTTTGACGGCGTTGACTGTCTCGGCCACCGCGGCGTGAGCCGGAATGCGGGTGTAGATGAGCTGATAGAGACCGACCAGGATGAGGTAGTGGAAAATGCGGCTCTTGTTCTTGAGCGGTTTGTCCATCATCTCGTTGACTGCCGCATCGAGGCGGGGCAGCCAGCGCAGGGTGCCGTAGCAGAGTTCTTGCAGGAGAGCGCGATCACGGGGCGCAACCTTCTCCTGGGCAGCAGGCAGAACAGCGGAGAGGGATTGACCCTGATCCAGCACCTGTTGAATAACGAGAGCGGCCTGTGCACGTGTTTTCATAGAGTTACCTTAGATGCGCAAGTCGGGGCCTGGGCCCCGCTTGTCTCAATTCAATCCAGTTCAATTCAATTGCGTGCCGGGTTCAAACCAGTCGCGGCGAGAGTTGAGCAGATCCGCAACGGACATCGCCTTCTTGCCGGGCGGTTGCAGAGTCAGCAGGCGCAGTACCCCTTTGCCGGTAGCGATATCGATCCCCTGCTTGTCGGCCTTGAGCAGGGTGCCGGCGGGTTGGCCGTGGTCGCTGTCAATGACGGCGGCTTGCCATACCTTGACGGTCTGGTCAGCCACTTCAAACCAGCTGATGGGCCAGGGGTTGAACGAGCGGATGCAGCGTTCGATGGCAACAGCCTCCATCGACCAGTCGATGCGGGCCTCTTCCTTGGAGAGCTTTTCGGCGTAGTTGGCCAGCGCATCATCTTGTGCCTCGGCAGCGGTTTCACCGGCAGCCATGGCATTGATGGTGTCGACCAGTGCCTGAGGGCCCAGCTCGGCCAGCTTGTCATAGAGGCTGGCGGAGGTCTCGTCGGCGGCGATGGGGCAGCTTACCTTGCGGATCATGGCGCCGGTATCCAGTCCCACATCCATCTGCATGATGGTGACGCCGGTTTCGGCATCGCCCGCCCAGATAGAGCGCTGGATCGGTGCGGCACCGCGCCAGCGGGGCAGCAGGGAGCCATGGACGTTGATGCAGCCCAGCCGCGGGGTATCGAGTACCACCTTGGGCAGGATCAGACCATAGGCCACCACCACCATCAGGTCGGCGCCAAGGGCGGCCAGTTCGGCTTGCGCCTCTTCCTTGCGCAGAGAGGCGGGTTGGTAAACCGGCAGGTTGTGGGCCAGTGCCAGCTCTTTGACCGGGCTGGCGGTGAGCTTCTGGCCACGGCCTGCTGGCTTGTCGGGCTGGGTATAAACGGCAACGACCTCGTGGTCGGAAGACAACAACGCCGCCAGGTGACGGGCGGCGAAGTCGGGAGTACCGGCAAAAATCAGTTTCAGCTTATTCAATGGGGCAGATCCTCAGAGGACTTTGCGATCTTCACGGGCCATCTTTTCCAGCTTCTGGCGAATGCGCTGGCGCTTGAGCGGGGACAAGTAATCCACAAACAGCTTGCCGACCAGATGATCCATCTCATGCTGGATACAGATGGCGAGCAGATCATCGGCTTCCAGCTCGAACGGCTTGCCGTGGCGATCCAAGGCGCGGATCTTGATCTGTTCGGCGCGAGGCACCAGAGCACGGCTGCCGGGCACGGAGAGGCAACCCTCTTCAATGCCGGTGCTGCCGCACTGCTCGATGACCTCCGGATTGATCAATACCAGAGGATCTTCACGGTTTTCAGAGACATCGATCACTATGATGCGCTGGTGAATGTCGACCTGAGTCGCGGCCAGGCCAATGCCTTCCTCCGCGTACATGGTTTCGAACATATCATCTACAATCTGTTGTAACTCGGGTGTAAAGGTCTCGACAGGGGCTGCAACGGTGCGCAGGCGCTCATCGGGAAAACGCAATACATCTAGAATGGCCATAGTTTTTTCTTTAGTTTCGTATAAATGCAGTCAATATTGGCGTAATTCTAGTCATTTACGCCGACAAAAAACAGCAACACTTTGCGTACAGAAGTAACAGGGAGTGTTATGTATCTGAAGCAAACCATCCTCGCCTGCCTGCTGGTGACCGTGAGTCAGGCAGCACTGGCCGATCAGCTCAGGTTGAAAGCGGGTTACCCCGAAAGTTATGTAGTGCAAAAAGGCGACACCTTGTGGGATATCTCCGGCAAGTATCTTTCCGAACCCTGGCTCTGGCCCCGTCTCTGGAACATCAATCCGCAGATAGCCAATCCTCACTGGATCTACCCCGGTGATGTACTGCATCTGAGCTGGGTCAATGGTGAACCCCGGCTCGGCAAGGCGATGCAGGGTGGCAAGCAAGTTATCCGTCTCGGCCCGAAAACCCGTTACGAGAACAAAGCCAACCCCATTCCGACCCTGCCTATCAGCGAGATCGGCCCCTTCCTGCAAACCGACCATATTCTGGCTGACAGCCAGCAGCAGAAAACCTTGCCCTATCTGCTGGGGTCGGATCAGAAACATATCGGCATGCTGGAGGGGGACACCCTCTATGTGCAGGGCTCCCTGACGCCGGGGCAGGTTTATGGCATTTATCACCCCGGAGTGGTCTACAAGGATCGCGAAACCGGTGAACTGCTGGGCCAGGAGGCGATCTTTGCCGGTGTGGTGCGGGCCGTGGCGCGTCTTGATGGCGATCGGACCGAGGTGACTCTGACTCATAACCAGCGCGAAGTGCTGCAGGGCGACAAGGTGATGCCGCTACCCGCTCAGGAGAACATGCCCGCCGTCTTCACACCGAAAGCGGCACCTGCCATCACGCCGGGCTATATCATCGATTTGCCGAACAAGACCCGGGGCGGTGGCAAGTTTGATGTGGTGCTGATCAACCGGGGTGGCCGCGATCAACTGGTCGCCGGGGATGTACTGGATGTCAGACGGCCCGGTGCTGCTCTGGTCACCAAGAATGGCGATGTGCAGTACAAGGAGCTCTCGTCGGTTTTTAACCGGGTGTTTTACAGCAGCAACAAAAAGGCACCACTGCCCTCTGAAGCGATTGCCCGTGTCATGTTGTTCAAGGTATATGACAAGGTGAGTTATGGTCTCATCATGCAGAGTAACGACATGGTGAGTGCGGGTTATCAGGTCACTCACTTCTGACGTGAATTATCCCGACGCGCGTCTGGCGCTCTGGCTAACTCTCGATGCGGTCACCGGTATTGGTCCGGTGACCGCTGCACGTCTGCTGGAACGGGCCTGGGGAAGTATTGATACCCTGTTCCAGAGCGATGAAGCGCAGCTGCATGGTATGGGGTTGTCGTCAGAGCAGATCAAACAACTGCGCTGGCCCTCGCCTGTGGTTGAGCAGAGCCTGGCTTGGGCCGCTTTGCCTGACAATCACCTTATTCCGCAAGATCACCCGATTTATCCACCCTTGTTGCGGGAAATTCCTGCGGCACCCCTGTTGCTCTACTGTCGTGGCGATCTTGCTGCGCTGTCGCTACCACAGCTGGCAATGGTGGGGACACGCCATCCTACCTATGCAGGCAAAGATAATGCGTCCCGCCTCTGTAGCGAGCTGGTTGGATGCGGGTTAGCCATCACTTCGGGCCTTGCTCTTGGTATCGATGGTGTTTGCCATCAGCAGGCGCTGGCTTGTGACGGTATCACCCTTGCCGTGTTGGGTTCCGGGTTGGATTGCCTCTACCCCAAACGCCATCAGGGGCTGGCAGGCCAGATTCTGGAGAAAGGTGGCTTGCTTATCTCCGAGCTGGCGCCGGATAAAGGACCGCTGGCTGAACATTTTCCTCGTCGCAACCGTATTATCAGTGGTCTGTCGCTGGGAACTCTGGTGGTGGAGGCGACCGAGCAGAGCGGTTCGCTGATCACCGCTCGCTATGCGCTTGAACAGGGGCGCGAAGTGTTTGCAGTGCCCGGCGCTCCGCAAAACGCCCAGGCGATAGGGTGCAACAGATTAATTCAGCAGGGGGCCAAACTTGTGCTGAGTGCGGCCGATATAGTGGAAGAGCTGCCAGAGTGGGTCGCACGGCCAGATCCGTCGGTCATACCATCTGAGCAACCGCATAATAGCGAATTGCCTTATGCCGATTTGTTGGATAACGTAGATTATGAGACCACGAGCGTGGATACCGTTGCCGAGCGGGCCCAGCTTCCTGTCGAAGTGGTATTGGGCAGGTTGGTAGAGCTGGAGCTGGCCGGTGCAGTGATGGCGGTAGCCGGTGGATACGTCAGAGCGAGGAGGGCGAATCATGTTTGATGTATTGATGTACCTTTTCGAGACCTACATCCACAGCGATGCAGATGTGATGGTCGAGCAGGATGAGCTCACCGACGAGTTGAGCCGGGCCGGTTTCGATAAAGAAGAGATCGACAAGGCGCTCGACTGGCTGGAGCGGCTGGCCAATCTGCACGACAGCGAGCGGGAGGTCTATGTCACCGCCAGCGCGCAAGGCTCGATGCGTATCTATGCTCCGCAAGAGCTGGCACGCCTCAGCACCGAGTGCCGCGGCTTCCTGCTCTTTCTGGAACAGGCCCAGGTGCTGAATGCCGAAACCCGCGAGATCTGTATCGAGCGCCTGCTCGAACTGGACAAGCCGGATATCGAGCTGGATGACCTGAAGTGGGTCGTCATGATGGTGCTGTTCAACGTACCGGGCAGTGAAAATGCCTACCAGCAGATGGAAGAGCTGGTGTTTGATGAGTCAGACGGCGTCATTCACTGACAGTCCGGTGCCGCGCTGGTAGAATTCAGGCCATCTGGATTTCAAGGCGCGGCCCATGTCAAAAATCGATCATCACCTCTTTTCAGCCCACGAACATGCCTTCGAGCGCGAGCCGTGCCCGCAGTGCGGGGCCGAGCTGGTGATCCGCCAGGGCAAACATGGCCCCTTTCTCGGCTGTTCTGCCTATCCTGCCTGTGATTACATTCGCTCCCTGACGCCATCCGGCCGCGACATCGAAAAGGTGCTCGAAGGCTCTGCCTGTCCTGATTGCGGAGAGCCGTTGGCGATAAAGAAGGGGCGTTACGGTCTGTTTGTCGGTTGTACCCAGTATCCGGCCTGTCAGCACATCGAATCCCTGCAGGAGAGCGATGATACCCAGATCCTCTGCCCCGAGTGCGGCAAGGGTCATCTGGTGAGCCGGACCTCCCGCTACGGCAAGCAGTTTTACTCCTGTGATGGCTATCCACACTGCAAATATGTGGTGAACGACAAACCGATCCCCATGCCTTGCCCCGCGTGTGGCTGGGGCATCATGGTGGAAAAAAAAGTGAGGGGAACTCTGCGTTGGGTCTGTCCGCAAAAGAAATGCGGCCACCAAAGTGAGCAGGTATAATCCCGCCGCCGCAACCGGATTGAAACGTTTTCGGTGAACTTCAACCCCCCACTTGGAGTAAGGAAATTCCCACCATGAATAAACCCTTTGTTGCCGTATTGATGGGCTCTGATTCTGATTTCCCCGTGATGCAAACCACCCTCGAGGTGCTCAAGTCATTTGATATCGCAGTGGAAGTCAAAGTCACCTCCGCGCACCGCACGCCGGCTGCGACCCATCAGTATGTGACCGATGCCGAGGCCCGTGGCTGCAAGGTCTTTATCTGTGCTGCCGGTCTGGCTGCGCATCTGGCGGGTGCCGTTGCCGGCATCACGACTCGTCCCGTGATCGGGGTGCCCATCGATGGCGGCCCACTCAAAGGGCTGGATGCGTTGCTTTCCACCGTGCAGATGCCGGGTGGTGTACCGGTGGCGACCGTGGCGATCGGCAAAGCCGGTGCCAAGAATGCAGGTTATCTGGCAGCCCAGATGCTGGCAGTAGCCGATGATGAACTGGCGGCCAGGGTTCGGGCCGAACGCCAGAAGAAAGCCGAAGAGGTGATGGCCAAGGATGCCGCCCTGCAGGCTCAACTCAAGTAAGTGAACGGGTGGCGATCCGGATGTGTCGTATTTTTCCTGTGCTACAGCAAAACGTCACTTTGTTGTGGTCGCCGCCGTATGGATTCAACTTGCTACTAAGTGACGAGGCGGCAGCCAGGCTGCCGCATTTTTCTTATGCCAAATGAATTTGAACAGGCAGTTGCCGCCCTCCAGCAGGAAGGGGTGATTGCTTATGCGACCGAGGCCGTGTTTGGTCTGGGTTGTGATCCCGACTCCGAAGTGGCGGTGCAGCGACTGCTGGCCATCAAACAGCGTCCGGTAGAGAAGGGGTTGATCCTGATTGCTGCCGATTTGGCGCAATTGCAGGATTACATCGATCTGAGCCAACTAAGCGGTGAGCAAATGGCTCGGGTTGAAGCCAGCTGGCCCGGCCCCTTTACCTGGATCATGCCTGCCCGTGCAACGACGCCGGCCTGGCTGACCGGGCAGTTCGAGACCCTCGCGGTGCGCGTGACGGCTCATCCTCAGGTGCAGGCGTTGTGTCGCGCCTTTGGCAAGCCGCTGGTTTCTACCAGCGCCAACCTGACCGGTGAGGAGCCTGCCCGTCGGGTGGCCGATATTGGTGAGCGGCTGGCAAGCAAGCTGGCTTATATCCTGCCCGGTGAAGTGGGTGGCCAAGCTAACCCCTCCGAGATCAAGGACGCCCGAACCGGCGCCATTATTCGCCCCTCCTGAGCAGGCGGATACGTCATGATTTGCTATCAATCCGCTGAGTGGTGAGTTCACCGGATTGATTTAACTATAAAAATGGACAGGGCGTTCACGATCCTGCCTGACTGGAGACAAGATGAGCAAACCGGATGTGGCCCAGGTCAAGGCCTTCCTGTTGCAGTTGCAGGACGAGATCTGCCGTGGTCTGGAAATGGCCGACGGTGCCGGACACTTTGTGGAAGATGCCTGGAGCCGTGAAGGCGGTGGCGGTGGTCGCACCCGTGTGCTGCGCCACGGCGCGGTGATCGAGCAGGGGGGCGTCAACTTCTCCCATGTCTATGGCGATGCCATGCCTGCCTCTGCTACAGCCCATCGGCCAGAGTTGGCCGGTCGCAAGTTCGAGGCTATGGGCCTGTCGCTGGTGATCCATCCGCACAACCCCTATGTGCCGACCAGCCACGCCAACGTCCGTTTCTTCATTGCCGAGAAAGAGGGTGAAGAGCCCATTTGGTGGTTTGGCGGTGGCTTCGATTTGACGCCGTTCTACCCGTTTGCCGAGGATGTCCAGCACTGGCATCAGGTCTCTCGTGATCTCTGCCAGCCCTTTGGTGATGAGATCTACCCCGAGTTCAAATCCTGGTGCGATCGCTACTTCTTCCTCAAGCACCGCAACGAAACACGGGGGGTGGGTGGTCTCTTCTTCGACGATCTGAATCGCTGGCCTTTTGCCGACAGCTTCGCCTTTATGCAGGCGGTAGGTCGGGGCTATCTCGAGGCCTACCTGCCGATCATCGAGCGACGCAAGGCGCTGCCCTATGGCGAGCGGGAACGGGAGTTCCAGCTCTATCGCCGTGGTCGCTATGTGGAATTCAATCTGGTGTATGACCGGGGCACCCTGTTCGGGCTGCAGACCGGCGGACGTACCGAGTCGATCCTGATGTCGATGCCACCGCTGGCTCGCTGGGAGTATGACTGGCAGCCGGAAGCGGGCACTCCTGAAGCCTTGCTCTACAGCGATTACCTCACGCCGCGAGAGTGGCTGTGACCCGAGGGGCCATGATGGCCCCTTTTTGCTGGCCGATATTCGGCTTGTTCCTGAGTGCGAAAACCCGTTAAATCGGAATATTGCCCTCTGATGGAACTCTTTGATGGATCGTTATCTGGTTTTTGGCCACCCGGTGCGCCACAGCAAGTCCCCCTTCATTCACACCCTGTTTGCCAGACAAACCCAGCAAGAGCTGGAGTATGGGCTGGCTGAACCCGCCGTCGACGAGTTTGCCCACGCCCTGCGCACCTTCTTTGACCAAGGGGGCAAGGGATGCAATGTCACCGTTCCCTTCAAGGAGCAGGCATTCACTCTGGTCGATTGCTTGAGCCCCAGGGCCAAGCGGGCGGGCGCGGTCAATACCATCAAGCTGACCGATGATGGCGTGTTGCTGGGGGATAATACCGATGGCGCTGGATTGGTCGCCGATCTCAAGTCCCATGGTGTGACGCTGGCGGATAGCCGGATCCTGTTGCTGGGTGCCGGTGGTGCAGCGCGCGGTGCATTGGCGCCGCTGCTGGCTGAGCATCCGATAGAACTGGTGATTGCCAACCGCACCCATGCCAAGGCGGAGCAACTGGCGGCCGAGTTTCATGATCTGGGGGTGGTGACAGCTCTGACCTACGAGCAACTAGGGGGGACGTTTGATCTCATCATCAACTCTACCTCCGCCAGCCTGCAAGGGGAGCTGCCGCCGTTGGCCCCTGCCCTGATCCACACTGATATTGCCATCTACGACATGATGTATAGCGCCTCGGATACGGCGTTTATCAGTTGGGCCAAACAGCATGGGGCCCGTCAAACCATGGATGGACTCGGCATGCTGGTGGAGCAGGCCGCCGAAGCGTTTACCGTGTGGCGCGGAATTCGTCCCGGGACTAAACAGGTATTGAGAGAGCTGAAGCGTAACTTGGGGGTGATATGAACCAGGGTATTCTGTTTCCCGATCTGGTCGAGTGGCAGGCTGACGAACGCGGGTGCGTTTTCCTGCCCAGCGGATGGGGGCGCTGATAGATTGTTACATCAGCCTGCGGCGACTGGAGAGAATGACAGGTCTGGCGCTGACGAGGGAGGATGATATTGTCAGAGCCTTCGAAAGTGTACGTTTTGATATTGAAGACATGGCTGAAAAACTCATTGAAGAACAAGAGTTTGCTGAAGATGGCGCTATCTATCTCTGATTTTTCAAAGTTTTTTTGTTTTGTAGCGGAACTACTTTGAAATGGCGCTGACTAACTAGATAGTTGAGGAAGTGCTAGCTAGTCACCTTTATAACTCCCCGGTATTCGTACTGGGGATTTTTTTATCTACATGAAAATAAAAGATTTTTTATCAATCTGTAAGTTGTGAAACTAAATTACATAAATTACTTTCACTTTCTGCTGCTTTGCTGTACAGTTGTCTGCGTAGGGTACAGAGGTAAGATGTTCTATCTTTCAGACCTTTTATTTCACGTAATTGAATGTGGCTGAATAGCTGCCCCGATGAGGTTCTCGTCGGGGTGTTTTTTTATGCGTGCAATTTAGAGTAAATGCTTTAAATTGGCGATGCATTTGATAGAATGAGGCTGCTTCTTGAGGAATACCTGTCGTCTGGTACTCAAGATTCAGCTTCTTCCCAATTTTTTGAACTTATTATTTCAGGCTGGATGGCATCACTGTCGTCCGGCCTCATTTTTATCCCTTTTAGTTAGATCTTGTAATTAAATTTCATTTTTGTCTCTTTTTGTAATTCTGGTTCGTTTTGAAAGAACGAATTTGAAAACGCTATCAACGTCTCCTGAAGTTAATTCCTAATGTGAATTAACTACCTATCTATATGAAATGTAAGCTGTATTGGATATGGCAGGGGGGGCGAATGCAGGGTGTTTGTTGTGAGGCAGGTGAAAGCGGCAATCTGAAACCCTTTCAATCAGCGGAGGAGTGCTCCGCCAATTGCAAGGAGAGCGAGGAGTAGATTACTCCTCGACAGGTTGCTGTTCGTCAGCGTTCAGCAGGTCGGTATCGTCACCACTGACGTACCATTCGGTCAGGGTTTGCGCCAGCTTCTCCACACCGATATTGGTGAGAGAGGAGAATGCTTCGACCTGGATCTGGGAACCAAGGTTGGCAACGGCCTGGCGCACCTTGATCACCTGGTTGTTGCGCGGGCCGGGGCTCAATTTGTCAGCCTTGGTCAGCAGCAGCATGACGGGCAACTGACGGTGCGAGCTCCACTCCAGCATGTTCATGTCGGTATCTTTGAGCGGGTGGCGGATGTCCATCAGGATCACCAGACCTTTCAATGACTCACGGCGCTGCAGATACTCTGCCAGTGACTTTTGCCACTTGAGCTTCATTTCCAGCGGAACTTGCGCATAACCATAACCCGGCAAGTCGACCAGACGCTTGCCCGGTTCCAGCTCAAACAGGTTGATCAGCTGGGTACGACCGGGTGTCTTACTGGTGCGCGCCAAGTTCTTGTGTTTGGTTAAGGTGTTCAATGCAGATGACTTACCGGCGTTGGAACGGCCGGCAAACGCGATCTCGACACCCCCATCATTTGGCAGGTGACGGATGTCGGGTGCGCTGGTCACAAAATGCACCTTATTGAAATTCAGAGTTTGTGTATCCAACGTAAATTCCCCATGGAGATAGAGGGTTATAGAGTTACTTTTTTGTAAAATGGTGTAAAATAGCGTCGCTTAAACGCGTTTATTTTAACATGCCTTCAGCGGCATGGGATCTGGAAGCTTAATAACGAAAAGTTGGAACGCCATGAAGAACCTAGTCATTACTCTTGCTCTGATGGTTGGCGTAACGGGGATAGCACAAGCCAAGGGCGATGCCGCTGCGGGACAGACCAAGGCTGCCGTTTGTGCGGCTTGTCATGGACCGGACGGAAACAGCCTGGTTGATATGTACCCCAAAATTGCTGGTCAGCACGCATCATATATCAAAAAACAGTTAGTTGAACTGAAGGCTGCCGCTTCTGGTCAAATTGGCCGGGTTGCGCCAGTGATGGGGCCGATGGCGTTACCTTTGTCGGAACAGGACATGGATGACCTGGCGGCTTATTTCTCCAGCCTGAAGGTTACCCCTATCGCTGTCCCTGACGACGTGGTCGAAGCGGGCAAGGCACTCTATATGGGTGGTGACATGAGTCGCGGTCTGGCAGCTTGTACGGCTTGCCATGGTCCCCGTGGCTCGGGTGTCGAACAGGCGAAGTATCCCAACCTGTCCGGCCAGCATCCTGCCTATATCAAGGCTCAGCTCACCGCATTCCGTGCCGGCACGCGTGACAACGATCCGAATGGCATGATGCGGGATGTTGCCAAGAAACTGACTGATCAGGATATCGAAGCCCTCTCCAAATATGTGGCGGGTCTGCACTGATATAGTCGATACGGTCGATTTGAGTTGAAACGGGGAGCCAGGGCTCCCCGTTGTTTTTATGGCTTTCAGATAATTCTCGGTTTAATCCCCCCGTTCTGTAAGAGATCTCCCATTCTCAAGGCAGGCCAAGGCTCATAAAATTGCATAAAATATTAAATAATCATTATTTATCAATTGATTATATGAATATTGATATTTTTCGACATGTTGAGAATGTTTTGAGTGGATTGAGCCGCTTTATAGAGTTGGTACAGTAGGCTTAATGGATTCACCCACGGATTGGGTGGCGGTTTCACGACAGGGGGTTGTGAGCAGAGGATGGCTGGCGTGGCGGGATGCCATGGGCTCGGATGAGCTGGCAAAGGATTGAAGGATCAGGATGGTGACCATCTCCGGAGCGGGATGGGGTTGCGGGATGCAGACTCCCCGGCACGATGGCAGGATGCGGTCGAGACGGGTCAAACAAGCACACGCACATTCAGGAACGACCAATATAAGGTCAGGATGACCACACAACGATATGATGCGGCGACAAGTTGTCATGGAGAGGACGAAACAGACTGTTTTGCCATTCAGGATGGCGCACGCATGAACATATCAAGGCAGCTTCGGCTGCCTTTTTTCTTTTGGGTCATTAACCCGATTAGCCATTCTGTGTCAAAATACCAGCAACATGCCCAGAGGATACCGATCCTGCGGTGTTCAGTGGCCTGATTGGGCCTGATTGGTGCGGGATCCTGCTCTTGTTCCAACCTACTGTTCCTCGCATCGTATCCCACCGGGTGAGATCATCCCGGGTACGGGTCAAACCAGTTATTTTTCGGAGTTAGCCATTCATGTCTGCTAAACAACCCACTCGCAAGCCTACTGGCAAGCGCAAAGAATCTGATGTCAGTGCTCAGGAAGGCCGTGAGCGTAAACGGGCTGCCAAGCGCAAGGGCCTGAAGGCTGGTTCTCGTCAGCAAGTTGAACAGCCGAAGAACAAGTCTGGCAACAGCCAGTCCAAAGATCCGCGTATCGGTTCCCGCAAGCCGGTAGTACTGGTGGTGGATGACAAACAGAAGAAGCCGGCAGCACCCAAGGCGGTGAAAGAGAAGAAGCTGGTGATGACGCCCGAGCAGGAGCTGGCTTCCATCGAAAACGATGACCGCTTGAATGATCTGCTGGATCGTCTTGATGCCGGTGAAACCCTGGAAGCGGCCGAGCAGGCCTGGGTTGATCAGCGTGTCGACCGTTATCAGGAGCTGATGGATGAGCTGGGCATCATCGACAACGACGATGATGAAGATGACGAGCTGCCGTTTGATGATGGCGATGACGCCGAGTTCGACGAGCAGAAACCAGCCTCCGAAGAGGAGTTGTGGGACCGTTTCAACCAGGTTGATTTCAAGCCGGAACCCAAGCCTGAGCCGAAGAAAAAGTGATGAGTGGATGGATGCTGGCCGCCCTGTTGGGCGGCCTGATTTTGTCAGGATTGGCCATCTATGCAGGCATGCTGCTGGCCAGGCTGAGACGACAGCAAGCGATGCAGTGGCAGGCGATTACCGCTCGCAATGAACGAATTCTGGAGAGCGTGCGGGTCATTGCTCATGCGGTGCAGGAGGGGCAGTGCGATTACTCCGAAGGCGCCATTCGGCTGACCAATCTGCTGGATGCGTTGCAGATCAAGGGGGGGCGAGCGTTCGTTGCCGAGTTCCCGGGTCTGTACGGGCTGTATGAGAAGGTGAAAGATATGCCGACTCATGAGGCCAGACGCGCCCTCAAGCGCAATGAAGTGATGAAGATGGATCTCGAACGCAGCGGCTACGAGGCCGAGCTGGAGGCTCAGATCCTCAAGGATGTGGCCCAGCTGAAGGATTTTCAGTTAGGTCGATGAGCCAACAATAACAACAAGAGAGGAAGCGAGCGTGCAAGCAGAACAGATTGTGTGGGATCAGGCCCTGATCGAAAAATATAACTACAGTGGCCCGCGATACACCTCTTATCCCACTGCGCTGGAGTTCAACGAGAGCTTCGGCTATCCGGATTTTGTCCGCGCTGCCGGCCAGTATCCCGAGCGCAATCTGTCGCTCTACGTGCACATCCCTTTCTGTCACAAGCTCTGCTACTACTGCGGCTGCAACAAGGTCATTACCCGCCATCAGCACAAGGCTGACGAGTACCTCGACTACCTGGAGCAGGAGATCAAGGCGCAAGCCCCGCTCTTCAAGCACCGTCTGGTCACCCAACTGCACTGGGGTGGCGGTACACCCACCTATCTGGATGAAGCGCAAACGCGCCGCCTGATGGCCATGCTGCGTGAGCATTTCCATTTCGCCGAAGAGGGGGAGTTCAGCATCGAGGTCGATCCGCGCGAGATTGCCATCACCATGCTGGATGTGCTGCGAGACGTCGGCTTCAACCGCATCAGCCTTGGGGTGCAGGACTTCAACAAGGATGTGCAGGTTGCGGTCAACCGCGAGCAGGACAACGACTTTATTAAAGCGATGCTGGAACGGGCCCGTGAACTTGGCTTCCGCTCGACCAACCTCGACCTTATCTATGGCCTGCCGCATCAGGATCGTGCCAGCTTCCACCATACGCTGGAAGAGGTGCTCAAGACGGATCCGGCGCGCCTCTCCATCTTCAACTATGCCCATCTGCCGAGCCGCTTTGCCGCCCAGCGCAAGTTGAAAGAGGTGGATATGCCTGCGCCGCAGGAGAAACTGGCCATGCTGCAGGACACCATCGCCTTCCTCACCGGTCAGGGTTACCAGTTCATCGGCATGGACCATTTTGCCAAACCCGATGACGAGCTGGCAGTGGCGCAGCGCGAGGGCAAGCTGCACCGCAACTTCCAGGGCTATACCACTCAAGGTGATTGCGATCTGCTGGGGCTGGGGGTCTCCTCCATCAGCATGATCGGTGATGCCTACTCCCAGAACCAGAAAGAGCTCAAGACCTATTACGCACAGGTTGCAGAGCTGGGTCATGCCCAGTGGAAAGGCTGCTCGCTCAATCAGGATGACCTGATCCGCCGTGAGGTGATCAAGCGGCTTATTTGTGATTTCCGTCTGAACTTTGCGTCTGTCGAGCAGGCGCACGGTCTCAATTTCAGAGAGTATTTTGCCGACGATCTCAAGCTGCTGCAGACCTTCATCAACGATGGATTGGTGCGTATGACGGAGGATGGTCTGGAGGTCTCCTCCACCGGGCAGCTGCTGATCCGCAATATCTGCATGTGCTTCGACGTGTACCTGCGCAACAAGGCGCGTCAGCAGCAGTTCTCTCGCGTGATTTAAGTTGTGCTTGCCGATCAGAAAACAGAAAAGGGCGCCATCGTGGCGCCCCTTTCATATGTATTTTTGCTTAAGCAGCGGGTCGGGAAGGTTCTGGTAAGAACTCTCTGCGCTGAGGCAAGCAATTGAGAGCCAAGCAAGGGGACGGTGAAACGCAGATAAAAAGATGGGGGCGACTTGCGTCGCCCCCGGTAGTCGTATCGCTCAGATCCTTGAACGAAGTTGCTCCCTGCAATCCTTGACTGTTTACCTCTTCCTTTAGGTTTCCCCTTCCCAATCCTTTGGGGTGTCCTTTAGCCATCTTGGCCTGACGAGTCATCCTGTCCCGTCGCACTTTCTCCGTCCTGGGAGGTGTCCTTTACCACATCCTGTGGTGAGTCCATTTGCCCAACCCTAGCAGCCAGTCTTCCTGACCGACTTCATTGCGTCCGTGCATTAGTAACTATAAGGATTTTCTAACCGGCTACAACGCCAGATTGGAAAACGTTTTTGTCATTAGCTATTTCGAAAGTTATGGGTTTCGATTTTTTCATTTATAAACAGCTAGTTAAGTTAATCATCTTCATGTTTTAAGATCTTATCTTCCGATTATCTCGGGGATCTTTTCGGCTGTTGGCTTACATCTGGAATGGCAGATCTCTTACATGGCGTTTTGGTTGCTTCAGAAACAGATGTTGCAGTCTGATGATGGTCATTCAGGGTGAGTTGGTGAGGCACACAAAGAGCGGTTGAATGGAGAAATTATGAGCGCTGGTTGAGCCGCTCATAGATGGTCTGGCGCTCTTCCGGGGTGAGCGAAGAGAAGTAGTGGGTAAAAAGGCGCAGCAACAGGGACTTGTTCATGCCGTCTTGCTGGGTCAGGTTACCCAGCTCGTCGATGGCCACCGTGCTCATGGAGAAGGTGGCTTTTTTGTAGCTGGGCTTCAGGTGCTCACCACTCTCGATAAAGGCCAGCGCCGACAGGGCTTCGTCACGATGCAGTCCCAGTTCAAGGCTGACCACCTTGGGTTTGCCCTTGGCGTAGAACTCCGCATCTTCGATAAATTCGTCAACGGTGAACTTCTTCTGGTGATGCAGCTGGTGCTTTTTCTTCAGATCGGCCAGACCCATCTCACACCCCCACTTGCAGGAACTCTTTGGCGATGGCCCGGATCTCTTCGGCGGATTTGCCATCCGGCTCGATCTCCATCACCGACAGTCCCTTCTCTTCGCTGTCGTCATAGACGTTGCGGCCATAGGTGATGGCGTTTAGGACGTCGACACCGAACGAGGAGCAAACCTCTTTCGCTTCCAGAATGCGTTTTACCTGATTGGGCAGGGCGGGGCACTGGGTCAGCACTACGGCTGCATTGAGGGTCGGGTTGACCATCTTGCAGGTGGTGATGAGATCTTCCATGTGGGGCAGGGTCTTGAGGTCGCGGCGTTTCGGACGCAAGGGGATCAGGGCGTGGGTGGCGACAGCCATGGTGGAGCGCAGCGCCCGGTTGTCTTGCCCGCCACAATCGACGATGACGTAGTCGTAGCGGTTTTTCAGGCTGAGCAGGTCGTTGCGAATATTGCCATAGAGCTGCACGCAGTTGATTTGTGGTAGCTCCGGGTTGTCATTGCGCTCCTGAATCCAGTCAGAGGTGGTGCGCTGCGGGTCGCAGTCGACCAGTAACACCTCCCCCTGAAATTGGGATCTGAGGTAGACCGCCAGATTTTGTGCCAGGCAGCTCTTGCCACTCCCCCCCTTCTCTCCACCGACCAACAAGATCATGACGTTCCCCTATCCATGAGAAAACCGCTGATTTCAGTATAGGAGGGGCCAGTCTCATCACAAGGCGAGAGGAGTGATGCTCCTCTCGTTGTTTCGACTAGTAATGAACGCTGCCTCCCTGCCAGCGGCAGACATAGTCAGGCACCAGCATCTGGGGGGCCTTGTCGACATGGCATACCACCATGGGCATGGCAGGGGCTCCTTCAGCCTGACTGAGGGTGGGGAGCGCAGAGAGCAGCAAAGTCGCGAACAACAGCATGGGTTTCATCTTCATAACAACTCCTTGGTAGTGCCATTCCGGTGTGATCTGGATCACTTTCTGAGTTAAGTCGAGGTTGGCGCCAGCGCAAGGTGAGACGAATAAATTCAATTAATGAAAAAAGTATCAAAAGGCGTTGTGATGACCGACGAGGATGACTGCCCACCTTGATGCGGACTTTGTGCATATTAAGTTGAACCGCACAAAGATGTGATGACTTATGAGGCCGAGCCTGATGGGGTTGGCATCAATGCCATGATCTGGAACAAGAAAAGATTTATGCAGTGAATGTGGTCGATGTGAGTATTTATTTCTCCCATGTTCATCCCGTCACGGCGATGTATTCAATACCTAGGGAGTAATATTCAAATTTTATTTGTAAAGTTATTTATAGTAATGATTTTTAACAGTTTTTGTTATTTGCATTTAATCACTCCAGTGAACTGGCATGAATAAAAAATGAATCAATCTGAAATATAGCAGGGTGGTTTTGCATGGTTATTCGGTGCGCTTTGTGTAGAAAATGCGCAATTTGCTACCGGGGTCATAGATTGGATGGTGAATATATTCAGTTCTGAGTGAATGTGATCAATGTCTAAGTTTGTCGTGATTCGCAGGGCTAACCTCGGTTTCGAAAGGCAAGGGCAGGATAGAACATAAGCCGATTACCCTACATAAAGAATATCCCGCCTTAGCCACGAGCATGAATAGAAGGAATCTATTCAATCACTCGCAGGGACCACTGCTAGACGGAATATAATCATGAGCAAATTTTATGTAGGTTCTGAAGTTGGCCAATTGCGCCGTGTCATGTTGCACCGCCCCAACCTCAGTCTGAAGCGTCTGACTCCTTCCAACTGCCAGGATCTGCTGTTCGATGACGTCCTGTCTGTTGAACGTGCCGGTCAGGAGCATGACAAATTCGCTCAGGTACTGCGCGATCAGAATGTCGAAGTTTTCCTGCTGACCAATCTGCTGGCCGAAACCCTGGATGTGCCGGAAGCCAAAACCTGGCTGCTGCAACATCAGGTCTCCGACTACCGCCTCGGCTCTTCTTTTGCCAACGACGTGCGCTGCTTCCTGGCTGACATGCCGCACCGCGAACTGGCCCGCATTCTCTCCGGTGGCCTGACTTACTCCGAGATGCCCTACAGCGGCATCAACATGGTAGTGGGCATGCACGCTCCGACCGATTTCATCATCGAGCCGCTGCCCAACCACCTCTTTACCCGTGACACCTCCTGCTGGGTTTACGGTGGCGTCTCCATCAACCCGATGGCCAAGCCGGCTCGTCGCCGCGAGACCAACCATGTGAAGGCCATCTACCGCTGGCACCCGATGTTTGCCGGTCAGGACTTCATCAAGTACTTCGGTGACGAGGAGCGTGACTACGACAACTCCACCATCGAGGGTGGCGACGTACTGGTGATCGGCCGCGGCGCTGTGCTGATCGGCATGTCCGAGCGCACCACCCCGCAAGGTGTCGAGCACCTGGCTCGCAGCCTGTTCAAACATGGTCAGGCCAAGCAGGTCATCGCCATGGAGCTGCCGAAGCACCGCAGTTGCATGCACCTGGATACCGTGATGACCCACATGGATATCGACACCTTCTCCGTTTATCCGGAAGTGATCCGCAAGGACGTGCAGTGCTGGAGCCTGACTCCGGGCGGCGCCACCGGTATGAACATCAAGGAAGAGGGTTACTTCGTCACCGCCATCGAGAAAGCGCTGGGCGTGGATCAGCTGAAGATCATCACCACTGGTGGTGACAGCTTCGAAGCCGAACGTGAGCAGTGGAACGACGCCAACAACGTGCTGACCGTACGTCCCGGCGTGGTGGTGGGTTACGAGCGCAATACCTACACCAACGAGAAATATGACAAGGCCGGTATCACAGTTCTCTCCATCCCGGGTGATGAACTGGGCCGTGGCCGCGGCGGCGCCCGCTGCATGAGCTGCCCGATGGAACGCGACAGCATCTGATGAGACGGCGTGGCGCCGGCAGAAGCTGGCGCCACACAGAACCAAATTCGAGATTAACCACTATGAAAAAACCAACTGTCGTCGTCGCTCTGGGTGGCAATGCACTGCTCCGTCGTGGTGAGCCACTGGAAGCGGATATCCAGCGCAAGAACATCGCAACGGCCGCCAAGACCATCGCCCTGATCGCTCAGGAGTACAACGTGGTGCTGGTGCATGGCAACGGCCCGCAAGTCGGCCTGCTGGCCCTGCAAAACAGCGCCTACACCAAGGTATCCCCCTATCCGCTGGATGTGCTGGGTGCCGAGTCCCAGGGCATGATCGGCTACATGTTGATCCAGGAACTGAAAAACCTGATGCCGAGCCGCAACGTCACCGCGCTGCTGACTCAGGTGCAGGTCGATCCCAAGGATCCGGCGTTTGCCAATCCGACCAAATTTATCGGCCCCGTCTACGAAGAGGCTGAAGCCCGCGCCCTGGCAGAAGAGAAGCACTGGGTGGTCAAGGCTGACGGCAAGTTCTTCCGCCGTGTAGTGCCGTCCCCGCTGCCCCAGCGCATCGTTGAAGGCGACGCCATCGAAACCCTGATTGCCCAGGGCCACCTCATCATCTGTACCGGTGGTGGCGGCATCCCTGTGACTTGGGATGGCCAGAGCCTGACCGGTATCGAAGCCGTCATCGACAAGGACATGTCTGCCGCCTATCTGGCCAAGCAGATCAAGGCCGACGCCCTGCTGATCCTGACCGATGCCGATGCCGTCTATCTGGATTGGGGCAAACCGACCCAGCGTCCGCTGCGGGTCACCAGCCCGGACGAGCTGGCCGGGGTCAAGTTCGACGCAGGTTCCATGGGACCGAAAGTCGAAGCCTCCTGTGAATTTGTCAAAGCGACCGGCGGCATGGTCGGCATCGGCTCGCTGGAAGATGGCCTCGCCATCCTCAAGGGGGAAGCCGGCACCAATATCGTCGCCACCCGCACCGTACATGCGTAATTACCGACATCTGTACTGAGAATGCGTAGTCAACACTACTGCCCGAACTGGTCTGAAACATATATAGAGAGAACTCATCATGGCTTTTAATCTGCGTAACCGTAACTTCCTGAAACTGCTGGACTTCACCCCGCGCGAAATCCAATACATGATCGATCTGGCCATCGACCTGAAGAAAGCCAAATACGGTGGCTACGAGCGCAAGCATTTGGTCGGTAAAAACATCGCCCTGATTTTCGAGAAGACCTCCACCCGTACCCGCTGTGCATTTGAAGTGGCGGCCTTCGACCAGGGCGCGCAAGTCTCCTACCTTGGCCCAAGCGGTTCCCAAATCGGTCACAAGGAGTCCATGAAGGACACCGCCCGTGTACTGGGTCGCATGTATGACGGTATCGAATACCGCGGCTACGGTCAGGAGATCGTCGAAGAACTGGGCGCCTACGCAGGTGTTCCGGTCTGGAACGGCCTGACCAACGAATTCCACCCGACCCAGATCCTGGCCGACTTCATGACCATGCTGGAGCACGGCAAGGGCAAGCGTTTGGATCAAATCAAGTTCGCCTACCTGGGTGATGCCCGCAACAACATGGGTAACTCCCTGATGGTCGGCGCCGCCAAAATGGGCATGGACATCCGTCTGGTCGCACCGAAAGCCTTCTGGCCGGAAGAGGAGCTGGTTGCCAAGTGCCGCCTGATCGCCGAAGAGACCGGCGCACGCATCACCCTGACCGAAGATGTGAAAGAGGGTGTACTGGGTGCTGACTTCCTCTACACCGACGTCTGGGTATCCATGGGTGAAGCGAAAGAAGCCTGGGATCAGCGAGTCAAACTGATGACTCCGTATCAGGTCAACATGGATGTCATCAACGCCACCAAGAACCCGGATGTGAAGTTCATGCACTGCCTGCCGGCGTTCCACAACGACGAGACCACCATGGGCAAGGAAGTGGCTGACAAATATGGCATGAAAGGCCTGGAAGTGACCGAGGACGTGTTCGAATCCGAGCACAGCATCGTGTTCGACGAGGCCGAAAACCGGATGCACACCATCAAGGCAGTGATGGTTGCTACGCTGGGCGACTAAGGTCGCAGTAGTGGTGCCGGGGGGCGACCCCCGGCTTTTCGACCATGTGACAGCGGCATAATACCTCTAACCCTACAACCCGCAGCCTGCATGGATACCACACCCACAGAAGGAAGCTGGACCATGACCAAATTCAAGTTCCCGTCAGCCTACACGATACTGTTTGTGCTGATCGCCCTGGTGGCCGCCCTGAGCTGGATAGTGCCGGCCGGCAAATACGAGATGACCATGAACGAAGCCCTCGGCAAAGAAGTGCCGGTGGCGGGTACCTACAAACTGGTGGAGGGAAATCCCCAGGGGATCGTCGACGTGCTGCTGGCACCTATCGATGGCCTCTACAACCACGACACCTATGAGGCAGGCGCCATCGACGTCTCCCTCTTTATCCTGATCATCGGTGGTTTTCTTGGCATTGTGACCAAGACAGGTGCCATCGATGCCGGTATCGAACGTGTGACCGACCGTCTGCGTGGCCGTGAAGAGTGGATGATCCCGATCCTGATGGCGCTGTTCGCCGCAGGCGGCACCATCTACGGCATGGCCGAAGAGTCGCTGCCGTTCTACACCCTGCTGGTGCCGGTGATGATGGCCGCACGCTTCGACCCTGTGGTGGCTGCTGCAACCGTGTTGCTGGGTGCCGGTATCGGTACTCTGGGTTCCACCATCAACCCGTTTGCGACCGTTATTGCGGCCAACGCGGCCGGTATCTCCTTCACCGACGGTATCTGGCTGCGCGTCGCCATGCTGGTCGCCGGTTGGCTGCTCTGCGTTGCCTACGTCATGCGTTACGCCAAGATGGTGCGCAGCGATCCGAGCAAATCTCTGGTGGCTGACAAGTGGGAAGAGAACCGTGCCCACTTCCTTGGCAACAAGAGTGACCAGATGCTGGACTTCACCCTGACCCGTAAAATCGTGCTGGGTATCTTCGTCGCTGCCTTCGCCGTGATGATCTACGGTGTGGCCGTGTTGGGCTGGTGGATGGCGCAGATCTCCGGCGTGTTCCTGGCTGCCGCCATCATCGTTGGTCTTATCTCCCGCATGAGCGAGGAGGAGCTGACCTCCAACTTTATCGACGGTGCCCGTGACCTGCTGGGGGTGGCGCTGATCATCGGTATCGCCCGCGGTATCGTGGTGGTGATGGATAACGGCATGATCACTCACACCATTTTGCACAGTGCAGAAGGGATCGTGACCGGCCTCTCTACCATCGTCTTTATCAACGTGATGTTCGTGCTGGAAGTGGTGCTCTCCTTCCTGGTGCCGTCCTCCTCCGGTCTGGCCGTACTGACCATGCCGATCATGGCGCCGCTGGCCGACTTCGCCAACGTGGGCCGCGATCTGGTGGTGACTGCTTACCAGTCTGCCTCCGGTCTGGTGAACCTGGTGACCCCGACTTCCGCCGTGGTCATGGGTGGCCTGGCCATCGCCAAGGTGCCTTATGTACGCTGGCTGAAGTGGGTGGCTCCGCTGCTCGGTATCCTGACCGTGCTGATCGTGGTCTGCCTGAGCCTGGGGGCCGTGCTCTCCTGAGGGATGACAAGCAAGATAAAACGGGAGCCTGCGGGCTCCCGTTTTTTATGGGCGCAAGAAGTGATGGACACAAAATAGCAAGCAACAACAAGGCGACCCGCAGGTCGCCTCGATGTATTTGGGGGAAAGAGCTTAGCGGGCCTGCGCCAGGGTGCGCACCACGGCAGCATGGGCCTGACGGGTACGGCTGATATGGCGCGGCGCGACCAGCACCACGTCATTGCCTGCGACGGCGCCCATGATCTCGGGATTGGCGTTGCGATCCAGCAGGCGAGCCACCACGGTGGCGGCCCCCGGAGTGGTGTGGATCAGCACCATCTGCTGGTTGTGTACCACTTCGCGCACCATGTCGTGGATCGAGCGGGTGCTTCCAGCGGGTTCCAGCTGCTCATCGACCAGGGTATAGACCTTCTTGCCGTTGGCATTCTGGGCCTTGGCGACGCCGAGACGGCGCAGCAGGCGGGAGATGGTGGACTGGCTGATGTCGGCAAAGCCGCGCTCCGACAGCTCGCGACGGATCTCTTCCTGGGTGCTGTAGCAGTGCTGACCGATGATCTGGCGACAGGCATCCAGCTGGGCCAGATCGGGCTCTTGGGCAACGGGACGACTGAGGGTTTTGACCACGGCGAATTCCTTTGATGATGACCGGAGGTAAACGCGCGATATCTGCCATAGCAGTCAGTTATCAGGCAAAAACACTGATAATCCATCTATACGCAGGGAATGAGCGGGCATTACCATCTTGCAATGGCAAATTATAGCTGACTGGAAATTCGGTGATGTGACAGGGTTCAAAAATGGGCCCCGCGGGGCCCAATCAGATATCAGTAACGCTCGCTGACGATGTCCTGAGTGAAGGACTTCTCGCAATATTTGCACTTCATCCGTACCACGCCTTTCACTTCGCGCACCCGGAAGTAGCTGTCTACCGGCTCGTTGTGGGAGATGCAGTTGGAGTTGGGGCAGTGGAACACCCCGGCGATGAACTCCGGCAGCTCCAGCTGGTGCTTCTTCACCACATTGAAGTCTTCGATGATGTTGACGGTCGCTTTCGGGGCGAACAGTGCCAGCTGGTTGGCTTGTTGCTCGGTCAGGCGGGTGTTCTCAATCTTGATGAGATCCTTCTTGCCCAGCGCGCCGGATTTCAGGTTGAAGCCGACGGTGATCCGCTCCTGGGTTTCGACCAGCTGGAACAGCTTGAGGATCTTGATGCCCTGGCCGGCGGGGATGTGGTCGATGACGGAGCCGTGACGGATGGCTTCGACTTGCAGTTGGTTCTTGTCAGACATGATATTCCCCTAAGCTCAGACAGTTTCGTTCAGTACCAGTGCCAGCAGCGCCTGGCGTGCATAGACCCCGTTCTCCGCCTGCTGGAAGTAGCAAGCGTGGGGAGTCTTGTCGACCGCCACATCGATCTCGTCGACGCGGGGCAGGGGATGCAGGATCTTCATGGTGGGCTTGGCCCCTTCCAGAGTCGCCAGCTCCAGAATGAACTTGGCGGCCATGTGCTTGTATTCGGTCTCGTCGAAGCGCTCTTTCTGGACGCGGGTCATGTAGAGGATGTCCAGCTCCGGCATCACCTCTTCCATGGTCTGGTGGACGCTGAACTGGATACCCTTCTCTTCCAGCTCTTCGCAGATGTAGTCCGGCATCGCCAGCGCTTCCGGGGAGATGAAGAAGAAGCGGCAGTTGAACAGGCTGAGGGCCTGGGCCAGCGAGTGCACGGTGCGGCCATATTTCAGGTCACCGACGAAGGCGACGTTGAGGTTGTCCAGACGGCCCTGGGTCTCATGGATGGTGAACAGGTCGAGCAGGGTCTGGCTCGGATGCTGGTTGGAGCCGTCGCCGCCGTTGATGACCGGCACGCGGGAGAACTCGGAGGCCAGACGGGCCGCGCCCTCTTTCGGGTGGCGCATCACCACCGCATCCGAGTAGGAGCCGATGATCTTGATGGAGTCAGCCAGCGTCTCGCCCTTCTTGGCGCTGGTGTTGCCACCGTCGGCGAAGCCGATGATGTTGCCGCCAAGGCGCTGTACCGCGGTCTCGAACGAGAGGCGGGTGCGGGTGGAGGCTTCGAAGAAGCAGCTGGCAACCAGCTTGTCTTTCAACAGGCTGGTGTCAGGTTCAGCCTTCAACCGTTGTGCGGTTGAGACTACCAGTTCCATTTCTGACCGGGTCAGGTCCGAAATGGAGATGACATGTTTCTTATAGAGTGGATTGGTCATCGTCTGCATTCCCTTTGACATCATTGGAGGTTTTTCGGGCACAAAAAAAAGCCCCTGAAACAGGGGCTTTTTTTAAAAATAACTGGGGATCGTTGGGGTGGGAACCGGAAACAACGGGGCCGCTCTGGTGCGCACCACCCGTCTGCAAGGCTGTTTTCTGAATCAAAAACTGCATCGTTTCGTCCCGACCTTTTTCAAAACCGGACAGATTATAGGGCCGCTTTTTTAATTGTCAAAATTTTATTTCCGATGCCAATTCCAGCATGAAAAACGTTTAAGTGGCGGAAAAATGACGACAAATCCACACTCTGTGCGTCTCTTGCAGCGATTCCCCATCGCGGGCCATGGCGCGCAAATAACCGAGTCTGTGGTGCCCTTCCAGCAGGCAGTAGGGGCGGGGCAGGGGATGGCCGTTCGGGTAGCTGGCTCCCTCCTCTGGCGCCAGTACGATGACAGGTTCGGGCCAGGTGCCTTCGTTCAGCATCTTCTCGCCGAGCCAGGAGCGGCGGACATACCGGTTGCTGCGCAGCATCTCCCCCCAGCGCTCGATCACCTCCATATGGCGGGAGTCCACCTGATCCAACAGTTGCGCGGTGGGCCAGCTTTCACAGGTGAACTGATGGCTGGCGAGATCGATAAAGCTCCAGTTGGACTCAAAACCGCGCCAATGACGGTAAATCCACTGGGAAAGCACATTTTCAGGAATAAAGGGCACCAGCGGCGCGACCCGTTCAAGATAGGCGGGCAGGGACTCTGTTTTGCGTTCATCCCTGAAGTTGAGGGGCGCCAGTTGTTGGAGCAGTCGGTAATTGAGCATAAGTGGCCTCCCGGTACCTGATTTCACCCTACCCCCATTTATGTCCCATTCCTACCCCGGCAGGGCTGCAAATACAGCAAGTTATCCCGCTTTGCTGCACAAACAACCGCGACTTGTTCGGGATTTGTGCAATCGCATCGAAAGCGTAAAAAAAGCCTTTACCTTTGATCTCCACTTTGTATACTACGCCTCGTTTGTTGCAGGGGCGTAGTTCCAATTGGTAGAACAGCGGTCTCCAAAACCGATGGTTGCGGGTTCGAGTCCTGCCGCCCCTGCCATTTTTAGAAAGGCCAGCTCATTGAGCTGGCCTTTCGCATTTCCGGCATTCGCCAATTTATCCCTCTCTCCTTTTTCTTCTCCTTCTTGCCGCGACTGTGGCCACATTGATCTCGATGTCTGCCGCAAGAGCGTTCAGTGTGCAGCAACCCGCTGTTTCAGGACGGTGACCAGCCGCTGGTGGCGTGCGGGGAGCGGCCACTCGGCGCGGTAGATCAGCCAGAGGGTGTCGATCACTTCAATGCTGCTCTGGATCACCCGGATCTTCTCCTGTTGGGCAAAGGCGGTGACGGCGAAGCGGGGCAGCACGGTAAAGCCAAGGCCGCGGGCGACCGGCTCCAGGATCAGGCCGATCTGGTTGGTAAAGCCGCGCAGGGGGATCTCGCCAAAGCGCTGGCCGGGGTAGCGTCGTCCCAACAGGCGTTGTGCCATGCTGCGGCCATCCGGGTGGTCGATAAAGCCGAGCTGACAGAGGTGCTGCCAGCTCGGCTCCTCGCCATCGTTGGGCACCACCAGACAGAGGGGTTCGCGGGCGAAGGGCTCGGCGGCGATGCTGGGGTGCTCCGGCGGTTGATCCACCAGTCCCAGATCGCTGCGCCCCGCCAGCACCGCCTGCACTATGTCGGGGGTTGGGGCGAAACGGTGCTGGATGGTGAGTCCGGGGTGCTCCTGTTGCTGGTCGAGCAGCAGGGGATAGAGCAGCAGGCCGATGCTGCCGGGGGTGGTGAGGGTGATGGCGCCGTGGTGAGGGTCATCGTCCGAGAGGCGCGCTCGCAGCTGTTCGGCGGCTTGCGCCTGCTGGCGGGCGAAGTCGAGCAGCACCAGCCCGCGCGGAGTGAGCTCCAGCTGACGGGGCTTGCGCAGCAGCAGGGTGCCAAATTCGGCCTCGAGACGCGAGATATGCTGACTGACGGCGGCCTGGGTGAGATCCAGCCGCTCGGCGGCGCGGGTAAAGCTGCCGGTTTCATGCACCACCACCAGGGTATGGAGCCAGAGTGGATTAACCATAAATTTAATTTATGCCTTCCATTAGTTTGACCTTATTTTTCATTATGTCGCCCCTTCCTATCATGTCACCTGTTTCCCACACACAATTTCAAGGTGACGTATGACCTATCCACGCAACTTCTCCCACATCGGCATCACGGTGACTGACCTCGACAAGGCAGTCGAGTTCTATACCAAGGTGATGGGCTGGTATCTCATCATGCCGGCCACCACCATCACCGAGGATGACTCCGCCATCGGCGTGATGTGTAACGACGTGTTCGGCCCGGGTTGGGGTTCTTTTCGCATCGCCCACCTCTCTACCGGCGATAAGATTGGCATCGAGCTGTTCGAGTTCCCCAACAGCGAGCGCCGTGAGAACAACTTCGAATTCTGGAAGACCGGTGTGTTCCACTTCAGCGTTCAGGATCCGGATGTCGAGGGGCTGGCGGCGCGCATCGTCGCGGCGGGCGGCAAGCAGCGGATGCCGGTACGCGAGTACTACCCGGGCGAGAAACCCTACCGCATGGTTTACATGGAAGATCCCTTCGGCAATATCGTCGAGATCTACAGCCACAGCTATGAGCTGACCTACTCCGCCGGTGCATATCAGGGGTAAGTGACAGGCCGCCTTCGGGCGGCCTGCTGCTTTGTTGTTACAAGAGTCAGTAGCATGGAATAGCGATCTGGTTCACACGAATAGCGTGTTCTGTTGTTGATAGATGGGAAAATATACAGATTCACTAAAGTCTGTTCATATTGCGGCCGATAGCCTTTGATACATCAGGGTTTTCCCTGCCTGACACAACAACAAGGATTCGTCGTCATGACCCTCTCTCTGCGCGGCAAGCTGCTGGCCACCAGTCTTGGCGTAGTGCTGCTGATGGCATCACTGCTCGGCATCGTTGCCTTTCACACCCTAAAATCCCGCACCATGAGCGCCATCCAGAGCGAGGCGGTCAACTATGGCCACGCCTACTCGGTCGCCATCGGCGACTGGATGACGGATCGCAAGAACACCGTCCATGCGCTGGTCAACCTGATCAGCGATAACCCCCAAGCCGAGCTGGTGCCGCACCTGAAGCAGGCCTACACCTCCGGCGGCTTCGGCCTCACCTATTTTGGCTCCGCGCAGGGGGTGATGACCCGGCAGGATCCCTCCCTCAACACCGGCAACTATGACCCGCGCGAGCGCCCCTGGTATCAGGATGCGGTGAAGGCGGGGCAGCTGATCGTCACCGCCCCCTATGTCAGCGTCACCATGCAGAAGCTGGTGGTCACTCTTTCCGAGCCGGTGCGCCATCAGGGGGAGCTGGTCGGTGCCGTGGGGGCCAACCTGGCGCTCGATAAGCTTATCGACGAAGTGCTGGCGATGAAGGTGCAGGGTGAGGGCTACGCCATGCTGCTCGACAGCAGCGGCCTCATCGTCGGCCATCCGCAGAAGGATTTGGCGCTCAAGCCCATCGCCGAACTGGCGCCGGGACTCTCTGCCGCCACCTTCCAGCAGTGGGGCCGTGAAAACAGCGAGCTGCACGCCGCCACCCTCGACGGGCGGGATGTGTTGCTGGCGGTACAACCGGTACCGGGCACCGACTGGTTGCTGGCCATGGTGATGTATCGCGATGTGCTGGAGGCGCCGCTCAGCAGCCTGCTGTGGGAGCTGGTGGGGCTGACCGTGGTGCTGATGCTGGTATTCAGCGCCCTGCTCACCGCCACCTTCAAATACCTGTTCGCCGATCTCGGTCGGGTCGCGCACGCCCTGCACGACATTGCCCACGGCGAGGGGGATCTCACCGTTCACATCAACACTCACAGCAAGGATGAGGTGGGTCAGCTGGCCCAGAACTTCAACCAGTTCGTGGCGCGGCTGCACGGCATCGTCAGCCGGTTGCGGGATGTGACCGTCGAGCTGGCGGCACAGTCCCGTGCCCAGGCGGCCGGGGCGCAGGCCCGCAGTCAGCGGGTACGCCAGCAGCAGGACGAGATCGTGATGGTGGCGACCGCGGTGACCGAGATGGCTTCCGCTACCCAGGAGATCGCCGGCAACGCCGAGTTTGCCGCCACTACCGCCACCGATGCGGTTGCGCTGGCGGTCGCCGGTCAATCCCAGGTTGGCCAGAGTCAGCGCAGCATTACCGGTCTGGCGGACGAAGTGGCCGATGCCAGCCAGATCATCAACGAGCTCGACAGCCATGCCCAGAAGATCAGCGGCATTCTGGCGACCATCAGCGGCATCGCCGAGCAGACCAATCTGCTGGCGCTCAACGCGGCCATCGAGGCGGCGCGGGCCGGTGAGCAGGGACGAGGCTTCGCGGTAGTCGCGGACGAGGTGCGGGTGCTGTCACGTCGTACCCACGACTCCACCGACGAGATCCAGCAGATGATCGAGACCCTGCAGCAGACCACACGTCGTGCCGTGGGTGGCATGGAGACCAGCCGTCAGCTGGCGGGTACCAGCGTCGAGGATGCGGAAGCGGCCAACCAGAGCCTTGCCCGGATCAACGAGGCGATCGGCTCCATCAGCGACATGGCGACCCAGATTGCGGCAGCGGCCGAGGAGCAGACCTCGGTGACCGGCGAGATCAGCCGCAATACCGAGAATATCCGCCACGTCTCGCAAGAGCTGGCCGAGCAGGCGGGCAACGAGGCGGCGCAGGCGGCCGAGCTCAAGTCGCTGACCGAGCGGCTGGAGCAGGAGATCGGTCGCTTCCGGCTCTGATCATCCCGCCACGCCAGCAACAGAAAGGGCAGCCCGCGGGCTGCCCTTTGTTATTTTACGGCTGGCTTAAGGGGTCTGCTTGACCCAAATCAGCTGGTCGGTGGCAAAGCCCAGCGACTTCGCTTTGGCGACCAGCGCATCCACCTTCGTCTTGGGCGGGTTGGGTGAGCGGGAGAGGATCCAGAGGTAGTCGTGGTTGTAGCTGGTCACCAGCGAGAGCTGGTAATCGGGGTCGAGGTCGATGACGTTGTAGCCGCCGTAGAAGGGGCCGAAGAAACTCACCTTGAGCCGCGCCTCGTCCGGGTTGCCGACGAAGTAGGCCTTGCCCTCGGCTTCGCGCCAGCTGCCATCGCTCTGCTTGCCGCGGTTGAGCACCTTGACGCCGCCATCATCCCGCAGGCTGTAGGTGGCGCTCACCTGCTCCAGCCCCCGTTCGAAGCTGTGGTCGAGGCGGGCGATTTCGTACCAGGTGCCAAGATAACGATCGAGCTGGAAGCCGGTAACGGGGCGAATGCCGTCGGCAATCCCGGTACAGGCCGTCAGCAGTAAAGCGGTGAACAGGCAAAGCAGTGAACGCATAAGTAATCCCTCTCTTGTTATCCCTCAATGATGCGAAGCTGGCCATCCCGGAAGCGGGAGGCCTGATCCGTCGGCGTGCTGCCGAAGAAGCGCTTGTACTCCCGGCTGAACTGGGAGTTGCTCTCGTAACCGACTCTGGCCGCCGCGGTGCCCGCCTTGATGCCGTCGTGCAGCATCATCATCCGCGCCTTGTGGAGGCGAAACGACTTGATGTACTGCAGCGGCGAGGTGGCAGTGACCGCCTTGAAGTGGTGGTGAAAGGCGGAGACGCTCATGTTCACCTCCCGCGCCAGCTCCTCCATGGTGAGGTTGTCGGCATAACGGGACTCTATCATACGCAGCACCCTGGCGATCTGGCCCACATGGTTGTGGCGATTGGCGAGCGCTTGCAGCGCCGGGCCGCCCCCCTCGGTGAGGGCGTGGAACAGCATTTCCCGCACCGTCTGAGGCCCCAGCACCCTGGCGTGCAGCGGGTTGTCCATCAGCTCGATCAGTCGCTCGGCGGCGCAGAACATGGTTTCCGACAGGGGGACCGAGTGGACGCCACTTTTTTGCGGCGCGGGGGCGGGCAGGGCATCGCCCAGCTCCAACAGTAGCTCTTGCAGGGTGACCAGATCGATCTCGATGGTAAACCCGATAAGCGGCTGCTCGGGGGAGGCGAAGCACTCGCACTCGCAGGGCAGCGGCAGGGTCATCAGCAGATAGTGGTTGGGGTCGTAGCGAAACACCTGATCCGCCAGATAACCCACCTTGTGCCCCTGCAGGATTACGATCATCCGCGGTTGGTAGAGCACCGGGGTGCGGCCATGGTGTTCGGTGGTATAGATGAGGTTGACCTGTTTCACCGGTGATGGGGTGATGCCGGGGGCGGTGACGTGGCGGGTCAATCTGGTTGCGAGGTCGCTGTAACGGTTTTGCATGGGGGCTCTTTGATTCGACAGTTCCGGTTTTCGCTGCTTTGTAGAAATAGGCAAGAATCAAGCAGGATGTTGTCTTGATGGTAGGGTGGTTCTGGAGAAAAATGCAATCACGATTTCGCGGCCTGGCCGCCCTGACTATCAGAAGAAGGCAATGTCGATGAACAACTTTACTCTCCATACCCCGACCAAAATCCTGTTCGGCCAAGGGCAGATCGCCCAGTTGCGCGAGCAGCTCCCGAGCGATGCCCGCGTCATGATCACCTATGGCGGCGGCAGCGTGGTGCGCAGCGGCTTGCTGGAGCAGATCCGCAACGAGCTGGCCGGTATGACCCTGTTTGAATTTGGCGGCATCGAGCCGAACCCGGCCTACGAGACCCTGATGGGGGCCGTGGAGCTGGCCCGTGCCGAGCGGGTCGACTTCCTGCTCGCCGTTGGCGGTGGCTCCGTGCTCGATGGCACCAAGTTTATCGCCGCTGCCGCGCACTACGATCCGGCCAAGGATCCCTGGCACATTCTCGAAACCGTCGGCAGCGAAGTGCGCTCCGCCATCCCGCTCGGTTCCGTGCTGACCCTGCCGGCGACCGGTTCCGAAATGAACATGGGTGCCGTCATCACCCGTCGCAGCAGTGGCGACAAGGTGCACTTCTTCTCGCCGTTCGTGATGCCGCGCTTCGCCGTGCTGGATCCGGTGCTCACCTACACCCTGCCCGAGCGTCAGGTGGCGAACGGGGTGGTGGATGCTTTCGTCCACATCGTGGAGCAGTACCTCACCTATCCGGTCAATGCCAAGGTGCAGGATCGCTTCGCTGAAGGCTTGCTGCTGACCTTGATCGAAGAGGGCCCCAAGGCGCTGGCCGAGCCGCACAACTACGAGGTACGCGCCAACATCATGTGGAGCGCCACCATGGCGTTGAACGGCCTGATCGGCGCCGGGGTGCCGCAGGATTGGGCCACCCACATGCTGGGTCACGAGCTGACCGCCCTGCACGGCCTCGACCACGCCCAGACTCTGGCGGTGGTGCTGCCCGCCCTGCTGCAGGCCAAGCGCAAACAGAAGCATGCCAAGCTGCTGCAATACGCAGAGCGGGTGTGGGGTCTGCACAGCGGCAGCGAAGCGGAGCGCATCGATGATGCCATCGCCGCGACCCGCGACTTCTTCGAGCGGATGGGGGTCAAGACCCGACTGCGCGACTACGGTCTGAAAGATCTGGGTATCGACACCCTGATCGGCAAGCTGGGTGAGCACGGTATGACCCGTCTGGGCGAGCACGGCGATATCGATCTGGTGCAGAGCCAGCATATTTATGAAGCGGCCTGGTAAGGGCCGCCAATCGGTGCCAAACGGGCGAAACGATTGAATTGCCGGGGCCCTCTCCCGCCATCTGGCGGCTGAGCGGCCCCGCTTTTGTTGGGAAAATGTTACTTTTCGGTGTTTTGCTGCGAGAAGTGAGACGAAAGCGGATTTCGTAAGAACAAAAAACGCTAAGATAGAGGGCCGGTAAAACATTTTTTTTGACTGGTTGGATCACTTTTTTCAGCCGTTTTTACTGGTATAAGCCTCTAATTTGGTTTGTTTTTTTTAATCGTAGCCAGGGATGGGCTGAATTCTGTACGAGTGCCGTCGGGACTGCGGTTGTAATAAAACTCCAAAATTTGATACTAATCACCTTCGCGCCTGAAAAGCGGGGGCCTGACCATGACAGGAGGTTGAGGTAAAGCCTACTGATTTTCATAACAAAGAGCCCTGGACCTGCACTTTGGTCATGTCTTGTTTCGTCAGAAGTGAGACACTGGGCAGCGATTGTTTATTAACCATCAGGGAATAGTCATGCAGATTGGAATACCGAGAGAGAGTCTCGCCGGTGAGACCCGGGTCGCAGCGACCCCGGCTACCGTCGAGCAGCTGAAAAAGCTCGGCTTCGAGGTCGCCATCGAGACCGGCGCAGGCCTGTCGGCCAGCTTCGATGATGCCGCCTTCGAGGCTGCCGGTGCCAGCGTGGTGCCGAATGTCTGGCAAGCCGACCTTATCTTCAAGGTCAATGCGCCGACCGATGCCGAGATCGCACAAATTAAAGATGGCGCCACTCTGGTGAGCTTCATCTGGCCTGCCCAGAACCCCGAGCTGGTCAAGAAGCTGTCCGAGCGCAACATCAATGTGATGGCGATGGATATGGTGCCGCGGATCTCCCGTGCCCAGTCCCTCGATGCCCTCTCCTCCATGGCCAACATCGGTGGCTATCGCGCCGTGGTTGAAGCTGCGCACCAGTTCGGTCGCTTCTTCACCGGTCAAATCACCGCAGCCGGTAAAGTGCCGCCTGCCAAGGTACTGGTGATCGGTGCCGGTGTAGCCGGTCTGGCTGCTATCGGTACTGCCGGTTCCCTTGGCGCCATCGTGCGTGCGTTCGATACCCGTCTGGAAGTGGCCGAGCAGATCGAATCCATGGGTGGGGAATTCCTCAAGCTGGACTTCGGTGGCGAAGACGGTGCATCCAGCGATGGTTACGCCAAAGTCATGTCCGATGAGTTCATCAAGGCCGAGATGGAGCTGTTCGCCCAGCAGGCCAAAGAGGTGGACATCATCATCACCACCGCCCTGATCCCGGGCAAGCCGGCTCCCAAGCTGATCACCAAAGAGATGGTCGACAGCATGAAGCCGGGCTCCGTCATCGTGGACATGGCCGCTCAGGCTGGCGGCAACTGTGAATACACAGTGCCGGGCGAACTGCATGTCACCGCCAACGGCGTCAAGGTGATTGGTTACACCGATCTGCCGGGTCGACTGCCTGCCCAATCCTCCCAGCTCTACGGTACCAACCTGGTCAACCTGATGAAGCTGATGTGCAAGGAGAAGGACGGCAACGTTGCCATCGACTTCGAAGACGTGGTTCAGCGCAACATGACGGTGATCCAGGCCGGTGAAGTGACCTTCCCGCCGCCCGCCATCTCTGTCTCTGCTGCCCCGCAGAAACCGGCAGCCGCCAAACCGGCAGCCAAGAAGGAAGAGGCCAAGCCCTCCAACAAGAAGTTCGTGTTCGGTGCCCTCGGCATCGCCGCCTTCGGCTGGATCGCCTCCGTTGCCCCGGCAGCCTTCCTCTCCCACTTTACCGTATTCATCCTGGCCTGTGTGGTCGGTTACTACGTGGTGTGGAACGTCTCTCACGCCCTGCACACGCCGCTGATGTCGGTCACCAATGCCATCTCCGGCATTATCGTGGTCGGTGCCCTGCTGCAGATCGGGCAAGGGTCGACTCTGGTTACCGCGCTGGCGTTCGTCGCCGTGCTGATTGCCAGTATCAACATCTTCGGCGGCTTCACCGTCACTCAGCGCATGCTGAAGATGTTCCGTAAGGATTAAGGGGGTTTAACGTGTCTCAAGGACTGGTAACAGCATCCTATATCGTTGCCGCCGTGCTCTTCATCCTCAGTCTCGCGGGACTGTCGAAGCAAGAAACGGCCAAGCATGGCAACTTGTTCGGTATCGCGGGTATGGCTATCGCCCTGCTCGCCACCGTATTCAACCCGGAGACCAGTGGTGTTCACTGGATCATCCTGGCCATGGTGATCGGCGGTGCCATCGGCGTGCGTCTGGCACTCAAGGTCGAAATGACCGAGATGCCCGAGCTGGTGGCCGTGCTGCACAGCTTCGTGGGTATGGCGGCAGTACTGGTAGGCTTCAACAGCTTCATCGATCTGCCCATCTGCACCTGCTGAGGTCGTCGTCTCCGTCGGTTCCAACCTGGATGCCACCCTGGCAGCCGCCCGTGCGGCGTTCGAGCAGGCCAACAGCGTTGCTCAGGTCGAGCACCTGACCGGCGCCATGCTGAACATCCACCTGGTCGAGATCTTCCTGGGCGTCTTCATCGGTGCCGTAACCTTTACCGGTTCCGTGGTTGCCTTCGGCAAACTGCGTGGTCTCATCTCCTCCAAGCCACTGATGCTGCCGCACCGCCACAAGCTGAACCTGCTGGCCGTGGTCGCTTCTCTGGCGCTGATGGTCTACTTCGTCAACGCGGGCGGCTCTACCTTCGCCCTGCTGGTGATGACCCTGATCGCCTTCGCCTTCGGCTGGCACCTGGTTGCCTCCATCGGTGGTGCAGACATGCCGGTGGTGGTCTCCATGCTGAACTCCTACTCCGGTTGGGCGGCAGCGGCGGCGGGCTTCATGCTCTCCAATGACCTGCTGATCGTCACCGGTGCTCTGGTTGGCTCCTCCGGTGCGATCCTCTCTTACATCATGTGTAAGGCGATGAACCGCTCCTTCATCTCCGTGATCGCCGGTGGCTTCGGCTCCGATGGCGTGGCCTCCACGGCTGATCAGGAGATGGGCGAATACCGCGAAACCAGTGCCGAGGAAGTGGCTGACCTGCTGAAGAACTCCAGCTCCGTCATCATCACCCCGGGCTACGGCATGGCGGTGGCGCAGGCCCAGTATCCGGTGGCTGAAATCACCCAGAAGCTGCGTGATCGCGGCGTCAAGGTGCGCTTCGGTATCCACCCGGTTGCCGGTCGTCTGCCTGGCCACATGAACGTGCTGCTGGCGGAGGCGAAAGTCCCGTATGACATCGTGCTGGAAATGGACGAGATCAACGACGACTTCGCCGATACCGATACCGTGCTGGTAATTGGTGCCAACGACACCGTAAACCCGGCCGCTATGGAAGATCCGGGCAGCCCGATCGCCGGTATGCCAGTACTGGAAGTGTGGAAAGCGCAGAACGTCATCGGCTTCAAGCGTTCCATGAACACTGGCTACGCCGGTGTCCAGAACCCGCTGTTCTTCAAGGAAAATACCCAGATGCTGTTTGGCGATGCCAAGGCCAGCGTCGAGGCAATCCTGAAAGCACTGTAAGTGCCATTCAGAGAGTGAATATCAAGGAGGCTTCGGCCTCCTTTTTTATTGCTCATCCCTTGTATATCCTCAATCCATACGGGCCATGAGGGATCTCCATGATGTGGTGTCAGGGTTGGCGAATGATCGGGTTGTACGGCTGGCTGCTCGTCTCCCTGTTTGGTGCTGGTTCGGCCGTAGCAGCGGACGAGCCGCCGACTCTGACGCTGCTGACCGAGCTGTGGCCCCCTTATGTGATGCGTAGTGACAATGGCGAGCTGGCCGGTGCAGATCTCGATCTGGCCTGTACCGTGTTGCGCCAGATGGGTTATCGCACCGAAATCAGGGTGCTGCCCTGGAAGCGGGTTCTGCAGCAGGCCCGTCTCAGGCAGGGGGATGCGGTAGTCGACGTCTTCTTTGAACCTTCCCGCCAGCACTGGCTTCACTATCCCGAAGAGCCGCTCTCTTACAGCGGAGAAGTGCTCTTCTATCCATCGGCCCGTCCGGTGGATTTCAAACAGCTCTCCGACCTCAAGGGTCTGCGGATAGGTATTCAGGAAGATTATGCCTACAGCCCCGATTTTCTGACCGATCCCGGGGTGATCCGGATGCCGATGACGGGGGAGGGGAATGCCATCAAACAGCTGCATCTGATGATGGCAGGTCGGCTGGACGGGGTGGTGCTCAACGAGCGGGTCGGTCGCTACTTGTTGCATACCCAGGGGCTGCAGGATCAGGTGAACCACGGCTCGCGCCTGCTGACCGACGACAACCGCAACTTCCTCGCGTTTACCCACAAGCCCGGCCACGACCAGCTGGCTATCCGCTTCTCCTCTGCCCTCAAGGCATTCAAACAGACTCCCGCCTACAAGCAACTGCTGGCCCGCTATCACCTCTGAGTTGCCGCCCTGCTGTGCGCCGCTTCACAATTTGTCGCACTTTGTTAAAAGGTGGGCATAATGGCGAACAAAAAGGGGATGCCGCTCAACATTAGTTGATCTTGTTGACAGTAGAATCAACTGCGGTTTACTCAAAGTTACTCATATATGTCCACAGCAGCCACCACTGACCAGATCAATTCGTTAACGGATGAAGAACGTCATCTGATCGCCAGTTTCGAGCCCGCGGTCGAGGCGCTGGCCGCGCTGTTTGGCGCAGGGTGCGAGGTGGTGTTGCATGCGTTCGATACGCTGGATGCATCGGTCATCAAGATTGCCAACGGCCATGTCACCGGTCGTCGGGAGGGGGCGCCGGTCACCGACTTTGCCCTCAACCGCTTGCAGGGGGAGGCGGGCAGCCAGTGGAGCAGCTACTTCAGCCGTACCCGCGACGGGACGCTGATGAAGTCCTCCTCCATCACTATCAGCAACCGGCAGGGCAAGCCCATCGGCATGCTCTGCGTGAACTTCAGTCTGGATACCTCCCTTGGCTGCCTGCTCGATACTTTTGCGCTGCCAGCGGCACCGGCGCCGCTCAACAACGAGACCTTTGCCAGCTCGGTGGATGATCTGGTGACTCAAGTGATTGAGAAGGTGGATCGGGACGATTCGCTCTCCTGCACGGTGCGCAACAAGGAGATAGTGACCCGGCTCTTCGACATGGGGATCTTCGAGATCAAGGAGGCGGCCCAGCTGGTTGCCCGGATGCTTGGCATCTCCCGTCATACTGTTTATCTGCATATCCGCAATCACAAGGCGGATCTGAACAAGCAATAACTGCCTGCGGGCACCCTGAACATGAGAAACACTGCGATGAAAGCACAATGGTCCGACTTTATTACCCTGCTCAAGCGTGAAGTGGTGCCGGCCCTGGGCTGTACCGAGCCGATGTCGGTGGCGTTGGCAGCGGCCAACTGCCGCAAGCTGCTGGGGGAGACCCCGACCCGCATCAGCGTCTGGGTCAGTGGCAATCTGTTCAAGAACGGCATGGGGGTCGGGGTGCCGGGCACCGGCATGATCGGTCTGCCGGTGGCCGCTGCGGTCGGCATCACAGGGGGCAACCCCGATGCCGGGCTGGAGGTGCTCAAAACCCTTACACCAGAACAGGTGGAAGCCGCCAAGGCGCTGCTGCCGGTGATCAAGGTGGATGTGAAGGATGTGCCGGACGTGCTCTACGCCGAGGTGCTGGCCGAAGTGGAGGGCCATAGTGCCCGGGTGGTGATCTGCACCGACCACACCCGTATCATCCTGATGGAGAAGGATGGCGAGGTGCTGATGGAGCAGGCCAGTGCCCCCGGCGTGCAGATCCAGCCAGCCAAATCCGCCAAACCGACCATGACCCTGCGGGAGATCGTCGATTTTGCATTGGAAGTGCCGCTGGCGGAGATCGACTTTATCCGCGAGGCCGCCACCATGAATCAGGCGCTGGCAGATGAGGGGTTACAGGGGTACGGCCTGCAGATCGGCAAGATCCTCACCGAGCAGGTGGAGCGCAAGCTGCTCTCCGATGACCTGATGACGCTGGCGATGCGCCTCTCCTCCGCTGCCTCCGATGCACGGATGGATGGCGCCATGCTGCCCGCCATGTCCAACTCCGGTTCCGGCAATCAGGGCATTGCCGCCACCATGCCTGTGGTCGCGGCTGCCCGCTTCCTCAAGGCGAGCGACGAGCAGCTGACCCGGGCACTGGTGATGAGCCATCTGGTGGCCATCTACATCAAGACCTATCAGAACAAGCTGTCGGCCCTCTGTGCCGCCAGTACCGCCGCCATGGGGGCCGGTGCCGCCATCACCTGGCTGCTGGGCGGCCAGTATCAGCAGATCAGCCACTGCATCAACAACATGATTGGCGATGTCTCCGGCATCATCTGCGACGGCGCGGGCAGCGCCTGCTCCATGAAGGTCTCCACCTCAACCTCGGCGGCGGTTAAGTCTTCGCTGATGGCCATCAACAACCTGCATGTGCCCCAGAGCGAAGGGATCGTCTCCGACGATGTGGACCAGACCATCGCCAATCTGGGCCGCCTCTCCAAAGAGGGGATGCTGGATACCGACATCGAAATCATCAATATCATGCGAGCGAAACAGCAGAAGCAGTGAATCTGTGACAAGGGGGCGATAGACCCCCTTGTTCTTGTCACGACGGCGCAGACCGTCTGACACGGTTGCCAGGGCAAGCATGGCGCTTGCTCTTGTTTCTCGGGCGCAAGCCCGCTTTTTGGGGAGTCATACCATGACATTTAGCGTTATCGGCAATCTGGCCATCGCCGCCATCTTGCTGTTCTTTCTCTACCGGTTACAGGAAAAACATGTGAGCTTCACCCGCCGGGTATTTGCCGGTCTGGGGCTCGGTATTCTGTTCGGCGCCGCGTTGCAACTGCTCTATGGCGCTGGGTCGCCGGTCATTGTTCAGACCATCGACTATCTGGATATCGTGGGTAGCGGCTATGTGAAGCTGCTGCAGATGATCATCATCCCGCTGATCATGGTCTCCATCATCAGCGCTATCTTGAAGCTCAATGGCGGCACTGCGCTGGGCAAGATCAGCGCCATGACCATAGGCGTGTTGATCTTCACCACCGCCATCGCCGCCGGGGCGGGCATCCTGATGTCCAACCTGTTTGGCCTGACCGCTGAAGGGCTCACCTCCGGGGCCGCCGAAAGCGCCCGTGGCGCCGCGCTGCAGACCACCCTCGGCAGCGTCGAGAGCATGTCGTTTGCCAAGATGATGCTGGAGTTCATTCCCGCCAACCCCTTCCTCGACATGACCGGGGCGCGCAAGACCTCCACCATCGCCGTGGTGATCTTCTCCATCTTCATCGGCCTCTCCGCTACCGGCATCGCCCGCAAGAAGCCGGAGATCTTCGCCAGCTTCAGCCACTTCGTGGCCGTGGCGCATGCCATCGTAATGCGAATGGTGACTCTGGTGCTGCGCCTGACCCCGTTTGGCGTACTGGCGCTGATGACCAAGGTGGTCTCCGGCTCCAACTATGCTGACATCCTCAACCTGCTCAGCTTTGTGATGGCCTCTTACGGCGCCATCGCCATCATGTTTGTCGTGCACCTGCTGCTGGTGAGCATGGTCGGCATCAACCCGCTGCGCTTCCTCAAGAAGATCACGCCGGTGCTGGCGTTTGCCTTCACCTCCCGTACCAGTGCGGGCTCGATCCCGATGAACGTGCAGACCCAGACCAAGTCGCTGGGTATTCCTGAGGGGATCGCCAACTTCGCCGCCTCCTTCGGTTCCACCATCGGCCAGAACGGCTGTGCCGGTATCTATCCGGCCATGCTGGCCGTAATGATTGCCCCGACCGTCGGGGTCAACCCGATGGATCCCGGCTTTATCATGACCCTGATCGCCATCATCACCGTCAGCTCCTTCGGGGTGGCCGGCATTGGCGGTGGCGCCACCTTTGCCGCGCTGATCGTGCTCTCCGCGCTGGACTTCCCGGTGGCGCTGGCCGGTCTGCTCATCTCCATCGAGCCGCTGATCGACATGGGCCGTACCGCGCTTAACGTCTCCGGCTCCATCACCGCAGGGACGGTCACCAGCCGCCTGATGGGTGAGACCGACATGCATGTGTTCAACAGCGATCACGAAGTGAGTCTGGACGGCGAAGAGTCCACCGTCTGATTTTCGTCGGTTGATCTGCTCGTGGAAAGGGGCGACTCTTTCCCGTCATAGACCGCAGGGAGGGCATGCCCTCCCTGCGCCATTGAGAGGAAAAACAATGAGAATTCTGATCATCGGTGGCGAAGCCGCCGGTATGAGTGCGGCGGCCAAGGCGCGCCGTCTGGCCAAAGATGCCGACATCGTGGTGTATGAGGCCTCCGAAGTGATCTCTTTCGGTGCCTGTGGCCTGCCTTACTTCGTCGGTGACGAGTTTCAGGAGCCCGGTTACATGGCCGAGTTCACCCCCGAGCAGTTCGCCGCCAAGGGGATCGAGATCAAGATTGGCCATCGGGTGCTGAGCGTCGATGCGGCTGCCCAGACTCTGGTGGTGGAGCACAACGGCGACACCTTCACCGATCGCTACGATCGGCTGATGATCGCCACCGGTGCCCGCGAAGTGATGCCCCCCATCCCCGGCTTGCAGCAGCAAGGGGTATTTGGTCTGCGCCGGATGGCCGACGGGCTTGCGCTCAAAGCTGCGGTGCAAGACAAGAACAATCGCCGCGCCGTGGTGATTGGCTCCGGCTTTATCGGGCTGGAGGTGGTCGAGGCGCTGGTGCATCAGGGCAAAGAGGTGCGTCTTATCGAGCTGGCGGATCGGGTCATCCCCGACGCGTTTGATGGCGAGATCACCCAGCACATCGAAACCGAACTGCGCGAGCAGGGAGTCTCTCTCCATCTGGGTGAGCGAGTTGAAGCACTGCTGGGGGATGGCCGGGTGACCGGCGTGCGAACCAGCCAGGGCGAGTACGAGGCCGATATCGTGGTGGTCTGCACCGGGGTCAAGCCCAACACCGAGTTTCTGGCCGACACCGGCATCGAGCGGCTCGGCAACGGCGCAATCAAGGTGGATCGTCAGGGGCGCAGCTCGCTGGCCAACGTCTGGTCGGCCGGTGATTGTGCCAGCGTTTGGCATAGCGTGAAGCAGCAGCAGGTCTATGTGCCGCTAGCCACCATCGCCAACAAGCTGGGCCGCATGGTGGGCGAGAACCTGGCCGGAGCCGAGCAGACGTTCCCGGGCACTTTGGGCTCTGCTGCGCTCAAGGTGCTGGGGCTGGAGGCGGGCCGTACCGGTCTTTCCGAGCAGGAAGCCAAGGCGATGGGCATCGACTATCGCACCGTGGTGATCAAGGACAAGTGCCACACCAACTACTGCCCGGGCCAGTCAGACATTCACGTCAAGCTGGTCTATGAGGCGGGCAGCAAGCGGCTGCTGGGTGGTCAGATCCTCGGTCGTAAGGGGGCGGTCCACCGCATCGACGCGCTGGCGGTGGCCATCACCATGGGAGTGACCACCGAGCAGCTAGGCATGCTGGATTTTGCCTACGCGCCGCCCTTCTCCCGCACCTGGGATGCCCTGAACGTGGCGGGTAATGTCGCGAAGTAAGCGTTGCGATGACGGACGGCGTTGGGAAGGCGCCGTTACGTTGCCCCAGCTCTGCAGAGCAATCTGCGGGTAACAGCTGAGGGTAAATTGCAGCGATAAAAAAACCGATGCCAAGGCATCGGTTTTTTACTATTACCGGTCTATTCGCTCTCAGCTGCGGGCGAGGCGGTTTTCCGGGTAGTTCTTGGCCAGCACTTCGCGAGCATGCTTGGCCAGCTGTGGCATCTTCAGGGCGTCGTAAGACTCGACCATGATCTCCAGTGCCTTCTCGGTTTCGGCTGTGTCGGGGTAGGTCTCGACAATCAGCTTCGCCCGGTTGGCGGCCGCGACCAGTGCATCACGCTTCACATAATACTCGGCCACGCTCAGGTCATATCGGGCCAGTCGATTCTTCAGGCCAATCATGCGGGCGCGGGCATCGGCGGCATAGACGCTGTTGGGGTAGTTCTGCAGCAGGGTCTTGAAGTCCTGGAATGCCTGACGGGCATAAGCCGGGTCTTTGTCGTCCCGATCGATACCGAACAGGCTCTGGAAGAAGTTGTAATCCGCCGCCATGTTGGTCAGGCCGCGCATATAGAAGACGTAGTCGATATTTTTATGCGCCGGATTGAGGCGGATAAAACGGTCGATATTGGCGATCGCCTGAGCGGTATCATCCTGCTTGTAGTAGGCATAGATGAGGTCAAGCTGCACCTGATTGGAGTAGGCGCCGAACGGGTAGCGAGAGTCCAAAGCCTCCAGCAATTCAGTGGCTTGCACGTAATTGCCAACGTCCAGTTTGAGGCGTGCTTTCTGGTACAGGGTCTCCGGCGGTTCGTCGGGTACCTTGGGTTTGGTGCTGGAACAGCCTGTGATCAAGGTAGCGACCAAGGCGAGCGACATCAGCAGGTGAGACTTCTTTCCCATCAACAACATCCGGTCCATTTCCACGAAATTGGCAAAGTATCCGTTATGCTTGGCTAAAAGAAAAGCTAGAATACCCGGATTATTTCGAATTGATACCCCCCGCTCAAGAGACCATACATGAGCCAGCATATTGAACTGACAGGCGAATTCCAGGATCACCAATTCGGGCAGCGACTCGACCAGGCCCTGGCCGAATTGTTTCCAGACTACTCCCGCACCCGCATCAAGGAGTGGATTTTACAGGACAGAGTGACCCTGGACGGTCAGGTTGCCAACACCCCGCGCGAGAAGATTCTGGCTGGGCAGCAGGTGCATGTGAATGTCGAGCTGGAAGATGATACTCGCTGGGATGCCCAGGATATCGAGCTCAACATCGTTTATGAAGATGAACACATTCTGGTGATCGACAAACCGGCCGGACTGGTGGTTCACCCGGGCGCAGGCACGCCGGATGGCACCATCCTCAACGCCCTGCTGCACCGCTACCCCGGCATTGCCGAGGTGCCCCGCGCCGGTATCGTGCACCGTCTGGATAAAGACACCACAGGTTTGATGGTGGTTGCCAAAACCGTACCCGCCCAGACCCATCTGGTGGAAGCGTTGCAGGCGCGCCAGATCACCCGTGAGTACGAAGCGATCGCTATCGGTCACATGACCGCAGGTGGCACCGTCGATGCACCCATCGGCCGTCACCCGACCCAGCGTACTCATATGGCCGTGGTGCCCAATGGTCGTCCTTCCGTAACTCACTACCGGGTTCACGAGAAGTTCCGTGGCCACACCCGTCTGCGTCTGCGTCTGGAGACCGGCCGTACCCACCAGATCCGTGTCCACATGGCGCACATCAAACACCCGCTGGTGGGTGATCCCGCTTATGGTGGTCGTCTGCGCCCGCTGCGCAACGCGACCCCCGAGCTGACCCAGGCACTGCGTAACTTCAACCGTCAGGCGCTGCATGCCACCATGCTGCAACTGGCTCACCCCATCACGGGGGAAGTGATGCAGTGGCACTCAGCTACACCGCAAGACATGGTGGAGCTGATGGAAGTGCTGCGCGCGGATACTCTCGCCAATCCGGATGATTTAGTCTGGAACTGAAGTGATAGGGCCTGCTGCGTCGGTTTCTGGCGTCATCCGGCCCGAATAGATGCCAATCGGGGTTCCCTTACAGGAGCCCCGTTTTTATATCGGTGAATTGAAGGAGTCACAGATGAAATGGATCGAACCCGACTGGCCAGCCCCGGCGTGTGTCAGGGCGTTGTCGACCACCCGGGATGGCGGCGTCAGTGAAGGGATCTTTGCCGGTCTCAATCTGGGCGCCCACGTGGGTGACGAACCGGCGCGAGTCGAGGCCAATCGCGCCCGCTTGCAGCAGGCGGCCGCCATCCCGGGGCCCCTTAACTGGCTCAATCAGGTGCACGGCACCGTGGTTCATCAGGTCAACAGCCATTATCAGCAGGCGCCGGATGCTGATGCCGCCTGCGCCCATGAGGCGGATCAGGCCTGCATCGTGATGACTGCTGACTGTCTGCCGGTGCTGTTCTGCGATCGGGCCGGTACCGTGGTGGCCGCCGCCCATGCTGGCTGGCGTGGACTGAAAGAGGGCGTGCTGGAGGCGAGTATCGCCGCCATGGGTTGCGAGCCGGGCGAGATCCTGGCCTGGATGGGCCCGGCCATTGGCCCCACTGCATTTGAAGTGGGGGGAGAGGTGCGCGAGGCCTTTATGGCTGAGCAGGCTGAAGCAGAAGCGGCGTTCGTCCCTTCGTCCAACGACGGCAAATGGTTGGCGGATATCTACCAGCTGGCGCGGTTGCGCCTCGCCCGTGCCGGCGTTACCGCAGTCTATGGCGGCGAATACTGCACCTTCAGCGATAGCGAGCAGTTTTACTCCTATCGTCGCGACGGCCAGACCGGCCGGATGGCCTCCCTCATCTGGTTGGCCCGCTAAGCAATCACCCGCCAAGTAATAGCCCGTCTCTCTCAAGAACAGATCCGTATGAGAGAGGCGGGGATCCTGCCCTCTCTCCGCTTTGCAGAAAAAATAACCAGCCCATGCCCTTGAAATAGCCCGTACGGGCCTCATCTTTCATCTCAGAAAGTTAAGTTGTTTGCCGCGCAAGCGGCGTCTGCCTGTTTGAAGGGGGAGTGCAATGCGCCTCGATCGCCTTACCAGCAAATTCCAGATTGCTATTTCCGATGCCCAGTCTCTTGCGCTGGGTCGTGACCACCAATTTATCGAACCCGTTCACCTGATGACCGCACTGGTCAATCAGGATGGCGGCTCTATCCGTCCGTTGCTCACCTTGACCGGGATGGATATCAACGCCCTGCGCTCCCGTCTCGGCGAGGAGCTGGATCGCCTGCCGCGCGTCAGCGGCGTGGAAGGGGACGTGCAGCTCTCCAACGGCCTCGGCCGCCTGCTCAACGTCTGCGACAAACTGGCCCAGCAGCGCAAGGATCAGTTCATCTCCTCCGAGCTGTTCGTGCTGGCTGCCCTCGACGACAAGGGAACGCTGGGTGAGCTGCTGCGCGCCCAGGGGCTGACCAAAGAGAAACTGGAAGCGGCCATCGACAAGGTGCGTGGCGGCAAGAAGGTGGAAGATGCCAACGCCGAGGAGAACCGTCAGGCGCTGGAGAAGTACACCATCGATCTGACCGAGCGGGCCGAAATCGGCAAGCTCGACCCGGTGATCGGCCGTGATGACGAGATCCGACGTACCATTCAGGTGCTGCAACGCCGCACCAAGAACAACCCCGTGCTGATCGGTGCCCCCGGTGTCGGCAAGACCGCCATCGTGGAGGGGCTGGCCCAGCGCATCATCAACGGCGAAGTGCCGGAAGGGCTCAAGAACAAGCGGGTGCTGTCGCTGGACATGGGGGCGCTGGTGGCCGGTGCCAAGTATCGCGGCGAGTTTGAAGAGCGGCTCAAGGCCGTACTGACCGATCTCGCCAAGGAGGAGGGCAACGTCATCCTCTTTATCGACGAGCTGCACACCATGGTCGGTGCCGGCAAGGGCGAAGGGGCGATGGACGCGGGCAACATGCTGAAACCTGCGCTGGCCCGTGGCGACCTGCACTGCGTCGGCGCCACCACCCTGGATGAGTACCGTCAGTACATCGAAAAAGATGCCGCGCTGGAGCGTCGCTTCCAGAAGGTGCTGGTGGAAGAGCCGAGCGTGGAGGACACCATCGCCATCCTGCGCGGCTTGAAAGAGCGTTACGAGCTGCACCACCATGTGCAGATCACCGATCCCGCCATTGTGGCGGCGGCCCAGCTGTCGCACCGCTATATCGCGGATCGCCAGCTGCCGGACAAGGCCATCGATCTCATCGACGAGGCGGCAGCCAGCATCCGGCTGCAGATCGATTCCAAGCCGGAGGCGCTCGATCGCCTCGAGCGGCGCATCATCCAGCTCAAGCTGGAGCAGCAGGCGCTGATGAAGGAGGACGACGACGCCAGCCGCAAACGGCTGGAGCTGATCAATCAGGAGATTGGCGAGAAGGATCGGGAATACAACGAGCTGGACGAAGTGTGGAAGGCCGAGAAGGCCGCCCTCGCCGGCACCCAGCATATCAAGGCTGCGCTGGAGCAGGCCCGTCAGGATCTCGATGTGGCGCGCCGCGCAGGCGACCTGGGCCGGATGTCCGAGCTGCAGTACGGCCGCATTCCGGAGCTGGAGAAGCAGCTGGATCTCGCCACTCAAGCCGAGATGCAGGAGACCAGTCTGCTGCGCAATCGGGTCACCGATGTGGAGATCGCAGACGTCCTGGCCCGCTGGACCGGTATTCCGGTCGCCCGCATGTTGGAAGGGGAGCGCGACAAGCTGCTGCGGATGGAAGATCAGCTGCACAGCCGGGTGATTGGTCAGGAAGAGGCGGTCGATGCGGTCTCCAACGCCATTCGTCGCTCCCGTGCCGGTCTCTCCGACCCTAACCGCCCCATCGGCTCCTTCCTGTTCCTGGGGCCCACCGGGGTGGGCAAGACCGAGCTGTGCAAGGCGCTGGCCGAGTTCCTGTTCGATACCCAGGATGCCATGGTGCGGATCGACATGTCGGAGTTCATGGAGAAACACAGCGTGGCCCGTCTGGTGGGGGCGCCTCCCGGATACGTGGGTTATGAAGAGGGTGGTTATCTGACCGAGGCGGTGCGCCGTCGTCCCTACTCGGTGATCCTGCTGGACGAGGTGGAGAAGGCACATCCGGATGTGTTCAACATCCTGTTGCAGGTGCTTGATGATGGCCGCCTGACCGATGGTCAGGGTCGCACCGTCGATTTCCGCAACTCGGTGGTGATCATGACCTCCAACCTCGGGTCGGATCTGATTCAGGAGCACCACTCCGAGAAGGATTACGACGAGATGAAGGCCATGCTGATGGATGTGCTGACCCGCAGTTTCCGACCGGAATTTATCAACCGGATCGACGAGACCGTGGTGTTCCATCCGCTTGGCGAGGATCACATCAAGTCCATCGCCCGCATCCAGCTCAAGAGCCTGATGGGGCGACTGGAGGCTCAGGGTTACGAGGTGGAGGTGAGCGAAGCGCTGCTCGAGAAGCTGGTGCATGCCGGGTTCGACCCCGTCTATGGGGCGCGGCCTCTCAAACGGGCGATCCAGCAGAAGGTGGAGAACCCGCTGGCACAGGCCCTGCTCTCCGGTCGCATCGTGCCGGGCAAAAAACTGCTGCTGGGGGCCGACAGCAACGGCCTGACCATGACCCAGTAACCGATCTCGTGTCGATGTTTGCAACGCCAGCCTTCGGGCTGGCGTTGTCATATCTGGTGGCGGGGATTCGGGCGCAAAAAAAAACGGCAATCCGAAGATTGCCGGGAGGAATGTAGTGACGCGACCTGACGTGGGTTGAGCGGGTCGCAGGGGTAAGCCCCCGATTGCGAAGCGCGGCCACTGCTGACCTCGCCTCTTACAGCCTGCCGGGGATGCGCTCGCTCAACCCCGACGGCCACCTGCCTGTTGCAATGCTGGCTGAGATGGCGCCGGCATGGCCTTCATTCGTTACAGCATGCCTTCCACGGCAGCTTTCATCTCGGCTGGCCAGACACCGACCTGCACCTGACCGATGTGCTCTTTTTGCAGCAGCAGCATGGCCAGACGGGATTGGCCGATGCCACCGCCGATGGTCTGCGGCATCCGTGCGGCCAGCAGATCCTGGTGCCAGTCGTACTGCAGGCGATCCTCGTCGCCTGTGATAGCCAGCTGGCGGCGCAGCGCCTCGGCATCGACCCGGATCCCCATGGAGGAGATCTCGAAGCTGTCTTGCAGCACCGGGTTCCACACCAGAATGTCACCGTTCAGACCCGCCAGACCCAGCTCGCTGTGGCTGCTCCAGTCGTCGTAATCCGGGGCACGCACATCGTGACGCTCACCGTGGGAGAGGGCACCGCCGATGCCGATCAGGAACACGGCCCCCAGCTCTTTGGAGATGGCACGCTCGCGCCCCTTGGCATCGAGGTCCGGGTAACGGGCCAGCAGCTCTTCGCTGTGCAGGAACTGGATCTCGGCTGGCAGGAAGGGGGTCAGCTCATGTTCGGCGCAGACTGCGCGCTCGGTGGCCTTGATGGCGGCCCAGATGCCGCGCACGGTTTCCTGCAGATAGGCCAGATCGCGGCGCTCGCTCGGCATCACCTTCTCCCAGTCCCATTGATCCACGTAGACCGAGTGGATAGGGGTGAGCTTGTCTTCATCCGGACGCAGCGCCTTCATGTGGGTGTAGATCCCTTCACCCGGGCCGAACCCGAAGCGACCGAGAGTCTGGCGCTTCCACTTGGCCAGTGAATGGACCACTTCGTAGCTGTGCTCAGGCAGGGTTTTCACTTTGACCTGCACTGCATTCTCGTGGCCAGAGAGGTTGTCCTGAGTGCCATCACCGACCCGGCTCAGAATGGGGGCTTGTACCTCCATCAGACCAAGTTGTTGGGCGAGTTGGCGGGAGAACATCTCTTTGACGAAGCTGATCTGCTGTTGGCTGCGAATGTAGTGCTGTTTCATGCTGAATTCCTGTTTCAAACCCCGTTGGATGTGGTGATTCTTCAATGGAATGCCAACTAAATTCAATATTCGATAATAGAAATAGGCTTTATGTGTTTTTTTCTTCAAAATAAGCCGTCATTTAATGATGTATCGTCAACGGGAGTGCAAAAAAATGCCGGAAAATTACCGGATCGATAATCTCGATCAGGCCATCCTCACCGCTCTGATGGAGAATGCGCGGATCCCTTACGCCGAACTTGCGAAACAACTGGCGGTCAGCCCGGGCACCATCCATGTGCGGGTGGAGAAGATGAAACAGGCGGGGATTATCGAGGGGACACGGGTGCAGGTTAACCCCAAGAAGTTGGGTTACGACGTCTGCTGCTTTATCGGGATCAATCTGAAGAGTGCCAAGGATTACCCCTCGGCGCTGGCCAAGCTGCAGGCGCTGGACGAAGTGGTGGAGGCTTACTACACCACGGGGCACTACAGCATCTTCATGAAGGTGATGACCCGCTCCATCGACGAACTGCAGATCGTGTTGATCAACAAGATCCAGACCATCGACGAGATCCAGTCCACTGAAACCCTGATCTCGCTGCAGAATCCGATTCTGCGGGACGTGAAGCCCTGACCGGCTGATCAGGGTTCGATATAGGGGATGGCGTACTTGTCGTAGAGGGCCTTGAGGCTGCCGTTTCGCTTCATGCGCAGCAGTTCGGCATCGTAGGCCGCCATCAGGGCGGGGGTCTGTGCATCCGCTCGTGCGCGGGCCCAGGTGTTGAAGTAGGGGCTGCTCTTGAGCGGTTTGGGCAGGTAATCGACCTTGCCCGTCAGCCCCTCCTCCTTGATCTGGGTGAAGGCGGTGACCAGCGGCATGGGCACGGTATCGATCCGTCCGGCCAGCAGTTTGCGCAGTTGCAGCTGGTTCATGGTGATCTCCTGAAACTGATAGGCCGGGTCGGTCATGGCCGCTGCCAGTTCAGGGGTGTAGGAGAAATCCTTGGTCACGCCGATGCGCCAGGGTTTGAGATCGGCCAGCGCTTCGTAGCGGATCTTCATCAGGTCCGCCTTGCGCACGAAGAAGTGCCAGCTGTGGCGAAGATGGGCCTGTTGGGGATAGATGAGATAACTCTCCCGCTCCGCCTTGTAGGAGTGGGTCATCACCAGGTCGCAGGCGCCGGTTTCGGCGTTGCGGGTGAGGCGGGCGCCGGAGTCGGCCAGCTCGATCCGAAAGGGCGTCTCCAGCTTGTCGAAGATGGCGGTGACGATGTCGATATCGAGTCCGCGGGGTTTCTGATCGGCATCGAGAAACTTGAGCGGGGGCTCCATGGTGCCGCAGATCACCAGCTCTTTGGCGGGCAATCCGAGTGGAAACAGCAACCAAAACAGGGGGATCACACGCAAACTACGTCTCCTGAGCCCGTTTGAAGATATTCCAAGACCTGATTCCAGTATATTGGATGGCACCTGATCCGTTAGAAGCGACTGTTTATGGCAAATCCTGAAATCGAGAGCCCGCTGGACGGGATCGACAAGTTGACCGTCTCGCTCTACCGCCTTGGCTTGAGTGCGGCTGCCCTCTTGCTGCTTTGCCGCGGTGCGGCGCTGCTGAGCGGGATAGCATTGCTCCCGTCGGCACAATGGTTGATGTCGCTGGCAGTGGCAAGCGCAATCTGCGGCTTCTCGCTGCATATCTACGACAAGCGGATTCGCCTGATTCTGCAGGGGGTTGGTTGGGGCGCACTGGCCCTGGCAGCGGTGGGGGCGCTGGATGCGCTGGTGCTGGGGGCGGCGTTGGCGACCCTCTCCGGGCTGGCGTTCAAGGAGCAGTTTTGCTTCGCCATTCCCGGCATCAAGCTGGTGCCCATTTTGTTGCCGGCGTTATGGCTGCTGGAGTGGTTGCGGGTGGAGTGGGCCGCCGCACTGGTGGCGCTGGTCTGCGGCGCCCTGTTGACCTTGCTGGCGCTGGCCAAGTGGCGGATGCCCCTGCACTTCGATATCGGTGACAAGGGGCGTTACCAGATCTAGGTCTGCTGGCACACCTTCATCTGCTGGTTGAGGGCCTGCATCACCTGACGGCGGCTGATGATGCCGACCACCTTGCCCTGTTGCAGCACCGGGTAGATCTTGGGCTTGGCATCGGCCATCTGGCGAGCCAGATCCAGAATGCTCTCATCCGGCCCGACCGAGAGGGGCGAGCGGTTCATCAGATCCTCCACCTGGGTGCGGGTATCGCAGTGGTAGCTGCCGGTGAGCAGGCTGGGGATGCAATCTTGTTCGGAAAGAAAGCCGATCAGCCGTTTCTGCTCATCCAGTACCGGCAGGCCGCCAAGACCCGATTGATGCAGGCGATCCAGCGCCTCGGCCAGGCCGAGTCCGGCAGTGAGGGAGTGGGTCAGGCGACCCATGTGGTGGTGTACTTTCAGCATGGTGGTGACTCCGCAAGAGGGGGATGCCGCCACTATGACGCGGGCGGGTAGCTCGCGACCAATGGCTTGTGCCGCAGGGATTGATAGGCACAAGCCATCGGCGGTGATCCGCTGGCAGGCGGGCTTCGTTCATGCAAGACCATGAAAGGGAAAGGAGATCGTATGCGTGCATTGGTAACGGGCTGTGGCCGTCGACTCGGATTTTATCTCTGTGAACAGCTGGTGGCAGCGGGTTGGCAGGTGACGGGCAGCTATCGCAGCGAGCGGCCGGAGCTGGTCACGCTGGCAGCACTGGGGGTCGAACTGGTGCAGGCGGATTTTGGTCGGGAAGAGGACGTTGGCAAGCTGATCGATGTGCTGGCGACCCATCAGGATCTGACGCTGGTGATCCACAACGCCTCGGCCTTCGAGCCGCAGGCAACTGATCCGGCGGCGCAACTGGCCCAGTTCGAGCAGTTCTACCGGGTACACATGGCGGCTCCCTTCCAGCTAAACCGGGCGCTGGCCCCCCAGCTGGCCAGCAATCCCAACGCCAGCATCATTCACATCACCGATATCTATATCCATGCCCCGGCCCCCCGTTTTGCCAGCTATGTGGCCACCAAGGCAGGGGCCCATTCGCTGGCCATGAGCTTTGCCCGAGAGCTGGCGCCTGCGGTGCGAGTCAACACCATAGAGCCGGGCCCCATTCTGTTTCTCGACGAGCATGACGAGGCATGGCGCCAGCAGGTGTTGGCGAAAACACCGCTGGCGCGGGAGGGAGGGCTGGAGCCCATCTGGCAGGCGGTGCAGTTACTGATGGGGAACAGTTATATGACGGGGGCCAGCATCAAGGTAGATGGCGGGCGCGCGCTGGCCACTCTCTGAAGATTTGCCAAGCACCAGCGGCTCCAGCCCGACCTGCCGTGTCAGCAAGCCTTTGCCGGGTTTGAGCTTGCCCGACGGGGCGGGGAGTGTCACTTGCAGCGCCACCTTGGGGTCATGCACCTCGCCATGGCCGTAGAGCTCGGCCAGCAGCTCCGCCAGATAGGAATCGACCTCTGCCGAGGCAAAGTCACCGCTCCTGTTGCTGGCCAGAATATCGATGTCGAGCGGCCGGTCGTGCACCTTGCAGAGCGGATCGCTGCGATCCCGGCCGTGAGCCACTTCAAGGGCGACAAAGTGCTGCTTGAGGCGGGCGGCATCGAGCGGGCTCTCCACCACCAGCAGGCAGTTGAGAAAGTCGTGGCTGGAGTGCATTCCCACCGGCTTGGTGCGGATCACCGAACTCAGCCGCAGGGGGCCGACGTTCGCAAGCAGCTCGGCCAGCGCATGGCTGACATGGGTATGCGGGTCAAGATTGGAACCAATGCTACACAGATAGAACATGCTCACCTTCCTTGGGTTGGGCTCATCTGAAATGTATACGCAGCTCACGGTTATCGGATTAACTATGGCTTAACATTGTCTTATCTATTGTGATCCGGCACTGATTGGCAGAAAGGAGGTTTGCATGAGTGTGGAGCTGAAATGGGCGCTGTTGACCGCCTCGGGCGCGCTGGCGATGATCATGATTATCTGTCTGGCATCTGTCGCGTTGGCGTGAATCACCACAATCCAGATAATACAAACCGGCCTGTTGGCCGGTTTTGTTTTTTGGGGCGGTGCGGCTATGCTGGCGCACCGGTGAGAATGCAAGAGAAAAGATGATGACCAAGGTTCGCCCACGCTCCCTGCTGCAGGTGGTATTGATGGGATTTGTGCTGGTATTGATGCCGCTGGGCGGCATGATCTGGCACAACAGCACCTCCCTTGCCCACCTCAGTCAGCTCACCAGCGACGAGATGGAGCGGGCGGTCAAAGATACCCGCCGCGCTACCCTGCTGACGGCGCAAGCCATCGATATCGAACGCACCTTGCGCCGCTTCGCGGTGCTGGGGGATCGTCGCAGTCTCACCAGCTACCAGCAGCAACTCGACGGGTATCGGGTGTTGCTGGCGGAACACCGCAACTCCATCACCGACGGCCAGCTCTACAGCGGGCTCGATCAGGGGCTGGCCTGGCTCGACAGCCTGCAGGATGCCGCGCTGGCCCGTGCTGCGGCAGCGGGGGACAAGCTCGAGCAGTTCAACGATGCCAACAAGCAGCTCGAAATAGTCACCCGCAGCCGGGTTGACGAACACATGGATCGGGTGCAGCTCACCATTGCCGGACTGACCAGCGAGCTCTGGTGGGTGAGCGGAGCTGTGGCGGCGCTCAGCCTGCTGATGGTCTTTATCTTCACCTACCTCATCATCCACCCGGTACGACAGATTGAGTCGCGCATCTTGAGTCTGGGTGCCGGGGTCGAACCCGATCCCAAGCCGGTTGACGGCCCTGCCGAGCTGGTATTGCTGGGGGAGCGGATCGTCTGGCTGCACGACAAACTCAAGGAGCTGGAGCTGCAGAAATACCAGTTCCTGCGCCATGTTTCCCACGAGCTCAAGACCCCGCTGGCGGTGCTGAGGGAGGGGACGGATCTGCTCTGCGAGCAGCTGGTCGGGCCTTTGACGCCGGATCAGCTGGAGATCTGCCAGATGCTCGACGAGAACAGTCGGCGCCTGCAGACCCTGATCGAGCGGCTGCTCGACTTCAACCGGCTCAGTCAGCAGGAGGCCTTCGAACTGGAGCCCGTCCCCCTGCAGCCGATGTTGTCGGAACTTTCTGCCGAGTACCGGCTGGCATTGGAGTCCAAGCAGATCCGTGTACACTTGCCGACCGTGCCGGTTACCCTGTGGGCGGAGCCCTACCGGCTACGACTGATCCTCGATAACCTCTTCTCCAACGCCGTCAGTTACGGCGCCAGCGGGGGCAATATCTGGATCAGGGCAGGGCAGAATGAACAGATAAGCTGGCTGGAAGTGGCCAACGAGGGGCCCAAGATCCCCGTGGCCGATCAGCAACGCATTTTTGAACCCTTCGAGCAGGGCAGCACTGTGCGGCAAGGTCTCTTGAAAGGCTCGGGCATGGGCCTCTCCATCGCCCGCGAGTCTGCCAATAGCCTGGGGGGGGAACTGGTTCTGGTAGAGGATGAACAGGCGGATGTCTGTTTCAGGTTGACGTTGAAATGAGGACTATGAAGATACAACGCGTATTTCCAGCTCTGATGGCAGGGCTGCTCGCGGGTTGCTCCTTGCTGCCGCAACAGGCACAGCGGGAGTCCTCCGATATCGCTTTTGCCAAGCGGATGGAGTTTGCCAACAAGGAGATGCAGGTGCGTCTGCAATACTCCGACTGGCTGCTGGCCAGTCACCCCCAGCAACGGGTGCAGGAGCGTCAGCGTCTGAAAGGGGCTGACGATCTGGAGAGCCGGGTCAGTCTGGCCATGGTGGACTCCCACCCCGCCGAATCTGTGGCCAATCGCACCGCCGGTCTGGCGCGCCTGAAGCAGATGCTGCCCGAGCTGGGTCTCGATGCGCAGGCCTTTTTACGTAGCTGGATCGCCCTCGGCGAGCAGCTGCTGGCTCGCGACAGTCGTCGCGATGACCAGAGTCAGGAGATCCAGCGGCTGCGCCGCCAGATCGAGCAGCTGACCGCCATCGACGACCAGCTCAACCAGCGCAAGCTGAACGAGAATCGTGAGGTAATACCATGAGCCGGATCCTGTTGGTGGATGACGACGTCAGCCTGCTCAAACTGATGAGCATGCGGCTGCGTAGTCAGGGTTATGAAGTGGATACCGCTGACAGTGCGGAAGGGGCCCTCGACCGGTTGCGTCAGCAGCGGGCCGATCTGGTGCTGAGCGATCTGCGGATGGCCGGCATGGACGGTCTGGCGCTGTTCGAGCGGATCCAGGCCCAGTGGCTGGGGTTGCCGGTGATCATCATGACCGCCCACGGCACTATCCCGGACGCCATTCAGGCGACCCGCTCCGGGGTCTTCAGCTTTCTGACCAAACCCATCAACAAGGATGAGCTGTTCGCCACCATCGAACATGCGCTGAGCCTGACCCGGCCGAAACAGCAGCAGGAGTGGCAGTCGCTGATCCTGACTCGTAATCCCCAGCTGGAGCAACTGCTGATCCAGGCTCACAGCATCGCCACCATGGAGGTGCCGGTGCTGATCATGGGGCCGTCAGGCTCCGGCAAGGGGGCGATGGCGCAGGCGCTGCACCAGGCCAGCCAGCGGCGCGACAAGCCGCTCCATACCATCAACTGTGCCGCCATTCCGTGGGCGTCACTCGACTTGCAGCTGTTTGGTGAAGATGGCCAGTCAGGGCTGTTCGAGCAGGCCAAGGGGGCGACCCTGTTTCTCGACGAGATTGGCAGCCTCTCCGAATCCCTGCAGGCCAAGCTGCTGCAGGTGATGGAGGAGTATGGTCAGGGTACGCCGGAGGTGCGGGTGCTCAGCTCCAGCCATCAGGATCTGGTCAAGGCGATGGAGGAGGGGCGCTTTCGGGAAGATCTCTTCTACCGTCTCAACGTCGCCAATATCACCTTGCCGTCTCTCAGTGCCCGCAGCGAGGATATCCCCCTGCTGGCCCGACAGGCGCTCGATGATTACCGTAGCCGCCACAGCGACTGCGCCGCCATGGGTTTTTCGCCCGAATCGCTGGCGATGCTGGCGGCCGCTGCATGGCCCGGCAACGTGCGCCAGCTCTGCAACGTGGTGGAGCAGCTCGCCAGCCTCTGTTGCAGTCCGGTGATCGGGGTCTCCATGGTGGAGTCCGCCCTGAGCGGCGGTGGCGGCGGTATCCCCTCGTTCAACGAGGCGCGGGCCGAATTCGAGAAGGAGTATCTGATCCGTTTGCTGCGCACCACCGAGGGCAATGTGACCCTGGCGGCCAACATGGCGGGCAGAAACCGTACCGATTTTTACAAGTTATTGAATCGGCACGGCATTGAAGCAGCAAACTTCAAATCGAAGGGATAAATCAGGCGGGATCAACCACCGCCGGAGCGGCATCGGCTTTTTGAGTTTTATGGGAGAGCCAGAGGCCGCTCGCCTTCATCAGGTAACCGAACAAGGCGCCAATGATGAGGGAGGGCAGGATCAGCCGCCACTCGCCAGCCGCCCCGAAGGTGGCACAGCAACCGGCAAAGGTGCCGGGAATGTAGCCGAGCCACTGCTGCTTGGCCTGTACGCACATCAGGGTTGCGACCACCCCCGTCATCACATAACCCGCCACACCCGCTCCCCACAGACTGTCGCCATGGATCAGCAGCAGTGCCCACAGCATGCCGCTGGTGTTGCAGAAGATGGTCTGCAGCAGTGCCTTGTAGCCGCCGCTTGACGCGAAATAGCTGGTGCAGCCGAGAAAGCCGACCCAGGAGATAAGGCCGAACGCGACGGCAATCCAGCCCCAGACGGCGGAGAGAATTCCAGTGGTGATGGCGATGGCGATCAGTGGGCTCATGGGGCGACTCTTCAGTTGGCTTCGCAAAATGGGCAGCCTACCCCCGGTAATCGGGGCGGCAAGCGGGGGCCGAATTGTGTGTGATCTTTATCACCCTTTTCAACTCAGGAATACGCTTGCGCTCGCGAAAAAAATTCATTGGTGACCGGCCTGACAGTCGGCCATAGTTAGAGGCCCTGTCCTGCTCATGGAGTGAGTCTGATGGCGCCAAATGTGATCGTTCCCCTGCTGGTGTTCGTAGTCCTGTTTCTGGTCGGCACCATGGCCAAGGCACTGCCCCTGCACCACATGATGTAAATTTGTGTGAAATAAAAATCTACCGGGGCGGGTCTTATCCATACTGCCTCACTCAGCCCCGGGAGTTTTTCATGTTGATCAAGCGTCGTACCGCCCACCCCCTCACCGAACAGGATGTCACCCCGGAAGCCGTCTATCAGGACCGCCGCCTTATTCTCAAAGGGCTGGGTCTGGGCGCAGCCACCCTGGCGTTTCCCACTCAGGCCGGTGTACTCGATCTGCTGCGCGGTAAAGAGGATGCTCCCCAATTAGCTACCAGGCCGCTTAACAGCAAGCCTGCCGAGCGCCCGGCCAATCTGGTGCTGACACCGGAAGAGAAGGCCACCAGTTACAACAACTTCTATGAGCTCGGCACCGACAAGTCCGACCCGGCTCGCAACGGCCATTACCTCAAGCCCGCACCCTGGACCCTCAAGGTGGAGGGGGAGGTGGCCAAGCCCTTTACCCTCGATGTGTGGGACCTCATCAACAAGAGCGAGCTGGAGGAGCGGATCTACCGACTGCGCTGTGTCGAAGCCTGGTCCATGGTGCTGCCCTGGAACGGCATCTCGCTGGCGGAGATTATCCGCCGTGCCGAGCCCACCAGTCGCGCCAAGTTTGTTGCCTTCGAAACCCTGTTTGATCCGAAACAGCTGCCGGGGCAGGCCTCCAGTTTGGGGGGCGGCATCGAGTATCCCTATGTGGAGGGGCTGCGTATCGACGAGGCGATGCACCCTCTCTCTTTCCTTGCGATGGGGCTCTACGGCAAGACCCTGCCCGCCCAGAATGGCGCGCCGATCCGGCTGGTAGTGCCGTGGAAGTATGGCTTCAAGAGCATCAAGAGTATCGTCTCGATCCGGCTGGTGGAGGAGATGCCGCCGACCACCTGGAACCTGCTGGCTCCCAACGAATATGGCTTCTACGCCAACGTCAACCCGCAGGTGGATCACCCGCGTTGGAGCCAGGCAAGCGAGCGTTTCATCGGCGAGGGAGGAGTGTTTGGCGCCAAGCGTCAGCCGACCCTGATGTTCAACGGCTATGGTGACGAAGTCGCCTCGCTCTATCAGGGGATGGATCTGCGCCAATGGTACTGAGATTGAAACCGGCCCATATCAGCGGCTTGCGGGCGCTGGTGCATCTGTGCTCCCTCGGCTTCCTGCTCTGGCTGGTTTTTGCCATTCCGGCAGGCCTGCTGGGGGGCGATCCGGTGCCCGAGCTTATCCACTACCTCGGCAAGGGGGCGCTCAACCTGCTGCTGCTCACCCTGCTGGTGTCACTGCTGGCCAAGCGCTGGCGGCAGGGGCCGCTCATCAAGCTGCGCCGCCCCCTCGGGCTCTGGTGTTTTGCCTGGGCGCTGCTCCACTTCATGGCGTGGCTGGGGTTGGATCTGCAGTTTGACTGGGGGCTGATTGGCGGCGAGCTGGTCAAGCGCAGCTATATCGTGGTGGGGATGGTGGCCCTGTTGCTGCTGGCCGCCCTCAGCATCACTTCGCTGCCCGCATTGCAGCGCCGCATGGGCGCCGCATGGCAGAAACTGCACAACTGGGTCTATGCCATCGCCCTGCTGGTGCCGGTGCATTACTGGTGGTCGCTCAAGAGCGGTTGGGGGGAGCCTCTCATTTACCTGCTGCTGGCCTGCGCCCTGCTCTGGCCGAGGCGGGAGAAGCTGCTGCGTCCCATGCGGGGACGCTGGAATGCAAAAGAGGCCTAATCGGCCTCTTGTTGTTTGATCTCGCCAGTGTAGGCATCGACGATGAGATGCACCTTCTGATCCTGGCGATTGAGGGTTTTGACCTCGAATTTGTCCCCTTCCAGCTCCACTTCCCGAATGTCGTGATACCCTTGCGCCAGCAACAGTTTGACCAGCCCGGCCATGTCGAGACGGTTCTGGGCCGCCCAGCTTGTGGCACTCAACAGGCAAAGGATCAGCAGGAAACTGCGCGGGATCATATTCATTCCGGATTCATGGCTGGCAGACTATAAACGCCATTATGTTAGGTTTTTGGAGATGAATCATCCATGAATAGAGCGCTCCCTCTGCTTGGGTTATTGCTGCCGTTGCTGGCACAGGCGGTCACGCCTGATGAAGCCATGCTGCAGCAAGCTGTCCATGAGGGACGGGTTCGGCCCTTCCATGAAATGATGGAGGTGGCGGCCAGATTGCCGGTGCGGGTGTTGCGGGTGGATCTGGGGGAAGAGGATGGTATCTGGCTCTATGAACTGCGAGTCATCGATCGGGAGAACAGCGTGATCAAGGTGGCCTATCGGGCTGACAACCTTGAGCTGGTGTGGGCCAAGGGCCACCATCTGGAGCGGTTGTTCGAACCGCCAAAGCCCCTGGTCGAGGATGATGAATAACCCCTGTGTGGAAGCCTGTTCATGCGAATTCTGATTGTTGAAGACGAAAAAATTCTGGCTGGTCAGCTGGCCGAACAGCTGCGCCTCTCCGGCTTTGTCACCGACCTCTGCCACGATGGCAACGAGGCCGGTTTCCTCGGCGAGACCGAACCCTACGACGCCATCATTCTCGACCTCGGCCTGCCGGGGCGCGATGGCCTGAGCGTGCTGAAAGAGTGGCGCAGCAAGGGGATCGATACCCCGGTGCTGGTACTGACCGCCCGTGGCCAGTTGCACGAGAAGATCGAAGGGCTCAACGCCGGTGCCGATGACTACCTGACCAAGCCGTTCCAGGTGGCCGAGCTGGTGGCGCGGGTCCATGCGCTGGTGCGCCGGGCGGCAGGCAACGCCAGCTCCATTCTGGAGATTGGTGGGGTGCGGCTCGACATGGCGGCGTCGCAGGTGTGGTACGAAGGGACCCCCATCAAGCTGACTGCCCACGAGTTCCGGGTGCTCGGTTATCTGATGCAGCATCGGGGCAAGGTGGTGTCGCGCAGCGAGCTGATCGATCACATTTATGCTCAGGATTTTGACCGTGACTCCAATACCGTGGAGGTGTTCATCGGCCGGATCCGCAAGAAAACCAACCCCGATCTGATTGAGACAGTGCGCGGCCTCGGGTACCGGATCAACGAATGAGGCTGGTCAGAACCCTGCGGGGGCGACTGGTCGCCATCGCGCTGGTTTGGTGCGGGCTGTTTCTGTTCGCCACCGGTTTCAGCTTGCAGACCATGATGCGCAACTACTGGCAGGAGGCGGAGGCCGACGGCCTACGCCTGCAGCTTTATGATCTGCTCTCCCGGCTGGAAGTGGCCAAAACCGGCCTGCCGGTGGTCACCGGCTCCCTCTCCGATCCCCGCTTCAATCAACCCTACTCCGGCTACTACTGGCAACTGGAGCTGGGCCACGATGTGGTGGGGCGCTCCCGTTCCCTGTGGGATACCAACCTGAAGAGCGACGGCCTCAAGTCGGCGTTTGGCGATCCCGACCTCTTTGTCGGCAAGGGACCCAACAAGGAGCCGCTGCTGATCATGACCCGTACCGTGCTGCTGCCCGGTTCGGATCGGGTGTTCACTCTGGTGATGGCCAAGGACAGCAGCGCCCTGACCCAGACCCTCAACAAGACCCGCATCAGCCTGTTCCTCGGTCTCGGCTTTGCTGCCGCCGGTCTGGTGCTCGGCTTCATGTTCCAGATCGTCTACGGCTTGCGGCCGCTGCACCTGCTGCGCCGCGAACTGGGGCGGGTTCACGAGGGCCATCAGGAGGGGTTCCGGCTGCGCTATCCGCTGGAGATCCAGCCGCTGGTGGAGGATATCAACCGGCTGCTGCACCACTACGGCGAGCTGCTGCAGCGGGCGCGATCCCACACCGGCAATCTGGCCCACGCCCTTAAGACGCCGCTCAGCATCATGCGCAATCAGGTGGCCCAGTTGCCGTCGGAGGATCAGGCCGCCATCGGCGAGCAGCTCGACCAGATCCAGCGTCATATCGATTACCACCTCGGCAAGGCGCGGGTGACCGGTGCCGCCAAGATCCTCGGGGTCTCGACCCCGGTGCGGGCGCGGGTGGAGTATATCTGCCGCGCCTTCTCCCGCCTCTATCCGGGCAAGACGGTGGATCTGCAAGTGCCCGCCAATCTGGCGGTCGGGGTGGAGGAGCAGGATTTCGACGAGATGGTGGGCAATTTGCTGGAGAACGCCTTCAAGTGGTCTGCCAGCGAGCTGCGCATCTCCAGCGCCGAGCTGGGTGGCTGGATCACCTTGCGTATCGAGGATGACGGCCCCGGCATGAGCGAGGATCAGATCGCCAAGGCGGTGCTGCGCGGGGTGCGGCTCGACGAGAAGGTGCCGGGCTCGGGCCTGGGCCTCAATATCGTCTCCGATCTGGCGGAAGCCTATCGGGGCAGTTTCATCATGGGCCGCGCCGAACTGGGCGGTCTGGCCGCCTCCCTCTCGTTGCCCAAGGTGGCAAGAGTCGAGAGCTAGGCATAACATATGGCATTTGTTTTAGCCTGAGGAAGAGAAGCATGACCGACGATCCGTGGGCACTGTGTCACCTTGACGATTCGTTTGATGCCTCTGTGCTGGGGGTCAAGGGCGCCCAGATCCAGTGGTTTGAAGACAGGGATGGCCTGATCGCGTTCCTTCTGGAAGATTTTGTCGACTTGCTGGCCGATGTGGGCGAGCTGGACGAGGAGCAGACCGAGCAGGCGCGCGAGCGCTTCACCCTGCTGGTGGAGCAGAGCTTCGACGATCGCACCCTGATGGATGCCATCAACGATCTCGCCTCCGGCCTGCGTCGCATCGCCTGGTTGGGGCCGCTCTCGGAGCTGGCCGAGATCAGCGACGAGTTTGCCTCCGGCCTGCGCCGCTATTTCTGGAGCCAGTACGACGGGGACGAAGATGACCCGGACGCCTGGGTGCCGGAAGAGCTGTGGCCACAACTGGTGGAGTGCGCGCAGGAGTATATGGAGGAAGGGGAGTTCTAAACCCGTCCCGACCATGCCTGAGCTTTGGCAGACAGATAAAGAAACGGCGCCTTGATGGCGCCGTTTTTATTGGGTGGCAATCGCCTTAGCCGTTGGCCGGTACCGCGTGGGCGGTATTGGCCAGCACAGGGCCTGTGTACTTCTCAATCTGCAGCTGGGCCATGTGGCCGCAGTTGCCTTGCGCCAGACTGGACGAGCCTTCGTCGAAGGTGAGGCAGTTGACGTTGCCGTTTTTGCAGATGCTGCCCGCTTCGCCCGGCTTGGCCGGGTCATACCAGGCCCCTTCGCAGATCCGCACCACCCCTTGGCGCACATCCTCGGAGAGCAGGGCGCCCACCAAAATCTGGCCGCGCTCGTTGAAGGCGCGCACCAGATCCCCCTGGGCGATGCCGCGAGCCTTGGCGTCGGCGGGATGGATCATGATTGCTTCGCGGTCGGCGATGGCGAACTTGTCCCGCAGCGGGGTGTTGTCGAGCTGGGAGTGCAGCCGCTGGGTCGGGTGGGAGGTGTTGAGCGAGAGCGGATAGCGCGCTGCCACCTCGCTCTTCACCCACTCCTTGGGCTCATACCATTTGGGATGGCCGGCACAGTCGGTGTAACCCATCCCCGCCACCGTGTTGGAGAAGATCTCGATCTTGCCGGACGGGGTGCCGAGCGGGTTGAGCAGCGGGTTCTCGCGAAAATCGGCGTGACGGATCCACTGGCGGTTGGCCTCGGGGATCGGGAAGCGGATGTAGTTGTTGGACTCCCAGAACATGTTGAACGGCGGCAGCGCGACGCGGGCGCCGCGGGCCTGCGCCGCCATGCCGTCGTACATCTGCTTGAGCCACAGCATCTCGTCCTTCCCTTCTGTGTACTGCTCCTGCACCCCCAGCTTGGCGGCGATGGCGCTGAAGATATCGAAGTCGTTGCGGGCTTCAAACTGGGGCGGCACGCACTGGTGCATCGGGAACACATAGCGCTGGGAGTAGTCGCCACCCATCTCCAGGTCGTTGCGCTCGTAGCTGGTGGTGACCGGCAGCACGATGTCGGCGTGCTTGGCAGTCGCCGTCCAGTAAGGCTCGTGAACGATCACGGTCTGCGGCTTACGCCACGCCTGCAGCAGGTTGTTGGTGTCCTGATGGTGGTGGAAGGGGTTGCCGCCCGCCACGTAGACCAGCTTGATGTCCGGATAGGTCACCTTACGGCCGTTGAAGTCGATGGTCTTGCCCGGGTTGGCGAGACAGTCGGCGATGCGGGCCACCGGGATCGGAGCCGGGCTGTTCTTCGGTGCGTTGCCGGCGGAGATACCGGCCAGAATGCCACCCTTGGCGGTGGGGCTGCCACCGGAGGAGTAGTGGTAGCTGAAGCCGTAGCCGCCGCCCGGCAGGCCGATCTGGCCCAGCATGGAGGCCAGAGTGACCAGCATCCAGTTCGGCTGTTCGCCATGCTGCTGACGCTGCATCCCCCAACCGGCCATGATCATGGTGCGCTTGGTGGCCATGTCGAGAGCCAGCTGGCGGATCACCTTGGCATCGACGCCACAAACGGTGCTCGCCCATTCGGCGCTCTTCGGTTGACCGTCATCCTTGCCGAGCAGATAGTTCAGGAACTTGTCGAAGCCGACGGTGTAGCGATCGAGGAAGGCTTGATCGTGCTTCTTCTCGGTGTAGAGGGTGTGAGCCACACCCAGCATCATGGCCACGTCGGTGTAGGCGTTCGGGGCAATCCACTCGGCGCCGACCAGCTTGGCGGTCTCGTTGTAGATGGGGTCGATGCTGATGACGCGGGTGCCCTTCTCTTTCAGCGCCATGAAGCCGGCCTGACCTTCGTGATCCGGCATGTTCCAGCTGTTCTTCAGAGTTACTTGAGCGTTGACCCCCCACAGCACCACCAGTTCGGCGTTCTCCACCACGTTGGGCCAGGCGGTCTGCTGCTCGTACACCTCGATGGAGCCCATCACGTGGGACATGATCACCTGAGCCGCGCCGGTGGAGTAGTCACCGGCATAACCGGTGAAGCCGCCGGAGAGGTTCATCAGGCGGTGCAGCAGGGTACGGCTGTTGTGGAACATGCCGACGCTCTTCCAGCCGTAGGAACCGGCGTGGATCGCCTGCGGGCCGAAATCAGACTGGACGCGCTGGATCTCGCCGGCCACCAGTTCGATGGCTTTCTCCCAGCTCACTCGCACCCACTCGTCGGCACCGCGTAGCTCGGGTTTGGCGCCCGGGCCGTGCTCCAGCCAACTCTTGCGTACCATGGGGTATTTGATGCGGTTCTTGGCGTGCACCTGGAACGGCGCCATGTCGATGAGATCGTTTGGCGCCGGATCATCGGCCACCGGCTGAACGCGCACCATGCGGCCATCTTCGACGATCGCCTCGAAAGCACCCCAGTGGGCGCCGGTCAGAATGCCCTTCTGGGCGGGCACCAGGGTCGGGAACTGACTCAATGCGGTGCTGATGGCTTGCGCCAGCGCACTCTTGGGAAAAATGCCGCCGAGCAGGGGCAGGGCTGCGCAGGCGCCGAGCCCCTTGAGCAGGTTGCGGCGGGACAGATTGGTCTTCTTGTCATTGAAAAAAGTCATAACGGTTATCCTCTGTGCCAGCCTTAGTGGGCCGCGCTCATGTCACTGGCGTGTTTCTGGACATACTGGGTCAACATGCGAGCCTGTTCCGGGGTCAGGGAGGTACGAGATTCCATCCCCTTGATGACGCCGATCCACTGGTTGGCATTGAAGTGATCCAGCGCGGTGAGGCCGTGGCAGCCGGTACAGTTGTTGGACATCAGGGTGGAGGCGTATTGCCACAGCTTGCCCTGATCGCCGATGAGCTGGCTTTGGTCGACCCAGGCGGTCAGCTTGACCTGATGCCAGGTGAGGTTGGTGGCGCTGTCGGTTTCGCTCTGGCCGGTGACCAGTGCTTTCTTGGCGGCATCGCCGACCAGTACGCTGAGGATCCGTTTGCCCGGTGCGGCGTAGAACACTTCGCTCACGCCATCCTGTTGCCAGCCTTCGATCTGCACCTTGGCGCGGCCGTTTTCGTTGGCCAGCACTTCCACCTTGGTCGAAGGCATCAGGGTGCCTTCGTCGGTCTTGGCGGCGGCATCGAGGAACAGTGGGGTGGTGGCGATGGCGTAACGGGTGGTGACGTTGGCCGGGGTCTGGGCCGCAGCCTGCGCCAGCTCGCTGGCACCGGCGGCAGCCAGGCCGCTCATGTCAGGCATGATGTGGGCGACACCACGGTGGCAGTCGATACAGGTCTGGCCTTCCTTGATGGCGACCGGGTGCTCGGCACGGGCATTGGGGCGCTGGGCCAGAATGTCCATCGCCTCGTAGCTGTGGCAGCTGCGGCAGGTGGCGGAGTCGTTGGCTTTCAGCTCGTCCCAGACGGACTGGGCCATCCGCAGCTTGTGGGCTTCATACTTTTCCGGGGTATCCAGTGTGCCGATCGCCTCGTGATAGATATCCTTCACGGCGCGGATCTTGGTCCACAGGTAGGAGGTGGGGTCGCCCGGGATGTGGCAGTCGGCGCACTCGGCGCGGATCCCCTTGGTGTTCTGGAAGTGGACACTGCCCTGATACTCGGCGAGCGGAGTCTGCATGGAGTGGCAGGAGACGCAGAATTCGGTGGAGCTGGTCTTGTGCAGCACGGTCACGGTGACACCCAGTGCCGCGATACCCAGCAGGGCCCCGAGCAGCAGGAGCCAGAACCAGGTTTTTCTTATCAGTTTTCCAATCATGGCGGCGTTTTCCTACGGTCAATAATTACCTACATAGTACTAGTCCAATAGTAGTAGTAATGACAGGGATAAGGCGTTGACCTCCATCATGGTTTATATTTTTGATTGTTGTCATATTTTGTCTTTTGTTTTGTTATTTATTTAATTATCGAATTAAATTCAGTTGTTTTCTGTTTTATCTATTTGTGCACTTTCCGCGACAGCTGTTAGCCCCCTCGCAAAACCCCACAAGATTCGCTGATATAGTGAGCAGTGAGCCTCAACGGAGTGTCGCTGATGAGCCCTTTCTCACTGCTGTGTGTCGCCGCCAACGTGCAACTGCTGGCCGAATTCGAACAGGAGTTGGCTCCGCTGCTCGGCCATTTCGCGCTGGTGGTGGTGGTCGGTCAGGGGTCGGCGGAGCTGGCCTTGGACGAGCTGGATCGCAAGGGGCAGCCACCCGCCGTAGTGGTGTGTGACAGCGAGCTGGGGGATGGGCGAGGGGCCGATTTTCTGATCCGCCTCGGCAGCCGTCACGAGGTGTGCCGCAAGATCCTGCTGGGCAGCCAGCCGGAGATGAAATCGATCATCGAGGCGGTGAACCTAGGTCGTCTCGACTACTACCTGCAACGCCCTTGGCGCGATGGCAGCCTGCGCCGGGCGGTGATCGAGCAGGCGAGCCACTTTGTATTGCAGCGTCCCGAGGCGGACCTGCTGAGCTATGCCGCCGTGCTCGACAACCAGAAGCTGCTGCGAGCCCACGTCGATCGCCAGTTGGCTGCCTATCGGCAGGGCTTTATGGATTACACCCACTGCAGCGATGAAGAACTCTCCCGGGTGGTGATCGACGGCCTCTACCAGTTTTTCGAGGGCAATGACGAGGAGCGGGTCTGCCGCCACTACAGCCCGGGCCATGTGCTGACCCGCGAGGGGGAGCCCAACAGCTTTCTCTGGTTTATCGCCAAGGGGGAGGTAGTGCTGCGCAAGCGGGACGAGCAGGGGATCGATCAGGAGGTGGTGCACTACCGCACCGGCTCGCTGGTGGGGGGTATGTCCTTCGTGACCGGCGAACCCGCCTTCACCACCGGCGTGACTCTGACCGGTGCCGAGGTGATCAAGCTCGACAAGCTGCAATTCTCCCGGGTGATGCAGGCGCGCAGCGAACTGCTCCCCTCCTTTACCAACCTGCTGCTGCGCCACTTCAACCGTCGCCTGCAAAACAGCATCCGTACCGAGATGCGGCTGCAACAGACCCTCAACTCCCTCGATGCCGCTCACGCCCAGCTGGTGGAGAGCGAAAAGATGGCGATGCTGGGTCAGCTGGTGGCCGGTGTCGCCCACGAGCTGAACAACCCGGTGGCGGCCATTATCCGTGGCAGCGAGACCCTGCGGGCCGCCATCCCAGATCTGGTCAATCTCGAGCTGCCAGCAACCATCAAGGGGCTGGGCAACCAGACTCTCTGTCAGGCGCTCTCCTCCCAGCCGGTCTCGACCAGCGAGATCCGTGACAAGACCCGGCAGGCGGAGGGGCGCTTTGGCGATCGTCAGCAGGCGCGGCTGGCGGTGCAGATGAATCTGGATGACGAGCTGAACTGGCAGCGCTGGTTTGCCAGCCGCACTGCCGACGAGCGGGAGGCGCTGCTCTCCCGGCTGGAGCTGTTCCAGCAGACCGGCAGCTTCCTGCGCAATATCGAGGTGTGTGCCCGTCGCATCGGCGATCTGGTCAAGAGCCTCAAGCAGTATGCCCGGCAGGATCGGGCCGAGCCCTCGCTGGTGGACCTGCACGAGGGGCTGGAAGATACCTTGATGATTTTCGAAAACCGCCTCAAGCATCATGAGCTCTGCAAGGAGTACCAGCCGTTGCCGCTGGTGCGCTGTCACCCCATCGCCCTGCAACAGGTGTGGACCAACCTGATCGCCAACAGTCTGGATGCCATGAGCGGCTCGGGGCGACTCACCATCCGCACCGGGTTGCTGGATCCCGAGTGGGTCATGGTGGAGATCGAGGATAGCGGTTGCGGCATCGAGCCCGAGCTGTGGCAGCGGATCTTCGATCTCAACTTCACCACCAAGCGGGAGGGCCATTTCGGCCTCGGGATTGGTCTGAGCGTCTCACTGCAGATAGTTCAGCAGCACCACGGCCGGATCGAGGTGGCCTCCGAGCCGGGCCGTTACACCCGGATGCGGGTCTGTCTGCCGCTGGATGGCATGGGGCAGGCCGGTTACGGGGGCGAACCTCATCACAACAAGGAGCATGCGGCCTGAGCCGTGGCCAGCATCAATCGCGCGGCGTGCCAAACCATGTCGCCAAGGAGGAGCAATGAACAAACACTATCTGATCCTGTGTGTGGACGATGAGCGTGAGGTGCTGGATGCGGTGATCCACGATCTCGCCCCGTTTCGTTCCCACTTCGAACTGGAAGCCGCCGAGAGCGTCGATGAGGCGCGTGCGGTGGTGGAGGAGTGGGAGAGCGACGGCAACAAGCTGGCGCTGATCCTCTGTGACCACATCATGCCGGGAACCCTGGGGGTCGATTTTCTGGTGGAGCTGAACCGGCGTGCCACCACTCGGGCCAGCCGCAAATTGCTGCTGACCGGACAAGCGGGGCTGGAGGCCACCGTCGAAGCGGTCAATCGTGGCGGGTTGCACTACTACCTTGCCAAGCCGTGGAAGCTGGAGACCCTGCAAGAGGCGGTGCGCGAACAGCTGACCGACTATCTGCTGGCGGAAGATGGCGAAAATGCCTTCCACTATGCGCCGCTGCTCAATCAGGCGCGGCTGTTTGCCGCCATCCACGATCACCCGTTCGACGAATAGGGGAAGTTGGGCTTTCGCGGTGGCAGTTGTATACTGTCTGCATATACAGTATTGCAGGTAGCCACCGATGCGACTCTTTATCGCCGAGAAGCCCACGCTGGGCCGCGCCATTGCCGATGCCCTGCCCAAGCCCCACAAGAAGGGCGACGGTTTTATCGAAACAGCCCAGGGGGATGTGGTCACTTGGTGCATCGGCCATCTGCTGGAGCAGGCCGAGCCCGATGCCTATGACGCCGCCTTCAAGCAGTGGCGGATGGAGCATCTCCCCATCATCCCTGCCCAGTGGCAGCTGGTGGCCAAGCCCAAGACCAAAACCCAGCTCACCGTCATCAAGCGGCTGATCAAGCAGGCGGACTGCGTGGTCAACGCCGGTGACCCGGATCGGGAAGGGCAACTGCTGGTGGATGAGGTGATCGACTTTCTCGGCTACCCGAAAACCAAGCCGGTGCAGCGCTGCCTCATCAGCGATCTCAACCCGCCCGCAGTGCGCCGCGCCCTCGAGAAGCTGAGGGACAACAAGGAGTTCGTGCCGCTGGCGGTCTCCGCGCTGGCCCGCAGTCGGGCCGACTGGCTCTACGGTATCAACATGACCCGCGCCTATACCCTGCTCGGGCGCAAGGCGGGTTGCAGCGAGCTGCTCTCGGTCGGTCGGGTGCAGACCCCGCTGCTGGGGCTGGTGGTGCGGCGGGATCTCGAGATCGAGGCCTTCGTGCCCAAACCTTTCTACGAGGTGCTGGCCCATCTGCTGACCGACGGCAACGAGCGTTTCACCGCCAAGTGGCTGCCGTCTGAAGCCTGCCTGCCGTGGCAGGACGAGGAGGGGCGGGTGCTCAACCGGGCGCTGGCCGACAAGGTGGTGAGCCGGATCAACGGCCAGCCCGCTCAGGTCGAATCGGTGGAGGAGCAGGCCCGCAAGCAGGCGGCGCCGCTGCCCTATAACCTCTCCAGTCTACAGATCGATGCCGCCAAGCGGTTCGGTATGGATGCCAAGCGGGTGCTCGATATCTGCCAGAGCCTCTACGAGCGTCACAAGCTCATCACCTATCCGCGCTCCGATAGCCGCTATCTGCCGACCGACCACTTCAAGCGGGCCGAGCAGGTGCGCGGTGCCATCGCCGCCACAGCGCCTGCGCTGGCCAAGGCGGTGAGCGAGGCAGACGGCAAGATCCGCAGCAAGGCGTGGAACGACAGCAAGGTGGATGCCCACCACGCAATCATCCCCACCGAGAAGCAGGGCAACCCCGGTACGCTGGGGGCCGACGAGGCGAAGCTCTATGGCCTGATTGCCCGCCAGTACCTGCTGCAGTTCTATCCTCCGTTCGAATACAACGACAGCAAGGTGCTGCTGCGCATCGCCGGTGGTCTGTTTCAGGCCAAGGCACGGCGCATTCTAAAAGCGGGCTGGAAGGCGCTGCTTGGGGTGGAGGAGGATGACGACGAAGAGAAGGCGGGCACGCTGCCTGCCCTGAAAGAGGGAGAGCAACTGCTCTGCGAGCGGGGCGAACTGCAGGAGAAAATGACCCAGCCGCCCAAGTCGTTCACCGATGCCACTCTGCTGGCGGCCATGACAGGCATCGCCCGCTATGTGCAGGATCCCGAGATCCGCAAGACCCTGCGCGACACCGATGGTCTCGGCACAGAAGCGACCCGGGCCGGTATCATTGACCTGCTGTTCAAGCGCCGCTTTCTGGTGCGTCAGGGCAAGAGCATCAAGGCGACCCCGACCGGGCGGGCACTGGTGCAGGCACTGCCTGCCACCGCCACCACGCCGGATATGACGGCGCTGTGGGAGCAGAGCCTCGCCCAGATCGCCGAGCGCCACGGCAGCTATCAGCAGTTTATGGGGCCGCTCACCGAGCAGCTCAACGGTCTGATTGAAGGGGCGCGGCAGGACTCAGGCGCCAGCTTCAACGCCCTGCCCAAGGAGGTGCCGGGTGCCGGCAAGCGGCGTTTTACCAAGCGAAAGAGTCCGGCGGCCAGCACGACTGGCGGGCCCCGACCGCGCAAGACGGCCAGCAAGCGCCAGACCAGGGCTGCATAACGAAAAAAGGCGCCCATCCCGGGCGCCAAAGGCATTGTTGTCAGGCTGCCTGAGTGGACAAGCTGGCACGGATCCTGTGCTGGTAGTGCAGAACCACACCGAGAAACACCAGATCCTTGAACAGGAAGAACTCGGTGACTGGCACGCCATCAACCACTTTCCAGACACCTGTCAGGGTCAGCAGGAAGCTCAGCGTCGCCAGGAAGGTGACGATAGCCCCCATGCTGCACCAGTAACCGATGCGAGGTTGCCACAGACCCACGACCAGTCCGATGGCGATCACTATCTCGACCACCCCGATCAGGTTCGATACGCTCTGTTCCGACAGGGGACCATAGAGCCAGCTCATCAAGGGGTGGCTGGCTACCAGTGGTTTGATGGCGGCTGCCTCTGTCGGGGTAAACTTGAATACGCCGATCCAGAGCAGGGTCAATACCACGCCCGCCAGAGCGACCAGAAAGCCTTTGTCATGTTGCTGCATGGGGGCTCCTTGTTTAAGGGGTCAGAGTGACGGGCGGGAAGTCGATCTCGGTCGCCGCCAGGTGGTTGCCATAGTTGGTCAGGGTATTGACCACCACCTGGCCGAGCACCTCCAGCAGCAGCTCGTCATCTACGCCTGCGGCACGGGCGCTAGCAAGCTGCTCGTCACTGATCACTCCGCGCTGACTGACCAGCGCCGTTGCCAGTTGCAGCAGGGCGTGATCAAGGGGAGCCGAGGCCTGGCCGAGCCGGGCAGCCCGGATCTCCTGGGCCGAGAATCCGGCCTTGCCCGCCAGTAGTGTGTGGGCAGACAAACAGTATTGGCAGGCGTTGGCTTGACCTATGGCCAGTGCCAGCAACTCCCGTTGTGGGGCAGTGAGGCGCCCCTTGCCAAGCGCCTCGGCAAAGCCCAGGAAGCCATTGAGCAGGGCTGGCGAGTGGGCCAGGGTGGCGTAGAGGTTGGGCACCATACCCAGATTGCGGTGCAGGGTAGCCAGGGTCTGGGCGGCTGCGGGTTGCGGTTGGGATACGGGTTGGATACGGCTCATGATCTTCTCCTGTGGTAGTGAGGGTACGGGAGACAGTGTGCCGTCATTCGTGATACGGTTTATCACTCATCGTCTGCAAATAAATACCATTCGTCTCAAATATGGATCCGCTCTCTGCCCTGTTGGTTCATGCCTCCCCCGAAGCCAAGATCTTCTTCGCCGGCAACCTGTGCCAGAACTCCTCCAGTGATGATTACCCGAGTGGCGGACATCTTCATCTGCTGCGCAGCGGTGCCGTCATGCTGCGTGAAGAGGGGGGCGCCAGCTTGCTGCTCGAGGAGCCGGCCCTGATCCTGTTCCCTCGGGGACGTCCCCACAAGCTTGAACCCAGAACGCTGGGGGGGTGTGATTTGGTGTGCGCCAATGTCGCATTCGGCAAGGGGGGCGCATCGCCGTTGCAACTGGCATTACCGGGCTCGCTGGTGCTGCCGCTACGTGAGTTGCCTGTCCTGACGCCGGTGCTGAGTCAGCTGTTTGACGAGGCGTTTCACCCCCGCTACGGGCAGGATCCGCTGATCTCCCGCTTGCTGGAGGTACTGTTGATCCTGCTGCTGCGTCATCTGGTCGAGCAAGGGGTGTGTCAGCAGGGGATGCTGGCAGGTATTTCCGATCCCCAGTTGGCCAAGGCGATCTCGGTGATGCATCAGCGTGGGGATGAACCCTGGACGGTGGCCACGCTGGCGCGGGAGGTCGGCATGTCGCGGGCCCGCTTTGCCGCGAGGTTTCAGGAGCGGGTTGGTCAAGCGCCGCTGGGTTATCTGACCCGCTGGCGCATGACGCGAGCCTGCCAGCAACTGCTGGCGGGGGAGCCCATGGTACAGGTGGCGCTGGGGGCGGGGTACAGCAGCAGTGTTGCCTTTGGTCGGGCATTCGAGCGGGAGCTGGGGGTGAGCCCGGGGCGCTGGCTCAAGGCGCAGCAACAAGCCGAATAAAAAACGGGGCAGCCAGTGGCTGCCCCGTTTTCATAACCGGTCAGCCGGTATAGACGTTCTCTTCCGGATAACGGATGCGGGTCTCGACCGGGCGGGCCAGCATAAAGGCCAGGGTCAGAGGGCCGAGACGGCCGCAGATCATCACCAGTACCAGGATCAGCTTGCCCGGCTCGCTCAGGGAGGCGGTGATGCCGGTGGAGAGGCCGACGGTGGCAAATGCCGAGATGGTCTCGAACATGATTTTGTCGAACGGCAGATCCTCGGTCACCATCAGCAGGAACATCGCCAGCATCAGCACCATGGTGCTGACGATGATGATGGCCAGCGATCGGGTCACGATCTGGGGCGACAGAGTGCGGCCAAAAGCGGTGACATGGGGCCGTTTGGTCAGAAATGCCTTGGTCGCCAGCAGCACGACTGCGAAGGTGGTTACCTTGATACCACCACCGGTCGAGGTGGCACCGGCACCGATAAACATCAACATCATCAGGAACAGCAACGCCGCCGGGGTCATCAGCCCGATATCTATGGTATTGAAACCGGCGGTACGGGCGCTGGCAGACTGGAAGAAGGCAGCCAGCAGCTGGCCACCGACACCGGCCTTGCCGAGGGTGCCGGGGTTGTTGTGTTCCAGCAGCCAGAACATCAGGGTACCGGCCAGCAGCAGCGCCGGGGTCATCAGCAGCATCAACTTGCTGTGCAGCTTCAGCTTGCGCCAGCGGCGGTTGCGCACCAGATCGACGATGACGGTAAAGCCGATCCCCCCCAGGATCAGCAGACCGGCGATGGTCAGGCTGATGATGGGGTCGTCCCTATAGTCGATGAGGTTGTTGGCAAACAGCGAAAACCCGGCGTTGTTGAAGGCCGATACCGCGTGGAAGAAGCTGACATAGAGGCCGTGCACCCACCCCATCTCGGGCACCCAGCGGATCGCCATGATGCCGGTGCCGATCAGCTGGGCAATAAAGGCGAACAGCACGATCCGTTTGACCAGCTGAATGATGTTGACCGAGCCTTCCTGTCCCAGCGCCTCCTTGGCCAGCACTTGTTGGCGCAGACCGACCCGCTTGCTGAAGATGGCGATCAGCAGCAGGGTCATGGTCATCTGGCCCAGACCGCCGATCTCCATCAGCATCAACAGGAAAATTTGCCCCTGCAGGGTGAAGGCGGTGCCGGTATCCACCACGCCAAGACCTGTCACGCTGATGGCCGAGGTGGCGGTAAACAGGGCGTTGACGAAGGTAACCTCGCCATTGTGGCTGGAGGGTTGCACCAGAAAGATGGTGCCAATCAGCAGAATGATCAGAAAGCTGCCGAGGATCAGCCGGGCTTCGCTCCAGCGAGAGTCCTGCTCCCGATGGAGGGCGAAGGCGTAGCTGCTGCGCCAGTTGATCATAGGGTTTCGAGCCAGTGGTCGATGGCGTGCTTGTTGCCCGCCAGGATCAGGATGTCGCCCAGTTGCAGCTCCATCTTGCCGGTCAGCACGTTGTGCAGCACGTCACCACGCTTGATGGCGAGCAGCTGGAAATCGCTCTGTTGCAGCAGATGGAAGTCGCCCAGTTCCCGGCCGTTCTGTTGCAGGCCAATCACGAACTCGGTCAGCACCATGTCGTGGCCCAGCTCCAGATAGTCGAACAGCCGGTTGTCCAGCATGCTCTGGGCGACCCGACGGCCCATGTCCCACTCCGGGTTGATCACCTTGTCGGCGCCCACTTTCTGCAGGATCTTGGCGTGGAACTTGTCGCGCGCCTTGACCCACACCTTCTTCACGCCTGCCTCTTTCAAGACGAGGGTGGTGAGGATGCTGGTCTCCAGGTTGTCACCGATGGCAACGAAGACGATATCGAAATTGGCCAGTCCCAGCTCGGCCACGGTGGCCTCATCGGTGGCATCCGCCACGATAACGTGATTGCAGAGGGCGGCGATTTGCCGGGTCTTGCTCTCGTCGATATCGATGGCCAGTACTTCGGCATCTTGCCGTTGCAGCTCTTCGCACAGCGCGCTGCCAAACAGGCCCAGGCCGATGACGGCAAACTGGTTGTTCATGAGTTATTCCTCAGCAGTTGAAGTCGCCTACTCTAAACCACTGCTATTCCCCCGAAAAGGGCTCGGGTTTTTCGTCATGGGGCAACTTGAGGTAGACTGCGCCCTTGCACCAAGCCGGGATAGACCGATGAAACTGAATGCCAACGCCTCCTTGTTGAAGCTCAACACCCTTGCCCTCGATGCGTACTGCCTCTGGCTGGCCGAGGTAGAGCAGGTTGCCGATCTGGCAACCCTGCGTGCCGATCCGCAGCTCAACCAGTTGCCTCGCCTCAATCTGGGCGGCGGCAGCAACATGCTCTTCACCACCGATTTTCTCGGTCTGGTGGTGCTCAACCGGCTCAAGGGGATTACCGCTGAAGATGGTGGTGATCACTGGTTGCTCCATGTGGCGGCTGGTGAAGATTGGCATCAGCTGGTGCGCCATACCTTGCAACAGGGCTGGTTCGGGCTGGAGAATCTGGCGCTCATTCCCGGCACGGTCGGTGCGGCGCCGGTGCAGAACATCGGTGCCTATGGCGTTGAGCTGGCCGACTTCTGTTCCTATGTCGAGGCGTTCAACTGGCAGAGTGGCGAGATTGAACGGATCGCGGCGGCAGAGTGCCGCTTCGGTTATCGCGACAGCATCTTCAAACACGAGTATCAGGATTCCCACCTGATCACCGCCGTCGGGCTCAAACTGCCCAAGGCGTGGCAACCGGTGCTGGGCTATGGCCCGCTGGCAGCGCTCGGTGACGCGCCTTCGGCGCAGGTCATCTTCGATACCGTCTGTGCCACCCGCATGGCCAAGCTGCCGGATCCCTCCGTACTCGGCAATGCCGGCAGCTTCTTCAAAAATCCGGTGGTGCCTGCCGCGCTGGCGGAGTCGCTCAAGTCGCGCTACCCGCAGATGCCCTGCTATCCGGCTGGAGAAGGGCAGGCCAAGCTGGCGGCGGGCTGGCTCATCGATCAGTGCGGTCTGAAAGGTTTCGCCATTGGCCGTGCTGCTGTTCATCAGGAGCAGGCGCTGGTGCTGGTCAATCTGGGGGACGCCAGTGCCATGGAGCTGATCGCGCTGGCGGCTCATGTCCGCGACAGCGTGGAGCAGACGTTTGGCGTGGTGTTGGAGCACGAGGTGCGTTTTATGGGTGCGCACGGTGAAACCTGGCTCGACGAGGTGCTCTCATGACGTTGACTCCCATCAGACAGACTCTGATCACTCTGCTCAGCGACGGCCAGTTTCACTCCGGCGAACAGCTGGGCGAGCAGCTCGGCATCAGCCGGGCGGCGGTGAGCAAACACATGGCGGCGCTTAAGGAGCTGGGGTTGGATCTCTTTAGCCTGACCGGCAAGGGCTACCGGTTGGCGGTACCGATGGCGCTCTATGATCAGGCTACCTTGCACGCACTGGCCCCGATGGCGCCGGTGCACTGTTTTCCGGTCATTGGCTCGACCAATCAACACCTGTTGGATCGGGTCAATGAGCTGCGCTCCGGCGAGAGCTGTCTTGCCGAGTGTCAGACAGCCGGGCGCGGTCGTCGTGGCAAACCCTGGATTTCGCCGTTTGGTTGCCAGCTGATCCTCAGCATGTACTGGCGACTCGAACAAGGCATGGCAGCGGCCATGGGGCTCAGTCTGGCGGTCGGCGTGGCAGTGGTTGAAGCGCTGGAGTCCCTTGGCTATCAAGGCGTCGAGCTCAAGTGGCCGAACGACCTCTACTATCAGGGTCGCAAGCTGGCGGGAATACTGGTGGAGATGAGCGGTAGCGCCGGTGCCAGTTGTCATCTGGTGATCGGCATCGGTCTCAATCTGGCGATGCCTGCCCGCGAGGGGGAGAAGATCGATCAGGCCTGGGCCGAGCTGCGCCACATCAATCCCGAGCTGGTCGATCGCAATCAGTTGGCGGCCCGGATGATCGTCCATCTGCAGCGGGCGCTGCACACCTTTGAGCAACAGGGGCTGGCAAGCTTTGTCGATGACTGGAACCGGCTCGATCACTTTGCCGGTCGCCCGGTGCGCCTGCTGATGGGGGATCAGGAGATCCGCGGCATCGCTCGTGGCATCGACGATCGCGGCGCCCTGCGACTGGAGACAGGTGAAGGGATCAAATTCTATCTGGGGGGCGAGCTCTCCCTGCGCCGGGGCGACTGAGGGCCAGCAAGGCCGCTCATGATGCCAAATAGAAGAGGGGGCCTGCGGGCCCCCTCTTCGTTATCCGGCAATAGCTGTCATCATTTGCGCAGCTTGATCTGCTCGATGGCGTGCTCATGGCCCTTGGTCATAATCAGGTTGGCACGCTCACGCGTTGGCAGGATATTTTCTTGCAAATTCAGATAGTTGATATCTTGCCAGATGTTGCTGGCGATCTGGGTCGCCTCACTCTCCGCCAGCTTGGCGTAGTTATGGAAGTAGGAGTCGGGATCCGAGAAGGCGCCGCTGCGGAATTTCAGGAAGCGTTCGATATACCAGGTACGCAGCAGTTCGGCATCGGCATCCACATAGATGGAGAAGTCGACGAAGTCCGACACGAAGACCCGATGGGGCTCCTGAGGGTAGTCCATGCCGCTTTGCAGCACATTGAGCCCTTCCAGGATCAGAATGTCCGGCTGCTCCACCACCTTTTTCTCATCGGGAATGATGTCGTAGATAAGGTGGGAATAAACCGGCGCTTCGACCTTCTCGTGACCGGCGCGGATATTGGCGACAAATTCCACCAGATGGCGGATGTCGTAGGATTCCGGGAACCCCTTGCGGCGCATCAGGCCGCGCTCTTCCAGTACCTTGTTGGGATAGAGGAAGCCGTCGGTGGTGACCAGCTCCACCCGCGGGTGTTCCGGCCAGCGCTCCAGCAGGGCCTGCAGAATACGGGCCGTGGTACTTTTGCCCCCCGCCACGCTGCCGGCAATGCTGATAATATAGGTGCCCTTGCCGCGGGACTGGCCGAGGAACTGCTCCAGCACCCGGCTGCGACGCTGTTTGGCCTTGACATAGAGATTGAGCAGGCGGGAGAGAGGCAGATAGATCTCTTCCACTTCCCGCAATGACACCTTCTCGTTGATCCCGCGCAGGGTCTGCAGATCGTGTTCGGTCAGGGTCAGGGGGACCGAATCGCGCAATAACGCCCATTGTTCGCGGGTGAATTGCAGATAGGGGTTATGCTCTGTCGTCATGGTGTCATCACTGTTTCTTGGGCACGGCGACCATACACCAAGGGTGGGGGAGCGACAAGGGACGCAGCAGGATTGGCTTGTTTGCCCCCGCTTTTTTGCAAACTTCCCAGCAATAAAGCATATTTTGCCGGGTTCAATGGTTGCATCCCCCAAAACCTTACAATAAAATGCGCGACGCTTGACTGTCTGTCGTCTATTTGCCGTGCAAAAGCGATAAACACAACGGGTGCAAGCAGAATTACCGTTGTGACAATCTGGCGTCTGGAGGGGTTCCCGAGCGGCCAAAGGGATCAGACTGTAAATCTGACGGCTCTGCCTTCGAAGGTTCGAATCCTTCTCCCTCCACCATATTTCTCTGCGGTTTGAGTTCTTTGGGTTAGAGAAATGCGGGCATCGTATAATGGCTATTACCTCAGCCTTCCAAGCTGATGATGCGGGTTCGATTCCCGCTGCCCGCTCCAAGATGCTGATATGGCTCAGGCGTTAGCAGAGCCGCACCCTAGGGTGAGTTCGGCAAGCGAACCAGCCATCAGTACCTCTCTCTTTCCCACCAGATTCAAATCCATCATATAAACTGTTCTGTGGTTAGCTTGCCACCGCGTACTCAGCGTTAGTTTAGAGGGACGATCATGTCTAAAGAAAAATTTGAGCGTAATAAACCGCACGTTAACGTGGGTACCATCGGCCACGTTGACCACGGTAAAACCACCCTGACTGCAGCTATCACCAACGTGCTGGCCAAGCACTTCGGCGGTAAAGCTTTCGCCTTCGACCAGATCGACAAGGCACCGGAAGAGCGTGAGCGTGGTATCACCATCAACACCTCCCACGTAGAATACGACACTGCTACCCGTCACTACGCCCACGTAGATTGCCCGGGTCACGCCGACTACGTTAAAAACATGATCACCGGTGCTGCCCAGATGGACGGCGCGATCCTGGTAGTAGCAGCGACTGACGGCCCGATGCCGCAGACTCGTGAGCACATCCTGCTGGGTCGTCAGGTTGGTATCCCGTACATGATCGTGTTCATGAACAAGTGTGACATGGTTGATGACGAAGAGCTGCTCGAACTGGTTGAGATGGAAGTTCGTGAACTGCTGACCGAGTACGACTTCCCGGGTGATGACCTGCCGGTAGTTCGTGGTTCCGCACTGAAAGCGCTGGAAGGCGACGCTCAGTGGGAAGAGAAGATCATCGAGCTGGCTGGCCACCTGGATACCTATATCCCGGAGCCGGAGCGCGCGATTGACCAGCCGTTCCTGATGCCTATCGAAGACGTATTCTCTATCGCTGGCCGTGGTACCGTAGTTACCGGTCGTGTAGAGCGCGGTATCGTTAAAGTAGGTGAGACCGTAGAAATCGTTGGTATCAAAGATACCGTTTCTACCACCTGCACCGGTGTTGAAATGTTCCGCAAACTGCTGGACGAAGGTCGTGCAGGCGAGAACATCGGCGCGCTGCTGCGTGGTGTTAAGCGTGAAGACGTAGAGCGTGGTCAGGTACTGGCCAAACCGGGTTCTATCAAGCCGCACACCAAGTTCGAATCTGAAGTGTACGTGCTGTCCAAAGAAGAAGGTGGTCGTCATACCCCGTTCTTCAAAGGCTACCGTCCGCAGTTCTACTTCCGTACTACCGACGTGACCGGTACCATCGAACTGCCGGAAGGCGTAGAGATGGTAATGCCGGGCGACAACATCAAAATGGTTGTTACCCTGATTGCTCCGATCGCGATGGACGACGGCCTGCGTTTCGCTATCCGTGAAGGTGGCCGTACCGTAGGTGCCGGTGTTGTAGCCAGCGTAATCGCTTAATCTTTGGCTTACATAAATAAAGCAAAGCCCCTATAATAGGGGCTTTCTTGTGTAGGGGCGTAGTTCGAATTGGTAGAACAGCGGTCTCCAAAACCGATGGTTGCGGGTTCGAGTCCTGCCGCCCCTGCCATATACCTCGTCTCGTACGGGGCTTTTGTGTCTTTGGTTACGTCAGATACAGGTGGGTTGTATGAGTGTTAGTTCTGAGAGCCAGGGCGGAAGCAAGGATACCCTGCTTTGGGGCCTGGTTTTCATTATCCTGGCGGCCGCTGTAGTGGGTAATTACCTGCTCAACGATGTTGTCGCTGCCGTCCGCGCCTTGGGTGTGGTCGTTGTCATTGCTGCTGCTGGTGCAGTAGCCCTGCAAACCACCAAGGGAAAGGCAACACTGGCATTCGCCCGTGAGTCTCGCCTGGAAGTCCGCAAGGTCGTATGGCCGACCCGTCAGGAAGCCATTCAGACAACCCTGATTGTGCTGGCGGTGACCGCCGTGATGGGGCTGCTGCTGTTCGTTCTGGACGGTGCCTTGGTCTGGTTGGTCAACCTGATTACCGGTGTGTAAGGATAAGCCATGACTGAACAACGTGAACAACGTATGAGATGGTATGTCGTGCAGGCTTTTTCCGGCTATGAAGGCCGTGTAGCCAAGTCCCTGCGTGAACATATCAAGATGCATGGCATGGAAGACATGTTCGGTGAAGTACTGGTCCCGACCGAAGAAGTGGTCGAGATGCGTGCTGGCCAGAAGCGCAAGAGTGAGCGCAAGTTTTTCCCGGGTTATGTCCTGGTCCAGATGATCATGGATGAAACCACATGGCACCTGGTGCGTAACGTACCACGTGTAATGGGCTTCATCGGCGGTACCTCCGACCGTCCGGCACCGATCTCCGACAAAGAGGCCGATGCCATCCTGAACCGTCTGCAGGATGCCCACGACAAGCCGCGTCCGAAAACCCTGTTTGAACCGGGTGAAATGGTGCGGGTTGCTGATGGTCCGTTTGCCGACTTCAACGGTACCGTTGAAGAGGTCGATTATGAGAAGAGCCGCGTGAAGGTCTCTGTACTGATCTTCGGTCGTTCTACTCCTGTTGAACTGGATTTTGGTCAGGTCGAAAAGGGCTGATTGAATTCTGTACGTTTAACGGTTGTCAGGGGCAGCGAATATCTCTATAATTCGCTGCCCCTTTATTAGTTGGGGAGCCGTTTGCAGGAGCAAGTCTCCGAGGCGCTAGAACCCATTTTTGAGGTATTTTCCTAATGGCTAAGAAAGTCACAGCTTATATCAAGCTGCAGGTTGCTGCTGGTGCAGCCAACCCGTCTCCTCCCGTTGGTCCTGCACTGGGTCAACACGGTGTTAACATCATGGAATTCTGTAAGGCGTTCAACGCTCGTACAGAGAAGCTGGAAAAAGGTTCACCGACTCCGGTCGTGATCACCGTTTACAGCGACCGTTCCTTCACCTTCGAAACCAAGACTCCGCCTGCTTCCTTCCTGCTGAAGAAAGCTGCTGGCATCAAGTCTGGTTCTTCCAAGCCGAACAAAGACAAGGTTGGTAAGGTGACCGTTGCCCAGCTGCAAGAAATCGCCAAGACCAAAGAGCCGGATATGACTGGTGCCGATCTGGATGCAAAAGTACGTTGCATCGCAGGCTCCGCTCGTTCCATGGGTCTGGTAGTGGAGGATTAAGACAATGGCTAAACTTTCCAAGCGTATGCGCGTTATTCGCGAAAAAGTTGACGGTACCAAAGAGTACTCCATCAACGAAGCCATTGCCCTGCTGAAAGAACTGGCTACCGCCAAGTTCGTTGAAAGCGTTGACGTTGCTGTCAACCTGGGTATCGACGCTCGTAAATCTGACCAGAACGTACGTGGTGCTACTGTACTGCCGCACGGTACCGGTCGTGATGTACGCGTTGCCGTATTTACCCAAGGTGCCAACGCCGAAGCAGCTAAAGCTGCCGGTGCTGACCTGGTAGGTATGGATGACCTGGCCGATCTGGTTAAGAAAGGCGAGATGAACTTCGACGTAGTTATCGCATCCCCGGATGCCATGCGCGTTGTTGGTCAACTGGGTCAAATCCTGGGCCCGCGCGGCCTGATGCCGAACCCGAAAGTTGGTACTGTAACTCCTAACGTTGCCGAAGCTGTCAAGAACGCCAAGGCTGGTCAGGTTCGTTACCGTAACGACAAGAATGGTATCATCCATACCACTCTGGGTAAGGTTTCTTTCAACGAAGTTCAGCTGAAAGAAAACTTGGAAGCTCTGCTGGTTGCCCTGAAAAAAGGCAAGCCCTCTTCCGCCAAAGGTCAATTCATCAAGAAAGTCAGCATCTCCACCACCATGGGTGCCGGTGTTGCCGTAGACCAAGCTTCTCTGGAAGCTCAGGCCTAATTGATGGGTTTTACAAGGCGCAAAATTTAATCTATAATTTTGCGCCTTGATTGGTTGGGGGTTTCGACCTCCGTCCAAGACCGCAGGAGGCTGCAAAGCCTTAATGTTTCCTGCGTAGACGGTGCCGGAAACCCAGCGAGAAAGATTCTTTCTCTTCTGGAATCCTGCTACCGCATCGTTCCCCTCTGTTGTAAAGGTAGGGGGGATGTGTCAGTACTGGGTCAATAGACCCGGATTCAATCCAGGAGTTAAGCCAATGGCATTGGGACTCGAAGACAAAAAGGCAATTGTTGCTGAAGTCAACGAAGCTGCCAAAGGCGCTCTTTCTGCAGTTGTTGCCGATTCTCGCGGTGTAACTGTAGACAAGATGACCGTCCTGCGTAAAACCGCTCGTGAAGCCGGTGTGTACATGCGCGTTGTGCGTAACACCCTGCTGCGTCGCGCGGTAGAAGGTACCGAATACGAGTGCCTGAACGACGCATTTACCGGTCCTACCTTGATTGCTTTCTCTAACGAACACCCGGGCGCTGCTGCTCGTCTGTTCAAAGAGTTTGCCAAAGCGAACCAAAAGTTCGAAATCAAGGCTGGCGCTTTTAACGGTGAGTTTATCGCCGCAGCACAAATTGATCGTCTGGCCACGCTGCCGACTTACGAAGAAGCAATTGCGAAGCTGATGGCGACTATGAAAGAAGCCTCTGCTGGCAAGCTGGTTCGTACTATCGCTGCTGTTCGCGACCAGAAACAAGCTGCTGCTTGATTCTCGCCTATTTAGGCTGTTTGAGTTTATTCAACATCAGGAATTTTTGTCATGTCTATCACTAAAGACCAAATCATCGAAGCCGTTGCTTCCATGTCCGTAATGGAAGTTGTTGAGCTGATCGAAGCTATGGAAGAGAAGTTCGGTGTTTCTGCCGCTGCTGCCGTAATGGCTGGCCCGGCTGCTGCTGAAGCAGTAGAAGAGAAGACCGAGTTCGACGTAGTTCTGACTGCTGCTGGCGCCAACAAAGTTGCCGTTATCAAAGCCGTTCGTGGCGCTACCGGTCTGGGCCTGAAAGAAGCCAAAGATCTGGTAGAAGCTGCTCCGGCTAACCTGAAGGAAGGCGTGTCCAAGGACGAAGCTGAAGCTCTGAAGAAAGAGCTGGAAGCTGCCGGTGCTTCTGTTGAGATCAAATAATCTGCATTTATGTAGATTAGCCTGATAAAACAGGCTAGGGCTGGTGAATTTTTGTTCACCAGCCTTTTTGCGCTGTAGACTGAGAGCATTTCACACCGTTTACGACTCTCGGTGCACCAGCAATCCGGACTGTCTTCTTTCGTCCGGGCCAACACAAAACGGTGTTGAGACAGAGCTGTCCCGCGGGACAGAGTGGGTCACTTATCAGCGAGCTGAGGAACCCTATGGTTTACTCTTATACCGAAAAAAAACGCATTCGTAAGGACTTCGGTAAGCGAGACCAGGTACTGGACACGCCTTATCTGTTGTCCATTCAGCTGGACTCCTTCAAGCAGTTCATCGAGGCTGACCCGGAAGGTGAATATGGCCTAGAGGCCGCTTTCCGTAGCGTTTTCCCGATCACCAGTTACTCCGGTAGTGCTGAGCTTCAGTATGTCAGCTATCGCCTGGGTGAGCCGGTATTTGACGTAAAAGAATGCCAGATCCGTGGAGTGACCTACTCCGCGCCGCTGCGTGTCAAGCTTCGTATGGTTCTGTACGACCGTGAAGCAGCTGCCGGCACCGTCAAAGACATCAAGGAACAAGAAGTATACATGGGCGAAATTCCGCTCATGACCGAGAACGGCACCTTTGTTATCAATGGTACCGAGCGGGTTATCGTCTCCCAGCTGCACCGCAGCCCGGGCGTCTTCTTCGACCACGATAAAGGCAAAACTCATTCATCCGGTAAGGTACTGTATAACGCTCGCGTTATCCCCTACCGTGGCTCCTGGCTAGACTTCGAGTTCGATGCGAAAGACAACCTGTTTGTCCGTATCGACCGTCGTCGCAAACTGCCAGCATCCATTATTCTGCGCGCCCTGGACTTCACTTCCGAACAAATCCTGGCCACCTTCTTCGAGACCATCGGTTTTGAAGTAAAAGATGGCAAGTTGATGATGGATCTGGTGCCGGAGCGTCTGCGTGGTGAAACTGCGACCTTTGACATCGTGGCCAATGGCGCCGTGGTGGTTGAGACCGGTCGTCGTGTGACTGCGCGTCACATCCGTCAGTTGGAAAAAGACGCCGTTACCCAGATTGAGGTACCGGTTGAGTATGTTGTTGGCAAAGTTGCTGCCAAGGACTACGCACATCCGCAAACTGGCGAGATGGTCGTGACCGCCAACCAGGCGCTGAGCCTGGAAGCGATCGCCAACCTGTCCCAAGCCGGCTTCAAGCATTTCGAGGTTCTGTTCACCAACGAACTGGATCACGGTGCCTACATGTCCGAGACCCTGCGTGTCGACTCCAGCTCCAACCGTTTGGAAGCGCTGGTCGAGATCTATCGCATGATGCGTCCGGGCGAGCCGCCTACTCGCGAAGCTGCAGAACAGCTGTTCGAAAACCTGTTCTTCTCCGCCGAGCGTTACGACCTGTCTACCGTAGGTCGGATGAAGTTCAACCGCCGTCTGGGTCGTGAAGACGAGACTGGCGCTGGTGTACTGACCAAAGACGACATCGTCGATGTGATGAAGCGCCTGATCGACATCCGTAACGGTAACGACGAAGTGGATGATATCGACCACTTGGGTAACCGTCGTATTCGTTCTGTCGGTGAAATGGCTGAAAACCAGTTCCGCGTCGGTCTGGTGCGTGTCGAGCGTGCGGTCAAGGAGCGTCTCTCCCTGGGCGACCTGGACACCCTGATGCCGCAGGATCTGATCAACGCCAAGCCGATCTCCGCCGCAGTCAAAGAGTTCTTTGGTTCCAGCCAGCTGTCCCAGTTTATGGACCAGAACAACCCGCTCTCCGAAGTGACCCACAAGCGTCGTATCTCCGCGCTGGGCCCGGGCGGTTTGACTCGTGAGCGTGCCGGCTTTGAAGTCCGAGACGTACACCCGACTCACTACGGTCGTCTGTGCCCTATCGAGACTCCTGAAGGTCCGAACATCGGTCTGATCAACTCTCTGTCCGTGTACTCTCGTACCAACGAGTACGGTTTCCTCGAGACCCCGTACCGTAAGGTCATTGACGGTGTGATCACCGACGAAGTGGACTACCTGTCTGCTATTGAAGAAGGCAAGTACGTGATCGCACAGGCTAACGCCGCGACCACCGAAGATGGCCGTCTGAAAGATGAATTGATCCCGTGCCGTCACAAAGGTGAATCCACCTTTATGAACGCCGACCAGATCCAGTATATGGACGTGAGCCCGCAGCAGATCGTATCTGTGGCAGCCGCTCTGATCCCGTTCCTGGAACACGATGACGCGAACCGCGCATTGATGGGTTCAAACATGCAACGTCAGGCTGTACCGACTCTGCGTGCTGACAAGCCGCTGGTAGGTACCGGTATGGAACGCGCTGTGGCCGTTGACTCCGGTGTAACCGTAGTGGCCAAGCGTGGCGGCGTAATCGACTATGTCGATGCCTCCCGTATCGTCCTGAAGGTCAATGAAGATGAGCTGATGCCAGGCGAAGCCGGTATCGACATCTACAACCTGACCAAATACACCCGTTCCAACCAGAACACCTGTATCAACCAGCGTCCTTGCGTGATGTTGGGCGAGCCGGTCATGGCTGGCGACGTACTGGCTGACGGCCCGTCCACCGATCTGGGTGAACTGGCGCTGGGTCAGAACATGCGCGTCGCGTTCATGCCGTGGAACGGTTACAACTTCGAAGACTCGATCCTGGTGAACGAGCGTGTTGTTCAGGAAGATCGCCTGACCACCATCCATATCCAGGAACTGGCCTGTATCTCCCGTGACACCAAGCTGGGTCCGGAAGAGATCACTGCTGACATCCCGAACGTGGGTGAAGCCGCTCTGTCCAAACTGGACGAGTCCGGTATCGTCTACGTGGGTGCCGAAGTGAAGGGCGGCGACATTCTGGTCGGTAAGGTAACCCCGAAAGGTGAAACCCAGCTGACGCCGGAAGAGAAGCTGCTGCGCGCCATCTTCGGTGAGAAGGCGTCCGATGTGAAGGACTCCTCCCTGCGTGTACCGAACGGTGTGTACGGTACCGTGGTTGACGTGCAAGTCTTTACCCGCGATGGCGTGGAAAAAGACAAGCGCGCCAAAGAAATCGAAGAGATGCAGCTGAAGGAAGCGAAGAAGGACTTGACCGAAGAGTTCAAGATCCTGGAAGACGGCATTTTCGGCCGCTCCCGCAACCTGCTGCTGGCCGCCGGTTACAGCGAAGATCGTCTGAACAAGCTCGATCGCTCCAAGTGGTTTGAACTGGCCATCGAAGACGAAGGCAAGCAGACCGAACTGGAACAGATCGCTGAACAGCACGTTGAGCTGAAAGCCGAGTTCGACAAGAAATTCGAGAACAAGCGTCGCAAGATTATCCAGGGTGATGATCTGGCGCCGGGCGTACTGAAAATCGTCAAGGTTTATCTGGCAGTCAAGCGTCGCATCCAGCCGGGTGACAAGATGGCGGGCCGTCACGGTAACAAGGGTGTTATCTCCAAGATCTGTCCGGTCGAGGATATGCCTCATGACGAGTTCGGCCGTCCGGTCGACATCGTACTGAACCCGTTGGGCGTACCATCCCGTATGAACATCGGTCAGATCCTCGAAGTGCACCTGGGCCTTGCGGCCAAGGGTATCGGCGAGAAGATCGATCGCATGGTCAAAGAGCAGCGCGAGCTGCACGAGATGCGCAACTTCCTGCAACAGGTCTATGACCTGGGCGAGAAGGACACCCAGCAAGTGAACATCGCCGAACTGTCTGACGACGACGTACGTACCCTGGTGGGTAACCTGCGTAAGGGTCTGCCGGTTGCTACTCCAGTGTTTGATGGTGCCAAAGAGCGCGAAATCAAAGCCCTGCTGAAGCTGGCCGATCTGCCGGAATCCGGTCAGATTGATCTGTTCGATGGCCGTACCGGTAACCGCTTCGAGCGTAAAGTAACCGTTGGTTACATGTACATGCTGAAGCTGAACCACTTGGTCGACGACAAGATGCACGCGCGTTCTACCGGTTCTTACAGCCTGGTTACTCAGCAGCCGCTGGGTGGTAAGGCTCAGTTCGGTGGTCAGCGTTTCGGTGAGATGGAAGTGTGGGCCCTGGAGGCTTACGGTGCGGCATATACCCTGCAGGAAATGCTGACCGTCAAGTCTGACGATGTGAATGGCCGTACCAAGATGTATAAGAACATCGTGGATGGCGACCACCGTATGGAGCCGGGCATGCCCGAATCCTTCAACGTATTGCTGAAGGAAATCCGCTCTCTGGGTATCAACATCGAGCTGGACGAAGAGTAAGAGCTCGCTCTTATTGTTCGAGAATTGACGTGGGCGCCCCGCTGTTTTGGCAGCCGGGGCGCCGAGGTTAGACTCCTGACAGGGGAAACACGTGAAAGACTTACTCAAGTTTTTGAAGGCTCAGACCAAGACCGAAGAGTTTGACAGTATCAAGATCGGTCTGGCCTCTCCTGACATGATCCGCTCCTGGTCATTCGGTGAGGTCAAAAAGCCTGAGACCATCAACTACCGGACTTTCAAGCCGGAGCGTGATGGTCTGTTCTGCGCCCGTATCTTCGGACCGGTGAAGGACTACGAGTGTCTGTGCGGCAAGTACAAGCGCCTGAAACACCGTGGTGTGATCTGTGAGAAGTGCGGCGTTGAAGTGACCCAGACCAAGGTCCGTCGTGAGCGTATGGGCCATATCGAGCTGGCCAGCCCGACTGCCCACATCTGGTTCCTGAAGTCCCTGCCGTCCCGTATCGGTCTGCTGCTGGACATGACCCTGCGCGACATCGAGCGCGTGCTCTACTTCGAATCTTTCGTGGTAATCGAGCCGGGCATGACCAACCTCGAACGCAGCCAGATGCTCTCTGAAGAGCAGTACCTGGATGCGCTGGAAGAGTGGGGCGACGAATTTGACGCCAAGATGGGTGCCGAAGCAATCCTGGCATTGCTGCGCGCTATCGATCTGGAAGGTGAAGTCAAAACCATGCGTGAGGAGCTGGATCAAACCAACTCCGAGACCAAGCGCAAGAAGACCACCAAGCGTCTGAAGCTGATGGAAGCTTTCCTGCAGTCCGGCAACAAGCCGGAGTGGATGATCATGACAGTGCTGCCTGTGCTGCCGCCGGACCTGCGTCCGCTGGTACCGCTGGACGGCGGCCGTTTCGCGACTTCCGATCTGAACGATCTGTACCGTCGCGTGATCAACCGTAACAACCGCTTGAAGCGTCTGCTGGATCTGGCTGCTCCGGACATCATCGTGCGCAACGAAAAGCGTATGCTGCAAGAGTCCGTCGATGCGCTGCTGGATAACGGCCGTCGCGGTCGTGCCATCACCGGTTCCAACAAGCGCCCCCTGAAATCCCTGGCCGACATGATCAAGGGTAAGCAGGGTCGTTTCCGTCAGAACCTGCTCGGTAAGCGTGTCGACTACTCCGGTCGTTCCGTTATCACCGTAGGCCCGACTCTGCGTCTGCATCAGTGCGGTCTGCCGAAGAAGATGGCGCTGGAACTGTTCAAGCCGTTCATCTATGGCAAGCTGGAAACCCGCGGTCTGGCGACCACTATCAAGGCCGCCAAGAAGATGGTGGAGCGTGAGGAAGCTGTCGTTTGGGATATCCTGGACGAAGTGATCCGCGAACACCCGGTTCTGCTGAACCGTGCACCGACTCTGCACCGTCTGGGTATCCAGGCATTCGAACCGACTCTGGTCGAAGGCAAGGCAATCCAGCTGCACCCGCTGGTTTGTGCTGCGTATAACGCGGACTTCGATGGTGACCAGATGGCGGTCCACGTACCGCTGACCCTGGAAGCCCAGCTGGAAGCGCGTGCGCTGATGATGTCTACCAACAACATCCTGTCGCCTGCCTCCGGTGAGCCGATCATCGTTCCTTCTCAGGACGTGGTCTTGGGTCTGTACTACATGACCCGTGCCCGTATCAATGCGAAGGGTGAAGGTATGGTGCTGTCCGGCCCGAAAGAGGCCGAGAAAGTGTACCGTGCCGGTCTGGCCGATCTGCATGCTCGTGTGAAAGTACGCATTACCGAATACCTGCGTCAGGAAGACGGTTCTCTGCGTGAACACACCGAGATGAAGAACACCACCGTTGGTCGTGCGATCCTGAGCCTGATCCTGCCGAAAGGCATGGAATACGCCCTGATCGACGAGCCGAAGGTGCTGACTGCTGCCGAGCAGGCCGATCTGGACGCCAATCCGCAGAACTGGATCAAGTGCGTATCCAACAAGGCGCTGGGCAAAAAGCTCATCTCCCGTCTGCTGAACACCTGCTATCGCAAGCAGGGCCTGAAGGACACCGTTATCTTCGCTGACCAGCTGATGTATACCGGTTTCCACTACGCGGCCCTGTCCGGTGCTTCCGTTGGTATCGATGACATGGTCATCCCGGATGCCAAGAAAGACATCATCGCGGCAGCCGAAGCCGAAGTTGCCGAGATCCAGGACCAGTTCCTGTCCGGTCTGGTAACTGCGGGCGAGCGTTACAACAAGGTTATCGATATCTGGGCCAGCGCCAACGAGCGCGTCTCCAAGGCCATGATGGAGAACTTGTCCAAAGAGCGTAACGTCAACTCGCTGGGTGAAGAAGAAGAGCAGGCCTCGTTCAACAGCATCTTTATGATGGCCGACTCTGGTGCGCGTGGTTCCGCCGCCCAGATCCGTCAGCTGGCCGGTATGCGTGGCCTGATGGCCAAGCCGGATGGCTCCATCATCGAGACCCCGATCATCGCGAACTTCCGCGAAGGTCTGAACGTACTGCAGTACTTTATCTCTACCCACGGTGCTCGTAAGGGTCTGGCGGATACCGCACTGAAGACTGCGAACTCCGGTTACCTGACTCGTCGTCTGGTAGACGTGGCGCAAGACATGGTGATCACCGAGGACGATTGCGGCACTACTGACGGTCTGTGGATGACTCCGTTGATCGAGGGTGGCGACGTGGTCGAGCCGCTGCGTGAGCGCGTGCTGGGTCGTGTGGTGGCAGAAGATGTCATCAAGCCGGGTACCGAGGACGAGATCCTAGTTGCTCGCAACACCCTGCTCGACGAGCAGCTGTGTGACCTGCTGGAGCGTAACTCCGTTGACCGTGTGAAGGTACGTTCTGCCATCACCTGTGAAACTGACTTCGGTAACTGTGCTCACTGCTACGGCCGTGATCTGGCCCGTGGTCACCTGGTTAACAAGGGTGAGGCTGTCGGTGTTATCGCCGCCCAGTCCATCGGTGAACCGGGTACCCAGCTGACGATGCGTACGTTCCACATCGGTGGTGCTGCATCTCGTGCCGCTGCTGAAAGCAGCATCCAGGTCAAGAACACCGGTACCATCAAGCTGCAGAACGCCAAGTTCGTTCACAACAGCGATGACAAACTGGTTATCACCTCACGTTCTACCGAACTGACCATCATGGACGACATGGGCCGTACCAAGGAAAGCCACAAGCTGCCTTACGGTTCCGTGCTGGAAGTGAAGGATGGCCAGGCCGTGAGTGCTGGCGAGACCGTTGCCAACTGGGATCCGCACACCCACCCGATCATCACCGAAGTGGCAGGTCGCCTGCAGTTCGAACACATGATCGATGGCGTGACCATCACTCGTCAGACCGACGAGCTGACCGGTCTCTCTTCTATCGTTGTTCTGGACGTCAACGAGCGTCCGAGCGCCGGTAAAGAGATGCGTCCAACCGTTAAACTGGTCGACCTGAACGGCAAAGACGTGATGATCCCGGGTACCGATGTAGCTGCCCAGTACTTCCTGCCGGGCAAGGCGATCGTGAACCTGGAAGATGGTGCCAACGTGGGCGTGGGTGACGCGGTAGCGCGTATCCCGCAAGAGTCCGGCGGTACCAAGGACATCACCGGTGGTCTGCCGCGCGTTGCGGATCTGTTCGAAGCACGTCAACCGAAGGAACCGGCAATTCTGGCCGAGATCTCCGGTACCATCTCCTTCGGGAAAGAGACCAAGGGCAAACGCCGTCTGGTCATCACCCCGACCGATGGTGGCAACGTCTACGAAGAGATGATTCCGAAGTGGCGTAACCTGAACGTGTTCGAAGGTGAAAAAGTTGAGAAGGGTGAAGTGCTGGCGGACGGTCCTGAGTCTGCTCACGACATCCTGCGTCTGCGCGGTATCAGCCCGGTCGCCAACTACATCGCCAACGAAGTGCAGGACGTTTACCGTCTGCAAGGCGTTAAGATCAACGACAAGCACATCGAAGTCATCGTTCGTCAGATGCTGCGCAAGTGCGAGATCCTGAGCGCTGGCGATACCGATCTGATCGAAGGCGAACAGGTTGAAGTGGCTCGTGTGAAGATTGCCAACCGTAAGCTGGTTGCCGAGGGCAAGACCCCTGCGACCTACCGTCATGTACTGATGGGTATTACCAAGGCATCTCTGAGCACCGAGTCCTTCATCTCCGCGGCTTCCTTCCAGGAAACCACTCGCGTTCTGACCGAAGCCGCCGTAGGTGGCAAGCGTGATGAACTGCGTGGTCTGAAAGAGAACGTCATCGTGGGTCGTCTGATCCCGGCTGGTACCGGCTTTGCCTACCACCATAGCCGGATCAACCAGCGTGCCGCCGCAGCTCGTGCTGTTGGTACCCCGCAGGTGACCGCTGATGAAGCGGAGCAGAACCTGGCGGATCTGCTGAACGCAGCCGGTAGCTTCGACGAAGAGTAACTCGTCATCCGTGATTGAAAAGGGCTCCTTCAAGGAGCCCTTTTTGTTGGCCAATTCCTCGGCAAAGGTAGACGCAGCGCGGGTTTCAGGATGATCCAGAGCAAAGTTGTAGAGTAAAAAATCAAAAAAAGTTGACTTTACTCCCCTGCAATTTAAAACTCGGGAAAGTTGAATGGTTATTACAGGGGTAGAACATGACTGTCGGTATCGAGGAAGCCATGCTTCCCGAAGAACAGCTGATCAGCCGCACTTTTACAGATGAAGACAGGGAATTGTTGCGCTCATACGATGGGCTCATCGATGGCTTGGCCGAGCTGTTCGGCAAGCATTGTGAAGTGGTACTCCACTCCCTGGAAAATCTGCACGAGTCGGTGATCAAGATCGCCAACGGCTTCAATACCGGACGCACCCTCGGGGCGCCCATCACCGATCTCGCCCTGCGCATGCTCAAGGATATCGAGAGCACCGGCCAGGATTACACCCAGAGCTATTTCGCTCGCAGCCGTACCGGCGCGCTGATGAAGTCGAGCACCATCGCCATTCGCAACAGCGAGCGGCAAGTAGTGGGGCTTATCTGCATCAACCTGCACATCAATGCGCCTTTCCACGAGTTCGTGGCCGAATTTTTCCCGACGCCCCAGCAGGCGGCGCGCCAGTCACCAGAGACTTTCGCCAACAGCGTGGAAGAGCTGGTTGCCCAGACGGTGGATAACACCATCGACGAGATCAATCGCGATCCCACCGTGGCCAACAATGCCAAGAACCGCTTCATCGTGACCCAGCTGTTCGAGAAGGGCATTTTCGACATCAAGGATTCGATCAATCTGGTGGCGGACAAACTCAATATTTCAAAACATACCGTTTATCTTTACATCCGACAGCGCAAGCAGGGTGAAGACGAGAACGAGTAACTCATTCCAGAAGGGGATAGATGAATGGCTAAAGAAGTGATTGCAACCGACAAGGCGCCTGCCGCGATTGGTCCGTATGTTCAGGCTACCAAGGTTGGCGAGATGATCTTCACCTCCGGGCAGATCCCGCTCGATCCTGCCACCATGGAGATCGTGGCCGGCGGCATCGAAGAGCAGGCCGAACGGGTGATGAAGAATCTGGTTGCCGTGTTGCACGCTGCCGGTGCCGATGCCAGCAAAGTGGTCAAGACCACCTGCTTCCTGAGCGACATGAACAACTTCGTTGCCTTCAACCAGGTCTATGCCCGCTACTTTGGCGATGCGGCGCCAGCCCGCTCCTGCGTGGAGGTGGCTCGTCTGCCGAAAGATGTGCTGGTCGAGGTCGAGGCGATTGCCCATCTCTGATCAACAGATCGAATCAAGCCCCTCCTGGCAGGGGCTTTTTTGTTTTTGGCGTAAAATGGACCGGGTCAGCACAGGAGTCCTGCTATGAGTCTGAGTTTTGCCATCCTGGTCACGGGGCCTGCCTATGGCACCCAATCGGCCAGCACAGCCTATCGTTTTGCCCGCACCCTGTTGGCGCAGGGGCATACCTTGTCCCACCTGTTCTTCTATCAGGACGGGGTCTGCAACGGCAACGGTTTGCATCTGCCTGCATCCGATGAGACTGACCTGGTGCGTCTGTGGCGAGAGCTGGCGAAAGAGCAGGGGATCCGTATCGACGTCTGCGTCGCCGCTGCCATGCGACGCGGTGTGCTCGATGAACAGGAAGCCAAGGGGGCAGGGCAGGTACACTTCAATCTGCAACCGCCATTTTGTCTGAGCGGTCTGGGCCAGTTGGCCGAGGCGGCGCTCACCGCCGATCGACTGGTTCAGTTTTAGGGGGAGTCATGAGCAAGAAAATCGCCTTTATCTGCAGTCGTGGCCCCCATGGCCATGCCGCCGGCCGGGAAGGACTGGATGCCTTGTTGGCCACCTCGGCCATGACCGATGAGCTGGCCCTCTTCCTGATTGGGGACGGCGTGCTGCAGCTGCTCAAGGAACAGCAGCCTGCCGCCATTTTGCAGCGCCACTACGCCCCCACCTTCAAAATGCTGGAACTCTACGACATCGAAGAGGTCTATGTTTGTGCTGACTCGCTGGCAGAGCGTGGCGTGACAGTGGATGATCTGCTGATCCCCGTCGAGAGTCTGCCGCGCCAGGAACTGGCTCGGCGCTGGGCACAGTGTTCGACTCACATCAGCTTTTGAGGTCTCCATGTTGCATCTGATATTGAACTCCCCCTTTCAGAGTCAGGCTCTGGCAGAGGCGCTCTCATACCTTCAGCCCGAGGATGAGCTGGTACTGATGCAGGATGCCGTGATTGCGGCATCGGCTCCCCAGTGGAGCGCGCGGCTGGCGGGTATCCCGCTTTATGTGATGCAGGAAGATCTGCAAGCTCGCGGTTTGCAGCATCGGGTGGGCAATGTGCTCGATATGGCGGATCTGGTGGCACTGATTGCGCAAAAAGGTTCCCCGCGCACCTGGGGTGGCTGAGCAGCATATTTTCAAGAAAATTCAAGGCGATGTCGTGAAAGCAAACGGATCCGAATTGCCCTTTTGTGACGCAAATTGTATAAATCTTGACTCCCCAGACAACAGGGCATAAAATTTCGCGTCCCCGTATCTGCGGGGAGGATTTTCCACACGTTTATGAAGTCATTATCAGGAGCCTTTTGATGGCAACTATTAACCAGTTGGTTCGCAAGCCACGCATCAAGCTCGTTGTGAAAAGCAACGTGCCGGCGCTGGAAGCGTGCCCTCAGAAGCGTGGCGTATGCACTCGTGTATATACCACCACCCCGAAGAAGCCTAACTCTGCACTGCGTAAAGTGTGCCGTGTACGTCTGACCAACGGCTTCGAAGTCACCTCCTACATCGGCGGTGAAGGTCACAACCTGCAAGAGCACTCTGTTGTTCTGATCCGTGGCGGTCGTGTAAAAGACTTGCCAGGTGTTCGTTATCACACCGTTCGTGGTGCGTTGGACTGTGCCGGTGTTAAAGACCGTAAGCAGGCTCGCTCCAAGTATGGCGTGAAGCGTCCTAAAGCTTAATGGTTCTCCGTTAAGTAAGGCCAAACGTTAATTCGTTTCTAGTTAGATAGCTTTCTAGTTTTGGGTAATCCCTGAAGTTACGGAGAATTTGAAATGCCAAGACGTCGTGTTGTTGGTCAGCGTAAAATCCTGCCAGATCCCAAGTTCGGATCAGAGCTGCTGGCTAAATTTGTCAACGTAGTAATGGTTGACGGTAAGAAATCTGTTGCAGAGGCCATTGTTTATGGCGCCCTGGACATCATTGCCACCAAATCTGGCAAAGAGCACCTGGCCGTATTCGAAGAAGCTCTGGATAACATTCGTCCGGCGGTCGAGGTTAAATCTCGTCGCGTCGGTGGTGCAACCTATCAGGTGCCGGTAGAAGTTCGTCCGGTACGTCGCAATGCCCTGGCAATGCGCTGGTTGGTTGATGCCGCTCGTAAACGTGGTGAAAAATCAATGGCTCAGCGTCTGGCTGGCGAGCTGCTGGATGCCGCTGACAATAAGGGTTCGTCTGTCAAGAAACGTGAAGACGTTCACCGTATGGCTGAAGCGAACAAAGCCTTCGCTCACTTCCGCTGGTAATCCGCTTGCGCAGGGTCTTTTGACTCTGCGCACCTTTAATTATCTAGGGACAAGCGCCTTAGTAAGAGGATGACAATGGCTCGTACAACCCCCATTGAGCGTTATCGTAACATCGGTATCTCCGCTCACATTGACGCCGGTAAGACTACTACTACCGAGCGCGTACTGTTTTACACCGGTGTAAGTCACAAGATCGGTGAAGTTCACGATGGCGCTGCCACCATGGACTGGATGGAACAGGAACAAGAGCGTGGTATCACCATCACCTCCGCCGCGACCACCGCTTTCTGGTCCGGTATGGGTAAACAGTTCCAACCGCACCGTATCAACATCATCGATACCCCGGGCCACGTTGACTTTACTATCGAAGTAGAGCGTTCAATGCGTGTTCTGGACGGTGCCGTGATGGTGTACTGTGCCGTAGGTGGCGTACAGCCACAGTCTGAAACCGTATGGCGTCAGGCTAACAAGTACAAGGTTCCCCGTATCGCGTTCGTCAACAAGATGGACCGTACCGGCGCCAACTTCCTGCGCTGCGTTGAGCACATCAAGACCCGTCTGAAAGGTACTCCGGTTCCCCTTCAGCTGAACATCGGCGCCGAAGAGAACTTCAAGGGCGTTGTTGACCTGGTCAAGATGAAAGCCATCAACTGGAATGAAGCTGATCAGGGCGTCTCCTTCGATTACGAAGACGTCCCGGCCGAGTTGCTGGAACAGGCGCAAGAAATGCGCATGAATCTGGTTGAAGCCGCTGCTGAAGCGTCTGAAGACCTGATGGAAAAATACCTGGGCGGCGAAGAGCTGACCGAGGAAGAGATCAAAGGTGCTCTGCGTCAGCGCGTGCTGAACAACGAAATCATCCTGGTAACCTGTGGCTCCGCGTTCAAGAACAAGGGCGTACAGGCAATGCTGGATGCCGTGATCGAGTACCTGCCGGCTCCGACCGACGTTGCTGCTATCGACGGCCTGAAAATGGACGGCGAGACCAAAGACGAGCGTCACGCTTCTGATGACGAGCCGTTCTCTGCTCTGGCGTTCAAGATCGCTACCGACCCGTTCGTTGGTAACCTGACCTTCTTCCGTGTCTACTCTGGCGTGATCAACTCCGGTGACACCGTGCTGAACTCCGTCAAGGACAAGCGCGAGCGTTTTGGCCGTATCGTTCAGATGCATGCCAACAAGCGTGAAGAGATCAAAGAAGTACGCGCTGGTGACATCGCTGCTGCCATCGGTCTGAAAGACGTGACCACTGGTGACACCCTGTGTGACCCGAACGCACCGATCATCCTCGAGCGTATGGAATTCCCGGAGCCGGTAATTTCTATCGCGGTTGAGCCGAAAACCAAGGCTGACCAGGAGAAGATGGGTCTGGCACTGGGCCGTCTGGCTCAGGAAGATCCGTCCTTCCGCGTATGGACTGACGAAGAGTCAGGTCAAACCATCATCGCTGGTATGGGTGAGCTGCACCTGGACATCATCGTTGACCGTATGCGTCGCGAGTTCAAGGTTGAAGCCAACGTAGGTAAGCCGCAGGTTGCCTACCGTGAAACCATCCGTACCACCGTTAAAGACATCGAAGGCAAGCATGCCAAGCAGTCTGGTGGTCGCGGTCAGTACGGTCATGTTGTTATCGACATGTACCCGCTGGAAGAAGGCAAAGCCTACGAATTCGTCAACGACATCAAAGGTGGTGTCATTCCTGGTGAATTCATCCCGGGTGTTGATAAAGGTATCCGTGAGCAGCTCAAATCTGGTCCGCTGGCTGGTTACCCGGTTATGGATCTGGGTGTGCGTCTGCACTTCGGTTCTTACCACGATGTCGACTCTTCCGAACTGGCGTTCAAAATCGCTGCTTCCATGGCCTTTAAGGCTGGCTTCATGAAAGCCAACCCGGTTCTGCTCGAACCGATCATGAAAGTAGAAGTTGAAACTCCGGAAGATTACATGGGCGACGTTATCGGTGACCTGAACCGTCGTCGTGGCCTGATCGAAGGTATGGAAGATGGCCCGTCCGGCAAGATCGTACGTGCTCTGGTGCCGCTGGCCGAAATGTTCGGTTACGCAACTGCACTGCGTTCCGCTACCCAGGGTCGTGCTTCCTACGCCATGGAATTCGCCAAGTATCACGATGCACCGACCAACGTTGCACAAGCCGTGATCGAAGAGCGCAAATCCAAGTAATTTAAGATTCCCCGCCTACGACGGTAGGCGGGTTTAACCTAGAAGGACTACGTCGTGTCTAAAGAAAAATTTGAGCGTAATAAACCGCACGTAAACGTCGGCACCATCGGCCACGTTGACCACGGTAAAACCACCCTGACTGCAGCTATCACCAACGTGCTGGCCAAGCACTTCGGTGGTAAAGCTTTCGCCTTCGACCAGATCGACAAGGCACCGGAAGAGCGTGAGCGTGGTATCACCATCAACACCTCCCACGTAGAATACGACACTGCTACCCGTCACTACGCCCACGTAGATTGCCCGGGTCACGCCGACTACGTTAAAAACATGATCACCGGTGCTGCCCAGATGGACGGCGCGATCCTGGTAGTAGCAGCGACTGACGGCCCGATGCCGCAGACTCGTGAGCACATCCTGCTGGGTCGTCAGGTTGGTATCCCGTACATGATCGTGTTCATGAACAAGTGTGACATGGTTGATGACGAAGAGCTGCTCGAACTGGTAGAGATGGAAGTTCGTGAACTGCTGACCGAGTACGACTTCCCGGGTGATGACCTGCCGGTAGTTCGTGGTTCCGCGCTGAAAGCGCTGGAAGGCGACGCTCAGTGGGAAGAGAAGATCATCGAGCTGGCTGGCCACCTGGATACCTACATCCCGGAGCCGGAGCGCGCGATTGACCAGCCGTTCCTGATGCCTATCGAAGACGTATTCTCTATCGCTGGCCGTGGTACCGTAGTTACCGGTCGTGTAGAGCGCGGTATCGTTAAAGTAGGTGAGACTGTAGAAATCGTTGGTATCAAAGATACCGTTTCTACCACCTGCACCGGTGTTGAAATGTTCCGTAAGCTGCTGGACGAAGGTCGTGCAGGCGAGAACATCGGCGCGCTGCTGCGTGGTGTTAAGCGTGAAGACGTAGAGCGTGGTCAGGTACTGGCCAAGCCGGGTTCTATCAAGCCGCACACCAAGTTCGAATCTGAAGTGTACGTACTGTCCAAAGAAGAAGGTGGTCGTCATACCCCGTTCTTCAAAGGCTACCGTCCGCAGTTCTACTTCCGTACAACCGACGTGACCGGTACCATCGAACTGCCGGAAGGCGTAGAGATGGTAATGCCGGGCGACAACATCAAGATGGTTGTTACCCTGATTGCTCCGATCGCAATGGACGACGGCCTGCGTTTCGCTATCCGTGAAGGTGGCCGTACCGTAGGTGCTGGTGTTGTAGCTAGCGTAATCGCCTAATCGATTCGTTATATACAAACATGAAAAGGGGTGGCTTCGGCCACCCCTTTTATTTTTGGGGCTATTTATGGCCTGTGAGATACTGGGCAAAACCATTTATAGAGGTAGTTTCCGTGAGCAACCCCGCCATTTTTCTGGATCGTGACGGT
>NZ_JBQBES010000002.1:1507500-1700000 GCF_051919425.1 Aeromonas sp. 75A | reverse complement strand
GGTGTACCCGCGGCTAGACGGAAAGACCCCGTGAACCTTTACTACAGCTTGGCACTGAACATTGAACCTACATGTGTAGGATAGGTGGGAGGCTTTGAAGGCGTGACGCCAGTTGCGCTGGAGCCGTCCTTGAAATACCACCCTTGTATGTTTGATGTTCTAACGCAGGGCCCTGAATCGGGCTCGCGGACAGTGCCTGGTGGGTAGTTTGACTGGGGCGGTCTCCTCCCAAAGAGTAACGGAGGAGCACGAAGGTTGGCTAATCCTGGTCGGACATCAGGAGGTTAGTGCAATGGCATAAGCCAGCTTAACTGCGAGACGGACAGGTCGAGCAGGTACGAAAGTAGGTCATAGTGATCCGGTGGTTCTGAATGGAAGGGCCATCGCTCAACGGATAAAAGGTACTCCGGGGATAACAGGCTGATACCGCCCAAGAGTTCATATCGACGGCGGTGTTTGGCACCTCGATGTCGGCTCATCACATCCTGGGGCTGAAGTCGGTCCCAAGGGTATGGCTGTTCGCCATTTAAAGTGGTACGCGAGCTGGGTTCAGAACGTCGTGAGACAGTTCGGTCCCTATCTGCCGTGGGCGTTGGATGATTGAAGGGAGTTGCTCCTAGTACGAGAGGACCGGAGTGAACGAACCTCTGGTGTTCGGGTTGTCACGCCAGTGGCACTGCCCGGTAGCTAAGTTCGGAATCGATAACCGCTGAAAGCATCTAAGCGGGAAGCGAGCCCTGAGATGAGTCATCCCTGACCCCTTGAGGGTCCTAAAGGGCCGTTGGAGACCACAACGTTGATAGGTGGGGTGTGTAAGCGCGGTGACGTGTTGAGCTAACCCATACTAATTACCCGTGAGGCTTAACCATACAACACCCAAGAAGTGTTCTAAGGCTTGTAGCAAACCTAAGCGAACTACTAATTCAATGATAATGATCAAGTCGTTATTCACGTCAGCTTTCTAGATTAAGAATTTGCCTGGCGGCCATAGCGCCGTGGAACCACCTGATCCCATGCCGAACTCAGAAGTGAAACGCGGTAGCGCCGATGGTAGTGTGGCATTCGCCATGCGAGAGTAGGACACTGCCAGGCACCCAATTAAACAGCGATGTGAAGAATCACATCACTGGCTGCGAGGATGACACCTCACTGACGCGGCAAACAATTTAGCGCAAGCTAACCGAATGCGGAGCGGTAGTTCAGTCGGTTAGAATACCGGCCTGTCACGCCGGGGGTCGCGGGTTCGAGTCCCGTCCGCTCCGCCACTAATTTGAAGGCCTTCCCAGATGGGAAGGCCTTTTTGCTATGGGCGATTTTGTCCATAAGACCCACAGATTTGCACACCAGAACCAACACAAAGCCCAGTCTCATGACCGGTTTTTTGTATTTTTAGCGCCTTAAACCACCAATATCTGGCTTTTCCCTGCCAAGTAAGAGTGCCAGATAGCCGGTTATTTCCACCATTTTCTGGCTATATTCGAGCTTTGTCAGCTTCATTTGAGGTCACTTGGGCGAGTCTAGAGGCGGCCAAATCAGGTTTGTGCCGCTTGCCTATTACAGGGCAGTTCCATATTGACCACCCCCTCTTCCATCAGCACATCGATCTTGAAGCCCAGCAGCTTGGCTAGGTTGGGAATACCGAGATTGCCGGATTAATCAGGTACCGTTCAAGCAAAGAGGCCTTCCCGTCGGGAAGGCCTCTTTGCTTTATCTATCAACTGATTACCATCACTCGGTCGATTTATCAGGGCTTCTCTTTGTTGCCAATGCTCAGGCCGAGCTTGATGGAGAGGGCTGCCAGTAACAGCAGCATCATGATCAGGGAGAAGAAGTTGCTGCCAAGCTCCGGGTATTGCACCTTGAGCAGTGCGGAGTGGCCGAAGACACCGATAAAGAAGCAGAGCAGGGTGCAGATGGGGGTGTTGCCCACCATGGGTTCATGGCGATAGTGCTGGAACAGCTGATAGGCCGCCAGCCAGAGGGCAATCAGTGGGAAGAAGGAGAAAGGCACAACCGAGTTGGTCAGCACGGCCAGAGAGGCATCGCCACAGATACCAATCAGCATGGCCATGGCGAGCGGTTTTTTCGGGATCATAAGCTGTTCAGTCATATCGTTCTCCATCCTGTGGTCATGGGTGAGGTTCACGGCGCTTCTGGTTTTGTACCTCGGCGCCCATGGCGATCATCCGCAGTTGGCGAATTGTTCGGTCGGAGAGTGCCCGGCACTCTTCGCTGGTCATGTCGAGCGCATCGGCACCGGCACTGAAGACGATGGTAACCATGGCTTCTGCCTGGATGTAGGCATCTTCCCGTGGTGCTTCGGTGGTGGCTTCCAGATAATCGGTTAGCTCGGCAATGAAGTGCTGGATTTCGCGAGCCACCGCCTGACGAAAGGCGGCCGAGGTGCCAGAGCGTTCCCGTAGCAGCAGCCGAAAGATGTTGGGGTTGTTCTCGACGAACTCCATAAAGGTTTGCACCGAGGTGCTGATGACACTGCCACCACCGGCAATGCGCTGGCGTGCCTGTCGCATCAGTTGGCGCAGGGTAAGACCTCCTTCGTCAACCAGGGTCAGGCCCAGTTCCTCCATATCGCGAAAGTGGCGATAGAAAGAGGTAGGAGCGATACCCGCTTCACGAGCGACTTCCCGCAGGCTGAGATTGGAGAAACTCCGATTGGCGCACAGTTGGCTGAATGCAGCATCGATCAATGTACGCCGGGTTTTTTCTTTTTGTTGAGCGCGAATACCCACGAAATCAGTCACCTTCAGCTTATTGAGGCCAAATGATAACCCGAAGGCGCCTCAGGATCAGGTTTGTATCCTACTTTTTTACCATTGACCGTGAGGAAATCACCATAGAAAATGGCTAACAGCTGTTCGCTGAAAGGATGCAATGAGATGGCCAGACCCCCCATTATTTTCACCAATACCCTGCTGTTCTCCCTCTCTGGGATAGTGGCGTTGATTGTCGTGCCCTGGTACGGCGTGAGCCACGGTTACGATCTCTGGCAGTGGGCCAGTTTCCTGTTGTTGTTCTGCCTGAGTGGTCTCTCCATCACCGCAGGCTATCACCGGCTCTGGTCGCACAAGGCCTACAAGGCGCACCCCGCTTTGCAGTGGTTGTTTGCCATCGGCGGTGCGTTGGCGCTTCAGAATTCGGCCCTGCACTGGTCGGCCGATCACCGCCGTCATCATCGTCATGTGGATGACAACGACAAAGACCCCTACAGCGCGGGGCGCGGCTTCTGGTATTCCCACATCGGCTGGATGCTGCGTGAGCATCAGGGAGATCGCTATGGCGATTACAGCAATGTGCGAGACCTGCAGAACAACCCGGTGATCGCGTTTCAGCACCGTCACTATCTGACGCTAGCGCTGGCGGCCAATCTGGGGCTGCCGCTGCTGCTCGGCCTGTGGCACGGGGACTTGCTCGGCATGCTGCTGTTGGCGGGGGTGCTGAGAATGGTGATGACTCACCACACCACCTTCTTCATCAACTCGCTGGCCCATATCTGGGGCAGTCAGCCCTATACTGACCGCAATACCGCTCGCGATAACGGCATCCTGGCCTTTTTCACCTTTGGCGAGGGGTATCACAACTTTCACCACCTGTTCGAGAATGACTACCGCAACGGCATTCACTGGTGGCAGTTCGATCCGACCAAGTGGTTGATCCGGCTCGCCTCCTGGTGTGGTCTGGCGGGGGATCTCAGATCCTCGCCGGAGGAGCGTATCGAACAAGCTCGACTGCAGATGCAGCTGAAACGGGCACAAGCCAAGTTGCGCAAGCAGGAAGATCGCGAGCTGTGGCAGGCGCTGCTGCAGGAGGAGTACGACAAGCTGAGTCAGCAGCTACAACACTATTACGCCAGTCGCAAGCGGCTGCTGGAGCTGCGCAAGCGCAAGGCGCTGGCGCGCTATGACCGTTTCAAGCTGCAACTGGAGTACCGGGCCCTGCGGGATGGCTTTATCGCAGGTAAACGCAACTGGAGTCGCCTGCTGGCAGGCATTGCATGATGCCGTCTGGTTATCACAGAGACTAAAAGAGAAGACCGCCTGCTGGCGGTCTTCTCTTTGGTATGCATGTTAGAACGGACTAGTTGGCTTGGCTCTGCTGTTGCTGCAATTGATCCAGTGCCTGTTGCTCCTGCTGGCTGAGACCTAGTTGTTCACAGGCCTGCTCAAAGCTGATCCCCAGATGGCACATCATGATATCCAATAACGGGAGGGCTTAGTTGGCTTGGCTCTGCTGTTGCTGCAACTGATCCAGTGCCTGTTGCTCCTGCTGGCTGAGACCCAGTTGTTCGCAGGCCTGCTCAAAGCTGATCCCCAGATGGCACATCATGATATCGATGGCGGGCAGATAGTTTTTCATAGCTTCTTCCATGGTGATCCTCCAGACCCGTCACTTATGCCCTGAACCACTCGGGGCGGCAATTAGACTTTAGGCTTAGTCTGTCCATTTGATCAGCACCCCTGCCACTGGGGTAGGGAATTTGTTACCCTGCACCATGATAAAAACGGTTGCCGTATGACTGCGAGCAACAGGTGAGGAGCAGGGCATGTTATTGAGTTTCTTGATCATCGCTTCAGGTTGGTGGCACATCCGTGCTGCCTACGGTTCAGACAGCCGCCAGTTCTATATCAGCAAGCCGCTGACCATGCTGCTTATCATCGCGTTGGCGTTCGGCTACCAGAGTTATGACCACGATGGTTCACACGCCTGGATCCTGCTCGGCCTCTGCCTCTCGCTGGCGGGCGATGTGCTGCTGATGCTGCCAAGTGATCGCTTCATTCAGGGGTTGGCGGCATTTCTTGTCGCGCATCTCTGCTATATCGTCGGCTTTGCCCAGGGGCCATTGTTGCTCAATCTGGTGGATGGTTTGCTGCTGTTGCTGATCGCCGGCATGGTATTCGGCCTGCTGTGGGGCAAGCTGGGGGAGATGCGGATCCCGGTCTTCTGCTACATGCTGGTGATCATCGGCATGGCCTGGGTGGCCGCTGGTGCCTGGCACGCCTCTCTCACTGCCGGTTCTGCCGCCGCTCTGGTGGGGGCGCTGATGTTCCTCTTCTCCGACAGCATGCTGGCGCTCGATCGCTTCCGCCGCCCCTTTCCCCACGCCCGCGCCTGGGTGATGAGTAGCTACTTCGCCGCGCAATTCCTGATTGCGGGATCGTTGGCGGGATAACGCCATACAGTTGAGGACAGGTATCAGATAACGAAAAACGGGCATTGGCCCGTTTTCGTTTTATGCCCGGCGTTTTTCACGCCTCTAGCGGTTCGGCATCCGCTGCCCGTGGGGCGGGGGATTTGAGCAACAACATCAGGCCGCTGGCGATCAGCAAGAAGATCCCCATGATGTAGAACACCTGGTTGTAGGCCATGATGGCCGCTTCCCGGTTGATGGTATTGGCCAGCATGGCGTGGGCTTGCTGCTGGGCAATCTCGGGGCCTGAACCCTGCGCCATCATGCTCTGGGCCAGTTGCAGCAGATAGTTTTGCCCCTCGATACTGCTGGCGGCCAGAGTGCTGCCAATCTGCAGCACATGGGTGCGGGTATCGTTATCGAGCATGGTCGCGATGATGGCGATACCGAACGCACCACCCAGGTTGCGCAGCACGTTGAGCAGGGTCGAGGAGGAGGGGATCTCATCGTGGCTCAGGCTGGCGGTGGCGACTAGGGAGAGCGGCACCATGATGAAGGGCTGTCCCAGCGCTCGCACGATGAGCGAATGGATCAGCTGCGGCCCGGCGTAGTCGGCACTCATGTTGACGTTCATAAAGCAGCTGACGGCGAAGATCAGGAAGCCGAAGCTCACCAGATAGCGCGGGTCTATCTTGTGGGTCAGCTTGGGCACCAACGGCAGCACCAGCAGTTGCGGCAGCCCCATCCACATCAGTACCTCGCCGATTTCCAGCGCGTTGTAGTTGTGGATCTGGGTCATGTAGAGCGGCAGCACATAGATGGAGCCCATCAACGCCATGCCGAGGATCAGATAGGCGAAGCAGGCCAGCGCGAAGCGCGGGTTGTGCAGCAGCTGCAGATTGACCAGCGGGTGACGGCGGATCAGCTGGCTGATGATGAAGAACACCAGCGCCACCGCCGAAATGACTGCCAGTCGCACGATGAAGCTTGAGCCGAACCAGTCTTCCCGGTTGCCCTCTTCCAGTACCACCTCCAGCAAGCCGAGGCCAAGCGCCATGGTGACGATGCCGATGAGGTCTACCCGCTTGATCACGGCCCAGTCCACCGGTTTTTTATCCAGCCCGTGGGCCAGCATGGCCATCACCAGCAATCCTGGCGGCACGTTGAGATAGAAGATGTAGTGCCACGACATCTGCTCGGTGAGCCAGCCACCGAGGGTCGGGCCGATGGCGGGGGCGAAGGTGGCGCAGAGGCCAAACAGCGCCATGCCGGTGGCCCGTTTCTGTAGCGGCAACAGGGTGACGATGAGGGAAAAGGCCATCGGGATCAGCGCCCCGCCAGTGAAGCCTTGCAGCGCCCGGAAGACGATCATGCTGGTGAGGTTCCAGCTGAACGAGCAGAGCACGGAGGCGGCGATAAACGCGCCGGTGGTCCAGAGCAGGTAACGGCGCACACTCAACCCTCGGCTCAACCAGCCGCTCAGGGGGATGGCGATCATCTCCGCCACCAGATAGGAGGTGGAGATCCAGGAGCTCTCGCTCAGGGTGGCCGACAGGGCCCCCTGAATGTCCTTCAGGGAGGCATTGGTGATCTGGATATCGAGGATGGCCATGAAGGCGCCGATAAGGCCCCCCATGACCGCGATCCAGTTGCGACGTGGAATGGGTTCCATCAGTTGGCAGCCACCACGGGATCAGGAGTGCGGGTATCCACGATCACTTCGGTCGAGAGACCCGGCAGCAGCTTGCCTGCCAGCGGGCCCGGCTCGGGGATGCGGATCTTCACCGGCACCCGCTGCACGATTTTGGTGAAGTTGCCGGTGGCATTCTCCGGCGGCAGCAGAGCGAACTTGGCGCCGGTCGCCGGAGCCAGGCTGTCGATGATCCCCTCGACCGGTTGATCCGGGTAGGCATCGAGTACCACTTCGACCTTCTGGCCCGGCTGCATATGGGCGAGCTGGGTCTCCTTGAAGTTGGCCTCGACCCACACCTGCTGCAGCGGCACCAGGCTGGCGACCTGCATACCGGACTGGACGTAGAGCCCTTCCCGCAGGCTGCGCTTGCCGATGATGCCATCGGCCGGTGCCCGCAGCTCGGTATAACCTAGCTCCAGCTTGGCCTGCTCCAGTTGTGCTTCGCTCAATGCCAGCTTGGCCAGATTCTGTTTGCGTTCGGCATCCAGTACCAGCAGTCGCTCACGGGCCGCCTGCAGGGCGGCTTGGGCCTCCCTAGCTTGCGCCTGGTTGACCTGCAGACCGGCACGCACCTCGTCCAGACTGTCTTGCGAGCTGTAGTGGCGCTGGTTGAGCTGACTGATCCGGTTGACCTGCTGGCTGGCGCGCAGCTGTTCGGCATTGGCGGAGGCGACCTTGGCCTCGGCCTGCTGGATCAGGCTCAGTTGTTGGGTGCGGGTGGCGGCCAGATTTTCGGCCGTCGCCTGATTGAGGCGCAGGTCGGCTTCGGCCTCCGCGACCCTGGTTTTGTATTCGCGATCATCGAGCCGGGCGATCAGTTGGCCCGCTTTGACCGGCTGGTTGTCGGTGACCAGCACTTCGCGGATATAGCCGGGCAGCTTGGAGCTGATCCCGGTCACTTCACTTTGCAGATAGGCGTTGTCGGTGCTTTCAAAATAGCGGCCGTGAAGATACCAGTAACCGGCGAACAGCAGACCGAGCAGCGCCAATATCATGGCTGCCAGCAGGGGAATTTTTTTGTGTTGACTCATTTTTGTGATTCCTGAACTTAAGGGGCGCAGGCTAACACTGGTCAACTGTTTCGATTAGTATTGGTTCACGAGATATACAGTTTCACTGGTGCAACAATGGATCTCAATGCCGCGTTAATTCTGGTGCGTATCGTCGACAAGGGCTCGTTTACGGGGGCCGCCCGCGAGCTGGGGATGACCAAGGCGATGGTCAGCCGCCGCATCGCCGAACTGGAACAGCGGCTCGGAGTGCGTCTGCTCTATCGCTCCACCCGTCAGCTCACGTTGACCGAGGAGGGGGAGAAGTACTACCTGCACTGCAGCAAGGCGGTCGATGCTCTGACCGAAGCCGAGCTGATGCTGAGCGCCAGCCAGCAGGAGGTGACCGGCACCCTCAAACTGGCGGTACCCATCGAGACGGGGCAACTGGTGGTCGGGCGCCTGGTCGCCAAGTTTTTGCAGGCTTATCCCGCCTTGCAGGTGGAGCTGGAGCTGACCAACCGGGTGGTGGACCCCATCAGCGAAGGGCTGGATGCGGTGGTGCGGATTGGCGACATGAGCGACTCCAATCTGGCTGCACGCCGACTCTGGAGCACCGGGCGGCTGCTCTGTGCCAGCCCGGACTATCTGGCCCGTAGTCCGGTCATCGAGCGGCCGGAGGATCTGGCCAACCACGAGCGAGTGACGGTGAGCAGCGGGTTTCTCGCCTCTCACTGGTGCTTCGAGCTGGATGGCAGAGAGGTGCTGGTTGACCCCCCATCCCGTTTTCGGGTCAATAATATTACCTGTGCCCGGGAGGCTGCGAAGGCGGGGCTGGGGTTGGCCTCGTTACCCGCTATGCTCTGTCAGGATGAGCTGGCCAGCGGCGAGCTGGTGATCCTGCTGCCAGAGTGGCAGCAACCCAGGGTGCCGATTTATTTGCTGTTTCCGGAGCGGCAACTGATGCCGCGCAAGTTGCGGGCATTCATCGATTTCATGATTGAAAATGGCGCCGAGTTTGGCATCGACAAGTTGTTGTAAGGGGGAGCTATGGATAACTGGATCAATCTCTATCGCGCCTCACACACCCTGGAGGCACACGCGTTGAAAGGGGCGCTGGAGGCGGAAGGGGTGCTGGTGCGCCTCAATGGCGAGGGGCTGTCGGGCGCCCTTGGCGAGCTGCCGGTCGACATGTTGCAGGTGACCCTGATGGTGCGGGCCGAGGATCGCAGCAAGGCAGGACGGGTCATCGAGCGTTACCAGCAGCGTCAGGGAAACGGCTGGCTGTGCGGCCAGTGCGGGGAGGAGAACGGCGCCAACTTCGACGTCTGCTGGCGCTGTCATCACGATCCCCACGACAGCTGATCTCTCTTCCGCTAGCGCGGCGGGAACTCGATATCTTCCCCTGCGCTGGCATCGTGATAGGTCGCCAGATCCAGCTCGTTTTCGCTGCGGGCGATCAGAACCGACACCAGAATATCCCCCGAAACATTGACCGTGGTGCGCGCCATGTCGAGGATCCGGTCAATGCCTGCAATCAGTGCCACCCCTTCCAGCGGCAAGCCCACCGCCGTCAGGGTCAGGGTCAGCAGCATCAACCCGGTGCCCGGGGTGCCTGCGGTGCCGATACTGGCCAGGGTGGCGATGCTGATGATGGTCAGGTAATCGACCATGTGCAGATCCACCCCGAACGCCTGAGCTACGAACAGCGCAGTCACTCCCTGATAGAGGGCGGTGCCATCCATGTTGATGGTGGCGCCGATGGGCAGCACCTTGGCGGTGATGGCGGGGGAGACTCCCAGCCGCTTCTCGGCGCAGGCCAGACTGATGGGCAGGGTGGAGTTGCTGGAGCTGCTGGTAAACGCAACCGCCTGGGCGTCAACGATGCTCTTGAAGTAGTGCAGTGGATTGAGCCGTGCCAGCAGGAGCAGCAGGGTGCTATAGACCCCGAGCACGTGCAGCAGGCAGCCGAGGTAGACGGCGCCGATCACCTTGAGCAGCGGCAGCAGCAGGTCGAGACCGTACTTGCCGGTCATCCAGGCCATCAGGGCGCAGACACCGTAAGGGGCGAGCGCCATCACCATCTGGGTCAGCTTGAACATCCCCTCGGCCAGCGAGGTGAAGAAGAGGATGGCGGGGCGGCCACGGCGACCGCTGGCATTGAGGGCGACCGCCAGCGCCACCGCAAAGACAATTACTTGCAGGATCTTGCCATCCACCATCGCCTGTACCGGGTTGCTCGGCACCAGATGGCTCAGCACGCTGGCCAGGGTGGGTGGTTCCGACATGCCGATACGCTCATAGGGGCCCATGTCGGCGCCCATGCCGGGCTCCAGCAGCCAGCCCATCATCAGGCCGATGCAGATGGCGATGGCGGTCGAGCAGAAGTAGAGGCAGATCGCCTTGCTGCCGATGCGGTCGAGGGCCTTGCCCTTGAGCAGCGAGGTGAGGCCAGCGATGACCGAACAGAAAATGAGAGGCACCATCAGCATCTGGATGGTGTTGACGAACAAGACGCCAAGGGGCTTGAGCAGCAGGGCTTGCTCTTCAAAGCCGACGCCCAGACCCACCCCTGTCAGCATGCCGATCAGGGTCTTGAGCCAGAGTGGTCGGCGGGTCCAGATCTGCCAAGGCTTGAGAGCCTCTCCATGGAACAGCATGACGCCAATATCCTTATACATTGTCTGCGATGGCCAAAAAGGGGCGCCAGTGTAGCGATCCCTGACGCGGGTTGCCACATTATCGACAAAGCGGTGGCGGTGACCACTCCCCTGACCAGGAAATGCGCAATTTATTGGCCTATATCAAGATCCCTCCGGGCGGGGAGATATTTAATTGGCATTAAATATGTTCATTATTGAGGTGAGAGATGTCGCAATCGGTTCATGGTCACGAAGTGATGGAGATGATGCTGGCACAAGGGGGGCAATTTACCCGTGCCAGCCTGAAACAGGCGATGGCCGAGCGGTTCGGTGCCGAGGCACGTTTTCATACCTGCAGCGCCAGCGAGATGGATGCGGAAGCGCTGATCGACTTTCTGGCCGCCCGTGGCAAATTCATCGACTCGGCCGAGGGTTTTCAGACCCGCGCCGACAAGATCTGCAACCACGGTTAATCCCGCTGCGAGCGCATCATGGCGCTCGCTCAATTCTTCGCCCTTTGCTATATTTCGCCCCCTCTCTTTTCCCTATTCAGGGCGTAGCCCGGGCGTTGTATGGATACTTTCTCTGCCGCAGTCATGCTGTTTCTGATCATGGACCCGCTGGGCAACCTGCCGGTCTTCCTCTCTATCCTGCGTCATATCGATCCCAAACGACGTCGCAAGGTGATGGTGCGCGAGCTGCTCTTCTCGCTGGCCATCATGATGTTGTTCCTGTTCGTCGGTCAGCAGATCCTCGGTTTCCTCAACCTGCGGCAGGAGGCGGTCAGCATTGCGGGGGGTATCATCTTGTTCCTGATCGCCATCAAGATGATCTTCCCGAGTGAGGGGGGCGTGACCGGGCTGGCGGCGGGCGAGGAGCCCTTCCTGGTGCCGATGGCGATCCCGATGATCGCCGGTCCCTCGATCCTCGCCTCCTTGATGCTGCTGGCCAATCAGGAGCCCAGCCGGATGGTGGACTGGTCGCTGGCGCTCTTTATGGCCTGGGCCGCCAGCGCGGTGATCCTGATGTTCTACGAGGTATTCAACAAGCTGCTGGGTGAGCGGGGACTCACTGCGGTGGAGCGGCTGATGGGCATGCTGCTGGTGATGATCTCGGTCCAGATGTTGCTGGACGGGGTACATCACTATCTGACGGTGACCGGTCAGGGCTGAGCGGTTTACATCTTGAAGTGAATGAAACGGGGCTACGCAGAGCCCCGTTCTTTTTTGTTGCCGAGAAGGCGTGCCGTCACCCGTGAGTGGTCGCTGCAGGTTCCAGTTTGCTCATGATGAGGGACAGCAGCAGCTCCCGCAGCCAGCGGTGGCCCGGATCCTCGCTGTGACGCTGATGCCAGATGAGCAGATGGGAGATGCTGTCCAACCCGATGGGCAGCGGCAGCTGCAACAGCGGATAGACCTGGGTGGCGTGGCGGGCGTAGAGCCGGGAGAGCGTCACTATCATGTCGGAGTGCATCCCCATCCGCAGCGCCGCCTCGAAGGAGGGCACGGTTGCCTCGATACGTCGGTAGAGATCCTGCTCTGCCAGCTTGTGATCCAGCATCCAGCGGTCCCGCCCCTCGCAGTAAGTCTGCACATGGGGATAACTGAGGTAGTGCTCCAGATTCCAGTTGGGCTCTCGCAGCGCAGGGTGGTGCTGCTGCACCAGACAGGTGAGGTCATCGACCGCCAGCACTCGCTGACAGATGCTGTCGGGCAGGGTATCGAGCCGATAATCGGAGCTGATGCAGTTCTCTCGCACCGCGAAGGCGATGTCCACCTGTCCCTGACTCATCTCGGTCAGACTGTTCTCGGTCCACTCCTCGTAACGCAAGCGGATCCTTGGTGCCTGCCGCTTCAGCTCGCTCAGGTAGAGCGGGGCAAACAGGGTAAAGGCGCTGTCCATGCTGGCGATGACGAACTCTCGCTCCGAGCTGGCGGGGTCGAACTCGGGCGGCTGGATCAGGTTGTCCAGCGACAGCAGGATGGGTTGCAACTGCTGCTGCAGTGCAAGGGCACGGCCGGTGGGTTCCAGCCCGTAGGCAGAGCGGATGAAGAGGGGATCATTGAAGGTATCGCGCAGACGGCCGAGGGCTTTGCTGACGGCGGACTGGCTCAGATGAAGACGGCGTGCCGCCTTGCTGCCGTTGCGCTCCTCCAGCAGCACCTGCAGGATAATCAGCAAATTGAGGTCGATGCGACCCAGTTGTTCCAGCAGCATGGTATGAATCCTCTTCAATTCTAAGATGAATTTATACCATTTGTTTTCATATCTTGGCGATCTTATCCTCGAATGGTCTCAGGTTCGCATGAACCACTGGTACAGGATGTAGCGGTTGAGGGGACATGTAGCACAATCAATATGGCGACCTTTGGGTCGCCCTATTTTTGGCTATGATTTATTTGCTCACTTGCACCTGCCTTGATTTTGCCCAACAATCCCTGCGCTCTATTTTGATACAAGTAACAGATATCTCTTTGTGAGGGAGTATCCCTATGGGACTCGGTGGAATTCATATCTGGCATATGTTGATCCTCTTGCTGGTTGTTGTGCTGGTCTTCGGCAGCAAGCGTCTTGCCAGTGCAGGTGAGGATCTGGGTACCGCCATCAAAGATTTTCGCAAGGCGATGCGTGACGACGCAAATCATCCGAAATAAGCAGTAGGAGTAGAAAATGTCTGTAGACGAGAAAGTTGAACTGAACGAAACCTGTGACAGCTGCGGCTGTTTTGCCGAGATCGGCACCATCATCGGCGAAGGCGACGATGTGATGGATCTGGTGATTGAAGCCGCTGCCGAGGCTGATGCCCGCGCCAAGCTGGCTGCCTATGAAGCACTGGCCAAACAGGTCACCGCCGAAGCTCAAGTGAGCAGCGAACTGACCCAGGGCGCCAACGGCGTGATCCTGAAAGCCCGCCTGCAATTCACCTGCACCGCCGAAAAACTGATTTTCGAAATGCGGGCCCGCTCTATCTGAGTTGTCTGATAACGCGGCAGGTTTGCCTGCCGTGTTGACCCTTCTGCTGTGGGTCGGCGTTCTATAGTTACTCTATCCCACAGACGTTTTGCCCGGCGCGAGTCGGCCAACAGAAGGCGTAAACATCATGACGCAGCGATGGATCTCTGCCCCCAATCCCACCCTCTATCGTGATCCGTGCTGCCAACAGGCAGCAGGTGTGACGTCAGCACAGGGGCAGCCATCGTGATGCGACGCTGGATCTGGGCTCTGCTGGCCCTCTGCTGTTTTCCCCTGCTGGCGGCTGAACTCAAGCCACAGCGTCTGCCCCAACCCGGGGACCTCGAAAGCATTCTGCAAAAGCGCGAACTCAGGGCTCTGGTGGTCTATGAGCGCGGCTTCTACTTTCTCGATCGCGGCGCCCAGTACGGCATTCTGGTCAATCAGCTGCAAGGGTTCGAGCGCTGGCTGAACAAGACCTATCTCGCCAAAGAGAAGGTCAAACTCAAGGTGGTCTACATCCCGGTGCGTCAGGACAAGCTGCTGGACTATCTGACCGAGGGGCGTGGCGATCTGGTGGCTGCAACCATGACGGTGACCCCGACCCGGCGTGAACAGGTGGCCTTCTCCCGGCCGCTCATTTCATCCATCGAGGAGTGGGTGGTGAGCCAGCAGAGCCTGCCCGCCTTCAGCCGCATTACCCAGCTCTCCGGCAGGCGGGTCTGGGTACGTGCCAGCTCCAGCTACTACGAGAGTCTGCGCCAGCTCAACTGGTTGTTTCGCGAGCTGGGGTTGCCCCCCGTCTATATCGAAACGGTGCCCGAATATCTACAGGATGGCGATCTGCTGGAGATGGTGGCCGCAGGCATTATTCCCCTGACGGTGACTGACAGCTACAAGGGGCGGATCTGGCTGGGTGGCATGATCTCCGGCCTCAAGGCCCACAAGCTGATCCCCCTGCGCAGCAATGGCACCAGCGCCTGGGCGCTGCGCAAGAACAGCCCCGAGCTGCTCAAGGCGGTCAATGGCTATCTGGCGAGTGTCAGCCGCAACAGCCTTTACAGCGACATGACCCTGCGCCGCTTGCTGGTTCGCAGCGATCAGATGAGCAATATCCTGGCGCCGGATCCTATGGGGCGCCTCGCGACCATTCGCAAAGTGCTGGAGAAGTACGCCAATCAATACGATCTCGACTGGCTGATGCTGGCGGCGCTTGGCTACAAGGAGTCCGGCCTCAATCCCAAGGCGCGCTCGCCCAAGGGGGCCGTGGGCCTCATGCAGCTGCTGCCCAGTACGGGGCGGGAGGTCGGCATCAACGGCACCAGACTCACCACGCTGGAGGGAAATGTAGAGGCCGCCTGCCGCTACATGCGGTTGATCCTCGATACCTACTTCAATGATCCCAAGCTGGATCGGCTCAACCGCCACCTGTTTGCCCTCGCCGCCTACAACGCCGGGCCGAACCGGGTGCAGGCGCTGCGAGGCAAGGCGGAGAAGCTGGGGCTCGATCCCAACGTCTGGTTCGGTAACGTGGATCAGCTGGTAGCCAACGAAGTCGGACAGGGGCCGATCAACTATGTCGGCACCATCTACAAGTACTACGTGGCCTATCGTTTCAGCCTGCCCCAGATCGAGGGCAAGGTTGCCGCTATCGAAGCGGCTCAGCCCTGAGCCGGTTGACCGGCAGGGTCGCCTGCACGGTCGGCAATTGCCAGCCACCGTCCCTGTGTTGCAAAAACCACTGAGCAGGGCCGGTGGCCGGGATGAGATCTGGCTGGCTGAGCTGGCCCAGATAGCGCAACATCGGGGTATCATGCAGTTCCATCAGCAACTCCTTTTGAATATGTGAAGAGGCTCGCCAGCGTTATGACACCCGGCCATGACAGCAGGATGACACCATGATCTCCGGATCCTTTGCCCTGATCGACGATCCCCTGCTGGCGCTCAAGGTGCGCTGCCACTGGATCCGTCATGCCCGCGAGCGGATCCAGGCGCAGTACTACAGCTGGGAGGAGGACAGCAGCGGCAAGCTGCTGCTGAGCGAGCTGCTTCACGCCGCCCGGCGCGGCGTCAAGGTGCAGCTGCTGGTGGATGATCTCTATGCCGGTGACAACCGCTTTCTGGAGATGGTGGCTCACTACCCCGGGATCGAGGTGCGGCTGTTCAACCCCTTCTGGCTGCGGGGTTGGCGCCCGCTGGCATTGCTGCTGGAGGGGCTGCTCAGCTTTCGCCGCATCAACCACCGGATGCACAACAAACTGCTGCTGGTGGATGGCAAGCTGGCGCTGATCGGCGGGCGCAACATAGGTGATCGCTACTTCGGTCTGGATCCGCAAGCCCCCTTCGTGGATCTCGATCTCGCCTGTCAGGGGGGGCTGTGTCAGCAGATGGTGCAGGGGTTCGAGCAGTTCTGGCACAGCCGCTGGAGTCACCCCATCCGCCATCTACTGCGCCGCGAGCTGCTGCCCGCCGAAATAGAGGTGGTCAACGACTTCCTGTTCACCATGACGGATCCGGCGGTAGCGACGGTCTACGATCTGCCCGCGGCGCTGTTTGACGAGAGCGATGTACCGCTGCAGTGGCACGAGGGGCGGGCAGAGGTGTGGTTCGACCGTCCCGGCAAGGGGCTGATCTCCCGTCCCACCACTGCCCGTCAGCTCTGGCGCCAGCTGGCTGACAATCCCGGCTCGCTGGGGCTGGTGACCCCTTACCTCATCCTTACTCGCGGGTTTCGGCACCGTCTGGCGCGGCTGCGCCAGCAGGGGTTTTCCATCGACATTCTCACCAACTCGCTGGCCAGCACCGATGTGCCGCTGGTCTATGGCGCCTATCAGCGTTATCTCGGCTGGTTGCTGCGGCGCGGGATCCGGGTCGCCGAGTTTGACCACGGCCACGGCAGCCTGCACGCCAAGCTGATCCTGCTGGGGGAGGTGCGGGCGCTGTTTGGCAGCCTCAACCTCGATCCCCGCTCGCTGTTTCTCAATACCGAACTGATGCTGCATTTGCATTGCCCGCCGATCTGCGAGGCGCTGCGAACGTGGCTGGCTCACTGGCAGGAGCAGGCGGGTGGATTGCCGCGCAAACCCGAGGGGTGGTCAAGGCGACTGATAGCCCGCCTGAGCGACTGGTTGCCACTGCGCCGTTGGCTGTGAGGCGGCCATTTTTTGTGCGAGATCTCGCAAAGCCTTGTAAGCCATTGCTGATGCCCCTTGCGGGTGAATAACCATGCATGAATATATCTTACTGTTTTATAACAATTTAGTGGTGATGACAAGGCTGTTTTTTGTACTCTTATGTGAATGGAGTTAGCATAAAAACGTTTTTTATTTTGTTTTTATGCGTAATATTTCAGCTGCAAGGACAAACACGGCGGCTTGTCTGCCGTGTGGACGAAGGTTGTAACGGGTAGCTGGCCAGTTGCATTGCTGCAATTGGCGCGCACTTCAGATGGGTCGCGAACTATCGGAAAGTGAAACAGAGACCCGGCGTGGCCGGACTCCAATATGGAACATGCTATTTGCGAGGGGGTGACATGGACATGTCACCCCACTTTTTTGGCCGCTCGCCACCGTTTATCTTTTTCCATGATTGTTGCTCATCGCAAGAGCCGCAGAGGGCAAGGCAATAACAAGGCAATAAAAAGAGGGCCGCAATAGCGGCCCTCTGTATCATCTGCCCGGTGGATTAACCGGCCTTGACGCTGCGGCGACGCTGCAGCCAGACGATCGCCCCGAACAGCAGGAAGCCCGGGATCCACATCCACTCCTTGGTCCAGCGCTCGGTCGGCGCCTTGACGGTGAGGATCTCCTGATCGAACTCCAGTCCCATGGTGGCGGCCGGGCTGCCAAAGGCGACGTTGTCGATCAGCGTCTTGCCGTCCTGCTCATAGAGGCTGAGCCCCAGATTGGCCAGCCGCTCTTCGCCATTTGCCCCATCCGGTACGGCGACCAGCAGGGTGAACTTGCGTGGCTTGCCCACGGCATCTTCACCGAGGATCCGCAGCCGCAGGGTGCTCTCCGCCTCCACTTCACCCATGGTTTGGGCCAGCTGGGCAGGCGGGGTCTCGCGATAGGGGTCGTGCACCATGTCCATCCAGAAACCCGGGCGGAACAGGGTAAAGGCGACCAGCAACAGCAGCACGCTCTCGTACCAGCGGCTCTTCACCAGGAACCAGCCCTGAGTGGCGGCGGCGAAGATCAGCATGGCGATGGTCGCCACGATGAAGATCAGCACCCCGTGGGCGAAGTCCACGTCGATCAGCAGCAGATCGGTGTTGAAGATAAACAGGAACGGCAGCGCTGCGGTACGCAGGCTGTAGTAGAACGCGGTGATCCCGGTCTTGATGGGATCGCCCTTGGAGACAGCGGCTGCCGCGAAGGAGGCCAGCCCCACCGGTGGCGTCACATCCGCCATGATGCCGAAGTAGAAGACGAACAGGTGCACCGCGATCAGCGGCACGATCAGCCCGTTTTGCTGCCCCAGCGTCACCACCACCGGTGCCAGCAGGCTGGACACCACGATGTAGTTGGCGGTGGTGGGCAGCCCCATGCCAAGGATCAGGCTCAGCAGGGCGGTCAGCAGCAGCATCAGCAGCAGGTTGCCCATGGAGAGGAACTCCACCAGATCAGCCAGCACCAGACCAACCCCGGTCTGGGAGACCGCACCCACGATAATCCCCGCGGTGGCGGTGGCAATGCCGATACCGATCATGTTGCGGGCACCTGCGACCAGCCCTTCCCGCAGATCCACCACGCCGTCAGCGACGGTTCCGTAGTCGTGCTTGCCGTCCTTGCGCAGCCAGTTGAGCAGCGGGCGCTGAGTCAGCAGGATGATCACCAGCATCACGGTACCCCAGAAGGCCGACAGCCCCGGCGAGAGGCGTTCCACCATCAGGCACCATACCAGTACTACCACCGGCAGCAGGAAGTGCAGGCCGGAGAGCAGCACGGCGCGGGTGTTGGGCAGCTCGGTGAGCGGCTTGTCGGGATCTTCGGCAGGCAGCGGTTCATTGCTGGCGGCGATCTTCAACAGGGCCACATAGGTGGCAGCCAGCAGTACCGAGATCCCCGGCAGGGCGTAGTCACCCAGTGCAGGTTTGAGCCAGCCGAGGCCATAGTAGACCGCCAGCGACAGGCCGCTGATGAGGGCCGCGCCAAAGGCAAAACCGGTCAGGCGACGCAGCCAGGGTTTGGGTTGATGGTTGCCGATGGGCTGCATGCCCAGTTTCAGCGCCTCCAGATGGACGATGTAGAGCAGCGCTATGTAGGAGATGGCGGCAGGCAGGAAGGCGTGCTTGATGATCTCCACATAGGGGATACCCACGTATTCGACCATCAGGAAAGCCGCAGCCCCCATCACCGGCGGCATGATCTGGCCGTTGACCGAGGAGGCCACTTCGACCGCCCCCGCTTTCTCTGAACTGAAGCCTACCTTCTTCATCATCGGGATGGTGAAGGTGCCGGTGGTCACCACGTTGGCAATCGACGAGCCGGAGATCAGGCCGGTCAGGCCGGAGGCGACCACTGCCGCCTTGGCCGGGCCGCCGCGCAGGTGACCGAGCAGGCTGAAGGCGAGCTGGATAAAGTAGTGACCGGCACCGGCCCGCTCCAGCAGGGCGCCGAACAGCACGAACAGAAACACGAAGCTGGTGGAGACGCCAAGGGCAATGCCGAACACCCCTTCGGTGGTGATCCACTGGTGGTTGGCCAGCGCGGTAAAGCCTACCCCGCGATGTGCCAGCAGTCCCGGCATCCAGGGGCCCGCCAGGCTGTAGATCAGAAAGACGATAGCGATGACCGCCAGTGCTGGCCCCAGGGCGCGGCGCGCCGCTTCCAGCAGCAGCGGAATGCCGATGCAGGCGGTCACCAGATCGGCGGTGGTGAGGGTGCCGGGACGCAGCGCCAGTGCTTCATACATCACAAACAGGTAAGAGGCGGCGCCAGCAGCGATCAGACCGAGAGCGATATCGCCGAGGGGAACCCGATCCCGTGGCGAGGAGCGAAATGCCGGGAACACCAGAAAAGCGAGCAACAGGGCAAAGGTGAGGTGAATGGAGCGGGTTTCGGTGTCATTGAGTACGCCAAACCCCACCATAAAGGGGAGTGGCGAGGCGATCCAGAGCTGGAATAGGGACCAGGCCAGCGCCAGTGCTGTGATGAGCCAGCCCATGATGCCCAGCGGCAGGCGAGCGCCCACATCCTGGGCGATCAGTTCCTCGGTAGAGAGTTGTTTATCTTGCATAGGGTTAACTTGTGCCAACGAGTACAACAAGAGCGACACCCGCCCCCGCAATCAGGCGGCAGACGGGTGCCGAAGAGAGTGACAAAGGCCCCGGGGCCTTCAATCAGAGCCAGCCGCGCTCTTTGTAGTAGCGGGCAGCCCCTTCATGCAGCGGTGCAGAGAGACCTACCTTGATCATGTCGGCCTCTTTCAGGTCGGCAAAGGCAGGGTGCAGGCGCTTGAAGCGATCCAGGTTGTCGAACACCGACTTGACCAGCTGATAGACCACTTCCGGATCGGTTTTGGCGCTGGTGGAGAGCACCGCTTTGCCACCGATGGAGGGGGTCGGCTTGTCGCTGCCCTTGTAGATGCCGCCCGGGATCTCGGCCTTGCTGTAGTAGCTCTTCTCGGCCAGCAGCTTGTCGATGTCGGCGCCGGTCACAGGTACCAGTACCGCATCTGTGGTGGTGGAGGCTTCCTGAATGGCGCCGTTCGGGTGACCGACGAAGTAGCTCATGGCGTCGATGTTGTTGTCACCGAGGGCGGAGGCCTGTTCGGCCGGCTTCAGCTCGGAGACCAGACCGAAGTCACCCTTCTTCCAGCCTTTGACCGCCATGATCTCTTCCATGGTGTCACGCTGGCCGGAGCCCGGGTTGCCGATGTTGACGCGCTTGCCCTTCAGATCGTCGAAGCTGGCGATCTTGGCATCGCGGCGAGCCAGGATGGTGAACACCTCGCTCTGCAGGGAGAAGACGGCGCGCATATCGTCCATGGCCCCTTCGGCCTGGAACGGCGGCAGCCCCTTCATCGCCTTGAACTGGTGGTCGGATTGCATGATGCCGAAGTTGAATTCACCGCTGCGGATGCCGTTGACGTTGGCAACACCACCGCCACTGGCCGGGGCGTTGCACTTGATCTGGTGATCGGCGGCGCCGCGATTGAGGAAGCGGCAGATGGACTGGCCAGCGACATAGTAGACGCCGGTCTGACCGCCGGTGCCTATGGTCACGAAGCGCTCCTGCGCTTGTACCGGACCACCGAATGAGACACCGACTAGAGCCGCCGACAGGGCGCATGCCAAAGTTAATCCTTTCATTTTTTCTCCCTTTTCTTTGATTTTGTTTATCCGATCCCCGGATAAATTGATGGCAATCCCGTTCTGCGCCGGGCTTGCCCGCTCTTCTCGTTGCGCGAAAGCGGGGGAGTTGATCACCCCCTTTCCGGCAGTCACCCTCATCCTGTGGTGAGGCTACCGACCTCCTGTCGGTCGAAGATAAATTGGCCCCTGAGGGGCCAAATAAAAAGTTGCAAGCACTCCGATTAAGCACATTCACCCAACATAAATCAAACGAAATGGCAAAATAACGGAGTTAAATCTTGAGAAACATGACCTCGATCATTCATTTTCTTGCCGAAGATTAATTTGATATGAAGGGAAATGGAAGAGGGAAAAACTACGAGAGGATTCTTATGCGGCCCTTGAATGACAAGGGCCGGAGTCATGAGAGATCAGTTGGCTGGGGTGGCCAGATCCAGGATAAAGGCGTATTCCAGCGCGATATCCTCGTAGGCTTTGAAGCGGCCCGACTTGCCGCCGTGGCCGGCGTCCATGTCGGTGTTCAGTAACAACTTGTTATCATCCGTCTTCAGTTCGCGCAGCTTGGCGACCCACTTGGCGGGCTCCCAATACTGCACTTGCGAGTCGTGCAGCCCGGTGGTGACCAGCAGGTTGGGATAGGCTTGCGCCTTCACCTGATCGTAGGGGCTGTAGCTCTTCATGTAGTCGTAGTAGCGCTTCTGGTTCGGGTTGCCCCACTCGTCATACTCCCCGGTGGTGAGGGGAATGGACTCGTCCAGCATGGTGGTGACCACATCGACGAACGGCACCTGCGCCACCACGCCGCGATAGAGTTCGGGCGCCTGATTGATGACGGCCCCCATCAGCAGACCACCGGCGCTGCCGCCCATGGCGTAGACCTGATCTTTGGCACCGTAGCCTTGTTCAACCAGCGCCTTGGTGACATCGATAAAGTCATTGAAGGTGTTCTGCTTTTTCAGCAGTTTGCCATCTTCGTACCAGTGACGGCCCAGCTCTTCGCCACCCCGGATATGGGCGATGGCGTAGACGAAGCCGCGATCGAGCAGGCTCAGGCGCGAGCTGCTGAAGTCGGGATCCATGCTGGCGCCGTAGGATCCGTAGCCATAGACCAGCAACGGATTCTTGGGCGCATCGGCCTGCTCTTTCTTGAACTTGTCCTTGCGATAGACCAGCGACACCGGCACCGATACGCCGTCGCGGGCGGTCACCCAGAGCCGCTCGCTGGCGTACTGGTCGGCCTTGAAGCCGGCCACCGGTTGCTGCTTGAGCAGGGTGCGCTTGCCGCTCGCCATATCCAGCTCATAGGTGGAGGCGGGGGTGGTCATGGAGGAGTAGCCATAGCGCAGGGCGCTGGTATCCGGCTCCGGGTTGTAGGCGAGCCAGGTGACATAGGCGGGATCATCGAAGGCGATCTCCTTCTCGTCACCGCTCTGCCAGTTGATCTGGCGCAGTCGGGTCAGCCCCTTGTTGCGCTCTTCCAGTACCAGCCAATCCTTGAACAGGGCGTAGCTCTCCAGCAGCACGTCCGGATTGGGGGCGATCACCGCCTTCCAGCGATCCACCGGGCTCTCTTTGGTCTCGTAGAGGCCGAAGTTCTTGCCGTCCTTGTTGGAGCGCACATAGAAGCGGCCACGGTAGTGATCCAGGCTGTATTCGTGATCCACCTGACGGGGCAGGAACAGGCGTGGGGCGTGCTCCGGCTGGTTGGCATCGATCAGCCGCGCTTCGCCTGTGGTGGTGCTGGAGAGGGCGATAATGATGAAATCTTCCGAAGTGGTGGCGTAGAGGCTGACGTAGAAGGAGTCATCTTTCTCTTCATAGACCAGCTTGTCCGTGGCCGGATCCGTCCCTAGCCTATGGCGATAGACCTGATAGGGCAGCAGGGTCTGCGGGTGCTTGCGCACATAGAAGACGGTCTTGTTGTCGTTGGCCCACACCAGATTGCCGGAGGTATTTTCCAGTTTGTCGGTGGCCCACTGACCGCTCTCCAGATCGAGGAACTGGATCTGGTACTGACGGCGGGAGAGGAAATCTTCCGCCACCGCCAGCCAGCGGTTATTGCGGCTCACCTCAAGGGCGCCGAGGGCATAGAACTCGTGCCCTTCAGCCCGCAGGTTGCTGTCGAGCAGCAGGCTCGCCTGCTCTTCACCGAGCTTGGTGCGCGAATAGATCCCGTACTCCTTGCCCGGCTCATAGCGGGTCTGGTAGCGGTAGCCGTTCTTCACATAGGGTACCGACTCATCTTGCTGGGGGATGCGGGCGACCATCTCTTTGTAAAGCTGCTCGCGCAGGGGGTGGGTCGGCTTGAGCATGGCCTCGGTATAGGCGTTCTCGGCCTTGAGATAGTCCAACACCTCGGGCTTCTGCCGCTCGTCGTCACGCAGCCAGTAGTAGTTGTCGATGCGGGTATCCCCGTGTTTTTTCAGAGTGCGGGGATGTTTGGCGGCCACGGGCGGCTGGATTGGATGTTCGCTTGTCAGCATGGCGGGCTCTTCATTGGCATAAGTGGGGGGGAGAACTGTCAGAAAGGCTAGCAGCAGAACTCCTCGGGAAAAGGTAAACATGTCGCATCCTTGGCGCTGGAAAGGGTTGGTAGACCTGAGCATCGGCTCCATGAATTGGCGTTAAATCTGCCCCTTGTTGCCGGTGGTTGCAAGCAATCCCTTGTTATTGCAGGAAATGTAATCAAAAAAAGCCGCTATCTCGCGATAGCGGCCCTCTTTCTGGCCATGAGCGGCAAGAGTCCGCTCAGGTGTGCCTCACATGATAGTGGAGTGCCGGTTCATGGCCAGTTGTCGTCAGCCTGGGTAGCTCGACCAGCGGTTGGTCGCGCCCTCGTTGCTGATACTCAGTACCTCATAGGGATGGCCCGGAATATCCATGCCCGGCGCACTCTGGGGCATGCCCGGAATGGTCAGGCCACGGATCGCCGGTTTTTCCCTGAGCAGCTTCTGCACATCGGCGGCCGGTACATGCCCCTCGATCACATAGCCATTTACGATACCGGTATGGCAAGAAGCCAGTTCCGGCGCGATACCGTATTGCTGCTTCACTGCGCCGAGCTGTTCGGTTTCGATGACCTCCAGTTCGAAGCCATTCTGCTCCATGTGCTCGTTCCAGCTTTGGCAGCAACCACAATATTTGGATTTGTAGACGGTCATCTTCTCGGCCGCGAGGGCCGAAAAGCTGACGGTACCGGCCAGCATGGCCAGTAACAGGGGTTTGTACATCACTCACCTCAGATTGAAAGAAAAGATGCCCGATACGGGATGCGTTTCAGATCCGGGGGCGTGGGGGACGTTCGAGCCGCTCGCACGGGGCGTCCGGCATAAAGAGAGAGGGGGAGACGAAGTCGGGGGTATCCGGTTCCAATACGGCGACCGTCAGGCTGTCGCTGCCTATCAGCGTCATCGAGAGGGCGGTGGTAAAGCTGCCACAGGGCATCGCTTTTTCCAGGGTACGCTCGCTCTGGCTGCAGTGGGTAGTCAGGGTACAGAGGTCGGTTGCGGCCCGGCTGCCAAACGACATCAACACCAGCACCAGACTCCACAAGGGGAGCCAGTGACGGGCGTGAGCGAGTTGGCGACGGGTGAGAACCATGGAATGACTCGAAAATAACAAGGGGCACATGGTAACCCTGTGCCCCGGGGGAGGGTCAAGCCCTCCCCATGGTGTCAGTCAGCCAGGATTAAGGTTGCTGACGGGTCGCCGCCAGCACGATCTCGCGCACGCAGACGTTGGCAGGCTGGTTCCAGGCGTAGAGCACGGCATCGGCGATCACTTCCGGCGCAATGACGCCACCCATCTGATCTTTCCAGTCGTGGTAACCGGCTTTGATGCTCTCGTCAGTGGTGTGGCTGAGCAGCTCGGTCTCGACCGCACCCGGGGCAATGGTCACCATCCGCACGCCGACATCGGCTACCTCTTCCCGGATGTTCTCGGTCAGGGCGTGCACGGCGAACTTGGTGGCGCAGTAGGCAGCATGGTTCGGGAAGGTCTTGCGACCGGCGATGGAGCTGATGTTGATGATGGTGCCGCTGCGGCGCTCCTTCATGCCTGCCAGCACTGCGTGGACGCCGTTCAGTACCCCCATCACGTTGATGTTGAGCATCTGCTGCCACTCGGCAGGATCCTGCACATCGGCCTGACCCAGCAGCATGACGCCGGCGTTGTTGACCATGCAGCCCACCGGGCCGAATTGGGCTTCTGCCTGCTGGACGGCGGCTTTCATGGCGGCGGTATCGGTCACATCGACTCCGATGCAGAGGGTATCGGGCAGGTTCAGTGCCTGCATCGGCTCGACCCGGCGGGCCAGCAGTAGCAGCGGATGACCGGCGGCAGAGAAGGCACGGGCGATGGCGGCACCGATCCCGGCGGAGGCGCCGGTGATCACGACGAGAGATTTGGACATGGGTCTTTCCTTCTGATTCAAGAGTCGGTTTGAGCAAACAGGTGGCTGGCCAGCACGGAACCCAATCACTATAGTCACTGCATCTATAAGTGATAAATATTGTTTTCCGCTGGTTATCATCTGAAAAAACTATGGTTGGTTTATGCTGGACTTGAGATTGCTGCGTTTCTTCATCGCTATCTATGAAGAGAAGAACATCACGGCGGCGGCCGAGCGCTGCCACGTCAGCCAGCCCTCCCTCTCGGCGGGACTGCGCCAGCTGGAAGAGGCGCTCGGTGACAGCCTGTTTGTCCGGGGCAAGAAGGGGGTGGTGGCGAAAGATCCGGCCCACTATCTCTATCCCCACGCGGTCAAGCTGGTGGAGGAGGCGCGCCGTCTGCCGGAGCTGTTTCGCCAGAAAGCGACGCGTGCGAGGCTCAATATCGCCATCATGCCGGACTTGAGTCGCCGCCGGGTGGCCGGGCTGCTGCAGCAAGTACAGCGCATGTTGCCGCAGCTGGATCTCACCCTCTCCGACTACACCACACCTGCCGACTGCCGCTTGACTCTGGATGCCTTGCGCCGGGAGGACGAGATCTTCCTGCCGCTGTGGGAGGAGGATTACGTGCTCTGCGTGCCAGTCGACCATCCCCTTGCCAGTCGCGAAAGGATCGAGCTGGCCGAGCTGCAACATTATGATTTTATTGAGTGCCCGCCCTGTGAAGCCCATCAGCAGACTATCGGCCTGCTGGCCTGTGACCGCCTTACCCTCAATCTGGTGGCCAAGGCCGAGAGCAAGGGGTTGGTGATGGCGTTGGTGCTGGCGGGGGTCGGCATCAGTTTTCTGCCGGACGGGCTGGTCGAGGATGAGGCGGGGCTCTGTACTCTGCCGGTGAGCGGGCCGCGGATGTTTCGCCGGATTGGGCTCTGCTATCCCGCCCACCAGACCCTCAATCCGGCGCTGCGGGAGCTGATCCCCGAGTTGGCAGGCTATGGCGCTTCCTGATAAGGTCGCTCTCCTGTGCACCTTTACGATGCAGCTCCCCAGACTCCCCTTTTCTGTTTACCTCGCCTTGCACCGCAAGGCTTTGTTCGGGTGATGTGGTCATGAAACGTATTCTGGTTATTTTTTCCCATCCCGCGCTGCAGAGCTCGCGGGCCAACAAGCAGCTGTTGCAGGCGATTGAGGGGTTGGAGGGGGTTACGGTTCACGACCTCTATCAGCACTATCCCGACATGTTTATCGATGTGAAGCGGGAGCAGGCGCTGCTCTGTGAGCACGACATCATCGTCTTTCAGCACCCGTTTTACTGGTACTCCTGCCCGGCCATCATGAAAGAGTGGATGGATCTGGTGCTGGAGTATGGCTATGCCTACGGCCCTGAAGCCCACGCCCTCAAGGGCAAGCAGTGGTTGAGCGCCATCACCACTGGCGGGGCGCCGGAGTCCTACTGCAGCGAGGGGTATAACAGCCGACCGCTGCTAGATTTTCTGCTGCCATTTCAGCAGGCTGCCACCTTGTGCGGCATGAACTGGCTGCCCCCTTTCGTGCTGCACTCCTTTCACAAGATCAAGGATCCCGCCGCCCTGCGCCGCTGTGGTCAGGACTACCGCCAGCTGCTCTGTGCCCTGCGTGACGATCAGCTGACCCCGGAGCAACTGGCCGGGCGTCCTTATCTGCGCGACTTGCTGGAGGTGCTCTGATGACACACGGGCAGCTTGTTGGCCGAGCTCATGAGCCGGATCAGATGTTCATGCGGAGGGCCGACTGATGGGCCACGGGATCCTGTTTGATGCCTTTATCTACCTCTCCGCCGCCGTTATCGCGGTGCCGCTGGCCAAACGCTGGGGGCTGGGCTCGGTGCTCGGTTATCTGCTGGCGGGGATCATCATAGGCCCCTTCCTGCTGGGGCTGGTGGGGGAGCAGAAGGATGTGATGCACTTCGCCGAGTTTGGCGTGGTGCTGATGCTGTTTCTGGTCGGTCTTGAATTGCGTCCGGCCCTCTTGTGGCAGCTGAAGGGGCCGATCCTCGGCACCGGCGGCCTGCAGGTGCTGCTTACCACGGCAGCGCTGACCGGCGTGGCGCACCTGATCGGTTTGCCGCTGCAACAGGGGCTGGCCATCGGCCTGATTCTGGCGCTCTCCTCCACCGCCATCGTGTTGCAGAGCCTGCAGGAGCGCAAGCTGATGCAGAGCGAGAGCGGTCGCTCCGCCTTTGCGGTGCTGCTGTTTCAGGATATTGCGGTCATTCCGATCCTGGCGATCCTGCCGTTGCTGGCCATGGCGCCGGTCGCCAGCAATGGTGGCTCCGAGCTGGCGGGTTGGCAGCATGGTCTGCTGGTGGTCGCGGCCATCTCAGGCATAGTGCTGGGTGGCCACTACCTGATGCGGCCGGTGTTTCGTGCCATCGCCCAGTCCCATATGCGGGAGATCTTCGTCGCCGCCGCCCTGCTGCTGGTGATCGCCATCGCCGTGTTGATGGAGTCGGTCGGCCTCTCGCCCGCGCTCGGCTCTTTCCTCGCGGGCGTGGTATTGGCCGACAGCGAATATCGCCATGAGCTGGAGGCAGACATAGAGCCGTTCAAGGGCTTGCTGCTCGGCCTGTTCTTTATGTCGGTGGGGGCGGGGATCGACTTCGGGTTGTTTGCCGAGCACCCCTTCCTGATACCCACTCTCGTCGTTGGCCTGATGGTGCTCAAATGGCTGGTGCTGATGGCGCTCGGCTTCATCATCCGCATCTCGCCGAGCCAGCGTTGGACCTTCGCACTGGCGTTGGCTCAGGGGGGCGAGTTTGCCTTCGTGCTCTTTTCGTTTGCCGCGCAAAACCGGGTGCTGCCCGGTGAGACCATCTCGCTGCTGACGCTGGTGGTGGCGCTCTCCATGGCGCTCACCCCGCTGCTGCTGATCCTCAATGATCGGGTGATCCAGCCCTGGTTCGATTACCGTAACCAGAGCGACGCGCCGCAGCATGAGCAGCCGGAGCTGGTGGAGCATCCGGTGATCATCGCGGGCTTCGGCCGCTTCGGTCAGATCGTGGGGCGTCTGCTGCATGGTCACGGCATCGGTACCACCATCCTCGAGCAGGATGCCAGCCAGATAGAGACCCTGCGCAAGTACGGCTATCAGGTCTTCTATGGCGATGCCAGCCGGATCGACCTGCTCCATGCCGCAGGGGCGCACAAGGCGAAGCTGCTGGTGCTCTCCATCAACGATCCGGCTACCTCGCTGGCGGTGATCGAGATGGTGCAGAAGCACTTCCCGCACCTGAAGATCCTGGCGCGAGCGCTGGATCGACCCCATGCCCACGAGATCCTGCGCCACGGGGTCGACAGCGTTCACCGGGAAACCCTGGGCTCTGCGGTCGATCTGGGGGTGGAAGCCCTGACCCAGCTTGGGTTTAGGGCCAACCAGGCCTGGCGGGCGGGGCAGACCTTCAAGCAGCACGATAACTGGCTGTTGCGTGAGCAGGTCAACTATCTGGACGACGAACACACTTATATCAACAAGAGCCTGCAATACCGGGAGATACTCTCCGATCTGTTGCAAGACGACGAGGAGGGGCAGGAGCGTATCCATGCCCACAACTGGAATAGCGGGCTACCCGACGACGACAAGGAAGCAAAATGATTGCCTATTACCCCATGTTCAAACACCTGCATATGACGCTGGCGCTGGTCAGTCTGCTGCTCTTTATCTATCGCTGGAGTCTGGCGCTGGCCGGCAGCGATCGGTTGCAGCAGAAGTGGCTGAAGATCCTGCCCCATATCAACGACACCTTCCTGCTGCTGTTTGGTGTGTTGCTGGCGGTGGCCTTGCAGTTGAGCCCGGGTCAACAACCCTGGCTGATGGCCAAGCTGATTGCACTGGTGCTCTATATCGGTCTGGGTGTCATGGCGCTCAAGCGGCCGGCCCGCGGTCAGAAGCTGATGGCCGGTGTGGCGGCACTGGCGGTGTTTGGCTACATGGTCGGTGCTGCCATCACCAAGTCAGCCTGGTCGTGGCTGATGTGAGCAAAAGGGGAGAGTCATGCTCTCCCCTGAAATCATATTCTGTGATGAATTAATTAATCGGAGTTTTATGCTAACAATAAATCGCAAGATAGAACTTTCATTTGAGGGATTTTTGGCTAATTTTAGCCTCTAGTGGCTCCTTTTTTGAGTATATTGTCTTTATAAATCAGGTGCTTAGTGTGTTTTGTATGAAAATGGCGACAGTTGTCGCAGCAAAACTTGCGACATAGACTGTCGCAAGTCACGACTAGCATACAGTCAACGCTAAACCAGTGAAGGCAAGCACCATGAGCAAGAAGCTGTTACGACAACTGACCTTGGCGCGTTGCATCCCGCACCGCCCTTACAAGCTGACCGCCAGCCAACTCCAGGTAAAACTGGAAGAGGAAGGTATCCACGTCAGTCTGCGTACCGTGCAACGGGACCTGGAGGAGATGTCCGGCATGGGACTGTTCGACCTCACCTCGGACGAGCGCAGCAAACCCCATGGCTGGTGCTTCGAGCGCCACGGCCTCAACGACTTTGCCAATATCATGCCGCTCTCGCTGGCGGTGGCCCTGAAAACCTGGAGTGATCAGGCGAGCCAACTGTTGCCGGCGAGTGTACTGACCGAATTGAACCCGCTGGTCGACAAGGCGAGCCAGGTGATCCGCGACAGCCAGAGCGAACTGGCCGAACGCTGGCTGGAGAGTGTCCACCAGTCACCGCGTCCGTTTGCCGGCAACCCGGAGATCCGCCGCAGCACCCTGATCCGCGATGCGCTCTGGCGTGGTCGCAAGTTCAGTGCCGAGATCCAGCGCGTGATCAAAGAGCGCACCGTGTGGCTCTGCTACGACCGTATCAACCCGCTCGGCATTCTCAATCAGCTGGACGGCCCGATCCTGCTCTGCACCCTCTCCGAGCTGGATCCCAAGGTCTACGGCATCCCGTTTGACCATATCAAGAACGTGGAGCTGACCAACTTCAGCGCCACCCAGCCGAAGGATTTCAATATCCAGAAGCTGATCCGCGATCAGGGCTATCAGGATGTGAGCGGCCCGATCCGCTTCGTCGGCCGGATCGATGCCAACAGCCAGTCGCTGGTGGATAATCAGATCCCCGGCAACAATCCACGCATGACCCGCTATGACAAGCGCAGTGTGGTGGTGGAGACTGAAGTGCAGGACACCCCGGAGTTTCGCAGCTGGTTGAACAACATTGGCGGTGAACTGGAGGTGCTGGCACCGGAATCGTTGCGCAAGGCCTATCTCAATCCGGCCAACCGCTTGAGCTGATTAAAAAATTGGAATGTTGAAGAGTCGAGCCTAGTCTCGGCTCTTTTTTTGCGGTTTTTTTAAGCATATTTATTCAACTAATTTTTAAGTCTTAACGTCAGGATTGAACCGTTTTCCTGCCCCGTTTTTGGGGGTGAAACCCTTGTAAGAGATCTGCCATAGCGACTGTAAGAGGCTGGCGCTTTGAGCCGTACGCGAAGCCATGCCAGAATGATCGAGCTTTCCCGTGAAACTAAATAAATAACTGATATTAAAGGGTTAGTTTTTAAGTTCGTTTTTTGAGATGGGAGCCGCATCGGATCTTTATCATCGGATGGCCCTTGTTCGGGGTGCGCATTTCCTTAGTATGGGTCTCACAAGGACGAAGCTGGTCCGGCAGGATGCAGGGCAGCGCATAAAGATGGAATAGTCCGCAGGATGTGGACAAGGGACACCTCAGGATGAGCTCGATAATCAGGATGATTGTCGTCACGGATGAATAAAGGAACACCGCGGGATGCGGCAGGACACTCTCGGGATGGGAGCAGAACGAACGGAACATCGTTCTTCAGGATGAACAGGACCTCGCCGGATGCGAGAGGAATACTTCAGGATGAAGTGAGATAACCCGGATGGTTATCTGTCAGGAAGACGCAAGGAACCCCACAGGACGTGGTAATGGACACCTCCAGGATGGAGACAGGGAAGCAGTTCAGGATGAATTGCTAGGCCAGGAACGCCGCAGGACACGCCAACGGATTGGAAAGGGGATATTCCAAAGGATTAGGATAACGTCAGGGATTGCAGGGAGCATTGCAGTTCTACGGACAGGACGACACGACTCTAGGGGACGGCTACCGCCGTCCCCTTTTCTTTTATGGTTTGCCCGAGAGATTGCCGCGCTGGGCGGCGTTGACGATCTCTTGCAGGCGCTGACGAATGTCGACCATGCCAAACACGCCAAATATCAGCACAGTGACAAACTCGGTCTTGGTGACCTCGAAGTAGCGTTTGCAAGCTGCCTTGATCATGCTGGCCTGCAGCCAGTGCAGCAGGGCGACGATGACGCCGCAGACCGGCAGAAAGCCGTTGAGTTTGCCGGGTAGCGGGGCAATCAGGCTCACCAGTACGCCAAACCAGAAGAACAGTATCAGCCCCATCGCCAACAGATTAAAGACCCGCTTCATTGTTTACCTCCCGTAGATAGAGTTGATAACAGACCTGACCTGCCTGCTTGCCCTTGAGTAGTTGCCAGCTGGCAGGCAGCGCCAGATCGGCCATCTCCTTCTCCCGCTCCAGATAGATGAGGGCGTCCGGTGCCAGCCAGCCGCGCTGCTCCAGCAGTTCGCACACCTGCGGCAGCAGCTCGCGGCGAAACGGCGGATCGAGAAACACCAGATCAAACGGCGTGGCCGGGCCTTGCAGCCAGCTCACTGCATCTGACTGGATCACCTGACCCTGACTGCTGCCGAGGGTGGTCAGGTTCTTCTTGATCTGGTCAGCGGCCCCTTTGTCCATCTCGATCAGGGTCACCTGCTCGGCATAGCGCGACAGCGCCTCCAGCCCTAGTCCGCCGCTACCGGCAAACAGATCCAGGCAGCGGGTGCCACGAATGTGGGGGGCCAGCCAGTTGAAGATGGTCTCCTTGACGCGATCCGTGGTGGGTCTGAGCCCCTCCACATCCTTGACCGGCAATTTGCGGCCTCGCCACTGGCCGCTGATGATTCTTACAAAGCCCGATTTTCCTTGCGGGGCGGGACTCTTGCTCGGGTTGCTACGGCTGGATTTCACTCTGGGCATCGCGTTTCATCGTCAGAAAATAAAGTGGTAGTATAAGGCGGTTCATTTTTATGCCGACCCGCCAAGGGACGGCTATCTTAGCAGTCAGCCTTTGATGTGAGTATTTTTAGATGGCAAAAGGTTTGTTTTCCTGGCTGGGTTTCGGCCGCAAGAAAGAAGAGGCTGAGGCTGTCCAACCACAGACACCCCAAGCCACCCCCGTTACCGTTGAGCCCGAGGTCACTGCTACCCCCGCTCCCGTTTCCGATACCACTGTTTCCGATAGTACGCCGGCCGTTGCCTCCGAAGTGCCTGCCAGCGCACAGAATTCCGTTTTGCAAGATGATTGCTGCCTGCCGACCGAGCTGGACGATCACGGCCCGCTGGTGGTGGAGGAGTGCGCTTCCGATTTGGAGCCGGTGATCGTCAACGAAGCGCTGATCGCCGAAGAGGAGCGTGTCGCTGAAGCCGCTCGCATTGCTACCGAAGCACAAGCTGCAGAAGAGGCTCGTATTGCCGCTGAGGCTCGTGCCGCGGAAGAATCTCGCATTGCCGCCGAAGCTCGCGCTGCGGAAGAGGCTCACATTGCCGCCGAAGCCCGTGCTGCAGAAGAGGCTCGTATCGCTGCCGAAGCTCGTGCTGAAGAAGAGGCTCGTATTGCTGCCGAAGCCCGTGCCGCGGAAGAGGCTCGCATTGCTGCCGAAGCCCGTGCTGCGGAAGAGGCTCGCATTGCTGCTGAAGCTCGCGCTGCGGAAGAGGCTCGTATCGCTGCCGAAATCCGCGCCGCGGAAGAGGCCCGTATTGCTGCCGAAGCTCGCGCTGCGGAGGAGGCTCGCATTGCCGCTGAAGCTCAGGCTGCGGAAGAAGCCCGTATCGCCAAAGAGGCACAGCGAGCGGAAGATATGCGCCTGGTCGCCGCGATGGAGGCTGAGGCTGCCGCCCTGGCCGCTCTGCCGCTGGCCGCCAAGGTGGACGACGACACCCAGGACAAACCGCAGCGGGAGGGCTTCTTTGCTCGCCTCAAGCGCAGTCTGGTACGCACCAAGGAGAATATCGGCTCCGGTTTCTTCGGCCTGTTCCGTGGCAAGAAGATCGACGACGAGCTGTTTGAAGAGCTGGAGACCCAGTTGCTGACCGCCGATCTCGGCGTCGACACCACCACCCGCATCATCGAGGGGCTGGTGCAGCACGCGGATCGCAAGCAGCTCAAGGATGCCGAGGCGCTCTACGGCCTGCTCAAGCAGGACATGGGCGAGATGCTGGCCAAGGTGGAGCAGCCGCTGGTGATCGACACCAGCAAGAAGCCTTATGTGATCCTGATGGTCGGCGTGAACGGCGTCGGCAAGACCACTACCATCGGCAAGTTGGCCAAGCAGTTCCAGGCCGAGGGCAAGAGCGTGATGCTGGCGGCGGGTGATACCTTCCGTGCCGCTGCGGTCGAACAGCTGCAGGTTTGGGGTCAGCGCAACAACATTCCGGTGATTGCCCAGCATACCGGTGCCGACTCCGCCTCCGTTATTTATGACGCCATCGAGGCCGCCCGTTCCCGCGGGGCTGACGTGCTGATCGCCGACACCGCCGGCCGCCTGCAGAACAAGAGCAACCTGATGGAAGAGCTCAAGAAGGTGGTGCGGGTGATGAAGAAGCTGGATGAAGAGGCGCCCCACGAGATCATGCTGACGCTGGACGCCGGCACCGGCCAGAACGCCCTGAGCCAGGCCAAGCTGTTCAGCGAGGCGGTGGGCCTGACCGGCATCACCCTCACCAAGCTGGATGGCACGGCCAAGGGCGGCGTCATCTTTGCGGTGGCCGACAAGTTCCAGATCCCGATCCGCTACATTGGGGTGGGCGAGGGGATCGACGATCTGCGTCCCTTCGTTGCCAATGACTTCATCGAGGCGCTCTTCAGCCGCGATGAATAAGTCCGGCCGCGATGAGTCAGCTCAGCCGTGATGATTAAGTGTTCCATACCCCGACTCCGGTCGGGGTTTATCAATTTCAGGGAACCGTTATGATTCGTTTTGACAAGGTCAGCAAGGTATACAGCGGCGGCCATCAGGCGCTGCAAAAGGTCAGCTTTCACCTGCGCAAGGGAGAGATGGCCTTTCTGACCGGGCACTCGGGGGCGGGCAAGAGTACCCTCCTCAAACTGATCAGCGTGATGGAGCGCCCGACCGATGGTCGCGTCTTCTTTCATGGCGATGATGTCAGCCATATCCAGCGCAGCCAGATCCCCTATGTTCGCCGCCAGATCGGGATGATCTTTCAGGATCACCGCCTGCTGATGGACCGCACCGTGTTCGACAACGTAGCGCTGCCGCTGGTGATCGATGGTTACAGCCATGCGGACATCAACAAGCGGGTGGCGGCGGCGCTGGACAAGGTGGGGCTGCTCGGCAAGGAGCGTTACCAGCCGCGGATGCTCTCCGGTGGTGAGCAACAGCGGGTCGGCATCGCCCGTGCCATCGTCAACAAGCCGCCGCTGCTGCTGGCGGATGAACCGACCGGTAACCTGGATCCTCAGCTCTCCATGGATATCATGCGGCTATTTCAGGAGTTCAACAATTTTGGGGTCTCGGTACTGATTGCCACCCACGATCTGGGGCTGATCGCTCGCATGCGCTATCGCACCCTGACCCTCAAGGCGGGTCGCATGTATTCGGCCGGGGAGGAGCTCTGATGGCTATCGTTCGTCATAAACAACCGCCGCTGCGCCGCCTGATGATGTACGGGGTTGATCATGTGCGGCAGGCGTTTGCCAGTCTCGGGGAGCTGTGGCGCAATCCGCTCGCCTCTCTGATGACGCTGGCGGTGCTCGGTGTCAGTCTGGCGTTGCCCTCCTGCTTCCACGTGTTGCTGAAAAACGCCGAGGTCGTGGAGGGGAGCTGGCAGAGCAGTTCCCAGATCTCCCTTTACCTGCGCAAGGATCTGCCGGAGCAGAGCATTCTCGATCTGCAGCACAGGATCCTGCTCTATCCCGAGGTGGATTCGGTCACCTACCTGAGCCGTGACGATGCGTTGCGGGAGTTTCGCGAGATCTCCGGCTTCGGCGATGCCCTCGATTATCTGGACAGCAACCCGCTACCGCCTGTGCTGAGCGTCATCCCGGATCCGCGCTGGCAGAACCCGGAAGGGGCCGCCGAGCTGCTCAGCAAGCTCAATAATGAGGTGGGGGTCGAACAGGGCAAGCTGGATCTGCAGTGGCTGACCCGGCTGCAGGGGATCATGAACCTGCTGCGCCACACCATTACCGGTATCGCGGTGCTGCTGCTCTCCGCCGTGTTGCTGATCGTCGGCAATACCCTGCGTCTCAACATCCTCAACCAGCGTTCCGAGATTGAAGTGCTCAAGTTGGTGGGGGCGACCGATTCCTTTATTCATCGTCCTTTCCTCTATACCGGCATCTGGTTCGGGGTGATCGGCGGCATGCTGGCCTGGTGGCTGACCGAAGTGATGGTGATCTGGAGCGAAGGGGTGGTGAAGGAGCTGGCGGGCTTGTATAACAGTAACTTCCGGCTGGTTGGCATGGGAGCGGTAGACGGGATCAATCTGATCTTGCTGGGCGCCTTGCTGGGGCTGATTGCCTCCTGGTTCTCGGTCCATCGCCACATTCGCGACATCGAGCCATCCTGATTACTTTGTCATCAAAGTAAATCGCTGGATTTTGAGAGGCGGATCAAGTAAAAGAGGGGCCGTTTCTGGCTTGGCCCCCATAGTCAGAGTATTCTGAATAACAATGATCTTCCGGATCTTCGCTGGATCCAGTGAACCTTCTGATTTATAAGCAGTCTAATAAAGCTGAAGCATTTATACGGGTGTGGCCCCTCTGCCTTGCTCGTCAGACTTGGCAAGCATGTGAAGGTTGCGAGCTCCGCAACAATGGACTTAGCATGCTACTTTTCGGGGGTCCTTCATTGTGACCCCCTTTTTTTGACTGTTCATTCATGATTCATCCTGCAGGCTTAAGATAATCCGGTCTAAAACTGGGCATGTTCTTTGATACACGCCGCAGAATGGCATCCGGTCAGTAGACAGACCCTCTCAGGGTGTTAGACTGATTCGATTGAAAAGTAAGAGGTAACAGATGGGAACTTCATTGCAGCGCACTATGGCTCTGATTCCGCAAGGTAGTCTGGAAGGCTATATCCAGGCAGTAAACTCTATTCCTGTGCTGAGCGCAGAGGAAGAGCGTGAACTGGCTGAGCGTTTGCAGCAGGATGGCGATCTCGAGGCTGCTCGTCAGCTGGTTATGTCGCACCTGCGCTTTGTCGTTCATGTCGCCAAGAGTTATGCCGGTTACGGCCTGCCTCAGGCCGATCTGGTTCAGGAAGGCAACATCGGCCTGATGAAGGCGGTCAAGCGCTTCGACCCGACGGTCGGCGTGCGTCTGGTCTCCTTTGCAGTGCACTGGATCAAGGCCGAAATCCACGAATATGTCCTGCGCAACTGGCGCATGGTCAAGGTGGCGACCACCAAGGCCCAGCGCAAGCTCTTCTTCAACCTGCGCAAATCCAAAAAGCGTCTGGGCTGGCTGAACCACGAAGAGGTTCAGGCCGTGGCGGCCGATCTCGGCGTTTCTGCCGCTGACGTGACCGAAATGGAAGCGCGGATGGCCAACTACGATCAGGCGTTCGATCTGGTGGGTGACGATGAGGAAGAGGGCGGTTTCGCTCCGGTTCACTATCTGGAGGACAAATCCTCCGATCTGGCCGCGACCATCGAGAATGACAACTGGGACGATCACGCGACCCGTCGCCTGAGCTCGGCCCTCGCCACTCTGGATGAGCGCAGCCAGCACATCATCCGCGCCCGCTGGCTCGATGATGACAGCAAGACCACTCTGCAGGAGCTGGCCGATACCTACGGCGTCTCTGCCGAGCGTGTGCGTCAGCTTGAGAAAAACGCACTCAAGAAGCTGAAAGATGCCATGGAAGCCTGATGCTTCCTCTCATAAAAACAGGGCCTGATGGCCCTGTTTTTGTTTCGCAGGGATCTGGTCGGCCTTGCTTTGGTTACCCTTGAGTGTGTTATGTTGCCGCCACTGCCACATTAGGGAGAGCAGAAGTGAAACTGTTGAACGACCTGTTTACCAACAACCGTGAGTGGGCCGAACGGATCAAAGCCGAAGATCCCGCTTTCTTTGCCACTCTTTCTGCCCAGCAGGCCCCCGAATACCTCTGGATTGGTTGTTCCGACAGCCGGGTCCCCGCCAACCAGCTGATGGGCTTGCTGCCGGGGGACGTCTTCGTCCACCGCAACGTCGCCAATCTGGTGGTACATACCGATTTCAACTGCCTCTCCGTGCTGCAATACGCGGTAGAAGTGCTCAAGGTGAAGCACATCATCGTCTGCGGTCACTATGGCTGCGGCGGCGTCAAGGCCGCGATGCAGAATCAGGAGCTGGGTCTCATCGACAACTGGCTGCGCAACATCAAGGATGTCTACTTCAAATACGGTGAAGAGCTCGAGGCCATCGAGGATGAGCACGAGCGCTTCGACTACCTGTGCGAGCTGAACGTGGCCGAGCAGGTTGCCAACGTCTGCCACACCACCATCATCCAGAACGCCTGGCGCAAGGGGCAGGAGCTGGCCGTCCACGGCTGGATCTACGGGATCAAGGATGGCTTGCTGCACGATCTCGATCTCTGCATCAGCGGCCCGGATCAGATCCCCGATGTCTACCGCGCCTGGCCGGACATGCGTCCGCCCCACCGTCGGCGCTAGGGTGCTTCATGGTGGCGCCAGCCCTCTATCTGCAGATCAAACAGCATATTCTGGACGGGATCCGCGAACGCCACTATCAGGCGGGGGACAGGATCCCGACCGAAGCGGCCCTGTGCGAGCAGTTCACCGTGAGCCGGATGACGGTCAACCGGGCGCTGCGGGAACTGGTGGCCGAGGGGTGGCTGGTGCGTACCGCTGGTTCCGGTAGCTTCGTGGCGGACCGGCGCACCGAATCGCCGCTGCTGGCTATTCGCAATATTGCCGACGAGATCGCCGAGCGTGGCGGCGAGTACAGCGCCCAGGTGATCCGGCTACAGCGACTGGCCGCCGACGAGAAGGTAGCGGTACAACTGGGGCTGCGGGTTGGCGCCCCCATCTTTCACAGCCTGATCGTCCATCAGGCCGATGGGGAGCCGTTGCAATTGGAGGAGCGCTTCGTCGATGCCGGGCGCTTGCCTGGCTATGGCGAGCAGGATTTTACCCAACAGACCCCCAACCGCTATCTGATGGATGTCTGCCCCCTCTCCGAGATGGAGCACGTAGTGGAAGCCGTGTTGCCCAGCGCCGGTGAGGCGGGATTGTTGCAGATCCGCGTAGATTCCCCCTGTCTGTTGTTGCACCGGCGTACCTGGTCGGAGGGGCATCTGGTCTCCTACGCCCGTTTGCTCTCCCCCGGTTCCCGCTACAAGCTCAGCTCCAAGACTCAGCTGGAGTGAATGTATATACAACTCGATTTTGGAAGGCCCACCTTATGGTGGGCTTTTTTGTGCTTAAACTCTAAGTTTGATGCTGTTATCAGGATGTGAACGCCGCTCTTTCTTTCGTCATAGAGATCGACTATAAGGATATGTATATACATTTGAGGTCGCTATGAACAAGGAACTGTTGAACTGCGAGCGGGTCTGGCTCAACGTGACGCCCGCTACCCTGAATGATGAGCTGGCCGACTACGGCCTGCTGCCGCTCCACGCCATCGGCGTGAAGGATGGCAAGATCCACGCGCTGGTGCCGATGGCCGAACTGAAGGGGCCGTATCCCGCTCACTGGCAGGATATGAAGGGCAAGTTGGTCACCCCCGGCCTTATCGATTGTCACACCCATCTGGTCTTCGCCGGTAGCCGTGCCGAGGAGTTCGAGCTGCGCCAGCAGGGAGTGCCCTATGCCGAGATCGCCCGTAGGGGCGGCGGCATCATCAGCACGGTGCGTGCCACCCGTGCCGCCAGCGAAGAGCAATTGTTCGAGCTGGCGCTGCCGAGGGTGAAATCCCTGATCCGCGAAGGGGTCACCACGGTGGAGATCAAGTCCGGCTATGGCCTGACGCTGGATGACGAGATCAAGATGCTGCGGGTGGCCCGCCGACTGGGAGAGGCGTTGCCGATCCGGGTCAAGACCACTCTGCTGGCGGCCCATGCGGTGCCGCCGGAGTATCGCGACGATCCCGACAGCTGGGTCGAGACCATCTGTCAGGAGATTATCCCGGCCGCCGCCGAGGCGGGTCTGGCCGATGCGGTGGATGTCTTCTGCGAGAATATCGGCTTCTCGCTGGCCCAGACCGAGCAGGTCTATCTGGCGGCGGATCAATACGGCCTGCCGGTGAAGGGGCATATGGATCAGCTCTCCAATCTCGGTGGCAGCACACTCGCTGCCCACTTTGGCGCCCTCTCGGTGGATCATCTGGAGTATCTGGATCCGGAAGGGATCCTGGCGCTGGCCCACCGTGGCGTGGTCGCCACCCTGCTGCCCACCGCCTTCTACTTCCTCAAAGAGACCAAACTGCCGCCGGTCGCCGCGCTGCGCAAGGCGGGGGTGGCGATGGCGGTCTCCTCCGACATCAACCCGGGCACGGCCCCCGTCGTCTCGCTGCGGATGGCCATGAACATGGCCTGTACCCTGTTTGGCCTGACTCCGGTGGAGGCGATGGTCGGGGTGACCCGCCACGCCGCCAAAGCGCTTGGGGAGCAGGAGCACCTTGGCCAGCTCAGGGTGGGGATGGCGGCCGATTTCCTGATCTGGCACTGCACCCATCCGGCCGAGCTGAGCTACATGGTCGGCGTCGATCAGCTGGCAGGCCGCATCTTCAACGGCGAGGAGACCCTCCATGGATAAGTTCAACCCGATCGACATGTCGCTCTGGCAGGGGCGGCAGGATCCGGAAGATGGCGAACTGGCCCTGCGCTGGCACGACAAAGTTCTGCCCTGGACCGCCGGAGCACAAGACTCTGCCGGTGTAGTACTGCTTGGTTTTGCCTGCGATGAAGGGGTTCGCCGCAACAAGGGGCGCATTGGTGCTGCCGGGGCGCCGCTGGCGGTGCGCAAGCTGCTGGCCAACACTGCCTGGCACCTGAACCGTCCCGTCTACGATGGCGGGGATGTGAGCTGTACCGATGGCGATCTCGACGCCGCCCACGGTCGTCTGGCCGAGCGGGTCGCTGCTGCGCTCAATCTGGGTCACTTCCCGCTGGTGCTGGGGGGCGGCCACGAGGTGGCCTTCGGCAGCTGGGGCGGCCTCAACTTGCATTTGGCGAGTCAGGGGCGAGTCGGCATTATCAATTTTGACGCCCACTTTGACCTGCGGATGAAGCAGGAGCTGGCAAGCTCCGGCACCCCCTTCTTCCAGATCGCCGAGCAGTGCGCCGCTCAGGGCACGCCGTTTCACTACGCCTGCCTCGGGGTAGCCGAGACCGCCAATACCCAAGCCCTGTTTGCCCGCGCCGAGGCGCTGGGAGTATGGCATGTGCTGGACGAGGCGATGACCCAGGCCGAATTGCCAGCCTTGCTAAGCGGACTGGACGCCTTTATCGCCCATTGTGATCACCTCTATCTGACCATCGACCTTGATGTGCTGCCCGGCGCCGTGATGCCGGGAGTGAGTGCCCCCGCCGCCCGCGGCGTGGAGCTGGCGGTGATCGAACCGCTCATTGCCCATATCCGGGCCAGCGGCAAGCTGCGGCTCGCCGATCTGGCCGAGTACAACCCGACGCTGGATCAGGACAACCGCAGTGCCCGTGTGGCCGCGCGACTGGTTCATCTGTTGACCCGTTAACCCTTTGGCCGCAGGTCGCCGAAGGCACCCTATTGATACAACAAGGAGTGTGTATGTCTGTGCAACAGCAGGATCCCCGTCATGATCCTAACCGCGTGATCCGTGCCCCGCGCGGTACCGAACTGACCGCCAAGAGCTGGCTCACCGAAGCGCCGCTGCGGATGCTGATGAACAACCTGGATCCCGAGGTGGCCGAGCATCCCCAGTCGCTGGTGGTCTATGGCGGCATCGGCCGCGCCGCCCGCAACTGGGCCTGCTTCGACAAGATCGTCGAGGTGCTGACCCGGCTCGAGGAGGATCAGACCCTGCTGGTGCAATCCGGCAAGCCGGTCGGGGTGTTCCAGACCCACAAGGATGCGCCGCGGGTGCTGATTGCCAACTCCAACCTGGTGCCCCACTGGGCCAACTGGGAGCACTTCAACGAGCTCGATAAGAAGGGTTTGATGATGTACGGCCAGATGACCGCGGGCTCCTGGATCTACATCGGTACTCAGGGGATCGTGCAGGGCACTTACGAGACCTTCTTCGCGGTGGCCAACCAGCACTTCAACGGCTCGCCTGCGGGCCGCTGGATCCTGACCGGTGGTCTCGGCGGTATGGGCGGCGCCCAGCCGCTGGCCGCTACCATGGCTGGCTTCTCGATGATCGCCGTGGAGTGCGACGAGACCCGTATCGATTTTCGTCTGCGCACCCGTTATGTGGACAAGAAGGCTCACACTCTGGATGAGGCGCTGGCCATGATCGAAGAGGCCAAACAGAGCGGCAGCGCCATCTCCGTCGGTCTGCTCGGCAACGCCGCCGACGTGTTCGCCGAGCTGGTGGCCCGGGGTATCACCCCGGACGTGGTGACCGACCAGACCTCCGCCCACGACCCGGTGCACGGCTACCTGCCGCAGGGCTGGAGCGTGGCTAAGTGGCGTGAGCTGCAGCAGAGTGCCCCGCAGGAGGTTAATCTGGCCGCTCGTCGCTCCATGGCCCGTCAGGTGGAGGCGATGCTGACCCTGCAAGAGCGCGGCGCGGCGACTCTGGATTACGGCAACAACATCCGCCAGATGGCGCTGGAGGAGGGGGTGGCGAACGCCTTCGACTTCCCCGGCTTCGTCCCCGCCTACATTCGCCCGCTGTTCTGCGAGGGGATTGGGCCATTCCGCTGGGTGGCCCTCTCCGGCGATCCGGAAGATATCTACAAGACCGATCAGAAGGTGAAAGAGCTGATCCCCGATGATCCTCACCTGCACAACTGGCTCGACATGGCCCGCGAGCGCATCGCGTTTCAGGGACTGCCGGCGCGGATCTGCTGGGTCGGGGTCAAGGATCGGGTACGGCTCGGTCTGGCCTTCAACGAGATGGTGAAAAACGGCGAGCTGAAAGCCCCCATCGTCATTGGCCGCGACCATCTGGATTCCGGCTCGGTGGCGAGCCCGAACCGCGAGACCGAGTCGATGATGGATGGCTCCGATGCCGTCTCCGACTGGCCGCTGCTCAACGCCCTGCTCAACACCGCTGGCGGCGCGACTTGGGTCTCCCTGCACCACGGCGGTGGGGTCGGCATGGGCTTCTCCCAGCACTCCGGCGTGGTGATCGTCTGCGATGGTTCCGATGACGCTGCCAAGCGCGTCGGTCGGGTGCTGCGCAACGATCCGGCCACCGGGGTGATGCGCCACGCGGATGCCGGCTACGAGATTGCCATCAACTGTGCCCATGAGGCGAAACTGGATCTGCCGATGATTGACGGCGCCAACGGTGTCAAAGGAAAGGTGTAACACCATGTTTGAATTGACTATTACTCCGGGCGAGCTGGATCTTGCCACCCTGCGCCGCGTCAGCCGCGAGCCGGTACATGTTTCACTGGATCCGGCCGCGCTGCCGGGGATCCACGCCTCAGCTGCTGTGGTTACCAAAGTGATCGAGCAGAACCGGGTGGTGTATGGCATCAACACCGGCTTTGGCCTGTTGGCCAACACCCGCATTCCGGTGGAGCTGCTGGACGAGCTGCAGCGATCCATCGTGCTCTCCCATGCGGCAGGGATTGGCGAGTACATGGATGACGCCACCGTGCGGCTGATGATGGTGCTCAAACTCAACTCGCTGGCGCGGGGCTTCTCTGGGATCCGGCTGACGGTGCTTGAGGCCTTGATGACCCTCATCAACGCCGAAGTCTATCCGGTGGTGCCGAAGAAGGGATCCGTCGGCGCCTCCGGCGATCTGGCGCCGCTGGCTCATATGAGCTGCCTGCTGATCGGGGAGGGCAAGGCTCGCCACAAGGGCGAGCTGATCGACGCCGCTACTGCCCTGAAAATTGCCGGGCTCGAGCCCATCGCGCTGGCGCCCAAAGAAGGATTGGCGCTGCTCAACGGCACTCAGGCCAGCACCGCCTTTGCGCTGGAAGGGCTGTTCCATGCCGAGGATCTGTTCGCTGGTGCCATCACCATCGGCGCCATGAGTGTGGAGGCTGCGCTCGGCAGCCGCAGGCCGTTCGATGCTCGCATCCACGCGGTGCGCGGTCAGCGTGGCCAGATCGACGCGGCCGCCTGCTATCGCCACCTGCTGGTGGATGGCAGCGAGATCGGCATGTCCCATCACAACTGCGAGAAGGTGCAGGATCCCTACTCATTGCGCTGCCAGCCGCAGGTGATGGGGGCTTGTCTGACCCAGATCCGTCAGGCCGCCGAGGTGCTGGTGTGCGAGGCCAACGCGGTCTCCGACAACCCGCTGGTGTTTGCCGATGATGAGGAGATCATCTCCGGCGGCAACTTCCACGCCGAGCCGGTGGCCTTTGCGGCCGATAATCTGGCGCTGGCCATCGCCGAGATAGGTTCCCTCTCCGAGCGGCGAATGGCGCTGCTGATTGACTCGCGGATGTCCGGTTTGCCGGCGTTTCTGGTCAACAACGGCGGGGTGAATTCGGGCTTTATGATCGCTCAGGTCACCTCGGCGGCGCTGGCCTCCGAGAACAAGACCCTGGCCCATCCCGCCTCGGTGGATAGTTTGCCCACTTCCGCCAATCAGGAGGATCACGTCTCCATGGCGACCTTCGCCGGTCGTCGATTGGCTGACATGGCGGAGAATACCCGCGGCATTCTGGCAGTCGAACTGCTGGCGGCGGCACAGGGGCTCGATTTTCGCGCGCCGCTGCGCAGTACCGAGCTGATCGAGCTGGCCAAGGGACGACTGCGGGCAGAGGTGAGCTTCTACGACAAGGACAGGTACTTCGCGCCGGATATCGAAGCGGCCGCCGCCCTGCTGGGCCGTGCCAGCTACAACGACCTGATCCCGGCCGGGGTGCTGCCCAGCCTGTAAGCCTTGATCACCCTTCTCCCCTGGCGGGAGAAGGGTGGGGGATGAGGGGGAAGCCGCTTCACTGGCACCGGTGAGAGCCGGGAGCAGATGACAAAAGACCGCCCAATCGGGCGGTCTTTGCGTTTCTGACGTTGGTTGAACGCGGTTATTCGTGTTCGAACATCAGGAACAGATAAACCACGAACAACACCAGATGGGTCGCACCATGGAGCACATTGGTGCGGCCGCTGCTGAAGGTCACTTTACAGACCATCAAGGTCGTGACCAGCAGCACCATATCGGCGGGGGAGAGGCCGAGGCGTACCTCCTGACCCAGCATGGAGCCGATAAAGAGCACGGCAGGCACGGTGAGGGCGATGGTGGCCAGCACCGAGCCGAAGTAGAGGTTCATTGCCCGCTGCAGCTGGTTGTTGAAGGCGGCCTTGATGGCGCCGACTGCTTCGGGAGCTAGCACGATACATGCGACGATAAAGCCGCCCAGTGCCGCGGGCGCGTCCATCACATGCACCCCGTAGTTGATGGGGATGGCCAGGGTCTTGGCCAGCAGGATCACTACCAGCAGGTAGGCGAGCAGCAGGATGGTGTGATAGACGTTGCTCTGCAGCGGGCCGTGGTGCTCCTCGTAATCCTCGTGATCGCTGTCGACGAAGAAGTGGCTGTGGCTGCGGGTCTGGATCAGCAGAAAGACCCCGTAGAGCAGGATCGAGATGATGATCAGCATCCACGACATGGCGCGCGACATACTGCCGATTGCACCACCTTCGGTGAAGTTGGGCAGCACCAGACAGAGCAGGGCCAGCGGGATGATGGCCACCAGATAGGATTTGACCCCGTCCAGATTAAAGCTCTGGGTGTGGTAGCGCCAGCCGCCAAACAGCAGGGTGAAGCCCACCAGACCGGTACTCACCAGCATCACTACCGCAAACATGGTATCGCGGGCCATGGTGGGGTTGGGCTCGCCGGTCAGCATCACCGAGGAGATCATCACCACCTCCAGCGAGATGACCGAGAGGGTGAGGATCAGGGTGCCGAAGGGCTCGCCCAGCTTGATGGCGAGGGCATCGGAGTGGCGCACTACCGAGAAGATGGCCCAGGTTACGATGGCCAGTAGTGCCGCCGAAACCGGAAGATAGATCCCGAGCGGAGTTGTCTCTGTCAGCAGGTCACTGCCCAGGGTCTTGAAAAAGAGCAGGGTCAGCAGGCCAACGGGCAGGGCAATCTCTTGCCGGATAACTGTCTTCATAGGCAATGGTTCTCTATTGGGGGTCTTGACGACCGGATGACATAAACAGGCTGCACGGTTATCGGTTGCGCAATAACCGGCTCCTTATGATAAAGGTTGTTATCCCCGTCAGGGCAGATCATTTTGTTGCTGAATGTAAATAAGGGGTGGCAGGAGACGGTTTGATTTCACCATGGAGCCGGGTTAAGGCCAGTAGAGGGATTTACCCGCCTGATGGCCGGAGCGCTACCGCCAGCATCAACCTGATGATGTCGAGCCGCTGGCCAAACTGTTTCGCGGCCAAATCCTGCCATCTCGGTGTTAGCTGGCCTTCTGGTGTTGCAACTGCCACTCCCGTTGCCAGTGGGTCAGTATCTTCAGCGGCATGGGCTTGCCGAAGAAGTAGCCCTGGATTAGATAGACGCCGTGCTGGCTCAGATAGTCGACCTGCAACTGGCTCTCGACCCCTTCGGCGATCATCTCCATGCCCGATTCCCGACCGAAGACGATGATGGCGTCCAGCACGCTGCGCTTGAGGTCGTTGGTGCCTATGGTATCGACGAACATCTTGTCGATCTTGATCTGGCGGATCCCCAGGCTCTGCAGGTAGGCAAAGCCGCCGTAGCCGGTACCAAAATCATCCAGCTTGAAGTGATACCCCATCTGTTGCAGCAGGGTGATCTCCTCGGTGGCCGCCTTGATGTCGAGGATCGGCTTGCGCTCCGTCAGCTCGAAGGTGAGCCGGGTGGGTGAGGGGTTTTGGCTGTGAGCGAGCAAGGTGCGCAGCAGGGGCTGCTCGATATGGGCCGCCACCAGATTGACGCTGACCCACTGCTCTGGCGCCAGCTGCGGCAGGTCGGTGATCACCTGCTCCAGCAACTGTTCGGTCATCGGCAGGATCAGCCCCTGCTCCTCTGCATATTCGATAAAGGTGCCCGGGGGGATCAGCTCGCTTCCCCGCTGCCAGCGCAGCAGCGCCTCGAATCCCACCACTTGGTGGGTACGGGCATCCACTATCGGTTGGTAGAGGGGAATAAATTCCCTGCGTATCAATCCTGTTTGCAGCAGTCCCTTGAGGGAGCGCCGATAGCTGCGCAGCAGCCAGTATGTGACGCTTAACAGGGCACCGAGCGCGATACCGAACCAGAGACCGTAGTGATTGAGTTGGTCATGGGCATATTGCTCCAGCGCTTTTCCCGCCCAGACCGTCTGTTTGGTGAGTTCATTGGGATCGAAGAAACTCAGGCTGATATTGCTCTCTTCCTGTTTGATCTCCTTGTCGCCACGGGGAAAGTGGACTGTGCTTGCATCGGCATCCTGTCGGCTGAACTCCAGATAGAAGCAGTGGCTGCAGGGGTGTTGCAGCAGGTCGTGGCTCCAGCTGTTATCCAGCACCCAGTAGGCGAGGTTGCCGCCGGATCGGTAAAAGGCCACCAGCTCCTGCTCGGTATTGTATTTGGCCACGGTGGCGGTGATCCCCAGTTTGCCGAACTTCTGCCCGCTGTTCTGGAGCTCTTTGATCAGCGGGATCTCCACCCCCAGGCTGGAACAGCTGTTGCCGGAGGCGAGCTCCAACCCTTGCAGGCGGATATGAGCGCTGTAGAAGCGCGGATCGCGCAGCAGCTCCATGTCTTTGGCGCCGCAGTTGAACTCAAATTGTGCCAGTTGTTTGTTGATGGCGGCATCCAGCTCCCGGTGGCGTACGGCCATGGCTCCCTTGAGCTCGGCAACCTTCTCTTCCAGCAGATGAAAGGCCATCGGCTTGGCAAACCACAGGCCGAGAAACTGGCTGCCCACGACAGGCAGGACGAACAGCAACAGAGCGATCCAGACGGGTGATTTACGCAAAGGAAGTACCTGCCAGTTTCATGAGACACAAATGGACTTAGCCATCATAGAGCATTAGTGCAATCAATTTGAGTCCGAGTTGTCACACTTGTTGATTGATTTTTTAACTGCATGATTTTAAATGTGTTTATTATTAACTTTGGCTAGATTCAATCGCTGACCTGTCATAAATGACAATTGCTCAGCTTATCCGAACTGCATTAGAGTAGCCCTGCGGTTTGACTCACCGTGTGTTCAATACTCCTGTATCTGTTTTTTGTCAGTAGCACAGAGTGTTAGTTTTGATATGAGTGTTCCTTTTGGTCCCCTTTGAGGGACCATTTTTCTGTCTGTCATCCCGCCCTTTCCCGCGTCTGTAGCCCGTCATCCTTGGTATTCTCCCTCTGCTTTGGGTTATGCTTGCCCGCTTAAATTGCAGAAGCGGGATCTTCATCCATAGCTGTGGCCCGATCGCCGCTGCTACCATGAGGCGACATGGATGATGCTGGGCATACGGAAAGGCGCATGAAACTCACTACACAGCTTGTCTCATTTATCACCCTTTGCGTGATCGCAGCCATGGCGACCGTGCTGATTGGCGGGGTGTTCAGCTTTCGCGAGCTGGGCATGGAGTTGCAGCAAAAGAAGGTCGATGCGCTGGTCGAAGTGATCGACAAGCAGCTCGATGTTGCTCACGACATGGAAGATATGAGCCACTGGCTGCCCACTCTGCTGCGGGCTGCCCATGTGGTGGAGCTGGAGGTGCGCCAGAATAACCAGCGGGTCTACTGGTTCCGCGATGTGCGCAATCCGGTCGACGAGCAGTTGCTGGTGCCATATAGCCACCCGCTGCCCCATCAGGCCGGTATGCAGGCCAACTTCAAACTGGAGCGCCCCTTCAAGGAGGCGGAATACTCCATCAAGGCGATGTCCGGCATCTCGCTGGGCATCTTTATCGTGGTGTTCGGTCTCTGGTACTCCATCCGCTGGCTGCGCCAGCAGCTGCGCGGGGCCGAGCTGCTGGGCATTCGCGCCCAGCTGATCCTCGATGACAAGCTCTCCAAACTGAGTCATGACCCCGCTGAAGAGTGGCCGGTGGCCGCCAGTCAGGCCCTCGATCATCTGCTCGCCGAGCTGGCGGATGCCCGCAAGGAGCGCAGCCGCTTCGACAACTTCATTCGCAGTAACGCCTTCGTCGACAAGATGACCGGCATCGGCAACCGGCTGTTTTTCGACAACCGGCTGGAGAGCGCCATCATGGAGGCGAGTGTGATGAGCGGCGGCGTGCTGCTGATCGATCTCGCCTGTCTGGAGGAGCTGGAGGCCGATCAGTTCGAGCTGCTGGGGCACGATTTGATGATGGAGGCGAGCGCCACCATAGGTGCCTTCGTGCGCAAGCATAACGGCGCCCTGCAGGCCCGCTACGCCGGTCAGGTTTTTGCGGTGTTGCTGCCCAATATGTCCGAGAGCGAGATGGTGGATAGCGCCAGCCAGCTGCTCAAGAGCCTGCAACGGCTGCATTGGCCGCAGGAGGTCAATCCCGAGACGGCGGTCTATCTCGGCGCCGTCTGTTATCAGGCACAAGACAGCCTGCTCAAGGTGCAGGAGGAAGCTGAGCTGGCCCTCAAGAGCGCCCGTCTGCAGGGGCACAACGGTTGGTTCCTCTACGAGAAGCAGCTGGATGAGGAGCAGAGCAGCAAGGGCACGGTACGCTGGCGCACCCTGATCAGCCGCCGTCTCGAAGAGCACGGCATCGAATTTTACACCCAGCCGATCCAGCAGGATCGGGGGCAGGTGGTGTTGCAGCAGGAGCTGCTCACCTATCTGCACGACGAGCAGGGGCGGGCTTTGCAGGCGGGTATTTTCATGCCGATGGCGGAGAAGGTGGGCCTGTTACTGCAACTGGATCGGCTGGTGGCGGAGCAGACCCTAGCCCTGCTGCGCCAGCGCTCCGAGCAGAGCTGCCCCATCAGCCTGACCCTCAGTGCCCAGAGCCTGCTCAACCGCGAGTTCCAGCGCTGGCTCTTCTTCGCCCTGTTCCAGCTGCCGCGCAGCACCAACGAGCGGTTGATCCTGCAACTCTCCGAATCCCAGGTGACCCGCCACTTCGAGGCGCTCAAGCGGCCGCTGCGCTCTTTGCGGATGCTGGGTTGCCAGCTGGCCATCGATCATGCCGGTCAGGATGTGGTGAGCACCCAATACATCAAGGAGTTCGAGATCAACTTCCTCAAGCTGCACCCCAGCCTGGTGCGGGAGATCCATGCCCGTCAGGTCAACCAGATGGCGGTACGCAGTCTGGTAGGAGGTTGTGCCAATACCCGCACCCGGGTGCTGGCAGTGGGGGTGGAGAGTGGCGATGAGTGGAAGATGCTGCGCCACCTCGGGGTGCATGCCGGGCAGGGGCCCTGGTTTGCCGAGCCTCAGCGTCTGGTGCTGGAACCGGCTGGTGATTGAGATAAACAACAGAGGGTCGCCTTGGGGCGACCCTCTGTTGTTTGCGATGCTGTTTGCGGTTGCCTTCAGGCGGGGGTCACAGTCGCCCCTGCTCCCGCAGCCCGGCGAGCCCTTGCATGCCGCCAGTGTGGATAAAGACAATCTTGCTGCCGGGGGCGATACGGCCCGCCACCAGCTCGCGAAACAGCCCCCACATCGCCTTGCCGCTGTAGATAGGCTCAAGGGGCAGATCGGCCGTGGCGCTGAAATCCTGCACCCACTGCCAGAGAGCCGGGCTGAATTTGGCGTAGCCACCATCGTGGTGATCGAGCGCGATGCGCCAACCGGGGATGCTGGCTGCCGCGGGATGGAGGCGACACACCTCGTCAGCGATAAAGCCGCCTCCTTTCAGTACCGCAATGGCGAGGATCTGCTCCCGATCCCGTTTGCCAGCGATCAGGCCCGCCAGAGTGCCGCCGCTGGCGCAGGGCAGTACCCAGAGATCTGGCGAGAAGGGCACTTCGCCTACCAGTTCCGCCACCCCGGGGATGGCCAGCGGGCTGCTACCCCCTTCCGGCACGATCAGGGTATCGGGTGCATCGAATTGGGCCAGCCAGTCGGGATCCTGCCGTCGCCGGTAACTCTGGCGGTCGACAAAAACGAGATCCATGCCCCAGCGCCGGGCATCCCGCAGGGTAGAGTTACTGACGGCGTCATATTCGCCCCGTATGATACCGGTAGTACGAAGGCCAGATTGGCACCCCGCTGCCGCCAGCGCGTGGATATGATTGGAGTAGGCGCCGCCAAACGAGAGCAGGTGCCGTTTGCCATGCTCTTTGGCATGCAGCAGGTGGTACTTGAGCTTGCGCCACTTGTTGCCGGAGATGGCCGGATGGATCAGATCATCCCGCTTGCACCACAGCTCGACACCATAGCGGGTCAGCAACGGATGGTGGAGGCGTTGCAGGGGGAAGGGAGGATGGCTTGACCCTCTGACTCGGCGGAAAGGCTGGCTTGCAATGGTGAGTCCGTCTTTTAATCTGGAGGCTAATCTGCTGTTTATGTTAATATTTCATACATTTAATCACTATTGATGGGCGGGCTTACATGAAACAACTGTTCAGACGGTCGACGCCAAGCCGCCAGGTCGGGCTCTTGCTGGCCAATGACAGGATCATGCTGGCTGCGGTGGGCAATCCCCCCGTCTTCGCGACGCGCACCATCAACGGTCCACAGGAGTGGGCTGTGGCCATGAACGAGCTGTTCAGCCGTCATGGGCTGGCCAAGTCTACGGTGCGGGTGGCCCTCGCCGCCAGCCTTTATCAACAGATCCAGATCGACAAGCCTGCCGTGCCTGACGCCGAGATGGCGGGAGCGCTCCCCTGGGCTATCAAGGATTATGTCAGCGAACCCGTGCTGCAACTGGCGATGGATTATGTGGACTTGCCCACCCCGCCTGCCGGTCGCCCGCGCATCAATGTGATCTGCTTGCCCAAGAGCCGGGTGCAGCAGCTGGCCGATGCCATCAACGGCATCGCTACCCTGCAATCCATCATCAGCGACGAATTGGCGCTCACCTCTCTCTATGACGCGGATGACACGGTGCGCATGCTGCTGTGGCAGCCCAAGGGGCAGGATCTGCAACTGCTGGTCTTCCATCAGGGCGGGCTCTGCTTCTCCCGCCAGCTGCGCGGTTTCACCAGCCTGACTGGCGAACATGAGCCGGACAGTATGCTGCTCGATTCACTGGCGCTGGAGATCCAGCGCTCCCTCGACTATCTGGCGGGCCAGCTGAAATTGCCCGAGCTGGGGCAGATGCAGTTTGCCGTCGCCTCGCCCTTTATCGGTACCCTGGTGCGCCACATGGAGCAGACCTTCGGCTTTGCCGTCTCCGCCATGGCCAACAAGGCGGTCCTGGCCGGCGTCGAATACCTCTCGGCCTACGCCGCCGCCATCGGGGAGGATGCGTGATGAAACGTCAGATAAACCTCTATGGCGCCGAGTTTCGCCCCAAGCGGCAGTGGGCCAGCCTCAATCAGATGGCGCTGGTATGGGGCTTTGCGCTGCTGCTGATCCTGTTGACGGGTGTCGGTTACAGCTGGCAGCAGCAGCAGGTCAGCCGGGCGCTGGCGCAGCGCTCTGCCGAGCTGGAACTCAAGCGCAGCGAGGCGCAGCGGCTCGATGCCGAGCTGGCGCGCCATCAGGCAGATCCCAGGCTGCAACAGCAACTGGTCAACAAGCAGGATGAGCTGACGGCCAAGCAGGGGCTGATGCGCCAATTGGGCAGCCTGACCCTGCAAAAATCCCAGGGCTATGCCAGCGTGATGGCGGATCTTTCCCGCATTCGCAACAGCAACCTCTCGTTGCAGCGCATCGAGATCAACGAAGGGCGGATCAACCTCTCCGGCTTTGCTGGCCGCAGTCAGGATGTGCCGGCCTGGGTCAACCGCTTCAAGCAGACCCCGAGTCTGGTAGGCAAGGAGTTTGGTGAACTGACCCTCGGCCGTGACAAGGAGGGTCGTTTGACCTTCCAGTTGAGCGGCATTGCGCGGGAGAAACCCTGATGAACCTGAAAGCACAATGGCAGGCATGGGGCCAGCGTATCGCCCTGTTGAGCCAGCGGGAGCGGGTGTTGATCCTGCTGACTGGTCTGGTGCTGCTGGGCGCGGCCGGACTCTACGGCTGGCTCGATGGTGCAGATACCCGTCTGCAACAGGATCGCATGGCCCTGAGCGCCGCCGAGCGCGACCTCGAGATCATGGAGCTGGAAAACCTCGGCAAACAGGCCCGGCTCAAGCGGGATCCCAATCAGGGAGTTCGCGACCAGCTGGCGCAGGTCGAAGCGGATCTGGCCCGGATCGACGATGAGCTGAAGGCCCAGACCGTCGATCTGATCCCGGCGCACGAGATGCCGCTGGTGCTGGAGGCGCTGCTCTCCCGCTCCGCCAATCTCCATATGCTGGCCCTCAGTTCGCTGGAGCCTACCCCGCTGATGGCGGGGGAGCAGAAGGTCAATCTCTACAAGCAGGGTATCCGGCTTCAGCTTGAAGGCGGCTATTTCGATGTGTATCAATATCTTAAAGCGCTGGAAGCCTTGCCGCGACACTTTTACTGGAAGCAGTTCGACTATCAGGTCAAAGCCTATCCCGGCGCGGTGGTGGAGATGGAGATCTACACCCTGAGTACCAGCAAGGAGTTTATCCGTGGCTAGAGTGTTTGCGTTGTGCTGTTGCCTGTTCAGCTTGCTGGTACAGGCGGAGCAGGTCGAGGTATTGCAGGATCCCACCGCGCCGCTGGCTGATGTGGCGGTTGGCGCCCGTGCGACCGGCGAGAGCAGTGCCGGTTTGCCGAAGCTGCAGAGTGTCGTCTTGGGCAATGGCCCGGCACTGGCGGTACTCAATGGCAAGAGTTATCGGGTCGGGCAACAGGTGGACGGCTATACGCTGGTGGCCATCAATGCCGATGCCGTGGTGCTGGAAAAGGCGGGAAAACGCCATGCGGTAACACTGTTTGCCAGCAAGATCCGGGTTTGAGTCGTGCTTGCCTCTCGAGAGGTGAATCGGCTTTATCGAGTTTAATTGCAAGTCAGGGTGCCCTAATTACATGAAAAAACACCGTCTCTGTCTGATCACCGTGGCCATGATGGCTGCAGGCTGTACCACGTATCAGCACCCCGAGCCGACCCAGGCGAAGGATGCCCTCAAACAGGCCATGAACGAACAGCAGAAACAGGCTGCCCCTCTGACCGCGTTGCCCAAATCGGTGCAAAGTGAATTGCTGCAGCTGAACCGGCCGCAGATGCCGGTCGGCATGCCGGAGAAGCGGCTGCGTATCGCGGCTCACGACGTGGAGGCGGTGGAGTTTTTCGGTGCCCTGTTCAAGGGCTCCCGCTACAGCGTGGCGGTTCACCCCGGGGTGGCCGGGCTGGTCTCCGTCGAGCTCAAGGATGTGACTCTGCCAGAGGTGCTGGCGGTGGTGGGCGACATGTACGGCTTCGACGTGCAGCGCAAGGGCAATGTCTTCCATATCTATCCGGCGGGTCTGCGTACCGAGACCATCCCGGTCAACTACCTGATGATGTCCCGTCGTGGTCTCTCCCGCACCTCGGTCAGCACCGGCGGGGTGACCGCCAATGACAGCAACAACGGCAACAGCGACAGCAGTTTTGACAGTGCGTCGAACAACAACAGCGGCAGCAACAGCTCAACCAGCAACAACTCGAGCGGTGGCAACAACAACGGCACCCGTATCGAAACCGACACCAACAGCGACTACTGGACCGATCTGCGCGACTCCCTGCAGACCCTGATTGGCACGGGTGACGGTCGCGCCGTGATCACCAGCCCGCAGGCGGGTCTGGTCACCATCCGCGCCTACCCGAAAGAGCTCAAGGCGGTGCGTGAATTCCTGACTCAGTCCGAGAGTCACCTCAAGCGGCAGGTGGTGCTGGAGGCGCGGATCATCGAAGTTGCCCTCAATGAAGGGTATGAACAGGGGGTGGACTGGAGCGGTCTCTCCGCCAGCTGGGATGGCAACAAGGGGATTACCGGTGGCCAGTCGCTTGCCAATACTCAACTGCCCAGCACCCCCAACCAGATTTTCAGTGCGCTGGGGGGCGGTGCAGGCTTCAAGATCTCTGATGGCAACTTCAATGTGGCGGTCAACCTGCTCAAGACCCAGGGCGATGTGAATACCCTCTCCAGTCCCCGTGTCACCGCGACCAACAACCAGAAAGCGGTGATCAAGGTGGGGACGGACGAGTATTACGTCACCAATGCGTCCACCACCATTACCACTACCTCGACGGGCACAGACAAGACACCTAACGTGGAGCTGACCCCCTTCTTCTCCGGTATCGCACTGGACGTAACGCCGCAGATCGATGAAGAGGGGAAGGTGCTGCTGCATATTCATCCCTCGGTTATCGATACCGAAGAGCAAAACAAGGTGATCGACATGGGTACCTCGGGTGGCAAGTTGCAACTGCCGCTCGCCAAGAGCTCGATCCGCGAATCCGATACCGTGGTGCAGGCCAATAACGGTGACATCATCGTTATCGGCGGCCTGATGAAGACCGACAAGCAGGAGATCGTCAGCAAGGTGCCGCTGCTGGGGGATATTCCCTGGGTGGGTGAAGCCTTTACCAACCGCCGCGAGAGCACCAAGAAGGTGGAGCTGGTGATCATGCTCAAACCGACCGTGGTGGAGAAAGATACCTGGCAAAACGAGCTGCAACGCTCCTCCGAGCTGCTCGACAAGTGGTATCCGGCCAAGGGCTGACCCATGACACCAGATGCGGTCACCCTTATCCCGAACGGCCTGTGCTGCCTTGCCAGCACAGGCTGCTTGCTTGTCGTGGCAGGTGAGATCTCATGTACCTGACCCACTTCGGCCTGCAGGAGGCACCGTTCAGCCTCACTCCCAATACCGGCTTCTACTACGGCCTGCCGCCTCACGAAGAGGCGCTGCAGGTGCTCAACTGGGCGCTGGCGCAGGGGGAGGGCTTTATCAAGGTGACCGGCGAGGTGGGTACCGGCAAGACCCTGCTCTGCCGCAAGTTGCTCAGCGAGCTGGGTTCGGAAGCGCGTCCGGTGCGGCTTGCCTGGTTGCCCAATCCCCATCTCACTCCGGCCGAGCTGCGCATCGCGCTGGCGCTGGAGTTGGGGTTGGCGGTACAGGATCAGAGCGAGCTGGATCTGACCGATCGTATCCATCGTCACCTGATCAGCCTGCACCAGCAGGGCAGCAGGGTGGTGGTGCTGATCGACGAGGCGCAAGCGCTGCCGGACGAGACGCTGGAGGCGATCCGCCTGTTCGGCAATCTCGAGACCGAATCGAGCAAGCTGCTGCAGATCGTGCTGTTCGGCCAGCCGGAGCTGGATACCAGACTGGCCAAGCCGCATCTGCGCCATTGCGCCAGCGGATTGGCTTCTCCTACTGCCTGCGGCCGCTGCGTTTTGACGAGACTCGCGCCTATCTGGAGCACAGATTGCAGGTCTCCGGTTACCGCGGGGCACCGCTGTTTGCTGGTCGCGCCATGCGTCTGTTGTGGCGCGCATCGCGAGGGATCCCGAGACTTATCAATATCCTGGCGCAGAAGTGCCTGATGCTGGCCTATGGTCAGGGTGTGCGTCAGGTCGATAGCCGTCTGGTACGGCTCGCCATTCGCGATACCGACGATGCCAGCCGCTTTGCGCCACGGCGCTGGTGGCCCCTGTTACTGTTGCTGGGGTGCGCCCTGGCTTATGGAGTCTGGCCATGAGCGTTATCAACCAGATGCTGAAAGATCTGGATCGGCGCCAGCAAGGATCCGAAGGTGCTGCCGTCTATATTGCCCCTGCGCGCCAGCAGGGATGGTGGATGTTGCTGCTGACCCTGATCTGCGGTCTGGCACTGGGGATCCTCGGTTGGCGAACCTGGATCTACTGGCAGCAGACCCATACCGTGACGGCTGCCATTGAAGTGCTAGCTCCCGATGTGGTGGCAAGGGCCGCCGCACCAGTCAGCCCGCCCGAGCCGGTCGAGGTGGCGGCAGCACTGCCGCTGCCAAGTCAGGATGAGGTGAATGATGAGGCAGGCGAGAGTGACTCGGATGGCATGGCCGACGGTGCGCCCTTTGATGCCTCCAGCGAGGTCGATGAGCGGACCCCTAGCGATGAAGAGCTGCAGCCCGAGCTCTACGCCGAACTGGCGGCAGAGCAGCAGGCCGTCGCCAGCGCGCCTCGCAAACCGAGCGTATTGAAGATCGAGACGGTGGAGCTGTCGGCCAAGGAGCTGGCGGCGCTGGCGGAGCGCAAGGCGACTACCGCCATGGCCAAGGGAAGCCTGCGGGATGCGCAGGACAACTACTATCAGGTGCTGGCCCACGATCCCTACAATCAGGGGGCGCGCGAGCAGCTGGCGGGGCTGCTCTACGGCGAGGGCCGTCTGACCGAGGCGCGTCAGCTGCTGGAGGAGGGGATCCGGCTCGATCCCCAGCAGGCCGATTTTCGTCTGCTACTGGCCCGCCTTGCCATCAGCGAGGGGCAGCAGCAGCAGGCGCTTGGCTGGCTGTCCGGCTATCAGCCGGATCTCGCCAGCAACATGGACTACTACGCCACCTGGGCCGGACTGACTCAGGAGCTGGGCCAGAATGCCGATGCTGCGGCGCTCTATGTGAAGCTGCTGCGTCAGCAGCCGGATCAGGGCCGCTGGTGGCTTGGCCTCGGCGTGGCCGAGGATGGTCAGGGTCACAGCCAGCGGGCGCTCGATGCCTATCGCAACGCCCTGCTGCACGGCAATCTCGGCGAGGCATCGACCAACTGGCTGGAACAACGAATTGGCCAACTAACCCCTTGATAAACCGCAGGTTCGATTAGCGAAGCGGAATCGGATGCGGCAACGGGTGTGAAGTAACAGAGATCGGAGCAAACATGGCACAACCCAGACTGAAAATGCGCCTCGGCGACCTGCTGGTACAAGAGCAGATCATCTCTGATGATCAGCTGCAGCTTGCCCTGCAGCAGCAGCGTCAGACCGGCCGCAAGCTGGGCACCACTCTCATCGACCTCGGCTTTATCAGCGAGGTGCAGCTGTTGCAGTTCCTCGCCCGCCAGCTGGATGTGCCCTTCTTCGATCTCAACAACCTGACCATCGACGCCGCCGCGGTGCCGCTGCTGCCCGAAGTGCAGGCGCGTCGCTATCGGGCGCTGGCGGTCAACCTTACCGACGACAAGGTGACGGTGGCCATGTCGGATCCGGCCGATCTGAGCGCACTGGATGCCGTCGCCGCCCTGCTCAGCCCGCGCATCATGGTGCTGGCGGTGGCGCGGGAAGGGCAGCTGCTGGAGTATTTCGACCGCCTCTATCGCCGGACCCGCGAGATTGAGAGTTTCGCCGAACAGCTGCAAGAGGAGTATCAGGACTCCGGCTTCGAGCTGGGCTCCAGCAATCTGGGAGCCAATGACGAGGGGGAGGCGACGGTGGCCAAGCTGCTGCGCTCCTTGTTTGAGGATGCGGTGCAGGTGGGGGCGTCGGATATTCACATCGAGCCAGACGAGAAGGTGCTGCGCATTCGCCAGCGGATCGACGGCATCCTCCACGAGAACATCCTCAACGAGGTGCGCATCGCCCAGGCGCTGGTGCTGCGCCTCAAGCTGGTGGCGGGGCTCGATATCTCCGAGAAGCGCTTGCCGCAGGATGGCCGTTTCAACATGAAGGTGCGCGGTCGCGATGTGGATGTGCGGATGTCCACCATGCCGGTGCAGTATGGCGAGTCTGTGGTGATGCGTCTGCTGGATCAATCCTCTGGCATCCTGTCGCTGACCGAGACCGGCATGCCGCCTGAGATCCTGACCCGTTTCCGTCGCCAGCTCAAACGGCCACACGGGATGATCCTGGTGACCGGCCCGACCGGTAGCGGCAAGACCACCACCCTCTATGGCGCGCTCTCCGAGCTCAACCAGTCCAGCAACAAGATCATCACGGTAGAAGACCCGGTGGAGTATCGTCTCTCCCGCGTCAATCAGGTGCAGGTCAACCCCAAGATCGGCCTCACCTTCTCCAACGTGCTGCGCTCCACCCTGCGTCAGGATCCGGACATCCTGCTGGTGGGTGAGATGCGGGACAACGAAACGGTAGAGATCGGCTTGCGTGGCGCCATCACCGGTCACCTGGTGCTGACCACCTTGCACACCAACGATGCGGTGACCAGTGCCCTGCGCCTGATCGACATGGGGGCGCCCGGCTATCTGGTGGCGAGCGCCCTGCGGGCGGTGGTCGCCCAGCGGCTGGTGCGGCGGGTATGTGAGCACTGCGTCGAGGAGAGGGCGCCCGACGAAGGGCAGGCCACCTGGCTCACCGTGCTCTCCGGCGAGGCGCCTGGCCAGCATACCTATCACAAGGGCCGGGGTTGCCAGAGCTGCAACTTTACCGGTTATTCCGGCCGGATCGGGGTCTACGAGCTGCTGGAGCTGGATCAGCCGATGATGGATGCCCTGCGCCGCAACGATGCGGAAGGGTTCGCCAAAGCGGCCCGGCAACATGAACACTACCGGCCGCTGGCCCTCACTGCCCTCGATTATGCCCGTCAGGGGATCACCTCGGTGGATGAGGTGCTGCGACTGGCCGAGGATTTGGGGTAAGCGATGGCTAACTTTGCCTACAAGGGGCGTGACAGCCAGGGCAACGCCACCAGTGGCGTGGTCGAAGCGGCCAACGAGATGGCGGCCGCCGAACAGCTGATGCGCCGTGGCGTGATGCCCACCGAGCTCAAACCGGGCAAGGCCAAATCCGCTGCCATCGACTGGTCACTGTTGCTGGAAGGGGGCGTCAAGCTGGATGAGCTGGTGATCTTCAGCCGCCAGATGTATGCCCTGACCCGGGCGGGGATCCCGATCCTGCGTGCCATCGCCGGGCTGGAGGAGAGCACTCACAGCAAGCCGCTCAAGCGGGCGCTTCACTCGCTGGGGGAAGATCTCGGCAACGGTCGCCCGCTGTCGAGCTCGATGCAGGCGCACCCCAAGGTATTCAGCAGCCTGTTCGTCGCCATCATCCATGTGGGTGAGAACACAGGTCAGCTGGAAGAGTCCTTTTTGCAGCTCGCCAACTATTTCGAGCTGGAGCTGGAGACTCGCAAGCGGATCAAGACCGCGATGCGCTACCCCAGCTTCGTGATGATCGCCATCGGTATCGCCATGGTGATCCTCAATATCATGGTGATCCCGGTGTTTGCCGGCATGTTCGCCAAATTCGGGGTGGAGTTGCCGCTGGCGACCCGCATTCTGCTCGCCACCTCGCACTTTTTTGTCAACTACTGGTGGCTGCTGCTCGCTATTCTGGCGGGGATGGTGTTCGGTTGGCGCCGCTGGGTCGCCACCACCAAGGGCAAGCTGACCTGGCACCGCTGGCAGCTCAAGTTGCCGATCGTCGGCACCATCATAGAGCGCTCCCTGCTGGCCCGTTTTGCCCGCAGTTTTTCCATGATGCTCAAGGCCGGGGTGCCGCTGAACACGGCGTTGACCCTGGTGGCCGATGCAGTAGATAACGCCTGGATGGCGGGGCGGGTACGGGATATGCGCGCCGGTATCGAGCGGGGCGAGAGCCTGCTGCGCACTGCCAGCAGCAGCGGCCTGTTTACCCCGCTGGTGATGCAGATGATCGCCGTGGGGGAGGAGACAGGTCAGGTCGATGACCTGCTGCACGAAGCGGCCGAGTATTACGAGCGGGAGGTGGATTATGACCTCAAGAGTCTCACCGCCCGCATCGAGCCGATCCTGATCGGGATCGTGGCGGTGATGGTGCTGATCCTGGCACTCGGGATCTTTACGCCAATGTGGGACATGATGCGCGCAGTTCGCGGCAAGTAATCTTGCTGGAACTTGATATCTTCACGCCTGGGTGGTGGGACATGATGCAAGCCGTAAGAGGCAAGTGAGCGGTGGAGTCGAGGGCTGGATGAGCAGACAGACGCAGCAGGATGATCGCTGGCTGACCGGATATCGGCGGATCGCCGTGATCATCCTGCTGATGGTGATCGTGGCGACCCTGGTGCGCAGCTATCAGGGCCACCGGGAAGAGGCGCAGCAGCTCACCCTCACCCTGCTGGGGGAGCAATTTGCCGAGCGGGCACAGCGTTTGCACGGCATTTGGCTCGATGAGCGGCGCCCGCAGACACTGCATGTCGCCGGTAAGGGGTGGCAGTTTGATGCCCGAGGGTGGCCCCTGGGGCTGGTGCCGCTGCAATCTCCTTCGGAAAATTGCCGTCAGTTGTGGCTGGCACTGATGGGTGAGACGAAGGGGGGCGTGCCTCCCCTGCAGGTTCTGGCCCGTCCCGATGGCAGTGGTTGCGAGATGGGGTGGGATGGTTATTGGCTGGTTTATCAGTTTTCTGACGGGCGGGTGATGAAAAAGCCTTGAATGAAACTAATCATATGACCCAACTACATGATTTTTTTGGGCCTGCATGAAATAATGCGGTGCATTACGGAGGGAGCATGACAATGAAACCAATGGCACCAACAATGCCGGAAAACGGGATGAGAAGACGGTCTGCCGGCTTTTCCCTCATTGAGCTGGTGATCGTTATCGTGATCCTGGGGATCCTGGCGGTGACTGCACTGCCGCGCTTTCTTGATGTGACTGACGAAGCGAAGAAGGCCAGCGTGGAAGGGGTCTCTGGCGGTTTTGCTACCGGCGTTTCACTGGTGCGGGCGCAATGGGAGGCGGAAGGTCGCGCCAAACAGGACAGCCTCAACACTGTGCTCTATGACGGTAGTCGCTTCTATCTGACCACTCCGACCGATACCCAGATCAGTAACGGCGAGCTGTCGCCCGGCTATCCGATGGATACCGTTGCAAGCGGTAATCCCGATGTGGATCCGGCTAATCTGACCGCCGAACGTTGTCTCAATATTTGGGAGGGGTTACTGCAAAACCCGCCCAAGGCTACGGCCAGCTTCAATGAAGTGCGCGGTAGCGGCAATGACCTGAAATACTATGCCACAGTAAGCAGTAATGGACTGGATTCGGTCTGCCGTTACTATTTGGTCAATAGTTTGAGTAAGGGCAGTGATGGCAAGTATCAGGATCCGCAAGGCAAGACTGATGCATTTATGAGTTTCAGTTACCGCCCGGCATCCGGTCAGGTGACCACAAATATTAATTAACAGAGGAAAGTGAAATGAAAAAACAGGCGGGTTTTACCCTGATCGAACTGGTTATCGTGATCATCATTCTGGGTATTCTGGCGGTCACCGCTGCACCCAAGTTCCTGAATCTGCAGGATGATGCTCGTAAGTCTGCTGCACAAGGCGTACAAGCTGCCCTGCAAAGTGCTTCTGCGCTGGTTTATAGCAAAGCTGTTCTGAATGGCTATGAGACCAGTGCTGGGCCGATCTCTATGGCCGCTCCAATCGATAAAGTTGCTGTAGCATATGGCTATCCAACTGCAGCCACAATCAGCGAGGCGGTGGCGCTGGATGGTTGGAAAGTTTCTGGGGCTGTAGCAGCTAACACCATAACTTTTGCTCCAAGCGGTAAAGGTGACAGCTGTTCTGTTACCTACAAGGAAGTTACCGTTTCTAACGGTACACCGACCATCAGTTTGGTTGGCTGTAAGTAATTGGATGATGGAAAGGGTAGGAGTCAATTCCTACCCTTTCTATTGACATGTTAGAGTCAAGGCATAAGGGTTTTACCCTCATTGAACTGGTACTGGTGATCCTGTTACTCGGGATTCTGGCCGCCTTTGCCGTGCCCAAATGGCTGGGCAAAGGCGGCTTTGAAACTCAAACCGTGCGTGACGAGCTGCTGACCCGCCTGCGGCTGGTACAGACCGTCAATATGCATGAGCCAGCCAACCGTTGTACCCAGCTGGTGGTTGCCTCTCCCCGTTTTGCCCACCGTACTTATGCGGCGTGTCCCGCCAACGATGACCTGGATACCAGTAGTGGCTGGACTCCCCAGTTGGAGACCCGTGGTCGACTGGTTACGCCCTCTGCCGGTATCTCCATCTCCCTAGATAACAACAACCGCTTCGTGCTGCGCTTCGATCAGATGGGGAGACCGCTAGGCAACTGTGCTACCGGTTGTACCTTGCTGGTGAGTGATGGCCGCGAAATCAGCCGTATCAAGATTGAATCCGAGGGGTTTATTCATGAGATCCCTTAAGTGCGGTTTTACGCTGATTGAGCTGATCGTTGGCATAGTGCTGCTGGCGGTGGCCTTGACTGGTATTTTGGGGTTGCTTATCAATCAGGCGCCGCAGGCGGTAGACCCGGTGCAGCAGGTACGAGCCGCCCAGCTGGCCCAGCGGCTGGCCAGCGAGATCTTGCAAAAGTCGTTTGATGAAAAGTCGGATCATAATGGTGGTCGTTATCGTTGTGGTGAGCAGGTGGCAGGGGTGACCATTTCTCCCTGCTCCACCAGTTATGGCCCGGATGGCGAGCCCGCATCCTATGCCTATAACGATGTGGATGATTTCGATACCGCAGGTAACTGGGTGGATGCCAACACATTGACCCAAACTGAGGCGGGAGTCAGCAGCGAGGAGTATCGCAACTATCAGGTGAAAATTGCGGTGAGTGGAGCCGATTTCAGCGACGGCACCTTCAGGAGTTGTGCCGCCCCCTGTTCTGTGGGCAAGCGTATTGATCTGCAGATCAAGCTACCGGATCAGAGCGTGCTTGACTTCTCCTTCTACCGGGGGAACTACTGATGGATCGCTCCGCTGTCGAGTGTTGCCTGTCTGCCAGAATATTCGCACTCTTAGCCAATTCCGGCGTTCGACTACGCCTACCGGCTAATCGAACCTACCGCAAACCTCGGGATAACAGTGGCTTTACCCTGGTCGAGCTGGTGATGGTCATCCTGCTGCTCGGGATAATGGCGACCTTTACCAGCCAGTTTATCGGTATCGGTACCCAGATTTATGGCGATGCCAGCAGTCGTGAGCAGCTGATGAGCGATGCCCGCTTCGCCATGGAGCGGCTTAACCGCGAACTGCGCGATGCGGTGCCGGGCTCGGAGCGGATCGAGACGACTGGCGGGACATGGGACGACACCGGTGCCTGTTTGCGGTTCTGGCCCATCAGCACCTCGAGCCGCTATCTGGCACTTAACCGCGCCATGTCGGGGAGCACGGCCACCCTTGAGCTGGTGATGGCGACCCCGGCTTCTGCTGCCAATCCGCTGGATGTGGATGCCACCGCCGTTAAAAAAGACGATCAGCTGATTGTATTCCCCGTGCCGGACAAAAATGTCGGTTCGCTTACTGCAGGCTGCGATTATGGCCGCTGCGTAGCCAAGGTCACGGATGTGCTGACGCCCGTATCCGGAGCGCAAATCATCCGCTATACCAGCACCGAGAGTCTGACTGGCCTCTCTCCAGGCAGCCGGGTCTACTTTGCCAACCAGCAGGTTCGCTACTGTGTGGAAGGAAACACGCTGACCCGTGCCACAGCCCCCATTGGAGCATCCTTACCTGCACAGGGCGTGTTGATGGCGGATTCCCTTCGTATTGGCACCTTCTATCGGGAAACCTCGGCGTTTAACGCCGAAGGGGAGTTTGGCATGCGCTTTGTCTTCGAGCGCAAGGGGGAGTCGGTCACCTTCAACCACAAGATAGAGGTGTTCAATGTGCCCTGATCCACAGGCTTTCGGACGGATGCGAGGCAGTGCCTTGATGATCGCCCTGTTTGTGATTGTGGTGATGGCACTGCTGGCGGCTGCCATGGGCCGTTTTCTGGTCGATAGCGGCGAGAAAAATACGGTGGAGGTGCGCAGCGTGCGTGCCCTGCTGGCCGCCCAGAGCGGGCTGGAAGTAGCGCTCTATCGGTTGTTCCCCAAGCGCACGCTTGCCCAACCGACCCCCCCAGCGGTCTGCCTGGCAAGCAGCCCACTGAGCTTTGCCAGCACTCCCGGACTGACCAACTGTCAGGCTGTGGTTCGTTGCGCCACGGTGCTGGTGACCTACAACGGATCTGTGACCAATGGCTATCGTCTCGAGAGTGTCGGAACCTGTGGCAGCTCGGACCTTAACAGTGCCAACCCGGATTTTGCCGTGAGCCGAACCCTGATGGTCGAAGCTTATGATGGAGGAGCGCCATGAATCGTGATGGCGATGATGTCGGTTGTGTTAGTCACTTCTGGCTGGAGTGGTTATCGCTGTTTCAGTGCAAGTCATTCGCCTGCACTTTGTACTGACGATCGATATTGCGGCAGATGATACAAGTGGAGAGGAAAGTGATGGATTTTAAATGGCTGGTTGGTTTATTACTTTTCTGCGGTACAGCTGTGGCGCAACAATATAATTTATCCATCAATCAATACCCACCATGTAATACAACATGGCAAAAGTCAGGAAATGTTTACACCTGTACTGGTGGTAATGGTCAGGTAACATTAAACGACGGTGATGTGATTGTCGCTAGTCAAGATTCAACGATGAGTGCAGATGCCGGGATTTCTCTCACGAATAACAAGATTGGCAGTGCCTCAAGTAGAATAAACCTTAAGGCTAGTTTTGGTGGAATTGTATCCCAAGGATATCAAAACACCATATATGGTGATGTTTTAGCTGGTAGCTCAAATATTACACTGAACAATATCTACTTATACGGAAGTATTACTACCAGTGGGAATGTGTCACTAAACTCTGGAGTTGTTCAGGGAAATATCACCAGTAGTAGTAACTCTGTCAGTGTGACTAATGTGCAGTTATCAGGAGATATCAGTGCAAATAGTTCGTTGACGATATCTGGCGGAACTTATAGTGGTAATATTACCATGCGCTCAAATAATCCAGTGACGTTCAACTCAGTTAATATGACTAGTGGAAGTGTCTCTGGGGCTAGCTCTTTTAATGCAACAGGTAGCCAACTGGGATCTCAGGGAAGTCCTGTCATTATCTCGACCACATCAAATAATATCACTGTTACCAATTCTACGGTTTATGGCAATCTGACTGCTGCAACAAATAATGCCGGTGGGGTGGTGAATGTCAACAATAGCTCTGTGACCGGTACTTGCCTACCAGTGTCAAATCCGGTAAATGCTTGTGTCCCGGCACCTGTTGCCTTGTATCAGCTTGAAGAGAGTAAGTGGACTGGTGTTGCAGGAGAAGTCAAAAACGCTGTTGCTGATGTGCTACATGGTCGCGCCATGAGGGGCGCGAAAACCAATACTGTGTCGCCTGCATTACCTGCAAACGCGAATAATCTTGGCACTTGTGGTTATGGTGAGTTTACTGGCAGCAGTAATCAATATATTGAAGTGCCACATGACGCTCGCCTGTCATTTTTAAATCAGTTAACTGTTTCTGCTTGGGTATATCCGGTAAGTCTGCCATCGGCTGGAAATTTGTATTCTATCGTGTCAAAAGATGGCAACTATGAGTTTCATCTAGATAGTCAAGGCAGAGTGTTCTGGTATGGGGAAAGAAGTTCTGGCGTGAACCAGACACTGACAACAAACACCAGAATACCGTTAAATACATGGTCCCATATAGTCATTCGCTATGATGCAATGGCTGCTAACAATCAACGTCAAAAAATATATATCAATGGCGTCGCTGATACGGTTAAAGGTAATGATGCAAACTCATTAAGAACAAATACACAAAATTTGGAGATTGGCCGAGATTATATCGATAGTCGCAGCTTTAATGGACGAATTGATGAGGTTGCTATTTATGGTTTGGCCTTGTCTGACTCTCAGATAGCTGAGTTATATAGTCAACGTCATCCCTGTGGTGGCTCGACATTGATTTGTGAGACCGATAACTTCTCCCAGCCGCTCGGTGATAGGTGGGCCGTCAAGCAGAGTGCTGGCGGATTTATACCATCCATTACGGCAGACCGACGTTTACGGATGACTCAAGCCAGCACGGGACAAGCAACCTCCGCGACTTATCAGCGGTTATTTCCTGCTGCTGGCAATCTGGTGACGCTGACATTTAATCACTACGTCTATGGTGGCACGAGCACTGGTGCAGATGGCATGACAGTTGTGCTTTCTGACGCGTCGGTGACGCCACAGCCAGGTGCTGCTGGGGGGCCTTTGGGTTATGGCCATTATCAACCGAGTAACTCACCTGGATTTGCTGGTGGTTGGCTCGGATTTGGTTTGGATGAATATGGCAACTTCTCATCCTTTGGGGGGGGGGGAAGTGTGGGCTATCGCCCGCAATCGGTTGTCGTGCGTGGCTCGGGATCCAATTTTTCCGGATATAACTATCTGCGAGGCACCTGTAATAACGGAACTACCAATGTTAATACCAGTTGCTTGAGTCCAAAGGTAGATGGTAACGGTAGCGCCAACCATCGTTACCGTCTGACGATTGATTCACGAACCAGTGGGCGAGCGATGGTCAAAGTAGAGCGTGATACGGGAAACGGGTTTATCTCTCTTATCGATTCGTTTGATGCGCTGGATCCTGCATTGGGCCAAAGTCCATTACCGCAAGACTTTTATGTGTCATTGACAGGTTCTACAGGTGCCCTGACCAATATTCACGAACTCGATAACGTAGAAATATGTGCGCTGAAATCAAGAGAGGTAGGCGTTCAGGTAGATCATTTCGAGTTGCAGTACTCGGGTCAACCTCTGACCTGCAATCCGGAAGAGATCACTATCAAGGCGTGTGCAAATCCAGATTGCAGTCTGCTGATTACCGAACAAGTTGCTGTTTCCTTGTTGCCACAGAGTCTCCAGGATGGTGGTTGGTACCCATTGTCTGGTGCCAACAATGTGAATGGCAATACGGTGACCTTTACCGGTGGAACGGGCAAAGTTTTGTTGCGTAACAATACTCAGACCCAAGTTACGTTGGGCGTGAACAATTCCGTTCCTGCTGTCAAACCACTGAGTGAAACCTTGTGCAAGGCCGGGGCGGGGACTCCCAGTACCGCAGCCTGTACCCTGAACTTTGCCGATAGCGGCTTCTTCTTTGATGTGCCTGATACTTATTCCAACCAGCCTCAGGATGTGACTATCAGTGCGGTCAAAAAAGACGACATTACCAAGCAATGTGTGCCCGGATTTACCGGCGTGAGGTCTGTCGGCTTTTGGGGAACGTACAACAATCCAAATACCAATAGCTTTGGTAGCAAGATCTCCATCGATGGCAACACCATTGCAACTTATGCCGGCAGTGTTTCTTCACCAACACCAACCACCCTCAACCTGACTTTTGATAATCAGGGTAAAGCGACCTTGAAAAAAGTGACCTACCCGGATGCGGGTCAGATGAAGCTTTCAGCCAGTCATAATGGCAGTGGTGAGACGGCGGGTCTGGTGATGACGGGGTCCGACACGTTTGTGGCACGTCCTGTCGGCTTGTGTATAACCCCTCCGCAAGGGGTCTGCGCGGCAGGTGATAGCAGTTGTCCGGTATTCAAAAAAGCAGGGGAAACGTTCCAGGTGGATATCAAGGCGATGGCCTGGGAGTCGGCCAATGATGGGGATATCTGCGCTGGGAACCTGACTACGCCTAACTTTGCTTTGACTAACATCGCTCTTGCAACTCAACTGGTTGCCCCGATTCCCGGGCAAAATGCGCAGGTCGGTACAGCGAGCTATAACCACTCTAATGGGATGGGCATCAACAATATCAATAAGGTCACCCAGTCAGTCAGCGAGGTGGGTGTGTTCCGGATGACGGCGACGCCACCAGCCAATGGCTACTTCAATTACACCATCCCATCAGCCCAGAGCCAGCCGGTGGGGCGTTTTATTCCTGCCGACTTCAATCTGGTGAGTGGCGACATAGTGCCGGCCTGCAATGCGTTCTCCTATATGGGGCAACCCTTTGGTGTCATGCTGGATGTGCTGGCTCGTAATACGACGGGTGTACAGACCCGCAACTATACTGGGCCCTTTGCCAAGGGCGAAGCCTATCTCTCGGTTGCAAATGATAAGGATGGTAAATCCCTGTCGAGCCGCTTGCGCAGTCTGCAGCCGCTGCCATGGCTCGATGGCCGTGCGGCCTTGACTACCGGTAGCAGCGAGTTTGTGCGCCTCTCTGGCACGCAACCGGATGGTCCCTACAAGTCTTTGTTGTTTGGTCTGTATATGAGGGATAACGATGGCGACAGAACGCTGATTGCCAGCCCGAATTTCAATGATGCCGTGGTAGGTAACTGCAGTGGCAGCGGCTGTAATGCCCGTCAGATAGACAGTGTACCTATGAAAGCCTATTTTGGCCGCCTGCAGGCTGGTACGGCGGCCGGTCTGGCCTCGGCGCCGCTGGCCATTCCACTGCAGATGCAATATTACGAAGGAGGCAACTGGCTGCAAAACAAGGAAGATCAATGTACCCAGCTCTCTTTGGCCAATCAGGGGTTCACTTTCCTCAATCCGAGTCACACCTTTGATGCGGCGACTCGCGAGCTGAATCTGGGGGCGGGTCGCAAGATCAAGCTGGGGTTGGGCAGTTCTGCACCAGGTGGGGATGCTGCACTGGCGAAAGATGGGGAGATCTTGTTCCACTTTGCCAAGCCGGACATCTCGGTGCGCATCCCCTACAAGGTCGAATTGGCAAAACAGCCGTCGCAGCCCCTCTGGTTGTCTGACCCAACGAGTGCCAATGACGGCAACCTGCAAGGTGAGGCCATTTTCGGCTCCAGCCGGGGTAATGACAGAATTATTTATCGGCGCGAAGTATTGCAGTAAATGATGTGAAAGGGGGGCTGGCTCAACAGCATCCCCCTAAATCCTTGTTTATTAGTGTTTGCAAGCGTGTGCGAGTGAGTGATGACTCGCATTTTTGTCGCGCCTGATTGATTGGCGACAGTTTGAGCGCTTGCCCATTGGGGTGGGCATTGGTAAAGTTAGCCGGTTTTCTGCACCTCCAAATTCTTAGGATTTCCCGTAGCCATGTTCAAAAAGCTCAGAGGCGTCTTTTCCAACGATCTGTCGATCGATTTGGGAACTGCCAACACCCTGATCTATGTAAAAGATCAAGGGATCGTCCTTAACGAACCCTCAGTTGTCGCCATTCGCCAAGAGCGCGGGAACGCCAAATCGGTCGCTGCTGTCGGTCATGCCGCCAAACAGATGCTGGGCCGTACCCCGGGCAACATCTCCGCAATCCGCCCGATGAAAGATGGCGTGATCGCCGATTTCTACGTGACCGAAAAGATGTTGCAGCACTTCATCAAGCAGGTTCACGACAACAACTATTTCCGCCCCAGCCCCCGTGTACTGGTGTGTGTACCGTGTGGCTCCACTCAGGTTGAGCGCCGCGCCATTAAGGAGTCCGCACTGGGCGCCGGTGCCCGCGAGGTCTACCTGATCGATGAGCCTATGGCTGCTGCTATCGGTGCCGGCCTGCCGGTGTCCGAAGCGACCGGTTCCATGGTGGTCGATATCGGTGGTGGTACCACTGAAGTGGCCATCATCTCTCTGAACGGTGTGGTCTACTCCCAGTCCGTCCGTATCGGTGGCGACAAGTTTGACGAGGCGATCATCAGCTACGTCCGTCGCAACTACGGCAGCCTGATCGGTGAAGCGACTGCCGAGCGCATCAAGCACGAGATCGGCTCCGCCTATCCGGGCGAAGAGGTGCGTGAGATTGAAGTCCGTGGTCGCAACCTGGCTGAAGGTGTACCGCGCAGCTTCACTCTCAACTCCAACGAAATCCTGGAAGCGCTGCAAGAGCCGCTGTCCGGTATCGTGGCTGCCGTCATGGTGGCGCTGGAGCAGTCTCCGCCGGAACTGGCTTCCGACATCTCCGAGCGCGGCATGGTGCTGACCGGTGGTGGCGCACTGCTGAAAGATATCGACCGTCTGCTGATGGAAGAGACCGGCATTCCTGTCGTCGTGGCCGAAGATCCCCTCACCTGTGTGGCCCGTGGCGGCGGCAAGGCGCTGGAGCTGATCGATATGCACGGTGGCGATCTGTTCCACTACGAATAAGACCCAAAGCCGGCCAGCGTGCCGGCTCTTTTTTGACGACCCATGAAACCCATTTTTGGTAGAGGCCCTTCGCTTCAGTTACGGTTGTTTCTCGCCGTCATCATCTCCATTGCTGCCATCGTCGCGGATTCCCGCTTCGGTGTGTTTACCCATGTCCGCGTCTACCTCAGTTCGTTAGTCAGTCCCCTGCAATACATGGCCAATGCGCCGGGTACCCTGCTCGACACCATGTCGACCCAGGTGCAGACCCGTGCCGATCTCATCGAGCAGACCAAACAGCAGGAGCAACAGCTGTTTACCCTGCGTGCTCGTCTGCTCAAAATGGATCAGCTGGAGCACGAGAACCAGCGGCTGCGTGAGCTGCTGGGTTCGCCGGTGCACAAGGAGTCCCGCAAGATGGTGGCCGAGCTGCTGTCGGTGGATTCCGACCCCTTCAGCCATCAGGTGCTGATTAACAAGGGGGCGCTGGATGGCGTCTACAACGGTCAGGCGGTGATCAACGATCAGGGGGTGATTGGTCAGGTGCTCCACGTGGGCTCCACCACCAGTCGCGTGCTGCTGATCACCGACTCCAGCCACGGTATTCCGGTGCGGGTGCTGCGCAACGACTTGCGCGCCATTGCCTCCGGCAGTGGCGAGCTCGACAAGCTTGAGCTGCGCAACCTGCCGCGCAATACCGATATTCAGGTGGGTGATCTGCTGGTCACCTCAGGTCTGGGTGGCCGCTTCCCGGAGGGTTATCCGGTGGCGACTGTGACCCGCTCCGAGTATGTGGAGGGCAAGCCCTTCGCCCAGGTCGAGGCCAAGCCTCTGGTGGAGCTGGACAGACTGCGTTATCTGCTGTTGCTGTGGACCGACAAGAAGCCTGAAGTACATGATGAGGATGGCGAACGGGCGGCTCCCGCTGCGTCCGCCGCAGGAGCCACCCGCTAATGCTAGAACCCGCCAGCGGCAGGATCTGGATCTGGATCTCGATCCTGCTGGCCTTGAGCCTGTCGATCCTGCCGCTTCCTTTTGAATTTGACCCCTTCCGTCCGGACTGGCTGGCCATGGTGCTCATCTACTGGGCACTGGCTTTGCCGCATCGGACCAACGTCGGCACCGCCTGGGTGGCGGGCCTGCTGCTGGATGTGCTGCTTGGCAGCACCCTCGGCGTGCGGGCGATGGCGATGGCCATTACCACCTATCTGGCGGCCTTCCAGTTCCAGAAGATCCGCAACTTCTCCCTCTGGCAGCAGGCACTGATCATCGGTGGCCTCTCGCTGGTGGGTAAAATGACGGTATTCTGGGCCGAGCATCTGTTCAGCCAGGCCAGTCTCAACTTCTCCTACTTTTGGTCGACGTTGACGACGATGCTAATATGGCCCTGGGTGTTTCTGGTGCTGCGCAAGGTGCGGCGCCGCTTCAATATCAGGTAAATATGAACAAAAACAACGAACCACAACTCTATCTCGCCTCGGCTTCTCCCCGTCGCCGTGAACTGCTGACCCAGATTGGCTACCGCTTCGAGGTGCTGAAACTGGATGTGCCCGAGCAGCGGGAAGAGGGTGAAAAGGCGCAGGATTACGTCTGCCGCCTCGCTCGTGACAAGGCGATGGCGGGCGTGGCGTGTGCGCCGACGGCGTTGCCGGTGCTGGGTGCCGACACCATAGTGGTGCTGGGCGACCGGGTACTGGAGAAACCGTCCGATCTGCTTGATGCCAAAGATATGCTGGAGTCCCTCTCCGGCAAGGTGCATCAGGTGATGACGGCGGTAGCGCTGGCCAGCAAGGATCGTTGTGACGTGCGTCTGGTCACCACCAACGTGGCGTTTCGCAAGCTGGACGAGGCCGAGATCGAGGCCTACTGGCAGACCGGTGAGCCCTGTGACAAGGCCGGGGCTTATGGCATTCAGGGCATTGCCGGCAAGTTTGTCAGCCGCATCGAAGGGAGCTATAGCGCCGTGGTCGGCCTGCCCCTGCTGGAGACAGACCTGCTGATCAAGCATCATCTGGAACAGCTCAAATAATTTCCCGTCAGCTGTGCTCTGCTGCGTTTCTCCCTTGCGCGCGTTGTACCGGATTGGCTCTATAGAATTCAAAACTGGAACAGGCAAGGTTACTTATGTCGGTAGAACTGCTGGTTAACGTTACCCCCTCCGAAACCCGGGTCGCTCTGGTCGAAAACGGTCTGCTGCAGGAAGTGCATGTAGAGCGTCAGGCCAAACGCGGCATCGTGGGCAATATCTACAAAGGCAAGATCAGTCGGGTGCTGCCCGGCATGCAAGCGGCATTCGTCGATATCGGCATGGACAAGGCGGCGTTTCTCCATGCCTCTGATATCGTCCCTCACACCGAGTGTGTGGCGGTGAAAGAGAAAGAGCAGTTTCAGGTCGGCAACATCGCCGAGTTGGTGCGTCAGGGGCAGGACATCATGGTGCAGGTGGTGAAAGATCCGCTGGGTACCAAGGGTGCCCGTCTCACTACCGATATCACCCTGCCATCCCGCTATCTGGTCTTTATGCCGGGCAGTGCCCACGTCGGTGTCTCCCAACGTATCGAGTCCGAAGCAGAGCGGGAGCGCCTCAAGCGCACCGTGGCCGGTTATGTGGACGAGCTGGGTGGCTACATCATCCGCACCGCCGCCGAAGGGGTGGGGGAGCAGGAGCTGGAGCAGGATGCTGCCTTCCTGAAGCGTCTGTGGCGCAAGATCCTCGAGCGCAAGCAGAAGTATCCGCCCTGCAAGATCCTCTACGAGGATCCCAGCCTGGCATTCCGGGTGGTGCGCGACTTTGTCGGTGCCGAGCTCGACAAGATCCGCGTCGACTCGCGCCAGAGCTTCGATCAGCTCAAGCGCTTCACCGAAGAGTACGTGCCTGAGCTGGCCAGCAAGCTGGAGTACTACCCCGGCGAGTCGCCCATCTTCGATCTCTACGATGTGGAGAACGAGATCCAGCGGGCGCTGGAGCGCAAGGTAGAGCTGAAATCCGGCGGCTACCTCATCATCGACCAGACTGAAGCCATGACCACGGTGGATATCAACACCGGCGCCTTTGTCGGCCACCGCAATCTGGAAGAGACCATCTTCAACACCAACGTCGAGGCGACGGCGGCCATCGCCCGCCATCTGCGCCTGCGCAACCTCGGTGGCATCATCATCATCGACTTCATCGACATGCAGTCGGAAGATCACCGCCGTCGGGTGCTGCACAGCCTGGAGCAGGCGTTGTCCAAGGATCGCGCCAAGACCAACGTCAATGGCTTCTCCCAGCTCGGTCTGGTGGAGATGACCCGCAAGCGCACCCGCGAGAGTCTGGAGCATGTGCTCTGCTCCGAGTGCCCCGAGTGCAAAGGGCGCGGCCGGGTCAAGACGGTGGAGTCGGTCTGCTTCGAGATCCTGCGGGAGATCATTCGGGTCAATCGTGCCTACGATGCGGATCAGTTCACCGTCTATGCAGCCCCGGCCGTGGCCGACTACCTCCATGGCGAGGAGTCCCACAGTCTGGCGGAGCTGGAAGTGTTCATCGGCAAGCAGGTGCGGGTAGTGAGCGAACCCCTCTGTGGTCAGGAGCAGTTCGACGTGGTGATGATGTAATTGGTCTATCGCTGGCTGAGTCGGGGCTGGTTGGCCCTGGGGGTCCTGTTCGTACTGATGGCCATGCTGGTCACGCTGGTACGGGTTGGGGGCCCTTTGCTGAATCAATACCGGGAGAGTCTGATCCACACTCTGCTGGGTGATTCACAACTCAAGGTCAGCGTGGAGCAAGTGGGGCTGGACTGGACACAGTCCGGGCCCGCCCTCGAACTGCAGCAACTCGCCATCGCCCCGGATTCGGGGCGTTTTACCGTACAGCTCGGCAAAGCCTGGGTGCACCTCGACTTCTGGCGCACCATTAACGAGCTCAAGCCGGTGTTTGGCGAGCTGATCCTGAGCGATGGCGATATCACCATCGACTTGCGCCAACCGGCTGACGAGAGCCCCTCCGGCGATTCCCAGCAGGGCGCCCTGCTGCGCTTTCTGCTGACCCAGCTCTCTACCTTCGATGTGCACAACACCCGCCTCAGCGTCACCACCTCCCTCGGTGATCTGCGTGCCCTCGACATCGCCCAACTGCGCTGGCAGAACCGTGGCAAGCGCCATCAGGGGGTCGGCAAGGCTTATCTCATCAACGGGGTGGGCGAGAGCACCCTCGATCTGATTCTGGATGTGGATGCCCCGACTGCCCGGCTCGATCGCCTCAAGGGTCAGCTCTATCTGGGGGCCCGCCAGCTCGATATCACCCCGACCCTGGCCAAAATCCATGCGGGCGAACCCAAGGTTGCCGGTCAGCTCGACTTCCAGCTCTGGAGCGAGTTTGACAGCGGCAAGCTGGGCAATACCCTGCTGGCGTTTGGCAACAACTACCTGATCTGGAAGGATCCCAAGAAAGGGGATATGCACCGTTTCGGCCTCGATGGTGGCAAGATCCAGCTGCGCCGTGAGGGCACCGACTGGCAACTGGCCAGCCACAACGTCACCTTCAAGCTGGACGGCAAACCCTGGTTGCAGAGCCGCTTGCAGCTGGAGCGGATCGGGGATCGGGTGCAGGGCTATCTGCCCAGCATAGAGTTCGACAAGATCACCCAGATCAGTCAGCTGGTCTCGGCGCTCTACCCTACACTCTGCGAGACCCTGCGCCAGACCAATCCGCAGGGTTCGGTGCAGGAGCTGACGCTGCTGGCCAATGCCGACTGGCAGGATCTCTCCCTCAGTGGCCGCTTCAGCAAGGTGCGTCTCAAGGCCTGGCAGGATATACCCGGGATGCAGGATCTCAACGGCGAGTTCTGGCTTACCCCGACCGGCGGTAGCGCCAGATTGGCGCTGGCGAACGACAAGGTGGATCCCGCCCGTCACTTCAAGATGCCGATCCCGGTCGACAACTTCTCGGCCCGCCTCGACTGGTGGCGCGAGGAACAGGGCTGGGTGCTCTACGGGCAGGATATCGCGCTGGATAACCCGGATCTGACCCTGGCCAGCCGTTTCCGCCTCGATTTGTTCGAGCACCCTTTCCTGGCCCTGACCGGCCGCATCGATGTGAGGAACGCGGGCCATGCGGATCGCTACTTCCCGCTGCAGGCGATGGACAAGGGGCTGGTGGATTACCTGAGCGGCGCCATCAAGGGGGGCAAGGCCAAGGGGGCCGACCTGCTCTGGTATGGGGAGTTTCGGGATTTCCCCTACGACAACGGCAAGGGCATCTTCCAGGTGGCGGTGCCGCTGGAGCAGGCCACCTACGAGTTCTTCCCCGGTTGGCAACCGCTCACCGACCTGCAGATCGACCTGTTGTTCCAGAATGCCGGTCTCGATATGCGCAGCCGATCCACCAAACTCGGCAAGGCGAGCTCCGACTCGGTGCATGCCTGGATCCCGGATCTCTCCCCCGGCGCCCACCTCTATGTGGATGCCAAGGTGCAGGGAGAGGGCAAGGCCATCAGCGACTACCTGCAGGACTCTCCGCTGGGCAGTTCGGTAGGTCAGGCGCTGCGGGAGATCGAGATCCGCGGCCCGATGGCAGGATCGGTCAAGCTCGACATTCCTCTCGATGGCGAGAGCGAGGTGAAGGCGAGCGGCGATGCCACCTTCAGCAACAACAAGGTGCTGGTCGCCAGTCTGGATCTGCCGCTGGAGAAGGTGCAGGGGCGCCTCGAATATGACAACGAACAGACCCGTTTCAACAACCTCAAGGCGAGCCTGTGGAACCAGCCGTTGACCCTCGACTATCAGGGGCGCCAGCATCCGGATCACTATCAGGTCGACCTCGATTTCAAGGGGCAGTGGGATTGCCGCCGCCAACCCGCCGCCATCTCCTCGTACGGTATCCTCAACGGCCGCAGCAACTGGGGCGGCAAGCTCGGGTTGACCCTGCCCGACAGCAAGCCGTTCAGCTTCCAGCTGGCGCTCGACTCCAACCTGCAGGGGATGGCGCTGGATCTGCCGCTGCCACTGGCCAAGAACAGTGCCAGCCGGCTGCCGCTCAAGGTTATCGCCCGTGGCCGGGATGGCAGCGCCGACATTCGTGCCGTGCTGGGGGCCGATGTGGATATGCAGACCCGACTGGTCTACGGCGAAGGGGTGCCTTATCTCAGTAGGGTGCGGGTCGATATAGGCCAGCCGGGCGCCCGGGTAATGCGCGATGCCCCCATGCTGCTTGCCATCAACCAGCAGGAGGCCGATGTCGGTGGCTGGCTGGCGCGACTTAAACAATGGCTGCCGGCGCAGAATCAGACCGGCAACGCGGTGGTCGGCCCCGCCTTCCTGCCACAGGAGTGGTGGGTGGATGGACAGCTGGCCCGCGCCTATATCGGCAGCGCCACCCTCAAGGCGGCGCGTTTCACCGTGGGGCCGACCAATCAGGCTACCGAAGTGATGATCGACAGCCCCGATGTGATGGGGGTGATCCGCCTGCCCGCAGTGGCCAATCGCCCGGTGGATGCCAAGTTTGCCCGCATCTACTGGTCCGGCAAGAGTTCGGATCTCAGCCCGGATCCCGATGCCAAACAGGACAACGCCATCATGGCATCCATCCCCTGGTTGAAGGTGAGTTGTGTCGATTGCCGCTTTGGTGAGCTACCTCTTGGTGAAGTGAAAGGGGAGCTGGTGCCCGGCGCCAACAAGGTGACCCTCAAGGGGCTGGATGTGCGGCTGGCGGGGAGTCAGCTCACCGGCAGCGTCGACTGGCTGGCCGATGGCAACCGGATGGAGACCCGCGCTCGTGGCAAGCTGACCAGCAACAACAGTGAACTGCTGCTCAAGCGGCTCGGCTACACCTCGCCCATCGGCGATGCCCCCGGCTCCCTCGCTTTTGATCTGAACTGGCATGATGTGCCCTATCGCCCGAGCCTGCCGACTCTGGGGGGCAGTGCCAACTATCAGCTGGAGGGCGGCACCCTGCGGGAGGTCAACGACAAGGGGGCGCGGCTGCTCTCTCTGCTCAGTCTCGACTCCCTGCTGCGCAAGCTGCGGCTCGATTTTCGCGATGTGTTCGACAAGGGCTTCTACTTCGAATCCATGTCCGCCTCTGCCACCATCAAGCAGGGGCAGGTCAGCAACGATGATTTCTATATGAAGGGGGCGGCAGGCAACCTGCGCGGCGAGGGGATCGCCGATCTGGTGCGCTGGCGGCTCGACTACGAGCTGAGCTTCTCTCCCAATCTGGGGGGCACCCTGCCGGTGGTGGCGGCCTTCTCCATCACGCCGGTCACGGGTCTCTATGTGCTGGCCCTCTCCAAACTGCTGGAGCCGGTGGTGGATGTGGTGACTCGCATCGATTTTCGCATCTCGGGCCCGCTCGACGCACCCAAGCTGATCGAGGCGGGGCGAGATCGCGCGCGCATCAAGCTCAACCAGCAGCAGAAAGATGCTGTTGACGCCGTTGCTCCCAGCCTGCCGACGCAAGAGGTGACCCCTTTCCTGCTGAGCCCCAAACACGCAGGGCCCGCTCAGCGCTGAACGAGCGGCCCGGCACCATCACAAGGAGTGAGCCATGATCCGACATATCCTGCTGATCGCCTTCAAGCCGGACACCCAGCCTGCCCGGATAGATGCAGTGCGTACCGCCTTTCTTGCCATTCCCCATCAGGTCAGCGGCGTGACTGCCGTGGAGTGGGGTCGGGATGACAGCCCGGAGGGGCGGGCCGATGGGTTTACCCACAGCGTACTGATGACCTTCGCCGACGAAGCGGCCCGCCAGCGCTATCTACCCCATCCTGATCACGATGCCCTCAAGACCATCTTCCGTCCGGTGCTGGAGCGCATCATAGTGCTGGATTACACCCTGCAGGCAGGGGATCGGGTTGTGCCAGAGGGGCCGTTATGATGGTGGATGAGCACTGGGCTGCCATCCCTCCACTGCAGCGCGCACTGCTGGAATCGGTTATGAAACATGGCGCAGCTCATCCTGCGATTGATGCCGGGGTAGTGGTTGGGTCGCTCGCCAAGGGCAAGGCAGACCGGGTATCCGATGTCGATCTCTTGTTGCTGGCCGAGCCGGGCTTCCATAAGCAGGGAGACGAACTGGTGCGCACCATTGTGGGGGAGCGGCCCATCTTTCACTGCTGGCAAGGAAGACATGAAGAGGTCTGTTCATACTGGCGCTTCATATTCCTCGACATGACCAGCATCGAGATCCACATCCTTGATCGGGGGGCTGAGTTCCCCCTTGCCAAACCTTATTTGCCACTGTTCGATAAAACTTCCTCCCTTGGTGCGCTTGAGGTATCTGGCCCTGCCCCAAGCCATTGGGACTTTCCTGCCTATATGGCCGAAGGGGATGGTCTGGTTTGGGAGTTGTTCGATTGCCTCAAATGGGCGGAGCGGGGCCAGCGGGGATTGGTTAGGCATCATCTTCGCAAGCTGCTGGCCGAGATGGATAAAGACCCGAATATTGTGGATCGCGATTAACGCGGACAAGGAGAGAGTCATGTGGTTAGCCGCAATACAGCTGGTATCTGGTCGTCACTGGCAGGATAACCGGGAGCAGATCGCCACCGAGTTGGCCATGCTGCCCAAGGATCGGCCGCTGCTGGTGCTGCTGCCGGAAAACTTTGCCCTGTTTGGCGAACGGCAGGGCTATCTGGATGGCGCGGAGGCCATAGGTGAGGGCCCGATCCAGCAGCAGCTGGCCAAATGGGCCCGCGATTATGGCATCTGGCTGGTGGCCGGGGCTATGCCGACCACCATCGCAGATTCCGACCATATCCACACCAGCTCGCTGGTGTTTAACCCAAGCGGTGAGCTCAGGGGCCACTACCACAAGATCCACCTGTTCGACGTGGATGTGGCGGACAATCACGGTCGCTACCGTGAGTCGGAGACCTTCAGCCCAGGGGCGGCGCCTGTGTTGGTGGACTCTCCCTTTGGTCCCCTCGGCCTCTCGATCTGTTATGATCTGCGCTTTCCCGAGCTCTACCGCCAGTTGGCCCGTGCCGGTGCCCGCGTGCTGCTGGTGCCTGCCGCCTTTACCGCCGTGACCGGCGAGGCGCACTGGGAGCCGCTGCTGCGGGCCCGCGCCATCGAAAACCAGTGCTACGTAGTCGCTGCCAATCAGGGCGGCACTCACGAAACGGGGCGCCAGACCTGGGGCCACAGCATGGTGGTCGACCCTTGGGGTCGGGTGCTGGCGAGCAAAGAGTCCGGGCGCGGCACAGTGCTGGCGAAGATGGAGCCCGGGCTTATCGATGAATTGAAACGCACCATGCCAGTGCTGCAACACGCCCGTTTGCTCTGATGGTGTGGTGAAAAATTGAAACGCAGCCGTTTTCCCGTGCTGGAGCATGCCCGTTTGTTGTGATGGTGTGGCTTGTTGCCAATCCGTCGGCAAGACGATTTAAAACAGCTCGTTACGAGAGTGGAGAAGAAGATTGAGTCTATTGAGCCAGGTTAGTGCCTCCCTGTTGGCCCCGAACGATCTCGATGAAGGGCGCCTGCAGCAGCTGCTCGGCAACCTGATGAGCCATCAGGTCGAGTTCGGCGATCTCTATTTCCAGCGCAGCTGGCACGAGTCCTGGATGCTGGAAGATGGCATCGTCAAGGATGGCAGCTACAACATCGATCAGGGTGTGGGGGTGCGCGCCGTCAGCGGCGAGAAGACTGGCTTCGCCTACTCGGACGAGCTGAGCCTGCTGGCGCTGCAACAGTCGGTGACTGCCGCTCGCGGCATCGCCGCAGCCGGTGCTCACGGCAAGGTGAAGGCGTGGGCCCGCACCGAAGCGAACCTGCTCTATCCGGCCATGGATCCGCTACAGACCCTCGACAAGCACCAGAAGATTGCCCTGCTGGAGCAGATGGATAAGTTCGCCAGGAGTCTGGATCCCGCCATCAATCAGGTGATGGCCTCCATCAGCGGCGTCTACGAAGAGGTGCTGGTGGCCGCCACCGACGGCACCCTGGCCGCCGATATTCGTCCGCTGGTGCGTCTGTCGGTGACCGTGATCGCCGAGAAGGGCGATCGCCGCGAGCGTGGCAGTGCTGGTGGCGGCGGGCGCTTTGGTTACGACTGGTTCCTCGAACTGGACGGGCTGGAGAGCCGCGCCTTTGGCTATGTGCGTGAAGCGGTGCGTCAGGCGCTGGTCAATCTGGAAGCCATCGACGCGCCAGCCGGTACCATGCCGGTGGTGTTGGGCTCCGGCTGGCCCGGCGTGCTGCTGCACGAGGCGGTAGGTCATGGTCTGGAGGGGGATTTCAACCGCAAGGGATCTTCCGCATTTGCTGGCCGCATCGGCGAGCAGGTGGCCTCCAAGCACTGTACCATCGTCGATGATGGCACCCTGCCGGGTCGGCGCGGCTCCGTCTCGATCGATGACGAGGGGACGCAGGGTGGTTATAACGTGCTGATCGAGAACGGTATCCTCAAGGGTTATCTGCAAGATAAACAGAACGCTCGCCTGATGGGTGTGCCGCTCACCGGCAACGGTCGCCGCGAATCCTACGCCGCCATGCCGATGCCGCGCATGACCAACACCTACATGCTGGCGGGTCAGTACGATCCGGTCGAGATCATCGCCTCGGTGAAGAAGGGCATTTATGCCCCCAACTTCGGTGGTGGTCAGGTGGACATCACCTCCGGCAAGTTTGTCTTCTCCGCCTCCGAGGCTTACCTCATCGAGGATGGCAAGATTACCGCTCCCATCAAGGGCGCAACCCTGATCGGCAACGGCCCCGAGGCGATGAGCCAGGTCTCCATGGTGGGTAGCGACCTTGCGCTGGATCGCGGTGTCGGCATCTGCGGCAAGGAGGGGCAGAGCGTGCCGGTTGGTGTCGGCCAACCCACCCTTAAACTGGATCAGCTCACCGTGGGTGGCACTTCGTAGGTTTGGGTTAGCCGCGCAGCAGCGTAACCCGACGCATTCAAACCCCGGCTCTTGCCGGGGTTTTGCTATTCAGGGAACCACAGGCAACAAAAAGCCCCGGTCGTTGGACCGGGGCTGGCGAGTTATTCGGTATCAGTTGACGGATATGGCGCGGGCGTCGATGAAATAGCGAGCGTTACCCTGTTTGTCGATCTGGATTTTGGCAACCAGTTGCTCTTGATCTTTATATTCCCAGTGTTGCTCGATCTTGGCGAGGGATGGGCTCGCAATCCCAACCACGTTCAGGTACTCGTGAAACAGGCTATGGCTCCCTATTTCGGTCAGCATCTTGTCCATCTGCATACTCTCCTGAAGTTGAGTGGGTATTCATCAACAAACCTATCAGCGTCCATCTGAATACAGTCTGTATGAAAAACAAACTAACTCATTTGTGTGTCAATAACATGATCAGGGACAAGATCAGTGCAGATCGTCAGGGACTTTTTGATACCGTTTTCAATCAGAGCCGGTGGGCTTCTGCGGCAACTGATCAAACGTGCCGGAAGCCTGCGGTAGCGCCGGTGCGGTTTGCACGGCCTGGCCGTTGTGGAAGACCGGATCCTGCGCCACTTCCTTGATGCCGTTGATGCAAAACTGCATACCCATGCAGACCAGCAGGAAGCCCATGATGCGGGTCATGGCATCGATGCCGGTGGCGCCCAGGAGCTTGCAGACCGGATCCGCCAGCTTCAACACACCCCAGCTGATCAGGCTCATCAGGGCAAACGCCGTTACCACACCGGCGTAGATGGTGATGCGGTTGTATTCGTCCGGCAGCTCGGCGATCTGGGCGGCCCCGCTTATCACCAGTGCCATGGTGCCCGGCCCGCACATGCTGGGCATGGTGAGCGGTACGAAGGCAATGCTCTGGTTTATATCGACCCCGCTCTGCTGGCTGGGGGCGGGAAACAGCATGCGAAAGCCGATAAAGCCGATGATGAGGCCACCGGCCAGGCGCAAGCCCGGAATGGAGATCCCGAACAGATCCAGGATCGAGGATCCGATAAAGAAGGTGATGCAGAGGGTGCAGAACAGATAGATGGTGGCCAGATTGACCTGACGGCGCACGTGTTCGCGCGACATCCCCTTGCTCAGCCCCAGCAGCAGGGTGGCCGTGGTGGGCGGGTTGACCATGGGCAGCAGCGCCAGCAAGGTGAGTAATACGACCTGAAAGAACATCTTGAGCCTCGGATAAAGAGTTGGACGTCATGGGGCGATGCGGGTGGCAGGCCCCAGAGGGAGACTATCTTATGCTGGCGAAACTGAACATAAGCAGTACAAAAAAGCCCCGGCAGATACCGGGGCTTGTTGTTCGGGTCAGGCCGCTTGCGGCGCTTGCTGCTGCCGGATGGCCCGTTGCTGGAACCAGAGCCAGAGACCGATGGCGAAACCCAGCACCGACAGGCTCACCACATAGTGGGAGGGGGCAAGCATGTCGCTCTTCATCCAGAGGGTCACCGCCATCGGGGTGAGGCCGCCGAAGATGGCGTAGGCCACGTTGTAGGAGAATGACAGACCGGAGAAGCGCACCACCGGCGGGAAGGCGTTGACCATCACGTAAGGCACGGCGCCGACAATCCCGACCGCAAAGCCTGCCAGCATGTAGAGCGGCACCAACTGACTCGTACCAGCCGCCAGACCGTGATAGAAGGCGTAGCTGGAGCCCGCCAGCAGCAGGGAGCCGAACATGAAGGTGAGACCGCTGCCCAGCAGGTCGATCAGTCGGCCATAGACGATGCAGCCGAGGGTCAGGGCAACGATCGCCAGCGAGTTGGCGGTCAGGGCGTCAGCCGGGCTGATGCCATAGACCTTCTGCAGATAGGTGGGGGTCATCAGGATCACCACCACGATACCGGCGGAGAGCAGCCAGGTGAGCAGCATGGAGACCACCACGCTGCTCTTGTGGTTGCGCAGCACCGACTTGAGGGGCAGTTCGTCAGCCAAGGTCTTGTTGGCTTTCATCTCGGCGAAGACCGGGGTTTCGTGCAACCAGCGACGCAGGTACATGGCGACGATGCCGAAGATACCGCCGAGCAGGAAGGGCACTCGCCAGCCCCACTCGCTCACTTCGGCCGGGGTCAGGCTCTTGTTGACCGCAGTGGCGATGAGGGAGCCGAGCAGGATGCCGGCCGTCAATCCCGCCGTGAGCGTGCCGCAGGCGACCCCGACCCGACGGGCAGGGACGTGCTCGGCGACAAACACCCAGGCGCCGGGCACTTCACCGCCGATGGCGGCGCCTTGCAGGATCCGCAGTCCCAGCAGGGCGATAGGGGCGCCGATGCCGAGCACTGCATAGGTGGGCAGCAGACCGATCAACAGGGTCGGCAGCGCCATCATGATGATGCTGAGGGTGAACATCCGCTTGCGACCGATGAGATCGCCAAAGTGGGCCATGATGATACCGCCAAGCGGGCGGGCCAGATAACCGGCGGCGAAGATGCCGAAGGTCTGGAACTGGCGCAGCCACTCGGGAATATCTGCCGGGAAGAACAGCTCGCCGATGACCACGGCGAAGAAGACGAAGATGATGAAGTCGTAAAACTCCAGCGCGCCGCCGAGGGCAGCCAGACTCAGGGTTTTGTAATCCTGTCGATTGAGGGGGCGGGCGTGATCATGTTGTTGTGTGGTCGTGGTCATATCCGTATGTTTCCCATCGGTTTTTTTAGTTATTGTCACCCCGTGCAAGGGGCATATACAGGTGATCGAGAGTATGCTGCCTGCCTCTTGTGTGTAAATCGCGCAATTCGCAACACTGTCTTGCATCTTTTTGGGGCAATCCGAGTGCCCCGCTGGCGGAGGAATGATGGAAAAGAAACGGGTACTGCTCTCCTGGAGCAGCGGCAAGGATTGCGCATGGGCACTGCATCAGTTGCGGCAAGATCCCGCCATCGAGGTGGTGGGGCTGTTTACCACCCTCAATCAGGCATTCGAGCGGGTGGCGATGCACGGGGTGCGCAAGCAGCTGTTGACCGAGCAGGCCGCCTGCGTCGGGCTGCCCCTCATCACCATCGATCTGCCCTGGCCCTGTAGCAACGAGGATTACGCCCGCATCATGACCGGCTTTATCGCTGATGTGGTGGCACAGGGGATCCGCCATATGGCCTTTGGCGACTTGTTCCTCGAGGATGTGCGCGCCTACCGTGAAAAGCAGCTGGCAGGTACCGGCATCGAACCACTGTTCCCGCTGTGGGGCAGCAATACCCGTGAACTGGCGCCGCAGATGGTGGCCGCTGGGTTGAAGGCGCGGATCAGTGCTCTCGACCCGAACAAGCTGGATGCCAGCCTGGGGGGCCACGACTTTGACGAGGCACTGCTGGCGGCGCTGCCGGAGGGCGTTGACCCATGTGGCGAGAACGGCGAGTTTCACACCCTGGCCTATGATGGCCCCATGTTCTCCCGTCCGCTCGGCATTCGGGTCGGCGAGACAGTGCTGCGCGATGGCTTTGTCTTTACCGATTTGCTGCCAATCAAGGATTAATTATCGGGCGTCAAATGCTCCCTTTTGCAGGAGTATTCACAGATTTGAGGGGCGGGATGGGGGCACTATTGGCCCCCTCTTTTGATTGAAGATGACAACCTGCCTTATGAAACACCTCTCTCGTCCGGCGCTGCTTGCCTCCTTGTTGGCTGCCGCTCTAGCTCTTCCTGCCGTAGCGGGTCAAGCCGCTACCGTTCAGCCTATCCCTGCCGGTGTCACCACCGTCACCTTGGCCCAGCAGGCGCCAATCCACTGGGTGTCAGTGGAGCAGATTGCCAAGAGTCTGGATGGCCTGCCCCCGATGGCGGTCGGGTTTGATATCGACGATACCCTGCTCTTCTCCAGCCCGGGTTTTTATCGCGGCAAACAGGAGTTCTCCCCCAACGACGAGAGCTATCTGAAGAACCCCGCCTTCTGGGAGAAGATGAACAATGGCTGGGATGCGTTCAGCATGCCGAAAGAGGTGGGCAAGGCGCTCATCGCCATGCATCTCAAGCGCGGTGACCACATCTATTTCGTCACCGGTCGCTCGGCCACCAAGACCGAAACCGTGAGCCAGACTCTGCAGCAGACCATGAATATTCCGGCCGACCAGCTCAATCCGGTGATCTTCGCTGGTGATCAGCCGGGCCAGAACACCAAGGTGCAATGGCTCAAGGATAAGCAGATGAAGCTCTTCTACGGCGACGCCGATGGGGATATCAAGGCGGCGCAGGAGGTCGGCATTCGCGGCATTCGTCTGCTGCGGGCCGCCAACTCCAGCTATCGGCCACTGCCGTTGGCAGGGGCGCTGGGGGAAGAGGTGATCATCAACTCCCAGTTCTGATCCGGAGCGGATCCATGCAAAAGGGCGGGGCCATTGGCACCCGCCCTTTTTGCATCCGTCATCCAGCTCGGGTCAGTCGTCTGCCCACGGCATCTCGGGCAGACTGTCGAGGAACTCGCCGTAACGGGTCAGATTGAAGGGGCCCTGATCGGCTTCCATTGCCATCAGCTCGGCACCGAGGGCGCAGGCGATATATTGCAGCGCCTCTTCCCGCGGGGTGCCCTTCATCACCAGCCGCATCAGGGTCGCCTTCACATGGGGCGGGTGACCGTCGTTGAGCTGGTTCTCCACCATCTCCAGCAGCGCGTCTTCATCAAAAAATTCCTGAGTGTCGTTCATGGGATATCCGCAACAGTGAATGTGGCGGCCAGTATAGCCTGAATGTGACTAACACCTTGAATGACCAGCGAATAAACAATCCGATGGGGAGGCCATTTGTTACCCATAATTAGGAGGAGTTTGCCAAGGCAAACAGGTTGGAACACAGATAACATGGATGGACACGCCTATGCCCACGATAGATTCCCTGCTGGCCGAGCCCAAGCTACTGCCCCAGATCCCGGAAGTGATGCGCGATTTGATCCAGACCTTCAATGAAAAGGATCCGGATCTGCTCAAGATCAGCAAGTTGATCAACAAGGACCCTGTCATCTCCGCCAAGTTGCTGCGCTTGGCCAACTCGGCCAAATTCGGCAGCAGTCGTCAGATCGGCACCGTCAATGAGGCCGCGGTGCGGCTTGGATTGGCGATGGTGCGCAACATGGTGCTGGCCTGCGGGCTCACCGAATCGGTCACTGCGGTGCCCGGCATTGACCTCAAACATTTCTGGGGTTGCGTCTTCAACGTGGCTGAGCTGGCCCGTCGTCTGGCGGTGAAGAAGGGGATGAAGGGGGATGAGGTCTTTACCTGCGCCCTGCTCTACGATCTTGGCCGACTGGTGATGCACGTAGGCCTGCCGGAAAACACCGTCCATCACATCCACGATCTGGAGTTGCACAAGGGACGGGCCAAGGCGGAAGAGCTGGTGGTCGGCTTCAACTATGCCCAGGTCGGGGCGGCCATGGCTCGTTACTGGAAGTTTCCCGAGACCATCAGCAATGCGGTGGAGTATCACTACAACCCCATGCTGGCCAAGGAGTTCTCCGCCGAGGCGGGGCTTATCCATCTGGCGATCGTGCTGGCTGCGCAATCCGATGTGGGGGAAGAGGCGCCGCCCGAGTGGCCCCACAAGGTGGCAGAAGCACTGGGGCTGAGCTGGGCCGATTGTGCCGCCCAGTTCACTGCACTGCGCGAGCAGGGTAATGGCTACGCCGGGTTGCTGGCTGCCTGAGCCCGTTTATCCCATCTCATCAGGGGCCAACGCGGCCCCTTTTTCATGGCCGATGGCTCCACAGGCTTGCCAGCCCGGGAGTGACGGGGCACTCTTTGCCCTTCACTTTCCGTTTGAGAGCCCTTGCCATGATTGCCTCCTCCCGCCTGATCCTGCGCGAAATGATCGCCACCGACGCCCCCTTCATCCTTGAGCTGCTCAATGACGGCGACTTTTATCGTTACATCGGCGATCGGGGCATTCGCACCCTGGAGCAGGCGCAGGAGTATATCCAGCAGGGGCCGGCGGTCAGCTATGCCCGCTATGGTCACGGACTCTATCTGGTGGAGCGCAAAGAGGACGGTGTCAGCCTCGGTATCTGCGGTTTGATCAAGCGCGATACCCTGGAGCAGGTCGATATCGGTTACGCCTTCCTGCCGCAATATCGCGGTCAGGGCTACGCCATTGAAGCGGCGCAGGCCGCCCTTGCCGATGGCAAAAGCCGGTTGGGGAGCGGGCAGGTAGTTGCCATCGTCACTCCGGGCAACGAGCGATCCATCGGCCTGCTGGCCAAGTTGGGGCTGGTGCGCAGTCGGCTGGTCAAGCTGAGCGAAGATGCCGATGAGTGCCTGCTACTGGAGCAGTGATCAAGGTCAGAGAGCTGAAAAGCGAATGGCGAGGTGGCTGTCAGGCTGAGTGACAAGCAAGAGGCCGGGTCTGGCTAAAGGCGTGAGAGAGAAGCAAAGAGGCCGCCGTGAGTTGCGGCCTGTCTGCATCGGGCGCTGCCGGAGGGCAGGCAGGATCAGTTGAGGTCTTCGATGGAGAACTCGCCAGCGATACCATCACAGGAGATGGCGAAACCGCCGCTGAAGCGGGTGCTGAACTGGATCAGAAACGCATCATTGTCGTGCTCTTGCACAGGCAGGTTGATGGGCTTGCTGCGACGCAGGGGCTTGTGTGTTTGTACTGCTTTCATCATGGTATTTCTCTATATAAATTAGGTGTTTGCTCCTTGTATTGGCAAATGTCAGGTCAATGGGCGCGGTCGATTGGGTGAACGACAAGCGCGCAGGAATACCCAGCCCGGTTAAGGGGCGTCTGCACTTTCAAGGAATATGCTGATGCATAAATCAAATTGGGTGGGCAGATCGGGTCTGCACCGTGAGAGCCGGGCAACGCAGGCAGACAGCCTGACGGTTCTCAAGGCGAGTAAATCAGAAGAAGGTTATGCGGGTACTGGCAGGATTCATCGTGAGGTGAAGCATTGCAGGGTAAACATAAACAGGGCTGATTAACTAGCCGACGCGCATTCTCTCCTCGAAATGAATAAAAAGCAAACAATAATTTGCCGATGTTGAAGTCAGTACACTTTTCCTCTGTGTAATCAAGGTGCTATCAGCAGCAAATATTCGCAACTATCCGCCATAAAAAGAGGGCTCCCGACGGGAGCCCTCTCTCATTCTGCAATCAGCACAGTGGGCGGACTCAGTAGTCGCCACAGGCCTTCTTGGCAGCCGTGATCATCGGGGTGATGGTCATGCCTTGCACCACGATGGAGAACATCACCACCGAGTAGGTCATCACCAGGATGACCTGACGCAGATCGACGCCATGTTCCGGGATCATCATGACGCCGGAGGGGAGTGCCAGTGCCATCGCCATCGCCAGACCACCGCGCAGGCCACCCCAGGTGAGGATCCGTACCGAGAAGGTGTTGTAATTGCGGAATCGGCGGAAAGCCACATAGGGCAGCGACACGCTGATAAAGCGGGCACCCAGGCAGAGCGGCACCGCAATGACCAGCAGGATCCAGTCACGCCAGGCGAGATCCAGCAGTACCAGCGCCAGACCGATCAGCAGGAACAGCAGGGCGTTGAGGAACTGGTCCATCAACTCCCAGAAGTGATCCAGGTGATGGCTACTCTGCTCGGAGAAGCCGGAGTGACGGGTCCAGTTGCCGATCATGATGCCGGTGACCACCATGGCCAGTGCGCCGGAGACGCCGATCATGTTGGCAAAGGCAAAGCCGGCGGTCGGGATACAGAGGGTCAGCAGCAGCTCCAATGAACCGTCATCGGTGGCGCTGATCATCACGTGGGCGATGAGGCCCAGCACGGCACCGAACAGGATGCCGCCGAGGGCTTCGTGCAGGAACAGACCGGCCACGCTACCGAAGGTGGGCTCGACACCGCCAAAGGCGACGGCAAACACGGTAGCGAAGATGACGAGGCCAACACCGTCGTTGAACAGGGATTCCCCTTCGATCTGGATGGCGATCTGGGGTGGCGCTTTCATCTTCTTGACGATGGCCAGTACGGCAATCGGGTCAGTGGGGGAGATCAGCGCGCCGAACAGCATGCAGTAGACCAGCGGCAACTCCCAGCCCAGCAGCTTGGCGATAAACCAGAAGCCGTAGCCGATGAGGAAGGTGGAGAGCAGGGTGGCAATGATGGCCAGAATGGTGATCTCCCACTTCTGGCTACGCAGCGCCTTGAGGTTGATGCCGAGGCCACCGGCGAACAGCAGGAAGCCCAGAATCCCCTTCAGCAGGAAGTTCTGGAAGTCGATGCTCTCCATGGTCTTGACGGCAAGAGGTTCCAGATTGAACCAGCCCAGTTTACCGAACAGCACCAGCAACGCGGAGATCAGCATGGAGCCCGCAGTGATGGCGATGGTGGTCTGGATCTTCACAACATACTGGTTGGCAAAGGCGATAAAAATCGCCAACGCTGCCAGAAAACAGAGTGTGTAGTAGACGCTCATAGTTATTTTTTTCTCGTTGGTAGACAGCAAGCACGTATCCCTATGCAGGACGGGCATAGGTTACTCTCGGGCCCTATGTTACTCATTACCCATAAATGAGTATATGGTGGTGCATTTGGACTGATAGACGGCTAGATTTCCATTTTATTTGTTTGCTGTTAGGATGCTGTTTACGCAGTTGCATGGATGTAAGAGGAACACGCGGTGTCGAACGTAATGTCGAGCAGAGAGCCGAGCAAGCAGTCGGACGTAACAAAGAAGCTGGAAGCCTGCCTCAGGGAGCGGATCCTGATCATCGACGGGGCCATGGGCACCATGATCCAGGGCTACAAGCTGGGGGAGGCAGATTATCGGGGTGAGCGGTTTGCCGACTGGCATACCGACATCAAGGGCAACAACGATCTGCTGGTGCTGACCCGTCCGGCGGTGATCCGCGAGATCCACGAGCAGTATTGCGCTGCCGGGGCCGACATTCTCGAGACCAACACCTTCAACGCCACGCGCATCGCCATGGCCGATTACGAGATGGAAGAGTTTTCCGCCGAGATCAACCGTGAAGCCGCCCGTCTGGCCCGCGCTGTGGCCGACGAGTGGACGGCAAAAGATCCCGCCAAGCCGCGCTTCGTCGCAGGGGTGTTGGGCCCCACCAACCGCACCGCCTCCATCTCGCCGGATGTGAACGATCCCGGCAAGCGCAACGTCACCTATGACCAGCTGGTGGCCGCCTATACCGAATCGACCCACGCCCTGATCGAGGGGGGCGCCGACATCATCCTGATCGAGACCATCTTCGATACCCTCAACGCCAAGGCCGCCGCCTTCGCGGTGGAAGGGGTGTTCGAGGCGCTGGGTTACAGCCTGCCGGTGATGATCTCCGGCACCATTACCGATGCCTCCGGCCGTACCCTCTCCGGCCAGACCACCGAAGCCTTCTACCACTCGCTGCGCCACGTCAAACCCGTTTCGTTCGGCCTCAACTGTGCGCTGGGCCCGGACGAGCTGCGCCAGTATGTGGAGGAGTTGTCTCGCATCAGCGAATCCTGCGTCAGCGCCCACCCCAACGCCGGTCTGCCCAATGCGTTCGGTGAGTACGACCTCGATGCGGGTGAGATGGCGGAGCATATCCGCGAGTGGGCCCAAAGCGGCTTCCTCAACATGGTCGGTGGTTGCTGCGGCACCACCCCGACCCATATTCGCGCCATGGCGGACGCCGTGGCGGGCATCAAGCCGCGCGTGCTGCCCGAGCTGCCGGTGGCCTGCCGCCTGTCTGGCCTCGAGCCGCTGATCATTACCCCTGAATCCATGTTCGTGAACGTGGGGGAGCGCACCAACGTCACCGGTTCGGCCAAGTTCAAGCGGCTGATCAAGGAGGGGCTCTACGACGAGGCGCTCGATGTTGCCAAGCAGCAGGTGGAGAACGGCGCCCAGATCATCGACATCAACATGGACGAGGGGATGCTGGACGCCGAAGCGGCCATGGTGCGCTTCCTCAACCTCATCGCCGGTGAGCCGGATATCGCCCGGGTGCCTGTGATGATCGACTCCTCCAAGTGGGAGGTGCTGGAAGCGGGCCTCAAGTGCGTGCAGGGCAAGCCGGTGGTCAACTCCATCTCCATGAAAGAGGGGGAGGAGAAGTTCATTCAGCAGGCTAAACTGCTGCGCCGCTACGGCGCAGCCGTCATCGTGATGGCGTTCGATGAAGCGGGTCAGGCGGATACCCGCGCCCGCAAGTTCGAGATCTGCCAGCGTGCCTACCGGATCCTGGTGGATCAGGTCGGTTTCCCGCCGGAAGACATCATCTTCGACCCCAACATCTTCGCGGTGGCGACCGGCATCGATGAGCACAACAACTACGCGGTGGACTTCATCGAGGCGGTGAAGGACATCAAAACGCACCTGCCCCACGCCATGATCTCCGGCGGCGTCTCCAACGTCTCGTTTTCGTTTCGTGGCAACGAGCCGGTGCGGGAAGCCATTCACGCCGTCTTCCTCTACCACGCCATCAAGAACGGTATGGATATGGGGATCGTCAACGCCGGTCAGCTCGCCATCTATGAAGACATTCCGGCGGAGCTGAAAGAGAAGGTCGAGGCGGTGGTGCTCAACCTCAATGACAACGCCACCGAGGAGCTGCTGGCCATCGCCGAGAAGTATCGCGGTGCCGGTGCACAGGCTGAGGATCCGCGGGATCAGGAGTGGCGCAGCTGGCCGGTGGGCAAGCGGCTGGAGCACGCACTGGTCAAGGGGATCACCGACTTTATCGAAGAGGATACCGAAGAGGCGCGCGCTGGCGCCGAGAAGCCGCTGCATGTCATCGAAGGGCCGCTGATGGATGGCATGAACGTGGTCGGCGACCTGTTCGGGGCGGGCAAGATGTTCCTGCCGCAGGTGGTGAAATCGGCGCGGGTGATGAAGCGGGCTGTGGCCTATCTGCAGCCCTATATCGAGGCGGAAAAGTCGGGAGGCTCCAGCAATGGCAAGATAGTGCTCGCCACAGTCAAGGGTGACGTGCACGACATCGGCAAGAACATCGTCGGGGTGGTGCTGCAGTGCAACAACTTCGAGATTGTCGACCTCGGGGTCATGGTCTCCTGCGAGACCATTCTCAAGACTGCGCGGGAGGTCGGCGCCGATATCATCGGGTTGTCGGGTCTCATTACCCCATCGCTGGACGAGATGGTGCACGTGGCCAAGGAGATGGAGCGTCAGGGCTTCAAGCTGCCGCTGCTGATCGGCGGGGCTACCACCTCCAAGGCCCACACTGCGGTGAAGATAGAGCAGAACTACTCGGAGCCTGTGGTCTATGTCTCCAACGCCTCCCGCGCGGTGGGGGTGGCCCAGAGCCTGCTCAGCCCGGATCTGAAGGAGGCGTTTGTCGCCCGCATCGACAAGGAGTACGAGATCGCCCGGGATCAGCATGCCCGCAAGCAGCCGCGCTCCCGTCCGGTCAGTCTGGCTCATGCCCGCGCCAACCGGCACCAGCTGGACTGGGTTGGCTACCAGCCGCCGAAGCCCCGCGAGCTCGGGGTGCAGAAATTCGAAAATGTGCCCATTTCGGTGCTGCGCCCCTACATCGACTGGACGCCGTTCTTCCTCAGCTGGGAGCTGGCGGGCAAATTTCCGCGCATCCTCGAGGACGAGATCATTGGCGAGGAGGCGACCAAGCTGTTTGCCGATGCCAACGCCATGCTGGACCAGCTGGAAAAGGATCAGAGCGTGCGCTGCGCCGGGGTGATCGGCCTGTTCCCCGCCAACGCGGTAGGGGACAGCATCGAGGTCTACAGCGACGAGTCCCGCACAGAAGTGATCAAGGTGCTGCACCACCTGCGCCAGCAGAGCGAGAAGCAGGGCTTCCCCAACTACTGTCTGGCGGACTATGTGGCGCCGAAAGAGAGCGGCAAGCCCGACTGGATCGGTGCCTTCGCGGTGACCGGCGGCATCGGTGAGGAGGCCATCGCCAAGGCCTACAAGGCGCAGCATGACGACTACAACGCCATCCTGATTCAGGCGGTGTGCGACCGTCTGGCCGAAGCCTTTGCCGAGTATCTGCACGAGCAGGTGCGCAAGGTACACTGGGGTTATGCTCCCGACGAGGCCCTCAGCAACGAGGAGCTCATTCGCGAGAACTATCAGGGCATCCGCCCGGCCCCCGGTTATCCGGCCTGCCCGGAGCACACCGAGAAGGGGAGCATCTGGGAACTGCTGAAGGTGGAGCAGGCTATCGGCATGCAGCTCACCGAATCCTACGCCATGTGGCCGGGGGCGGCGGTGTCGGGTTGGTACTTCTCCCATCCCGAGAGCAAATACTTCGCGGTGGCGCAGATCCAGCAAGATCAGGTGGAGGATTACGCTGTTCGCAAGGGGATGACGCTGGCAGATGCCGAGCGCTGGCTGGGGCCAAACCTGAACTGACTCCCGCGTGACATCGGTTGATCTTTAACGAGAAACGGCGGCATCCTTGCACGGGTTGAACAACCTGCGCAGAGCCGCCGTTTAACCTGTTGGTCACAGTGATGTGGTAGCGTGCGGTTTGGTGTGGTTTGTCTTGTTGTCAGGATAAACAATTGGCGTTGTCTTGGCGCTGTGGCACCTTATACTCTCCCGCCCCATCCTGCCCAGGCATAGCCTTCTAGCGGAATTGTCATGAAGATCGCTATTTTATCCCGTGAGCCGAAAAACTACTCCACCCGCCGTCTGGTCGAGGTGGCACAGGCGCGCGGTCATCAGGTAGAGGTGCTCGACACCCTGCGCTGCTATATGAATATCGCTTCCCACAACCCCTCCATTCATTACGAGGGTGGGGAGCTGGGAAGCTATGACGCCGTGATCCCCCGGATCGGGGCCAGCATTACCGCCTACGGCACCGCCGTGCTGCGCCAGTTCGAGATGATGAACACCATGGCTCTCAACAGCTCGGTGGCCATCAGCCGTTCCCGCGACAAGTTGCGGGCGATGCAACTGCTCTCCCGCCACGGCATCGGCCTGCCCATCACCGGCTATGCCCACAGCACCCACGACGTGCCCGACCTCATCACCATGGTGGGCGGGGCGCCGCTGGTGGTGAAACTGCTGGAGGGAACCCAGGGGATTGGCGTGGTGCTCTGCGAGACCCAGAAAGCCGCCGAGAGTGTGATCGAGGCCTTTATCCAGACCAACAACAACATTCTGGTGCAGGAGTATATCCGCGAGGCCAATGGCGCCGACATCCGCTGTCTGGTGGTCAACGGCAAGGTGGTTGCCGCCATGCGCCGTCAGGCACAGCCGGGGGAGTTTCGCTCCAACCTGCACCGTGGCGGCACCGCCGAGGCGATCAAGATCACTCCGGAAGAGCGCGCTACCGCGGTGCAGGCCGCCAAGATCATGGGGCTGGATGTGGCGGGGGTCGATATCCTGCGCAGCGCCCGCGGCCCGCTGGTGCTGGAGGTCAACTCCTCCCCCGGCCTGCAAGGGGTGGAAGCCGCCTCCGGCAAGGATGTGGCCGGCAAGATCATCGAGTTCCTCGAACTCAAGGCGAGCCGCAAGAACAAACCGGCGGAGTGAGCCTCAGGCTTGCATCCGTCAGATAGCAACAAGGCGCCCTCGGGCGCCTTGTTGCTATCTGGCTAGTGGGTTGGCGGTGCCACTGCGCCCTCACCCTAACCCTCTCCCAAAGGGAGAGGGAACTGTTCGGCAGTGATCATCGCCAGCCTTGCGCTGAATACGCCATTCTCCAGCCGGGTATCGATCTGCCAGCCCAGCTTCTCGCAGATGCGCTGGATGATGGTGAGGCCGCAGCCGTAGCCGAGGATCTGATCCGGCGCCGCCGCCGTCGGGTTGCTGATGGTGAGCACCGGGCCACACAGCTCGATGTCGATATGTCCCTCGGCATAGCTCAGGGCATTTTTCAGCAGGTTGCCGAGGGCAATGGCGAGCAGGGAGAGGGGGGCGTTTACTTCGCTGCTCTCGTCCAGGTTAAGCCGGATATCGAGGGCCTCCCGCTGCAACAGCGGAGCGAGGCGGGCCAGCTCCTGACGGATCAGCGGGGTCACCTGCTGCAGCGGTCGCTCCACTGCCTCCTTGCGGCCCAGCAGCAGGAAGGTCTCGGTGAGCAGCGCCATCTCGTCGGCGGCAGCGCGGATACGGGTGGTGGCGCGGGCGGCCGGTGCGGGCAGATCCGTCACCTTGCCGAGCAGGGCCGCCGAGCCCTGGATCACCATGTTGGGGGTGCGCAGCTCGTGGCTGGCGAAGCGGCTGAACTCCTGCTCGCGAGCGAACACTGCGCTCACCTCCTGCTTGCCGGCCAGCAGCGCCAGCTCGATATCCCGCAGCTCCTGCCAGGGGGCGTCGGGCTCGAAATCAGCCTGATCCGGGGTGAGGTGGGCGACCCTCTGTTGCAGCCGTTGCAGCGGTCCTGTGATATGGCGCACCAGCCAGATGCCGAAGCCGAGGCAGGCGAGCAGCAGCGCCAGCCCGATCAGCCGGGTCGCCAGATGCAGCTTGTCTTCGTAGGGGTCGAGGTAGTCGTCGGCGTCGTCATTGAACACCAGATAGAGCAGTCCCTCGCCGGAGGGGTGACGAGCCACCAGAAAGTGTTTGTCCTCCTTGCCCAGCTGGTGCTCGAAAAAGCCGGGAGTCTGGTAGGGCTTCAACCACTTGGGTAAGCGGCCCGCCTCGGTCCAGTAGCTGGAGAACTGTCTGGGGCTCGGGGCTGCCGCCGCCGGGCCGAGTCGCAGCCAGTCATCGCTGTAGCGGGTCACTTCGGCTTCCAGCCAGTGGCGCAGGCTCAGCTCTTCCATCTTGTCTTCGGCCACCAGCATCAGGCCGGAGAGCAGGATCAGCAGCACCACCCCGGCGCCGCCGAGCGCCATGATCAGGCGGCGGCGCAGGCTCGGCAGGCTCATGCGTTCACCAGTCGGTAGCCCTGACCGTGCAGGGTCTCCAGCATGGGAGTGGGGAAGGGTTTGTCCAGCGCGTTGCGCAGGGCGTAGATATGGCTGCGCAGGGCATCGGAGTCGGGCTCCTCATCCCCCCAGACGGTGTCGAGCACCTCCTGACGGCTGACGATGGCGGGGGCGCGGCGGGCCAGCAGGGCGAGGATCCGGAACGGGATCTTGCCGAGCTTGAGGGGCTCACCGGCGCGGGTGGCGCGGCCGCTGGCGACATCGACCGTCAGATCGCCAAAGCTGATGGCCCCCACATCGCCGCGCGGGCCGCGCAGGCTGAGGGCTTGCAGCCGTACCTCCAGCTCCTCCATGGCGAACGGCTTGACCAGATAGTCATCCCCTCCCGCCTTGAAGCCTGCCAGCTTGTCTTCCAGGCTGTCGCGGGCGGTGAGAAACAGCACGGGAGTGGCAATCCCCTGCTCGCGCAGGCGCGCTACTGTGCTGAGGCCATCGAGGCGCGGCATCATCACATCCATGATGATGACGTCGAAACGCTGCTCCTCCAGCAGTTGCAGCGCCGCCTGACCGTGATAGGCACAATCGAGGCGGTGACCGGCCAGCTCCAGATAATCCATGATGGTTTCCGCCACCTGAGGATTGTCTTCCACTACCAAAATCTTCATGCTTTGCTCTCCTGGTTGGCGAGCGTTTCACGCTCTTTTCACACCGGATTCGGCATCCTGTTTGCCAGTGTAACCCCGAGGATCCCTGATGAAGAAGTCTCTCTGCGCCCTTCTGCTGCTGATATTGTTGCCACTTGGCACCGCACAGGCGACCGAATTCAAACTGACCGGCCGCACCACCTGGCAGCTTGGCCAGTTGATGGTCAACGGCATGCCGTTCGTGATCGACGACCAGACTCGCTTCAAGGATTGGCTCAACGAGGATGATCTCGGTGGTACCTGGGTCGAGATGAAGGGGGTGGTGGAGAACGGCGTACGCTATGTACGCAAGGTCGAAGCCCTCGACGAAGATGACAAGGACGAGATGGATCTGGAGGGGCCGGTCGAAGGAGGGCGGATCTGGGGCTACACCACCTCTGACAACAGTCTGGCGCCGTTCGAAGGGCGCTGGCTTGAGCTGGAGTGCAAGTTTGACGGCATGCGTCTGAGCCGCTGCCGCGAGGATGACTGATCCGATCTCTGCGTTCCGATTAGAAATGCTCCCGAATGAAGCCCATGCTTGTCCAGCATGGGCTTTTTGTTCAGGGACGAACGAAGATGGAACAATCGAGAAAGTGGTGTGCATGGATGCTGGGTGTGCCGCTCTGGGCGGCGCAGGCGGGAGCCGACGAATTGTGGCTGGTGGAGCTGGAGCACAGCGACGGCATCCGCCTGCAATTTCAGGGGGCCGAAGTGGAGCTGGGCAGTGCCGCCATCTGGCGGCAGGGGGAGATTTGGCCGCAGCCACTCAAACCCGGCGACCAGCTCGCCCTGCTGGTGGCCGATGGCGTTGCCACCCGCATTGAGCTGCTGGCCGCCAGAGCCCCGCTGGCCAATCAGCCCTGGCAGCGGGCGCAAGATCGCCTGCAATCCTTCGATGACCGGCAGCTCACGTTGGCTACCCTGGGCACTGTGCCACTCAATCCGCTGGTGCGCTGGGTCAACGGTTCGGCCGCCGATCTGCATGCCGGGAGCGAGCTGGTATTGATCCGTTCGGCGAATGGAATATTGCAGGGAATTGAAGTGATCAATCCGGAAGAGTAATTCAGTATCTTCTTATTTAATATAGCTTCACCATATTGTGGCAGCCATTAAATAATGGCTGCCACAATATTTATGATTTATTCCTCAATAAAGTCATCACTCTAATTATTTTCTTATACCACCATTATTTTGTTTGTCATGGATGTTTTTTGGTGGTTTATTTTATTTGTGTCAGCTTTTGTCGGAGTCCATACCTGTCAAATGAAAAAGGATATTTCTACACAATAACAATTATCGTATGTCTGAAAGAGGGATAAATGATGAATAGAATAATTACCGCCAATCTGGCGTTTTTGGCGTCTTCATTGATGCTCGCTCAGGTGCAGGCGGCTGAACCTGTCTACCCTGATCAGGTCAAGTGGGCGGGGCTTGGCACGGGCGTCTGTGCCAGTGGTTACCGTCCTCTGACCCGCGATGAAGCCATGAGTATCAAGGGTAATCTGGTCAGCCGCATGGGGCAGTGGCAGATCACCGGGCTGGCGGATCGCTGGGTGATTATGGGGCCGGGATATAATGGCGAAATCAAACAGGGCACTGCCGGAGAAACCTGGTGTTATCCCAACTCACCGGTTTCCGGAGAAATACCAGCACTCTCTGACTGGAATATTCCGGCGGGTGATGAGGTCGATGTGCAATGGCGGCTTGTCCACGACAATGATTATTTTATCAAGCCGGTCAGTTATCTCGCTCATTATTTGGGATACGCCTGGGTGGGTGGAAATCATAGCCCCTATGTCGGGGAAGATATGGATGTTACCCGGGTTGGCGATGGCTGGCTGATAAAGGGAAATAATGACGGCGGCTGCTCCGGATATCGTTGCGGGGAGAAGAGCTCCATCAAGGTAAGCAACTTCTCATATACCCTGGAGCCCGACTCCTTCAGCCATGGTCAGGTCACCGAGAGCGGCAAGCAGCTGGTCAAGACCATCACGGCCAATGCGACCAACTACACGGATCTGCCTCAGCAGGTGGTGGTGACCCTGAAGTACGACAAGGCCACCAACTGGTCGAAGACCGACACCTACAGCCTGAGCGAGAAGGTGACTACCAAGAACAAGTTTCAGTGGCCGTTGGTGGGGGAAACCGAACTGGCCATCGAGATCGCTGCGAGCCAGAGCTGGGCCTCCCAGAAAGGGGGCTCGACGACCGAGACCGTCTCGGTTGAAGCGCGCCCCACGGTGCCGCCTCACTCCAGCCTGCCGGTGCGGGTTGCCCTCTACAAGTCCAACATCTCCTACCCCTACGAGTTCAAGGCCGAGGTCAATTATGACCTGACCATGAAGGGCTTCCTGCGTTGGGGCGGCAATGCCTGGTATACCCATCCTGAGAATCGTCCGACCTGGGAGCACACCTTTGCCGTCGGCCCGTTCCGCGACAAGGCAAGCAGCATTCGCTACCAGTGGGACAAGCGTTATATCCCGGGTGAAGTGAAGTGGTGGGACTGGAACTGGACCATCAGCGAGTATGGTTTGTCGACCATGCAGAATAACCTGGGTCGTGTGCTGCGCCCGATCCGTTCGGCAGTGACCGGTGACTTCTATGCCGAGAGCCAGTTTGCCGGCGATATCGAAATCGGTCAGCCCCAGACCCGTTCCGCGAAGGCTGCCCAGCTGCGCAGTGCCTCTGCCGATGAGGTGGCGCTTACCGGTGTGGATCTGGACAGCGAGGCCCTTGCCAACGAAGGGTTTGGCAACGTATCTCTGACCATAGTTCCGGTTCAATAACCTCCCTCGCAGGCCCCTTTCATAGGGGCCTGTTTCTGTTCTGCGCAAGACGATGCACTTGCCCTGCGCCCCTCGATTTTCCCTCTTTTTCTCCTCTTGTCCCTGAATGATCACAACAGGAAGCTATGGCTTGCCAAGGGGATGCCAACGCAGGTTTGACCTGTACTTGGGGTGGCCCCGTGAGCGAGGCATCGTTCACTCATTTGTTGAAAGAGGCGTGTTGGCCAGATTGTTAACGGCTTGTGCTTTAGATTTTCCCCCTTATACTTGCGCCATCTTGTCGGAGTGCTGACCGTCGAACGACGCGAAGCTGAGACCGTTAATTCGGGATCCGTGGAACCTGATCAGGTTAAAACCTGCGAAGGGAACAAGGGTAACTTGCGGGTTACCGCGCCGGAGGCGGAACAAGCCTCTTCCGCTCATCGAAGGGATCATCCTTGATGGGTCAGGGCGCACAGGAGGGAGTCTGTCCCGTCCGGTTTTCCTGCACGTGGGGCGCCTTGCCCACAGCGTGCAGAGAGCGGGAAGCGGCAGAACAGCAGCGCGGAGATCCATCCCGCGCGCACTCCCTCCCGAGATAAACACCCCGCCGCAAGTTCATCTTCTCCTCGAACTCCAGACAAGCAAATACCCATAACTTCAACCAGTTAATGTGAGTTTTGCTATGTCTACTTCTGTTTCTGATACCACCAAATCCAGCCGCCGCGAGCAGCGCTCCAGCGCCCAGGCCTTTATCGACAGCCTCAAGGGGATGGCTCATCCCAACTCCCGGCGCATCTTTATCGAAGGCTCCCGCCCCGATATCCGTGTACCCCTGCGGGAAATCCAGCTGGCCGATACTTTCGTCGGCGGCACCAAAGAAGATCCCAAGTTCGAACCCAACGAGCCGGTGCCGGTCTACGACACCTCGGGCCGTTACGGGGAGGAGGGGGTCGCCATCGACGTGCGCCGTGGCCTGCCGCGCTTGCGGGAAAACTGGGTGCTGGAGCGGGATGATACCGACGAGCTGCCGGGGCTCAGCTCCACCTTCACTCAGGAGCGGCTGGCCGACGAGGGGCTGGATCACCTGCGCTTCGAGCATCTGCCGAAACCGCGTCGTGCCAAGCCGGGCCGCCGGGTCACCCAGCTCCACTACGCCCGCGCCGGCATCGTCACTCCCGAGATGGAATTTATCGCCATTCGCGAGAACATGGGGCGCGAGCGGGTGCGCTCTGAACTGTTGCGCACCCAGCATCCGGGCCGCGATTTCGGTGCCCGTTTGCCCCTGAACATCACCCCCGAATTTGTGCGAGATGAGGTGGCCGCCGGTCGCGCCATCATCCCCAGCAACATCAACCACCCGGAAGCGGAGCCGATGATCATCGGCCGCAATTTCCTGGTGAAGATCAACGCCAACATCGGCAACTCGGCGGTCACCTCCAGCATCGAAGAGGAGGTGGAGAAGCTGGTCTGGTCGACCCGCTGGGGCGCCGACACCGTCATGGATCTCTCCACCGGTCGCTACATCCACGAGACCCGCGAGTGGATCCTGCGCAACAGCCCGGTGCCCATCGGTACCGTGCCCATCTATCAGGCGCTGGAAAAGACCAACGGCATTGCCGAAGACCTCACCTGGGAGCTGTTCCGCGATACCCTGCTGGAGCAGGCCGAGCAGGGGGTGGATTACTTCACCATCCACGCCGGCGTCCTGCTGCGCTTCGTGCCGATGACCGCCAAGCGCCTAACCGGCATCGTGTCGCGCGGCGGCAGCATCATGGCCAAGTGGTGCCTGTCGCACCACAAGGAGAACTTCCTCTACCAGCACTTCCGAGAAATTTGCGAGATCTGCGCCGCCTATGACGTGGCGCTGTCGCTGGGCGACGGTCTGCGTCCGGGCTCCGTCTATGACGCCAACGACGAGGCCCAGTTCGCCGAGCTGCGCACCCTGGGCGAGCTGACCAAAATCGCGTGGGAGTACGACGTGCAGGTGATGATCGAGGGGCCGGGCCATGTGCCGATGCACATGATCGAGCGCAACATGACCGAGCAGCTGGAGCACTGCCACGAGGCGCCGTTCTATACGCTGGGCCCGCTCACCACCGACATCGCCCCGGGTTACGATCACTTCACCTCCGGCATTGGCGCCGCGCTGATCGGCTGGTACGGCTGCGCCATGCTCTGCTACGTCACCCCCAAGGAGCATCTGGGGCTGCCCAACAAGGAGGATGTGAAGCAGGGGCTGATTACCTACAAGATCGCCGCTCACGCCGCCGATCTGGCCAAAGGTCACCCGGGTGCCCAAATCCGCGACAACGCCATGTCCAAGGCACGCTTCGAGTTTCGCTGGGAGGATCAGTTCAATCTGGCGTTGGATCCCGACACCGCCCGCGCCTACCACGACGAGACCCTGCCGCAGGAGTCCGGCAAGGTGGCCCACTTCTGCTCCATGTGCGGGCCCAAGTTCTGCTCCATGAAGATCACTCAGGACGTGCGTGACTATGCCGCAAAGCTTGAAGCGGTGGAGATCAAGCTGGTCGGTATGGATGGCCAGCAGGAGCAGGTAGTGGCTCAGGTGGAGAGCGGCATGGCCCGCATGGCTGAAACCTTCAAGGAGACCGGTGGCGAGATCTACCATCAGGCGGCGGCACTGAAACAGGCCGCAGGGGAGGAGGCGTGAGCAGCGCAAGCGGGGCTGTCAGCCCTGCCGATCTGTCGCCCGTGACCGACTCCCGCCCAGTTGTCTGGACCATCGCCGGTTCAGACTCCGGCGGCGGTGCCGGCATTCAGGCCGACTTGCACACATTGCATGACCTCGGCGTGCACGGCTGTTCGGTCATCTCCGCCATTACCGCCCAGAACTCGGTGGCGGTGAAGATGGTCGACCCCGTGCTGATGCAGACCTTCACCGCCCAGATCGACGCCCTCGGCGTCGACCTGCCGCCCGCCGCCATCAAGATCGGTCTGCTGCCGACCCGGCTTCACGTCGAGGTGCTGGCCCGCCGACTGGCGGCCATCGAGGCGCCCTTCGTGGTCTACGATCCGGTGGCCATCGCAAGCAGCGGCACCCCGATGGCGGAGCCCAATATGCTGGAGGCGGTGCGCGAACAGCTGCTGCCACGTCTGTCGCTTATTACCCCCAACGGCCCCGAGCTGGAAGCCCTGACCGGCTTGCCGGTCAGCAGCCCCGAGCTGGTGCGCCTCGCCGCCCGCCGTCTGCGCAAACTCGGCGCTCGCGCCGTGCTGGTCAAGGGCGGCCATCTGGAGTGGAGCGGCGATCTCTGCCTCGATTACTACCAGGACGAGACCCGCGAGTTCTGGCTCGCCGCGCCGCGCCTCGATACCCGCCACGGTCACGGCACCGGCTGCTGCTACGCCAGCGCCATTGCCGCCGTGGTAGCGCAGGATTATCCGGTGGAGGACGCCATCACCCTGGCGCGAGCCTACCTGCAACAGGGGTTGGCGGCGGCGCGGGGGGTGGGGGCAGGCCCGGGCCCCATCGCCCATCTCGGTTGGCCCGCCGATCTGGCTCACTTCCCCCGCGCCGTATTGGTGGGGTCAACCCTCGATCGCCGTTTCGGCCTTTATGAGACAAGCAGCGCCCGCCTGCCGCAGGGCCCCTTCGCGCCGACTGAACACAACCTCGGTCTCTATCCGGTGGTCGATTCGGTCAAGTGGCTGCGCCGCCTGCTGGGGCAGGGGGTCAAGACCATCCAGCTGCGGATCAAGAATCTGCCTGCCGCTCAGGTGGCACCGGCCATTCGCGATGCGGTAGCGCTCGGTCGCCGCCATGGGGCGCGGCTCTTTATCAACGACTACTGGCAGCAGGCCATCGAGGCGGGCGCCTGGGGCGTGCATCTGGGGCAGGAGGATATGGAGACCGCCGATCTCGCCGCCATTCAGGCGGCCGGGCTGCGCCTTGGCATCTCCACCCACGGCTACTTCGAGCTGATGCGAGCGCGCGAGCTGGCCCCCTCCTATATCGCGCTGGGGCATATCTTCCCGACCAACACCAAGGCGATGCCTTCGCGCCCGCAGGGGCTGGTGCGGCTGCATCGCTACCGCGCCCTGATGTGCGACTGGCCGACGGTGGCCATCGGCGGCATCAGCGAGGAGCGGGTGGCGGCGGTCAAGGCAAGCGGGGTCGGCAGTATCGCGCTGGTCTCGGCCATCACTGCCAGCGACGACTGGCAGGGGGCGACCGAACGGCTGCTTGCCGCCGTGGGGGCAGGGGATGAGCCGCGTTCAGCACTGCTCATGACCGACTTGCAGGAGGCTGCCCATGCTCTCTGATGTTGAGTATTTGCGATACGGCCGCCAGCTGATGCTGGCGGAAGTGGGTGAAGAAGGGCAGGCACGGCTGAAAGATAAGTCCGTGCTGATCGTAGGCTTGGGCGGGCTCGGTTCGCCGCTTGCCCTCTATCTGGCCGGGGCCGGGGTGGGCACCTTGTGGCTGGCCGATGGCGATACCGTCGATTCCAGCAATCTGCCGCGCCAGATCCTGTTCGATAGCGAGGCGGTCAACCACTCCAAGGCGGAGCTGGCCCGCGAGCGGTTGGCGGCCTGCAACCCGCTGGTGGAGCTGATCGCCATCAACCAGCGGCTCGATGCCGCCAGCCTGCCGGAGTTTGTGGCCGAGGTGGATCTGGTGATCGATTGCTGCGACAACCTCGCCACCCGCCAGGCCATCAACGCCGCCTGCGTGGCTCAGGGCAAGTCCTGGATCTGTGCCGCCGCAGTGGGTTGGCAGGGGCAGCTGATGGCGCGCACCAGCAGCGATCACGCCTGTTACGCCTGCCTCTATCCGCTGGATACCAAGCTCGCCCAGAGCTGCGAGACCAGCGGCGTCACCGGCCCGCTGGTCGGAGTGATGGGCTCTTTGCAGGCGCTGGAGGCACTGAAACTGCTGCTCGGGATGCCGAGCCCTGTCGCTGGCACCCTGCGCCGCTTCGATGCGTTGACCCATCAGTGGCAGACCCTCACTCTGGCCCCCGACCCCGATTGCCCGGTTTGCGGGCAGCGTAAGGAGATCACCCCATGACCTTGACCATTCGACTCAACGATAAAGTCCAGCCGCTGACGGCAGGGCAGAGCGTGGCCGACCTGCTGGCGGCGCAAGACGTGAATCCACAGGGCGTAGCGGTGGCCCTTAACGGCGCCGTGCTGCCCCGTGGCCGCTGGGCCGAGACCCGTCTCAATGACGGGGACGAACTTCACCTCTTCACCGCCATTGCCGGAGGCTGACATGCTCAAGATTGCCGATCACACCTTCTCATCGCGCCTCTTTACCGGCACCGGCAAGTTTGCCCGTCCGGATCTGATGGCCGCCGCCATCGAGGCGAGCGGCTCCCGGCTGGTCACCATGGCCATCAAGCGGCTTGAACCGGGCAAGGCCCACGACGATATCCTGAGCCCCTTGCTGCAACTCGGGGTCAAGCTGCTGCCCAACACCTCTGGCGCCAAGACCGCCGCCGAGGCGGTGTTTGCCGCCCACCTCGCCCGCGAGGCGCTGGGGACGAACTGGCTGAAGCTGGAGATCCACCCCGACCCGCGCTACCTCTTGCCCGATCCCATCGAGACGCTGAAAGCCGCCGAGCAGCTGGTGAAAGAGGGTTTTGTGGTGCTGCCCTACTGCGGCGCCGATCCCGTGCTCTGCAAGCGGCTGGAAGAGGTGGGCTGCGCCGCCGTGATGCCGCTCGGTGCGCCCATCGGTTCCAATCAGGGGCTGGTGACCCGGGAGTTTCTCTCCATCATCGTCGAGCAGGCCAATGTGCCGGTGGTGGTGGATGCGGGCATCGGTGCGCCGAGCCACGCCGCTGCCGCCTTTGAGCTGGGGGCCGATGCCGTGCTGGTCAACACCGCCATTGCGGTGAGCGGCGACCCGGTCGCCATGGGCCGCGCCTTTGCGCTGGCCTGCGCCGCCGGTCGCAGCGCCTATAAGGCGGGCCTAGGCGCCCGCGCCCTGCAGGCCCAAGCCTCCAGCCCGCTCACCGATTTTCTGGGGGCGTTATGAGTCATGATGCTGGCGCGGGGCAAGAGCCAATCGCCATGCCCTCTTTCTCGGTTTCTCCCGAGGCCGATGTGTTTGGCCCCCCTCTCGGCTCTTCACAAAATAAGGGAGAGGGGCTGGGGGTGAGGGCTGATGCGCCTTCCTTTATCGACCGCTGGCGGGAGCTGGAGTGGGACGATATCGGCATGCAGATCCGCGCCAAGACCGCCGCCGATGTAGAGCGGGCGCTGGGTTCACCCCGCCGTACCTTGGCCGATTTTATGGCGCTGATCTCCCCTGCCGCCGAAGCCTATCTGCCGCAGATGGCAGCCGAGGCCGAGCGGCTGACTCGCCAGCGCTTTGGCAACACCATCGGCTTCTATGTGCCGCTCTATCTGTCGAACCTCTGTGCCAACGACTGCACCTACTGCGGCTTCTCCATGAGCAACCGCCTCAAGCGCAAGACCTTGAATAAAGAGGAGATTGAGCGCGAGTGTCTGGCCATCAAGGCGCGCGGTTTTGACAGCGTGCTGCTGGTGACCGGCGAGCACGAGCACAAGGTGGGGCTCGCCTATTTTCGCGAGGTGATGCCCATCATCCGCCGCCACTTCAGCACGGTGGGGATGGAGGTGCAGCCCCTCTCGCAGGCCGAATATGCCGAGCTGAAAAGCCTCGGCCTCGATGCCGTCATGGTCTATCAGGAGACCTACCACGCCCCCACCTACGCCCGCCACCATCTGCGCGGCAACAAGCGGGACATCGCATGGCGCCTTGCCACGCCGGATCGGCTCGGCCGCGCCGGTATCGACAAAATCGGCTTGGGGGCGCTCATCGGCCTCTCCTCGGATTGGCGCGCCGACAGCTACTTTGTCGCCGAGCATCTGAGCTGGCTTGAGCGCCACCACTGGCAGAGCCGCTACTCGCTCTCCTTCCCGCGCCTGCGCCCCTGCACCGGCGGACTTGAACCTGCCGTGGTTATGTCGGATCGCCAGCTGGCCCAGCTGATCTGCGCCTGGCGCCTCTTCTCGCCCACGCTGGACTTGTCCCTCTCCACCCGCGAGTCGGCCACCTTTCGCAACGGCGCAGTGCGCCTTGGCATCACCCAGATGTCGGCCGAGTCGCGCACCCAGCCGGGGGGCTATGCCGAGGGGGATAAAGAGGAGCTGGAGCAGTTCGCCATCCACGACGACCGCCCGGTAGGGGAAGTGGCCGCCGCCGTGCGGCAGGCGGGTTTGCAGCCGGTGTTTAAAGATTGGGAACCCTTCTTGGGCCGATAGGGGCGGCCATGCCCCCCTTTGCCGGTGGCATCCCGGCGTCCAACCAGACTCCGTGCCTGTGGCGAGCAGGCACGGCTGCGCCGAGTAATCGTAGGGTCGATTAGCCGGTAGGCGTAATCGTCCGTTCCGAGGTATGGCGTTGGCGGCAGGGGCCGTTGTGTGTTGGCACGGCTTTGCCGTGCAGGACGCGAGGCCGCTGGCCTCGAAGGGGTTTCGCCCGCCCTTCGGGCTTGGGCGAGTGACTTTGGAAAGACCCGCTCTTTTCCGAAATCGCACCAAAGGTCTTCTCCCCCGTTTATTCGCCCGACTTACGTCGGGTTCCTTCGGCTCACCCGCTTGTCCGACGGCTCGCGCTGGCGGGCCTTTGGCCTTTGCCATCCATGGCGCCGGCCAAAGTCCGCTTCGAACATCCCTGTTCTTGCGCCAAATCGGGTCGAGCTGGGCTCGCCCTTTCCCGATTTGGCCCATGGCCCGACGCCGCTCGCTCGACATCCTGTCTCGCGGCCTAGACAAGCGGGCTCGTCTCAGCGAGGTAAGAGGGAGCAATACCATTTTTTCAGGAAAAGAATAAATTTGTGTGGTTATGTGAGAATTTATTTTTTACTTCCGTTTAAGTCGAATTCCAACTCAGGAATCATCTCTTCAAGCATCATCTGTACGTGTGTTATTTCGCCACCATTAATATCAAAGTCATTGTGTACAAGCCTGTTTCTTATTCTTCTTGCCATATGCATTATGTGTACTTGACGGTCATTGATGAGGGCATTTCTTTGTAAAAAACCAATTTTATCAAGTGTGGTTTTGAAATTGTTTTCATCAATATTTGATGCGTATTTTTTTAACAGCAGGTCTAGGGTTGAGTCTAATTTGTGGAAGCGAGCCATGAATTTAGAGAAAACTGTGTCGTAATTGTTTAATACTTTTTCAAATACAGCGTCTTTCTCATCATCTGATACTGAAATATTATCTAGAGACGATATTGCTTTTTCTAAAATTGGAGTTAGCTCTGATGCTAAATTTCTGACATTCTCTAATGCTGTTTTAGTGAAATCTTTATTGTGAGCAACCTTGCACCTTAAGTCATATAGTGAATCCCATCGTTTTTTAAGATATTCAGCCTCGCATTCAACTATGGGTTTGAAATATCTATCCCAATTTGATTCTGGAATTAATTCCTTTATTTCATCGAGATTCAACTCAGATATGTTTTTTGCTGACTTAAATTTTCTAATCAAGCTATCTTTATGGTTAGGGTAGTTCTCACTAAATAAAAAATTTTTAAGCTGAATAAAATCAACGTTGTACAAATAATTTGCATCTTTGTTGTTAATGTTTACTGATTGCTGAACGTCGGTAGGTAATCTTTCTTTTGTCCAGCCAAGCCCTATGTTCGCAAGCATAAATTTTGTGATTATTTGCCTCATCATGTTTTCAATTTTGAATATTATAGGATATGCTTGACCACTATAGTAAAGGCTTAAGTCGTCCCATACAACATAAGTCGATTTTGTTATTAATGCGAGTGAGCTTCTAATTGATCTCTGAAGTCCTGAAAACCAATCCAACTCAGATTCTTCTTTGCATTTCAAAATAACATTGAAGTAAATGTGAGCATTGTCATCCTTCTTTCCAAGCTTGACAGATATATCAGCTGACTTCTTTTCAAATACAACCTTATTTCTGTCAATAGATATATCTGAATCAACTTGCAGTAAGTTTTTTAATGCTAAAACAGTTTTGCACTGTGTTTTGCTAGTATCAAACAAGACCAAATATTCTACCTTAAACAAATCCCCTCCTTATAACTGTCAATACAGTGGCTGTTCATGTAAAAATATAAATTATAAAGATAATTGTAGTAATGCTATTGTAGGTCAGTATACGGCTGTGTAGGTTTTTCCTGAAGTTTTTTGAGCTGAGAGTGTGAGATGGTACGCATCGTGATAGCTAGATCAGCTTGGTGGATGCTTCTTTTGTATCAGGTACTAACTGTTGCTGGCTAACCTCCTATAAATCAACCCTCTCCAACTCCTCGATCTTCCCACCGCTAATCAACTTTAAGTTCCGGCTGATCTGCTCCACCGGCCAGTCCCACCAGGCGATGGCGTTGAGACGGGCGATGGTGTCGTCGTCGAAGCGGTAGCGGATCACTTTGGCGGGGTTGCCGCCGACCACGGCGTAGGCGGGCACATCGCCGGTGACCACGGAGCGGGCGGCGATGATGGCGCCATTGCCGACTTTTACTCCCGGCAGGATCATAGCGTCATAGCCAATCCAGACATCGTTGCCGATCACGGTATCCCCCTTGTAGGGGAGGCTGCCCGGGGCGGGGGCGGCATGCTCCCAGCCGTTGCCGAAGATAAAGAAGGGGTAGGTGGAGAAGCCGGAGGTCTGGTGGTTGGCGCCGTTCATGATGAACTTCACCCCGCGGGCGATGGCGCAGAACTTGCCGATGATGAGCTTGTCGCCGATGAAGGGGAAGTGGTAGAGGACGTTGCGCTCGAAGCCAGCCGAATCCTCCGGGTCGTCGTAATAGGTGTAGTCACCCACCTCGATATTGGGCCCCTTGATGGTGTTCTTGATAAAGCACACCTGGGGAAAGCCGTTCATGGGGTGGGGATTGGCGGGATCGGGTCCGTGCATCTGGTCTCCTAGGATGGGTCGGGCTAGAGCGCCGGGAAGTAGCAGGCGCTCATGTCAATGGGGTGATCGGGGCTGCCCGGCAGATAGAACTGCCAGCCCGCATCGGAGAAGGCGCGCAGCTCGGTCTCGACAAACTTGATGGCGAGGCTCAGGGCCTGCAGGCTGTCGATGCCGTAGATAAAGGTCTTGTCGCTCAGCCCCGCCAGCTTCACCTTGCAGCGCCAGTCACCGCCAGCCGAGCGTGGATCCGGCTCGGGGGCCTTGATGGCGATCTTGAGAGTGAGCTGTTCCCCTTCGAGGCTGACCGCCTCGAAACGGGCTTTGACGATGGTATTTTTCATCCTGTGGTTCCTTTTCCGTGGGGTCGCCATAAGGTGGCGGGCATCCTGCTGGCAGATGGGGCGAGAGCCAGACTCAAGATGGCCAGCGTAAATGAACTCTTGTGTTGAAACAACGAGATATGGGGGGATGAGTGCGGTGCTGGCCCGTGCCGATGAGTGGCTCTACGAGGCCAAGCGGACGGGGCGCAATCGGGTGGCGCACTGTCCGGCCACCCCAGAAAATTAATGAACAAGCCCTTGTTGATGTAAACATTAATTGGATGAAAAGTTCGCCATATTATTTCACTGATATCTCGCGGGCTATGGTGGTAATATTGGCTGCCCGATCGCTGTTCTTATTTGTGTTGTTGGGCAACAGAACAAGGGTTTATCGGTATGTTATCAAATGGGGATAAATGGGTGTGCTGGTGACGAATGCGATACATCTCGCCCCGTTTTGAAACAATCCGATTCAAACGGTCATGAATTATTAACCTTGACCCGGATGGCGATTTCAACGATGGTAGCGTGGCATCTCCATTTCACTCCGGTGGCCCTGTTGGCTGCTGGCGGATTTGCTTTTTCTGCACCTGCGGCCAAATGCCGCCTGATATTGCCAGCCTGTTATTCGGGCCAATAAAAATAATGATGACAGATTAATAAGGTATATATTGCAATGAGTGTTTCTATTGCTGAAAAGAGTAACCCGGTTTCAAAATTGAAATGGGAGAAAAGTGATTCGGTATGGACCATGGGCTTATATGCCACTGCGGTCGGTGCCGGTACGCTATTTCTCCCAATTACCGTCGGCAGTAATTCGCCGGTTATTTTATTTTTTATTTTGCTGCTCGCATTTCCGCTCTCTTATTATTCCCATCGGGCGTTGAGCCGCTTTGTGCTCTCCAGCTCCCACAAGGAGGGGGATATCACCCATGTGGTGGAGGAGCACTTCGGAGCGCGGGCGGGCAAGCTGCTGATGCTGGTCTATCTGACCGCCTTCTACCCCATCATTCTGGTCTACAGCATCTCCATCACCAACGCGATCCAGAGCTTTGTGGTGCACCAGCTGGGGGATGCCGAGATCCCGCGCGGACTGCTGGTGCTGGGGGTGATGCTGGGTCTGCATCTGGTGCTGCTGGCGGGCAAGCAGATCGTGGTGTCGGCCATCAGCGTGCTGGCGCTGCCCATGGTCGCTTTTCTGATCGGCCTCTCCATCTATCTGCTGCCCCAGTGGAGCCTCTCCTACTTCAGCGAGAGTCAGGCGGTGGACTGGCGTGATCCGGCGTTCTGGAAATCCCTCTGGCTGATCGTGCCGGTGATGGTGTTCTCGTTCAGCCATGCGCCCATCATCTCCTCCTTCAGTGCGGCGCAGAAGAAGCGTTGTCAGGAGAGCGCCGACCTGCGCGCCAAGCGGATCATCAAGTGCAGCAGCCTGCTGATTTGCGGCAGCGTGCTCTTCTTCGTGGTGAGCTGCGTGATGAGCCTGAGTCAGGCCGAGATGGCGCAGGCGCGCATCGACAATATCTCCGTGCTGTCAGCGCTGGCGAACAAGTTCTCCAATCCGCTGATCGCCTATGTGGGGCCGCTTATCGCCATTCTGGCCATGTCCAAATCCTTCCTCGGCACCTCCATGGGGGTGAGCGAGGGGACGGTGAGCATGGTGAGCGGTGCTTGTCAGGGGCTGGGACTTTCCCTGCGTGAAACGACCATCGCGCGGGTCTCGTCGGTGATCCTGTTCGTGGTGACCGGGGTGATTACCTACCTCAATCCGAACGTGCTGGAGATCATCGAGAAGGTGAGCGGGCCGCTGATCGCGGTGATCCTGTTCCTGCTGCCGGCCTGCTCCATCTATCGTCTGCCCGCCCTCAAGCGTTATCGCGGGGCGAGTACCCTCTTCGTGCTGGTGATCGGGCTGCTGGCCATCTCGGCCCTTATCTACGATCTGCTGTAACGGCGGATCCCGCACAAGTCAAAAAGGGCGACCATCAGGTCGCCCTTTTTCTTTGTCTCGCATTTACCCGAGCAAACTGGTGGCGCTCTGGCCCGCCATCAGCAGGCCGGCTGCCAGTACGCCGAACCAGACCAGGGTCGCGCTCACCAGCAGATAGCCGCCAGCGACAAACAGACCATCCCGCTGAAGCATGCCGGTAGCCAGCAGCAGAATGGCCCAGGCGGGCAGGGCATTGGTGAAGGGGATGGCGCCAAGGGGCAGCATCAGCAGCAGAGCGGCCAGCATGATCAGCAGACCGTTGCAGCGGTTGATTGTGCTGCTGGCGGTCAGGGCAAGCAGGCGCGGGCGGATGTAGCGATCGACCCGGGCCAGCAGATCCGCACCCTTGTGCAGGGTCGGCTTGAGCTGGTCGGCAGCGAAACGGCGCTCCATCAGCATGGCGGGCAGCCAGGGCACCCGGTTGAGGGTAATGCCGATACCGATAAAGAGGATCAGCAGGCCAAACGGGGTGCTGACACCGGGGATCGAGACCGGCAGCAGGAAGGGGACGGTGAGCAGCACGCAAAACAGCAGCATCCCCTGCTCGCCGACCAGAGCGAGTATCTGGCGCAGGCTGATATGGCTCTCCTCGATGGCGTGGGCGGTGGCCCGCAGGGTATTGGCGAGGGTGTGTTGCGGGTCGTTGAGGGGGGCTGTCGCCATCTCCGGCATCCTTCTGCTGTCGGCTTGTGCCGGGCCACCATGACCCGGATTGGACGCCAGCATATGGCCGGGGTTAATGGCCGATGAATGGCTCAGGTGCTTTTAACGCCGCGGAAAATGAGCCGGTACAGGTGCCATTTAGGATGGCGACGGGATGGCTCTGGTATGCTTTTTGAGCAAAATGGATTGGCCGGAGGTAAGGATGAGACGAGTCGGGATGGTGATGATGGGGGCACTGCTGCCCCTTGGGCAGGCGTGGAGCGGTGAGGGGGAGGCCGGGGCAGGATTGGGCTGGCAGGTGACGCCATTTTACGGCTACAGCTCCGCCATCGATTTCAAGCGCAACGACGATCCCCAGCCCGCGCCGGTGTCGGCCAGCCTTGACGAGCTGAAGGGGCAGGCCTCCGGCAGCTGGGGGCTCTTCATCAGCAAGGAAGTGGATGACCCCGGCATGATCGAACTGCTCTACAGCCACCAGTCCACCACCCTCTCCCCCGATCAGCCGGATCGCCTGACGGTGGACATCCTGCACTTTGCCGGTGCGCTGACCCTCTCTGACAACCTGATGGCGCCCTACATCGGCGCCGGGATCGGGGTGACCCGATTTGCCGCCTACGACAGCGAGGTGACCCCTTCCATGTCGCTGGCGCTCGGGGTGCAACCGCGCCTCGCCGAGCATCTGGCGCTGCGGGCCGAGGTGCGCGGTTATGGTTCGCTGGTCAACGACAACAATCAGTTTCTCTGCAACCCGGAGCAGTGCGTGTTCAAGGTGCGCGGGGAGCTGGTAACCCAATGGCAGGCCAATATCGGTCTTACCTTCCGCTTTTAGGTGAGGGGATTTTCCCTATGAAACAGGGGCCTTTGGGCCCCTGTTTCAGCAGCAATGTTTCGCCGTTATCGGCAATCAACCTGCAGATCTTCATACCTCCTTGTTAGTTGGCATCGCCCATACCGCGCAGTTTCTGCCCGCCTCCTTGGCGCCATAAAGTGCCTGATCCACCCGTTTGAACAGCGAGACGGCCGGCTCCTTGGGCTCGCGGATCCCCACTCCCAGGCTGACCGTCATGGTATGGGCCGGGTCGGGGGCGATGGTGCGGGTCGCAGTGAGCAGGGTGTTGGCCAGTTGCAGCAGCTCGGCTTCGTGGGCGACGGGCAGCAGCAGGGCAAACTCTTCACCCCCGACACGGGCCGCCAGCGCACCGGGCGGGCAGTGCTGTTGCAACAGCTCGCCAAACTGCTGTAACACCCGATCCCCGATATCGTGGCCGTAGTTGTCATTGATCACCTTGAAGTGATCCAGATCCAGCAGGATGAGGGCGTGGCAAATCCCCTGTTCCAGAAACAGCTGCTGATGAAAGTAGCGCCGGTTTGGCAGCCGGGTGAGATCGTCGAACAGCGCCTGTTGTCTGAGCTGGGTATTGATGTGGAAGAGGTGGTGCATGGTGCTCAGGATGCCGATGCTGCTGAGCAGGATGCCGCTGGAGCGCAACAGATCCTCGGCATAGATGGCGAGCCAGAGTGGCTGCGCCACCAGCTCATCCATGATGTCGGCGGTGGCCCCCATGATCCACAACATCAGACCGCAGGAGAGCATGCGGTAGGTGTGGGTGGGCAGGTGGGCGCACTGCACCACCCAGAACAGGAACAGCATGGTGAGCCAGTTGATCACCTCGAAGCCAAAGCTGACGGCGTAAAAGCGCTCGTAGGGGAAGTGGGGCAGCAGCAACAGATGAAGGGCCATGATGGCCAGCATCACTATCCCCAGCAGCGCGATGTGGGCGCGATGCTCACGGTCGAGGTGACGGTAGTGGGAGAGGCTGATGTCGAGACGATCGAACTGCATGGTGTTCCTCGGATTGGGCCTGCCATCAGGTTGCAAACAAGGGGCTGTGTAATGGCATGCCGTGGTCGGATAACAGGAAACGGCTGGTCTGTCAGTGTAAACGAGCGGGCCCGCAGCGCGCGATATCGATGACGTCAGCTTGTGGGCTGGCTCAGGGTTTGCGCACTTCTGGTGCACGACGTATCGCCTGCCCTGCGACAGGGCGACCCTGGGCAGGTTAGCGCAGCTCATGCGCCAAATTGGTGCATTGATGATGCGCAACCTTGCTAATGCGTTGATTTAAAAGTATTTAAATTTATGGCCCGCTTTATGCTTTTTACATGTCAGACGGTCTCTTGCGGTCATCGGCGGCAGACGCAGTGATGAGGAAGTGGCAAGAGGCATCCCCGTGCCGGGCACGGGTGTGATTCTGGCGGGTTGCAGCAACACCTTGCGGTTCGCCACAGATTCAATCAGGGAAACGGAGCCGGTCTTGTACCGGTACGACAGGGAAGGAGAGTGCTCTATGGTCAAAAAATGGATGATGGCGGGTCTGACGATGTTGCCTGCCTTGCTGGTTACCCCAAGTTGGGCCGAAGAGGTCGCTCAGGTACAGACTGCGGTGGCACCGGTTGCCGCCATGACAATCAACAAGGGTGACAACACCTGGATGCTGCTCTCGGCGGCGCTGGTGATCCTGATGTCGATCCCCGGTCTGGCCCTCTTCTACGGTGGTCTGGTGCGGGCCAAAAACATGCTGAGCGTGCTGATGCAGGTCTTTACCCTGTTCTGCCTCATCTGCGTGCTCTGGGTGATCTACGGCTATTCGCTGGCCTTTACCGAGGGGGGCAATTTCTACGGCTCCTTCAGCAAGGTGCTGCTCAAGGGTGTAACCCCTGACTCCATCGCCGCCACCTTCAGCAAGGGGGTCGGGATCAGCGAGCTGATCTATGTGGTGTTCCAGGGGGCCTTTGCCGCCATCACCTGCGGCCTTATCGTGGGGGCGTTCGCCGAGCGCATCAAGTTTGCTGCCGTGCTGCTCTTCTCGGTGATCTGGTTCACCTTCGCCTATATCCCGCTGGCTCATATGGTGTGGTACTGGGCAGGTCCGGATGCCTATACCAGCGCCGAGGCTGCCGCCACAGCGACTGCAACGGCCGGTTATCTGTTCCAGCATGGTGCGCTGGATTTTGCAGGCGGCACAGTGGTGCATATCAACGCCGCCGTGGCGGGTCTGGTGGGTGCCTATCTGGTGGGCAAGCGTCTGGGCTACGGTCGTGATCCCATGACCCCCCACAGCCTGACCATGACCATGATCGGTGCCTCCCTGCTCTGGTTCGGCTGGTTCGGTTTCAACGCGGGATCCGCGCTGGAAGCCAACGGTATCGCCGCACTTGCCTTTATCAACACCTGGGTGGCGCCGGCTGCGGCAGCTCTCTCATGGACCCTGGCCGAGTGGGTGATGAAGGGACGTCCCTCCCTGCTGGGGGCCGCCTCTGGTGCGGTGTCCGGTCTGGTGGTGATCACCCCGGCAGCCGGTTTCGTCGGTGTGGGCGGTGGTCTGGTGATGGGCCTTATCAGTGGCGTGGCGGGTCTGTGGGGTGTCCACGGTCTCAAGCGCCTGCTGGGGGCCGATGACAGTCTGGACGTGTTTGGCGTACACGGGGTGTGCGGCATTCTCGGCGCCCTGCTGACCGGCGTCTTTGCCAGCCCGGATCTGGGCGGCACCGGGGTGTGGGATTATGTCACCAATCAGGTTGCCGAGGGCTACTCCATCCTGACTCAGGTGAAGATCCAGGCTATCGGGGTCGGTGTCACCCTGCTCTGGTCCGGTGCCGTGGCGGCGATTGCCTTCAAGGCGGTCGACATGCTGGTGGGTCTGCGGGTGAACGGCGATGCCGAGCGGGAAGGGCTGGATGTCACCTCCCACGGCGAGAAGGCTTACAGCATGTAATCCCGAACGTCAGACAACAAAAAACCGCCGGAACCGGCGGTTTTTTTATGACTCTAAAGCTGCAAAGCCTGAGTTCACACTCTTAGTTCACGACGGCCACGTTGATGCTGCCATTGCCCTGGGTCATGCGCACGCGAGCACCCGGGGTGAAGGTGGGGCTGGCTTTCTGCACGACCACGATGGCTTCGCCGTTCTCTTTCTTGATCTCCAGCTCGACGCCGTCGACCTGATTCATCTTGTTGCCGATGGCGTTGCCTGCCGCTGCACCGGCGATGGCGCCGCCTGCGGCTGCGATGTCGCGTCCGGTGCCGCCACCGACTGTGCTGCCCAGCAGGCCACCGACTACGGCGCCGCCAATGGTGCCAATCAGGGAGTTCTCATCGGCCTGGATCTTCACCGGGCGGGTGGAGATGATGGTGCCGTAGCTGACGGTCTGCACCTGTTTGGCGCGGTCTTTGGTGTAAACATCGCCAGAGTAAACGTCACTGTTGGCGCATCCGGTGATGGTGGTTGCTGCCAGCAGGGCAATAAGGGTCATACGCTTCAACATGGTGGGCCTCCTGGGCTGCACGTAATTTGAACAATCCGGTTGATGAGTGAACTTTACTCCAACCCCGTCACACATGAAATCGGCAAAATGTAACCAATTATGCGTTCTGTAACCGGTTTTGTCCTTGAATCGCAGCTGTACCGGAGAGGGTTTTAACCAGCAGCAGACGGTCTTCTCCGAGGCCGAAATAGTCGGCTACTTCTGCCTGCAATGTGTAACCGAGCCGGTAGTAGAGGCGCTGGGCCGGATTGGCCGGATCGACCGTGAGCCGCAGTTCGCTGATCTGCAGCGCCTGCTGGTTGGCCTCCATCTGGCGCATCATTCGCTCGGCCAGACCGAAACCGCGCGCCTCCGGCAGCACCGCCAGCGAGAGCACCCAGCCTTGCGACCGCTCCTGACCGAATCCCCCCAGCACATAACCCACCAGCTGCCCCTCGTATTCGGCCACCAGCAACAACTCGGGCCACAAATCCATCGCCTGACGGAAGAAGAAGGCGGGATAGACATCTTCGCCAAACACCTTGGCATCGATCTGCCAGATGGCGTGCATGTCATTGTGGGTGGCGGTGCGTAGCAAGGGCGGGTTGTGGTGCATCAGGACTCCATTGGCAGCAAACGGATCGGCAACGCCGCTGACCTTGGAGTCAACGGCAGAAAAGGAGTCATAGGGTAGTGGTCATCCCCTGCCGGATGCAAGGGATTGGCGGTTATGGCGGCAGGGGGCGGCTCTGGGGCAGTTTGGGAGCTTTGCGCAAGCCGTCGAGCAGGTGGCGGAGGGTGAGCCAGGGGTGGCGCAGCAACATGCGCGGGCCGCTCCACTTCATCACCTGCTGGATCTGTTTGCGCATCGCCGGTGCGTAACAGTGGATATTGCAGTTGGCGCAGGTGGGTTTGTGGCCGTGGCCATAACGGCAGCGACGCAGGCGCTGATGGGCGAAATCCCGCAACTGGCGACAGTGGCGGCAATGGGGATCCTGATGATGGTGCTGGCAGTAGAGGCGGATCATGGCGCTGACCGTCTGCTGCTCGCGCATGAGTCTGGGGTGGTCACTCGCCTTTTTGCTGGCTGCGGCGTGTGAGCCCCGGGCTGGGCTGGCATGATGACTTTTCATGGCCGCCATTCTCCTGACCTGCTCGCTTGGGGTGTTGATACAGGTCAAAAGGGGGGATAAAAACAGGGCCCGCAGGCCCTGTGTCATCAGATGAGGCTGGTTGCCTGCTCCAGCCAGGCGAGATCCTCGCCCTCGAGCAGTGGGCTCAGGCGGCGGAACACCTCGACATGGTATTCGTTGATCCAGCGGAATTCGGCTGGGCTCAGCAGGCTGCGGTCGATCAGGCGGGTATCGAACGGCACGTAGGTCAGCCGCTCGAAGCCCAGCATCGGCAGCTCGCCAACCTGTTCCAACTCGGTCACCACCACCAGGTTCTCGCAGCGGATGCCGAAGCCATCTTCACGGTAGTAGCCCGGCTCGTTGGAGAGCACCATGCCCGGTTGCAGGGCAACCATGCTCCCTTTCGGCGCGATGCGCTGGGGCCCTTCGTGGACACTCAGGAAGTGACCGACGCCGTGACCGGTGCCATGGTCATAGTTGTAACCGGCCTGCCACAGCGGCATGCGGGCCAGCACGTCGAGCTGGATACCGGCGGTGCCACGGGGGAAGCTGGCCTGATCCAGCGCGATATGGCCCTGCAGTACCCGGGTAAACATCGCCTTCTGCTCGTCGCTCACCTCACCCACCTTGATGGTGCGGGTGATGTCGGTGGTGCCATCCATATACTGGGCGCCGGAGTCCAGCAGATAGAGGCTGTCCTGGCCAAACGCGCGCGGGGTGCCGTTGGTGTGGTGGTAGTGGCACATGGCGGCGTTGGGGCCGAGCGCGGAGATGGTATCGAAGCTCGGCTCGACGTAGTGCTCCTGCTCGCGGCGGAACGCTTCCACCTGATCGGCCAGAGTGCATTCATCCACTCCCTCGAACTCGCCGGAGGCGACCAGCCGATCCAGCCAGGCGAGGAAGCGGGTCATGGCGACACCATCGCGCAGATGAGCGGCACGCATGCCGGTCAGCTCGATCTCGTTCTTGCACGCTTTCGGCAGCATGGTGGGGTCTTGCCCTGCCACCAGAATGGCGCCCGCCTCTTCCATAACGAGCTGGGTCCAGGCGTTGGCGCTGTCCGGATCGGCCAGCACCTTCTGCTGATCTTCACCGATGCGTTGCAGCACGTCGCCCAGCTTGTCGATGGGGTAGACGGAGACGTCCTGCCCCACGTGTTGGGTGAAGGCGAAGCAGTCAATTTTGTCGGTATCGACGAAGAAATCCATGCTGGTGTTGGCGTAGAGCACCGCAAAGCCCAGCACCACCGGCAGCCGGTCGATATCGCGGCCGCGCAGGTTGAGCAGCCAGTTGATGGGCTCGGCCTGGGTCAGCAGTACGGCATCCAACCCGCGCTTGCGCAGGTCGGCCGCCAGCTGTTCACGTTTGGACTGGCTGGACTGGCCCGCCAACTCCTCGCTGTAGAGGATGACCGGGCTCTTGGTCGGCTCCGGGCGATCGCTCCAGTTCAGGTCGATGGGGTTCTGCTCGACGCGGATCAGCTCGATACCGCGATCGGCCAGCACGGCCTTGGCATTCTTGTACCAGGTCAGGCTGTGCAGGCGGGCATCGAAGCCAACCCGGGAGCCTGACGGCAGCTGCTCGGCCAGCCACTGCACATGGGGATTTTCAATGAGGTGGAGGAATTCGAACAGTTCGGCGGGAGTTTGCATCCGCGCCTGCACCGTATAGCGACCATCGACAAAGAGGGCTGCCCGCTGGGCCATGATGATGGCGACCCCGGCAGAGCCGTTGAAACCGGTGATCCAGTCAAGCCGCTCGGCATAGGCGGGGATGTACTCGCCGAGGTGCTCATCATCGTGGGGGACGATAAAGGCGTCCAACTCCTGCATGGCCAGCTCGGCCCTGACTTGGGCGACGCGGGTTTCAATTATCTCGAAATTATTCATGTCGTTAGTGCCAGATGGTTGCTATATGAGTGTTCAGTTTTTATGGCCGCTGGCCAGGATCCGCTTGATCGACTGACCTGCCGCTTCGATATGCTGCCTGAGCAGCACCACCGCCTCGTGCTTGCGCCGGGCGCGGCACAGTTCCAGCAATTGGGCGTGTTCACGCTCCGCCTTGTCCACGCCGTCGCTGGCAAACAGCAGCTCGAAGCGGACATAGCGGTCACAGCTCAGATTGATCTGGGCGATCAGTTCAAGTGCCTGGGGGCGACCGGCTGCCTGATAGAGGGTGGCGTGAAAGCTGTGGTTCAACTCGGCCCAATGTTCGATCTGGGTGCCTGACTCCAGGGCGTGATCAAACTGGGCGAGGATCGCCTCCGCTTGTGCGAAGGTGGCTTCCGTCATCTTGTCGACGGCGTGAAACAGGGTATCGGCTTCCAGCAGCGCTCGCAAATAAAAGAGCTCTTCGATGGCCGAGGCGTCCAGCATGGTGACCACGGCGCCGCGATGGGCTTCGAACTTCACCAGCCCCTGCGCTTCCAGTTGCATCAGGGCTTCGCGCACCGGGATGCGGCTCACGGCCAGCTCTTTGGCAATGGCATCCTGACGCAAGGGGGCGCCAGCGGGGAACTCCCCACGGAGGATCCGGCCACGGAGGTTTTCCATCACCATCTGGGTTCGGGTCTTGTAGGGTGGGGTCATGGTCGGGTCACGATTGGGTGTTACAGAATTGTATATTGTATAAAGTTTGGCTGAATCTAACCTGTCACAATGGGCAAAGGCAAGGTTTTGGCCCCTTGAATGGGGCCGATGGCGGCGTTCGAGGCTCCACAAAAACAAAAATGCCGGTCAGCGTGGCTGACCGGCATGATGTCACTGATACGAAGCGAGCCTGTTACAGCTGCGGGCCTGCCGCGACCAGACGTTTGCCTTCATCGTTATCGGTGAAGCGCTCGAAGTTCTTGATGAAACGGCCTGCCAGATCGACGGCCTTGGCATCCCACTCGGCCTTGTCGGCGTAAGTGTCGCGCGGGTCGAGGATCGCCGGGTTCACATCGTGCAGCGCGGTCGGGATCTCCAGATTGAAGATTGGCAGCACCTTGGTCTCGGCCTTCTCGATGGAGCCATCCAGGATGGCGTCGATGATGGCGCGGGTATCCTTGATGGAGATGCGCTTGCCGGTGCCGTTCCAGCCGGTGTTGACCAGATAGGCCTCTGCACCTGCCGCTTCCATCCGTTTCACCAGCTCCTGACCGTACTTGGTCGGGTGCAGGGAGAGGAAGGCTGCGCCGAAGCAGGAGGAGAAGGTCGGAGTCGGCTCTGTGATGCCGCGCTCGGTACCGGCCAGTTTGGCGGTGAAGCCAGACAGGAAGTGGTACTTGGTCTGCTCCTTGGTCAGTTTGGAGACCGGGGGCAGCACGCCGAAGGCGTCGGCAGTCAGGAAGATCACCTTGGTGGCGTGACCTGCCTTGGAGACCGGCTTGACGATGTTGTCGATGTGATAGATGGGGTAGGAGACGCGGGTGTTCTCGGTCTTGGAGCCATCATCGAAGTCGATGGTACCATCGGCAGCAACGGTCACGTTCTCCAGCAGCGCATCGCGACGGATGGCGTGGTAGATGTCCGGCTCGGCCTCTTCGGAGAGCTTGATGGTCTTGGCGTAGCAGCCCCCTTCGAAGTTGAACACGCCGTGGTCATCCCAGCCGTGCTCGTCATCGCCGATCAGCTGACGCTTGGGATCGGTGGAGAGGGTGGTCTTGCCGGTGCCGGAGAGGCCGAAGAAGATGGCGACGTCGCCGTCCTGACCCACGTTGGCGGAGCAGTGCATGGAGGCAATGCCGCGCAGGGGCAGGAAGTAGTTCATCATGGAGAACATGCCCTTCTTCATCTCGCCACCGTACCAGGTGCCACCGATGAGCTGCATCTTCTCGGTCATGTTGAAGGCAACAAAGTTCTCGGAGTTGAGACCCTGCTCCTTCCAGTTCGGGTTGGTGCACTTGGCACCGTTCATCACCACGAAGTCAGGCTTGAAGGTTTTCAGCTCTTCATCGCTCGGGCGGATGAACATGTTTTTCACGAAGTGTGCCTGCCAGGCCACCTCGGTGATGATGCGCACGGCCAGGCGGGTATCTGGGTTGGCACCGCAGAAACCGTCGACTACAAACAGGCGCTTGCCGGAGAGCTGTTTGGTGACCAGCCCTTTCAGATGTGACCACACTTCAGGGGTAATGGCTTTGTTATCGTTTTTACCCTGGTCAGACCACCACACAGTATCCTGGGTAGTGGCATCTTTGACGATATATTTATCTTTCGGGGAGCGACCGGTGAAGATACCGGTGTTTACGTTGACGGCGCCCAGTTCGGTCACCACACCGCGCTCGAACCCTTCCAGGTCAGGGCGTGTCTCTTCGGCGAAAAGCTGCTCGTAAGAGGGGTTGCGAACGATTTCTTGGCTGTTTTTGATGCCGTACTGGTCCAGTCCTAATTGTTGGGCCAGGGTGGGTTCTGCCACGATTGTCATTGTATTCTCCTGGGTTCAGAGGTTGGTAGGGTTCTATCTGACGGTCATCCTATCACTTAGGTGGTAGAGTTTAGCGATCGCCATCAAACTTTATAAAATAGGGTATTTTTTTGTTATTAAAGTTAAAGGCGGGTTTTGCCCGCCTTTAATTAGTGTAACTGGTTTGCATCATTGCCGGGAGCCCTGCTGAACAGGGTTTCGACATCGATCCCATTAAATTGGTACTGGGCGCCGCAATAATCACAGTGCATGTCGATCTTGCCGAGCTCCTGCACCATCTCCATGACCTCTTCCTTTTCTATCTGCAGCAGAGCCCCTTCACAGCGCTCGCGGGAGCAGGTGCAGCGGAACTCGACCGCCTGCGGATCGAACACCCGCACCTTGTCCTGATGGTAGAGACGGTAGAGGATCTCTTCTGCCTGCAGGCCGAACAGCTCTTCATCCTTGATGGTGCTGGTGAGCTGGGTCAGGTGATCGAAATCGTTGCTGTGATCCTCGCTCTGGGCGGGCAGCTCCTGCAGCATGATGCCAGCAGCGCGCGGCGCACCTTCGTGGTAGCCGGTACGGATCCACAGCTTGGTGGCCAGCTGTTCGGAGCGGGCGAAGTAGTGCTCCAGGCAGCCTGCCAGAGTATCGGCGTCCAGCGCGATGATGCCCTGATAGCGCTCGCCCTGCTCCGGGGTGATGGTGATGATCAGCTGGCCGTTGCCAATCAGGCTCTGCAGCTTGCCATCGCTCGGCAGCTCGCCTTCATAGCGGGCCACGCCGCGCAGCTGCTGGTTGTTGTCACCGTTGATCACGGCCAGACGCACCGGGCCATCGCCCTGCAGCTGCACCGTGATGGAGCCTTCAAACTTGAGGGTGGCGGTCAGCAGGCTGGTGGCAACCAGCAGCTCGCCCAGCAGTTTTTGCACCTGCACCGGGTAGTTCTGGGCTTCCACTACGTGGCGGTAGGTGTGATCCAGCTGGACCAGCTCGCCACGCACTTCGTACTCTTCAAACAGATAGCGATACAGCAAATCTTGGTTGCTCATCATGTATTCCTGGCTTTTCGGTGAGGTAAATCGGGCGGGCTGGGGTTGAGGCCAGCCCGGTATCAAATCGGGGTCGGTCAGTACTGTTTGACCTTGAGCAACTGGCGTCGCTCCTGCTTGTCGGGGCGGCGCTCGGGGCTGGGGGCAAACTGGCTGTTGAAGCGGCGCGCCTCGCTGTTCTCGGCCCGTTTTTTCAGGCTTTCGGCGGTCTCTTCATAGAGCTGCTGGGCCAGCGGGGCCGATTTGCGCTGCTCGCTCAAGGCCAGCACCCGCACTTCGCGTTCATCCTGCCCCTGCCAGAAGCGGATCAGTGCCCCCACTTCCACCTGTTTGCCCGGTTTGCTGCGCTGACCATTGTAGTGCACCTTGCCCCCGTCGATCTGATCCCGCGCAATGGAGCGGGTCTTGTAGAAACGGGCCGCCCACAGCCACTTGTCGAGACGAACCTCGAGGGCACTTTCTGCATGATTGGGCATGAACAGGCTCCATAACGGGGAAAAGAGGTGGTCGATTATACCAGAGCACGGGGTCGGGATAGAAACCTGGCAGCCGCCGCGCGGGGCGCAAACCATGTCAAGGTGATGCAACATATGGGCAGTTTGCTGATTCACAAGGGAAAGCGCTGCTTTATCGGGTATCCATGGGGGCTGAGAAGGGCCTCCATACCGCGCATATAAAGCTGCCGCCCCGGTTGGGGGCGGCAGCGTTCACATCCGTTGACCACAGCTCAGTCAGAAGTGATCGTGCTGATCCGGCTTCTTCTGGTCGTGGGGGCCTTCGCTGTGGGCGATGGCGGTGCGGATCAGATCAACCCCGGCGCGGATAATCAGCACCCCCATGTTGACCAGCTTGACGCAGACCCACATGAAGGTGATGAGCAGGATCAGCTTGAGCACGGTCTGGAACGCTTCCAGGAAGTTCTGCTCCAGCTGGGCGGTCAGGCCGTTGGCGCTGGTCATCAGCCAGGTGTAGACCTCGCGCACGAACGGGATGCGGCTTGGCATCTCCAGTACATCCAGTGCGGCAGGGAGCGCCTGGAAGATGACGATGCTGCCGAACAGGATCAAAATGACACCGATGGCGATGCCGAGGAAAAAGCCGAACTGTCTCATGGAGGGCTCCAGCATTTGCTGCATGAAATTGAAGATAGCCGCCAATAGTAGGGAGTGCCCTGCTTCATCGCAATCTTCCGTGCACCGCCAGCGCGGCGGGAACGGCGGCGATCCGGCCGCTACCGTTGCCCAACTATCTGATTTCTGGGAGGCTTGTCGCCATTGTGCATAGGGAAAGCAAATTGATGTCGAGAACCCTCTTTTTACTCTTGCTGGCGTTGTTTGCCGCTCTGCCAGCCCTGAGTGCCGAACCGGCTGGCCCAAGGGCAGCCGCCTGCGCCATCCGCCATCAGGATCAACTGCTGCTGGTGCAGGATCGCATCTCCTCCCGCTACAGCCTGAGCGGTGGCTATATCGATGGCGGCGAGCGCCCCGAGCAGGCGGCGCTGCGCGAACTCTATGAGGAGACCGGCTTGCAGGGGGAGGTGGTGCAGGAGCTGGGTCGCTGGCAGCGGGCGCTTATCTTCGCCTGCCGCACGCTGGAACCCATCGTCGCGCAGCAAGATTCCGATTTTGTCTCGCTGCTGCAGGCTCCCAATCTGGGTGGAGAGATCCTTAACGCCCGGCTGATCGCCATCGACCAGCTGCCCCGCGAGCAGCGCCGCTTCCCGGATCAGCTCGACTGGCTGCAATCCCGGCTTGATCAGGTGCCCGAGAGCGAGGTGCACTGGCAGGCCGATTTCGTGGCGCAGGGCAATGCGCTGCATCAGGCCGAGATCCCTCTGATGCTGCGGCTGCAGCAGTGGCTGGGGCCCGATGTCTGGTGGCTGTCGGTCAGCAATCTGTTTGGTTCAGGCGGCTTTCAGCTTGCCCTGATACCTTTGCTGTTCCCGCTGCTGGGGTGGCCGCGGCTGCGCCAGCTGCTCTTTGCCATGCTCTGGCTCGGGCTGCTGGTGCAGGCAAGCAAGGAGGGGATCGGCTGGCCGCGTCCCTTCCATCTGCAACCGCTGCTGGCAACCCAGAGCGCGCAAGGCTTTGGCATGCCGAGCGGCCATACCGCTTCGGCCCTGCTGTTCTGGGGGGCACTGCTTGGCTGGCTCTGGCCTGCCCGGCGCGGGCTGGCCTATTCGCTGGCCTTGCTGCTGGCGCTCACCACAGGTCTGGCGCGGGTCTGGCTCGGGGTGCACTTTATCTCCGACGTGGCGGCGGGGTTGCTGATCGGCGCCTTGCTGCTGGCCGCTCGCCCCTGCTGGCGTGCCGACAGGCAGTCGGTGGCTTGGCTGCTGCTGATTGCATCTGCACTGGCGCTCGGGGGGCTGACTCAGTCGGCCCATCTGACCGGGATCGGGCTGGCGGCCCTCGGGCTCTGGGTTGGCGGTTTGCGCTCCCTGACCCGCGGCGGTTATCCCCCCATTGTGACTGGCGCGGTTACGCTGGCGGGGGGCGCGGTGATCGGGGCGGGACTCTGGGCGCTGCCGCTGCTGACCAGCAGTTCGCTGGCTATCCTGCTTGGTCAGTTTGTGCTCTTTTTCGGGCTGGGGCTCTGGTTGAGCGCTGGCCTCTGGTGGATACTCTCTTTCTTGAAATGCGACACACGACCCAAGGGCAACGGCTCTGACAAGGGAACTCTATGAATGTGAAAAAAGTGGATTTGGCCAAGATAACCCTGGGGGTGCTGTTTCTCAGCATCCTGATTATCTCCTGTTTCTTGGTGTTGCAGCCCTTCCTGCCTGCGCTGGTGTGGGCCACCATGATCACCATCGCCACCTGGCCGCTGATGTTGATGGTGCAGCGCCTGTTGTGGGGCAAGCGCACCCTGGCGGCCCTCTTTATGACGCTGGTGTTGCTGCTGATGTTTGTCATCCCGCTCTTTATGACGCTGGCCAATGTGGCGGAGAAGGCGCCCATGCTGATCGAGCTGGGTACCCATATCAGCCAGTCACCGCCACCCGAGCTGCTCTGGCTGCAACAGATCCCGCTGGTGGGCGACAAGCTCTATGACTTCTGGCAGCAAATTCTGGCGAGCGGTGGTCAGGTGCTGTTTGCCAAGCTGGCCCCCTATTTCGGTCAGACCGCCCGCTGGCTGGCCTCTCAGGCCGGCAATCTGGGGCTGCTGTTCGTCCACTTCCTGCTGACGGTCGGTATCTGCGGTGTGCTCTATCACTCGGGTGAAGTGGTGGCGACCGGCATTCGCCGCTTTGCCCACCGGCTGGCGGGTCAGCGTGGTGACAATGCCACTGTGCTCGCTTCACAGGCGATCCGTGCCGTAGCCATGGGGGTAGTTGTGACCGCGCTGGTGCAATCCTCGGTAGCCGGTGTTGGCCTGCTGATTGCCGGTATCCCCTACGCCATGGTGTTGGTGGTGGTGATGTTCCTGCTGATCGTCGCCCAGATCGGCCCCTTCCCGGTGCTGTTGGCCTGTATCGGCTACCTCTACTGGAGCGGTGACACCACCTGGGGCACCTTCCTGCTGGTGTGGTCACTGATTGCGGGCACCATGGACAACTTCCTGCGCCCCTTCCTGATCAAGCGGGGCGCCGACCTGCCGCTGATCCTCATTCTGGTGGGGGTAATCGGTGGCTTGCTGACCATGGGGATCATCGGTCTCTTTATCGGCCCGGTCGTGTTGGCGGTGGGCTACACCCTGCTGGATGCCTGGATCAAGGAAGATGACCAACCGGCGAGCGCGGCGGTTGAAGCCCCTAAGGCCGAGTGACGATTCGGTAACAAGACGATTTAGCCATTAATCGCTGATGCAAAGAGCCGCCCATAAGGGCGGCTCTGTTATTTGTGGTGATTCTGATTATGGCGATGGCGTCAGATTGGCAGATCCGCGCCAACCTGCATCTCCCATATATTACCGTTGCATGCAGGCTCGACTAGCGAAGCGTAATCGGACGATCGAGATGCCGCTGTCTCGGTTGTATCCATGAGTCAGCGGCCTCTGGCAGATGGGAAATCGGAGTAGCCGTTATAGCGGGAATTAATTTACGCGAATGTCCGATTACGCCTTACGGCTAATCGAACCTACGGGTTGCTTTTCTTCTATGCAGTAGAGTTCCCATTTCCCGCCCTCACCTAGTTTTATATATCGAATCTTCACGGGATTCCCTAAAAATTAATTCCGCGATAAGCAGCTGAATGAAACGAGGTCCGGCACACGAAGTGCGTGGATTTAATGGATTGGTTAGCCTTTTCTTCGCAGATTGGCTTCCGCACTCATCAATGTTAACCGAGCGTTGGAGTCATAAAATTGGTTCCACTGCTCCTTTATAACCGGATTTTTCAGAATGCCTCGCTGGTCGCTATCATCTGGACTCGGGTTTATAAGCTCGATAGATTCGAAGGTGACACCTGCTTGACCAAGAAAATCATCTAGTAACGACTCGAAGCTATTCTTGGTATACGCTACATGACTATTTTCATAATCTAGCGGAATATTCAAAATGGGGCAGCGACATCCTTCTGATAGTTGACTTGATTTAAATGCCATTACACGCTCTTTTACTGCTCTTCTGAAGGCGGCAGAAACAACGGTTTTCGTGGATGCAGGTTGAACGCAATGAACCCAGCTAATATCAATTTCCGAACCATCTGTTCGGTGGATATACAAGCACCTATTTCGATGAAAATCCCTTTCAACCTGAATATGCTTTATACCTACGCCTACTTTTTCAACATATTCATCGTGAAGCTTGAATAGCTCTTCGAAAAAAACTTGGTCCGCAACAGACAGAATATCACCGGCTTCATATTGACCAATACGGCGCCTGATCTCCGCCTTAGCGGCCGTTTTGGTTCTAAACTGAATATCTCCGATTACGATTGGTTTTGCCACCAGACCCTCCTGTATGACTAACAATGATTAGATGGAAGGTGGTACCAATCCGTTAATTGAGCCTTCCATATAACTCCGTTTCGCCGTGATCACCACGGAAAAATTCATTTTAAAGCATTGCCTACGGACTCTGGTGTTGAACGCATTCGCCAGACGTCTTCCTTCGGCGAAAATACACTTCTGGGGCGGCAATGGAAAGCGCCATTCGGCCTCCTTTTCATAAACTAGTCAGTAGTGTGAGCGGGGTTATATATCAAAAGATTGAAGGAGTGTCTCGGCCAGCAATTTGCTGACGGTGAACCCGACCGGGAGGAGGGCGTGCTTGCCACCCTCTGAGGCAGGTCACTGAATCGGGGGCGTTGGCGTGGTTAAATGGTCGGCTCACATCTTGCCGGATATTGCTGTGACCATGCCATCTGACCTTCAGCCGCTGCTCGCTTGGCCTGACTATCTGCAGGCATCCTGGCTGCGCTGCGCCCACCAGACCAGCGCCACCCTCTGGCATCCGCCCCACAGCGCCAAGGGGCAGACCTTGCAGAGCCTGCGCCAGCGCAAGCGCGACCTGCTCACCACCGGCGAGATGGCCCTCGAGGATCTCTACGAATTTATGGAGGGGCGCCCCTGCGCCCTGCTGCTCACCGACGAGAGTGGCTGCCTGCTGACCCAGACCGGCCACCCCGACACCCTGCGCGAGCTGGCGGCGCTGGGGTTTGGCCCCGGCGCCTTTTTCAGCGAGGGGCGTATCGGCACCAATGCCATCAATCTGGCGGCACTGGAGGGCGTGCCGCTCTGCGTCAGCGGCCCCCAGCACTTCAACCAGACTCTGCACCCGTGGCACAGCTGCGCCAGCCCGGTCTACAACAGCAATGGCCGTCAGGTCGCCATCATCGCTTTGATCTGCAAGGTGGAGGAGGCGAGCGCCGGCGATCTGGCGCTCACCGTCAGCGCCGGGCGCGAGCTGGCCCATCTGCTGCAGATGGAGACCCTGATGCAGGAGTCCCAGCACCACCTGAGCGAGCTTTACGCCCTGCTCGATGGTATGGATGACGGCGTGCTGGCCTGGGACCCTCAGGGGCGCTTGCGCTACCTCAATGCGCTGGCGGCCCACCGGCTGCGGCTCGATCCGGCGCTCTGTCTCGGCCAACCGCTGGAGCAGCACCTGCTGTTGCCCCAGCGGTTACAGTTGGCCATCAAGGGCCAGACGCCGCTCAGCCATGTGGAGGTGACACTGGAGCGGCTTGGCGCGCAGGAGGGGGAGTTTATCAATGCGCTGGTGAGCCTCAAGCCGTTGCCGGGGCCGGAGGGGGTCAGCTTTATTGCCTTGCTGCACCCGGTCGATCGGCTGCGGGCCATTCATCAGCTGCGCCAGACGGTGCCCGAGCTGTCGGCGCTGGTGGGGGAGTCGAGCGCCATGCGCAAGCTGCTGCGCTACGCCCGGCAGGCGGCCCAGAGTCAGGGGCCGATCCTGCTGCGCGGCGAGGAGGAGGTGGGCAAGGCTCAGTTGGCGGAGGCGATCCACTTTGGCAGCGAGCGGGCTGCCGGGCCGCTCATTACCCTCAACTGCAAGGCGCTGCCGAGCGAGCGGATGGCGCTGGAGCTGATGGGTTCCGACGAGGCGGGGCAGGAGCGGGCGGGCAAGTTCGAGCTGGCCCACGGCGGCACCCTGGTGCTGGAGCAGGTGGAGTGCCTCTCTGCCCCCATGCAGGCGGCGCTGCTACAACTGCTCAAGACCGGCCGCATCCAGCGCTTCGATTCGGCCCGCATCCTGCCGCTCAAGGTGCGGATCATCGCCACCAGCAGCGCCCCGCTGGAGCAGCTGGTGCAGGAGGGGCTGTTTGGCCGCCAGCTGCTCTATGCCTTACAGGCGTGCGAGCTGTGGCTGCCGGGATTGCGGGAGCGCGCGGCCGATCTGCCGGGCCTTATCAGCCAGCAGTTGGCGGCGCAGGGGCGCGAACCGGTGCGCCAGTTCAGTCCGGCGGCTCTCGATTGCCTGCTGGCCTACCCTTGGCCCGGCAATCTGGGGGAGCTGCGCAGCGCCGTCGAGCATGCGCTGCTCCACGCCGGTCAGGGGCCGATCCCGCCGGAGGCGCTGCCCGCCGCCATTCGTCACGGCTATCAGCGGGTGGCGGACGAGGTGGTGGGGCAACCGCTGCTCACCTTGGCGGAGCTGGAGCGGCAAGCCATCCTGCGCTGCGCCCATGCCTGCAAGGGGCAGGTGAGCCAGATGGCCCAGCATCTGGGCATCAGTCGCACCACCCTCTGGCGGCGGCTCAAGCTGCTCGAGATCGATCCCGCCGACTATCACGGCTGACGGTTATTAAGGCCGTTGCGAACAAACCTGTAGAAAATGAAAAGGCCCCGCAGTGGCGGGGCCGCTTTATATGGCAGGGTCAGCCGTGGCGTGGTTACAGCCCCAGCTGGTGGGCGGTGACGATGGCCGCCAGCACATCCTCGGCGGTGACTTTGAACGGCATATTGTGGATGGTCTCGCCCTCGGCGGTGGAGGCTTTGGCCACCTCCATCAGGCGCGCCATGTCCAGCTCCTTGACCCCCATCATATGCAGGTTGGTCGGCAGACCCACCGAGCGGCAGAAACCCAGCACTGTCTCGATCTCCGCCATCGGGGCGTTTTCCAGCACCAGCTGCACCAGGGTACCGAACGCCACTTTCTCACCGTGGTAGAGGTGGTGACACTCGGCCAGCTGGGTCAGGCCGTTGTGGATGGCGTGAGCGGCGGCCAGTCCGCTGCTCTCGAAGCCGATACCGCTCAGGTAGGTGTTGGCCTCGATGATGTTCTCCACCGCCTTGGTGCAGAGCCCCTGCTCTACCGCCAGCTTGGCCTTATAACCATCGGCCAGCAGGGTCTTGTAGCAGAGCTCGGCGATGGCCTGCGCCGCCAGAGTCGAAGCGCCACCGGCCATAGTCTGGCAACCGGAGACCTTGTTGGCGCGCGCCTCGAAGTAGGTGGATAGCGCATCCCCCATGCCGGAGACCAACAGCCGCACCGGAGCGCGGGAGACCACACCGGTATCCATGATGACCATGTTGGGGTTGGTCGGGATCATCAGGTATTCGCTGAACTGCCCCTCCGGGGTGTAGATGACCGCCAGCGCGCTGGTGGGGGCATCGGTGGAGGCGATGGTCGGCACTATGACCACCGGCACTTTCTGGTAGAAGGCGACCGACTTGGCGGTATCCAGCGTCTTGCCGCCGCCGATGCCGATAATGACGTCAAACGGCGTCTGGTTGCAGCGGGCCAGCAGGCGGTCGATCTCGGGGCGGGAGCACTCGCCATTGAAGCAGTCGAACTCTGGCTTGATACCGGCGCCGTGGAAGCTGGTGGCCACGGTATCGCCCACCAGCTTGGTGACGAAGGCGTCGGCCAGAATCAGTGGCTTGGCGCCGAGCGCTTTGACGTAGTTGCCGATATTGGCGAGGGCCCCGTTGCCTTGCACGTATTTGCTGGGGCTGATGATGATGCGGTCCATATTCTATCCCTCTCTCTTTATGAATTAAGAATCGGGGCGAAGGGGCGGCTGTGCCGGGGACTCCTTCGTCTTGAATGAAGCTGCACAGGCTCAGCGAGCGAGTGCAGCCCCTTGAAACAATGGTGTGCGGCGTCAGTCGCCAAAGCGCTCGTCGGCCAGCTGCTGGAAGCAGGCCAAGGCGGCGCTGGCATCCTCGCCGCGCGCCAGCAGGATGAGCTGGTCGCCCTGCCGCACGTTGAGCATGGCGAGCCGGGTCAGGCTGCGGGGATTGGCCTCTTTATCCCCCTTTTGCAGCTTGAGTTCAGCGGCAAAGGGCTTGAGGGCAGCCACCAGTCGGGCGGCGGGGCGCACATGCAGGCCGTGGGGGTTATCCACCACCACCTCGCAGCGCAGCCAGCCGTCGTCGGCAGCGGGGGCCGTCTCGGTGGCGGCCAGCGCTGGGCTGGCAGGCAGCATCGCCTGTTTCGGGCCCAGCGCGCCGAGCGCCTCGGCGGCCACCTCGTCCAGCGTCAGGCCGGAACCGGCCGCCACCACGGCGGCCAGAGTACCCTCGACCAGCGGGGCGGGGCAGAGCCGTACCCGGGCGCTCAGCTCCGGGGGCAGCAGTTCTAGAGCGGTCTCGGCGCTCAAGAGGGCGCTGCCCAAGTCCATCAGCACCAGCACGCCGCTGCCGTCGTCCGCCTCTTCAATCGCACTCAGCACCGCGATGGCGTCGGTGCCGATGGGGTGGTCGGGGTCATCGACCCCGGCCGCCAGCAGCAATCGGGCCGGGCTACCCAGCTGGTCGGCCAGCGCTTTCAAGCCGGCCGCCAGCATGGCGCTGTGAGAGACAACTACGATTCCGATCATGTCACAACCTCGCTCTGTCACGCAGGGCGGTCAGCAGCAGCAGGGTCGAGGTGGCCCCGGCATCCTGATGGCCGATACTGCGCTCGCCAAGATAGCTGGCGCGCCCCTTGCGGGCCTGCATCTGGATGGTCGCCTCGGTACCGGCTGCGGCGGCTGCAACCGCCTTGTCCAGTGCTTCATTGAGGGGCAGCTCTTGCTGCTGCGCCTGTTGCAGGGCCGCCAGTGCCGGCCACCAAGCATCGCACATGGTCTTGTCGCCCGGCTCGGCGCGGCCGCGGGAGACGATCCCCTCCACCCCGTCGCTCAGCATTTTGCACAGCTGGCTGAGGCTCAGGCTCTGGCAGGCGTCACTGCTGGCTGCCGCCCGGATAAAGAAGGTGCCGTAGAGCGGGCCGCTGGCGCCGCCGACCGAGGAGAGCAATGTCATGCCGGTGGTTTTCAGCACCTGACCGATATCCTTGTCCGCTACCGCCGGCAGCTTCTCGGCCACCTTGGCGAAGCCGCGCTGCATGTTGAGGCCGTGGTCGCCATCGCCGATGTCGGTATCCAGCGCGGTGAGGTAGTCGCGCTGCTCGGTGAAGATATGTTCGCAGTCGAGCAGCCAGTTGACGATGTGATGCTTGCTTAACATGGGTTCTCCTTAGCAGCCGCGACGCAGGGCGGGGGTGTGAACGGGGGCATCCCACAGGGTCATCAGCTCATCATCCACCTTGAGCAATGTGATGGAGATACCGGTCATGTCGAGGGAGGTGCAGTAGGGGCCAATCAGGTTGCGCACCAGATGGATGCCCGCCTCCTCGCACAGGGTGGCGAGGCGACCATAGACGCCATAGAGCTCGGAGATGGGGGTGCCACCCAGGCTGTTGACCAGCGCGATGACCCGATCGCCCTTGTTGAGCGGTTCGATAAAGGTGTGCTCCTCCTGCCAGCTGCCGCTGGTGCGATCCCAGTGGCGCAAGGTGCGGCCATAGGGGGTGTTGTCAGCAAGCTCGCTGAACATGTCGTCCACCAGAGTATTGAGGTCGGTGAAGGGGCGTCGCTCGATGCCTGGCTCGCCGTGGATACCGACGCCGAACTCCATCTCGTTGTCCGCCAGGGTGAAGGAGGGCTTGCCTGCGGCAGGCACGGTACAGGCATGCATGGCCACGCCTATGGTGCGGCTCTGGTTGTTGATGCGACGGGCCAGCGCCTCGCAACGCGCCAGATCGTAGCCCGCTTCGGCGGCGGCACCGACCAGCTTCTCGCACAGCACGGTCGTGGCAACGCCACGGCGACCGGCGGTGTAGAGGCTGTCTTTGACCGCCACGTCGTCATCGATCAGGGCGAAGCCCACTTTTACACCATCGCCGTGCAGCAGCTCGACCGCGGTCTCGAAGTTGAGTACGTCGCCGGTGTAGTTCTTCACCAGAAACAGCACGCCCGCGCCGCCATCAACGGCCTGACCGCACTCGTACATCTGATCCGGCGTCGGGGAGGTAAAGATCTCGCCGGGGCAGGCGCCATCCAGCATCCCTTTGCCTACCAGACCGCCGTGCATCGGCTCGTGGCCGCTGCCACCGCCGGAGACCAGCGCCACCTTGCCCATCACGGGGGCGTCGGCGCGGGTGATGTAGTGGGGTTCGATACGTACCTTGAGCTCGGGGTGGGCGGCTGCCATCCCCATCAGTTGTTCACGGACCACGGCATCGACGGCATTGATCAGTTTCTTCATGGCTCACTCCTTGGCTTGCCACCGCTCGGGTGGGCAAATGGTTGATGGAGCCAGTCTAACGACAGAAAAAGGGATAAAAATGACGGATGATTTGGTTCGGATTTGAAACAGCAGAAGGGGGATAGATGTTTCAATCTGAAACAGTGCAGGGCAAACGGGTGGGAAACTGTTAGCTGACTCACAGCCATGAAAAAGGGCCCCGCAGGGCCCTTGGCTATAACCGGAATATGCGGACGGGTTAGATGGCCCAGCCACCGGCGTAGAAGATCACCAGCGCCAGGGCGATGATGACGGTGCCGACGTTGAGCTTCTTCCACTCGGCAGCGAAGATGCGGCCAACGACCAGCGCCACGAAGCCCAGCATGATGCCGGTCACGATGTTGCAGGTGAGCACGATAAAGACGGCACACAGCATGCCGGAGAGCGCATCGACCGAGTCGCTGAAGTCCAGCTTGGTGACGTTGCCCAGCATCAGCAGACCGACGTACATCAAGGCCGGTGCGGTGGCGTAAGCCGGTACCAGATAGCTCAGCGGGGAGAGGAAGATCATCAGCAGGAACAGTACGCCGACCAGCGTGGCGGTCAGACCGGTCTTGCCACCTGCTGCGGTGCCTGCGGCGGATTCGATGTAGACGGCAGCCGGAGCACCACCAACGGCGCCTGCCACCATGCTGCTGACGGAGTCGGCAGTCAGGGCCTTGCCACCGCTGATGATGTGGCCACGTTCGTTGATGAGACCCGCCTGTCCGGCCACGGCACGGATGGTGCCGGTGGCGTCAAACACGGCGGTCATCACCAGCGCCAGTACGGTCGGAATGACCACCGGATTGAGGGCGCCCAGCAGATCCATGCTGCCTACCAGCGAGCCTTTCTCGCCAGTCAGGCTCGGCATGGCGAAGAAGCCCTGCCAAGTCACTTTCGGGTCGAAGATAAGGCCGAGGATGGAGATGGCGATGATCACCATCAGGATGCCGCCCGGCACCTTGCGACGCTCCAGACCGAAGATGGCGGCCAGACCCAGCACCGTCATGATGACCGGGAAGGCGGTCACTTCACCCAGCTGAACCGGCAGACCGGCCCCTTCGTTCTTGATCACCATGCCAACGCCATTGGTGGCGATCAGCAGCAGAAACAGACCGATACCGATGCCGGTGCCGTGGGCGATGCCGGAGGGGAGGTTATCCAGGATCCACTGGCGCACGCCGGTGACGCTGATCAAGGTAAACAGCACCCCCATCAGGAAGATGGCGCCCAGGGCAACCGGAATGCTCAGTCCCTGACCCAGTACCAGACTGAACGCGGTAAAGGCGGTGAGGGAGATGGCGCAACCGATGGCCATCGGCAGCTTGGCCCACAGACCCATCAGCAGGGAGCCGAAGGCGGCGATCAAACAGGTGGCGACAAATACCGGGCCCTGCTCAAAGCCGGCAGCACCCAGCATGTTCGGCACCACTATGATGCTGTAGACCATCGCCAGGAAGGTGGTCAGCCCCGCGACCAGCTCCTGACGCACGCTGCTGCCGCGCGCAGAAATGGAAAAATAAGAGTCCAGAAAGCCGCCTGTCCCTGTTTGGGCGGCCATATCTTGCTTTGCCATAACTAATCCTGAAAGTGTGAAGGAAATCGTTTGCGTTGGTGGCGCGCAAAATAGCAAGAATTCGCGGCAAATACAGCGGATAACCTGACTTTTTCGTCACTATTTTACATTTTGAGTCCATTCGGAGCTCATTCTAAGACTCAAGCGGTGAGAGCGTGTAAGGGAGGTATCAAGCGGTCGGGGGAGGGGAGATCTGTGAGGAAAAAGCGGGGAAAAACAAAAAACCCGCCTAAGCGGGTTTTTTTAAATTCTTGCAGAGCTGTCAGCAGTTGGCATGAGCCATCAGCAGCATGCTCCGGCTTGAATTACAGACCAACTACGTTGGCAGCAGCCGGGCCTTTCTGGCCTTGCTCGATGGTGAACTCAACGCGCTGACCTTCGTCCAGGGTTTTGAAGCTGGTGGACTGGATAGCGGAGAAGTGTACGAACACGTCTTTGCTGCCGTCAGCCGGGGAGATGAAACCAAAACCTTTCTCAGCGTTGAAGAACTTAACGGTACCAGTCATTTTGTTAGACATAATAATTTCCTTAAATAGTGTTGAATGCCACCTAAATGGCAATTTTTGATTTTTCGTCAGCAATACGTATGGGGAGCACTAAAGAAGGAGAATTATTTGATAAGAATTATCCGAGGATAACGCTTATGCTAATCACTGCTTTACTAAAATGACTGCCTAACATAATCAGGTCTGAACTGCCGAACCATCGAGAAAGATTAAAACACGCTCTCATTTTTAAAGCAAACTTTATCTCGATATTAATGTTTTGTAACAGCCAAAAATATCATTTTTTATAGTAAACATGATGCATTTCAACGGCATAGAAAAATCAGTGCGGACTCATATCACCCTGTGGCAAGTCAGATTCGGCTTTTTTGTCCTGACTATGTAGCCAGTTCTGGCAAAAAATATGAGAAAAAATGAAAAGGTGGCGAGAGACGTGGATTGTCAGTTGGCGTTTTCTCTAACTCACAATGTAAATCACTTCTTTGCTGCTGCGATTAGCTTCTGGGCTGCAAATCAATGGCAGCGCCAAATCTGGCGCATCGAGCATCGTCCAGACATGCAAACGCCCGCTGGCACCAAGTGCCAGCGGGCGTTTTGCAAGAAGGGATCAGCGCTTGCTGCGAAACTTGTTGCTGACCGAATCAATCCAGCTGAAGGTTTCCGGCAGTACCTGGTTCTTGGCACGCTCTTTGGCTTTCTCGCGAGCCAGCTTGGAGGCAGCCTTGGCTGCTTCGGCGCGGTCCGCCACAATTTTCAGGCGACCCTCTTCGCGGATCTTGTTCCGCTCTCCGTTGGTCAGCTGGTGGTCTGCATTGGCTTGTGCCTTTTGCAATAACAAGGCTATCTCGGCTTTTTCGGCCTCGGTCAGATCTTTCATTTCCAGCTTTTTCACGGCGCGCTCCTGCGGCAGGGTGGTTAGACACCCTAACACAGTTGTGCCGATCACTTCTTATGCAATCGGCTTTCCGGCAGTAAAAATGCGGGTTTGTGCCAACTTTCCGTTATTTCGCTGCCACTTTCCCGCCTGTTTGCCACATTTCAATTTATGGCGAGCGGTGAGGACAGCTCTTGCTCCTCCGGCTCGACGTGGATCAGCACGATGGCGTGGGGCAACTGCGCCATGATGGCGTGTTCGATGCGATCACAGATATCGTGGGCTTCGCCGATGCTCATCTCCGGGGGCAGGGTGAGATGGAAGTCGATATGGCGACGACGACCGGCACGACGGCTGCGCAGATCGTGAAAACCGCTGGCGGCAGGGCAGCATTCGGTGATGATGCGGCTGGTCATCGCCAGCTCTTCCGGGCTCATGCTCTGGTCGATCAGCGGCTGGAAGGCCTCGTTGAGCATGCTGATCGCCTCTCTGACAATAAAGATGGCGACCGCAATGGCGACCAGCGGGTCGAGGATGGCGAGGGAGTAGCCGAACAGACCGGCCAGCCAGATCCCGCCAAGACCGACGGCGACCCCGGCGGAGGTGAGCACATCCGCCTTGAGATGAAGCGCATCGGCCGCCAGGGCGACCGACTCTTCCTCTCGGGCCACCTTGTAGAGGTAGGCCGAGACACCGCTGTTGACCAGCGCCGAGATCACCATCACCAGCACGCCCCAGCCAATGCTTTCAATCGGGCTGGGGGTGATCAGCTTGTCGACGACTTCGAAGATGATCCAGCCCGCGGCCAGCAAGATAAGCAGTGCTTCGATGACGCCGGAGACATTTTCAATCTTGTCGTGACCATAGGGGTGGCGTTCATCAGGCGGGAGATCGGACTTTTTCACCGCGAACAGGGCGATCAGGGCCGCCACCAGATCCATGGCGGAGTGGATCGCCTCCGAGATGATACTGACCGAGCCGCTGGCGAACCCGGCCACCATTTTCATGATGATCAGACTGATATTGGAGCAGACCGACACCATGGCGGCTCTGGTTTTTCTGTTCATGTCACAGCTTCCTGAATAAAAACGGATATTTCGGTGCGGCGCGCATTATATCCGGCTGACCGGAAATAACCTATTCGGTGTTGTAACCTGATGTTTCCGATGGTATTGCGAATGCTTATTAAAATGGTGACCTCTTGCGTGGCAATAAATAATGAGAGGGATTTATATTTATCCGTGAAAATATCCAGGTAACGATGGCTTAATATAAGCGTGACAACATTTAATAATGCGAATTACTCTTTTTTGGTCTTTCCTGTCGAGGTCGTTTGGCCTCCCCGCTCAAGGGGCTGCGCGCGACATTTTTTGGACGAGAATGAGGCTGGATCCGGATGCCGCTGGAGGGTATGCTGGGTCTGGTGATGGTCTTGCACCATCCCACCAAGCGTACTGAAGTTGATGATTCGGATGGCATGCTGGCTCCCGCTGGGAACCAACTGTCTGGGTAACATTTTTGGAGTTTGATGATGAGTAACAAAGAACATCACAACGGCAAAGATGCCAAGAAAAAACCGCAGATGTCACTGAAAGAGAAACGCGAAGCCAAACGTCAGAAAGCAGAACTGAAAAACGGCAGCGCAATGAAGTAACGCTCCCCTACTGCTGTTCCTTCGGAGCCAGTACAAAGCCAGCCCTTACCGGCTGGCTTTTATGTTTGTGGCTCACGGTGTGGCGCCGTAAGCCGCGAAAATCTGGTGATAACGACCATCCTGACGCATCGCCTCAAGGCGCTTATCAAACAGATTTCGGGCATCGGCCGTTCGGAAGGCAAAGTGATAGACGGTGGGCGGGAAGAGGTCTGCTTGCCTGACCTGATTGCGCTCGTAGTGCTCGCCTGCCTGGGCGGTGGCGATCAGCTGGTCGAGGTAGTAGTAGAACACCCGCTCCTCCAGTACGACTGCATCCACCCTGCCGCGCATCAGTTGGTGCACCTGCACCTGCTGCTTGGCTACCTCCTCATAGTGGGGATTCTGGTTGGCCATGGTGGCGAACGCGCCCCCCAGAATGATCGTTGCCCGTTGAAAGGCTGTGACCCGTTTTGAATGCAGGTCGTCCAGAGTATTGATGTGGGTGCTGCGCAGGGTGAAGATCCGGTTATGGAAGGTGATAACGGGCTGGGTCAGAACGTGAGGATCAACCATACCGGGTCTGACGTTGATGATGGCATCCAGCTTTCCTGACTCGAACAGGCGGAAGGTACGCTCCAGCGGCAGAAATTCAAAGCTGGGCTCATAGTCGCTGCTGGCGAACGCCGCTTTCAACAGATCCAGCTCAATGCCGCGATTCTCGCCTTCGATGACATAAGGGGGGATGGCAAAGCTGACCCCGACCTTGAGTGGCTTTGCCTGCAACTGGCCGGAGAGCATGCTGGTCAGCATTAGCAATAAAGGGGTGAGCAGTTTCATTGCACTTTTCACAAAGCGCTCCTGTGGAGAATATCCATCACTGTAGGGGAGGCAGTCATAAAACGTCTCATCCCTTTCGAGGCTGAGTGCATAAAAAAAGACCCTGAGTTATCAGGGCCTTTTCAATATTCTGTTCTTAGAACGGAAGGGCAGGAACATTTCAGTGTAAATGCCGCTGTGTGTGTGAGTTGATTGAGTGCAAGGCAAGTATCCACAGCTTCTATCCACCTTGTTATCTCACCCATATGCCTATAAATCGCATTAAACCTATCATTAACGCTGTTCGTGTCAACATCTGATGCTTATACGATAAAAAAGTTTACACAACTCTTCGAACGTCTTCCTCTGATTACTGAGGTCATACTACACCAGTTCTGATGTCTAGGGGCTGTGATGCTGAAAATCGAAGGTGGTTTTTGGCTTCATTGTTCGCCTCCCTATGGGGCGTTTCCTGAAAAAGGGTAACGGGTCTGATGTTGCCATCCTGAACGGTAACTACCCCGCCTTCAACTGCTTGTCACCCTATATCTTTGTCTGCTACCAGGAGCTGGTCGAAGACACCGAGCTGAACCGAATAGCAGGTGACGTATGAGATAACGTCATCGGCTAGCGGAATGACCTATGACTGTATGGGCTGGAAAGTCACAGACTGGTGCCAGGGTTACAGCTCAAATAAGCCCCTACCGCATAACTGCCGCTGTAATCACCCCACTACATGGCTTCACCATCAGGCATACCTCCAGAATAAAGTCATGGCCTACGGGATTGGTACACACGATCGGAGCAATGTCGCCCCTGAGGTAAGACAGTGATAGTTCAAACAATAGTCAAGTGAAAAAAAGAGCCCAGCCATTAGTTCTAAGGAAGGTGCGAATAAGTCACCAAACATAAAAATGCGCCTTTGTAAGTATTTGAATTTAATGAACTAATTTTTTCAGTTTCATTGTGGAGGGTGCTTATTCGCACCCTCCCTTGACCATTACCGCCGAGCTTTCCAAGAATGGCCGCCCTCACTTGATCCCACTCACTGATAGCGCCTTGCGGGTGTTGAGAGAGCAGCAAGCGGCAACGGGGGATAGTCCCTTTATCTTTGCCCACGCCACCAAGCCGAGCGAACCAATGCCGATGGCTTCACTTAGCCAAGCGATTGATCGTTACCGCAAACGCGCCGAGATGGCGCACTTTATCCCCCGTGATTTCCGCCGAACCTGTAAAACTCTGATGGGCGAGCTGGGCATAGCCAAAGATCTGCGCGACCGCCTACAGAATCACGCCCTGAATGACGTATCCAGCAAGCACTATGACCGCTATGAATACCTGCCAGAGAAGCGGCGAGCCTTGGAGCTATGGGAGCGGCGGTTGTTGGATCTGGCAGCGGATACTGTGATTTCCGTTAACTTCTGGGGACGTGGGTTATCCTTCCTGAATACAAAGGCATTGCTTTAGCGACGATGAATAGTAATGTGAGCCCTAATGGTGTTACTCAATAAAGAGTGACAATAGCTCTTTGCAATAACAGCGTGCTAACTTAGCTCACAAAATCGTCAGCAATGCACTTGGAGTACTTAAAAAAATGCTCAAGCTCATTTCTCAACTATTCACCGAAGCAAAAACAGTAAGAAAGGCAGTGGACATATTGTCACGTACTCTAGGGGTTAACCCATCATTGGTATCACGTATGATGGGGGATCTTGGGCCTGAGTGTGGTAACGAACTAGGGCTGATGATTGCAAAAACGGAGGGGAGTGCAACTGATCCTTTCCGCTTCATCTATGAATGTGGCGCACTAATATTTTTCTTCCATTGGTGTTTGTATAAGAGTGCTGGTGACATCAATTGGATGCACCAACATCTAGCAAAACAGGGATTCTTGATTGATCAGATCAGTACAGATACGCATGCGTTAAGTATCGCACAGTCACTACTAGGTGGTATTGAATTACGGGGGTACGACCTGCGCAGATTCAACCAAAACCTCTCTGTCTTTATGGCCGAATATGAAAAGTATCTTGACAGTGATGGCACAAGGGAACCGCCAAAGCTAGTTTTACATTAGTGTAGGGATTGTATGGATTTCTATAGAAAGGCTTCCTTCATAGCGATCATTGTTGTGTTGCTGATCTTGGTGGCAGGTTGAATTGGGGCATGCAGTCGTGGCAAGCCCTCCGATGCCATATCGGCTCTTGAAGCTGGCTGAGGGTCATGGGTAATCAGGTTGCCCGAGATAATGAAGTACAAGGTGATGTCTACGCCAGCAGTCGTCATCGATGACAAGGTAGTACATGCCGGTGGGATACCTGCCAGAGAGGCGGTGCAAAGCTGGTTCTGATACACGCAGGGGCAGGTTATCCCGCCCCTGCTACTAAATTACCTCAGCAACAGCAGAGAGGCTTTGGTCGTTTTCAGTATCCCCGCTGTCGTGCTTCCCACAATGAACTGCCTGATCCGTGAGTGACCGTAAGCCCCCATCACTATAAGGTTGCAACCCACCTCTACCGCATGCTGGCAAACCACTGGCACCACATACCCTTGCAGCAGTATTGCTTCAACCCTGATACCAGCTCAAGACCTATTTGGCTTGTGCATGCGGGCGTTTGGGCTCGTCACTTGCTGACCATCACCCAGTCACATTCCAGCCCCTTGAGTTTCGGGCGGCATAGTGCATGGAAGCCCAACAGTACCACCACAATGGAATTCTTATGGGTGTGCATGGCGTTTTCGATAATTATCGTTCTGTCAGGTATAACTAAGGAAAGTGCGAACAAGTATCCCACGAACAAAAAATGAAAATTTTAGTCATTTAATATCAATGGGTTACCATTAAATGCTCTCGTGCCATATGACTTATTCGCACCTTCCCTAGAGAAGCCGGGCGATTCATGCTGCATGAACCGAATCTCTATCTGAGCAGGTCAAAAAATAGGGTATGTCCTGATTTAAGGCATCCAGCGTTCCCCAAACACTCTTCAATAGGTTTATTACTAATTTGTAATTTTTGTGACAGCTTCATGTAATGACTCAGAGTTTATAGTTAGTCACGTAACTTGAGTCATAATTAAATGAGGTGGTTTATGAATATTAAAATTGGTGCATTAATGGCATGTACGCTGGTCGTCGGAAGCTTCTCCGCTTTTGCTCAGGCTCCGGTGCCTTATAACGTTCGTGCTGGGCACAACATTATATATATGGATTGGAGTGCCAACGCACTTAGTACCGACACTGTGAGTGTATCTACCCTGGATGACACTAAACTGGGTACTGTAATGGCTACTCCTGGGAAGACAAAGCAACTGCAACTCCCCATGGGCAAAAGTATCAACACAGTCAAAGTCAGCTACAACGGTGATGTCCATGTGATTGCACTTCAGCATGGAATGGGTAGTGGGCGAAACAGATAAAGCAAATAAAATCATGCGCTTAACGTAAGTTTGGCGCATTTCTTTCTACGCATTGAGAAAAATGACAGTATTGTAATTGTACATTGATTTCTATAATGAGCATCATCACACATCACAGCTGTGATGAAATGGAGGCGCTTATGAATGATGTTCATAGTAAAAATGGATTTAATCCTTCTATCTCAAGAAGAAAGTTTGTTCAAGGGATTGCTGCTGGCGGAGTTGTGGCATCGATTCCTATGTCAATTAACGCTAAAGAAGAACTGCCGCAAAAGGTTTACAGCTCAGTTTTAAGTGGAACAGTAATCGATCTGGTAGTTGAAGAAGTTGTTGTCAACTTTACTGGAAGTACAAGAATTGCCACGGTTGTCAATCGCTCCATACCTGCACCGACATTACGCTTAAAGGAAGGCGATGAGGTTACTCTTCGTGTTACCAATAAGCTCAGTGAGCCTACCTCTATTCATTGGCATGGTATAATACTCCCATTTGAAATGGATGGCGTACCTGGTATTAGTTTCAATGGTATTAAACCAGGAGAGACATTCACATATAAATTCACGTTGGAACAGTCCGGTACATATTGGTATCACTCTCACTCTGGTTCTCAAGAACAGACGGGAATGTATGGCGCTTTAATTATAGAGCCAAAAGAAGGCGAGATTATATCAGCCGATAGAGATTATGTTGTTCTCTTGTCAGACTGGACAGATGAGCACCCGATGCGAATTTTATCAAAATTGAAATCGCAAAGTGATTACTATAATTTTAATCAGCCTACAGCTATCGACTTCATTAACGATGTCAGCAACAGTGGATTAAAAGTTGCCTTCACCAAACGCCAGATGTGGAATGAAATGAGAATGAATTCTACAGATTTGGCTGACTTATCCTCCGCAACTTTAACCTATCTAATGAATGGGACAACCCCTAATGGAAATTGGACTGGTGTCTTTAATAAAGGTGAGAAGATCAGACTTAGATTTATAAATGGTGCTGGAGGGTCTTTTTACGATGTCAGAATTCCAGGCATAAAAATGACGGTTGTACAAACCGATGGTGTTGATATTGAACCTATAGACGTAGATGAGTTTCGTTTCGGCCCTGGTGAAACTTACGATGTCATTGTTCAACCCATCGATAACGCCCATACGATTTTCGCACAGTCGATGGATCGTACTGGTTTTGCCCGAGGTACGTTGTCGACGGCGATTGGCCTTTCAGCTCCGATTCCTACTGTAGACAAACCTGAGCCTCTTTCAATGGAAGATATGATGGGCTCCATGGACGGAATGGATCACGGCTCCATGGCAGGTATGGATCATGGCTCAATGCCTGGTATGGCATCAGGTGCAATGCCAGCGATGGATCATAGCTCTATGGCAGGTATGGATCATGGCTCAATGCCTGGCATGGCATCGGGGGCAATGCCAGCGATGGATCATAGCTCTATGGCAGGTATGGATCATGGCTCAATGCCTGGCATGGCATCGGGGGCAATGCCAACGATGGATCATAGCTCCATGGCTGGTATGGATCATGGTTCTATGGCTGGTATGAGTAATGCTACACCGCCAAGCAAGGTTAGGCATGCCAGTACAGAGTTTGGGCCCAGTGTTGATGCGAGGGTAGATACACCAAGACGCAATCTGAATGACCCTGGTGTAGGGCTACGTAATAATGGGAGAAGAGTGCTTACGTTAGCAGACCTGAAAACTAAAGGTGGGCCCATAGATCCAAGACCAGCAGAACGCGAAATTGAACTTCATTTGACTGGAAATATGGAACGCTATACATGGTCGTTTGATGGCGTTGAGTTCGGTAAATCAACACCAATTCATTTTAATTATGGAGAAAGAGTTAGAATTACTCTCCACAATGACACCATGATGACCCATCCCATGCATTTACATGGTATGTGGAGTGAACTTGAGAATGAAGATGGCTCCTTTTTGGCAAGAAAGCACACAATACCTGTGCAGCCAGCACAACGAATTAGTTTTCTTGTGACCGCTGATGCCATTGGCCGTTGGGCTTGGCACTGTCATATTATGTTCCATATGGATGCTGGAATGTTCCGTGAAGTAGTGGTTTCTTGAGGAAATAAATAATGCTAATTCAAAGTATAGTAAAAAATGGAATATGGTTGATCAGCCTTGGGTTATTTGCTTCTCTTTCTTTTTCTGAGGAGTCAAAAGATGCTGTTAGCGGCTATCACCCTGATTTAACCGCATCTGAGGATAGCGAACAAAGAAGCCCTGATGAATATTCTGATGGACTCACACTTAGTTCAGGCCCAAGCCTTTTTGAAGGCAGAGAGCAGCTTTCCTTAGCAGATGAACATACCTTTTCTTCTCTGTTAATTGACAGGCTTGAATATTCAAATGGACGAGAGGAAAATTATGCTTCCTACAAAGCCCTTGCTTGGGTAGGGAAAGACTATCAAAAAATATGGTTTAAATCTGAAGGTGAATATAAAAATTCATTACAGGATACAGAAAACCAAGTTCTTTATGGGTATGCTACATCTGCATACTGGGACATCCTTTTTGGAGCAAGATATGATACATATCAATCTAGAAGCGATAAAGGATGGCTTGCCCTTGGCCTACAAGGATTAGCGCCATATTGGTTTGAGGTTGACTCCTCTTTATTTGTAGATCAGCATGGTCTAATGCTTTTAAGCCTAGAGGCGGAATATGACCTCTTACTTACTCAGAAATTGATACTACAGCCCCAAGCTGCAATGAATATTTACAGTAAAGATAATGATGATATGTCTGTTGGGCGAGGTATCTCAGACATCAGCACTGGCTTGCGGTTACGTTATGAAATAAGTAGGCAGTTTGCTCCTTACATAGGCGTTGAATGGAAAACTCTCGCTGGCAATACATACGATCTAGCAAAAGATCATGGGGAGAGTACATCTGATACGAGATTTATTGCAGGTGCCAGATTCTGGTTCTGATTACATAAGGAAGGTAATGTATGAAATTCAAAATGATTACTGCTGCTGTGATAGTAATTTCTACGGGTGTGATGGCTTCTGAGCAAGGTCATGACATGAACTCAATGAAGAATGGCATGAACCATGACATGAGTTCAATGAAGGGGAATCCAGCTCCTATGGGGCATGACATGGGGAGTATGGCTGGTTCCCCTGGTGTTGCCAAAGATGTGTCTAGAACCATTGACGTATCTATGGATGACACCATGCGGTTTACACCGAAAACGATATCGGTCAAACAAGGTGAAACAATCCGATTCTTTATAAAGAATAATGGAAAACTACCACATGAGTTCGTTCTCGGAACAACCTCAGAGCTCAAAGAGCATGCGGGAATGATGCAACAAATGCAAGGTATGCAGATGAAACATAGCATGCCAAACATGATTCTCTCTTGCACCCAGTCAGAAGAGTGCAGTGCTATGGAAATTTGATAAAGCAGGTACAGTATCATTTGCTTGTCTTGTACCTGGGCATATGGAGGCTGGAATGCTTGGTGAAGTGGTAGTGAAATAATCCACTTTTCAAACAAAAAAAGAGGGGGCTCCCCTCTTTTTTTGTTTGATTTTTTGTGTTTTTAGTTAAAAAGTTTTGCCAATATCACAGTTTGATGATCTGCTGACACAAAAAGATCTAAATACCAATTAATGCTCGGCAGTATAACTATACTTAATATTAAGTAAAAAATACCGCATCACTCAGATAGTGTGACTTATTGGGTGAGTGAGTACAGGACGTGGTGCTGAGAGAAAATGAGTTGTCTACAGCATCTAAGGAAGGTGCGAATAAGTCATATGGCACGAGAGCATTTACTGGTAACCCATTGATATTAAATGACTAAAATTTTCATTTTTTGTTCGTGGGATACTTGTTCGCACTTTCCCTAAAAGCTATTTGGCTGGGAATAATAAATAAAATGAAATATAATCACCACTTAATTTGTTCCATGCCTTCCCTCCATTAACTTCGGTTATCGATTTAACAATCGATAGACCCAGTCCGACACTATCGTTATTGCTAGATCTTGATAAATCTGCCCTATAAAATCGGTCAAACATTCTCAAAGAGTCATCGTAAGATATACCTTTGCATTTGTTCTTTATTTCAACAATAGAATTATTTCCTTCATCGTTTGATATCGAGATGCTAATGACAGAGTTACTCTCTGAGTATTTTATTGCGTTAGATATCAGATTGGATATCGAACGACGAAACATTATTTTGTCAGCAAATACAAGCTTATTAGTATTTGCAACGTTAAACGTAAGGCTTTTTTCTTCTGCTAAATACATAAAGAAATCTAAAATAGAAGAAAGTTCATTCTCTGAATCTAAAAATTCTTTATTTGCAGAAATCAAACCTTTGTCTGACCTGGCAATCCACAGCATATCGCTAACCATCTTTGCCAAACGCTCAAGCTCTTCCAGAATTGAATATAGGAACTCTTTATATTCGGAGATGCTCCTGTCTTGATTTAACCCAACTTGAGCCTGCATGATTATATTGGTTAATGGGGTTCTTAGTTCATGCGCTACATCATCTGAAAAATCAGATAACTTAACGAAACTATTGTTTAGTTTAGATAGCATGGTATTGAATGAGTCAACCAACTCCCTTAACTCTCTCGGATATTGGTTGGGTTCTAATGTTGAGTTCAACTGTTCAGCCTGAATAGTCGACATATGTTTGCTTAATATATAAATAGGTTTGTGGCCTTGCCTTATACCCAAGTATGTAGACAATATTATGATCGCCCAAACACCAAAGACTATGATTAATAGCTGCATCCTAAAGTCAGACAAAAAATGAGAGTGAATACTTGAGTCTAAATAGAACACAACTGAATAGGAGTTATCATTTTTTTTAAAATTAATGTTTTTACTGAGATATTTATGTGGAGCGGAAGTGTCAGTTTCAGATACATGAATTAGTGTATTGCTGAACTTTCTCAAATTAAAGCTGTCTCGTTTACTCCTATATATATTTTTACCATCTTTTAATATCTCGATATAAAAGTTAGAGTCAGGATTGATTGTATCCCAATTGATAATTCTTTGAACTGCATCTATGCGCTTTGAAAACTGCTCGATAATAATCGTTTTGTTATCTATCGTTTCATTATCAAGGTCTAAGAAATGATTTTTGATAGATGTCTCTACCAAAAATAACAAGGAAATCATACTGATCGTTATGGCGACAGAAACAAAAAGCATAGCACGTATAGTTATAGGCATGTTACTCTTCATCGCCAGCACCTTCTAATTTATATCCCATTCCTCGAATAGTATGAATTAATTTTATTTGATAATCATCATCAACCTTGGCTCTTAATCTTCTGATTGCAACATCTATTACATTTGTATCGCTGTCAAAATTCATATCCCATACCAAAGAGGCAATTAATGAGCGAGGTAATACTTCACCATGCCGCCGAGCTAATAACTCAAGTAATAGATATTCTTTAGGGGTGAGATGTAGTTTTTTACCCGACCGCTTAACTGTTCTTGATTTGATGTTTATAATCAAATCTGAAATTGATATAACCTCTTCAATATGATTGTCTTTGGATCGCCTAAGAAGGTTTTTTATTCTGGCTAGTAGTTCAGTGAATGCAAATGGTTTTGAAAGATAATCATCAGCTCCAGACTCTAGCCCCTTTACTCTATCTCCGACACCATCTTTTGCCGTCAGGAACATGACAGGTACTTGAATGTTTATATTTCTAATTTCCTCAAGAAGCTGCCATCCGTTAATCCCAGGTAACATAATATCTAGTATTATTAAGTCAAATTCATGGCTAAGTATATAAAAGCGACCATCAATTCCATTTGTGGCGAGAGTAACAATGTAGCCTGACTCAGTGAGTCCTTTCTTTAAATACTCACCTATCTTTGGCTCATCTTCAACAACTAAAATATTCATTATGTTCTCCAATATGCAGTATTAAGATAGTCAGTAGTCTATGCTACTACATACACTAAAAAATAAAAAAAATCCAGCTGCATCAAGAGTTTCAATGAAGGTTATATCGAAATTATAAAATATAGAATGATTATTTTTAATGTTTAAAAAACGGCCAGCATAAGCTGGCCGTTTTTTACATGTGGAAGATCTTAACGGTTACTACCGCTTCCCATACCATGCGGGAGAGAGACGTTATGAATGGTTCCTTTATAGTCCACGATAACTTCTGTAATATTTTTATCAGAAGGAAGTGTTAACTGCTTGGTCTTACCAGGGAGAGCCTTCACAACGCCCAGTTTCGTGCCATCGGGGGTGGATACGTCCACGGAGTCAGTAGGCAATGCAGATATTTTCCATTCTACATAGACTACTCCATGCCCTGCTCTAAGATCGAAAGGCATTGGGGCATTAGCGAAAGCCGCTGAACTACTAATCAACATGGTGAGCGCAGCTAAGATGGTCTTGATTTTCATTGGATTACCTCATTTCGTTGTTATTGCACGGTTATCGCTAATCACTATATACAATCAACATTACATGCTGCTGTCAGCAAGATTACATTACCGTAAGGATATAGATCTTTAAGAGGGCAAGTATGTATGATTCACCCTATTGGGGTATGAGAGATGATTTTACACCACCTGGTTTTCCATATTTTGAATATATCTTAAGGGGCATGGCATGATGAAATTTATTGCAATGTTGTTAGGGAAGGTGCTAACAAGTCACTTGGCACAAAAACACACCATTCTAAATTATTGATATTAAATGGCTAAACTTTTCCTGATTACCCATGATTAGCAGTCACCACGAGCTATACTGATCTTACGTACAGTTACTGAGGTACGAGATCATGGCCAAAAGCAAAGTCCAATTCCAGAAAGGCTACAGCCTGTTTGATTTTTTCAAGGACTATGGCACTGAAGCGCAGTGCGAAAACGCGCTGCTTGCTTGGCGTTTTCCGAACGGTTTCATCTGTCCTGAGTGCGCCAACAAGACCTGCTGTCGCCTGAAAAGTCGGCCACGCGTGCTGCAATGCAATCACTGCCGTCACCAGATGTCATTGACTGGAAACACGATTTTCGCAAACACCAAGCTCCCACTGACCAAGTGGTTTCTGGCAATGCACCTGTTGTCACAAACCAAAACAGGCTTGTCAGCGATGGAGCTAAAGCGCCAGTTGGGCGTCAAATATGACACCGCCTGGATGCTCAAGCACAAGCTGCTGCAAGCCATGAAAGAGTCCGATGACAAGCAGCCCATCAGCGGCATCATTCAGCTCGATGATGTCTACTGAGGTGGCGAGCGCCGTGGTGGCAAACGGGGTCGGGGCGCGGCAGGCAAGACGCCGTTTGTGGCAGCAGTGGCTCTGAACAAGGAAGGACATCCAATCAAGATGCGGATGACGGTGGTCGATGGTTTCAAAACCAAGTCCGTTGCTGATTGGGCAAAACGGCATATTGCCAGTGGTAGCGCGGTGATATCCGATGGATTGGCCTGTTTCAAAGCGGTCAAGGGAAAGTGCGAACAAGTATCCCAAGAACAAAAAATGAAAATTTTAGTCATTTAATATCAATGGGTTACCAGTAAATGCTCTCGTGCCATATGACTTATTCGCACCTTCCCTTAGTGACGTTTGATTAATCTTCTATAAACTATTTTGATTCATTTTATTGCTTATGTATACTTTATATGATTGATACAAAACAAGAACGAAAATAAATACAAAGAATACGATGCTAGTGCTTGTCACCCCAAATCCAAACCCACCATTTTTTTCAGATTGTGACAACAAATCGCCTATAGAAGCACCCAGCGGGCGAGTTAAAACATAAATAATCCAAAAGGTTAAAACGACGTTCGTTTTTAAAATCAAGTAGGCTGTATATATGATAAATATGAGTCCCCCAAACAAAAAGACTGAATTCATGTATCCTATATCCATACCCTCTGAGACCCAATCACCCGCAGCGGTTCCCAGCGCAAAAGTCACCAATATAGCACTCCAGTAAAACAACTCCCGCTTAGGTGTATCGATAGACCGTATTGATAAAGTCTTTTCCTGGGAGTGCCAGAGCCAAAATGTAGCAAGAAGAATAATTGTAAAAACGATTGTTGAAACTTCCAATGGAACGCCAACTTGATCTGTTAGGTTATCAGTGACCAAGGTGCCAAAGATACTAACAAGCACTACTGCTAACCAATACTTCCATGGGACATATTTATTAGAGTGAAGTTGCATCACCAAGGTAATGACTAAAATCCCCCCCATGATAATAGATGTAACTGTTAGCCCAAGCCTCATGTTAAATATCAAATAATCAGCTGCCGTTTCCCCAACGGTAGTGGACATCATTTTAATAATCCAGAAAGCCATTGTTACTTCTGGAACCTTATTAAATAAACCCTTTGCCGACACATTGATATTATTCATATGATTACCTATTTATCGTGCCTACTATAAATCACCACTATCTATTTTTACTAACTATAATTGGAGCAGGCATATGTAACATATGACTCTGCTCCAACGCTATAATTTCATGCACTTAGTTATCAGTATCTAAATCCAATGCTACAGTACTGTTTTGTTTGCTTCTTGTACTTGATATGAATACCAGCACAGCAATTGCTAATAGTAATGCAGCTGAGGCGGAATAGCGGCTAAGTTCCAACCCACCTTTGCTCAATGGCTTATCCAGGAAGTCTCCAACAACAGCGCCAAGGGGGCGTGTGATAATAAAGGCAGCCCAAAACAAGAATGTACGAGAGATCTTAGTCCATAAGTAGGCTGCGACTATGGCAAGCAACATGCCACCGAATACAACGGAACTCCCTGCATACCCGAATCCGGCATCATCGGCAGTCCAGTCACCCAAGGCTGTACCAAGGGTTTGTGAAAACATGATGGTGATCCAGTAGAACATTTCTGTTCTGGGTGACGAAATTACACTGGATGATATCTCTCCTTGCGCTCGATACCACACCCCAAAGGAACCAAGTAACAAAAGGAAGAGTATGGTCGAACCACCTGCATAACCAATTCCCAAAGAACGGTCTGCAAAGTCAGCCAACGTTGTACCCACCGTGGTGGTTGCGATGATCGTGACCCAATACAGCGTAGGGTTATAAGACTTAGCGGATATCTGAGCACTGACAGCAACAAAAAAAATGACTGCAAAAATTGCTGTACTCACCAGGTAGCCTAGATCCATCGACATCGATAACGCATCTCCGCCTGTCTCACCAAGCGTTGTTGCTAAAATTTTAATCATCCAAAAGGCCAGTGTGATTTCTGGCACCTTGCTTACGATGTTATCGGTGTTGCTATGCATAGTTCACCCTATCCTTTGGTTAGACGAATCGCCGTCCATGAAAGAGTGTCAGGGATTTATTAAGAAACACTTAAGCTGGATGGCGCCATGCGAAAAAATTTAACATTGATGCGTAGCGAATCGTGGAGTGTCAAATGGACTCACAAACTGGGTGGTTTTACTGGGCTTTCTTGTCTGCAATTTTTGCTGCTCTGACTGCAATTTTTGCGAAGGTAGGGGTGGAGGGTGTTGATTCTGACCTTGCAACTTTGATCCGCACAGGAGTGATCATCGTTGTTTTATCGGCATTTATTGCTTACACAGGGAAGTGGGCCAACCCTTTTGGTCTAACACCAAAAACTTGGATTTTCCTTACTCTGTCAGGTTTAGCAACAGGCGCTTCTTGGGTCTGTTACTTTCGAGCACTAAAGATTGGTGAGGCTTTTAAGGTTGCCCCAGTAGACAAGCTCAGCCTTGTCCTGGTTGCAATTTTTGCTTTCACTTTCCTTGGTGAACGGCCATCGATCAGAGAATGGTTGGGCATTGGCATGATCGCTGGCGGTGTCTTGCTATTGGCTTTCAAGCGATAGAAAGCTGAACGAAGCGCATCTTAAGACTTCCTTAATTTTAGCTGTGTATCATTTCGGATAAGACATTTGTGATTAAGATCACATTTTTATCAGTAAATGACAAAATGCCAATTAAGCTCACGTACAGCTTTGTTACCATTCATTTTCAACATAAAGACAAGATGTCTCGTTAGAAAGTGATTGTTGGGCTATTAATGGAGTAAGTATGCCTTCCCTTATAAAAATAAAAATTGTTCCGCTTATATTTTTTTTGGCACTGTATTTTGCATTTATGCTGAACTGGCGTGGCGTTCTCCATTTTTACGAAATCCTTTACAAATTAGAAGACTTTAAGTTTGGTTTCGCCATTTCATTACCAATATTGCTTGTTGCAGCGCTTAACTTTGTATTTGTTCCATTTTCGATACGGTATTTAATAAAGCCTTTTTTTGCACTTCTGATCGCACTTAGTGCAATCGTTAGTTACACAATGATGAAGTATAGAGTCTTGTTTGATCAAAACATGATTCAGAATATTTTTGAAACCAATCAAAATGAGGCGTTAGCATATTTAAGCTTACCAATTATAGGATGGGTTACTATTGCTGGCTTTATCCCTGCCATTTTACTTTTCTTTGTTGAAATTGAATATGAGGAAAAATGGTTCAAAGGGATTCTAACTCGTGCCCTATCGATGTTTGCATCACTTATAGTGATTGCGGTTATTGCAGCACTATACTATCAAGATTATGTGTCAGTGGGGCGCAACAATTCAAACCTCCAGCGTGAAATTGTTCCAGCCAATTTCGTTAATAGTACCGTTAAATACGTTTACAATCGTTATCTTGCTGAACCAATCCCATTTACAACTTTAGGTAATGATGCCACACGGGATACTAATCAAAGTAAGCCCACGTTGATGTTTCTGGTCGTTGGTGAAACCGCTCGTGGTAAAAATTTCTCAATGAATGGCTATGAGAAAGACACCAATCCATTTACCAGTAAATCTGGTGGCGTGATCTCCTTCAATGATGTTCGTTCGTGTGGGACTGCAACCGCTGTATCTGTCCCCTGCATGTTCTCCAATATGGGGAGAAAGGAGTTTGATGACAATCTCGCTCGTAATAGCGAGGGCTTGTTAGATGTGTTGCAGAAAACGGGGGTCTCCATTTTTTGGAAGGAGAATGATGGCGGTTGCAAAGGCGTCTGCGACCGAGTTCCTAACATCGAGATCAAACCGAAGGATTACCCAAAGTTCTGCGATAAAAACACATGCTATGACGAGGTTGTCCTTCAAGACCTCGACAGTGAAATTGCTCAAATGAAAGGGGATAAGCTGGTTGGCTTCCACCTGATAGGTAGCCATGGCCCAACCTACTACAAACGCTACCCTGATGCTCATCGTCAGTTCACTCCTGACTGTCCACGCAGTGATATTGAAAACTGCACAGATGAAGAGCTTACCAACACCTATGACAACACCATCCGCTACACCGATTTCGTGATTGCAGAGATGATTGCCAAGTTGAAAACCTACGAAGATAAGTACAACACCGCGTTGCTCTACGTCTCCGATCATGGTGAATCACTGGGAGCTATGGGGCTTTACCTGCACGGTACACCGTACAAATTTGCACCGGATGATCAGACCCGCGTACCTATGCAGGTGTGGATGTCACCTGGTTTCATCAAAGAAAAAGGCATGAATATGGAATGTTTGCAGAAAAATGCCGCAGCCAATCGCTATTCTCATGACAACATATTTTCTTCTGTCCTGGGAATATGGGATGTGAAGACGGCTATCTACAAACAAGAATTAGATATCTTTAAGCAATGTCGGAATAATTGAGTTGCGAATCGTGGATATTTTAATGAAGTGGTTTTTATAGAAATAGACGTTTAACAGGTAATTATTATGTTTTCAGCTGTCAGAATAAAAGTTGTTCCATTTGTACTGCTATTGGCTTTGGTCTTCGCATTTTTGCTGAACTGGCCCGTTCTGCTCCATTTCTATGACATATTGTCTAACATCGAGCACTTTAAAATAGGGTTTGTAGTTTCAATCCCATTCCTACTTGTTGCCGCATTAAACTTCGTCTTCATGCCATTCTCGATCCGCTTTCTGATGAAGCCGTTCTTTGCATTCCTGTTTGTTACAGGTTCTATCGCCAGTTACACCATGATGAAATATCGTGTGTTGTTTGATGGTGATATGATCCAGAATATATTTGAAACAAACCAAAGCGAAGCATTTGCATACGTTAACGCTCCAATAATAATCTGGGTTCTTTTGACCGGTTTTTTACCCGCAGCATTGATATTTTTTGTGAAAATTGAGTATGCATCTACCTGGTACAAAGGTATCGCCCAGCGATTGTTATCTATGTTTTTCTCTTTGGTAATAGTTGGGATAATTGCTGCCTTGTACTACCAAGATTACGCATCAATTGGTCGTAACAATCAGACTCTAAATCGTGAAATCGTTCCAGCTAACTTCATGTATAGCACCAGTAAGTACCTGTATAGACGCTATATGGCAGAGCCCATCCCTTTTGTTACTTTAGGTGATGATGCCACACGGGTTACGAAAAAGGACAAACCAACATTGATGTTCCTGGTTGTTGGTGAGACTGCTCGTGGTAAGAACTTTTCAATGAATGGCTATGAGAAAGATACCAACCCATTCACAAGTAAGTCTGGTGGTGTGATCTCCTTTAACGATGTCCGCTCCTGCGGGACAGCAACCGCTGTATCCGTCCCCTGCATGTTCTCCAATATGGGGAGAAAGGAGTTTGATGATAATCGCGCTCGCAATAGCGAGGGCCTGCTAGATGTGTTGCAAAAAACGGGGATCTCCATTTTTTGGAAGGAGAACGATGGAGGCTGCAAAGGCGTCTGCGACCGAGTACCTAACATCGAAATCGAACCAAAGGATCACCCTAAGTTCTGCGATAAAAACACATGCTATGACGAGGTTGTCCTTCAAGACCTCGATAGTGAAATTGCTCAAATGAAAGGGGATAAGCTGGTTGGCTTCCACCTGATAGGTAGCCATGGCCCAACCTACTACAAGCGCTACCCTGATGCTCATCGTCAGTTCACCCCTGACTGTCCACGCAGTGATATTGAAAACTGCACAGATGAAGAGCTCACCAACACCTATGACAACACCATCCGCTACACCGATTTCGTGATTGGAGAGATGATTGCCAAGTTGAAAACCTACGAAGATAAGTACAACACCGCGTTGCTCTACGTCTCCGATCATGGTGAATCACTGGGAGCATTAGGGCTTTACCTACACGGTACACCGTACAAGTTTGCACCGGATGATCAGACCCGTGTTCCTATGCAGGTGTGGATGTCACCTGGATTTACCAAAGAGAAAGGCGTTGATATGGCGTGTTTGCAGCAGAAAGCCGCTGATACTCGTTACTCACACGATAATATTTTCTCATCTGTATTGGGTATCTGGGACGTCAAAACATCAGTTTACGAAAAGGGTCTAGATATTTTCAGTCAATGTCGTAATGTTCAATAAATTACATTATTGGGGGCTCAGGCCCCCAATAATCTGTTAAATAATAGGTTTATTACTATTGTCCGTGTATTTCATGGTTGAAATTTTTAACGGGCAAATCAGAAAGAGGAAGCTAAAATGGCAAAGCCTGGTGCAACTGGAATTACCCGAATCATTCATGCCACCAATTATAGTATGAAGGGGCTTTCTTCAGCTTGGAGACATGAAGCGGCTTTTCGTCAGGAACTGCTACTCATTGTGCTGTTGATGCCTCTGGCGTTTTTTGTCGGAGATGGTTTAAATCAAATACTACTCCTAATGGTTATAAGTTGGCTGGTTGTGATTGTAGAGATCCTGAACTCAGCTATTGAAGCAGTAGTAGACAGAATAGGGTCAGAGCATCATGAGCTTTCTGGTCGAGCTAAAGACATGGGCTCTGCGGCTGTCTTCATTGCTCTGATGTTGAATGCCATAGTGTGGGGTGCATTGACAGGGCGTAATTTATTAGCCTGGTGGTAGTGTTATCATCAATAATATTTTTAATTATTCATGGCAGCCACCATAAATTGTGGCTGTTTAATGAAAAACAATAGATGCTAATTATAAGGTGGAACTTTTGTCTGTTTAGCCCGCACCATAGGTGCGAAAATAACCATATTTTATTATGGCTGTTTTTCTGTCTTGATTCTACTCATACGAGAATTGACACTTAGTTAAGTAATGACAACATGAGGTTTGAACCTGCGTATTAAACGTTTGACATGTTTGCAATGCTAATGCGAGTGTCGCTTCTAATAAAATAGTATGTGGGGAAGTAGTGAAACTGGTTTATCTTCGCTGCGAAGCAGCGGAATGTTTAAAAAAGTCTTTTGTTCTCATAATTAGTAAATGGACAGTTTTCAGAATTTTTCAAGTGGCTAAAATGAAAAAATTTGCAAAAAAACTGTCGTGATGTTTTTTTGAACTGAAAGATGACGCCACAGGCTGCCTAAATTTATAGGCACACCCCATGCTGAATCCGTCCCACCAGATCGACAACAGCCTGAACCCCCATTTGTGTAGCCAACAACTTAGCTGGGGCTACACCACCTAGGCCCCAGGCTGTGCGGTTTAACCAAGACAGTGTCTTGACGGTATCGTTCCTGTGAAAGGCGAGAACCACATCGAGAGCCTGTGCAACTCCGTATACCCTGGCACCCTGCGATATTGATAGGGGGGCTGTAATCCGCAGCTTGCGGGCCAGTGTACTCCGGCTAATACCCACCCACTGGCAAACCATCCCCACATCAGTCTTCATCAATTCAGCGAACCGATAGAGTATGTCCGGTGCTACGCCAGCCACGATCCATTGATGTGCTCCTAGTGGGTCACGAGGAATACCAAGAGCTTCCAGGAGACAGTTCGTATTAGCTGCGTCACTACTAGGATGATAGGTTGCATAGGGCATCATGTAGCATTCCTCATTGTACAAACACGACCTCTCATGAGCTATCCTACCCCAAACTGTCATGTTGAGTGGAACATTAACACAGAATGCCCCTGCATTGAGGAGGACTGATGACCGAGTTGGTCTGTACTGAACCAGGTTTAGGCATTGAGCTTGGGACTACTTTTCAGGTTCTATCGGAGAACGGCTCTGAATGGGAAATCCTGTTGGGGAATGAATACCGCAGGATCAACAAACGCAGCGGGCGCGTTACAAGTTGGAAAACACCTCCAAAATTTGAGTGCAAAGACATCCAAAAATAACAAATGAGAGTTCAATACTGGTTATGCCAGTGATAAATAGCCAGCCCAGGTTACTCCCACATCAAAAGCAGAAGATATTATAGTTTTCATAAAGCCTTAAATAAGGATCTTAGCATGCTCGTAAAAGAAATTGTGCCAACAGAACAGGTCGTTGACATTCTCTGTGATGTCTGTGGTCGTAGTACAAAAACGAATTTTGGAACCAACCAATACGGCTCGTTATCGGCGGATTTTGGCTATGGTTCCCGTCACGATGGTGAACGTTATAAGGTGCATCTGTGTGAAATGTGTTTTTTCGGTATACTCGCAACAATGAGGGAGATGCATCGCGGGGAACATATGTTTGACGATGACTATGAGGCTGCAAACCCAGACACATTTGGGCGTGATTATTCTAATAGGGAAATAATATGAGTAATATACTCCCATACTCTAGTTTGTGTGGAGAGAAATGTTTCTTATCATCTGCAATACCGCTAATATGAAAGATTTTTTTGAGGCTGTTTCACGTCAAGTAATAAAGAGTCACACTAAGTTATAAAGTTGCATACTTAGCAATCAGGAACCAAAAGGTTCTCGTTGCCACGAAGGAGTCGTTGGGGGGGCCACCTTGAACCCGAAATCGAAGTGGTTACCTGTGACTGTTGACTAACGGCTTCACCTTGTCATAGGATCAAGACATAGGGAGAGTCGCTACCCTAAGTGCGAAGTTGAAACAAGGGAGAGTCGCTACCCTGAGTGCGAAGTTGAAAAAAATGCTGAAACCCTGCCTCGTTGCGGGGTTTTTTGCTTTCTGGAGACATGGATGTGTAGTGGCCTAGTCATCCAAGACTACCTCTTAAGTTAAGAGGGGCGAAGTGTCTGGATCCTCAAGGGGCAAATCTAAAATTTCTTATCATCGACTCATTCTGTGAGCCAATGATATTGTCCTATCGGCTCATTTCGTGAGCCGATCAAGATCGTTCATCGGCTCATCTGGTGAGGTGGTCTCAACGCTCACTACCACCTATATTAATTTATTAGCTGCACAGTTTCATATAAGATTGGAGCTCGCTCACCAAGCAGATCCAAACGCGATTTCGCTCACGTCTTTTTGAATAATGCTATTTCTATAATCATCTTGGTGCCAAAAACAGTGGTGCTAATACTGGGGTTGAGAGATAATTTCATTGATATAAAAATGTGATACATGAGGATAAAAATGAACGATTTTTTGAAAATTTTATTGAATATCCGTAGTCTGCGAGCTGCATTGCGTGAGTTGTCATTTGAGCAGTTGATCGAGGCTAAAGAGAAATTTGACGAGATTTATGCAGAGCGTGAGCAGCAAGAAACTAAATTGAGGGAGGAGTCTGCCGAGCGTCTGCAAAAACTGGCTGAGTTCACCGAGATGCTGAAAGAGGCTGGCATCGATCCGAGTGAGCTTGTTGGTACTGCCGCTCCGGCGAAGGCTGACGGTTCAGCTAAAGCGAAACGCACTCCTCGTCCAGCAAAATACCGCTATACCGAGGATGGTCAGGAGAAGACCTGGACTGGTCAGGGTCGTATGCCTAAAGCTATCGCGGCAGCTGTTGAAGGTGGTAAAGCGCTGGAAGATTTCCTGATCTAATACTGATAGCCCATGCAGTATTGCGTGGGCCTTTCATTCTGTTTTTAGTAGGAGCCCGTATGGGGAGAACATTAAAGGACATCATCTCATCCGAATCACCCGAGGTTGTCCAGAGAGCCAAGGCTCTTGCCGAATAACAACTGGTACGTCTCAGTATAACCAAATTGCTTTCAAATCTCGGTACAGGTGATGTTCCTGCAATAGATCCCGATGTTCTCGATAGTTTGTTGTCGCTCAAAAAATCAGTTGAGAGCCATGACTGTCGGTTAAGTTTATTCGTTCATATGCCTGACGGTACTCATCATGGTGTCAATATTTAACTAAAGATCGTCATTGGTACGTTAATCGCAGATTTTATCTACCAAATGAAAATAACACCCTGTGGCGAAGCTTGTTCAAACTCCCTCGGTGTGCAAGCAGATCTGATAACAGGGCAAGATCATGAACGCCAGATGAATGTATGTGAACAACTAGGGAAGGTGCGAATAAGTACCCTATGTGCCAAAACTAAAAAGTTTAGCCATTTAATATCAATAATTTAGGGAAAGTGCGAACAAGTATCCCACGAACAAAAAATGAAAATTTTAATCATTTAATATCAATGGGTTACCAGTAAATGCTCTCGTGCCATATGACTTATTCGCACCTTCCTTAGAATGGTGTGTTTTTGTGCCAAGTGACTTGTTAGCACCTTCCCTAGCGGGCCCCTCTGCGCTGACTCAAGCGCCCGATAGTAGTGATCCCGCCGTTCGAGAATTGCAACTGACATGGCATACAGCCGGATACTTTGGCTGTCAGCCTGTGACAGCGCGAGATCGGTCAATGCCCGCGTGAGCCGCCCATTACCATCATCAACGGGATGCAGGGTCACGAACCAGAAATGGATGATTGCCGCACGAAGAAGGGGATCCATCGTGGGGTCATGCCGAGTCTGGTTAAACCAGGGGATGAACTCGGCCAGTTGATCGTCCAGTGTTGCTCTGGGCGGTGCCTCAAAATGCACGGTGGGGCGATCAACACGCCCAGAGACAACCTGCATCGGCTCATCTCCTCGCAACTGCCCTACGTTCACTGGCTGCACCGACCATTCGTTGGCGGGGAACAGCCAACGATGCCATTGGTAAAGCCGCTCAATCGTCAATGGCTGTCCATGATTGTCGATGGCGTCCAGCATCATGGCCGCGAGCCCCTCTGAGCGATCTGACACGGGATAGGACGGAGTTTCTGATCCCCCTAACCGCCTAGCCAAGGAGGAACGCACGGATTGGGCATTGAGACGCTCACCCTCAATAGCGGATGAGGAGATGATGTTAGCCAGTAACGTATCCAACGTTTGGTCGGAGTTCCCCAATCTGGAATGACTACCTATTAGCATTCCCAGCCTGCGTTGAGCATGCCGTAATCTGGGCAATATCTCGCTATCCTGCCAACGAAAATGGGGCCAATCAGCTTGTTGCCAAATCCAAAATGGTTCCATTATTTCCTCATCCAACGTGCTAGGGTCTCAATAATGAGCCGACCCAGCCCATCATTCGGCTCAATGTTTGAGCCGAATATAACACATGCAGCAGAACAGCAGAGCTGGTAGAGCTGGTAGAGCTGGTAGAGCTGGTAGAGCTGGTAGAGCTGGTAGAGCTGGTGATGAGGATGGAGATCCAGGCTGAAAATCTCAGACCGGAGCTAATGAAAAACTGGATTTATTGCTGCTGTGTGGCGCTACAGCAACCAGTAGATAGACAAGGCGGGAGCTCGTTTTCGTTTCGAATGCTTTTTGGGAGCTTGCAGCTTGCGCTGCATGAAGCCACGCACACGCAGATGCCCTTAGGTCTGCTCACTCATATGCCTGATGGTACTCGCTATGCCATCACTGTGAATAATTATAGGGAAATTTAGTTTTATCTGGGTAAAGAGATAATTATTTGGCAAATATATCTATGGCAGCAGATCGCGAATGTCACACCCCATAACCCTGGCAAGACGATAAGCCTTTTCCAGGGTGACATTGACCTCACCACGCTCAATTCGTCCTACGTAGCTTCTATCAATTTCGGCCGCATATGCGAGTGCATCTTGCGATACGCCCAATTGAAGCCGTCTATCACGTACAGCATCACCAAATTTTTTTGCTAGCTCTTGCATGTCTCGCCTCTCGCTGGCGAGCACTATCTCTGGTTGTCTGGCTAACGACCACGGATTATAATCCGCAAACGAGTTTAGATTTCCACTAAGTGTTTTCGTTCGAGGCCCAGGATTACTTATGAGCTCCCAGACCGTGTGGTTACCAACCGCGCTCTACACCGCACTCATTCGATGGCAGATGGATGACTTCACTGCGATAGGATTTGTAAATGCCATTTTTGGTGACAAAGCAGAATCGCAGATAGGTCAGCGGCGTTATCGTTATACCTTCATTTATCGGCATCTGATCAAGCTCGTAAATCAGGGACTTCTAAAAAGGAAGCATGTTGATGATGGGAAGCGCTGTTCTCATTTCATCAGGACTCCCAAGTTCGATGAAGTGCATTTCAAAGAGGAATTTATTGGGCCTTGTGCGCTTGTAACGGAATCGGGTAAGGAGCGTAAGTCGGAAACGTATGAATCCGTCCTGGAAGGGCTGATCGCAAGAGCACAGCACTACCGTAAGGGGTTGCAGGAATGTGATTCAATGCTCGCTGAGTACCAGCAATTAAGAGTGGACTTCTCCATATTGGATCCAGCGATTGAAAGTGCCATCAGCAATACCGTTGCAGAGAAACGCGATTTGCGGGGCAGGCTGGAGGCCGTGGAGAGGCTTTTGAGGGGGTTGATTGCGTTTAGAAGTGCCTCTTGATGAACGGCCAGAATCGATAGACGTGTCTCAGAATCAAAGGGCTAGTAATTTCAAGCCGTTATCTATCAGCAGCTAAAGGAGAATCAGCCATTGCTTGTATTAGCAACGCTTTAACCTTATGTCCAAGATCAACATTTCGTTTGCTCGCTGACTCATGTGTTAGTGCTTGGCTCAGAATATTCAGAGGCCCGATCAAGTAGACCTTTTCTACGGCTCGTGTAATCGCGGTATAACACATTGTTCGATCAATATTTGGGGCCTTATCCAGAACAATGATGACTTGCTTAAACTGTGAACCCTGACTCTTGTGAATCGTCATAGCATAAGCGTGGCGAAGGGCATTGATTATATCCAACGAGATCTCTCGTTCTATGCCGTCATCCCATAGAATCTTGCCAAAGCTAGACAAAGGCTCATCGTTGTCATCATTATTTATAATTTTCATTACGTTGTAAACTTGGCAAATGGTTCCTATGGAACCATTCATCAGGTCATGAGCATAAAGGTTGGAGCAACACATTACTTTGTCATGTAGTTTAAACTCAGTATCTAAATAGTGATTTGCTTCTTCTATAAATACCTTTAATGGTTTACTGTTATTCAATGCTACGCAGCGTTTATTGATATCATTAACCATTTTAGTTGTAGCGCAAATTATTTGTGTTTCATCAGGTTTTTCTAAATATAATGAGACTGCTCTCTTTTGAATTGCATTGGCTCCATTGATATCGATATGGACGACATCATCGTAGCTAAATGTTGGAAGAATACCATTACGGATAGAAGCTGAAATAGCAGGGATGTTTGAGTGTTTATCTTGTCGACGAACCTCTGTTAATGTGATTTTTGGAATATCGTGCATTGGCACTAGTTCATGGAAAACAAGACCGAAATCTACAGGTGGAAGCTGCCCAATATCGCCTAACATGATTACATGTGCAGAATTAGGAACACATCTCAATAGGCGGTACATACTAGGCAAGTCTACCATTGAGCTTTCATCGACAACAATAACAAGTTGTCTGCCTTCATAATTATTAGCATTGAAGTTTTTAATAAATCTTGCGATAGTATGAGCCTCTTGATTTGTTGCCTCTGCCATCCTTTTTGCTGCTTTGCCTGCAAGTGCAACTTGTACTGGTATTATATCTAACTTATGAAACACTGAATAAAGCGCATCTAATAATGTAGTTTTACCTACACCTGCACCACCATTAATAATTAAAAAGCGATGTTTTATAGCCCCAAAGATAGCTTCTTTTTGAAGAGAGTTTAAGTTAAAACACTTTTTACTTTCGTATTGATTGATATAAAAGTTTATCCTTTTTTCATCGATGGATAATTTACTTGGGTTTGTGATGAGGTTCACCAATCGCTGAGCAACATATGCTTCCATGGTGAAAGCACCTGCGCTCTGTAATTCATTGTCACCAACATCAAGGATATTTTCACACGATGTGGCGAGTGCGAATGCTTGATTAACATAGCACTCTGTTTTCTCTTGATTATTGGGGATATGTAAGATGTGTTTCAGCCATATGTCTAGATCATATCGTGTTGCTAATGTACTCCCGCTAGAAAGGTGACAGTACAATGCCTCCTCGGCTGCTGCTGCGAGCCTAATAGGAGCATCCAATTGAAATCCTAGAGCCACTGAGATTCGATCACATTCATTAAAATCAACACCAAACGCTAATAATCGGTAAGGGTCTTCGCTTACCTTACTTATGGTTTCCTGTTGATAATAATCTGATACCAAAAATGAGGTGGATACTGATAATCCCAAATGTGCATTGCAGAAACGCATAGCATCAATATTTATATAGCTACGCCATGCATCGATAGTATTTTTTGCGGTGTTTTCACTTAATATCTTACGCAGGCTTACAATATCACCATTGTCCAAGATTTCAAATAAGGACTCACCAAATGTAGACCATAATGTACGGGCTTTTACTGGGCCAACACCTTTAAATCTGGCGTGACTGCCTAACATGATTACGATTTGCTCCCCTGATGGCCTAATTAGATCTAGGTATTGAGGGGTGATTACAGTGAGAATGCCTCCGTGCTCTACACGTCTACTATACTGCTTTTTGACAGCTAATTTAACCAATGCACCCTTCGCTAATATTAGTGACAGGCGATCACTGTTATTTTCAATTATGTGAATGATGTAATTACGCTTGTAATTGCAATTACGTAGAGTGTCAGGATCTATCTGCACAGCATGAAATGAGCGACCTTTTCTGGATGAATATGGTGGTCTCGTGATGCGAAAAAAATTCTCTTGCTCGAAGTCATTCATCTAGGCACCCGCTTAAATATTTCTAGCAATTCCATACGATGCTGTTCTCGATGTGAATTTGATTGAAGAGATTTATATTCTTGCTTTAAGCCTTCTAAATGAGATTCAAGTTCTGCAACCCGTAGCTGTAATTGGCGAATCATTTTATCTTTCTCTTGAATGCTCTTTTCTTGCGGGCTGTATCGCTTTGCGGGTGCTTTTGAAGTATCCCTAGCCTGGTAGGGAAGCTCCTGCAAGGTATTCTGCTCAGCTAGCCATTGAGCCTTACTTTTAAGGTACGCAACAATGTACTTATTTTGGTAATAGCTAGAGCGAGATATACCAATCTCTTTTATTATGGCAGTTGCATTTAAACTGCCATTTTCTATGAAATTTTGCCATTCAGCAAGGTCAAGTGGCCCGACCAAATTAGCCACCTTAACAAGATTTTCACGCGCCTTGGCATGCATTTTATCAAGTTCAAAATCTTCCAGTTCATGGCTAATACTGAATGCTTTATTCATTTTTTAAGATCTTTCAATCTGGCTTTTGTCTTCATAGAGTGTGGGAGCGGTGCTTCCAACTCCTCAATGGACATACCTCTACTTGTAGCATTGGCGAACCAGCGAACAAAAGTCTCATCATAGTCAGCTAATAGTTTTTTTAACTTGATATTTTCTTCTTTTATTTTATCAAGTTTTGATTGGGTTTCTTCTGCACGCCTGCCGATATCTTCTAATATGTTGCTACTTTGATTGGCTTCTTTATAAGCCTTAACGATAGCTTCTTTTTTTGACAATGCTTGCCGAGTAAATCCTGTCTCCTGTTCTAGTTCCTTCCAAGTGACTTTATTCTTCCCACTGCGGGCAGCTAGGATTACGATGAGTTTGCAGAAGTCTTGTTCTAGTGCCGCTGTAATTTGTTTCTGTTCTTTTTTCATATTGCAACGCACCCATTATTACCATTAGGGAAAACTTGCACTAATTCACCATCTGAAATTGAATTATCCTGCTCAATGGCGAGGGCTATACGACAACCATTTAATAGTTCTTCATGAGAGCGTAGCCAGTTATTGGAACCATGATATTCAGCGTCAACTGCTGCTTTAACATGTTGAATTCGAGTTTCTTGTTCAGCTTGAAGTTTTTGTAAATGGATGATCTCTTCCTGATTTCCTTTTATACGATAATACTCAGAGCATCCACGGACGCATGCATAGTATTTTCCACATGGAGAGTCACTATAGTCATGTTTGCATAAGCCAATTGCAGTGATGAGTGTTGTACCAATGTCTTCTATCGTTTCAAGAACCTCATCACGGTCAACCAGTGTAAAGATCACGGATGCCTCTTTTGCTTGCTCTGGTGTTATATTTGAGGCGGCAAAGAGTATGTCTGCGTTATCCATGACTCTTTTAGCTGGATTAGTGTGGTCATAGGCTATATTGTCTGGAGTATACTTTCGCCCAAAGTATCGAGCAACCTCTATAGGGGTTACTGAATCTGAGAGCTCTAGCATAGTGTCTAGAAAGTGACGGAATTGATGTGATGTCAGCCGGATCTGTTCACCTTGATAGCACAGGTTTTTGCGTTCAAATACATTCTTTATACCATATTCAGGACGGCCAGCAATATAGTCTGATATTTGAGTATACGTTATCATTGTGAATTCCCAGGGCTCAGCTCTCTTCTCAGAATGATGTTGCTGATGTTGGGTAACAAATATTAGTTTATCTAGGGAATCAGCCACAGTTAACTCTGAAATCTGTTTCCATAACTGATCGATAGACTCCTGCGCTAATGAAAATGCCTTTCCCTTTAAGTCTGATGGGTGGAATGCGACCGCAATTTTACCTGTGTTTGGATTCCGTTTATTCGTCAGGTTGATATTTCTTTTCTTTAGGTAGGATGTGAGATTTGGACGTGATGACCAGTTTAATCTTTCCCAAATATCAGTGACAAACAACTCACAATCCTCAGTGATAATTGGGAAGAAGTCGTATTTCCCATTAGCAACGCATTTAATCGTGTTACGTACAGGTGCTAATATTTCAAGGGCGCTAGTCAGACCTTTCTTTAAGATTGGTAACAGGCTTTCGGTTATTGGTTTGGTTTGATATCCAGCCCCCTTTTTGGCTCGGTAGCGGATCTCATTAATGGATAATATGTCCATTTCACCTGTGAAGACGTTTTGCTCCTCAACCTCCCTAACCTGTAAGCAGTCGACATCCAGGCAGATCACCTCATCAAATCGCAGACCCGTTGCAAACATGATTTCTACCATCGCCTGAAACAGTGCATCATCACCTTCTAGATTAGAGTTAGAAAGTGTTGCTACTGCAATGAGACTTTCATGGGTAGGTAGCTTCTCATGCCGTTTGGTAGTTGACTCAAAATCGATTCTTGTATCACTAGCGGTATGGGTTTCTCCGCGTCTAGATGTCTTTTTGAAGACAATTTTTTGGATGGAGAGCCGCTTCTGGTTAATGAATTTCGCAATGGATTCTAGTCTCTGACCAATACGGTAAAAGGTAGAACTTTCTAGTTTATCGTGTGCTTCCGCCTCTGCGACTTTGAAGTCATAAGTAGTCAGAGTGCTTGTTGTAATATTTCTTTTTAGCATCGCATTATCTAAATACCGATATGCAACAATATAGAAATTGAGTGTTCCTACATCTTTTGACTTCTCAATTTGCAAGGCTGAAATATGACATTTAGCTATGTCAGATAAATCTAGATTGTGAAATGCCTTCATGGCATCACGTGATGATTTAACTTTTTTACCTAGATTGTTATCTCGACTAAAATTGACTGATATATTATTTCCAGATTTTCTAGCTTGAGTCTTACAAATACCTTTAGCATCCCAGCTAAAGGCATCCCATTCCCAACCTTCTAATGTTGCAAAGGGAGTGTTTTTTTTGTAAAAGTGAACTAATTGAGCCAGATTGCTATCAGCATCTACACCAATTGATGGTAATAATTGTAGACTGGTATTCATAGTTCACCCCTGTCAAACATGTCAGCAAACTTGCGAGCAGCTAAAAAGTTTTTATGTTGAAGAATATTTATGGCGTGAGCATCACCAAATGCTGTTTTTACTTCCTCTACCATCGTATCTACAACTGCCTTATGGTCAACGTCTTCAAAGGCTTCTAGAGAAGAGCAGTTGTAACAAGAAAGTGGGGGTTGCAGAGAACATGGGGTCGCGCTACCGCAGCTACCAATTTGAACAAGATTTAAATTTTTCGATGGCGCGAAAATGCCTTGTCCTCGCTTAGAGGCATTATCAGGCGTGACAACTTTACCTGCAAATGCATCGAGTATATCCATGGCTTCACTTCGCAGTACATCATCTAGTTTTTTGGCAACAGTATGCGATTGTCTATAATAAACTTCTAGTTGTTGTAAATCACTATGATCCATTAGTTCAGCAACAACAGACATAGGAGTGCCTTTGGCGATTAACCGTGAGCAGAAGGTTTTACGAAGTCTACGGTTTGTTACCTTGAAGTCCAATCCAACAACCATTCTGAACAGATTGGTGATGTATGTCATCTTTGTTATCTTTACTTGCTGCTTAACTAATTCATCTCTAACACTATAGTACTCTGAGATAACAGGCCAATCATCAGTAATTTTTGTACCTAGTATATCTTCGTAACGTGCTTTCATTAATGATAGTAGTCTTGCAAGTGTTTTTGTTATGGGGCGAATTTTATATACATTATTATTGGCCTGCCCTCTTTGTTTTGCCCTCAAAACGTTTAGTGTATATGCACCTTTGTCTGAGAGCTGTAAGTCAGAGAACTTCAGCCTCATCACTTGAATATTTCTCATGCCAAGAACCTGCGCGCATTTCAGTGACACCAATCCCTGTAATGCATGCGTGGTTAGTGTTTCTGGAGAAATGGCGTTTAATGTGGAGATGAAGATGCGTTCTTCCTTGATCGTGAGTGGGCCACGGTCAGGGATTTCCATAATGACATCAAGACCTTTACCTTCGTCTGTACCAAACTTTATATTGGCTAGGTAGTAATCATAAAAGTCTTCGTCAAAGTATGGGTGACCTTCTTCAACGCACCATTTATACATCATTCTTAAAATAGATTTAGTGCTCGCACTACGTTCAGAACTCATAAGTTCTCTGTAGATCTCTTGCATCTTTTCAGCGATGTCTTCTGCTGCAATATCGTCAGGGATGTTTATTAATCGCCAGCAATGTTGATGTGAGAAAAGAGCATAGTTAGAGTAGATATGACAAGCATAAGAAATCCATGCACGGGCATGCTCTCTTAGTTGGGGAGAGATTTTGTCAAAGAATAGGGTCTCCCTCTCCGGTTCCAGAACTACTTTACCTTGTGTTAAATCCAGCTGTTGGCCTGACTGACTTACAGGATATGGGTCATAAGCAAATCGTGGATGCTGGTCTATTTGTACCAACATAATATCGTTTTTATCTAATTTTTTTGTCGGCATAGCCAGCACCTCGGCAATCATATTATGATAGTTTTCTATGTGATTCCATTTCAGCATGAAGTTGGTTTAGAACTAAGTTGCATTGTTCCATTATTGAACCAGTTTCATATATTAGACTACTATCTGAGTTATACGTCCACCCCCCAACATTATTTTTTAGCTTTTTCTGTTGAGCTGCATCAATTCCCATTTTGGTGAGCATTCTGTCAAGATTTTCAAAGAGGGTATGTCTTAATTTATGCGGGTGGATATCTGACAACTCTAAAATCTTATTCTTAATACTTGAGAAAACATCATCCAGTGCTGCTATTGATAGCGGATTATGTGGTTTGGTTGTCGCTAAGAGTAGATAAGGGCTCTTCATAGCTGAGTCGCCAATAGATTTTCTGGCCTGTTTATATTCATCAATCAGTGATGCTAGAGGAAATGAAATAGGTATGATCCGGCCAACTGTTTTTTCGCGAGGTGATCTACCACGAGGATCGTTATGCTCGACATTCTGTTGTGTCAGGATAAACGGATAAACTCCATGTACCAGCTTGCTCGTATGGCAGTTTGATGTTGTAAGTGATAGCAGTTCACCTTTCCTAATTCCTGTTTCTAAAAGTAATCTAAGAATTAGCTTGTTACGTAACTGAGTAGCTTTATTCCAGCCAAGCAAACTTGGCATTTCCATGACATCATACAGTGTTGCTTGTTGGACTAATGACAAACCAAGGGCGCGGCCTTGAGCTGTCTTTGGTCTTCTCAGCTTGGCTAGTTTTACTTGAAGTTTTTCCATCATCTTGGGTATTTGATGGAATAGAGGGTCTGTATTACGGCGCTTGGAAATTGCTTTGTCGGCTAAAAATTGAAAGTAAACCAATACTAGGTCAAGGCGTTGATTGAAATAATCAGGACTAACAATATCTGGCCGGAGGGGTCTTGCTCCGTTGATATCATATGAGTGATGTTCAAGGTGTTTGAGAAAACTCTGGTATAAGCCCGTATCAGCAAACCCTGTGTCAGCAACAATTTCTGCTAGATCTACTTTTAGCATTGCTGCCCATCGTTCGATATGGATTAGGTGGTTTGCATTATTCTCCTGTGTTTTTTCCGCACCATACAGGTGTGTCAGTGTGAACTCACATAGCCTTGGGATGGGGAGTCCGTTCTCATCAACGATTAGATACTTACGTTCATTGTACTGCTTCATGTTGACCGTTCTGAGCTTCACTGCATCACTCCTTTACACTTTTATACACCCATCCCTAATGTATACTCCGTGCTTTCAGAATGTGCAATCTTTACATGTTTAGAAATGAAAAAACCCCGAAATATCGGGGTTTTTAGGCATTTTGCTTTACAAAGTGCTTTACATTTTAAAAAATCCGGCCCTAGAACGGGATATCGTCGTCGAAATCCATCGGCGGCTCGTTATATACCGGCGGCGCAGATTGCGGCTGCTGGGCAGGACGGCCATAACCGCCTTGTGGCTGCATGTTCTGCTGCGGAGCCGGTGCCGGGCGCTGCTGGTTCATCGGCTGCTGGGCAGGCATGCTCTGCTGCGGCTGACCCCAGTTACCCTGGGATTGGCCACCCATGTTCTGGCCCATACCCTGACCGCCTTGCGGACGACCACCCAGCATCTGCATCACGCCAGTGAAGCTGTCGACCAGCACTTCAGTGGTGTAGCGCTCCTGGCCGCTCTGATCCTGCCATTTGCGGGTTTGCAGTTTGCCTTCCACATAGACCTGGGAGCCTTTCTTCAGGTACTCGCCAGCCACTTCTGCCAGCTTGCCCATGAAGACAACACGGTGCCATTCGGTACGCTCTTTCTGCTCACCGGTCTGCTTGTCGCGCCAGGTTTCGGAGGTAGCCAGAGTAATGTTGGTCACAGCACCGCCACTCGGCATGTAGCGTACTTCCGGGTCTTGCCCGAGGTTACCGATCAGAATGACTTTATTGATGCCTCGACTGGCCATAATCTCTCTTCCACCTTATTTACCGGCCAGGTCGAAACCTGGTCCAACACGACTAGATACCTGATTAGTTGCTGTGTGCGGGGCGCAATGTCCCGCAGACGCATGTGACGGTCATAGTAACAGTTGCGAAGCGGATTGGCAGCATCCTTAACCGGCTTGATGTGCCAAAGGTAACTGTTGGCTCCTGCTGCAGTGATGGTCGGGTTGCAGCTGTTTCCGGCGCGTCCGGCATCACATTTCTGCCATATATTCCTGTTATGCTGGCTGATTGGCGAATTGTAATCGGTTTTTAAATCGACTAAAAACATATGGTTACGATATTTATGAGATCCATTCTCATACTTTTTTAATATTGTGCTCCCATACCTCCTTGGTAGACTCAGTCGGCCAGATTAGGTGGTTTACAGGTTCAAGGAAGAGCACACAATGAAAGCCGCATGCCCGATCGCACTGGTCACTGAAAATAATGTGCAGGCCAGCACATTTGCTGCATACCTCATCTCTCATTTGAGCCGTCCCGTCCAGCTAATCCACGAGATTAATCAGCTAGATAACCAGTGTGACGGCACGCTGTTTCTCATCGATCTCGACTATATCCGCTCTGGCCAGTCATTGGGCTGGAACCGGGCGATCTCCGAACGCTTTGGCATGGCGACCACTGTGCTGCTCAATGCTCCCACTGCGACGGATCGCGACCTGCTGCTGATGTGGCCGCAGATCTGCGGTCTGTTTTTCCGTCAGGATCCGCTCGACAGACTGGTTGCCGGGTTGCAGAAAATCCTGTTGGGCGAGTACTGGATGCCGCGCCACCTGCTGTGCGAGCTGGTCGAATACTATCGCCAGGGCAACAGTTATCTGCAGCGTAACGACACTCTGCTGACCGCCAGAGAGCAGGAGATCATCCGTTATCTGATGACGGGCGCCTCCAATGTCGAGATCGCCGACAGCCTGTTTGTCAGCGAGCACACCGTCAAATCCCACCTCTATAACGTCTTTAAAAAGCTGAATGTGAAGAACCGGATCCAGGCGGTGAGCTGGGCCAAAGAGTATCTCGATGCTCCGGACTCTCACTGATGAAAGCGCTCTCTGTGGCGTGTTGCCTCGCGCTGCTCTGGGGCTGCACGAGCGTTGTGGCGGGCGAGGCTGATGCACCGCTGGAGTCGGTGCAGCCGGAGCAGGAGAGTGATCGGCTGGATGTGGATGGTCTGGTGCTGGATCGCACTTTTACCCGTTTCGGTCAGGGCTTTTATAACGAATTTACCCGGTTGCGCAGCGATGAAGATCCGGATGCCAGAGAAACTCTGACGATTCATGAGCGCCCGACAGCCCGCTGGGGCAGCCTGATCTGGATCACTCATAACCGGAAGGTGATTTTTAAAACCGCGCTCTCTCCCGGCCGCAATCAGCAGGAGCAGAGCGCCAAACTGGCTTGGTCACAGGTCAGGCAGACCCTCGAACAGCAGAAGATCGCGACCCTGTTCATGGATACCTTCGATTTGGAACATGATGAACTATAAGGATATTTCTCATGCGTGCCCGGTTATGGCTAGTTGCTGCACTGATAGCGCCAACGCTCCATGCGTCGGAGCTTGTCTATCGCCCCGTCAACCCCAGCTTTGGGGGTAACCCTCTCAACAGCAGTCATCTGCTTGGCACCGCCAATGCGCAGAATGATTACAAGGATCCCGCCAGTGGCAACGGTAGCAGCGGCACCTCGGCGCTGGATCGCCTGACCTCCAACCTGCAATCCCGCCTGATCAGCCAGCTGCTGGCCGATATCGGCAAGGATGGCAGCCAGAGCGGCAGTCTGGTGACCGATGATTTTGCCATCAATGTGGTGGATGAAGATGGCACCCTGGTGGTTTCGATCACCGACCGGGTGACCAACCAGACCACCATGATCGAAGTAAATGGCCTGATTGCCGACTGAGGGCGCGATGAAACGACAACTGTTATTGATAGTGCCCCTGCTTGCGCTGGCTGGCTGTGCGACCCATATCGGCTCACCCGTTGCCGATGAGAAGGCAACCCTGATGCCGCGATCCGTCTCTTACAAGGAGCTGATCAGTCTGCCCAAGCCAAAAGGGAAAATTGTCGCGGCCGTCTACGATTTTCGCGACCAGACCGGTCAGTACCTGCCTGCACCGGCGTCCAACTTCTCCACGGCGGTCACCCAGGGTGGGGTCGCCATGCTGAGTACGGCTTTGTGGGATTCCCAATGGTTTGTGCCGCTGGAGCGGGAAGGGCTGCAGAACCTGCTGACCGAACGCAAGATTGTGCGGGCGGCCCAGAACAAGCCCAATGTTCCCGGCAACAATGCCAATCAACTGCCCTCGCTGGTTGCCGCCAACATCCTGATCGAGGGGGGGATAGTCGCCTATGACAGCAATGTGCGAACCGGCGGGGCGGGGGCCAAGTATTTTGGCATCGGCGCCAGCGGGGAGTACCGCGTCGATCAGGTGACGGTCAATCTGCGAGCCGTCGATATCCGTTCAGGCCGGATCCTGAACAGTGTCACCACCTCCAAGACAGTACTGTCACAACAGGTGCAGGCCGGGGTATTCCGTTTCGTCGAGTACAAGCGCCTGCTGGAGGCCGAGGCCGGTTTCAGCACCAATGAACCGGTACAGATGTGTGTCATGTCGGCTATCGAGTCCGGGGTGATCCGGCTGATAGCCAATGGCGTGCGGGACAATCTGTGGCAACTGGCTGACCAGCGGGATATCGACAATCCGATCCTGCAGGAGTACCTGCAAGACAATGCCCCGCTACTTTGAGTTTTCCCGCTCGTGCAATGCCCTCCCTGGTGGAGGGCATTTTTTTTGGCCTCCATCGAATACGAATTAAGACTTTCTGCTCAGCGACAGGGCGGCGCTTTTCATCCTCGAATCAGCGGAGTGCCTGATAGGCCGCCTTTGGTCTGACAGGGATACTGTGGGCGTTTTCCAACAAGGCGATGGCGCGATGAAACACCTGTTGAGTGCTCTCTTTTTTCTGCTGATATCGGGCGCCCCGCAACTCGCCGCAGAGCCTGCCATCTTCGACGAGCTGGCGATGGCAAGCGAGCTGGATTCCGGTCTGCAGAACGATGGGAATCAGGCGCTGTTGTGGCAACTCGGTAGCGAGCAGCAACTGCACCTCACCCAGCAAGGGGAGCTGAATCAGGCGCGTCTGCTGCAACAGGGTTGGGCCAATGAGTTGGCGCTCTCCCAGGTTGGAGATGAGAACTGGGTCAATGGCGCGCAACTGGGCGAGGGCAATAGCGCCGAGCTCTATCAGGCGGGCATCAATAACCGGATTTGGCTGCTGCAACAAGGCAGCGGCAATGAAGCCTGGATCAGTCAGCAAGGGGCAAACAATCAGGCCCGGGCGATCCAGCTGGGTGATGGCAATCAGGCCAGCATCGAGCAAAACGGTAACGGATTGGCGGCAACCGTTATTCAGACGGGAGCCAATCAGCAAGTAAATGTCGTTCAAACCAACTGAGCCTAGGCTCAACCATTAGCACGAGAGGGAAATCATGTTTAAACGTACCATCATTGCCTCGGCAGTTCTTCTGGCGACCAGCACCGCTTGGGCGGCATCTACTGGCAATCAGGCTGAGGTGACTCAGGCTCAATTCTCCAGCGGCAACCTGGCGTACATCCAGCAGGTCGAGGAGAGCACGGCTAACAAGGCGGCGATCTATCAACAGGGTAACGACAACCTCGCCTCGACCGAGCAGCGCAATACCGGTGCTTCCACTGCTGATATCAAGCAAGCCGGTGGTCAGAACGAAGGGGAGGTATTGCAGCAGGGGGTGACCAATAAATCGACCGCGACCATTGATACCAACGGGCAACTGAACAAGGCCTCGATTACCCAGCAGTACTACAACGGTGAGGCCACGGCCCGGGTGAGCCAGCTCGGTGACAGTAACAATGCTCTCATTAAACAGGATGATGGTAACGGCGCCATTTCAGTGATTGAGCAGCAAGCGGATGGTAACAGCGCGCAGATCAATAACTACTGGTCTGATTATGCCAGCGCGACCATTACCCAGTCAGGAGAAGGTGGGCATATTGCGGATGTCGATCAACGCGAATCCGATGGTGCCGTTGCCAGCGTGGCTCAAGAGGGTGGCAATAACACGGCCTTAGTCGCACAACGTACAAGCAACTTCGGTTACGGCGCAAACGAGGGCACCTCTGCGGTCGTCAAGCAAAGTGGCAATGACAACACTGCCGAGGTTACTCATTTGGGGCTGGCCAACGTGGCGGCGGTGGAGCAAAGCGGGACCGCTGGCAGCGTGACAGCCCAGCAGTCTGGTGCAACCGCCGGACAAGGGAATAACCTGCTGGCCAAGCAGGCTGGTTCCGGTGAAACCGCCCTTCTGACCCAGACCGGGAGTCGTAACCAGATCGACTCTGAGCAGAGAGGTTCTGAGGATCTGTTGACCATCACCCAGAATGGTAACGACAACATCGCCAATGCCAGACAGAGCGGAACTGGTGAAACGGCGGTCGTGACTCAGCTGGGTAATGGCAACCAGGCCGATACCAACCAGCAGGGGTCTGGCAACACTGCACAGGTCACTCAGAATGGCAGCAATAACCAGGCAGTGGTTGATCAGCTGGCCACCAGCGTGGGTGGGTCTGTCACTATCGATCAGTTGGGTAGCGACAACTATGCCAATGCAGTGCAAGAGGAGGGTAGTCGCAACAAGGTCGATATTGACCAGAACGGCACTGGCAACCAAGTTGCCGCCGCGCGTGGCGTTGAGGGCAAAGGAGCCTGGACCTGGGGCTCGGACAACGAGCTGGTCGTGGCTCAGAAAGGCACTGACAACTGGGCTTATGCCGATGCGTCTCACTCTGACTCTGTGGTGACAGTGACTCAGGATGGGAAACTGAACAGCGCCAAGGTCGAATCCTATCTGGGGAGCGACAACACGCTCACCGTGAGCCAGTTCGGTGAAAAACACGTGGCCAACGTTTACGTCAATGGCGGCATGGGCGGTGGCAATAATGAAGTCGACGTAGCACAAACCGACAGCCTCAACACTGCCAATGTGACTGTCTATGGCAGCGATAACATGGCCTATGTCTATCAGGGTTCTGGTAGCAACTGATGGTCATCTCCGGATTCAGGGGCCTGCGGGCCCCTCTTTTATTGGTGCTGCTCTGTGGGTTGATGCTGGTTTATCGCGTTCCTTCACCAGCAACTGCAAGGGAAACCGAGATAGAACCCGATCCGTCGATCCGCTTGTCCCTCAATATGGTGCAGAGCGAACAGGGGCTGTCACTTGCACCGACGCTGCTCAGCAAGCGCAACTTGAAGGTGAGCTTCAGGTTGCTGGTGTATGGCGAAGGGGCCGCCGGGAGCACGACTCAGCGCCAGAGCCGTAATCTGTCGCTGCAGGCTGGAGTGGTCATGGCGGCTGGCAAAATAGGGCTGGGTTTGCGTTGCCCCTATCGGGTCGAGGTCACCGCCCGGATATGGCAAAACGAGCGGCTGCTGGTGGAGAAAAAAGAGCAGATGGCGTGCGCAGGATGATGCGCATTTCCTCTCATGACTGTCTATTCATCCAGTAGTCTCTATGCCATACTGACTCGCTCAGGTTTCTGTATCGAGCGTGCAACAAGATGGAAAAGATCGTGGTCCGGGGTGCTCGCACCCACAACCTCAAGAACATCAATCTGACCCTGCCCCGCGACAAGCTGATCGTGGTCACCGGTCTCTCAGGTTCGGGCAAATCCTCTCTGGCGTTCGATACCCTCTATGCCGAGGGGCAGCGCCGCTATGTGGAGTCCCTCTCCGCCTATGCCCGCCAGTTCCTCTCCCTGATGGAGAAGCCGGACGTCGACCATATCGAGGGGCTCTCGCCCGCTATTTCCATCGAGCAGAAGTCCACCTCCCACAACCCGCGCTCGACCGTCGGTACCATCACCGAGATCTACGACTACCTGCGTCTGCTGTTCGCCCGGGTCGGTGAGCCGCGCTGCCCGACTCACGCCATTCCGCTCGCCGCCCAGACCATCAGCCAGATGGTGGATCAGGTGCTGGCTCAGCCGGAGGGGAGCAAGCTGATGCTGCTGGCCCCGGTGGTGCGCGATCGCAAGGGGGAACACACCAAGCTTCTGGAGAATCTGGCGGCCCAGGGCTATATCCGTGCCCGTATCGACGGCGAGGTGTGCGATCTCTCCGATCCTCCGACTCTGGAGCTGCATAAGAAGCACACTATCGAGGTGGTAGTGGATCGCTTCAAGGTGCGCGAGGATCTGGCGCTGCGTTTGGCCGAGTCGTTTGAGACGGCGCTGACCCTCTCCGGCGGCATCGTGCTGGTAGTGCCAATGGACGGGGAGGAGGGGGTTGCCCCCATGACCTTCTCCGCCAACTTCGCCTGCCCGGAGTGTGGCTACTCCATGTCGGAGCTGGAGCCGCGCATCTTCTCCTTCAACAATCCGGCCGGTGCCTGCCCGACCTGCGACGGCCTCGGGGTGCAGCAATATTTCGATCCGGCCAAGGTGATCGGCGATCCGGCCATCAGTCTGGCCAACGGCGCCATCCGAGGTTGGGACAAGCGCAGCTTCTACTACTTCCAGATGCTGAAATCCCTCTCCGAACACTACAAGTTCGATCTGGAGACGCCGTGGGGGGATCTGCCGGTCAAGACCCAGGAGGTGATCCTGCGCGGCTCGGGTCGTACCGAGATCGAGTTCCGTTACATGAACGATCGCGGCGATGTGGTGGTGCGCAAGCACCCGTTCGAGGGGATCCTGCACAACATGGAGCGGCGCTACCGCGAAACCGAGTCCAACTCGGTGCGTGAAGAGCTCTCCAAGTACATAGCCAACAAATCCTGTACCAGCTGCGGTGGCAGCCGACTGCGGGAAGAGGCGCGTCACGTCTTCGTCGACAACCGCAACCTGCCGGCCATTGCCGAGCAGTCCATCGGCGATGCGCTCGCCTTCTTCGAGGGGCTTAACCTCACTGGCCAGCGCGCCCAGATTGCCGAGAAGATCTTGAAAGAGATCGTCGAGCGGCTCGGCTTCCTGGTGAACGTCGGTCTCAACTACCTGAGCCTGTCCCGCAGTGCCGAGACCCTCTCCGGCGGCGAAGCGCAGCGGATCCGGCTGGCCAGCCAGATTGGTGCCGGTCTGGTGGGGGTTATGTACGTACTGGACGAGCCCTCCATCGGTCTGCATCAGCGCGACAACGAGCGGTTGCTCAAGACCCTCACCCATCTGCGCGATCTCGGCAACACGGTGATCGTGGTGGAGCACGACGAGGATGCCATTCGACTCGCCGACCACGTGCTCGATATCGGCCCGGGGGCGGGTGTACACGGTGGCGAGATTGTTGCGCAGGGCACCCCCCAGCAGATTATCGACAATCCGGAATCGCTGACCGGTGACTACCTCTCCGGTCGCAAGCAGATCGCCATTCCGGCCGAGCGCACCCCGCTCACCGGCAAGTGGCTGAAACTCAAGGGGGCAAGCGGCAACAACCTGCGCAACGTCAACCTGGATCTGCCCATCGGGGTGATGACCTGCGTCACCGGCGTCTCCGGCTCCGGCAAGTCGACCCTGATCAACGACACCCTGTTCCGCATCGCTCATCGCGAGCTTAACAAGGCGACCGAGTCCACCCCGGCACCCTATCGCAGCGTCGAGGGGCTGGAGCATCTGGACAAGGTAGTGGATATCGACCAGAGCCCCATCGGTCGTACCCCGCGCTCCAACCCGGCCACCTACACCGGCCTGTTTACCCCGATCCGCGAGCTGCTCTCCGGCACCCAGGAGGCGCGTTCCCGCGGCTACCAGCCGGGCCGTTTCTCTTTCAACGTGAAAGGGGGGCGCTGCGAGGCGTGCCAGGGTGATGGGGTCATCAAGGTAGAGATGCACTTCCTGCCGGATGTCTACGTGCCGTGCGATGTCTGCAAGGGCAAGCGCTACAACCGCGAGACCCTGGAGGTGAAGTACAAGGGCAAGAACATCCACGAGATCCTCGAGATGACGGTGGAAGATGCCCGCGAGTTCTTCGATCCGGTGCCGGCAGTTGCGCGCAAGCTGCAGACCCTGATGGATGTGGGCCTCTCCTATATCCGTCTCGGCCAGTCTGCTACTACCTTGTCGGGCGGGGAGGCGCAGCGGGTCAAGCTGGCGCGGGAGCTCTCCAAGCGGGATACCGGTCAGACCCTCTATATTCTGGACGAGCCGACCACCGGGTTGCACTTCCACGATATCCAGCAATTGCTCAAGGTGCTGCACCAGCTGCGGGATCGCGGTAACACCATCGTCATCATCGAGCACAACCTTGATGTGGTAAAAACTGCCGACTGGATCGTCGATCTGGGACCGGAGGGAGGCGCCGGTGGTGGCCGCATTCTGGTGACAGGGACGCCGGAAGAGATTTGCACCAATAAAGAGTCTCATACAGCTCGTTTTTTACGACCGCTATTGGCGCGATAAGCCGTTATAATCGAGGGGCCTTTGGCCCCTTTTTGTTATAAAAATCGGGAGCATAGGGGGAAGCTCGTCAAGTGGGGCAGGCTTGGCATCTTAGCGTCATGGTAATGGATATATCGGGTTATGGCTCAGGCTCCGCGCACGATTGATCATCAGTTGGCTTACTCCATGTTCCCCATCTGGCTGGGGGCGATCCTGCTATTGCTGGTCCTGCTGGCGTGGGCCCAGATCCCGGCTGCCAGCCGGATTGAAGAGCAACGAATGAAGGAGCATCTGCTGCGCGTGACCAAGGCGGTGCAGGCGGATGTGGCTGCTCTGGATGCATTCAGTCGGGATTGGGGCATCTGGGATGACAGTCACCGTTTTATAGACAACAAAAGCAGGGCGTACATCGAATCCAACTTGTTCAGTGATATGCCGATGCGGGATTTTAGTCTCAACATGATGAGTTTTATGGATCTCACCGGCTACGAAATCTGGACGCGCACCCTGCTACCCGATGCGCCGGGGATCAATCCGGATCAGTTTCCCTACTTCCTTGATGAACTGAAAAAGCAGTTAAGAGCACGCTCGGTGGCGCAAGGGGGCATCAATCTGCACGGGATCCGTGCTTCCCAGTGGGGGCCGCTGATGTACTCGTGGCAGCCGATCAGAAACAGTGACGAGTCGGCACCGTTCAACGGTTTCTTGCTGGTTGTACGTTGGCTCGACAAGGCCTATCTCGAGCAGGTATCGGAGCGTACCGCGCTGCCTCTGGCGATTTCCCACGCCAATCTGGATGTCACCGCTACCTTCAAACCACTGAAACCGCAAATAACGTATCGCCTGATTGACCTTGGGCTCACCCGGCTCAGGGGAGAGGTGCGACTGCTCAACAGCGATAACCAGCCGGTGCTGACTCTGGTGATTGAGGAGGAGAGAAAGATCTTGAGTGGCGTCATGGAGGGGGCGCTCTGGACCTTTATCGGCATGCTGTTTATCAGTTTTATCTGCGTCATGATCGCCATGTACCGGCTCAACAGCATTGTGCTCACCCCGTTGCAACAGCTGGTGTCGGCGCTGCAACGCTTTGGCGATCGGCCAGATGCCACCTTGATCCCCTATATCGACAGCAGCGCCGAGATGGCGACCCTGAGCGGCAAGTTCAAGGAGATGGCCAGCAAGGTCAGTCAGCAACACGATGATTTGTTGGAAAAATCCAGCCTGATGGAGATGGCTGCATTCACCGACCCCTTGACCCGTTGTTTCAATCGTCGCTATCTCGATGGTTGGTTGCAGGCCAACCGGGCCAAACCTTGTCTGTTATTGCTGCTGGATCTGGATCATTTCAAGCGGATCAATGACCGCCTTGGCCATGACGTCGGGGATCTGGTGCTGAAACAGCTGGCGGATCTGCTGCGCAAGGTGGTGACAGGAGAGCGCGAGCCGATCATCCGGTTGGGCGGGGAGGAGTTCTTGTTGCTGCTACAAGTGGATGACGAGCAAGAGTTGGCGCTGCGGGTCGAATATCTGCGCCAGCGTGTCGCTCAGCACCGCTTTGGCAGAGAGGATGCGCCACTCTGGTTGACGGTGTCGCTGGGGTTCTGCCGCTATCCGTTGCACCCGGAGTGTCCGGATTCATTCTGGAGTCACAGCTTCAAACTGGCGGACATGGCACTGTATCAGGCCAAAGTCGGTGGGCGAAATCGGTGGTTTGGCTACGCTGGTACCCTCTCTGCGGAGGGAATGGGCCAGACTCCGGAACAGCTTGCCGAAGGGAGGAATATCACCCTGCTGCACTCTGTCAACCCGGATTAACCCTGCCGTACCAATACCAGATAGGCCAGGGCGACAATAAAACCGAGCAGGATAAAGAGAAAGGATCCGATTCCCCACACGGCCGCGAGAAAGGCCCCCACCTTTTGCCATTTCGACTCATTTTTCATAAATAAACCATTACTTCCCAGTAACTTGTATGGCGCAAAAAATACGCTGATTTACCCATATAAACAACAATTAATAGCCGCACTGCCGTGCAATAAGATGTGGTTTGCTTGCACCTTTTGGCGCTGGATGCGGGTAGTTACAACCTGTCGAAACAGGTATTTCGGCTTGTTGTCTGGGGACTCAACGAGATTGGGATGGCGCGCAAAGATGTCACACCAATCGATTTATTTCTGTGCAACCTTTGCTCCAAGTCAATAACTTTGCATTTACAAGGGCATATAGTCAGCGGGCTTACAGCATCAAATGAAAACAAAAAAAGGGATTACGTGATGAAAAAATTACTTCCTCTGATGATTGCCGCTGCAGTGACCTCTCCATTCGCCATGGCCCATCAGGCTGGTGATATTCTGGTTCGTGGTGGTTTGGCATTCGTATCGCCGCAGGAAAGCAGCACGCCTGTAGAGCTGGAAATTAATGACAACATGCAATTGGGATTGACTCTCTCTTACATGATTACTGATAACTGGGGTGTCGAATTGCTGGCCGCAACCCCTTTCTCTCATTCAGTCAAACTGGGTGGCTCTGAAGTTGCAAAGATCAAGCATCTGCCGCCGACTCTGATGGGTCAGTACTATTTTGGCGATGCCCAGAGCAAGGTTCGCCCGTATGTTGGTATTGGCGTGAACTACACCACCTTCTTTGATGAAGAGGGCCGTGGTGCATTGGCCGGGACCGATGTCAAAGTCGATGACTCCTGGGGTGTTGCCGGACAAGTTGGTATCGATATGGCGATCACTGACCGCTGGTTTGTCAACGGTTCAGCCTGGATCATGGATATCGATACCGATGTGCATACAGCGATTGGCACCATTAATACCAAGGTCGACCCGATGGCCTTTATGGTGGGTGTTGGCTACCGCTTCTAATGATTCTGACTGCGGTTCTGAACGGATCGCGGAAGATAGCAAAGTACGTCTCTTTCAGCCCGGCTTGTGCCGGGCTTTTTTCGTATGGCTGATTTTGTCTGTACTGTGATCCAACCCGATACAAATCAATTAAATACCTGCCGCTTTATTTCAGTTATTCGCCACCCCTGCCGATAGTGACTATGTTCACTTTACCTTCCCCCAATGAGTGAGGATGTCTCCATGGGTTTATCTATCGTGCAGCGGATCATCGCCGGATTCGTGTTGATGCTGCTGTTGCTGATCCTGCTTGGTGTGATCAGTACCTTTAAAATCAAGGGTATAAATGACGGCCTCTCTGCCGTATCTGACCGGGCAACCCCGCTGGTAGTTGCTGTCGCAGGTCTCAAGGGGGCACTGCAGGATAGTAACCGCTGGGTGCTGGTCTACCGCACCAGTGAAGATGCCGCCCAGTTGCCGCAGCTGGCCAATCAGTTCAAGGAGCAGCAGAACCGCTTCGCCCAGCTGAGTCAGGAGATGGGTAAATTTACCGACGTAGCGGATGCTCGTGCCCGCTTCCAGCAGGTCGAGAGTGCTACCACCCAATTTTATGGCTTGGCGGATCAGGTGTTGGCACAGCATCGACAGTGGGTCAGTGCGCTGGATCAGCGCCACAAGCTGGAGATGGAATTTATCCGCCTTGAGGATACCTACCAGTGGGCGGCGGATTTGCTGCTGCAACAGACCGCCAGCAAACGCTCCATGCGCAACAAGGCGGAGCTTATTACCTCGGGTATCGCCCGCGACCTGAAGAATATCCGTCGTGCCGATGCCAAAACCGACCTGAACGAGCTGGAAAAGGTACTCAGCAAGGATATCGAGATGGCCCGCAAGCGGTTGGAGCGGGTGCTGGTGCCCGATGATGTGAAAGCGCGCTTTGTCTCCAATCTGGATCGGATGCAGGAGCTGGCGCTCGGCGCTCAGGGCTTGCTGGCGACCATGCGACAGGCTCAGCAACTGGCGCTGTCGCTGGCCACGCAAAATCAGCAGCTGGATGCCAGTCTGGTCAACAGCCTCAATTTGCTCGATGAGATGGGCAAGTCTGCCGGAGCCATCGCCAGCGATAGCCGGATCAATGCCGATGCAGCGGTCAGTAGCGCCAGCTTCTGGATCCTGGTGGTTGCCGCGATGTCTGCCGCTGCCGCACTGGTGATCGGCTATACCACGGCGCGCAGCATTCAGCGCCCGTTGCAGATGATCAACAAGGAGCTCGATTACATGGCGGCCGGTGACATGACCCGCCGCATCAACTACCGCAGCAGTTGCGAATTTGGCAGTCTCTCTCGCTCTATCGATACGCTGGCGGGCAAGACCGGCGAGCTGCTCTCTCAAATCAATGCGGGCTCCCGTCATCTGGTGGATGAGGCGAGCCGCGCCGCCGAGATCAGCGAACGGGCCATGTCCCGGGTACAGGAGCAGAAGAGCCAGACCGATCAGGTGGCCGCCGCCATTACCGAGCTGGAAGTGAGCGCCACCGAGGTGGCCCGCTCTACCGATGGCACCAAGCGGGAAGTGGATCTGGCCGATGAAGAGGCGCGCAATGGTCGCCAGAAAGTGGCCACCACTCGCCGGATCACCGAGCAGCTGGCTGGCGCCATGGAAGAGGCGGTCGGCATCACCTACAAGCTGGGCGAATTCAGCAACAACATCGGCAGCATTCTCGATGTGATCCGCAGTATTGCCGAGCAAACCAACCTGCTGGCCTTGAACGCCGCCATCGAAGCGGCCCGTGCTGGCGATGCAGGTCGAGGTTTTGCGGTGGTGGCCGATGAGGTGCGGGCACTGGCCAATCGCACCCAGACTTCGACCGAAGAGATCCAAGGGATGATTGAGAACCTTCAAAGCTCCAGCAAGCATGTGGTTGAAGTGATGGGGCGTAGCCAGGAGCAGACCCAGAGCTGTGTCGAGCAGACTCGCGAGATGGATGTGGCGCTGCAATCCATTGCCGATCGGATGGGTGCCATCAAGTCGATGGCGGATCAGGTGGCCCATGCCGCTCAGGAGCAGATCTCCGTCAGTCAGGGGGTCGCTCGTCATATCGCCGGTATTGCCGATGTGGCATACGAGACCGAGCGGGAGGCGCGGGAATCCGCCAGCAGCAGCGAAGTGCTGGCCGACCTGGTCGCCAAACAGCAGCAATTGATCGCACATTTCAAGGTCTAGGAGGGCTTATGTCTAAAAAGTGGATTGGAGCCCTGAGTCTCCTGTTGTGTGGCCAGCTGATGGCCAGCGAGCTGGTGATTGAAAGCTGGCGAACCGATGACAAGGCGTTGTGGGAGCAGAAGATTATCCCTGCGTTTGAAGCGGCGCATCCCGGTATCAAGGTGAGTTTTCATCCGGTGCAGAACGTCAACTACATGCCCACCCTGTGGGAGAGCCTGAAAGGGGACAAAGCGGGGGATCTCATTACTTGTCGTCCGTTTGATGACTCGCTCGCCCTGTTCAAGGCGGGCCATCTGGCCGAGCTGACCGAGATGGCGGGGATGGAGAACTTCCCGAGTTTTGCCCAGTCACCCTGGCAGACGGATTCCGGTGCCCAGACCTTCTGTGTACCCATGGCCTCGGTGATCCATGGCTTCTTCTATAACAAGAAGATTTTCAGTGAGTTGGGGCTCACCTTGCCGCAAACCCGCGATCAGTTCTTCGCCGTGCTGGACAAGATCAAGGCCGACGGTCGCTATGTGCCGCTGGCCATGAGTGGTTCCGAGAGCTGGGTTGCCTCCGAACTGGGGTTCCAGAACATTGGTCCCAATTACTGGAAAGGGGAAGATGGTCGTCTGGCTCTGATTGGCGGGCAGGAGCGGTTGGACAACCCCCAATATGTGAAGGTGTTCGATGAGCTGGCCCGCTGGCGTTCCTACCTCGGTGAAGGTGGCGAGAGCCGCGATTATGCGACCAGTAACGAGCTGTTCACCTCGGGCAAGGCCGCCTTCTACGTGGCGGGCTCCTGGGAGATTGCCCCCTTCACCGGCAAGGTCGATTTTGGCGTCATGCGTCCGCCGGTGGCCAAACAGGGTGATGGCTGTTTCTTTACCGACCACACCGATATCGGTATGGGGATGAATCCGGCCAGCAAGAATAAAGAGGGAGCAATGGCTTTCCTGCAGTGGCTGACGACGCCGCAATTTGCCGAGCTCTATACCAACTCGCTGCCGGGATTCTTCTCCCTCTCCAACCACTTCTTCGATGTCACCAATCCGGCGGCCAAAGAGATGATGGAGTGGCGCGATCAGTGTGACTCGACCATTCGGGTGGCGACCCAGATCCTCTCCCGTGGTACGCCCAAGTTGGGGGATGAGCTGGCCGAGGTGAGTCAGGCTGTGCTGCTTGGCAAGATGGAGCCCAAGGCTGCCGCGGATCGACTGGAAGGTGGCTTGAAGGGGTGGTATGCCCCTCATCAGGGCAATAAGGCCAAGAGCGCGGATTGTCAGTGTGATGCGGTTGCCCCTGCTCCTGTTTCGGCGCCGACGACTGAGGTGTCCGCAGCTCCCGCGACCAGTGAAACATCGGCCGTGGTGTCACCGGCTGTGACTCCCGCAGAACCCGCAGCAGCGGCCGCTGCCCCATTACCGGCGCCGTCGGATGAGGTGGAGCAGGCGCTCTCCAACGAGCTGGAGGCGCCACAGCAGCCACAGCAATAGGTCATCGGCATCAATAAAAACGGGAGGTATCAGCCTCCCGTTTTTTTTATGGCTCGTGGCCAGCATGTATCGCTTTATTGTGCTTCGTGGGGCCAGCGGCAGAGGCTGCCGATGCGGGCAACCGGGGCAAACCCCAGAGAGCGGTAAATGCGCTGGGCATGGTAATGCTCGTCAGCCACTATGATTAGCTGCTTGGCGCGGGATAATCCTGCGCGAGCCACTTGACTCAGCAGCTGGCGGCATAACCCCTGGTTGCGCCACGCATGGTGCGTGCGTACCAACTGGAAGCGCCCAAGTGTGCCGCAGAAGAAGAGGCCACAGCTGGCGACCAGTTGTCCCTCTTTCCAGATCCCCCACCAGTCCCCGAGACCATCGGCAATCATGGCCTGATAGAGCGCCTGGCGGGATCGCAGATAGGGGAGATAGCTCTGTTCCGAGTGTCCCTCATCCCGCTCATGGAGTTCGAAGTCGAGCCACTCAGGCCAATCAGCAGTGGTGAAAGTACGCGCCTTAACCTTGTTCATGTCGTCGTGAGGGGGTGGGCAGCTCTGCTCATCCAGCGCCAGCACCACGCACTCCATATATTGGTATCCCGTTGCGACAAAACCGGCGATCCGGCTGTTTTGCCCGGCTGCTAGTGGCCATTGGAAGGTGCGGTGGCGCACTCGAGGATCCTGGCCGATCAGCTGATCAAATGTGGCTTCCAGCCAGCCTTTGTCATGGTCGCTGGGCGGGGTGGGGAGTAGCAGGTAGTTGCCGAAGTAGTAGTCGGGAGCATCCGGCGTGCGAACCGCCCAAAACTGCTCATGCTGGATGACCTCGCCCTGGTAGCGATCAAACAGCAAGTCGGTGGCAAAGCCGGGGTGGGTATCCATGATGGTGCTCCTGCAAAGACTCATTCTGTTATCGGCAGGAGTGGGAAATAGATGAAAAGGGGCCGGAGAAACCTCCGGCCAAACAATCACACGCAGATTCAGAACGTCCAGGACGATCTGCCCCCATCATAACTCGACTGGGGCAATTTTGGGATGGGCACTTTTCGGTTACGTACCGTTAATTTTGTAAATATGAAGTTCGTCAGATCGGATGTGAGGTAAATCCCTGTTGACTTTGTGTCGTTTTACTCATAAATATAAAGACGTTTAGACGTCCAAACATCCGTTTTGACGTAGGCAGATGGATTGCAGGACAGGGAGAAGAGCAGATGGGATTTCACAGTGCACGTCAGGTTGAGGCGCTCAACCAGAGCTTGGCAGATTTGAATGGCGATATATCGGTCAGTTTCGAGTTTTTTCCGCCCAACAGTGAAGGGATGGAGAATACTCTCTGGCAGTCCATCGAACGGCTGAAAGTGCTGGAACCCAAGTTCGTCTCCGTCACCTATGGCGCCAACTCTGGCACCCGTGATCGCACCCACAAGGTGATCAAGGACATCAAGGAACGGACCGGCCTGATTGCGGCGCCGCACCTGACCTGTATCGATGCCAGTCGCGACGAGCTGCGCACCATCGCCCGCGACTACTGGAATAGCGGTATTCGTCATATTGTGGCTCTGCGCGGTGATTTGCCGCAGGGGTTGAAGAAGCCGGATATGTATGCCACCGATCTGGTTGCCCTGCTCAAGTCGGAGGCTGACTTTGATATCTCGGTTGCCGCCTATCCGGAAGGGCACCCGGAGGCCAAGAGTGCGCAATCCGACCTGCTCAACCTCAAGCGCAAGATCGATGCCGGTGCCAACCGTGCTATCACCCAGTTCTTCTTCGATGTGGAAACGTATTTGCGCTTTCGGGATCGCTGCGCCGCCATCGGTATTGATGCTGAAATCGTGCCGGGGATCCTGCCGGTCTCCAACTATCAGACCCTGGCCAAGTTTGCCGGTTTTACCAACGTGAAGATCCCGCGTTGGATGCATCAGCGTTTCGAGGGGCTGGATAACGATCAGATGACCCGCAATCTGGTGGGGGCTAGCATCGCCATCGATCAGGTGCGCGTGCTGAGTCAGGAAGGGGTGAAGGATTTCCACTTCTATACCCTGAACCGCTCCGAGCTGACTTATGCCATCTGCCATACTCTGGGGGTTCGTCCCAAGGGTTGACCGGTGGTCACCGCGATAAAAGCAAAAAGCCAATGAGTTGCTCATTGGCTTTTTCGTTATGGCCGATTATCAAGGTCTGGTCGGGGCGATCTCTTTTGGCTCAAGATCGATAACCGCATTACCGGCAGCCCCCGGATACTGGTGATAGACCTGATCCTGCTCCAGTGTATAGAAGGTATCCAGATAGTCGTCGTTATTGGTCATCCAGGAGTCGGGCAGCGCCTTGACGATGCGACCGCCGAGATCGAGGAAGGGCAGGGCTTCCGGCACGCCACCCGCAGTAAAGCCGAGTTTGAGAGCTTCAATCAGCATGGCGCTCAGCTCCTTATAGTTGACGTTGTCATCCTGCTCCATCATCACCACATCGACGGCACCCCAGCGATAGCGATCCCAGTAAACCAGGATCTGGTTGGGGGTGTAGTCTGTGTTGTCATAGTCGAGGTAGGGCATGTCGACAATATCGACCACTGGCTCATCCCGACTGGGATTGACTCCTGCGACCACCGCATACACTTCGGCTGCGCCGAGCAGCCAGGGCTCCTGATCATCCTTCAGTCTGATCTTTTTCAGGATACTGGTCTTGAGCGGCGCCGTGCTGGCCGCCACTCGCGGGGCGCTTTGCAGATCCGCATCGGCCAGCGCTTTGCGCATCACCTTCAAGCCTGCGTTTTTGGCTTTGACGGGATCGGCTTCGACTACCAGAACCGGCCGGGCCGGAGCCTTGTCCACATCCAGATAGACGGGATTGCCAGCGCTGTCGAACGCTTCAATGGCGCTCCAGCTCTTCTCATCCCCACTTGGAACATAGGCGACCAGCGGTTCGACGCCCTGCTGCAGTGCGGCGGCCTGATCGGTGTTGGCCAGCCGCAACTGCATCAGTTGCTTGACCTCGCCATCCAGACCTTGCCGGCTGATGGCCGCCTGGTTGGCATCGCTCGCCTGCCGTTTAAGGCGCGGGCTGGCTTTTTGCAGCAGGTTGGGAAGCGGGCTCTGGTATTGCTGATTGCTCAGCAGGGGCAGCAGGTTTTTCTGCTGAAGTGCGAGCTGGCGAGCCAGCTCTCGATCCGTATCGGCAGCCTGGACGCTCGTAGCACCCAGTATGGCCAGTAGTAACAAGACAGCCTGATTTTTCATTTTTATTCTCCGTTGCATGGAACCTGACAGGGCAACACGTCCGGGAAGATTGGTGCCCTGGCACCACTAGAAGGAAATTAGTTTCACTTGTGAATCATTTTATCTGGATAGTGTGCAGAGGCTCACGATTTGAGGTTCAATTGATTCCTTTGTCGATATGATTGGAACTGATAGATAGCCAGACCAATCAGCAGACCCCAGCAGGCTGCCGCGATGCCGAGCAGGCTGATCCCGGACGCGGTAATGATAAAGGTGAGCAGCGCAGCTTCTCGCGCTTGATCCTCTTGCAAGGCAGAGTGCAGGCTGCCGCCGATGGTACCTAGCAGGGCCAAACCAGCGACGCAGGTGACAAGGGCTGCCGGAAAGGCGCTAAACAGGGCTGTGACGGTCGCACCGAAGCAGCCGGTCACGAGATAAAAGCAACCCGCCCAAACCGCAGCAGGCCAGCGGCGCTTGGTATCCGGGTCGACCTCTTTTCCCATGCAGATGGCGGCAGTGATGGCGGCCAGATTGAAGGCATAGCCGCCAAAAGGGGCGAGCAGCAGGCCGGTCAGGCCGGTCCAGCTGATTAGCGAGGAGGTGGAAGGCTGATAGCCATGGGCTCGCAAGATGGCAATCCCCGGCATGTTTTGCGATGTCATGGTGACAATGAACAGCGGTAGTGCGATACCAAACAGAGCATCAAGGGAGAAGGCTGGCCATGTCCAGACCGGGCTGGCGAGTTGCCAGTGAAGGGTGCCCAGTTGCAAATCCCCCCGCACGCTGCAGATCAGCATCCCCACTCCCAGTACCAGCACCATGGTATAGCGGGGCCAGAGATGACGACCCAGCAGGAAGGTCAGCAGCAGGGTGCCAAGCAGCAAGGGATCTTGCGGGGCGACCTTGAACAGATCCAATCCGAATCTGAGCAGCACGCCAGCGAGCATGGCGGCGGCCAGTGGAGCCGGGATATGTTTCATCAAACGGTCGAACCAGCCGCTGATGCCACACAGCGTGATCAGCAGGGAGGAGATCACAAAGGCGCCGATGGCTTCCGCCAGAGTGAAGCTGCCCAACGTGGTGATCAGCAGTGCCGCGCCCGGTGTGGACCAGGCGGTTAGTATGGGTATGCGGTAATAGAGAGAGAGGCCGATGCAGCTCACCCCCATGCCGATCCCCAGCGTCCAGAGCCAGGAGGCGACTTGAGCAGTATCAGCACCTGCTGCCGTGGCGGCCTGGATGATCAGGATGACGGAGCTGGTGTAGCCGACCATCACGGCGATAAAGCCTGCGACCAGATGGGGGAGTGCGAAGGGCATGACTCTTCCTCTTGGCGTTGTGACGCGCTGTGCGTTATTACGTACAATACAGCTTTGACTATAATGCTGTGCGCTATAGCGCACAAGGTGCATCGTGCAAGAGTAATAAAGAGGCAGTTATGCAAGAGATGAGTCAGCATCTGGCTGCTCGACTGAAGGAGCTGCGCAGCGAGCGAGGCTGGAGCCTGGATGCCGCCGCGCGCGAAACGGGTGTCAGCAAAGCGATGCTGGGGCAGATTGAGCGGGGAGAGTCCAGCCCGACGGTGGCGACGCTATGGAAGATAGCCACCGGTTTTCGAGTCTCATTTTCCAGTTTTATTGAGCCCACACCCGCCACGCAGGAAGAGGTGCTCTATCGCACCGCCGATGCCATTCGCCAGCAGCCTGCGGGAGAGGGCATGCAAGTGGCGCCGCTCTTCCCTTATGAAAACCGGTTTGGTTTCGAGTTGCTTGAACTGACCCTGTTGCCGGGTTACCAGCGTGAGTCCGAGTCCCATGAGCCGGGAGTGACCGAGCATGTCATCGTCATCAGCGGCATGATGGAGGTGCTGGTGGAAGGGGAGTGGCGCTCACTGGTGCAAGGGGAGGCGGTGCGTTTTGCTGCCGATCGTCCCCACGGTTATCGGAATCTGGGCATAGCCCCGGCGATCTTCCACAACCTGATCCACTATCCGCTGGCAACACCCTGAACATGTTCCGCAGTCATCAACCCGGTCGACCATCTGCTCTGGGGCGGATCAGTATCGGGGTATAGACCCAGACAAACAGACCATAGGCAGCGATCCAGGCAAGCGCGCTGAGGTTCCAGCCATGCAGTGTATAAGCAGGCCAGAACAGCGGAATCGCTACCCGCATTGTGGCGGCAGCGATAACCAGGGCGAATGCGCCAGTGATCCTGCGTCCTACCTGCAAGGCCCGACCGCTATGGCCGAGGGAGACTCGCGCAATCATGCCCAGGATCATGGTGCCCATACAGCCTGCGCTGAGCAGGTGACTGGCCATCGACAACGTGATGGGCAGACCCGCGCTATGTGCCGCAAGGGAGAGCAGGCCAAGAGGGATAAACAGATAGGCGAGATGGAGTGACCACAGCAGGGGATGCGCAAGGGTCGATGGCAGATGCCAACGTAGTTGCCGCCACAGATGCAAACTCGCCGCCACTATATAGAGAGGCACTATATATATGCTGGTGACCCATTGGGTGGGGAGCAGCAACCAGCAGAGCAAGATAAGCCACTGTGTCGCGAGCGCAGTCCGTTCTAGCCAGAGTCGAGGTGCAGCTTTCTCCTGACCGGTTGTTCGGGCGGTGAAGAACGGAATCACCCTTCCACCCATCACGGCGATCAGGGTGGTAAACAACAGCACAGTGGTGATCAATATGTGCTCAACGGTGGTCCAATCGGCCTGCCATAACCAGCTGGCACCATTGAGCAAGGTCAGTATCAGCAACAGGGGCACGAAGAAGAGGTTGCGCCATTGCCGGGTTATCAAGATAGGCTTGGCAAGGAACCAGGCGCAAAGCGGCAACCAGAGCAGGTCTGCCAACATCAGAAGCATATTCTCTTCACCCAGCCAGGGTAACAAGGTCCTTGGCAACATCCACACCCCCACCACCATTACCAATGGCCAGCTCCGAACACCGGGATGGGCCGTCCAGTTCTGCACCGCGGTGAGCAGAAAACCCGCGACGATGGCAGTCCCGAAACCAAACAGCATCTCATGACCATGCCACCAGATTGGGTTGGCAATCCCTGGCAAGGTTAGCCAACCGTTGAGCTGCCCCAGCCAGAGCAACATGGCGACGGCAGCAAACAGAGCCCCGAACAAGAAGAAGGGTCGGAACCCCAAGCGGAACAGCGGGACGATTTGCTCTTCCTTATGGCTATCGAGGATTTGATGCATGAGGGCATTCCAATTGAACATTTGAGATGGCAATTATAAATTGGCTTTTCAAATGTTCAATTTAAATCC
>NZ_JBQBES010000002.1:1280000-1505000 GCF_051919425.1 Aeromonas sp. 75A | reverse complement strand
GAGGCGATGAAGGACGTACTAACCTGCGATAAGCTGTGAGAAGTCGGTAAGAGACGCTATTACTCACAGATTTCCGAATGGGGAAACCCACCCGAGATAACTCGGGTATCTGTTACTGAATACATAGGTAACAGAGGCGAACCGGGAGAACTGAAACATCTAAGTACCCCGAGGAAAAGAAATCAACCGAGATTCCCTCAGTAGCGGCGAGCGAACGGGGATTAGCCCTTAAGCATCTTGGAAGTTAGTGGAACGGTCCTGGAAAGGCCGGCGATACAGGGTGATAGCCCCGTACACGAAAACAACCTTGATGTGAAATCGAGTAGGGCGGGACACGTGACATCCTGTCTGAATATGGGGGGACCATCCTCCAAGGCTAAATACTCCTGACTGACCGATAGTGAACCAGTACCGTGAGGGAAAGGCGAAAAGAACCCCTGTGAGGGGAGTGAAATAGAACCTGAAACCGTGTACGTACAAGCAGTGGGAGCCCTTCGGGGTGACTGCGTACCTTTTGTATAATGGGTCAGCGACTTACATTTTGTAGCGAGGTTAACCGTATAGGGGAGCCGTAGGGAAACCGAGTCTTAACTGGGCGTCTAGTTGCAAGGTGTAGACCCGAAACCGGGTGATCTAGCCATGGGCAGGTTGAAGGTTGAGTAACATCAACTGGAGGACCGAACCCACTAACGTTGCAAAGTTAGGGGATGACCTGTGGCTGGGGGTGAAAGGCCAATCAAACTCGGAGATAGCTGGTTCTCCCCGAAAGCTATTTAGGTAGCGCCTCGGACGAATACTACTGGGGGTAGAGCACTGTTTGGGCTAGGGGGTCATCCCGACTTACCAACCCCATGCAAACTCCGAATACCAGTAAGTAATATCCGGGAGACACACGGCGGGTGCTAACGTCCGTCGTGAAGAGGGAAACAACCCAGACCGCCGGCTAAGGTCCCAAAGTTCTGGTTAAGTGGGAAACGATGTGGGAAGGCTCAGACAGCTAGGATGTTGGCTTAGAAGCAGCCATCATTTAAAGAAAGCGTAATAGCTCACTAGTCGAGTCGGCCTGCGCGGAAGATGTAACGGGGCTCAAACCAGGCACCGAAGCCGCGGATTCACACTTATGTGTGAGTGGTAGGGGAGCGTTCTGTAAGTCTGCGAAGGTGTATCGAGAGGTATGCTGGAGATATCAGAAGTGCGAATGCTGACGTAAGTAACGATAAAGGGGGTGAAAAGCCTCCTCGCCGGAAGACCAAGGGTTCCTGTCCAACGTTAATCGGGGCAGGGTGAGTCGACCCCTAAGGCGAGGCCGAAAGGCGTAGTCGATGGGAAGCAGGTTAATATTCCTGCACGACTTGTAATTGCGATGGGGGGACGGAGAAGGCTAGGTGGGCCAGGCGACGGTTGTCCTGGTGAAAGTGCGTAGGTGGTGTTTCCAGGCAAATCCGGAGACACAACACTGAGACACGAGACGAACGCACTACGGTGCGGAAGCCATTGATGCCCTGCTTCCAGGAAAAGCCTCTAAGCTTCAGATTACAAGTCATCGTACCCCAAACCGACACAGGTGGTCGGGTAGAGAATACCAAGGCGCTTGAGAGAACTCGGGTGAAGGAACTAGGCAAAATAGAACCGTAACTTCGGGAGAAGGTTCGCTCTTGACAGTGAAGTCCCTTGCGGATGGAGCAGTTGGGAGTCGCAGTGACCAGATGGCTGGGACTGTTTATCAAAAACACAGCACTCTGCAAACACGAAAGTGGACGTATAGGGTGTGACACCTGCCCGGTGCCGGAAGGTTAATTGATGGGGTTAGCGCAAGCGAAGCTCTTGATCGAAGCCCCGGTAAACGGCGGCCGTAACTATAACGGTCCTAAGGTAGCGAAATTCCTTGTCGGGTAAGTTCCGACCTGCACGAATGGTGTAACCATGGCCATGCTGTCTCCACCCGAGACTCAGTGAAATCGAATTCGCCGTGAAGATGCGGTGTACCCGCGGCTAGACGGAAAGACCCCGTGAACCTTTACTACAGCTTGGCACTGAACATTGAACCTACATGTGTAGGATAGGTGGGAGGCTTTGAAGGCGTGACGCCAGTTGCGCTGGAGCCGTCCTTGAAATACCACCCTTGTATGTTTGATGTTCTAACGCAGGGCCCTGAATCGGGCTCGCGGACAGTGCCTGGTGGGTAGTTTGACTGGGGCGGTCTCCTCCCAAAGAGTAACGGAGGAGCACGAAGGTTGGCTAATCCTGGTCGGACATCAGGAGGTTAGTGCAATGGCATAAGCCAGCTTAACTGCGAGACGGACAGGTCGAGCAGGTACGAAAGTAGGTCATAGTGATCCGGTGGTTCTGAATGGAAGGGCCATCGCTCAACGGATAAAAGGTACTCCGGGGATAACAGGCTGATACCGCCCAAGAGTTCATATCGACGGCGGTGTTTGGCACCTCGATGTCGGCTCATCACATCCTGGGGCTGAAGTCGGTCCCAAGGGTATGGCTGTTCGCCATTTAAAGTGGTACGCGAGCTGGGTTCAGAACGTCGTGAGACAGTTCGGTCCCTATCTGCCGTGGGCGTTGGATGATTGAAGGGAGTTGCTCCTAGTACGAGAGGACCGGAGTGAACGAACCTCTGGTGTTCGGGTTGTCACGCCAGTGGCACTGCCCGGTAGCTAAGTTCGGAATCGATAACCGCTGAAAGCATCTAAGCGGGAAGCGAGCCCTGAGATGAGTCATCCCTGACCCCTTGAGGGTCCTAAAGGGCCGTTGGAGACCACAACGTTGATAGGCGGGGTGTGTAAGTGCAGCGATGCATTGAGCTAACCCGTACTAATTACCCGTGAGGCTTAACCATACAACACCCAAGAAGTGTTCTGGGCCTTGTAGCGAATGAACGAACTACTCAAATTCAGTGATAATGACCAAGTCGTTATTCACGTCAGCTTTCTAGATTAAGAATTTGCCTGGCGGCCATAGCGCCGTGGAACCACCTGATCCCATGCCGAACTCAGAAGTGAAACGCGGTAGCGCCGATGGTAGTGTGGCATTCGCCATGCGAGAGTAGGACACTGCCAGGCACCCAATACAAGAAACCCCGCTCATCGAGCGGGGTTTTTTATTGCCTGAAAATCAGCACGCTACCTGATAATTGACCCATCTTATCTCTTCTCCTCTGTTCTTATTGTTACTCGTCGCTATTTTCAGGTTCCACAAATAGTCTGATGTTCCGCTTGGTACTCTTCTTCGCTGAACCGCTGTCGCTTTGTACGGTGGCTCTGGCGTCGTCATATCCCGTGCATCCCATGATCGCCTATACATCATAATCTCTTGCTTTGGGTCTAGGCTTCCTGAGTTAGCCGTCCCCTCTTTTTTAAGCCGCGGCTCCATAGTCCCTGCTTTTCTATGACTGTGTTAACTGGCCCTGACTTTATTTAGAAGAGGGGTTATTGGCGGTAGCAACATGCTGGAGCCGTGGTCGCTGCGTTGGGTCGTTGTTGAGATCTATGAGGAGTGGCAAATTGCAGGCAAATAAAAAGCCCACGCAACATGGTTGCATGGGCTCGGTATGAATGGCGGAGGAGGTGGGATTTGAACCCACGGATGGTCGCCCATCGCCGGTTTTCAAGACCGGTGCATTCAGCCGCTCTGCCACCCCTCCGCAGCAGTGCGGCGAATATTACCATGCTGATCCGGCTTGTAAATCCCTGCTCGGTTTGATTGCTGGTTAATTGTGCGAAATGACATGAAAAAGTGGCAATCAGAGCGTATCAAGCGCTTTTTTGGCCAGATAACTTGACTTGAAAACAGACTCAACCACTATAGTGGCCTCTATCATATTCTCTGCAAGATAACGTTATGACTATTAAAAATGCCCTGTTTTGCGCGCTGGCTGGTGTGACCCTGCTGGCGACGCCGGTACATGCAAGCGAGCTGACCAAAAGCGATGTCGAGCAAATCGTTCGCGACTATCTGGTCAAGAATCCCGAGATCCTGGTCGAGATGTCCAATGCCCTGCGTGCCAAGCAGGAGAGCCAGCAGGCCGAGAGTGACAAGGCGCTGATCAAGGCTCACTCCAAGCAGCTTTATGCCAATCAGGATCCCGAGATGGGGAATACGAAGGCGTCGCTGACCATTGTAGAGTTTTTCGATTACAACTGCGGTTACTGCAAACGGGCCCATCCGCTGGTCAAGCAGCTGATGGCGGAAGATAAAGACATCCGGTACATCTACAAGCAGTTCCCCATTCTGAGCGAGTCCTCCTACTTCGCAGCTCGTGCTGCGCTGGCGGTCCAGCTGGGTCAGCCTGACAAGTACCAGGCGTTCCACGAGAAGCTCTATAGCCATCAGGGCCCGCTCGCTGATGAAGCACAGGTCAAGCAGTTGGCGGTGGCGGCCGGTGTTGACTGGAGCAAGGTGGAGGCCAAGATCAAGGATGGCAACATTGACCAGAACCTCGGTACCAACCGTGCGCTGGCTGAAGCGCTCGGTATCTCCGGTACTCCGGCCTTCATCATCGGTGATCAGATCCTGCGCGGTGCCCCCCGTGATCTGGCCAGCCTGAAGGGGTTTATCAAGGACGTGCGTGCCGGCAAGAGCATTCAATAAGCGGTTGTCATGGTCGAGGGCCCAGCGCTCCGGCCAGATACAGAAAGAGGGTCGGTATCACTACCGGCCCTCTTTTTTATTATGTCCTTTGGCACAGGTGGTCGTCGCGAAAGGACCATAACAACGTGCTCAGGACCCGGCCTGTTGGCCTCAGTAACAAGTATTAGCAGAGTCGTTCGGAGTCTATTGATAAATATTTCGCCTCGCAGAGGTGTGTCGTGAGCATTGCTTAATTCCGGTCAAGATTTTTTCTGCTGCTTGCCTTAGAATCGCCGCCCGTTGCAGGAGAAACCCCTATGTTAGTTGATATTTTACGGCTGGTTTTTATAGCCGGAGGCCTCGTATTCATCTTTATGCTGGTGCAAGCCTGCTGGCGGAAGAAGCAGAGTGGATCCTTTGAGGCGACCCCCTTCTGGCCGGTGGCATTGATCGGTGGGATTGCCAACTTCCTCGATACCCTGGGGGTGGGCAGCTTTGCGGTAAAGACCGCTTGCTACAAGCAGTTCAAGCTGATCGATGATCGGGTGCTGCCGGGTACCCTCAATGGGCAGTGCGTGCTGCCGACCGTGACTCAGTCGCTGATCTTCGTCGGTGCAGTCGCAGTGGAGCCGCTGACGCTGATCAGCATGATGATGGCCGCCGCAGCGGGTGCTGCCTGGGGGGCTCGCCATGTGGCCTCGTTTGATCGGCAGACCATCCGGTTGGTGATGGCTATCTCCTTGCTGGTCGTCGCAGGGCTTATCTTTGCCGGTCTGCTGGGTCTTTTCCCTGTAGGCGGCGATGCGATGGGGCTCAGCGGCTACAAGCTGGCGATCGCCCTGCTCGGCAATTTCATCTTCGGAGTGCTGATGAATGTCGGTATCGGCTTGTTTGCCCCCTGCATGACGCTGGTTTATCTGCTGGGGATGAATCCGCTGGCGGCGTTTCCCATCATGATGGGCTCCACCGCCGTGCTCAGCGTCTTCTCCGCAGGCACCTTTATCCGCAAAGGGGCATTCGATGCCAAAGCCGTGCTGGCGGTGGCCATCTTTGGTCCCATCGGTGTGGTGCTGGCCGCCATGCTGGTCAAATCCATGAATATGGAGATGCTGAAGTGGCTGGTTGCCTTTATCGTCATCTATACCTCCTGGACCATGTACGCTTCCTGGCGGGCGGCGCGTCGCTCCCCCGTGCCGCTGACGGTGGAGAGCGCAGGCTAGCCTGTACCAGCGCCGCCTCGGCCTTGGCCCCCAGAAAAACATAGAGGCCAAGCGCCAGCAGCAAACCCACCGCACACCCCATCACTCCGACCGCTGGCCAGAGCAGCTCGCTCTGGCCGAGCGAACCCTTGAACAGCAGCAACAGCCCCTCGATGGAGACCGCGATCAGTATGGCGGCGATAAAGCGGGTGATGGTGCGGCGAATGGCGCTGTGGCGGAAGATATCCTTATGCAGCAGTACCTCCTCTTCCAGAATGGTCTTGCCCAGATCGAACACCGCCAGTGCCAGCGTCAGGAAGATGATGGCGCTAAAGGCGCCGAGCTGGTTCTGCTGCTCGCCGCACAACAGCTGGTAGAGCTGTTCCAGCCCGTGCCAGATGAGCGTCGCGACGATCAAAAACAGCGCCATGCTGAGCACCACATAGACCGCCTTGAACCAGGGCATGGCGCGGCGGCGCTCCCTGTCCCCCATCAACCAGCCAATCAGCTGATTCAGACAGACGGTGATCTCCCGTCCTTGCCCCTGGACGATAAGGTGCAACCGGTTATGGGCGGCCGGTGCCGCAGGCTGGATGCACATCGGCCCCTGATAATGGTCAATGCTGACGACAAAGGGATACCCCTTGAGCGAGACAAGGGGGGCGCTGAGCAGCCCCTGCAGTAGCGGGGTCAACTCCTCCTGATACTCCTGATAGCGCCGCAGCACATCGATGGGGCTCATCTCTGCCATATGGACCTCGGTGACGTGGGCTCTTGTGGTGAATGTGCAAATAGTGGGCCTGCTTTATGACAGGGATGGCGGGGCAAGTTGCACCAGAGAATGACAAATCGGTGGATGACGAGGGGGTAATGCACCAGAAATGGGCGTATTGCCGCCCTGTGTGGTGATGGAGTCTCTGTAATAGAAAAGGGCCCATGACGGGCCCTTTGCGACAAGCAGTAGCGATTTAGCCAGCCAGCTTGGCGAAGCTGCGCTCGGCGGCAGCCAGGGTATGTTCGATCTCCTTGTCGCCGTGAGCCAGCGACAGGAAGCCTGCCTCGTAGGCGCTCGGCGCCAGATAGACGCCCTCTTCCAGCATGAGATGGTAGAAGCGCTTGAAACGTTCCATATCGCAGCGAGTGACCTGCTCGTAGCGGGTGATTTCGTTCTCTTCGGTGAAGAAGAAGCCGAACATGCCGCCCACATAGTTGATGGCGAGCGGGATACCGTGTTTGGCGGCGGCCGCCTTCAGTCCCTCGGCAACACGAGCCGTCTTGGCGCTCAGCTGCTCATAGAGACCCGGCTCCAGCAGCAGATCCAGCATGGTCAGACCGGCTGCCATGGCCACCGGGTTACCGGAGAGAGTACCCGCCTGATAGACAGGGCCGGTCGGTGCGATGTGTTGCATCACCTTCTTCTTGCCGCCGAAGGCGCCCACCGGCATGCCGGCACCGATGATCTTGCCAAGGGTGGTGAGATCCGGGTCGATGTTGTAGTGGCCCTGAGCGCCGCGCAGGGAGACGCGGAAGCCGGTCATCACCTCGTCCAGGATCAGCAGGGCGCCGAACTCGTCACAGATGGCGCGCAGACCTTCCAGGAAGCCCGGCACCGGCGGGATGCAGTTCATGTTGCCTGCGACCGGCTCGACGATGATACAGGCGATCTCGCTGCCGTACTGGGTGAAGGCTTCACGCACTGAATCCAGATCGTTGAAGACGCAGGTCAAGGTGTGTTTGGCGAAATCGGCTGGAACGCCCGGGCTGTTGGGCTGACCCAGGGTCAGGGCGCCGGAACCGGCTTTGACCAGCAGGGAGTCGGCGTGGCCGTGGTAGCAGCCCTCGAATTTGACGATCTTGTCGCGGCCAGTGTAGCCACGGGCCAGACGAATGGCGCTCATGGTGGCTTCGGTGCCGGAATTCACCATTCGCACCTGCTCCATGGAGGGGACGATCTGGCGGACTTTCTCGGCCATCAGCACTTCGATCTCGGTCGGCGCACCGTAGCTCAGCCCCTTCTCAACGGCCTTGATGACGGCGGCCTTGATGGCCGGGTGGTTGTGACCCAGCAGCATGGGGCCCCAGGAGCCGATGTAATCCACGTAGGCCTGACCATCCACATCATAGAGATAGGCGCCGTCGGCGTGATCGATGAAGCGGGGCGTGCCGCCGACCCCATTGAAGGCGCGGACCGGTGAGTTGACGCCACCCGGAATGGTCTGGCGGGCCTGTTCAAACAGCTGATCTGATTTTGACATGGATCATCCTTAATGGGATTTTGGTCGTCACACAAGGGATTGCAGCCGATTGAGACTCGGCAGGCCGGAGCATCAGGAGTATGCTTTGCGCTCTCGCCACCCGGACTCTCGGTCTGCTCCCGTGACAAAAATTTAACGGGCCGACTATAGCAGAAAGCCCCAGCCCTGGGCAGCCGAGCAACGCACCGGGTGATCCTGATCTCAGCTAGCTGACGATATGGTTTTTCCAAGTTGGTGTAACAAGATGGCGCAACAAGCTCTCTCCTCTGAAGCCGATACCTCTTCGCGGGGGCCGCTTGCCCGCATTATCCGGCAAGACAAGATGCCCTTGCTGGTTCTGTTGCTGGCGGCGCTGGTCGGCACCCTGGCCGGACTGGTGTGCGGCCTGTTCGAATCGGGAGTCCACTGGCTGGCAGAGCAACGCATTGCCTTGCTGGCCGACCGTCCCTGGTGGCAGCTCGGTCTGCTCGGCTTTGGCTTCAGCGCCTTGCTGGGATTTGTCGGCTACTTCCTCACTCATACCTTTGCCCCGGAAGCGGGCGGTTCCGGCATTCCCGAGATCGAGGGGGCGATGGATGATCTGCGCCCGGTGCGGTGGTGGCGGGTGTTGCCGGTCAAGTTCTTCGGTGGCATCTGCACCCTGAGCTCCGGCATGGTGCTGGGGAGGGAGGGGCCCTCGGTGCAGATCGGTGGCAACCTTGGCAAGATGGTGGCGGATATCTTCCGGCTACCCAAGGAGCATGGTCACGCCCTGCTGGCCGCCGGTGCGGCGGGCGGTCTGGCGGCAGCCTTCAATGCGCCGCTGGCGGGCATCCTGTTTGTGATGGAGGAGATGCGACCGCAATTCCGCTACTCCTTTCTGGCCATCAAGGCGGTGGGGATCTCCGCCATCATGGCGACCCTGATGCTGCAGAACATGAAAGGGCAGGGGGCGGTGATCACCCTGCCTCACTACGATGCGCCAGCCCTCAAGGCGCTCTGGCTGTTCCTCTTTATGGGGGCCACCTTCGGGGTGCTCGGTTTTGTCTTCAACAAGCTGGTGCTTGCCTGTCAGGATGGTTATCTGGCGCTGCATCAGAACAAGCGCCACCGTTTCGTGGCCATCGGCATGCTGGTCGCCGGAACGTTTGGTGTGCTGTCGCTGTTTGCTCCCTCGGTGACCGGCGGCGGCACTGAACTCATCCCCCATCTGATGGGCGATGAGTATGCGATGGCGACCCTGTTCCTCATCTTCTCGGTGCGGCTGGTGGCGACCCTCATCTGCTTCTGCTCCGGTGCCCCGGGTGGGGTGTTTGCGCCGACCCTCGCACTAGGCACCCTGTTTGGCGTGGTGTTCGGCCATCTGTTTCATGCGGCGTTTCCCGAGCTGGGCATCGAGCCCGGTGCCTTTGCCATTGCCGGAATGGGGGCTCTCTTTGCTGCCACCGTGCGCGCCCCCATCACCGGTATCGTGCTGGTCACCGAGATGACCGACAACTATCAGCTGATCCTGCCGATGATGATTACCACGGTCGGGGCGACTCTGGTTGCCCAGTGGCTGGGTGGCCGGCCGATCTATTCCCAGATCCTGGAGCGAACTTTACGGCTCGCCGCGCGTCAAAAGCGAGGTGATGGCAGCGCCACGGCCAGTTAATTTTTCCCTTTATCGCCTGTGGCCCCGGTCAGGGCAGTATAGTGAAGGGAGAGGCGCTGCCGTAAATGGCGTGATAACGGGATGAGGGGCTATGTCCAATCTATTGAAGTTATTGGTCGTGTTAGCCGTTGGCGGGCTCATCGGTTACTTTGTCGGGAACCGTCAGGAGCTAGCCCAGAGCAGTCTGTTGGTGGTACAGCAGGAGACGCTGGATCGTCAGGGCAAGGCCATCAGCCAGCTCAAGACCGAATTGGGGGTGAAAGATACCCAGCTGGCGACCCAGAAAGCGGCCTTCGAGCAGTTGCAGACCACCCTGAAGAGTCAGGAGGCGCAGGTGCAGGAGCTCAAGCGCCAGCTGGCCTTTTTCGAGCGGATCATGCGCCCCACCGGCGAACAGGTGGGGGTAGTGATCGACAACCTGACTCTGCAGGAGACCAGCATTCCCGGTCGCTACCACTATCGTCTCGCCCTGACCCAGCCCGCCAAGAAGCGGGAGCTGTTTCGTGGTCAGGTGCAGATCCGGGTCGAGGGGAGTCTGGCTGACAAGCCGAAGACGCTGACCGGTCGCGATCTCGGAATGAAGGTGAGCGAGTGGCGTTATGCCCTGCGTTATTTCCAGCTGCTGGAAGGGAATTGGCAGTTGCCGGAAGGCTTTGTGCCGGATCGGATCCGTGTCACCATCAACAAGGATGGCAGGCAACCGGCGCAAGAGCTGCTGGTTGAGTGGGGCGAGGTGATCAAGCCGCTGGTCGCCGCGCCGCCTGCTCCGGTTCCCGCGGCCGGTTAAACGTGGTGAATACTTGAACTGAATGGTCGGGTATTGGATAATTTCGCGGTTTCCATGTTTGTGGATCTAATGGTTGTGAGGTCAGTAATGAGTGCAGTAGCAGAAGCCCCGCTGCCCATCCAGATGACGGATGCGGCGGCCAACAAGGTGAAGAACCTGATCACCGAGGAAGAGAATCCCGAGCTGAAGCTGCGGGTATACATCACGGGTGGGGGCTGCTCCGGTTTCCAGTATGGCTTTACCTTTGATGAGAAGATCAACGACGGGGACACCGTAGTCGAGAAGAATGGCGTCACCATGGTGATCGATCCCATGAGCCTGCAATATCTGGTAGGCGGCAGTGTGGATTACACCGAGGGTCTGGAAGGCTCACGCTTCACCGTGACCAACCCCAACGCCACCACGACCTGTGGCTGTGGCTCCAGCTTCTCCATCTGATCGGCATTATCGGTCTGATGAAACGGCTCTCGGCAACGAGGGCTGTTTTTGTTTGTGGTGATCAGTGTGCTCCATCAAATAGCATTTCTCTGAAACAACAAAGGCGCCTCGATGGCGCCTTTGTTGTTTGCAGGATGGCTTAGCGGGAGCTTGCCGCCGCGACCAGCGGGATCCGGTTCACTGCCTTGCCCATGTAGGCGAGGGTGATGGTCACAATGATGCAGGTGAAGCTCAGCCACATGTAGGGCAGGTAGTCGAGGGTTGCTACCCCCAGAACCCCGGCCATGAAGATGCCGTTGTCGCTCCAGGGCACCATGCCGCAGGTGAGGGTGCCGCCAAACTCGGCGTTGCGAGAGAGGTTCTTGCGCGCCAGTCCCAGTCGGTCGTAGTTTTTGGCCATGATCTTGGGGGTCAGGATCAGCGACACATACATGGCTGAGCCAAACACGTTGGCCAGAAACGCGGTGCCGATGGTGTGGCTGGTCAGGCTGCCGACGCTATTGATGCGCTTCTCGAAGGCGCTGGCGATCACTTCCAGAATACCGACCTTCTCCAGCAGGCCGCCAAACCCGAGACCGAAGATGATGACCGCGACCGAGCCCAGCATGGACTCCATGCCGCCGCGCCCGAGAATGTTGTCGATAAAATCGATGCCGGAGGTGATGGCAAAAGGACTATAAGCCGAGTGCATCGCCTTGACCGGATCCATGCCCTGGAAGGCGATGGCCCAGATCAGGCCCAGCAGGGCACCGAAGCTGATCACCGGGAAGGCGGGCTTGCGATTAGCCAGCAGGCCCAGTACCAGCACCACCGGCACTATGGCCAGCGGAGTGATGTTGAACTGGTTGTCGAGGGCCTCCATCACCAGATTGACCTGCTCCAGGCTGACGTTGCCTGAATACTGCATGCCCACCACGGTGAATAGCACGGCGGTGATGACATAGGAGAGCAGGCTGATGGGCAGCATCCCCTTGATATGCTCCACCACGTCGACGTTGGACATGGTCGAAGCCAGCACTACTGAGTCGGAGAGCGGAGAGAGCTTGTCACCAAAATAGACGCCGGAGAGCACGGCACCGGCTACCAGCGGCGCAGGCACGCCGAGGCTGTGGCCGATCCCCATCATGGCGATACCGGCGGTGGCGGCAGAGCCCCAGGAGGTGCCGGTGGCCAGCGAGGTCAGGGAGCAGATGATCAGGGTTGCCAGCAGGAAGATGGACGGGTGAATCACCTTGAGGCCGAAATAGATGATGCTGGGAACAATGCCGCCGGCAATCCAAGTGCCGACCAGGGCACCGACGGAGACCAGGATCAGGATGGCCCCCATTCCCTTGGCAACGCCGTCAACGGCAGCCTGCTCCAGGGATTTGTAATCGTGGCCGAGTTTGATGCCAAGCCCCATGATGACGAACCAGGCGATGAACAGTGCCAGCTGGATCGGCAGATCGAGCACGCTGGTGAACGAGAATGCCAGGGCCAGGAAAATGGCCAGACAGGCAAATACCTGTGCCATGCCCGGTAGTCGGATGTGGTTTTGTTGGTTTTGCATAGATACTTCCTAAACTCTTGCTCGCCAAGGTCACTCCCTCTCGTCCTGTGGATACATCGATCCCGAGGAGGCAACCCAAAAAGAGGCCGCAATCTACCACAAACCCGGCGGGTTAAAGCCCCATCAAATTGGCAAAAATGCACATTTGATTGAAAAAATCACAAATTAGTTGATCTCATAACCCGTTTTTGAGCGGCCTGTTGACACAATGGGTCACATACGAAGCTTGCTTGTGACGCCACTTGCATCCCCAGTAGATGAAGATGATAATTATTATCAATTGTTGTTTGAGGAGAAGACAATGCGCTGGATATTGCGGGGTATGATGTTGCTGGTGGCGGTGGCCGTACTCGCATGGGGTCAGGATAAAGAGTACGGCACCTGGAGTGCCGGTTTTCTGCTGGCTGCCTGGGTGATGCTGGAGCCCGGATTACGGCCCGCCTTGATCTTGCTGCCAGTGGCCGGGTTGACCGGTATCGTTACCCTGCTCTGGCAGCAGCCCTGGTTATGAGCTTTTGACGGGAGCCTGCTTGATCTTCTGCTGTGCCACCTTGAGCGATTCGACCACCAGTTTCTCCATTTCGGTGCGCTTGGCGTCGGTCAGGAAGTAGATCATGTCGACATTGTGGCGAATATAGTGGGCCGGAAGCTGGTTGAGGGTAAGGCAGCAGAGGTCGGCCATCTGATCGCTGTTGAGCTTTTGCTGCAGCCCCTGTTTCTCAATTTCCTTGAGCACCAGATGTTCGTAAAAGTTGTGAATGTCGGTATCCAGTATCATATGCGTTCCTTGGCATGACGATGAGCGGGGAGTCGTCAAAAGCATAGCCATAACAAGGAGTAAAAACAAAAGGCCCATCACTTTCGTGATGGGCCTTTTGCGTAATGAATGGTGCGAAGAGAGGGACTCGAACCCTCACATCCGTGGGACACTAACACCTGAAGCTAGCGCGTCTACCAATTCCGCCACCTTCGCACACTGATTTTCTCCAGCTGGTTTTTAAATGCGGTTGGAGCGCATTGCTCTGTGTTTACATGTCAGAATCATGGTGCGAAGAGAGGGACTCGAACCCTCACACCCGGGGGGCACTAACACCTGAAGCTAGCGCGTCTACCAATTCCGCCACCTTCGCACATTCGGGTTTCCAGTCTGGATTTACATGCTGTCTGGATAAAGCATGGTGCGAAGAGAGGGACTCGAACCCTCACATCCGTGGGACACTAACACCTGAAGCTAGCGCGTCTACCAATTCCGCCACCTTCGCACATTGTGTTACCAGTTTTGATTTACATGCTGTCTGGAGAAGCATGGTGCGAAGAGAGGGACTCGAACCCTCACACCCGGGGGGCACTAACACCTGAAGCTAGCGCGTCTACCAATTCCGCCACCTTCGCACATTCGGGTTTTCTAGTTGGATTTACATGCTGCTGAATCAGCATGGCAGTATTGGTGCGAAGAGAGGGACTCGAACCCTCACATCCGTGGGACACTAACACCTGAAGCTAGCGCGTCTACCAATTCCGCCACCTTCGCATCACTGCGGAGGGGGATTCTATAGAGTTTTGGGGGAGCGTCAACAGCCAAAGGGGACTTTTTTCGCTGTTGACGCCCAAAGTGGCGCCAAGGGTACAAAACTTCAGCAATCAGCTGACGTTTGGCGTTCAGTAACGGCCCAATGCGCTCTGATACATCCGTTCATACTGGGTGACCGAGTCAGGCCAGTTGAAGCGGGTGCTCATGGCATTGCGCTGCACCTTGGCAAAACGCTCTTTGTCCTGCAGGAAATAGAGCAGGCTGCGGCGCATGGTATCGAGCAGGATGGCGGCAGTCGGATCGTTGAAGCAGAAGCCGGTGGCATGCTCGGGATCGGCATCCCAATCCACCACGGTATCTTTCAGACCACCCACGGCCCGCACCAGTGGCAGGGTGCCATAGGCGAGACTGTACATCTGGTTGAGGCCGCAAGGCTCGAACAGCGAGGGCATCAGGAAAAAGTCGGCACCGGCTTCGACCAGATGAGCCAGCCGATCGTCATAGGTGTTGATGAAGGCGAGCTTGCCCGGATAATCCCGGGCCATGGTTTGCAGTTGCGTGGCGAGCGCAGGATCGCCAGAGCCGACGATCACCACTTGTACCTGATGGTGGAGGAATTTCTCCAGCGCAGGGAGCAGCAGGGGAACGCCCTTCTGCTCGGTCAGGCGGCAAACCATGCCGTAGATGGGCAAGTCCGCCACGGCCAGCCCCGCTTCCTGTTGCAGGCTCTCTTTGCAGATCTGTTTGCCAGCCATGTTGTCGATGCTGTAGGTCGCAGGCAGGAATTCGTCGAACTCCGGATCCCAGTCCTTGTAATCGCAGCCGTTGAGGATGCCACAGAGATCCGCCGCCCGTTGCTGGAAGATATGTGCCATGCCGTGGGCGCCGAGGTGAGTCAGCAGCTCCTGGGCATAGTTGGGGCTGACTGCGTTGATCTTGTCGGCGTAGAGCACCCCGCATTTGAGCAGATTGACGTGGCCGTAGTCGTAGTTGATGCGGCGTTCGTAGTCGGCGATCTCGGGCATGGCCCAGAACTGCTCGCGGCCAAACACCCCCTGAAACGCCGCGTTGTGAATGCTGATCACGCTGCGGGTCTGCTGGAAGAAGGGGTTGTGGGCGTGGCGGGTTTTCAGCAGCAGTGGCAGCAGGCCGGTGTGCCAGTCATTGCAGTGGGCGATATCCGGGGCAAAGCCGAGCTGCTCGCAGGCATGGAGGGCTGCGGCCGAGAAGAAGGCAAAGCGCTCGCCATTATCCGGATAGGCCTGATTGTTCTCGGCGTAGAGCTGTGGACGATCGAAATATTGCGGGCAGTCGAGCAGATAGACGCAGACGTCATCCAGCTCCATCTGGTAGATGCGATAACCGATATCCGGCAGCCCGGGGTGGGTTGGCAACCAGCGTGACGCCACCAGTCTGGCCTCATCCCGTCGTTTTATCGTCTTGTAGAAGGGCAACATGATCCTGACATCATGTCCCTTCTGGGCCAGGTACATCGGCAGGGCTCTGGCGACATCGGCCAGGCCCCCGGTCTTGACCAGCCCCTCAACTTCCGAGGCAACAAACAGGATTTTCAGTGGGTTAATAGCCAACTCTTGCTCCCTTAGGTACCACCACGATACCGCCTTCGGATACGGTAAATCGCTCTCTATCGTGGTCCAGATTTTCACCGATAACGGTGCCTGGCGCAATTTCAACGTTTTTATCAATGATGGCGCGCCGGATGGAGCAGCCTTCACCAATCTTCACATCCCCCAGCAGCACGGATTCACTGATATGGCTGCACGCGCCGATATTGCAGCGAAAACCAAGGATGGATCGCTTGATCTGGCTGCCCTGAATGAAGCAACCGGCGGAGATCAGCGAGTTGGCGATCTTCACCTTGCACTCGTCGCTGTCGATGAAGGTGGCCGGTGGCAGCGCCGGATAGTGGGTGTGCAGGGGCCACTTGCGGTTATAGAGGGAGAAGGGGGGATTGTCGGCCACCAGGTCCATGTGCGCTTGCCAATAAGAGTCGAGGGTGCCCACATCCCGCCAGTAGACGTGCGGTTTCTCGCCGGGGATGACGTTGGTGCTGTAGTCATAGACATAGACGGGGGCACGTGGGTAGAGGCTCGGGATCACATCCTTGCCAAAGTCGTGGCTGGAGTTCTCCTCGGCGGCATCCCGCTTCAACTCGCGGCAGAGGGCATCGGTCTCGAAGATGTAGTTGCCCATGGAGACCAGCGCCTGGGTCGGATCGCCGGGAATGTGCTTGGGCTGCTTCGGCTTTTCCTGAAAGCCGATCATCCGCCCTTCGGTATCGACCTCGATCACCCCGAAGGCGCTCGCCTCTTCGATGGGCATGCGCAGGGCTGCGACCGTCATGGCGGCGTTCTTCTGCTTGTGGAAGGTGACCATCTGGCTCACATCCATCTTGTAGATGTGGTCGGAGCCGAAGATGCAGACATGATCCGGTTCGGCCCGCTCGATAAAGCCGAGGTTCTGGTAGATGGCATCGGCGGTGCCGTCATACCAGCGTTTGCCCATCCGCATCTGGGCCGGGATGGGATCGATAAAGCGGTCGGTGATGCCGACGATATTCCACCCCTTCTTCATGTGCAGGTAGAGGGACTGTGATTTGAATTGGGTCAGTACATAGATGCGCAGAAAGTCGGCGTTGACGAAGTTGTTGAGGACAAAGTCGATCAGCCGGTAGCTGCCACCAAAGGGGACGGAAGGCTTGCTGCGGGTAGTGGTCAGAGGCTGCAGGCGAGTACCTTCGCCACCAGCCAGGATCATGGTCAATATGCCTGCCATCGTATTTCTCTCCCTGAATTAACAACATGAAAAGGTTTTCAATGTTCGGTATAAAAACACCCCTAAAGGGGTGGTTTTTATCGTGTGCTTAATACCTTATCAGATGCCGGATGGCGCTCTCTAGCTGTTTTATTGTGCTGCTTACACTTATTTACATTTTGCTCAGATAGACCTTGAATTTGGCATCACTGCTGATCACTTCAGTCCGTTTGAAGTGTGTCTCCAGTATAGGCTGGTAGCGCAAGAAGGCGTTGGCAACAATAGTCAGCGAACCATTTGGCAGCAAAAATTCCGGCGCCTTGGCCAGGAACTGCTCGGTTGCCGCATAGAAGGTTTTGAGACCCGCATGGAATGGCGGGTTGGAGACGATGTGTTGGAAACGGGTGGAGACATCCGAATAGACATCGGAAGCGGTGACCTTGCCCTTCAGACCGTTGGTCGCCAGGGTGCGGCGGCTCGATTCGAGCGCCAGCGCGCTGATATCCACCATGTTGACCCGCAGAGCCGGATTGCGCTTGGCCAGCACAGACCCAATCACCCCGGCGCCACAACCGAAATCGAGCAATTCGCCCGTCATCGGCGGCACGGCGGCCAGCAGCATCTGGGTGCCGAGATCCAGCTCGGCGGCGCTGAAGACGCCGGGCAGTGCCAGCACGGTCAGCTCGGTATCACCGGCCTTGCACTGGTAGCGGCCAAACCAGCTATCCAGATCGAACGGGGCGACCGGTTGGCTCAGCTCACCGTGATAGAGGGAGCAGCGGCGGGCCGAATCGCGCTTGATCGGCTTTTCGCCATAGGGGGCCAGCAGCTTGTCGGCGCCATTGATGCCGCCGCGGTTTTCACCGGCGAGGAACAGATCGGCACCCGCTTCCAGCAAGGGGGTCATCATGGCCAGCAGATATTGTGCCTCGGCCTTGGCCTTGGGCATCAGCAGCAACAGGGCATCGAAGCGGGGGGCGCCACCGAGCTGGTGGTCGAACAGAATGGCCTCGCCGAGGGCCGCCTGCTGGCTGCGGTAGTAGCAGTAATCGGTAGTAAAGACGGTCAGGGTCTGGGCCAGGCTCGCCAGCTGGCGGGGATAGTCATCCTCCAGCGCGCCACAGACAAGTAGCCGCTTGCCGACAAAGAGGGCTTGGTTTCGTTCCAGCATCTGGCTGACGGCACTGATTGGGCTGCTCATCGGGTCTCTCCACGCAATTTTGGGCGGCCATTATACATAGCCCCTTTCGCCTTGACATTTATGCCGTGTTCCCGAAATATGCCCAGACACCATTTTTTGACCAGAGATGACGAAATGCGGTTCAACGGGTTGAAACGAAAGCACAAAAAAAGCCTGAAATTCGGGCCTGCCGACGTTCGCGCGTAACCTCTCATCCCTGAGAAGCTTCAAACCCCGGTTGCGCACATCGTACCGGGGTTTTTTATTGCCATATGCGCGTCATTTAGGAGAAGGAGATCCCATGTTTCAAGGTTCAATCGTTGCGTTGATCACCCCGTTTCGACAGGGAAAGCTGGATGAAGAGGCGCTGCTGCGTCTGGTTGAGTGGCATATCGAACAGGGTACTCACGGCATTGTGCCGGTGGGTACCACGGGGGAAAGTCCGACCCTGACCCACGACGAGCATTGCCGGGTGGTGGAGCTGGTGGTCAAGCAGGTCGCTGGTCGCATTCCGGTGATTGCCGGAGCGGGTTCCAACAATCCAGTCGAGGCGATCGAATATACCCAGTATGCCGAGCGGGTGGGCGCCGATGCCACCCTGCATGTAGCCGGTTACTACAACCGTCCCAATCAGGAAGGGCTCTACCACCACTTCAAGGCGGTACACGATGCCACCGCCAAGCCGATCATCGTCTACAACATCCCGCCGCGTGCAATCGTTGACGTGCAACCCGCGACCCTGGCCCGTCTGGCCGAGCTGCCGCGCATTGCCGGGGTAAAAGATGCCACCGGCGATCTGGCCCGCCCCTGGACCGAGCGCCAGCTGATCAAAAAGTCCTTCGCCTGGCTCTCCGGTGAGGATGCCACCGCTGTTGCCTACAACATCGGCGGTGGTCAGGGCTGTATCTCTGTGACCGCCAACGTGGCCCCCAAGCTGGTGGCCGAGGTGCAGAACCTCACGCTGGCCGGCAAGTGGCAAGAAGCGCGTGAACTGCAAGACCAGCTGATTCCGCTTCATCAGGCGATGTTTGCCGAGCCGAGCCCGGCCGGTGCCAAATATGCCGCTTCCCTGCTCGGTTTCTGCAGCGAGGAGTGTCGCCTGCCGGTGATGCCGCTGTCGGAGGCGACTCGCGAGCGCATTCGCAGCGCCATGCAGCAGCTCAACCTGCTGTAATGCAAAACGGGTGAGCCAAGGCTCACCCGTTTTGTTTTTGGCTTTTGTTTCTGGCCTTTATTTACGACATCGCACCACTCAGGCTGCGTGATGCAGCCAGGCGGCGATGGCCAGCTGCAACTCGACATATGCCGGATAGAGGAAGAGATCGGCCAGTTCGGCAGGCCACTCGTTTTGCTCGTCCGATTGGGCTTGCAGATGGGCGTGCAGGCTGGTCAGTGCTGGCAGCCAAGGTGCGGGTTGTGGCAGCGTGGCCGCAGTGCGGGCGACCAGATCGATCCCTTGGCACAGGGCTGCGAGTGCCTGCTGTTGAATGCCTTTATCCTGAGGATGCTCCAGCCAGAGCTGCTCGTGATGCTGCCAGTGGCGCAGCCCCTCGCTTACCCCCGTTGTGCCATCCATACCTTCATGTTCGACCAGCGCCTGCAGGGCCAGCGGTTTGCCAAGACCAGCCAGTCGATAGCCGCGCTGGGCCTTGGATTGGGCGCCAAGGCGCAGCCCGCCGATCCCGGCGAGGCGTTGGGCCAGTGCAAACAGCGCCGCGGTAGCGCCTGATTTGAGCTCCAGTTCCAGCTCGTTGATGGTGGTGCTGCCTTGACTGCCGACGATCTCTCCCTGATCCCAGGCCAGCTCAATCTCGGCCCCCTCGAAGGCGATCAGCCAGTGGCGGCGCAGGAAGTCGGTGCGAAACTGGGCGACCAGCTGCTGCTGAATGTGGTCGCGCTCGCTCAGGGTTGGCCAAATCTCATCGGGAAAGGCCGAGAGGGTCGGCAGATCGCCGCTCACGGGAGCGTTGTACTCGGGTCTGGCGTGCAGGCCGCCCACCACCTGGCCGCGGCATTTGATGGTCTGTTCGGCGAAGGCGTCGCAGCGGCGAATGCGCAACCCCATATCCAGTTGGCGAAGAGCCAAGGTCGGCGTATCGAAATAGACGTTGCCGAGCTGCTGTTGTGACGATTCTTTAATCTCAAGAGAATTCAGCAGGTTGGATAACTCGGGTTGAATGTCGCGGGCGACAAAAAACTTTATCTCGATCTCAGTTTGCATAGTCATTCCGGGCTGGCAGACAACTTTGGGGGGGCAGGATTCGGGTCGCGGGGATATAATGCCCGCGAGACGACTAGATTAATTCGCGGTTTAATTGAGGGCGCAGTTCGGTTACCATGCGCGCCTCATAAAATCGTATCGAGTGTTTTTTCACCGACACAGGTTTGGCCATGCCAGTAAATACTATTTTGGGGCTTTTTGCCAAGTCCCCCATCAAGCCGCTGCAGAAGCATATCGTCAAGGTTCACCAGTGCTCCCAGCAGTTGGTTCCCTTCTTTGACGCCGTTGCCGAAGACCGTTGGGAAGATGCCGAGAAGATCCGGCAGCAGATCGCCCAACTGGAAAAAGAGGCAGATACCCTCAAGCGTGAAATCCGTCTGAAACTGCCTCGCGGCCTGTTCCTGCCGGTTGCACGTACCGACCTGCTGGAGCTGTTGACCCAGCAAGACAAGATTGCCAACCGTGCCAAGGATATCTCCGGCCGCATGCTTGGTCGTCGCATGGAGTTCCCCGCCGAAATGCGGACGGATTTCATGGCTTACCTCAAACGTTGTATTGATGCGACCGCTCAGGCCGAGAAAGCGATCGGGGAGCTCGACGAGCTGCTCGAGACCGGCTTCAAAGGACGGGAAGTGGAAATGGTTGCCGAGATGATCCACCAGCTGGATCTGATCGAGGACGATACAGACACCATGCAGATCGGACTGCGCCAACAGCTGCAAGCGGTTGAGCACAATTACAATCCGATCGATGTGATGTTCCTTTACAAGATCCTCGAATGGGTAGGTGACCTGGCAGATCAGGCCGAGCGCGTAGGCGCCCGTCTGGAACTGATGCTGGCTCGTTCGTAATCGACTGACTGGGTAAACACTATTAATGGACATTATCGCGAATTACGGCACCACTCTGGTGCTCGTGGCGGCCTTGTTCGGCTTTTTGATGGCTTGGGGTATTGGCGCGAATGACGTTGCCAACGCCATGGGGACATCGGTCGGCACCAAATCCCTGACCATCCGTCAGGCGATCATCATTGCCATGATCTTCGAATTTGCCGGTGCCTATCTGGCCGGTGGCGAAGTGACGGCCACCATCCGTAACGGCATCATCGACAGCAATGCGTTTGTCGATAGCCCGGACCTGCTGGTGCTCGGCATGATCGCCTCCCTGCTGGCGGCCGGCGCCTGGTTGATCCTCGCCTCCTACTTCGGCTGGCCTGTTTCCACCACTCACTCCATCATCGGTGCCATCGTCGGTTTTGCGGTGGTGAGCATTGGCCCGGAAGCGGTGCAGTGGAGCAAGTTTGGCGGCATCGTCGGCTCCTGGGTCATCACCCCGGCCATCTCAGGTGTCATCGCCTACTTCATGTTCATCAGCGTGCAGAAGCTTATCTTCAACACCGATGATCCCCTGAACAACGCCAAGCGCTATGTGCCGTTCTACATGTTCCTGACTGCGCTGGTGATCTGTCTGGTGACCATCAAGAAGGGGCTGACCCACGTCGGTCTGCACCTGAGCGATGGCGAGGGCATTCTGCTCTCCATCGCCATCTCCATCGCAGTGGCGTTTGCCGGCTGGATCTACATTCGCGGTCAGAAGTACAACCCGCAGGATGACAGCAAGATGCACTTCGCCAACGTGGAGAAGGTGTTCGGCATCCTGATGGTGATCACTGCCTGTGCCATGGCCTTTGCCCACGGCTCAAACGACGTGGCCAACGCCATTGGCCCGCTCTCTGCGGTGGCCTCTATCGTGGCTTCCGGTGGCGAGATTTCCAGTCAGGCTGCCATTGCCTGGTGGATCCTGCCGCTGGGCGGTATCGGTATCGTGATCGGTCTGGCGACCATGGGCGAGAAGGTGATGGCGACGGTCGGTACCGGCATCACTCACCTGACCCCGAGCCGTGGTTTTGCTGCCCAGCTGGCGACTGCCGCGACCGTAGTGATTGCCTCCGGTACCGGTCTGCCCATCTCCACCACCCAGACCCTGGTCGGTGCTGTGATGGGTGTCGGTCTGGCGCGCGGTATTGCGGCGCTGAATCTGGGGGTACTGCGCAACATCGTGGTCTCCTGGATCATCACCCTGCCTGCAGGTGCCATTCTGGCTATCGCCATCTTCTACGTGCTGCAGGCCTGCTTCTCCTAATCGAAGCGGCATTCTGCAAAAAGCCCGAGTCATCGACTCGGGCTTTTTTATTGTGCGCGGGAGCTGAGTGCTGCTCCCTTTGCATATCACCTTAGAGGCTGGCGCAGATCTGCCACAGATCGTACTGGATAGCGGCGGCGGTCACTTCCCGACCCGCCCCCGGCCCCTGGATCACCAGCGGGTTGGTGCGATAGCTGTCGCTCTCGATGGCGAAGATATTGTCGCACGGCAAGAGGTTGGCAAACGGGTGGTGGGGCTCCAGCGCCTCCAGTCCGACCCGCGCCTTGCCGTCATGCTCGAAGCGGGCCACGTAGCGCAGTACCTTGCCGAGGCGCTTGGCCCCTTCGAAGGCGGTCTGGATCGGGCAATCCAGCTCTTTCAGTCTGTCCATGAACTGATCGGCGGTCACCTTGCGCAGCGTAACGGGCACCAGATTCTCCAGCTCGATATCGGCGGAGTCGAGCTCGAAGCCCGCCTCCCGCGCCAGAATAAGCAGCTTGCGACGCACATCCTGACCGGAGAGATCCTCGCGGGGATCCGGCTCGGTCAGGCCGTGCTGCCACGCCTCGTCCACCAGCTCGGAGAAGGGGCGGGTGCCGTCATACTGTTGGAACAGCCAGGAGAGGGTGCCGGAGAAGATGCCGGAGACCCCCTGAATACGGTCGCCGCTCTGGCGCAGCATCTGGATGCTGGACTGGATTGGCAGCCCGGCACCCACGGTGGCGTTGTAGCGCCACTGCACCTGATGGTCGCGGCAGGTCTGCTTGATGCGCTGGTAGAACTCACTGTCGGCGGCACCGGCAAACTTGTTGGCGGCGATGATGTGAATGCCGAGCTGGGCAAAATCCGGATAGTAGCGGCTCACCGTTTCGCTGGCGGTCATGTCCAGCGCAATCAGCGCATCGAAGCTGTGCTGTTCAAGCTGGGAGAGCAACTCCGGCCAGATCAGCGGTTTGGGGTTGAAGTTGTCCTGTACCTTGAGGGGATTGAGCCCCTCTTCATCCAGCAGGCCCCCTTCCGAGCTGAACACCCCGTAGAGGGTGAGTGCCAGATTGAGTTCATGCTCGAGTCGCGCCTTTTCGCGGGCATAGAGGCTCAGCCAGTGGCCCCCGATATTGCCCTTGCCGAACACCACCAGTCCGACCCGGGTCGGGCGGCTGAACAGGGCGCTGTGCAGGGCGATGAGCAGCGGTTCCAGCACCACTTGGCGCAGCACCGCCACCAGACTCAGGCCATCTCGGGCCACCTGTACGAACTCCAGCGGTTGATCTGCCAGCAGCTGATAGAAGCGGTGACACTGCTCCGCGTTGTCGGTGACCCCTGCCCCTACCAGCGCCACCAGACTGTACCCCTCTTTCTGAATGAGGCCGGTGAAGCTCCCTTGCAGCTGGAAGTCCCGCAGCAGCTCGAACGCTCCCTGTGCCACCTCGAGGGTGTAAGCGAGGCGCAGGATCCGGCGATCCGGCTGGCGCTGCAGGGTGAGCGGGTTGAGGCGGTGACGGGCCAGATGGGCCTCGATGGTAGCCACCGTCTGCTCATAGTTGGTCTGTGGCAGCACCTTCAGCTCGATGAGAGCGATCTGATCCACCGAGGAGACGATGCGGGCACCGCCGGAGCGGGGGGCGCGGCGCAGGATGTGGGTGCAGCCTTCGTCCGGGTTGTAGCTGCAGCGCAGGGTGAGGCGCTGACGACTGTCGGCCACAGGTTGCAGGGTGCGCGAGTGCAGCACCGAGGAGCCGAGGCGGGCCAGCTCGTTGGCTTCGGCTAGGCTCAGGCGCTCCAGCAGGCGAGCCTCCTTCACCCGGCGCGGGTCGGCGCTGTAGACACCGGCCACGTCGCTCCAGATGGTGGTGGATTCGCCGTCCGCCAGCAGGGCCAACAGGCTGGCGCTGTAGTCGGATCCATTGCGACCGAGCAGCAGGGAGCGCCCCTCCATGTCGGCGGCGATAAAGCCGGTTACCACGATGCGACCGGCATGCTCCGCCAGTCGCGCCTTGAGCAGTTCGCTGGAGAGGGCGGTATCCACCTTGACCAGAGCGCCATCCTCGGCGCGCAGGAAACTGCGGGCATCGAGCCAGATAGCCTTGTCGCCGCGGCTGGTGAGCAGGGCCGCCAGCAGGCGCGCCGACCACACTTCGCCAAAAGCGAGCAGGCCGTTTCGGGCGAAGCGATCAAACTGTCCCTCCAGCGTTTTGGCGATCAGTTGCATGTCGTCGGCCAGCTGCTTGCTCAGATCGAGCTGCAGTTCACCCTCCAGCAAGCCGTCGATCAGACTCTGCTGATAGGCCTGCAGGGCAGAGATGGCTTCACCGGCGGCTTCGTCCCCCGCTTCGGCCAGCTCCACCAGCTGGATCAGCCGGTTGGTGGTCTTGCCGGCGGCGGAGACCACGATCAGTTCATCCCCGCCCACCTGTTGTTCAACGATACTGGCGACCCGGCGATAACAGACCGGATCCGCCAGACTGCTGCCACCAAATTTGTGGACGTGACGTCGCTTCAATCCTGCTTCTGCTGCCACCGCGATCTCTCCTTGTTGCTGCTGTTCCATTACTTCGCTACCTGTTCTGCCTGCTGCGCCTGTTCAAAAGCCTGAGCCAGATCGGCCACCAGGTCTTCACCGTGTTCAATACCGACCGATAGCCGCAGCAGCTGGGCGCTGATGCCTGCTGCCTGCTGCGCAGCCGGGGTCATGGCCCTGTGGGTCATGCTGGCCGGATGGGCCACCAGACTCTCCACCCCGCCGAGGGACTCGGCCACCGAGAAGAGGGTGAGGGCCGCGAGGAAGGCACGAATGCCCGCTTCGCTGCAATCGAGTTCAAAACTTAGCATGGCGCCGAAGCCGGACTGTTGACGGCGCGCAATATCGTGGCCCGGATGGCTCGGCAGGCTGGGGTGATAGATGCGTTTCACCAGCGGCTGCTGTTGCAGGAAGGCGAGGATGCGATCGGTGTTCTCCTGATGGGTGCGCAATCTGGGGGCCAGAGTACGCAGACCGCGCAGGGTGAGGTAGGAGTCGAACGCCCCGGAGGTGAGCCCCAGACAGTTGGCCCACCACACCAGCGACTCGGCCAGTGCGGCCTCCTTGGCAATCGCCACCCCGCCCACCACGTCTGAGTGACCGTTGATGTACTTGGTGGTGGAGTGCACCACCACATCGGCACCGAGGGCCAGCGGCTGTTGCAGCAGGGGGGAGAGGAAGGTGTTGTCCACCACTACCTGTGCACCTGCCTCATGGGCGGCGCTGGCGATGGCACTGATATCTACCACTCGCAGCAGCGGGTTGGAGGGGGTCTCGACCCATACCAGTGCCGGTTTTTGCGCCAGTGCGGCGGCCAGTGCGGCCTCATCCCCCTGATCGACAAACTGCACCCGGTAGTGGCCCTTGGCCGCCAGATACTCGAACAGGCGCCAGGTGCCACCGTAGCAGTCGTGGGGGGCGATCAGCAGATCTCCCGCCTTGAGCAGGGCGGTGGTGACCAGATGGACGGCGCCCATGCCAGTGCCGGTGACCACGGCGCCAGCGCCCCCTTCCAGCGCCGCCAGCGCGTCCGCCAGATTGGTGCGGGTCGGATTGCCGGAGCGGGCATAATCGTATTGACGGGGCTCGCCAAAGTCGGCAAAGGTGTAGTTGCTGGAGAGGTAGATGGGGGGCACCACGGCACCGTGCTGTGTGTCTGTCTCAATCCCGGTGCGAACCGCCAGGGTGGCCTTGTGGGTCATATCACTCTCCTTGATGTCTCTTCACACGCCGGCATCTTGCTGCCACGCGCCATCCCGCCATTGCGGGCTCATGGACAACCACACTACGCCAGCTTAAAAAAGCCGTCAACACTTCCAGACGTCTAAATGGCTTTGCTGTTGGATTGCCATTAATTTCCTTAAGGGTTAAAATCCGCGCTCACGGCTAAATGAGAACAGGTGAGTCATGGGAACAGAGTGGAACGGCGACTACGTCAGCCCCTACGCGGAACACGGTAAGAAGAGCGAACAGGTCAAGAAGATTACCGTCTCGATCCCGCTCAAGGTGTTGAAAGTGTTGACTGATGAGCGCACCCGCCGTCAGGTGAACAACCTGCGTCATGCGACCAACAGCGAGCTGCTCTGTGAAGCCTTCCTGCACGCTTTCACCGGCCAGCCGCTCCCTTGCGACGAAGACTTGCGCAAGGATCAACCGGACAGCGTCCCGGCCGAAGCGCGCGCCATCATGGAAGCGCTGGGCAAAGAGATCGAAGATTTCGACAAGGAATAACCCCTGATGACGCGGTCCTGGCCGCGTCATTGCTATCTGCCATGTCCCGCTTCAGCCTGCGCCACTATCACCACCACGTTTGCAGTCATAGCCACGACTTTGCCCAACTGGTGCTCCCCCTCGACGGCCCCCTCGAGATCGAGGTGCAGGGCCGGGCGCGTCGACTTGCCCCCGGTTCTGCCTGCGTCATCGCCCCCGGCGAGCGGCACGACTACGCTGCCGATCCCGCGCTTTCGTTTCTGGTGCAGGAGAGCGACTGGTTACCCGGCGATTTGGCGGCCCGCCCCTTTATCGAGCTGGATGAGCCCCAGCGCCACTACCTCGCTTTTCTGCACCGAATGGTGGCCGAGGGGCGGCAGGTGGCGGGCATGGAGCAGGTGTGGCTCTCCCTGCTGGCTGAAGGGCTGGGGATGCAGAGCGCAGCCATTCCACGCCTTGCCGCCCGCATCCTCAAGGTGCAACGCCATATCGATGCCAACCTCGCCGCCCCGCTGACCAATCAGCAACTCGCCGCCATCGCCTGCCTTGGCCAGAGCCAGTTCAAGCTCGCCTTTCGCCAGCAGTTGGGGGTGAGCGTCTCCCACTACATTCGCAGTCGGCGCATGGCGCTGGCGCGCACCCTGCTTGCCGGTACGCAACTGCCCGTTGGGGAGATTGCCAGCCGCTGCGGCTACCAGAATCAGGGGGCCTTCGGCGAGCGCTTCCTGGCCGAGACCGGGCTCACGCCCTCCCTCTGGCGCCAGCAAAACGGCCGCCTGCCGCAACGAAACGGCTGATCGCCGAAGACGAGATGCTCTCTTTGGGCCATGCTGCGGGTCATGCAAGGTGCACGATAAACAGGAGCTGAAATGGAGACGATTAGCTGGCAGGATTTCGAAATGGTGGAGCTCCGGGTGGGCACCCTGGTGCGGGTCGAGCCGTTCCCCGAGGCGCGCAAACCGGCCTACAAGGTGTGGGCGGATTTTGGCCCCGAACTGGGGATTCGCAAGAGCAGTGCCCAGATCACCGCTCTCTACCAGCCAGAGCAGCTGGTGGGCCGCCAGATCATCGCCGTAGTCAACTTCCCGACCAAGCAGATCGGCCCGTTTCAGTCGGAGTTTCTGCTAACCGGATTCTACCGGCAGGATGGCGCCGTGGTGATGGCCATTCCCGAGCGGGCGGTGGAGAACGGCGCCAGGCTGGGCTGAGTTCACACCCGAACAGAGACAAGAGAGGCGACCCCGGGGTCGCCTCTCTTTTTGTTTTCTGCTGCGAGTCGTTACTTCAACAGGCTGAAGATCAGCGCTGATACCGCCAGCGAACCGGTCAGCAGGATAAAGCCGTTGGTCCAGCCGTGACGGAAGCGGGCCAGCGCCTCCACCTTATAGATGGCAATCACCGGCATGATGAACAGGATCATGGCGATGACCGGGCCGGAGAGGGTTTCCATCAGCCCCAGAATGCCCGGGTTGATGACGGCGGCACCCCAGATAGAGAAGAACATCAGGGCGATGCCGACTTTGTCCGCCTTGGCCAGCGGCAGGCCGGTGGGCTTGGCGATCAGGCTTTTGAGGCTTTCGCGGGCACCGAGGAAGTGGCCGAGGAAGGAGGAGCTGATGGCGATAAAGGCGATGAGCGGCCCCAGAGTAACGATCACCGGGTTGTCGGTGATGTTGGCGAGATAGGAGAGCACAGAGACGTTCTGGGCCTTGGCTTCTGCCAGCTGGGCTGGCGAGAGGCTCAGCACGCAGGAGAAGACGAAGAACAGCACGAAGCCTACCAGCATCACAGTTGTGTTGCGCAGGATCAGGCCGCTCTTGGCTTCGGCCTGCTCGCCATATTCACGGCGCTGCACGTTGGCAAAGCCGGAGATGGCGGCGGCGTGGCTGAAGGCGAACACGGTGACCGGCAGCGCCAGCCAGACGGTGTTGAGGAAGCTGACCCCTTCAAACGCGGTCACTTCCGGCCATTGCCACTGAGGTATCAGGTAGCAGGAGAGGGCCGCCAGAATGGCCGCCAGCGGATAGACCATAAAGGCGAAGGCACGCAGCATCGCTTTCTCACCCGCCAGCATCACGGCGATCATGGCAAATACCAGCAGGCCGGAGAGCATCACCCGATCCGGGGTCGCCATGCCGAGCTGGTTGACCATGAAGCTCTCTACCGTGTTGGTCAGCCCGACCCCGTAGATGAGCAGGATCGGGAAGATGGAGAGGAAATAGAGCGCCGAGATGAGGCGACCGGCCATCTTGCCGAAGTGCTCCTCCGCCACTTCAGTGAAGTCGGCGTGGGGGCGCGAAGAGGAAAGCACGAAGCGCGCCAGCCCTCGGTGGGCGAGGAAGGTCATGGGGCCCGCCAGTACCGCGACGATGACGAGAGGCCAGATCCCGCCCAGACCCAGATTGATAGGCAGGAACAGGATGCCGGCCCCAACGGCGGTGCCAAACAGGCTGATGACCCAGTGGGTGTCGTGACGGCGCCAGCGGGTGGTGCTGGCTGTGGTGGAGCAGGAACCGGATAGCTCCTTGGTAGCCTCTACAGATAAACTCATTACTAATTCACTTTTTGTTAGTGTTTTAATCTGAGTTCATTGTGGTTTATCGGGATTTAATTCTCAAAAAACGAGACTGAAACATATCACTGCCATTGCGGGGTTTAGCCAGCGAGATTGGGAATGGAATCTGGTTCACATAATGGAACAAAACTGATATTGGTGATTTTTGTGAAATATAAAACCAAAATCTGATCGACTATCATTTTTTTATTTTGGCTAATCAGGTGTTTTCAGAATTACGTGAAAAATCGCACCATTTCTCGCCGACCGATTGTGATGTTTCACTATCATTTTGCCGCTTTGCCAGCGTATCACGCTGTTCAAGAGTGCCTTGACCAGCGGATCACTCCGGTCATCACCTGGGGCAACTTCCCTGAAAAAGCAGGCGGCCATCGGGCCGCCTGCTTGTCTGGTGTGATGATATCGCTATCGGTCTAGTGGGCCAGAATGTTGCCCCAGGCGAGATCCGGATCCCCCATCACGATAAAGTCAGGGTTCTCCAGCGACTCGGTTTCGTTGTAACTGAGCGGCTGCAACGCCAGGCTGAGGATGCGGCCACCGGCTGCCTCGACGATGCACTGGGCGGCGGCGGTATCCCACTCGCCGGTGGGGCCGAGTCGCACGTAGCAATCGGCCGCCCCTTCCGCCACCAGACAGGATTTGAGGGAGCTGGAACCAAGCGGGATCAGCTCGTAGTTGATGGCCGGGTTGAGGCGGCGGGTGAGGTTTTCCAGCTTCTGGCGGCGGCTGATGGCCACCACCAGTGAGTCGGGCTGGTCATGCTCGTGGTGCATGGCGCTGATGGGCAGTACCTCGCCATTCACCTCCTTGAAGGCGCCGTAGCCGCGCACCGCCCAGTAGAGCACGTTGGACTCGGGAGCATAGATGACCCCGAGCACCGGCACATTGTCCCGCACCAGAGCGATCAGGGTGGCGAAGTCGCCGCTACCGGCGATGAACTCACCTGTGCCGTCGAGGGGATCCACCAGCCAGTACTGCCGCCAGTTGGATCGCTGGCTGAAGGGGATGTCGGCTGCCTCTTCGGTCAGCACCGGCACATGGGGGGTGAGCGCCGAGAGCGCCTGCTTGAGGTAGGCATCGGCAGCAAGATCGGCACTGGTGACCGGGGTCGCATCCTCCTTCAGCTGACGCTCGAACTGACCGCCGTGATAGATGTCGTGAAGGATCCTTCCGGCTTCGCGGGCAATCTCCTTGACCCCCGGCACCCAGGCCAACAACTCCTGCATCTCGTTATCCTCTGTCTGTTAACTGCCCGTCTGCGGGCTACTCTGCCTGCTCCGCCAGCCACTTCTGGGCCAGGAGCAGGGCACTGATGCTGCGCGACTCGGTGAAGTCGGGTCGCGCCAGCAATTCGTCGATCCGGTTGAGGGGCCAGGGGATCACCTCGAGGGGCTCAGGCTCATCGCCGATCCGCTGCTCGGGGAAGAGATCCCGGGCCAGTAAAATGTCCATCCGGCTGGAGAAGTAACCGGGCGCCAGTGACACCTGTTTGAGCAGGGTGAGGCTGCTGGCGCCAAAGCCCGCCTCCTCCATCAGCTCCCGGTTGCCAGCCTCGAAGGCATCTTCGCCCGGGTCGATCAGCCCCTTGGGAAAGCCCAGCTCGTAGGAGTGGGTGCCCGCGGCATATTCGCGCACCAGCAGCAGGGTGTGGGCATCGAACAGCGGTACCACCATGACGGCGCCCCGGTTGCCGCCGCGCATCCGCTCGTAGACCCGCTCCTCGCCGTTGGAGAATTTGAGGTGGAGGGATTCCACTCTGAACAGCCGGCTCTCTGCCACGATCTCGGCCTTGAGGATCTCCGGTTTGCTCTTCTCCTGCTCCAGCTGGTCGATCGAAATCTGTTCGGGGGGGCTTTTGTGGTGCTCACTCATCAGGGGTGACAGCTCGTTAAAAAATCGTGCTTCAAGAGTAAACGACTCCCACACCGAACACCACGGGGCAGGGAGGGGAAAGGGGGAGGAAAAATCCGTTATACTGCCGCCCCGTTTTCCGAGATCCGCGATCAAGAGGCCCGATGCCACACTCCCGCTCCACCACCTTGCCATGGCACCAGATAGATACCGTCTTGCTCGATATGGATGGCACCCTGATCGATCTGCATTTTGACAACCACCTCTGGCAGCAGCTGGTGCCGGAGCGTTACGCCGAGCGGCTCGGGCTGCCACTGGATGAAGCCAAAGCGCAGATCGATGTCCACTATCACGCCGTCAACGGCACCCTGAACTGGTACTGCGTGGATTACTGGAGCGAGACCCTGGGGCTCGATATTCGTGCCCTCAAGCAGGAGCTGCTGGCGAAGATCCAGTGGCGTCCACACGCCATCCCCTTTCTGGCCGCGCTGCGCGCCGCGGGCAAGCAGCTGGTGCTTTTCACCAATGCCCACCCCGCCAGCCTGTCGGTGAAGGATGCGCAGTTGGGGCTCCGCGACCATCTGGATTTGATGGTGAGTACCCACGAGCTGGGCTGGTCGAAGGAGAGCCAGCACTGCTGGCAGGCGCTGGCCGAGCGGCTGGCGTTCGATCCGGCCCGTACTCTGTTTGTGGATGACAGCGAGCGGATCCTGCAGGCTGCTGCCGACTACGGTATCGGCTACCAGCTGGCGATCCAGAATCCGGACAGCTGCAAGCCGGAGCAGAGCATTACCGCTTTTCCGGCGATCCGCGACTATGCCGAGTTGCTGCCGCTGGCAATCTGAGCCTGCTGAAACAAGAGAGGGCTGCATCGTGCAGCCCTCTCTGTATCTGAAACCTTGCGGTGAAAAAATCACAGCTCCCGAAACGGGCGCCGTTTCTCCTCTTCGATGACGATCGCCTCCAGATTGGCGATCCTCTCCTGCAATTCTCTGATGATCATATCCTGCTTGCCGAGGCGGTCGGTGATGCGGGCATCCCCCATCTGATAGCGGGCCCGCTTGCCGAGATATCCGAACAATAGGCTGATAAATACGATCAGGACTATGCCTGTCCACATGGTCATGTCACGACTCCTTGTCGTCTATAAACGGCGAAAACGCTGATGGATCCGTTCTGTTTTCTCATAGCCGCCAATTGGCCGCAATGGGGCCCGTTTCGTCTTTGTGATGCAGTTGGCTATTGCTGCCAGAGCGGGCGGTCAAGCCACAATTTTGTTACTCGGGTGGCTATTGTTGCCAGAGGGGGCGGCCAAGCCAGAGGGCCCACAGGGTGAGGTGCAGCAGCACGATAAACCAGAAGACCAGCCGGTAGCTGCGCTTCTGGGTCTTGTGGCGCAGCCACTGGCGGGCCACCAGCGCCCCCGGCCAGCCGCCGCACAGCTCCAGCAGATGGAGCCTCGATTCGGGAATGCGCCACTCACCCCGTACCGCCTGCCGCTTGTCCCAGGCGTAGGCGGCTACCGTGAGCAGGCTCATGGAGAGCAACACGGCCAGGGGCCACCACTGCTGTTCGCCGAGGCCGAGCCAGAGGGCGGCGCCCAGTGGCAGCAGCGCCAGCGCCATCATTGGGCCAGCTCCCAGCAGCGCTCCTCGTCCTGCTTGAGGGTGCGGATCACCTTGGCCGGATTGCCCACTGCCACCGAGTCGGCCGGGATGTCGCGGGTCACCACGGCGCCGGCACCTATGATGGAGCGCGGCCCTATGGTGACGCCGGGGCAGATGATGGCGCCGCCACCAATCCAGCAGTCGTCACCGATCCGCACCGGCTTGTTGTAGGCGGTCCAGTTGCGTCGCTCCAGATAGTTCATGGTGTGGGTGGCGGTGTAGATCTGCACGTTGGGGGCCAGCAGCACATGGCTGCCGATGTGCACTTCGCCCACGTCGAGAATGGTGACGTTGAAGTTGAAGAAGGTCTTCTCGCCGATATGAATGTTGCGGCCGAATTCGCAGGTAAACGGCGTGCTGATCCAGCAGGAGTCGGGGCAGTGGCCAAAGAGCTCGCGGCAGATCTGCTGGCGCAGAGGGGCATCGCCCGCCGATGAACCATTGAGCCGGGCCAGCAGCGCCTGACCGCGGATCCGGTCGTTGGCTATCTCCTCGCTCTGGCTATCCAGTGCCCCGCCTGCCAGTACCTTGTCCCAGTCGCTCGCCATTGCTACCTCCTCATGCTGCAAGAGCAGGCAGTATACGTGACTGTCAGGGGCGCCGTCAGTCTGTCACTTGTTGCAGGTGATCCCCGTCAACCTGCGGGCCAGACGAGGGGCAGGATCAGCAGGGCCGAGATGAAGTAGGGGAGCAGCACCCGCAGCCCCAGACTGCGACCGCCGATACCGAGGGCCAGCAGCCCCTTCACCAGCGAGTTGATCAAACCGGCGAGCAGGATGCCGCGGGCCGCCACCTCCAGCGCCAGCTCTTTATGGGAAAGTTGGGAGAGCGACAAGGTGATGGCGTCCACGTCGGTGATCCCCGACACCAGCGCCAGCAGATAGACCCCGGAGTTGCCCACCTTGCTCTGCAACAGGGTGGCCATAAAGCCGATCAGTGCCAGCAGCAGGCCGAACTTGATGGCGGTGGCCAGATCGAGCGGGTTGCTGGTTTCCGGCTGCACCGGGCCGTCAGTCAGCTCCTCGCGCTGACGCCAGAACCAGAAGGCAAAGCCGTAGACTGTGGTGGCCAGCAGCAACAGGGGGGCGATGAGGCGCATCGCCAGCTCGCTGTGAATGAGCAGCACCAGCACCAGCAGCCGCAGCCACATGGTGGCCCCTGCCAGCAGGATGCCGGTAGCCAGTAGTCGCTCCAGCCCCCCCTGCTCCTTGTTGAGGCGAGCGAACTGCAGGGTGAGGGCGGTGGAGGAGGCCAGTCCCGCCAGTATGCTGGTGAGCACCAGCCCGGCGCGGGTGCCGAGCAGGCGTACCGCGAAGTGGCCACAAAACGAGATGCCGGCGATCACCACCACCATCAGCCAGATCTTGAAGGGGTTGAAGGCATCGAGGGGCCCCATCTCCTCGTTGGGCAGCACCGGCAGCAGCACCAGCGAGATAAGCAGAAAGCGCAGGGTGGCGTGGAATTCGGTTTCGCTGAGAAACAGCATCCCCTGCTGGATCTGTCCCTTCAAGCCCATCAACAGGGCGGCCAGCACGGCGCAGGCGACCGCCTCGCTCGGGCTCAGCAGTACCGACATCAGCCCCAGCAAATAGGTGAGCAGCATAGCTACCGAGCTGGTGAGACCGAACTCCCCTTGCCAGCGCTGGGCCAGCCAGACCGAGAGGCCGCAGCCGATCACCACCGCCAGCAGGCCGAGCAGCGGCAGCCAGGGGCCCAGGGTGGGCAGCAGCAAACCGCACACCCCGCCAAGCAGGCCGATGAGGCCGTAGGTCCGCATCCCGGCGATGCGCTGGTTATCCCCCAGCTGGCGCACCTGCCAGCCCCGCTCCAGCCCGATGATAAGGCCGATGGCCAGCGAGACCAGGGCACCGTTGACCGGTTCTGCATTGATCCACATAACGACTTCCTTTTCGTCATCAGCCTGCCTTGTTCCCATGATGGCACAGCGAGCAAGGGGCCAGAGGGGCATGGCTCACAGAGTCTGCGTTCGGCTCCCGGTGTGGGTGGCTGAGTTGATATGAGCAAAAGAGATAAGCAAAGAGTTATTTCTTTCTTCTGGGCATAACAACTCCACGGCATGCTGTTCTCAACCCAACAAGATATGGAGAATCACCATGAAACTGCGAATGACCGCCCTGACCCTGCTCTCTCTGCTGGCATTTGGTCAGGCCAATGCCGCCGAGATCCGCCTGCTCAACGTCTCTTACGATCCGACCCGCGAGCTGTTTCAGGAGTACAACGCCGCGTTTGCCAAGGAGTGGAAGGCAAAAACCGGTGACGACGTGGTGGTGAGCCAGTCTCACGGTGGCTCCGGCAAGCAGGCCCGCGCTGTGGTGGATGGACTGGAGGCCGACGTGGTATCGCTGGCGCTGGCCTACGATGTCAACGCCATCGCCAAGGCGGGGCTGACCGCTGCCGACTGGCAGAGTCGCCTCGGCAACAACGCCTCGCCCTATACATCCACCATCGTCTTCCTGGTGCGCAAGGGCAATCCCAAGCAGATCAAGGATTGGGATGATCTGGTGCGCAAGGATGTCGCCATCGTGACTCCCAATCCCAAGACCTCCGGCGGGGCACGCTGGAACTATCTGGCCGCCTGGGGCTATGCCCTGAAGAAGAGCGGCAGTGAAGAGGGGGCCAAGCAGTTTGTCGGCGATCTATTCAAGAACGTGAAGGTGCTGGACTCAGGCGCCCGCGGTGCCACCACCAGCTTTACCGAGCGCGGTCTCGGTGACGTGCTGCTGGCGTGGGAGAACGAAGCCCTGCTGGTGCTTGGTCAGGCGGGTGCCAGCGACAAGTTCGAGCTGGTGGTGCCTTCGGTCTCCATTCTGGCGGAGCCGCCGGTCGCGGTGGTGGACAAGGTGGCCAGGAAGCACGGTACCGAAGCGGTGGCCAAGGCATATCTCGATTATCTCTACTCTGACGAGGGGCAGCATATCGTCGCCAAACATCACTATCGCCCCAGCAACCCGGCGATCCTGAAGGAGACGGCAGCCCAGTTCCCGCAGCTTGCCTTCTTTACCGTCAAGGATCTGGAAGGGGATTGGGAGAAAGCCCAGAAGAAACACTTCGCCCAGGGCGGTCTGTTTGACCAGATCTATCAGCCGGGTCGTTGATAGCTTCGTTATCCATCACTGAACTGGCCCCTGTGCCAGCCGATAGGAGCACCAAGATGAACAAGATCCTCCTGGTTCCCGGTCTGCACAACAGTGGGCCGGATCACTGGCAGAGCCGCTGGCACGATCATTTTCCCCAATGGCAGCGGATGACCGGGCTACCGTGGGACAAGCCGGACCTCAGGGTCTGGAGTGCCAAGCTGGCGAGCAAGCTGAAACGTCGCCGCAGCCGGGTCCATCTGGTGGCTCACTCCTTCGGCGCCCTGACCGCCATCGCGGCGGCCCGCTTGCAGCCGGAGAAGGTGGCCTCGATCTTTCTGGTAGCTCCCGCCGATCCTGCCCGTTTTGGCATTGTGGATGAGGCCTTGGCCGGGCCGCTTCAGGTGTCGGCCCAGCTGGTGGCCAGCCGCAATGATCCCTGGATGAGCTTTGAACGGGCCGAATACTGGAGCCGTCAGTGGCAGGTGCCGCTGTTCGATGCCGGTGAGGCGGGCCATATCAATGCCCAGTCCGGTCATGGGGACTGGCATCAAGGGCTGCATTTGCTGGGGGCTCTCTATCGCCGTGGTGAGCTGGTGGTGGCACCGGTCAAGACCGCATCGCCCCGGCCGGTCGTACTGGGCTTTCGCTAGGTATCTGTGAAGTGGTTGGAGGGTTGGCGAGCGCGCTGTTCGCTGGCTACTCCATGCCCCCGTTCTTTGAATGCTCCGCTCCGTATTGCTCCATTTCTTAGGTCTTTTATTTATATAAAAGACCTTTTTTTATTTGGAGTGCGCCAAGAGCCTTGTGACTCTGCGGTTAGACAAAAAAGTGATTAGCAAAGTCGCAATTGATGTTTGTTGCCGATGAGGGGAGTGCGCAGAATCACCATATCGAAAATTCTTCATAACAGATGGATGTGTTATGCGATTTGGTTCTTATTCTGTCCTGCCCGGTTTTGGCCCCACCTTGGGGTTCAGCCTGCTCTATCTGGGCCTGCTGGTGCTGTTGCCGCTCTCGGCCCTGGTACTGTTTGCGATCAACAACCTGACCGCCGCCGAGTTCTGGCAGGTGATCGGTTCACCCCGGGTGCTCGCCTCTTTTCGCCTGAGCTTCGGTGCGGCCTTTGTCGCGGCGCTGCTCAACAGCCTGTTTGGCCTGATCCTGGCCTGGATCCTGGTGCGCTACACCTTCCCCGGTCGTCGTCTGGTGGATGCGCTGATCGACCTGCCATTCGCCATGCCGACCGCCGTTTCCGGCATCGCCCTGTGCGCCATCTTCGCCCCCAACGGCTGGATCGGCCAGTTGCTGGCGCCGCTCGGCATCCAGCTCGCCTACAACCCTATCGGGGTGGTCATCGCACTCACCTTTATCGGATTGCCGTTTGTGGTGCGTACCCTGCAGCCGGTGCTGCGGGAGGCTGAAACTGAACAGGAGGAGGCGGCCGCCAGCCTCGGCGCCGATCGCTGGCAGACCTTTCTGCGGGTGCTCTGGCCGACCCTGGTGCCTGCCCTGCTCACCGGCTTTGCGCTGGCGTTTGCCCGCGGGGTGGGGGAGTACGGTTCGGTCATCTTTATCGCTGGCAACCTGCCGATGGTCTCGGAAATCGCGCCGCTGATGATCATGAGCCATCTGGAGGAGTATGACTACGCCGGAGCCTCCGCCATCGCCGTGGTGATGCTGCTGATTTCGTTCATTTTGTTACTGCTAATCAACAAGTTGCAGGCCTGGAGCTGGTCTCGCATCGGAGGGAGCCGGATATGAGTTCATCTGCTATCGCTATTGAGGCGGCCTCTGTGGAGGTGACCCCCGCTCGCAAGGCGCCGGTCGTGATCCGTGAACCCCAGTGGGTCAAGTGGCTGCTCATCACGGTCGGTTTGGGCTGGTTTGCCGCCCTGTTGCTGCTGCCGTTGGCCACCGTCTTTATTCAGGCGTTGACGCCGGGGCTGGCTTTTTTCTGGCACGCCATCAGCGAGCCGGATGCCCTGAGCGCCCTCGGTCTGACCGCACTGGTGACCCTCTGCGCCGTTCCCCTCAATCTGCTGTTCGGGATCGCGGCGGCCTGGGCCATCGCCCGCTTCCGCTTCCCCGGTCGGCAGCTGCTCATCACTATCATCGATCTGCCCTTCTCGGTATCGCCGGTGATCGCCGGTCTGATGCTGGTATTGATGTTCGGCAGCCGCGGCTGGTTTGGTGACTGGCTGAGCGAGCACGACATCAAGATCATTTTCGCCACCCCGGGGATCATCCTGGCCACCACCTTCATTACCGTGCCCTTCGTGGTGCGCGAGCTGCTGCCCCAGATGGAGGCGCGTGGCCCGGAAGAGGAAGAGGCGGCCATCATGCTGGGGGCGAGCGGTCTGCAGATGTTCTGGCGCGTCACCCTGCCCGGCATTCGCTGGAGCCTGATGTACGGCCTGCTGCTCTGTACCGCCCGCGCGGTCGGGGAGTTTGGCGCGGTGTCGGTGGTCTCCGGCCATATTCGCGGCCAGACCAATACCCTGCCGCTGCATATCGAGATCCTCTACAACGAGTACCAGACCGGCGCCGCCTTTGCAGTGGCAAGCCTCTTGGCTCTGTTCGGGATCTTTACCTTGCTGGGGGAAACCCTGTTGGCCCGGCTGCGTGCCCAGCCCACCAAATCTCACTGAGTCACCGTTTTAAAGAGGCAGCCATGAGCATTCAGGTTCAACAACTCAACAAGCATTTCAATCAGTACGCGGCGCTGGCAGACATCAACCTCGACTTTCACGACGGTGAGCTGGTGGCCCTGCTCGGCCCCTCCGGCTGTGGCAAGACCACCCTGCTGCGGATCATCGCCGGGCTGGAGCAGGCCGACAGTGGCAGCGTCATCATCCGCGGTGAGGACGCCTCGGATCTCCATGTGCGCGAGCGCAATGTCGGTTTCGTGTTCCAGCACTACGCCCTGTTTCGCCATATGACAGTCTTCGAGAACGTGGCGTTTGGCCTTAGAGTCAAACCGCGCAGTGAGCGCCCGGCCGAGGCGGCCATTCGCGCCCGGGTCAAGGAGCTGCTGGATCTGGTGCAGCTCAGCCATGTGGCCGAGCGCTATCCGACCCAGCTCTCCGGCGGTCAGCGTCAGCGGGTCGCGCTGGCTCGCGCGCTGGCGGTGCAGCCCAAGGTACTGCTCTTGGATGAGCCCTTCGGTGCCCTCGATGCGCAGGTGCGCAAGGAGCTGCGTCGCTGGCTGCGCGAGCTGCACGACGAGCTGCACGTCACCAGCCTGTTCGTCACCCACGATCAGGAGGAGGCGCTGGAGGTCGCGGATCGGGTGGTGCTGATGAATGCCGGACGGGTCGAGCAGATCGGCACCCCGGCCGAGGTCTACGACCAGCCTGCCAGCTCCTTCGTCCACAGCTTCCTCGGCAGTGTGAACCAGTTCCGCGGTCGGGTGGCGGAGCAGGGATCGGTGTCGGTGAGCAGCTGCTCGGCGGGCCGTCGGCTTCTCATCTGGCCCACGGCAGTGCCGCCATCGCCTATGTCCGTCCCCATGAGCTGGAGATCTTGCCAGCCGATGCGCCGGGCGGGATCCGCGCCACCATTACCCGTCTGCTGCCCATGGGACCACGCATTAGGGTGGAGCTGCGTGGCGATGGAGAGACCAAAGGGGCCCACTACGAGGCGGAGCTGACCAAGGAGGCGGCCAAGCTGTTTGTCCCGGGTCAGGGGGTGAAGCTGGTGGCCAGACAGGCGCAGTTCTATCCCGATTATCAGATTTGATGCTGTGTTGCGGGCGGTGTGGCCGCCCGGTTCAGGCGCTCTGCCGGGGCATGATCCGGCCAAATAACAAAAATGAGAGGGGCGAGCAGATTGTGTCGCCCACTCTTCGCAGGAGGCGACAAGGTGAATTTTCAGCAGTTACGCATTATCCGGGAGGCAGCGCGGCGGGATTACAACCTGACCGAGGTGGCCAACGCCCTTTTTACCTCGCAATCCGGGGTGAGTCGCCATATCCGCGAGCTGGAAGAGGAGCTCGGTATCGAGCTCTTTATCCGCTACGGCAAGCGGCTGCTCGGTATGACCGAGCCTGGCAAGGAGCTGCTGGTGATTGCCGAGCGCATTCTCAATGACGCCAACAACATCCGCAAACTGGCCAGCACCTTCGCCAACCGCGACTCGGGACGTTTACTGGTGGCGACCACCCATACCCAGGCGCGCTATGCCTTGCCGCGGGTGGTAAAGGCGTTTCGCGAACAGTTCCCGCTGGTGCAGCTGGAGCTGCGTCAGGGCAGCCCGGAGGAGATAGTGCGGCTGGTGCAGACCGGCGAGGTGGATATCGGCATCAGCAGCGAGCAGCTCGACAAAAGCGAAGGGGTGGTGGCATTCCCCTACTACCGCTGGCACCACAATATCGTGGTGCCCGAGCAACATCCGCTTACTGGCGAGCGGGATCTGACGCTGGCGGCGCTGGCCAACTGGCCCATCGTCACCTATCAAGCCGGGTTGACCGGGCGGGTGCGGGTGGATGAAGCCTTTGCTGCGGCTGGTATCGAGCCGCAGATCCTGCTGACGGCGCAGGACTCCGATGTCATCAAGACCTATGTCGAGCTGGAGATGGGGGTCGGCATACTGGCCGATATGGCGTTCGACACCCAGCGTGATCAGGGGCTGGTACAGCTCGACGGCAGCCATCTGTTTGCCCCCCACACTGCCTGGATTGGCCTCAAGCAGGGGCAGTTCCAGCACAACTTTGCCTGGCAGTTTATCCAGCTCTGCAACCCCGAGCTGGCGCTGGCGGATATTCAGGCCCGCGCCATGGGCAGCGAACCCGCCCTCGACTTCCAGATTTGAATGAGAAGAGATAGCAAAAGGGGAGCCACTGGCTCCCCGTTGTATTGATGGCGTCATGACCCGCTGCGGATCACTTCAGCTCAATCCAGGCTTCTTGCCAGTGGGAGCCGACACCCGGCTCGTACTGGGTGGCGGTGGTGGTCCATTGCTGGCAGTAGCCGCTGTAGGGGAAGGGCTTGCACTGATAGACCTTGCCATTTTTCGGCTGCTGCACCTTGGTGCCGGCGGCATAGGATTTGAGCGAGTTCGGGAAGACGAAGTCGTATTCGCCGCTGCTCTGCTCCTTGAACATCAGGTCCATGGTCTGCTGGATGGTCTCGCCACCCGCTTTCGGGGTGGCCTTGATCACCAGCTGGTGGTGACCAGCCTTGAGACCTTCCAGCGCCATGGTGAAGGTGTGGCTGCTGTCCTTGATGTCGGCACTGCTTTCACCCTTGGCGACGCCGCCGTGGTCATAGAGGGTGTTGGTGACGACCAGATCGCCCTGTGCGGTGACGGTGAAATCGAGGATTGCCTTGCCGTTGTCCAGCAAATAGTCGCTGGCCAGACCGCTGACGCTGATGCTGTCCACTACCGGCGGCTGCAGCTGTTGCAGATCAATCTCGACTCGATCCAGTTTGCTGTCTCGATGCAGATAGACGGGGTTCATACCGTAGACCGGATTGAATTGGCCATCGGCTCCTTGCTGGCCGGCGCGGATCAGGCTCTGCTCGGCGTTGATCTTGCTGGCGAGGGCATGGGTCCAGCTGTTCTTCTGGCCCTGCTCGGCGGTGGTGATGGTCAGCACGGTCTGCAGTTCCGGGCGCTCGCCGTTGGCATCGAATACCCGGGTCATCGCCTTGTCACCCACCGCGAGGTCGATGGAGGGGTAGATGGTGCCTGCCTGGCTCCACTCCAGCGGCGGCTGGCTGCCATCTTTGAACTTGGCATCGATGATGTTGTAGAAGCTGTTGCTGGTGTCGCCCACTTCCCACACGCCAAGGATCACTTGATAACCGGTGCGCTCCGGCAGGATGCAGTTATGGGTCACCTGCTTGGGCGGCTGCACCATGTTGCCGTCGATGACGCAGAAGGGGGTCAGGTCGAACGAGGCGCGGGTGAGCGGCTGGTTGGGGTTCCAGTCCTGCTTGGTGAGGTAGTAGCGCCAGTTGCGGGTGACGTGGTTGGCAGTGAAGGTCCAGCTGATGGCGAAGGGGCCGGGCTGTACTTCACGCTTGGTCCAGCGGTCGCTGGTCTGGATGTTCAGCTCGCTCCAGCGCGGGCTGCCCGCCGAGGCGATTTGACCATCCTGCGGGCCGCTCTGCGGGAAGCCTGATGGGCCCTCCACGCTCTGGGGCTCCCACTGCACGCCGCCACACTGGCTGTTGCCACCGGTTTTGCACAGGTAGTTGCGGCTCTCTGGCTGGCTGATGTAGCCGTGGGCCAGGGCGCTGCCGCTGGCCAGCAGGGCCAGCATCGCCGCGATGTGATTGAGTTGGATTTTTGCTGCCATACATTCCTCTGTTCGATAGATGTGGGCAGTCAGTTGGCCGGGGAGTTCCCCGATGCACACTTGCGTGTGGCAACCCCGCTATCCTGGACAAAACGTCTGTAGACCGGAGGCTTTGCGTCCCACCTTTCGGTCAGTTTGCCAAATGACTAGATGGTTAGTGATGGGCCAAATGTTCGGCCATCAGCATTGTGTACTGCATTGATTAATTATCTGAAGTTAAATGTTTAAATGCGCCATTCAATGGCGCGAAAATCATTCTAACTGGCTGTTTTTAAATTGTTCTCTTATCTGTGAATGGCACCGATTAACGTTGAATATGCCGATAAGATGCATGTTGATTGCGTGTTGCTGACGTAAAAAAAACCTGCCAGCTTGGCTGGCAGGTCGGGTGACAAGGCGACAAGGATTGACGCCATCAATGACGGGCGCGCTGCTCGCCTGACGGGGGAGACACGGGAGCCATCATTGGTGCAGTGGAGGACTCCTTGCCCAATTTGAACACCGCAAGCCGCTCATCCAGGCTGCGGGAGAGACCGGCCAGCAGCTCGCTCTCCTGCGCCAGTTGCGAGGCGGACTGGGACATCTCCAGCGCCGAGTCGTTGATGCCGCTGACGTTGCGGTTCATATCCTCGGCCACCATGCTCTGCTGCTCGGCGGCGGTAGCGATCTGGGTGGCCATGTCGCTTACATGCTGGATGTGGTTGACGATCAGGGTGAGATCCTGCCCCGCCTGCTGGGACTGGTTGACGCTGCTCTCTGCCAGTTTGCGGCTGGTATCCATGGCGTTGGCGGCGGTGACGGCCCGTTGCTGCAGCTGGGCAATGGTGCTCTGGATCTCTTCGGTGGATTGGCGAGTGCGGCTGGCCAGCTGGCGCACCTCGTCGGCCACTACGGCAAAACCGCGGCCCTGCTCACCGGCACGGGCTGCTTCGATGGCGGCGTTGAGGGCCAGCAGGTTGGTCTGCTCCGAAATGGCGCTGATGACGGCGGTCACTTCGCTGATCTGCATCACTCCCTCTTTAAGCTGGTTGACCTGCTGGGTGGCCTGCTCCACCTCGGTGGCCAGCGCCTTGATGCCGTGCACGCTGGCGTGAACGTCGCGGTTGCCGAGGCCAGCTTCACCGGTCGCTTCCTGGGTATCCCGCGCGGTATTTTCGGCGTGCCCGGCCACATCGGAGATGGTGGCGCTCATCTCGTTCATGGCGGTAGCGAGCTGGGCCAGCTGATCCCGCTGGCTGGTGACCGCCTGATTGGTCTGCTCGGCAGAGGCGGCGATGCGCAGGGCGGCATCCGCCACGTTGCGAGCCCCCTGGCTGGCCTCCAGCAGGGCGTGACGGATGGCATCGAGACTCTGGTTGGTGCAGCGGGCGACCACTCCCAACTCATCCTTGCCCTGTACCGGGATGCTCACCACCAGATCCCCCTTGGCGACCCGTTGCATGGCGTGGTTGATCTGACTGAGGGGGGAGACGATGGAGTGGGTGATGCGCCAGCCCAGCAACCCCATCAGCAGGATCACGATGGCGGTGGCGGTACCCATCTTCATGTACTGGGCCCAGATGGTCTGCTGAATATCTTGCAGCAGCATGCCGGAACCGAGGATCCAGCCCCAAGGCTGATAGCCGGATACCATGGAGAGCTTGTCGGCGGTTTCACCCGATGGGCCTGTCCAGACATATTGCAGGGTGCCCTGTTTGCCCCCTTTGGCGATATCCACCATCTGATACCAGAACTGCCCGGCGGTGGCGGCGCTTCCTTCACCCATCTTCTGGCCGACCAGTTCGGGACGGATAGGGTGAACCACCATGGTGCGGTTCTCGTCGATGACGAATAAATAGTTGTTGCCATCAAAGCGGGTGTTGGTCAGCAGCTTGCGCGCCTCCTGCTGGGCCTGCTCTGCTGGCAGGGTGCTGGCCAGAAACTGGATCTGGCTCATGGCCTGTTCCAGAACCGCATTGAGCCGCGCCTCTCGCTCGCTCATCAGATTACGCTGGAGCGCGTTGGCCGAGATAAGTAGCAGCGAGACAAAACCGACAAACGCCAGTGCGAGCAGCAAAATCAATTTGCGGCTCACGGTAATATCACCGAGCTTGAACATGACTAAACCCTCATTTCCCTGTTGATTTTATGTGGCTCTGTACCGCGGCAGCCAGTTCGTAAGAGTTAACAACTCATTTACTTTCAGTCTCTTGCCGACCTTTCTCAAATGAGCGTTTTAACATCAGTATAGTCAGCAGACAGCAACCCCCACTTTTTGGTAGCGTGTTGATGCGCATCCCTGCGCAATTTTTGCCAAAGAGTGTGAATCATTTGGCATTTCACTAAAAAAAGGAGTGGGCCCCGCTGCGGGTGACCCCATAACAAGAGGGAATTTATGAGTTCCATTGCCAGGAATTACTTCAACCAGCTCAACGCCGACTACCTGCAGGTGCACAGGCGCAAGGAGGATCTCTTCTGGTCCACCTATATGGGCACCAGCGACGATCAGGCCGGTTTCACCGCGGCCGAGCAGGCCTACAAGGCCTTTTGTGCCAATCCGGCCCGTCTGCCCGAATTGCGGGAGATGTTGGCGCAGGCCGACGAGGATGATCTCAAGCGCGGTCTGCAAGGCTGGATCGCCTTCTTCGAGTGCAATGTGATTGAAGATCCCGCCGCATCCGCCCTGATGGATGAGTTGGTGGCTGCCGAGGCGGCGCTGTTCGCCCGCCGCAAGGGGCTGAAACTGACCCTGCTGGATGAGCAGGGCCAGCAGGTCGCAGGCAGCCTGCCCGCCGCGAGTACCTCCCTTGCCGCCAGCCCGAACAAGGCGGTGCGCCAGAGCGCGCTCGCCATGTTCCACACCCTGGAGCAGTGGGTGGTCGGCAACGGTTTTCTCGAGGTGGTGGCGCTCCGCAACCGCTTTGCCCGCGCCATGGGCTATCGCGACTACTTCGACTACAAGGTGCGCAAGAACGAGCAGATGAGCCCGGAGCAGCTGTTCGCCATCCTCGACGACTTTATTGCCCGCACCGACGCTCGGTTGCAGCAGAGCCTGGCCGAGCTGAAGGCCGCCAAGGGCGAGGCGGCCCTGCTGCCTCACAACCTGCGTTACAGCGTGAGCGGCGACGTGACCCGTCAGCTCGATCCTTACGTGCCCTTCTCGCGGGCGCTGCGAGATTGGGTCGAGAGCTTCCGCCGGCTCGGCATCCAGTATCGCGGGGCGACCCTGACCCTGGATTTGCTGACACGGGAGGGGAAATACGAGAACGGCTTCTGCCACGGCCCGGTTCCGAGCTTCTTCCAGCAAGGGGATTGGGTGCCTGCGGTGGTCAATTTCACCAGCCTGGCCGATCCGGCGCAGGTGGGCAGCGGCTGGAGTGGCCTCAACACCCTGTTCCACGAGGGGGGGCACGCCGCGCATTTTGCCAATGTCACCGGCAACGCCCCCTGCTTCTCCCAGGAGTTCCCGCCAACTTCCATGGCTTATGCCGAGACCCAGTCGATGTTCTGCGACAGCCTGCTGGACGATGCCGACTGGCTCAAACGTTACGCTAGAAATGCGGCAGGAGAGGCTGTTCCCGACGCCCTCATCAAGGAGATGATTGAAGCGCGTCAGCCGTTTCGCGCTTTTAACGAGCGCCAGATCGCGTTGGTGGCCTACTTCGAGCGGGATCTCTACGCCATGGGTGAGGCCGAGCGCACCCCCGAGGCTGTGTTGGCGCTGGCCCGCCAGTGGGAGCGCAAGATCCTCGGGGTCGAGAGCCCGCGCCCGTTGCTGGCCATTCCGCACCTCCTTAATCAGGAGTCGGCCTGCGCCTATCACGGCTACCTGCTGGCGCTGATGGCGGTGGAGCAGACCCGCGCCTTTTTCCTCAAACGTGATGGCTACCTCACCGACAACCCGCGTATCGGGCCGGATCTGGCCGCCCACTACTGGGGGCCTGGCAACGGCATGAGTCACGATGAGACCCTGCGCAGCCTGACTGGCGAGGGGTTTAGCGCGGTGCCGCTGGCCGAGGCATGCAACCTGAGCGCCGCCGAAGCCTGGCAACAGGCGCAGGCCTGCATGGCCGCAGCCCAGCAGCGCCCCGCGGCTGGCGAGGGAAGCCCGCTTGATGCCCATATCCGGGTGGTACACGGCGCCGAGCTTATCGCCGACAACAGCGAGTCGGAAACCCGCATGCTGGCCGACTTCGAGGCGTGGATTACCCGGTGCTACTTTGCTGGAGATGTCAGAGAGGAGCTGAGCTGCGTGCAGTAAGTGATGTGATGAAGGCAGGCTTGATATGAATAGGCAATTGGCAGGAGGGGCGACCTTCCTGCCATTCTTTTTTCATTATTCACGATTCATCAATGACTTTATTTCCACAATTTTCACAGATGGTATGGCGTTCAAAGCGATCCATGTTGGCCAGAAAGGGGCCGGCGGCCCAGCCGGTAATGAAGTCTTTGATAAATGCAGTGCGCTTTTGCTCTGGTTTCACCTCTTTTCCATAGGATTTGTCGACCAGCACCACGACATGGTTGGTCTCGCGCTGACAACTCGGGCAGTAGCGTTGTTCGGTGGATGCAAGCAAGGGGGATCTCCTTGTCCGGAAGAGTGGGCAGCAGGTTTTCCGCCGCAGATATGTAATGTCCCCATTTGATTCCTTTTTCTGGCAGGTCGTCAATCACAGCGGAGGTGGATTGTGCGCCATCTCCTGTGAAGAGGGGCGAGCCAACAAGGGTGATCATGAGGGGCCAGTTGACCCCTCTTTTGTTTCCGTTTGTCACACATTGCCACACAAGCTTCCCCCTATGGCAAAGTCTTGTGACCGGACAGGTGTGTAATGGCGCCATTAGCAGGGAGATGAGGCCCTGCCGCGATGGAACCAGGGAGCATGTTATGACGAACAAATGGATGTGGTGGCTGTTGCCGCTGCTGGCGGTCGGGGTCTGGTGGCTGGGTTATGCGGGGGATGCCAACGGGGTGTGGCCCTGGCGCCATGAGATGTTGCTGCTGACGGGTCTGCTGGGGATGACTTATATGGCCATTTCGCTGTTGCTGGCGTTGCGTCTGCCGCAGCTGGAGGTGTGGTGTGGCGGTCTGGACCGGATGTTGCGATGGCACCGTCAGACGGCCATCGGCGGTGCGTTGGCGCTGACCGCCCACTGGCTGCTGGTGGAGGTGCCCAAGTGGGCAGTCTCGGCGGGTTGGCTGAGTCGTCCCGCTCGGCGTGGGGCCAGTGCAGCTGGAGCTGGTGCAGGTAATGGCATCTCGCTCCATGCCCTTGGCAATACCCTGGGTGAGTGGAGTTTCTATCTGCTGATCGCACTGGTGGTGGTGAGCTTGCTGGCGCTGGTCAGTTATGGCCGCTTTCGGCTGATCCACCGGCTGGCGCCGCTCATCTATCTGGCGGGTTGGGGCCACGGGCTCTGCCTGCTGCCTCAGATTGGGGCCATGACCCCGGTGGGGGTAGCGATCTGGTTAATCGGTGGGCTGGGAGCTATCGGGGCCCTCTACTCCCTGCTGGGGCAAGTGGGGGCGCGGGATCGCCATCCCGGCCGGGTCATTGCGGTGCGGGCGCTGGCGGATCACACCTGCGAGCTGACCATGCAGCTGGAGAGGCCGCTCGCCCATTACCGCCCGGGTCAGTTTGCCTTTTTCGAATTTGATGCCAAGGAGGGGACGCACCCCTTTACCCTGGTGCGGGTGTCGGCGGATCGGCGCCAGCTGGTGATCGCGGTGCGGGCGCTCGGGGATCATACTCGTCAGCTGGTGGCAGAGGCGCGCGTCGGGGATGGGGTGGTGGTGACCGGCCCCTATGGCGCCTTTGTCGCCCCGCAAGGGGGAGGTAGAACCCTCTGGCTGGGGGCCGGGATCGGTATCACGCCGTTCGTCGCCTGGCTGGAGGGGCTGGCTGCCCGTGGGGAGCGGGGCGAAGGGATCACTCTGATCCAGTGCGCGCCGGATCTGGCGGGGGCCGTTTACCAGCAGCGGTTGGCCGAGCTCTGTCATCGCACCGGTGTGTGTTATCAGCTGCATCTGGACAAGGTGGCCGGGCGGCTGGATCTGGCCCGCATCGCGCAGGATGCGCCCGAGCAGGTATGGTTTTGCGGGCCGGAGGGGATGGCAGATGCCCTGACCCGGCTGTTGCCGGACGGGCATCTGCATCGCGAGCTGTTCCGCTTTCGTTGAGCTCGATGGGCGCCGTTATTTGGCGCTGGCTGGCAACTGCTTGAGGGCGGCTTGTACCGCCGCCTCCAGCTGCGGGTCGCGTCCAGCCACCATGTCAGCCGGAGTGAGGGGCACCTGCTGGTCCGGGATCAGCTCCTGATTCTCGTAGAAGGTACCGTCCGGTTTGCGCAGCCCCAGGGTCGGAATGCCGTAGGAGAGTCCCGGGATCAGCCGGGAGTCGTGGCTGTAGACCATGGTGCCGGTGCCGGGCACCGGATCGCCGACGATGGGGCCGACCTTGAGGGCACGGTAGTACTCGGGGAAGGCGGAACCTTCCGAGTAGCTGCCAGCGTTGACCAGCACCACCGAAGGCTTGGTCCACTGGCGAGTGGCGGCATCGGTTTCCCCCTTGCCCTGACGGGGCCAACTGCTGGCCATCCCCTTGGTGCTGCCGCTGCCGGTCAAAAACTCCACCAGGGTATTGGCGAGATAGCCGCCGCTGTTGAAGCGGACATCGACGATAAGCGCATCGCGATTGCGCTGTCTGCCGAGGGCATCCGCCACCACTGCATCGTAGACCTCGCTATTCATTGCCGGCAGATAGACGTAGCCGACCCGTCCTCCGCTCAGGCTGGCCACCAGTTCCCGCCGTTTCTCAATCCAGCGATCCTGTTGCAGCTGGTACTCCTGCAGCTTGTTGATGGCGGTGAGCACTACCTCGTCAGTTTGCTTGTTGCCCTCCTGCTGGAAGGTGAGGGCAAGCCGGGCACCGGCCTGATGGTTGAGGGCCCGATCCAGCTCGGCCAGATTGGCAATCGGGACGCCGTTGATGGCGAGCAGGCGGGCGCCCGGGGCGATATCGCTCTCCTGATCCAGCGGGCCGCCAGAGAGTAGGGCGGTGAGCATCACCCCCTGCTCGCCATCCTGCCAGTAGCCGCCAAGGCTGGCGGTCTCGTCCGCCATGCGCGGGAAGGGGGCGGGGCCGCTGCCCCAGGTGTGGGAGACATTGAGCTCGCCAGCCAGCTCCGCCAGCAGGTTGCCAAAGTCCCGCGGGTTGCCGATGCCCGGCAGCAGGCGGCGGTAAGCGGCGACATAGCTATCCCAGTTCACCCCGTTCATGTCGTCCAGATAGAACTCGTCCCGGGTGAGCCGGGCGATCTGATCGAAGGCGGCGGTCATGCGTTCCTGCCAGCGGCTGGTGGGCTGCAAGGCGAAGGGGGTGCTGGTGGCCTCGCCGGAGTCGAGGTGGATCCGGGTGATCTCCCCATCGCGCACCAGGGTAGCCAGGGTGCCCTGCTGGTTGAGGCTTGCCAGCGCAGGGCCGGGCTGCTCACCAAACAGTTCGCTGGTTTTGCCCTTGCGCAGGTCCTGGCTGTAGCCCTTGATCTCGCTCTCGCTGTTGACCCCCATCTCCTCCACCAGATAGATCAGCTGGTCGCCGATGATGCGGCTGGCAAGCAGGGTGCCGGTGGGTTGCAGCAGCAGCGCTTCGCGATGGTTGAGACGATCGCTCTCAAAGCCGTATCCCCCTTTCGGCGGCTCCAGTTCGGCAATCGCATCGGCTCTGGCGGCGCGGCTGCTGTAAATGCCGAGCAGGTTGGTGACGAGGGGCTCGCCATCGGGCCCCAGTGCGCCAAACCGGGTCGATTGCCAGTAGAGGATGGCGCCATCCTGACTCCAGCCCGGTTGCCCATCCTGATAGCCGTTGAGGCTGACATTGACCGGTTTGGCCTTGGGATTGGCCGTGTCGATCACCGCGATCTCCTGCTCTGCCGCATCGGGGCGGAAGGTGAGCGCCAGATGGCGGGAGTCGGGGGCAAAGGCGAGATGCACCTCGTGGCGCGACGGGTTGAAGCTGGCAGGCACCAGCTCCCGCTGCTTGTTGCTCGCCAGATCCAGCAGATGGATGGCCTGGCCATCCACCACGAAGGCGAGCTGCTTGCCGTCGGGGGAGAGCACCGGACAGCTGATCCCCTTGTCGGGAATCGCCAGCAGCAGACTCTCGGTCAGAGTGCCGGGATCGCTGAACAGCAGATCAGGGTCCCCCTTGCGCAGGCGATAGAGGGCGGCGTGCCCCTGCTGCTCCGACAGATAGATGAGGGCGCGCCCCTGCTCGGCAAAGAGAGGGCTGGATTGCTCGCTCGGATCGCGGGTCAGCTGGCGCACCCTTTCCCGCTCGGGGTCGACGGCAAACAGGTTGCCCTCGCTCACCAGGATCAACTCATCTGCCTCTTCGCTGACCAGCGCTTCGTCTGCCAGGGCCAGGGTCTCGCTCGCCTCATCCGGCGCGCTGGCCACTTGCGGGGTGAGGGTCAGCTTGCGTGGCTCGCTGCTATCGGCATCGAGGCGATAGAGCTCGCCCAGCCATGACCAGACCAGATCGCCACTGCGAGAGGCGCTGAGCCCCCGCACCGGATGGCCCTGATAGTGGGTCAGCTGTTGCTCCTTGCCGCTGGCAAGATCCCGGCGCCAGACGTTGAAATTGCCGCTGCGCTCGCTCAGGTAAAAGAGGGTATCTCCCTTGTCGCTCCAGACCGGATCGGTGGCCGCCACCCGATCTTCGGTCAGCTGCTTGTGCTGCTTGCCATCAAACAGCCAGAGACGGGGCACCGCGAACGAGTGCTGATGCTTGCGAAAGGGTTGATCCGCCGCGGGCATCTGATAGGCGATCCGCTCCCCGTGGGGACGGGCGAGGGTCGCAGGCAGCGGCAGATCGGCCTGCAAGGTGCCGCCGGTGATCGGGGTCCAGTAGAGCTCGCCCCATTGGTAGCCTTCCGCGACAAAATGGTCGGCATCGGGCGCCCCCAGGCGCTGGCTGCTCAGCAGCAGTCGTTTGCCATCGGCGCTGAAGGCTTGCGGCAGATCGGTGCGCGAATCGCGGGTGAGGCGCACCATCTCGCCGCCGCTGGCGGGTACCACGAACACATCTTCGTTGCCGTAGAGATTGGCGGCAAAGGCGAGCTGTTTGCCATCCGGCGACCAGATTGGTCGCTGGCTCAGGTAGTCGCTGCCGGTGAGCGCCGTAGCGGGGCCACCCTCGGCACTGGCGACAAAAATGCGCCCCTGCCAGGTGAAGGCAAGCTGCTTGCCATCGGGGGAGAGGGCGGGCTCGCGCAGCCAGAGTGCATCGGCGGCGACAATGGCGGGCAGCCAGAGCAGAAGTGGCGAGAACAGCAGGGTGGCGAGGCGGCACGAAGAGCGCATGGCATGATCCTGTCGGGGAGTGGAGTGTTATCTTCGCCGATCATTGCCCCGGGTGCCAGCGCGATAATTTTTGGTATCTTGTTGTTTTAACTGTTAATTACCAATACCAAATGACGGCGTTCAAGGAAGATGGCCTGGCTGCGGCAAGATATGTTTTGCCGGGCATATTGAGTATTGATGGCGATCCAATATCATGGCGCTCGCTCGCCGCTCGGCGGGCATCGTTCAGATGATCTGGTAACAAGAAAAGCCCGCACCAGAGGCTTGTCGAGGGATGGAATGAGAGCCGTATTACTGTGTTTGTTGGGGCTTTGGCCCGCATTGAGTTTTGCCTTGACCGAAAAAGCCGATTTGGTGGTGGTCAAGAAGTCGACCTATAGCCTGACCCTGATGAAGGATGGCAAAGAACTGAAGCGCTACTGGATTGCTCTGGGCCCGGCGCCCAAGGGGCACAAGCAGCAGGAAGGGGATCAGCGTACGCCGGAAGGGCGCTACACCCTCGACTACAAGAAGACCAATTCCGGCTACTACAAAGCCATCCATATCAACTATCCGAACCTGGATGACATCAAGCGCGCCAATGAGCTGGGTGTTCGTCCGGGTGGCATGATCATGATCCACGGCCAGCGCAACAGCATTGGCAACCGCAGGGTTCAGCCTTCCAACTGGACCAATGGCTGCATCGCCATGCTCAATCACGAGCTGGATGAGGTGTGGGACGCCGTTGACCCGGGTACGCCCATCGTCATCGAGCCCTGATCCCCTTGTGCACGCCCGCGACTCCGCGGGCGTTTTATTTCCCGCCAGTGATGACGTGACAGCGCTTGCCGTCCCGTGCTAGTTTTTTCGGCTCGCTTTGGCTGTGACAAGGAAGATCACATGATGTCAGTAACGAGCGTGCCCGAGCGAACGGGGATGCTCTGGTGGCGTGCCACACTGGATATGCTCCCGCTCTCCATTTCTGTGATCCCCTGGGGGATCCTGTGTGGCGCTTTGGCGTTGCAGGCAGGGCTGAGTCCGCTTCAGGCTCAGCTGATGTCGTTGCTGGTCTACGCCGGAGCCGCCCAGCTCTCGGCCACGACCCTGTTCGGGGCGGGCACGCCCCTGCTGCCCATCATGGGCTCCACCATGGTGATCACTTCCCAGCATCTGCTATACGGCTTCACCTTCCGCCGTGACGTATTGCCGCTCTCCCTGCGCTGGCGGGCCAGCCTTGCTTTTTTCCTGACTGATGAGATGTTCGCTGTGGCGCTGAAAGACCGGGAGCGCAGCGGCCACTTTGATCCGGCCTACGCGCTCATCGCGGGATTCGTCTTCTATCTGTTCTGGAATCTGGCGACCCTGGTCGGCATCGCGGCCGGCCAGTACATCGATGGACTGGACAGCATGGGGCTGGATTTTGCCATCGCGGCCACCTTCATCGCCATGACCATTCCCGCCATGAAAAACTTGCCCATGGTGGCGGCCACTCTGGTGAGCGGCGGCACAGCGTTGCTTACCAAGCCGCTGCTGGCGGAGATCCACATCATCGTCTCGGCTCTGGCTGGCATGGTGGTGGGCTATGTGTTGCACCGGATGAGGAGGTAGCGTGAGCTGGCTGATGATTGGCCTGCTGGCCCTGATCACCTTTTTCAACCGCTTCGCCTTCTTTTCTCGGTTGACCCGATATCAGCCGGGTGCCGAGATGGGGGCGTTTCTCGGCTTCTCGGCCCAGTCGGTGCTGACTGCCATCTGGTTGCCCATCGTCTTTAGCTACGAGCCGGGGATAGGTCTTGACTGGGATCCTGACTACCTGACCGCCACCCTGTGGGTGATGCTCTTGACCCTGTTGCGGCTGCCGACTCTGGTTGTGGTGGTGGGTGGAATGGGGGGCTTCTTCCTGCTGCGCTGGCTGGGAGGCATAGCCGAGCTCTTGCCTTGGTGAAGCGCGAGCCGTGATCTTGTGTAATGGATGTCATTATTCGACATCCGTCATGTCATGAATGTCACTTCAAAAAAAGCCTGCAAATGGTGAGGATATGGGCTCTGTCCGTGAAGGAGTGTCCCATGTCTTTGATCGAAACCTGTCAGCGTATCGTGCGCGATCCCCATCTCTCCGCCGCCCAGAAGAGCCACGCACTGGCGCTGGCCGCCGAGAATGCGTTGCCCTACCCCGACCTGCCTGCCGCAGTCGCCGAGGCGATGGAGCTGGGTTTTATCTGCGACATGTTCGAAGGGCATGCCCCCTACAAGCCGCGTTATGTGCTGCCGGACTATGAAAAATTCCTGACTCAGGGCTCTGCCTGGCTGGAGCTGGCACCACCACAGGATTTCGACGAGGCGCTCAACGCCCTGCGCATCCTCTATCACCATGTCCCCTCCGTCACCGGCATGCCGGTCTGGCTGGGTCGGCTCGACCATCTGCTGTTGCCGTTTGTCGGCGAACTGGATGACGAGACCCTCTATCGCAAGCTGAAGGGGTTCTGGGTCTATCTGGACAGGGTGCTGCCGGACGCCTTCATGCACGTTAATATCGGGCCGGATGACAACCGTATCTGCCGCCTGATCCTGCGCATCGACAACGAGCTCAAGCAGGTGGCGCCGAACCTCACCTTCTTCCACGATCCGGAGCAGACCCCGGACAGCCTGCTGCTGCAGGCGGTGAAGAATATCGCCGAGTGCAGCAAGCCGCACATCGCCAACTACCCGATCCACCGCGATACCTTCGACCAGCGTGGTTTTGGTATCGTCAGCTGCTACAACGCCCTGCCTCAGGCCGGGGGCGCCAACACCCTGGTGCGCATCTCCCTCAAGCGGGTCGCCGAGCAGTGTCAGGGGATCGATGACTTCCTCGGCTGCCTGCTGCCCCACTACTGCCGCTTGGCCTCTCAGCTGATCGAAGCGCGGGCTGCTTTCCTCCATGATGAGTCCGGTTTCTTCGACAGCTTTCTGGTGAAAGAGGGGCTGCTGGATGAGGATCGCTTTGTCCCCATGTTCGGTATCTACGGCATGGCGGAAGCGGTCAATATCCTGATGGATAAAGAGAATCTGCCGGATCGCTACGGCCATGGCGAGGAGGCTAACCAGCTTGGCTATCGCATCTCGGCCCAGCTCTCCGCCTATGTGACCACGACCCCGCAGACCCATGCTTGGGGTGGTCGCGCGCTGCTGCACTCGCAAGGTGGCCTCAGCATCGATGTGGCTGTTACCCCCGGGGTGCGCATTCCCTACGGGCAGGAGCCGGATCCTGCAAGCCATGTGCTGGCACTGGCACCGCACCACACTTATTACCATTCGGGGATCAGCGAGATCCTCACGCTGGATCCCACCATCCGTCAGAACCCGCAGGCACTGCTGCAGCTCTGCAAAGGGGCGCTCGCTATCGGTATGCGCGAGTTCACCGCCAACGTGGCCGACAGCGATCTGGTGCGGGTGACCGGCTATATGATCCGCAAGAGCGACGTGGCCCGCTTCGCAGAGGAGGGGTCGCGCTTGCAGACCACCTGTCTCGGTGCCGAGGCGAGTGAAGTGACCGCCATTCGTCAGAGGGCGCCGCGAGTGGTCGCCCACGAATCGACCATCGGCGAGTATTGAGTTCGCACCGATGGCTGATGTATTGCCAACACGCAGCGCCTTGGTAAGCAGGGTGCTGCCGTTCTCCTGTGTCGACGGGCCGGGTAACCGGCTGGTGCTGTTTCTGCAAGGGTGCAACTTTCGCTGCCCCGGTTGCCACAATCCGCACACCATAGGGCTGTGTGACGATTGCGGTGACTGCCTTGCGGTCTGCCCAAGCGGTGCCCTCACCTTGAGCGAAGGCAAGATACAATGGCAGGCGGCGCTCTGTACCGATTGCGACGCCTGTCTGGATGTCTGCCCGCGCAGTGCCAATCCCAAGACCGCTACCATGACGGTGGTCGAGGTGCTGGCCCTGCTGCGCCGCTACGGCCCACTGCTGAGCGGGATTACCGTCTCCGGCGGTGAGGCGACCACCCAGCTCCCCTTTGTGGTTGCTCTCTTTACCGCCATCAAGGCCGCGCCGGATCTGGCCCATCTCAGTTGCCTGCTCGACAGCAACGGTTCGCTGGCCGAAACCGGCTGGCAGCGGCTGCTGCCGGTGCTCGACGGCGCCATGCTCGATCTCAAGGGGTGGCGTGACTCGGTGCATCACACCCTGACCGGCTATGGTCGCGAGCGGGTGCTGGGATCGCTGCAACTGCTGGCACGCCACGACAAGCTGACCGAACTGCGGCTGCTCCATGTGCCGGGCAAGAGCGATTTTCTGGATGCGAGTGGTGAGCTGGACGCGGATCTCGCCGCCTTCTTGCAGCAGCTTGGGCCTGTGCCCATTCGCCTCAACGGCTTTCGCCACCACGGGGTGCGGGGGGAGGCGGCGCAATGGCCAGAGGCTCACCAAACCGAGCTGGAACAGTTGGCCAGTCGTTTGCGTGCAGCGGGATTGGGGCCGGTCTCACTGCCTGCCTTGATGGGCTGAGTGGTTGCGTCATCCGGTGACCGTCATGGCGTGAGGTGCGGCATGGAAAGGCCGCAACTGTGATTTCTGTCTATTGGAGGGGGCGAGAACGGCGGCTAGAATAATGGCCATCTTCTTACCCCTCAATGACAGATAATCATGAGTGAAAGCAAGGCGTTATATCGGGTTCAGTTTATTTGCCACAGCGAGCGCTACGAAGTCTATGTGCGCGAAGTCAATCAGGGCCAACTGTTTGGTTTTATCGAGATTGCCGATTTTGTCTGGGATAACCATACGGCACTTATCGTCGATCCCAGTCACGAGAAGCTCAAGAGCGAATTTGCCGATGTGCGCCAGACCCTTATTCCCATGCATCAGGTGCTGCGCATCGATCAGGTGAAAAAGCAGGGGGCTGCCCGCATCACGGATCTGGGCAGCAACGTCGCCTCCTTCCCCAGCCCCATCTATACCAAACGTCCCTAATCCCTTATTGCCCTTGATGTTTCGCCGCGGTGAAACATCAATCTCTGCTCTCCGTCGTCCGGCTCAGGGCTCAATCAATTCGCGACCCAGTTGCAGGATTCGCTGGCGGAACCAGTGACGGGCCGAGCCATCACCGGCCGGGCCATACCAGACCAGACTGTGACTCACCTTGCCGTAATCGAACGGTGCCGGACGCATCACCAGATCCGGCTGACTGGCCATGCAGGCCGCCCAGCCACCGATGGCGGTGAGGATCAGATCGGTTTGGGGCAGCAGGGCCGCCGCGCTGGCAAAATCGGGCAGGGTGGCGCCAATCTGGCGACGCACCTGCTGCTGGGCCAGGCTCTGCTCGAAGAAGGGGTTGGCCAGCTCCTGATCCCGGATGGCGATATGGCGCCAGCTCAGGTAGGCATCGAGATCCCAGGGTTTGGCCAGCGCGGGGTGGTCTTTGCGCAGCAGGCAGACCAGTTTTTCTTCCCGCAGGGTCTCCCACACCAGCCCGGGCTGGCGCGGCAACGGCTGGCTCTGGTCATGGGGCAGGATCACGAAGTCGAGTTTGCCCGCTGCCAGCGCCTCCAGCCCCTGCTCATCCTTGTTCCAGATCTCCGGCACCATGCCCGGCACCTCCTGCATCAGCTGACCCAGAATGGGGCCCACCGGCCAGGTCATGACGCTCTCGCGCAATCCCAGCCGCAAGCTGCCCTGCCACTGCTGCGGGTTGAAGGCGTTCTGGCGAGTGAGGCCGTTCAGCTCCCCCAACAACCGGTGCAGGGTGGGAGCCAGTCGCTCGGCCATGGGGGTGAGCAACAGCTGGTTGCCCTGGCGGTAGAGCAGTTGATCCCCCAGCAGATCCCGCAGCTGGTTGAGGGTCTTGCTGACGGTGGAAGGCGTGGTGCAGAGCCGCTCGGCGGTGCGGGTGACGCTCTGGTTGTCGAGCAGCAGGTGCAGGGTGACCAGATGGCGACCTCCCAACCTAGAGAGAGCGATCAGATCCATAGTGGCTCCTGAAATTGATGAAGATAAACAGGCTTGGAATCAGGGAGATTCAGCGTGACCTGCTGGCATTCTCTCACAGCAGGGGGAGGGTGAGCAGACCCATCAAGAGGTGACTGCGAACGCAACAGACAAAAAGCCCCGCCAAAGCGGGGCTGATGCGATTAGCCTTTGAGCACCGCCGCCATGGCGTCGGCCACATAGTCGACGTTGCGGCTGTTGAGGCCCGCCACGCACATGCGGCCTGAGCGCACCAGATAGACGGCGAACTCTTCGCGCAGTCTGTCAACCTGCTCCGGGGAGAAGCCGGTGTAGCTGAACATGCCGCGCTGGTTGATGAAGTAGCTGAAATCGCGGCCCGGCACCTTGGCGCTCAGCACCTCGAACAGCTTCTGGCGCATCGCCTTGATGCGGGTGCGCATCTCGGTCACCTCGCCGACCCACAGGGCGTGCAGCTCGGGCTGGTTCATCACCGCCGCGGTGATTTGGCCACCGTGGGTGGGAGGGCTGGAGTAGTTGCGGCGTACGGTGGCCTTCATCTGGCCCAGCACCCGGCTCGCCTCTTCGGCATCCTTGCAGATGACCGACAAGCCACCGCAGCGCTCACCGTAGAAGGAGAGGTTCTTGGAAAACGAGTTGCTGACGAAGAAGCTGACACCGGCGGCCACCATGGCACGGATGGCGTAGGCATCCTCTTCCAGCCCGTCACCGAAGCCCTGATAGGCGATATCCATAAAGGGGATCAGGTTCTTCTCGACCACCAGTGCGATCACCCGATCCCACTGGGCACGGGAGAGATCCACCCCGGTCGGGTTATGGCAGCAGGGGTGCAGCAGCACGATGCTCTTGGCCGGCAGGCTGCTCAGGCAGTCGATCATCGCATCAAACTGCACGCCGCCAGTGGCCGCATCGTAGTAGGGGTAGTCATGCACCTTGATGCCAGCCCCCTCGAACATCGCCTTGTGGTTGTCCCAAGTGGGATTGCTAACCCACACCTCGGAGGTCGGGAAGTAGCGCTTGAGCAGATCGGCGCCGATCTTCAGCGCGCCTGAGCCGCCGATGGTCTGGATGGTGGCGATACGTCCCGCCTTGACCGCTTCATGGTTGGCACCAAACAGCAGGTGTTGCACTGCGGTGCGGTAGTTGGCGGCGCCTTCCATCGGCTGGTAGGGGCGCGGCGCCGGGGCGGCGGCGCGCTGGGCTTCAGCCTGCTGTACCGACGGCAACAGCGGAATACGCCCCTGCTCGTCGTAATAGAGGCCGATCCCCAGGTTCACCTTCTGCTCGCGGGTGTCTTTGTGGAAGGTCTCGACTAGCGTCAGGATGGGGTCGCCAGCATAGGCATCGACGTGTTCAAACATGGGGGTTCCTTGAAATTGACTGTCCAGTAAAACCGGCGGTCAGCCGGGCTGGACATCATGGCGCAAAGCTGGCGGTGGCTCAAGCCCGACGCTGGTCGAGCCTGAAGGGATGGCGCCGCCATCCTGCTTACTTCAAATAGGATCGCAGGACGCTGACCACCTGATCCAGATCCTCCAGCCGCTCGGCAGGGGTGGCATCGGGGGCGCCGAGATGCTCGCGCATATGCCCTTCCAGCACCTCCAGCATCAGGCCGTTGACGGCGCCGCGGATGGCGGCAATCTGCTGCAAAATGGCGGTGCAGTCGCTCTCCTGCTCCAGCGCGCTCTCCAGCGCACCGGCCTGTCCCTTGATGCGGCGCACCCGTGCCAGCAGCTTCTTTTTGTCGTGAATGGTGTGGGACATGACGGATCCTCTCGATCAATAAAACTATACTGGGGTATAGTATATTGCATCATCGCTCTCAGGAGAAATCCATGTCATCCCTCGCTCAATCCCACTGCCATCAACCCGTCATCCATGAGGGCAATCCGCTGGCCGAACAGAAGACCCGCTGGGCCGTATTGTTGACCGTCATCATGATGGTGGCGGAGATTGGCGGCGGCTGGTTCTACAACTCCATGGCGCTGCTGGCCGATGGCTGGCACATGAGCTCCCACGCGCTGGCTCTCGGCCTCTCGGTGCTGGCCTACCGCGCCGCCCGCCACTTCGCCCGCGACCACAGATTCAGCTTCGGCACCTGGAAGATCGAGGTGCTGGGTGGCTTCACCAGCGCCCTGTTACTGGTGGGAGTGGCCGGGTTGATGCTGTTCGAGTCGGTGTTCCGGCTGCTCGATCCCAGCCCGATCCACTATCAACAGGCGATCGCCATCGCGCTGGTGGGGCTGCTGGTAAACCTCGCCTGTGCCTGGCTGCTCAAGGATGATCACGGCCACCATCACCACGGCCATGGGCATGACCACCATCATGAGCATCACGACCACGATCATCATCATGACCATGACGATCACCACGGCCATCAGGATCTCAACCTGCGCGCCGCCTATATCCACGTGCTGGCGGATGCGGCCACTTCCGTGCTGGCGATTCTGGCGCTGACTGGGGGTATGTTGTGGGGGGCCGACTGGCTGGATCCGCTGATGGGCATAGTGGGTGCCGGACTGGTCGCGGTATGGGCCTGGGGCCTGTTGCGCGACTCCGGTCGGGTGCTGCTGGATGCCGAGATGGATACCCCGCTGGTGGCGGAGATCCGTGAGGTCATCGCCGAACTGCCGGGCACTGATATCCGCGATCTGCACGTCTGGCGGGTAGGGCAGCAGCAGTATGCCTGCGTGCTCTCTTTGCTGATGGCCAATCCGCTACCGGCGCAGCAGATCCGCGAACGGTTGGCGATCCATGAAGAGCTGGTACATGTGACCATCGAAATCGCCAGCGAACAGGATAAATAGCGGGGGCCGTTGCCCCCCTTGGTTTCAGTGCCGTTGGCACCTGATGTCAGTGCGGTTGCCCGGTGATCTCCTCCTGGGGCTTGTGTTGCCACACAGCGCCGAGCAGCAACTTGAGCAGCAGTCCGGGCGGGTTGTCCAGCAGATTGCCGGACTCCAGCAGCAACTGGCCATCGGCGCGAAATCCGAGGCTGGCATCTATGGTGCCATCCTCCGAGACCACCTGGATCAGGCCATTGAGGGCGGAGCGCTCACCGGGCTGACAGCGCAGCCGCAGTTCGCGGGGTTCCCCCAACAGGGTGAAGGCGCGGCTCAGCGGGGGCGAGTCTTCATAATCGGGCCAGTTGAAGAAGTGATACTGCTCGGCCAGGGTGCCAGCCTGCTGGCAAAACTGGTCGAACAGCTGCCCGATCGCCTGATACTCCTGATCGAGTCGTCTTGCCTGCTCTTCAATCCGTTTCATTGCTTACTCCTTGTCTATCCACTTGATCAGACATTGCTTTTCTGACCCCGTGACTGCCGTTTTCCAGATATGAGGCCAAATGGCCGCGAGGTCTGTGAGCCGGATCGAAGTTTCAGCCTGAAAACGTTATCTTGTTGAAAATGGATGGTTTTTTTGCCATTCTGCTCACATTTGAATCGATTGCCGCTGATTAATATGGCACCGCCTGGCAATGACCGGGTGCTCGACTATCGAGACTAACTACAGCGGGAATTATAAAAATATGGATATGAAAAAGACCAAAGTGGCGCTGGTAACAGCCTCACTGCTCGCGCTTTTGTCTGGCTGTAATGACAACAGCTCTGATGCCTCCGGTGTGAACCCCGTCCCCCCTACACCGCCTACACCTGAAGTCACCGATGGGCCTGTCGCTCGTCTGCCCAAGATGGATCCCCCGAAAGAGTTGCTGGTTGCCGGCGAAAATCAGGTGGTCATTGCGCTGGTGGATACCCAGTCGGCAGCCAAGGGAGCCAAGGCACCGTTTGACAGCTACAGCCTGCATCTGTGGAACAAGGACGCCTGCCTGGCAACGGCTGATAGTGGCCTGAACAGCGGGTGGGATGACAAGAGCAAGACACCTGCCACTGCCGACAGCTTTGGTCCGGCCTGGGTCGTTCCGCTCAAAAATGTGGAAGGGTGCATCAACTTTATCGCTCGCAATGGCGATCTGGCCAACCTGACCGGCAGCGATATGAAGGTGAGCTTCAGTGAGCACCCGGATCGCACCGTGGCTATCGTGGCTGGCAAAAAAGAGCTGTTTGGCAGCCGTGCCGAAGCCTTTACCGCCGCCTTTGGCGTAGCGGGGGCCAGCGCCCATCTTATCGATGGCAATACCCTGATCTGGCAAGGGGGCAAGGACAAGCCCCACGTTCGCCTCTATTACACCGACTCGGGCACCATCAAGGCCAATGCCGATGGGGTGTTCGATTTCCCCTATATCAGCCTGACCGCGACCAGTCTGACTGCCGAGCAGCAGGCCAAATATCCGCATCTCAAGGATGCCGCCGCCTTTGCCCTGCCTGCCGGTAAAGATCTCAAGCCCCTGCTCAAGGGGGAACTGGTGGCTATCGGCACCGATGCCGATGGTATCCTGCAGGGGGCGACCCTGGTGCAGAGTGCCGGTGCTCTCGATGCACTCTATGCGACAGAGGCGACCAAGCTGAGCTATGGCGCCGTGGTAGAGGGTAACCGGGTGACTTTCCGCCTCTGGGCGCCGACCGCCAAGTCGGTCAAGTTGGCCCTCTACAACGCCAGCCACCAGAAGAGTGGCGAGGTGGCCATGACTTTCGACAGCGCCAGCGGCAGCTGGAGTTACGAGGGGGGCAGCGAGCTGATCGGCCAGTTCTACCGTTACGACATGGAGGTCTACCACCCGCTGAGCCGCAAGGTTGAGCGCTATGAGGTGACCGATCCCTACTCCTTGAGCCTCGCGATGAACTCCGAGTTCAGTCAGGTGGTGGATCTCGACGATCCAGCGTTGAAACCGGAGGGGTGGGATAGCCTGAAGGCGCCACACAGCCAGCAGAACCCCGCCGACATCACCATCTATGAGGCCCATATTCGTGACCTGACCGGCAACGACGCCTCCACCGATGAAGAGAAGCGCGGCAAGTTTGTCGGTCTGACCCAGCCCGACTCTGTACCGGTCAACCATCTGAAAGCGCTGGCCAAAAGCGGCGTCAGCCACCTGCACCTGCTGCCGGTGTTCGATATCGCTACCGTCAACGAGGATCCGGCCAAGGTGGCCAATCTCGGCGATGACTTCAGCAAGCTCTGTCAGGTCAATCCGGATGTGAAAACATCCAAATTTGGTGGCTATTGCGGTGGCGGTCAGACCGTGGGAGATGTGCTGGCCGACCTGCAAGGGGGCGACAGCAAGGATAATCCGCAGGTGCAGGAGCTTTCCGGTTACCTGCGCGGCGTCGACTCCTTCAACTGGGGTTATGATCCCTACCACTACACCACGCCGGAAGGCTCCTACGCCACCAACGCCGAGGGCACCAAACGTATTCTGGAGTTCCGCGAGATGGTCAAGGCCATCAAGCAGAACATCGGCATGAACGTGGTGATGGACGTGGTCTACAACCATACCAACGAATCCGGGCTCGGTCCCAAGTCGGTGCTCGACAAGATAGTGCCCTGGTACTATCAGCGCCTCAATCCGGAGACCGGCTCGGTGGAGAACTCCACTTGCTGCTCCAACACGGCGCCGGAACACGCCATGTTCGCCAAGCTGATGGATGACTCTCTGGTCACCTGGGCGCGCGACTACAAGATCGACGCCTTCCGCTTCGACCTGATGGGCCACCATCCGAAAGATCAGATGGTGCAGGCGCTGGCCGCGGTGAAGAAGGTCAATCCCGAGATGTACTTCTACGGCGAGGGGTGGAACTTCGGCGAAGTGCAGGATGACAAGCGCTTCGTGCAGGCTACCCAGAAGCATCTGGGCGGTACCGGTATCGGCTCTTTCTCGGACCGCTTGCGCGATGCGGTGCGCGGCGGCAGTCCGTTCGACGGCGGCGATACCATTCGCAAGACCCAGGGCTTTGGCAACGGTGCTTTCGTCGATCCTAACGAAATGAGCAAGGTGGATCTGGCTATGGCCTTGCACCAGTCCGATCTGGTGCGGCTCGGCATGGCGGGCAACCTCAAGGAGTTCGTGCTGACCGACAAGGATGGCATGCCGAAGAAAGGCGCCGAGATCGACTACAACGGTCAGCCTGCCGGTTATGCCCAGGATCCGGTGGAAGTGCAGAACTACGTCGACAAGCACGACAACCAGACCCTGTTCGACAACCTGATCTACAAGGCGCCTGCCGGAGCCGATCTGGTGCGGATGCAGGGGGTCTCGCTGGCGACAGCCATGCTGGGTCAGGGCATTCCCTTCACCCACGCCGGTGTCGAGCTGCTGCGTTCCAAATCCATGGAGCGGGACAGCTATGACTCGGGCGACTGGTACAACAAGGTCGACTACACCCTGGGCGACAACAACTTCGACAAGGGGTTGCCGCGCAAGGACAAGGATGGCGACAACTATCCGCTGATCGAGCAGGTGCTCGGCAAGCATGCCAAGCCGGGCTCGGCCGAGATGGCGCAGATGGTGAGCTTCTATCAGGAGCTGGCGGAGCTGCGCAACTCCTCCCGCCTGCTGCGTCTGGGCAGCGGCGCCGAGGTGATCAAGCGGGTTGATTTTCGCAATACCGGCCCGGATCAGGTGCCCGGCCTTATCGTCATGACGGTGGATGATGGCGTCAGTGCCGGGACGGATCTGGATCCGGCCATCGACGGTCTGGTGGTGATGATCAACGCTAGCAACCAGAGCCAGAGCATCGGCGACTTCCGTGACGGCAACGATCAGCCCATCGATCTGAGCGGTATGGTGCTTAGCAGCAAGCATCGCGCAGTCGACAGCATCGCCAGCGGCGCCGCCTATGATAATGGCCAGCTGACGCTGGGGGCCTGGTCTGCCGCCGTGTTCGTCAAGCCGCAGTCTGGTGCACAGGGCGCGGGCCTGCCAGTCAGCAAGAAGACCGACCTGAGCACCCTGCCACCGTTTGGCAACACCGATGTTTATCTGAAGGGGTTCCTCGATGAGTGGGGCAACACCAACCAGATGACCTTCAGCGGCAACTTTATGTACGAGTTCACTACCGAGGTGAGCACCGACAAGCTGGGTACCACCAACGTCAAGATCGCTGACGCCAGCTGGGGGCCGGTCAACTACGGCAGTTGCAACGCCGGTGACAAGCTGGTGGTTGGCACTCCGCTGACTCTTTGCAAGGGGGGAGAAACCGGCAATATCGGTGTCGATCTGGCCAAGGCAGGCAGCTACAAGTTTGTCTTCACCGCCATGAACAAGGACAAACCGACCCTGAGCGTCAGCTTCACCGAGCCGGTGCAGAGCTGCAAGGTGCTGGATACGGTGGCGGGCAATCCGCTCGGCTACAACCTGTTCGTCAAGGGTGAGCTCTCCAGCTGGGGAGCCCAACCTCAGTACCAGCTGAGCTACAAGGGGATGGACGGTGATCTTGCCATCTATCAGGCGGCGTTCAACTACACCGGCAGCACCGAGTTCAAGGTGGCCAACGAGGATTGGAGCAAGGAGTACCTGCTCAACGGTGGCGGCGCGGTGAACGCTGAAACCGGCTATTCGTTCGCCTTCTCCAAGGGTGGCAGTGCCAATAACAGCATCACCTTGCCGCAGGGGCTGTGGAGTGTGCTGGTGAAGGTTGACCCGGCTGGCGTCAAGGCGGGTACTGCCGTCATTCAGGAGTGCAGCGTCAAGTAAGCAAGCCATTGAGTCCGGGGAATGGCTCGGCGTCCCCGGGTTGAATTCCACCTCGCCAAGGGTGGGATAACTCCGAGAGAGTAAGCAAAGCGCGACTGCCGACCGGCAGGCGCGCTTTTTCTTTTACGGGGTGCCGTGAGAGAAATGAGAGGAAAAAGAAAAGCCGCCCCGGTTGGGGCGGCGGTTGTTATTTCACGGTTTCTGATTGTGCTGGATTAGCGCTTGCGCAGCAGGCGCAGGGCGTTGGCGGTCACCAGCGCGGTGGCGCCGGTATCAGCCAGCACCGCAATCCACAGGCCGGTAATGCCGAGCAGGCTGGTGACCAGGAAGATGGCCTTCAGCCCCAGCGCCAGCGCGATATTCTGGTGAATATTGGCCAGTGCCGCCCGCGACAGCCGGATCATCGCGGCAATACCGCCGAGCTGGTTGTGGGTCAGCGCCGCATCTGCGGTCTCCAGCGCCACATCGGTGCCGCCCCCCATGGCGATGCCGATACTGGCCCGCTTCATGGCGGGGGCATCGTTGATGCCATCGCCGATCATCGCGACTTTCTGCGAGCTGGCGAGCTTGGCAATTTCATTGACCTTGCCCTCCGGCAGCAGACCGGCGCGCCAGCCCATGCCCAGCTCGGTGGCGATGGCCTCGGCAGCGCGGGGGTTATCCCCGGTCAGCATGATGCTGTTGAGCCCGAGCCGGTTGAGCTCTTGCAGAGCGGCTGCCGCCTCCGGCCGGATCTGATCCCGCAGCGCCAGCAGGGCGACCGGCAGAGCCTTGTCGCCGATGCTCTGGCAGAGCACCACAACGGTCTTGCCCTGCCGCTCCAGCGAAGCAATCCGGGTTTGCTGTTCCACATTCAGGGTCGCCACCCGGCTCGGTGCCAGCAGTTGCCACTGTTGACCGTTGATGCGTCCCTCAACCCCCATGCCCGGCAGGGCACGCAGGTCGCGAGCCTCCGCCAGCGTCAGCCCCTGTTCGGTCGCGTTGGCGACCACGGCGCGGGCCAGCGGGTGGTGGGAGCCCTGCTCGATGGCAGCCGCCAGTGCCAGCAACTCGGCCTCCGGTTGGCCATTGAGGCTGACCAGCTCGGTCAGTTGCGGCTTGCCCAGGGTCAGAGTGCCGGTCTTGTCAAAGGCGACGGTATCGATATGGGCCAATCGCTCCAGCGCGGCCCCGCCCTTGATTAGCGCCCCCTGACGGGTTGCGGCGGCCAGTGCCGAGGTAACCGCTGCCGGGGTGGAGATGACCAGCGCGCAGGGGCAGCCGATGAGCAGCAGTGCCAGCCCGCGATAGATCCACTCGTCCCAGCTCTGGCCGAAGGCAAGGGGCGGCACCAGCACCACCAGCAGGGCGACCAGCATCATGGCCGGGGTATACCAGCGGCTGAAGCGGTCGATAAAGCGCTCGATGGGCGCGCGCTGGCTTTCGGCCTCCTCGATGAGGTGCAGGATGCGGTCGATGGCGTTGTTGCCGGGTTCGGACACCACCTCAAGGCGCAGCACCCGATCGGCAGCCAGACTGCCGGCAGGCACCTTGTCCCCCTGGCGACGTTCCACCGGAATGGATTCACCGGTCAGGGCGCTCTCGTCAAACGCGCCGAGGGCGTCGAGCAGGCGGGCGTCGGCAGGTAGGCGGGCACCCGGGGCGATTTCGATGATATCGCCGGGACGCAGCTCATCGGCAGCTACCTCTTCGCGCACCTCGCTCTCGGCAGTGGTACGGATCCGCAGCGCCTTGTCAGGCACCAGCGCCATCAGGGCGGTCACCCCGGCACGGGCGCGTCCGGCGGCGTAGGCCTCCAGATGCTCACCCAGCATAAAGAGCAGCAGCACCATGGCCGCTTCGGCGGTTTCGCCGAGGAACAGGGCCCCCACGGCGGCCACCGTCATCAGGGTCTCGATGGCGAAGGGGGAGCCGCTTTTGGTCAGCGCCCACGCCTTGCGGGAGATAGGCCACAGCCCCCAGAGGGTCGCCAGGGTAAAGAGCGGCTGACCGAACTCTTTCGGCAGCAGGGCGGCGACCAGCATCAGGCCGGCCAGTGACAGGGGCTGCCAATATTTGCCCCAAAAGTTACAGAATAGATTGCCCTGCAGGGGCTGTTGTGAAGCTTGCTCGCGGCCAGCTGCCTGCTTGTCAGCGCTTTCCCCCTTGAGCTGGAAACCGGCGGCCAGCACGGCGGCGGTGACGGGATCGGGAGAGAGGCCGGGTGCCAGATCCACTACCAGCTTCTCGGTGGCAAACAGCACGCGTGCCTGTTGCACGCCGCTCACCCGGCTGACTGCGGTCTCGATCTTGCGGGCGCAGCTGGGGCAATCCATCCCCAATACCTGCCAGCTATGGCGACTGTTACCTTGCTCCGGCGCAACCAGCGGGTCGGCAGGGGGGATATCGTGCTCATGCTTATGATCATGAGCTGGCGATAAGGGGGCGCTGCAGCACGCTTGATCGTGACAGCTTCCTCGGGGAGGCTCTTCATCCCCGGGGGATTCATTGCCGTCACGGGATGCGTGCTCATGAGGCGTCGGGGTTGAACAGCAACTGACGGGCGTGGTGTTGTCGCAGCAGTGGCTATCGTGGTGATGTTCACTCTGGCCGGAGGCCGCCTTGCTGACGGCTTTGATGGGGGCGGCGTGCTGATGATTGCAGCAGGATTTGCTCATGATGAGTCCCTCTTGATGGATCCCGCCCCTGCGAGATCCCTGATTACCGAGAAGGAGTCTAAACCTTGGTGTTAAGTCCAAGGTCAACCCCTTTATATCCCTTGTCTTCGCGGGTGTTTGTCTGGTCCCGCCGCCCCTATACTGATCACCCGGATTTTTACTACACCAATAAAGGACATAACACATGAGCAACTCAGTCACTCTGCAAGGCAACCCGGTTTCCGTCGCTGGTCACTTCCCTGTCGCCGGTGAGCAAGCCAAGCCCTTCTCTCTGGTGGCCAAGGATCTCTCCGACGTGACCCTTGCAAGCTTTGCCGGTCAGCGCAAAATCCTGAACATCTTCCCGAGCGTCGATACCCCGACCTGCGCGACCTCTGTGCGCAAGTTCAACGAGCAGGCCAGCGCGCTGGATAACACAGTTGTACTGTGCATCTCCGCCGATCTGCCGTTCGCCCAGTCCCGCTTCTGCGGCGCCGAAGGTCTGGACAAGGTAGTGACCCTCTCCACCCTGCGCGGTGCGGCCTTCATGGAAGATTACGGCGTTGCCTTCTCTTCCGGTCCGCTGGTCGGTCTGACCGCTCGCGCCATCGTGGTGCTGGATGGTGACAACAAGGTGCTGCACAGCGAGCTGGTCGCCGAAGTGGCAGACGAGCCGAACTACGCTGCTGCGCTGGCCGTGCTGTAAGGCTGCAAGCCATAAAAAATCCCGCTTCGGCGGGATTTTTTATGCGGGAATTGTCCGTTCAGGGCGTAGCGGGCGGGGTGGTTGCCGGTTCAGCCTTGGCGGGTGGGGAGGGTTGCCACTCCACATAGGGGCGGTGGATCTTCTCGTAGATCTCGGCCAGTTTGCCGGTGGCGGCCAGCTGATCAATGGCTTGGCGGAGAAATTCGTCCATCTCATCACCAGCTGTCCCTTTCTGGATGATGAAGACATCCTCGAAATCTCCGAAAAATTCTCGCCTGATATTGGTCAGCCCCAGCTGCTTGAGCATCAGGTCAGCCTCCTCTTGCGCCCAGACAAAGGCGTCGATACGGCCGCGTGAGAGCTTGCGCAGTGACTGCTCGATACTCATCGAGCGCTGCACCGGGAAGGGCATATAGTCGGGAACGGCTTCAATCAGCAGGTCCCGTTTGGTGGGCACTATGCCATAGGCCATATCCGTGGTGACTGGATAACTGGTATTGCTGTAGATGACATGGGCAACCTTGCCAAAACTGCGGGTACTGAAGCGATAAGCCAGCATATCGATATCCCTGAGGTTGCGGATGGCGGGTAGCCCCAGATCAGCCTTGCCGGAGATCACCCCAGCCATGGCACGGGCGATGGGGTAGATGGTGATCTTGATGGTCACATCGGGGTAGAGATCATCGATGGCGTGCACCAGGTCGACAAAGGGGCCTGTCTTGTCGGCATTGATCAGCCCCGGCAGCTCGCCAAGGTGGGCATTGAGGATGCGCACCGGTTTAGGCTGCTCGGGGGCGGCGTCGTTCTCCGGAGTCTGCGACAGGCCGAGAGTCGCGCTGCCGAGCAGGGTGACCACGAGCAGCAGAAGGGGGATGTGTCTGGTCATGGCGGGTCTCTCTTGGTGATGGGTCAGCTAAAGTGTAGTCAGCCGGTCGCCAGCCCCCCTCGGCCAGGCCATCATGGATAGGGTTTTACTTCTCGGCCCCCGCTCACTAGACTTCGCCTCCCACTTCTTTGTTGACGTAGCGCCATGACCTTTAGCGAACTTGCCCTTCATCCCGACTTGCTTGCCTCTTTGCCCGTCACCTTGCAGACGCCGACCCGCATCCAGCAGCTTGCCATTCCGGCGGCGCTGGCGGGGCAGGATCTGCTGGCGCTGGCCCAGACCGGTAGCGGCAAAACCCTGGCGTTTGGCTTGCCGCTGCTGCAACGGCTGGATCCTGCCTCCAGCCAGGTGCAGGGTCTGGTGCTGGTGCCGACCCGCGAGCTGGCGATTCAGGTCTCTGCCGCGCTAAAAGAGGGTGCCGAGGCGCTGGGGCTGCGTATCGTGACGTTGTGTGGGGGCGTTGCGCAGGAGCGGCAACAGGCCGAACTGGCGCAGGGGCCACAGCTGCTGGTCGCCACGCCGGGGCGGCTGCGGGATCTGCTGACCCAGCAACTGTTGGGGCTGGATGGTTTGCAATTGCTGGTGCTGGATGAAGCGGATCGCCTTCTGGAGATGGGCTTTGCTCCCGACATCAAGGCGCTGCTCGGCTTTATTCCGGCGGATCGCCAGACCCTGCTCTTCTCCGCCACCTTGCCTGCCGAGCTGGAGGCGCTAGCCAACGGCCTGCTGCGCGAGCCTACCCGTATCGAGGCCAACCCCCTCAATAGTGTGGTGAACGAGATCGAAGAGCGGCTCTATCTGGTCAACAAGAGCAGCAAGGTCCCGGCGCTCATCAGCCTGCTCAAGGAGCAGGCGTGGCCGCAGGTGCTGGTCTTTATCAGTGCGCGGGATGATGCCGACGGGGTTGCCAGAAAGCTGTCCAAGGCAGGTATCGCTGTGGCTGCCCTCCATGGCGAAAAAGAGCAGGCGGTGCGCGAGCAGGCGCTCGGCGATTTCAAAGAGGGCAAAATTCGGGTGCTGGTGGCCACCGACCTGATGGCGCGCGGCATCCATGTGGAGGCTCTGCCGGTGGTGGTCAATCTGGATCTGCCCGCCAGCGCCCCCATCTATGTGCACCGCATCGGCCGTACCGCCCGGGCCGGGCGCAGCGGGCTCGCCATCTCGCTCACCTGTCATGGTGAAGCCGATATGCTGACTGCGATCCGCACCCTTACCGGACGTGAGTTGCCGGTGAGTGAGCTGGCCGACTTCCCGGTCACCGACCAGCCTGCCAGCGGGGAGGGCAAGCGCCCCCCGCGTGACAAGCAGGCCAATCGCCGAACTCAGGCCAAGCGCAGCGTCAAGCAGTTCAAGGGCAAGCGCTGACCTCAGGGTTTGCCTTGCTCCCGCGCGAAGAAGTCACGACGCCACTGGCTCAATACCTCCTCCTTGTGCTGTTGCCACAGCGCAGGCTCCATCTGCTGTTGGCTGATCGCCAGTTGCTGCTCCAGCTCGGCCAGCTCTCGCTGGTAGCGGCTGCGTTGATCGAGCTGTTGCTGGCGCGCCTCGGCAAATGCCAGCGTGGCTTCGGCCTTCTCTGCGGGCAGGAAGTGATGGGCCTGGGTGGCCAGCTCCTCATCTCCCCACAGCTGACGAGCTTGCTGCAGGCGAGCATCCGGGTTGAATAGCTCCACCGCCAAATCCGGATGATCCGCTGCCCACCGATCCTGCAAGCGGCTGAGGGCGTCCAGCCGCTCTGCCAGCGGGAACTGCTCGCACTCCTGCGCCAACTGATCCAGCGCCAGGGCATAGCGCCCCTGTAACCGGATCAGACTCTCCCCCTCGCTCAGCCACCCGGCCTCTGTTGCTTCCAGATTGCTCACACGCTGCGCCAGCGGCAACTCGCTGTCGCTGATCTCGCTGGCAAGCTGGTTGATCAGTTCATCCGGCATCGCCTGCCAGCTGCTGGGCACTTCTTTGCTTTTGCCATCCATTCCCTCAGCGTTTGGTATGCGGGGAGGCGGGCTCCCCGGTTCTGCTGGCAACTGCATATCGGCCAGAGAGGGCGTTGCCGACCGTTCTGGCGATAGCGGGGACTGCTCTTCCTGCCAGCCCAGATTCACCAGCAAAAGGGTCAGGATAGCCAGCGCCAGTATCCCGTAACGGCGAGTCATCGGCTGATCTCTCCCTTGACCGGGAAGTGGTCTGAGAGGTTGCTGGCGGGCCAGAGGCTGCCATCGCTGCTGCGCGGGATCCAGACCGTGTTGAGGTTGTGGCTGGCGCTGCCGTACTCCCGACTCACTACCAGATAGTCCAGATACTCGACGTTGGCGCCACCGGAGAGTGGGCCACCGGCATAGGGGTTGATCCTGGGATCGAAGGTGGCTTCGGTATAGCCGCCATAGGCGGGTTCATGGGCGTTCAGATTGGCCAGCATGTTGGCGTAGTCATCGGCAAACTTGCGTTTGTTGACGTTGAAGTCACCGCCGTAGATGACGGTGTCGCTGGCGGGGATCTTGAGGCTGGCAGCCAGAGAGCGGATCTGACCGAACTGGATCTGCCGCAGCTTGCGGGCCTCGTCGGTGTCAAAGCTGGCGGTGTGGGTGGCGAACAGGTGCCACGCCTTGCCCCCCTTGATCACCTCGGCGTACATCACTCCCTTGTCGGCGAAGCAGTCGGTGCCGGTGCATTGGGGATAGACCAGCTGGGCCTCTCGCACGATGGGATAGCGGCTGACGATCACCACGCCGCCGTCATGAATGTTGACCCCGGGCTTGTCGAGTACCTTGGTCTGATAGGGGTACTCTTTCGCCAGTGCCTGCAAAAAGCCTTCGCGGCGGCCATCGAACACCTCTTGCAGCAGCAGGGCGTCATAACCCTTGAGGTAATCAGGCAGCAGGGTCAATCGCTCGCCGATGCTGGAGGCGATCACCGGCAGCGCCCAGACGTTGTAGCTGGCCACCTTGAGCCTGTTTTCTGCCGGTTCCGGTTGCTCCCGTTTTTGGGGAGGCGTGATCATATAGTGCAGATCGTCATAGCGGCCGGTGAACTTGGCGGCAAAGGCCAGCTCTTGTGGCCCCGCAACGCGGTGGATCTCCCGATCTTTTTGCCAGCCGGATGCGCCGGTTGGCGTTTCGCCACCGTGCTGCAAGGTGGTGTTCCACCAGGTTCCCTCCATCAGCTGGTTGAGCCGATAGACGTCGCCACCCGCTGTGGTCACGCGGGTTTCGAACAGATAGCTCTTGCCCGCCTTGACCCCCTCATAGCGATTGAAGCTGAGTACCATGGCGCTCTCCCACGGGCCCAGCTCGGTGCGGTGCTGGCTCCACTGACTGCCGGGTTGCAGCTGGCCGCTGCCGCTTTGGCGGATGTCGATCTGAAGCGGTTCAGGACTGTTGTTGGTGAGATAGACATCGGTATCGGCCAGTGCCAGTTGCGGGAACTGGCTGACCAGCAGCAGGGCGGCATAACTGAGGGTTTTCTGCATCACAGGATCCTTTTGGTTGCAGGGCAATGGAAAGTGACTGTTATGGCGAATGCAGAGGTCAGTTTGTTTACATTTTGGTTACAAGTAAATGAATTGGTTTTGTTTGGAGCTTTGTGGAGGTGTAAAGCGAGCGAGGCAGCACGCTTAAAGAGAGAGGGAAGAGCGAGGGAAGGCGCCCGTGTCAGGCGCCTTCAGGAGTTAGCGGTGGGCCAGCGGGTAGGTGAAGAGCGCCAGATGGGCGAAGTTGAAGGCGAAGTGGATCAGGATGGCCACGGAGAGTCGCCCGCTGAGCTGGAATGCCAAGCCGTAGCAGCAGCCTGCCAGGGTCGCAAACAGCGCCAGCAGTGGGCCACCGGGCAGGTGGATGGCTCCGAACAGTAGCGCGGCCACGACGATGCCAATCCAGGGGCGGTAACGCTCGGTCAGCTCCTGCTGGATCGCGCCGCGAAACAGCGCCTCTTCTGCCACGCAGGTGAACAGCAGATTGTTGAGTGCAAACAGCCACCACCAGTGGGGCAGACCCACTTCCGGTTTCAGTGCCCCCAACTGCCAGGCGATGACCAGCAGGGCACCCAGCGGCAGCAGCAACAGGGCCAAAGGGCGCCAGCGGATGGCGCCCCCCTTGCCCAGCAGCATCGGGCAGGCCAGCAGCAAGCCAAAGAGCAGCAGCGGCTTGTCTAGGTTCAGATACATGTTGAACGGCACGCTGGCGGGGCCTGCCAGCGCCTGATCCAGCACCTTGAGATTGTTGAAGCCGGGGATGAGGTGCAGGGCCAGCGCAATCGCCCAGAGGATCAGCACCACTCTGGTCACCATCGCCCGGCGGGCGGGGAGGGTTGGCGTACGCCACGCCAGCAGTAATCCTGCAACCGAGCCCAGCAGGGCGGGTAGCGTCATTCGGTCAAGCCACAGTGCCAGCAGCAGGGAGAGTCCCAGCAGGGCAAAGGCGGGAAGACGTTGGCGGAAGAGGGCAAGCAGCACGGCCAGCGCCAGCGCGCCCCAGATAAATGAGTCGGGAAGGGGTAACATTGGATCTCCTTGATCGAGGCAGGCGGCAACCTTAACAAGAGGGCGTCAGCAGGACAACCGCGCAGGAGGTGGTCGGATCCCTTCTCTATACTCATCAACAGGGTAAAGGGAGAGCAGCTGATGAAGCACTGTCTGTGGTTGTTGTGTTGTTGGTGTGTCTGGCTGCAGGCGGCACCCTTGCTGCTGGTGACCGGTGAGTTCACCCCTTATACCGGCAAGGCACTGCCTGAAGGCGGCGAGAGCACCCGGCTGGTGACGACCCTGCTGCAAGAGGCCGGGTATCGGGAGATCCAGGTCGACTACCTGCCCTGGCCTCGCGGCTATCAGTTGACCCGCAATGGGTTGGTTGCGGCCACCTTCCCCTACGCCTGGACTGCCGAGCGGGCCAAGCTCTTCCACTACAGCGCTCCCATTCATATAGATCGCCTCTCCTGGTTCACCTATCGGGGGAGCGAGGCCATTCAGGCTGGCCGCTGGCAAGGGCTGCGAGTCTGCATTCCGCTGGGGTGGAGCACCAGCCATGCCGACGGGGTGATCAAGCGTTTCGGGCTGGATCTGCAGCGCCCCAAGACACTGGCACAATGTCTGCAACTGCTGGCTCGCAAACGGATCGATCTGCTGCCGATGAACGAGACGGTGACCCGGGATGCCAGCCGTCAGCTGTTTGGCGACCCCTGCCATCTGCAGGCATTGCCCCACTTTCGCCAGAGCGATACTTTTTATCTGATCATTTCACGGCAGTACCCGGAGGCCGCCAGCCTGCTTGAGCGCTTCAATCATGCCCTGGCTGCCGCCCGTGCCGATGGCCGCTATGACCAACTGATCTCCCGAGCCGGAAAGGGGATCGATTGCCGTTGAGAGTGCACGGCCGGAAAACAAAAAGCCGGAGCAGTGGCTCCGGCTTTCTTTTATGCCTTCAGGGGCGATTAGCGGCCTGATTCTGCGATCACGCGGGCGATGATATCGGCGCGCTTGCTGGCTTCCAGTTCGCCCAGGGCGATCAGGCCAGCCTTGAAGATGACGTTCTTCGGCAGGCTGACATCGTCCAGCGTGGCGATCGCTTCAACGTGCATGCCGTTCAGACGGCTGGCATCGCGCGGGCTCAGGTTGACCTGGGTGTTCATCACCTGCTTGCCTTTCTTCTTGGCAGGTGCAGCCGCTTTCTTGGTGGATTCCTGTTCTTCGTCTTCCGGCAGTTCGTCATCAAAATCGTAAATAGACATAGTCAATCCTGTTGAGTTAGGCAAAAGGGCACGTTTGCCCGACATTGGGTCAATCAGCCCATATCCTCGTTACGGATAAAGGCGCGCCAGGAGCCGAGCACCTGGGCAAAATCTTCCAGCCCGCACATGGCCAGCTGTTCATCATCGTAGTAGGCGAGATCGTCAAGATCCTCACCCAGCTCGATATTGAGGGCGTTGGCTTTCACCTCAGCCTCTTCATGGGTCAGCAGCAGGGAGTAGTCACCGCCGTTGAGCCGGTATTCGACTCGGGTGCGGTTGGAGAGCTGATCAATGATGGAGAAGAGCTCGTCGAGCTTATCTTCATCTTTGCCAACTTCGTCGATCAGCCACTGACCGATGGCTTCATGGCCCATGGAGAACCGGGCGCGATAGCCACCAAACGGGTCGCGGCGAAATTCATAATCCATAGCACAGTCCAGATCGGAGGGATGGGCCATCACGGGCAGGCGGGTGCAAGCACGCAATTCCTGCTCCATGGCGGGGCACACATCGGGTAAAGTGGCCTATTCTAGCGATCCCCCTCTCGCTTGTCTTGATGATGTGGCATCTTTGCGCCCATGTGCCCTGAATCGGCCCGTAGTGGCGCTCTCAGATCAGTTCCTTGTCCGGAGATGTTATGCAGCTAAACGATAACCTTGCCCGCCAGATCGTCGCACGGGCGATGAAGATCCTGTCGTTCTCGGTCAACGTGATGGACGAACATGGCCTCATCATTGCGTCCGGCAATCCGGAACGGCTCCATCAGCGTCACGAAGGGGCTGTGCTGGCACTGACCGAGAACCGGGTGGTGGAGATCAGCGAAGCGACCGCCCGCGAGCTCAAGGGGGTGCGTCCCGGCATCAACCTGCCCATCGCCTATCAGGGGGAGCTGATCGGGGTGATCGGCATCTCCGGCGATCCGGAGGAAGTGCGTGCTTACGCCGAGCTGGTGCGAATGACCGCCGAACTGATCCTGGAGCAGGCGGCGCTCACCGAGCAGTTGCAGTGGGACAAGCGCCACAAAGAGGAGCTGGTGTTGCAGCTCATTCGGGGCGAGGGGCGAGTCGATCAATTGCAGCAGGCGGCCCGCTTTCTCGGACTGGAGTTGGCCCAGCCTCGGGTGGTGGCCGTGCTGGCGCTGGAGGAGGCGGATCCGGCGCGTCTGCGAGAGCTGGTTCATCAGCTGGAGAACCCGGAGCGGGACAATCTGGTCGCCATCAACGGGCTCGACGAGATAGTGGTGCTCAAACCGGCACAATTGAGTGATGGCGTCTGGCAATCGGCGCAGGAGCGCAGCCGGATCAAGCAGTTGCTGGCCCGCATTCCCCACTTCAAGGTGCATATCGCGGTGGGCGATTACTTCGCCGGGATCGACGGGCTGGCGCGCTCTTACCAGACGGCGCGAGATACCCTGCGCCGTGGCATGCGGCAGGCGCCGCGCAAACAGGTCTACTTCTTTGAGGACTACCGTTTGCCGGTGCTGCTCGGCAGTCTGGCGGACTCCTGGCAGGCGGATCAGCTGCGCACACCGCTGCAGAAACTGGCCCGGGAAGATGGCAAAGGGGCGCTGCAGAAGACCCTGCGCCACTATTTCTTGCAGGATTGTGATCTGCATCGCTGTGCCGAAGCGCTGTTCATTCACCCCAATACCCTGCGCTATCGGCTGGGGCGAATAGAGCAGATAACCGGGTTGAATTTCAACAAGTTAGACGACAAATTCTTGCTCTATCTCGGCCTTAATCTCGACTTGTGATTGTGAAGCAGGACAAAAAACTGCTTTTATATGACGCGATTTTTGGCTATTAAGCCAAAGCATTCTGATTGCAGATCTCCATAATGGCGGCCATTCACTCCCATTGAAGGTGTCCGTCATGATCCCGGTTACTGCCCTTGGCGCCATCGCGGCGCTCTCCATCGCCATCATCCTCATTTTGAAGAAGGTGCCGCCCGCTTACGGCATGATCGTGGGTGCCCTGGCCGGTGGCCTGATTGGCGGTGCCGATCTGACCCAGACCGTCGCCCTGATGATCGGCGGCGCCCAGGGGATCACCACAGCTGTGATGCGGATCCTTGCGGCCGGTGTACTGGCGGGCGTGCTGATCGAATCGGGTGCGGCCACCACTATCGCCGAGACTATCGTCAAGAAGCTGGGTGAAACCCGCGCCCTGCTGGCACTGGCGCTGGCGACTCTGATCCTGACTGCGGTCGGCGTATTCGTGGATGTGGCCGTTATCACGGTCGCCCCCATCGCGCTGGCCATCGCCCGCCGTGCCGACCTCTCCAAGGCGGCCATCCTGCTGGCGATGATCGGCGGCGGCAAGGCGGGTAACGTCATGTCCCCCAACCCTAACGCTATTGCCGCGGCTGATGCCTTCCATCTGCCCCTCACCTCTGTGATGGCGGCGGGCATCATTCCGGGTCTGTTCGGTCTGGTGATGGCCTACTGGCTGGCCAAGCGGCTGAACAATAAGGGCAGCAAGGTTGCTGCTGATGAAGTGGTGAGCTTTGCCGGTGTCAAGTTGCCGGGCTTTGCCGCCGCCATCAGCGCGCCGTTGGTCGCCATCCTGCTGCTGGCCCTGCGGCCGGTCGCCGGTATCGTGGTGGATCCGCTGATTGCACTGCCCCTCGGTGGTCTGGTTGGTGCCCTGATGATGGGTAAATTCAGCAAGGTGAACCAGTTTGCGGTCTCCGGCCTCGCCCGCATGGCGCCGGTTGCCATCATGCTGCTGGGTACCGGTACCCTGGCAGGCATCATTGCCAACTCCGGCCTGAAAGATGTGCTGATCAGCGGCCTGACCGCCTCCGGTCTGCCTTCTTACCTTCTGGCGCCTATCTCCGGTGCTTTGATGTCGCTGGCGACCGCCTCGACTACCGCCGGTACCGTGGTGGCCTCCAACGTATTCAGCTCCACCCTGATTGAACTGGGGATCAGCAGTTTGGCCGGAGCGGCGATGATCCATGCCGGTGCCACCGTGTTTGACCACATGCCCCACGGCTCCTTCTTCCACGCCACCGGTGGCAGCGTCCACATGGGGGTGGGGGAGCGCCTGAAACTTATCCCTTACGAAACAGCAGTCGGTCTGACCATTGCCACTGTCTCCACCCTGATGTTTGGCGTGTTTGGCCTCGCCTAAGGAATTGATATGAAAATTGTTATTGCCCCCGATTCATTCAAGGAGAGCCTGAGCGCCATGGCGGTGGCTGATGCCATCGAGGCTGGTTTCAAACAGGTGCTGCCGAACGCCACCTACGTCAAATTGCCGATGGCCGATGGCGGCGAGGGCACGGTGCAGTCGCTGGTCGATGCCACCGGTGGCCAGATCCTGCCAGTCGAAGTGACCGCGCCCCTCGGCAACAAGGTACAGGGTTTTGTCGGCCTGCTGGGTGATGGCGAGCGCGCCGTCATCGAGATGGCCGCCGCCTCCGGTATCCATCTGGTGGCGCCCGAGCAGCGCAATCCGCTGCTCACCTCCAGCTTCGGCACCGGCGAGCTGATCCTGGCCGCGCTGGAGATGGGGGTGAAGCACCTCATTCTCGGTATAGGCGGCAGTGCTACCAATGACGGCGGTGCCGGTATGATCCAGGCGCTCGGCGGCAAGTTGCTCAAAGCGGATGGCTCAGCCATCGAGCTGGGCGGCGCAGGTCTCAGTGAGCTCGCAACCATCGATCTGAGCGGTCTGGATCCGCGTCTGAGCGAGCTGGTTATCGAGGTGGCGTGCGATGTGAACAACCCGCTGTGCGGCCCGAAAGGCGCCTCTGCAGTGTTTGGCCCGCAAAAGGGGGCGACCCCAGAGATGGTGGCGCAACTCGATGTCAACCTCTCCCGTTATGCCGACTGCATTGAGCAGGCCCTTGGCAAGCAGGTGAAGGATATTCCGGGGGCGGGTGCCGCCGGTGGCATGGGGGCCGCGCTGGTCGGTCTGCTTGGTGCCGAACTCAAGCCCGGCATTCAGATCGTCATCGAAGCGCTGAAACTGGCCGAGGAAGTGGCCGATGCGGATCTGGTTATCACCGGCGAAGGGCGCATCGACAGCCAGACCATCCATGGCAAGACGCCAATCGGTGTCGCACGCTGTGCCAAGCAGTTCGGCAAGCCGGTGATCGGTATCTCCGGTTGCCTGACCGACGATTGCGGTGTGGTACATGATCACGGTCTGGACGCGGTATTCGCCGTGGTCAACCGCGCCATGTCTCTGCCGGAGGCGCTGGAGAGCGCCAGCACCAACATTCAACTCACCGCGCGCAACGTTGCGGCGCTCTATCAGCTCAAGGGCTGATCCTGTTCGGCCGATGCTCCCCATCGGCCACTCAATATCCCCGTTTGGGGCATCTCCCATCCCGCGAGATGTCTGACTGCCCTGGCACTGATTTGCCGATCCATCGTGATCGGCTCTTTTCTTTCTGCTCCTTTGTCTTGCCACACTTTTGACTCCATGGGTCAGCGCGGTTTTGATAGGCGCACATCTCCCTTTACGGCATAGTGGTCGTACCAAGTACAAGGAGAGACTCATGTTCCTGCTGACCCTGGGGGTTGCGCTGTTTACCCTGATCCATCTCTACCCCTGTTTTGCGGTGGCCCATCGGGCGCGACTGCGCGAGCGGCTGGGTGAGAACCGCTACAAGGGGCTCTTCTCCCTGCTGGTGTTTGTCGCCATCGCCTGCATCATCGCCGGTTGGCGCTCGGCCAGCTCGCTGCCGCTCTACTTCCTGCCGGAGTGGGGGCCGATGACCATGACGGTGATGATGCCCTTTGCGCTGATCCTCTTTTTCTCCGGCCAGGGGCCCAACCATCTGCGCCGTTGGCTGGTGCATCCCCAACTGCTCGGTACCCTGCTCTGGGCGGTGGCCCATCTGCTGGTCAACAGCGAGGCGCGATCTCTGGTGCTGTTTGGTGGCATCGGGCTGTGGGCGCTGGTGAGCATGGTCTGGATTTCGGTGCGGGACTGGCAGCGATATCCCCGCCCGGCGGCTAACTGGACGGGCACCGGCATCAGCGTCGGGGCGGGCCTGGCTGCCACTGCGCTGCTGGTGTTCTGGGGCCACGGCTGGCTGACCGGCATTCCATTGCATTGAGAGTGAACTGCGGCTCTGGTAACCGCGTATGATGGACAAAACAAAAAAGGAGTCTTGGCGATGAAATGGTTCACTCTGTTGCTGTTATTGGGAGCCGGCGCGGCCTCTGCGGCGTGCCCAGATTATTTCAATGTGGAGATGCGGGAACTCAACAATGCCCAGCGCCACAACCTCTGTCAGCTGACCGAGGGCAAGGTGGTGCTGGTGGTCAATACCGCCTCCTACTGCGGCTACAGCGGCCAGTTCCGCGATCTGGAGCAGCTCTACCAAAGCTACAAGGATAAGGGGCTGATTATTCTGGGTTTCCCCTCCAACGATTTCTGGCAGGAGGCGGGCAACGAGACCAAGACCGCCGAGGTATGCCGCCGCGACTATGGCGTCACCTTCCCGATGTTCAATCGGGTAGCGGTGCGGGGCTCCGATGCAGTGCCACTGTTCAAGGGGCTGGCGGCGGCCGCTGATGGGGATGAGCCGAACTGGAACTTCCACAAGTATCTGGTGGGGCGCGATGGCAAGTTGATCGCCAGCTACGGTGCCAACCAGAATCCGGCTGACGACCCCCTCAAACTGCAGATCACCCGGGCGCTGGGGCTCTGACCCTACCCCTTGGCGGGCGGCTCTGGAATAATGGGCTCCCGCCACTCAATCCGGTTATCCTGTGCTGCAACGTCTTCCTCAAATGGTGATCTTCGATGCGCTGGTGCGCGAGCAGGGGATCTCTGCCGCCGCCCGTCGTCTCGGGGTCTCCAAATCTCATATCAGCAAGCAGCTGGCGCTGCTGGAGACCACCCTCGGTGCCCAGCTGGTGCAGCGCACCACCCGCCGTTTCGTCCTGACCGAGCTGGGTCAGGAGTATGCCCGTCACTGCCATGCGCTGGTGGCGGTGGCGCAGGAGGCGGACTCCATGATCGCCGAGCGGCGCGGCAAGGTGAGCGGCGTGCTCCATCTCGGTGTGGGCCAATCCTTCGGCCGCTTGCACGTCATTCCTCATCTCAAGGCGTTTCAGGATCGCTATCCCGAGCTGGAGCTGGAAGTCTCGCTGTTCGACCACAGAACCAATCTGGTGGATGAGGGGCTGGATCTCTGGCTTACCACCTATGAGGACAAGCCGGAAGGGCTGGTGGGACAGCGGCTGGCCGACATCGGCTTCGTGGTGGCGGCTTCGCCGGATTATCTGCTGAGCCACGGCACGCCGCTTCATCCCAAGGATCTGGCCCAGCACAACTGCATCACTTACCAGAGCCGGGAGCGGCGCTATCACCAGTGGTCGTTTCGCCAGGGCAAGGAGCGCCAGACGGTGCAGGTGGCGGGCAACTATCGGGTGGATATGGCGGAGGCGGTGCGCGATGCTGCACTGGCCGGGCTCGGCATCGCCTATATCGCCAACTATTTGCTGGACAAGGAGTTACAGAGCGGCAAGCTGATCCCTGTGCTGCCAGGGTGGCGACCGAACCAGCAGATGGCGGTACACGCCGTTTATGCCCGGCGCGAACATCTGGATCCCAAGATCCGTCTCTTCATCGATTTCCTCAAGGCCCGCTTTGGCCCCGAACCCTATTGGGAGCTGCGACTGGCCCCCTGGCTCGGGGGTAAATTGTCCGGCGGTGAGGAATGATTGTTTCCATATAAGAACTCTCGATTTCTCCTGATACTAAAATCGAACCAAATCAGCCAGTTGGCGCAACCGATATCGTGCAAACGTTTTTTCTAACAGGGCTGTAACCAAGCGGACTTGCAGTGATGGGGTGAGAGGCGCAGAATCCGCGCCCATCTTTTGCCCCACCTGATGGAGTCCCTATGATTGCCCTGCTCGGCATCCTGAGTATCCTGGCGCTTGCCGTCATCTGCTCTGATAATCGTCGTCGTATCCCGTTGCGAACAGTTGGTCTTGCCCTCTGTCTGCAAGTCATGTTTGCCGGTCTGGTGCTCTGGCTGCCTGCCGGTCAGCATGTGCTGAACGGGGTCAGCGAGAGCGTAAGCAGCGTGATCGGTTATGGTCAGGAAGGGATCGCCTTCCTGTTCGGCGATCTGGCCAAGTTCAAGCTGGGCTTCATCTTTGCCTTCAACGTGTTGCCGGTCATCATCTTCTTCTCTGCGGTGATCGCCATCCTCTACCACATCGGTATCATGCCGCGGGTGATCGCCTTGCTGGGTGGTGGCTTGCAGAAGCTGCTGGGCACCGGCCGTGCCGAGAGCCTCTCCGCGACCGCCAACATCTTCGTCGGCATGGTGGAAGCGCCGCTGGTGGTCAAACCCTACCTCTCCAAGATGTCCGATTCCCAGTTCTTCGCTGTGATGAGCTGTGGTCTCGCCTCCGTCGCCGGTGGCACCCTGGTGGGCTATGCCAGCCTCGGGGTTGAGCTGAAATACCTGATCGCAGCGGCCTTCATGTCGGCCCCTGCCGGTCTGGCGATGGCCAAGATCCTGGTGCCGCCGGGAGCTGAAGAGGTCGATCACCATCAGGATGTGGAGATCCCCCGCGCCACCAACGTGATTGAAGCGGCGGCCGATGGCGCCATGTCTGGCCTCAATATTGCGGTGGCGGTCGGTGCCACCCTGCTGGCCTTCGTTGGCGTGATCGCCATGCTCAATGGTCTGCTCGGCTGGGCTGGCGGTCTGGTAGGGCTGGATCTGAGCTTCCAGATCATTCTGGGCTGGCTGTTTGCCCCCGTCTCCTGGCTGATCGGTGTACCCTGGGATCAGGCACAAGCCGCTGGCGCCCTGATCGGTACCAAGATCGTGGTCAACGAGTTCGTCGCCTTTATCGGTCTGGTGCAGGATCAGACCCTGAGCGAGTCGAGCAAGGCCATCGTGACCTTCGCCCTGTGCGGCTTTGCCAACATCTCCTCCATGGCGATCCTGATCGGCGGTCTGGGCTCCATGGTGCCGGAGCGCAAATCCTTCATCGCCCGTTACGGCATGCGCGCCATTCTCTCCGGCGTGCTGGCGAACCTGATGAGCGCCTGTCTGGCCGGTCTGTTCCTCGCCCTGTAACCGCTGCGGTACGGAATAGATGCAACAAGGGCGCCCTGATGGCGCCCTTGTCATATGGATAAAATGAAGCCCTGACCTTGGTCGGGGCTTCTTGTTGCTGCTCAGTCGACGTAGAAGGTCTGCTGGAAGCTGAGGTTCTGTTGCTGCCCGCCGCCCATGATCTTCAGGGTGAACTGATAGGTGTCTTCGTTGCGGTAGGGGAGGGTTGCCAGATAGTAGATGGCATCGCCCTCTTTTACCTCCTGAAAGTTCAGGGTGCGGATGGTACCGGTCAGGTTCTTGGCCTCACCGGTGATCCCCACGGCTTGCGCCACTTTCTGCTTGTCCTGTACCGCGATATTGATGATGGCGTTGTAGCGGCTGCGCTCCAGTCCATACGCCTTGGCGACCTCGGGGGTGAGGAAGCTGGAGTTGAAGGCGTTGTAGTGCACCAGCCAGGGGCCCAGTTCCTTCATCTGTTCTGCCTTGAGCGGCAGTGTCATCAGCAGTGCCAGCAGGCCACTCATCCAGGCTGTTTTCATCTGTCATCCCTCTCATATCTACGGTTGGCGCAGGCCGATTCATTCAGCCTTGCGTGTCATTCAGCAGCGCACTCACTTCTTGTGGCCACTGTTTGGGGCTGTCGATGGCGACGGTTTTGTGCCGCCCCAGTTCGCCCCGCACTATGGTTACCTGGCCCTTGGCCACCTTGAACTGCTTGGCCAGAAACTTGATCAGATGGCTGTTGGCCTGGCCATCGACGGGCGGCGCCGTGATGGCCACTTTCAGCTCTTCGCCATGCAATCCGATGATCTGATCCCGACTCGCCTTGGGCTGGATCACCAGATGCAGTACCAGTTCATCCCCTTGTTGCAGGACGGCTGGCATCAAATCATCCACCACAGCTGGCCGAACAGGTCACCCAGCAGGTAGTTGATGGCTTGCAGGCCGATAAAGGCGACCAGCACCGAGAGATCCAGCCCGCCCAGTGCCGGCAGTACGCGGCGGATAGGGGCGAGGAACGGTTCTGTCAACTGATGCATCACGTATTCGATGGGATTGCGGCCCTGGCTGACCCAGCTCAGGATGGCGCGGATCAGCAGTACCCAGAAGATCATCGAGCCCGCTTTCTTCAACACAGTCAGTGCCGCGAAAAGGCTGATGCTGAGCCAGTCCGCCAGCAGCACGTTCATGCTCTTGAGCAGGGCCAGCTTGGCGAAGGCGATGGCCAGCGCCAGCACCACGGAGGCGAGATCGATGCCGCCAAAGCCTGGGATAACGCGGCGCAGCGGGATCACCAGCGGATTGGTCAGCTTGACCACCATCTGGCTCATCGGGTTGTAGAAGTCGGCACGGGCCCACTGCAGCCAGACGCGCAGCAGGATCACCATCAGGTAGAGATCGAAAACGGTGTTAATCAGAAAGTAAGCAGTGTTCATCTGGGCTCCTGTTAGAAGAGGGTTTCCATTTCGGTGGCGCGAGCAACAGCCGCCTGCATGGCTTGCGCAGTCAGCGGCATCAGCCCCTGCTGCTGGAATGTCTTGATGGCTTCGGCTGTGGTGCCGCCCTTGCTGGTGACCTGCTCACGCAGGGTTTGCAGCGCCAGTTCAGGGTTCTGCTCCACCATGGCGGCTGCGCCCAGCGCGGTCTGCTGCACCAGCAGGCGTGCCTGATCGGGCGAGAAGCCCATTGCCTCCGCCTCTTCGGCAATGGCCTGCATAAAGAGGAAGAAGTAGGCCGGGGCACTGCCCGCCGCGGCGATGACGCCGTTGATGCCGGACTCCTGCTCCACCCAGAGGGTCTTGCCGACCGCCTGCATCATCTGCTCGGCAAACTCGCGATCCGCGGCGGCAATATGCTCGGGCGCGTATAGGCCGGTCATACCCAGACCCAGCAGGGCCGGGGTATTGGGCATGGTGCGGATGATGCGGTCATGGCCACCGGCCATCTCGCCAAGGCGCGCCACCTTGATGCCAGCCGCGATGGAGATGAGCAGCTTGCCTTCAAGGGAGACCAACTCTTCAACCAGTGCTGACAGCATGCCGGCCATCAGCTGCGGTTTGACCGCCAGCACGATCACTTCGGCATCGCGGGCCGCCTCGGCATTACTCTGGGTGATGCGAATGCCATGTTCCCTCGCCAGCGCCTCCAGCTTGGGCAGACTGGGGTTGGCAGCAGTGATCTGCCCGGCGGGATAACCCGCCTTGACCAGTCCGGCGATGATGCTGCGGCTCATGTTGCCCGCGCCGATAAAGGCCAGCGTTCTATGCTGCATCAGATGCTCCTGTAGCACATGGGGTCGCGGCGGGGTGGGTGCTGCCTGCACCACCGGACGCCAGAATTCGGTGTTCCATCAAACGCTCCTGTTGATGAAGTCGCGGCAAGAGGCGGACATATTGGTTATCCGCTGGCCTTGCCTATGAGTAGTCACGGGCGCCGAAGATGGCGGTGCCGACCCGCACCATGGTGCTGCCGTGGGCTATCGCCAGTTCAAGATCCTCGGTCATCCCCATCGAGAGGGTATCCACCGTGGGGTATTGTCGCGCAAGCTCGGTGAACAGAGTCTGCATACGGGTCATTTGGGCGGCCAGTACGCCCTCGTCGCTGGTGTGTTCGGGAATGGCCATCAGCCCCCGCAGCACCAGTCGCTCACTTTGAGAGACCAGCTCGGCAAGGCGGAAAATCTCTTGTTCCGACGTTCCGGATTTGCTGCTCTCTCCGCTAATATTGATTTGCAGACAAACATTTAGCGGTGCCATTGTAGTTGGGCGCTGGTTGTTGAGGCGGTCGATCAGCTTGTCCCGATCCACGCTCTGCACCCAGTCAAACCGTTCGGCGACCAGTTTGGATTTGTTCGATTGCAAAGGGCCGATAAAGTGCCACTCTATGTCGCTATATTCCGGCTGCTGGCGCAAGGTATCGATCTTGGCCGCTGCTTCCTGAGCGTAGGATTCGCCAAAGCAGCGCTGACCTGCGGCATGGGCGGCCATGATGGCCTCGACAGGTTTGGTCTTGCTCACGGCCAGCAGGCGGATCTGCTGCAGGTTGCGGCTCGCCCGTTCGGCGGCCTGGGCAATACGTTCCTTTACCTGAAACAGGTGCTGGGCAATCTGGTTCATATTTCGTTAGTGATCTTGTGATGGGAGAATGACAAGTCTATGGATATCACAGAGTTATTGGCTTTCAGTGTAAAGCATAAAGCCTCGGATCTACACCTCTCGGCCGGGGTTCCCCCGATGATCAGGGTTGATGGTGAGGTTCGCAAGATCAATTTGCCCGCCCTGGAACACCGGGAAGTGCATGGCCTCATTTACGACATCATGAACGACCATCAGCGCAAGGAGCTGGAGGAGAACTTCGAGGTCGACTTCTCGTTCGAGGTGCCCAATCTGGCCCGTTTCCGGGTCAACGCCTTCCAGCAGGCGCGCGGTTCGGGCGCGGTATTTCGTACCATCCCCAGCACGGTGCTGAGTCTCGAGGATCTCGATGCGCCGGAGATCTTCCGCAAGATCGCCGAGTTCCCGCGGGGCCTGGTGCTGGTGACCGGCCCGACCGGTTCCGGTAAGTCGACCACCCTGGCGGCCATGGTCAACTACATCAACGAGAACTTCCATCACCATATCCTCACCATCGAAGACCCCATCGAATTCGTCCACGAGAACAAGCGCTGTCTGGTGAACCAGCGGGAAGTGCACCGCGATACCAAGAGCTTCAGCAACGCCCTGCGCTCGGCACTGCGGGAAGACCCGGACATCATTCTGGTGGGCGAGATGCGCGACCTTGAGACCATTCGTTTGGCCATGACGGCCGCCGAAACTGGCCATCTGGTGTTTGGCACCCTGCACACCTCGTCGGCGGCCAAGACCATCGACCGTATCATCGACGTCTTCCCCGGCGCGGAGAAGGACATGGTGCGCTCCATGCTCTCCGAATCCCTGCGGGCGGTCATCTCCCAGACCCTGCTCAAGCGTATTGGCGGTGGCCGGGTGGCGGCTCACGAGATCATGATGGGCATTCCGGCGGTGCGTAACTTGATCCGGGAGGACAAGATTGCCCAGCTCTACTCGGTGATCCAGACCGGGATGACCCACGGCATGCAGACCATGGATCAGAGTCTCAAGCAGCTGGTGAGTCGTGGCGTGGTGGCATCCCTCGATGCCAAGGCCAAGGCCGTCGATCCCAACAGCATTTAAGCGACTCGTACTCAGGGAGGGATAGATGATGAATCTGGATGATCTGCTGAGCGAGCTGGTCGAGCGAAAGGGATCGGATCTGTTTGTGACGGTGGGCTCGCCGCCCACCCTCAAGGTGAATGGCCATCTGGTGTCGCTGGGGGGGGAGGCGCTCGACAAGAAGGGGGCGCTGACGCTGGTCAGGGATACCCTCAGCAGCGATCACTTCGAGCGCTATATCCGCACCAAGGAGGCCAACTACGCGATCTATCGCGAAGCGCTTGGCCGTTTTCGGGTCAGTGCCTTCTGGCAGCAGGAGCTGCCCGGCATGGTGGTGCGGCGTATCGAGACCCGCATTCCCACCTTTGAAGATCTGCAGCTACCCAAGATCCTGCAAGAGGTGGCGATGGCCAAGCGGGGGCTGGTGCTGTTTGTCGGCGCCACCGGGGCGGGCAAATCGACTACCCAGGCGGCGATGATCGGCTATCGCAACCAGCATGCCGATGGTCACATTCTGACGGTGGAAGACCCGGTGGAGTTCGTCCATCAGCATGGTCGCAGTCTGGTGACCCAGCGAGAGGTGGGGATCGACACCGAGTCATTCGATGTGGCGCTAAAAAGCTCGCTGCGTCAGGCGCCGGACGTGATCCTGATCGGCGAGATACGAAGTCAGGAGACCATGGAGTTTGCCCTGCAGTTCGCCGAGACAGGCCACCTTTGTCTCGCCACTTTGCATGCCAACAATGCCAACCAGGCGCTTGATCGCATCCTCCATCTGGTGCCGCAAGACAAACACCGCCAGTTCCTGTTCGATCTCTCTTTCAACCTCAAGGCCATCGTCGCCCAGCAGCTGGTGCCAAGTATGGATGGCAAGCGGCGCTGCGCTGCGTTCGAGATCCTGCTCAATACCCCGCTCATCACCGATATTATTCGCAAGGGAGAGATGCATCGCCTCAAGGAGGTGATGACCAAATCGACCGAGCTGGGTATGCAGACCTTCGATCAGGCGCTCTTCAGCCTGTTCTGCGCCGGCCAGATTGGCTACAGTGAGGCACTCGCCCACGCCGACTCGGCCAACGACCTGCGACTGCTGATCAAGCTCTCCGGTCGCGAGCGGCTCGGCACCGGTACGCTGGACAATGTGACGCTGGATGAATGAATCATGGGGCCGCTCTGCCGCGTTCGGCCCCTCTCCATAAAGGAACGTTATGCTGATTGTGGTTTCCCCGGCCAAGACGCTGGATTACGAGTCACCGCTGGTGACACCCCGTTTCACCCAACCCGAGCTGCTGGATCACTCCGCCGAACTGATTAGCCGGGCCCGCCAACTGAGCCCTGACCAGATCGCCACTCTGATGAAGATCAGCGACAAGCTGGCCGGTCTCAATGCCGCCCGTTTTGCCGAGTGGCAGCCAGATTTCACCCCTACCAACGCCCGTCAGGCGCTGCTGGCCTTCAAGGGGGATGTCTACACCGGATTGGCGGTGGAGGATTTCAGCGAGGCCGATTTTGACTTCGCTCAGGCACACCTGCGGATGCTCTCCGGCCTCTACGGCGTGCTTCGCCCCCTCGACCTGATGATGCCCTATCGGCTGGAGATGGGGACCAGGCTCGACAATAGTCGCGGCAAGGATCTTTACCAGTTCTGGGGGGAGGTGATCACTCACCACCTCAACGACGCGCTGGCTGCGCAGGGGGATGAAGTGTTGATCAATCTGGCCTCCGACGAGTATTTCAAGTCGGTACGACCCAAGAGCCTGAAAGGGCGGATTGTCACACCGGTGTTCAAGGATGAGAAGAACGGCCAGTTCAAGATCATCAGCTTCTACGCCAAGAAGGCGCGCGGCATGATGGCTCGCCACATCATCAAGCACCGTCTGACCGAGGTGGAGCAGCTGACCGGTTTCAACGCCGAGGGCTACTACTTTGTGCCGGAAGAGTCGGACGCCAATACCCTGATGTTTAAACGCGCCGAAAATTAATTACAAAAAGAGGGAACCAATCTTTCGACCCGCGGGTCTGAATATGTGAATCCTCTGTTGTAAGCACTTTTTATTCGCCGACGTTTGATACGTCGGCTTTTTTATTGCCGTTTTTATTGTCCATCGATTGCCTTCGCCGGGACTATGTGGTTCAGATAGACTCAAGACAGGGAGCGAGTCGTTGCGAGGTGAATATGGAACAGAAAAATGCCATTCGGCAGGTTGCCGTCCCTTGGGCTCCGTCCCGCCAGCTACCGCCCGGTCTGGTTGTGGCCGAGCTGCATCAGGATCTCTGGAGCGACTCTCTGACCATCATGCTGGGGCGGGCACGCAGCATCGATCTGCCCCCGCAAATCCTCTGCCGGGTCTATTTTCGCCATATCTATGCCCTGCGGGTCATCGAGGATTGCGATCTGGCCGAGGGGAAGGATAGTCACGCTATCGAAGAGCAGATCCAGCTCATCACCCCATCCCGTTTTGCCAGCTGGTTCCATCAGGAGTCGGACGGTCTGCATCTGGATGAAGATCTGCAGCACTATCGCATCTCGACCTGGGATTATTGCGCCGATGTGCTGACCTCCTCGGCGCCGGAACTGCAGTTCCTGCCCCAGAGCGAGTAGCCAGCTGTTACGTCAGAGGTGAAGGATGATCCTTCGCCTCTTGGTTTTTGGGCAGGTGCAGATTTTGTGGCGCTCAGGCCACTCAACCCGGGTGGTGGCCTGTTGTGTTGGCACAAAAAAAGCGCCTCAGAGGAGGCGCGGGGAAAAAGACAGATTGGAAGCGTCACATGGGTGCTACTTGAATCAGCGAATGAGCCGTGCCATTCAAGTATGGAGCCATCATGCCAAGCTCAATCTGAAGTAGTTCTGAGGCGATTCTTCATTTTCTGTTCATCTTGTCAGCAAAGCGTGGCTACTGGCTGAATACCTTTTCATTTTGGCCACCATATTGTCCCGCCCTCTCCAAGGCGCTCATCGTCTCATGGGGCCAGCTCGAATGTTGTGCCAGTCTGTTCCAGAGCCAGCAACCAGCGCTTGATGGGAATGCCGCCAGCATAGCCGGTCAGCTCGCCGCTGCGTCCGATCACCCGATGGCAGGGTACTATGATGCTGAGCGGATTGCGGCCATTGGCAGCGCCTACCGCCCGCACCGCCTTGGGATTGCCGATAGCCTGGGCAATCTCGAGATAGCTCACGGTCTCGCCATAGGGGATATCACACAAAGCGTTCCACACCGTTTGCTGGAACGGGGTGCCCTTCGCTGCCATGGGCAGATCGAACTGCTGTAATTTTCCGGCAAAATAGGCGTTGAACTGGGCAAGATAGAGGGCCAGTGCCTTGTCATCCCGTTGCCAGTCAGTTTGCGGCATGACGGGACGCTCCCCGTGCATGAACTCCACGTGGCGCAGGCCATCCTGATCGATGGCGACCAGCAGCGGGCCGCGGGCGCTGTCGCAAAAACTGTATCTCATCGGCTGACATCCTTTGGGGGCGGGGAGGCTCAGTCCAGAACTGGCTTGCCGCGGGCGGACTTGATATCCCCCTTGCGCTTTTTGGCATCGACCCGTTTGCGCTGGGAGCTGCGGGTCGGCTTGGTGGCATGGCGAGCCTTGGGGCGCCAGGCTGCTTTTTTCAGCAACTCCACCAGACGGCTCATCGCCTCCTTGCGGTTCATGTCCTGGCTGCGATGGCTCTCGACCCGGATCAGGACAAAGCCATCGTGTACCCGGCTGTCGCTCAGCTTGTCGAGACCCTCCTTGTAGAGGGGCGTCAGGCTGGGAGAGTTGCGGTAATCGAAGCGCAGCCAGACGGCGGAGTCGGTCTTGTTGACGTGCTGTCCACCGTTGCCCTGTGCCCGCATGGTCTGAAATTGCAGCTCATGCCAGGGAATCGTGACGCTGTTGGAGATAACTAACATGCTGTTTTGCTCTTGTTTGGTGCATACCCGCTGACCGCTGCAGCATGGTGCCTCATTATGGGGCGTGCTGGCCGGTTATGGGGATGTGCCTGGCGAATGGCGCGGGCATTAAACTCTATCTATATGAAATAAAACAATAAAAATACTTGGCATAAGAATTGAAACCCGATTCATGACACACCATGGATTGGGAGCAACCAGATGAAGCTGATTAGTGCGATTATCAAACCGTTCAAGTTGGACGATGTCCGCGAGGCTATTGCCAACCTGGGGGTGGAAGGGCTGACCGTGTCCGAGGTCAAGGGATTTGGCCGCCAGAAGGGACACACCGAATTATACCGGGGAGCCGAGTATCAGGTCGACTTCCTGCCCAAGGTGAAGCTGGAGATTGCTACCGCCGATGATAACGTGGAAGGGGTGATCGAGGCGATCTGCAAGGCGGCCTATACCGGCAAGATCGGCGACGGCAAGATTTTTGTCTACGACTTGCTGCAAGCGGTGCGCATCCGCACCGGCGAAAGTGACGACGAGGCGCTGTGATGAACCGCATCCGTGACGTACAGATCTGTTGACCTCCCGATCTCGGGGAATCCCGATGGAGTGAGCGCTTATTGAAGCCTGATCAACATAACGTTTTGCTCTGAAGAGGCCGAATGGGATTCCATCCGGCCCTTTTCATTCGTGGGCGATTAAATATGTGATGTGGCGACGGCGAGCTTTCTTGATCCGCTTATAAGATGTATGCAGAATGCAAACGGAAATCGTTATCACTCTGTATAGCTAATCAAGGAATGGATGATGAAAATGAAGATGTTGGCACTGGCTTTCTCTGCGTTGGCAGCTCAGTCTGCATTGGCGGCCGGGGAAGTGAATGTCTACTCCAACCGGCAGGATGAGCTGATCAAGCCCATCATCCAGCAGTTCGAGAAGGAATCTGGCATCAAGGTGAACGTGGTGTTCGCCAAAGAGGGATTGAACGAGCGTCTGGAGCGGGAAGGCAAGCTCTCTCCGGCCGACCTGATGCTGACCGTCGATATCAGCCGTCTGACCGATCTGGTGGACAAGGGGCTGGTACAGCCGGTGGATAGCAAGATCCTGCAGGAGAACATCCCCGCTATCTATCGTGATCCGGAGAATCGCTGGTTCGCGCTGACCACCCGGGTTCGCGCCATCTACTCCAGCAAGGAGCGCCTCGGCAAGCTCGATACCATCAGCTATGAAGATCTGGCCAAACCGGAATTCAAAGGGAAAATCTGCACCCGCAGCGGCAAGCATGAGTACAATGTGGCGCTGGTCTCCTCCATGATTGCCCATCACGGCATGGCCGAGACCAAAACCTGGCTGGAAGGGGTCAAGGCCAACCTGGCGCGCAAGCCGCAGGGCAACGACCGGGATCAGGTCAAGGCGATCAAGGATGGTATCTGTGACGTGTCGCTCGGCAACAGCTACTATCTGGGCGCCATGTTGAAAGATCCTGCGCAGAAGTCCTGGGCGGATGCGGTCTATATCAACTTCCCGAACCAGGCTGACCGCGGTGCCCACGTCAACGTGAGCGGCGTGGCCATGACCAAGTATGCCAAGAACAAGGCCGAGGCCCAGAAGCTGATGGAGTTTCTGGCTGGCGACACCGCCCAGCACATGTATGCGGACGTGAATGCCGAATATCCGGTCAAGGCCGGAGTCGAGCCTTCCGCCATGGTCAAGTCTTGGGGCAGTTTCAAGTCTGACGTACTACCGGTCAGCGATTACGCCAAGCACCGCAAGGACGCCTTGCAGTTGCTGGATGAAGTGAAGTTCGATTTGTAATCAGATGGGGCCAACGGCCCCATCAACATCTGTGGTCTCATGAAAAATTTTGGATGGATGACCGGCAGCTGGGCCATCGCCCTGCTGCTGGGTTTACCGGTTATAGCCCTGCTTTTCTCTGCCTTCTCGGCTGAGGGAGATCTCTTTCGCCACCTCGCCGATACCGTGCTGCTCGATTATCTGGGCAATACCCTGGGGCTGGTGGTCGGCGTAGTATTGCTAAGCCTGCTATTTGGCGTGCCCACCGCCTGGCTGGTGGCCATGTGTCAGGTGCCGGGGCGGCGCGCTTTGCAGTGGGCCTTGATGCTGCCAATGGCCATGCCCTCCTATATCGTCGCCTACGTCTATACCGACTTGCTCGATTACTCGGGCCCGCTACAGGCCGGGTTGCGAGCACTATTTGGCTGGAACAGTCCTGCCGATTACTGGTTTCCGGCCATTCGCTCCCTTGGCGGCGCCGCCTGGGTGCTGGCGCTGGTGCTGTTCCCTTATGTCTATCTGCTGACCCGCGCCTCTTTTCTCGAGCAGTCAGTCAGCCTGATCCACTCCAGCCGCCTGCTCGGCTGTACCCCGTGGCAGAGTTTTCGCCGCCTCAGTCTGCCGCTGGCGCGCCCCGCCATCATGGTGGCGGTATCGCTGGTGGCCATGGAGACGCTGGCCGATTTCGCCACCGTCCACTTCTTTGCCATCAACACCCTGACCACGGCGGTCTACGACACCTGGCTCGGCTACGGTAGTCTGGCCACCGCGGCCAAACTCTCCTGCCTGATGCTGCTGGCTGTGGTGCTGCTGATCGCGCTGGAGCGCCGCTCGCGCAGTCGGCAGCAGGTGTTCCAGAAGTCCATGGGCCATGAGCAGCCGCTGCGCTATCCGCTCAAGGGGATTGGCCGTTGGTTGGCCGGTCTCTGGTGCTGGGGGCTGGTGCTGGCCGGTTTCGGCCTGCCATTCGTCATCCTACTCGATTACGGCGTGCGTTACTTCGAGTTGTCGTGGACGCCGGAGTTTGTCCGCTTCGCCGGCAACAGTTTGGCTATCTCGGCGCTGACCGCTCTGCTGGCGATGGGCATCGCCCTGCTGCTCGGCTTCTTCCGCCGTCTCGATGGCGGGTTCAAGAGTTTGCTGCCCCTGCGCATCGCCGCCATGGGCTACGCCATGCCGGGCACCGTGCTCGCTATCGGGGTGCTGGTGCCGCTCACCGCCCTCGACTTTGCCATCAACGATCTGGCCGAGTGGCTTGGGCGTCAGGGGCCGGGCTTGCTGCTGACCGGCACCATCACCGCCATCGTGTTCGGCTATCTGGTGCGCTTCGTGGCCATCGCCATCGGCTCGGTGGAGAGCAGCATGGGCAAGATCTCCCCCAGCCTCGACATGGCGGCCCGCTCTCTGGGGCAAGGGGATGGCGGCATGCTGCGGCGGGTTCATCTGCCACTGGTGCGCCGGGGTCTGTTTGCCGGTGCCATGCTGGTATTCATCGAATCCATGAAGGAGCTGCCTGCCGCTCTGCTGCTGCGGCCCTTCAACTTCGATACCCTGGCGACCCACGTCTACCAATTCGTCTCGGACGAGATGCTGGAGCGCGGCGCGCTCGGGGCCATCGTCATCGTGCTGGTGGGGCTGTTGCCGCTGATCTGGGTCAACCGCACTCTGGACAGTCCGGGCCACTGAGTCGCCGCGTCGGTCAATGAAATAGCATGCGGTGTGCTGAACCGAAAGGCAGTGCGCCGCCAGAAACGAGAGGAAGTCAGCCTTGTCCTGTTTGCAGGTTGAAAATGTCAGCTGCCGTTACAACGGCCGCAATGTGCTGGAGCAGCTCTCCCTGACGGTGGCAGACAACGAGATCGTCTGCCTGCTGGGAGCCAGTGGCTGCGGCAAAACCACGTTGCTCAAGGCCATCGCCGGGCTGCTGCCGTTGGCAGAGGGCTCTATTCGCCTCGGCGATACCCTGCTCGACGGGCCGGGGGCCAGCGTGCCGCCCGAGGCGCGCAACATCGGCATGATCTTTCAGGATTACGCCCTCTTTCCCCACCTGACGGTGGCCGACAACGTCGGTTTCGGGCTGACCAAACTCGACCGCAGTGCCCGCCAGCAGCAGGTGGACGAGGCGCTGGCGCTGGTCAATCTGCAGGGGCTGGGGGATCGTTATCCGCACCAGCTCTCCGGTGGTCAGCAGCAGCGGGTGGCCATCGCCCGGGCGCTGGTGTGCAAGCCGCGGCTGATGCTGCTGGATGAGCCCTTCTCCAACATTGATACCCAGGTGCGTATGAAGCTGATCCTCGAGATCCGCGCCCTGCTCAAGCAGCAGGGGATCGGCGCCATCTTCGTCAGCCACAGCAAGGAGGAGGCGTTTGCCTTCGCCGATCGACTGGCGCTGTTTCGCGCCGGTCACATCGAGCAGGTGGGTCAGCCGGAGCAGCTCTATCGCCGCCCGCAAAACCGCTTCGTGGCGGAGTTTCTCGGCGGGGTCAACTACCTGGCTGCCGAGGTGGTGGACAGCCACTGCGTGCATACGGCGCTCGGGGTCATTTGTGGCAGCGAGCCTCATGGCCGCGCGGTGGGCGAGCAGTTGCAGCTGATGCTCCGCCCCCAGCAACTGCTGCTGGAGAGCGCCGCAGATGGCGAGCTCAAGGTGGTGGAGCAGCAGTTCCTCGGCCACCACTGCCGGGTGCTGTTCGAGTGTGGCGATCTGCAGCTGGAGGCGAGCATTGGCGAGCCCCTTGATGGGATGCGGGCACGGATCAAGGTTGCCCCCCATGGGCTGGTGTTGTTTGACCCTTTGCCCTGAACGCGTGATATCGTCGTGAAATCAAAGAACTGGATCCACTCTGGTTTATAATCGCGCAACGCAAATAGCCCGTAACGCTAACGCCTACTCAGGGGAGAGATATATGAAAGCCCAAGCCGGGATCTGCGCAGAGCCGAATCTGCACGCCCTCTATCTGATGTTCAATCGCACCGGCGACGCCGCCGAACTGGTCGGCCGTCTGGCCAAACTGCCCGCCCTGTGGCAGGCGGTCGCTGCCGATTTCCCTGATGCCGGGTTCAGCGGTCTGGTTGCCGTTGGCGCCGATGCCTGGGATGGTCTCTACCCTGCCGCCCGTCCGCCCCAGTTCCGCAGTTTTATGGCGCAATCCGCCAACGGTCAGGAAGCCCCCAACACCCCGTTTGATCTCTTTATTCAGCTGCGCGCCGATCGGGTGGATGTGCTGCACCACGCCGGTCACCGTGTGATGGCGCTGCTGGCCGGACTGGTCGAGCTGGCCGAAGAGGTGCGCGGTTTCCGCAATCTGGATTTCCGTGACCTGACCGGTTTCGTTGACGGCACCGAGAACCCGCAGGATGAGCACCGTGCCGAAGTGGCGCTGCTGGCGGAAGGCGAGTTTGCCGGTGGCTCCTACATCCACGTCCAGCGCTGGGTCCACGCCATGAGCGACTGGGAGAAGCTGGCGCAGAAAGAGCAGGAAGACATTATCGGTCGTACCAAGCCCGACAATATCGAGTATGAATCTGCCGCCAAGCCGCTGACCGCCCACATCAAGCGGGTCAACCTCAAGACGCCGAAAGGGGAGTCCATGGAGATCCTGCGCCAGAGCATGCCCTGGGGCACCATGACCGAGCAGGGGCTCTACTTCATCTCCTGCTGCCGCACTCCGCAGCACTTCAACGCCATGCTGGCCAGCATGTACAAGGGGGAGGGCAGCCACTTCGACCACCTGCTGCGCTTCACCAAGGCGGTGACCGGCGCGGCTTTCTTCGCCCCATCGGAAGGTTTTCTGATGGCGCAAGGCAAATAAGCCCGCCTGACGAAGATGCAGAAAACAAAAATCCCGGCCTTGGCCGGGATTTTTCGTTCTGGCGTGACCGCGATGACGCGGCGGCAACCATTACGGAGTCTGTTCGAACAGCTCGAGGGCGGAGAGGTAGAGCTCTTCGATATCGGTGTCGCTGGTCGGGGTGATGAAGATGGTGTCGTCACCGGCGATGGTGCCGAGGATCCCCTCTGCCTTGCCGAGGGAGTCGAGCAGGCGGGCGATCAGCTGGGCTGCGCCCGGGCTGGTGTGGATCACCACCAGTGCGCCGTTGTGATCGACGTCCAGCACCAGATTCTTGAGCGGGCTGGAGGTGGTGGGCACGCCCAGTTCCACCGGCAGGCAGTAGACCATCTCCATCTTGGCATTGCGAGTGCGAACGGCGCCGAAGCGGCTCAGCATGCGCGATACCTTGGACTGGTTGATGTTCTCGAAGCCCAGCTCTTGCAGGGCGGTGACGATTTCTGCCTGGGAGCCAAAGCGCTCTTCTTTCAGCAAGGCTTTAAAGGCCTTGGCCAGTTTTTCTTGCTTGTCGTTGTGTTTCATCTTGGTCTCACGAATGAGGAGGTGTGGCGGCCTGTGCGATACAGGCGGCAGATACGAACAGCGGGGCCATTTTGCATTCATATGCCGTTTTTTGCAAGGAAGCGGCGCTTGTTCTGCATATTGATTCAAAAATGGCTTGCATCAACCTTTATTAGGGATAGAATCGGGATGAAATTTTGAAAACTTATTCAATTGGGCTGTATGGGTATTGAATTAATAGGTATCGAGAAGTCCTGGCACAAGGTGCCGGTTCTGCAACAGGTCAGCTTTCGGACATCTCCCGGTGAAACCTTGGTGTTGCTGGGCCCGAGCGGTGCTGGCAAGAGTTCCCTGCTACGGATGATGAACCTGCTGGATACCCCGGATGCGGGGGTTCTGCGGATTGGTGAAAGTGAATTTTCTTTCCCGAACTCCCTCTCTGCTGCCGAATTCAACCGCCAGTCCCAACTGCTGCGTCGCAAGGTGGGGATGGTGTTCCAGCAGTACAATCTCTGGCCACATCTTACTGTGATGGAGAATCTGATTGAAGCGCCGGTCAAGGTGCTCGGCGTGAGCAAGGAGGCCGCCATCGAGAAGGGGGCCTACCTGCTGGCTCAGCTGCAACTGGCCGACAAGCGCGATGCCTGGCCGGCACGTCTCTCCGGCGGTCAGCAGCAGCGGGTGGCCATTGCTCGTACCCTGATGATGGACCCGGAAGTGTTGCTGTTTGACGAGCCGACTGCTGCCCTCGATCCCGAGATCACCAAGGAGGTGGCCGAGATCATCCGCAACCTGAGCCAGACCGGCATTACCCAGGTGGTGGTGACCCACGAGGTTGACTTTGCCCGCAAGGTGGCCAGTCAGGTGATTTATCTGGAGAAGGGGCGGATCATCGAATCCGGCACCGCTGCCATTTTCCAATCCCCGCAAACCAGCCGGTTTGCCGAATTCTTGATGCATTGATATTGAATCGATAAGGAAGCTGTCATGAAAAAGAGTCTGTTGTTGGTTGCTGCCATGGGCCTGTTGAGTACCTCCGTCATGGCCAAAGAGATCAAGTTCGCCACCGAGGCCACCTACGCACCGTTCGAATACCTGGATGACAAGAACGAGTTTCAGGGTTTTGACATCGATCTGGCGCGCGCCATCTGCGAGCAGGCCAAGCTGGAGTGCAGCTTCCACAACCAGGCCTTTGACAGCCTGATCCCCAGCCTGAAATTCCGTCGCTATGATGCCGCCATCGCCGCCATGGACGTAACCCCTGAGCGGGCCGCTCAGGTCGATTTCTCCGACATCTATTACGAGAACTCGGCAGTATTCGTCGCCAAGAAAGGGGCCTTCAAGGGGCCGGAAGAGATGGTCGACAAGACGGTCGGCGTGCAGAACGGTACCTCTCACCAGTCCTATCTGGTGGATAACTGGGTGAGCAAGGGCCTGCTGACCGTGCCGTACGCCAGCTACCAGAGCGCCTTCCTCGACATGATGAATGGCCGTACCGACTGTGTGTTTGCTGATACCGCCGTTGCTGCCGATTGGCTGAAGCAGCACAAGGAGTATGCGGTGGTGGGTGCGCCAGTGACCGATGCCAAGTACTTCGGTACCGGCTTTGGCATCGCGGTTGCCAAGGGCAATCAGGAGCTGCTGACCCAGCTGAACAAGGGGCTGGCCGAGATCAAGGCCAACGGCACCTATCAGAAAATCTTCGACAAATACTTCGCGCAGTAAGCCATGTTGAGCCTGTTGTTGGATGCAGCCTGGATGACCCTCGGGCTGGCCTTGGCATCACTGGTCGGGGGCATGGTATTGGCACTGGCGTTCAGTGCCGCCGAGCTCAGCAAGCAGCGTGCATTGGTCTGGCCGGTGGCCACTCTGACCACGCTGATCCGTGGCCTGCCCGAGTTGCTGGTGGTGCTGTTCATCTACTTCGGTTCGACCCAGGTGCTGTTCCTCATCACTGGCGAGTATGTGGAGTTCAGTCCGTTCGCCTGTGGCGTGCTGGCGCTCTCCCTGCTGTTCGCCAGCTATGCGACCCAGACCCTGCGGGCAGCGCTCAATGCGGTGCCTTCAGGTCAACGGTTGGCTGCGCTGGCGCTGGGTCTTGGCAAGAGCCACATCTTCTTTCGCATCGTGTTGCCGCAGGCGTGGCGTCATGCCCTGCCGGGCCTTGGCAACCAGTGGCTGGTATTGCTGAAAGATACCGCGCTGGTGTCGCTTATCGGGGTGAACGAGATGATGCGTCAGGCCCAGATGGCCTCGGCCAGTACCTATGAGCCTTTCACCTGGTATGCCGCTGCGGCCCTCATCTATCTGGCTATCAGTCTGGTGAGCGAGTACGGCCTCGGGCTGGCTGCCCGCTACACCCGCCGCTACGGAGGCTAACTGATGCAAGAGTATCTCGTTACGTTGCTGGGCGGTCTTGTCACCACGCTGGAGCTGACCCTGTTCAGTCTGCTGCTGGGGATTGTGCTGGCGGCCCTGATGACCTGGGTGCTGGAGCTGCGCCTGCCGGTGGCGACCCAGCTGGTGCAGCTGTGGGTGCTGCTCTTTACCGGCACGCCGCTGCTTATCCAGATCTTCCTGATTTACTACGGGCCGGGCCAGTTCGAGTGGCTTAAAGCCAGCCCGCTCTGGCCGCTGCTCAAGCAGCCCTGGTTCTGCGCCGTGCTGGCGCTGGGTCTCAACACGGCGGCCTACTCCACCCGGTTGTTCAAGGGGGCGCTCGATGCCATCCCGGCTGGTGAGGTGGAGGCGTGTCGTGCGCTTGGTTTTAACGGTCGCCAGACCCTCTGGATGAAGGTGCGCCACGCCGCCCGTCATCTGGTGCCCGCCTACTCCAACGAGGTGATCCTGGTGCTCAAGGGGAGCTCCCTCGCCAGTACCATCACCATCATGGACATCATGGGGCTGGCGCAGGGGTTGAACGCCCAGACCTACGATACCCTGGCGGTGTTCGGGGTGGCTGGCGGGCTTTATCTGGCGATGAACGGATTGTTAACAATTGGTTTTCGCTGGTGTGAAAAACGGGCGTTGGCATTCCAATCCTGAAACCTTCAGAACTACCTCTTTATGGTAAGGAGAAGTGCAGAAAAACTGTGCTTCTCCTCCAACTTTTTGTATTTCCCTCCAATTTTTGCTCCCGCATGTTTCGTGGCTCACAGAACCCGTGACTGCAACTGTTATCAGATTGTTTTTTATGGGGGGATCCATTAAGGTTGGGCGCACAACAACAAACAACCTTAAACCTACGCTTAAACATGGAGTTGATCATGAAAGTTGCCGTTCTGGGTGCCGCTGGTGGCATCGGTCAAGCCCTCGCTCTGCTGTTGAAAAACCGTCTGCCGGCCGGCTCCGAGCTGAGCCTGTATGACATCGCCCCGGTCACCCCGGGTGTGGCCGTTGACCTCAGTCATATTCCTACCGACGTCGCCATCAAGGGCTTCTGCGGTGAAGATCCGACTCCTGCGCTGGTTGGGGCCGATGTGGTGCTGATCTCCGCCGGTGTGGCACGCAAGCCGGGGATGGATCGCTCCGACCTGTTCAATATCAACGCCGGTATCGTCAAGAATCTGGTCGAGAAGTGCGCGGCCACTTGCCCGAAAGCACTGATCGGCATCATCACCAACCCGGTCAACACCACTGTGGCTATCGCCGCCGAAGTGCTGAAGAAAGCCGGTGTCTATGACAAGCGTCGCCTGTTCGGTGTCACCACTCTGGACGTGATCCGCGCCGAGACCTTCGTGGCCGCCGCCAAAGGGTTGAACGTGGACAAGGTTCGCGTCAACGTGATCGGTGGCCACAGTGGCGTGACTATTCTGCCGCTGCTCTCCCAGATTGAAGGCGCCTCCTTCACCGCTGAAGAAGTGGCCGCCATGACCAAGCGCATCCAGAATGCTGGTACCGAAGTGGTAGAAGCCAAGGCCGGTGGCGGTTCCGCTACCCTTTCCATGGGTCAGGCGGCTTGCCGTTTTGGTCTCTCCCTCATCAAGGGTCTGCAGGGCGAAGCCAACGTTGTCGAGTGCGCCTACGTGGAAGGCAACGGCGAGCACGCCACCTTCTTCGCGCAGCCGGTACTGCTGGGCAAGAACGGCGTCGAAACCGTCCTGGATTACGGCAAGCTGAGCGCCTTCGAGCAGGAAGCGATGGAAGGCATGCTGGCTACCCTGAAAGCCGATATTCAGTTGGGTGTCGATTTCGTCAAGTAAGCGGGTCAACCGTGCCAACAAGGGAGCTTCGGCTCCCTTTTGTATTGATGAGATCCGCCCGTCAGGCTAAGGGGATGGGGCTTGGTGCCGATAACAGAGTGCAGCAGGAGATCCTTATGATGAAACCCCTTACCCTACTCATTCTTGTCGGTGCATTCACCGCGCCCCTCTATGGTGCCGAGGCGGTATCGGCTGCCGTATCAAGCGATGCGCCTGCAGCAAGTGCATCGGCACCGACAGCAAGCAGTGCTGCGGTGGCAACGGCGCCTGTCTCTGCTGCTACGCCAGCGCCCTCTGAGGCAGTCCCCGTCTTGCTTCCGGCCGAGCCGGTCACACCCGTTGCCAGCAGTGGCGAGGGGGCCGCGCCGTTGCCAAAACCGGCTGAGCCTGCCGCTGTGGTGGCGCCTCCCGCACCTCTGGCCGCTGGCGAGTTGCAGGCGGTGCCGCTCTATCGTCAGGACGAGCTGCTCAACTGGATTGAGCAGGGGCGCCACCTCACTCAGGTGAAGCAGGATCGTTGTCAGCTGACTCAGGATATCGAAGCGCGCGCCTCGGTGATGAAGATCCCGGCTTATCAATTCCTCTGGGGGGATATGCTGGCGTGGGGTGTCTGTACCAAACCCAATGCCGAGATCGGGGTGCAATATATGTGGGAGGCGGCCAATCAGGGGTTGGCGCCGGCGCTGGAGCAGTTGGGTCGCTACTACTGGAAAGGAACTTTGGTGCAGAAGGATTTGGTGCGAGCCGAGACCCTGATGCGCGAGGCGGCCAGCCTCGGTTTTCTGCGGGCCCGCATCGAGTGGGTCGAGATGCTGTTGCAGGGGATGGGCAGTCCGCTCGATTATGAGGACGCCTATCGCTGGCTCCATGGCTCCGTCATCGGTGACAAGGTGCTGCACCAGAAGGCGGCGACTCTGCTCAACCGTCTTGGCAACAGGATGCCGGCCAACGTGGTGGCCCGCGCCAAGGCGATGCACTGATCCAAAAAAAATGACCCACAGATCTGCACCTGTGGGTCCGGTTCCAGCCGCCGTGCCATGACAGGCCGGAACCTCCCTCTGTTATATGGCTGCCCGCGCCTTAGAGATCTTGGTGGGGGCCAAAAACTTCGTAATGGAGCTGCTCCGATGGTACCCCAGCCGCCAGCAGCTGCCGCTTGATCTCTTGCATGAAGCCGACAGGGCCACAGAAGTAGTAGTGGGCCTGCGGCGTTATGCGCTCCTTCACGGCAGTCAGATCCATGGTGCCGGCCAGGTCGTAATCTTCACCCTGTACATCGCAGGCCTCCGGCTTCCGATACCAGACCCGGCTCAGCAAGTTGGGATGCTGGCGGGATTTTTGCTGAATATCCTCCCGGAAGGCGTGTACAGCGCCCTGTTCGCAGGCGTGCAGCCAGGTGACATCAGCCTGATGGCCGTTCGCCAGCAGCTGGTTGAGCATGCTCATCATCGGCGTCACGCCGACACCGGCGGAGAGCAGTACGACCGGGGTCTGGCTGTCGGCTTTCAGGTAGAAATCGCCGGTAGGGGGCATCACCTCGATCTTGTCACCCGCCTGCAGGTGATCGTGCAGCAGGTTGGAGACCTGACCCTGTGGCTCACGCTTGACGCTGATGCGGTAATCCTGCCCGTTGGGGGCATCGGAGAGGGAGTACTGGCGGATCTCCTGATATTCCAGCTCGGGGTGAACCAGCTTGATGCTGAGGTATTGGCCCGGTTTGAAGGCCAACACTGGCTTGCCATCTTCCGGCGTCAGCAGGAAGGAGGTGATGAGGGCGCTCTCGGCCCGCTTCTCCTTGATGATGAAGGTGCGGGTACCTTGCCAGCCGCCATCCTGATTAGCCTTCTCCTGATAGATCTCCCGCTCGCGGCCGATGAAGATGTCTGCCAGCACGCCATACGCCTTGCCCCATGCCTCCAGCACCTCGTCGGTGACCGCACTTCCGCCCAATTCTTTGAGCGTGGCCAAGAGATGACTACCTACAATGTGATATTGTTCCGGCTGGATCAGGAATCCGGTATGTTTGTGCGCAATCCGCTCGACCGCACCGGCGAGAGCCCCCAGATTGTCGATATTCTTTGCATACGCGGCGACCGCATTGAACAGGGCCAGCGGCTGGCCGCCACTGCGTTGGTGGGCCAGGTTGAAGATATCTTTCAGCTCCGGGTTATGGCTGAACATCCGCTGGTAGAAGTGCTGGGTGAGGGCAGGGCCTGCCGATTCGAGCAGCGGAATGGTGCTTTTGATGACGGCAACGGTGGTTTGATCTAGCATAGGGGCCTCGTTCTAATTGAACATATAAAATGTCATTTAATAAGTGGCATCCTAGATGTTTATTTGATTTGAATCAATACTCCACTTTTCGCATCGCGCTAATCAGGTTTTATGAGACTAACCAGTTATACAGATTTCGGATTGAGAGCCCTGCTCTATCTTGCCACCCTGCCGGAAGGGGAGCTGTCGAGCGTTGCCAAGGTATCGGCCCTGTATGGTGTTTCCCGCAATCACATGGTGAAGGTGGTCAATCAGCTGGTGAAGCTGGGCTATCTGCAATCCCAGCGGGGCAAGAATGGCGGTATTCGCATGGCTTGCGATCCCGCTAGCATCAATATCGGGCAGGTGATCAGGGCGCTGGAAGGCAATTTGGACGGCATTGACTGCGGCTCGCCCGCTTGCCACATCGTCTCTGTCTGTTTGCTCAAGAGCGCGCTGAAAGAGGCGATGGATGCGTTTCTGGCGGTGATGGACAGCTATACGCTGCAAGACCTGCTGGCCAACCGTGACGAGCTGCAACGGGTCTTCGGCGAGTTGATCCCGACGCTGGTGCTGGAGCCGGATGATGAAGATGAGCAATGACTATGAGCAATAGAAAAGGGCTGCCACTGGCAGCCCTTTTTCAATCTTGCGAATCCGATTCCGCCCGGTACGATGCCGGCATAATCCGCGCCATCTTGACCATGTTGTTCTCCACATCGAGGATCTCGATAGGATAACCGGCCAGCCGGATCCCGATGTTGGGCTGGGGGATCTCCTCCAGATATTCGAGGATCAGGCCGTTGAGGGTACGCGGGCCATCGATGGGCAGATGCCAGTTCATCTCCTTGTTCAGCTCACGAATATTGGCTGAGCCTTCGACCAGATAAGAACCATCTGACTGGGGATGGATCTCGTCGCTCGGCGCTGGCGTCATGGAGGTGGTGAAGTCGCCGACGATCTCTTCCAGAATATCGTCCAGAGTGATTAGCCCCTGAATATCGCCGTATTCGTCGACGATCAGGCCAATTCGCTCCTTGTTGCGCTGGAATTTGGCCAGCTGCACGTTGAGCGGCGTTCCTTCCGGAATGAAGTAGATCTCGTCCACTTCCCGCAACAGACTCGATTTGTTGAACTGGTCCCTGGCTACCAGCCGCAGGGCATCGCGAGCGTGTAAAAATCCGACAACGTCGTCGATATTGTCGCGATAGAGCAGGATCTTGGTGTGAGCGCAGTGGGCCAGCTGACGCTGGATGCTCTTCCAGTCATCGTTGATGTCGATGGCGTAGATATCGCTGCGCGGCACCATGATGTCCTCGACCAGCATCTTGTCGAGATCCAGAATGCTCAGCAGCATCTCCTGATGACGCTGGGGAATCAGGTTACCCGCCTCATTGACGATGGTGCGCAGCTCCTCGGTGTTCAGGGAGTCATCCTTGTTGGGATTGATCTTCAGCATCTTGAGCAGGCCGCTGGTGATGCCGTTGATCAGCCAGACCAGCGGCGAGAGCGGCACCATCAGCCCCTTGAGGATCCAGGAGGCGGGATAGGCGATCTTCTCCGGAAACATGGCGGCCAGGGTCTTGGGGGTCACTTCACCGAATACCAGTACCACCAGGGTCAGACCGAAGGTGGCGATGGCGACCCCGAGATCACCAAACAGCCGGATACAGACGATGGTGGCGATGGCGGAGGCGAGGATATTGACCAGATTGTTGCCGATCAGGATCAGCCCCAGCAGGCGATCGGGGCGGGCGAGCAGTTGCTCGACGCGACGTGCGGCTTTGTGTTTGGTCTGTGCCAGATGCCGCAGTTTGTAGCGGTTGATGGACATCAGGCCGGTTTCGGCACTGGAGAAAAAGGCGGAAAGAAGGATCAAGATAACGAGAACAATCAGTAATGTACTCGTTGAGATGCTGTCCAAAAAGGGCTCCTGTTGGATGGTATGGCTAAAAGAGTATAGGTGTCAGCTCAACAGCACTTCTTTGACGAAGCGGCTGCCAAAGTAGGCAAGAGTCAGGATGAAGCTGCCAATCAGACTGAGCGTGATGACTTTGCGGCCGCGCCAGCCATAGGTGTGATGACCCCACAGCAGCAACACGTAAACACACCATGCCAGGATGGAGAGCACTGCCTTGTGAGACTTGCCCTGGGCGAACATATCTTCGAGGAAGAAGAGGCCGGAGGCGATGGAGAGTGTCAGTAGCAGCACCCCTGCAGAGATCAACTGAAACAGCCGTTTTTCCACTGTCATCAGTGGCGGCATGGCTGGCAGGTTGCTGATTTTTCGAGATTTAAGCTGCTTGTCCAGACAGGCGAGCTGCAGCGCAAACAGACAGGCGATCATCAATACCGAGTAGGCCATCAGGGCGAGGCCGATGTGCAGCAACAGCTGGGGATGGGCCTCCAGATGGGTTATGTAGCGACCCGGGATCAAGGCGCTGGCAGCCAGCAACAGGGCCGAGAAGCTGTAGACCACCGGCAGCAGGATCCAGCCGTTGAAGCGGCGGGTCACGCAGGTCATGAAGCAACTGATGATGAGGCTGACCAGCGAGGCAACGTTGAGCATGCTCAGGTTCTGGCCGTAACTCTGCAATACCTCTGAACCGAGGGCGCTGGCGTGGGCGATCAGGGCCAATCCGATACAGGCAAACAGGGAGCGCTGTCCCACCGGCTTGGCGCTCAGTAACAGATGCAGGGAGGCGATGATGGCCAGCAGATAAAACGCCAGGGCCAGAACAGAGATTACGATCATAACCAGGTCGTTGTTGCACAAGCTTTTGAGGGTAAGAGGGGCAGTATACCTTGCACGAGAAGTGCTCGCCAGTTGTGCAACGGCCGATCTGCCCATATATAGGGAGAAGGTCCCTGCTGCTGCGGTGCGGTGAATAATCGTCCTCGCGCCCGCTCTGGGTTATAATGCCCCCAATTTATTACGCCAAGAACCGGAATCCGTCATGTTTGAGAATTTGACTGAACGACTCTCGCGCACCTTGCGCAATGTCAGTGGCCGTGGTCGCCTGACCGAAGACAATATCAAGGAAACCCTGCGCGAAGTTCGCATGGCGCTGCTCGAGGCGGATGTCGCCCTGCCGGTCGTGCGTGATTTCGTGGCGCGTGTCAAAGAGCGCGCAGTCGGGCAGGAAGTGGCCAAATCCCTGAGCCCGGGCCAGGCATTCATCAAGATTGTGCACGGTGAACTGGTCACCGTAATGGGGGAGGCCAACGAACAGCTCAACCTGGCTGCCCAGCCGCCCGCCATCATCCTGATGGCCGGTCTGCAGGGTGCCGGTAAGACCACCACGGTCGGCAAACTGGCCAAGCTGCTCAAAGAGCGCAGCAAGAAGAAAGTGCTGGTGGTCAGTGCTGACGTTTATCGCCCTGCGGCGATCAAGCAGCTGGAGACCCTGGCCAGCGACATCGGCGTCGACTTCTTCCCGAGCGATGCCAGCCAGAAGCCGGTCGATATCGCCACCGCCGCCATCGATCAGGCGCGCAAGAAATTCTATGACGTGGTGATCGTCGATACTGCCGGTCGTCTGCACGTTGATAGCGAGATGATGGCCGAGATCCAGGATCTGCATGCCACCATCAAGCCGGTCGAGACCCTGTTCGTGGTGGATGCCATGACCGGTCAGGATGCCGCCAACACCGCCAAGGCGTTCAACGAAGCGCTGCCGCTTACCGGTGTGATCCTCACCAAGGCGGATGGCGACGCCCGTGGTGGTGCCGCGCTGTCGGTACGTCACATCACCGGCAAGCCGGTCAAGTTTATCGGTATGGGTGAAAAGACCGATGCGCTGGAGCCGTTCCACCCGGATCGTCTTGCCTCCCGCATCCTCGGTATGGGCGATGTGCTCTCTCTTATCGAAGAGGTCGAGCGCAACGTCGATAAAGAGAAAGCGGCCAAGCTGGCCAGCAAGGTCAAGAGCGGCAAGGGTTTCGATCTGGAAGATTTCCGCGAGCAGTTGGCCCAGATGCGCAACATGGGCGGCATGATGGGGATGCTCGACAAGCTGCCCGGCATGTCCGGTCTGCCGGATAACGTGAAAGATCAGATGGATGACAAGCTCACCGTGCGGATGGAGGCCATCATCAGCTCCATGACGCCGAAGGAGCGCGCCCACCCCGATCTAATCAAGGGTTCCCGCAAACGCCGTATCGCCGCAGGTTCCGGCATGCAGGTGCAGGATGTGAACAAGCTGCTCAAACAGTTCACCGAGATGCAGCGCATGATGAAGAAAATGTCCGGGAAAGGCGGCATGCGCAAGATGATGAGCCAGATGAAGAACATGATGCCCCCCGGTTTCGGTGGCGGTCGCGGCCCGTTCTGATCCGGCCTGCGTGTTGATGGGGGTCTGCAGTTGCAGGCCCCTTTTAATTGCCGCTCTGCGCAAAAAATGGCTGGCTTGGTTGCAATTATTACGAATCCAAGTAGAATTACGCGGCTTATTTTAAGCTAGGGTCCGCGTGTTTGCGGGCCTTGTTCATTAGATGTTAATGAGGACGATATGGTAACCATTCGTTTACAACGTGGTGGCGCGAAAAAGCGTCCGTTCTACCAGGTAGTAGTTTCTGACAGCCGTTGCGCCCGTGACGGTCGCTTCATTGAGCGCGTTGGTTTCTTCAACCCGGTTGCTGCTGGTCAAGCTGAAAAGCTGAACCTGGACCTGGCTCGTATCGAGCATTGGGTTGCTACTGGTGCCGCTGTTTCTGACCGCGTTGCCAAGCTGATCAAAGACGCTAAAAAAGCTGCTTAATCAGCCCAACGGTAAGGAGTTAAGGTGGAAAAACCTGTAGTTCTGGGCACCCTGGGTACCGTTTATGGCATCAAGGGCTGGCTTAAAGTGAACTCCTTCACCGATGTTGCCGAAGCGATTTTCGATTACAACCCCTGGCTGATTAATCAGAACGGGGCGTGGCGTGAAATTCGGGTTTCATCCTGGAAACGTCACAACAAGGGTCTGATCTGCAAACTCGATGGTATCGATGTGCGCGAAGATGCCCTGGCATTGACCAATGTCGAGATTGGCGTACCCGCCGATCTGTTGCCTGCGTTGCCTGAAGGTGAGTTCTATTGGCGTGACCTGATTGGTTGCTCCGTGGTGACCACCAAGGGATACGACCTGGGCAAGGTGACCGAATTGATGGAAACCGGCTCCAACGATGTGTTGGTGGTTGAGGCCAATGTAAAAGATGCCTTTGGTGCAAAGGAGCGGTTGATTCCGTTCTTGGAAGAGCAGGTGATCAAGAATATTGATCTGACTGCTCGAACAATCGAAGTTGATTGGGATCCTGGTTTCTAGTTTCCCGCGCTAACACGGGTGCCGGAGGTTTCTTATGTGGATTGGGGTCATTAGCCTCTTCCCTGAAATGTTCCGAGCCATTACCGAGCACGGGGTAACGGGTCGGGCCGTCAAGAGTGGCCTGCTGCAGATTGAGTGCTGGAACCCCCGGGACTTTACCCACGATAAACACCGTACGGTCGATGATCGTCCTTATGGTGGGGGGCCCGGCATGTTAATGATGGTTCAGCCGCTGCGTGACGCGATTCATGCAGCCAAGCAAGCGGCGGGAGACGGGGCGAAAGTCATCTATCTCTCTCCTCAGGGACGCAAGCTGACTCAAGCGGGCGTAACCGAGTTGGCGACGAATCAGAAACTGATTCTGGTAGCCGGTCGATACGAAGGTATCGATGAACGCGTGATACAAACCGAAGTCGACGAAGAGTGGTCTATCGGGGATTACGTGTTAAGTGGTGGCGAGTTGCCTGCCATGACCCTGATCGATGCGGTTTCGCGTCTGGTCCCCGGGGTTTTGGGCGATCAGGCCAGTGCCGAGCAAGACTCCTTTACGGATGGCTTGCTGGATCATCCCCACTATACTCGGCCGGAGGTGTTGGATGGATTGGCGGTGCCCGAGGCGCTGACAAGCGGCAATCACGAAGTGATTCGACGCTGGCGTCTTAAGCAGTCGCTCGGACGAACCTGGCAAAGAAGGCCGGAACTTATTAACAACCTAGCTCTGACTGACGAGCAAGAATCACTTCTTGCCGAGTATGTCCGCGAAGTGCGTGACAGCGTTAAGTAGAGTTTTCAGTTTATCCTAGGTAAGGAAAGACAATGAGCAAGATTATTCAGCAGCTTGAACAAGAGCAACTGCGTACCGACATCCCGGCTTTTGCCCAGGGCGACACTGTACGTGTTCAAGTTCGTGTTAAAGAAGGTGGTAAAGAGCGTCTGCAGGCTTTCGAAGGCATCGTTATTGCCAAGCGTAACCGCGGTCTGCACTCTGCTTTCACCGTTCGCAAGATCTCCAACGGCGAAGGTGTTGAGCGTGTATTCCAGACTCACTCTCCGCTGATCCACAGTGTAGAACTGAAGCGTCGTGGTGATGTTCGCCGCGCCAAACTGTACTACCTGCGCAACCTGTCCGGCAAAGCTGCTCGTATCAAAGAGAAGCTCAACTAATTCGATTCGAATTGGTGTCGGTATGTCGGCAAATAGCTCGACAGGTAGTGAAAAGGCTCGCCAATGGCGAGCCTTTTTTGTATCCGTCTATTGGCTATCTGGGAGCCGTTACTGGATGACCCGAACTACCGAGTTGTCTCGCCCGAAGGGGCCTGGCACATAGTCATCCGCTGCCCAGTCATTCTCGTAGAGGGTTTCCCCTGCCGGGGTGATGAGCTGGTAGCAATATTCGAAGTAACCCGGGCCGTCGGTCGGCAGATTGAGGGTGGCTTTGAACTCGCCGCTCTTCATGCGCTTCAGCTCGACCGGTTGCCACTGGGTGAACTCGCCGATCAGCATCACCTGTTCCGCCCCTGCTGCTGCCTCTTTCTCTACGGCAAAGGTCACCTTGACCTCGGGCTTGGACTTTAAAAACTGTTTGATCAGTGGCATGACGCCTCCTTGTCTGTGAGTTAAAAATGGCTCCTGTCTATTTTTATACCACCATATGACAAAGATGTTGATAAGGCAGATCAAGTCGGCAAGGCAAAATAGCGTTGCAGCAAACTGTGGGTAAAGTCGATCTTGAGATAGAAGCCGCGGGGCAGGGTCATGATGGGTTGACCATCGCGGCCGATGGCGCGAGTCAGCGCCTTGTTGTTGGCCGCCTTGGGCCGCAGTTGCATCACCTGGCCGTGGCGTGCGCTGATCTGCTCCACTTCTCCCAGCACTATCATGTCCATTAGCTCCTCCCAGTCCTGACGCAGTAGCCGATCTTCCTCTTCATTCGGGCTCCACATCAGCGGCATGCCGACTCGCCGCTCGCCAACCGGGATCTCCCGACTGCCTTCCACCGGGATCCAGAGCACCCGGGAGAGCTTGTTGCGTACGTTGGACTCCTCCCAGCGCTGGCCGCTGACGCCGATCAGCGGGGCGACGCAGACGAAGGTGGTCTCCAGCGGTTTGCCTTGAGGATCTACGGGGATCGTCTTGAGTTCGATCCCCAGCTCCGGGAAGTCCTGCTCCGGCTTGCTCCCTGCGCTGGCTCCCAGTTGCAGCTCGATCAACTGACCGACCCACCCCTTGTCACGGCGCAGGTCTTTGGGCACCGCAACACCAGCCTCGGCGGCCAGCTGCGCCAGCGTGAAGCCGGCCATGGCATAGGCGCGGCTCAATAACTCCTGCTCGGATTGGGGATTGCTTGGCATAGTTGGCTCCATCTTGCTCGCCATATTCTAACAGGGGAGGATCCCGAGAAGGATCGCTGTTTTTATAACCGATCCTGAGTGGATAAGATCAAATGCAGAGAATTTGGGGGCTATTAGTTCATCATGATGATTTTAAAGGATTTTGTCTGTTTTATCGAGCAGTAAGCCAGGTCTGGTTTGACCTCTAAATAGTTGTCCAAGGGTTTGTGCATGATGTTACACACAGTTATCCACAGAAATCTTGGATAAGTGGATGAAAGTGGGTGGAGTCGCTGATATGTTACAAAAAATTGTGAATGCCACCCCATTTTTACAGGGTAAACGGGGTAGATATTGTGCCACTCCTGTGGATAATTTCGCCGCGGTGGATCTTTGAGCAGTTGAACTTGTTCACAATCCGGATCATGGATCTGGCTCTTGGGGGAACATGGATCTAGATCCAGTTGTCTTATCTCAAGCTGATAAAAAATAATGATTTTTTATGTTTTATGTCGCGTGGTGATACGGAGAGGCACTTTTCGCGTACAGTTAAAAAGTACTGTATATACCCGTTTGCTAACAGCTTTATGCACAGCCTGGGTGGGCAACTTGGGGGAGCGGATCCTTGGATTTGTTTATAAGTATGTTTGAAATTGAAAGTTATTCATGAAACAGGGGATTCACTCCTTGTTTGCTGCCACGGAGTGAATGTGGAACAATCTCCTTATAGATTCAGCCTTTATAAGGTGATCACGTGATTGATGGCGACGGATTTCGTCCCAATGTCGGTATCGTGATCTGTAACCGTGAAGGACAAGTGTTGTGGGCTAAACGCTATGGGCAGCACTCCTGGCAGTTTCCGCAGGGGGGGGTTGATGATGGTGAAACGCCAGAGCAGGCCATGTATCGAGAGCTGTATGAGGAGATTGGCCTCAAGCCCGAAGATGTGACCATCATGGCCACCAGTCGTAACTGGCTAAAGTACCGTTTACCCAAACGTCTTGTCCGCTGGGACAGTTCACCGGTCTGTATTGGCCAAAAACAAAAATGGTTCCTGTTACAGCTGAATTCGGGCAAGGAGTCGAGGATCCAGTTCGGCTGTCATGGCCATCCCGAATTTGACGACTGGCGTTGGGTCAGCTTCTGGTATCCGGTGCGTCAGGTCGTCTCGTTCAAGCGGGAGGTTTACCGCCGGGTCATGAAAGAGTTTGCCCCGCTGGCGATGCCAGTGCCGGCAGTGCAGGTCAACAAGAAGGATGGGCGGCGCAACCGCGCCCGTTAAGGAGCACAGATTAGTTGTTAACGGAACTGAGACGTATCGTCGAGAGCATGGCCGAGGCCAATACCCTCGAGCAGGCCTTGCAGGCATTGGTGAGCCAGACCCGGCACGCCATGGCAGTGGACTGCTGCTCCGTGTATGTCTCGGAACCCGAGGTGCGCCGCTATCGCCTGGCGGCTACCGACGGCTTGGCACCGTCCGCGGTCGGCAAGGTGACCCTGCCCTACGAGCAGGGTATCGTTGGTCTGGTGGGTCAGCGGGAAGAGCTGATCAACCTGGCTGATGCCCCCGCGCACCCCAGTTTCAAATTCCTGCCCGATGTGGCCGAAGAGGCGTTCCGCTCCTTCCTCGGCGCTCCCATCATGCATCAGCGTCAGGTGGTCGGCATTCTGGTGGTGCAGCAGAAAGAGAGTCGCCGCTTCGATGAGGGGGAAGAGTCCTTCATGGTCACCCTGGCGGCCCAGCTGGCGGCGCGGATTGCCCAGGCGCAGGCCAAGGGGTGGTTGCAGAAGACCGACTGGAGCAAGCCGCTGCGCGGTATTGCCGGTGCCAGCGGCATCGCCATGGCCAAGGCCTGGGTGTGGCGGCCCCGCAAGGCGCTCTCGTCCATTACCCCGCGCAAGGATGAAGACCATGCCAGCCAGCTGGCGCGGCTGGAGCTGGCGGTTGAGGAGGTGCGCCACGATCTGGAGAGTCTGGCGCTGCGTTTTCGCGAGAGCTACAGCCAGGATTCGGTGGCGATTTTCGATATCTACCTCCATCTGCTGAACGATCCCGGCTATATCAAGCCCATTCGCAACAAGGTGAGCAAGGAGCACTGGACTGCGGTATCTGCGGTCAAGCTGATCAGTGATCGCTTGATCGAGCAGTTCAAAGGGATGAAGGATCCCTACCTGCAGGAGCGCTCCACCGACGTGAAGGATATTGCCCAGCGGCTGATCAGCCGACTGGTGCAGAATGAACCGGAACATATCTCCATCGGCGAGCCGGTGGTGCTGGTTGCCGATGAAGTGACCGCCACCATTCTGGCGGAAGTGCCCCGCGAGTATCTGACCGGGGTGGTCTCGCTCAAGGGGGGGACCAACTCCCACGCCGCCATTCTGGCCCGCGCCATGGGGGTCGCCGCCATCATGGGGGTCGATCTGCCCCTCGGCGACATCGGCGGTCGCATGCTGGTTGTCGATGGTTACAGCGGCGATCTCTTCATCGAACCCAATCAGGTGATTCTGACCGAGTATCGTCAGCTGCTGAGCGAAGAGCGGGCGCTCGATACCTTGGTGCGCAGTGTCGACAACTTGCCATCCGAGACGGCCGACGGCACCAAGGTCTCCCTGCTGCTCAACGCCGGTCTCAGTGCCGATACCGAGATCTCCCTCAATCAGCTGGCGGACGGGGTCGGTCTCTATCGCACCGAGATCCCCTTTATGCTGCAGGAGAGTTTCCCCTCAGAGTGGGAGCAGACAGCCCGTTATCGCGGCATTCTGGAGACCTACCGCAACCGGCCGGTCTGTATGCGGACGCTGGATGTGGGCGGCGACAAGCCGTTGCCCTATTTCCCCATCGTCGAGGAAAACCCCTTCCTTGGCTGGCGTGGGATCCGGATCACCCTGGATCACCCCGAACTGTTTCTGGTGCAGCTCAAGGCGATGCTGCGGGCCAGTGAAGGGCTGGACAATCTGGCCATCATGCTGCCGATGATCAGCAGCGTCAGCGAAATCAAAGCCTCCCGTCGTCTGCTGGATCAGGCATGGCGGGAAGTGTCGGAAGAGGCGGCGAGCCGCGATGCAGTGATCCGCTACCCCAGCCTCGGGGTGATGATCGAGGTGCCCTCAGCCCTCTTTATCTTGCCGGAGATGGCGCCGCTCATCGACTTCTGGTCTGTGGGCAGCAATGACCTTACCCAGTACCTGCTGGCGGTGGATCGCAACAATTCCCGGGTTGCCAACATCTATGATGCCTTCCATCCTGCGGTGATCCGCGCCCTGCAACAGCTGGTTGATGCTTCCCACCGCTACCAGAAGCCGGTGTCGGTCTGTGGCGAGCTGGCCGGTGATCCGGTCGGTGTACTGTTGCTGCTTGCCATGGGCTATCGCCGCTTCAGTATGAACACCCACAACATCGCCCGGATCAAGTACGTGCTGCGTCAATCCACCCTGAGCGAGTTGACCGAACTGATGGCCGATGGCCTCAAACATGACAACCCCCACGTACTGCGCGGCCTGTTTGCCCGCTATCTGGAGGAGCATGGTTTGGGCGGTTTGCTGCGAGCCGGTCATAAATCGAAACAGAGTGATTGATAATCATGCCTTGTCCCTGCTGACGAATGATCGGAAAATGCGGCTTTTATTTTGACTGGGGCCGCATATGCAGCACGATGGATATTGGGTTTTCTCGCAGATTGATCCCGTAGCATTCAGTTTGGGACCACTATCGGTACGCTGGTATGGTCTCATGTACCTGTTCGGTTTCGCGTTTGCCATGTGGCTTGCCGGCCGTCGCGCCGATGCGCCGAACAGCGGCTGGACCCGCAACGAGGTGTCGGATCTGCTGTTTTACGGCTTCCTCGGGGTGATCCTCGGTGGCCGTGTCGGTTACGTGCTGTTCTACAACTTCGATCTCTTCCTCGCGGATCCCACCTACCTGTTCAAGATCTGGACCGGCGGTATGTCGTTCCACGGTGGTCTGATCGGGGTGATCACCGCGATGATCTGGTTTGCCCACAAGACCAAGCGCCACTTCTTCACCGTGGCTGACTTTGTGGCACCGCTCATTCCGTTCGGTCTCGGCGTCGGCCGGATCGGCAACTTCCTCAACGGCGAGCTGTGGGGCCGGGTCACCGATGTACCCTGGGCCATCATCTTCCCGGAGGCCGGCCCCGAGCCGCGTCATCCCTCCCAGCTTTACCAGTTCGCACTGGAAGGGGTGGTGCTGTTCATCATCCTCAATCTCTTCTGGCGCAAGAATCCGCCGCGCGGTGCCATCTCCGGCATGTTCCTGCTGTTCTACGGCCTGTTCCGCTTCCTGGTGGAGTTTGTGCGCCAGCCGGACAGCCAGCTTGGTCTCTATTTCCAGGAGATCAGCATGGGCCAGATCCTCTCCACCCCGATGATTATCGCCGGTGCCCTGATGATCTGGGCCGCCTACAAGCGTCCGCAGTTGTTCGGTAATGCCGTGAAGGAGGCGAAATAATGCGAGCTTATCTCGACCTGATGCAGAAAATCCTCGATGAGGGGACCGTCAAGTCTGACCGTACCGGCACCGGTACCATCTCCCTGTTCGGCCATCAGATGCGCTTCAATCTGGCGGAGGGTTTCCCGCTGGTGACCACCAAGAAGTGCCACCTGCGCTCGATCATTCACGAGCTGCTCTGGTTCCTCAATGGCGATACCAATACCGCTTATCTGAAGGAAAATGGCGTCAGCATCTGGGATGAGTGGGCCGACGAGAATGGCGATCTGGGGCCGGTTTACGGCGCGCAGTGGCGCTCCTGGCCTGCCGCTGACGGGTCTGTCATCGACCAGATCCAGAAGGCGGTGGATGACATCAAGCACAACCCGGATTCGCGCCGCATCATCGTCTCCGCCTGGAACGTGGGCGAGCTGGACAAGATGGCGCTGGCTCCCTGCCACGCCTTCTTCCAGTTCTATGTGGCGGACGGCAAGCTCTCCTGCCAGCTCTACCAGCGCAGTTGTGATGTGTTCCTCGGCCTGCCGTTCAACATCGCCAGCTACGCCCTGCTGACCCACATGATGGCCCAGCAGTGCAATCTGGAAGTGGGTGACTTTGTCTGGACTGGCGGTGATGTGCATCTCTACTCCAACCACATGGAGCAGACAGCTCTGCAGCTCTCCCGCGAGCCGCGCCCGCTGCCGACCCTGCTGATCAAGCGCAAACCTGACTCCATCTTCGATTACAAGTTCGAGGATTTCGAGATCGAGGGTTATGACCCCCATCCCGGCATCAAGGCGCCCGTCGCCATCTGATAGCAAGGCGCCTCAGGGCGCCTTTTTTATGCAGTTAAATAATTGAAAATTCATTTTATTGATTAATAAGACGGTAGCCAGAGACGAGGAAAAACCTGCTTATAGCAGGTATGTTCTATTTTGCTTTCGGTTTTTTCGTTGTATTGAGCAGCAAGAAACGATTTTCCATTGGTTGTTGCAAGGGATAGACTCAAACCAAAGCAATACGGTGGAAAATTTAACCATGAGTGACGTAATCAAAAAGTTCCTGAAGCTGGAGGCCGCCTCCGGAATTATTCTGATCATGGCTGCCATGCTGGCAATGATTTTAGCCAATACCGCGCTGGCTGGCGGGTATCAGGCGTTTCTCGACACGCCGGTGCAGGTGCGCATCGCGGCTCTCGACATCAACAAGCCACTGCTGCTCTGGATCAACGATGGCTTTATGGCGATTTTCTTCCTGCTGGTTGGTCTGGAAGTGAAGCGTGAAATGTTGGAGGGGGCGCTCTCCTCTCGGGTGCAAGCGACTTTTCCGGCTATTGCGGCGGTGGGCGGCATGCTGGCTCCAGCCTTGATCTACGCCTTTTTCAACTATTCGGACGAAGTGGCGCGTGCTGGCTGGGCGATCCCGGCTGCGACCGACATCGCCTTTGCCCTCGGGGTGATGGCGCTGCTCGGCAAGCGGGTGCCGGTGAGCCTCAAGGTATTCCTGCTGGCGCTGGCCATCATGGATGACCTCGGCGTCATCATCATCATCGCACTCTTCTATACCCAGCAGTTGTCGCTTGAGGCGCTGGCGATCGGCCTTCTGGCTACCTTTACCCTGTTCTGGATGAACCGTCGTGGCGAGGACAGGATCAGCCTCTACATGCTGGTTGGTCTGGTGCTCTGGGTTGCTGTACTCAAGTCGGGCGTTCACGCGACGTTGGCCGGTGTGGTGGTCGGATTTATGATCCCGCTCAAGGGGAAGCGTTATGAGTCGCCACTCAAGCATCTTGAGCACTCGTTACATCCCTGGAGCGCCTATCTGATCCTGCCGCTGTTTGCCTTTGCCAACGCAGGGGTATCCCTTGAGGGGATAGGTCTCTCCTCCCTGTTGAATCCGGTGCCCATGGGCATCATGCTGGGACTGTTTATCGGCAAGCCGCTCGGGGTGTTTACCATCAGCTGGCTGTCGGTCAAACTGGGTATCGCCCAGTTGCCGCCCGGGGTCAACTTCAAGCAGATTTTTGCGGTCAGCATCCTCTGTGGTATCGGATTCACCATGTCGATGTTTATCGCGTCACTGGCCTTTGAGCATGGTGGGCTGGATTACGGCAGCTACTCGCGCCTCGGGATCCTCGTTGGATCCAGCATTGCAGCGCTGGTTGGCTATCTGGCCTTGCGATTGTCACTCCCCAAGAGTGATGGGGACCAGAATGCGGAGGGTTTATGAGAAAACAGGCATGGTTACTGCTCTTCTTGGTCAGTCCTATGGGATTAGCTGGCGGGTTTGAAGAGTGTCGACAGGAGGCTGGTTCGGCCAGCTGTTCGGCCTATCTCAACGGGGTGGTGGAGAGTGCTCTGATGTTGGGGGACAAGCAGGCTAAGGCTCGTTTCGGCGAGACCTTCTCCGAGCGGGCGCTGAGCAGCCGGGCTGGCGAGATGGTCAAGCGTTCCAACAAGCGTTATTGCGCTGACCGGATGCCGGACAAGGCACGCCTCAAGGCCAGTCTGATGGAGCAGTTTGGCGCGAACAAGGTTGACTCGGTCAGCGACATGTATGACATTCTGGCGGTTGAACTCAGCTGCTACCGGAGTCCGCGTCAAGCGGGAACCCCATCGGATGTCACACCTTAACTACAACCATCTCTACTATTTCTGGATGACTCAGAAGAAGGGCTCCGTTACCCAGGCAGCGGAAGCCCTTTTTTTGACCCCGCAAACCGTCACCGGTCAGATCAAGCTGCTGGAGCAGCGCCTCGGGGGCAAGCTGCTCAAACGCAAGGGGCGCTCTCTTGAGGCGACCGAGCTGGGCCAGCTGGTGTTTCGCTATGCCGACAAGATGTTCAGCCTCTCCTACGAGATGCTCGATATCGTCAACTACCGCAAGGAGAGCCAGATCCTGTTCGACGTCGGCATCGCCGATGCCCTCTCCAAGCGCCTTGCCAGCCGCGTGCTGCTCTCCGTCATCCCCAATGATGGTTCCATCCATCTGCGTTGTTTCGAATCGACCCACGAACTGCTGCTGGAGCAGCTGAGCGAGCACAAGCTCGATATGATCCTCTCCGACTGTCCGGTGGACTCCAGCCAGCATGCGGGCCTGCTCTCCAAACGGTTGGGCGGCTGTGGCGTCAGCTTCTTCTGCAAGGCTCCATTGCCCGAAAAGCCCTTTCCAGCCTGTCTGGAGGAGCGCAAGCTGCTGATCCCCGGTCGTCGTACCGCCATGGGGCGTCAGCTGACCCAGTGGTTCGAACAGCAAGGTGTTTCCCCCAGCATTCTTGGCGAGTTTGATGATGCCGCCTTGATGAAGGCGTTTGGCTTCTTCAATCAGGGGATTTTCATGGCCCCGACTATCTATCGGGAGGAGATCCTCGAGGGGGAGGGGGTGATGCTGATCGGGGAAACCCAGGATCTGATGGAGGAGTATTACGTCATCTTCGCCGAGCGGATGATCCAGCATCCGGCGGTGAAGCGGGTCTGCGAGAGCGATTTTACCTTTCTCTTTTCCGGCCAGGAGAACTTCTCCGCCATCCAGCCGGCCACCCTGTCGTTTTAAAACGGCCCGTCACCACGTATCATCGGCGATGAGTGGTAGAGGAGAGATGTGATGCAACTTGAAGAGATGGAAGCCAATGCGAGTAAAGCGGTGGCCTTGCTCAAGGCGCTGGCCAACGAACGGCGGCTGTTTATTCTGTGCCAGTTGCTGGAGCGTGAACTGTCGGTGGGGGAGCTCAACGAGCGATTGGGATTGAGTCAGTCGGCCTTGTCACAGCATCTTGCGCTGTTGCGGCGGGATGAGCTGGTGACGACACGCAAAGAGGCTCAGACGGTCTACTATTCGCTGCGCAGCCATGAGGTGCGTGAAATGATCAGTTTGCTGCATCGACTTTATTGCAGCGCAGATAAATAAAAAACCGGCACTAAGGCCGGTTTTTTCAGCTTTGATCAGCAGACGCTGATTAAGCCATAGCTTTGATCTGGGCAGACAGGCGGCTCTTGTGACGAGCAGCTTTGTTCTTGTGGATCAGGCCTTTGGTCGCCATACGATCCATGATCGGCTGAGCAACAGCGAAAGCGGCAGTCGCAGCAGCTTTGTCGCCAGAGGCGATAGCAGCGATGACTTTCTTCAGGTAGGTACGGGTCATGGAACGACGGCTGGCGTTGTGCTGACGGCGTTTTTCTGACTGAAGAGCGCGCTTCTTAGCAGATTTGATGTTAGCCAAGGTAAAACTCCTAAAACTGTCTTAGCGAGTGTATTGAAAAGGCCCGGAAATATGCCCTTCCAACCACATATTGTCAAATGATTTGTGCAAATAAACACCGCCTCCCGGTGGTGTGTCAGTAGGGAGACGGTTAAACTGTCGGCCGATTCTAGCAGCATTCTTTTCATTCTGACAGTTCCAGAGGCCTCGTCTTGAGTAAGAAATTGATCAAATCCGGCATGATAGTGTCCGGAATGACGCTGGCATCCCGAGTAATGGGCTTGGTTCGCGATGTGGTTATCGCAAATCTGCTCGGTGCCGGGGTGGCCGCCGACGTCTTCTTTTTTGCCAATCGCATTCCCAACTTTCTGCGTCGCCTGTTCGCCGAAGGTGCCTTCAACCAGGCCTTTGTTCCCGTGATGACGGAGTACAAGAAAAATGGCGACGAGGGGGAAGTGCGTGAATTGCTGGCGGCGGTAGCGGGCACACTGGGGGGGATAGTGACTGTGGTCACCCTGCTCGGGGTGCTGGGGTCGGGTGTGCTGACCGCGCTGTTTGGCTGGGGCTGGTTCTGGGACTGGCTGCATGGCGGCCCTGCGGCCGAGAAGTTCGAGCTCGCCAGTCTGATGCTCAAAATCACCTTCCCTTACCTCTGGTTCATCACCTTTACCGCCATGGCGGGGGCTATCCTCAACACCTTCGGCCGCTTTGCAGTCTCGTCGTTCACGCCGGTGTTTCTCAACATCACCATGATTGCGGCGGCCTGGTGGATTGCGCCGCTGATGGACAAACCTGAGATCTCGCTGGCGATTGGTGTCTTTTTGGGCGGTTTGGTGCAGTTTCTGTTCCAGTACCCCTTTTTGCGCCAAATCAACATGCTGGTATGGCCCAAGTGGGGATGGAATCACCCGGGGGTGGTGAAGATCCGCACCCTGATGATCCCGGCCCTGTTCGGGGTATCGGTCAGTCAGATCAACCTGCTGGTCAACACCATGCTCGCCTCCTTCCTGGCGACCGGTGCCATCAGCTACCTCTACTACTCGGATCGCCTGCTGGAGTTCCCCCTCGGGCTGTTTGCGGTAGCCATCAGTACCGTGATCCTGCCTGCGCTGGCGAAGAAGCATGTGGATGCCGATCCGGCCGACTTCTCCCGCACCATGGATTGGGGGGTGCGGATGGTGATGCTGCTCGGTCTGCCCGCCATGATAGGCATTGCGGTCATGCGCGAGCCCATTTTGCGAGTGCTGTTCATGCGCGGCGAATTTGGCCTGCATGAAGTGGCCATGTCGAGCGCCAGCCTGCTGGCTTCCACTACCGGTCTGCTCTCCCTGATGTTGATCAAGGTGCTGGCACCCGGTTATTACGCCCGTCAGGACACCAAGACGCCTGTGCGGATCGGGGTGATGTCGATGATTGCCAACATGGTCTGCAACCTCATCTTCATCTACCCGCTCGGTTACGTGGGGCTGGCGCTCTCGACCGCCTGCTCGGGCACTCTGAATGCGGCCTTGCTGTTCAAGGGGTTGTACCAGCAGAGCGTCTATCGTCCCTCCCGCCATACTGGCGTATTCTGCCTCAAGCTGCTGGTCGCCAGCGTGCTGATGGGCGGCGTGCTCGCCTATCTGTCGCCGGATCTGGCCCAGTGGGGCGCATGGAGCATGGGTAAGGCCAGTTTGCAGCTGACCATGCTGCTGTCGCTGGGGGCTGCGGTCTATGCCGTGGTGTTGCTGCTGCTGGGCATTCGGCCGCGTCACCTTAAATCTGGGCAGCAGTAGCCGTGATCCTGCGGCGCCATGGGGATAGTGCCTCATGGCGCCGCAGGGGGCGTGATTGGGCACGGATAGTTGAAATCAGGCTATGAGGGCTGACCCTGCCTGCTGCCTGATATATAATCCGCCGATTTCCATGGCAGCAACGCACAAGGCACTGATGGAGCTTATTCGCGGCATTCACAATCTCAAGCCCCGTCACCGGGGATGTGTATTAACCATTGGCAACTTTGATGGGGTTCATCAGGGTCACCATGCGGTATTGGCACGTCTCAAGGAGAAAGCGGCCCAGCTGGGATTGCCCGCCTGCGTCATGCTGTTTGAGCCGCAGCCGCTGGAGCTGTTTGCCGGCACAGCTGCGCCCGCCCGGCTGAGCCGGTTGCGGGAAAAGTACGAAGCGCTGCAGGGGCTGCATATCGACCGCATGCTCTGTGTGCGCTTCAGCTACCGCTTTGCCGAGCAGGCGGCCTCGACATTCATCGAGCAGTTGCTGGTGGAGAAGCTCGGAGTGCGCTATCTGGTGGTCGGCGATGATTTTCGCTTCGGCAAGGGGCGGGAAGGGGATTTCCACCTGCTGGAGGAGGCGGGCCATCGCTTCGGCTTCGAGGTGATCAGTACCCAGAGCTTCCAGCTCGAACGGCAGCGGGTCAGCAGCACCCTGGTGCGCGAAGCACTCAAGGCGGGCCGGATGGCGGAGGTGGAGCTGATGCTTGGCCGTCCCTATACCATCAGCGGCCGGGTGGCCCACGGCGACAAGTTGGGGCGCACCATAGGTTTTCCCACCGCTAATCTGGCCCTCAAGCGCCAGGTGATCCCGGTCGGTGGCGTGTTTGCGGTGGAAGTGATATGTTCCGGCAAGACCTTCCCCGGTGTAGCCAATGTGGGTGTACGGCCGACCTTGAGCGGTACACAAGCCAGATTGGAAGTACATCTATTTGATTTTTCTGGTGATCTATATGGTCAACAGGTCAAGGTGCTGCTTCGCCACAAGCTGCGCGAAGAGCAGAAGTTTGCCTCTTTCACTGCCTTGAAAGAGCAGATCGAACGAGATGCCCTGGCGGCCCGAGCCTGGTTCGGGCTGCCACAATTCAATTTACCCAGCACTCTTTTAGAAAAGAAGGGAACCCAGGACTGATGAGCGACTATAAACACACCCTGAATCTTCCGGAAACCGAGTTTCCGATGCGTGGCGATCTGGCCAAGCGCGAACCCAACATGCTGAAACGTTGGTACGATCAGGATCTCTACGGCGCTATTCGCCGCGCCAAAGCGGGCAAGCCTTCTTTCATTCTGCATGATGGCCCCCCCTATGCGAACGGCAACATTCACATCGGTCACTCGGTCAACAAGATCCTCAAAGACATCATCATCAAGTCCAAGGGCCTCTCCGGTTTCGATTCACCCTATGTGCCGGGTTGGGATTGCCACGGTCTGCCTATCGAACTGAAAGTGGAAGGCATGGTCGGCAAGCCGGGCGAGAAGGTTTCCGCTGCCGAATTCCGCGCCGAGTGCCGCAAATACGCCAAGACCCAGATCGAAGCGCAGAAGACCGACTTCATCCGTCTGGGTGTGCTGGGTGACTGGGAACACCCCTACCTGACCATGGATTTTGGCACCGAAGCCAACATCATCCGCTCCATGGCCAAGATCGTTGAAAACGGCCACTTGCACAAAGGCTCCAAGCCGGTGCACTGGTGTACCGATTGCGGCTCCGCGCTGGCTGAAGCCGAGGTGGAGTACTACGACAAGAACTCCCCCTCCATCGATGTGCGCTTCAAAGCTGTCGATGAGGCATCCGTTGCCGCCAAGTTTGACTGCGCCGAAGGCCACACTGGCAAGGGCCCGATCTCTGCGGTGATCTGGACCACCACTCCGTGGACCCTGCCAGCCAACCGCGCCATCGCCATGCACGCTGATCTGGATTACGCACTGGTGCAGGTTGAAGGTGAGCACCCCGAGCGTCTGATCCTGGCCGCAGAGCTGGTCAAGGACGTCATGGATCGCGCCGGTATCGAGAAATTCCACAATCTGGGCTATGCCAAGGGGGCCGCGCTCGAGTTGCTGCGCTTCAACCACCCCTTCTACAGCTTCGACGTGCCTGTGGTACTGGGTGACCACGTCACCCTGGATGCCGGTACCGGTGCCGTTCACACCGCCCCTGGCCACGGTCAGGAAGACTTCGTGGTCGGCCAGAAGTACGGTTTGGAAGTGGCCAACCCGGTTGGCAGCAACGGTGTTTACCTGCCGGATACCGAACTGTTTGCCGGCCAGCATGTGTTCAAGGCCAATGCCTCCGTGATCGAAGTGCTGACCGAGCGCGGCGCCCTGCTGCACCACAAGGTGTTCAACCACTCCTATCCGCACTGCTGGCGTCACAAGACCCCGATCATCTTCCGTGCCACCCCGCAGTGGTTCATCAGCATGGAGCAGAAGGGTCTGCGCAAGCGCGCACTGGAGGAGATCGAGCGCATCGAGAAGGACGGTATTGCCCAGCAAGGCCAGAGCGGCTGGGTACCGGCTTGGGGTAAAAACCGCATTCAGGCGATGGTCGAGAACCGTCCTGACTGGTGTATCTCCCGTCAGCGCACCTGGGGTGTGCCTATCTCCCTGTTCGTCCACAAAGAGACCCAGGAACTGCACCCGGAATCTGTGCGCCTGATGCATGAAGTAGCCAAGCGTGTCGAGCAGTCCGGCATTCAGGCATGGTGGGATCTGGACAAGGCCGAGCTGCTGGGTGCCGATGCCGACATGTATGACAAGGTGCCTGACACTCTGGACGTCTGGTTCGACTCCGGTTCTACCCACGCTTCCGTGGTTGATGCCCGTCCCGAGTTCAATGGCAAGCCGGCCGACATGTATCTGGAAGGTTCTGACCAGCACCGCGGCTGGTTCATGTCCTCCCTGATGATCGGCGTGGCCATGAAAGACAAGGCTCCGTACAACCAGGTGCTGACTCACGGCTTCACCGTGGATGGTCAGGGTCGCAAGATGTCCAAGTCCATCGGCAACGTGGTGAGCCCGCAGGACGTGATGAACAAGCTGGGTGCCGACATCCTGCGTCTGTGGGTAGCGAGCACTGACTACACCGGCGAGATGACTGTCTCCGACGAGATCCTCAAGCGCTCTGCCGATGCTTATCGTCGTATTCGCAACACTGCCCGCTTCCTGCTGGCCAACCTGAACGGCTTCAATCCGGCGACCGACATGGTGGCACCTGCCGACATGGTAGTGGTGGATCGTTGGGCTGTGGGTCGTGCCAAAGCGGTACAGGCCGAGATCATGGCGGCATTCGACGAGTACAACTTCCACGGTGTAACCCAGAAGCTGATGCAGTTCTGCTCCATCGAGATGGGCTCCTTCTATCTGGATGTGATCAAGGATCGTCAGTACACCGCCAAGGCTGACAGCCTGGCCCGTCGCTCCTGCCAGACCGCCCTGTATCACATTGCCGAAGCCATGGTGCGCTGGATGGCGCCGATCATGAGCTTCACCGCCGACGAGATCTGGGCTCTGCTGCCGGGCGAGCGCGGCGAGTTCGTCTTCACCGAGGAGTGGTACGACGGCCTGTTCGGTCTGGAAGCGGGTGAATCTCTCAACGACGATTTCTGGGCCGAGATCCTCACCGTGCGTGGTGAAGTGAACAAGGCGCTGGAAGTGGCCCGTGGCGAGAAGCGTATCGGCGGTTCCCTACAGGCCGAACTGACCCTGTTCGCCAAGCCGGAGCTGGCTGCACGCCTGAACGCCCTGGCTGATGAGCTGCGCTTCGTGCTGCTCACCTCCAAGGCCAAGGTGGTCGTGGCTGACTCTGCGCCGGAAGGCTCTGTGGCGACCGAGCGTGATGACCTGTGGCTGAGCGTGGCCCAGTCTGCCGCCGCCAAGTGCGACCGCTGCTGGCACCATGTGGAAGATGTGGGCACCATCGCGGGTCACGAAGAGATCTGTGGTCGCTGTGTGACCAACGTTGAGGGTGACGGCGAAACTCGTCAATTTGCCTGATGAACATGACTCAACATAAAAGCGGCCTGCGTTGGCTGTGGCTGGCAGTGCTGGCCTTTGTACTGGACCAAGCGAGCAAGCTCGCCGTGGTCAAGTTGCTGCCATTTGGTTACCCGGGGGTGGAGATCACCCCCTTCTTCAATCTGGTTCACGTCTACAACAAGGGCGCCGCATTCAGCTTTCTGGCTGATCAGGGGGGCTGGCAGCGCTGGTTCTTCGCGGTGCTGGCTTTTGCCATTTGTGGATTGCTGATCCACTGGCTACGCAAGCAGTCGGTGGCCCAGCGTTGGAGCGGTATCGCCTATTCACTCATCATCGGCGGCGCCCTCGGCAACGTCTTTGATCGACTGGTGCTGGGCCATGTGGTCGATTTTCTCGACTTCTACTGGCAGCGTGCGCATTGGCCGGCATTCAATCTGGCCGACAGCTTTATCTTTATCGGGGCCGCCATGATTGTGCTGGACGGTTTCCGTGGTGAGAAAAAGGAGCAGGCATGAGCCAGCAGATCACCGCTAACAGCAGCGTGCTGTTCCACTTCTCCATCAAGCTGGAAGATGGCTCGGTTGCCGACAGCACGGCGCTGCACGGCAAACCGGCCCGCCTGCGGATGGGCGATGGCAGCCTGACCCCCACCTTCGAGCAATGCCTGTTGGGGCTGAGCGAAGGGGAGAGCAAGAGTTTTACTCTGGCGCCGGAAGAGGCCTTTGGCCTCTCCAACCCCGACAACATCTACCATCTCGACCGTGCCAAATTTGGCGCCGATGTGGAGCCAAAAGTCGGCACCATCATCCTGTTCGATCAGCCCAATGGCAGCGAGCTGCCGGGCATTATCCGGGCGGTAGCCGGGATGTCGGTCACGGTCGATTTCAACCACCCGCTGGCCGGTCATACCGTCACCTTCGAGGTGGAGATCCTGGGCGTTGATGATGAGGAGAAGGTGCATTAATGGATATTCTGCTCGCTAACCCTCGCGGTTTTTGCGCCGGTGTCGATCGCGCCATCAGTATTGTCGAGAGCGCGCTGGAGAAGTTCGGTGCCCCCATCTATGTCCGCCACGAAGTGGTGCATAACCGGTATGTGGTGAACAAGTTGAAAGATGCGGGCGCTGTCTTCGTCGAGGAGCTGGACGAGGTGCCGGATGACAGCATCGTCATCTTCTCTGCTCACGGCGTGGCCAAAACAGTGCGTGAGATGGCCAAGTCCCGCGCCCTCAAGGTATTTGATGCCACCTGTCCGCTGGTGACCAAGGTTCACATGGAAGTCCATCGCGCCAGTCGCAAGGGCTCCGAAGCTGTGCTTATCGGTCATGCTGGCCACCCCGAGGTGATCGGGACCATGGGGCAATACGAGAATCGCGAAGGCGGCATGTATCTGGTGGAGACACCGGAAGATGTGGCCAAGCTCCAGGTGAAGAATCCGGATGATCTCTGCTTCGTTACCCAGACCACCCTGAGCGTGGATGAGACCTCTGACGTGATCGATGCGCTGCGCAAGCACTTTCCCAAGATCCAGGGGCCGCGCAAGGACGATATCTGCTACGCCACCCAGAACCGTCAGGATGCGGTGCGGGAGATGGCTGGGCTGGTGGACGCTATGCTGGTGGTGGGGTCTCGCAACTCCTCCAACTCCAACCGTCTGCGCGAGCTGGCCGAGAAGGTGGGCGCCAGAGCCTATCTTATCGACGATGCGTCGATGATTGAGGCGAGCTGGCTGGAAGGCGTGAAGGCGATCGGCGTCACCGCTGGTGCTTCTGCACCCGAGGTGCTGGTGCAAAACGTGATTGCCCGCCTGCGGGAGCTGGGTGGCAAGGTGGTCGCCGAGCATCCTGGCCGTGAAGAGAACGTAGTCTTTGAGGTTCCTCCCGAACTTAGAATAATTTGAGTGCAGCCAGGAAGGCTTAAGAATAAAGTGTGTTGATAATGACGCCGGGTTTGTTCATAAGACAGGCTCGGCGTTAAACTTATGAAGCAGTCTGTCACCAAGGATGGGATATGATTGGATACTTTCGTGGCTTTTCTCTTATTGAGTTGATGATTGTCATCGCCATCGTGGCGATTCTTGGCACCATCGCTTATCCCGCCTATCAGCAATATGTGCTGACCAGTCATCGTGTCGAAGCCAAGGCCATGCTGCTCAATGCAGCCAATCGGCAAGAAACCTATTTTATGGATTTCAATCAGTATGCATCCTCTGCTGCTGCTCTTGGTATCAGTAGTGCATCTGAGAATGGTCTGTATCAATTATCCATTGCCGTATCAGGCAACACCTACACCTTGTCAGCCAGTGCTGGCGCGACGACAGCCCAAGCCAAAGATACCGATTGCACGGTGTTTTCCATTAATCAGTTGGGCGTCAAAAGTGCTTCTGGTGCAGCTAGCAATAGTTGTTGGGAATAGCCATGGCCATTCATGTCTCATCACATGAGAAGGGATTTAGCCTGTTGGAGGTGATGATAGCTGCAGTTGTGTTGTCATTTGGCTTGCTGGGACTGGTTGCTATGCAGGCTCAGTCGAAGTTTTCCGGATATGAAGCCCGACAACGAACAATTGCCAGCTGGTTGGCTAACGATATGGTCGAGAGGCTCAGAGTCAACCGTGGAGCCTGGGAGTCGCAAGCTAACAATACCTGGATTGTCAGCGCCGGAACTTCATCATTGCCATCCTGTGCTAATGAAAATGGCACTATGAGCAGCTGTAGCGATGCTCAGTTACGGGATCTCGATCTTTATTATTGGCGACAGTCATTAATGGGAAGTGCTGCTTCGGGGGCCGGCGCAACATTACAAAATCCCACCGGCTGTATTATCAAGGGAGCCAGTAATGCATTGACGGTCTCAATTTTTTGGGCTGGACGTGAATCATCTCATGATGGGGCAAATGGCGTTGCGTCAACGATTACGACGGCATGTGGAATTGCAGGTGTTGATTTAACGAGGCGTCAGTTTGTTCTGATGACGACGCTATGAAACATCATGGGTTTACGCTGGTTGAATGGCTCATCGCAATGGTGATTGGTGTTTTTCTGCTCGGTGGGGTGATGAGTATTTTTGTGGCCTCACGCGCTACCACCAATGAGTCCTTCGATCAGAGTGAGCTGCTCGAAAATGGTCGAATTGCCATGCGTCTCATCACTCAGGATTTACGCTGGGCCGGGTTTTGGGGGGATTTCACGGGGGGGGCTCTGATTGCGGGTGATGAGCTCACTTTGTCTGCTGATGCTGCCGTGACAAATGACTGTCTGGATGAGAGAAATGAAGGGAGTCTACCCTCCAACCTTTTTCCAGTACGCCCGCTGTGGGTTACTCATATCAGTGCTGCAGGCACCATGAGTGGTTTTGCCTGTATCTCATCCTCTACTCGCGTTGCCGGCTCGGATGTTATCAGTATCAAGCGCCTGATTGGCAATCCGGTGACAGGAGGACTGGATGCCAATCGTTTCTATATGGCCACCAATACTCAACAGGCTCATTTATTCAGAGGTAATGAGGCTGCGCCTTCCGAGGCTGCCATGCCGATGCGTCAGATTTGGGAGTACCAGCATCATGTCTATTACCTCTCGCCTAATGGTCGTGGGGGTTTTGAACTGCGCAAGCGTATCCTCACTGCTGATGGCGGTTCTAGGTTGATATCTGGGGCTTTGGTTGATGGTATTGAACGCATGGTGCTGTTGTTTGGGGTCGATACAAGCAATGTGCCAGATGGGCGTGTAGACAAGTTCTCCTCCATAGATGCAGTCACCTCGCAAGAGTGGGGCGAGGGGCGGGTCATCGCAGTCCGTGTTTTTTTGCTTGTGCGCTCGCTGCAGGCATCCAGTCGCTATACCAACAACAATGTCTATCAACTGGGAGATATCAGCGTGGCTGGCAATGGGGATGGGTTTCGACGCTTGTTGCTGGAAAGTACTGTGGTACTGCGTAATCCCATGGTGATGGCGGGAGGTGGGTAGTGAAGCATTCACGTGGCGTGGCATTGATCGTGGCGCTGGTGATTCTGGCCCCTTTGACTTTGATTGCCGTGGTGTTGATGCAATCTGGGGGCATGGATTTACGTGCTAGTGGAGCGGCGGCAGCGTTACAGCAAGTCGAACACAGAGTAGAGGGCATCATAGGTGGCGCCATGCAGCAAGCAGGGCTTGCTACCCAGATTGCTCAGATGCCTTCTGTTTCGACGGCAACGTCAACAGTGAGTGGCTCTATGGGTAACGCCACCATGCAATATAGAAGTGAAACAGTGTGCAAGCGCCGATTTGACGCGACCAGCAAGAACGTCATACCAGCCTGCCGTTATGTAGAGCTAGAGGCAAGCCAAACGTACGGAAAACAGGGGCGTCCTATGACGTGGACGGTTGGAGTCGAACAGCCATTGTTAAAGACGGCTGAATAGGAGCGACAGCGATGTTACATCATGGAAAACTGTGGCTGATGGCCCTGTGTGCACTTAGTGTGCCAGCTGTCGCCAGCGATGCTTACTCGGATGATACCGAACTGTTCATCTATGACTTCTCGAAAGCGGGAGATTATCGGCCCAAGGTGCTGATTATCTTCGACAACTCTGGCAGTATGGCCGAAACCATGGAGCTGGAGCGGGAAAAGTATAATCCTGCCACTGTCTACCCAGCGCTGAACCGAGATCCTGATACCAGTAACTCGCTTAATTATATCTATTATTCGACCGATGGTTCTGTGCCCGCCATCAATAGTTCTCGGCGTTTTCGCGACAGCATCAATGCTTGCGCCTCATCAAAGACCCCCCTAAGCACGGTCGGTTATTTTCAGTCCCAAGTCTGGATGTATGTCTATTCAAGTTATCGCAATGGATTACCTCGTCAGGGGGATTGGGAGACCATCTCTGGCAAGTACGAAGATGACATCACCATTGTCGACTGCAAGCAGGATATTCAGAACCGCAATCCTGCCAATCCTTTCAACGGAACGCTGGTGGTGGGGGCGGTCGGCGATGGTTATCCGGTCGACAAAACCAGCAACACTCGCGGCGAGTGGTATTACACAGCTAATGCGAATAATGCCACATCGGGTAGCAATACCAGTGTAACTCTCTACACTGCCAACTATATCCGCTGGTATTACGGGCCGACGGGTTATGCCGTTGAATCGCGCTTACGTATCGCCAAGGATGCAGTCAAGTCGGTGATCTCCTCCACTCCTGGGGTTGATTTCGGCTTGGCCATCTTCAATACCAACAATAGTACCAGCACCAATGGTGGCAGAGTGGTGCGTCGCATCCTCAGTAACGACGATATTGTCGGCACCATTACTGCCGAACAGGACTTGCTCAATACTGTGGAAGACCTGTCGGCTACGACCAATACGCCATTATGTGAAACCCTCTATGAAGCCTACCGTTTCTACGGAGGGCAATCCGTGCTCTATGGCAAGCAAGGTGGTACGCGGGACAAGCTTGCTGAAGATCCGGAAGGTACTTACACCTCGCCTTATGACAAATGTTCAAATAATGGCTATGTCATCTATGTCACTGATGGTGCTCCGACCAGCGATACGGCTGCTGATAGTGCAGTAAAAGCGTTGACGGATTCGCTAAGCCCAGATGAACGGGCTGCCTACGGCTCAACAGTGGGATATGGTTCCGGCACTTCCAAGAGCTATCTGGCAGCGATGGCTGGCTACATGAAGAACAAGGATGTAAATACTTCATCGCCCGGCAAGCAGACTGTTACCACGTTTACCGTGGGGTTTGGTGATGACGCGATCTCTGGGGCGGGCAATCTGCTGGCAGAAACGGCGAGACGTGGAGGCGGTCAATATTACCCTGCGGTCAGTGCTGAAGCGCTCACTCAGGCGTTGCGATCTTCCCTGTTAGCCATTTTGCGGATAAACACCTCTCTGGTGTCGCCAGCTATTACCACTAACAACTTTGACCGGACTCGCAGCCTCAATAATATCTATTACGCCATGTTCGAGCCTGATACAGGGCCGCGCTGGAAGGGTAACCTGAAGAAGCTAGTTTTGTCTGGTGATGGGTATGTGGCAGATGTTAACGGTTTGCCCGCCATCAAGGTAGATGGTTCCATTCTGGATCAGGCTCAGACCTATTGGTCATCGGAACGGGATGGCAATCTGGTTGCCAAGGGCGGCGTGCAGGCCATGCTGGCAGAGAAGACCAATCGCAATCTTTATGTGATCAATACGGTTGCATCGCCCAAGCGATTGGATGCTTTTAACAAAGCCAATTTGGTGTCGATCGCAGGCTCTGCCGACAACTTGGCTAGTTACATGCGGTTGGCCAGTGCCACCGAACTTGACGGACAGATCGACTGGACAAAAGGTGTCGATGTGGACGATGAAGATTATGATGCCAGTACCACCATTCGGCCATACATAGTGGGAGACCCCCTGCACTCTCGTCCATTGGTGGTCAATTATGGTTGCTCCATTGCTTCAGGCCAGAGCACCTGTACCCCTGACTTGCGGATCCTGATGGGAACCAATGCTGGTTTCCTGCATATGTTCAAAGATCTCGGTAGTACGGTTGATGAAAGCTGGGCCATGATCCCCTATGAGCTGTTGCCCAGGCAAGAAGCTCTACGTCTCAATGCCGAGTCTGGCGATCATATCTACGGTGTTGATGCTTCACCGGTTGCGTTGATTAAGGATGCCAATAGGAATGGTGTTATCAAGGCATCAGAGGGAGACTTTGTCTGGCTGCTTTTCGGTTTGCGAGGGGGTGGTAGTAGCTACTATGCACTTGATATTACCAACCCAGATGCCCCCAGCTTGAAATGGACGATCAATAGTCAGACTGCGGGCTTCTCATTACTGGGGGAAACCTGGTCAGTACCGGAGGTGGCTTATATTCCTTGGGATGCTCCTCCGAGCAACAAGCGATTGGTGATGGTTTTTTCCGGTGGTTACGATGCCAATAAGAGTAAAGTCGGGATAGGTAGCTCTGACAGCAAGGGTATGGGCGTCTACATGGTCGATGCCGATAGTGGTGCTCTTGTGTTCAGCGCAACACCTGGAGCTGGCTCCAGTACCAACAAGCAGGTGACTGCGATGGTTGATAGCATGCCTGGGTCAGTTTCCACTCTAGACAGTGATGGTGATGGGAAAACTGACCGAATTTATGCTGGTGATACAGGCGGCAATATCTGGCGCCTGGATATGCCTTCAACCAGTACTAGCTCCTGGAGTGTTTTCAAGTTTGCCAGTCTTGGGTCTGATGATGTACAGGCTAATGACCGCCGCTTTTTCACTCAGCCTGTATTGGTACGTACTATCAACAAGCAAGTGACCAAGACGGTAATTAGTGGCGAAGATTATTTCTCGTTCAAAGATAGGCCATTCGATGCAGTGCTGATTGGTTCTGGTGATCGAAACCGCCCATCGTCCGAGTCTACCGTGCAAAACGCCTATTTTATGTTGCGTGACTACGGGGTAGTTACCAAGAGTTATAACACTGCTGCTCCAGCCCCTATCACGATGACGGACTTGTATGACGTATCGGTTGATCCTCTGGCTGGTGTCACGGACACCAATGACCTGCTTAGTTTGAGAGCTGCCATTACCAGTAAATTGGGTTGGAAATATTGGCTAGCCGAGTCAGGAGAGAAGTCGATGGGGTCTGGGGTTGTGCTGCAAGGCAAGCTCTATTTTACCTCTTTTTTACCGCAGGTTCAGTCATTCGAGGAGTGTACGATCCAGTCGATAGGCGCGATGCGGCAGTATATGGTCGACATGCATTACGGTACCTCTTTCAAATATGTGGTGGATCAGGATGGTAATGAAATCCCGGAACGCTATGTGGAAGTCAATAACAAGGTGGCCGATGATCTGGTGATCCATGCTGGTGATGATTCAAAGATCCGGATTATTGGCGGAGCCCCAGGTGAAGAGGTGATTCTCAAAGACGAAGGAGAAGGGGTTCCTGAGCGCTGTACCGGCGAGGGGGAGTGTTCGGAAGGTGCGGAGGAGGCTGAAATGGATATGACGCCCAAGAAAATATACCTGTATGAGGATGAGCCACAATGAAAATGATCCTCTGGCTGATGGCGTTGTCAAATGCGGCCAATGTCTATGCTGTCGTGGATAGAAAATGCTATGTCGAGTTGGCAAATGATACCTATGTCGTTATTCAGGGAACGATAAAGGATAGCCAGAGTGCTGAAATCGTCTTTCAAAAGAAAGGGTTTGAACTGAATGGGCAACTCCTGATGGTGAAGAGAGTTATCGAGTGTCAGCCAACCGAACAGCCATTCAATCTTGAGGCTGCGCAACGGCAAGAGAAACTGCAGCCAAGATAGTGGTCAAGGGCAAATGCTGGTGGTTTCGGATTTACTGCTGCGACCTGATGCTGCGATTACAACATCAACTCTGGGTTCTTCGCTGATGCAGACCCTTACGGTCATATTGGTACCTAGGCTGGTTCCATCAGCGGCAAACAAGACTCGGGGTCTGGTTGAACTGATGGTGGTATCTGGAGTAAAAGCTGGTGTGCGTGCGAGTTCTACTTCCCCTTCGTCCAGCTCGGCATTACCGTCATCATCGATGAAAACCAATAATTGAACCGGATCCTGTTCAACACACTCGTTATTGTTGTTTATTAGGCATGCGGTGACGGTTTGCTGGTCACTGATAGCTTGGGTGCGGGCAAAGCGCAGGAGCTTAATCAACCGCTCGCTTTCATAGTTAGCCGTGCTGTCTTTAAGCAGAGAGCCCAAAGAAGGAATACCAATCCCCAACAGAATGACGCCCAGCGCAATGGCTATCATCAACTCCATCAGGGTAAATCCGGCGTTTTTCATATCTGCGAAGGCCTGTCGTTCCGTGACTATGTACAGCTTATCCTTCCCGCTGGTTGCTGTCACACGGTTACGCCTGTCTTGAACTGGCAGATTGCCCCCCTTTTCTTTATCATTCCCCATCATTTTCGAATTCAAGATGCATCGCCATGGCAAAAGCCCTCTCTCTGATGCTTGCCCAGTTGAATCTGACGGTAGGCGCCATCGAAGATAACACTGACAAAGTGCTCGCTGCGGCAGCTCAGGCCGAGCAGCAAGGTGCCGATCTGCTGGTCTGCTCCGAGCTGGCCCTGACCGGCTATCCACCGGAAGATCTGCTGCTGCGCGCCGATCTGATGATCCGGGTCGAAGCCGCGTTGGCTCGTGTTGCCGAATGGCAGGGCAACTGTGCTATTTTGGTGGGTCACCCTTGGTGCGAAGGAGAGGCGCTCTACAACGCGGCTTCCCTCTATGAGCAGGGCCAGCTGATTGCCCGTTACTTCAAGCAGGATTTGCCCAACTACGGCGTGTTCGATGAGAAGCGCTACTTCACCGCTGCAACCGAGACCTGCGTGGTGCCGTTCCGTGGTCACCAGCTGGGCCTGCTCATCTGCGAAGATTTGTGGCAGCCAGGTCCGGCGCAGGCCGCCAAGGCGGCGGGGGCCGAGCTGCTGCTCACCATCAATGCGTCGCCATACGATCAGGAGAAACCCTGGATCCGCCGCGAGCTGATGGCCGAGCGCTGCGATCAGACCGGTCTGCCGCTGGTCTACCTCAATCAGGTCTGCGGTCAGGATGAGCTGATTTTCGACGGCTGCTCCAAGGTGTTCAGCAGCCAGGGCGAGCTGACGCACAAGCTGGCCCCGTTTGCCGAAGAGCTGGCGCTGGTACGTTTTGCCGATGGCCAGCCGCTGAAGGAGCGGGAACCCGCTGCGCCGCTGGAGCCGTTGGCCGAGACCTATCAGGCGCTGGTGCTGGCAGTGCGCGACTACGTTACCAAGAACGGTTTCCACGGTGCTGTGCTGGGTCTATCCGGCGGCATCGACTCGGCGCTGACGCTGGCCATTGCGGCCGATGCCATCGGTGCCGACAAGGTGCAGGCAGTGATGATGCCGTTCCGCTACACCGCCCAGATGAGCGTGGAGGATGCCAAGGAGCAGGCCGAGCGGATGGGGGTTGAGTTCAACATCATCTCCATCGAGCCGATGTTCGAAGGGTTTATGGCCCAGCTGGCGCCGCTGTTTGAAGGCACTGCCCGTGATACTACCGAAGAGAACCTGCAGGCCCGCTGCCGCGGCGTGCTGCTGATGGCGCTCTCTAACAAGCGTCGTCGTATCGTGCTGACCACCGGTAACAAGAGCGAGATGGCGGTCGGTTATGCCACGCTGTACGGTGACATGGCCGGTGGCTTCGACGTGCTGAAAGATGTGCCCAAGACGCTGGTATTCAAGTTGTGCGAATATCGCAACTCGGTTGACTATGTGATCCCGCAGCGGGTTATCGACCGTCCTCCTTCAGCGGAGCTGGCGCCGGATCAGGTGGATCAGGACAGCCTGCCCCCGTACGACATCCTTGATGCCATCCTCAAGCGTTACGTGGAAGAGGATGCGTCCGTGGCCGACATGGTGGCCGAAGGCTTTGAGGAAGCGGTGGTGCGCAAGGTGATCCGCCTGGTGGATCTCAACGAATACAAGCGCCGTCAGGCGGCGGTCGGGCCCCGCATTACGGCTCGCAACTTTGGTAAGGATCGCCGTTACCCCATTACATCCGGGTTCGGCAAACAGAACTGGTAAGGAGTCACCATGAAGAAGATTGAAGCCATCATCAAACCGTTCAAGCTGGACGATGTGCGCGAGGCCCTGGCCGAGATCGGCATCAACGGCATGACCGTATCCGAAGTCAAAGGCTTCGGCCGCCAGAAGGGCCATACCGAGCTCTATCGCGGAGCCGAATATATGGTCGACTTCCTGCCGAAAGTGAAGGTGGAGCTGGTGGTGCAGGACGAGGATCTCGATGCCTGTCTGGAAGCGATCCAGAACACCGCCCGCACCGGCAAGATTGGTGATGGCAAGATCTTCGTCTGCGAGGTGGAGCGTGTCATTCGTATCCGTACCGGCGAAGAGAACGAAGACGCGATCTGACCTTGGCTATCTCTTTACCTGACCAGAGGTGCGAAGTGCTGCCTCATTTGATGAGGTGGCTGCGCTTCGTGGTGGTCGCCAGCCTGTTGGCGGGCCTGAGTGCTTGCAGTACCCGTCCACCTGCTCAGCCGGAGAATCTGTGCCAGATCTTTCGCGAGAAGCCGGAGTGGCATAAAGCCGCGCTCAAGATGAACGAGAAGTGGGGGACGCCGATCCATGTGGTGATGGCCATGATGTATCAGGAGTCCTCGTACGTACATGATGCCCAGCCGCCGATGCAGTATTTCCTCTTCATCCCGACCGGGCGGGCCAGTTCGGCTTATGGTTATGCTCAGGTCAAAGATGAAACCTGGGCGGATTACCAGCGGGAAACCGGCAACAGCTGGAGTGACCGCGATGATTTTGCCGACGCCATCGATTTTATGGGTTGGTACACTAACAAAGCCCAGCGGCTCAATGGCATCTCCAAGTGGGATGCCTATGGCCAGTACCTCAACTATCACGAAGGGTGGGGTGGCTACCGGCGTGGCAGCTATCGCAGCAAGGGGTGGTTGATGAAGACCTCTCGCAAGGTAGAGGCTCGCGCCCAGCGCTACGGCGCCCAGTACCGTCAATGCAAGGGTCAGCTCTCCCGCGGGGGCTGGTTCTGGTAACCAAATCAGGAGTCAGAAATGCCGTTATTGGACAGTTTTACCGTTGACCACACCCGTATGGAAGCGCCAGCGGTGCGTGTGGCCAAGACCATGCAGACCCCGAACAAGGACACCATTACCGTGTTCGACCTGCGTTTCTGTGTACCGAACCAGGAGATCCTCTCCGAGCGCGGTATCCATACTCTGGAGCATCTGTTCGCCGGTTTTATGCGTGATCACCTGAACGGCAACGGCGTGGAGATCATCGATATCTCTCCCATGGGTTGCCGTACTGGTTTCTACATGAGCCTGATCGGCGCGCCGGACGAAGCCCGTGTTGGCGCAGCCTGGCAGGCGGCCATGAGCGACGTGTTGACCGTGCAGGATCAGGCCAAGATCCCCGAGCTGAACGAGTATCAGTGCGGCACCTACAGCATGCACTCGCTGGAAGAGGCGCACGCCATCGCCCGTCATGTGCTGGAGCGCGGGATCGGCGTTAACCACAACGACGAGCTGGCCCTGCCGGAAGAGAAGCTGAAGAGTCTGTGAGGCTGATGAGCTGTCGCTCATCGGATAACCTCTTCAGGATATGTTAAAAGAGCCGGTCAGCCATGCTGACCGGCTCTTTTTTATCTCGCCCGACCGCCATAGTGGGGATGGCTTGCTCACCTTGCCGACTCTGATTAGGATGGTTTTTGAACCGAATCCGTTGGCGGAGGTGTGACGATGAAGGGGATATTGCTGCGTTGGCTGGCCCGTTATGACGCGTGGTGCGAGGAGTGGGGGCTCACTCAGGAAAACCGGCGCTGCTGCACGCCGGTTCGTTATGATGATGATTCAAGCAAAAAGCGAGATTGCGCAGAAGAGGCTGAGCTCAATCAAAATTGCGGGTCACGGCACCGGTAACACTGTTGTACTCGAAGCCGAGGCCGTTGGGGTGATCCGGGAAGCGGCCGATAGAATCGCGAAGAATATAACGGCAGTTATCGTGACGTAGCCCCCCGTCAATTTGGTCATCTGCAGCAATGATCTCAGAGGTGTAGTCTGTGTCCGTATTTTTGTCTGCTAGGTCAGGAACGGTTTGATTGGTATCAAGTAATCCAGTGAAAAGTAGTTTGCAGTCATCCGGGCTACTGACCGATATCTGGTCACTTGTGCCTCCGGGGAAAACAATATCAACACCTTGATTACCCTGATCCTCTTTTGTCCCCACAGGCCAGCCGTAGTGGTTGATATCCAAATCTTTATTGCCCATCCCACTGAAGTTATACAGTGCGAGGTCTTGTCCCTGCACTTTCACCGCCCAGCCAGCATGAGCCAGCTGAACTGCACTGGCAAAGCTGCCTGCGGTCGCCGAGACAGTGCTTTTCAGGGCATCATCCTTGATATTGATAAAGCGGGGCAGGGCGGTGACGGCCAGGATCCCCAGCACTATGATCACCAACACCAGTTCAATCAGGGTAAAGCCGTTGTTTTTGTTGTTTATCATGTTCAATGACCCATTAAATACCGCAAACAGGTGTGAGTGATATGCAGCTGATAGATACCCATTGCCATCTCGACTTTCCGGTGTTCGACCAGGACAGGGAGGCACTGCTGGCCCGTTGTCGGGCATTAGGGGTGACGGAGTATATCATTCCTGCCATCGCAGAGGATAACTGGACTCGTGTGATGGCACTGGCAGATCAGCATGACGGCCTCTTTTACGGTCTGGGCATTCATCCCTGGTATGCCGATGAACAGCGGGAGGGGGTGATGGAGCGGCTGCGAACGCTGGTAATGAGCCAGCCTGCAGGGCTGGTGGCCATAGGCGAGTGTGGGCTGGACCTCCGTTCTCACGTGCCGCAGGAGGGGCAGCTTGCGCTGTTTGAGGCTCAGATCCGGCTGGCTGCCGATGTCGGGCTTCCCCTTATGATCCACTCGGTGCGCGCCAATGACACTGTGGCCAAGCTGTTGCGCCGCTTCAAGCCGCCACGTGGCGGGGTGATCCATGCTTTCAGCGGTTCGTTGCAGCAGGCGGAGGCCTTCTGGCAACTGGGCTTTCGACTCGGGGTGGGCGGGGTGATCAGTTTTGAACGGGCGAACAAGACGCGAGAGGTATTTCGGGCTATGCCGCTCGAGGCTCTGGTGCTGGAAACCGATTCGCCCGATATGCCCTTACAAGGTGAGCAAGGCACCCGGAATACCCCGGAAGCGCTGCCGAAAATAGCGGAAATATTGATGACATTGCGGGAGGAATCATCAGCAGATGTTGCCAAGGTGTTATTTGAAACTGCCCGACATATTTTCCATCACGACCAATAGCCATGAAACAATTTCGCAACACCTGATTTAGTTGTCAGGAAAAAAAATGAGCGTAAAAATCGTTTGCTGTCTAATTTTGTGACACTTGGACATTTTGATAACGATAAAATGTGACCAGCATTCTATTTTATCGGACTTTAATTAGTATAATGCGCTCCCCTTGATTAGTTGGGTTTGATAACAACTCGCTAACAAGCCAGGTGCTACTAGAGGAAGATAATAATGAATTTGTTCATGGGTCTGGTAGGGATGGCGACGCTCGTCCTTATCGCGGTGCTGTTCTCCAGCAATCGCAAGGCAATCAACGTCCGTACCGTTGTCGGTGCGTTCGCAATTCAAGCCGGTCTGGGGGCGTTTGTTCTCTATGTTCCGGTTGGTCGCGATATCCTGGTCGGCGTGTCCGACGCGGTATCCAGCGTGATCAGCTACGGCCAGAACGGGATCGACTTCCTGTTTGGCGGTCTGGTCAGCAACAAGATGTTTGAAGTGTTCGGTGGCGGCGGCTTTGTCTTTGCCTTCCGTGTTCTGCCGGTCATCATCTTCTTCTCTTCCCTGATTGCAGTGCTCTACTACCTGGGCATCATGCAGATGGTCATCAAGTTGCTGGGCGGCGGTCTGCAGAAAGTACTGGGTACTTCCCGCACCGAATCCCTGTCTGCAACTGCCAACATCTTCGTCGGTCAGACCGAAGCGCCGCTGGTGGTTCGTCCCTACATCGCCAAGATGACTGACTCCGAGCTGTTCGCCGTCATGTGTGGTGGTCTGGCTTCCGTTGCCGGTTCCGTACTGGCTGGTTACGCCTCCATGGGCGTGAAGATGGAGTACCTGATTGCTGCCTCCTTCATGGCTGCACCGGGTGGTTTGCTGTTCGCCAAGCTGCTGGTTCCCGAGACCGAGACCCCGAACTACGACGAAAGCTCTGCCGATGCCGAGCTGGATGACAAGCCTGCCAACGTCATTGACGCTGCTGCTGCTGGCGCCTCTGCCGGTATGCAACTGGCCCTGAACGTCGGCGCCATGCTGCTGGCCTTCATCGGTCTGATCGCCATGATCAACGGTATCTTCTCCGGTGTGGGTGGCTGGTTCGGTTATCCGCAACTCTCTCTGGAACTGCTGCTGGGCTGGATCTTCTCCCCGCTGGCCTTCCTGATCGGTGTGCCCTGGAATGAAGCAGTGGTTGCCGGTTCCTTCATCGGTCAGAAGCTGGTAGTGAACGAGTTCGTGGCTTACCTGAACTTTGCTCCGTACCTGAAAGACGAAGTGCTGATCAACGGTGTGGCCATGTCCGATCACACCAAGGCGATCATCTCCTTCGCGCTGTGTGGTTTTGCCAACCTCTCCTCTGTTGCCATCCTGCTGGGTGGTCTGGGGTCCATGGCGCCGAACCGCCGCGGCACCATTGCACGCTTTGGTCTGAAAGCCGTACTGGCTGGCTCTCTGTCCAACCTGATGTCTGCCACTATCGCAGGCTTCTTCCTGGCACTGTCCGGCATGTAATCGCCGCCTGACTGACAGGGTATAAACACGAACGCCACGGCATCTGCCGTGGCGTTCGCGTATGGAGCGGTGACAACCGTTTTCCTATCTAAACTAATAATAAAATGAGTCAAATCGGAGGTTATATGAATGAAGTGCTACTGGCGATGGTGGCCGGCTTTATAGTTGGTTTGTTGTTTTCTTTCCTCAAATTGCCGATCCCGGCGCCTCCCGTTTTGTCCGGGGTAATGGGGATCGTCGGGGTCTATCTGGGGGGATTGGCCTACTCCTGGATCCTGACTCGTTTCTTTTCGTAAGGCTTTTTTAGACCTGGATTTGCCAGATGTGAGGTACCTCTGAAATTGGCAAATCCGGCTTGCAAACAGGGGGTATCTCGGCTGAAATAGGCGTTGCCAGCAGGGTGCTGGCAATGACTAATACTCGATGAAATCGGGTGTTGGCGGTCAAATGGAATTGATTGGGAAGTCGGGTCAGATGTTGTCGGCCTTTCTCAAGTCTTCATGGAACCAAGTCCGCACTTTTGTAAGAAAGTGACAGGGCTCTTGCCTTATTTACAGTCGCAGTGCCTGCAGGGTGTTTTGAATAGCATCCCGATAGTGCCGGTGCCTTCGCACTGTAATTCCATTCCCGTATAGCTGGGGATTACTGCCTGTGCATCCATCGCTGGATGGTATGGTGGTGCCCGGTTATCTGGATTAAATCGAGACTTTGGAGAACAGAATGACTGATCTGAAAGTGGCCGCTCAGCGCGCCCTGAACCTGATGGACCTGACCACCCTGAACGACGACGATACCGATCAGAAGGTGATCGACCTGTGCCATAAGGCCAAGTCACCGGCTGGCCTGACCGCCGCTGTCTGCATCTACCCCCGTTTTATCCCTATCGCTCGCAAGACACTGCGTGAGATCGGCGCTGCCGATGTGCGCATTGCGACCGTGACCAACTTCCCGCACGGCAACGACGACATCGAGATCGCCGTGGCCGAAACCCGTGCAGCTGTCGCCTACGGTGCTGACGAAGTGGACGTGGTGTTCCCGTACCGCGCCTTCATGGCTGGTAATGAACAGATCGGTTTTGATCTGGTCAAAGCCTGTAAAGAGGCCTGCGGTGCCAACGTGCTGCTGAAAGTGATCATCGAAACCGGCGAGCTGAAAGAAGAGGCGCTGATCCGTCGCGCTTCCGAAATCTGTATCGATGCCGGTGCCGACTTCATCAAGACCTCCACCGGCAAGGTGCCGGTCAATGCGACCCCAGAAGCGGCACGCATCATGATGGAAGTGATCAAGGCCAAGAATCCGAAAGTCGGCTTCAAGCCAGCTGGTGGCGTTAAAGACGCAGCCGTTGCCGGTCAGTACCTGGCTATGGCCGAAGAGATCCTCGGCAACGACTGGGTGTCCGCCCGTACCTTCCGCTTTGGTGCATCCAGCCTGCTGGCCAGTCTGCTGGCCACTCTGGGGCATGGCGACAAGCCAGCCAACACCAGCGGTTACTAATAGGTTGATGAGAGGGCGGACTGCTGTCCGCCCTGTTAGCCCCCACCATGCGGTGTGCGGGCAAGGATTCAGGCTTGTGTAACGCCAGCAATGGCGGAGGGAATGAAAGATGTTTTTGCCTCAAGAAATTATTCGCAAGAAGCGCAACGGTGAAGCGCTCAGTACCCAAGAAATTCAATTCTTCGTTCAGGGCATTACCAATAACACCATCGGCGAGGGGCAGATTGCCGCGCTGGCGATGGCGGTCTACTTCAAAGACATGACCATGGATGAGCGGGTTGCCCTGACCTGCGCTATGCGCGACTCCGGCATGGTATTGACCTGGGATCACCTCAATCTGGGTGGCCCGATTGTTGACAAACACTCCACCGGCGGTGTGGGTGATGTTGTCTCCCTGATGCTTGGCCCGATGGTCGCTGCCTGCGGCGGTTTCGTGCCGATGATCTCCGGCCGTGGCCTGGGCCACACCGGCGGTACCCTCGACAAGCTGGACGCCATTCCCGGCTACCAGACCTCGGTCGACAACGACCGTTTCCTGAAAGTGGTGAAAGAGGCGGGTGTCGCCATCATCGGTCAGACCGGCGATCTTGCCCCCGCTGACAAGCGTATCTATGCAGTACGTGACATCACCGCCACCGTTGAATCCATCGCGATGATCACCGGCTCCATCCTCTCCAAGAAGCTCGCCTCCGGGCTCGAAGCGCTGGTGATGGATGTGAAAGTGGGCTCCGGCGCCTTTATGCCGACCTTCGAAGCGTCTGAAGAGCTGGCCAAGAGCATTGTGGCCGTGGCCAACGGTGCCGGTTGCCGCACCTCTGCGCTCTTGACCGATATGAACCAGGTGCTGGCCTCCAGCGCCGGTAACGCGGTGGAAGTACGTGAAGCGGTGCGCTACCTGACCGGTGAATACCGCAACCCGCGCATCCACGAAGTGACCATGGCGCTGTGCGCTGAGATGCTGATCTCCGCCGGTCTGGCCAGCGACGAGCGCGATGCCCGCACCAAGCTGCAGACGGTGCTGGATAACGGCAAGGCGGCCGAGATCTTCGGTCGCATGGTGACTGGTCTCGGTGGCCCGGCCGATTTCATGGAGCGTTACGACGCTTACCTGCCCAAAGCCGCCATCGTGCGCCCGGTCTTTGCGGCCAACAGCGGCTTCGTGACCGCTATGGATACCCGCGAGCTGGGTCTGGCCGTGGTGGCGATGGGCGGTGGTCGCCGCGCTGCCGGTGACAAACTTGATTATGCGGTCGGTCTGACCGACTTTATCCGCCTGGGTCAAAGCGTCGATGCTGACAAGCCGATCGCGATGATCCACGCTCAGACTGAAGAGCAATATGCTCAGGCTGCCAGCATGGTGCAGGCGGCTGTCCGGATTGGTGGCGAGCGGCCGGAGGCACTGCCTGAAGTGTACCGCCGTATCACCCTGGCCGATTTGTAACAAGGGGAAGACCCATGAAACGTACCTTTATTCTGATGATGGACTCTTTCGGTATTGGCGCAGCTGCCGACGCCGACAAGTTCGGAGATGTGGGCGCCAACACCCTTGGCCATATCGCCAAGGCGTGTGCGGCAGGTGAAATTGAAGGCCGTGGCGCCCTCAATCTGCCCAACCTCAACAAGCTGGGTCTGGGCCACGCTTGCGAGCAGGCCTCCGGCTACTTCCCGGAAGGGCTGAAGAAAGATATCGAGGTGGTCGGTGCCTACGGCTTTGCGCAGGAGCTCTCCTCCGGCAAGGACACCCCGTCCGGTCACTGGGAGATCGCCGGTGTGCCCGTGCTGTTCGAGTGGGGCTACTTCAAGGATCACCACAACAGCTTCCCGCAGGAGCTGCTGGACGCCATCGTCGAGAAGGCTGGTCTGCCTGGCTATCTGGGCAACTGCCACGCCTCCGGTACCCAAGTGCTGGACGATCTGGGCGAAGAGCATATGCGCACCGGCAAGCCGATCCTCTACACCTCTGCCGACTCCGTATTCCAGATTGCCTGCCACGAAGAGACCTATGGCCTCGAGAAGCTCTATGAGCTGTGCCACATCGTGCGAGAGCTGCTGGAGCCCTACAACATCGGCCGCGTGATTGCGCGTCCGTTCGTGGGTACTGGCAAGGGCAACTTCAAGCGTACCGGCAACCGTCACGACTACTCAGTGCTGCCGCCGGCGCCGACTGTGCTGGATTACATGAAAGATGCGGGTGGTCAGGTGGTCTCCATCGGCAAGATCGCCGACATCTATGCCCAGCAGGGCATCACCAAGCAGGTGAAAGGGACCGGTCTGACCGAGCTGTGGGATCGCACGCTGGAAGAGGTGAAAGCGGCCGGTGACAACACCATCGTCTTCACCAACTTCGTCGACTTCGACTCCTCCTACGGCCACCGCCGTGACGTTGCCGGTTATGCCGGTGCGCTGGAGTATTTCGATTCCCGCCTGCCGGAGCTGTTTGAGCTGCTGCAAGATGGCGACGTGGTGGTGCTGACTGCCGACCACGGCTGCGACCCGACCTGGGGTGGTACCGACCACACCCGCGAATACATTCCGGTGCTGTTCTTCGGCAAGCCGGTCAAGGCCGGCTCCGTTGGTCGTCGCGAGACCTTTGCCGATATCGGCCAGAGCATCGCGGCTTACCACGGTCTGCCGAAACTGGCATACGGTACCAGCTTCCTGTAATTTACCCGCCCGCCACTTCGGCGGCGGGCAATTTATAAAACAATAAAACTCAACCTGTGTGAAGGAATCAAGAGAATGGCAACTCCTCATATCAATGCGAAAGATGGCGCCTTTGCTGATACCGTGCTGATGCCGGGCGACCCCCTGCGCGCCAAGTACATCGCTGAAACTTTCCTGGAGAACGTCGAGCAGATCTGCGACGTGCGCAACATGTTCGGCTTTACCGGTACCTACAAGGGCCGTCGTATCTCCGTCATGGGTCACGGCATGGGTATCCCGTCCTGCTCCATCTACGCAAAAGAGCTGATCACCGATTACGGTGTGAAGACCCTGATCCGCGTGGGCTCCTGTGGCGCTGTGCGTGAAGACGTGAAACTGCGTGACGTGGTGATCGGTATGGGGGCTTGCACCGACTCCAAAGTAAACCGTCTGCGCTTCAAGGATCACGACTTCGCTGCCATCGCCGACTTCGACCTGGTTGCCAATGCCGTGCAGGCCGCCAAGAACAAGGGCGTTGCCGTGCGCGTCGGTAACATCTTCTCCGCCGACCTGTTCTACACTCCGGACCCCTCCATGTTCGACGTCATGGAAAAATACGGCATCCTGGGTGTCGAGATGGAAGCCGCCGGTATCTACGGCGTGGCCGCAGAGTACGGTGCCAAGGCGCTGACCATCTGCACCGTCTCCGACCATATCCGTACCGGTGAGCAGACCACCTCTGAAGAGCGTCAGCTGACCTTCAACGACATGATCGAAATCGCACTGGATTCCGTCCTGCTGGGCGACAAGTAATTCCTTCGCGAATAAGAAACGGCGGCCTTCTGGCCGCCGTTTTTGTATCTGCTCTCTGGTTGCGCCATCAGTTTTCCGGAGGTGGCGAGGGGGGCGTACTCTTTTTCTTGTGCTTGCGTACCCGCATGTAGTTACGGCGCACGCCGTAGGAGATGAGCACCCCGGCCAGCAGGGCGACCAGCAGCATCAGGCGTTGTTTCTCCTGCACCACCTTGAGCCGGGTATCCTTGTCTGCCAGCATCTGCTGCTCTTCCAGGGTTATGCGCAGGAAGCCGATGGTCTGCTCGCCATCCCGGATCTCCTGCACGAACTGGATCCGTCCTTTGCCCTGCTCCGGCAGCGACTTGTTATCGCTGCCGATGGGCAGCAGGCTTTCCAGCGGCACCGCCTGCTCAGACTGGGCGAGGGGAATGCCGCGTCCGTCGTAGAGGGTGGCATCGAGGATCTCCGGCTCGGCTGCCAGATCCCGCGCCAGCCGCTCCAGCTCGCTGCTCTTCTCCTCCTTGATCCAGCGTTTCATGTCTCGGGCGGCATAGGCGACCAGCGCCTGCGCCCGGTTGCGCGCTTCGCTGTGCAGCGAGGCCTGGCTTTCACCCTGCATATGAATAAGCACACCGAGCACCCAGCATCCGAGCAGGATACCGGCACCCAGGCTGAGAACACGTTTGATGGGAAGATGACGCTGCAAGCGTGAGACCTCATGGTAACAAGGAGTGGCGGGATCTTGGCGCTTGCCTGTACAAAAAGCAATACGCTACTCTGGGCCAGCATTGTTAACCCCCTGATCACCAAGGAAGGCGTATCCCTTATGTTGTTGTCCCGGCTCCCCCCTCTGTTATCCGATTGGCCCGCGTTGTTGTCCGGCTCACCCTGTTGGCAGCTCAGCGCAGATGCGTTGCAACCGACAGAGACTCCGCAGGCTGGCGGCTGGTTGGTGCTATTTGGCAAGGGGCTGGGCGCCTCCCATCTGGCGTGTCTGTCACCTTTGTTGGCTGCACAGGGGTTGGCGGCCACCCTCTATCCTCCCACCGAGGTGGCGGGCGTGCCGTTGCTGCTGCTTGGCTGCGATCGCTTCTCTTCCGAGTTGGTGGCCGAGCTCAAGAGCGGTGAGTGGGAGATCGATCTCTGCCATCTGCCCGCGCTACCGACCCTGAACGAGCCCGGCCTGCTGGTGATGGACATGGACTCCACCGCGATCCGCATCGAGTGTATAGACGAGATTGCCCGCCTTGCCGGGGTTGGCGAGCAGGTGGCGGCAGTAACGGCCGCAGCCATGCAGGGCAAGCTGGAGTTTTCCGACAGCCTGCGCAATCGGGTGGCCCTGCTGGCTGGGGCGCCGGTCGCCATCCTCGACGAGGTGGCGGCATGGATGCCCTGGATGCCGGGCTTGCAGCTGATGGTCGATACCCTCAAAGGGGCGGGTTGGAAGGTGGCCATCGCCTCCGGTGGTTTTACCCGTTTTGCTGGCCAGTTGCAGCGCGATCTGGGGCTCGATGCCATCTTCGCCAACGAGCTGGCGGTGGAGGGGGGCCAGCTGAGCGGCAAGGTGAGCGGGCGCATCGTTGATGCCAGCGTCAAGGCCGAGGTGTTGCAGCAGCTTGCTCAGGAGTACGGCATTGCTGCCGACCAGACCGTGGCCATCGGCGATGGTGCCAACGATCTCAAAATGATGGGGGTCGCGGGCCTTGGCATTGCCATTCACGCCAAACCACTGGTGCGGGCGCAGGCGGCGGCCACCCTCAATCATCACGATCTGGAGGGGGTGATCTGCCTGCTGGCGGCGCGGGCCTGCAGCGAGCAACGTTGGGACCAGCGCTGACAGTGTTTCAAGGAGGAAACCAATAAAAATGGAATTGTCGCAGCAGTCTCTGTTTATCCCCTGTGGTGGCCATCAATTGCATGTGCGCCACATCAAACCCCGGGTCGCCGTGCATGGAGAGCCGATCCTGATGGTGCATGGCGCCATCGAGAACGGGCGGATCTTCTATACCGAATCTGGCAAGGGGCTGGCCTGCTTTCTGGCCCGTCACGGCTATCAGGTCTATGTGGCTGATTTGCGGGGGCGGGGGCTCAGCACTCCTGCCATCGCCGAGCAGGCGGAGCACGGGCAGCATGAGCTGATCACCGAGGATCTGCCCGCCCTGCAGCGCTGGATTGCCGAGCGCCATCATGGCTTCAAGGTGCACTGGGTGGCCCACTCCTGGGGCGGTGTCATCATGGCCTCGACCCTGGTGCGCTTCCCCGAGCTGGCGGAGCAGGTGGCCAGTCTACTGTTTTTTGGCACCAAGCGCGGCGTGTCGGTGCACAATCCCGAGCGTTGGCTGAAGGTGGATCTGATCTGGAATCGGCTGGCTCCCTGGCTGGCTCGCCGCCGTGGTTTTCTGGCGGCTCGCACTCTGAAGATCGGTGCTGACGACGAGCCGCTGCGCTATCTGCAGGAGACCATCCCCTGGGTCAAGTGCGGCCCCTGGCTGGATCCTCACGACGGTTTTGCCTATGACGAGGCGGCGGCACGGGTCAACTGGCCACCGCTCTGGATGATTTCGGCCAAAGCGGACAAGGTGCTGGGTCACCCGACCGATGTGCGCCGTTTCAGCGACGAGATGGGATCGGCCACGCGTCACACCCGATTGGGGCGGGATAACGGCAACCACCTCGATTATGACCACATCAATATGCTGACCGCCCCGCAGGCGCAGGAGGATCACTTCCCCCAGATCCTTGACTGGCTGCTCAACCCGCAGGCGGCATGACAAAAAAACAGGGCGCATCGAGCGCCCTGTTTCATTTCTGTATGTTCCGGGATCTTCAGTTCAGCGGCGGCGTGATGCCAAAGCGGAACAGGGTGGCCTGGGTGGTATCGGTCAGTTCTCCTACCCCCACCACGCTCCAGAGCTCCTCTTCCAGCTTGCGCGCCTTGTGGATGGCGAACTTGGCGATGTAGTCCAACTCGTTGGCGATGAAGTTGGTGTCGGGCCGTCCGGTACGGGAGATGCCGACCAGCACCGAGTAGAACTCCCCCTGTTGCTGCGCCAGCTCGATGAACTGACGCTTCTCTTTGAGGTTGGCAAAGCTGCTGGCCAGTCGGCTGCTGAAGATGGGCAGGCCGGCCTTGGTCTGGATGCTGGCGATATAGACCTCGTCTTCTCTCGGTTTGTCCTCCCGCTCGATGGCGCGCAGCGGGTTCATCAGCAGCTCCTTGAGCAGCTCCCCCTGAAACAGCGGATAGAGGTTCTCCTGCTCCGGCAGCTCGGCACAGGCTTGCAGCAACCGCTGCAGACTGCGCGGTTGCAGGGATTTGCCGATGGAGGCCGGTTTGGGGGCGCCTTTCAGCTTGTTGACATAGACCGGCGAGTTGAACAAGTGGTGGGTATAGATGTTGCGCAGTGCCCGCGCCAGCCCGCGATAGCGGCGCTGCTCCTGCGCCGCCTTGAGCTTGTTCTGGTTGCTCTCGATCAGCAGGCTGAAGAACTGGCGGCCGGTATGGCGATCCGAATCCCCTTCGATGCAGAGGTGCAGCACGGTGCGGGTCATGTTGAGGCTGACAAGCCGGTAGGAGAGGCGCTGCAGATCCATGCTCTTGGAGAGCTCCTGCAAGCGGGGCAGGGCGATGGTTACCACATCGTTCTTCTCGCCGATAAAGGCATCTTCCAGCTCGATTTGCAGGCCGTGAGTCGAGATGTCGCGGGTCCAGCCGATCCAGGATTTGCCGTTGTGATGGATGGCGACCGCGGTTTTGTGGATGTAGCGCGACTCCTTGCGCAGTTGAACATAGTGCAGGGTCTCGATCTCGAACGGGGCAACCCCCTGCTCGTGACCAAAGCGTTGCAGCTCGTTGGCGTTGTTGCTGACGCCTTCCTGATGGAACTCTTCCCGCTGGGACTCCAGGCCGATCTCCTGCAGCAGACCGCAGTAGCCGATCTGTTTGAGCCGCTCGAGCAGCAAGATATCTTGCAACTGCGGGTTGTCCTGCCCCTGCAGTTGCCCCACATCCGCCTCGACCAGATCGCATGCCTCCAGCGTGAACTTGTAGACACGCCAGCTGGGCCGGCGTGAGCCCACCTGGAAGAAGAGGGCGGTGAGGCCACTCTGGCGCAGTTCCTCGGCGGTGGCGGAGAAGAAGTAGATGTGGCTGCGCACCGTGTGGGTAAAGCAGTAGATGATGGTCTCGGTGGTGGTGCCGGGGGCCGGGCAGAGCCGTTTCATCCGCTCCACGCTGAAAAGGCCCGCGAGGGCATCGCGGTTTTTCTCATCGCGCCAATACTCCAGCAGGTGCTGGTTGTTTTCCGTACGCAGGGCTATCTCGAGATTGGGGCTGTCGCCGGTGCCGAAGAAGAGCGGCATGCCGGTCATTCGCGGCAGATAGAACTGCTCATACCCCTTGATGATGGCGGCGGAGAGCAGATAGTCGACGCTGACCCGATAGCGGATTTTGTTGGCGTCGATAAAGTCGCTGAGGAAGGCATCAAAGGCTGGCTGTTCGCCGGAGCGCACCAGTCGCAGCCAGTATTTCCCCTCTTTGCTCTCTTCGCCAAGGATCTGATAGCCGACCGGCTGGTGCAGCACCGGATTAGGGGTGTCCCGCTCCAGTCCGGTAAAGAAGACCTCCACCTGGGCGCCGGTGTGATAGTTCGGCAGATAGGGAACCGAGACCCGCATGCCACCCAGCGAGAGATCTGAACTCTTGGCGAACAGCTTCTCTCCGTCCTGAAACTTGATCAGCACCGGTGAGCTGAAGTGCATCCGCTCCTGGCGGCGGCCGTAGTAGCTGGCAAAGGCGATGGTGTTGACATCATATTGCCGGAAGGGGCTGGCCGGCGGAGACAGCTGACCATCCACGCGGGCGTTGTGGTGCTGTTTTTGCCACTGTTGCAGCGCCTCGTAGACACCGAGGGTATAGATATCGCGGTAGAGATAGCACTGGGACTGGAACAGGGCAATCGCATCGGCGGGCATGAAGTGAGTGATGCCGTCGAACTCATGTACCAGGCACTCATCCTCCAGCTCATCGCGCATGTCGATGACCCTGCGGCAGGGGGAGCACTTGCGCTTGAGCTCCATCTTGATCAGAAAACGGCTGTTGCTGTTTTCCTCCTGAGTCATGCGGTTGAAGATCTCCTCGAAATCTTTCTCCCGCAGCAAGGGGACGAGTTGTTCAATCAGATGTTGCTGGTGTTCTGAATCCATTTGTTCCTGCCACGGAAAGTCACTTTTCCGATTCTGGGTTTGATCTGTCGGTCGCAAACAAGTATATCAAGCAGGAATTCATCCTGTCCCCGAGTTATCAATGGCCAAAAATAAAACTGCTTATGTTTGTTCCGAATGTGGTGCCGACTTCACACGCTGGCAAGGTCAATGCAGCGAGTGCAAGGAGTGGAATACCATCACCGAGGTGCGCCTCGGCTCGGTGAGCCCAGCTGGCAAGAGTGCCCGTTACACCGGTTATGCCGGCGCGGTCGGCAGTCAGGTACAGACACTGGCAGAGATTGCCACCACCGAAATTCCCCGTTTTACCTCAGGTTTCAAGGAGCTGGATCGGGTGCTTGGTGGCGGTGTGGTGCCCGGCTCGGCCATTCTGATCGGCGGCAACCCGGGGGCGGGCAAGTCGACCCTGCTGCTGCAGACCATGTGTGGTCTCGCTGAACGGATGAAAACCCTCTATGTCACCGGCGAGGAGTCGCTCCAGCAGGTGGCGATGCGGGCCAACCGCCTTGGGCTGCCCACCGACAAGCTGCGGATGCTCTCCGAGACCAGCGTCGAGCAGATCTGCCTGATTGCCCAGCAGGAGCAGCCGCAAATCATGGTGATTGACTCCATTCAGGTGATGCATGTGGCGGATGTGCAATCGTCCCCCGGTTCTGTCTCGCAGGTGCGCGAAGCGGCGGCGCTGCTGACCCGCTATGCCAAGCAGAATCATGTGGCCATCTTCATGGTGGGCCATGTGACCAAGGATGGCAGTCTGGCGGGCCCCAAGGTGCTGGAACACTGCATCGACTGCTCTGTGCTGCTTGATGGTGGCCATGACTCCCGTTTTCGGACTCTGCGCTCCCACAAGAACCGCTTCGGCGCGGTCAACGAGCTGGGGGTTTTTGCCATGACCGAGCAGGGGATGCGCGAGGTGAGTAACCCCTCCGCTATCTTCCTCAGCCGAGGGCAGGAGCAGGCGCCCGGTTCCATCGTCATGGTTATCTGGGAGGGCACCCGGCCGCTGCTGGTGGAGCTGCAGGCGCTGGTGGACTACTCCCAGCTCTCCAACCCGCGCAGGGTGGCGGTGGGGATGGATCACAACCGGCTCGCCATGTTGCTGGCGGTGCTGCACCGTCACGGCGGGTTGCAGATGGCGGATCAGGATGTCTTCATCAACGTGGTTGGCGGGGTCAAGGTCGAGGAGACCAGTGCGGATCTGGCGCTGCTGCTGGCGATGGTCTCCAGCTTCCGGGATCAGGCACTGCCCAAGGATCTGGTGGTGTTCGGCGAAGTGGGTCTTTCCGGTGAAATTCGCCCGGTGCCGTCTGGCCAGGAGCGGTTGCAGGAGGCGGCCAAGCACGGTTTCCGCCGTGCCATCGTGCCGCACGCCAATGCCCCCAAGCATCCCATCGAAGGGATGGAAGTGGTGCCGGTCAAGAAGCTGTCTGAGGCACTCGAGGCGCTGTAATCTCTCAGCATTGCAATCGAGACAACAGCACAACGGAAAAAGAGCGCCTCGGCGCTCTTTTTTATGGGCTGGAACCTGCCATCAGGGCTGGCTATGTTCCAGATGTTCGCTCAGCAGTTGTTCCAGCTCGCGGTGGAGCAGCTCTTCGTCGCCGACGTTGAGCTCGATCATCCGCTTGAGGTGGGTGGCGCTGTCGATATCGATGTGGTGGCAGTAGAACCCCAGTTTTTTGCTGGCTTCGTGGGTCAGCTCGACCTGCATTTTGATCTCGATATCGCTACCGCTCAGGATAAAGCTGAGCTGGTACTCCTTGTTGTCACGGCTCTCCCAGTCGTCGGGGCGGATCAGCAGGGCTCCCTGCAAGGAGACGTCGACAAGCTGGGTCTGCCACTTCTGTTCCCCCTGGGTGAGTTCTGCCATGGTCAAGTAGAGGATCCGTGCAAAACGGCGGCGCTCAGACATGCTCATCTCCTGTATGCAATAAGTGTGGACGCTAGGGTCATTGCTCTGAGTGTAATCCACCTTGGTTGCCAGTATCTTGAACTTGCTCCGAAAATGGCATTCACGCTTGCTGGGTACTCAAGGATTCCACCACATGAAGCGCCTTGACCAGGCGGTCCTCCTGTTTGAACCGCTCTTCCAGAACCGGCCCCAACTCGTTGAGATCATCATCCAGTAGCAGCAATTGGGCCTCGTCGGCATCACTGTATTTGTCGTTGAACTCGAGGGCGAATTCAGTGCTGTTACGAATATGGGGATAGATGCGCTTGGCCAGCTCCAGTGTTTCGCCGCTGGCTTGCTCGAAGGCGGTGACGACGTGGTGGTAGATCTCGAAATGGCCTGCACTGACATAGTCGACCAGGCGGTCGCAAAACTGATGCAGCTCTTCTGTTTTGGGCAGGCTGCGTTGTTTGGTCCGCGCCGGAGTGAGGCCTGCCAGCTGCATGTATCCAACCAGCAACGCTTGCCTTGCATCCAGCCAGTCGTCGATAGCCTTATGCTTGCCTGCCAGCGCCTGCTTGGTCTGTTCCAGTTTCGTCAACATAATCCCTATCCCTCCGTGGGGCAAAGGCTGGCCGATTGTTCGGTATTCCGAGCCGTTTGAGCAGTGACACAACCTATAACTAGGGAAAATCTGGGCAAGCGTCAATAGCCATGGGGGGATAATGTTAAGTGGTGAAGAAATAGTCAGCGGATCGTGTCTGCGTGCTAGCAGGTTTCAGGCCTGCCCACGGTTTTTCGCGTGTGGAATGTGACTATTTCCGCAGATCTTGATGAAAACCCCAGCGTTTGACGCGTTCGGCTCGATAAAGGCTTTGCCTGTGCGTTTTTTTTTGCATAGAGTGACCCAGCGCTAAATGCCCGATCATAAAGGAAATGTTATGAACAAAGCTCAACTTGTCGATGCGATTGCCGCCAAAGCAGATCTGAGCAAAGCTCAGGCCAAAGTGGCTCTGGAAGAGATCATCAATGGTATTACCCAGAGCTTGAAAGAAGGCGATGCTGTGCAACTGGTCGGTTTTGGCACCTTCAAGGTCACCCACCGCGCAGGCCGCACCGGTCGTAACCCGCAAACTGGTAAAGAGATCCAGATTGCTGCTGCCAACGTGCCTTCATTCGTGGCTGGCAAGGCTCTGAAAGACGCCGTCAAGTAAGTCCGAAAGTCTGTTTTGTCCAATGCCAGTCAGCGAGCTGACTGGCATTGTTTTTATGGGGCTTTCCCATCCTTCCGGTTTTAGTGCTCCCTGGCTTTTCCTGCCTTTTTGGTTTCTTCTGTCGGCCTCGTTGCGGCTGAGGCCTTATGCCGTCTGCGGGTTGGATGGCAGCGGCCAGATCCGCTCATAGGCCCAGGTAAAGACCATGATGTAGACGAGATAGAAGGCAACGAAGCCGAGATCCAGCATCAGGGCGTCCCAGACTCCCAAATCGAGCCAGAACATGACGCAGGGGAGGGAGAGCATCATAAAGCTCGCCTCATAGCCAAACGCGTGCAGGAAGCGGTCCAGTGGTCGTTTGTTGGTGCGCCTGCACAGTTTGAGCAACCCCTTGTCGAACAACAGATTCCAACCGTAGGTCCAGGCAGTGGCGACGATGGAGAAGAAGATGGCCAGCGAACCGACTTCGGCGACGCCCTGACCGAACAGCTGACTGATCAGCGGTGCGACCAGTGCCAGCCCTATGCCTTCGTAGAGAACCAGATAACGAAGTCGATCAGGGGTGGTGCGAAGTTGAGTATTACTCATGGGGATGTGCCTCCTGTGGGAGGCGCATTCTAATCAGGGTGTGGTTAAAAGAGAAGCATCGGTCCGTCATGACTGGCGTTGAGGGGCATGATGATGCGCCCTCTTTGCGATACTTCTCTATTGCCAATTTGGGCGTGAGCCCTGAGTGGTCAAGTCAGCGACTCAGGCGCCGGTTGGCGTGACCCGTGTCAGCATGGCAAAGCCCTCTTCCACTTGAGTGAGCTGTACTTTGAGCTCCCCCAACTCGGCGAGCGAGGCGACATGGGTGCCACCACAGGGAATGGTCACCTCCTGGCCTTCCAGCATGCAGTGCCAGTAACGGGAATCGATGATCGCCTCGCCAGCGCGGCTGCGGCGGATTTCGCTCCCGGCTGCGATCCAATCGGCCAGCTGCTGGTTGGCCTTCTCTTCAATCAGCGCCAGATCTGCCAGCAGCGCCTCGCTGTTGACCCCTTTCTTGCGTAGGCTCTTGCCGATGCGGTACTGCTCCCGCGAACCGCAAGGCTCGACCCGCGAGCTTTGAATAGCAAGACGATCGAAGTCGGGCTGGCCCAGTGCATCGCGCTCGCTTACCTCCTTGCGCCAGTAGGGGATGAGTACCCTGTTGAGGGCTAGTGCCGCCAGATGGCAGCCACTATGGCCCTGACTCAACGCGTGGCGGGCAGCGCTATCCACTTGCAATTCGACCTGGCTGCCAACGGTCAGCGCATGGTCACCGGTCAGCGGATGGACCACCACGAAACGCCACCCCTCAGCCCCCCGTTTGACCGGAATGGCAGTATCGACGAACAGCTCGCCATCCGGGCTGATGGCCCCCATTCGGCAAGGGCCAATGGCGGCTTCGCCCCCTTCCCAGCGAACATGGCCCACATCCCCCGGCTGATCGGGCCAGAGGTGGCTCTGGGGATGAAAGGGGGTGAGGTCGGTGACCAGCAGCGTGGTGTCGCCACGCTGGCAGCAGACCACGCTGGCCTGCTCCTGATGATGGCCCAGTACGAAGCTGGCTCGGGTGTGTTCCATGGCAAGGCTCCCGCAACGATAAATGAGAAGAGAAAGCGGCAGCATACGCCAAAGTGCGAAGAGGCTCATTAACCAGAGTTAATGAGCCCCTCTTCTCGGTTTGACGGTTCGCTAGATCATGGCGACCAGCAGATAGGCGTTGAGCCCGATCACCAGCGCAACGATAAGGCGGCCGATGGCTTGTGTGACCGGATGGTTGCGATGCTGCCCCATCAGCGCCCGATCGCCGGTCAGCATCAACAGCGGGATCAGGGCCAGCGCGATGCCAAAGCTCAGGATCACCTGACTCAACACCAGAATTTCGGTGGTGTTGAGCCCGATGGCGATTACCACGAAGGCGGGAGCCATGGTGATGGCGCGTCGCAGCCAGAGCGGGATGGTAAAGCGGACAAAGCCCTGCATCACCACTTGCCCGGCCAGGGTGCCCACCACGGTAGAGCTGATGCCGGAGGCGACCAGCGAGAGGCCAAACAGGGTGGCGGCAGCCTGACCCAGCAGCGGAGTGAGGGTCTGGTAGGCGGATTCCAGCTCCGCTACCTGCTGGTGGCCCGAGCTGTGGAACGCGGCGGCCGCCATCGCCATCATCGCCAGATTGACGAAACCGGCGATGGTCATGGCAATCGCCACATCGACTCGGGTGGTGTGCAGCCGCTGGCTGACCGAGCCCTGATCTTGCGTGTGCTGGGTCAGTGCCGAGTGCAGATAGATAACGTGGGGCATCACGGTGGCACCGAGCACACCGGCGGCCAGATAGACGGCATCGCTGTTGGGCAGACCGGGGAAGAGGGCGCCCTCCAGCAGGCTGGGCAGATGAGGGCGGGAGAAGATCAGCTCGACGATGTAGGCCGCCGCGACAAACAGCAACAGGCCACCGACCACGAACTCCAGCGGTTTCTGGCCACGGGATTGCAACATCAGGATCCCCCAGGTCACTACGGCGGTGATACAGGCTCCTTCAAGCAAGGTCACGCCAAGCAGCAGCTTGAAGCCGACTGCGGCGCCGATAAATTCGGCGAGATCGGTGGCCATGGCGATGATCTCTGCCTGCACCCAGTAGGCCCAGACCGCCGGTTTTGGCAGTCGGTCGCGGATGTGTTCCGCCAGATTCTTGCCGGTGACGATACCGAGTTTGGCCGAGAGTGTTTGCACCAGCATGGCCATCAAGTTTGCCCATACCACTACCCAGAGCAGTTGGTAGCCAAAGGTAGAGCCCGCCTGAATATTGGTGGCGAAGTTGCCCGGGTCGATATAGCCGATGGCGGCGATAAAGGCAGGCCCGAGCAGGGTCAGTTTGAATTTGCGGGCTGGAATCGTAGTCGTCAGTGCGGGTTGCATGGCATCACCCTCCATAAGGATATGGAGAGAGAATAGATCTAAATGATAATTGTTATCAATTGTTGTTTCTGATGATTTCCATCGGGAAAAACATTTAAGGCAGTCAGTTGCAGTGAGGGATGTGATTTCGTACAATACGCCGCCCTAGAAAAGCAGCGACTAAACACCTTTATGTTCCTTGCCTCCGAGGTCTGGCTGCACCTGGGCGGAGGCTGAATTAATCCGTAAGGAGCTAAAATGCGTCATTACGAAATCGTCTTCATGGTTCATCCGGACCAGAGCGAGCAAGTTCCCGGCATGATCGAGCGTTATACCGGCGCCATCACCACCTCCGGTGGTACCATTCATCGCCTGGAAGATTGGGGCCGTCGTCAGCTGGCTTACCCGATCGACAAACTGCACAAAGCCCACTACGTTCTGATGAACGTAGAAGCAGAGCAAGCCGTTATCGATGAGCTGGAAACCAACTTCCGCTTCAACGATGCCGTTATCCGCAACATGATCATGCGCACCAAGCACGCCGTGACTGAAGTTTCTCCGATGGCCAAGGCCAAAGAAGAGCGCTTCACCCGTCGTGACGACGAGCGCCGCGAAGAAGCTACTGAAGCTGCTTCCGAAGAGTAATTCTGGATCACTGACTAGAGGATAAAGGCCATGGCACGTTATTTCCGTCGTCGTAAGTTCTGCCGCTTCACCGCCGAGAACGTTACCGAGATCGACTACAAAGATATCGTTACTCTGAAAAACTACATCACTGAATCTGGCAAGATCGTACCGAGCCGTATCACCGGTACCCGCGCCAAGTATCAGCGTCAGCTGGCACGCGCCATCAAGCGTGCTCGTTACCTGGCTCTGCTGCCGTACACCGATCTGCACAACAAGTAAGAATCGGCCCGGCACTTAAGCCTAACTCAACGAAATTTATAGAGGAAAGGTAATGCAAGTTATCCTGCTCGACAAAATCGCCAAACTGGGCGGTCTGGGTGACCAAGTTTCCGTGAAATCTGGTTATGCCCGTAACTACCTGATCCCGCAAGGCAAAGCTGTTATGGCCACCAAGGCCAACATCGAAGCTTTCGGTGCTCGTCGCGCTGAGCTGGAAGCCAAACTGGCTGCCAACAAAGCTGCTGCTGAAGAGCGTGCTGCCAAGCTGGCCGAACTGGCTACCGTGGTTATCGCTTCCAAGTCTGGCGACGAAGGCAAGCTGTTCGGTTCCATCGGTACCCGTGACGTGGCTGAAGCCATCACTGCTGCTGGCGTAGCCGTTGCCAAGAGCGAAGTCCGCATGGGCAACGTTCTGCGTAACACCGGTGACTACGAAGTTGCTGTTCAGCTGCACGCTGACGTTAAAGCAACCGTACAGATCCAGGTTGTTGCCCTGTAATAGCGATTCGCTTTTGCAGAAAAAACCCGCGCTTTTGCGCGGGTTTTTTATTTTCCGGCCCGAGGGTAGAGTGAAGGTCTGTTCCACTGGAGGAGATCCCTATGGCTTGGGTAGAAGGCCGCGTCATCGAACGCATCGAATGGACACCCACTCTGTTCTCCCTGCGGGTAGCGGCCGAGCTGGCTCCCTACAAGGCAGGCCAATTCACCAAGCTGGCCCTCGAGCAGGGAGATCGCCGCATTCAGCGCGCCTACTCCTTCGTCAATCCTCCCTCTGCGCCATATCACGAGTTCTATTTGGTCGAGATCCCGAGCGGTGAGCTGACCCCCTCGCTCGGCTCGCTGCAAGCAGGTGACACCCTGCTGGTACAATCCCAGGCCACCGGCTTTCTGACGCTGGATGAGGTGCCCGCCGGGCGCGATCTCTGGCTGCTCTCGACCGGCACTGCCATCGGCCCCTTCCTCTCCATGTTGGCCGAGGGTGAGGCCTTCAACCGTTTCGAGAATCTGGTGCTGGTGCACGGGGTGCGCAAAGGCGAGGAGCTGAGCTATCAGGATTTGATCGCCAGCTTTGCCGAGCAATATGGCGAGCGCTTTCGCTATGTCCCCTTTGTCAGCCGCGAGCCCTGGCCCGATGCAATGGCAGGGCGGATCCCGGCGGCGATTGCCAATGGTCAGTTGCAGGATCGAGTGGGGTTGGAGTTCTCACCCGAGCTGAGTCAGGTGCTGATCTGCGGCAATCCGGAGATGGTGAAAGAGACCCAGCAGACCTTGCTGGCGCTGGGGTTGGCCAAGAATCTGCGGCGGGCGCCGGGCAATATCAGTGCGGAGAATTATTGGTAAACAATCAGCACAGGGGCGCCAGGCCCCTGCTGCATCAGGAGAGGGCGTTCAGTTCTTCTTGCCGTTGCCCTTGTTTTTATCCTTCTGTTTGTCGTGACCTTGCCCGGGGTTATTGCCGCTGTGGATGCTGCGGTTGTAGTGATCCCGGTACTTGCCATCCATCTTGTCGCAGTTGAGTTTGATCCGGCTGTCGCCAATGCCAAGATCCAGGCAGTTGTTCTGCCACCAGTCGTACTCTTTGTCATCCCAGTCGAGATTGATCTTGATGTCATCACCGGAGATCTTGATGCCATCGCCATTTTTGCTTGGCGGCGCCGCAACCGCGATGCCATGTACCATCAGCAGGGAGAGCATCAGGGCGCCACGCTGGATAACGGGGTTGTGTTTGGCTTGGGTCATCGCAAGGGTACTCCTGTCGTTATTGGCCACTCTGCGAGTTGGCAGGGAGCTGGTTGGTTTGCGGTGGCTGGTTGCGGTTCTCTTCATCTTCCAGATTGAATTTGACCGCCCTGCAGTCGGCCGGGGCGGTTTCGCCGACCCCCAAGTCGAGACAGTCGTTCTGGGTCCAGCCGAACTGCTTGTCATCCCAGTCCAGGTTGAATTTAAGCTCATCGACGGAGAATTCGGAGCCACTGCTCTCTTGATATTGCTGTGTCGCTGCGGCGCTGCCGGTAACCAGAAGAAGGGAGAGTAGCAAAGTGGTCTTACTGTTCATGATGGCCTCGGATAATTGCAACGGTGGATGAGTGTACAGACCGGAGCTGAACCCGGGCGGAACTGTTCCCCATCTCACCACATGATCAAGTCAGGGAGGGATTGTATCGCTTTTCTGCTGCCGATTTGTCCGTTTTGGTCGCACTCTGGGCAGCTGGTTGCCAATCTGAAGAAATTCAGTCATTTGCCCTTCTCTGGGCGAGTCTGGCGACTATAATCGGCAGCCAACTTTTCCTGCACAGCCCCCCCTTCATCATGACCACACAGGACTCCTCTACATTGCGCTACCCCAAGGGGTGGTTTGCTCTGACGACGGTATACAGTTTCACCGGGTTGGCTATTCTGGCCTCCATTATCTTCTCCCTGCTGCTGTTCCTCTCCATCGATGACAATCCGCTGATGAAGTGGCTGTTCGGCGGCTTGGCCATCATCTTCGAGCTGGGCAAGTTTTACGTCTGGTACGAGTACGGCGAGCGCAAGGCGCGGCGGGATTTAAGTGGCGCTTTCTGGTCGCTGTTGTTTTACAGCGTGCTGGCGGCCATCTCCATCGGCGGCAGTATTGGTGGCATCAACAGCGCCACCAACACGGTACTGAGCCAACAGGCACGCCACGAACGGGAACTGGCCCGTTTCGACGAGCAGATCGCCAGCATCGAGCGGCAGATCCAGCTCAACGAGGAGGCGGCCCGCAAATACATCGAGCTGGAGCGTATCTCTAGCGGCGTCTCCTCGTTGCAGCACGCCAACACCAAGCTGCGTTTGCAGCAGGATGAGCTGCGTCAGCAGCGCGATGCCAAGCCGGTCAACGAACAATCCTCCATGTTGGGGCTGATGAGCAGTCTGGCGGACGGGGTGGGGATGAGCATCAGTCAGGTGCAGTTCCTGCTGGTCTGCTTCCTCTCGGTGTTGCTCGACGTGTTCGGTGCCTTTTTCGTCAGTCTGATCGGCGAGGAGAACCGCTTTCGCCGGATGTGGCGCTGGCAGCAGGAGCAAGCTCGCAGAGAGGCGCAGGCAGCGTTGGCGATGGCTGCCCAGCCCGAGCCCATCATGCCCCCCGAGCCCGCCCCCGAAGTGCTGGCGCAGGTGCGCGGTGCGCTGATGAGTGGTGAGCTCAAGTGCAGCAAGCGCTCGGTGGCGCAGGCTTTGTCACTCTCGCTGGAGGAGGTGGATCGGGTGTTCCACCATCTGCTGTCGCAAGGGGTGCTGGGGCAGGGGAGCAATCGCCACTACTACCTCAATCCGGCGCTGGAGCAGCAACCCGGATAGTGAGAAGGCCACCGAAACTCGGTGGCCTTTTTCGTTATCGAGTGGCTGTGGCTCTCAGTGAGTCAGCACTATCATCAGGCTGAGGAAGGCGGCCAGTCCGCCACCGATGCCGATGATCCAGTAAAACCCCTTGGCCCCCTGTTTGAGCGGGATGCGGAAGTAGAGCAGAAACGCCCACCACCCCAGTGCCAGCAACAGAGGAATAAGAAACATTCGAGCCATGGTGTCCTCGCTGTTATTCTGTTGACCCTTGATCAATCAACAGGATGGATTGTGCAATGACGCAACTACAGATTACCGCATTCGGTGACCCCTCGGTACTCAAGCTCAACCCTTCCCTCGATAAGGTGCCAGCCGATGGCGAAGTGCGGGTGCGCATCTGCTTTGCGGGGGTGAACCCCATCGATGCCAAAACCCGCGCCGGTCTTGGCTGGGCGGCGGCCCAGAACAAGGACAAGCTGCCTTGGACGCCGGGTTATGACATCTCCGGCGTGGTGGAGAAGCTGGGCCCCGGTGTGACCTCGCTGGTCGAGGGGGATTGGGTGTGCGGCATGGTCGGTTTTCCCCTCACTGCCGGTGGCTACGGGGAGTCTGTGGTGGCAAGCGAGAGCGCGCTGGTCAAGCTCGACGGAGTGAGCCTGCAGCAGGGGGCGGCGCTGCCACTGGCCGGTCTCACCGCCTGGCAGGGGCTGCTTGAGCACGGCGGCCTCCAGAGCGGTCAGCGGGTATTGATCCTCGCCGGTGCCGGTGGTGTCGGCCATCTGGCGGTGCAGTTTGCCAGCGCATATGGCGCCGAGGTGGTGGCTACCGCCAGCCCCGACAACCATGGCTTCCTCCATGCTCTGGGGGCGCGCTGGATGGTGGATTACCACGACGCGAACTGGCCAGCACGGGTGGTGGCAGAGGTCGGCCAGGTCGATCTGGTGCTGGATCTGGTAGGCGGTGAGAGCGGCAAGGCGGCGCTCGCCTGCGTCAAGCCGGGTGGCCGCCTGGTGACTGTGCCCACCATCACTGCCCAGTTGATCAAGGATGCAGGGGCTGCGGCGGGTATCGAGGTGGTTGGAATGCTGGTGCACCCCGACCAGAAGCAGCTGGGTCAGATGTTGATGCTGCTGCGTCAGGGGGAGGTGAAGGTCACCCTCGCCGGTGAATTCCCCTTGGCCGAGGGGGCGCTGGCCCATCAGGCTATCGAAGGGGGCCATGTGCGCGGCAAGCTGCTGCTGCGGATGCCTGCGGCCGATGGCCTGCTCGGATGAATGGCATTACCGAGATGGGGCTGGGGTGGCTCTTTTTAAGCGCGTTTACCTCCGCCACCCTGCTGCCCGGCAGCTCCGAAGTGCTGCTGGGGGCCATGGCGGCCAAGGGGGAGTGGAGCATGGCGAGCCTGCTGCTGTGGGCGACGCTGGGCAATACCCTCGGCTCCATGACTACCTGGTGGCTCGGCTGGCTCGCCACCTTCAAGAAAAAACCGGAAGATTTTCAAGGCCGTGGGGAACAAAAAGCCTTAGGCTGGCTCAAACAACATGGTCACTGGTGTCTGCTGCTTGCCTGGACGCCGGTGGTCGGTGATGGTCTCTGTCTGTTGGCCGGTTGGCTGCGCCTCTCCTTCTGGCGCTCTCTCATTTTGATCGGGCTCGGCAAATTGTTCCGTTATGCCCTGGTTTTTCTGCTGGCCAGTCACATTTTCTAGCCTGTTTTTGTCACTCACGAGGTTACCGTGAACAAAGTCATACCATTAACGATTCTGCTGGGCTTCACCCTGCCGGTGCTGGCGGCACCGACCCTGATCGCCGAACAGGGCAAGGAGGAGGGCAAGCTCGCCATCCCCTACCAGATGTACAAGCTGGACAACGGCCTGACCGTGATCCTGGCCCCCGATCGCTCTGATCCGCTGGTGCACCTCGATGTGACCTATCACGTCGGCTCATCCCGCGAGACGGTCGGCAAGTCCGGTTTCGCCCATTTCTTCGAGCACATGATGTTCCAGGGCTCGAAACACGTCGGTGATCAGGAGCATATGCGGATCATCAACGAGGCCGGTGGCGACATGAACGGCACCACCAACAAGGATCGCACCAACTACTACGAGACCGTGCCTGCCAACCAGCTGGAAAAAGTGCTCTGGCTGGAGGCAGATCGGATGGGCTTCCTGCTCGATGCGGTGAGCCAGAAGAAGTTCGAGATCCAGCGCGCCACCGTCAAGAACGAGCGGGCCCAGCGGGTCGATAACCAGCCGTACGGGCTGGTGAGCGAGAAGGTGGGGGAGGCGCTCTATCCGCGTACTCACCCCTACTCCTGGCAGCCTATCGGTTACGTGGAAGATCTCGACCGGGTCGATGTGAACGACCTCAAGCAGTTCTTCCTGCGCTGGTATGGCCCCAACAACGCCACCCTGACTCTGGGCGGCGACTTTGACAGCAAGCAGGCCCTCGAATGGATCGAGAAGTACTTCGGCTCCATCCCGCGCGGCCCGGACGTGGCCGAGCCGACGCCAAAGCCGGTGACCCTGCCCGAGACCCGTTACGTGACGCTGCAGGACAAGGTGCACCTGCCGCTGCTCTATATCAGCTACCCCACCGTATCCCTTGGTGACCCGCAGGAGCCTGCGCTCGACATGTTTGCCGACGTGCTGGGCGGTTCCGCCAGCTCCATGCTCTACCAGTCGCTGGTGAAAACCGGCAAGGCGATCGATGTGGGGGCGTCTCACTACTGCGAAGAGTTGGCCTGTACCCTGACGGTCTACGCCTATCCCAATCCGTCGCAGGATGGCAGCCTCAAGACCCTCAAGGGGGAGGTGGACAAGGTGATCGGCGAGTTCGCCCAGCGCGGCCTCAAGCCGGAAGATCTGGAGAAGGCGATCGCCAAGTACCGCGCCTCTGCCATCTGGGGGCTGGATAGCGTCTCCGGCAAGGTGAGCCAGCTCGCCATGGGTCAGGTGTTTGCCCAGGATCCCAACTATGTGTTCAAGACGCTGGATGCCATCGGCAAGGTGACACCGGAGCAGGTGAAGGCCGCCTACGACAAGTTCATCGCGGGCAAGCCTGCGGTGGTGCTGAGCGTGGTGCCCAAGGGCAAGACAGAGTGGCAGGTTGCCACCCCGAACTTTACCCCCGCCAAGCGCGAGCTGCCGGATTACAGCAAGCATGATGAGGCGCTGGCCGAACGACCGGTAAAAGACAATTTCGATCGCAGCGTGCAGCCCAAGGCGAGCGAGGCGGTGAGCGTCAAGGTGCCCGCCATCTGGCACGGCAAGCTCGACAAGAACATCGAGATCATCGGCACCAGGAGTGACGAGATCCCCGCCGTCTCCATCATGATTGCCCTGCCGGGCGGCATTCGTGCCGAAGATAAGGGGCAACTTGGGTTGGCCAATCTGACTGCCGCCATGATGGGGCAGGGCACGGTGCGCCTGACCGAGGCTCAGCTGAGCGACGAGCTGCAAAAGCTGGGATCTTCCATCGATGTCTCCAGCGCCCAGTACAACAACCTCATCACCGTCAGCTCGCTGGCGGACAAGTTGCCCCAGACGCTGGCGCTGGTGCGCGAGGTGCTGGAGCGCCCGGGCATGCGGGAGGCGGACTTCGAGCGGGTCAAGGCGCAGCTGCTGCAAGGGATGCAACAGGCCCAGCAACAGCCCGAGTGGCTGGCCGGGCAGGCGTTCCGCGAGCTGGTTTACGGCAAGCAAAACCGCCTCGGTCAACCTACCGACGGGGTCGCGGCCGATGTGGCCAAGCTGACGCTGGCGGACGTGAAGCACTTCTATCAGGCCTACTACAACCCCACCAACGCCAAAGTGGTGGTGGTCGGTGATGTGGGCCAGAAGCAGATCGAGGAGCAACTTGGCTTCCTGACCGAGTGGAAGGGGGCCACGCCGACTCTGGGGGATCTCAAGCTCAAGGGGGAGCAGGCCAAGCCGGGCATCTATCTGGTCGACAAACCGGGGGCGCCCCAGTCGGTGATCCGCATCGGTCGTCGCGCCATGCCGTTCGATACCACGGGGGATTACTTCACCGCCGGGCTGATGAACTTCAATCTGGGTGGCAACTTCAACAGCCGCATCAACCTCAACCTGCGGGAAGACAAGGGTTACACCTATGGCGCCAGCTCGGGTTTCTCTGCCAACCGCGAGGTAGGCACCTTCGCCACCGGCGCCAATGTGCGGGCCGATGCAACCGTCGATGCCATCCGCCAGTTCCTCAAGGAGATGGACAACTACCGCAAGAGCGGCCCGACCCCGGTCGAGCTGGCCTATATGCGCAGCGCTGTCTCCCAGCAGGATGCCCTCTCTTACGAGACCTTGGGCCAGAAGGCGGGCTTCCTGCTGCAGATGGTGATGTATGACCTGAAACCGGACTATGTGCAGGCCCAGAACAACCTGATCAAAACGGTGTCGCCCGAGGCGCTGAAGGCCAGTGCTGCCCGTTGGCTCAATCCGGCCGACATGGTGATCGTGGTGGTGGGAGACAAGCAAAAGCTTGAAAAACCCCTGAAGGAGCTTCATCTTCCCATCTATCCGCTGCAGTTGCCGTAACTGACGCTTTATAAAAATCAAGAGCCGCCCCGGATGGGGCGGCCTCACATGAGCTGTGAATATGACTACAACAAGCTTGTCGCTCACCGAGTTGCTGAATGCGTTGGGATCACCGGAGCGCCTCACCGCGCTCAAGGGGATCCGGCGCGGGATCGAACGTGAATGCCTGCGCATCACGCCGGATGGCCGACTCGCCCAGAGTGACCATCCCCGGGCGCTGGGCTCGGCCCTGACCCATCCCAATATCACCACCGACTACTCGGAGAGTCTGCTGGAGTTCATCACCCCGGCCACCGACTCCATCGACAGCCTGATGGAGCAGCTCGGCGACATCCATCACCATGTGATTCAGCATCTGGGTGACGAGCGGATTTGGCCGCTCTCCATGCCCTGCTTCGTCGGCGGGGAAGAGAGCATCCGACTGGCTCAGTACGGCAGCTCCAACATCGGCAAGATGAAGACCCTCTACCGTCAGGGCTTGAAGAACCGCTACGGCAGCCTGATGCAGGTGATCGCCGGGGTGCACTTCAACTTCTCCATGCCCGACAGCTTCTGGAGCGAGTGGCAGGATCTGGTGTGCGAAGGGTGCTGCAGCCAGCGCTTTATCTCCGACAAGTACATGGGGCTTATTCGCAACGTCTACCGCTTCGGCTGGCTGGTGCCCTATCTGTTTGGCGCCTCCCCGGCCATCTGCGAATCCTTCCTCAAAGGGCGCAAGAGCAACCTGCCGTTCGAGAAGACCGGCAAGGGCACCCTCTATCTGCCTTACGCCACCGCGCTGCGTCTCTCCGATCTTGGCTATACCAACAGCGCCCAAGCTGGGCTCAAGATCAGCCACGACAATCTGCCTGCCTATGTCAGCAGCCTGCGCCGCGCCATCAACACCCACAATCCCGACTTTGCCAAGATCGGGGTCAAGGTGGATGGGGAGTATCGTCAGCTCAACGACAACGTGTTGCAGCTGGAGAATGAGCTCTACGCCCCGATCCGCCCCAAGCGCACCCCGCGCAGCGGCGAGAAGCCCTCGGATGCGCTGGATCAGCGCGGCATCGAATACATCGAGCTGCGCACCGTGGACGTCAACCCTTTCACCCCGCTCGGCATCGATGCCGACCAGATCCGCTTCTTCGACCTGTTCCTGGTCTGGTGCCTGCTGCGTCCCTCTCCGGTGCTGAGTGACGAGGAGATTGCCCGCAACCGCCGCAACCAGAACAAGGTGGTGCTGGAAGGACGTCGTCCCGGCCTGACGCTGGAAGATGAGCAGGGCAATGCCATTGGCCTCAAAGAGTACGGCCTCAATCTGTTCGACGAGCTGGCTCAGGTGGCCGATCTGCTGGATCGCTGCTGCGGCCGCAACCGCTATCGCGAGACGCTGGCGATGCATCGCGAGAAGCTGCTCAACCCCGAGCTCACCTACTCCGCCCGCATGCTCAGGGAACTGCTGGAGAGCGGCAAGGACAACGGCTGCTACGGTGACAAGCTGGCGACCCGCTATCGCGAGGAGCTGCTGGCAGGGGAGCTGCAATATTGGGATGAAGCCTACTTTGCCGGTGAGGCGAAGGATTCGCTGGCCAAGCAGCGCGAACGCGAGCGCAGCGACAGTCTGTCGTTCGATGACTTCCTGGCCGACTACTTCGGTACCACTACCACCACGGCCTGAAGGCGGGTTCGTACCGACCAAAGTGCCAACAAAAAGCCGCTCGAGTGAGCGGCTTTTTTATTCCTCTGAACCTGAGCGATATCAGACGTGGTTATACATGGCCTCGATTTCGCTCTGGTACTTGGCCTCGATGATCTTGCGGCGCAGCTTCATGGTGGGGGTCAGCTCACCCAGCTCCATGGAGAAGGCGCTCGGCAGCAGGGTGAACTTCTTCACCTGCTCGAACTTGGCCAGCTCTTTTTGCAAGTCGGCGATGCGGGCTTCGAAGAACTCCATTACCCGGGAGTGGCGCAGCAGCTCGGTCTTGCACTGGTACTGCAGGTTGATGGAGCGGGCGTACTCCTCCAGCGACTCGAAGCAGGGGACGATCAGCGCCGAGACGAAGTGGCGGGCATCGGCGACGATGGCGATCTGCTCGATAAAGCGATCCTTGCCGATGGTCCCTTCCACCAGTTGCGGGGCCACGTACTTGCCGTTGGAGGTCTTCATCAGCTCCTTGAGACGTTCGGTGAAGTAGATATTGCCCTGGCTATCGAGCTCACCGGCATCGCCGGTACGCAGGAAGCCATCTTCGGTCATCACTTCGGCAGTCGCGTCCGGCTTGTTGTAGTAGCCGCGCATCACGGTGGGGGAGCGCACCAGCAGTTCGTTGTTCTCACCCAGCTTCACCTCGATGCCGTTCAGTGCCGTGCCAATGGATCCGAGCTTGAACTGGCTATCCTCGTAGCAGCAGACGGTGGCGGTGGTCTCGGTCATGCCGTAGCCGTACTTGAGGTTGAGTCCCATCGCCTGGAAGAAGAGGTTCACATCGTCGGCCAGACGGGCGCCCGCCACCGGCAGGAAGCGGGTGCGGCCGCCAAAGCGGGCGCGCAGCTTGCGAAACACCAGTCGCTCGGCGAGCCAGAGCTGGCCGTAGAGCAGGGGGGAGGCGGACTTGCCAGCCTGACGGGTTGCAACCATCTGCTTGCCGACCTTGGTCGCCCAGCCAAACAGGACGCGGCGCAGAGCCGGAGCCTGAGCGACTTTGGCCTGGATCATGGCGTAGGCCTTCTCGTAGAGGCGCGGCACAGCGCACATCACGGTCGGCTGCACCTCGCCAATCACATCCATCACCTTCTGTGGATCGCGGATATAGACGTTCTCGGCGCCGCAATAGAGCACGTAGTAGCTCCAGGCCCGCTCGAACACGTGGCTGAGCGGCAGCATGCAGAGCGACACATCCTGCTGATTGAGGTCGAGGCGGCTGTTGTGCATCTCGAAACAGGCGGCGATGTTGCTGAAGTCGAGCATGACCCCCTTGGGCTCGCCTGTGGTGCCGGAGGTGTAGATCAGGGTCAGCAGATCATCCATCCGGTACTGGGTTTCCCGTACTCGCAGTTCCTGCTCGCTGGGCTGATGGTTGCCGGAGACCAGAAATGTCTGGAAGTGACTCGCCTGCTCGCAGCCGCGCAGATTGACGTTGCCATCGAGGGCGATGAGCTGGCGGATCTCGCCGCTTTCAATCAGTTGTAGCGCCTGATCGAACTGGGGTTGTTCGCCAACGAACAGTACCTTGATGCCCGCATCTTTGACGATGTAGCGCAGCTGAACGAGGGTGCTGGTGGGGTAGATAGGGACGCTGACGCCGCGGGCAGCAAGGATGCCGAGATCGGCCTGGGTCCACTCCGGCATGTTGCGGGCATAGATGCCGACCATTTCGGTTGGCTGGTGGCCGGCACGGATCAGCGCCTGTGCGCAGTAGTCCATGGCCTGGCCCAGAGTACGCCAGCCGATGGCGCGCCACTGGCCATCTTGCTGAACCCGCAGGGCAGCCTTGTTGCCAAGCTGGGCAATACGTTCACGCATCAGTCGAACCAGATGAAGCTTCGGCATCAGTTAAACATCCTTTAATTACAGTTGTACGCCCGCGAGGGCACTAAAAATCGGGCTAGAGTTTAAACTCCAACATTACGGCTTACAAGTGTTCGCTGTTTGTCTTGGATCACAAAGAGCGCAAATAGCTCTCCCTTTGCGCAGACTGGCCGATACTGCTAGGAGGCAGAGAGAGGGTTAACGATATGAATCTGTGGGTGAAAGGGGCGTTGGCCGCGGTCGGGCTGATGGTGGTGGGGGGCGCTGCGTTTTGGTTCTTTGCCGGAACGTCATCACAGGGGCCCGCCAATCCCTGGTATCAGGGGGCCGAGGGGTATCAGCAGGCGCAGCAACAGGCGCTGGCGTTGGGCTATCCGCTGCTCTATGTGCTGGAGACCCCCAAGTGCCGCCGCTGCGGCGATCTGGAGAAGAAATTCTGGCAGAGCAAGGAGATGGCTGGCCCGCTTGCCCGGCTGGTGAAGGTGCGGCTCAACCCGGGCAAGGGGGATGGCAGCGAGCAGATCCTGCGCCGCTTTCCCAAAGTCGCCACGCCGCCCGGCATCTATATCCAGCAGCCGGGCCAGCCCCTCAGACCCATCAAGATAGTGGTGGATATCGACCAGATCTGGATGCCGGGGAAAACCTGGCAGCGTGGCTTCTATATGCCGCTCTCCGGTGCCGGATTCGAGGCGGTAGTGCATACCACTCTGGCCTTGCAGGATCCCGCATTGGACAATGCCCCCCTCGATTGAGGGGGACAAAAGGCTTGGGCGCGACGAACAGGCTGGATCAGCCGAAATCGAACAATCGCGACATCAGCACCGCATCTTCCCTGTCGTTGCCGGTGCCGTAGTAGTCGGCGCGGCGGCAATATTCGGCAAAACCGGCGCTCTCGTAGAGGTTGATGGCGGTCTGGTTACCGGCCCGCACCTCGAGAAACCAGGCCTCTGCCCCGGCTTGCTTGCTGCGCGCCAGATAGGCCTGCAACAGCGCCCGTCCCAACCCCTTGCCCTGAAACGCCGGATACACGCAGATGTTCATCAGCGAGCTGTCACCGGCCACCAGATCCGAGATATAGAAGCCCGCCGGGGTACCATCGACCAGCATCAAGCCGTTGAGATAGCGAGGACCGAAGCAGGAAAGCAGGTTGGCCTCACTCCACGGCTCCTTGTGAGCGGCTTGTTCGATGGGGTAGACAAGGTCGAAATCGCTCTCGAGCAGGGGACGAAACTCAGGCATGGGGGCTCCGGATGGCAAGATGTTGGGCACTGTGGTTAGCAGAGGTTGCAGAGGCGGCATTTGTAAAATCAGGTAAAAAGAGCGGCATCACAGTGGGACTTGGCGGCATGATGCAGGATCACGCCGCGCTGGCCGCAAGGTGCTGGCGCAGCTGTTGCCACAGGGCGCGCTTTTGCGCGGCGCTGGGGGCGAGCGGGCAGATCAGCGCATTTGGCAGCTCGGGGTTGGCCTCCGTCAGCCAGAGCAGAGGGGAGGCGCCCGCCGTTTGCAGATCGGCAGGCGGCAGCTCGCTGAGCAGTGAGACCTCGTCGGGGGTCATGCCGAGCAACTGGCAGATATCCGCCAGCAGCGTGGTGGCAGGCAGCTGAGGCGCCAGCAACCAGAGTTTGCCGCTGGGCAGCGGAGCGCGGGTGGCCGGTGCCGTCTGGCCCGGCTGTGTGGCGTTTTGCGCAAGCTCGGGCGCGAGATCTGCACCCAGCAATGCCGGACGACGCAGTTGCCAGCTTTGAATGCCCATGCGGGCCAACATGCTCTGACGAACGGGATCTTGCATTTGAGGCGACTCACTCTTGATCTGCATTGGGGAAAATTGTGTTGCGCAGGGTACACTCGAACCGCTTTTGCTGCACCCTTTGCAACGCATCATCTGGCGCATGCGGGCATGGTGCCATCACGACACTGGCTATGCATGAGCGCAGCACGCTGCCGATACGGTATCGCACTGCCCTTGCGTTTTTTCCTGCCAGAGGCGGGTATTGTGCGGCAAGAGATACCAGAATAAACATCATAACAAGACAAAACCCAAGGTCGAGCAAATGGATATCGCGCCTTGGGGCTAACATCATCCCAGCTTCGGAACACTCTCTATGTCGTCTTTAGCTCAAGCCCAGAATCCTGCGCGTCTTATTCCCATCCAGGAGCGCTTGCCCCGGCTGCTGGCCGCCCTCGGTGAGGGACTCTACGAACGGCAGGATGCTTTGCGCCTCGGTCTGCTGGCGGCCCTCAGTGGCGAGAGTGTCTTCTTGCTGGGGCCACCCGGTATCGCCAAGAGCCTGATTGCCCGCCGCCTCAAGCTGGCCTTTCACGACGCCCGCCACTTTGAATACCTGATGACCCGTTTCAGTACGCCGGAGGAGGTGTTCGGCCCCCTATCCATTCAGGCACTGAAAGAGGATGGCAAATACCTGCGCCTCACCACTGGTTATCTGCCGGAGGCCGAAGTGGTGTTCCTCGACGAGATCTGGAAGGCCGGTCCCGCCATCCTCAATACCCTGCTCACCGCCATCAACGAGCGGCAGTTTCGCAATGGCGACAGCCAGCACCCCATCCCGATGCGCTTGCTGGTGACTGCCTCCAACGAGCTGCCGGCGCCGGACAGCGGGCTGGAAGCGCTCTACGACCGGATGCTGGTGCGGATCTGGATGGATCGGGTGCAGGAGAAAGCCAACTTTCAATCCATGCTGGCCAGCGATGGTCACGCCCACCAGAATCTGCCGGAATCCCTGCAGATCCGGGGGGATGAGTACGAGCAGTGGCAGAGCCAGATTGAACAGGTGCGCCTGCCGGATGCCTGTTTCGAGCTGATCTATCAGCTGCGCCAGCAGCTCGACAGTCAGCTGGCCCATCGCTGCTATGTGTCGGATCGCCGCTGGAAGAAGGCGGTACGGCTCATCAAGGCGAGCGCATTCTTCAATGGCCGCGATGAGGTCGCACCGGTAGATCTGCTGCTGTTCAAGGATTGTCTCTGGCATGACGAAGAGTCCCGCACCGCCCTGCTGGAGATGATGACCGAATTCTCCCGTCTCTACGGCTATCAGCAACTGGCGATGACCCGTCAGCTGCTGGCGTTGCGGGATCAGTTCAAACAGCTCAAACAGAGCGTGGCCCAGCGCCTTTGCACAAAGGCCCGCCAACGCAAGCAGTGGTTTGGCCGGCGGGCCCGGGGTATCGAGATCCCGCTTGCCAATGCCAGACCCTTCGGCAAGCAGGTGCACTTCCATCTGCTCACCCCGGCACCGCTGGATGGCAGCGATCCCGAACGTCTTACCCGCACCCTGGTGTTCGATCGCACCCTGCTCTCCCACTGGCGCCCCACCGGTGAGGCGCTGGTGGGTTATGAGTTCGGCAACCCGAAAGAGGGCCATTACGAGCTGGTGCTGGACGATGAGCTGCGGCTGCAGGTGCTCGATATCCAGCGCCAGCAGATCCCGTTGGTGTTGATGGAGCGCAACGCCATCCCCGAGGTGGTGCTGGCGCCTTGGTTGCAGTCGCTCGACGAGCAGCTGGTTCAGGTCGGCAAGGTGATGCAGATGCTCAAGCAGCAGCGCAGCCTGTTCGAACGTCACCAGCAACACCTCTTTATCGCCCAGCGCTGGCTGCAGCAGGTGGAAGACAGCTTCTTTGTGCTGAACCGGGATCTCGAACTGCTGCGCAACGAGCTGACCCAGTGGCGCGAGCGGTTGCCAAGGCTGGACGAGTAAGGAGCGCTCATGCTTGAGATCGGCATGCTGGATCTGGGCCTTCTCATGGGAGAGGGTGAGCTGGCGGGAGAGGTGGTGGCGCTGCTGGCGGCCTCACCCAAGATTTCCGAATTTATCAAACGCTCCCCGCTACAGGGCAAGCTGCTGAAAAAGCGCCTGCAGAGTTGGGGCGAGCAGCTTGGTGAGGAGATCCGTCACAAGCCGGTGCCGGTGGCGCTGGAGCAGGAGTACCTGCTCTATCAGGCACACCGGCAACTGCCGATGACCGAGCTGATTGGTCGCCTGCCCGGCTTGCTGGAGTCGCTGGAGCAGTACAGCCCCTTCGCCGGTGAGGCCCGCTCCTTGGTGCGTCAGCTGACGGCCCACCCCACCGAGGGGCTGCGCCAGCTCTTTATCGACAAGTGGCGCGCCAGTCTGGTGGGGAGCCTGTTGCAGTTGCAGCAGCAGATCGCCGAAGCGGAGCGGGAGAAGCAGCGTCAGGAGATTGAAGATCAGCTGCTGGCGAGCCGCACCCTGGCTGATGCCCTCGATCCCAACCAGATTTCCGCTGGTGGTCTTTGGGATCTGGCGCAGGGGCACTGGCACAAGCGCAGTCTGGTGCTGGTCAAGCAGTACGCCCGCATGTTGCAGCGCGAACCCTTGCTGGCGGAGATTGCCGGCCTGCTCGGGCGCAGCGAGCGGGATCGGCGGGCGCAGGAGCAACCTGTGCCGCCGGTTCAGGTGCTGGAGCTGGAGCCAGCACCCAGCGACGATGTGCCGGACGACTTGGTAGGCATTCATCAGGCGAACGATCTGATGCGGCTACTTCCAAGCGAGGCGGTGATGCTGGGGCTGCCTGAACTAGAGCTGGAGTTCTATCGCCGCTATCTGGAGCGGCGTCTGCTCAGCTACCAGTCACGTGGCACCTTGCCGCGTCAGCGCATCATGCTGCGCACTCCGGAGCAGGGGGGGCAGCAGTTGCAGCAGCGAGGCCCCTTTATCGTCTGCGTCGATACTTCCGGTTCCATGGGGGGCTATCCCGAGGAGTGTGCCAAGGCGCTGTTTCTGGCGTTGCTCAAGGTGGCGATGGATGAGAAGCGCGGCTGCTACCTGATGCTCTTCTCCACCGAGGTGGCGACCCTCGAGATCACCGCGGATACCGGTCTGGACAAGGCGGAGCGCTTTCTCTCCATGAGTTTTCACGGCGGTACCGATCTGGTGCCCTGCCTGGAAAAAGCGCTGGCCAAGCTCGATGATCCCGCCTTTGCCAAGGCGGATGTGCTGGTCATCTCCGACTTTATCGCCCAGAGCCTGCCTCATCCCCTGCTCGATCAGATGAACCGATATCGCCAGCGCCAGACCCGTTTTCACGCCGTCGCCATGTCCCGCCACGCCAAGCAGGCGCTGCTGCGGGTATTTGACAATAGCTGGCTGCTCGATTGCGGCCTGCGTGGTCGGCTGCTGCGGCGCTGGCAGCATCACTAGTGACCGGGAGGGGGCAACCCCTCTTGAGTTGTTATCCCGCCCCCTCTTTTTCGCTGTGCGTCCCCGCTTTATTCCAACGCGATGATATCGCAGTAAAATGTGACTAGCCTGCCATTCGGGCTCTCTGTCCGGGTGATAGCCTTTACAACCATTGTTACAGGGCAAAAGATGATGATTTTCCGGCATCGGCTTGCCCGATGATCTTTCCCATTGATCCGGAGTATGTATGAGCCGACTTGCCTTGCTGCTGTTGCTGGCGGTGTTCGGGCTGGCAGCCAAACCCTTGTCCCCCGAGCAGTTGGAAAATGAACTGGGAGGGATGGAGCGGGTCTACCAGCCGATCGAGTTGTTGCGGGAGCGCCTTGCCCGTTTGCAGCGGGACGGCAACGCCTATCCGCCGTCGCAGCAGATGCGGATCAGTCGTCTGGCTTGCTGGGCCCAATCGGCCGATGACATGCAGGAGTCCCGTACCGCCATCGCCAATGCGGAGCGGATGCTGGCCATTGCGCGCGAGCAGGGTGATGACGCCGCCGTGGCGGAGCTGACGATTTGCCGCGGCTGGTTCAATCAGCTGCTCGGCGAGGTAGCGAAGGCTCGTCACGATTACGATGAGGGGCTGCGGCTGGCAAGAGAGGCCGCCTTGCCAAAGCTGGAGGCGCTGGCGCTGGCCCGCCGGGGGGCCATGCTGTCTTTTCAGGGGGTCTCAGGCCAGGGGCTGATGGATCTCACCAAGGCGCACAATATCTACGAACAGCTGGGGTTGCCCACCTGGTATCACCAGGCGCAGCTCGAGATTGCAGCCACATTTCGTCGTATGGGCCTCTACGCCGAAGCGCTCGCCACCCTTAACCGGTTGAGCGAGCATTTTGCCAGAAGTCACGACGGGTTTGGCTCGGCAAGGCTAAGTGATCAACTGGCGATGGTCTATCTGCAGACCGGGCGTTATCAGGATGCGCTGGGCGAGCTTGAACGCAGTGCGGCCTTTTATAATCAGCCTCAATATCTGATTGAGCATGCCGAACGCATGGTGATGCAGGCCGAGGCTCTGCTCGGGCTGGATCGCCCCGCTGATGCCGGACGCTTGCTGGCACAAGCGGCGAAGGTGCTCTCTCCCGATGTTGACCCCATCCTCCATGCGCATCTCGAGCTGGTGCGGGCGAGGTTGAGAGTCGAACAGCAGGAACCGGCGCCAGCCTTGCGTGCGCTTGAGAAGATTGAGCCGATTTTGAAGGTGGAAGGGCACGTACGCTTTTTGCTCGAGCTCTACTGGGTACGCAGTCGGGCGCTTGAGTTGCAAGGCGACTATCCGGCGGCGCTGGCTGCATTGCGGGAGCATCTGGTGCAGGAGCAGCGGCTCGATCAGCTGTTACGGGAACAGAGCACGGCCTGGGTTCGCGGCGAGTTTGAGCTGGCCCGTCAGGAGGGGGAGAACGAGCGACTGCGAGTCGAGCAGCGACTGCAGCAGCAGGAGCTGGAGCAGGTCAAGGAGCGTCGGTTCTGGCTGCTGGTGGTGATGGTGCTTTGCGGGGTACTGGCGCTGCTGACGATGGGGTGGCTGCTTGATCGCAACCGTCGGATGCGTCGTCTGGCCTTTACCGATGAGCTGACCGGCATCAACAACCGCCGTCGGGTGCTACGGCAGGGCAGCGATATGCTGGCGCAGGCTCGCAGGCAGGGCACGCCATTTTGCTTGCTGGTGTTCGATATCGATCACTTCAAGCGGATCAACGATACCCTGGGCCATCATCAAGGAGACAGGGTGCTGCAATGGGTCTCTCGAGCGGCAGATCGTCAGCTGCGGCACCAGGATCAGTTGGGGCGTACCGGCGGAGAGGAGTTCTTGATCCTGCTGCCGGATACCAGCCTTGAAGAAGCGTGCCGGGTGGCTGAGCGGATCCGTAACTCGGTCGCCAACCGGGCGCTGCCCGGCATGTCGTACCCGGTAACTATCAGTATCGGGTGTGCCTCTCTGCGAGACGATGATCAGGATCTGGCGGCCTTGATCCAGCGTGCCGACAATGCGCTGTATCGTGCGAAAGAGGCGGGGCGCAACCGGGTGGAAACAGACGAGTGACGGGCTGGGTATTGTCACTCAGCAGGATGTCATCGCCATTGGGGAGCACACTGATACGGCGATGATGCTCGTCCCCTGCGCTCGTTCTTGCCTGCGATGACAGATTGGCAAGCGCGAGCGCAGAAGACCGTCAGAAGGGCGTTATGCCCAGGCGCTGCCACCATTAAGGTGAAGCACTTCACCATTCATGTTGTTGTTGCTCATCAGGAACAGTGCGGCCTGCGCATAATCCTCTCCCTCTCCCAAGCGTTTCAACGGCAGACTTTGCGCCACGGCAGCCACTTTTTGTGGGTCATTGCCCAGTGCTTTAAGCAGCATGGGAGTGCGCATGGGGCCCGGGTTGATGACGTTGATCCGACGGGGGGTCAGCTCGGTAACCAGACTGTGAGCCAGCGTTTCAACCGCGCCAGCTGCAACGGCAGGGAGTGCCTTACCCAGTTGTGGGCGGCGCGTCACCAGTCCGGACGTGAGCACGATGGAGCCGCGTTCGGACAGTTTGGGTGCTGCGGCGCGGATCGCATGAACACTTCCCCAGAATCGGCTGTCCATGTTGATTTTCAAATCCTCGATGGCAGCGGTGAGAAAGCTGCCTGGTCGCATGACGGCGGCGGTGATGACGAGATGATCCAGCGAATCCAGCTGGTTGAAAAAGTGATTGACGGAGTCGACGTCGAGAATATCCAGTTGATGGCCACTGGCACTTGGGCCCAATTCAGCCAGTGCAGTGACAAGCTGCTCACGGCTGGAACCGCCGATAATGACCTTGGCGCCTTGCTCGATCGCTTGCTGGGCGGTGGCCAGGCCAAGACCCGAGGTACCACCGATAATGACGATCTGTTGATTGTGCAGGGTGGAATGTTTCATGTAATGACCTCTCCATTATGTAGATACGATTTACATATTTGTAGCTGGATAGGGAAAGTCCAAGTATGAAAATTTATCAAGAGTGGTTGTTGCTGGCATGGGGAGGGGGCCAAATCCACGTGGTCCGGATGCTGCCATCCGATTCGGAGTGTTTGATTTTCTGTTCAGTTGGAACCAGTGTAACGGCTGGGCGGCCAAATTATCATCTCTTGTCAGGCTGGGTATTTTTCACTCGCGCGGGTATAATGTCGCGCAATTTTGCTTTGACTCAGGCGAGAAGACCCATGTAACGCAACCCTCCTCCCTCTCTCCACCAGGTTGGCAACACGCCAGCTGGCGTGGCTTTCGTTGCGTATACATGTGCCGTGAGCGGCATTCCGGATTTATTCCCACGGTGGCTGATGCCACCGCTCAATAGAAGAACGTTGAATTATGTCAGCTGAATTTCTGAGTGAAGTCTCCAAGAGACGCACTTTTGCGATCATTTCGCACCCGGATGCGGGTAAAACCACCATCACCGAGAAAGTCCTGCTGTTCGGACAGGCCATTCAGCGCGCCGGTACCGTCAAGGGCCGTGGCTCGGGCCAGCACGCCAAATCCGACTGGATGGAGATGGAGAAGCAGCGTGGTATCTCCATCACCACCTCGGTGATGCAGTTCCCCTATGCCGATTGTCTGGTCAACCTGCTCGATACCCCGGGTCACGAGGACTTCTCTGAAGATACCTACCGTACCCTGACGGCGGTCGACTGCTGCCTGATGGTCATCGATGCCGCCAAGGGTGTTGAAGACCGGACCCGCAAGCTGATGGAAGTCACCCGTCTGCGTGATACCCCCATCCTCACCTTCATGAACAAGCTGGACCGCGAAGTGCGCGATCCGATGGAAGTGATGGACGAGGTGGAGCGCGAGCTGAAGATCATGTGTGCCCCCATCACCTGGCCTATCGGCTGTGGCAAATCCTTCAAGGGTGTCTATCACCTCTACAAGGATGAGACCTATCTCTATCAGAGCGGTCAGGGCCACACCATCCAGGAGAAGCGGGTGGTCAAGGGGCTGAACAACCCGGATCTGGATGCCGCCGTCGGCGAAGATCTGGCCCGGCAGCTGCGTGACGAGCTGGAGCTGGTGCAGGGCGCCTCTCCCGAGTTCGATCACGATGCCTTTATCGCTGGCGAGATGACCCCGGTCTTCTTCGGTACCGCGCTTGGCAACTTTGGTGTTGACCACATGCTGGATGGCCTGACTGACTGGGCGCCGTCTCCCATGCCACGCAAGGCCGAGAGCCGCGAAGTGGTGGCGACCGAGGAGAAGTTCTCCGGCTTCGTGTTCAAGATCCAGGCAAACATGGATCCGAAACACCGCGACCGTATCGCCTTTATGCGTATCGTATCAGGCACTTACAGCAAGGGCATGAAGATGCGCCACGTGCGTATCGGCAAGGATGTGAACATCTCCGACGCCGTGACCTTTATGGCCGGTGACCGGGAGCAGGCGGAAGACGCCTTCGCTGGCGACATCATCGGTCTGCACAACCACGGCACCATCCAGATCGGCGACACTTTCACCCAGGGTGAAGATCTCAAGTTCACCGGTATCCCGAACTTTGCACCGGAACTGTTCCGCCGCATCCGTCTGCGCGATCCGCTCAAGCAGAAGCAGCTGCTCAAGGGGCTGGTCCAGCTCTCCGAAGAGGGCGCGGTACAGGTGTTCCGTCCGCTGATCAGCAACGATCTCATCGTTGGTGCGGTCGGTGTGCTGCAGTTTGACGTGGTGGTTTCTCGTCTGAAGAGCGAGTACAACGTCGAGGCCATCTACGAGGCGGTCAACGTCTCCACCGCCCGCTGGGTGGAAGGGACCGACGTCAAGAAGTTCGAAGAGTTCAAGCGCAAGAACGAGGTCAACCTGGCCCTCGATGGCGGTGACAACCTCACCTATATCGCACCGACCATGGTCAACCTGCGCCTGGCTCAGGAGCGCCACCCCGACGTGGAGTTCCGCCAGACTCGCGAGCACTGATAATGGTTTGTTTGCCTGTTGGCAGATAATCAAAGAGACCCCGCTTCGGCGGGGTCTCTTGTTTTGTGCCGTTTTGCCTGTTTAAGGAGGGATGCAGGGGGGAATTGTTCAGCATATACCAGTCGCAAGCAGCCCTCACCCTAGCCCTCTCCCAGAGGGAGAGGGAACCATCAGAGGTCTGCCTGAAAGATCGCGGAAGTGTTTTTGCCCCCTTCTCCTCTTGCGGGAGAAGGGTTGGGGATGAGGGGGGCTACCCCAGTGTCAGCACCATGCAGATTTCGCAATCCCCGTGGCCGGTGCAGCCAAGGGGGCTGGGCAGGTGTTCAAAGCCCAGTGATTCATAGAGGCTGGTGGCTTCGCGCAAGACCTCGGTCGTTTCCAGATAGCAGCGCTGATAACCAAGCGCGCGCGCCTCGTCCAGTGCCTGCAACACCAGCCGCTTGCCAAGGCCCAGTCCGCGCAGGGCGGGCATAAAGTACATCTTCTGCAGCTCGCAGACTCCCTCTTCTCCCGCCAATGGCGCGATACCACCACCGCCGAGGATGGAACCGTCCGGCCCTTCGATGACCCAGTAGCGACTCTTCTCCCCCTGATAGCTCTGGGAGAGGGTGTCGAGATTGGGATCGGATACCCCATAGCCCTTGTCTGCGGTGAGGCCATATTCGGCCGAGACGGCTCGGATCACCAAGGCGATCTGGGCATTGTCCGCCGCCGTGATGGGGCGGATCTGGTAACCCCGCTGGCGACGGGCGCGGGAGAGGGCGCTGCGATAGAGCCGCAGCCCTTGCCACAGCTGCTCCCGCTCGGGCAGGCTCAACTGCGCCAGCATCTCTTCCATCGCCCCGTCCATCTCCCGGTGCAACTCCAGCAGCATCCCCTGACCGTTGACGGTGAGGCGGGCCTCCTTGCTGCGCCCATCGGAGGGGTGCGGGTGCCAGCTGATAAGCTCCCGCTCGGCCAGGCGCGCCAGCGGACGGCTGGCGTTGGATTTGTCGATGTGCAGCTTTTCTGCCAGCTGCTGGTTGGTGGCCGGGGCGTTTTCCAGCTCGATCAGCAGGTGAGCCTCGATGGGGGTGAGGGCCAGATTGCCGCACTGCTGGGAAAGCATGCCGAGTTCGCGAACCAGATCGCGCGACAGGGCGCGCAGGGGACGGGGATCCATGTCGTGGTTTCCTGTTTAGTTGTGCATGACAACTAAAATAGCGTAAAAGTTGTAATTCGCAACCTTTTGCTGTGATGGTTTGCAGAATATGGGGTGAGCGGCAGCACCGTTGGCGGGGCTGCCGTAGGCAGGGGGAGCGTCAGGCGGCGGCTCTGATAGCCAGCTCCGGGCGGCGGGAGAAGCAGCGGGCGAGCAGCAACATGGTGGCAACGCCTATGGTGCCCAGCACCAGCCAGGGGAGGGCCGGTTGTCCCTGTTGCAGCGAGAAGTCATAGAGGGAGCCGCCGCCCACATAGCCTGTCATGCCCCCCAGCGCCAGTCCGAGGCGGCTGAAGCCCATGTAGCTGCCGCGGGCTGTGGGGTTGGCCAGCCGGGTCATCAGGGTCTCCCGGGCCGGTTCGCAGATGATGATCCCCAGATAGAAGCAGGCCAGCAGCACGAAGATGCCGGAGAGGGTGCTGACGAAGGCGACCAGCCCTATCCCCACCGTCATCAGCAGGATACCTGCCATCAGTCGGCTCTCCAGCCGATAGCGCCGTTCGCTGAAACGGGCGATAGGGTAGAGCAGCGCCAGTGACAGCGCCGTTTCCAGGCTGTACATCCAGCCCACCGCCGTGGTGGTGCCGGAGAGCTGCTTGACCAGAATGGGGAAAATCAGCATCACCTGTACCCACAGCATGTAGTAGCCGCTTAAGATCAGCACCAGTCGGCAGAAGGCGCGATCCGCCAGCACCTGCCCCAACCCTTCCCGCATCGGAGTCGGTTTGACCGAGAGGCGGTAGGCGGGCAGCAGGGTCCAGTTGCACAGGGCCGCCAGGGTGAAGAGTCCGGCGCCCAGCAGGCAGACGTAGGTGAAGTCAAAACGCAGCAGCCAGCTGCCGAGCAGCGCACCGGTGACGGCTCCCGCGCTCTCCAGCATCATCAGCAGGGAGATAAAGCGGCCCCGCTCATGGGGACGGGTAAATTTGATCACCAGTGCGGCCCGTGGCGGGTCGAACAGGCAACCGCCCAGTCCGGAGAGGAAGCAGGAGAAAATCAGCATGGCGCCGCTGTCGGCCCAGGCCAGGGTGGCAAAGCCGACGGCGCGCAACAGCATGCCGGTGACGATGAGCGGGCGGGCGCCAAAGCGGTCAGCGAGGGAGCCGCCGAAGATCCCCAGCCCCTGCTGGGCCAGCTGGCGCAGGCCGAGGGCCAGCCCCACCAGACCGGCGGCCCAGCCGAGTTGATCGACGAAGCGCAGGCTGATCATCGGCATCACCACAAAGAAACCCAGGATCACCAGTGTGGTATCCAGCGCCAGAAACCAGCGTCCCCAAAACCTCGCCCTATCGACCATAACGCCCTCTCATTCACAGATACCTTCATTCTGGAGAGGGTTTAGATATAGTGGTAGACGACAACTACCTATATTTCATATCAGGATTATTTATGTCTATGGATCTGGACGATCTGCAGCTGCTGCTGGATGTGGCCGAGCTGGGCAGCTTCAGTCAGGCGGCGGCCATTCGTGGCTGGTCACAACCACTGGTGAGCCAGCGGATTGCCCAGCTGGAGGAGAGCCTCGGCGCGCCGCTGTTTCAGCGCCATCGGCGTGGCGTAACGCCGACCCGTGCCTGCGAGGAGTTTCTGCCATCGGCCCGCTCGGCGCTGGCGATCCTGAGCGAAGGGCGGCTGGCACTGCAGGGGGCGCCTGCGCTGCCTTGTATCCGTCTCTCCAGCCTGCCATCCCTCACTTCGGTGGTGTTTGGCTCGTTATTGATGGAGCTGGTGGACGAGCCGTTCGAGATCCGCTGCACCACGGATCACTCCGGCGAGATCATGCAGTCGCTGCTGACTGGGGAGGCCGATATCGGCTTTGTACTCAAGCGTCCGCCGGTTGCGGGCCTGCAGATGGAGCTGCTCTGCTGCTCCCCCATTATCGCTATCGCCTCGCCACTGCATCCGCTGGCCGGTTGTCACGGCCTCACCCTGGAGGATATTGCCGACCAGCGGCTGGCGCCTCAGGTATGGGGGCCGGGGTGTGACGTTTTTATCCAGCAGTTACGGCGGCTGCGACGGGCGGCCAGCCCCCTGCATGCGGTGCAGCCCGCCAGTGCGGCGCGGGATCTGGCGCTGGAACACGGGTTTATCACCCTGATGCCGGAGCTGGCCATCAAGCGGGATCTGGAGGTGGGGCGGCTGGTCAGGCTCGATGTGCGCAACCTGCCGCAGGAGCATTGGGATGTGATGATGGCGTGGCGCGGTGGCAAGCGGCCCAACCCGGCCCGGGAAACCGTGTTGGCCACCGCCCGCACGCTGGCGAAACGGTGGCGCAATGAGTAGAGCGATGCGGGACAAGGCCCGCATCGGGTGGATCAGTAGCTGGCCTTGAGGGTCACACCACTGAACGCGGAAAACCCTGACAGCTGCACATGCCAGGTGCCCGCCTTGGGATTGGTGAACGAGCAGCTTTCGTTATTGCCCCCCTTGTAGGGACGGCAGTCGTAACTGCTGCTGGTGGGGGCGCTGCCAAAGCGGACGTAGAGGTCGGCATCTCCGGTGCCGCCGCTGCTGCTGATCTGCAGCGACCTGGTGCCCGCCGGTACGTTCAGGGTGTAGTTGAGCTTGCCACCCTTGCTGGCGGCTAGGTTGCTCACCGGCACGCCGTTTTGCAGTACGTTGTCGCTCGGTGGCGGCGTGGTGCCGCAGCTGGCATCAACCCCGACGGTCTGGAAGGCCCGTGCCACATCCGCCTGACTGTAACCCAGATCGGCGGTCGCCCGGCTGACGCCGCAGGCCCCTTGCTGGTAGTTGGTGTTGGCGCCCCAGTAGAGGCGGTTGGCCAGCAAGAACACTTCAAATGCCTTGCGGGTGTTCCAGCCGCTGCTGGTGGCGAGCAGGTAGAAGGCGCGGTTATAGACCCCGGAGCTGTGGTGTACATCCATCCCCTCCTGATAATCCGCGGCATGGCCGATGGATCTGCCATCCCGGGTCGGATCCTCGAAGTAACGCAGGGAGCCGTTGCCCTTGAAGATCTGGGCGCCAACCAGCCAGTCGTTGCTCCCCTTCATGTAGAACTCGGCCGCTTCACCCGCCATATCGGAGAAGGCCTCGTTGATACCGCCGGATTGTCCTGAATAGACCAGCCCGGAGTTCTGTTCGGTAAAGCCGTGGCTCACCTCGTGGGCCGCCACATCGAGGCTTACCAGCGGGTGGAAGGTGGTGGCGCCGTCACCGAAGGTCATCTGGCTGCCATCCCAGAAGGCATTTTCGTAATTCTTGCTGTAGTGAACCCGCATCTTCAGTTTGAAGGTGAGGGGCGCTGTGTTGTACCAGTTGCGGTACATGTCGAACACCACGTTGCCGAAGTAGTGGGCGTCGTTGAGGGGCGAGTAGGCGCCGTTGATCTCCTTGACCCGGTTCTCCGGGCAGGTGAACTGGTGGATGGCACCGCCTGAGGTGGCGTGGTTGAGGTTGATGGTATCGACGTTGGGGCTGGTCATCCGGCAGTTGTCATCGACGATGAGCGGACCAAAGTCGGTGCCGTAGACGTATTTGCCGGTCTTGATGTTGCCCCCCGGGCCAGTGGCATCCTTGTGGTTGATCCCCTCCCAGCGTTTGAGCTCCTCACCGCTCTGGGCATCAAGAATGACGAAGGGGCGGCTCGGTTTGTCACCTTCGGCGATGAAGGAGACCTGATAAACCAGCCGGGCCAGCCCGTTCTCATCCTGCATCACGTAGAGTTTGACCTGCTCGTTGCTCCCCTTGCTGCCCGCCTTGGCCTTGCTGGCGGCATCCTGTGGCGAGAGGGTGGCGGCCGGGCTTGCCACATCCTGATCGATCTGGCGCAGCATGCGTCCACTGGCCTGCTGCAGCTGGCCGTTCAGGCTCTTGTCAGCCACCACCACCTGACCCATTACCGGGATGCCGTTCCAGACCTGCTCGTAGCGGATCCGCTGCTGGCCGTTGGGCAGCTTGACCACCCGCACCTGACGAAACTCGCCATCTTCCAGCTGCAAGGTACCACTCGCGGCACTGAGGCCGTCATGGCCCGGATGCCGTTTGCCGTTACGTTGATCTCTACCTCTTGCGCCGCCAGTGCGGCACTTCCCCAGCAGGCCAGCGCAACGGCCAGATAAATTTTATTCATCTCTTCTTTCCTTAAATCGATGAGGTTGATAAACCGACCGAAGGTCGGGCGTTTTGAAGCTAGTGCCGGTGAGGGAAAGTGCCCCCTGTCAAAAGTGACAGCGCAGCACAAAGGGGTAGCAGGATCTGCCAAAGTGCCGTTTGTGGGCATTCGTCGGCGCCATGTGGAGAGCATTATCCGGTTTCAGACACCCACCCTCCTCTTTTGAGGGAGGAGAGTACGTGCGCAGTCACCCTCTGCGAAGCCTGCCGGAGGAGGGCCGTAAAAGTGGCTGGCGCGGCCAGTGGCGATTGGCTACATTGGGTGGCTGGTTCGCTATTTGATCACTGATTTGAAAGGAGAATCCCATGTTTTCATGGCAGTTGGACGACGAGCTTGCGCTGCTCTTCTTGCAGCCCGATATGGCGAGCGAACTGTTTGCCCTCTGCAATGACAACCGGGAGTACCTCTCCCAGTGGCTACCCTGGCCGCCACTGATCCAGCGCCCCGTCGACAGCGCCCTCTTCATTCGCAGTGCCATCGAGAAGTTCGCCCGGGGTGAGGGGCTCACCACCGCCATCGAGTATCAGGGGGAGGTGGTGGGGGTTATCGGTTACAACAGCATCGATCACGACCTTGGCAAGGTGGTCATTGGTTACTGGCTGGCGGAGCGCTGGCAGGGTAACGGCATCATCACCCGGGCCTGTCAGGCCCTGATCCACCACGCCTTCGAGGAGATGGGGATGGAGAAGGTGGAGATCAGCGCCGCCACCGATAACGAGCCCAGCAGGGCTGTTTGTGAACGGCTCGGGATGCAGCTTGAGGGGGTGACCCGGCGCGCAGAGCGGCTGGGCAACCGGATTGTGGATCACGCCCACTACAGCCTGCTGCGTGACGAGTGGCTAAGACAGAGGGAGTCCTGATGGCGCTGCCACATATCAAGACGGCCCGCATCCACCTGACCATACTGTCGCCGGATCGGGCCCCCATGATGCTCGACTTCTACCGGCGCAACCGCGCCCATCTCGCCCCCTGGGAGCCGCTTCGGGACGAGCAGTTTTACACCCTCTCGTACTGGCATGCCCGGCTGCAGGACAGCTACAGCCAGTTCTTCAACGGCACCGGCGTCAATCTGGTTGCCCTCGATCCGGCTGGCGAGCGGGTGATCGCCACCTGCAACTTCAGCAATATCCTGATGGGGGTCTTCAAGGCGTGTCATCTGGGCTATGCCATCGACCAGCAGCATCAGGGACAGGGGGTGATGGGAGAGGTGCTGTCAGCCGCCATCGACTACCTGTTTCGGGAGCACGATCTGCATCGCATCATGGCTTGCTATATGCCTGCCAATCAGCGCAGCGGCGCCTTGCTGGAGCGGCTCGGCTTCGAGCGGGAGGGATTCGCGCGGGCGTATCTGATGATCAATGGCCGCTGGGAGGATCACATCCTCACCTCGCTGATTAATCCGGCCCCCTGAACGGCAGATAAAAAAACGGGCCCGAAGTTGCCTTCGGACCCGTCTTCGAATGAGGTGCAGGCTTAGTTGGCCTTGGCATCGCTCACTGCAGCTTCAACCTTGGTAGCGGCTTCGGTAGCAGCTTTTTCTACGGTTGCAGTCGCTTCGGAGGTGGCCTTCTCTACGGTAGAGGTGGCTTCGCTAGCGGCTTTTTCTACAGTGGCAGCAACTTCGGCGGCCGGAGCAGCAGCAGGAGCGGCAGCTTTTTCTTCTTTCTGACCGCAAGCAGTCAACATCAGACCCAGGATACCGGCTACCAGTACTTTGTTCATGTGCATTCCCTCAAAAAAAGATGGAGAGATGGTCTGTGCAACCATCACAGCGCCCACCGTTGCCCGGTATTGAAACAAGAAGCCGGGAGGCAGCAGGCGGGCGCAATATAGCCCCATTAGTTACCGATGAAAACGGATATCACAATGACATTTTTTCGTGCCGTGGATAAAAAGCTCCACTGCAACGACTGATATCAATACAAGATGCCGTTAAATGGTGCTGATTGCGCAATAAAACACCGCTTTGCTGTCATCTCATGGCGGTTTAACAAGGTCAAGGTTGGTCAAGCGTGGCCGATGACCCGCACCTTAGTCAGACAGCTTCTGACAGGGCAGCCGTTTTCCCTCAAGGTGGCTCTGACGGGCCAGATCCAGCAGCGCCATCACCGCCAGCGCTTCACTTGCTGGCACCGGGTTGCTTCCCTCGCCCTTGATGGCGGCGCAGACACCGCGATAGTAGGCGCCATAATCCCCGGCCTCACCCACCACGCTCTGCTGCTGCAACTGACCATCGACAATGCGGCTGAGCTGACCGGGTTCACTATCAATGCCCCAATCCGCCGCCGGTGGCCGCTTGCCCAGCTTGAGCTGGTCTTCCTGTACATCCATACCGCATTTCACGAACGAACCCTGGTTGCCGTGGACGATGAAACGCGGCATGGTGGCCGAGACCAGACAGCTGCCATGCAGAATAACCCGCAGGGCACCGTAACCCAGCACCACATGGAAGTAGTCGTCCGCTAGTGCGCCGGGGCGCTGCTCGGCCAGATCGGCCTGCAACCAGTCCGGTTGGCCGAACAGCTGCAATGCTTGATCCAGCACGTGAGGGCCGAGATCGAACCAGAGGCCGGAACCCGGGCCACCCGCTTCGCGCCAGCGCTGGCGAACCTCGGGGCGATAGCGATCGAAGTGGGATTCGAACTGGGCGAGCTGTCCCAGCGTCCCCTCGGCAATCAAACGGCGCACGGTAAGGAAATCCCCGTCCCAACGGCGGTTGTGGAAGATGCTGAGCAGTCGCTGCTGCTTTTCGGCCAGTTCGACCAGTGCTTTCGCTTCTGCCAGATCCAGTGCAAAGGGCTTGTCGATCACCACATGTTTGCCTGCCAGCAGCGCCTGGCGGGCGAGGGGGGCGTGGGTGTCGTTGGGGGTGGCGATCACCACCAGATCGACGGTCTCATCGCTTAGCACCTCCTCCAGTGAACCGACTCGGCAGCCGGGCAGATCGGCCTGCACCTTGGCGGCATCGCGGCTTACCACCCAACTCAGGGACAAGCCCGGCGTGGTGGAGAGGAAGGGGGCGTGGAAGGTCTTGCCTGCAAAGCCATAGCCCACCAGGGCTGCGTTGAGAGTGTGGCTCATCGGGAGTTCTCCGCTGACATCGAGTGAGTGGGGTTGCCATCGCAGGCTCTCTGCCGGATGGCCATTCGTTGTAAAGGCGATACAAACGAGAAGGGGGCCGATGGCCCCCTGAGTGTGCCCATCAGAGCACAGGATTTATTGCAAACACAAGCGGCGACCGCGTCGGGTCATCAGCATCACCAGAGGCGGCAGCAGCAGCCACATATGCAGCGCCAGCTGGCTGAGCGGGTCGTGCATCAGGGCACCAGTCAAGCCAACGAGGGCGCCGGATCCGCTCATCTGGAACAGGCCGAGCAGAGCGGCGGCGGTACCGGCGCAGTGGCCGAACGGTGCCAGCGCCATCCCGGCAGCCGAGCCCAGAATCATGGCAAAGCCGATGCTGGAGAGGAACACCGGCCCCATCATCGCCAGCGGGTGCTCGATATGCATGGCCAAAGTCAGGGTGATGGCCGAGAGCATCAACACCAGCAGGCCGATGCGCAGGGTACGTCTTGGCCCCACCTTGGCGATAAAGCGCGGCGCCATAAAGCAGGCCAGAATGTTGAGCGCGGCGTTGGCGGTAAACCAGTAGCTAAAGCCGCTCATGTCCAGCCCCAGTTTCACCATCAGCTGCACCGGTGCGGCGGTGACATAAGCGAGGATCACCGCCATCGCCAGCATGCACAGGGACGCGTTGAACAGGAAGCTGGGGGAGCGCAGCACCGGGCTGTAGCGAGACCAGCTGATGAGGGCCCCTTCACTGCGGGTCTCCTCCGGGCGGGTCTCCGGCATCCGCCACATCAGCCAGCTGCCGACGATGAGCGCATAACCGGCCATAAACCAGAAGTTGGCAGACCAGCCCGCCTTGGCGGTGAGCCAGCCACCGAGCAGGGGGGCCAGCGCAGGAATAAAACAGATGGCGCCATTGAGATAGGAGATCATCTGGCCGCTCTTTTTCGGGCCGTAGCTGTCACGTACCACCGAGAAGGCGGCAACCGAAGTGGCGCAGGCGCCAAAGCCCTGCAGCACTCGCGCCAGCATCAATTCGCCGAGGCTGGCGGCAAAGCCGGCCCCCAGCGCGCTCAGGCCATAGAGCAGCACGCCGCCCAGCGCGATGGGCTTGCGACCGTAGCGATCGGCCAGCGGGCCAACAAGCAGTTGCCCCAGCCCCATGCTGAACAGGAACCAGGTGATGGTGCCCTGCATCAGTGTCACTTCGGCGCCCAGCTGCTCGGCCATCTGCGGAATGGCGGGCAGGTAGATGTCGATAGCCAGCGGACTGAACAGCACCAGTAGTACGAGTAAAAGTATCAATGGCATCTGTCACCTCTTTAGTCAGCCAGGTTAATGAATTGGGGCGCGAGTCTACTGACTCACAGTAATGAATAGAAATGGTATTTAATCACTTTGGTTATTCCATTATGGAAACATGTATTAAAAAGCTGGTTATTCGATGGCGGCAAATCCCCCGTAACCCCATCACAGCGGGTGTAATTGACGCTTTTACTAAACGCTTGCGCCGCATAGAATGCGCAGATTATTTTTGCGGAGGTGCTCGATGAACAAGCTTGTCCTGGCAACAGGTAACCAGAAAAAGGTGAAGGAATTGGCCGCCATGCTGGCCGATATGAAGATCCAGGTGATCCCACAGAGCGAGTTTGCGGTCTCCGATGCCGATGAGACCGGCACCACCTTCGTCGAGAATGCCATCATCAAGGCCCGCCACGCCGCCCGCATTACTGGTCTGCCCGCCGTGGCCGATGACTCCGGACTGGAAGTCGATCTGCTGCAAGGGCGCCCCGGCGTCTACTCCGCCCGTTTTGCCGGTGTGGGGGCTGGTGACAAGGCCAACATCGAGAAGCTGCTCGGCGAGCTGCAAGGTGCCCCCGAGTACCTGAAGAGTGCCCGCTTCTGGTGTGTGCTGGTCTATATGCGCCACGCTGACGATCCCACTCCCATCATCTGTCAGGCGAGCTGGGAAGGGATGATCATCGACGAGCCGCGCGGTCAACATGGCTTTGGCTATGATCCAGTATTCTTCGTGCCGGATCACGACTGCACCGCCGCCCAGATGCCCGCCGAGCTGAAGAACCAGCTGAGCCATCGCGGTCAGGCGCTGGCAAAGCTCAAAGCGGCGCTGGCTGCGGCGCACTGAGTCACTTCGCCACCTTGTCGGTTACACACGGTCAATTACACATAGTCATCTACAATGGGGGCCTTGAGCCCCCGTTTTATTGGAAGCCCCATGCTGCAACTGCCGCCGCTCTCTCTCTATATTCATGTGCCCTGGTGCGTCCAGAAGTGCCCTTACTGTGACTTCAACTCCCATGCCCAGAAGGGGGAATTGCCTCATCTAGAATATGTCGCTGCCCTGCTGGAGGATCTGGATCAGGATCTGAAGTGGGCACAAGGGCGGCCGCTCTCCTCGATCTTTATCGGCGGCGGCACCCCCAGCCTGTTGACGGTGGAGGCGATGCAAGCCTTGCTGGACGGGGTACGGGCCCGCATTGTGCTCACCGCAGATTGCGAGATCACCATGGAGGCCAACCCGGGCACGGTGGAGGCGGACAAGTTCGCCGGTTTCCAGCGCGCCGGCATCAACCGTATCTCCATCGGGGTGCAGAGCTTCCAGCAGGAGAAGCTGACCCGGCTTGGGCGCATTCATGGCCCGGAAGAGGCGCGCAAGGCCGCCGCACTGGCCCACGCCATCAAGTTGCCCACCTTCAATCTGGATCTGATGCACGGTCTGCCGGATCAGAGTCTGGATGATGCCCTTTATGACCTGCAGCAGGCGATCGACTGCGCCCCACCGCACCTCTCCTGGTATCAGCTCACCATAGAACCGAACACTGCCTTTGCCTCCAAACCGCCCAAACTGCCGGAAGATGACACTCTGTGGGACATCTACGAGCAGGGTCACGGCATGCTCACCGCCAGCGGTTATCGCCAGTACGAGATCTCGGCTTATGCCAAAGAGGGCTACCAGTGCCATCACAACCTCAACTACTGGCGCTTTGGTGACTATCTGGGGATCGGCTGTGGTGCTCACGGCAAGGTGACCGATCTCGCGGATCAGCAGATCCTGCGCACCGCCAAGGTGAAGCATCCAAAAGGGTATCTGGACAAGAGCCGTCCCTATCTGGACGAGCAGTGGCAGGTGACGGCAGACGATCTGCCGCTCGAATACTTTATGAACCGCTTCCGCCTGTTTGAACCTGCCCCCAAGGCGGAGTTCGAGGCCTATACCGGCTTGCCGCTGGAGCGGGTCGAGACGGTGCTCGCCATCGCCCGGAGCAAGGAGCTTATCGAGGATCTGGGGGATAGCTGGCAGCTCACTTCTCTCGGCCATCGCTATCTCAACGTGTTGCTCGAACTGTTTATGGATGAGTGAGTGGCCTGTTGAGACGCGCTGTTGAGGCAGTGAGTTGGCGTTGCCAAATCGCTTCTTCTGTCAAAACAATCAGGGCGCCAATGGCGCCCTGATTGTTTATGGTCGGTAGAAACCCGCTCAGCAGCAGACGCGGATCATCTGCTGTTGGCCGGGCTCCCACCGCTTGCCGAATTTGGCCTTGCGCTGGTAACTCCCCTTGCCCTTCTTGTTGCGCTCGACCCGGCTGCGAAACAGGGGATCGGAGAGCAGGGCATGCAGATGGTTATCCTTTATCTCGCCGCGCTGATGGGCATAGCTGCCCCCTTGCGCATTTTCCTCACGGGGGAGGGCGGGTTGGTCGATCCGGATCTTGGCCATGATGGCTCCTCTTCTTTTCTCTTGGTGTGTTGATGCTTGTGTCTGGATGGCGGTTTTCGCTGCGGGCGCCTGTTCAGATGAGCGCCCGGCAACCGGATGCACTGGCACCGGTTAAAAACGCGGCGATTTTGTCACCAAATCGCCGCCGGAGCAATGCGTCGGGCACGCCGAGTCAGTCACTCTGAGCTAGGCACGCTCAGTCAGGCGTACCATGTCAGCCGTGAACCGGGTCATGCTAGTCGTGGCTGTGATGCTCGTGATGGGCCGGGGCGCCAGATTCCAGTGTCTCGAGGATGGCGCAGTGCTCCGCCGAGCGCGGCCCGCCGCAGCAGATATTGGAGAGCTCGTGCAGGTTGTCGCGAAAGCGGGTCAGTTCGATGATCTTCTGCTCCACCTGGGCCAGCTTGGTGTCGGCCATAGCTTTCACCTCCTGACAGGTGACTTTGGCCTTGTTGGTATCGAGGTCGAGCAGCTCGCTGATATCGGCCAGCGAGAATCCCACCGACTTGGCGCGAATGATGAACTCCAGCCGCCGCTTGTCCTGTTCACTGTAGAGGCGGTAGCCGGATTCGTTGCGGATCCCCGGTGAGATAAGCCCGTTCTTCTCGTAAAAACGCAGGGTATCTGCCTTGACCCCGCACGCCTTGGCCAGTTCACCGATCCGATACATGCTCTTTTCTCCCCTTGAATGTATGCCGCCACAAAAACCGGAATCCACTATCACCCCTTTGCCCATGGATTGCCAGCCAAGGGCATAAAAGGGGCAGATAAACATCTCCTGGCGACCCTTTTTCCCATAAAACACTGAAAGTGCAAACGTTTCGAGAAAATCAAGTGGAAAACGTTTAACGCCGCGCCAAATAAGGCTTTGTTGTTTCAAAAAATCCACCACAGGTCACATTTTTTGTGTAGAATACGCGCCCATAACAGAGCGCCGCACCAAGCGGGCATTTCTTAAAACGCTTTTGCCGGATGTTGGGGCGAGAGTGGTTTGCGAAATCCCCCACTTCCATTTATTTGGGGACTCTCTGTGTTGAGCCTCGCCTCCCATGGAACGGTCCCCGTTATGTTGAGGACGATAGTGTGATGGAACAAGCTCGACCCATTCGCCGTGCACTGCTGAGTGTGTCTGACAAAACTGGCATTCTGGAATTTGCCAAGGCACTCAACGAGCGTGGTGTTGCCCTGCTCTCCACGGGCGGTACCGCCAAGCTGCTTGGCGAGGCGGGTCTGCCGGTGACAGAGGTCTCCGACTACACGGGTTTCCCTGAAATGATGGATGGCCGGGTCAAGACCCTGCATCCCAAGGTTCATGGTGGCATCCTCGGCCGTCGGGATCAGGATGACGCCATCATGGCCCAACACGCTATCTCCCCCATCGACATGGTTGTCGTCAACCTCTACCCCTTTGCTGCCACCGTGGCCAAAGCGGGCTGCACCCTGGCGGATGCGGTCGAGAACATCGACATCGGCGGCCCGACCATGGTGCGTTCTGCCGCCAAAAACCATAAAGATGTCGCTATCGTCGTCAAAGCTGCCGACTATGATCGGGTTATTCGCGAAATGGATGCCAACGGCAACAGCCTGAAACTGGCGACCCGTTTCGATCTGGCCATCGCGGCATTCGAGCACACCGCCGCCTACGATGGCATGATCGCCAACTACTTCGGCACCATGGTTCCTTCCTACGGTGACAACAAGGAGGGTGACGAGGAGTCCCGCTTCCCGCGCACCTTCAATAGCCAGTTCATCAAGAAGCAGGACATGCGCTACGGCGAGAACAGCCATCAGGCTGCCGCTTTCTATGCCGAGGAGCATGCCGCGCCGGGTTCCGTCTCCAGCGCTATCCAGCTGCAGGGCAAGGCGCTCTCCTACAACAACATCGCCGATACCGATGCTGCGCTGGAGTGTGTGAAGGAGTTCGACGAGCCGGCCTGCGTCATCGTCAAGCATGCCAACCCCTGCGGCGTGGCCATCGGTAACGACCTGCTGAGTGCCTACGATCGCGCTTACCAGACCGACCCCACCTCTGCCTTCGGCGGCATCATCGCCTTCAACCGTGAGCTGGATGGCGCCACTGCGGCAGCCATCGTGGCCCGCCAGTTTGTTGAGGTGATCATCGCCCCGAGCGTCAGCCAGGAGGCCCGCGATGCGGTCGCCGCCAAGCAGAACGTGCGTCTGCTCGAATGCGGTCAGTGGACGGCTCCGGCGCAAGGGTTTGACCTCAAGCGCGTCAACGGCGGCCTGCTGGTACAGGAGCGGGATCTCGGCATGGTGACGCTGGGTGACCTGACCGTGGTCAGCAAGCGCCAGCCGACCGAGGCCGAGCTGCAGGATCTGCTGTTTTGCTGGAAAGTGGCCAAGTTCGTCAAATCCAATGCCATCGTCTACGCCAAAGATGGCCAGACCATCGGCGTCGGTGCCGGCCAGATGAGCCGTGTTTATTCGGCCAAAATCGCCGGTATCAAGGCGGCGGACGAAGGGCTGACCGTGGCGGGCTCCGTGATGGCCTCCGATGCCTTCTTCCCGTTCCGCGACGGTATCGATGCTGCCGCGCAGGCCGGTATCTCCTGCGTGATCCAGCCGGGTGGCTCGATGCGCGATCAGGAGGTGATCGATGCCGCCGACGAACACGGTATGTGTATGGTCTTCACCAACATGCGCCATTTCCGTCATTGATGGGTCAGGGGCTGCCGATGGCGGCCCTTTTGTTGTCTCTTTTCAACTGACTATTTCCACTGACTGACGGCCCGGGTGGCCGTCCAGTGACCACAAATAGAAGCGAGCGATACGATGAAAGTACTGATCATTGGCAACGGTGGCCGCGAACACGCTCTGGCCTGGAAGGCCAAACACTCCCCACTGGTACGTCACGTTTTTGTGGCGCCGGGCAATGCGGGCACCCAGCTTGAGCCGGGTGTCGAGAACGTCGCCATCGAGGCGACCGATATCGAAGGGCTGCTGGCCTTTGCCAAAGAGAAGCAGGTCGGCCTCACCATCGTCGGGCCGGAAGCGCCGCTGGTGAAAGGGGTGGTGGATGCCTTCCGCGCTGCCGGTCAGCCCATCTTTGGCCCGACCGCTGCCGCTGCCCAGCTGGAAGGCTCCAAGGCTTTCACCAAGGATTTCCTGGCCCGTCACGCCATTCCGACCGCCGAGTACCAGAACTTCACCGAAGTGGAGCCAGCACTCGCCTACTTGCGTGAGAAGGGCGCCCCCATCGTCATCAAGGCCGATGGTCTGGCGGCAGGCAAGGGGGTGATTGTCGCCATGACCTTGCAAGAAGCGGAAGACGCGGTGCGCGACATGCTCTCCGGCAATGCCTTTGGCGAAGCGGGCTCCCGGGTGGTGATTGAGGAGTTTCTGGAGGGTGAAGAGGCGAGCTTCATCGTCATGGTCGATGGCGAGCACGTGCTGCCGATGGCCACCAGTCAGGATCACAAGCGGGTTGGCGACGGTGATACCGGCCTCAACACCGGCGGCATGGGGGCATACTCCCCGGCGCCTGTGGTGACCGCCGAGGTACATCGACGCGTGATGGAGCAGGTGATCATGCCGACCGTGCGCGGCATGGCGGCCGAAGGCAACGTCTACACCGGTTTCCTCTACGCCGGTCTGATGATCGACGGCGCAGGCAATCCCAAGGTGATCGAGTTCAACTGCCGCTTTGGTGATCCCGAGACCCAGCCCATCATGCTGCGGATGCAATCCGATCTGGTGGAGCTCTGTCTGGCCGCTTGCGCAGGCAAGCTGGATCAGAAAGAGGCCATTTATGATCCCCGCGCCGCTATCGGCGTGGTGTTGGCGGCGGGAGGCTATCCTGGCGATTACAGCACCAACCACCCCATCAGCGGCTTGCCGGTGGATGAAGTGGCGGGTGAGAAGGTGTTCCATGCCGGTACCCGCCTGGAGGGCGATACCAGCCTGACCGCTGGCGGCCGCGTGTTGTGCGCAACCGCCCTCGGCCATACTGTGGCAGAAGCCCAGCAGCGTGCCTATCAGCTCGCTGGCCGCATCAAGTGGGATGGCGTCTTCTACCGCAAGGATATAGGCTGGCGCGCCATTGCTCGCGAACAGGAGTAACTGACGCAAGCCATTGGCCAGCTGATTCAGACCCCGCTACGGCGGGGTTTTTTGTCCCTGTTTACCGCTTTCAACCATCCTCATGCTGCGCGTCACCGCCGTTCAGTCAGTTACCAAGCGCAAACAAGCGCGGCATATCTGTCACTATTTGCCACAAAAAACAGCATTTTTCACAAACGTTTCACCATGAGTCATGGCATCATGCTGGTGATGAATTCTTGTTTGGATTCATAAGTACCCCTAACAATTCGAGCATGTCGTTATATAAGGAAATCCCATGTTGAAAACCGTCCGCCCCCTGCTGCTGCCCCTGATGTTTGGCCTGATGACCCTGCCTGCCGTGGCGGGTGATCTGGAACAGCCGATGAAGAAGATTGGCTTCAACTACAAGCAGGCCGTCAAGGCTGATGATGCAGCCACCATGGAGAAGCACATCAACGAGATGAAGGCCCAGCTTGATGTGGCCAAGCAGAAGAACATGCCGGCCGCCAAGAAAGAGAAATTCCTTGAAGGGATGAACGAGGTACAGGCCGAGCTGGACGCCAGCCTGGCCGCACTCAAGGCGGGTGATGAGGCCAAGGCGCGCGAACATCTGGCCAAGGTCAACGACCTGAAGAAGGAGTACCACAAATATGCCAAGCAAAAAGGGTGAGCCCTTTCGCTGGGATCCGCTGGTTCGCCTGACCCACTGGGGCTTGGCGGCGGTCTGCATCGGCAACCTCTGGGTTAACGAAGCGGGGGAGGAGTGGCACGAGTGGCTGGGTTACGGCGCCATTGGGCTGGTCTCCTTGCGTCTGCTCTGGGGGCTCACTTTTGCCCGTGGCTACGCCCGCCTTGGTGCCCTCATTCCTAGCGGTGAGGACTTTCGCCAGCAGGCGCGCGAGATGCGTGAGCGGCAGCCTCCGGCACCGGGTCATCACGGCAGCGGCAAGCTGGCTGTGTGGGCGCTCTGGCTGGTCGTGCTGGCGACAGCAGGCAGCGGCTGGTTTCAAAATACCGAGGCGGGATTTGAACTGGGGGCTGACGAGTGGCATGAGTGGTGCGTGGTGGCGCTGCAGGGGCTGATTGGTCTGCACCTGCTGGCCATCGTCTTCACCTCCTGGCGTCAGCGCAGCAATCTGGTTACCCGGATGCTACCCGCCGAGCGTCGCTCATCCATCCAGAGCGGCAGCAACGAGCAAATCTGAGGCTCAGCATTAGGCTCCTTGTCTCTGAGTGAGGCGCCTGATCCGGACCCTGCCCAGACCCGCCCATGGCGGGTCTTTTCTATGGCCTCCTCGAGCTTATCACGGGACATTGCTCGATCCGCAGATGCAAAAAGGCCGCTCATCATGAGCGGCCTTTTTCAATTTGGTGGCCCCTGGGGGACTTGAACCCACGACCAATCGATTATGAGTCGTAATTGTCACGTTTTCATAGAATTGCACAACGCGCAGACATTTCATAAAAAACATTAAAATTCATGTACATATAAACATGATTGCTTCATAGCGTAACATGAAATACCTTATAGGTTCATCTTAAGTGCACTCATAAGTACACTTAACAACACCTGTAAGTGCACTTATCAAGAGCCATCAACGATGCCCTTAACTCACAATGAGATTGCTGCTCTGGCAGCGAAAAAGACCCCGTATTACAAGTTTGACGACACTCGAACCCGTGGAGCAGGAAGGTTGGGCGTTCAAGTGTTCCCCAGTGGGAACAAAATGTTTGTTTTTCGTTATAAACGAGGAGGGAAATGGGCATTTATCCAAATTGACAGCTTTCCGATGTTGGGGCTTGCTGCTGCCCGAGAAAAAGCCGATAAACTGAGCCAGATGATAAGAAACGACCTAGATCCGAAAGATGAATTGGAGCGGCAGTCCAGAGAGCGGGAACAGGAGAGGCGGGAGTATGAACAGCAAGGCACTATTGAACAGCTATTCAAAAGCTACACTGAGCAGATGAAGAAGGACGGCAGGCGCACTCACGCCGCAGTGCTGCTGGCCTTGGAGAAAGAGACCTATCCAGTTATAAAACCCACTACCAAAGCTAAGGACGTGACCGCGCACGACATAAAAATAATTCTGGCGCACATGATCCGCCGTGGTGCGGATACCCAATCTAATCGCGTCCGAAGTTACCTGATGGCAGCGTTTAATTACGGCCTCAAACATGACAACGACCCCGCCAATTTCATAGACGATGCCAAATTCGGTTTGCTGCTTAATCCGGTGGCAGCCATCCCCAAGCAAAAGGCCGCTGAGCGTGTCGGGGAGCGCTTCCTGACGTGGGTAGAGGTTCGCCAGTTGCTCGATGATATGGAGCAGCCCACCAGCCTGGGCTTGACTCTGCGAAGCCTAATCCGGCTCTGTTTCTTCACTGGCGGCCAACGCCCCTATGAGCTGGCCGCCTCACGCTGGGCGAGTATCGACTGGCAAGCCAAGACCCTGACGATTACCGCCGATCTTTCCAAGAATGGCCGCCCTCACCTTATCCCTCTCACTGAGAGCGCCCTGCGGGTGCTTAGAGAACAGAAAGCAGCAACAGCGAATAGCCCCTTTATCTTTGCCCACGCCACCAAACCGAGCGAATCAATGCCGATGGCCTCACTGAGCCAAGCTATTGATCGTTACCGCAAACGCACCGAGATTGCACATTTCATCCCACGCGATTTTCGCCGTACTTGCAAGACGCTAATGGGGGAGCTTGGTATAGCCAAAGATTTACGAGATCGCCTTCAAAATCATGCCCTTAATGATGTGTCCAGCAGGCATTATGACCGCTACGAATACCTGCCAGAAAAGCGGCGAGCTTTGGAACTATGGGAAAGTCACTTGTTATGCTTTGTTGGCGCAGAGTTACCTTTAAAATTTGAGAAGTGATGAATAATTGAGGTTAAATATTATCAGCGGACTCCCATTTCTTTTAAAAGTTTGCTGACACGTTGTCTAGAAATACCAAGGTCTCTGGCTATTTGAGAACCATTGATTTTCATTCCATTTTCAATTTTTTCATTAGCTAATTGCATCAAGGTTTCTCTTAGAACATCATTTTTTTTAACGGTACCTTTTTGTGGCCCTCTAGGTTGAGGAACACTATTTATTTTACTTACACATTCAAATCGGTGCAAAATATTCAATAACACATCCTCGCCAATAGAGTCACTGGCAACTGCATCAGCATTTTGTTTTTTTTCCCATTCAGTAAAAGTGCTATCCCAAGTAGATGCATCTTTTTCTTCTGACGAGACTTTTTGATAATCGCTTTTTATGGGGGAATCTAGAGACTGAATAACTGCATAAAACCAATCTTTCCATGATTTGAAATCGTTAACATTGACATTTTGTATTTGTAAAAATGCATTGTGATAATATTTATTGGCTGTTTCTTTTATAAGGTTTGCACGCTCTCTCCAATCACTTACTTCATGTTCATTCTCCTTAGAATTAATTATGTGCATTTTTTTTACAAACCTAGCTGTCGCTGAATAAAATAAATATGGAGTAATTGCATTGTTTTCTCCCGGAACTGGAAGGAAATTACCAAAATTATAATCTAACTTCTTGATGGCTGAAAGCAAGGAATATTTAGCATGATGATATTTTGAGTTCTTTCTTTTAGGGTGATGTTCAAAGCAGTAATGTTTTGAGTAGTAATGCCCTCTCACTCGTCCTTCTTCTATTTTTTGTGATTCTGACTCTCTTTTAGAGTCACCAATAAACTCTACTTTATTTACAAGGCGCCAACAAAAAGCACAGAGGTCGGGGGTGTAATCATACGTTTTTCTTTTTATTTTTTTGCTAGATTTTGTAAAGTTCTTAATATCACCTAGCAAAATATAAAAGCCTTCTAAATAATCTTTTTCTGAAGATCCATTCCAATTTTGTAACATGCTGTTATCAAATCTATGCATCTTCAAAAGTTTTATTGCGCGTAAGGTTATATCTTTTGCTTTCTGTATTCTTTTATATTTCCTGAGAAAGTCACCTATGGATACACTTGTATTTTTAGTCCGGGTTGGATTTTTAGTTTGATTATGTTCATTTGACTCACTATTTATAATATCAATTAATCTAATAATTCTGTGATCGATGAAAACAGAATCAAAAAAATCTGCCACAGGGACATGGTTTTTAAAATAGCCATCTGAAATTTGGTTATTGTTCAGATTGCTACTGTCATTAATTATTTCATCAACCTTTTTTGAAAGTTGCATTATTGCATCATTTAGCGAACCGTCTCCAAGCATACCCCGCTCCCCATGATTTGCTTAGCATCGAAGATAGCGATTCGAGCCATTTTTTGTCAACAGAGTTATCTACGCTGTGACAGGCGAGAAGCATGATAGGGGCTGGGATAATAGCTGAGAACCAACAACAAAAAGAGAGATATCATGGCTTTACAACTAATTATACGCCCGGCACAACTAGCTAATGAGCTTGGTGTCAGCAAGACGACGCTGTGGAGATGGCGTCAGGCTGGGATTCTTCCGGATCCAGTCTTGTTAGGCCCTCGGCTAGTCGGCTGGGAGAAGGCAGTTATAGAACAATGGATTCAATCTAGGAGCAAAATGGAGGTTTCGCTATGAGTTCATCCCCGCGGTGTCAATATTATGCTGAGCTGCTCATGGAGCAATATTGGAATTCGTTAAGTCGTATTTCGAATGATAATGAAGAAACAGTAGCATTTTTGATTGCAGGTGCACTTTGTTATGCAGAAAATCTTGCAATGGTTGAATTAGACATCACTTGTCATACTGATGTACTTAGGTTAATCATAGATAAATTGCAAAGATCTCATTGTCGAGAATTTGTAATCTCTCATGATTCGCTTTCTACACACAATAGTATTATCGCAATGGTTGCTGTTGCACGATATCGTGAATGTGTCATAAAAGAATTAGGTGGAAATCAGACCCCATGCACCTTGCAGGTATGCAATGACACAGAAAAATTGCGTGAAGCTCAACACGTATACCGTGTGCCACTGATTTCACGCTGGATTTCAAATGTGCGCAGAATATTAAGAAAGGTAGCGATTTTACTGGGGATTTCAAAGTTTTCAGAGAGGGATTTTTTATGAAGCAGCAAAACCAGAAAGCGGTGACCGTTCGATTTACTATGAAAGACTATCTGGATATGGTACATGAGGCAGAAGTAAAAAAATTGTCAACAGCTGATGTAGTACGTCAAGCATGGGCTAGCTATCAAGCGTATCAGAATATAGAACGTCAGCTCTTTAAATTAGAGCAACGCATATTAACTAGCACTTTCGAAATTTGTGCTGCGACGGTGGGTCTTTCAGGCATCGAACGAAAAGCAGCTGCTAGACAGGTAAACATTGCTTTAGGCAAGGAGATTATCCAATGAAAACACATATTCCACCTTCCATCGGATATCAGCAATGGGGATTAATGGCAGGATTATTTTTTATTTTAGTCGTAGTTGGGCAGGTCATACAGATAAATTTACTCTGGCCAACGAACGACTGGGGACGTTTTACAGATCATGCAACTTATTTTGGAAAGGGTATCTGGTTGCTGTTAACACAGCATTCATGGACTAATATTGATAACTACTTTAACACGTTCGCCATACGTGATGTCCGCAACAAGATGTTGCTGGCAGCGGTAGGCTCATTTTCTATTTCATTGCTATTTTCGTTCATTTTAACAATAACTATTTTGTGGGAACCAGGTGGTCGGAAAAAAATTATAAAAGTAAATGGTCCCACTTTGTATAAGAATGCAAGCTTAAAAACAGGGCTTAAATTACGCCGTTTGAAGAATAGTCAGCGCTCTGGCATTGCCGTTCATCCTGATGTAACACTCAGTAAAAAGGAAGCTGAAGGGAATTTATTTGTATTCGGTCAACAGGGATCCGGTAAGTCAGTGGTTATCAAGACGGTTTTAGAACAAATCGTGAGCAATGGGGATGTCGCTGTTATTTATGATGAAAAGCGCGAATATACTGAGCTTTTTTATGACCCCATTGACACTATTCTAATCGCACCTTGGGATAAACGCTCGGCAGTATGGGATATATCTAAAGACCTACGGTTTGAGGAAGATTTCGAGTTAATAGCTAATATTCTGGTATCTGATCGGGCTGAGGACACGACGTGGTCAAACGGTGCACGAGCGATTTTGGCAGGAATTCTGGCCGTTAGCAGTGCCAATGGGCCGAGCAATTGGGGTTGGCAGCAGGTAGTTGAGAATCTATCACTCGATACACTATCGCTCCGTTCTGCATTAGACAGGCACTATGATCGTGCATCGCGGTTTGTTGAAAATGAGTCTAAGACTACTCACGGTTTCATATCGACACTTATGACAGATGTTGCTTGGCTGTACTCGCTAGATAAGGCTTGGGCAGATACTGGGAAAAGTCTATTTTCCATTCGAGACTGGCTGGACGGAAAAGAACCAAAAATTAAGAAAATTATCGTACAAGCTCACCCCGAACTTAAGTATGTCGGCGCCCCTTTGTGCAATGCGATGATCGGGCTCATGACCAAGATTGCCACCGCCAAACCTGATCATGGGGCAGCACATATCTGGTTAGTGCTTGATGAACTGGGAAATCTGCCAAAAAACGACAGTCTAAAAGAATGGATGAGCATCGGGCGATCTAAAGGCTGCCGGACACTGGCCGGTACTCAGTCTATTTCACAGCTACATAAGACATATGGTGAGCATGATACTGACACCCTGCTGAACCTATTTTCGACAATCATTGCGCTCCGTTGTGGCGCTACTGGTGGCGTGGCCGAATACGCGGCCAAAGCATTTGGTGAAGCGATCTACGAACGACCTACCTATTCCGAGAATCAAGAGCAAACTGCAAGCTGGCAGAAGGAAACTTGGCGGCTCGTAACCCCATCTGATCTGGTAAACCTGCCACAATCGACCCCACAAGGAGTTACTGGCTACATCACGAGTTCCGGCTGGAATGCGGTGTATAGGCTTCAGTGGCCCTACCCAAAACTGAATGTGATTGCCAAAAGCCATGTCGCTGCTGATTGGCTGCTTCAGCGCAGCTCAAAACCGGCATCGACACCACCAACAACAAGAAATGGGCGATTGAAGGGGAATTAACTTATGTTATCAGTACATGCGATTAGCCACATTGGATACTACGTAGACGAGGATTATTATCTGACAGATGACCAGCCAGTCGGGATCTGGATCGGTAGAGGCGCCATTGCGTTAGGAATATCGGGCAGGGATATATCGGACGAGTATAATAGTATTATGCGGGGCTTTGCTCCTAATGGCAAAACCCCGCTGTGTTCCGTACCAGGTGAATCACATCAGCCTGGCTGGGATCTCACGTTCTCCGCACCCAAATCGGTGAGTATCGTCTGGGCTGCCGCCGACCATTCTTTACGTGAAAAAATCAGTGATGCTCAGCTTGTAGCTGTCAAAAGAGCGATCTCGTTTCTCGAAAATCATGCAGCTTTTACGCGCAGAGAGCATGCAGGCCAACGACGAGAACGAGTTGATGGGCTGGTTGTTGCGACTTTCGAGCATGAAACATCAAGGGATCTCGATCCCCAACTGCACACCCATGCCCTAGTCGCTAATGTAGCGCCTCGGTCAGATGGAAGTTGGGGAACAATAATCAGCCGAGACCTATACCTATGGCAAAAAGCTGCTGGTGCTACATACCGTGCTGAGCTAGCTTACCAGATAAACTTGCTGGGGCTTGCCGTTGAGCCTGACGGGGAGAGCTTCTGTCTTCCATGTATTCCCGATTCTATCTCTCACTATTTCTCTAAACGTGCGCACGCTATCACAGAAAGCCTGACACAGACGTCAGCGACAAGCTGCGCCAGCAGTATTGGTGACAGGGCAAAATTGGTTACCCGTCGAACCAAACAACGGGTCGAGCGTTCCGCACTACTTGAAAGGTGGCAATCGGAACTTGATGGCTTTGGTTTAACAGCTAAATACATTGAGTCCCAAAGCGGGCATCGCCTAGCCGGAAAGCCTGTCGTTGAACCACTTTTTTTCAAAGGGATTTACGCAGCATTGACTGAACGAGTTGCTGTATTCAGAGCACAAGATCTCTATCAGCTCGTTGCCGAGAAACTTCAGTGCTTCTGTTTACCCGCAGCGGAAATTCAAACTTTTACTGCATCTCTATTAGCTGATGATGAGTTGATCCCTATAGGAATAGATGAGAAGCACAGCCAGTTATTTACGACACGGCAAATGCTGCGTGTAGAAAGAGAGTTAGTCGACGTAGCTAAAGTTCTGTTTACCCGAAATAAACTGAGATTGACAACAACAAGCCTACAGACTGCTATCACCCTTCAGGAAAAAAGTTGTGGCTACCAGCTGACTCAGGAACAACGTGTGGCATTAATGGATATATGTTGCAATGGTGACCTAGCTATTTTGCAGGGATCGGCTGGGGCAGGTAAATCCTCTACAATGGCGGTGCTAAGGCATGCGTACCAATCTAGTAATCATCATGTGATTGGCGCGTCAATCGCGAAACGTGCGGCTGATAATTTGCAAGAGGAATCCGGTATACCATCATTTACCGTTGCCAAACTTCTTAACGATAGCGAACGGGGACGAAATAATTTTTCAACAGCAGATGTATTGGTGATCGATGAAGCGGGACAAATAGGCACTAGGCAGTTACATAGTTTGTTACATATTGCTGCCGAAAATAACGTCAAGGTCATACTCGTCGGTGAGGACAAGCAATTGGATGCAATTGAACATGGTGGTTGTTTGAGATATCTCTCGCGTCAATTAAATTGCAGCCGCATTGAAACCATCAAGCGACAGCGTGAAAGTTGGGCTCGGGAGGCAGTCATGCAATTACGCGACGGGAAAGCGAAAGCTGCTCTTGAGGCTTTTCAACAAAGAGGTCTACTGAATTTTTGTAGTAACGCTCACGAGACTAAAAGTTCCATGGTTCATTCTTGGAACCAGTTCAGGCTTGCTAACCCAGAGAGATCTACCTTACTACTAGCCCAGAAGTGGGCAGATGTAAATCTACTCTCAAACCAAGTACGTACCATACTTCAGGCCGAGGGGAGTGTCGGCCTCAATGAGGTGGAGGTAGATTGTATAGTTTCTGAGCACAGATGTAAGTATAAATTTGCGGCAGGAGATCGTATTAAGTTCTGCAAAAATGATTATCGCCTGCAAGTATCTAATGGAACATTTGGAACTATTAGATATGTAAAAGCCAATGATGGCCGCATTGATTTTGGTGTGGATTTAAATGATGGTCGGTACATTACATTCAATAACTTAGATTATAAAAATGAAGATGGAAGACTACCAATTTCTCTTGGTTATGCATTGACTGTATATGCCAGCCAGGGCATAACTATTGATGGCGATGTTTTTGTATGCTGGACAAATGGCATGGATAGGGCAAATAGTTACGTTGCAGGAAGTCGCCATAAGGATAATTGCCATTGGTTTTTTAATAACCAAGAAGTTGACACTATGACAGTACAACATAATGAATTAAATAATAAAGAAGTGGCGAGAATAAATGCAATAGCTAAAGTTATGTCATTTGATCTTAGAAAAAACATGGCTATGGATTATATAAGTAATGACGAGAATGGAAATGTAAAAGCAAAGTCACATATTATTCGTTATTTAATGGAAAAATGATTGCATACGCTCCCGCCATTAATCAGGAGCGTACGCTATTTTTATAAAACAGTTTAACAGTTTTATAAAAGCTTATTTAATGACTTATGTAGAAGCTCTTTTGTATCTCCATTACTCATTTTAATACAAGATGCAACCGATATAACCTGTGAGCAAATTATTACAAAACGGTCACCAGCACTTATTTTTCTGTTTATGCTGTTGAATCGGTTTAGATAACCTTGGACTTTGCTATGAATTTCCACTTCAGGATCATTTATTACCGGAGGGAGTTGTTGCTTTTTGCAAACTAAAATTGCGTCTATATTTATTGGTTCTTTAGTGATACTTTTAGGAGCAGCTACAGACATCTCCGCTTTTACTGGATGCGCTGCTGTAATATAAAACCCTGCATCCACTATAGCATCATAGATAGCCATCCACCCATCATCAGTTGAGTGATGATAGCTGAAACATAATAGACCATCGTGCTTTAGAACCCGGTAACACTCTCTAAATACAGCATTTATTTTTTTTGAAAATTTAACGTTATCTTTATCTTGTACTTCATTTTCATGTGATGAGTCATTTCTATTTAGGTATGGATAATCCACACTTACAGCATTTTTAATCCAAGCATAGAAAAAATCACTGAGTTCACTATAATGAACAAAATCAAAGTAAGGTGGGTCGGTAATAATAGCATCGACAACCATATCAGGGATAGGTAAGCTAGCACTATCTCCGTTTAATATCATTGCACTGGAATTACTTGAGCATGAAGAAAAACCATCAAAAGTTTTAACGAAAGTTATATCCATCGGGTCGCTACATACAACCTTGTTGGATGCAAGTCGTTCTGCATCACTTGATAACTTTATCTCAAATGGTTCTTCAAGATATTTTTTTGCCTTTATTAAACGACTTTTGAACAGGCTGCTAAATGTCCCACTACTTTTCCCATCAATACCCCAAACCGTGTTCTCTAAAGGAGTTCTTTCCGGTTTTAGTATGTGATTTGAAAATAAATGCCTTACGGCTCCAGTGCCCTCACCTTTAAAACTACAAAAAAGGTTATTAAACTCAAGCGTGCCACTAAACAAGCATATGAAATGGTCTCTAATTACTTTGTCATCGATCTTTAGGATTTCTTTTAACAAGAGCCCTAAACAAAGTAATTGACGAGTGCTAAAGAAATCTGACCAGGAATTATAATTATATCCTCTAGCTTGATTTGTATTATGTCCTGGTCTGACTTCCATTGTAGGAAGTGGTAAATAATTCTTTATTTTTTCGAAATCAGCCTCTGCGGAGGCTAATAACTCGAAGTCATATTCACTGGGTTTTATATATATTTTTTCACCGGATGGGCTTAAAGCCATCACTGCATATAGTCGATGTTTAGGGGCACCGTTATCGCATGAGATCAATTGTTTTATCTTATATTTTATCCCATTTCTCGTTGTTACATTTGCACCTTGCACCGGCCCAGCTTGAGGGTTAAAGGTATGGTTGCAACTTGAGCACTGTACTGATGTGGCGTTATATTTTCCGACTAATATGTCACCGCAACTAGGGCATAATATTTGTGACTCTGGTTTTTTACTAGCATAGGCATTTTTGCTAAAAACATAGCTTGTAAATAAGGGGATCTCCTCCCCTGACGGGGTTTTTACTACCTTTACCCAAAAATAATATAAGGCGGGTACAATTTCACCTGTTGTTGGTAGCTTTGTCGTGTAATACCCTAATATCTGGTCCTTTATATCATTCTCTATTTTAGAGAAATATTGATGTAGTCGAGAGATATCGACATTGGTTAGTGATTGGGTAACAATAAAGGTACTGACTGGATTCACGTCACAACCAATAACGTTGGCGCCAAGCTTAATAGCCTCACCTAGGGTTGTTCCTGATCCCATAAATGGGTCAAGCACAATTTTTCCTTTGAAATTTTGCTTTTGATAGAAATCCGGCCAGTCATTTTCACTTAGAGATCCAGAAATGATAGAGCGAAATACGCTACCAAGTCTTTTGGCCCACCATTTATGGATGTGGTATATTGGGCGGTTAATCTCTTTTCGATAACTTTCAATTTCTGCTATACGGTCTATAGACTCGAAAGGAAAGTTTTTTTCAATAGCAAATTTCATATTTACTCACTAAGAAGGGGCATGGCAGCTGAGGTTCTGACTCTAGGCACTCTAACCTTACAATCATGAAAGATATCAGATATTATTTCAGGTGAGATCGGGTATGATACACGGCCAAGCTCAATTAGGCTATAGCTAAAGGAGTTACCATAGATATCAAACCTATCTATTCTGTATATGACATGGTTATTTAAGCCTAAATTAACCCCATGATTATATTTCAGCACTAGTGTTTTTTTATGAAAGAAACACTCTAATCTAGAGTTTAATGGATTGGGGTAGGTGTACATTGCACGTCTTCTTACAGAGCCCTCTCCATATGGACCATGTCCATATTCTGTTATGTTCGATACTTTTGCTTGTTTATGGAGGTTAAAATCATAGTTGATAAAGTCACCGTGCATCAAGATTAGGGTGACAATAGCACTACTATTTGTATTCAATAGAGCAAAAAAATAGTAGCATGGTATTTCAGTTGTTATATCTCCAACTTTAATAAGGGCTGTTCCACACGGTAGGCAGCTATTATAGTCCATGGTTAAACCTCTGGAGTCACTTCCATTTGGCTTTTGTATTAATTTTTTAACCTCTATGCCAACAATGACTCCTGTAGTTCTGTCACGGATAATTATATCTGGAGTAGTCAGAGGGCCTGAACTGGTTACTTCTAATTCAGGAAATGCATATCTAATTTCGCTTTCAATCATACAATCGAAAGGATCATCTTGTACTGTTCCAACTAATGATGGTGCTCTCAGGTTTATAGGAATAACCCCATTGATGCATGAGTTGTTAAAATGTGCGTATATGGCTGTTATAATTTGCTCTGCGTTAAAATACATTTTCATTCCAGTTTTTGTTGTAAAGGAAGATTTAAGGTACTCAATTTGAACACTGTTCGTGCCGTGCCTTGGTGATTCTTTAGCGCTTACCATTAGTCACGAATGAGCCAGACAAACATCTTTTCCCTGATTCGATGTTGTCAGTGAAAGACTGTTGCTGTTGCCAAATATGCCACATTTTTAGGATGTTTGTGTAGGCCATGGCGTTGTTGCCTAAATCGATGCAGCTTGAATGTAACTAACTGAGGGCTCGGTGATCTGATCACCCCCATCCCCTTCAAGTCAGCATCATGGGCACGTCGCTTCACCCCATCACCAACTGGCCTAAATACAACAGGTCTCTGATTAACCGTGGTTCACTCACCTTCTGGGTTGATACCGAGGCCATGAGCAACTGGTTTCACCATGACCATCATGGGCGGCATGGGCATAGTACCCTCTACACCGACCAGACCATCTGTACCTTCCTGATGCTCAAAAAGGATATTCAATCTCTCCCCGCGTGCGACCCAGGGCCTGCTCGACTCGCTGTTTGAACTGAGCAATGTGCCGCTGTCCGCCCCGGATTATAGCTGCGTCAGCAAGCGTGCCAGCACGCCCACAGTGCCCTACCGACTGCCACCTAAGGGCACGGTCACCGATCTGGTCATCGACTCCACTGGACTCAAGCTCTTTGGTTAGGGTGAATGGAAGGTCAGAAAGCGTGGTAATGAGAGGCGTTGGGTATCGCGCAAGCTGCATCTAGCAGTGGATCCGGCCACCCATGACATCGTGGCGGCCGAAGTCTCGTTGGAAAATGTTCATGATGCCGAGGTTTTGCCGACCCTGCTCAATCCGCTGCGACGGGTGATTGCCACTGTTTATGCGGATGAAACATATGACACCAATGCCTGCTCGACTGTTCACTCGCAAAGGTGCAACCGCCTGTCTTCCGCCACACCTGAATGCCGAGATATGGGAAAAGGGGCATCCCCGTAACGATGCGGTGCTTGTTGAGGAGTTGCCTCACTGGAAGCGGGTTTGGGGTATCAGCGGCATTCGTTATCAGACACGCCGATGCACCAGTTCAAACAACTGATGGTAGAGAAAATCAGCCTGCGTAACTACGACGGTCAAGTGGGAGAAATCATGGCCTATGTGTGCGCCATGAACAAACTGAATACCCTGGGTTTGCCTGTATAGCTACTCGTTGGGGCTGGGGGAATTTCGCACTGATGGTTGATTTGAGCAATGCCCCATCAGTATGGAGCGACAAACCCCGAGGCTGGAGACAAATTGAAGCACCATCATTCTCATCTGTAACAACACGAACATGATCGTCTTGAGGCAGTCTAGAAACATATGTAGCAATCGCCTTGGGAAACCCGCACCTCTGCTATGGATGTAGTGGATATTGCTGGATACTAGCCTTTCCGGCCTCATAGTAACTGGGCTGAGTATAACACTAGCTTCTAGCCTTCCCCTAAGTGTACTCATAAGTGCACTCATAAACGATAGATGTGAAAAAGGCGCAGCAGTTACTAACCTGCTACGCCTTGCTATATATGGTGGCCCCTGGGGGACTTGAACCCACGACCAATCGATTATGAGTCGACTGCTCTGACCAACTGAGCTAAGGGGCCAAATTGTGCGTTTAGCGGCGTGGATTATAGGGGAAGAGGAAAGGGCAGTCTATAGGCATATCAACCACTTGGCGACTAATTGTCCAGGTCGATAGAGGGGGAAAAGCCGGTCGCAAGGGTAAATGCCAGACAAAACAAAGCCCCGCATGGCGGGGCTTTGGCAGAGCAGTTTGACACAGGGTCAGGACTATTCGTCCAGGAAGCTGCGCAGCACTTCCGAGCGGCTCGGGTGGCGCAGTTTGCGCAGTGCCTTGGCTTCGATCTGACGAATACGCTCACGGGTAACGTCGAACTGTTTGCCCACTTCCTCTAGGGTGTGGTCAGTGTTCATGTCGATACCGAAACGCATCCGCAGTACCTTGGCTTCACGGGCGGTCAGGCCAGCCAGCACTTCGCGGGTGGCGTTGCGCAGGCTTTCGCTGGTCGCCGCATCCGCTGGCAGAGCCAGGGTGGTATCTTCGATAAAGTCGCCCAAGTGGGAATCTTCATCATCACCGATGGGCGTCTCCATGGAGATAGGCTCTTTGGCGATTTTCAGTACCTTGCGGATCTTGTCTTCCGGCATGCCCATGCGCATGGCCAGCTCTTCCGGGTTCGGTTCGCGCCCCATCTCCTGCAGCATCTGACGGGAGATACGGTTGAGCTTGTTGATGGTCTCGATCATGTGTACCGGGATACGGATGGTACGGGCCTGATCCGCGATGGAGCGGGTAATGGCCTGACGGATCCACCAGGTAGCATAGGTCGAGAACTTGTAGCCACGACGGTATTCAAACTTGTCTACCGCCTTCATCAGACCGATGTTGCCCTCCTGGATCAGATCCAGGAACTGTAGACCGCGGTTGGTGTACTTCTTGGCGATAGAGATAACCAGACGCAAGTTGGCCTCAACCATCTCTTTCTTCGCACGGCGGGCTTTGGCCTCACCGATGCTCATGCGACGGTTGATATCCTTGATCTGGGCAATCGACAGACCGGTCTCTTCTTCAATCTGCTGCAGCTTGCCGATGGCGCGCTGGATATCCTCGTCCATTTCAACCAGACGAGGAGACCAGGCTTTGCCAGCCTGCTTCTGGTATTCGAACCAGGCAGTTTCACACTCGTTGTTGGTGAAGGCCGCGACGAAGGTTTTCTTCGGCATCTTGGCCTGCTCAACGCAGAGCTTCATGATGATGCGTTCCTGCACGCGGACGCGCTCCATCATTTCACGCATGTTGTTGACCAAGCGATCGAACTGCTTGGGCATCAGGCGGAATTGACGGAATACATCGGCCAGCTGGGCGATGGCGGCCTGGGTATCTTCGTGCGCGCGACCATTCTTCTGAATGGAGAGGCGGGTCACTTCATACTGGGCACGCAGTTCACCAAACTTCTCGCGAGCGACTTCCGGATCCGGACCACCGTCACCGTCGTCGTCAGAGCTGTCGCCATCTTCGTCTTCGTCTTCTTCGTCTTCTTCATCTTCGTCGGCCAGATCGTCTTCGCCGAGCTCGGAACCGATATGCGTGGCGGTAGGCGCCATATCTTCAGTTTCGTTCGGGTCAATAAAGCCAGAGATGATGTCAGAGAGACGCAGCTGCTCGGCTTCGTACTTGTCGTACTGTTCGAGCAGGTAAGTAATTGCTTCAGGGTACTCGGCTACGGAGCTTTGTACCTGGTTGATACCGTCTTCGATCCGCTTGGCGATGTCGATTTCGCCTTCACGGGTCAGCAGTTCGACGGTACCCATTTCCCGCATGTACATGCGGACGGGATCGGTCGTGCGACCAATCTCAGATTCAACAGATGCCAGAGCCTGGGCCGCTGCTTCGGCAGCGTCCTCATCGGCGGTACCACCTTCAGCCATGATAAGGTCATCGGCATCCGGAGCGTTTTCAACCACTTGAATGCCCATATCGTTGATCATCTGAATGATGTCTTCGATCTGGTCTGAATCGACAATGTCTTGCGGGAGGTGATCGTTCACCTCGGCATAGGTCAGGTAGCCCTGTTCTTTACCTTTGGCAACGAGGAGTTTAAGCTGAGACTGCGGGGTTTGCTCCATAGAACTCATCCGGTTGGTGTTGCTAGGTTGCGCGTACAGTGCGCTGCTGCGCAAATAGCCAATTCTAATAGAAAACCGCCAGACATGCTATGTCTGGTTGCGGCGTCGGTCATGAGAAACCCCTGCCCGCAGTATTGTCGGGGCCAGGCGGTTATAAAATTTTTGCTTTTCATCCCGTCGATTCGGGCAACGCTATCCATATTGGGACTAATCACTCAAATATCAAGCCCCACTTTCATTTCTTTTCTCAATTTGCACCTCTCTTATCAGCATCATCAGCTCTTGGGTTTCTTCGGAGCTTAGTCCTTCCTGAGCCACTTTGGCCTGCAATTCTTCGATCCGCTGTTTCAGAAACTGGTTGATGAAGCCGACGAAGGTGTCCTGCAATTCTCCCAGAATATCCGGCTCCTGATCGAGTTTGATCTCCTCGAACAGGTCGTGCATGGCCAGCTGAGCAAGGATCTCTCCCTCCTTGGTACCACGCCAGTGTTCCAGCAGGATACCGGTTGTGATACTAGGCTGTGCCAGGATCTGCTGGTGCAGTTGCAGCAGGAACTTGATGCCCTGTACGCGTAGTCCGGCCAATTCCGGCATGGGGGGAAGCTCAGCCGTTACTGCCGGATATTGCACCATCAGTGCCAGCGCACGCCGCAGTGGGGTCAGCTTGGCTGCCTTGGGTTTGTTGACCTCGGCCTTGGGCTGACTGTTGCGGGCAAAGAGCTCGGCGATGCGCTGTTTGTTCTCACCCCAACGCATCATGCTGGAGAGACGAGTGATCAGCCCTTCGCGGGTAAACCCTTCCGGTACGCGACGAATAAGCTCGGCGGCCTTGTTGGCCACTTCGAACTTGCCTGCCTCACCGGAGAGCGCCGCATCCCGGCCGAGACGCTCGAACATGAAGTCGGCGAACGGCTGGGCTTCATCGAGCAGGGCTTCAAAGCCCTCCTTGCCGATCTGGCGTACCAACGAGTCGGGATCCTCGCCATCGGGCAGGAACACGAACTTCAGCTCGCGGCCATCCTGCAGATGAGGGAGGGCATTATCCAGCGCGCGCCACGCGGCTTCACGACCAGCATTGTCGCCGTCGTAACAGCAGACCACCTCGGCGGTGGTGCGAAACAGGGTGTGGATATGGTCGCTGGTCGTTGCAGTACCCAGCGCCGCCACCGCATAGTCGATGTCGTACTGACCGAGTGCCACCACATCCATGTAGCCTTCCACCACCAGGATCCTGCGTGGATCCTTGTGTGCCTGCTTCACCTCGTAGAGACCGAACAGCTCCCGCCCTTTATGGAAGATGGGGGTTTCCGGCGAGTTCAGGTACTTGGGGGTGCCATCACCCAGCACCCTGCCACCGAAACCGATAACCCGGCCACGCTTGTCGCGGATCGGGAACATGATGCGATCGCGGAAACGGTCATAACTGCCCGGGCCATTGTCACGGGTGATCAGCATGCCGCCCGAGATAAGCAACTGCTCGTGATCCCGGCTGGCACCAAAGCGGCGGCGCACCTGATCCCAGTCGCTGGGTGCATAACCGATGTTGAAGCGCTTGACTACTTCGCCGGTCAGGCCACGTCCCTTGAGGTACTCCACCGCGTGGGGGGCACTCTTGAGATTGCTCTCGTAGAAGCGGGCTATCTGGTTCATCAGCTCGAACAGATCCTTGCTGACTGCGGGCTGGCTATTGGCCGAGCCGCCGATGCTCTGCTCGCGAGGCACCTGCATGCCCTGCATGCTGGCGAGCTCTTCGATGGCATCGGGAAATTCGAGACCGTCGTACTCCATGACAAAGCCGATGGCATTGCCGTGGGCGCCACAACCGAAACAGTGGTAGAACTGCTTCTCCTGGCTGACGGTAAAAGAGGGGCTTTTTTCGTTATGAAAAGGGCAGCAAGCCTGGTAGTTCTTACCGGCTTTTTTCAGCCGCACTCGCGAGTCGATCAGCTCGACTATGTCTGTGCGTACGAGCAGATCGTCGATAAAGGATTGGGGGATCCTGCCTGCCATAACCGTCCTGTTTCATTGCGGAGAAAATAAAAAAGCCGCGCATTCCAAGGGAAGCACGGCTTCTTCGACCAAACAAGAGAGTTGCCTGTTACGCCAAGCGGGTTTTCACCTGAGCACTGACGGCGCCGACATCGGCACGCCCCTGAATTTTCGGCTTCAAGACAGCCATGACCTTGCCCATATCAGCCATGACGGCAGCACCACTTTCAGTGATGGCTTGCTCGATCAGGGCGGCAATTTCATCTGCGGTCAGCTGTTGCGGCAGGAATTCCTGCAACACAACGATCTCGGCGGACTCTTTGTCGGCGAGATCCTGGCGACCTGCAGCTTCAAATTGGCTGATGGAATCGCGGCGCTGTTTGACCATTTTGGTCACGACAGCGAGGATATCCTCATCATTCAGCTCGATACGGGTATCGACTTCACGTTGCTTGATTTCTGCCATCAACAAGCGGATCGCTCCCAGACGTGCCTTATCTTTGGCAAGCATGGCGAGCTTTTGCTGATCCTTGAGTTGATCCTTCAGAGACACGGCAATATCTCCCGATTAGTACAGGCGGATACGACGTGCGTTTTCGCGAGACAGCTTCTTGGCGTGACGCTTGACAGCAGACGCTTTGGCGCGCTTACGAATGGTAGTCGGCTTCTCGTAGAACTCACGGCTACGAACTTCGGACAGGATACCGGCTTTTTCGCAAGAACGCTTGAAACGACGCAGAGCAACGTCAAACGGCTCATTTTCACGGACTTTGATTACTGGCATGTGCCTTTCACCTCAGTGATAAATTGTTAGCTGATCTTCAATCGATCAGCATGTCTTAAAATGGTGCGAAATTATACTCTGGACAGGGAATGAAAGTAAACCCGCAGAGATCGCTCTGGTTTAAAAAACCCGCGAAGGTTACCATAGCCGTCTCATTTTAGCAGTGAAATTTTTTAGCAATGCGTGTATTGGGCATAGAGACATCCTGTGACGAAACCGGGATCGCGATCTTCGACGATCAAAAAGGGATCCTTTCCCATCAGTTATACAGCCAGGTCAAGCTGCATGCGGACTACGGTGGCGTCGTCCCCGAACTCGCCAGCCGGGATCATGTTCGCAAGACGATCCCGTTGATCCAGGCCGCATTGCAAGAGGCGGGACTGGGCAAGGATGACATCGACGGCATCGCGTATACCGCGGGTCCGGGTCTGGTTGGCGCCATTCTGGTGGGCGCCACTATTGGTCGTTCGCTGGCGATGGCATGGAACAAGCCTGCTATCGCCGTCCATCATATGGAAGGCCACCTGCTGGCCCCCATGCTGGAAGAGAAGGCCCCCGAGTTCCCCTTCGTGGCGCTGCTGGTCTCCGGTGGTCACTCCATGCTGGTGCGGGTCGACGGTATCGGCAGCTATCAGCTGCTGGGGGAATCCATCGATGATGCCGCTGGCGAAGCGTTCGACAAGACCGCCAAGCTGATGGGGCTGGACTATCCGGGTGGTCCGCTGCTCTCCCGTCTGGCCGAGAAGGGCACCACCGGACGTTTCCACTTCCCCCGTCCCATGACTGATCGCCCAGGGCTCGACATGAGCTTCTCCGGCCTCAAGACCTTCACCGCCAACACCATCGCCGCCAATGGTGATGATGAGCAGACCCGTGCCGATATCGCTCGGGCGTTTGAAGATGCGGTGGTCGATACCCTGGCCATCAAGTGCCGTCGTGCTTTGAAAGAGACCGGTCTTAAGCGTCTGGTGGTCGCCGGTGGCGTCAGTGCCAACCGTCATCTGCGTGCCCAGCTGGCGGAGCTGATGGAGAGCCTCAAGGGCGAGGTGTTCTATCCGCGCACTGAATATTGCACCGATAACGGCGCCATGATTGCCTATGCCGGTATGCAGCGCCTGAAAGCGGGCGTGTTTGAGCCGCTGGCGGTCAAAGCCGTGCCGCGCTGGCCGCTGGATACCCTGGATCCGGTCTGATCCGACAGATCCCGCCTTCTGGCGTGGTGGTGAGTACCATGGTGGCCTACGGCTCCTGCAATCCGGCAGCGGTGGTTATAGTGCCGCTGGCACGCTGTTGTGGTGTCTGCTGTCGCCGTGGTTGAGCCATCCGGGTAAGACGTCAGGTCTCTCGCTGCCAGACAGCCAAGCACAGAGTAAAAAGATAAAAAAATCCCCGCCAACTGGCGGGGATTTTTATTTGGCGATCGGCAGGCGATGAATTACAGCAGGATGCCGCCGAAGAAGAAGCCCAGCGCCACGGCGATGGCGATGGTGGCGGTGCCCGGTACGAAGAAGGGGTGGTTGAAGACCGCCTTACCGATACGGGTGGAGCCGGTGTCGTCCATCTCTACCGCGGCCAGCAGAGTCGGGTAGGTCGGCAGTACGAACAGAGCGCTCACAGCTGCGAAAGAGGCAATCGCAGTCAGCGGGCTGACACCCAGTGCCAGTGCGGCAGGCATCAACGCTTTGGTGGTGGCACCTTGTGAATAGAGCAGCATGGCGGCGAAGAACAGCACCACGGCCAGCAGCCAGGAGTACTGGTTCAGCAGGTCGCCAGCGATCAGCTGGATGGTGTCCATGTTGCCTTTCACGAAGACGTTACCCAGCCAGGCGACACCCAGTACACAGATACAGGCGGACATACCGGACTTGAAGGTCGGCATGTTGGTCACTTGGGTGGCGTCCAGTTTGCACACCAGGGTCATGATGGTGGCCGCGGCCAGCATGATGCCCATGATGGCACCGTCACGGGGGATTGGCGGGTTGGTGATCAGGCCCACTTTACCGGAGATGGCAGTGGCATAAGCCATGACAGCAACGATGGCGGCGATGAAGATCCAGACAGACAGTTTGGCGTACGGCTTGATCTCGAGCTTGGTAGTACCACGCAGTTTGATCAGACCCTTGGCTTTACGCTCCAGATAGACTTCGTCCTGATCCAGCGGTTTGCCCATCATGTTGGCAATGAAGGCGCCCAGGATACAGGCCAGGAAGGTAGAGGGGATGCAGATGGCCAGCAGGGTCAGATAATCAACACCAAACGGCTCGAGCATGCCGGAGAAGGCAACCACAGCGGCAGAAATCGGGGACGCTGTGATGGCGATCTGGGAGGCGACAACCGCGATGGAGAGCGGACGGGATGGGCGGATCCCTTGCTCTTTGGCCACTTCAGCGATCACCGGCAGGGTGGAGAAGGCGGTATGACCGGTACCGGCCAGCATGGTCATCAGGTAGGTGACCACCGGGGCGGCGAAGGTGATGTATTTGGGGTTCTTGCGCAGCGCTTTTTCTGCCAGGAAGACCAGATAGTCCATCCCGCCAGCCAGTTGCATACAGGCGATGGCGCAGATGACGGACGCGATGATCATGATCACATCCCAAGGGATGTAGCTGACCAGTTGATCGCTCGGGATGGGCATGCCCAGACCCCACGTCAATACCAGTACCCCCAGACCACCGGCAAAGCCGATGCCGATGCTGCCTATCCGGGCCCCCAGATAGATAGCGGCGAGCACGACAAGTAACTCGATTCCAATCATAGCGATAACTCCATTTTTTAGTTTTTGGTTTTTATTTGGCAAAAAGCCAATTCCCGATCGGGCTGGGGATAAAGACCAATCGGGAACTGACTTTATGGGCCGGGAAGATCCCGGCCCACACTCGCTTATACGGCAGCTTCGCGGGTGAAACGCTTGGCTTTGTATTGTGGGTTCATCAGGTTCTCGATGGAGAGAATTTCGTCCAGCTGCTCGGCGCTCAGCAGACCGCGCTCAAGAACGACTTCACGGACGTTCTTGCCGGTCTGGGCACAGATCTTGCCGACGATATCCCCTTCGTGGTGGCCGATGAAGGGGTTCAGGTAGGTCACGATACCGATGGAGTTCAGCACGTGATTCATGCAGATTTCCGGGTTGGCGGTGATACCTTCCACGCACTTCTCGCGCAGGGAAATACAGGCTTTTTCCATCAGGCTCAGGGATTCGAACATTGCCTGACCAATCACCGGCTCCATGACGTTCAGCTGCAGCTGACCGGCTTCGGCGGCGAAGGTGATGGTGATGTCGTTACCGAATACCTTGAAGCAGGATTGGTTGACCACTTCTGGGATAACCGGGTTGACCTTGGCTGGCATGATGGAGGAACCCGCCTGCATTTCCGGCAGGTTGATCTCTTTCAGTGCAGTGCGCGGGCCGGAGGAGAGCAGACGCAGGTCATTACAGATCTTGGATAGCTTCATGGCCAGACGCTTGATGGCGCCGTGCAGCATGACGTAGGCGCCACAGTCGGAGGTCGCTTCGATCAGGTCTTCTGCCGGCACATAGGCACGACCGGTGATCTCGGCCAGACGCTTGATGGCCAGAGCAGAGTACTCGGGCGGAGTGTTCAGACCGGTACCGATGGCGGTCGCGCCCAGGTTCACTTCCAGCAGCAGCTCCTGGCAACGCTTGATGGACTTGATCTCTTCACGCAGGGTCACGGCGAACGCGTGGAACTCCTGACCCAGGGTCATCGGAACCGCATCTTGCAGCTGGGTACGACCCATCTTCAGGATGTTTTTGAACTCTTTCGCTTTGGCATCGAATGCCGCGATCAGGTGCTCCAGCGCGTGCAGAGTCACGTCAGTGCTGTTGACCACAGCAACGCGGAAACCGGTCGGGTAGGCATCGTTGGTGGATTGGCATTTGTTGACGTGGTCGTTCGGGTTGATGACGTCGTAACGGCCTTTCTCCAGACCCATGATTTCCAGGGCGATGTTGGCCAGTACTTCGTTGGTGTTCATGTTGACGGAGGTGCCGGCACCACCCTGGTAAACGTCGACCGGGAACTGGTCGAAGCATTTGCCGGTGTTCAGCATCAGGTCGCAGGCTTCTACGATCTTGTCAGCAATTTCAGGACGGATGGTACCCAGTTCACCGTTTGCCAGCGCAGCGGCCTTCTTGGTCAGCACCATACCGCGGACGAATTCCGGAACGTCAGAAATCTTCTGAGAGCTGATCTTGAAGTTCTCGACAGCGCGCAGGGTGTGCACACCGTAGTAGAGATCATTGGAAACTTCTTTGGTGCCCAGCAGGTCTTCTTCAATGCGGACGTTCTTGATGTCGCTCATTGTAATGCCTCAGAAATCAGATAAATGGAAAAATCCTCACCGAGTGGTCGCGAGTTCCTTGCGCACAGCTCATCCTGAAGCACCACACATCGAGTGGGGCGGTTGGGAGAATGACCTCCCGAAAAACTAATCAATATACTACTCCAATTGAGGTATCGGTTATTAGAGGTGGATCACTAAATTTGCGACATTTTCAAATTACTTTGAGGAAAGTACACATATGTTATGAAGTTTTTATCATGATGATTTTTATAGGTTTTTGTGACTTTTTGCTGATTTTTTAGATTGCTGATGATGTAGGAGTCAGTTGACCAACTTGAAAAGAGGGGGGCAGCCCCCATTTATTCAGGGTAGAAAGTGGTGATGACGGGGCGGCAAAATCGCCTCTGACCATCGTTGGATGGGCGCCACTTTTTCTCAATTTACCGGTGCTGGAGTGGATATGGGCAAGTTGTTTTTGTTGTTGGTGGGTCTGGTTGTGCTGGAGCTCACCGTGATGATCGAGGTCGGCTCGGTAATCGGGGCGCTGCCGACTGTCGGCTTGCTCATCCTGACTGCGGTATTGGGCTCCTCGCTGGTGCGCAGTGAAGGGATCAAGACCCTGTTCAGCGCCCAGCAAAAGATGCAGATGGGCGAGATGCCGGGCCGCGAGGTGATGGGGGGCATGATGCTGGCGTTGGCCGGTCTGCTGCTGATCATTCCGGGTTTTGTCACCGACTTTTTCGGGATCCTGCTGCTGCAGCCCTGGCTGCGCAACAAACTGGCCGACAAGCTGATCGGCAGCAACCAGTTCCGGATGCAGATGGGCGGTTTCCAGCGTACTCAATCGCCGTTTGGCAACGCACCGTCCGATGATCATCTGGGGAACGCCAAGCAGGGCGGCACCACCATCGAAGGCGAATTTGAGCGTAAAGAGTAATCGACGAGATGAAAACCCGAGGCGAGTGACTGAATCAGGGTTTGCCCTGATGGCACAGCGCCTCGAAGCGGTGTCGGGCATACCACCACGCGAGGGTGCCCGCCGCCAGATTGGCCAGCAAGATCCCCAGATAGATCCCCTGTTCTCCCCCCAGCTTTGCCCCCAGCCAGGCTCCTGGCAACAGAAAACCAAACAGTCGCAATCCGTTGAACAAGAAAGAAATACTGGATGCTCGCACGCCATTTAGCGCCGAGGCCAGCAGCATCACCATGCCCTGAAAGCCGTAACCGATCGGCACCAGATGCAGATAGAGAATAATCAGGCGAATGACCTGCGGATGATCGCTGAACAGATTGGCGATCAGCGGGGCGAGCAGCCAGGTCAGGCCATAGATGGCGAGCTGGAACAGCAGGGCAAAGCGCAGGCAGCTCTGAAGTGCGGCTTTGGCCCGGGCCGGATTGCCGGCGCCGCAGTTTTGCGAGATGAAAGGGGCCAGTACGGAGGCAAGGGCCATCATCACGATCAGCAGCAGCGCCTCGACCCGCGACGCAGCGCCGTAAGCGGCCACCACCTCGGTACCCAGTCCTGCAAAGATCGTCATCAGCACCGCATTGGCCAGGGGGTTGAGCATATTGGTAAAAGAGGCTGGGACGGCGACATGAAGTAACGCCCGCCAGTGGGTCAGCAACCGGGCCCGCGGCGAGAGGCGCCACAGCAGCAAGCCCTCCCGATGACGCAGGATATAGAGGCTGACAAGCATCGCCATCAACCAGGAGATAGAGGTGGCGATGGCGGCCCCGCGGATCCCCCATTCGGGAAAGGGGCCGATACCGAAGATCAACAGAGGATCCAGTACCCCGTTGACCAGCCCGGCTACTGCCATCACCAGACTGGGGGTTTTGGTATCGCCGGTCGCCCGGATGGCGGCATTGCCTACCATGGGCAGCACCAGCATGGGGACGGTGAGATACCAGATCAGCATGTAGTCATGGATGAGGGAGATAAGCTCGGCACTGGCGCCCAACAGGGTAAACAGAGGCTTGATGGTGAGAGCGCCCCCTGCGGAGAGCAGGGCCACCATGATCACCGCCAGAAACAGGCTGTCGGTGGCGAGATGGGCCGCCTCATCGTGTTTGCCCTGCCCCAGGGTATGACCGATCACCGCTGACAATCCGGCGCCCAATCCCATCGCCAGCGAGGTAACCACAAAAGTGACAGGAAAGGTAAAACTGATGGCGGCCAGAGCTTCGGTGCCCAGCATACCGATAAAAAAGGTATCGACCAGATTGAAGGCCAGAATGGCGATGATGCCGAAGATCATGGGGCCCGTCATCTGGCGCAGTACGACCGGAATAGGGGCTGTCAGCATGGGGTTGGTGCGGGTCAAGGGCTCGTCTCTACAGCTGGCTTTGAAGGTTCTGGCATGGAAACCGGGCGGCTTGAACCGACCTTGCTCCAGAGTGCGGACATGGCTGAACCATCGAAGATGTTTATAGTACGTGAAAAAATTTTTTTTGTATTTGCCCTTGAAGGGTTAGCAACTCTGCCCCACATCAGGAACATATCTAATTTGGCCTGGAACGGCCATTCCTCAAAGCAACAATGAGACTCATTTTGGGAGAGTTATCGATGAAAATTCGTCCACTGCACGACCGCGTCATCATCAAGCGCATCGAAGCTGAAGCCAAATCTGCCGGCGGTATCGTCTTGACTGGTACTGCGGCCCAGAAGTCCACCCGTGGTGAAGTGCTTGCCGTGGGGACTGGTCGCATCCTGGATAATGGCGAAGTCAAAGCGCTGGCCGTGAAGGTTGGTGACAAGGTTATCTTCAACGAAGGCTACGGTGTGAAGACCGAGAAGCTGGATGGTCAGGACGTCCTGATCCTCTCCGAAACCGACATCCTAGCGATTGTCGAAGAGTAATCCATCCTCCTTTTCCCCGAATTGATTTAAGGATTGAAGAAAAATGGCAGCTAAAGACGTTAAGTTTGGTAACGAAGCCCGCATCAAGATGCTGGAAGGCGTAAACATCCTGGCTGATGCCGTCAAGGTGACTCTGGGCCCGAAAGGCCGCAACGTGGTGCTGGACAAGTCCTTCGGCGCCCCGACCATCACTAAAGATGGTGTTTCTGTTGCGCGCGAAATCGAGCTGGAAGACAAGTTCCAGAACATGGGCGCCCAGATGGTCAAGGAAGTGGCTTCCAAGGCGAACGATGCCGCCGGTGACGGTACCACCACTGCAACCGTTCTGGCTCAGGCTATCGTCAACGAAGGTCTGAAAGCCGTTGCCGCCGGTATGAACCCGATGGATCTGAAGCGCGGTATCGACAAGGCCGTTGTGGCTGCTGTTGCCGAGCTGCAAGCGCTGTCCCAGCCGTGCGCCGACAGCAATGCCATCGCTCAGGTGGGCACCATCTCCGCAAACTCCGACGAGAAAGTGGGCAAGCTGATTGCTGAAGCCATGGACAAAGTGGGTCGCGATGGCGTCATCACCGTTGAAGATGGTCAGGGTCTGGAAGATGAGCTGGCAGTTGTCGAAGGTATGCAGTTCGACCGCGGCTACCTGTCCCCCTACTTCATCAACAAGCAAGAGACCGGTTCTGTTGAACTGGACGACCCGTTCATCCTGCTGGTTGACAAGAAAGTCTCCAACATCCGCGAAATGTTGCCGGTGCTGGAAGGCGTTGCCAAAGCTGGCAAGCCGCTGCTGATTGTTGCTGAAGACGTGGAAGGCGAAGCCCTGGCGACTCTGGTGGTTAACACCATGCGCGGTATCGTGAAAGTGGCTGCCGTCAAGGCGCCTGGCTTCGGTGACCGTCGCAAGGCCATGCTGCAGGATATCGCTGTACTGACTGGCGGTACCGTCATCTCTGAAGAAGTTGGCATGGAGCTGGAAAAAGCGACTCTGGAAGATCTGGGTCGTGCCAAGCGCATAGTCATCACCAAAGAGAACACCACCATCATCGATGGCGTGGGTGATGCCGGTGTGATCGAAGGCCGTGTTGCCCAGATCCGTCAGCAGATCGAAGAGACCTCTTCCGACTACGATCGTGAGAAGCTGCAAGAGCGCGTAGCCAAGCTGGCTGGCGGTGTTGCCGTGATCAAGGTTGGCGCAGCCACCGAAGTCGAGATGAAAGAGAAAAAAGCACGCGTGGAAGATGCCCTGCACGCTACCCGCGCCGCGGTTGAAGAAGGTGTGGTTGCCGGTGGTGGTGTCGCGCTGGTTCGCGTTGCAGCCAAACTGGCTGGTCTTCGCGGTGACAACGAAGACCAGAACGTCGGTATCAAGGTTGCCCTGCGCGCCATGGAAGCCCCGCTGCGTCAAATCGTCATCAACGCCGGTGAGGAAGCCTCCGTCATTGCCAACGCAGTGAAGAACGGCGAAGGCAACTTCGGTTACAACGCTTACAGCGAACAGTATGGCGACATGCTGGCCATGGGCATCCTGGATCCGACCAAGGTAACCCGTTCCGCCCTGCAGTTTGCCTCTTCCATCGCCGGTCTGATGATCACCACCGAGTGCATGGTCACCGAACTGCCGAAGAAAGATACCCCTGCCATGCCTGACATGGGCGGCATGGGTGGCATGGGCATGATGTAATCATCCCCCCTTGCTCTGTTTGACAAACGGCTCGCTCAAGGCGAGCCGTTTTTTTATATCTGGCTAAACTGAGTCTGTTGAGACAGCAAATCTGGGGGCGATATGAAAATGTTTGGTTGGCTGACACTACTGTGTTCATTGGTCATCATGCCGGTGATGGCTGCTGAGGCGCTGACTGGGCCGGTGATCCTGAAAGTCGGTGGTAACATCAGGTCGGCAGACGAAGTTGATGGCAAGGTGTTGTTTGATCTGGCAAAACTACAGGCTCTGCCGCAACATGAGATAGTGACCGGCAACCCGTGGGTGGATAAGCCGCATACCTACAGAGGCCCAAAATTGGCCGATGTATTGACTGCAGTCGGTGCGGATGGCAAGACCATTACGTTGACGGCACTGAACAGTTTCCAGATCCGCATTGAATGGGACAAGGTTGCCAAATACGAGCCCATTCTCGCATGGGAAGACAATGGTGCTGTCATGCGGGTGCGTGACAAGGGGCCGGTCTGGTTTATGCTGCCTCTTGATCAATATCCGGAATTGAAGCGATCCGAATATACCGACATGATGATCTGGCAGCTGGATTTGATAGACATTCAGCACTGATAAAAACCGCACGGGAGCATGGGGTGAAAGGAAAGACCAGGGCGTGGCCACTGCTCGTCATTCTGTATGTATCCATCCTGTTGTTTACCGGGAGCACCCTCTATTGCCTGATGCAGATCCAGAATGCGACCAGAGCGATGGAGAAATACACCTATGATGTCTCCTGGGCGCTGATGCAGTTGCAGCTGGAGCTCGGTCGTTTCCTCAATGCGGTAGAGGTCTATCACTATGGCGGGATTGATCATGACACCCTGATGCTGCGTTATGACATTCTCTGGAGCAGAACGCCCATCCTGTTGAGCGGCCAGCTGCGCAAGAGCATGCAGGACAAGCAGAAAACCTTGCGTCTGGTGCAGCTGATTGAAACCAATATTCGCCAAATAGAGCCCGACATCACCAAGTTGCAAAGCGGGGCATCTGACTATCAGCAGATCATGATGCGCCTTGCCCCGCTGCAAGAGCCGCTCTCCTACTCCCTCGCTTCTGTGATGCAGAAGAACATCAACGTCTATTCCGAGAACGATCGCCATTTTGGCCAATTGCGCAATGCCTTGTTGTTGATGGTCTCCGGTCTGGTCATGTCAGTGCTGCTGCTCAGCATGCTGCTTATATATGAAGGGCGTCGTCATTTCAGAGCGGCCAGACGGGATCCGCTGACCGGGTTGTCCAATCGGGTTGCTCTGCTGGAGCGGATGGAGCTGTACGCCACACAGGAAGTGCCGTTTGGGCTGGTGCTGGTCGATATCAACGACTTCAGGGATATCAACAGCAAGTTTGGCTATGACACCGGTGATTATC
>NZ_JBQBES010000002.1:0-1275000 GCF_051919425.1 Aeromonas sp. 75A | reverse complement strand
CTAAGGCGAGGCCGAAAGGCGTAGTCGATGGGAAGCAGGTTAATATTCCTGCACGACTTGTAATTGCGATGGGGGGACGGAGAAGGCTAGGTGGGCCAGGCGACGGTTGTCCTGGTGAAAGTGCGTAGGTGGTGTTTCTAGGCAAATCCGGAGACACAACACTGAGACACGAGACGAACGCACTACGGTGCGGAAGCCATTGATGCCCTGCTTCCAGGAAAAGCCTCTAAGCTTCAGATTACAAGTCATCGTACCCCAAACCGACACAGGTGGTCGGGTAGAGAATACCAAGGCGCTTGAGAGAACTCGGGTGAAGGAACTAGGCAAAATAGAACCGTAACTTCGGGAGAAGGTTCGCTCTTGACAGTGAAGTCCCTTGCGGATGGAGCAGTTGGGAGTCGCAGTGACCAGATGGCTGGGACTGTTTATCAAAAACACAGCACTCTGCAAACACGAAAGTGGACGTATAGGGTGTGACACCTGCCCGGTGCCGGAAGGTTAATTGATGGGGTTAGCGCAAGCGAAGCTCTTGATCGAAGCCCCGGTAAACGGCGGCCGTAACTATAACGGTCCTAAGGTAGCGAAATTCCTTGTCGGGTAAGTTCCGACCTGCACGAATGGTGTAACCATGGCCATGCTGTCTCCACCCGAGACTCAGTGAAATCGAATTCGCCGTGAAGATGCGGTGTACCCGCGGCTAGACGGAAAGACCCCGTGAACCTTTACTACAGCTTGGCACTGAACATTGAACCTACATGTGTAGGATAGGTGGGAGGCTTTGAAGGCGTGACGCCAGTTGCGCTGGAGCCGTCCTTGAAATACCACCCTTGTATGTTTGATGTTCTAACGCAGGGCCCTGAATCGGGCTCGCGGACAGTGCCTGGTGGGTAGTTTGACTGGGGCGGTCTCCTCCCAAAGAGTAACGGAGGAGCACGAAGGTTGGCTAATCCTGGTCGGACATCAGGAGGTTAGTGCAATGGCATAAGCCAGCTTAACTGCGAGACGGACAGGTCGAGCAGGTACGAAAGTAGGTCATAGTGATCCGGTGGTTCTGAATGGAAGGGCCATCGCTCAACGGATAAAAGGTACTCCGGGGATAACAGGCTGATACCGCCCAAGAGTTCATATCGACGGCGGTGTTTGGCACCTCGATGTCGGCTCATCACATCCTGGGGCTGAAGTCGGTCCCAAGGGTATGGCTGTTCGCCATTTAAAGTGGTACGCGAGCTGGGTTCAGAACGTCGTGAGACAGTTCGGTCCCTATCTGCCGTGGGCGTTGGATGATTGAAGGGAGTTGCTCCTAGTACGAGAGGACCGGAGTGAACGAACCTCTGGTGTTCGGGTTGTCACGCCAGTGGCACTGCCCGGTAGCTAAGTTCGGAATCGATAACCGCTGAAAGCATCTAAGCGGGAAGCGAGCCCTGAGATGAGTCATCCCTGACCCCTTGAGGGTCCTAAAGGGCCGTTGGAGACCACAACGTTGATAGGTGGGGTGTGTAAGCGCGGCGACGTGTTGAGCTAACCCATACTAATTACCCGTGAGGCTTAACCATACAACACCCAAGAAGTGTTCTGGGCCTTGTAGCGAATGAGCGAACTACTCAAATTCAGTGATAGTGACAAGCCAAGCGCAACATCACTACTCACGTCAGCTTTCCAAGATTGAAGATTTTGCCTGGCGGCCATAGCGCCGTGGAACCACCTGATCCCATGCCGAACTCAGAAGTGAAACGCGGTAGCGCCGATGGTAGTGTGGCATTCGCCATGCGAGAGTAGGACACTGCCAGGCACCCAATTTAAGAACCCCGCTCATCGAGCGGGGTTTTTTATTGCCTGCAATTCAGCACGTCGCCGGATTATTAGACTTTCCCCTTCTTGTCATTCATTGATTACCCTTCTAAAGCCCCAAAAAGGCCTCTTTTCTGTTCGATATTTCCTCACTAGTTCAATGTGTTGGATATAAAAAGCACAGAATGTGATGCCTCTACCTTTCTTGTGATGCCTGCTCTGGTTTAATTCTTCAGTCCACATGGATGGACCAAGGAATCACAATAATTTAAGGAATAGACCCATGTTCAAAAGAACAGTAACGATGATGCTGGTGGCGGGAACCCTGGTATTAGGCGGTTGCGCATCCAATGGTGGTGCAGAGCAGGCGGGGGCAGACAACAGCGACTTCGGTGGCAAGTCCATCTACCTGCGCGGGGAGATGAACGACTGGATGGCCACTGATGAAAGCAAGGTAGTCAAGGTGGCCGACAAGCTCTATATGGCCAAAGGCACCCTCAAGAAAGAGTGGGCCCCCTACAAGTTCAAGTTTGCTGATTCAGGCTGGAGCTGCGGTACCAACTTTGGCTACAAGAGCCCGAGTGATGGTGTTGCCGTGTTGGGTGGTGAGGCGGTGCCGGTTAACCCCTGCTCCAAGTATGAGGACATGAAGTTCTCACCGGATGCTGATGGCGTCTATGAGTTCTATCTGAATATGGCGGGTGAAACGCCGTCAGTTTACGTCAAGAAGCCCTGATCTATCTCTGAGTGTTAAATCCCTCTGCAAATTAATCAGTTAAGTGCCCTGGCCCAGAAATCTGCTGGCCGGGGCATTTTTTTAGGTTAGAATCGGCGCCCTCATGGCATCAGGTGTACTATATGTTGTGCCATTAATTTTAGATGGCACCATTAGTGGTGTTTTCTGCTGTTGTCATGATGTTGATGCATTCACATAAGGTTGATTGAAAATGGCTAAATCGAACCCGGTGCTGGAGAGTGAGCTTGGCTCCCGCCTTATCCCCATGCAGGAAACGTCCCTCGAGATCTGGGACAGCAAGTATCGCCTCAAGAGCAAGGATGGCACTCCCATCGACAGCTCTATCGACGAGACCTACCAGCGGGTAGCCCGTGCGTTGGCAGAGCAGGAGCTGGAGCCGGAAGCCTGGTATGAGCCGTTCCTGTGGGCGCTGCGCAATGGGGCCATTCCGGCGGGCCGCATCACCTCTAATGCGGGGGCGTTTGAGCACAAGCCTGCCACTTCAACCATCAACTGTACTGTTTCCGGCACCATCGAAGATTCGATGGACGATATCCTCGGCAAGGTGCACGAGGCCGGTCTGACCCTGAAAGCTGGGTGCGGTATCGGCTATGACTTCTCGACCCTGCGCCCGCGCGGTGCCTTTGTCTCCGGTGCCGGAGCCTACACTTCCGGCCCGCTCTCCTTTATGGATATCTATGACAAGATGTGTTTCACCGTCTCGTCAGCCGGTGGCCGTCGCGGCGCCCAGATGGGCACCATGGATATCCGCCATCCCGATGTGATCGAGTTTATACAGGCCAAGCGTGAAGATGGCCGCCTGCGTCAGTTCAACCTCTCTCTGCTCATCACCGAAGATTTCGTCAAGGCGGTGAAAGAGGATGCCCCCTGGTCGCTGATCTTCCCCTATACCGCTAAAGAGGTGGAGCAGGATGGCATTGGGCTGAACGATCCCGCTCAGGTGCTATGGGCCGACTGGCCCAACAAGGAAGGGGTTGTATTCAACGAGTTGGGGCAGGTCGCCTGCAAGGTCTACAAGACCATGCCCGCCCGCAAGCTGTGGAATGTCATCATGACCTCCACCTATGACTATGCAGAGCCCGGCTTCATCCTGATCGACAAGGTCAACCAGATGAACAACAACTGGTTCTGTGAAGAGATCCGCGCGACCAACCCCTGTGGCGAGCAGCCTTTGCCGCCTTATGGCGCCTGCCTGCTGGGCTCGGTCAATCTGACCAAGTTTGTGCGCGACCCTTTTACTGAAAGCGCTGCGTTCGATTGGCAGGCGTTTCGCAAGGTGGTAGCCATCTTTACCCGCATGCTCGACAACGTGGTAGAGATCAACCAACTGCCGCTGGCCAAACAGCGCGAGGAGATCACTGCCAAGCGCCGTCACGGCATGGGCTTCCTGGGGCTTGGTTCGACCCTCACCATGCTGCAGATCAAGTACGGCTCCGCTGCATCCGTGGCCTTTACCGAGCAGGTATCCCAGGAGCTGGCGATGACCGGCTGGCAGGAGTCCCTGCGTCTAGCCAAGGAGAAGGGCTCTGCCCCAATAATGGAGCAGGAGTTCGAAGTAACCGGCAAGATGCTGCGTCTGCGCCCGGAAATGGCGGCTGATGGCATCAAGGTAGGCGACAAGGTGAAGGGCAAGGTGCTGCATGCGCGCTACAGCCGCTATATGCAGCAGGTTGCCGAAGTGGATCCTGCGCTGGTCGCCGAGCTGGCCGAAGTGGGTGGGCGTTTCACTCACCACAGCAGTATTGCGCCCACCGGCACCATCTCGCTGTCACTGGCCAACAACGCCAGCAACGGCATCGAGCCGAGCTTTGCCCACCACTACAGCCGCAACGTCATCAAGCCGGGCAAAAAGAGCAAGGAGAGCGTCGATGTCTACTCCTTCGAGCTGCTGGCCTACCGCGAGCTGGTGAATCCGGCCGCCATGCCCTATGCCGATGATGAGGCGAGCCGTCTGCCGGACTATTTCATTACTGCCGATGACATCAGCCCGGCCCAGCATGTGGACATTCAGGCGGCGGCCCAGCGCTGGATTGACTCCTCCATCTCCAAGACTGCCAATGTGCCAACCGATTTCCCGTTCGAGCAGTTCAAGGACATCTACATGTATGCCTCGGACTCTGGCCTCAAGGGCTGCACCACCTTCCGCTTCAATCCGGAGGCTTTCCAGGGCGTGCTGGTGAAGGAGAAGGATCTGGAGAACACCCTGTACGATTTCACCCTGGAGGATGGCTCCGTCATCTCCGTCAAGGGGAACGAAGAGATCGAATATGATGGCGAGCTGCATACGGCCGCCAACCTCTACGACGCCTTGAAAGAAGGCTATTACGGTAAATTCTGAGAACGACATTATGGTCAAGAAGATCGACAAGAAAATCGTCGCCTACAAGGTGCGTACCAAGGATGAGCCGCAAGAAGATCTCTCTGCGCAGGATGACGTGGTGCACATGCACGAAACCGTGCTGCGCCCGGAGCGGCTGATGGGCACCACCTACAAACTGAAGACGCCTGAGCATGTCTCCGAGCATTCACTGTTCATCACCATCAACGACATCATTCTCAACGAGGGCACAGTGCACGAAACTCGCCGTCCGTTCGAGATTTTCATCAACTCCAAGAGCCTGGAGCACTATCAGTGGATCGTGGCGCTAACCCGCATCATCTCGGCGGTATTCCGCAAGGGTGGGGATGTCACCTTCCTGGTCGAGGAGCTGCGTTCCGTATTCGATCCCAAGGGCGGCTACTGGAACAAGGGCAAGTATGTACCATCGCTGATCGCCGAAATTGGCAACGTGATCGAGAGCCATCTCACCGAGATAGGCATGCTCAAGGCGCCGGGGTTGGACGAGCATCAGCAGGCATTTCTGGCCGAGAAGCAGGCCGAGTTGAAAGCCGCTCAGGAGGCTGAAGAGCAGCAGGCGAGCAGTGGTTTTCCGGCCAATGCCGCGCTCTGCTACAAGTGCCATACCAAGGCACTGGTGCTGAAGGATGGCTGCATGACCTGCCTCAACTGTGGCGACTCCAAGTGCGGCTGACAGACATGCCCAAGTAGTTGAACGATAGAGAAAAGACCGGCCGCAGTGCCGGTCTTTGCATTGCTGTTTTTATGCGCAATCAAATCAGGCGGCCAAGTGATTTGTTGCGCGATAGTAAAATCGGGCGTAGCGTTGAAGGTAATAAAACTGTCACGGCCGTGTGGTTTCAATGACATCTGAGATTCACACACGTGGCCCTTCAGTGCCAAGGAGGATGCTTATGGACAATACGGACCGAAAGCTGTTTATCCTGGATACCAACGTTCTGCTTCACGAACCCCTCGCTATCTACTCCTTCAAAGAGCACGACGTGCTCATCCCCATGACGGTGCTGGAAGAGCTCGATAACATCAAGGATCGCAACAAGGATGTCAGCCGCGACGCGCGGGTGGCCATTCGTGCGCTGGAAGATGTGTTCCGCGATGCAACCCCGGATCAGATCACCCAAGGCGTTCCGCTGGCTGGCGAAGCGAGCGGCAATATCTGCATCTTCAGCGATCACCATCTGCCGCAGGATGCCGAGGTCTTTACCGACAAGGAGGCCGACAACCGCATCATCAACGCGGCCCTCTATCTGCAAAAGCACGAGTTGAAGCGTCAGGTGGTGCTGGTCACCAAAGACATCAACATGCGCCTCAAGGCTAAAGGGGCCGGGCTTGCTCACGTTGAAGATTACCGCAGCGACCAGCTGATCGACGATATCCGCCTGCTGGCCAAGGGCTTTCAGGTTGTGTCCGGCAGCTTCTGGGAGCGCGTCGGCGAGTGCGAGAGCGAGACCCACGGCCGCGACACCATCCATGTGATCGATGCCAACCTGCTGGAGGGAGTTCACGTAAACCAGTATCTGGTGGATGAGGAGAATTTCTTCGCAGCCCGGGTGCTCAGCCACGATGGCAGCAAGATCCGCATCAAGGATCTGGGCCGCGAGCGACTGATGTCCCGCAAGGCGTGGGGTGTACATCCCAAGAACGTCTATCAGGGGATGGCGTTGGATGCACTGCTCGATCCGCACATCGATCTGGTGATCCTGACTGGCCCGGCCGGTTGCGGTAAAACCTTGCTGGCAATGGCTGCTGCGCTGGAGTTGGTGATTGAGAAGGGCATTTACGAGAAGGTGATCGTCACCCGGAATACCCCGGAAATTGCCGAAAGCATCGGCTTCCTGCCCGGCACCGAAGAGGAGAAGATGATGCCCTGGCTGGCGGCGGTGACTGACACCCTGGAGGTGCTGCACAAGCAGGACGAGAACATGAGTGGCTCGCTCAGCTACATCATGGAGAAGGCCAACATCCAGTTCAAATCGGTCAACTTTATGCGCGGGCGCAGCATCCAGAATACCTTCGTGCTGCTGGATGAGTGTCAGAACCTGACCGCATCCCAGATCAAGACCATCATTACCCGTTGCGGCGAGGGCACCAAGATCGTCTGCTCCGGTAACCTGGCCCAGATCGACTCCAACTACCTGAGCCCGGTGACTTCGGGGCTCACCTACATCGTCGAGCGTTTCAAGGATTTCGACGGCAGTGCCAACATCTTCCTCAATGGCGTGGTGCGCAGCCGACTGGCTTCGTTCGCCGAGGAAAATCTCTGATTTAGCTGACTATCTTCATATGAAAAAGGGAAGCCACTTGGCTTCCCTTTTTTGATCCCGTCACCAGTTCAGTGTCCTTGGGTCACTGTCCAAGGTAGCGCAGCAGCCCCGGGTGGTCGCTATTTTGCAGAATATCCGGCTTGCCTTGCAGGGCGATGCGGCCCTCGTCGACAAACAGCACCTGATCGGCAATCAGCTGGGCATCTTCCGGATTGTGGGAGACCATCAGTACGGTAATGCCCTGTTCGCAGGCTAGCCTCGCCACTTCCGCCAGCATCTCCCGGCGCAGGGCGGGATCGAGGGCAGAGAAGGGTTCATCCAGCAGCAGCAGCGGTTTGCCCCGCACCAGCGCACGGGCCAGCCCGACCCGCTGCTGCTGGCCGCCGGAGAGCTGCTCCGGCAGGCGGCTTAGCATCTCGCCGAGGCCAACCCGCGCGGCTGCATCGATCACCTGTGCCCGCTGGGCGGCACTCAGGCGCAGACCCGGGTGCAAGCCGATGGCGATATTGTCGAACACCGACAGGTGCAGGAACAGGTTGTGATCCTGAAACAGGGTGGTGACTGGTCGCTCGGCCGGGCCCAGCGGCAACAGATCTTCGCCATCGAAGCTGAGGCAGCCTGACTCCACCGGCACGAAGCCGGCGATCATCCCGAGCAGGGTCGATTTACCTGCGCCGCTTGGGCCGATCAGTGCGGTGACCTCTCCCTTGGGCAGGGTCGCGCTGAAGCTGACGCGCCAGTCGGGGTAGCTGGTCACCAGCGTATCAATGTTCAGCATGTTTTCCTCCAAGCCCCCGTTCCACCAGCCAGAACAGGGAGAAACAGAGCGTCAGCAGCAGCAGAGCGGTGGCGGCTGCCTCGGTCAATCGATAGCTGCCAAGCTGCTGGTAGAGCAGCCAGGGCAGGGTGGTGAGCTCCTGACTGCCAAACATGGCGATGGCGCCGAGATCCCCCAGCGAGAGGAGCATCGACAGCGCCATCGCCAGTGCCAGCGGGCGGCGCAGCAGCGGCCACTCCACCAGCCGCAGGCGATGCAGGCCGCGTACCCCCAGACTGTCCGCCAGCCGATCGTATTGGCGCACCACCAGTTGCATGGGGGCGGAGAGGGTGCGCAGCACATAGGGCAGCGCCATCAGGGCGTTGACCAGTACTACCAGCCAGGGGCCGAGGGCGAACACGTCGGCAAAGGGCATAAACAGGATGAAGAGACCGGTGGAGAGTACTACCGCCGGGATCATCAGGATCATCGAGCCGCTGGCCTCCCACACGGCGGCAGCCCGCCGCTGGCGGGTGCGCACCTTGAGGTGGCGACTGGTGAGCAGCAGGCCGCTGCCGAGCAGGGTCGCCAGGGTGCCTGCCGCCAGCGCAATCAGCAGCGACTGGCCGCTCGCCTGCCATAGCTTGCTGGAGGTGAGTGCTGTCAGCAGACCGGGGTGGAGGCCTGCCACCACGATGGCCAGCAGTGGCGGCAGAAAGATGGCGAGCCCGATACAGAGCGAGAGCAGATCCACCACGGCCGTGCCCGGCTGATGACGGTCCGGCCGCAGACAGGGGCGACGGGGAGTCACCCTGCTGGCCGGGGTACTCTGCAGCTTGTGCTGCAGGGCGAGCAGGGCGGCGGTCAGGATGAGCTGCACCAGCGCCAATCCGCCCGCGGTGGCGAGATCGAAGTCAAAGCGTAGCGCCTGATAGACGGCCACCTCCAGGGTGGTCGATTTCGGCCCGCCTCCCAGCGCCAGCACTGTGGTGAAGCTGGTGAAGCAGAGCATAAAGATGAGACTAGCCAGCCCCGGCAAGATGCCGCGAATAAGCGGCCACTCCAGCAGCCGGAAGATATGGGATGAGCGCATGCCGAGCTGGCTGGCGAGGCGCCAGCTCGATTCGGGGATGCTCTCTATGCTCTGCAGCATCAGGCGTGCCGCCAGCGGCATATTGAAGAAGACGTGGGCCAGCAGGATACCGAACAGGCCGTAGAGATAATTGCCGGGATCCAGCCCCAGGGTGCGCAGCAGCTGCGGCAGCCACCCCTGTTTGCCGTGTACCGCTACTATGCCGAAGATGGCGATGATGACTGGCAGCACCAGCGAGAGACCAAACAGCTTGATCAGCAGGGTGCGGCCAACGAAGCGGCGCCGTGCCAGCGCGCGGGCCACCGGAATGGCCAGCCCCAGGCTCAGCAGAGTGGAGAGCAGTGCCTGCCCCAGACTGAAGCCCAGCACATGACGCAGATAAGGATCTGCGAGCAGGGTGCGGGGGGCCAGTGAACCGGCCTGCCACAATAGGGCCGCAAGCGGCCCGAGGGATAACAGCAGGATCAACAGGGTGGCGGCACTGCCCGGCAACCACCAGAGGGGACGAGCCTGTGGTTTCAGATAACGGCTCACTGGGTGACGGCTTGCAGCCACTCGCGGATCCACCCTTTGCGATTGGCGGCCACCTCATCGCTGCTGAAGGCGAGCGGCTTGGTTACGGTGATCATCTGCTCGAAGCCCTTGGGCAGCGGCGTGTCGATAACGGGATACATCCAGTTGCCGGTCGGGATCTCGTTCTGGAAGGCGGGGTTCACCATAAATTGCAGGAACTGGTCAGCCAGCTTCTCCTGTTTGGCACTCTTCAGCTTGGCAGCCACTTCTACCTGACGGTAGTGCCCCTCTTCAAACGCCGCAGCCTGATACTGGGGCTTGTTCTCGGCAATCAGGTGATAGGCCGGAGAGGTGGTGTAGGAGAGCACCATGTCCGCTTCGCCATCAAGGAACATGCCATAAGCCTCTGACCACCCCTTGGTGACGGTGACCGTCTTTTTGGCAAGCTCGGCCCAGGCGGCAGGCGCCTTGTCGCCGTAGACAGACTTCATCCACAGCATCAGCCCCTGCCCCGGGGTGGAGGTGCGGGGATCCTGATAGATCACTTTGAGGTCGGGACGCTCCACCAGATCTTCCAGGCTCTTGGGCGGCTGCTTGAGTTTGTCTTTGTCATAGACGAAGGCGAAGTAGCCGTAGTCGTAGGGGACGAAGGTGTCATCCTGCCAGCCACCCGGCACCTTGATGCCATCCAGCTTGGCGGGATGGGGGGCGAACAGACCGCTCTGCTTGGCTTCGCTGATGAGGGCATCGTCAAGCCCCAGCACCAGATCGGCCTTGCTGTGGTTGCCCTCCAGCCGCAGCCGGTTGAGGATGGCGACCCCATCTTCGAGGGGAACCAGATTGAGGGTGCAGTCGCACTCTTTCTCGAAGGCCTGTTTGATCTTGGGTCCCGGACCCCACTCGGCAGTGAAAGAGCTGTAGGTGTAGACGGTGAGGGTGTCGGCGGCGAACACATTGGCCGACAGCAGGCCGGTGGTGACCAGCAGCAGGGTCTTCATGGGTGGCACTCCCTATTACTTGTTAATAACGAGGTGCCAGCGGGTGAGGGCGCAAAAAATGAGCGCCATGCCTCAAATTCCTCCGCCAGCATTATCTGGATCAGGTACACGGGTATAATCTCAGCGGTAAACCGCACCCCGTTTGAGAAACGAACCGCATTGTATTAACGTTCTTTTGGGTAGACCAGCACAATTGTGCAATACCCATGAGATGACGCCCACCCAACAGAGGATGTTCGCGTGCTTACCAATACCAAGGAAAGGCGTGCCTTTGCGCGCATGGTCATCAATGCTCCGGTCACCGTCTATCAGCAGCAGCTGGTGCTGGAGGGGATCTGCCGGGATCTCAGTGCCAACGGCATGGGGATTGCTGTCTCTGAACACCAGCTCGACATCAATCAGCCCATCCGGATCAGTCTTGCTACCAATAACAACCTGTTGCCTCCCTTTGAAGCCCATGCCCGTATTATCCGGGTGCTGGAGGAGGAGAGCGGGTTGCTGCTGGCGGTAGAGTTTCTGCCTCAGGGTTAACCCTCTCTCCCCATCGGCAGAGGGAGGGGATTAGCCTTTCCCCTGAACCGGCTGCACACTCAACTGCTTGCTATCGACCAGCGTTTTGCTGGTCGATGCTATTTGGCCAGCAGGCAAGGTGGCGGGGCCGGTAGGTTCGAGCAGCAGGTAGTTCTGCCCCTGCCAGTTGAGGGTCACATCCCCCGGCTTGGCGGGCAGGTCAACGGCCAGCAGGGCATGGCCGGGGACGAACACCATGGCCTGTTTCAGCTCTGGAAAGAGCTGGGCCAGCATGGCGGCCATCAGGGTTACCTTGCTGTCGCAATCACCCCGGTTCTGCTCCAGCACCTGACGGGGGGATAGAAATCCCTTGCCCTGCCTGCCGTTCAGGCTGTCGAGCTGCTGATAGGGGATGCTCTGGATAAAGGTGAGCATATGGGCCACGGTTTTCTGGCGCGCTTCTGTTTCGGTACTGCCCTGCTGTTTGAGTTGATCCGCCAGTGGAGCCAGCCCACTGCGGCTCTCCAGCGCGATGCGCACATGATCCTGCTTCACCGCCAGCTGCCCGTCGGGGGTGTTGAAGTACTGGAAGTAGTGTTTGGTCAGCCACGCCTGCTCCTCTTTGCTCCGCTTGGACTGCAGAAAGGCCATCGCCTCGCGCGCCTTGTCCTGATTGCGGCTTTTCAGATGCAGCTCCAGCGAGGGACGGGCGAGGGTGAACTGCACCTCGGGGTAGTTCTGGCGCACCTCCCGCAGCAACACCTGCAACACCTCCTCCTGCATTCTCGCCGGGCGATAGGCGATGAGAGGCGGCAACTTGCCCTGTTCGAGCCGGTAGGTGAGCTGTTGGGGTTTACCTTCGCTATCCTGCCAGCCGACGCTGATCTGGCCGAGGCTGTTGTTGAAGCTGGTTTGGCTGGCACCCGCAGGCAGGGCAAGCAGCAGGGCACAGAGCAGAGGAATTGCCGTCGGTCTCTTCATCATCCTTTCCTGTGGCACGGGCCAGTTCCGGTGGCCCAAAGTGGGAAGCGTAGCGGACAGTAAAACAGGGAGCCGAAGCTCCCTGTTGATTCTACTCGTTTTTTTGCAACTGGCGCGTTAAATCCAGCTCGGCTGCTTCGCCTCAAAGGCGCTGATGGCGGCCTCGTGCTGCAGGGTCAGGCCGATGGCATCCAAGCCGTTGAGCAGACAGTAGCGGCGGAATTCGTCGATCTCGAAGCCGAACGTGAGGCTACCTGCCCGCACCTGATTGGCTTCCAGATCTACTTCGATCTCGATGCCCGGCTGGGCGGCGACCAGCTGGAACAGGGCGTCGACCTCCTCCTCCTTCAGGCGCACCGGCACCATGCCGTTGTTGATGGCGTTGCCGTAGAAGATGTCGGCAAAGCTCGGCGCAATGATGGTCTTGAAGCCGTAGTCGGCCAGCGCCCAAGGGGCGTGCTCGCGGCTCGAGCCGCAGCCGAAGTTCTCGCGGGCCAACAGGATGCTGGCACCGGCAAATTGCGGCTGGTTCAGTACAAACTCGGGGTTGGGTTGCAGGCCGGTATCGTCGAGGAAGCGCCAGTCGTGGAACAGGTGCTTGCCAAAACCGATGCGGTTGACCTTCTGCAAAAACTGCTTGGGAATGATGGCGTCGGTGTCGACGTTGGCGCTGTCGAGGGGGACGACGATCCCTTTATGCTGTTTGAATCCTGTCATCATTGGTTCCTCTTACAGTGCACGAATGTCGGCGAAGCGGCCGGTGACGGCGGCGGCGGCGGCCATGGCCGGGCTGACCAGATGGGTGCGGCCGGCGCGGCCCTGACGCCCTTCGAAGTTGCGGTTGCTGGTGGAGGCGCAGCGCTCCCCCGGTTGCAGCCGGTCGTTGTTCATGGCCAGACACATGGAGCAGCCGGGCAGGCGCCACTCAAAACCGGCCTCGATGAAGATCTTGTCCAGACCCTCGGCTTCGGCCTGGGCCTTCACCTGCTCGGAACCCGGCACCACCAGCGCCTGCACGCCAGCGGCCACCTTGCGACCGCGGGCGATGGCGGCGGCGGCGCGCAGATCCTCGATGCGGCTGTTGGTGCACGACCCGATAAATACTTTGTCGATGGCGACGTCGGAGAGCTTCTGGCCCGGTTGCAAGTCCATGTAGGCGAGCGCCTTGCGGGCGGACTGTTGTTCCATCAGGTCGTTGAAGGATTCCGGTGCCGGAATCGGTTCATTGACGGCAATCACCTGACCTGGATTGGTGCCCCAGGTGACCTGCGGGGCGATGTCGGCGGCGTCCAGCACCACTTCGGCATCGAAGTGGGCACCATCGTCGCTCTTGAGGCTCTGCCAGTAGGCGATGGCCTGCTCCAGTACCTCGCCCTTGGGAGCAAACTCCTTGCCACGGATGTAGTCGATGGTGGTCTGGTCGGGGGCAATCATCCCCGCTTTGGCGCCCAGCTCGATGGCCATGTTGCAGACCGTCATCCGCCCTTCCATGGAGAGGCTCGCAATGGCATCGCCAGCGAACTCCACCACGTAGCCGGTACCACCGGCGTGGCCGACCTTGCCGATAATGGCCAGTACCACGTCCTTGGCACTGATGCCCTCGGCCAGCTTGCCGTTGACCGAAATGCGCATGGTCCTGGCGCGGCCCTGTTTCAGGGTCTGGGTCGCCATCACATGTTCCACTTCGGAAGTGCCGATGCCAAACGCCAGCGAGCCGAAGGCGCCGTGAGTGGCGGTGTGGGAGTCGCCGCAGACGATGGTGGTGCCGGGCAGGGTGATGCCGAGCTCGGGGCCCATCACATGGACGATCCCCTGATATTTGTGGTTGAGATCGTAGAGGCGAACCCCGAACTCTTTGCAGTTGTCGGCCAGCGTCTCCATCTGGATGCGAGCCATCTCGCCGGAGGCGGCGATGTCCTTGGTAGTGGTGGAGACGTTGTGATCCATGGTGGCCCAGGTCAGATCCGGGCGGCGCAGCTGGCGATTCATGGCGCGCAGGCCGTCGAATGCCTGCGGGCTGGTCACTTCATGCACCAGATGGCGGTCGATGTAGATGAGGGGGGTCTCCCCTTCCACTTCCCGTACCACGTGGGCGTCGAATACTTTCTGATAGAGGGTCTTGGCCATTGCTTCTCTCTTCCTTGTTATCTGTTATGCGGCTCAGATCCGGGCGGCGATCTGGCTACCCATCTCGGACGTGCTCTGCACCGGATGGCGGGCGCTGGCCTGATGCAGGTCGGTGGTGAAGTAACCCTCGGCCAAGGTCTGGGCCACGGCCTGCTCGATGGCCTGTGCGGCAGCTTCCTGGCCCAGGCTGTAGCGCAGCATCAGGGCGGCGGAGAGGATCTGGGCGATGGGGTTGGCAATCCCTTTGCCGGCGATATCCGGGGCCGAACCACCGGCCGGTTCGAACAGGCCGAAACCCGATTCGTTGAGGCTGGCGGAGGGGAGCAGTCCCATGGAGCCGGTGATCATGGCGCACTCGTCGGAGAGGATGTCACCGAACAGGTTGGAGCAGAGCAGCACATCGAACTGGGACGGATCCTTGATGAGCTGCATGGTGGCGTTATCGATGTACATATGGTTGAGGGTTACGTCCGGATAGGACTTGGCGACTTGCGTCACCACCTCGCGCCACAGAATGGAAGAGGCGAGTACGTTGGCCTTGTCGATGGAGGTGACCTTGCCACGGCGCACGCGAGCCGACTCAAAGGCAATCTTGGCGATGCGCTCAATCTCGAAGCGATGGTACACCTCGGTGTCGAACGCCTTCTCGTTCGCCCCCTCTCCCTCGCGCCCCTTGGGCTGGCCGAAGTAGATGCCGCCGGTCAGCTCGCGCACGCAGGCGATGTCAAAACCGCGATCGGAGATGTCGGCGCGCAGGGGTGAGAACTGTTCCAGACCGGTATAGATACGGGCCGGACGCAGGTTGCAGAACAGCTTGAAGTGGGCGCGCAGGGGCAGCAGGGCGCCACGTTCAGGCTGATCGTTGGGTGGCAGATGTTCCCATTTCGGGCCGCCCACCGAGCCAAACAGCACAGCATCGGCCGCTTCACAGCCTTTGATGGTGCTTTGCTGCAGCGGGGTGCCGTGGTTGTCGATGGCGATACCGCCCACGTCATGGCGATCATACTCGAAGGCGAGGCCGAACCTGGCCTGCACCTTCTCCAGCACCTTGATGGCCTCGGCCATCACTTCAGGGCCAATGCCGTCACCCGGCAATACTGCGATCCGATAACTGCTCATACACTCTCCATCCTGATATTGTCTTTGAGATCCCTCTGTCCGGTTTCCCCGACGCTGCGCGCGGTTGCCGGTTCAGACGTTCCCCGTCCTGATGTTGTCATTCCATGCCGTCTGTGTGGCTGCGAGTCCTGCTCAGACGGTTTCCGATTTGATGCTGTCATTCCATTCCGTCTGTTTGGTATCGAGTTCGGCTCAGACGGTTTCTGATTTGATGCTGTGATTGCGTTCCATCTGCTCGGCCACCTGATCGGCGCGCCAGATGCTGTTGATCACATGGAGCAGGGCGTGGGCTGAGGATTCGATGATGTCGGTGGCCAGCCCCATGCCGTGAAATTTGCGTCCTTTGTACTCGGCGACGATATCGACCTGACCGAGGGCATCTTCCCCTTCGCCCTTGCTCTTGAGAGCATATTTATCGATGCGGATCTCATAGCCGGTGATGCGGTTGATGCACTGGTAGACCGCATCCACCGGGCCATTGCCGGTGGCTGCTTCGCAGATCAGATCCTGACCCACCTTCAATTTGACCGAGGCGGTGGCCAGTACCGAGCTGCCGCTCTGCACCCCGAGGTACTCCAGTTTGAAGTGCTCCGGCTCCTCGTGGATCTGGCTGAAGAAGGCCAGCGCTTCGAGGTCGTAGTCGAATACCTGCCCCTTCTTGTCGGCCAGGGTCAGGAACTTGCCGTAGAGGTGGTCGAGGTCGTAGCTGCTCTCGGCGTAGCCCATGGACTCCATCCGGTGCTTGATGACGTGGCGGCCGGAGCGGGAGGTCATGTTGAGGTTGTTCTGGGTCAGGCCGATGCTCTCGGGAGTGATGATTTCGTAGGTATTTTTCGCCTTGAGCACCCCATCCTGATGGATGCCGGAGCTGTGGGAGAAAGCGTTGGCCCCGACGATCGCCTTGTTGGGCTGCACCGGCATGTTGCACAGCTGGCTGACCAGCGTGCTGGTGCGATGAATTTCGTTGTGGCGGATATTGGTTTGCACCCCGAGCAGGTCGGCGCGGGTTTTGAGGATCATCGCCACCTCTTCCAGCGAGCAGTTGCCCGCCCGCTCGCCGATGCCGTTGATGGTGCATTCGATCTGGCGGGCACCCATCTGCACCGCGCCGATGGAGTTGGCCACCGAGAGCCCCAGATCATCGTGGCAGTGGACCGAGATGATCGCCTTGTCGATGTTGGGTACCCGGTTGAACAGGGTGTGGATGATGCCGGAGAATTCGGTCGGCACCGTGTAGCCCACGGTATCAGGGATATTGATGGTGCGGGCGCCAGCCTTGATGGCGGCCTCCACCATGCGGCAGAGATTATCGATCGGCGTGCGGCCTGCATCCTCGCAGGAGAACTCCACATCATCGGTGTAGCGCAGGGCGTGCTTGATGGCGCCGACCCCCATCTCCAGCACATCCTCGAAGCTCTTTTTCAGCTTGCTCTCCACGTGGATGGAGGAGGTGGAGATAAAGGTGTGGATGCGAAACGCCTCGGCGACCCGCAAGGCTTCACCGGCGGCATCGATATCCTTGGGCAGGGCGCGGGCGAGGGCGCAGACCCGGCTGTTTTTGATGTGGCGGGCGATGGTCTGCACCGATTGAAAATCGCCGGGAGAAGAGACCGGGAAGCCCACCTCCATGACGTCGACACCGAGCCGTTCCAGTGCCTGGGCGATCTGCAGCTTCTCCTTGACTGTCAAACTGGCCGCCAGGGCCTGCTCACCATCACGCAAGGTGGTGTCGAATATGATGACCCGATCTGACATGTGACTTCCCTCTTCCTAAGTTCGGTAACGTGCATCCTGCGGCGGCATAAAAAAACCCGTGCAGGGTGCACGGGTTTTTGTAAATTCCGGCTATGCCTTAGCCCGGCTACAAGGATCCCGCGCGAGTTAACGCGATTAGGGAGATTAGTAGTAGCGGGGTGGCGATACGCATGACGTTGTTATTCCTTCCAGTCGATAACGCTTTTACCAATATCGAGATTTTTATGCTGTGTCAACACGGAAGGTCAGGGGCAATCTGCTGACGTATTTAATCGGATTGTAAAGGATTGCAAATTTCCTTGTCCCATATTCGGCCCATGACCGATTATCTGGTCATTCCTGCTGTGCTCTATTCTCTGCACAACCAGATCGACTTATCAGCATTGGCTGAATTATCTGAGGTGTTAAATGGAAAAACGTAGACCTGGTCGTCCGGTCGGACGTTCTGACATTCGTGACAAGTTGCTTGCTGCCGCCCGTGAGCGTTTTCTCAATACTCCCTATAGCAAGGTGACTACACGCGAAATCGCGGAGCTTGCTGGCTCCAATCTGGCAATGATCCACTACTACTTCGGCAGTAAAGAGGGTCTTTACAAAGCGGTGCTGGGCGATGTCGCCGAGCCCCTCGACCATGCCTGGCAAGATGAACACAGCAATCACAGCCTCAACGAGCTTCTCAACACCTACTATCAGGTGATGGCGCCCAACAGCGAGCTGACCTCGGCCATCTCCAGCGCATTGTCAACCGAGAAGAGCCCGGGCCGGGATTTTGTGCTGAACCGCCTGCTGGAACGTCAGCTGCCGCAGTTCGATGCCCTGCTGGAAACCATGAAGTCCAACGGCGAGCTGGGTGACAACCTGGATCCCGACATGCTGAAGATCTCCTTCCTCAGCATGATGTGGCAGCCATTCGTGATGAAAGATCTCTACGAGCAGGTGTTTGGCCTGAAAGTGGATGAGCACTTCATGGCCCGTCTGGCTGACCACAACTGCCGTCTGATGGAGACCGGTCTGCGCGGCAGCCACTGATTTTGCCGAAACATCGAGATTAAAAAGGGCCATTCGGCCCTTTTTTCATAAATCTGTTATCCCTTGTTCAACGTAACGTCATCCCGCTTTCTTACTCTGCAAGCAGAATTCAGGGAAGGAGGGGATATGAACAAGATCCAGCAATGGGACCTGCAGGTGTGCCGTGTCTGCCTGCTTCACGGCTACAACCGGCAGCAGGCGAGGGTGAGTCGTCTCATTTCCCGTACCGGTGATGGCCCGCTTTACGCCGTGCTGGCCGCCCTGCTCTGGTGGCAGGGGGAAGCAGAGCGGGAATTGGTGCGACTGGCGCTGCTTGCCTTCGCCATCGAACTGCCCCTCTATCTGCTGCTAAAAAACAGCCTGAAACGGCAACGGCCGGTCGGCTTGCCAGTCTTTATCACTCCTTCCGATCGCTACAGCCTCCCCTCCGGCCACACCGCCGCCGCTTTTCTGATGGCCACCATACTGGCCACCGGCTTTCCGCTCTGGGCGCCCCTGCTGTTTGGCTGGGCGGCGCTGGTGGGAGCATCCCGGCTACTGCTCGGGGTACACTATCTGAGCGATCTGGTGGCCGGTGCCCTGCTGGGGGGCGGTTGCGCCGTGCTGGCGCTCGGCTGGAGCCACTCATGAGGATACTGTTTGGGGTGCAAGGCACTGGCAACGGTCATATCAGTCGCAGTCGCACCCTGGCGCGGGCGCTACGCACGGCAGGGGTCGAGGTGGATTATCTCTTCAGCGGTCGCCCTGCCGACCGCTACTTCGACATGGAGGAGTTTGGCGCCTACCGCGCCTTTCCCGGCCTCACTTTTGTCAGTCACGAGGGGCGAGTTTCTCCGTGGCGTACCCTGCAAGCCGCCTCGCCGCTCACCTTCTGGCGGGATCTGCGGTCTCTCGACTGCAGCGAATACGATCTGGTGGTGAGCGATTTTGAGCCGCTGACTGCCCACGCAGCCCGCCGCTATGGCAAGCCGAGCCTCACCGTCAGCCATCAGGCCAGCTTCAACTGGCCCATCCCGCGCTGGGGGGAGGATGGGGTCAGCCGCCAGCTGATGCGCCACTTTGCTCCTGTGGATCAGCCACTCGGGCTGCACTGGTTTCACTTTGGTCACCCCTTGTTGCCGCCGGTGATCGACCCCATCGCCGCCGCACCGGATAACGGCGAGATCCTGGTCTATCTGCCATTCGAGCAGACCGAGGCGATCGCCGCCCTGTTGTCGCGCTGTGGTCAGCAGCGCTTCGTCTGTTTTCATCCCGCCATTCGCACCCCGAGCAAATGGCGCAACCTGCGCTTCGAACCACCATCGCGGCACGGGTTTATCGCCGTACTGGCCGGTTGTCGCGGCGTCATCTCCAACGCGGGTTTCGAGCTGGCTTCCGAGGCGCTCACTCTCGGCAAGAAGCTGCTGGTCAAACCCCTCGGCGGCCAGTTCGAGCAGCTGACCAACGGCAAGACCCTCGAGATGATGGGACTGGCGACCCTGATGGATGTGCTCGATGCCAATCTGGTGCGCACCTGGCTCGACAGCGCCTCGCCGGGGGCGGTCTGCTACCCCGATGTAGCGGGGGAGCTGGCCCGCTGGCTAGCGGCGGGCGCTGACGAGAGCGTGGCCTCTCTGTCGCGGCGGCTCTGGGCTCGCACCCTGTTTCCGGAGGAGGTGAGTGATCGCCTGAGCGAGCTGGATGGGGGCGACTGTTTATCCAGTTGCTGGTTATCGCAAGTGAGCGTTGTTGACTAGACTGAAAGGCGATCCCACCAAGGAGAGGACGGAGCAAATGCGCTTTACCAATGAAAACGGCGAAGTCATGAACCTGGCTGACAATCTCACCCTGCACGAGTTGCTCGATATGGGTGTCAGCATTTCGGTCAGTGAAGAGACCGATCCGGATCAGCAGATCTGGTTGGCGGAGCCGGATCAGGAGAACTGAGTCATCATTCGGCATCAAGCCCATCGCTGAGCGGTGGGCTTTTTTGTGGCTGTTTTTCCCCTCTGCGGAATGATCCGCTGGCCATTCCCCGACTTCCTTCCCTTTTGTCTCATGGTCGCTACGGCAAGTCATTGAATGTTAATAGCCGGTTGAAATGTATGACTGTTCTGGTCAGATAAAGCCGTGGACAAGCGTTATGAAGCGGGTTAAGTTGGTTTTTCACCCTATTTTCGGGTGAATGATGGAAAAATCCTTTTTTTCTACTGTCGACGGGGCTGAATTGGACCGATCTGCATTCAGATAACAACAAGAAATGGATCGGGCTGTGCCGGGAAGCACGGCATCGTCGGCGGGATTCGCTAAACGGAGCAAAGCCTGGAGGGCTTTATCATGGAGATGTTATCAGGCGCCCAGATGGTGGTTAGAGCGCTGGAAGATCAGGGAGTTGAGCACGTCTTCGGCTACCCTGGTGGCTCAGTGCTCGACATCTATGACGCTCTCTTCGAAAACGGCAAGATGGAGCATGTCTTGGTGCGGCACGAGCAAGCCGCGGTTCACATGGCTGACGGTTACGCCCGTTCCACCGGCAAGGTGGGGACTGTGCTGGTAACGTCAGGCCCGGGAGCGACCAACTGCATTACCGGTATTGCCACCGCCTATATGGATTCCATTCCGCTGGTGATCCTCTCCGGCCAGGTGCCGACCAGCATGATCGGTGAGGATGCGTTCCAGGAGACCGACATGATCGGTATCTCCCGCCCGGTGGTGAAGCACAGCTTCCTGTGCAAGAAGGCGAGCGATATTCCCGAGGCCATCAAGAAGGCCTACTACATTGCCGCCAGCGGCCGCCCGGGGCCGGTGGTGGTGGATCTGCCCAAAGATGTGCAGAACCCGAAAGAAAAATTCCCCTACCAGTATCCCGAGACGGTCTCCCTGCGCTCCTACAACCCGACCAAGTCTGGCCATAAAGGGCAGATCAAGCGGGCTGCTAAGCTGCTGGTAGAAGCCCAGCGCCCGGTGATGTACGTGGGCGGTGGTGCCATCAACGCCAATGCGGACCATCTGGTGACCAAGCTGGCGGAGCTGCTGAATCTGCCGGTGACCACCACCCTGATGGGGCTGGGGGCTTTCTCCGGTGTCCATCCGCAATTTATCGGCATGCTGGGGATGCACGGCACCTTCGAAGCCAACAAGACCATGCACAACGCGGATCTCATCTTCGCCGTGGGAGCCCGCTTCGATGACCGCGTCACCAACAACGTGGCCAAGTTCTGCCCAAATGCGACCGTGGTTCATATCGATATCGACCCCACCTCCATCTCCAAGACGGTGCAGGCCCATGTGCCTATCGTCGGCTCGGTGGAAACCGTGCTGGAGCAGATGCTGGAAGTGATCCGCGAGTGTGGCTTCGATAACGACAAGGAGGCGCTGGCGGACTGGTGGAGCCAGATCAACCAGTGGCGCTCCCGTCACTGTCTGGCCTACGAAAAGTCGGCCACCCAGATCAAGCCGCAACAGGTTATCGAGACCCTCTACAAGGTGACTCAGGGTCAGGCGTTCGTTGCCTCCGACGTCGGCCAGCACCAGATGTTTGCTGCCCTCTACTACCCGTTTGCCAAACCGCGCCAGTGGATCAACTCAGGGGGCCTCGGCACCATGGGCTTCGGTATTCCGGCTGCCATGGGGGCCCAGTTTGCCAACCCGGATGCGGTGGTCTGCTGCGTCACCGGGGATGGCTCGGTGCAGATGAACATTCAGGAGCTCTCTACCTGCATGCAGTACGGGGTGCCCATCAAGATCATCTCCATCAACAACCGTGCACTGGGCATGGTCAAGCAGTGGCAGAAGATGTTCTACGGCGGCCGTCACAGCCACTCCTACATGGAGTCCCTGCCGGACTTCGTCAAACTGGCGGAAGCCTACGGCCACGTCGGTATCGCGGTGAGCGATCCGGTGGAGCTGGAGAGCGCCATGGAGAAGGCCTTCGCCATGAAGGATCGGCTGGTGTTCATGGATATCTCGGTCGACCCGGATGAGCACGTCTATCCGATGCAGATCAAGTTTGGTGCCATGGACGAGATGTGGCTGAGCAAGACGGAGAGAACCTGATGAGACATATAATTTCCGTTCTGCTGGAGAACGAATCCGGCGCCCTGAGCCGCGTGGTGGGCCTCTTTTCCCAGCGCGGCTACAACATCGAGACCCTGACGGTGGCGCCGACCGAGGATCCCACCCTGTCGCGCATGACCATAGTCACCATGGGTGACGAGCGGGTGCTGGAGCAGATCCAGAAGCAGCTGCACAAGCTGGTGGATGTGCTCAAGGTGTGCGACTTGAGCGAAGGGGAGCATATCGAGCGGGAGATTGCGCTGGTCAAGGCGCGCGCCGCCGGTGGAGCCCGTGACGAGCTGAAACGGCTGGCGGATATCTTCCGTGGCCAGATCGTCGACGTCACCCCCGAGCAGTACACGGTACAGTTGGTGGGCACCAGCGAGAAGCTGGATGCCTTTATCAAGACTGCCGCCCAGACCAACGAGATCATCGAAGTGGTGCGCTCCGGCGTCTGCGGTATCTCGCGGGCGGACAAGGCGTTGCGGCCCTGATGGCTGGCGGGACAGCTGATGATGCGTCAGCTGCCGCAGAGGAAAGGAAAGAGGGCTCTGCGGAGCCCTTTTTGTTTGGTTTTGCTTTACGAGGGGAGGGATGATGTTCGGTATTCATGATCTTGCACTGTTTATGGTCTCGGGGCTGCTGCTCAATATCATGCCGGGGCCGGACTCCCTGCTGGTCATGCTGCGCAGCGGCTCGCAAGGGTGGCGTGCCGGTTCGGTCGCGACGTTGGGTATCGGCACAGGTGTCATGGTGCATGTGCTGGCGGCGGCCCTCGGTCTGTCGGCCCTGCTCAGTGCCTCGGCCGAGTTGTTTGCCCTTATCAAGCTGGCTGGCGCCATCTACCTCATCTATCTGGGGTTTTCCTTGCTGCGCCAGCAGGCAACGGGTGCAATGGAGAGAGGGATCACCTTGCCTGCCCTATCCTATGGCCAGATTTACCGGCAAGGGGTGCTGACCAATGTGCTCAATCCCAAAGTAGCGCTCTTTTTTCTCGCCTTTGTGCCCCAGTTCATCGCACCGGATGCCCCCGACAAGGCGCTCGCCTTTATCTTGCTCGGTTGCATCTTCAACCTGGGCGGCATCATCTGGTGTCACTTGCTGGTCTTTACCGCCGTCTATGCCAGCCACAAAGTACGGTTGTCACAGCGTCTCGGCCGCTGGCTCAACCGAGGCATCGGTACCCTGTTTGTCGGGCTCGGGCTCAAGCTCGCCAGCGACTAGCTCGCGGCTTTCTGACCTGGGGCAGGTTATCGCGCGCGGCGCTGTGGTATGGTCGGCTGTTAGCTGCGGGTCTCTCCCGCGCTCTCTTATAAACGCCAGCATTGCTGGCCGCAGCAGCGAGATCCCTTGCCCAGATGAACATCGTCCGGCTCAAGAACTTTACCGAGATCGTGAAGAACAACTTCAACATCTCGGCGACGGCGGAGAAGCTCTACACCTCCCAGCCGACCCTCAGCAAGCAGATGAAGATGCTGGAAGATGAGCTGGGGCTCGCCCTCTTTACCCGCAAGGGGAAGAATCTGGTCGGTTTGACCAGCGCGGGTGAAAAGGTGATGGAGCTGGCCAAGGGGGTAGTGGCGCAGGTAGAGCAGATCAACCAGCTGTCGCTGGGAGAGCAACTGGCCACCAGCGGGGTGCTGCGCATCGCCACCACCCACACCCAGGCGCGCTACAAGCTGCCAGCGGTGATCACCGAGTTCAGCCGCCGCTATCCCGAGGTGGCGATCCAGATCCATCAGGGGGCACCGGCCCAGCTGGCCCAGATGGTGCAAAGTGGCGATGTGGATATGGCGATCGCCACCGAATCCATGTATCTGTTCGATGAGCTGGCCGCCGTCCCCTGCCATCGTTGGGGCCGCAGCGTGGTGGTGCCCCACGGCCATCCGCTGATCGACTGTCAGCCGCTGTCGATGGCGGATCTGGCTCGTTATCCACTCATCACCTATGTGTTCGGCTTTACCGGTCGCTCCAAGATGGATAAGGCTTTCAGCCGCCACGGCCTCTCGCCGAAAATCGTGCTGACCGCCACCGACACCGACGTGATCAAGCACTACGTCCGGCTCGGGATGGGGGTCGGGGTGATTGCCAGCGTGGCCTTCGACGAGGGGGATCGGGAGGATCTGGTGAGCCTCAATATCGACCACCTGATCGCCTCGAGCGCGACCCACATCTGCCTGCGCAAGCATGCCCATCTACGTGACTACATGTACGACTTTATCCACCTCTACGCCCCCCATATCAGCCGGGAGACGGTGCAACTTCATCTGATCAATCAGCCGCCTGCCACCAATATGGCGGAGCTGCCGTGGCTCTAGCCGCGGGTTGTTTGCCACGCACAGAGCAAACATGCAGAGATAAAAAAAGAGAGGCCGTGGCCTCTCTTTTGGTTTTATCGGTATACGGGATTACGCGCTGCGGGTCGCCAGATTGATAAAGATCTGGGCTCCGACCAGCAGGCAGTCGTCATCGAGGTAGTAGGGATTCGCATGCAGGTAGTTGCAGATCCCCTTGGCCTGACAGCCGCTGCCGAGGAAGAATATGGCCCCCTTGCGGCCACGGCAGGCGTTGACCATATAGCTGAAGTCTTCGCTGCCGGTCATCGGCTGACCCTGAGCGTTGATCCCCTCGGAGGGCAATACATCGGCGGCCGCTTGCAGCAGACGGGCGCATGCATCGGCGTGGTTCTCAACCGCCGGATACCCGGCATAGACCATCTTGGTCTTGAAGCCGCGCAGTTCGCTCTGGGCCACGATCTCCTTGAAGCTGTTCTTCAGGATCTGGTCGGTCTCGGCATCCATGGCACGGATGGTGCCGCGCGCCTGCACATGGTCGGCGATGGCGTTGGGGATGGTGCCGCCGTTGATCATGCCGCAGCCAAACACCGCCGGGCTGAACGGGCTGGTGCGCTTGGCGACGATGTAGTCCATATCCTCGATGATCCGCACCGCTTCGCGGATGGCATCCAGCCCCTTGTGGGGGGTCGAGCCGTGGGCGGAGATACCGTGCACATCCAGCGTCCAAGCAGAGCCCCAGGAGGACATGACTCCGTTGTTGAACTTGATGGTGCCGGTCTCCATGGCGCCGTCGTTATGGAGGGCATAGACCTCGTCTACCCCCTTCATGCAGCCCAGTTCCACCATCTTCTCGGCTCCCGGCACCCGCATGTCCTCTTCCGCCATCTGAAAGATAAAGCGGACGTTGTACTGCAGGCGATCGCGGTTGGCGGCCAGAAACTTGGCTGCAGTCAGGGCGATTGCCATATGGGAGTCGTGACCACAGTTGTGAGCCATTCCCTCGTGGGTTGACTTGAACGCAACGTCGCTCATGTCGTGCATCTCGAGGCCATCCATGTCGGCACGGAAGGCGATGGTCGGCAGCACAGGATCAACCACCAGATCGCCGTGAAAACCGGTGAAGCCCGGATAGTCGGTGAGGCGATAGCCAAAGCCTGCCATCAGCTCGCGGCAGTAGGCCGAGGTCTTGAACTCGACGCCGGAGGCTTCCGGAATGGTGTGCAGATGGTGGCGCACTTCCTGACTGAAGTCGCGCAGGGCCAGCAGGGCCGGTTCAATGTGGATGTTGTTCATCAGATGATCCCTTGCATGGAGAAGCCGAGCTGGGCCACCAGCGAGGCGCCGAAGAAGCAGCAGGTGGAGACGATCATGAAGATCAGGATCACTTTCCAGGACATCTTCTTCAGCTCTTCCAGCTGACCGCCCACCGAGAGACCGGCGAAGGCCAGCAGCGGTACGCAGCAGGAGAGGAAGGATATCTTGGCAACTGCGTCAATGAAGAGGCCGCGCACCGGGGTTTCCGGCAGGCAGATGAGAATGCCGATGATGGTGGCATAGGCAAATGCCGGCAGGGAGGAGGGCAGATAGCGCTTGGCAATCAGCGAAGCGAACACCACCAGTGACATGGCGACGAAGCTGTCACCCATAAGCCAGAGCGGAGTGCCGGTGGTCAGGGTCTGGGTAAACATGGCCAGCAGGATCGCCAGAAAGACGAACCGCATATCCATTACGATGCTTTTCATGCTTTCTCTCCTTTGGCAGTCAGGGCATAGATTTTTTCAGCGAGCGGCAGACCCAGATAGGTGAGGGAGAGGGCGCCGAGGGCAGACGAGAGCAGGTTCGAGGCTGCCGCGATACTCAACACCTGCTGAGCCAGCGCTTCGTCGAGACCGTTGATCAGGGCGCCGGAGGCGGCACTCAGCATGGAGCCTGAGCCCACGCCGGAGCCGGCAGCCAGCGCCAGCGGGTGCAGGCCGGTGAGCGGGGCGATACTGCCCAGCACGCTGAACCAGAGGGTGCCGATCACGGAGCCGCACAGGTAGATTGCGAGCACGCCGATGTACTCCTGGGAGCCGGTGCCGAACTTGCCCTGAATTACCGCGACGGACGGCTCGCGACTGATGGAGGAGCAGGCCCCGATGGCGCGGCGGCCAAAGCCGAACTTCACCGCCAGCGGAATGGCGATCAGGATCGGCAGCAGGTTGCCAATCTCCTGCAGGAACAGCGGCACGCCGACGCTCAGGATCATCTTCAGGTTGGGGATGATCATCCCCGCGTACTGGGTGCCCAGGATCAGCAGGCTGAAGCCCACCATCTTGCCGCAGAAGCCCTCTTCTTTCTCGGTGAAGAGCTGCTTCCAGCCGGGTATGCGATCCTTGACCGGTTTGGCGGAGACAATCATGCCGATGATGACGGCAAAGAGCATCGGCAGGATCGGGATGATGGCGATGCCGATCTTGAGCTCCTGTTTGCCTATCAGGTACTGGGCCACAAAGATCAGCATGGCGGTTGCCAATATGCTGACCGTGACCGTCTTGAGGGGGCTGGTTTGCTGCATAGTCTTTTCTCTTGTTATTCCCATGTGTGGCCATCGTCAGGATTGTCCAGACCTATGATGGGGGCATCATAGGGAGCGAAGAGGGGTAGGAATGTGACCTTCATCAAGCTGTCCATATGGCATTTTTTCATGGGGTATGCCCTTTAACCCTATGGATACCAAGGGTTAAATGCCATTAACAGAACGTCAGCATTGGCAGGACAAGATAAGCAAACAGGAGGGAAATGGTGACACCGCCCCGCAGGGCGGTGACGCGTATCAGGCTGGCGTTTTGAGCCGTGCACTGCGCAGCAGCAGGGGCAGTTGGTAGAGCACCAGGGCGCCGAGTACCAGTCCGGCACCGGCCAGTTTGGCGCCGCCGAGGGGTTCGTTGTAGAAGAGGGTGCTCAGCAGCAGAGTCCAGACCGGCTCCAGCAGCATCATCAGGGCGGCGTGGGCGGTGGTCATCTTGCTCAACGCATGGGTGAGCAGCCAGTAGCGCAATGTGGTGGCGATCAAGACGCTCGCTGCAAACCAGCCCCAGATGCCGTGGCTGACTCCAGCCTCTGGCCACTGCTCGGTCAGCAGGGAGAGCAGGGTGCCGAGCAGGCCGGTCATCGCCAGCTGGATGCAGGTGAGCCAGGTGGGGGCAATGGATTGGGCGAAGTGGCGATGGACGGCAAGCTGGATGCCGAGGGTGGTGGCCGCTGCCAGAAACCAGAACAGCGAGAGCGACACGCCCCAGTGGGTACTGCTGGAGAGCAGCAGCAAACCGGCGATGGCGATGGGCAGGGTGAGCCAGTAGTGGCGGCCGGGCTTGGCTCGAAAGGCTCCCCAGGCGGCCAGCGGGGCCATCAGGGTGGCGACGCTCATGATAAAGGCGCCGCTGCCCAGTGCATCGCTCTGGCTGATGGCGGTGACCCACAGCAGCAGGCTGGCACCGAGCAATGTGCCGCAGCCGGCGGCGCGCGCCAGCTGGGCTCGGGTCGGCGGCGGTTCACGCAGCCAGGCGAGGGGGAGCAGCAGCAGGGCGGCCAGCAGGAAGCGGCTACCAATAAAGGCGGCAGGGGGCAGTTCGCGGATCGCCTCTTTCGAGAAGAGCCAGCCAGCAGCGGCTAGCAGGGTGACCAGTACCATCAGCAGCAGGGGAGTGCGGTTCATCGGGGTCGCCATGGTGAAATGGATGGGAGAGCATAAAGGAAAGGCGCCAGGTATTGCTACCTGGCGCCTTTCGCATCTGCCTTGAACCGCCGTCGCGGCTCGCGGCCAGCAATCAGTTCATGCCGTAACGCTTGAGCTTCTTGCGCAGGGTGCCACGGTTGATACCCATCATCACGGCAGCGCGAGTCTGGTTACCACGGGTGTACTGCATGATCACGTCCAGCATCGGCGCTTCGACTTCGGAGAGAACCATATCGTACAGATCAATCACTTCCTGACCGTTCAACTGGGCCAGGTAGTTACGCAGGGCCTGTTGCACAGAGTCACGCAGGGGGCGCTGGGTCGGCTCGGCAGCGTGATTGTGAGTAGTTGTTACCAATGCATCAGAAGTCAGGGTTTGTTCGAACATATTCGGTCGGCTCTTTAGTTATCTTGTTAACCTAATCCATCGAAATACGCTTCGAGTGCCTCAAGTTGCGCGTCTGCGCAATCCAGGGCATTGAAGTGCTTACGGAATTCTCGGCCCGTCTCTTCTTCATCCAGATACCAGCCCACGTGTTTACGGGCTATGCGCGCTCCCAGATATGCACCATAAAACCGGTGCAGGTTGGTTACATGCTCGTTCATCAGGGTGCGAACCTCTTCCCTCTCGGGAGGCGGCAGCTTGGTGCCCGTCTCAAGAAAATGACGGATTTCCCGGAAAATCCAGGGTCGTCCTTGCGCAGCTCGGCCGATCATCACGGCGTCGACACCGGTATAGTCGAGGACATACCGGGCTTTCTCCGGGCTGTTGATGTCACCATTGGCGACAACAGGAATCGATACGGCCTGCTTAATCGCCCTGATCGTGTCGTACTCCGCTTCGCCCTTGTAGAGGCAGGCACGGGTACGACCATGCACGGCAAGGGCCGCGATACCGCAATCTTCGGCGATTCGGGCGATCTCCACGCCATTGCGGTTATCCGGATCCCATCCTGTGCGGATCTTCAAGGTGACAGGCACCTCCACTGCATCCACCACGGCCCGGCAAATTGCTTTGACCTGATCGGGGGCACGCAGCAGGGCAGAACCTGCCAACTTCTTATTCACTTTTTTTGCCGGACATCCCATGTTGATGTCGACGATCTGTGCGCCCTGCTCCACGTTGTAGCGGGCAGCAAACGCCATCATCTCGGGGTCGGCTCCGGCAATCTGGACCGAACGCAATCCGCCTTCTGCAGAGTGATCCATCCTCATCCGGGTTTTCTGGGTATCCCAGACATCCGGGTTGGCCAGCAGCATCTCGGAAACGGCCATGCCAGCCCCCAATCGCAAACAAAGTTCACGGAATGGTCGGTCAGTTACACCGGCCATGGGAGCCACAATCAAGGGAGTTTCAAGCGTGTGGGGACCTATCTGCATTCCACGGTTACCATCGGCTTAGGGCGGCGTATATTACGCATTTTTTAGGCAGGAGAAAAGGTTAGTATTTGAGCGTCAGCCATTTTTTTCTGAAAAAAACGTCGCGCCAAGGCTTGCAAATTCTGGAGTTATTGAAAAACGGCCAGATTGCCGGAGAGTGAGCGCTGTACCATTCGGGTCGGACGCCTGCATAATTGTCAGTCCACTTGCAGGCCCGCTTTGCGTTATGATAGCGGGCTTAAGTCGAGCAAATGCTCCAAACATTTATGCAACAAAAGCGGATTGGGGATCTATGACGTCAAGGTTCATTAAATCACTCTGGCCGTGTCTGATGGGGGCCGTGCTGGGGTCGGCACAGGCGCAAACCATCAGTTTCGGTGAAGCCTGGACCCGGGTCATCCAGCAGGATGAAGGGCTGGCTGCCGAACAGGCCGGGGTCGATCGGGCCAAGCAGCTGCGCGAGGCGGCCAAGGACATGTATCTGCCCAAGGTGGATTTGGGGGCCAGCTATACCCATCTTGATCAGCCGATTGAACTTGATGCCCTCGATCTCAATCCGCTGGCCAAGCAGAAAGATCTGATCCTGGCGCTCGGCAGCCTGTTCGGGGTCGGGGCCAACGCATTTGTCACCCCCCTGACCAAACAGAATGTGGTGACCAGCTCGGTCAAGATGCTCTGGCCGCTGTTTGCCGGTGGTCGCATCGATGCGGCGCAGGATATCCGCCAGGCGCAGGTGAGCGAGGCGCAGCAGCTGCTGGTGCTCAAGCAGCAATCCACTTTCGAGAGCCTCTCCCAGACCTATTTCGGCGTGGTGCTGGCTGCTCAGGTGGTGCAGACCAAACAGGAGATCGAAGAGGGGCTGGCCCACCATCTGGATCACGCCAAGAAGCTCGAAGCGCAGGGCCAGATCGCCAGGGTGGAGCGCCTTTCCGCCCAGTCGGCCTATGACCGCGCCCGCATCGATACCCAGAAGGCGCGCCGCAGCCTCGAGATCGCCGAACTGGCCCTCGGCCGCATGCTGAAGTTGCCAAATGCCCAGCCGGGCAGCGGCCTGTTCGTCAACAAGGAGCTGCCGCGCCTTGAGGGGTTGGTGAGCCAGACCTTGGAGGTGCACCCCGGTCTCAAGCTGCTCAGCGCCAAGAAGGAGCAGGCCAAGGGGCTGATCCGGGTCGAGCAGGGCAAATATGCCCCCGAAGTATTCCTGTTCGGCAACTACAACCTCTATGAAGATGATTCTCTCGCCTCCAAGACCGCGCCGGACTGGCTGGTGGGGGTGGGGGTCAGCATGCCGCTGGTGAGTCGCGATGGCCGCTCCGAGACGGTGCAGGCCGCCAAGAGCGCCGAGCTGCAGGTCAATCTGCTGCAGGCCAAGACCCGCCAGGATCTGGAGTTGCTGGTAGAGAAGACCTGGCGCGAAGCGGCGCAGGGGCTGGAGGAGTATCAATCCCTCTCTTCCACTCAGGCGTTGGCAGAGGAGAACGTGCTGCTGCGGGACAAGGCCTTCGGTCAGGGACTTTCTACCTCCCTTGATGTGGTGGATGCCCAAAACCAGCTGGCGGGGGTCAAGACCCAGCGTGCGGCGGCGGCCTATCAATATGTGGTGTCGCTGGCCCGTCTGCTGGCGCTCTCCGGCCAGATGAACAGTTTCAATCAATATCAGCACGGTCAGGTGATCGAGGTGAACTCATGATCGCACTCCAGTCCGTTCCTTTTTCTATCTCTGTTTCGACCGCCAAGGGTCGCCCGTTTGTCGAGGTGAAGTGATGAGCCATCCCCCCATCAAAAAGAAGATGAGCCAGGGTAAACCGCTGTTGTTGCCGCTGGTGCTGGTGATCCTGGTGGTCTGGCTCGGCTGGCGCTTCTGGCTCGCTTATCAGCCGGAGCCGGTGCATCTGCAAGGGCAGATTGAAGCGCAGCAGTACTCGGTCTCCTCCAAGGTGCCGGGCCGCATCGACGAGGTGCTGGTGAAAAAGGGTGATCAGCTGACCAAGGATCAGCTGGTCTTTACCCTGGCGAGCCCCGAGATTGAAGCCAAGCTGAGCCAGGCCAAGGCCGGTGAGGCCGCTGCGGGTGCGCTGGCGCAAGAGGCGGAGAAGGGGGCCCGTGCCCAACAGATCGCTGCCGCCAAGGATCAGTGGCAAAAAGCCAAGGCTGCCGCCCAACTGCGTGGCAAGACCTATGAGCGGGTTGCCAGCCTGCACCGCGACGGCGTAATGCCGCTGCAAAAGCGCGATGAGGCCTGGACTGCCTGGCAAGCTGCACGCTACAGCGAAGGGATGGCGTGGCAACAGTACCAGATGGCGTTGGAAGGGGCGCGGGAAGAGACCAAGATCGCCGCTCGCGAGAAGGCCAAGATGGCGGCGGGTTCCGTGGCCGAGGTTGAGGCCTATCTGGCCGATACCCGCATCACCAGCCCCCACAATGGTGAAGTGAGTCAGGTACTGCTGCGCAGCGGCGAGCTGGCGCCACAAGGCTTCCCTGTCGTGACCCTGCTCGACATGAGCGATGCCTGGGCCCAGTTCCACGTTCGCGAGGATCTGCTGCCCCGTTTCCCGGTCGGTACCGAGTTTGATGCCCGCATCCCGGGCCTTGGCGACCAGACCGTGCGCTTCAAGGTGACCCATGTGGCCGTGATGGGGGATTTCGCCACTTGGCGTGCTACCGATACCCGTCAGGGTTTCGATATGAATAGCTTCCAGGTGGAGGCTCGCCCGCTGCAACCGGTTGAGGGGCTGCGGGTTGGCATGAGTGTGCTGGTTGAACTCTGATGGGACGTGAATTTCGGCTGCTGTGGCAGGATCCATTCAGCCGTGCCCTGATGAGCTGGGTGCCGCTGCTGCTGATGGGGATCCTCTGCTGGATCTTCTCGGCAGGGTTGGTCCGCGACCTCAAGGTGGGGCTGGTGGATCTCGACCACAGCATGCTCTCGCGCCAGCTCGCCTTCTCGCTGGATGGCTCGGCCGGGCTCAAGGTGGCGCAACAGTTTGACTCCATCGAGGCCGGGGCGCGCGCCTTGCGCGGTGGCGACATCTATGCGCTGGTGGTGATCCCCAACCATCTGGAGCGGGATGCCCGTCAGGGCACCCAGCCGCAGGTGACGGTGTTCAACAACGGCCAGTTCATCCTGATCGCCAAGCTGGTCAACTCGGCGCTGGCGCAGGTGGTAGGCACTCTCAACGGTCAGGTCGGCGTGCTGGAGGCGATGGCCGATGGCAAGGCGCTGCCCGGCGCACTCGGGCAGTCGGTGCCTATCAGCAGTCAGGTAACGGCGCTCTATAACCTCAACTCCAGCTACGCCCAGTTTCTGTTGAGTGCCATTCTGCCAGCCGTATGGCAGATCCTGGTGGTGCTGTTCGGCCTCAATGCGCTGGCCCGTAATGATCGGCTGGGGCTGGACTGGACCACTCGCGGGGTCTGGTTTGGTCTCTGGCGCACCCTGTTGCCCCACGTGCTGATTGGCTGGGGGTGGGGGATAGTCTGGACGCTGCTGTTGTTCAAGGGCTTCTCCTACCCCATGCACGGCAGCTGGCTGGTGCTGGTGGTGGGGCTGGGGCTTGCCTCGGCTGCCTGCGTCACTATGGGGGCCTTCTTTTACGGCATCATTCGGGATCCGGCCCGCGCCCTGTCGCTGGCGGGGGCTTACACGGCGCCCGGTTTCGCCTTTATGGGAGTTACCTTTCCGGTGAGTGCCATGGGGGATTTCGCCCGCTTCTGGCGCAGCCTGTTGCCGGTCTCTCACTATGTGGAGCTGCAGATTGGTCAGAGCAACTACGGTCTGCCCCTCGCATCGGCGCTGCCGCAACTGGGGGCGCTGCTGCTGTTCCTGCTCCCCCTGCTGCTGGTGGTACGCCGTTACAAGCAGCAGGCCGAGCTTGCCCGTCAATCAGCCGTAGTGGCCGTCGCCGAGAAGGAGCCTGAGTGATGCTGGGATTTGTCGATCTGTTGCGCCTAGAGCTGCGCACCCTGCTGGCGGATCGCGCCATCATGCTCACCCTGTTTGGCGGGGTGATCTTCTACTCGTTTCTCTATCCCCAGCCCTATCTGCATCAACTGCCGCGGGAAGAGGCGGTGGTGGTGGTCAACGACGATGGCAGTCAGCTGTCGCGTCAGCTGGAGTTTATGGCCGATGCCACGCCGCAGGTAAAGCTGGTGGCGCGAGCCAATTCGCTGGCCGAGGCGCGTCAGTTGATGATGGCCGGGGAGGCGAGCGGCATCCTGCATATCCCCAACCACTTCTATCGGGATCTGATGCTGGGCAAGAGCGTCACCCTGAGCTATGCCGGTGATGCCTCCTACTTTCTGGTCTACGGCACCATTGCCGAAGGACTGGCGCAGGCCGGTGGCACTCTCGCCGCGCAGGTGAAGGTGGCGCGGCTGTTGAGCCACGGCGAGGCGCTACCACAAGCGGCCATGGGCTGGAATGCGGTGGCCCTCAACGTGGTACCGGTGTTCAACCCCACCATGGGCTATGTGAATTACGTGGTGCCGGCGGTGTTCGTGCTGATCCTCCATCAGGTGTTGCTGATGGGGGCGGGGATCCTGGGGGCGACCCAGAACCAGCGCAGTTGCCGCGGCGAGCATGGTTACTGGCAAAGCGCGCCGGTGTTGCCGCTGCTGCTGGCCAGAACCCTGGTGCTGGCGGGGTTGTTCCTGTTACCGGTGAGCTACTTCCTCGGCTTCTGCTTCGATCACTACAACATCGCTCGCCATGCTGACCCTGTGCAGCTTTGGCTGTTCGCCCTGCCATTCCTGCTGGCGACCTGCTGGTTTGGCGTGGTGCTCGGCGCGATATTTACCCGGCGGGATCTGCCGACTCAGGTGGTGCTGATCTCCTCCCTGCCGCTGGTTTTTCTGGCGGGCTTTATCTGGCCGCTCGAGCTGATCCCGGCGCCTCTCAACTGGCTGGCTCAGTGGGTGCCCACTATCCCCGCCATCGAGGGTTTTCTGCGCCTTAACCAGATGGGGGCCGACTTCGCGCAGGTTGCCCGCTACTGGTGGCAGCTGTGGGGTCTGGCGCTGCTCTACGGTGTGCTGGCCTGCCTGCTGCTGCGTTGGCGGCAGCTGTCGTTGCCGGTTGCTCGCCCGTCAGTCGTGCAGAGTGAAATGACCGCCGGTTAAGCTGGATGGTGCAAGCGCGCGTGAGATAGCGTGTGCGGTAAAGCGAAAACGGTCAGCTCTTGGGCTGACCGTTTTGTTATGTGGTGGGGTTAAGCAGTTTTACTGCTGCTTTAGCCGCGCTGGAGTTCGGGATCGCCGATGGCGTAGATCTGTCCTACCGCCGTCTCATCCGCCAGCAGGCGCAGCCCTTGGGCGGCCACATCTGCGCGGCGCACCAGTCCGTGCACCTCCTTGTCCTGACTCAGTTCGGCGCGGCCGGTGGCATCGCCATCCTGCAGGCCCGCCGGGCGCAGAATGGTCCACGCGAGGGAGCTGGTCTGCAGCCAGCTCTCCGCCAGACTCTTGAGACGTACCTCGTGACCGAAGGCGGCGCGGGCCCGCTCCGGCAGATACTGCCAGCTGTCGCCACAGCCGAGGGAGGTGACCAGCAGCAGCCGTTTCAGGCCTGCCTGCTCCATGGCATCGATCACATGGCGGTTGCCCTGATAGTCCACTGGCGCTGTCTGACGGAAGCTGCCGAGGGTTGAGACGACTTGGGCATCTTGCCCTGCCGCAATGCAGGCCTGCTGCACCGCAGCCGGATCCAGCGCATCCCCCTCGATCACCTCAACTCCCAGCGTCTCCAGTTCCGTAGCCATCTCGAGGCTGCGCACCAGCGCAACGACCCGGTGCCCTTGGTTCAGGGCGTGATGAGTAAAGGCGCGGCCCAGCCCGCGGCTGGCTCCGAAAATCAGTGTGGTTGGCATAGATGAGCTCCCTTGGCAAAAGGGGCTAGCCTAGTGGCTTGTTCGTCTGCTGTAAATGAGAGTTGTTTCTATTTGTGAGTCAGCAAGGAGGAGAAGGTGCGAGCCGTCAGCGACTCGCACTCTTTGAGAGGGATCAGCCGTTGTAGTTGCCGATGCTGGGGCGACGGCTGGGGCCGCTCAGGTGGATATCCACCGGATTGAACGCCTTGATCGCCTCATAGCTGAAATCACCGATCGCCTGATGCAGGCTCTGGGGCGTGTGGTTGGTGATGATGATGACGCTCTTTGACAGGTTGCGACGGCGGCGCAGCAGGTGGCCGAGGAAGCTGGACTGGCTCTCCGCCATCTTGGCGCGGTTGGCCGATACCTCATCGATGATCAGCAGATCCACCTCTTCCAGCGCGCGGCGGTACTGGTTGCGCTCGTCCTGATCGGGGATCACGTTGAAGAACAGCCGATCGACGATGGAGGCCCACTGCTGGAAGATCACCGATTTCTGGTGACGGGCGATCAGCTCATGCGCTACCGCCCCCGCGAGGGTCGACTTGCCGGTGCCGTAGTCGCCATAGATCAGCATGCAGCCGCCACCGCTCTTCTCCCAGTGCTCGAAGCCGCTGATAAAGTAACGGGCGGTTTCGATAGGGTATTGCAGCGCCGGATCTGTGGCATCCATTTTGTCGAACACCCAGTCGGGGTTGAGGTCGGCCTGGGCGATCAGTTTCTGGATCCGTTCCTGGCGGGCTGCCTTCTGCAGCTCGCGCACCTCGGCGTTGGCCTTGGCGTCGTACTCCTTGCGCAGGGTCTCGTAGTCATACTGACCGCCGCCGGTCTCTTGTTGCAGGCGACGAATGCGCTCCAGCAGGCCACCCACATGGCGGCTCAATTCCGGGTCGTGAATGCGGTGATCCTGCTTGGCCTTGGCGATCTTCTGGCGCTTGGCTTCGATCTCTTCCAGCTCCTGGCGCAGGGGATCTTGCGGGTCAGTCATGGAATGCTCCTTCTGCTCGATCAGGGATGGGTAGACAAGGGGTTGATTCTGCCTGCAGGCGGGGGCCGCTATCAATCATTATCCGGCTCCTGCTGCGCTGCGGGTTCTTGCGTCTGCTGTTGGGCCAGTCGCTTGGCCTCTTCAATCATCTGTTGGGCCCGTTTGCTGGGGCCCGACTCTGCCGGGGCCGGCGTCACCTGCTGGTAGCCCTGCACCTCCATCGGTTTGCGACGGGTATAGCGGCGGGTCTTGAGGGCGCGAATGAACTTGAGCATCCATTGATGCTGGGAGTCGAACACCTCGGGGCGCCCCAGCCAGTAGGCGATAAACTCCCCCAGATCCTCTTCGCTGTAGCTGGCATCGATCACTCCGCACAGACGGGCGAGGGCGGGCAGCTCTTCGTCCGGGCGCCACTGCAGATGCATCTGGAAGGGGCGTTCCGGCAGCGGGCTGCGCAATTTCTGGGTCAGCAGTGGCAACTGGAACGGGCACTGATGGTAGTGCTCACTCTCGGGCTGAGCCTCGACTTGCAGCAGGCCCGCCTCCATCAGTTCATCGAACAGCTCGGTGAGCTGGCGGGCATTGACCTGAAACGAAAAGCCGCAGGGATCACCCGGATCGACCACCGCCAGCGCCCGACCCAGCTCGGGATAGTTGAGCCGGGCAGCCTGATTTTCCAGCACCAGTCGGCGCAGCTGCAGGGTGTAGAGACTGCGAGCCGGATGGGACAATCTTGGGTGGGCAAGGGCGCTGTATTCGGCTGGGGTCATGGTCTTCTTCACGAGCTGGAGTGGGGGGCATTATCCCTTATGGCGCCCACTTGCACAATTCAGATGGCGGTCGTAGTCGCGGGGCAACCCGAGCGAATAGAGCTGCGCGGACGGATGGGGTTCTCTTGATGCCTTCGTATGATCGAGGTCTACTTTTGACGCAGGGTTTCCGCGCTGACCGCACTTTTGAGCTAGTCTTAATACCTAAATAACCAATTGACTAATAAGAGCTTTATCAAGATGTCAAAAGCCGGGCTACGGATCCTGGTGGTGGAGGACGAGGCTGTTTTTCGCCACTCGTTAGTGAGTTACCTCGCACGGGACGGGGTAACTGTCTTTCAGGCCGAAGATGGCATTGAGGGGCTATCGGCCGCTGCTCTCTACCATCCCGATGTGGTGCTCTGCGATCTCAATATGCCCAATATGGATGGCCACGAGGTGATCGCCTGCCTCTCTGCGCGCTATCCCCATATTCCGGTTATCGTCATTTCGGCCCAGAGCACCATGGAGGCGGTCGCCAGCGCCTTGCGTGCCGGTGCGCGGGACTATCTGATCAAACCCCTTGAGGATTACGCGCTGGTCGAGCGCAGCATTGAACAGTGTCTCAACGGCAGCGTCAACCGGGCGCAGCAACTGGAACTGATGGATCACATCGACTATTTCAGTGCCCACGACAAGGCGGCCAGCCGCCTGCTGGCGGGGCTCAAGCCGCCGGGCTTGCAGGAGTGGGGCCCCTGGCAGGTCACGTTCAAGGGGCTGGGGCAGTTGTTTATTCCCGATACCTTCAAGGTGGAAGACAAGCTGCTGGTGCTGGTGATGGAACTGCCGATCATGGGGACGGATGCGGCATTTTGTGGGGCACTGGTGCGATCCTTGATGAACGTCCCCTACCGCCAGTTTCAGCAGAACGAGAGCCGGTTGCTGAGCCAGCCGCACCGGTTGCTCGACTACCTCAACCATCAGTTGATGGCGTCCGGGCTTCGTCACTCTTTTGCCATGGCGGCGCTACTGTTTGATCAGCATGATGGGTTGGTGTTTGCCAACGCAGGGCTCACCTCTCCCCACTGGCTGATGCGCTCCGGCGGCTTGCCCCTTGGCCTGATGCGCAGTAGCCACTACGCCCTGCACAAACGCAGCTGGCATGAACCGTTCGCCCTGCAGTTTCGCAGCGACAGCGGCGGCTCGCTGGATGTGCAGGTTCGTCATCACTGATGCCGCCTGATAAACAGGCCAAAACAAACAGGGCGCCGATGGGCGCCCTGTTTATTGTTTACAATCCTGACCGTTTAGACGGTGGCGGATTGCAGTTTCTTCTCTTGAGCTTGCGGCTCTTTGGCCGGGCCTTCGGCACCGTGCATCCAGTAGACCAGGCGGTTGGCCATGGTCAGCAGGATCAGGGCGCTCAGTATCGCAGCCAGGGCGATGCCACCGAAGATGGCGATCGGACCGGCTTCACCTACGAAGGAGCCGATAAAGCCCGCAGCGTAGTTGGCCAGGGCAACGAAGCCAAACCAGGCACCCATCATCAGGGAAGCCAGACGCAGCGGAGCCAGTTTGGTCACCATGGAGAGGCCGATCGGGGAGAGGCAGAGCTCGCCTAGGGTGTGGAACAGGTAAGCACCTACCAGCCAGAACATGGAGGTTTTGACGGTGTTGTCACCACCCTGCTGCAGCACGGCACCGACCATGAACAGGAAGCCGATAGCCAGGAACAGCAGACCCATGGCGAATTTCACCGGAGAGTTCGGCTCTTTCTTGCCGAGCTTGATCCAGATGGCCGCAACGACCGGTGCCAGGGTGATAATGAAGAAGGGGTTCAGGGACTGGAACCAAGCAGTCGGTACTTCGAAGCTGCCGATCATGCGGTCGGTATACTCCTGGGTGTAGAGGTTCATCAGACCACCGGCCTGCTCGAAACCGGCCCAGAAGATGATGGTGAACAGACCCAGTACCAGAATAACCTTGATGCGATCCACTTCCTGCTTGGTTAGCGGTGCTTTCTGCTCGGTAGTACGCAGGGCGGCTGCGCGCTGGGCGGCAGTGACGCGACCGATGTCACCCAGGAAACGCTGGGCCATGGTTGCCTGGATCACCAGAGAGAGCAGCATACCGATACCGGCGCCGACGAAGGCTGCTTGCCAGCCGTAGGCCGTAGCGGCAGCACCACAGATCACACCTGCCAGCAGGGAACCCAGGTTGATACCCATGTAGAAGATGGTGAAAGCACCATCACGGCGGTGATCACCCTCTTCATAGAGGTCACCCACCATGGTGGAGATGTTCGGTTTGAACAGGCCGTTACCCACGATCAGCAACGCGAGGCCCGCGTAGAACATGGTGTTGACCATATCCGGGAACATGGCGTGGGGCAGTGCCAGAGTGAACTGACCTGCGGCCATCAGTACGGCACCGATCAGGATGGCGCGACGTTGACCCAGGAAGGTGTCAGCCAGCCAGCCGCCGATCAGCGGAGTGATATAAACCAGACCGGTATAGATACCGTAGAGTTTGAGGGCATCTGCCTGACTCCAGCCCAGACCGCCGTTGGCAGTCAGGTCGGTCAGATAGAGCACCAGCACGGCACGCATGCCGTAATAGGAGAATCTCTCCCACAGTTCAGTACTAAAGAGCAAAAAAAGCCCTTTAGGGTGACCTAAAAAGGTCCCTTTTGACGGGTTATTCATTGGAACTTCCACCTGTGTCTTATATTTTTTTGAGTTTTTTATGCAAGGGCGAGAAACACGCCTCAATCCTTATAGAGCATGTGTGAATAAATTACAACATTATGATTTGCTGAGAGTTTATTTACTCTTGATTGATTTTTTGTTGCAAAAATGAAAAAGGAGCATCATTTGATGCCCCTTAAATACGTCTATAAAAAACAGATTTATCAGCGATTACAACTGCTTGACGAACTGCTTCAGCCAGCCGATGAATTCACCATTCAGCTCGTGATGGCGCACACCATATTCCACATTGGCTTTCATGTAGCCCAGCTTGCTGCCGCAATCGTGGCTCTTGCCCTTCATAAAGTAGGCGTTGACCTGCTCCTGCTCCATCAGCATGGCGATGGCGTCAGTCAGCTGGATCTCGTCACCGGCACCGGCCGGTGTCTTCTCCAGCAGCGGCCAGATATTGGAGGAGAGGACGTAACGACCCACCACCGCCAGATTGGAGGGGGCTTCGTCACGGGGTGGCTTCTCGACAATGGCCTGCATCGGAAGGGACATCCCCTCGCTCAGGGCCTCGCCCTTGATGTCGGCGATGCCATACTTGTCCACTTCGCTCTCGGGAACCGCTTCCACCATGATCTGGCTGATCTGGTTCTCTTCGAACATGTGCACCATTTCGGCCAGGTTGTCTTTTTTCGGGTCGCTGGCCACTTCATCAATCAGTACATCCGGCAGCAGCACGGCAAACGGGTTGTCACCGATCAGCGGGCGGGCACACAACACAGCGTGGCCCAGACCTTTGGCCTCCCCCTGACGGACGTGCATGATGGTGACGTCTTTCGGGCAGATCTGTTGCACCTCTTCCAGCAACTGACGCTTGACTCGCTTCTCGAGGGTCGCTTCCAGTTCGAAACTCTTGTCGAAGTGGTTTTCGATGGAGTTTTTACTGGAGTGGGTGACCAGCACGATCTCCTTGATACCGGCGGCGATGGCTTCGCGCACTACGTACTGGATCAGCGGTTTGTCGACCACCGGCAACATCTCTTTCGGGATGGCCTTGGTGGCTGGCAGCATACGGGTACCCAGACCGGCTACCGGGAGCACGGCCTTACGAACAACAAGAGGAGTCTTTTTCATGGAAAACTATCCAGTGGGATTAAAGTGCGGCAATCATACCCCAAGAAAAATGGGGCAGCCACAGGCTGCCCCATTTGCAACTGATCCATTCGACTTTATTTGACTATTATCATGTCCCTGTTGGCTTCCAGCGTGGCCGGGCCAATGCCATTGACATCCGCCAGCTGATCGACCGAGGTGAACTTTCCCTGTTTTTCCCGATAGTCGACGATGGCTTGTGCCTTCTTGTCGCCAATCCCTTTCAGGCTGGTGAGTTCGGCAAGGGTGGCCGTATTGATGTTCAGCTTACCGGTCTCCTTGGCGACCTCGGTCGTGGTTGTTTGCTTGGGTGCTGCCTTATCTACGGCCAGCACAGGTTGGCTGAACAGTGGCAAGCAGGCCAGCAGCATGATTGCAGAGAGCTTCTTCATCAGCATTTCCATTCCTCCATGATGTGGATATTGCCGAGTGGCACATTGATGAATAGCGTATCGAACGGGTCTTTTTCACTGCTATTTCTAACAGGTCAAATCCTCATGCCGATGGCGAAATATTTGCTATAAGCGCTTCACTATGAATGCCCTCATAAATCCAACCGTATGATCTTGAATCTATTTTAGATGCATCTTTAAGGTGGCGGGCACGCTTTCCCGCAGCGCTACGCTCGAGGCATTTCTGGCACATCACATGGCATTGTTCTGTGCAACACTGCGCTGATGGCATGTTTCACTGGTCTTCAAAAGAGAACCAATAAAAAAGGCTGCTCACTTGGGGTGAGCAGCCTTTGTGATCTGTTTTTTCAGACAGGCACTGATTAGGCTTGTTCGTCAGCCTGTGCAGCCTGGATACCGGTCAGGGCGATGGTGTAGACGATGTCGTCAACTAGGGCGCCACGGGAGAGGTCGTTGACCGGCTTGCGCATGCCTTGCAGCATCGGGCCGATGGAGACCAGGTCAGCGGAACGCTGCACCGCTTTGTAAGTGGTGTTACCGGTATTCAGGTCCGGGAAGACGAACACGGTGGCTTTACCGGCAACCGGTGAGTTCGGTGCCTTGGACTTGGCCACGTTCTCCATGATGGCCGCATCGTACTGCAGCGGGCCGTCGATGATGAGGTCGGGGCGCTTGGCCTTGGCCAGCTCGGTCGCTTCACGCACTTTCTCTACATCGGCACCGGCGCCAGAGGTGCCGGTGGAGTAGGAGATCATGGCTACACGCGGCTCGATGCCGAAAGCGGCAGCAGAGTCGGCGGACTGGATGGCGATCTCGGCCAGCTGCTCGGCAGTCGGATCCGGGTTGATCGCGCAGTCACCGTAGACCAGAACCTGGTCAGGCAGCAGCATGAAGAAGATGGAGGAGATCAGGGAAGAGCCCGGAGCGGTCTTGATGATCTGCATCGGCGGACGGATGGTGTTGGCAGTGGTGTGCACCGCGCCGGATACCAGGCCGTCAACTTCATTGCGCTCCAGCATCATGGTACCCAGTACCACGTTGTCTTCCAGCTGCTCGCGGGCAACCACTTCGGTCATGCCTTTGTTCTTGCGCAGCTCGACCAGACGCGGCACATAGCGCTCGCGCACAACGGCCGGATCGATGATTTCGACGCGATCGGTCAGAACTACACCCTGCTGCTCGGCAACACGACGGATCTCTTCCGGGTTACCCAGCAGCACCGGACGGGCAATGCCACGCTCGGCACAGATGGCGGCAGCCTTGATGGTGCGCGGCTCGTCGCCTTCCGGCAGCACGACACGCTTGTTGGCCTGACGGGCCAGCTCGGTCAGCTGATAACGGAATGCCGGCGGGCTCAGACGACGGGAACGGGTAGAGCTGACGGTCAGCGACTCGATCCAGTGCTTGTCGATGTGGCCAGCGACATAGTCCTGTACCAGCTCGATACGCTCGCGGTCATCTTCCGGAATATCGACGTTGAAGTTCTGCAGGCTGACTGCGGTCTGCCAGGTGTTGGTACCGGTCATCATGATCGGCAGGCCGGTGGCCATGGCCTGTTGGCACAGCGCCATTACCTGCGGCTCCGGATGATAGTTACCGGTCAGCAGCAGGGCGCCCAGCTTGACGCCGTTCATGGCGGAGAGGCAGGCGGAGACGATGACGTCAGAGCGGTCGCCAGAGGTGACCAGCAGGCTGCCCGGACGGAAGTGCTCGACCATGTTGTGGATGGAGCGGGCGCAGAAGGTCACGGTCTGCAGGCGACGGCTGTCCAGCTCACCCTTGTGCAGGATCTTGGCGGCCAGATGCTTGGCGAGATCCTTGGCGCGCGGGGCGATCAGCTGGGTGTTCCAGGGGATGCAACCCAGGATGCGCAGCGGGCTCTTGCCAAACACTTGCAGCACTTCCAGGTTGTGGGCAGCGTCGGAAGCGTGGTGATGGGCTTCGAACATCTCGGTCAGGTCAGGACGGGTTACGCCATGCTCGTCAACCGGCGCGCCAACCTTGTTGATCACGCAACCAACGATGCGGGGGTTGTTGACACCACCGAAGTTGGAGCAGGCCAGTTCGATGCGCTCTTTCAGCTTCTGGCTGGAGTCATGGCCCGGGTGGGTCACGAATACCATGTCGGCATCCAGAGCCTTGGCAACGTCGTAGTTCAGCTTGTTGGCAAAGGGCTGCTTGTCGGTCGGCACCATACCTTCGACAACCAGCACTTCGGCACCACTGGATTTCACGTGCTCTTCGAAGCGGGCAACAATCTCTTCCAGCAGGATGTCGGTGTTGCTGGAGCTGATCATGTTCTCGGCGTAGGAGAGGGTGAAGGGCTCGGGCGGATTGATGTTGGCAGCAGCGCGGATAACGGCGGTTGAGCGCTCGGCACCGGTTTCACCCGGACGCGGCTGGGCAACCGGTTTGAAGAAGCTGACATTGACACCGTGACGTTCCATGGCGCGAACAACGCCCAGACTCACGGAAGTTACGCCGACACCAGTGCCGACCGGGATAAGCATAATAGTGCGTGCCACTTTATACCCCTTGTTCATTTTTTGGGATCAGGAAAAGGCCGCCCTGTGGGCGGCCTCGAGTTACTGCGTCAATTAAGCGCCGACCAGTTCCAGCGCGTCGTGGGCGATAACCCACTCTTCGTTGGTCGGGATAACCAGGGCCTTGGTAGAGCCAGCCTTGGTGATCTCGCCACCCTTGCCGAAACGAGCCTTCAGGTTGGCGTCGTGATCGACGTCAAAGCCCAGCAGACCCAGCTTGTTCAGGGTGATTTCACGGATCGGGGCGGAGTTTTCACCGATACCACCGGTGAAAACAACGGCGTCCAGACGACCGTCCATGGCGGCAGCGTAGGCGCCGATGTACTTGGCCAGGCGATAGCAGTAAACGTCCATGGCACGCTTGGCTTCTTCTTTGCTGTCGTAGTTGTCTTCAACAAAACGGCAGTCGGAGGTCACTTCGGTCAGACCCTGCAGGCCGGACTCTTTGGTCAGCATGGTGTTGATATCGGCAACGCTCATGCCCAGCTTGTCGTGCAGGAAGAAGATGATGGCCGGGTCCAGATCGCCGGAGCGGGTACCCATCACCAGACCTTCCAGCGGGGTCAGGCCCATGGAGGTATCAACGGATTTGCCGTTCTTGATGGCGCAGACGGAACCGCCGTTGCCCAGGTGGCAGTTGATGATGTTCAGCTCTTCAACCGGCTTGTTCAGCTGCTTGGCAGCTTCCAGGCTGATGTAGTAGTGGCTGGTGCCGTGAGCGCCGTAGCGACGGATGCCGTTCTCTTTGTAGAGTTTGTACGGCAGGGCGTACAGGAAGGCTTCTTCCGGCATGGTCTGGTGGAACGCGGTATCGAATACGGCCACGTTCTTGTCAGCCAGCGCCGGGAATACGCGGCGAGCTTCACGGATACCGATCAGGTGAGCCGGGTTGTGCAGCGGTGCGTACGGAACAGCAGCTTCGATGCCGGCGATCACGTCTTCGCAGATGACAACGGAAGAGGTGAAGCGCTCGCCGCCGTGAACAACACGGTGACCGATGGCGATCAGGTTCTTGGACAGTTCCGGATTGAGCGGCAGGATCTTGTTGACGATGAAGTCCAGCGCTTCCTGGTGAGCGGCACCCGCGCCCAGATCGGCACTGCCTTTCTCGCCATTCAGTTTCCACTTGATGCGGGCGTCGTCGAGGTTGAAGCACTCGGCCAGGCCGGACAGCAGGTCATCACCGGTGGTTGCGTCAATGACGGCAAACTTCAGGGAAGAGCTGCCACAGTTAAGAACAAGAACCAGCTTACTCATGAATAAATCCTATCGCAGATTGGGTTGTGTAGGCGGATGCGTTGGACGCGGTGCGGCCAAAAACTTTCAACTTATCCTTATGAGGGTTGGCAATCTGTTGCTTGCCCCTTGTATAGTGATACAAGACCCGAAATCCAGACGTCCCTGACAGGTCAATAGCAAGAAGCTTTTGACGCAAAAATGGGCGTACAAAGGATAACCCGATTGTTGAAAAATAACAAAGTCATCCTCAACCTTTGTTACTTTGCATCAAATTTTGTCGAGGTTTTGCCGTTAGTACGTTCAAAAAGCGCTCGGAGGTAGTATGAGCATGAACATTTTTGGAACTAAGTTACAGCAAGGCCGCCATTATATGACGCTTTGGCCGCGCCGTCCCGAGCTCAATTCGATGTTTCCTGAAAATCGGGTGATCAAGGCGACCGAGTTCGCCCTCAAGGTGATCCCCGCGCTGGCGGTGCTGAGCGTGATGCTGCAGTTCCAGTTTGGCGAGCTGCACTACTGGCCCTCCGTTATCACCTCGGTGCTGTTTCTGCTCAGTTTGCCGCTGCAGGGTTACTACTGGCTCGGCCAGCGTGCCGACACCCGCTTGCCCCCGTCGCTGGCGAGCTGGTATCGGGAGATCAACGGCAAGATGAACGAGCAGGGTGGCCGTCGTCAGCTGGTCTCTCAGCCCCGCTATGAAGAGCTGGCCGATACCCTCAAGGCCGCCTTCCAGCAGCTCGATAAATCCTTTCTCTACGAATAACCCGATTCAGATGCAAAAAGGCGCCAGTGGCGCCTTTTTTGTTGCGGTTGGTATGCGGATCAGGCTGCCAGTACCTTGCGGATCTCCTGGATGGAGAGCTTGTACTGACGCGGGCACTGACGCCACATCTGCAGCATCCGCTGGTACTTGTCACGCATGGCGATGTCGCTGGAGAGCTCGTCGCACGGGCACTTGAGCTCGGGGAAGCGCTTGTCCACCTCCAGCAGGAAGCAGACGTAGTCAGCCAGCTCCCGCTCCTGGCTGCGGCTGTAGCCGTTGAACTCCAGCCGGCTGGCGTTGATCTCGCCCTGATCGGCTCCATCCAGATTGCCCCATGAGATGGCCAGTGCGTGGTGCAGCTCCAGTGTGTCGATTACCTCCTGGCAGGTCGCCAGATCAAGATGGCCGAAGCTCTTCTCCAGCTCGAGGATCTGCAGGCAGTAGCCGCGCTCGATTATGGTACTGGCGCGCTGGTAGACGTCCGCTTTCTCCGGATTGAGTTTCGCCAGAATTTCGTACTGGTTGCTCAGGATCAAACGCTCAGTGTTGCTCATGTTCATGGGATATCTCGCTGGAAGATGATTCTGGGGTCACGTTAACCCATATATAAAATGAATTTTTTGATCTGGGCGGGGGAGTTGGTGAGAAAAATCCGCTGGCAAGGGGCGGCTGACCAGACAAAAAAGGCCTGCATGGCAGGCCTTTCAATGACGCAGGGGAGGATTATCCCTTGAGGAAATCCAGTACCACCTGATGGTGATCGCTGGTTTTGAACTTGTCGAAGTGGTGGGCAATCTTGCCCTCTTCGTCGATCAGGAAGCTCTGACGGTGAATGCCGTCATACTCTTTGCCCATGAACTTCTTCGGGCCCCAGACGCCAAAGGCATCGGCGACGGCGTGGTCTTCATCAGCCAGCAGGGTGAAGTTGAGCTGGTCCCGCTCTTCGAACTTTTTCAGCCGTTTGGCCGGATCCGGGCTGATGCCAAGCACCACCACATTGAGGGCGGCCAACTCGGCGTTCACATCGCGCAGGCTGCAGGCCTGGGTGGTGCAGCCGGGGGTCATCGCCTTGGGGTAGAAATAGACCAGCACCTTCTTGCCGCGCAGGCCAGCGAGGCTGACCTGATTGCCATTCTGGTCGGGCAGGGAGAAATCGGGGGCGGGGCTGCCAGCTTGTAGTGGTTGCATGGGCTCTCCTCGGGTAAAACGCCTTCAGGCGTGTTTGCGATTGACGATAAACTCGAACGATTCGGCACCCAGTTGACGACAGAATTCAGCGAAGGCGGTTTGCGAACCTTCCACTTCACCTTCTCTGGCCAGATTGAGCTGGAAACTGATCTTCAGCAGGTTGAACGGCTGCTGCTCCAGAGTCATGGATTGCATCGCCTGAATGTTCCAGCCATGTTCGCTGAAGAACTGGGTGCACTGGCTTACGATGCCGGGCTCGTCGCGGATCAACAGGTCGGCACTGGCGCGGACGTCATACTGCAGGGACTGGTGGCGCTCGGTGCGTTTCATCATGGTGATGAGATCCCACTCCTGGCTACGCAGGGGCAGGCTGATTTCGAGTTGCATCATGCTGTTCCAGTCGCCCGAGAGCAGCATGATAAAGGTAAATTCATTGCCGAAGATGCCAAGGCGGCTGTCCACAATGTTGCAACCACAGCCACTGACGTGGCGGGTCACTTCATTGACGATGCCAGGCCTGTCCGTGCCGATGGCCGTTACGACCAGGTAGTGAGTCATAAATCTTCTCTCGTCCGTTATTTCGTTGCGAAAGCCGCGCTGGCAAGTCAACCCTCCGGCCCTGATGACCACTCCCTGAGGGACGCTGCCGACTTTCGTCCATTACTTTTTGTTCCGGATGGTATCACGGCTTGCCCCCTCTCTCCCTTGTTTTTCAAAGGGGTCAGCTTTACCATTACGCCCCTGAAAATCGGGAGAAAAGTCCATGTTACGCGGTAGTATTGTTGCGCTCGTTACCCCCATGCTGGCTTCAGGTGAAGTCGATTGGGCCAGTCTGGCCAAACTGGTCGACTATCATGTCAGCGCTGGGACCAGTGCCATTGTTGCGGTGGGTACCACAGGGGAATCGGTGACCCTGAGCGAGCAGGAGCATATCGCCGTCGTTGAAAAGACCGTTGAGTATGCCGCCGGACGCATTCCCGTCATCGCCGGTTGCGGCTCCAACAATACTGCCCATGCCATTGAATTGGCAAAGCGACTGGCCAAAACCGGCGTGGTGGCGGGTCTCTCGGTGACTCCTTACTACAACAAGCCCACTCAGGAAGGTCTCTATCGCCACTATTGTGCGATCGCCGAGGCTAGTGGTCTGCCCCAAATTCTTTATAATGTGCCCGGTCGCACCTGTTGCGATCTCAAACCGGAGACAGTGGCCCGTCTGGCCAAGGTTCCCGGCATTATCGGTTTGAAAGAGGCAACCGGCGATTTGAGCCGCACCCCGCTGCTGCGCGAGCTGTGCGGGCCGGAGTTTGCTCTCTACAGTGGCGACGATGCCACTGGTTGTGATTTTATGCTGCAAGGTGGCGATGGCGTGATTTCGGTCACCACCAATATTGCAGCGGCCCAGATGGCCGACATGTGTCGTGCTGCGCTGGCCGGTGATGCCGGGCAGGCGCATGACATCAACAATCTCTTGATGCCGTTGCACAAGACTCTGTTCTGCGAACCGAGCCCCACCCCGGTGAAATGGGCCTGTGCCCAACTGGGGTTGATTGCAACAGCCACCTTGCGCTTGCCGCTGGTTGACCTCACCCCCGAGGGCGAACAGCTGATGGCGCGAGCACTGACCACAGCGGAGTTGATGGCGAGTGTTTAAATCTAATGGAAAGGGAAATAGAGCACGTCTGGTGCTGAGCGTTGCGACTGTGGCCGTATTGGCCGGTTGCAGCACCCCCCAGGATCGCAAAATGGCCAACCGCGACTTCGGTTATGAAGATGCCCGCCTCGAGGGCCGCGCGTTCTTGATCCCCGCAGGATTGAGTGCCCCCACCTTCAACAGCCAGTACGATATCCCGCCGCTTCCCGAGAGCAGCCGTGAAGGTGCCCTCGGCGCCCAGGTCGATGTGCGCCCACCCGCTCAACTGCTGACCGTGGTACCGGGCAGTCAGGTGGTGCAGACCGCAACCGAACCGACCGTTGCCTTCTATGCCCTGAGCACCAGCCAGAGCGTGGAGCGCGATACCTGGTCGTTCCTGATGAACTTCCTGGCCAAGTACAAGGTCACCACCGAGAAGCTGGATCAGCAGGATGGCGTATTGCAGACCGGCTGGTTTGACAACACGGTCGCCCTCGATGGCTGGGGTGAAGATGACGAAGACTTCAAAATCCGTCAGCGTTACCAGTTCACCGTACGCAACGATGCCCAGCGCCACGCCGTCAACATGTCGGTCCGGGTGCTGGATCACGAAGAGACCATCGACGGCGAGACCAGCAACAAGCTGACCCCTGCCGATGCCCAGCGCTATGCCGCGCGGGTGCTGAACCAGTTCTCGCTCTATTACGACAGCCAGCTGAAAGCCCGCGAGCAGCACAAGTCCAACGATGGCATGGGTCTGCAACTGGGTCTGGACAACAATGAACTGAGCGCATGGATTGCCGAAGGCTCCTTTGATCAGGTGTGGCGTCGCCTCAACCAGGTACTGCCTGCTTATGGTTTCACCATCAAGGATACCCAGCAGTCTCTGGGCTGGATCGACGTCGAGTACGAAGAGCCGGGTGCCGAGTTCTGGAAGGCGAAAGGGAGCGAGCCGTTCAAACTGGAGGAGGAGAAATACCGCTTCCAGCTTGGCGAAATGGCGGGAGGCAAGACCTCCATCACCCTGTTCGACAAGGACAAGAAGCCGGTATCGTCCGGGGTTATCTCCCAGATGTATATCAGCCTGTCCGAGGCGTTCGCCAAGGGGCTGGCCGATCAGGCAGCAGCAAAAGCAGAATAAATACAGGGGCCTTGTGCCCCTGTTTTGTTATCTGAATCCCCCTGAAAACGCGGGGATTCCGAGCGGTTTTCGATGATGCGAGCCCCCTTGCCAGCCCGTTGCAAACAGAGCGCGCAGGTGAGGAACTCGCGATGTTTACCCCCCACAAACAGGAAGTGTTATTAGCCATGAGTCTTGCAGATCAAGTATTGGCGGTGAATGACGATTTGCCGATCCGTACCGATAAACCTGTCCATTCCGGCAAAGTGCGCAGCGTCTACTGGTTGACCCCCGAAGACAGTGCCCGGCTCATAAAAGAGAAAGGCTATGATGTGCCGGCCGATGCGCCCCTCGCCCTCATGGTGATCAGCGATCGCATCTCGGCCTTCGATTGCATCTGGCAAGGTGTGGATGGCCTGAACGGCGTACCGGGCAAAGGGGCTGCGCTCAACGCCATCTCCAGCCACTGGTTCAAGCTGTTCAAGGAGAAGGGACTGGCCGACAGCCACATTCTGGATATTCCACACCCCTTCGTCTGGATCGTGCAAAAAGCCCGTCCGGTGATGATCGAGGCGATTGCCCGCCAGTACATCACCGGCTCCATGTGGCGTGCCTACAAGGATGGCGAGCGCGAGTTCTGCGGCATCACCCTGCCGGAAGGGCTCAAAAAGGATCAAAAGCTGCCGGAAATCCTCATCACCCCTTCCACCAAGGGCGTGCTGAAAGGGCTGGATGGCGTGCCGGAAGCCGATGACGTCAACGTCTCCCGTGCCGATATCGAGCGCCACTATCAGGGCTTCAACTTCAGCAAGCCGGCCGATATCGACCGCTACGAAGTGCTGCTCAAAGAGGGCTTCAACGTCATCAGCGACGCACTGGCCGGGCTGGATCAGGTCTTCGTCGATACCAAGTTCGAGTTTGGCTACGTCCACGATGCCGCCGGCAACGAAAAGCTGATCTACATGGACGAAGTGGGCACCCCCGACAGCTCCCGTATCTGGGATGGCGCGGCCCTGCGCGACGGTCAGATTGTCGAGAAGTCGAAAGAGGGTTTCCGTCAGTGGCTGCTCAACCACTTCCCGGATCCGGACATTCTGCTCAACAAGAACCGAATGCCGGAACGTTTCGCCCTGGCCCGCGACAACAAGCTGCCGACTGAAGTGATGATGGATATCTCCAACACCTATGTAGGGATCGCCGAGAAGATAATCGGCCACAAGCTGGCGCGTTCTGCCAATCCCAAGCAGGAGATCATCGAGGTGCTGCGCGATCAGTACGGTCTGATCGACTAAGGGTTGCTCTCTTTTTTTGTTGCCAACAAACAAACGTTTGCCGGTGGCGATGGAGAGAGGCAGAGAAACAGACGGGCCCCGCTATGGGGCCCGTTTTTATTGCTGGTCTGGCGGCAAGCGAGCGGCGATTAGCCGTTGACCCTGAACACCTGGCCGGTCTGGATGCCCAACACCGATTTTTTGTAAGCCTGCGCCACCTTGGCGGCGGGCACCGGCACGAAGCCCGGGAAGAAGTCGGCGTATTTCTCCATCGACTCCGCCAGCACGGTGGGGCTCACCACGTTGATGCGAATGCCCCTTGGCAGCTCGCAGGCGGCCGCTTTCACAAAGTGATCGATGGCGCCGTTGACGGTGCTGGCGCTCACGCCCCAGTTGATCGGCTCCTCGCTCAGAATACCGCTGATCAAAGTGATGGAACCCTTGTCAGTCAGATAGGGAATGGCGGCGCGGGTCAGGTTGATCTGGCCCATCAGCTTGCTCTCCAGTCCCACCTGCCACTGCTCGTCGGTCATCTCGGTCAGGCCGTTGAAGGCCACGCTGCCGCTGGCGACGACCAGCGCATCAAACTGGCCCACTTGGGCAAACAGCGCCTTGATGGAGGCGGGATCGCGCATGTCGACCGTGGCATCGCCACGGCTGTGGCCGACCCGGATCACCTGATGATCTTTGGCAAGCAGTTCACTGACAGCTGAGCCGACGGTGCCGGAGGCACCCACAATCACAATTTTCATCTGCATCACTCCTGGTTGGGATGTGTTGATTCTAGCGCAACATAAAATGCGAAAAAGCGCGTAAAATAAACCCATTGTTTCCATATTGGAGCTAATGATGGATATCGCCCATCTGGCCAGCTTTTATGAGGTGGTGCTGCGCGGCAGTTTCTCGGCCGCTGCCGATACGCTGGGAGTGAGCAAGGGGATGCTGAGCCGCCACGTCAGCGCGCTGGAGGCCTCCCTCAATGCACAACTGTTGCAGCGCACTACCCGCCGCCTCAGCCTGACCGAGGCGGGCAAGACCCTCTATCAGCAGGCGGGGGAGATCTTCGCGCTGGCACGGCAGGCGGAGCAGGATATTCAGGCGCTGACCGAAGAGGATTGCGGCCGCCTGCGCTTTACCTGCCCGGTCAGCACCGGCGATCGCATGGTGAGCGAACTGCTGACCAGCTTTGCCGCGCTTTGCCCGGGAGTGGAGGTGGAGCTCAACTTCACCAACCAGATGGTCGACATGAGTCAGGGAGAAAACGACATCGCCCTGCGCGCCATGAGCGAGGTGCCGGACAATCTGGTGGCCCTGCCGCTCGGTCGGCTCAAGGATGTGGTGGTGGCGAGCCCCGCACTGGTGGCGCGAGAGGGGCGTCCTGCCACTCCCTATGAGCTGAGCGGGCGCAGCTGCCTGTTGCAGGGGCACAATCCGGCCTGGGAGCAGTGGCACTTTATCCGTGAGGGGGAAGAGGCCCACATTCTGGTACAAGGCAAGGTGCGAGCCAACCACTACAGTACCGTGTTGCAATTGGCACGTGCCGGTATGGGCTATGCCAAGTGCCCGCTGATGCTGGTGGAATCGCAGCTGAGGGCAGGGGAGCTGGTGACCGTGCTAGATGAGTGGCAGTGCGGCCTGCACCAGCTTCATGTGCTGCATGCCCAGCAGCGGCGGGTGCCGCGCAAGATCCGGCTGTTCAAGCAGGTGCTGGCCCAGTGGTTTGCCGAGCGACCCCACTACCTGCTCTGAGCAGCGTTATTTTTCTGTCATCTTCGGCTGCTACCCTGCGCCCATCATCGGCATCAGGAAGATCAGCGGGAATGAAGAGTAATAGAGGGTTGACCGGGTTTGTGCTGCTCTGTGCAGTGTTGGGGGCCGGCAGTGTACAGGCCATGGTGGAAGTGAAGGTGCCGGAGAATTTCCGCATCCTCGCGGTGAGCAACGGCACCTTGCAGGATGAGCAGCATGCCACCCTGGCGGATGGCGAGCAGCAACTGCTGGTGCGCTTCGAGGGGGTGATCCCCAGTCGCAGCAGCAGCGAGAATGATCGGCAGGTAAGCTCCGAGCCGCAGGTGGTGCGCTATCAGGGCAGCAATCAGCATTTGCAGCTGACGGCCAGCGTACCGGGAGACGAGCGGGGGATGCAGGCCTATGCCAAGGATCCGGTGGTGGCGTTGCAGGAGAATGGCCGCGGGCTTGCCATCCAGCAGGATGTGCTGGTGACCAGTGGCATGCTGCTTGGGGTGGATTGGAACGGGAAACTGGCTGAATACAACCGCAGCGGCGGCAAGGCGGCGCTGACGGCTGGCGCCGTTGCTACGCAGCCAACTGCCACGATCGCCAGCGGGACGCAACCCGTTGTGGCTGCCAGCGAGCTGGAAGGGCAGTTGCAGCAGTTGTTCCTCCAGGCCGATCCTGCCTTGCGCAAGCGCTTTATCGGTTGGGCCGTTCCACAGCTTTAAGTTTTCTGCCCGTTGCAGTAACGTGGACACTCCTTTTTTCAGGCGCTCTGTTCATCGTACTCAACGAGGTTTTCATGTTTGAATTGCATTCACGCCTGCAGGCAGATACACGGTGGCTCGGGGATCTGCCCCTCTGCCGTGTCTTGCTGGCCAAAGACAGCCAGTATCCCTGGCTGATCCTGGTACCGCGAGTAGCCAACCTGCGGGAAATTCACCATCTGGCGCCGGAGCAGCAGCAACAGCTGATGCAGGAGTCCTGCGCCGTCGCCGCCCTGATGGAACAGGCCCTCAGCCCGGACAAGATCAACATTGGGGCGCTGGGCAATCTGGTGCCGCAACTCCACCTTCACCATGTCGCCCGCTTTGCGACGGATCGCGCCTGGCCAGGCCCCATCTGGGGCGCTCATCCGGTCGTGCCTTATGAGCCACAAGTTTTGGCCCAGCAGGCCGATATATGGCGTGCCCGGCTCGCCAAGCTGAGCGGTTTCACCCCTGTAGCTGCTGATAACGGAGTCAACTGAGAGGCGTGTCGCTATTTCAGTCTCCGGGCCGCGCCATCTGTTAGAGTTATGGTATAGATAAGCCCATTTTCGATGTTCAGGAAGGTCCCATGATAGTGACAAGATCCGATGACGATGCCGTATTGACCACAGAGGATGTGCTGCTCAGCCTGTGCAACTCGGTGACGGACGTTTTGAGTGCCGCGACCATGAGTCAGGTGCGGTTTTCCGGCATGGTGCAGCGGATCAGCAAGACCTGCCTCAAGCCGGATATCGGTTGTTTCGTGCTGTTCGATGGCGGTTTTTCCGGTCTGGTGGTGATCAACTTCTCCGCCGCCGCCGCCATGGAGCTGTACGAGAGCTACATGCTCAGCATGGGACTCTCCAAAGAGGATCTCGCCATCTCCCACACCTCTGACGAGGTGAGCAACGTGATGGGCGAGCTGATGAACCAGATCGTCGGCAGCTTCACCGTCAAGGTGGGCCGGGATCTGCAGACCCACATCACCCAGAACCAGCCGAAGATGCTGGCCCTCAACAAGCAGGTGATGCTGAGTGTCGATACCAATCTCGACAGCCCGGAGTCCCGCCGCGTCACTTTCTTCACCGCCCGCAACAACATCTTCTATCTGGAGCTGGCGATGGACAAAACAGAGTTCATCCGCATCCACAATGAGGGGATGGAGCATGAAGAGCTGGATCCCGATACGCTGATCGCCCAGGCCAAGCAGGATGCCGCCAAGCCGGCTCAGGCTGCTGCCCCGGTTGCCAACGATCACGACGATCTGCTCGACTCCCTGGGTATTTGAGTCAATCGCCGGATAGCAACAAGGCCACCTTCGGGTGGCCTTGTTGTATCGGTGCGAACAACCGTTGTTAGAAGTTGTAGAGCAGGCCGGTGTTGAACATCACGGATTCAGAATCGTAGAAGTTGATGTCGGAATCGGACTTGGCGTAGCCAGCGGTAAAGGTTGCGGAGAGCGGCGCAATACCGAACAGGCGGTGCCAGAAGAAGGTACCGGTCAGGGCAAACTCGTCGGAGTCGGCGTTTTGGCCAAAGATGGGGTTGGCCTCATCATATTTGGTCTGGCCCAGATAGGCGTTGCTGACGAAAGACCATTGGGAAGCGCGCATGCCGTAGGTCAACTGCAGGCCGTTGCTTTTGTAGCTTTGGGCGCTGCCATCCAGATCGGCTTGGCGGTAGATAAAGGCTGGCTCCAGCATCTGACCGGGTGCCAGCTGCCATTTGTAGGAGAGGTCGAGGGCGTGGATCTTGCCGTTGCGATCCAGCTTGGCGGCAGTATCGGCGCCATACTGGCTGCCGCTGCGCTCCTCATCCACCTCGATGTTGCGGGTGGTCAGGCTACCATTGAAGTTGCTACCCCAGATGCTGTCCCAGGCGAAGCGAACCCCTTTTGACTTGATATCGGTCGACTGGCGATCATGATTTGTATCGAACGGATCGCTCCACTGCTCGGTCGGCATGGCATTAAAGACCACGGAGCCAGCTACGATGCCCTTATCGCTCATCTCCTGACGGATACCGAGCTGCTGGGTGAAGTCGAAACGGATGGCATCCTGGATCAGGTTACCGAGGAAGACCTGGGTGCGGGTATCGGCAAAGGTGTAGCGGATATCGGCGTTGAGCAGCGGGGCAACGGCGGAGCTGCTCTCGGCACTGCCCAGTCCGCTCAGGCGGCGGTTTTCATCATCACCGCTATAAAAATTTGATTCGTAATTGATGACACTGACCCCGCCAAGCAGGAAACCGGACCAGCCAGACTCCTTGGGAATTTCACCCAAATCAGCATAAGCACTATTTGCGACCAGCAGGCCCAGGCCCAGCAAGGTAGTATTGCGCATCGGATAACTCCTAAATTAAATGGTGGTGAATTTTTTCGGCCGGTGAGTATAAAGAAAAAACCTTAATGGCAACTGACTCAATATTGCCAATTATCCTAACCCACTCATTTCATTCGGCGAATCGTTAATTAATTGTGCGAGATTAAGAAGAGTTCACTCGGTTGTGCTGGTATTCTGTACCGCGAATATCGGGGGAAAACAATAAGATGAAACAGATTAAATCCTGGGCGCAATATTATGTCGATCTGATGACCAAGCTGGGACTGGTGCGCTTCAGCATGTTCCTGGCGGCGGGCATTATCGTGCTGGCGGTCGCCATCCAGATGGGGGTGACCCTGTTCCTGCGCGGCAATATCGATGTGATCGACTTCGTTCGCTCGGTCTTTTTTGGCCTGCTGGTGACCCCCTGGGCGGTCTATTTTCTCTCCATCGTGGTGGATCAGCTGGAGGATTCCCGTCAGCGACTGAGCCGGATGGTGCGCAAGCTGCAAGATATGCGCGAGCGGGATCTGGAGCTCAATACCCAACTGCAGGAGAACATCAGCCGCCTCAACGCCCAGATTGCCGAGACCAACCGGGCCGAGAGCCTGCGTCTGCAGGCTATCGAGGATCTCGAGAACGAGGTGTTCCAGCGAGAGAAAGCCCAGCTTCATCTGGGGGAGCGCACCGCGCTGCTGCGCTCCTTTATCGACTGCTCCCCTGATCTGGTCTACTACCGCAACGAGGACGAGCAGTTTTCCGGTTGCAACCGCGCCATGGAGGAGCTGACCGGCAAGGTGGAGGCCGAGCTGATCGGTCTGACCCCGTTCGATGTCTACAAGCAGGAGATTGCCAACAAGGTGGTAGAGACCGACAAGCAGGTTTTTGCCAGCAACGAGCCGCTCACCTACGAGCAGTGGCTGGAATATCCCGATGGCCGCAAGGCTTATTTCGAGCTGCGCAAGGTGCCCTTCTTCGACCGCTTCGGCAAGCGACTCGGCCTGCTCGGCTTTGGCCGTGACATCACCGAGCGCAAGCAGTATCAGGACAAACTGGAGAAGGCGAGCCGCGACAAGACCACCTTCATCTCCACCATCAGCCACGAGCTGCGTACTCCACTCAACGGCATCGTGGGCTTAAGCCGGATACTGATGGATACCCCCCTCGATCCCAAGCAGCACCAGCAGCTCAAGACCATTCACCTGAGTGCGGTGACCCTTGGCAATATCTTCAACGACATCATTGACTTGGACAAACTCGATCGCCGTCGCCTCGAAATTGCGCCGACCCGTATCGACCTGCCCGCCTTCCTCGACGAGCTGGAGACCCTGTCGCGCATTCAGGCGGAGCAGAAGGGGCTCTATCTCCATTTCGATCGCGATGGCGACATGCCGCAATTTGTGATGGCTGACGGCACCCGCCTGCGTCAGGTGCTGTGGAATCTGGTGGGCAATGCGGTCAAGTTTACCGATGAGGGGGGCGTCACCGTGCGTTGTCTCTCCCATCCCGCCGACGAGCCGGGTAAGCTGGCCCTGCACTTCGAGGTGGAGGATACCGGCATCGGCATCCCGCGCGCCCAGCAGGAGAAGATCTTCGCCATGTACTATCAGGTGCAGGGCAAGAAGCACGCCACCGGCACCGGCATTGGCCTCGCGGTCTCCCGTCAGCTGGTGCAGGCCATGGGCGGGCAGCTCTATGTGGACAGCGATCCGGGCGAAGGCTCCTGCTTTACCGCCGAGCTGGAGGTAGCTTGCGCCGAGCCTGTGTTGCCAGAGCAGGAGGAGGAGATGCCCTCCCTCGATATCCTGCTGGTGGAGGATGTGGAGCTTAACGTGACGGTGGCCTGCGCCTTGCTCAACAAGCTGGGTCATCAGGTGCAGGTGGCACGGGACGGCACCCAGGCGTTGGCGATGGCCAACCCGGATGATTTCGACCTCATTTTGCTCGATATCCAGCTGCCGGACATGACCGGCTTCGATGTGGCGAAAACCCTGCTGGAGCGTTATGGCGACAGCCTGCCACCCATGGTGGCGCTCACCGCCAACTCCACCGGCGATCGCCAGTACTACCGGGATCACGGCATGCAGGATGTGATCAACAAGCCGCTTGGCTCCAAAGCGGTGCGGGAGGTGATTGGTCACCTGTTTGCCGATCTGGCCGAGGATGAAGCGGACGAGCAGGCTGATGCGGGCAATCAGGATGCCCTGCTGGATATCCCCTTCCTCACCGATTACGCCGATACCGTGGGCAAGCCGGTGCTGCTCTCCAGCGTTGATCTGTTCGAGAAGATGATGCCGGACTACATGGCTGTGCTCGACTCCAACATGATTGCCAAGGATCAAGCTGGGGTGGTTGAAGAGGCACACAAGATAAAAGGGGCGGCAGGATCCATTGGCCTGCGGCGATTGCAGCAGACGGCACAGTTGATCCAGAGCCCGGATCACCCCGCCTGGTGGGAAAACGTGGAAGACTGGATTGAGACGCTGCGCCGGGAATATCCGGGCGACATCGCCCGTCTGCGGCGCTGGTTGTTGTCTTGAGGCTGGAGGTTGTCTTGAGTCTGAGGGACGTTGTTGGCAAGGAGCTGCAGGATGTATAGCCGTTTGATTACCCCCGCGCGCATCCACTCCTGGGGGGATGAGGAGCTGCTGGAGGCGACCGAGCAGGATCGCGCCCGTATCGTGCAGGCCGCGCCAGTGCGCCGGTTGCAACAGAAGACCCAGGTCTTTCCGCTCGATGTGAAGGCCTCGGTGCGCAGCCGCCTCACCCACTCGCTGGAGGTGCAGGAGACCGGCCGCCAGATCAGCCGCCGCATTCTGGCTGCCTTGCCTGCCGGGATGGTCTGTGAAGGGGCTTTTATCAATCTGGTGGAGATGTCCTGCCTGCTCCACGACGTGGGTAACCCGCCGTTTGGCCACTTTGGCGAGCAGGTGATGAGCCAGTGGCTCGGCGAGATGCTTGATCCCCTCTATCAGCAGGCGCTGGCGCAGACACCCTCGGCCCAGTGGGCTGAATTGCGTCAGGACCTGCAACTGTTTGATGGCAACGCCCAGAGTCTGCGGCTGGTGCACAGCCTTCACGAGCTTAACCTGACGCTCGGGCAGCTGGCGGCACTCTGCAAATACCCGCAGCAGCCGCAACCCGGCGTGAGCTATGGCCAGCATCATGGCTGGAGCAGCAAACGAGGCATCTTCTTTAGCGAGCAGCCGCTCTACCGTGCCCTCGGCCAGAGTCTGGGATTGGCCCCCGGCTGCCGTCATCCGCTGGTCTACATCATGGAGGCGGCCGATGACATCTCCTACTGCATCGCCGATCTGGAAGATGCGGTAGATCGGCGGATCCTGACTCAGGGTGAACTGCTGGCGGCACTGCGGGCCGCTGACCAGAGTGACTACATGGGCACCTTGCTGGATGAGGCGCTGGCTTCTGGTCGGGGCTTTTTCCCCCATTTTCGCCAGCAGCTGACCCGGGATCTGGTGGCGTTGGCGGCGCAGAGCTATGTCAGCGAACATCAGGCCATTTTGCAGGGATCCTATCCGCAAGCGCTGCTGCACGGTCAGGCGCCGGCGGCGCGGGTGCTCGATATCCTCAAGCAGGTGGCCCGCGAGCTGGTCTTTATGCGACCCGAAGTCGAGGCTCTCGAACTGGAAGGGTATGCGGCGCTGCGCGGGGTGCTGACCAGTTATGCCTGTCTGTTGGCGCTGCCAGCGCCACAGTTTGCCCGTCTGCTGGCCGGGGAGGGGAGTCAGGCGCTGTTCTTTGCGCGCCGCCTCTATCACCGCCTCTCGGCCCGCCATCTCAAGGCCTATCGATTAGCGATCGCCACCCCGGATCCGCGTTTTGCCTGCCAGAACGAGCAGGAGTGGTATTACCGGGTGCGGTTGCTGCTCGATTATGTCAGCGGCATGACGGATACCTATGTACTGGAAGAGTACCGGCTACTCTCGGGGATCTGATGCCCCAAGCTCCCTGTCGGGCAGCATAAAATGCCGTAAAAACGTTTAAAAAGGAGTCGCAAGAGGCTTGTTTTAAATTCGGATATTTTTTAGACTTCTGCAACCTGTTCAACTTTTACCCGGTAAGGAGACGAAAATGCAACATCTGATGCTCAATATTGCATTCTCTCGCGGCACTGCGTGCGGCGTGAAATCTCGTGCTCTTTTACCGCGTGGCGTAAACAGGTAACCCCTGTCTTTTTATCACCCGCGGTTCGTCCCGCAGGGTGATATCCACTTTCTCCGGGAGAACCGCATGTTCAACTGGAGAATGTCATGTCTATCGAACTGGTTTTACTGCGCAGTGTTGAATCCCTGGTCCAGAGAAGGATTGCCCGGGTCGAGCGTCGTCTCGTGCAGGTCAATCTGTCGCCCGCCCTGCTCAGGGATATCGGGCTGGAAGGATATCAGGGTCAAATCGCCCTCGTTCGCGAGCGGGAGTATCAAACCGGCTTCCGCCTCGGGAATCGAATAACCTGATCGCGAAGGGGAGAATAAGATCCCCCTCGCTAGTGAAATGGCAGGCTGCATGCCTGCCATTTTTCCATCTTATGGTTGATTCCAAGTTCACATGTTGGTGACTCAGTATTATCCTCTCCGCCCTCTTTGTAACAGCTGCGATTGTTTTCTCGCCTTGCGTCGTCAGGGTCTGCAAGATTAGAGGTGGCAGCCCTATCTGTTTTACTCATCAGGACAAGACCTTATGCCACTCCTTCGTCAGCTTTTTCTTCCCATTTTGCTGTTGTTTTCATGCATGTTGGCTGTTGCGGCTCCCCAACCGCAAGATGAGAGCATAAGTAACGAGATTTCTGCACAAAAGGAGCTGCTGGTTGGGGTTCCCCGTGGCGGCTATCTCCCTTTCATCTATCAACTCCCCAACCTGCGTTATGCCGGTCCGCTCAAGGAGCTGGCCTCGCGTATTGCAGCCGAAATGGGCGTGTCATTGCGTTATATCCCCTACAACTCCTACGTGGATGCCCAGATTGCTCTCCAGGGCGGCCAGATCGATGCATTAATCGGGGTTGAACGTAATGCTCTTGAATTGAAGGGGATAAACCCTATTGGCAGTATCGGTTCTTATGCTCGCTCCATTTTAATGCATACCCCGGATCAGCGATTGACCCTGGAGCAGGCGCGCAAGTTACGCTGGGTCTGTATTCGCGGGTTTGGCAGTTGCACTGAGTTGGATCGTTTGGGGATCTCTGATGTAACTGAGCTTGAGAGCCGTGACGAGGCGACCTATATGGTCAAGCTGGGCGCTGTCGATGCATATCTTGATTTGGAACCAATTGTTTCCCTTAAGATGGAGAGAATGCCTGCATCAATGGGGGTTGTCGCTCCTGGGTGGCTTTCTGGCAGCACGCTGACGATGGCGACCAGCTCCCGCCAGCCAGAACTGAGCGAAAAGCTTTGGCATGCATATCAACAGATACCCGTTGCAGACTCACGATTACGGTTGCATCAGAAAGATGAACGCGCCAACGCTGGCCTTTTGCTGGAACCAGATGAGGCCAGTTGGCTGAAGCAGAGAAACAAGGTCATCAAGTTCGCCGTTGCCCCCGGATTTGCTGGCATCAGTGAAATCGATGACGAAGGTGAATTGCATGGCTATACGGCAGACCTGATGAAGTTGTTGAGTCTGCGCTCCGGGATCCGCTTTGAGCTGGTGTCGACAAATACCTGGCAAGAGTCACTTAAACTGCTGAAAGAGCATAAAGTGGACCTTATTCCCTTGATGACACCGCTCAAGGATCGTCAGTCCTTTGCCTCTTTTACCTCCTCCTATCTGAAGTTCGACAGCTATGTCGTAGCCAGACACGGTGCTCGCCCGCTGAAGTCGTTGGTCGAGCTGAAAGGGCGTCTGATTGGTGGTGTGACGGGCTCTTACGAAGCCTCTCTCATTCACTCGCTGGGCGCCAATATTATCGAAGTAGGCAAAGATGCCGATTTACTGACCTTGCTCGACACTGGGCGAGCTGAATATGTGCTGTTGACCATGACCAATCTGGGACAGCAGGCAATGAAGGGTTTCAATGAGAAGTATCAGGTGGTGCTGAGCTCCCCCGAATTTTCCGTACCTATCAGTATGGCTGTCGACAATGCTCAGCCCGAGTTGCTCCGCATCATGGACAAGTTGCTGCTGACCATCACGGATGAGGAATGGCAACTGCTGGAGCGACGCTGGCTCAATGTGTTGGTCAATATCGAATCCGATTACACCCTGATTTACAAATGGTTGGCCATAGGGGGGGGCGCCTTGCTCGTCAGCGGTTTGCTGGTGATGTTCTGGGCTCGCAGTTTGCGTCGCCAGATTGCGCAGCGGAAAATCGCAGAGGACAAGCTGAACGAACAGTTGCTGTTTGTGCAGACTTTGCTCAACTCACTGCCAACCATGGTGGCGCTACGTGATAGCGAGCAGCGGATCACCTTGTGCAATCAGGCCTATCGCGATGCTTTTCTCGGTGCTGGCAGTTGCAGTGAGGAGCTGCAAAACATGCCAGAGACACTCAGAAACAGTGTGTTGGAAGAAGAGCGTTTAGTGTGGCAGACAGGACAGGATCTGGAGGGGGCAGGGAGCAACCTGCGAGCTGATGGTACGCCCTGCCATGTTATCTATGCCAAACGCCCTTATCGCGATCCCGATGGCAATATGCTGGGGGTGTTGACAGTACTGACCGATGTCAGTCGGATCAAGGAGGCTGAGGAGCGCGCCCGTCAGGCTGAAAATCGCCTTACCCAGATTACCGACAGCATGCCTGGGGTGGTCTATCAGTATTTGTGGCAAGGACCCGGCAAGGGGCGGTTTTTGTATGCCTCTCAGGGGGCCAGCGAGATCCTAGGTGCTTCCCGGCAGGACCTGTTCAATGCCGAATCGGGTGGTGAGGTGTTCGGCTTTACCGAAGAGGCGCTTCAGGATTTTGTCAGCAAGGTGGCCAATCATGCCGAGACTCTGGCTCCCCTCGACCTGGAGGTCAAGGTGGAGCGACCTGATGGAGATCGCTATCTGCAAGTGCGTGGCAACTTTGTCAGACAGGAGCAGCAGGCACTGATCCTTAACGGGGTGATTCAGGACATCACTGCCCTCAAGCAACAGGAATATGAGCTGCGCGAAGCTCGCGCCTATGCCGAGCAGGCGATGCAGGCTCGCAGCCGCTTTTTGGCAACCATGAGCCATGAACTACGAACACCCATCTCAGGCATGCATGGCATGCTCGAATTGCTGCAAATGAGCGAGCTGAACGACGACCAGCGTTTTATGGTGCGCAATGTGGTCACCTCGACCAATAACCTGCTCTATCTGGTCAATGACATCCTTGATTTTTCCAAGATAGAAGCGGGTCAGTTGCAGTTGAATTACCAGAGCAGCCGGTTGCAAACGGTGATCTGCGATGCCATTCGTGGCCATGCGGCACTGGCTCATAACAAGGGGCTCAACGTGGTGCTGGAGTGGGAGCATCATGTGCCGGATTGGGCCGACATCGACGGGGTACGTATCGGTCAGGTCATCTCCAACCTGCTCAACAATGCGGTGAAGTTTACCGAACAAGGGGGGATTACTATCCGGGTCAGCTACCTGAGCGAGCAACTGACCATCAGTGTCAGTGACACCGGTATCGGGATCGCCGAAGAGAAGCAGGCGCTGCTGTTCACGCCTTTTGAGCAGGTGGAGTCAGATATCAACCGTCGTTTTGGTGGCACCGGACTGGGGTTGGCAATCTGTGAGCAGCTGGTGTGCAAAATGGGGGGGGCACTGACACTGACCAGCAAGGCAGGAGAGGGCTCCTGCTTCCGCTTTACCGTACCGCTTACCAATCCGCAGTGGGATCCCCCAGCTCTGGCTGACACAGAATGGTGGTTCTTTAGCGATGACGCCAACCTCGAAGCGGCCATGGTACGGCAGGGGGCCAAGCTCAGGTACTTGGGGGCCAATGAGCTCAGTCGCTCACTGGCAGGGTTGCTGTTGGCCGATCAACGGTGGCTTGAGCAAGCGCTTGGGGGGGAATGGCAAAGCTGGCTGCAACACTCTGCGCTGAAGGGGATCATAGCGTCACCCGATGAGGCGTTACGGGGTCGGATTGGTGAACAGAAATGGTGGCGCCTGGGTCTATCTCCTCTCTATCCGGATCTTCTGCTGGAGAGCTGCCACGAATTGCTACAGGAGCGGGTCACACTGCACCTCCCAGCGCTTGCAGAGAAGCTGGGTGGCAAAGTACTGGTGGCCGATGATCATCCGGTCAATCGTGCCTTGTTGGCACGGCAGTTAGCCATTCTTGGTATCGAGGCTCAGGTTGTGGAAGATGGCGAGAAGGCTCTGCGGGCCTGGCAGGGACAACAATTCTCTATGCTGCTGACTGATTGCCATATGCCGGTGATGGATGGTTATGCCCTGACCAAGGCGCTGCGGGCTGCGGGAGTGACGGCCCCCATCATAGGGGTAACGGCAGATACGTCGGAAGAGGCGAGTGCTCGTATGGTAGAGGCTGGCATGAGTGACATGTTACTGAAGCCCTACCCGCTGGATATCTTGCGCCAGATGCTGGCCCATTGGCTGGCAGAGAAGACGCCAACCAGAAGCGCGGTTGCGCCCGTTGATGGGGCTACAGGCATGCAGGCTGAACGCTGGTTGGCGTTGTTTGGTGACGAGCTGACCGCGCGAGCCATGGCGGTGGAGTATCTCGATTCCAACCGGCAGGATGGCGAGGCCATGATGGCAGCACTGATTTGTCATGATGCCAGCGCTTTGGTAGAGACAGCCCACCGGATCAAGGGGGCTGCCCGAATGGTCGGGTTGGAGGAGCTTGCCAGCCAGGCTGCCATGCTGGAATCGGCAGCGCGATTGAAGCGGCTCGACGAGCTCGACGATCTGGTCAGCACAGTGCAGAGGTTGATGACGGCGATTGCCCACGACATTGGATTATGGCTCGATGAAAAAAGCACAACATGAGTTGGTCATCATGGTCGTGGAAGACCATGGATTTCAGCGCAAGGCGCTGCTGCACCAGATCCGCAGCCTGGGTTACCAGAATCTGCTGGAAGCGGTTGATGGTATCGAGGCGTTGGCGCTTAGCCAGCAACACAACGTCGATATCCTGTTTTGCGATCTGCGAATGCCCGGAATGGATGGCATGGCGCTGTTGCGCCGCCTGTCGCTGGGTGGTTTTCAGGGCGGCATTATCCTCTCCAGCGCACTTGAGGGGGATGTGGTGGAAGCTGTATTGCGTATGAGTACCGCTTATGGCTTGCAGGTGCTGGGTCGCATAGAGAAACCCTCAACGCCGCAGCAGCTCCAGCGGCTTATCCAGGCTTGGTCACCCCGGCAGGAACTCGTCAGGGAGAAAGAGGGGCACAGAATAGGACTCGATGAGTTGCGTCGGGCGATCGAACAAGATCAACTGCTGCCCTGGTATCAGCCCAAGGTGAGTTTTGCATCCGGCGAGTGGGTCGGGATGGAGGCGTTGGCTCGCTGGCAACACCCCGAGTTTGGCCTGATCCCGCCCGGGCGTTTTATTTCACTGGCGGAGAGCAACGTGCTTATCGATCCGTTGACCGAGGTGATCATCAGCAAATCTCTGAGTGATGGCCATTTATGGGAGGAAACCGGGTTGTCACTCAATCTGTCGATGAACCTCTCCACCACCTCACTCATTGAAGGGGATCTTTGCAACTTATTGATTGATCAGTGCAAGCGCTGGAGTATCAATCCGGAGCTTATCACTCTGGAGGTGACCGAGAGCGCATTCGTACAGGATCTGGGCAAGTCTCTGGAGGTGCTGACCCGGCTAAGGATGCATGGTTTTGGCCTCTCCATCGATGATTTTGGTACCGGCTACTCCTCGATGCAGCAGCTGGCACTGTTGCCGTTCACCGAGCTCAAGCTGGATCGCTCTTTCGTCGATCGCTGCCATGCCGATCCGTCACGTTTGGCTATCATCGAGTCCAGTATCGAGTTGGCCCGCAAGCTGGGGCTGAAGTCGGTGGCGGAAGGGGTAGAAGATGAGGCGACCTGGCGAGTGCTGGCCCAACTCGGTTGCGACCTTTGTCAGGGATTTTTCTCTGCCCGCCCGATGCCGCGCAGTGAATTGGCTAATTGGTACCGGACTTGGCAAGATAGATTGCCTACACTGATATCTATCTGATTCTGTTGGCTGGATCCCTCCGTTTGAACAAGGATGTTCATGAAAATCTCAAGCAAGTTGCTGCTCAGCTTCGGTTTTATCAACCTGCTGATCCTGCTCTCCTCCACGCTGGTCTATTACCGGCTGACCCAGATCAATCAGGCCCAACACACCCTGCTGGAGCAGGCGCTGCCCGCTCTGCAGCGGGATGAAACGAGCCAGAAGGCGCTGGTTGCCACCGTTTCTGCCTTGCGTGGCTATCTGATCCTCGGCAAGGATCCGGCTCAGGCTTCCCGCCTCAAGCAGGAGTGGGAGTCGGCCTGGCAGGCCATCGCCCATCAGGCCTTCAGTCCGGCGCTCGCCAAGTCTCTCGAGACCTTCAAAAGCCATCAGGAGAAGGTGTGGATCATCGCCCAGAGTGAAGAGAATCTGCCCGCTCACACCCTGATGCTGCAGGAGGCGGGTCCGCTGGCGGAGGCGGCGCTCGATCAGTTGCAATCCTTTGCCAATGAAGAAGTTGGCACTCCGCAGGATCAACTCTCCGGCGATCGCCGCATGCTGCTCAAACAGGTGGGAGATGCCTATAACAGCCTCGCCAACGCCCTCTCTGCCCTGCGGGATTTTCTCATCTCCGGCGACCCCGAATACCGCAGCAAGTATCAGGATTACTACCAGTTTCATCAGCAGCGTGTGGCTGAGGTTAAGCAGCAAGCCGCGCTCTTTACCGACACCCAGCTGAGCCTCTGGCAGCTGTTTGAAGAGATGGCGACCCCCTTCTCCGAGCTGGTGGGGCAGGTGATCGAGAAACGCCAGGCGCCGGATTGGGATCAGGCAAACTACCTGATGGCCACCGACATCGAGCCGATGCAGTCCAGCCTCAGCGAGCAGTTGGTCCAGCAGGTGGGGAAAACCCGTGCCGAGGTGGATCAGATTTCGGCGCAGATGACCGGAGCCGGGAGGGCTATCAACCAGACACTGCTGTTGGCTACCGGCAGCGCCATCGTGCTTGGCATGGTGGTCGCATGGCTCTTTAGTCGCCGTCTGACCCGTGACATTGCCTGTCTGGTGACCCGGGCGGGGCAGGTTGCGGATGGCCGGTTGGCGGCCGAGCCCTTGCCAATCACAGGGCAGGATGAGTTGGGAGAGTTGACCGGTTCCATCAACCGGATGTCTGCCCAGTTACATCATCTGGTCGGGGAGTTGCAGGGCGCAGTGGGGCAGGTCGAGGTGGCCTGTCTCGATGTGGGCAGCACCACCAGAGCCATAGTGGTGGATCTGACGGAGCAGGATCAGCGGGTCGATGCGGTGGCGGCGGCTATCGATCAGATGTCAGTGAGTGCTCGTGATGTGGCTGGCAACATTGCCGGTGTGGCGGATGGAGCCCATCAGGTGCGGCAGCAGACCCGTCAGGGAGAGGCCGCGCTGACGCGAATGAGCGATACCATGCAGCAGATTGCCACCATGATTGGCCAGGCCAACGAAGCCATGGGGCTGCTGGAGCATCAGAGTGAACAGGTGGGGCAGATCACCGAGGTGATCGCCACTATAGCCGAGCAGACCAATCTGCTGGCACTCAATGCGGCGATAGAAGCGGCGCGGGCAGGCGAGCAGGGGCGCGGTTTTGCGGTGGTGGCCGACGAGGTGCGCCAGCTGGCGACCCGCACCCATCAATCAACCGCCGAGATCAGCCAGACTATTGCGGCCATCTCCCAGCAGACTCGCCAGACGGTGAGTACCGTCAGCAGCGGTACCCGGTTGGTAGAGCAAGGCCGGGATGCTGTTGGATTGGTGACAGATACCCTGAGTGCCATGAACCAGCTGGTACAGTCGCTGTCGGGCCAGCTGGAGGCCATTTCGGTGGCAACCGAGCAGCAGTCGCGGGTGGCCGCCGAGGTATCCGGGACGGTCGACGACATTGCCGCGCTCAGTCGGCAATCCTGTCAGCGTAGTCAGCAGGGGGAGGAGATCGTAGCCAGACTGGCTGGCGATACCGGCAAGCTGAAGGCGGTCATCGCCCGCTTTGATCTTGATGCATGAGATGGCGGGATCATCCCGCCATTGCTATTGCCATTTACCGAGCCGTCTGGCCCGTGGGTTTAGTCCAGACGTCTGAAGGTGTGGTTGTCGAAGCTGCTGGTAGTCTCCCGGTTGAGCAGGCTGACCAGCAAAATCGCACGTTTCTCCCCATCCGGCTCCATATAGATGGCTTCGAAGCCGGCAAGCGGCCCCTCTTCAATCAGCACCTTGTCGCCCGAGCAGGGCAGGTTAGCGTAGCTGGCTCTCGCCTCATCGCTGTCATCGCGACTCATCAGCTGATAGACCAGCTTGCTGCTGATGGGGGTCCATTCACTGCCAAAGTGGATGATCCGGCTGATGCCGCGGGTCGATTTCAGGGTGACCGGTGTCACCTCTTCCAAATCAACGAAGATAAACAGATAGTTGGGGAACATGGGTTCCCGTACCGGAACTCGCTTGCCCCGGCGCAGCTTCTCGATCTCCACCATGGGGTAATAGGATTCGATACCCTGGGCATCGAGGTGGGCGCGGGCGCGGGCCTCTTCTTTTGGCTTGCAGTAGGCCAGATACCATTTTTTCATGTTATGAGTATGTTCGTGTTGCCGTGCTCGCGGATATGATAGCGGCGCCAATAAAAAAGGCCACGCATTGCGTGGCCTTTTTTGCCGAGTGAGCAATTACCAACCTTTTACCAGGCCGCCTTTGAACAGCTCGAGACCTTTCTTGTAGACATCATCGGTCTGGAAAGCTTGTACGAACTGTTTAACCTTCTCGTCATCCTTGTTGTTGTCGCGGGCGACGATCAGGTTGACGTAGGGGGACTCTTTGTCCTCAACAAACAGGCCGTTTTCAGTCGGGGTCAGACCAATCTGGCCGGCGAAGGTGTTGTTGATGATAGCGAGATCCACATCTTCCAGCGAACGGGGCAGCTGTGCTGCTTCCAGTTCCACAATCTTGAAGTTGCGCGGGTTGCTGGCGATATCCAACACGGTCGCTTCCAGACCGGCGCCATCCTTCAGGGTGATCAGACCCTGTTTGGCCAGCAGGATCAGGGAGCGACCCAGGTTGGTCGGATCGTTCGGTACCGCGATCTGGGCGCCATCTTGCAGCTCGCTCAGTGCCTTGATCTTCTTCGAGTAACCGGCAATCGGGTAGACGAAGGTGTTGCCAACCGGCACCAGCTTGAAGCCGCGATCACGCACCTGCGCATCCAGATAGGGTTTGTGCTGGAAGGCGTTGACGTCGATGCTGCCATCGTTCAGCGCCACGTTCGGGGTGACGTAGTCGGAGAAGTTGACCACCTCGACGGTCAGACCGTATTTCTCTTTGGCTACCTTGGCAGCCACTTCAACCAGTTCGGTCTCCGGGCCGGCAATAGCGCCCACTTTCAGAACCTTGTTCTCTTCTTTTTGACCGCAACCGGCCAGAACCAGACCAGCCAGCAGGGCAGCAGCAACGGATTTGATGCCAAATTTCATAAAACCTCCTGTCAGAAATCGACGATTAACGATGATCACATTTGTTGACCAGGCGCTCACCCGCGCTCTGGATAAGTTGAACCAGTACTACCAGGATAACTACGGTCACCAGCATGACGGTCGGGTCAAAGCGCTGATAACCATAACGAATACCCACATCCCCCAGACCACCGCCACCGATAGCTCCGGCCATGGCCGAGTAGTTCACCAGCGTGACGAGGGTAATGGTGACACTGTTGAGGATGCCGGGCAGAGCCTCGGGCAGCAGCACCTTGGTGATGATTTGCAGCGGCTTGGCGCCCATCGCCTTGGCCGCTTCCAGCAGGCCGTCCGGCACCTCCATCAGGGCCCCTTCCACCAGACGGGCAATGAAGGGGATGCAGCCGACAGTCAGCGGCACGATGGCGGCGATGGTGCCGATACTGGTGCCGACAATCAGCCGGGTTAGCGGAATGATGGCGACCAGCAGGATGATAAAGGGCACCGAGCGACCCACGTTGACCACCATGCCCAGAGTACGGTTGAGCAAGGGGTTGGCCAGGATCTGGCCCGCCTTGGTCACATGCAGTGCCACGCCGAGCGGCAGACCCAGCAGGCAGCCGAACAGAGCGGAGGCAAACACCATGATCAGGGTGTCGCCCAGGGCCGTGATGAGCAGATTAATCATGGCTTCGGACATAACCCATTACCTCCAGCTGAATGTGGTTGTCGATAAGGAACTGCTGGGTGGCCTCGCATTGGGCTTCATCCCCGAACAGCTCGGCCAGCAGGAAACCGAATTTGACGCCACCGGCGTACTCGATGTCCGCGCTCAGAATGCTGATGTCGATATTGAAACGGCGGCTCGCCTCGGAGATCAGCGGCGTATCGACCGTGCTGCCGGTAAAGCCGAGCTTCACCAGCGGGTAACTGCTCGGCACCCGCTCCGCACTCATCCGATCCTGATACTCCTGCGGTACCTCCAGATGGATGGTGGAGTGGATGAAGTCACGCGCCAGCTGGGTTTTGGCATTACTGAAGAACCAGGCCACTTCGCCCTGCTCGATCAGACGGCCGTCGCTGATGATGGCCACTTCGTCACAGATCCCCTTCACCACATCCATCTCGTGGGTGATGAGCAGGATGGTGAGCCCCAGCTTGACGTTGATCTCCTTGAGCAGGGTCAGGATCGAGCGGGTGGTCTGCGGGTCGAGGGCCGAGGTGGCCTCGTCGCAGAGCAGCACCTTGGGGGCCGGTGCCAGTGCGCGGGCAATGGCGACGCGCTGTTTCTGACCGCCGGAAAGCTCGGACGGATAGGCCTGGGCACGGGCTTCCAGCCCGACCAGCGCCAGCAGCTCGGCAACCCGTTGCTGGATCTTCTCTTTGCTCCAGCCTGCCAGCTCCAGCGGAAAGGCGATGTTGGCAAACACGGTGCGGGAGGCAAGCAGGTTGAAGTGCTGGAAAATCATCCCGATCTGGCGGCGAGCCTGGGTCAGATCCCGTTCGTTCAGGGCGACCAGATCCTGGCCATCAACGATGACTTGACCCTCTGTCGGGCGCTCCAGCAGGTTGACACAACGAATGAGGGTACTCTTGCCGGCACCGGAGGCACCGATCACCCCGAAAATTTTGCCTTGGGGTACATGCAGACTCACATCACGCAGGGCGTGCACGGCGTCACTGCCTGTACCGTAGACTTTGTTGAGACCGATCAACTTAATCATGGATTCTTCCGTGCTAACAGCCTTAAAGCACAGGGCGCTACAGGCGGGGAAATTGGGCAGAGGTTCCACTGGGTTACTCTGTCATCATGGAGGATGATGCTAAGATGTCTGGATGGCCATGTCAACGCATGTTTTTACGTCTAGACGTCTAAAAAACTGATAAGGATTTCTGTCAGGCGGATAACGATCAGGATGGTAGTGTTGCTCTGCCAGATCCTGTTTCGTCCCTGCGGCAGATAACCGAATTAAAGATGGTTTATATCGGGTATATGCTGGTTTTATTAGTGTGCCAGCCCGTTTCTGTTCACATCTGCTGTCGAGCTTAATGTTCCTCCATCGTTGCACAAATTGCTGCACAAATCGTTCCCTATTCGTGACAGGCTCACCTGGCGGCCACTTTGTCGGCGTCAACCTTGATGCAGCGCAAGGGGGGCTCGGATAGGGATTGGGTCGGTGGCGCCGTTTTTTTATACTAATGACGTCGACAAGCATGGAGGGCAGTGCGATGAGATTCCAACAGATCAAAGAGTTGCTGCACTATCTTGAGCAGGTTCACCATCAGCTCGGACTCTGTTACGGGCGTTTGACCAGTCAGGTGGACAGCGAGCGGAGCCGGATGTTGCTGGTCTATCTGCAAGGGCGTGAGGATGCGGCCAGTGCCCATTTGCACGAATATGCCGCTCAGCTGGGAGAGGCGGTCAGGGAGACCTGGCTGAACCAGAGTTTCAGCGAGGATATGTTGCCTGCCATTACCCGCTTCGAGCTGCCGGCATCAGTCCAGACCCAGGATATCGTTACTCAGGTATGCCGCTGGGAAGAGCAGCTGGTGGGCGAGCTGAGCCATCTGGCCCGGGAGTGTCCGACACCGGCCACCACCGCCTTGCTCGAGAATCTGGCCAGGCTGGAGCAGACCCGCCTGACCCGACTGGTGCACGGAGTGCACCGACTCGACGACATGTAGCGGGTGATAAGCGCCAAACACGCAAGATGACGGCCAAACAAAAGGGCCCGGCAGCAGTGCCGGGCCCTTTCCATTGATATCTGCTGACTTGCAGTGAGCGTCGGTTAGCCCTGCTGCTCGGCCGCGTAGAGCGCGGCCCCGATAATGCCCGCCTGATTGAGGCTGGCCGCCGGAATAAGCGGCGCCCGGGTCTCGATGCGATCGACAAACTTATCCAGCTTGGCTGCGCTGCCGCCCCCCAGAATGAAGAGGTCGGGGGAGAAGAGAAACTCGAGGCGAGCCAGATATTTGTTGAAGCGTTTGCCCCAGCGCCCCCAGGAGAGATCCTCACGCTTGCGCACTGCGTCGGAGCAGTAGTGCTCGGCGACCATTCCTTCCAGAATCAGATGGCCCAGCTCGGTGTTGGGCAGCAGATGGCCGTTGACGAAGATGGCGGTGCCGATGCCGGTACCGACCGTGATGAGGATGATGACCCCCTTGCGATCCTTGCCGGCGCCAAAGCGCATCTCGGCCAGACCGGCGGCATCGGCATCGTTCAGCACATAGCAGGGCTTGCCGGTGACATCGGCAAACAGATGCTCGGCGTCGGTTTCGATCCAGCTCTTGTCGATGTTGGCGGCACTCTTGGCAACCCCGTTGTGGATGGTGGCGGGAAAGCCACAGCCCACTGGCCCTTTCCAGTCGAAGTGTTCGACCAGTGCCTTGAGGGTATGGGCGATGGCGGCTGGGGTAGCCGGTTGCGGTGTGGCAATGCGATGGCGCTCGCCAATCAATTCGCCGGTTTTGGTATCGACCAGACAGCCCTTGATCCCTGAGCCTCCAATATCCACTCCCAACATATGCATCTGTGTTGTCCTTGTTGTGTGCCGACCAGTTTGCAGTGACCATGCTGTTATGGGCACTGCAGGTCGGCAGAGCATGAAAAAAGTGCTGCAATCCGGCAAGGGGCAGATCACTTATGCGTGATCCGACAGACCTTTTTCGATGCAGCGGATCAGCAAACGGGTCTTCTTGTTCTCTTCATCCTGACGCCGGGCAAGGGTGGCCAGCGCCCATTCGATATGTTCGGCCACCATGGGATCGGCGGTGGTCAGCCCCAGTTGCAGGGCCGCGATCACCTCGGGGGTCGCCGGGCCATTGCCAAGGGCGACTGCCAGATTGCGGCGCCAGCGCTGGTAACCGATGCGGCGGATCGGGCTCCCTTCGGTCTGCTTGAGAAAGTCGCTCTCGCTCCAGCACCACAGCGCCAGCAGGGGGGGGCGGTGCAGACTGGAGCGGGGGCTGAAGTCGGGTTCCGGGCTGGCATCGGCGTAGCGATTCCAGGGGCAGATAAGCTGGCAGTCGTCGCAGCCGTAGATGCGGTTGCCCATCAGGGGGCGAAACTCTTCCGGAATAGGGCCGTCATTCTCTATGGTGAGATAGGAGATGCAGCGGCGGCCATCTACTACATAGGGGGCGACAATGGCGCCGGTCGGGCAGATGTTGATGCAGGCGACACACTTGCCGCACTGCTCCTTCTCCACTGGCTGGTCGAGCGGCAGCGGCAGGTTGAGCAACAGCTCACCGAGAAAGAAGAAGGAGCCGGCCGATTCGTTGAGCAGCAGTGAGTGTTTGCCAACCCAGCCGAGGCCCGCCTTGGCTGCCAGCGGCCGCTCGAGGATGGGGGCGGAGTCAACGAAGGGGCGCCACTCACCCAAGGTATCTTCGGTGCCTTGAAACAGCTCGGCGCAGCGCGCTTCAATGCGATCACCCAGCTGTTTGAGCCGGTTGCGCAGCACCTTGTGGTAGTCACGGCCGAGGGCATAGCGGCTGATATAGCCGAGGGTCGGATCGCGCAGGGTGGCGGCAAAACCCGCCTCGAACGGCAGGTAGTTCATCCGCACCGACAACACCCGCACCGTGCCCGGCAGCAGCTCGTGGGGGCGCACCCGCATCATGCCGTGGCGCGCCATGTAATCCATGCTGCCGTGATAGCCCGCATCCAGCCAGGCCTGCAATCTCGGCTCTTCGATACGCAGGTCGGTGTCGGTGATGCCCGCCTGGTCAAATCCTAGCTCCCGTGCCCAGAGCTTGATATCGTGGGCCAGCTGGTGGAAGTCAGGTGCGCTCATGCGGCTTGGCCTGGCCGGTGTTTGCTGGCGTGGGTCGATTGATAAGAGGCGGGAGCCGTCATGGTAGAGATCATCAGGAGCGCGTTGGGCACAAAAGAGGGCGGCAGTTTACCACAGGGGCTGTGGCAGACTGAACAGATCCGCACACTGGAGCGCAACTGGGCCGTGCGTGAGGGGCAACCTCTCTATGCCCTGATGGAGCGAGCCGGTGCTGCGCTGCACACCTATGCCACCCTGCATTGGCCCGACAGTCGCTGCTGGTGGATTTTCGTCGGCCCCGGTAATAACGGCGGTGATGGCTATGTGCTGGCCCGCCTTGCCCGCCAGATTGGCATCGAGGTGGTGGTGATTGCCGCCAGGGCACCCGACCAGCTGAAGGGGGATGCCAGACGGGCCGCCGATGAGTGGCTGGCGGCCGGTGGCCGGGTCTGGCTGGCCGAGCAGTTTGATAAGGACCAGCACTCCACCCCGGATCTGGTAGTCGATGCCCTGCTTGGCACCGGCGTCAACACGCCCCTCTCGCCACTACTGACAAAGATCGTCGCAACAATCAATGGCTTTGCTGTGCCCGTGCTGGCGGTGGATCTCCCCTCCGGCCTCAACGGCGATACCGGCCGTGCCATGGGGGCCGTGGTGCAGGCCACTCGCACCCTCACCTTTATCTGTATCAAGCAGGGGATGCTCACCGGCGACGGGGTGGATTGTGTCGGCCAGCTCGACTGTGATCCCCTTGGCGTCATGCCTGATGACACTATGCTGCCCGCCGCCTGGCGTATCGATTATCCGCAGCTGAGCACGCAGTTGACCCCGCGCCCGCGCGCTTCCCACAAGGGCTCTTATGGCAAGGTACTGCTGGTGGGGGGCAATCGCGGCATGCAGGGGGCCCTCGTGCTGGCGGCCCGCGCTTGCCTGCGGGCGGGGGCAGGGTTGGTGCGGGTGTGTCAGCATCCGGAACATCCGCCGGTCAGCCTCTATCAACCCGAACTGATGAGTCTCACTACCGCAGATGACGAGGGGTGGGCGTCGGTGCGGGTCATTGGCCCCGGGCTTGGTCAGGATGAGTGGGGAAGCGCGCAAATCGCTCGTAATCTCACCGATCGGCTGCCACTGGTTTTGGACGCCGATGGATTGAATTGGCTGGCGCAATCTCCCCGCCATCAGGATAATTGGGTGCTCACGCCCCATCCCGGCGAAGCAGCGCGCCTGCTGGGATGCTCCATTGCCGAGATTGAAACCGACCGGTTTGCCGCCGTGCAGGCGCTGCAGCGGCGTTATGGCGGTGTGGTGTTGTTAAAAGGGGCGGGAACACTTATTTATGACGGCGAGCGGGTCGCTCTCTGTTGTGAAGGCAATCCCGGCATGGCAAGTGGCGGCATGGGCGATCTGTTATCTGGTATAATCGCCGCCCTTTTGGCCCAGGGCTGGTCTGCCACCATGGCAAGCTGGCTGGGCGCCGTGATCCACGGCGAGGCTGCAGATCAGGCTGCCGCCGACGGCGAGCGGGGCATGCTGGCGTCAGATCTGCTGCCGCTGATCCGCAAACTGGTTAATCCCGACACCATTACAAGTTAAAAAGAAGAACATGGCAAAACAGTTGATGATGACACTGCCGGACGAGGCAGCAACCGTGGCACTGGGTGGCCGTCTGGCACAGGCCTGCCAGCAGGCGACCACAGTGTTTTTGCATGGCACGCTTGGTGCCGGTAAAACCACCCTGACCCGCGGCTGGGTGCAGGGCCTTGGCCATCAGGGCAAGGTAAAAAGCCCGACTTACACTCTGGTCGAACCCTATGAGCTCGATGGCTGGCAAGTCTACCATTTCGATCTCTATCGCCTGGCTGATCCGGAAGAGCTGGAATTCATGGGCATTCGGGACTATTTTGCCGCCAACACTCTCTGTCTGGTGGAGTGGTCCGAGAAGGGCGAGGGCTGGTTACCGGCTCCCGACCTGGAAATTACCCTCACTTATGTAGGCGAGCAGCGCGAGGTTCTGATAGAGGCCCGCACTGCTATTGGCGAAGCCATTCTGGAACGGTTGTCATCTACGTGCGCTTGATCCTTGTTATTGCTCTCTCTTTGATGGCGTTACCCTCTTGGGCGAATCAGCTCAAGAGCGTACGAATCTGGCCATCACCGGATAACACCCGGGTGGTGCTCGATATGAGCAGCGCCCCCAATTACAACTACTTCACCCTCACCGGCCCGGATCGGCTGGTAATCGATCTGAAAGGGGCGAGCAACGCCGCCAATCTGGCCCGGATCGAGAACAACAGCGAACTGGTGCGCAAGATCCGCCAGAGCACTCCGCTGGAGAAGGGGGGTCTGCGGCTGGTGATGGATCTCAGCTCCGCCATCAAACCGGTGGTCTTTCCGCTGGTGCCTGCCGGGCCTTATGGCCACCGTCTGGTCATCGACCTGCCTTATGAAGAGAAGCGCTCGGCGGCTGCGGTGCAATCCACGCCCGTCGGTGGCAAGGGCAAGGGAGTGGTGATTGCTATCGACCCGGGCCACGGCGGAGAAGACCCGGGCTCCATCGGCCCGCGCCGTACCTATGAAAAACGGGTCACGCTGGCGGTCTCCCAGAAGCTGGCGGCACTGATCGACCGCGAGCCGGGGATGCGTGCCGTGATGACCCGTCGTGGCGACTACTTCGTCGATCTCAACAAGCGCTCCGAGATTGCCCGCAAGGCCAAGGCTGATCTGCTGGTCTCTATCCATGCAGACAGTTTTCATAACTCGACTCCGCGTGGTGCCTCGGTCTGGGTCTTGTCGACCAACCGTGCCAACCGCGAGATGGGTAGCTGGCTGGAGAAGCAAGAGAAGCAGGGCGAGCTGCTGGGCGGTGTCGGCAAGGTGTTGGCGGAATCTGATCCCAACCCCTATCTGGCGCAGACCTTCCTCGACCTCTCCATGGACAAGTCCCGTGCCGAAGGGTATGACGTCAGCCGCCAGATCCTGCGCTCCATGGGCAAGGTTGCCCGACTGCACAAGAAGGCGCCGGAGCACGCCAGTCTGGCGGTGCTGAAGGCGCCGGATATTCCCTCGGTGCTGGTGGAGACCGGTTTTATCTCCAACCATGCGGAGGAGAAGCTACTGGCCACCGCCAGCTATCAGGACCAGCTGGCCCGCGCCATCTTCGAGGGGATCCGCAACTACTACCGCGCCCACCCGACCAAGGGGGCCATGCTGACCGGTAAGGGGCAGGTGAGCCAACCTGCTGCTACTCGCCCTGCACCGGTAGCCCGGCAGCCGGTGAGCCAGCCCAGGCAGGCACAGTCGCAGCCGGTAGTGACCAACAAGATGCCCGCCACTGCCCGCGACGGCGGTACTGGGAGCGGTTCCGGCGCCGGGGTGATCAAGCCTTACTCGGCGGCAGCGCAGGATAGCGGTGCACCGGTCAGCAGTGTGGGCGACTATGACAAATCGCGGATGCTCCGCCATGTGGTCAAACGGGGCGAGAGCCTCTCTCGCCTTGCCGAGAAGCATGGAGTGAGTCAGTCCACTCTGGTGGAGATCAACCAGCTGCGCAGCCGGGATATTCAGATTGGTCAGACTATCTATATTCCCCAGCAGGGGCAGAGCCGCGCTGCTGCTCCCGTTCGTAGTGACGACAAGTCGCAGATGATCCGCCATGTGGTCAAGCGGGGGGAGAGTCTCTCCCGCCTTGCCGAGAAACATGGGGTGAGTCAGGCACGGCTGGTAGAGATCAACAAGCTCAAGTCGCGGAATATTCAGGTAGGGCAGGTGCTCTACATTCCGCAAAACTGACGCGCGGGAGCGGGTTATGCCGCTCCCGTTGTTAGCGAATACCATCAGCAAGATTGAAATTCAGGAGCAAGTGATGCCGATCCGTATATTGCCCCCTATCCTGGCTAACCAGATTCCGGTTGGTGGAGAGGTGGTGGTGCGGCCCTCCTGGAGCCTTAAGAGACTGACCATCCGCAAGATAGAAATTCAGGAGTAAATGATGCCGATCCGTATTTTGCCACCCATTCTGGCTAACCAGATTGCAGCCGGAGAGGTGGTGGAGCGGCCCTCTTCTGTGGTGAAAGAGCTGGTGGAGAACAGCCTGGATGCGGGGGCCGACAGGGTCGAGATCGACATCGACAAGGGGGGCGCCAAGCTGATCCGCATCCGTGACAACGGCTGTGGCGTCGCCAAAGATGAGCTGGTGCTGGCGCTGTCGCGTCATGCGACCTCCAAGGTGGCCACGCTGGACGATCTGGAAGGGATCAACAGCCTCGGTTTTCGTGGCGAGGCGCTCGCCTCAATCAGCTCGGTCTCCCGTCTCACCTTCACCTCCCGTACCGCCGAGCAGTCCGAAGCCTGGCAAGCCCAGGCAGAAGGGCGGGAGATGAGCGTCACCATCAAGCCGGCGGCCCATCCGGTGGGCACCACGGTGGAGGTAGTGGACCTCTTCTTCAATACCCCCGCGCGTCGCAAGTTCATGCGCAGTGAAAAGACCGAGTTTGCCCATATCGACGAGCTGGTGCGCCGCATCGCGCTCTCCCGCTTCGATGCCACCCTGATCCTGCGCCACAATGGCAAGGTGGTGCGCCAGTACAAGGCCGCCAATACCGTGCCGGAGCAGGAGCGTCGCCTCGCCGCCGTTTGCGGAACCCCCTTCATGCACCATGCGCTGGCGGTGGAGAGCGAACACAGCGACGTGCGGTTGTGGGGCTGGTTGGCGACTCCGGAGGGGGCAAGACCACAAAACGATCTGCAATACACCTATGTCAACGGCCGGATGATGCGCGACAAGCTCATCAACCACGCCATTCGTCAGGCCTATGACGAGTTGCTGCCTCCCGATCGCTTCGCCGCTTATGTGCTCTATATCGAGCTGGATCCCCGTCAGGTGGATGTCAACGTCCACCCGGCCAAGCATGAGGTGCGCTTCCATCAGGCGCGACTGATCCACGACTTTATCTTTCAGGCGCTGTTTACTGCGCTGCGCCGCGAAGGAGTCAGCGCCGTTCATCAGGACGCGCCGCTGGCCGAAACCCTGGTCGAGTTGCCGGTCAGTCCGCAGATTGAATATCCCGGTCAGGCGCCACGCCCGGAGTGGTACGGTGCCGAGCACAGCTACCGGGCACCTGCACAGGTGCGTGAGGGGGGCGGTGGGGCTGGCCGAGCCAGCAATTATCAACCGCCCGAGCCCCCAAGCCGGGAGGCGATGCGCGGCATGGGCGCTCTGCTCACTACGCTGCCTATCGCAACTGCGGCTGAGGCTGCTCCCGCACAGTCCACCGACACAGTGCCGTCACCCAAACAGGGGGGATGTCGCGCCCTGACACTGGTGGATCAGGCCTACCTGTTGATCGAGCGGGATAATCAGCTGGCGCTGCTATCGCTGGTGCGCGCCGAGCGGGTACTGCTGCGCCACTGGCTGCTGGAGACCTGGGGCCAGGGACTGGCGGCCCAGCCACTGTTGCTGCCGGTCTCCTTCAAATTGCCGAAGAATCTGATCGCGCTGGTGACCGAGCAGGAACGTTTGCTGAAACGGATGGGGCTGGAGTTGAAAAGCGGGGGGCGTGACACCATGATCCTGACTCGGGTGCCGGCTCTGCTGCGCCAGACCGATCTGGTGCGTCTGTTACCCGAATTGCTGCAAATTATCGAGGGCGGATCTGACAGTGATGCTGGTCAGCAGGCTGAAGTATTATGCCAATGGCTGGTGGAGCAGGGGATAAGCCGCGAGAAGATATACGATTTTTCAACTGCCAGTCGTCTGCTGACGGAACTTGTGACTGATTTCAGTGACCAACTGGCAGACATTCGCATGGTGCGCCCCCTTTCGCTGGCGACCGTGCTAGAGGAGTTTGAACATGGCGAGTGACTTGCCGACCGCAATTTTTCTGATGGGGCCGACGGCCTCCGGCAAGACGGATCTCGCCATTGAACTGTGCCAGGCGCTGCCCTGCGACATCATCAGCGTCGATTCGGCGCTGATCTATCGCGGCATGGATATCGGTACGGCCAAGCCCACCGCCGATGAACTGGCACGTGCCCCGCACCGGCTGATCGACATTCTTGACCCGGCCTTGAGCTATTCGGCAGCCGATTTTTGCAGGGATGCCCTGCGAGAGATGAAAGAGATCGCCGATTGCGGCCGCATTCCGCTGCTGGTAGGCGGCACCATGCTCTATTTCAAGGCGTTGCTGGAGGGATTGTCCCCATTGCCCTCCGCCGATCCCGCCGTTCGTGCCGGGATTGAGGAAGAGGCAGCCCGCCTCGGTTGGCAGGCGCTGCACGATGAGCTGGTACGCATCGACCCGGTGGCCGGGGCGCGGATCCACCCCAATGACCCGCAGCGGCTCTCCCGGGCGCTGGAGGTCTACCGCATCAGCGGCAAGACCCTTACCGAACTGACGCAGGTGCAGGGGGAGGGCTTACCCTATCGGGTGCAGCAGTTTGCCATCGCCCCGAGCGATCGCGCCGTGCTGCATCAGCGGATCGAACAGCGCTTTGACAAGATGCTGCAAGGTGGCTTTGAACAGGAGGTTCGTGCGCTGATGGCGCGCGGCGATCTGACCCCGGATCTCCCCTCCATTCGCTGTGTGGGTTATCGCCAAATGTGGGACTACCTGTGCGGTGAAGTGGGGTATGATGAGATGCGTTATCGTGGCATTGTTGCCACACGCCAATTGGCAAAACGACAGATGACCTGGTTGCGCGGCTGGCCCGATGTGACCTGGTTGGAATCTGGTGAGTCTGGCAATCTCGACCGCGTGCTTGCTCGCGCTGGTGCGGCTTGACACTCCCTGTATAATCAGGTTGTTATATTGATATTCGGTGTTTAAAAACAACAAACTATAAGGAAAAGAAAAATGGCTAAGGGGCAATCTCTCCAAGACCCGTTTTTGAATGCGCTGCGCCGTGAGCGGATTCCTGTTTCTATCTATTTGGTGAACGGCATCAAACTGCAAGGTCAGATCGAGTCTTTTGACCAGTTTGTTATCCTGCTGAAAAACACCGTGAGCCAGATGGTTTACAAGCACGCCATCTCGACTGTCGTACCGGCCCGTGCCGTCAATCATCACCAGCCCACTCTGGGTGGCGCGGCTGATGAACAGGGTGATGCCGAAGCGTGATATCCCTGGGCGAGTCGACTCGCCAACTCAGATTCATCATGATTCCTGTTAAGGAGCAAGCGCTTGTTTGACCGTTATGAAGCTGGCGAACAGGCCGTTCTGGTGCATGTCAACTTCAGTGATGAGGGTGAGCGGGAGGATCTGGAAGAGCTCAAGATGTTGGTGAGCTCGGCCGGAGTCAATGCGCTGGGGGTAATTACCACCAGTCGCAGTGCGCCCAGTGCCAAATTTTTTGTCGGCAGTGGCAAGGCTGAAGAGATCGCGTCCCAAGTCCAGATGCTGGATGCCGACGTGGTGATCTTCAACCATGCCCTGACCCCTGCCCAGGAGCGCAACCTGGAGCGTCTGTTCCAGTGCCGGGTGGTGGATCGAACCGGCCTGATCCTCGATATCTTTGCCCAGCGCGCCCGTACCCACGAAGGTAAACTGCAGGTCGAACTGGCCCAGTTGCGCCATCTTTCCACTCGTCTGGTGCGAGGCTGGACCCACCTTGAGCGTCAAAAGGGCGGGATCGGTCTGCGTGGCCCGGGTGAAACTCAGCTTGAAACTGACCGACGTCTGCTGCGGGAACGCATCAAGGCGATTTTGCGTCGGCTCGACAAGGTGGCCAAGCAGCGGGAGCAGGGACGCCGCGCCCGCAACCGCAACGAAGTGCCGACGGTGTCACTGGTTGGTTATACCAACGCCGGAAAGTCCACTTTGTTCAACCAACTTACAGCTGCCAGCGTGTATGCTGCCGACCAATTGTTCGCAACTCTGGATCCCACCCTGCGTAAACTGGTGATCCGAGATGTGGGTGATGTGATTTTGGCGGATACAGTTGGATTTATTCGACACTTGCCCCATGATCTGGTCGCGGCCTTCAAGGCGACCCTGCAGGAGACCCGTGAAGCGGATCTGCTGCTGCATGTGGTGGACTGTGCCGATGAGCAGATGCAGGAGAATATCGACTCCGTGCAGCAGGTATTGGCCGAGATTGAAGCCGATGACAGGCCCCAGCTGATGATCTGCAACAAGATCGACAAGCTGGCGGATCGTCCGGCAGGTCTGGAGCGAGATGACGAGGGGCGCCCGTTGCGCGTCTGGTTGTCGGCCCAGACCGGTGAAGGTTGTGAGCATCTGTTTACGGCGCTGACCGAATTGCTGGCTGGCTCCATGGTGCATCACACCCTGCAGTTGCCTCCTTCTGCCGCGAGATTGCGCAGTGCGCTCTATCAGCTGAAAGGGATTGAGCAGGAAGGTTTTAGCGAGGAGGGGGATTTCGTGCTGGAAGTCCGCTTGCAAGTGGCCGACTGGAACCGCCTCGTGAAACAGGAAGGTGAGAGTTTACAACGCTTTATCAGGCATTGATTCGTTGATGAAGGTGAACCCTTAGGGGCTTCTCAACGTATGATGGCCCGATAGAGATGATATCCATCCGCATGTATTAATGGAGACGCTGATGGCTTGGAATGAGCCTGGTAACAACGGCAAAGACCGTGACCCTTGGGGGAATAACGGCAAGAATCAGGGACCCCCTGATCTGGATGAAATGCTGCGCAAAGTGAGTCGCCGTTTCGGTGGCTTGTTTGGTGGCGGCAAATCTGGCGGCGATGTAGGTCGCTTTGGTATCTCCATCGCGCTGGTTGTGGCTGTGGTGGTGTGGGTCGTCAGCGGCTTCTACACCATTCGCGAAGCGGAGCGTGGTGCCGTGCTGCGGTTTGGCAAGTTTTCCCATATTGTCGAGCCGGGCCTGCGCTGGAAGCCGACCTTTATCGATCAGGTGATCCCGGTGGACGTCGAGTCCGTGCGCTCCCTGCCTGCCTCCGGTTTCATGCTGACTCAGGATGAGAACGTGGTACGGGTCGAGATGGACGTGCAGTACCGTGTGGTCAATCCCGAGCAGTATCTGTTCAGCGTGACCAATGCCGACGAGAGTCTGGGTCAGGCCACCGATAGCGCCCTGCGCTACGTGGTGGGTCATACCCGGATGGATGACGTCCTGACTACCGGTCGTGAGAAGGTGCGTCAGGAGACCTGGCAGGTGATCGATGGCATCATCGAGCCCTACCAGATGGGTCTGCAGATCGTCGACGTCAACTTCTTGCCGGCGCGTCCGCCGGAAGAGGTGAAAGACGCCTTTGATGACGCCATCTCCGCTCAGGAAGATGAACAGCGCTTCATTCGTGAAGCAGAAGCCTATGCCCGTGAAGTGGAGCCCAAGGCCCGTGGTCAGGTGAAGCGTCTGGAGCAGGAAGCGGAAGCTTACAAATCCCAGATCGTGTTGAAAGCCCAGGGTGAAGTTGCTCGCTTCAACGAGCTGCTGCCCCAGTATCTGGCTGCCCCCGAGCTGACCCGTGAGCGTATCTATCTGGAAACCATGGAAGAGCTCTATCAGCAGGCCAACAAGGTGGTGGTCGACATGCCGGCTGGCAACAACAGCATGATCTACCTGCCGCTCGACAAGCTGTCTGGCAAGCCGAAGGTAACCCAGTCTGATCGTGCCACTGCCGCCCCGGTCACAGAGCAGGTCCCCGTTTCCAACGAGGGTGCCAACTCTACCCCGACAATGCCGCTGCGTAGCGGTGACCGCTTCAGCTCAGGGAGAAACTGATAGATGAAAAAGCTAGCTATTGGTGCAATCGCTGTCGCGGCCATGGTCTGCTTCTCCTCTGTCTTTATCGTTGATGAAGGTCAGAAGGGGATTGTGGTGCAGTTTGGCAAGGTGAAGCGGGTTGACTCCGGTGAACCCCGCCTCTATGAGCCGGGCCTGCACTTCAAGGTGCCGCTCATCGACCAGGTTCGCAAGATGGATGCCCGCATCCAGACCATTGACAGCCAGGCCGACCGTTTTGTCACCTCCGAGAAGAAAGACCTGATCATCGACTCCTACGTGAAGTGGAAGATCGAGGACTTCTCCAAGTACTACCTGGCAACCGGTGGTGGCAACAAGCTGCAGGCTGAAGACCTGCTCAAGCGCAAGATCAACAACGGTCTGCGTTCCGAGATTGGTAACCGCACCATCAAGGACATCGTCTCCGGTGAGCGCAGTACCGTAATGGAAGATGCCCTGAAGAAGATGGCGCGCTCCTCCGAGCTCGGTATCAAGGTGGTGGATGTGCGGATCAAGCAGATCAACCTGCCGGTGGAAGTCTCCAACTCCATCTACCAACGGATGCGTGCCGAACGTACCGCTGTCGCCCGTGAGCACCGCTCTCAGGGTCGCGAGAAGGCTGAAATCCTGCGTGCCGATATCGACCGCAAGGTGACCGTCATGATCGCCGACGCCGAGAGTAACGCTCGCCAGCTGCGCGGTGAAGGGGATGCGGAAGCTGCCAAGATCTATGCCGACAGCTACAAGAAAGACCCTGAGTTTTTCAGCTTCGTGCGTAGCATGGAGGCCTATCGCAAGAGCTTCGCCGGTGGCAACGACCTGATGGTGTTGAAGCCGGACAGCGAGTTCTTCCGTTACCTCAAGTCTCCTCACGGCACCAAGCAGTAATCGCCACGAGGTCACATTCAAAGGGTCTGCATTGTCAGACCCTTTTGTTTTTGGTGCCAATGCCAGCCGTCGACCCAGGGGGCTGGTTGCATTGAAGGAGGTCGGATGCTGACATCCATGCTGATGGGGTTGGGATTGCTGCTGTTGTTCGAGGGGCTAGGCCCGTTGTTGATGCCCAAGGCATGGCAGCAGATGTTACGGTTGCTGAGCGATCAGCCACCGGAGCAGTTGCGCCGTATCGGCGGCTCGCTAGTGGTTGCGGGTAGCGTGATCCTCTGGATGCTGAGTCGCTGAGTCTGGCGCAATGCACAGTTCAGCAGATAGCAGACAATAAAAAAGAGGCCAACGGCCTCTTTTTTCATGCATGTCGTTTACTCAGGCACTGCGCTGCACGGCCATGTGGGCCAGTGTTTCCAGCGCGTGCTTGTGCGGGGAGTCCGGCAGGATGGCGAGGGCGGCAATGGCCTTGTCGGCCTCTTCCCGGGCCCGCATGCGGGAGTACTCCAGCGCGCCGGTACGGTCGAGAATCCCGAGGATCTGCTCAAGATGTTCCATACCGTTGCGGTGCTCGATGGCATCGCGCATCAGCTGGCGCTCTTCCGGCGTGCCCACTTCCATGGCGCGCAGCAGCGGCAGGGTCGGTTTGCCTTCGGCCAAATCGTCGCCGACGTTCTTGCCCATCTCTTCGCTCTGGGAGCAGTAGTCCATCACGTCATCAATGATCTGGAACGCGGTGCCCAGATACTTGCCGTAATCGGTCATGGCCTGTTCGACGGGCTCGGGCTGATGGGTCAGCACGGCGGCGAGTCGGGTAGCGGCCTCGAACAGCTTGGCGGTCTTGCAGTAGATGACCGTCATGTAGCTCTCTTCGGTGGTATCCGGATCGTTGCAGTTCATCAGCTGCAAAACTTCCCCTTCGGCGATGGTGTTGGTGGCATCCGAGAGGATCTCCATCACCCGCAGGTTGGAGAGTTCGGCCATCATCTGAAAGGAGCGGCTATAAAGGTAGTCACCGACCAGCACGCTGGCGGCATTGCCAAACATGGCGTTGGCGGTCTCTCGGCCACGGCGCAGGTCGGATTCGTCGACCACGTCGTCATGCAGCAGGGTAGAGGTGTGAATGAATTCGATGATGGCGGCCAGTTTCAGGTGATCCTCACCCTCATAGCCGAGCGCACGCGCAGCCATCACGGTCAGCATGGGGCGCATCCGTTTCCCGCCGGCGCTGACAATGTAGAAACCCAGCTGATTAATCAGACTAACGTCGGACTGGAGTCGGGCCAGGATCAGTTCATTGACCGCCGTCATGTCGGCGGCACAGAGCGCACGGATAGTCTGTTGGTCCATAAGTCTCGTAACGTGACAGCAGCAATAACTGCGATTTTAGTAATGGCAGGGATTCTACACGATTTCACAATGGGTTACAGTTAGGCGTTTATCCACGGCGGCAGATATGCGCACAAAATAAACTTTTTGCTAAATTGGCCTTGCCTGAGCAGATCGATTTGCGTAGAATGCCCGCCCATTGTTATAGGTTTTTGCGCATGTCTAGCCTTGAGCAAAAGACATGCCTTTACGGAGTTAATCAAATGTACGCGGTATTCCAAAGCGGCGGAAAACAACACCGTGTGGCCGAAGGTCAAATCGTTCGTCTGGAAAAGCTGAACGTTGAGACTGGCGCTACCATCGACTTCAACGAAGTTCTGATGGTTGCTGCAGGCGACACTTTTAAAGTAGGTGCTCCTTTCGTTGAAGGTGGCAAGGTTGTAGCTGAAGTTGTGGCTCACGGCCGTGGCGAGAAAGTGACTATCGTCAAGTTCCGTCGTCGTAAGCACCATCGTAAGCAAGCGGGCCACCGTCAGTGGTTCACTGAAGTCAAAATCACTGGCATCAGCGCTTAATTAGAGGAGTCCGATAAATGGCACACAAAAAAGCTGGCGGTTCATCCCGCAACGGTCGCGATTCTGAAGCTAAACGCCTGGGCGTGAAGCGTTTCGGCGGCGAAACAGTTCTGGCTGGCAGCATCATCGTTCGTCAACGTGGTACCAAATTCCACGCTGGCACCAACGTTGGTCTGGGCAAGGATCACACCCTGTTCGCTACCGCGACTGGTAAAATCCTGTTCGAAGTTAAAGGTCCGCTGAATCGTAAGTACGTTAGCATCGTTGCTGAGTAATTACGGACCGCAAGGATCCGAAGCCCCGCCAACAGGCGGGGCTTTTGTTTTTCTGACGTCTTTCTGATGTCGTTGACGAAAAAACGGAACGCAGCTGACTTTGGCTCTGACGGGCATGATTGGCAAGATGCGTATCGCCCGCAGGGGTCTGTACCACTATAATTGCGTATCGGTTTTTCGAATTAAGGTGACGGTTACCTATGAAGTTTGTTGATGAAGTCCAGATTCGAGTCGATGCCGGTGACGGTGGTAACGGTTGTGTAAGCTTTCGCCGTGAAAAATATATTCCCAACGGTGGTCCGGACGGCGGTGACGGCGGTGATGGTGGCGACGTATATCTGATCGCCGACGAGAACCTCAATACCCTGATCGACTACCGTTTCGAGCGTTTCCATGCTGCCGAGCGCGGTGAGAATGGCCAGAGCGCCAACTGTACCGGTCGCCGCGGCAAGGACAAGATCCTGCGTGTGCCTGTCGGTACCCGGGCGACCGATGAGGATACCGGTGAATTGCTGGGGGATCTGACCCACCACGAGCAGAAGCTGCTGGTTGCCAAAGGTGGTTTCCACGGTCTGGGCAACACCCGCTTCAAGAGCTCCGTCAACCGTGCTCCCCGCCAGAAGAGTAATGGTACTCCGGGTGAAGTGCGTACCCTGAAGCTGGAACTGCTGCTGCTGGCCGATGTCGGCATGCTGGGTCTGCCCAACGCAGGCAAGTCTACCTTTATTCGCGCCGTTTCTGCGGCTCGCCCGAAAGTGGCTGATTACCCCTTCACTACCCTGGTACCGAACCTGGGTGTGGTGCGTGGTGAAAACTCCCGCTCCTTCGTGATCGCCGATATCCCTGGTCTGATCGAAGGTGCTGCCGAAGGCGCAGGTCTGGGTATCCGCTTCCTGAAACACCTCGAGCGTTGCCGCGTGCTGATCCACCTGGTGGATATCTGCCCGGTTGATGGCTCCGATCCTGCTGAAAATGCCGTGACCATCGTCAAGGAGCTGGAGAAGTACAGCCCGGAACTGGCTGGCAAGCCGCGCTGGTTGGTGTTTAACAAGATGGATCTGATCCTGGAAGAAGAAGCCCAGGAGGTGATGGATCGCGTCAAGGCGGCCCTGAACCACGAAGGTCCGGTCTATGCCATCACTGCCATCAGCAAGGAAGGCACCAAGAAGGTCTGCTACGACATTCTGGATCTGCTGGATACCATGCCCCGTCAGCTGGCGGAAGATGCCAAAGACGCCATCGAGAAGGTGGAGTTTAAGTGGGACGACTACCACAAGAACCAGCTGGCCAAGGCTGAAGCGGAAGCACTGGCTGCCTCTCTTGCCTTCGATGAAGGGCTTGATGATGACGATTGGGATGACGACGAAGATGATGGCGTTGAAGTCATCTACGTCCGTGACTGATCCCCGTCACTCTCATTGAAAACCGGAGCCTGAACAGGCTCCGGTTTTTTTATGTCTATCGAGCAGCAACTCATTAGGTATATTTGTGATGTCACTTATTGCCTGCTACTGATAACCGATTATACTGCCCACCAAAATTAACAATAACGAAACAATCATCTGGCGATGTCGATTGAATCGATATGCGCCGCTGTATCTTATTGTTTTAATGGAAGGTTTACCTGTGGAAATATTTATGCGCAGATTTCTGCCTTAAGGGCTTGTTTGTGCATTTTTTTGGAGTATTCTTGCGCCCGTTTTGCCGGTTAATGCATGAATACGCAGGTTGGCCGGGCTAGGGAAAAGTAACATTAGGGCAGTCATATCATGTTGGAAAAGAGTCTCGAAGCACCTGCGGTCAATACTCGCCGTAATTTGTTGATGTTTCTGGTTCCGTCACTTATCGGGATCCTGCTGTTCATGACGCCGGTCGTCTATGACGGTAACGTCACCATCCCGGTGGCCGTGCTGGCCAAGCTGGTACAGCGCGTTTTTGCCGATTATCTGGTCGCCATGGTCAGTGCGGTGATCACCACCACCATGCTGATGACGGTGATTGCCTGGCTGTTCAAGCCAGCGATTCTGGTGCGTCGTCCTTTCCTCAACAGTTTGTTCAATGTCTCCCCTTTCTGGGCCTGCGTGCGGGTATTGGGCGGTATCTTCGTGCTGCTGACCTTCTTCCAGGTGGGGCCAGAGGTGCTTTACTCCGGCGCAACCGGTGGACTGGTGCTCAACGATCTGCTGCCGGTACTGTTCTCGGTCTTCATTTTTGCCGGCCTGCTGCTGCCGTTGCTGCTCGATTTCGGGCTGCTGGAATTTGTCGGCACCATGATGACCCGCATCATGCGTCCGGTGTTCCGGTTGCCGGGTCGTTCGGCTGTGGACTGCTTTGCCTCCTGGCTTGGCGATGGCAGCGTCGGTATCCTGCTGACCAGCAAGCAGTACGAAGGGAAGTTCTATACCCAGCGTGAAGCCGCGGTGATTGGCACCACTTTCTCTGCTGTCTCCATCACCTTCTGTCTGGTGGTGATCTCCCAGGTGAAGCTGGAACACATGTTTGTCCCCTTCTACCTGACCGTCTGTCTGGCGGGGGTGGTTGCCGCCATCGTGGTGCCGCGTTTGCCGCCACTTTGCTGGAAGAAGGACATCTATGCCGATGGCACTCCCCTGTGCCGCAAGCAGGAAGCAGTGCCGCACCAGCACAGCGTAATGAGCTATGGTTTCGAGCGTGCGCTGACCAAGGCTGACAGCATGACTGATCTCGGCGCCGTCGCACGGGAAGGGGTGAAGAATGCACTGGATATGGTATTTGGTGTGCTGCCGGTGGTGATGGCGATAGGTACCTGTGCCCTGATGCTGGCGGAACATACCCCTATCTTCAACTGGCTCGGCGCTCCGTTCGTCCCCTTGCTGGAGCTGCTGCAACTGCCGGAGGCGGAAGCGGCTTCCAAGACCATCATGGTCGGTTTTGCCGACATGTTCATTCCGGCGGTGCTGGCCTCGACCATCGAGAGTGACATGACCCGCTTCGTGATTGCCGCCATGTCGGTAACCCAGCTGATCTATATGTCGGAAGTGGGCGCCCTGCTGCTGGGCAGCAAGATCCCGGTCAAGCTGTGGGAGCTGTTCGTTATCTTCCTGCTGCGCACTCTGGTTACCTTGCCGGTTATTGCCGGGGTGGCACACCTGCTGTTCTAAGGGCGCAGCGCAGTGAAAAACGGTCAACCTCGGTTGACCGTTTTCTTTTTCGCAGTAACGGGAGAGAGTACCCCATCGGTTGGTTTAGCCTGTAGTGACGGGACACTGGATGGTCAGCGAGTGGATTGTGTTGGCGATGCGATAGGGCTTGGCTGCCTTGTAGACCTTCTTCTCGTCGTCATAGCTTCCCCCCAGATACTGGGTGCTGTAGAGCGTCTGCTGACGACGGTCGGTCTCCTTGTAACCTTGTGGGCAGGTCTGGTTGGCCTGCTGGAAGCAGGCTTTCATGCTGCTGCACTCGATGTAGAAGCCGCGTTGGCTGGTATCGGCAAGGTGCACAGGGGTGACGGTAGGGGCGGGGGGAGACAACAGGGCGCAACCGGAGAGCGTCAGCGCGCCCAGCAGAATGAGATGTTTTGACATAGATAACCTGAACAGTGTGGTGTGACAAAGAGTGAGGGGGAGTCTATTGCTCCCCCTTCGCTATAGGGGCACCGTTATAACCAGCCGGGGGCGCTCAGGCCAGCCCGCAAATGTAAGAAAATATGATCCACCCTCGGGCATGCGCGGCCAGCAGGATGAGCGTTCAAACAATACTTGCCTGAGATTTGTTCCGTTCGATTGCTGCGCTTGGCAGGCAGAGTGTGGCAGGAGATAGTGATTCATTCAGGTATCCCGTGCTACATTGCCCCACTTGTTACTGGTCTGTAAATCAATGGAGTGACCCATGTCTGCCATCCCCTATTCCGTGCTCGATCTGGTGCCTGTTGCCGAGGGTTCCGTGCCTGCCGAGTCATTTCGCCGTTCGCGGGATCTTGCCCGCCATGCCGAGGGTTGGGGTTACCAGCGCTACTGGCTGGCCGAGCATCACAACATGCCGGGCATTGCCAGTGCCGCCACCTCGGTGCTGATCGGTCATCTGGCCGAGGCCACCACCACTTTGCGGATCGGCGCGGGTGGCATCATGCTGCCGAACCACTCGCCGCTGGTGATTGCCGAACAGTTTGGCACTTTGGCTTCTCTCTATCCCGACCGCATCGATTTGGGCCTTGGTCGCGCCCCCGGGACCGATCAGCGCACCATGCGGGCGCTGCGACGTATGCGCAGCGGTGAGGTGGATGATTTCCCAGCCGATGTGCGTGAGCTGATGAGTTATTTTGGCGACGAGATCGGCGCGGTGCAGGCGGTGCCCGGCCAGGGGCTGCATCTGCCCATCTGGCTGCTGGGTTCCAGCCTTTACAGCGCGCAACTGGCGGCGGCGATGGGTTTGCCGTTCGGGTTTGCCTCCCATTTTGCGCCCGCCATGTTGCTGCAGGCGCTGGAGATCTATCGTAGCCAGTATCGCCCCTCTGCTCGCTGGCCCAAGCCCCATGCGGTGGTCTGCATCAACATGATCGCCGCCGACAGCGAGCAGGAGGCCCGCTTCCAGTTCACTACCGTGCAGCAGCAGTTCTTGCGCCTTCATCGCGGTGATGCGGGCAAGCTGCCCGCGCCGGTCGTCCAGCTTGGCGACGAGTGGGCACCCCGTGAGCTGATGGCGATGGAGCAGACCCTTGCGCGCTCTCTGGTGGGTGACCCTGAACAGGTTCGTCATGGCCTCAAGGCGCTGCTGGCGGAAACCCGTGCCGATGAGCTGATGTTCAATGGCCCCATCGTCGATCATCAGGCCCGACTGCGCACCTTTGAAATTGCCGCCGAGCTGATGCAGAGCCTGTGATTACACATCCGGGCACATCTGCATGTGTGCCAGAGCTTGGCCTTATATCTCTTTATGTTTATTCAACTAATTGATTTAAAAGAGTTGTCAGGTTGATGTCGGCCATCTGTCGTGTCACCTTTCGCGGCGCAAGCCCTATGCTGGCCCTGTCAATTACCACAAGGAGTTCGAGATGATCGTCAGGAAGTTGAGATTGCAACGGGGTTGGTCTCAGGATCAGTTGGCAACGTTGACTGGTTTGAGTGTCCGCACTATCCAGCGGATCGAGCAGGGGCAGCAACCCGGACTGGAATCTCTCAAGGCCCTGGCCGCCGTCTTTGAACTCGATGTGGCTCAACTGGATGGATCAGAGCAACAGGAGCGCGAGATGAGAGGAAGTGACACTATGGGTCAGGATGCGGTGCAGGTATCGGCAGAGGAGCGGGCGGCAATGCGCTATGTGGAGGAGCTCAAGGGCTTCTATCACCATGTCGCCAGCTATGTGGTGGTGATCTGCGGGCTGTTTGTCATCAACTACCTGAGCAATCCGGAGTACATCTGGGCCTGGTGGCCAACCCTGGGATGGGGGCTGGGGCTTGCCTCCCATGCTGTTCGGGTGTTTCAGCCCTTCAAGCTGTTTGGCCCTGAGTGGGAGAGGCGCCAGATCGAGAAGCGGCTGGGGCGCAAGTTGTAACTTCATTCGCCGGAAAACAGGGAACCTAAAACAGCAAGCCCGGCAACCTGCCGGGCTTTGTTATTGGTGCAGGTTGTGGCAATCCGTGCGGCAGCGACCGCCCGATTGCAGCGCACTCCCTAGCTGGCGTGAACTGGGCAGGGGGTGGTGATCAGGGCATCATCCTCGTAGCGCCACAGGGTGAGGCTGTTGCCCCAGACGCAGCCGGTATCGAGCGCCTTGATATCGCTCTTGCCGGTGTTGCCCATCAGGGCGGCCCAGTGGCCGAACACCAGAATGGGGTCATCCACGTGGTGTTCGCGCTGTTCGAACCAGGGACGCAGCCCCGGGGTCGACTCCTTGGGCCCCTTCTTGCATTTGAAGTCGAGTCGGCCATCGAAATAGCAGAAGCGCATCCGGGTGAAGGTGTTGATGATGTAGCGGTAGCGGTCGATCCCGACCAGATCATCTTTCCAGCCATCGGGCAGGTCGCCATACATGTTGTGCAGCAGCCAGCTGTATTGGTCTCCGCGCAGCAGGCTCTCTACCTCACGGGCACAGTTGCGGGCGGTACGGGCATCCCATGCAGGGGAGATCCCCGCATGCACCATCATGATGGGCAGCTCCGGATGCTCTGCCAGTAGCGGGCGGTGGCGCAGCCACTCCAGCAGTTCATCCCGATCAGGGGCATCCATCAGGCTTTGCAGCTTGTCTTTCTTCTTGAGCGGTGCAACGCCATCGGCGACCGCCAGCAGGTGCAGGTCGTGGTTGCCGAGCACGGTAACTGCACGGTTGCCCAGCCCTTTGACAAAACGCAGGGTATTGAGGGAGTCCGGGCCGCGGGCGACCAGATCGCCGCAGAGCCAGAGCACGTCTTGGTCGGGATCGAACGCGGCAAGATCCAGCAGACGGCGCAAGTCGTCGTAACAGCCCTGGATGTCACCGACAAAACAGTTCGCCATGAAACCTCAGTTGATAATATTGGGGATAGCCAGCGTGAAGGGGGCGATGGGCGCCTCAAACTGCTGACCAGAGCCATCTTGCAGGGTATAGCTCCCTTCCATCACCCCAAGCGGGGTCGCCAGCGGCACGCCGCTCTGGTAGCGGTAGGTCTCACCTTCGGCAATGACGGGTTGTTCCCCGACCACGCCCGGGCCTGCCACTTCCAGCATCTTGCCATTGGCATCGGTGATGAGCCAGCGCCGATGCAGCAGTTGCACCGGACCGGGCCCCAGATTCTCAATCTCGATCAGATAGTGAAACTGGTAAGGGTCTTTGGAGCCCGCCACATACACGGGGTATGGGCGGATCTCGATGTGCGGGGGTGCCACGGCATCAGGCCTGTTGCTGATCCGCCAGCCAGTTGGCGATCATGACAAACTGCTCGAGGGAGAGATTCTCCGGGCGCAGGTTGCCATCGATACCAAGCTCGGTCAGCTGGGCGTCGGTGATGAAGTTGGAGAAGCTGTTGCGGATGGTCTTGCGACGCTGGCCAAAGCCTTCGGTACAGACCCGATTCAGACAACGAATATCTTTTGCGACTATGGTCGGATTCTTGTGCGGGATCAGGCGAACTACGGCAGAGTCCACCTTTGGCGCCGGTTTGAAGGCTCCCGGGCCCACTTCCAGCACAGGCACTACCTGACAGTAGTACTGGGTCATCACGCTCAGCCGACCATAAGCCTTGCTGCCCGGGCCAGCGGCCAGGCGCAACACCACTTCTTTTTGCAGCATGAAGTGCATGTCCTCTACCCGATCAGCGAACTCGCACAGGTGGAAGATGAGCGGGGTGGAGATGTTGTAGGGCAGGTTGCCGAAGATGCGCAGCGGCCCCTTGCCTTCACCCATCAGGGTGCCGAAGTCGAAACGCATGGCATCCGCTTCGATGACGGTCAGCTTGTCTTTGAGGGTCGGGTGCTCGCGCAGGCGAGCTGCCAGGTCCCGGTCAAGCTCGACCACGGTCATTTTGTCCATCTGGGCGGCAACCGGCTCGGTCAGCGCGGCCAGACCCGGACCGATCTCCACCAGATTCTGACCCGGCTGCGGGTTGATGGCGGCGACGATCTGATCGATCACATACCGGTCGTGCAAGAAGTTTTGACCGAAACGCTTACGGGCCGTGTGGCCCATGTGCACCTTACTGCTCATATCTTTTTTTCTCTACCATCTTGATGGCGTGGTTAATCGCGGTGACAAGGCTGCCCGAATCCGCCAGGCCCTTGCCTGCCAGATCCAGCGCGGTGCCGTGATCCACCGAAGTGCGGATGAAGGGAAGCCCCAGGGTGATATTGACCGAACTGCCGAAGCCCTTGTACTTGAGCACGGGCAGCCCCTGGTCGTGGTACATGGCGAGTACCGCATCCGCATCCTTGAGGTATTTCTCCTGGAACAGAGTGTCGGCCGGCAATGGGCCGACCAGATCGATCCCTTCCTGGCGCAGGGTGGCCAGAGCGGGTTCGATCACGTCAATCTCTTCACGTCCGAGATGGCCACCTTCCCCCGCATGGGGGTTGAGGCCGCAGACGTAAATACGGGGTTTGGCGATGCCAAACTTGGTGGCGAGATCCTCATTGAGGATCCGGATCACCTTGCCGAGGCGATCCTCGGTGATGGCCATCGCCACATAGGCCAGCGGAATATGGGTGGTCGCCAATGCGACCCGCAGCCCCTCGGTTGCCAGCATCATCACTACATCTGCGGTGTTGGATTGCTGGGCAAAGAACTCGGTGTGGCCGCTGAACGAGACCCCGGCCTGGTTGATGATCCCCTTGTGCACCGGCCCGGTCACCACGGCGGCAAATTCGCCGCTCATGTTGCCATCACAGGCGCGCTGCAGGGTTGCCAGCACATAGGCGCCATTGCCTTCGTTCAGCTCGCCCGGCACCACGGGGGCGCCGAGGGTGACCGGACAGACGGTCAGGGTGCCCGCCCGCTGCGGATGAGCAGGGGCGGCGGCATCGTAGGGCTCAAGCTCGATGGGCAGTCCCAGCAGGGCCGCCCGCTCGCGCAGCAATACCTGATCGGCAATCACTACCAACTGGTGGGGCCAATCCTGCTGGGCAATCTGCAGCACCAGATCCGGGCCGATCCCGGCCGGTTCGCCCGGGGTAACGGCAAGGCGACGGCAGCTCATCAGCTACCGGCTCCTTCGATCTGGATGTAGGCCTCGTCACGCAGCTCATCCAGCCACGCCTGGGACTCTTCCACGAAGCGACGGTTGTAGATCAGCTGGTAGGCGCGCTGCTCCTGAGCCTTGTCGGTCGCATCCTGGCTGCGGCGATCTTCCACCTGCACGATGTGCCAGCCGTGGCTGGTACGGAACGGGGCACTGATCTGGCCCGGTTGCAGACGGTTGACCATGTCGCGGAACTCGGGGACATAGACGTTGGGATCAGACCAGCCCAGTTCGCCACCCTGCACCGCAGAGCCCGGATCTTCGGAGTACTTCTCTGCCATGCTGGCGAAGCTGGCCTTGCCGCTCTTGATGTCGTGCAGAATGCCATCCAGCATCCCCTTGGCTTTCTCTTCGCTCAGGATGATGGAGGGCTTGATCAGGATGTGACGTGCTTTCACCTCGGTCTGCATCACTTGCTGCTGACCCTTGGTGTCGAACACCTTGACGATGTGCAGGCCGGCGCCGGAGCGCAGCGGGCCGACGATGTCGCCCTTCTTGGCACCCTGTACCGCTTCCGCCATCAGGGTCGGCATCTCTTGCGGGCTCATCCAGCCCCAGTCGCCCCCTTCCAGCGCCTTGGGACCGTTACTCTCGGCAATGGCCAGTTTGCGGAAGTCGGCACCTTGCTTGAGGGCGGCCAGAATGCGCTCGATCTTGCTCTTTGCTGCATCCAGCTGGGCGGCAGTGGGGTTGTCCGGCAGGGCAATCTGGATATGGCCGACGTGGTATTCGTTCTGCTGTTGACCCTGTTTCTTCAGGATCTCCACCACCTGCTTCACCTCTTGCTCGGAGATGTTGATACGGCGGCGCACCTGGTTGCGGCGCACCTCGTTCATCAGGATCTCGCGGCGAACCTCTTCCCGATACTGGGCATAGGTCATCCCTTCACGGGCGAGCTGGGCCCGCAGCTGATCCAGGGTCATCTTGTTGTCGGCAGCGATGCCCTGAATAGCCTGTTCCAGCTGGGTGTCGCTGATCTTCAGCCCCTGGCGCTCCGCCAGTTGCAGCTGCAGGCTCTCCTGGATCAGCCGATCCAGCGCCTGTTTGCGCAGGGTGGCATCGTCAGGCAGGGACTGGCCGCTCTCCTGAGCGGAGAGTTTTACCTTGTTGACCAGTGCGTCCTGTTGGCTGGACAGCACCACGTCCTTGTTGACCACGGCCAGCACCTTGTCCATCAGCTCGGGCGCAGCCAGTGCGGCCTGGCTCATGGCACCGAACATTCCCGCGGTCAGCAGGGCAATCAGGGTCTTTTTCATATCCATCTCTCAAGGCTGGACCAGCATCATTGCTGGCCTTTCAGATTAAACGGGCGAACATAGGGCAACAGCTCGGTATCCAGTGTGACGCTGCGGCCACCGGTACCAACGCTGCCAAGTCCCTTCATTTCAAACTGCAGACCAATGACTTTTTCCGAAGTGGGCTTCAGGGTGACGTTGTCCGGCTGATTGTGCCACTCCAGGCTCATGTTGATGCTCCAGCAGCAGGAGTCGTATTTGACACCGATCTTGCGGTCAATGTTCACATCCTGCTTGATGTCACGGTAGTAACCGCCATACATCTGCCACTGATCGGCGATCGGCGCCATCATCACCAGACCCGCCTGGCTCAGATCTTCTGCCAGTGCCGTGTTGGTCGGATAGCGATAGTCTAGGTTGCCATCCTTGATGTAGCGGTAGTTGGCCTGAGTGGTCAGCTTGCCGGTCCGGTACTCGACCGCACCATTGCCAGCTGTAAATTCACCCTCTGAGGTATCGTATTGGGTCCCCGCGTGGGCAAACCACTCATCGGTGATCCGTGCATCCCCCTCAAACGAGAGCAGGGAGCGGGCGTTGGTGCTTTCCGGATTTGAAGGGTAGAGGCGCACCTTGGGTGGCGTCATTTCGAAGGCCTGGGCTACTGCCAGACGCAACCGTTCATCACCCACATTGTCATAGACCCGGCTGGTCAGGCCAACGGTGACCCGGTTGGCATCGCTGATGCGGTCAAGACCGGCAAAGCGGCGATCACTGAACAGGCTGTAGTAATCCTGACGGGTGGTAGTGGTGTCGTAGATCCCGATCTCGTCCTGGTTTTTATAAGGGATATAGAGGTACTGGAACTCGGGTTCCAGGGTCTGTGTCCCCTTGCCATCATACCAGTCGAGCGGCCGATCAAAGTTGATCCCTCCCTTGAGGCGGAAGGACGGCAGAGTGCGGGTAATGGTGCCGTCTTTGAGAACTACATTTTCTTGACGACCATTTTCACCCTGTTTTCTTATCGGATCGAAGTTATTGATATCGGCTTGAGTAAGTTGTTTTGGAACATCTTGGTTGTAAGAGGTAAACATCAGTTTGTACTGACTGGTCAGGTAGTAACCCGGTGCATCCACCAGGGGCACAGTCAGGGTCGGTGCCAGATGCAGGCGAGTAGCTGTATAGCGCTCACCGGCTTGCTGGATGGTGGCACTGCCGCTGTTATAGCCAAACTTGGTCAGTTCGCTGTTCCAGGCCAGATCGAACCACTTGCCCTGCTGGAAGTAGTTGTAGTCGATACGCGGCAACATCTCGTGGGGCAGCTGCGCATACGGACTCAGGATCTGGTAGCGGCGCACCTCGGAGGTGAGGTTCCAGTTGTGCTGGTAGTAGCCGGCGGTGAAGGATTGCTGCAACTGGCTGTCGACCTGAGTGCCCACTTGCGGGCTGAAGTCGTTGAAATAGTTGTAGTCCTTGTCGCGCACCTGGGTGTAGTCGATGCCCAAACGCAGGCTGCCATCCATCAGGGCGGAGCCGTGACGGACGTTCATCAGGTAACGATGCCCATCGGAGAGGTACGGAGTCCCTGTCGAAGGGTTGGTAAAGCTCGGGTTGCCAGCATCATACTGCTTGTCATCCCTGAGGCTTTCAAAATAGAGGGTGCCGGTGTGGGCGGGGTCCGGCATGTAGCGGAACTCCACCTGTTCCATCAGGCCGCGTTTATCCATAAAACGGGAGGTGATGGTGGCATCATAGTTGGGGGCAATGTTCCAGTAGAAGGGCTGGGTGATATCCATGCCGTTGCTGGAGCTTTGCTTGTAACCCGGGTAGAGCAGACCGGTCTTCCGCTCATCCTTGATGGGGAAGTTGATATAGGGGAAGTAGAACACCGGGTAGTCATAGAGCCAGAGGCTGGCGTTCCAGGCTTCGCCGAACACCTCTTTCTGGTCGATGTCGATGCTGCCCGCCTTGAGGGTCCACACTTCCTGACCGGGGGGACAGGTGGTGTACTGGGCCCCCTCCATGGTGATGTTCTGGTTGTTGTTGGTCATCACCACGCGCTTGGCAAAGCCGCGCACCGGTGAGCCATGCACCTGATACTTGCCCTCTTCCAGTTCGGAGTTCTTGGTATCCAGGTTGGATTTGAGAGTCTTGTCGCTGGTGACGGTCACCTGACCGTCGTTGTAATAGATGTTGCCGATGGCGATGACATCCCGGCTCTTCTGGTCGAGTTGGGCATAGTCGGAGTCAAACTTGCGAACACCCTGACGAACCTTGACGTCACCTTCATAGACGGCGGTGCCGCCCTGTTTGGCCTCGAGACGGTCGGCATCAACCTCGACCGGCTGCGCGTTGGCATCCTGATCCGATGCAGGCTTCTCTATCTTGGGAACATAGTCATAGCAGAGACTATCGAGAATGCCGGTGGCTGGCGGCGCTTCGAACGGGGCCGCCTGCACCATCATAGGGGTGAGTGCGGGGGCCAGGCTGATAGTCAGGGCGATGGGATAGCGGTACCCCAGTGTCCATTTTGTCATGTGAAAGACTCGTGCAATCCGTGATAGATACGGTTGATCCAAGGCATGCATTTTACGACAGGTTTCATCGAGTTGACATTGCATGTCATTGCTTTATGTTAGCCGGCAATGATAAAGCATTATTGCGGCCAGGGCTAACAGCCAAGTGCTGCTTTCCACCTTGGTCCTCTACTTATGCACGATCGCGATTCCCTGCTATTGCAGTGGGCACGCCGTATTTCCGGTGATGCCAATCTTCAGTTGACCCTCATTTCCGGTGATGCCAGCTTCCGCCGCTACTCTCGTGGTGGTGGTTTGGTGTGGGTGGATGCCAATCCGAAAACCGAAAAAAATCATGAGTTTGTTCGTAACGCGGCCGCCTTGCAGGCGCGTCAGCTGTTGGCGCCAGAGGTGAAGGCGGTGGACTACGAACAGGGTCTGCTGGCGGTCAGTGACCTGGGCGATACCCAGCTGATCAGCTGCCTGAACGAGCACAATGTGCTGGCCTGGTATGGCAAGGCGATTGATTTGCTGCCCCGCCTGGGGGCGGTTGAACTGGCGCTTGAACCCTTCGATGCGGCTTTTATGGAGCGGGAAAACAGCATTTTCCCCGAGTGGCTGCTGGGCCATCATCTGCAACTGCGCCTGAGCCATGAAGAGCAGCAACTGCTGGACGAGACCTTCGCCTGCCTCACCGCCTGCAATCTGGCTCAGCCGCAAGGGGTCATGCACCGTGACTTCCACAGTCGCAACCTGATGGTGTGCGGCGGAGGCACTCCTGATAGCAGCGAACTCGCCATCATCGATTTTCAGGATATGGTCATCGGGCCGCTCACTTATGATCTGGTTTCCCTGCTGAAAGATTGTTACGTGCGCTGGCCTGACGAGGTGATCGATGAAGGTATGCGCCACGGCTTTGCCACCCTGCAACAGGCGGGTCTGCTTGGCGAGCTCGATTATGCCAGTTTCCGTCGTGATGCCGACCTGACCGGCATGCAGCGCCACCTCAAAGCGGCCGGAATCTTTACCCGTCTCTATCATCGCGACGGCAAGTCCGGCTATCTCAAGGATATTCCCCGTACCCTCGGCTATGTGGTGGATGTCTGTCGCACTCACGGTAGCGCCTATCCGGTATTGGCCCGTTTTGGTCAGTGGCTGGAGCAGGTGGTGTTGCCGGGGATCGCCAATGCTGGAGTTAAATCATGAAGGCGATGATCCTGGCCGCTGGCCGTGGCGAGCGGATGCGCCCGCTGACTGACCTGCTGCCCAAGCCGCTGCTGGCGGTGGGGGGCAAGCCGCTCATCGTTCATCACATCGAAAAACTCAAAGCCGCTGGCGTGACCGAGCTGGTGATCAACCACGCCTGGCTTGGCCACAAGCTGGTCGAGAGCCTTGGTGATGGCAGTGCGCTTGGCGTGACCATCCACTGGTCAGCCGAGGAGAGCGCACTGGAGACCGCGGGCGGCATTGTGCAGGCGCTGCCGCTGCTGGGCTCTGAACCCTTTTTGGTGATCAACGGCGACACCTGGCTCGACCTCGATTATCACACCTTGGTGACTCAGCCCTTGGGTACGGATCTGGCCCACCTTTGGCTGGTGCCCAATCCGCCCCAGCACCCGAACGGGGACTTTGCCCTGCAAGAAGGGCGAGTCGTGGATACGCCAGCGTTTACCTTCAGCGGGGTCGGACTATATGATCCGGCGGCCTTTGCCGGTCTCGCGGGCGGTGCCCGCAAACTGGCGCCCCTGCTCCGTGACTGGATGGCGCAAGGGCGGGTGGGCGGCAGCCTGCTCGCTGGCGAGTGGCGCGATATCGGCACGGTCGACCGTCTGCGCGAGCTGGATGACCAGCTCCAGGCCCGCACTCATTAACTTCAAGAGGTCTTGAACCATGCGTATTTGGGGTAAGGTGCTGGGCGCCTTCTTCGGTTTTCTGCTCGGCAATATCATCGGCGCCCTGATTGGCCTCTGGATCGGCCACCGTTTCGACCGTGGCATGGGGCTGCAGGGGGCGTTTCGTCGCGGTCCGAGTCAGGAGCAGCAAGCCGTCTTCTTCCATGCCACTTTCTCGGTGATGGGTCACATCGCCAAGTCAAGCGGTCAGGTGACCGAACAGGAGATCCGGGTTGCTTCCAACCTGATGGATCGTATGCGGCTGGCGGGCGAACAGCGTGCCCGGGCGCAGGAGTCGTTTCGTCTCGGTAAGGAGGCTGACTTCCCGCTGCGCGAAACCCTGGCCGAGTTCCGCCGTGCCAGTCTGGGGCAGCGCGATATTCTGCGCTTCTTCCTCGAAGTGCAGTTGCAGGCGGCCTTTGCAGATGGTCGGGTAGAGGAGGGCGAGCGCGCCATTCTGCACACCATTGCCGACGAGCTGGGTTTCAGCCGCATCGAGCTGGCTCGCATTCTGGCAATGGCCGAAGCGCAGATGAACTTCTTCAATCAGGCCCATGGCCAGTATCAGGGGGGCCATTCCGGTGGCCAGCAGTATCGGCAGGCGGCACCCTCTGCGGAGCGCCTCAAGAATGCCTACCAGCTGCTGGGGGTGAGCGAGAGCGACAGCGATCAGGATATCAAGCGCGCCTACCGCAAGGAGATGAGCAAACATCACCCGGACAAGCTGGCCGCCAAGGGGTTGCCGCCGGAGATGATGGAGATGGCCAAGGAGAAGACCCAGGAGATCCAGCAAGCCTGGGAGTGGATCCGCGAGGCCCGCGGCATCCGTTAAGCGCCAAAATCTGGCTGTAACAGACAATAAAAAGCCCCGCAGCAGTGCGGGGCTTTGTTTTGCCGTGTGGCGCAGGCCGGGTTATTTGGCCGGAATCGCTTCCAGCACGTGCACCAGCAGTTGCCAGAAACGTTCGACCGCCGGGATATGTACCTTCTCGTCAGGGGAGTGGGCACCGCGGATGGTCGGGCCGAAGGAGACCATGTCCCACTCCGGATAGGCGCTCTTGAACAGACCGCACTCGAGGCCGGCGTGGATCACCATGACGTTGGGCATGGTGCCAAACAGGGTCTGGTAGCTGTTGCGTACCAGCGCCATGACGGGGGAGTCCACGTTCGGCGCCCAACCCGGATAGGCCCCGGTGAATTCGCAGCTGGCGCCTGCCAAGGTGAACAGGGAGCGGGTCATCTGCTCGATGCTCTCGCGGCCGGAGTCAATCAGGGAGCGGATCAGGCACTGGACGTACACTTCGCCATCCTGAGTCTTGATGACCCCCAGGTTGGTAGAGGTTTCGGTCACGCCGGGCATGGCATCGCTCATGCGCATCACGCCGTTCGGGCAGGCCATCAGGGCATCCAGCAGGCGCTGCTGCAGGGAGACGCTCATCAACTTGGCCGGTTTGGCGGCGTTGTTGACCAGCACGGTCAGGTTCGGCTCGGTGGCGGCCAGTTCGGTCTGGTAGATCCCGGTGTAGCGGTCAACCAGCGCCTTGAACTCGTTTACGCTGGCAGCGGGCACCAGCAGGGTGGCACGGGCTTCGCGCGGGATGGCGTTGCGCAGAGTGCCGCCGTGGATCTCGGCCAGACGAACACCCAGCGGCTCGGCTGCTTTGAGCAGACGCACCAGCAGCTTGTTGGCGTTGCCACGACCGCGATGGATATCGCAACCGGAGTGACCGCCACGCAGCCCTTTCACGGCCAGCTCGAACGCTTCGCCTTCGCTGGCGTCAACCAGCTCGAGCGGGAAGCGGATATTGGCATCCACACCGCCAGCGCAGCCCATATAGACTTCGCCATCCTCTTCGGAGTCGGTGTTGAGCAGAATTTCGCCCTCCAACCAGCCGGCTTCCAGACCGAATGCGCCGGTCATGCCGGTCTCTTCGTCGGTGGTCAGCAGCACTTCCAGCGGACCGTGTTTGATGGTCTTGTCAGCCAGCACTGCCAGGCAACCGGCCATGCCTATGCCGTTGTCGGCACCCAGCGTGGTGCCACGGGCCGTGACCCACTCGCCATCGACATAGGCATCGATGGGATCGGTCGCGAAGTCGTGTTTGGTGTCGGCGTTGGCCTGCGGCACCATGTCGATGTGAGCTTGCAGTACCACGGCTTTGCGGTTTTCCATCCCCGGGGTGGCCGGTTTCTTGATGATGATGTTGCCGACCTTGTCCTGCTTGACCGTCAGACCTTCCCCTTGAGCCCATTGGATGATCCAGGCGCTCAGTTTGGCTTCATGTTTGGAAGGGTGTGGGATGGAGCAGATCTGTTCGAAGAAATGCCAAATCAGTTTGGGAGAGAGAGAGCTAAGCTGTGCCACGTCGGGACTCCTTACCAGCACGGAATTAACAGGGCCCCATCAGCGGGCCGGGGAAGAGGATAACGATAATACAGTCAATCACACAAAAATGTGAGCAATCAGCGCAAATCGCAGGCAGCGTGTGCTGGCTGATGGCAACCAGGCAGTACGATCGTCAGGTTCGGACGACGCTGACCGATAGAAAAGAAAATGTGTGACCGATCTCACAAAAATATTGAATTTAACGCACCGACTGGTAAATTAGCTCCCGTGGTTCGCCACCCGTCAGGATGACGATGAAAGCCTCCAGGGAACCGAAGCAAAGCAAGTGCGCCTCCATGGAACCGAGTGTTCGTTCAAGGATTTGAGCCCGCATTAAAGGTACGTAACTTGTTAAGCAATCAGGAGTTTCAATATGCCAGGCAGCAACTCAACCTATTGGTTTGCCCCCTCTTTGTATACCCAGGGTTTCAGCTACCCTAACCCCTTCGTCACTCGTCGCTAAGACGAGCTGCCCAACCAGGCGAGGCGAGAAAGCAGCAGGTGCGTGAGGTAAATCCTCCCCCTGCTATTTTTTTATCTGCGATTTGCCGCACAGCCCATTAGGACTCGGCAGCAGGGACGGAAGGTTAGTCGTTTGGCGCTCGAGATGTGCCGAATGGAGAGGGTGATGCCGATTTTTCCTGTTTTTGGCATACGTTTGCCAGGCATTTTCTCTGCAAACGGTGCTATCATATCGGCCCAACAGCCTGTTCGCGGTTTGGACACATCATCTAACCGATCGCCGGATAAGCCCATCTTGCTTCCATTGTTATCAGATTTGCTGCCGAGGCTTAGCCCTGAGGCAGCCGAAGTGCAATCTGAATTCAGTCGGGCAAGGGCCGCCATTTACTGGCATCCGCAGGGATAATTGCGGGTGTTGTTATTTTAAGTGATTGTTTTTAAATAACTATTCGAGATAGATAACATGCCGAAAAAGTTCTATGTGTCGTGGGACAACCTGCAACGTGAAGCTCGCCGTCTGGCCCGTCGTCAGCTGCCTGTCAGCCAGTGGAAAGGTATCATCGCGGTCAGCCGTGGTGGCCTGGTGCCCGCAGCCCTGATGGCCCGTGAACTTGGCATTCGTAATGTGGAAACCCTCTGCATCTCCAGCTATGACCATGACAGCCAGCGCGAGCTGGTGGTCGTGAAGGCTGCCACCACCGCTGGTGACGGCGAAGGCTGGCTGGTGGTGGAAGATCTGGTCGACACCGGCACTACCGCCAAGGCGATCCGCGAGCTCTACCCGAAAGCCAAGTTCATCGCGATCTTCGCCAAGCCGATGGGCGAAGCGCTGTTGGACGATTTCGAAGTGGCGATCCCGCAGGATACCTGGATCGAACAGCCGTGGGATATGGCACTGGAGTTCGCCACACCGATCTGCGATGAAAAGTAACGGGATCGGGATGTGACGCTCGCTGCGTCCATTGGTCGCAACCGGCAATAATGGTTTCACAGGGCTCCAATTTGGAGCCCTGTTTTTTTGTGTATCAATCTGTTGCAGGGTGGCTGATGGGCAGTAAAAGTGGTTAAGATGAGCTATTGCCTGATATGAATGGGATACTATCTTGGACTTGAACGAAGACCTAAACCTGACCGAACAGCTCTTTACCCGCGTCAAGAAGGTATTGGAAACATCCGAGATCTCCAACTCCAGTGCGGCTGATCTGGCGCAAGCCGAGTCAGACGAGATGTTTATCGACGGCTCCATGTCAAAGAGCTGGTATCGCTTGCTGCGTCGCCCCTCCTGGACCTGGCAGGGTGCTGATCCCATCGAAGTGGAGCAGACCCTGGCCCGTATCGCCATGGCGACCGGCGAGCGTACCCATGACTGCTATCTCGATACCATCAAGGGCTATGTGCCCGGCAACTGGATCTACGAGTGGAGCCAGGTGGCTGGCAACTATTTCAAGCAGGGCCGCGAACTGCGCGAGAAGGGTGATCCTTCTGGCGCCTTGAAACAGCTGCTCAAGGCGGTGCGCTACTACTCCATCGCCAGCTATCCCCATCTCAAGGATGACGAGCTGGCGGATCAGGCCCAGCTGCTTGGCAACATGGCCTATCGCGAGGCGGGTCGCCTGTTCAAGGTGCCGCTCAAAGAGATCCAGGTGCCTTTTCGCGGCAAGCATATTCAGGGTTATCTCCACCTGCCGACGACCGAAAAACCGGTGCCGCTGGTGATCATCAGCGGCGGGATCGACTCCCTGCAGCTCGATTTCCTCAACTTCTATCTCAAACGGCTCGAGCCCAACGGCATCGGCATGCTCTCCCTCGATATGCCCGGGGTCGGCTATGCCGAGCATTGGCCGCTGGTGCAGGATACCAGCCGCCTCCATCAGGCGGTGCTCCATTACCTCTCCGAAGTGGCCTGGGTCGATCATCAGCGTATCGCCATGGTGGGGATGCGTCTGGCGGGCAATATCGCGGCCAGACTGGCCTTTATCGAACCGTTCAAGCTGCGCACCGTGGTCTGTGTCGGCGCCGGGGTCAATCAGGTGTTTACCAATCAGGAGCTGTTTGCCAAGTGCCCGCGCATGATGCGGGATAGTCTGGCCAACCGGTTGGGGGCGGATGCGGCGCAGTGGGACGGCATGCGCACCAAGTGCCAGGTTTTTTCACTTAAAACGCAAGGATTACTGGGGACTCGCACCTCAGTGCCGATATTGAGTATTGGACACAAGCGAGATTTTATTTGTCCCGAGCAGGATGTACGGGCATTGGCGGCGGCCAGTCGTAACGGCAAGGCCATCGTATTCGACAAACAGCCTTTGCTGGAGGTGTATGACAAGGCGCTGGACGAAATCGTCGAGTGGCTGAAACAGCATTTGTGTACCTGACATTGCGCTAAAGAACTGACGCCATCCCGAGGTGGCGCGGCTTGTTTAACAGGGAGGTTAACATGTCTGAAAGAGTGACCTACAAGCGACTGCTGAGGCAGTTTGCTGCCATTGGCCCCTATTTGCGCGAAGATCTCTGCGAAGAGGGGCGTTATCGTTTCGACTGCCTGTCGGTCTGTGTCAGTGCCAAGCCGGCGCCGGACAAGCGGGAGTTCTGGGGCTGGTGGCTGGTACTGGAGCAGGACGATCACCACTTCCGTTACCACTATCAGCTCGGTTTCTACAATGCTGATGGTGAGTGGCTGGACAAGCCGATCCCCAAGAAGCACCAGGTAGAAGTGGAACGGACCCTCAACCGTTTCTACAAGCTCATCAGCGACAAACTGACGGCACTGGAGTGCCAGTTAGCGCCAGCGGATCAGGTCACCAATGAGTTGACCGTGACCGCGGCTTGATCCCTGATGCCCGGCGAGCAGCATCCCGCTGTTTGCCGGGCCATCAGTCAGCCATCTTCCCTTCCGCCCGCAATCATCCGAGCCTTTGCCACATCTCCTCCCTCCGGCGTTAATTGCCTTGCAGGGCTCCATGGCCGTGGGTATAAAGATATTCCTTACTTTTTAGCCTTTATGCTCCCATGGAAAACAGAACCATAGTTGTCAAGTTGGGCACCAGCGTGCTCACAGGGGGGTCTTCCCAGCTCAATCGTGCCCATATGGTAGAGCTGGTCAGACAGTGTGCGGCCTTGCACCGTCACGGCCACAGGGTCGTGGTCGTCACATCAGGGGCTATCGCCGCCGGGCGTGAACATCTGGGTCACCCGCCACTGGCGCCAACCCTGCCCAACAAGCAGATGCTGGCGGCGGTTGGTCAGACCCAGCTTATTCGGGTATGGCAAGATCTGTTCAACCTCTACGGTCTGCATATCGGCCAGATGCTGCTGACCCGCGCCGATCTGGAAGATCGGGAGCGCTACCTCAACGCCCGCGACACCATGCGCACCCTGCTTGATCACCGCATTATTCCGGTCATCAACGAAAACGATGCGGTGGCGACCGCCGAGATCAAGGTCGGCGACAACGACAACCTCTCCGCACGGGCCGCCATTCTGGCGGATGCGGATCTGCTGATCCTGCTGACAGACCAGAAGGGGCTGTTTACCGCCGATCCGCGTACCAATCCCGATGCCCAGCTCATTGAAGAGGTGCAGACCATCGACGATACCCTGCGCTCGTTGGCGGGTGACAGTGTCAGCGGCCTTGGCACCGGCGGCATGGCTACCAAGCTGCAGGCCGCCGATGTGGCCCGTCGAGCTGGTGTCAACGTGGTGATCGCGACCGGCCAGATGCCGGAGGTGATTGGCCGTCTTGCCAAGGGGGAGCGGATTGGCACCCTGTTTCCCGCGCTGGCGTCCCCGCTGGAAGGACGCAAGAGCTGGATCCTGGCAGGCCCACCTCCTCACGGCGAAGTGCATGTGGATCCGGGCGCAGTGGCCGCCATGAAGGAGAAAGGCTCCAGCCTGCTGCCCAAGGGGATTGTGGCAGTCAAGGGCGATTTCATTCGGGGCGATGTGGTGCGTATTCTTGATCCCAAAGGCGCCGAGTTGGCGCGCGGTATCTGCCGTTACGACCATCTGGAGCTGGATAAACTGCGCGGCGTCCACTCGGATCAGATTGAGCAGGTACTGGGCTATGGATATGGTTCAGTAGCCATCCATCGAGACGATATGGTGCTGCTCTAATCAGGGCGGCACAGCATGAACAAAGGGAAATGAGATGAGTCTGGAGAAAATGGGGCAGGCGGCCCGAGAAGCCGCCTATCAGCTGGCTACCATCAGCACGGCGCAGAAGAATCGGGCGCTGGCCGCCATCGCCGACGAGCTGGAGGCGCGCAGTGAGCAGATCCTCGCCGCCAATGCGAAAGATATCGCCGCCGGCCGTGAGGCAGGCTTGTCAGAAGCCATGCTGGATCGCCTGCTACTCAATCCGGCCCGGCTGGCCGGTATCGTGGCGGATGTGCGCAAGGTAATTACTCTGGATGATCCGGTCGGCGCCGAAATGGATAGCCGGGTGCTGGAAAATGGCCTGCGGCTCTCTCGTCGTCGGGTGCCCATCGGGGTTATCGGCGTCATCTACGAGGCGCGCCCCAACGTCACCATCGATATCGCCAGCCTTTGCCTCAAGACTGGCAACGCCAGCATATTGCGTGGCGGGCGCGAGACCTTCCACTCCAATCTGGAGCTGGTGCGGGTGATCCAGCATGCCTTGGCGGCCTCCGGTCTGCCCGAGGCGGCGGTGCAGTACATCGACAACCCGGATCGGGCGCTGGTCGGCGAGTTGCTGCGCCTCGACCGCTATGTGGACATGATCATTCCCCGCGGTGGTGCCGGCTTGCACAAGATGTGCAAGGAGAACAGCTCGATTCCGGTCATCATCGGCGGGTTCGGTATCAGCCATATTTTCGTCGACGAGAGTGCCGATCTGGTGCGCTCTCTGGCGGTCATCGACAACGCCAAGGTGCAACGCCCCTCCGCCTGCAATGCCCTCGATACCCTGCTGGTGCACGAGAAGGTGGCTGCCACCTTCCTGCCGCAGCTGGTGACGCTGATGAACGAGCGCAAGGTGACGCTGGTGGCCGCGCCCAACGCCATGACGCTGCTGGCGGGCGCCGACAACCTGTGCGAGGCGGGGCCGGAGGATTTCGATACCGAGTGGCTCGGGCTGACCCTGGGGGTCAAGTTGGTGGCGGATGTGAACGAGGCACTGGCCCATATGCGCGAGCACAACGCCGGTCACTCCGATGCCATCCTGACCAACGATCTGGCCAACGCCGAGCGTTTTGTCAACGGGGCCGGTTCGGCGGCTGTCTATGTCAACGCCTCCACCCGTTTCACTGATGGTGGCCAGTTTGGTCTGGGCGCTGAAGTGGCGGTGTCGACCCAGATGCTGCATGCCCGTGGCCCCATGGGGTTGACCGAGCTCACCAGCTACAAGTGGGTAGGGCAGGCCGATTACCTCAGCCGCGCCTGATAACAGTCTGTTTCACATACAAAAATGCCGACCACTTGGGTCGGCATTTTATTTGGCGGATATCGGGAAGATATCAGGCGCTCGGGTTACTCCCCCTGATAGAGCACCTTGTCACCGGATTTGAGCACATAGCCCTTCCAGGGGAAGAGGGTGTAGCCGCTACCCTGCCACGACCAGTTGCCCTCCGCACCTTGACGGGTCAGCAGGTGCTGCTCGCCGCTTGGTAGATGCAGTTCGGCCTGCGTCTGGTCTGCATTGAACAGCACGAAGGCGCTGCTGGTCTGGCTGGCATCGGTCGGATTGAGCCGGATACCCTGCTCAAACAGGCGCACACATTTGCCAGTCAGTGCTGACCACTGATAGCCCGCACTGCCGATACAGCCGTGGCTGTCGCGATCGCTGCCAACCAGATGTTGTTCCGGTGTACTGCATGCCGCCAGCAGCAGAGAGGCGGCCATCAGGGTCAAGGTGCGCATGGTTACTCCTGCAGATCCCGTTCGATGACGATGTTGGAGAATCCCAACTCTTTGAAGTAGTTCTCCTGATAATCCTTCACGCTTTTCTTGTCGCGCCGGCACACCTGAGCCAGCTGGGCCTCCATGGTGTGAAAACTGGTGAGATCCAGCCCTTCAGCAGCGGCGACGGCGTCGTAGATGCTGCGGAACTTGTCGTTCGCGTAGCCGATCTCTTTGGCCTGTTTTTTATAGGTGTACGTAATCTTAAAGGCCATCTTGCCCTTCCTTCTTCGATTTGGCTTGCTTGCGCTGGACGTAGAGGTAGAGGCTTTCGACCTTCTCCCGAGCCCAGGGGGTCTTGCGCAAGAACTTCAGGCTGGACTTGATGCTGGGATTATCGGTGAAGCAGCGGATATTGATCTGCTGCCCCAGCTCTTCCCAGCCATAGTGCTCGACCAGTGCGGTGACGATGGCTTCCAGCGTCAGCCCGTGCAGCGGGTTGTTTTTCTGCGAGGCATTCGGTTGCTCGCTCATGCCTGCTCCGCCAGCTTGGCAAAGGGCTGGCCCATGCGGGTGGTGACGCCATTGGCCAGATGGGGTTCGAAACCGGCCAGCATGCCCGGGCCAAACAGGCAGACCACGGTGCTGCCCAGCTTGAACAGGCCCATCTCGGCGCCTTTCTGCAGGGTAATGGCTTCGTCGCCGGTGTAGTCCCAGCGCACCACCTTCTTCTCTTTGGTCGGCGCAATGTTGCCGGCCCAGATGGTCTCGATGCTGGCCACGATCGTGGCACCGACCAGCACCAGCGCCATGGGGCCGTGCGGGGTGCGGAAGGTGGCGACCACCCGCTCGTTGCGGGCAAACAGGTTGGGCACGTTCTCGGCGGTGAGCGGGTTGACGGAGAAGAGATCCCCCGGCACGAACACCATGCTCTCCAGCACGCCGTCCAGCGGCATGTGGATGCGGTGGTAATCCTTGGGCGCCAGATAGATGGTGGCGAAGTCGCCATCCTTGAACGGCGTAACCAGATCCTCATAGCCGCCCAGCAGCTCGCGAGCGCTGTAGTCGTGGCCCTTGGCCTGAATGATGCGACCTTGCTGGATCGGACCGAGCTGGCTGACGGTGCCATCCACCGGCAGCGCCAGGGTCATGGCATCTTCTACCACGGGACGGATACCGGGCTTGAGCTCGCGAGTGAAGAACTCGTTGAAGCTCTTGTAGTGGGCCGGGCTCTCGTGCAGCGCCTCGCTCATGTCGACCTGATACTGCTTGATAAAAGCCTCGATCACCTTGGTGGTGATGTTGCCCGCTTCGGCGGCGGCAAACTTGCCGATCAGACGGGAGAGGGCGTGCTTGGGCAGACAGTATTGACCGGCAATTTTCAGGTTGTCAGTAATGCTCATGTTCATCATCAACGTAGGTTTATTAGGGTCACAGGCGCGCTTGCTGGCGACCGTGACGGGCTTCCTGCATGGTTTCCAGGATGCGGTGATAGTTGTGGAAGCGATCGGCGCTGATAGCGCCCGCGTCGACCGCGGCGCGCAGGGCACAGCCGGGATCGTCCTTGTGGGTACAGTCGCGGAACTTGCAGCCACCCAGATAGTCGCGAAACTCGACGAAGCACCAGGTGATGCGGTCGGCCTCCAGATGCCAGAGGGCGAACTCGCGGATCCCGGGGGAGTCAATGAGATCGCCACCGCTCGGGAAGTGGTAGAGCCGCGCCGTGGTGGTGGTGTGCTGGCCGAGCCCCGAGTTTTCGGATATCTCGCCGGTGAGCACATCCAGCCCCGGCATCAGGGCATTGGTGAGCGAGGATTTGCCCACCCCGGACTGGCCGACGAAGATGCTGATCTTGTCGGTCAGTGCGGCTTTAAGCTCATCCAGCCCTTCGCCGCTCTCGCAGCTCACCAGCAGCACCTCGTAATTGAGTTTGCGATAGGTTTCGAGCTGGCTCTCGATGCGCGCGCGGGCCACATCATCGAGCATATCGACCTTGTTCAGCACGATGAGGGGGCGGATCTCCACATCCTCGGCGGCCACCAGATAGCGGTCGACGATGTTGGTGGAGAACTCGGGCATCACCGCCGAGACGATGATGATCTGGTCGATATTGGCGGCGATGGGTTTGACCCCGTCGTAGAAGTCCGGCCGGGTCAGTACCGAGTGGCGCGGATGCACCGCCTCGATGACGCCCGCTGTCGCGGCATTGAGGCCGGGACGCCACACCACCTTGTCGCCACAGACCAGACTGCTGATGCTGCTGCGCCGCAGGTTGCTGCGGTGGATGGTGCCATCGACCGCTTCCACGTCTGCGTGCTGACCAAAACGGCTGATCACCACCCCTTCGATGGCGGGGCCAAACAGGGTGTCATCCACCACTGTGGTGTGATCTTTTTGCAGCCGCCGTTCGCGGTTGGCCTGGACGCGCCTTTGTTGACCCAGATTGAGTTTTGCTTTCTTTGCCACTCGATTCGCCAGTTTATGAACAGATCCAAAGCCAGTATGATACATGCAAATTGGCAAAATTCCGCCATTCCTCCCAATAGAGAGAGCAATCATGACAGTCAGCGCGCAGAACCTGGTATGGATCGACATGGAGATGACGGGTCTTGACCCCGAAGAGAACGTGGTACTGGAGATTGCCACCATAGTCACCGACAAGGATCTGAACGTACTGGCCGAAGGGCCGGTCATCGCCATTCATCAGAGTGATGAAGAGCTGGCCAAGATGGACGAGTGGAACGTCAACACCCATACCAAGAGCGGTCTGGTGGCCCGGGTCAAGGCGAGCCAGCACGACGAGGCGAAAGCCGTTGCCGAGACCCTCGAGTTCATTCGTCAGTGGGTGCCGGAGCGAACCAGCCCGCTGTGCGGCAACAGCATCGGTCAGGATCGCCGCTTCATGGTCAAGCACATGGCCGAGCTGGAAGCCTTCTTTCACTACCGCAACGTCGACGTCAGCACCATCAAGGAGCTGGTACGCCGCTGGCAGCCGGAGTTGCTGGATCAGTTCAAGAAGAGCGGTACCCATCAGGCGCTGGACGACATCCGTGAATCTATCGCCGAGCTGCAGTTCTATCGCAGCCACGTCTTTAAGATCTGATTCCCCGGCAAGGGTTTGTCATACTCTGGCTGCTAAAATCGACAGTTCGGCCAGCTTTTGAGCGAACGCGCGCAACCAGACAAAAAAGCCCTTGCAATTGGAATGACTGCTCTTATAATTCGGCTCCCGTACAGTAGCGCAAGCAACCAAATGCTGTACGGCCTGTTTTAAGGTAGTTGCGGGAATAGCTCAGTTGGTAGAGCACGACCTTGCCAAGGTCGGGGTCGCGAGTTCGAGTCTCGTTTCCCGCTCCAAAAATCTGATGATGACACTGGTGCAAACCAGCCCGATGCGGGAATAGCTCAGTTGGTAGAGCACGACCTTGCCAAGGTCGGGGTCGCGAGTTCGAGTCTCGTTTCCCGCTCCAATCATCAGCCAGCCTAAAGACAACCAAATTGTTGCGGGAATAGCTCAGTTGGTAGAGCACGACCTTGCCAAGGTCGGGGTCGCGAGTTCGAGTCTCGTTTCCCGCTCCAAAAAATTTGTAAGTGATATTCCGATGCGGGAATAGCTCAGTTGGTAGAGCACGACCTTGCCAAGGTCGGGGTCGCGAGTTCGAGTCTCGTTTCCCGCTCCAATCACTTGCAGATGACATTCTGTTGCGGGAATAGCTCAGTTGGTAGAGCACGACCTTGCCAAGGTCGGGGTCGCGAGTTCGAGTCTCGTTTCCCGCTCCAAACATTTGTAAGTGACATTCCGTTGCGGGAATAGCTCAGTTGGTAGAGCACGACCTTGCCAAGGTCGGGGTCGCGAGTTCGAGTCTCGTTTCCCGCTCCAATCACTTGTAAATGACATTCTGTTGCGGGAATAGCTCAGTTGGTAGAGCACGACCTTGCCAAGGTCGGGGTCGCGAGTTCGAGTCTCGTTTCCCGCTCCAATCTCTCTTCGAAGTTTTCATAATCCCTTTGAATTGCCCTTCACATCGCGCTGCGATGTTTTGTTGTATCTGGCGTTTACTAGGCGCGTCTCTACCACCTCCTGCCAACAGTAAGGGGATGTGGGCTCATGGTGCGGATTGTACGAGGCAAGCGGTTGTAACAGGTGGTGGGAGGCGAGAATTGCGGGCAAAAAAGAGGAGGGGCCTTGGCTCCTCCTGCATGATTCACTGGCGCGGGCTTAGACCAGAGTAACGTTTTCAGCCTGAGGGCCTTTTTTACCCTGGGTCACAGTGAACTGGACTTTTTGACCTTCAGCCAGGGTTTTGAAACCGGTGCTCTGGATGGAGGAGAAGTGAACGAATACGTCCGGACCCTGGGATTGTTCAATAAAGCCAAAACCCTTGGTTTCGTTGAACCATTTTACCTGGCCGGTGCGAATGTCAGACATGTGCTAAATCCTATCAATAACAAAATGAAACTAAGCCCGTGCTGGGCTGCATTTGCCTTGCAAGCAGGGGTTGGCTCATGACTGACCACGTCTCTTTGTCCCAGTAGCACGTAGAACAATCCCTGTCTAAAGCACAAACGATTGTACGTTAGCGCCGATCCTTGTCAATTTGACCCCTTTCGTTTTTTGAACAAGCTAAAAATATTGTGAAGTCAGTAGCTTATTTGAAGATATTTGACTGAAAAAAACGGGAGGCCAGCGCCTCCCGTTTTTATTATTCCTTGAGGGCGAACCCTTCGCCTTGCCGGTCGTAGCGGTAGACTGCCTGACCGTAGGAGCGGATCTCCACCCGCTGGATGCGGCGGGTGTCGTCCACCAGGATGAAGATAGAGCGGCCCGATTGCAGGCGGGTCAGGGGGCGATCCGGCCCCTCGATGGCGATCAGGCGGCTCAGCTCGGCACCCGGCAACTCGAATTTACGCCAGATGGAGTAGAGGGTCTCACCCGCCTGCACATCGTGTTGCAGCCAGGTGCCGTTGACCTTCTCTTCGACCGGCTTGGCTGCCACGGGCGCACCGCCTGCCGCGCCACTGCCGACAGTTAGAGCTTGAGCAGGTACGGCCAGCGGCACTTCCAGCGAGCCGGAAGGGGCTGCTTTGGGAGCGGATGGTGCCGGCTCCCAGGCCAGTACCAGCAACCAGAGCGGGATCAGGATCAGCAGACCTATGGTGTTTTTGTGGGGCAACGGGCTGGACAGCTTGAATTTGCCTGCTTTGGCATCCTGGCGACGTTGGCCGAGGTTGCTCATCCCTTGGCCAAAACGTTGGCGCAGGGACAGGGTCGCGGCATTGATGCGATGGAGCAGGGATCCTTGTGATTCGTCTTGGCGACGCTGCTGGGCTCGTCTGTTATGGCCTCGTGGGCGACGGTCCGGGGTGGGCACGGCATTTACCTCTCACTACATTGCCTGCCATCAGGCAAATTCGTCGCCTATGGTAAACGGACTCGCCCCCGAGGGGGAGAGTCCTGAGGCGGAAAATTATCAACTGAGACGAAATTGACCCAATAATTGCTGCAATTTGTCGGCAGCCTGACGCAAAGCCTGACTGGCTTTGGCCGTTTCGGTCGCATCCTGAGCAATGTCGTTGGCCAGTGCGTTGGTTTTTGACAGGTTGCCGGAGACGGTTTCTGAGACAGAGCTCTGCTCTTCGGCGGCGGAGGCGATCTGATAGGTCATGTCGTTGATGGTGGAGATGGCCTGGTAGATGCTGCCGAGCGCTTCTTCCGCCAGATCCGCTTCGCTCACCGCCTGATGGGTCAGCTGCTGGCTCTGGGTGATGGCGTTGACTGCATTGGTGGAGCTGAGGCGGATTTTCTCGATCAGCTCCTGGGTGTTCTGTACCGCCTGCTGGGTGTTGCCCGCCAGTTTGCGCACCTCGTCGGCAACCACCGCGAAACCGCGTCCCTGCTCACCGGCCCGCGCTGCCTCGATGGCGGCGTTGAGGGCAAGCAGGTTGGTCTGATCGGCAATCCCCTGAATGACGGTGAGGATGCTGGTGATCTGGGCGCTGTCGTGAGCCAGCCCTTCCACCACTTCTGCCCCTTTGCCGGCTTCTGCTGCGACCTTGTGCATAGACTGGATCACCTGCTGGAAGCGCTCCTTACCCTGATCGGCGGCGCTTTGCGCCTGTTTGGCCGAGTCGGCGGTGTTGTTGGCGTGGGTGGCGACCTCCTGACTGACGTAGGACATCTCCTGCACCGCGGTCAGCATCTGCTCCATCTCGGCCTGATGATGCTGCAGGTTGGTGTCGGTCTGGCCAGCGATGCGATCGGTATCACCGGCGTAGCGGTTCACCTCGCTGGCAGTCTTGAGCACATCCCCGAGCAGCCCTTGCAGCTTGTCGATAAAGCGGTTGATCCCCTTGGCGAGATCCCCCAGCTCATCCACCGAGCGGGTTGCGAGGCGCTTGGTGAGATCCCCTTCCCCATCGGCGATGTCATCCACCAGGCTGACCATCTGACGAATGGGGCCAGTGATACTGCGGGCAATCACCAGCATGGTGGCCAGCGCCAGCACCAGTACGATAACGGCACCCACCAATTGCTGGGTCATGGCTGCCTGGTTCATGTCGCTCAGCTGGCTTTCCAGTTGATCGGCCCCCGCCAGTACCACCTTGTAGGGCAGGGTGACGATGATGGCCCAGTTGCGGCTCATTCCCGGCACCATGATGGGGACGGAAATGCGGAATGACTCGTCCAGCTCCTGACGCTGAACTTCCGGTTTCAGGTACTGCTGCCACTGGTTGCCCAGCACCTTACTTGCGCTGCTGCCGAGCAGGCTGGCATCGCCGCTGGTGCCGGTGATGACACCGGCGGCGCTGACGATCAGGGTTTCGCCCTGGCCGTCATAGATGTTGCTGTTGAGGCTCTTGGCCTGACGGCTGATGGAGTCCACCGCCAGATCGAGCGCTGCGATCCCCTTGAACTGACCATTCACCATGATGGGGGTGGTGATGGTGCTGACCAGCACCTGCTGACCGTTGATATCCACCTTGAAGGGATCGATGAGGCAAGAGCGTCCTTCCCGCTTCGGGCAGGCGTAGTAGTCGTTGGCGGGATTGCCGAATTCGTCCGGGTCGGTTTTTTCGATGGAGAGCAGCAGATCGGTACCGATTTGATCCTTGTCGCGATAGAAGTAGGGCACGAAGCGCCCCTTGTCATCACTGCCCAGCGCACTCTGGCCAGCAAAGCTGGCATCCTGACCGTCGAAACCGTTGGGCTCGAAGCCGGCGAAGGCGCCATAAAGCTGGGGCTCCAACGCCAGTTGTGCCTTGAGCAGGTCGGTGGCCTGCTGGCGATCCAGCGGCAGTTTGCCCTGTTGTTGCAGGGCGAGGGCGCTGGCCATCTGCTGGGTGTAGGAGAGCCCTTTTTGCAGCAGCTGGGTGATGGTGGCCGCCTCGGCGCGGGCATTGGCGCTGACCTTCTGCCATGCCTCCTGCTGCAGCGCTTCACGGCTGGAGCTGATGGTCAGTTGTTGGGTCTGTTGGCCGGAGTATTGGTTGAGCAGGATCAGGATGACCAGGGCTGCGGTCATGGCGATCCCGGCCATCACTAGAATGCGATTCTGGATAGAACGGAACTGCATCGTCTCTTCCTTGTTCGTGAGAAGTGTGGTGAGCGTTATCTGGGTATCGACCGGAGGAGGCAGCTCTCCAGCATTGTGCATAGCAAATCGGAAACGGGGCTTCTGTTTTGCGATCCTCTTCAAATATCGGGCTACAGATGCAAATGGCGACAGATTTAATCCCCTACTTTAGTCCGCAATGGCGTCATGGTTTTCCCATCCGTGATTGTCGGTGCTAAAATGCGACGGTTTTTTCTAACGAATTGGCCCAAGGCCCTCTACACAAGGCTTAAAGATGAAAGTCAAAACCCGTTTTGCTCCCAGCCCGACCGGCTTTTTGCATGTCGGCGGTGCCCGTACCGCACTCTATTCCTGGTTGTTTGCAAAGAACCAGGGCGGTGAGTTCGTGCTGCGTATCGAGGATACCGATCTGGAACGTTCCACTCAGGAGGCGATCGACGCCATCATTGAGGGCATGGAATGGCTGGAGCTGAACTGGGATGAGGGCCCCTACTACCAGACCAAGCGCTTCGATCGCTACAACGGTCTGATCGACGAGATGCTGGCTGATGGCCGCGCCTACAAGTGCTTCTGCTCCAAAGAGCGTCTGGAAGCACTGCGCGAAGGCCAGATGGCCAACGGCGAGAAGCCCCGTTACGACGGCAAGTGCCGCGACCACGCCCACGATCACCCGGCCGATGCGCCGCACGTCATCCGCTTCCGCAACCCGACCGAAGGTTCCGTGGTGTTCGATGACCACGTCCGTGGCCGCATCGAGTTCGCCAACACCGAGCTGGACGATCTGATTATCCGCCGTACCGACGGCGCGCCGACCTACAACTTCTGCGTAGTGGTCGATGACTGGGACATGGAGATCACCCATGTGGTGCGTGGTGAAGACCACATCAACAACACCCCGCGCCAGATCAACATCTACAAGGCGCTGAACGCACCGGTGCCGGAGTTTGCCCACGTCTCCATGATCCTGGGTGATGACGGTGCCAAGCTCTCCAAGCGCCACGGTGCCGTTTCCGTGATGCAGTACCGCGATGACGGCTACCTGCCGGAAGCGCTGCTGAACTATCTGGTACGTCTGGGCTGGTCCCACGGCGATCAGGAGATCTTCACCCTGGAAGAGATGATCAAGCTGTTCAGCCTGGATGCCATCTCCAAGTCCGCCTCTGCCTTCAACACCGACAAGCTCTTGTGGCTGAACAACCACTACATGCGCAGCCTGGATCCGGCCTATGTGGCCAAGCACCTGGCCTGGCACATGGAAAACCAGAAGATCGACACCAGCAATGGCCCGGCACTGGCCGAGGTAGTCACCCTGCTGGCCGAGCGCTGCAACACCCTGGTCGAGATGGCCGCGCAGAGTCGCTATCTGTTCGAAGATTTTGAGGCGATCGACGAAGCGGCTGCCAAGAAGCACCTGCGTGGCGTCGCTGCCGAGCCGCTGGCTCTGGCCAAGACCAAGCTGGCGGCCCTGGAGAGCTGGACCACCGAGGCGCTGCACGAGCTGATTGAAGCGACCGCCGCCGAGCTGGGTCAGGGCATGGGCAAGGTTGGTATGCCGCTGCGTGTGGCCGTCACCGGCCTAGGCCAATCTCCTGCCATCGATGCCGTGATGGCACTGGTGGGCAAAGAGCGTGTACTGGCGCGTATCGACCGCGCACTGGCTTACATCGAAGCCCGCATGGCTGCCGAGTAAGTGCTGCCGAGGTGGCAGGCGAGGGGATAACCTCGCTCTGCCATATGCTGAATAGCAAAAATCCGAAACCACAGGTTTCGGATTTTTTTATGGCCTGCGCACAGGCCGAAAAGCTTTGGATAAAAAAACGCCAGTCAGCTGACTGGCATTTTTATTGGGACAGAGTGCCGCTTAGTGGCTGTCGACCCAGACGAACTTGAGCACGAACAGCAGGGCTACCACCAGCACGCAGGGGTTGATTTCGCGCCAGCGGCCGGTGCCTGCCTTCATCACGCAGTAGGAGATAAAGCCCACGGCGATCCCCTCGGTGATGGAGAAGCTGAACGGCATCATCACCGCGGTCATAAAGGCCGGTACCGCTTCGGTCAGATCTTCCCACTTCACCCGGGTCAGCTCGGAGCACATCAGCACACCCACATAGATAAGGGCGCCAGCGGCGGCGTAGGCCGGCACCATGGCGGCGACCGGAGAGAAGAAGATCGCCAGCAGGAACAGCAGGCCGACCACGATGGCAGTCAGACCGGTACGGCCGCCGACGGCAACGCCGGAGCTGCTCTCGATAAAGGCGGTGACCGAGGAGGTGCCCATGAAGGCGCCGCCGACGGAACTGACGCTATCGACCATCAGCGCCTGTTTCATGCGCGGGAAGTGGCCCTTGTCATCGGCCAGCTTGGCGCGGTTGGTGACGCCGATCAGGGTGCCGGAGGAGTCGAACAGGTTGACCAGCATAAAGGAGAATATAATCCCGGCGAGGCTGATATCGAGCGAGCCCATCAGATCCAGCTGGCCGAACACTGGCTCGATGCTGGGGGGCATGGAAACAAAGCCCTTGAAGGTGACATCGCCAAACAGCCAGCCCAGACCGGTAGTGACCACGATGGCGATCAGCACGGCGGAGTGGACGCCGCGGGCGGAGAAGATGCAGATCAGGAAGAAACCGAGCAGACCCAGCAGGCAGGGCAGGGAGGTGAGATTGCCCACGGTCACCATAGTCGCGGGGCTGGCCACGACGATCCCGGCGTTGTGCAGGCCGAGCAGGGCGATCAGCAGACCGATACCGGCGGTGATGCCAACCCGCAGGGTGAGCGGGATGTTGCCGATCAGCCAATAACGCACCCGCAGCAGGGTGAGGATCAACAGACCCATGGCGCCCCAGAAGATGGTGCCCATACCCACTTGCCAGGAGTAGCCCATACCTGCAACCACCACGAAGGCGAAGAAGGCATTGAGGCCCATGGCGGGGGCCAGCGCGATCGGCAGGTTGGCCAACAGGCCCATCAGGATGCTGCCGATACCGGCGATGAGGCAGGTGGTGACGAACACGGCCTGGGTGTCCATGCCCGCCGCAGAGAGGATCTGCGGGTTGACGAACACGATGTAGACCATGGTCAGGAAGGTGGTGATACCGGCGATCACCTCGGTGCGGGCGTTAGTGCCATGGCCTTGCAGGGCAAACAGGCGCTCAAGCAATCCTTGCCCGGCAGCCTGATTGGCAGCTTGGTGTTGTTGATTCATGTTGGATTCCAATAGGTGACGTGAAATAAGCAGCAGGGGAACGGGCTATCCCATCCATGCGGGGTAAATTGCCCTGTTTCTGGCGGTTAAGTAACCAGACTCGTCCTGATACCGTGACAGCGCGCACATTTTTACACAGGCGGCGCCGTTTACAAACCCCGGATCTGCGAAGCAGATCAATGAATAGAGCAAAAATTCAAACGTTTGCTTTTTGAGCATGAGAAAAGGTTCTCAGCAGAGAACCTTTTATCGAAAATTGGGGGCTTACAGGGTTTTGAAGTAGCGTTCGACCAGCTGGGCCAGCACCGAGTCGAGCCGGTCTTGTAACTCACCCAGCTCGCGGCCGAAGCGGCGCAGAAAGAGGCTTGCCTGCTCTTCGGTTAGCTTGCGCCCCTCGATAAAGAACTCCTGCTCCGGCAGTTGCTTGTCGTAGCGGGGGATCAGCACCCAGCTCACCAGCTCGGGCTCCACGGCGGCAAACATCTTGGCGGCGGCGGCACAGAAGGTCTCTATGTGCTCCTTGCCATCCGGCCCGAGGCAACCCGGTTCAACCCGGATCTGGATGGTGAGTTTTTTCTCTATCGGGGTCGTCATCGTGCTACATCCATGCAAAGGCATCCGTCTAGGATTGTAAGTCAAAAGGCAAGAGAAAGGGGAGCCGAAGCTCCCCTCAACACGCAGTCAGCCTTATTTGGCGATGCGCTTGTACTTGGCGCGATGGGGCTGGATCGCCTCGGCGCCATAGGTCTTCTTCTTCCACTCTTCGTATTCGGTAAAGTTACCTTCGAAGAACTCGATCTTGCCCTCATCCTGATAGTCGAGGATGTGAGTGGCGATACGGTCGAGGAACCAGCGGTCGTGGGAGATGACCATGGCACAACCCGGGAACTCCAGCAGGGCGTTCTCGAGGGCGCGCAGGGTTTCGATATCCAGATCGTTGGTCGGTTCATCCAGCAGCAGCACGTTGCCGCCGGTCTGCAGCAGCTTGGCCAGATGCAGACGACCGCGCTCACCACCGGAGAGTTCGCCAACCCGCTTCTGCTGATCGGAACCCTTGAAGTTGAAGCGGCCGATATAGGCGCGGCTCGGGAACTCGTAGTTGCCGATGCGCAAGATATCCTGACCGTCAGCGACCTCTTCGAATACCGTCTTCTTGTCATCCATGCTGTCGCGGAACTGATCGACAGAGGCCAGCACCACGGTTTCACCTAACGTGATGGCACCGGAATCCGGCTGCTCCTGACCCGACATCATGCGGAACAGGGTCGACTTACCGGCACCGTTAGGACCGATGATGCCGACGATGGCCCCTTTCGGAATGGCAAACGACAGATCGTCGATCAGCACCCGATCACCATAGGATTTGCGCAGGTTGGCCACTTCCACCACCTTGTCGCCGAGGCGCGGTCCGGGCGGAATGAACAGCTCGTTGGTCTCGTTGCGCTTCTGGTAGTCGTTGGTGTTGAGCTCTTCGAAGCGAGCCATACGGGCCTTGGACTTGGCCTGACGCCCTTTCGGGTTTTGACGAACCCACTCCAGCTCTTTCTCGATGGACTTGCGACGGGCCGCTTCGGAACTTGCTTCCTGCGCCAGACGGGCGTCCTTCTGCTCCAGCCAGGAGGAGTAGTTGCCTTCCCACGGGATACCTTCGCCGCGGTCCAGCTCCAGGATCCAGCCCGCCACGTTGTCGAGGAAGTAACGGTCGTGGGTGATGGCCACAACAGTGCCTTCGTAGTCGTGCAGGAAGCGCTCCAGCCAGGCCACGGATTCCGCATCCAGGTGGTTGGTCGGTTCGTCCAGCAGCAGCATGTCCGGCTTTTCCAGCAGCAGACGGCAGAGTGCCACACGGCGGCGCTCACCACCGGAGAGGTGCTTGATCTTGGCATCCCATGCCGGCAGGCGCAGGGCATCGGCCGCACGCTCCAGCTGGTTTTCCATGTTGTGACCGCCCTGGGCCTGGATGATGGCCTCCAGCTCGCCCTGTTCGCGGGCCAGCTTGTCAAAGTCGGCATCCGGGTCGGCGTAGGCCGCATAGACTTCGTCCAGACGGGCCATGGCGCGCTTCACCTCGCCAACGGCCTCTTCGACTGCTTCGCGTACGGTCTGCTCCGGTTCCAGCTTCGGCTCCTGTGGCAGGTAGCCGATCTTGATGCCGGGCTGCGGACGGGCTTCCCCTTCGATCTCGGTGTCGATGCCCGCCATGATGCGCAGCAGGGTCGATTTACCGGCGCCGTTCAGACCCAGCACGCCGATCTTGGCGCCCGGGAAGAAGCTCAAGGAGATGTTCTTGAGAATATGACGCTTGGGCGGCACTACCTTGCCGACCCGGTTCATGGTGTAAATAAATTGAGCCATTGGCTAATTCTCTTCCTTTTCAGCAGGTTAATGTCTTGGCATTAACAGACTGATGTCGTGGTGGGGCCAGGTCGACACAGGTCAACCGGGTTCCAAAAAACCCGTCGATTGTAAACCAACGGACGAGGGTGGGCAAAGGTGGCACCCGGCTATGTCCCCCCTTTGCCGCAGCGGTCACGCCTTGCTGCATCAGCCTTGCAATTTGGGCATGATGTGGGCTGCCGTTTTGTTCCGGAGCCCTCATGACCCCATCTACTCAAGCCCCCTCACTGGCCACCTTTCTCTGCACAATGGGATTGGACGCCGCGCTGAGCGAAGCCATCAGCCTGCGCTTGCCACGGCAGACGCTGCGCGCCGGTCAGGCACTGTTGGCGCAAGGGGCCGAACAGGAAGCTGCCTTCTATATCGAAGCGGGCATCGCTCGCGCCTGCCACTACACCCGGGACGGACAGGAGCGCTGCAAGGAGTTCTACTTCGAAGGGGAGCTCTGCCTGCTCTATGACAGCTGGCTCACGGGGGCGCCCGCCCGCTACCAGCTGGAGGCGCTGACGGAGTTGCAAGTTGTGCGGGTTCCGATCGCCCTGCTGGAAGAGCCCGTTTGGCAGCCGGTTTGCATGGCCCTGCTGCGACAGCAGCTCGGTTACAAGGAGCGCAAGGAGGCGTTTTTGCTGCTCCACTCTCCCGAGGAGCGTTATCGGGAGCTCTGCCACACCTTCCCTCACTGGCCTGCGCGGCTCACTCAGGTGCAGCTCGCCAACTATATCGGTATCAGCCCGGTCACCCTGTCACGGATCCGCAGGCGCATTAACACGGGTTAATGCCGCTCTCCGACCATCCCCTCATGCTGCGCCATCCAAATGACGGATGAGGTGTGGATGATGTCGCTGTTTCTGTGGTCGCAGCTGGTAGTGAGCCTGGCCTTGTTGCTCGATCTGTTGTCGTTTCAGTTGCGGGATCGCCGTAGGATCCTGGCCTGTCTGGCCCTCTCCTGCGCGCTCAATGCCGGTCACTTTACCCTGCTCGGGCAGTGGTCGGCCGCCAGCCTGTTGCTGCTGGCCAGTATGCGCTTTGTTGTGAGTATCTGGCTGGTTCGCCGCATCTTGATGTGGTTTTTCATGGGGTTGGCCTGTGCAGCGGCGCTGGCGACCTATCAGGGCCTGCTCTCATGGATCGGGCTGCTGGCGAGCTTTCTGCAAACCCGTGCCGCGTTTTGCCCGGATGATCGCCTGTTGAGGCGCTGGATGCTGCTCGGTACCCTCTGCTGGCTGGGTAACAACTTGCTGGTGGGCTCACCGGTCGCCGTGCTGATGGAGGGGCTGTTTCTGATCAGCAATCTGGTGGGTTACTACCGCCACTATGGCTTCGATTATTGGGGGCGTGGCCGCCACAGTGAGCGTAGAAAGATAAGTGTGCCGCCTTCCGATCGGGCGACCTTCTGATTTTCCGCTCAGGGCTGCTTGTGGCCAGCGAAGTAAAGCACCCGTTTCACGTACTCCTGTGTTTCGTCATAGGGTGGGATGCCGCCATAGCGTTCCACCGCTTTTTCCCCGGCATTGTAGGCCGCCGAGATCCGCACCCAGTCGCCATCGAAGCGGCGATCCAGCCACTTGAGATAACTGACGCCGCCCTTGATGTTCTGAGCAGGATCAAAGGGTTGAGTGACACCAAAACGCTGCTGGGTTTCGGGGATGAGTTGCATCAGCCCCTGAGCATTCTTGGGTGAAACGGCGCGGCTGTTGAGATTGGATTCGGCGATGGCAATCGCCAGTACCAGCCGTGCATCGACCTGATGGCGCTTGGCTGCGTGGCGCAGCATGGTGGCCAGCTTCTGTTTGCCCGGTGACTGGCGCGCCAGATAGGCCTCGACATTGAACGGTGTGCTGGGCAGGGCGAAATAACTCCCTTGTCCGCCGCGCATGCCGACACCGCACTGATCGCCCATGGGGGCATTGCCGACCCGCGGGTTGTAGTAGCGGCTGGCCTGCTGGTTGCCAAGGCGCATCGCCATGGCGAGATAGCTGTTGGCCATTTTCGCGCTGCGCACCGAGGCGGGGCCGGTGGCGAGCAGACGCCCGATCCGGAAGTAACCTTCGGGATTGCCGGTGCTGGCGGCTACGCAATAGAGGGCTATCGCCTTTTGCAGATTGCCGTGTTGCTGGGCCACTTGACCCTGCTTGATCGCCGTTAGCGCCTTGGGGGCCTGTCTGAAATCCCTGCCTTGTGCCATCGCCCGCGGCGTACCTGCCAGTAACAACGACAAAAAAAGCAGCAAAAACAGTCCGTTTTCGCTGATGTGCCTCATGGGTTATCTCCTGTTTGAGTACAGAAGATATAGAGGAACATGGCTGCTATCGCCACGAACCCAGTGGATCCTGTTGTTATAGCGTGGAGATTTCAGAGAGCAAAACGGTATGGAACTAACGGCATCTCGACCGTTTCACACCATTTTTCATCCGGTTAAAAGTCGTGGTGATACTCCTGCTCATCCACTACGGCGGGAGGAAGCGCGCGATAGAAGCTGCCAATTTCGCTGACAACCCAGAGCGAAAGCAGGGCCAGCAGGCTGAGCAGGGGAAGCAGAGAGTGGCTCTGGGTCAGGGCATAGGCCGCAATGGCGGCACCGATCAAAAGCAGGGTTCGGATCATGAGGTGGCTCCTTGTCGTCATGGGGGTGTTGCGTGGCCACGGACAGAGCGCCTGGGGTCGGGAGTTGTTCCCGGGTGGCACGAAGCGCACTGAGTATATCGCGTCATGCCGCTGCCGATCCGTGGTGTCATCACACTTTCCATAGTCATGGGTTTCGTATCGAGTTGGGCCCCGCCAGATGCGGGGCCAGTAATGGTTTGACGGTCAGAAGAAACCGCCGTTGTTATCGTCACTGTCGGCCCAGCCGCCACTCAGGTTATCGTCGTCGAGAAAACTGCTGCCAGCATCGGGAGGTGAATCCCAGCCGTCCCAGCGAACCGGTTCCGCATCGACCGGATTGGCGATGGGGGCAGGCTCTATGATGTCGATGATCTCCTCGGGCCGATTGCTGTGAAACAGCCCGCCGATCATATCGGCCAACATGACGCCACCGGCCACACCGGCGGCGGTTTGCAGGGCGCCGCCCAAAAAGGAGCTGGTACGGGATGCTGGCTGGGCAGGCGCGGATGCCGGTGGCGGCGTAAAGCGCGGAGGCGGGCTGCTTTCGCTACCAAACAGGCCGGAGAGAAAACTGCCACCACTTGGGGTGCTCTGGCTGGCTTCCAGCTCCTTGATCCGCTCGTTGAGGCGAGTAAGGGCAGCATGCTGAAGCAGCAGCGCCTGGGCCATGTAGTAGGGGGCATCGGGCTGCTGGGCCAGATGCTGGCGGATCAGCTGATCCGCTTGTTGGTCTCGCTTGCTATCCCTGGCTTGCGCTTGCTTGAGGCGGTCGAACAGTCCATCGATCAGACCCTGTTCCTGTGATTGCATCTCAAATCCTCGCTATGGTGCGCAGACAGTGCGTTCAGCCATCCTAAAACCCGCGGGGCATCAGTGGTATCTGATTAACTCATCAATGACCGAGGGGCTACCCGCGCTCGTCAGCGGGCGGGCCGGTAGTAGTCGAGATACCAGCGGACAAACTCGGCAACCCCCTGCTTGAGGGGCGTGGCGGGGCGCAGGCCGGTGAGGGTGTGCAGCGGTTCGCTGTCAGCCCAGGTGGCGTGCATGTCACCTGCCTGCATCGGCAGCATCCGCTTGATGGCGGGCTTGCCGATGGAATCCTCCAGCGCCTCGATAAAATCGAGCAGCCGCACCGGCTGGCCGTTGCCGATATTGAGGATGCGGTAGGGAGCGGCGCTCTCGGCCGCTCTCTGCTCGCTGGCGTGCCAATCGGAATTGGGGCGGGGCGGCTGATCGGCGACGGCGAGGATCCCAGCGACGATGTCGTCTATGTAGGTGAAGTCGCGGCTGAGATCGCCGTGGTTGTACACGTCGATGGGCTCCCCCGCCAGAATGGCGCGGGTGAACTTGATGATGGCCATGTCGGGCCGACCCCAGGGGCCGTAGACGGTAAAGAAGCGCAACCCTGTGGTGGGCAGGCCATAGAGCGCCGAGTAGGCGTGGGCCATCAGCTCGCCGCTCTTCTTGGTGGCGGCGTAGAGGGAGACCGGGTGATCCACCTGCTGTGCGGTGGAGTAGGGCATCTGATCCCCCATGCCATAGACCGAGCTGGAGGAGGCGTAGATGAGGTGCTGAATCCCGTGGTGACGACACCCCTCCAGCACCGTCAGCATACCGGTGAGGTTGCTGTCGGCATAGGCGAACGGATTGTCGATGGAGTAGCGCACCCCCGCTTGCGCACCCAGATGGATCACCCGTTCGAAACGGTTGCTGGCAAACAGGGTCGCCATCGCCTCGCGATCCGCCAGATCCAGCCGCTCGAAGCGAAAATTGGGGAAACTGGCCAGTTGGGCCAGCCGCGCCTCTTTCAGACTCACCTCGTAGTAGTCGTTGAGGTTGTCGATCCCCACCACCTGATGACCTGCGGCGCACAGCTGGCTGGCCACGTGAAAGCCGATAAAACCGGCGACGCCGGTGACCAGATAGATCATGGTTGAGTCTCCGGGTTGCAGCTGGTGTTGGCAGGCGGCTTTTTGGCGGGAAGATGTGGTCGCCCGATGGCGTGATAGTCAAACCCGAGTTCGCTGAGCTGGCGCGGGTCATAGAGGTTGCGGCCATCGATGATGACAGGCTGGTTGAGCAGTGCTTTCAACTGTTGGAAATCGGGGGCGCGAAACGCCTGCCATTCGGTACAGATCAGCAGGGCATCAGCCCCTTCCAGCGCAGATTCCTGAGTGGGGCAGAGCAGCAGATCCGGCCGCTGGCCGTAGATCTGGCGGGCGCGCTCCATCGCCTTGGGATCAAAGGCCTGCACCCGGCCACCGGCAGCCCAGATGGCGGCCAGCAGCGGGCGGCTCGGCGCATCGCGCATGTCGTCGGTGCCGGGTTTGAACGCCAGCCCCCACAGGGCGAAGGTGCGGCCGCGCAGATCCGGGCCGAAGCGGGTCAGCAGGGTTTGCGCCATCTTCTGTTGCTGGCGCTGGTTGACCTGCTCGACCGCCGCTAAAAGCGGGGCGTCGCAGCCGACACTCGCCGCGGTATGGCGCAACGATTTGATATCCTTGGGGAAGCAGGAGCCTCCGTAGCCGCAGCCCGGGTAGATAAAGTGGTAACCGATGCGGGGATCGGCTCCCATCCCCTGACGCACCGCCTCGATATCGGCCCCCAGCTGCTCGGCGAGGGCCGCCATCTCGTTCATAAAGGAGATCTTGGTGGCCAGCATGGCGTTGGCGGCGTATTTGGTGAGCTCGGCGCTGCGCAGATCCATCACCACGATCCGGTCGTGATTGCGGTTGAAGGGGGCGTAGAGGGCGCGCAACTGCTCAAGTGCCCGCTCGCTGTCACAGCCGATGATGATGCGATCTGGCCGCATGCAGTCGTTGACCGCCGCTCCCTCCTTGAGAAACTCGGGATTGGCGGCCACCTCGCAGGCGAGGTCCAGCCCACGCTCGGCCAACTGCTGCTCAATGTGTTCTCTTACTTGCTGCGCCGTGCCGACCGGCACAGTGCTTTTGGTCACCACCAGCTTGGGGCGGCTCATCAGTCGGCCTATGGTGTCGGCCACCGCCAGCACATGTTGCAGATCGGCCGAGCCATCCTCGTCAGCCGGGGTACCCACGGCGATCAGCAGCAGGTCGGCGTGTGCCACGCCAATGGCGGGATCGACCGTGAAGCTCAGGCGGCCGCTGGCCAGATGGCTCTCGACCAGCGGGGCCAGCCCCGGCTCATAGAAGGGGATCTGCCCCAGCCTGAGGGTGGCGATCCGTTCATCATCCACATCCACGCAACAGACCTGATGGCCCACCTCGGCCAGAACGGCGGCCTGCACCAGCCCGACATAGCCTGTGCCAAAAATGGTGACCTTCATGAAAAGTGCCTCGTGCTGTGAATGGGGTGATGGTGCGCTTAAACCGCGGCATGCTGCATCTTGGTGCAGCGGGTGTCAATGCCAGATGACAGGCACCAGAATGGGGCGTTCAGCCTGACTGTTGTGATCCTTTTCACAAAAAATAGACTGGACCCCATAACGAAGCCCTGTGGACAGGGCTCGCAGCCCGCCCGCAACGGCAGGCGACAGACACTCTCTCTTTACTTCGCTTGGATACAGGTTATGGACAACACCTCGATTCGCACTGCTCATCCTATTTATGAGGATGTGCTGGCCCTGCTGACGGCGGCCGGCTTTGTTTCCCTCGGCATCTTTCTGTTTCATCAGGTTGGCCTGCTCACTGGCGGTACTGCCGGGCTGGCGCTGCTGCTGCAAAAGGTGACCGGTATCAGCTTCGGCCTGCTGTTTTTCGGCATCAACCTGCCCTTCTATGCGCTGGCATGGCTGCGGATGGGGCCCCGTTTTACCTTCAACACCTTTGTCTCGGTGGCGGCGGTCTCCTACATGACAGATCACCTCAACGGGGTGTTGCAGATCGGCAAGATAGAGCCTCTCTATGCGGCGCTGATCGGCGGTACCCTGATTGGCATGGGTCTGCTCATTATGTTTCGCCACAAGTCGAGTCTGGGGGGCTTCAACATACTGGCGCTCTTTATTCAGGATCGCTTTGGCATCCGGGCTGGCAAGCTGCAGATGGGGCTCGATTGCGCCATTGTTGTCGCCTCGTTTTTCGTGGTGCAGCCCTGGATTCTGGCGCTCTCCATCGTGGCGGCGGTTATCTGTAATCTGGTGTTGACACTCAACCACAAGCCGGGCCGCTACCAGATTGCCTGATGAGCGGTAGCCGTGACCCGATAAGACAAGAGTGACCCGATAGCACGAGGCGGCCTGATGGCCGCCTCGTCTGTTTCTACCCTGATGTTTGTTCGCTGCGCCTAGCTCGCCTGCTCCAGCCTGCTGTCGCCGCTCATGGCGTGGCCACTGATGGCGCTGCCGCTGATAGCGTGACCACCAACAGCGAGCGGGGTGTGACAGGCCACCTGATGATGGGACTCATCACACGCCTCAAGCTTGGGCGCCTTGCTTTTGCACAACTCGGTCGCATGGGGGCAGCGCTGGTGGAAGTGGCAGCCGCTTGGCGGCGAGATTGGGGAGGGCACATCGCCGGTCAGCAGAATGCGCTGGCTGCGCCTGCGTGGATCCGGCACCGGAATGGCGGAGATCAGTGCCTGGGTATAGGGGTGGCGTGGCGCCAGATAGAGCGACTGGGCATCCGCCAGTTCGACGATCCGTCCCAGATACATCACTGCAATCCGATCCGAGATATGTTTGACCACCGACAGATCGTGGGCGATGAAGATGATGGAGAGATTCATCTCCCGCTGCAGGCTGAGCAGCAGGTTGACGATCTGCGACTGCACCGAGACATCGAGGGCCGAGACCGCCTCGTCGCACACCAGCAGCTTGGGCTTGAGGGCGATGGCGCGGGCGATGCCGATCCGCTGGCGCTGACCGCCGGAAAACTCGTGGGGGTAGCGATCCACCGCACTGCCCGGCAGGCCCACTTTTGCCAGCAACTCCTGCACCCAGCCGCGCCGCTGCTCAGTGTTGCCTTTACCGTGGATGATAAAGGGCTCTTCCAAAATCTGGCCCACGGTGTGGCGGCTGTTGAGAGATTCTGCAGGATCCTGAAACACCATCTGCATCTCCTGGCGCAGGGAGCGCATCTCCTTCGGGCTGAGGGCGGTGATGTCGCGCCCCTCGAAGGTGATGGTACCAGCGGTCGGCTCGAACAGCTTGAGCAGGCTGCGCCCGAGGGTGGACTTGCCGCAGCCCGACTCACCCACCAGCCCCAGCGTCTCCCCCTGCTTGAGATCGAAGCTGATGCCATCCACCGCATGAACCGTATATTGCTTGCGCAGGAAGCCGCCTCCCAGCCGGAAGTGCTGTTTCAGATCCCTGACCGATAACAGAGTGCTCATGGGGTCAACTCCTTCCAGTAGTGACAGGCGACATGGTGGCGCGGATTGAGTTGCTCCACCGCCGGAATGGCACTGATGCAGAGATCGGTCGCATGGGGGCAGCGGTTGGAGAAGCGGCAGCCAGCGGGCATCTCGTGCAGGGCTGGCACCTGTCCCTTGATGGTCTTGAGCAGGCTCTTGGGCTCATCCTCAAGGCGCGGGATTGAGCTCATCAAGCCGTGGGTATAGGGGTGACGGGGGTGGTCAAACAGTTCGAACACGTCGGCCTGCTCTACCGCCCGCCCGGCATACATCACCACCACTTCGTCACACAGCTCTGCAACCACCCCCAGATCGTGGGTGATAAAGATGATGGCCATCCCGGTCTGGGCCTGTAGCTCTTTCATCAGTTCGAGGATCTGGGCCTGAATGGTGACATCCAGCGCCGTGGTCGGCTCGTCGCAGATAAGCAGGTCCGGCTCGCAGGAGAGCGCCATGGCGATCATCACCCGCTGGCGCATGCCGCCTGAGAGGTTGTGAGGGTAAACGGCAAAGCGCTGGGCAGGCTCAGGGATCCCCACCTTCTGCAGCATGGCGATGGCTGCGGCTTTACGCTGGGCCTTGTCATACTCCGGGCGGTGGAGGCGAAACACCTCCATCAGCTGCTCCCCCACCGTCTGCACCGGGTTGAGGGCCGTCATCGGCTCCTGAAAGATCATCGAGATGCGGTTGCCGCGCACCTTGTACATCTGATCCGGCGCGAGCGACAGCAGCTCCTCCCCCTGAAAGCGGATGGAACCGGCGACCACCTGACCGTGGGGTTTGGGCAGCAGCCCCATGATGGCGAGCGAGGTAACGCTCTTGCCACAGCCGGACTCACCGACGATCCCCAGAGTTTGACCGGGGGCCACCTTGAAGCTGACCCCATCGAGCACCTTGATCTTGCCGTCATCGACGGCGAACTCCACCTCAAGATCACGTACTTCGAGGATTGGGGCCTGGTGCTGGCCGTTATCAACGGCGAACTCCCCCCCGTTATCCGGTACGTCAAGAATGGGGGCCTGAGTGTTGGGCATAACGGCTGCTCCCTTCGCAATGGCCTGAATATCAATGACGTGCATAGGTCTTGTCGAGCAGGTTGATGGGCGCCAGCGCCTCCCCTGCCTCCTTGGCGTTGCGGGTCTCTTCCTTCACCTTGGGATCGAGCCAGAGCAGACCGCCACTACTGTGAGGATAACCGTCCATCGGCCAGTAGAGCAGATCCGGCGTGTTCTTAGTGGCAGGCACCTCCGGCAGCATCACATAACGCCAGCTGCTGGCCCGCACATAGTTGAGCTGCACCCCGGGCACGAAGATGGCGAGATCATAGATGCGCTGCTGGATCTGCTGGGAGAGCTTGGCCCGCTTGGCCATGTCGAATTCGACGTTGTAGGCGTCGATCAGCGCGTCCAGCTCCTTGTCCGCTACGTTGAACAAGTTGTTGGTCTGCGGCTTGTTGGCGTTGGCGGAGTGGAAAAACTCCCAATATTGCGGATAGAGACCGCCGCCGCCCCAGCCGAGCCAGGCCGCTTCGTGTTTCTTCTCCAGCATCACCTTGAAACCGGTTGCGCCATCCACTAGGTTAAGTTCCAGATCCAGACCCGCTTTCTTGGCCTCTTCTTTCAGCACGGTCAGTCGCTTGGAGTGCTCCTGACTGGTGTAGGTGAGCGCCAGTGTCAGCCGCTCCCCCTTCTCATTTTGCAGGATGCCGTCCGGCCCCGGCTTGTTGTAGCTGCCCTTGGCAAAGTACTCCCGCGCCTTGCCAATGTCATAAGCCCGCTCCGGCAGCGTGATGTCAGTGAACTCGCCAAAGCCCGAGTCGAAGGTGGTGGCTCTGTCGTAGTCGCCGCGTAGCACGGTCTCGATCATCTTGTCGATGTTGAAGGCGTGCTGGATGCCGAGGCGCACGTTTACGTCCGCCAGCTTGGGGTTGGCCACATTGAGGTGCACCCCCTGACCGCCCTGTTTGGTGTCGGTCATGGCCATCACCTTCTGCACGTAGCCTTTTTTGTACTCCGGGGTGACCGCTTTTTCATGCCACCAGTTGGGCAGGATCATCTCGAAGGTATCGATCTCCCCTTTCAGGAAGTGGCGGAAGGCGATGTTGTGGTCGCGGATCACCTGTACCTTGATGGTGTCGATGTTGAATCTGTGCTGGTTATAGCGATCGTCTTTTGCCCACCAATCCTTCTGCTTGCTGAAGGTGACCGACTTGCCCTTCTTGACGTCGCTGATCACGTAGGGACCTGTGGTGGGCACCACGGCCCAGTTGTACTGCTTCACCCAGTTGGGGGTCAGCTTGTAGTAGTGCTTGGGCTGGGGCCACAGCTCGGTGGTGTTGAGCAGGTCCATCTTGGCCTTGCGGTTGCCTGCTTTGACCATAATGGTGTGATCATCGATCTTCTCTACCGCTACCACTTCAGTGGTGTAGTAGTTGTTGAACCAGGGCCCCTTGATGTGTTTGGAGCGCATCATCTCGTAGCCGAAGGTGTAGTCGTCAGCATTGACCGGCTTGCCATCCGACCATTTGGCGCGGGGATCCAGCTTGAAGTAGACGGTCTGGCTGTCTGGCGCGATGGCCCAGTGGGTCGCGAGCGAGGGGATGGGGTTGCCGGTATTGGGGTGAAAGCTGATGAGTCGCAACTGGTTATCGAGAATAAAGGAGCGGAACGAACCGTTGGAGTCAGGCCCTACGGTGCGGAACGTCAGCGGAAAGCTCTCCACAAACATATTGAGGTTGCCACCCGGCAGCGCCTTGGGGGAGGCGAACACAGGATCCGTGTCGTTGGTCTCCCATTTGAGATCCGCGGGCAGGCTGGCCGCCCAGACCCAGGATCCGTTTACCAGCACAAAGAGAGCACCTATCCATTTGATTTTATTTTTCATGTTTGACTTCCAGGTCTGGCCCCTGCACTGGGGGTCTTGATTGATAACGGGATTATCCCTTGCTCCCGGGACCGCCGATGGCGGCGGCCCGTCCTTCATTAATCACTGTTCGTTACCCGGCGCCTGCCGATGCGCTGGCATCGGCTGGCTTATTGGTAACGGGTAAATTTGCGCGGATCAAACGCCTCGCGGATCGCCTCACCGATAAAGGAGACCATGATCAGCACCAGACTCACCGCTGCCACCACTGAGCTGACGATCCAGATGGCATCCAGATTGTTGATACCCTGGGAGAGCAGCTCCCCCCAGCTCGGGGTCGGCGGTGCCAGCCCGAAGCCCAGATAGTCGAGGGCCGTCAGGGTGGAGATATTGCCCACCACGGCGAATGGCGCCAGGGTGACGATCATCATCAGGGTGTTGGGCAGGATGTGGTTGAAGATGATCCGCCCGGTAGTCGCCCCTTGCGCCCGTGCTGCCATCACATAGTCCCGTGCCCGCTCCTTGTAGGTGAGGGTGCGCATATACCAGGTGATCCCCATCCAGCCGAACAGCACGTTGATGGCGACAAACAGGCCGAAGTTGGGCTTGGCCAGCGACACCAAGATCATGATGACGTAGAGAAACGGCACCTGGGACCAGATCTCGATAAAGCGTTGCAGGATGAGATCGAAGCGGCCGCCGAGAAAGCCCATCAGACAGCCGATGGTTACCCCGATGGCGTAACTGGCCGCCAGCGCGATAAAGGCAAAGCCGATGGCGATGCGAAAGCCGTAAACCAGTCGCGCCAGCACGTCTCGGCCGCTGGTGTCGGTGCCGAGGAAGTGGCGCTCGGCCGCGCTGGGGGCGTAGGGTGGGTAGGCATCCTCCTTGAAATCCTGCTCGTAGGGGTTCCAGGGTACCGGCGGCAGCAGTACCCAGTCGCCCTGGCCCTCTGCGGCAAACTTGGCCTTGAGCTGGCGGTAGTTGGTTTCGTACTCGTAATCGAGCCCGAACTGCTGACCGGGGATCACATCGCCATAGGTGGGGAAATGCAGCTGGCCCTGATAGCTCACCATCAGTGCCCGGCTGTTGACCAGCAGCTCCGCCAGCAGGGAGAGCAGCACCAGGGTGGTGAAGATGATGAAGGAGTAGTAACCGCGCTTGATCGACTTGAAGCGCTTGAGTTTTTTCAAGGTAACCGGATTGAGCTTCATGGTCAGTCTCCAAACCGCACGCGGGGGTCAACAGAGGGTGCAACACAAATATCGGAGACGATATGGCGTGATATCAGCATCGGCATGGCAATAGAGGTCTGGTTCATGGTCAATCTCCAAACCGCACGCGGGGATCAACAAGGGCAACGCAGATATCGGAGACGATATTGCCTATCAGCATCAGCATGGAGGTGATGGCCAGAATGCCCATGACGGTGGGGTAATCCCGCTCGACGATCGCCTCGTAACCGAGCAGGCCGATGCCGTCGATGTTGAAGATGGTCTCGATGAGGAAGGAGCCGCCAAAGAAAACGGTGAGCACAGACCCCAGGTGGCTGGCGATGGGGATCAGGCTGTTGCGCATGGCATGGTCGGTGACCGCCTTGCGAAACGGCAGTCCCTTGGCCACGGCGGTACGCACATAATCGGCCGACAGGTTCTCCATCAGGCTGTTTTTCATGGTCATGGTGAGGATGGCGAAATCGCCGATGGCGTAGGCGATAAGCGGCAGCAGGGCGTGGGCAAAGACGGTGCGGATCTGATCCCAGCTGCTCTCCATGTACTCAAAATCATCCCCCGGAAAACCGCCCATCGGCAGCCACTCCAGATGGAAGGCGAAGACGGTGATGAGGAAGATCCCCACCACGTAGGCGGGCAGGGCATAGGCCATGTAGATGAGCATGGAGCTCAACGAATCGAAGCGGCTGTTGTGCCTGAGCGCCTTCGCCACCCCCAGCGGAATGGAGACCGCATAGCTCAGCAGAAAGGTCGCCAGCCCGAAGAAGGCGGTGACCGGGAGCCGATCCTTGATGAGATCCCACACCGGCTCGTAGTAGCGGGTCGATTCGCCCAGATCCAGCACCGCCAGCTTCTGCAGCCACTCCCAGTAGGCGACCAGCATCGGCTTGTCGAGCCCATAGAAGGCCTTGAGCTCCTCGATCTGTTCATCGGAGAGGGCCTGCGCCCCCTTGCTGCCACTGGAGCGGCCAGATTCATTCTGGGAAACCTGGGCTTGCAGCAGCATGCGTTCGACCGGACCGCCCGGCACGAAACGGGTGATGGTGAAGACGAGCAGGGTGATACCGAGAAACGTCGGGATGATCAAAAGCATCCGGCGTAGGAAATACGACAGCATGGTGGAACCTCGTCCTTGTTGTTCTTTTTTGCGGCCAGTCAAATCCGGTGACGGGCCTGTCCTTCCTGGCATTACGCGCTGGATTGGTTGCCAAACAGCAGACAATCCGCTTGGCCACTGTAAAAGCTCTGCAACAAAAATCAAGTACAAGGAAATGGAAAACTGGGACAAATGACCCGCTGAGACCAAAAGCACCGAAAAATGACGTTTTTTATCTGAAAAGTGAAAATCAAAACAAAACGCTACTGCTCAACATTATTTTAAAAAACATAAACAGCTGTTTGTTTGAGTTTTTAGTGATTTTAAGTTGTTGATTTATAGTGCTTTTGTTTGGGTGGTGAAATTGAAGGAAAACGATATCATCTCAACGACTTTAACTGTTATCCCCATGGGAGCGGTCAGGTTCAACCCTCATGAAGTTAGTGTTTTATTCTTATTAAGGCCGATAAATCAAAATAAGATATAAACGGACAGCACGTTAACTAATAAGTTCATCAAATTTTAATTCAGCGCCATTTATGCCATTTAACAATGTTTTTACATTGCGCGGGTTGTTTTTGGCAGAATTATTCACTAATTATTCCGGTCAAAATTAATACACTCCGCTTATTCTACGCCTGACCTCGCCACACCCCTGCTCCATTGACGTCGCTAGTCAAAGATTGATAAGCCTTACACATCGCTCCAAAGAGGGCGGTATCAGGAAGCAAACAATAAACAACCAGGAAGGATATAAGCGATGCTTAGGAAGAGCAGAATCTCTGCTGCGATTGCGTTCGCCTTGGCGAGCCTTGCAGCGGCCCCATCCGTATCTGCCGAAGAAGGGCAGAACGTCGAAAAACTGCAGAAAATCAAAGTCACTGGCTCCCGTATCTCCCGTGTTGATGTTGAGGGGGCGACTCCGGTTGTCTCTGTCAGCAAGGCTCAAATTGAACAGTCTGGTCAGCAGACTGTGGCGGATTATCTGAAACAGGCCTCCTACAACTCCTTTGGTGGTTTCTCCCCATCCTCCGGTAGTTCTGCCCAGTCACAAGCCACAGTAGGGCTGCGTGGCCTTGGTGAAGATCGCACGCTGGTGCTACTTAATGGCAAGCGTATCGCTGGTTCTCCCTCTATGGGTGGCACTGCCATCAACCTCAATACCATCCCCATGGCGGCGGTTGAGCGGGTGGAAGTGAACCTGGATGGTGGCTCCGCACTCTATGGCTCTGATGCCATCGGCGGCGTTATCAACGTGATCCTCAAAGAGGGTTTTGAAGGTTTGTCATTCCAGGGGCGCGTCGGTTCACCGACCGAAGAGGGTGGTGACGAGCAGAGTGGTTCCATCGTTAGCGGCATCTCGGGTGAGAAAGGCTCCCTGATGATGGTCTACGAGCACGATGTGAAAGACGAGATCTATTACAAGGATCGCGACTATCTGGCGAAAGAGGGGGCAACTGCTCCGAGTCTCTATGGCCGCAATATCAAGGGAGTGGATGCCACTACCGGCAAGACGGTTACCCGTACCCTGAAGGGAGTTGACTGTGAAGGTACCGGCACCGGTTTCGTCACCAAGGGCACGGCTTGCCGCTTCGACTTTGCCCAGGTCGCTGCCAAGACTGCCTCTCGTACCCGCGATACCGTCTATCTCAACGGGCGCTACCATATCAACGACAATGTGGATTTCGTGCCACAGATGATTGGTTCCCGCGTCACCAGTTTTGGCCGCTTCGCGCCAGCTGCCGGTGCCTTTACCGTGGATGGTTCCACCCCTGAAAGCGCAGCAGTTCTGTCTGCCAACAACTTCAGCACCGCCAAGGCCGCGACCGTTTACTACCGCTTTAACAACGTCGGTCCCCGTGACAACGATGTGACTGACTTGACCGGTACCCTGAACTTGGGTTTTGAAGGGGTGGTGCCGACCGAAGCGGTAGGCGATCTGGAATGGAATGCCGGTTACATGTATTCCAAAACAGATAACCAGAGTACTGGTAATGGGTATGTGCTGGCCCCCGCTGTGGAAACTCAGGTCAATACCGGCAAGTTCGTTAATGGCAGCTTCTCTGATGCGGCTACCAAGGATCTCTCCTATACCACCAGCCGCAACTCCAAGATGGACTTCTTCCAGTGGTACGGTGGCGTGGGTTGGGAGATGGGTGAACTGCCCGCTGGCCCGGTCAGCTGGTATCTGGGGGCCGAGTATAACGATTGGGTTTACTCCGATACCTATGACAGCCAGTCCGAAGCAGGCAACGTACTGGGCTCATCCGGTAACTCTGGTGGCGGTGTGCGCGATGTGTTTGCCACCTATATCGAGAGCCTGATCCCCATCACCGAGCAGATCGAGCTTAACCTGGCGGGTCGTTACGACAAGTACAGCGACTTTGGCAGCGCCTTCTCGCCCAAAGCGAGTCTGCGTTATCAACCGCTCGACCAGCTGATGTTCCGTACCTCCTGGTCCCAGTCTTTCCGCGCGCCGGGTCTGAACGATCTCTATGCGGCGGATGCCCAGTCAGCGGACTTTGCCAAGGACTATGTCTACTGCCAGGCCAATGGCATTGCCAACTGTTCCGAAGCGCAGTACGAGACAACACGTCAATCCAACAAGAACCTGAAGGAAGAGACGGCTGACACCTTTACCATCGGTGCTGCTTACAACCCGCTGGACAACCTGAACCTGTCGCTCGATTACTACTACATCAAGATTGATGACGTGATCCAGCTGGCTACCACCCAGACCCAGTTCTATCAGGAGCTCAATACCGGCAGCAACCCGAACGTCATCCGTGATGCCAACGGCGATGTCGAGAAGGTCTATGCCGGCATGGTCAACCTGGGGCAGCTCAAGACCAGTGGTATCGACTTCAAGGCGGACTACAAGTACGACTTCAACTCTTTCACCCTGCGTTACGACTTTGGCAGCAGCTACATCCTGAAATATGAGGAAGGTCTGTTTGCTGGTGGCCCAATGGTCGACAAGAAGGGCTGGAATGGCAAACCCGACTTCCGCTTCAACTCCGGGATCGGTGCCAACTTCCCGCAGCTGTGGAATCTGGATACCTACCTGAGCACCAACTATATCGATTCCCAGAGTCAGGACTATGTGGATGACAAGGAAGAGGGCCATATCGCTTCCAACACCATCTGGAACCTGAACGTGGCGGTCGATACCAGCTGGAATGCCAAGATCCAGACCGGTGTGAAGAACATGTTCAACCGCGGGCCTTCCCTGTCCAACGATGGTTTCACTTACGATGAATACCTCTACGGCATCGACGGTCGCGTCTACTACATCGACTACACCCAGAAGTTCTAATCAACCCTGTTGATATACAACCTCAGCCGGCCCGGTCGGGCCGGCTGTGCCCAACGTCCAAGGAAGTTACGGAGATAGGGTAATCCTATGAAGACAAGGACCATTACAATGAAGAAAGCGCTCCTTGGCAGCCTGGTTTCGGCCGCCTTGTTGACCAGCTTCAATCTGAGTGCAGCCACTGCCGGTCAGGCCGTGGACGCTCAAGCCGCCACCGACAACGCATCCAAAGTTTCCCAGCAGAAAATCGACAGCTATGCCGAATCTGCCGAATCCGCACTGGCCCAGTACAAGGCTGCCCTGCGTCAGGTCGACAGTCTGCGCACCTACAACGAGCAGGTGAGCAAGATGGTCGAGTCCCAGAGCGCCGAGCTGGCGTCGATGCAAAAGCAGATCGCCCAGATTGATCAGACCAGCACCGAAGTGGTGCCCTTGATGCTCAAGATGATCGACTCCCTCGAGCAGTTTGTGGCGCTGGATCTGCCGTTCCAGAAGGTCGAGCGCGAGGACCGCGTAGCAGCCCTGACCGACCTGATGAACCGGGCCGATGTCACCATCTCCGAGAAGTACCGCAAGATCCTGGAGGCCTACCAGATCGAGGAGGGCTTCAGCCGCACCATCGAATCCTACAAGGCGAGCCTGGACAAGGATGGCAGCGAGAAGACCTACGAGTTCCTGCGGGTTGGCCGCATCGCGCTGCTTTATCAATCCCCGGATGGCAATGAAACCGGGATGTGGAACAAGCAGACCCGCCAGTGGGAAGAGTTGCCCCAGGAGTATCGCAGTGCGGTTGAACAGGGCCTTCGCATCGCCAAGAAGCAGGCGCCTCCCGCTCTGATCAAGCTGCCGGTTCAAACTGCGGAGAAAGCATCATGAAAGGAATCAAACTTGCGATTGCCTCCCTGATTGCGGGAGCAACCCTGGTCACCCTGCCGGTGACCGCCGCCGAAAAACCGGTGGATCTCAATGCGCTGCTGAATCAGGTCAAGGCCTCCAGCCTGAGCGAATCCCAACTCAACAAGGAGCGGGAAGCCCGCTTCCTGGCTGACAAGAACGAGCAGGGGGCGCTGCTGGCCAAGGCCAAGGCCGAGCTGGCTGCCGAAACCGCCAAGGGCGAGCAGCTCAAGGCGACCTTCGATGCCAATGACAAGCAGCTGACCGAGCTGACTGAAACCCTGCGCCAGCGTTCCGGCAACATGGGCGAGATGTTCGGCGTACTGCGTCAGTTCGCCGGTGAGTTCAAGGGTATCTTCAACGCCTCCGCCCGTCGGGTCGAGCATCCGGAACAGACCGCGCTGCTGACCCGTCTGGCCGAGAGTAAAGAGCTCCCCTCCAGCGACGATCTGGAAGCGTTCTGGACCACCACCCTCAGCCGCATGGTGGACGGTGGCAAGGTGAGCCAGATCCCGGCGACTGTGGTCTATGGCGAAGGCAACCAGGCCGAGAAGACCGTCACCCAGATCGGTGAGTTCAACACTGTCTCCGAAGGCAAGTACCTCACCTTCGTGCCGGAGACCGGCAAGTTCGAGCAGCTTTCCCGTCAACCTGACAAGGGGGTGCTGGAACCGATCGCCGAGTTTGAACAGGGCGGTGACGGGGTCAAACCCATCTTTATCGACCCGTCTCGCGGCGTGATCCTCTCTCTGCTGGTGCAGTCACCGACTCTCAAGGAGCGGATCGATCAGGGTGGTGAAGTGGGTTACGTCATCATGGTGCTCGGTGTGCTCGGTACCCTGCTGGCCATCTTCTGCGGTATCCGCCTGTCGCTGATCGGCTCGTCCATGCGCAAGCAGCTGAAATCCGATCAGATCATCAAGGGCAACCCCATTGGTGACATGCTGGGGGCCTACCAGAGCCATCGCGGTGACAACATCGAGGATCTGGAGTCCAAGCTCGACGAGATTATCCTGCGCAACGTGCCCAAGTTCGAGAAGGGTATCAGCATCATCAAGCTGATCGCTTCCGTCGCGCCGCTGCTGGGGCTGCTTGGCACCGTAGTGGGGATGATCGCCACCTTCCAGGCCATCACATTGTTCGGTACCGGCGATCCCAAGCTGATGGCGGGCGGTATCTCCGAGGCGCTGGTGACCACCATGCAGGGTCTGGTCGTCGCGGTGCCCATGCTGTTCCTCTACACCATTGTGCAGACCCAGAGCCGTCGTCTGATCCAGGTGCTGGAAGAGCAGAGCGCCGGTTTCGTTGCCCGTTATCAGGAACGTCTGCACGCCTCCAAAGCCGCAGCGTAAGGAGTCACCCATGTGGTTCTGGTTGATTGAAGAAGTCGAGTCGGTCCGCCGGTTTTTGGGATTGGGGGGCGATGTATTGGTCGCCCTGTTCTTCCTGACCCTGATGATGTGGGCCCTGTTGCTGGAGCGCTGGTTCTACTTCATGGCGGTCTACCCCAAGCAGGTGAAGCAGACCAAGGCGACCTGGCTGGCCCGTACCGATCATCTCTCCTGGTCTGCCAAGCAGATCCGCCGCGAGCTGGTCTCACGGGTTGCCATGGCGGTGGACAAGGGGATGCCGGTCATCAAGGTGCTGATCGCTCTCTGCCCGTTGATGGGGCTGCTCGGGACCGTGGTGGGGATGGTGCAGGTGTTTGACACTTTGGCCATCACCGGCACCGGTTCGCCGCGGGCGATGGCATCGGGGATCTCCAAGGCAACGGTACCGACCATGGCGGGCATGATCGCCGCCCTTTCCGGCCTGTTTTTTGTCAACCAGCTCGATCACAAGGCCAAACTGGCGGTGCAAAAGCTGGAAGACAACCTGAAACACGGTTGATGCAGGATGCATACCCCCGGCGAGGCATGGCCTGCCGGGGGCACAGAACAAGCAAGGAGTTTCTGCTATGAGAAAACGTTACAGCGACAGCGGTGCTGACGAGGCGGCTATCGATTTGACCCCCATGCTGGACATAGTGTTCATCATGCTGATCTTCTTCATCGTCACCACCTCCTTCGTCAAGGAGTCCGGTGTCGAGATCAACCGTCCCAGTGCCAGCACGGCCGAGACGGTGAAGAAGGGCAATATCATGGTCGCGGTGCGCGAAAACGGTCAGGTCTGGGTCGACAAGCGGGTGGTCGAGGTGGGGGCGGTACGCGCCAACATCGAGCGGCTGCGGGCCGAAAACCCGGAGAGCGCCGTGGTGATCCAGGCCGATAACGAATCCCGTTCCGGTCTGGTGGTGCAGGTCATGGATCAGATCCGCATGGCCGGTGTCCAGAACATCTCCATCGCGGCAGACAAGAGCAGCTGATGCCGGAGAGAGACCTATGAGATACCTGATATCGTTGGCGGTCTCCTGTGTGGTGGTGTTCTTTCTGTTTCTGGGAATGAACAAGCTGATCACACCGGATCACCGGGAGCTGGTGGAGAAGGATGACGTCACCATGACCGATTTCATTCGCCTCAAGCCCCAGGAGACCCTGCAAGAGAAACAGCGGGAGCTGCCCAAACCGCCGCCGCCCAAGCGTCCGCCACCGCCTCCCGAGATGGAGGTGGCCAGCACGGATAGGCCGAAGATGGAGAGCGCGCCGATGGACATGCCCAAGCTCGACATCCCGGTCAACATCGGTGGTGGCAACGCGCTGGGTGCCTACAGCACCGGCGGCGGTGGTGGTGGCGTCGGTGGCAACAACGGCGCCATTCCGCTGGCAACCTTCGAGCCCATGATGCCCCGCAAGGCGGCACTGGCGGGGCTGGCCTCCGGCAAGGTGCTGGTGGAGTTCACCGTCACCGAGCGCGGCACCGTCAGCAACGTGCGGATCGTCAAGGAAGAGCCGCGCAGCTATGACCTCGGCAAAGAGGCGCGCAAAACCATCGCCAAGTGGACGTTCAAACCGGCCATGGTGGATGGCAAGCCGCAGGCGAGCCGTATGCAGCAAGAGATCGAGTTTGCGGTCAACTAAGGAAGGTGGCGATGAACAAGTTACACAAGATGATCCTCGCCCCGGTCGCCATGGCGGTGCTGCTCAGCACCGCCAGTTGGGCCGCCGAGCAGCCGGCCCTGTCGGATCGGGCCTATCGTGCGGTCAACAAGGCGCAGGAGCTGATCACCGAGAAGAAATACGGTGAGGCCAATGCCAAGCTGCAAGATGCGCTCTCCGGCGCGGGCGAGCGAGTCTACGACAAGGGGGTCATATTGCAGACTCTCGGTTTCGTGGCCGCACAGCAGGAGAAATACGGTCAGGCAACCAAGTACTTTGCCGATGCCATCGCGACAGGCGGCCTGCCGCCACCGGTGGCCCAGCAGGTACGCTACAACCTGGCCCAGCTCTATATGGCGGAGGGCAATTATCAGGGGTCGATCAAGACCATGAAGGAGTGGTTTGCCAACCAGGGCAAGGATGACAAGCCCAACTCCCATGCCTATATCACGCTGGCTAACGCCCACGTGCAGCTCAAGCAGTACCGTGACGCGATCCCGGCGGTGGATCAGGCGATCAAGCTGTCTGCAGGTAAAGCGCCGGAGTCCTGGTATCTGCTGAAGATGGGCGCTCACTACGAGCTGAAACAGTACAAACCGGCGACCGAGGTGCTGACCTCTCTGGTCAACATCTTCCCGGAGAAGAAGAAGTACTGGACCCAGCTGTCGGCCATGCATATGCAGGCAGGCAACGATGCCAAGGCGCTGGCGGCGCTGGAGTCAGCCTATAACCTCGGCATGTTGACCGAGGCCGCCGAACTGCAGCGCCTCGCCAACTACCTCGCCTTCACCGGTATTCCCCATCGCGCCGCCCGGGTGATGGAGAAGGGGATGAAGGACGGGGTGATTGAGCAGAGCGCCAGCAACTACAAGACCTTGGCCAACTACTGGCATCAGGCCAAGGAGCTGGATCCGGCCATCGACACCCTGGCCAAGTCCTACCAGCTGGCCCCGAGCGCCGAATTGCAGCTGAAAATGGCGCGCATGATGATCCAGAGCAAGCGCTATCAGGATCTGGTGGCGCTGGCCGCCAAACCGGCAGCCAATGCCAATGGTGAACAGCGTGCTGATCTCAAGTTCCTGACCGGGGTCGCCTATTTTGAGCAACAAAAGCCGAAGGAGGCCCTCAACGCCTTCACCCAGGCGGCTCAGAATGGCAACGTCAGCGGTCGGGCATCCCCCTGGATCAGCTTCCTCAAAGAGCAGAGCGGTGCAGGGGAGGCAGCCGTCCAGTAATTCCAATGACAACTACCTGTAGTCCCTTTTATGGTTGCCTGGTGGCTCCATTAACCGCTCTTCGGAGCGGTTTTTTTATGGTGGCAGCCAGCACCGGCGGGTGGCCGATGCGCTGTTTTATCCCTCTTCATGCCAATAAAGAGCCTCCCTCGACATTGGTCTATCTCTCCCGATGTGACAAACGTTTTAACCACTGCTGCAACCGTGACACAAGGTAGTGCAGCGCTGTGGTGGACGGGTGCTCGGGTGGCTCGCAGCCAGGCGGGCCGAGCCATTCATCTTTCTCTTTGCTGCGACTTGCCAGTGTGGCTTTTGCCCTGTTGATAAGCGTCACACCGAAAACGGCTACTTTTAACAAGAAAAGCAACATATGGAAGTTGAAATTTTGGCCGACTCAGGAAAGAATGCGCGCTCGGTTATTGGCGTCGTGGGGCAGGTTGACCCGCCACCGGCAGACCGAGGATGAGACGGCCCCCGGCCCATTTGGTACAGGAAACCACACAGGAATTTTATGAATCCCCTTCGCACTGCCGCTTCGGCCCTTTTATGCACATTTGCGCTGGTCAGCCAGCAGGCTGCCGCCGTCGAGTACCGTCTGCCTGCGGCCAACAGCCGCCTGATCGGTGAAAACCAGGAATACGTGGTGCCTGCGGACAACCGTCCGCTGGAGCAGATCGCAGCTGACTTCCAGCTGGGTCTGACCAACATCATGGAAGCCAACCCGGGCGTTGATCCCTATCTGCCGAAGGCGGGTAGCACCCTGATCATCCCACACCAGCTGATCCTGCCCAACGCGCCCCGCGAAGGGATCGTCATCAACGTTGCCGAGATGCGTCTCTACTACTACCCGAAAGGGAAGAACGTGGTGGAAGTGCTGCCCATCGGCATCGGTCAGCTGGGGGTAAACACCCCGGAGAACTGGATCACCAAGGTAGAGCGCAAGCGCGCCAACCCGACCTGGACCCCGACCGAGAACATCCGTCGTCGCTATGCCGCCCAGGGCAAGACCCTGCCGGCAGTCTGGCCAGCCGGTCCGGATAACCCCATGGGTCTGCACGCCCTTTACATCGGCAACCTCTATGCCATCCACGGCACTAACGCCACCTTCGGTATCGGTCTGCGGGTGAGCAGCGGCTGCGTGCGTCTGCGCGCTGACGACATCAAGTATCTGTTCGACAACGTGCCGGTCGGCACCCGCGTCCAGTTCGTCAACCAGCCGGTCAAGACCACGGTCGAGCCGGATGGCGGTCGCTACATGGAAGTACACGAGCCGCTGTCGCGCACCGAGGAGGAGTTCAACTCCACCGCCTCCGTGCCGCTCCCGATGACACCGGCCATCACCCGCTTCATTGCTCACGCCGAGTCTGACTCCAACGTGGTCAAGCAGGTGCTGGAACAGCGTACCGGTATGCCGACCCGCCTCAATCCCTGATTGAGCAAGTTGGCGGTGCCGCGCGCACTGGCTAAATAAAGAAAACGGCGACCAGATGGTCGCCGTTTTTTATGGGGAGAGTCACCGCTTGCTCACTGCACGCAGACCGGGCAGAAGGCGTAGGTGCCTTGCGGATCGTTGAAGCGGGTGAGCGGGTTGAGACTGCGGTTCACTTCCACCAATGCCTTGCCAAATCCAGCCGGCAGCCAGCTTTGCAACTGGGGGGCCAGCACTTGGGCACTGCTGTCAAACAGCTGGCGCAGGAACTTGTCCTTGGTGGACTCCTCCTGCTCGATGGGGGTCACCTGCCACTCTTTGAGGTTGGCCAGCTCGGCGGCGGCCTTGATGGCGTCATCCAGATTGCCGAACTCGTCCACCAGACCCAGGGCCTTGGCATCTTCGCCGGTCCAGACTCGGCCTTCGGCCGCTTTCTCGGCCTCTTCCGGGCTCAGACCGCGGCCCTTGCTCACCAGACCTATGAAGCGCTGGTAGGTATCTTCCACGCTCAGCTGGATGGCCTGACCGACGTGATCCGGCAGGGCGCGGGTCGGGCCGACGCCGACGTAATCTGTGGTGCCAACCCCGTCGGTATGCACGCCGAACTGGGCCAACGCCTTGTCGATGGTGGCGAACATGCCGAACACCCCGATGGAGCCGGTGAGGGTGGTGGGGGAGGCGAAGATTTTGTCCGCATCGGCGGAGATCCAGTAGCCACCGGAGGCGGCATAGCTGCCCATGGAGACCACTACCGGTTTGCCTGCCTGTTTCAGGGCCAGCAGCTCGGCGCGGATCTGCTCGGCGGCGAAGGCGCTGCCGCCGGGGCTGTCGACCCGCAGGACCACGGCTTTGACCTTGTCATCGCGGCGGGCATCGGCCAGCAGGTCGGAGAGGCTATCACCGCCTATGGTACCGGCAGGCTGGACGCCATCCATGATGGCGCCGCTTGCGACCACCAGACCCACCTCATCCTTGCCGCTCTGGGGATATTGTTCCGGAATGGCAGCCAGATACTCTTTCAGGCCGACCCCTTTCCAGCCGTGATCGTCCGCTTCACCCACCTCTTTAATGACCGCCTGGGTCATCTCGTCGCGGGTGGCCAGCTGATCCACCAGCCCGTTGTCGAGGGCGTAGTTAGCGGCATTGCCACCGGCTTTGCGCAGCAGCTCGAGGAAGCGATCCTTGCCCGGCGCGACCGCATCGGGTTCGGTCTCCCGCTGCTCGGCTACGTCAGCCACATAGGATTGCCACAGCTGATCCAGCCAGCGCTGGTTTGCTTCTTTGCTCTCGGGAGACATCTCGTCGCGGGTATAGGGTTCGACGAAGGATTTGTAGGTGCCGACCTTGAATACATGCGGGGTGATGTTGAGCTTCTCCAGCGCCGACTTGAAGTAGGTCTGGTAGACACCAAGCCCCTCGATCACCACGGCGCCGCTCTGGTTGAGCAGCACGTGATCGGCGTGGGCCGCCAGCAGGTATTGCCCCTGAGTGTAGAAGTCGGCCATGGCGATCACCGGTTTGCCGCTCTCCCGGAAGGAGTCGATGGCACTCGCCACCTCCTGCAGTTTGGTGAAGTTGGCTCCCTGCAGCCCTTGCGGCTTGATCACCAGCGCCTTGATGCGCTCGTCATCCTTGGCACTCTTGATGGCCCACAGCAGGTCGGAGAGGACGATCTCGCTCGGCTGCTCGTCGCTGCTGTCCATCTGGCGCAGCAGTTGTACGGTGGGATCTGTCTGGGAGCGTTGCTCCACCAGTACGCCGTTGAGATTGAGGGTTAGCGCCCCTTCGATGGGCGCCTTGGGGGCCTCTTTCTGGCTGACGCTGAAGACGATGACCAGCACTACGATGAGAAACAGCAGATTGACCAGCATCAGCCGGGTGAAATTGAGCAGGCGCCACAGGCTGCGGAACAACCAACCCAGACCTTTGAAAATAGACATAGTCGCGTTATCGCCCTGTTAATGGGTAGAGAAGAGCCATTATTAACCAGTTGCGGGCGAAATTGCCATTTCCGACTGGCGGATCCCGCCTATCTTCGTTCAGGGCACGGCTGTTCGCTGAAAAATTGTCCAAACATTTGTTTGAAAAAGAATTTTCGATTCTTTACTCTAGCCTCAGTTTGATAACAAAAAATTAACTGGAGGCATCGTGAGCCGCTATCCGACCCTGCTGACCCCGCTCGACCTTGGTTTTACCCAGCTGCGCAACCGTGTGTTGATGGGCTCCATGCACACCGGCCTCGAAGAGGAGAAGGGCGGTTTTGACAAGCTGGCCGCCTTTTACGCCGAGCGTGCCCGTGGTGGCGTCGGTCTTATCGTCACCGGCGGCATTGCCCCCAATCTGCGCGGTCGGCTGGTACCTCACGGCTCCCAGCTGAGCTTCCCCTGGCAGGTGAGCAAGCACAAGAAGGTGACCAGCGCCGTGCATCAGGAGGGGGGCAAGATAGCGCTGCAGATCCTCCATGCCGGTCGTTACGCCTATCATCCGTTCAGTCTGGCGCCGAGCGCCCTCAAGGCCCCCATCTCTCCGTTCAAACCACGCGCCATGAGCGAGCGGCAGATCCGCGGCACTATTCGCGACTTCGCGGCTACAGCAGCGCTGGCCAAGGCGGCCGGTTATGACGGCGTCGAGGTGATGGGCTCGGAAGGTTATCTCATCAACCAGTTCATTTGCGAGCGCACCAACAAGCGCACCGATGGTTGGGGCGGCAGCAGTGAAAACCGGATGCGCTTCCCGGTGGAGATTGTCCGCGCCATCCGCGAGCGGGTCGGCACCGACTTCATCATTATCTTCCGCCTCTCCATGCTGGATCTGGTGGAACAGGGTTCGACCCTGGAAGAGGTGATTGCCCTTGGCAAAGCGCTGGAAGCGGTGGGGGTGACCCTGATCAACACTGGCATCGGTTGGCACGAGGCGCGCATTCCCACCATCGCCACCAGTGTGCCGCGCGGCGCCTTCAGCTGGGTGACCGCCGAGCTGAAAAAACACCTCAAGGTGCCCCTCATTACCACCAACCGTATCAACACCCCCGAGGTGGCCGAACGCATTCTGGCGGGTGGCGAGGCGGATATGGTCTCCATGGCGCGCCCCTTCCTGGCGGATCCCGAGTTTGTCATCAAGGCGGCCGAGAACCGTGCGGACGAGATCAACACCTGCATCGCCTGCAATCAAGCCTGCCTTGACCATGTGTTCAAGCAGAAGCGAGCCTCCTGTCTGGTCAATCCTCGCGCCTGTTTCGAGACCGAGCTGACTTTTGGCCGCGTGCCCCAGCCCAAAAAGCTGGCGGTGGTGGGGGCGGGCCCGGCCGGGCTGGCATTTGCCTGCTACGCTGCCGAGCGCGGTCATCAGGTGAGCCTGTTCGATCAGGCCAGCGAAATCGGCGGCCAGTTCAACTTCGCCAAGCAGATCCCGGGCAAGGAGGAGTTTCACGAAACCCTGCGCTATTTCGCCAAACGGCTGGAGAAGTGCGGCGTCGAGCTCTATCTCGGCCAGCGCCAGAGTGCCGAGAGCCTGCTCGGCGGCGGTTTTGACGAGGTGATCCTCGCTACCGGTATCCGTCCGCGCACCCCCAATATCCCGGGGATCGAGCATCCCAAGGTATTGAACTACCTCGATGTATTGCGGGATCACAAGCCGGTCGGCCAGAAGGTGGCGGTGATCGGTGCCGGCGGCATCGGTTTCGATGTGGCTGAGTATCTGGTAGAGAAGAAGGTGGAGATGGATGCCGATGGGCACCGTGATCACTGGCTCAAGGAGTGGGGCATCGACAAGCATCTCGGCGAGCGCGGTGGCCTCACCACCCCTGAAGTCGATGCGCCCGAGCGCCAGATCTGGCTGCTCCAGCGCAAGGAGAGCAAGGTGGGCGACGGCCTTGGCAAGACCACCGGCTGGATCCACCGTACCGTGCTCAAGAACCGCAAGGTGCAGATGCTCTCCGGGGTGCAATATCTGGGGATCGATGACGAGGGCTTGCACATTCAGGTGGGCGAGACCAAGCAGTGTCTGCCGGTGGATCAGGTTATCGTCTGCGCCGGGCAGGAGCCCCTTAAAGAACTGCAGGCCGGGTTGCAGGCGGCAGGCAAGCCGGTGCATATCATCGGCGGAGCCGACGTGGCTGCCGAGCTGGATGCCAAGCGCGCCATCCGGCAAGGGGCCGAGCTGGCTGCGATCATCTAGCAAACTGTGCCCTCTTGTCCTTTATAGTGCGATAAACCCCTGAGCCTCAGGGGTTTTCTTCATTCGGTGCTGTGCTAAGGTAGCGCCATCATTGCCCTAGAGAAGGAATTGCCCATGGATGCCCTCACCCTGTTGCTCAATCGCCACTCCTGTGGCCGTCTCGCCGATCCCGCCCCGAGCGGTGAGGTGCTCGACAATATCCTCAAGGCGGGCTTGCGCGCGCCGGATCACGGCACCCTGACCCCTTGGCAGTTCATTCTGTTTGAAGGAGAGGGGCGCGAGCGGCTGGGCAAGCTGTTGGCGGACGCCGCCCGTGCCCGTGGCGAAGATGAAGAGAGCATCAAGAAGTGCAACGAAGCGCCGCTGCGGGCACCCTTGGTCATCGCCGTGGCAACCCGTTATCAGGATCACCCCAAGGTGCCGAAACTGGAGCAGGAGCTCTCCGCAGGTTGCGCCCTGATGGCGATGCAGATGGCGGCGCAGGCGCAGGGCTTCAACGGCATCTGGCGCTCCGGCTGGTTTATCTTTGATGAGCAGATCAACAAGGGACTGGGACTGGCGGCAGAGGATCAGCTGGTGGGTTTCCTCTATCTCGGCACCCCCATGCTGGAAGCACGCAAACTGCGCGAGCTGCCGCTCGATGAGTTTGTCCGCCGTTTCTGATTTTTCGGCCACGTTGCGGTTAAGAGAAGCAAAGCCTCGAGATATCGGGGCTTTTCTGTTTAACCGTGAATAGTAACCAGAGTGATTGGGGAAAATAAATGGGTCAAAGAGGCTTCGCGCACCATAGCAGGTAATTATTTAAATAGTGCGATGTACCTCGCAATCCTGTTGTATTTCACTATGTAAAACGTTTGCGCATTCGCTAATATCTCACTGCCAGTTTAGAAGGGTACTCCTTCTAATTTTTCTGCGATGAGAGTCGCAATTCCGTAGCACCTTTTAACAGCCCAACGTCTTCGTGACATTGGGCTTTATTTTTTATGGGGTGTCGGGGTTGTTGTGAGTTGATGGCGGCATCAAGATGCAGCCCGGTTGGCAGCCTTATGCCCTGTTTTTGGCTGGCAGGATCCGGGCTGGATTGCCGACTACCCGAGCTCCGGCCGGTACATCTTTGGTGACTACGGCGCCCGCGCCGACGATCGCCTCCCGCCCTATGGTGACGCCGGGCAGCAAGATGGCGCCGCCCCCAATCCAGACCTTGTCTTCAATGGTGACCGGCAGCGCCGTCTCTGTGCCCTGAATCCGTTCGTCGGCCTCCAGTGCATGGGCTGCGGTATAGATCTGCACGTTTGGCCCAATCATCACATGGGCGCCGATGCGAATGGGGGCATTGTCCAGCAGGGTCGCCCCCATATTGATGTAGGAGTCCTTGCCCAGGTGGATGTGGCGGCCATAGGTGCAGTAGAGGGGCGGGCAGATAAAGGCATTCTCTGCCAGTTCGCCAATCAGCTCCGCCAGTAGTGCCCGCTGCTCTGTCTCCTCTTCCGCCTGATTGAAACGGCGATAGCGCCGTGCCGCCTCCCGGCGCAACTGGGCCAACTCGGGTGCCATGCAGTTGTACGGTTGGCTGCTGATCATCTTCTGGTATTCGATCATGAAGGTTGCTTTCCTTTATCTGCCAGGGATTTGGATATTGGCGCCAATACGGCAGAAGTAACGTGATCATCCACCCGATATGGGCAGAACCAGGTTGGCAGGTCTGCCTTCGGCAAAGGCCAGCACATTCTCGAACGCCACGCGAAAGTAGAGTTCGTAGCTGTTTTGCTCCACATAGCCGAGATGAGGCGTCGCCAATACGTTGGGCAGACGCAGCAGGGGCTCGCTTTCCTGTGTCGCCGGCTCGATGTCAAATACATCGAGCGCGGCCCGTTTCTCAGGATGGTTACTGAGCTCTGCATAGAGGGCGCCCGGCTCGATAAGTTCGGCACGGCTGGTATTGACCAGCAGAGAGTCAACTTTCATGCGGGCCAGGTCTGCGCGTGTAACAGCGCCGCGGGTTGCCTCGCTCAGGCGCAGATGCAGCGTGAGGATATCGGCTTGACTGAAAAGCGCCTCCTTGCTGGAGGCGCAGGCATAGCCATCCAGCTCGGCCTGCCTGCGCGAAGCCTCACTGCCCCATATCAGTAACGACATGCCAAATGCCTTGCCATAGCGGGCGATCCGCTGGCCTATCTTGCCGTAGCCCCAGATGCCGAGCGTCAACCCATGCAGCGTGCGTCCCAAACCTAGGTCACCAGATTGCTGCCATTGGCCTTGGCTTAACGCCTGGCTGTAAGCAGGTATATGGCGGGAGGCTGCCATGATGAGCGCCCAGCAGAGCTCGGCGGGAGCAATAGGGCTGCCGATCCCTTCTGCCACGGCAACGCCGTACTGCTGGCACAGTACCGGGTCGATATGTTGGCTGACTTTGCCGGTCTGGCTGATGAGTTTAAGGGTGGGAAGCTGTATCAGCAGCTGTTCGTCGATGCGGGTACGCTCGCGGATCAGCACCAGTGCTTCCATTCCTTCCAGCAGTGCGGCAAGGCGCGTTGTATCGGGTTCGCTCTGGTTGAGGATGGTGACGTCATGACCCGCCAGCAGGGCAAAGCAGGGGAGGTGGCGCACCTGATCCTGATAGTCATCCAGAATGGCAATCCGCATAAGAAATCCTTCTCGGTTGCGTTGGCTCGGACCGCTATCTTACCGGAATAAAAGGTGTCTGTTGTTTTCAAACGAACACAATCAGAAGGGAGGGCGATCAAGCCCATGTCCACGGACCGGGAAGAGCCTGACAGGCCAAAACAATCAGGGCCCCCGAATGGGAGCCCTGATGGCATGAGGTTGGCGTCTATGTTGCCCGCGCTTAGCCGTGCTTGCGGCCGGAGAGGCGGCACCACTCCTCCTTGACGGCGGTCGGGTCCATCTCGAACCACTGGCCGTAGATGGTTTCCAGCTCCGGGGCCTGGCTCTCCAGCACGCCGGAGAGGGCCATCAGGCTGCCCGCTTTACCGTGGCCGGCGATCAGCGGTGCCAGTTCGCGCAGCGGGCCGGCCAGGATGTTGGCAACCACCACGTCCGCTTCGACATCTTGCGGCTGGTCGGCTGGCAGATAGAGCTCAATCTGGTCGGCAACGCCGTTGCGCGCGGCGTTGTCGCGGCTGGCCTGAATGGCCTGCGGGTCGATGTCGATGCCGATGACGCGGGCGGCACCCAGTTTCAGGGCGGCGATGCCGAGAATGCCGGAGCCACAGCCAAAATCGACCACGGTTTTACCGGTCAGATCCAGTCCGTCCAGCCACTGCAGGCAAAGCGCGGTGGTGGGGTGGGTACCGGTACCGAAGGCCAGACCCGGATCCAGCATGACGTTGACCGCATCGGGGTTCGGCACATCGCGCCAGCTCGGGCAGATCCAGAGGCGCTCGCCAAACTGCATGGGATGGAAGTGATCCATCCACTCGCGCACCCAGTCCTTGTCCTCCAGCTGCTCGACCTTGTAGCCGACATTTTCGCCGAAGATCTGCTGGAAGAAGGCGATGGTGGGGGCCGGATCGGTTTCGGCATCGAACAGACCCATCACTTCGGTCTCGCCCCAGAGCGGGGTTTCACCGGGCATGGGTTCGTAGACGGGCACATCCTTGGCATCCATAAAGGTCACCGCCTGGGCTCCACGCCCCAGCAGCATGTTGCTCACCTTGTCTGCGGTCTTGGCAGTGGCGTTGATTCGAATTTGTATCCAGGGCATGGCGTCGACTCTTCATAAATGTGAAACCGCGAGATTCTACCATCATGGGGCAGTGCTGTCGTGGTTTGCCCATGACGTGGAGGGATTCGGGGGCTTTTGCCGGATTGGCACGGTTCCTGTATTGCTCTATGCAGGCGAAGACGACCGGTTTTCGCTGAACGCTTTGCTCAAGTTCCGTCATCTTTCACTGCCACCCTCGGGTGGCATTTTTTTATCTGCACTTGTTTGCCTGGTAAAAAGTCTGCCAGATAAAAAAAGAGCAAGGTCGGCACCTTGCTCAAGGACGGGCTGACGCCGTTTTGGCGCATTCATGCTGCTGTTGGCACGCCAGATGCACAGACTAATATGTCCTGCATAAGGATATGTGTGTGATTGTTACCCCAATGTTCAGGTATTCAGGCCATTTCTCGCGAAATGGCCTCTTTTTTGGCTGATTGTCGGGCGTTGGTCTGCCACAGGCTGTCATGAGTGCCGCTGATTGTGCCCGTTTGGGGCATCTCCTTGGTGAACTTATCCCATCATGGTGCGTTGGAGGGCTTAGTTGGCAAAGCCGCTCATGTCGATCACCAGCTTGCCAACCATACGGCCCGCTTCCACCTCGGCATGGGCCTGAGCCAGCGTGACCGGGGTCAGTGACGGGATGGTTCTGGTCAGGGTGGTCTGCAATACCCCTTCATCGACCAGTGCCGCCACCCGGCCGAGCAGGCGGTGCTGCTCGATCATGTCCGGCGTCTGGAACAGGGAGCGGGTGAACATGAACTCCTGGCTGAAGGTGACGCTCTTGCTCTTGAGCAGGGAGAGATCCCACGGCTCGCTCGATTCGGCGATGGTGCAGATATGGCCGAACGGGCGGATCAGCCCGGCCATGGTGGCCCAGTGCTCGGCGGTGGCGTTGGTGCAGAAGATGGCATCGACCTGAGTGATGCCAAGGGCGGTCAGCTCCTCCTGCAACTTGTGGTGGTTTACGACCTGATGGGCGCCCATCTCGAGGCACCACTCGCGGCTCTCGGGGCGGGAGGCGGTCGCAATCACCTCCATGCCAGTGAGCTGGCGGGCCAGCTGGATGGCGATGGAGCCCACGCCACCGGCGCCGCCGATGATCAGCAGTTTGCCACGACTTTCGCGGGTAAGAGCGAAGCGCTCGAACAGGGTCTCCCAGGCGGTGATGGCGGTGAGCGGCAGGGCGGCGGCTTCCACATCGCTCAAGCTGGTGGGGGCGATGGCGGCGATGCGTTCATCCACCAGTTGCAGGGCGCTGTTGCTGCCCGGACGGCTGATATCGCCGGCATACCAGACCCGGTCGCCCGCCTTGAACAGGGTGACTTCGCTGCCGATGGCGATCACTTCCCCCACCGCATCCCAGCCCAGTACCCGGGGCGAACTTTCAATTTTGGCCTTGGGGGAACGCACCTTGGTATCCACCGGATTGACGGAGGTGGCGGTGACCCGTACCAGCAGATCCCGCGGACCCGGAACCGGATCGGGCAGGTTGGCGGCGATGAAGCAGTCGGGGTGGTCGCTTGGCAGATAGTGAGTCAGGGCAATGGCTTTCATGGTTTTTCCTTTCAAATCGCTGTGTTCGGGATTGCCACTCACTCTAGTCTGGTTGATTATCAAGATTAAGATGGGTAATCGGTAAAGACTGTTTGAATATATGAACAATGTCGATCTGGAGTTGATGGGACTGTTTGCCACCGTGGTGGAGCAGGGAAGCTTTACCCGGGCCGCCGAGCTGCTTGGTATGCCCAAGTCATCGGTGAGCCAGAAGATCTCGCGGCTGGAATCCCAGCTCGGGGTACGGCTGTTGCAGCGCACCACCCGCAGGTTGAGCCTGACCCCGCAGGGGGAGCTCTATGTGGAGCACTGTCAGGGGCTGCTGGCACTGGCCCGCAGCGCCAATCTGGCGATGGCACGGCTGCGCTCGGCCCCGGCGGGGCGGGTGCGGATCACAGCCCCTGAGGCAACCGGCACCCTGCTGCTTGGCCGGATCCTCGCCGAGTTTCGCGCCCTCTATCCCGAAGTGGTGCTGGAACTGACCCTGAGCGATGAACAGCTCGATCTGGTGGGGGAAGGTTATGATTTGGCGCTGCGGGCGGCGCCGCTGAAAGACTCCAGCCTCATCTGTCGGCGTATCGGTCAGGTGGCGCGTCATCTGGTGGCAGCGCCCGCCTATCTGGCGGCCCACGGCATGCCGCAACAGCTGAGCGAGCTGGGTCGTTATGCCTGTCTGGTGCACTCGGCCATGCCGGTGTGGCCATTGCAGGAGGGCGGCTGGCGGCCGCAGGGGGCCTGTGTCAGCAACAGCTTGCTGGCGCTGCGGGAGATGGCACTCCATGACGGGGGGATTGCCCTGTTGCCCCACCATGTCTGTGAAGGGGATTTGGCAGCGGGGCGATTGCAGAAGGTGTTGCCGGATCAGCCCATTCCGGCCAACCCGTTTTACCTTATCTATCCGAGCCGGGAGCATTTGGCTCCCGCCCTGCGCACCCTGATGGATTTCGTGGCCGAGCGGTTGCCGTTCGCCTGAGTTACCAACTGCTCTGGCTGGCCGACTCCTGATTGGGTTTGAGGCCAAGGGGGACCGACTGGCGCTCCGCCAGCATGCGGATCTGCCCTTCAATCAGGCTGGCGCTGGGGCCCAGCACCAGCACCAGCTGGTGGTCGTTGAGCTGGATCCAGGAGAGGCAGCCGAGGCCCAGCAGGCGAGATTCATCCACCAGTGAAATATCGCGCACCCGCAGGCTGAGGCGGGTGATACAGACACTCATCGCCACCAGATTGTCCATCCCGCCCAGCACCTTGAGGTACTGGATCGCCAGCATCTGCGGGTCGGAGGGGGCAACGCTGGCAAGGCGCGGATGCTCCACCGCGATGGGCTTGCTCGGCATGCTGAGGGGGGCACGCTCCAGCAGTTGATAGAACAGCAGGGTGTAGGCAACGAAGAACAGGATACCGACCGGAATGAGCCAGAAGCTGTGCTCCCCTGCCTGATAGCTCAGCACCAGATCCAGCAGACCAGCGGAGAAGTAACTGCCCACCTTGATCCCCAGCCCGCTACAGACCGCCAGCGATAGCCCGGTCAGCAGGGCGTGGGCGAGAAACAGCCAGGGGGCGGTAAAGGCGAACAGAAATTCGATAGGTTCGGTGATACCCACCAGTGCCGAGGTGAGCGCCAGGGTGAGCAGCAGCCCGCCTTGTGGCAGCCGCTGCATCCGCTGGCGGTGCAGCCAGATGGCAAAACAGGCGCCCGGCAGGCCGAACATGATGATGGGGTAAAGACCGGCCACATACCCTTCATGAAGGGGTTGGGCGGTGGCCAGCGCCTGCAGGTTGCTCTCGCCAAGGCCGATGACGCTGCCCAATACCTGATGGAGCCCGAGCGGGATCAGCAGTCGGTTGAGGGTGCCGTAGCAGAAGGCGCCAAACGGCGTGGTGAGCAGCTCGGAGGTGAGCAGGGTCAGCCCGCGTTCCAGTGGCGGCCACAGCAGCGAGAGGGGGATGGCGATCAGCAGGCAGGCCAAGGCCGACACCAGCAGGCTGGGAAACTCCCCCCTGGCGATCTGCAGCCAGCGGGGCAGGGTTTGCTGGTGTACCCAGGGGTAGATGATGGCGGTGGTGAGCCCCGCCAACAGGCCGCAGATCATGTCGGCGTGCAGGTTGGGGGCCAGCGTATTGAAGGCGGTGCTGAGCAGCAGGAAGTTGACCGCCCCCGCCAGCGTCTGTCCGCCCAGCTCCTGCCGACTCAGACCAAAGGCGATCGCCACCGCATAGATAAGCGGCATCTGGCTGAAGATCGCCTGACCGGTGAGGGAGAGCACCGCCAAATCGAGCACGTCGGGTTGTCCAAGCCGGTAGATCAACGCCGCCATCGGCAGGATGGAGACGGGCAGCAGCAGGGCATAACCGAGCCGCTGCAGGGCTTGAGTAACGACTTGTCGAGTGGCTTTAACGGGCATACAGCGGCTACGTTCTGTGACTTGGCGCACAGTTTAACCGGAAAACACCTATTTGGGGATAGTTTTGGAACCCCTAATTTATATTTTTATTATTTCTGCCCGAAAAGCTCGCGCACTTCCCGCGAGGGCGGTGCCGTCAGCAGGCTGACCGTGATAAAGACCACCAGTGCCAGCGTGAGGCTTGGCACGATGGCGTGCAGGCCAGCCAGCTTGATCCCCCACTGACTGAGTACCCCATAGCAGACGATGCCGCTTACCATGCTGGCCAGCGCGCCCGGGCCGTTGGCCCGTGACCAGTAGAGACCGAGCACCAGCGGCCAGAGGAACACCGCCTGCAGGCCGCCAAAGGCGAGCAGGTTGAGCCAGATGATCATCTCGGGCGGTTGCAACGCCGCCAGCAGCACCAGAGTGCCCAAGATCAGGGTGCAGAGCAGAGAGAGGCGGGGAATGCGCACCTCCAGCTTCTCCTGCTTTGGACTCAGATAGTTGAGGTAGAGATCTTTCACCAGAGTGGCGGAAGCCTGGATCAGCTGGGAGTCGATGGTGGACATGATGGCCGCCATCGGCGCAGCCAGGAAGACCCCGGCCAGCCAGGGGGGCAGCACTTCCATCATCAGGGAGGGCATGATCTTGTCAGGGCTGTCCATGCCGGGCAGGATGGCGCGGCCGAGGGCGCCCGCCAGATGCATGCCGAACATCAGCAGGGCGCTGACCACGGTGCCGATCAGAATGCCGCGATGGAGCGCCTTGCTGTCGCGATAGCCAAAACAGCGCAATGCCGAGTGGGGCAGCCCCACCACCCCGACACAGACCAGGATCCAGAAGCTCAGCATAAAGGGCTGGGTCAGCATGTCGCCGGCCCCTTGCGGGCTTACCAGCTTGGGATCGATCTCCCTGAGCTGGTGGATAAGGTTCGGCAGGCCGTCACCGGCAATCAGAATTCCTGCCAGCAGGGCGCCGGTGCCGATCAGCATGATGATCCCCTGCAGGGCATCAGTCATCACCACGGCGCGGAAGCCGCCGATGATGGTGTAGAGCAGCACACAGCTGGCAAACAGCATCAACCCCTGCTGGTAGGAGAGGCCGGTGGCGGTCTCCAGCAGGCGGGCGCCGCCGATAAACTGCACCACCATAGTCGCGATAAAGGCGAGGATGATAGTAACGGAGCCGAGGATCACCACCGCCTTGCTCTGGTAGCGGGCCCACAGCATATCGTTGATGGTCACCGCATTGACCCGGCGGGCGATGATGGCGAACTTCTTGCCAAGCACCCCCAGAGTGAGCCAGACGGTGGGCAGCTGGATCATCGCCAGCAACACCCAGCCCAGACCGATCTTGTAGGCCGCGCCCGGCCCACCGATAAAGGAGGAGGCCGAGGTGTAGGTGGCCACTAGCGTCATCGCCAGCACCAGCCCGCCCATGCTGCGGTTGCCGATGAAGTACTCCTGCACGAAGTTGCCTTGCGCGCGATGGCGGCTGGCCCAGAAACCCACCCCCAGCACCAGCACCAGATAGATAACGAGCGGCAGCATCAACTCAAGATTCATGGGATGACTCCTTGCCGGAAGGGGAGTGGGTATCGAGGGGGATCTCCACAAACAGCCGGTTCACCATCAGGGCGCAGAGCAGAATGAACAGCAGCGGCATCACCATGCAACTGAGCAGGAACCATAGCGGCAGCCCCCACAACTCCAGCTGGAGCGGGATAAAATAGGCGGTGCCATACCAGGCAAAGAAGTAGAACAGGGTCAGCAGCAGGCAGAAAGCTGCTTCCCGGCGGGCGAGAGCAAAACGGTTCACCTTGGCCTCCGACAAATTTGAGGGGCGCAAGGATAACAAAAAAGGGCCATGTCGCCATGGCCCTTTTTCAGCAGAGGCTCCTTGCGGAGCAGACTTCCACCGGAAGTCCGGTCTCTATCAGCGATCCTTACAGACCCAACTTCTTGTGCAGATAGTGGGCGTTGGTACTGCCACCGTGCAATGTCATCGGGTCTCTATCAGCGATCCTTACAGACCTAACTTCTTGTGCAGGTAGTGGATATTGGTGCCACCGTGCTGGAAGTTTTCGTCTTTCATGATCTCTTTTTGCAACGGTACGTTGGTCTTGATCCCTTCCACCACCAGCTCGTCCAGCGCATGACGCATGCGGGCGATGGCAATGTCACGATTCTCGCCGTAGCAGATCAGCTTGCCGATCATCGAATCGTAGTGGGGCGGTACCTTGTAACCGGCATAGATGTGGGAGTCCCAACGCACGCCCAGACCACCCGGCGCGTGGAAGCGCTGAACCAGACCCGGAGAGGGCATGAAGGTGGCCGGATCTTCGGCGTTGATCCGGCACTCGATGGCATGGCCACGGATGCGGATATCCTGCTGGGTGATCGACAGGGGCTGGCCGGCGGCGATGCGCAGCTGCTCCTTGATCAGATCGATACCGGTGACCATCTCGGTGACCGGATGCTCAACCTGAATACGGGTGTTCATTTCGATGAAATAGAACTCGCCGTTCTCGTACAGGAACTCGAAAGTACCCGCACCGCGGTAACCGATCTCGATACAGGCGCGCACGCAGCGCTCACCGATGAACTTGCGCATTTCGGCGGTGATGCCGGGTGCCGGTGCCTCTTCCACCACTTTCTGGTGGCGACGCTGCATGGAGCAGTCACGCTCGCCCAGATAGAGGGCGTTGCCCTGGCCGTCTGCCAACACCTGAATTTCGATGTGGCGCGGGTTTTCCAGGTACTTCTCCATGTAGACCATGTCGTTCTTGAAGAACTGGCCTGCTTCGGACTTGGTCAGGGCGATGGCGCCCGCCAGTTCCGCTTCATTGCGCACCACGCGCATACCGCGACCACCACCGCCACCGGCGGCCTTGATGATCACCGGATAGCCGATGCGCTTGGCAATGGCGGCGTTGTGCTTGGCGTCGTTGTCGACGGGGCCGTCAGAGCCCGGTACACACGGTACGCCCGCTTTCTTCATCGCTTCGATGGCGGAGACCTTGTCACCCATCAGGCGAATGGTCTCGGCGCGCGGGCCGATGAAGATGAAGCCGGATTTTTCGACCACTTCGGCGAAATCGGCGTTCTCGGAGAGGAAGCCGTAACCCGGGTGGATGGCCACGGCACCGGTTACCTCGGCGGCGGCGATGATGGCCGGGACGTTGAGGTAGGATTCAGTACTGGCCGGTCTGCCGATACAGATGGATTCGTCGGCCAGCAGCACATGTTTGAGCTCCCGGTCGGCGGTGGAGTGAACGGCCACTGTCTTGATCCCGAGCTCTTTACAGGCGCGCAGGATCCGCAGGGCAATTTCACCGCGGTTGGCGATGACTACTTTGTCCAACATGGGTGGCGATTTCCCTTATTCGATGATGAACAGCGGCTCGTCAAATTCGACGGCCTGACCATTTTCAACCAGGATCGCTTTGATCACACCGGCCTTGTCAGACTCGATTTGGTTCATCATTTTCATGGCTTCGACGATGCACAGGGTGTCGCCGACATTGACTTGCTGACCCACTTCCGCGAACGGCTTGGCATCCGGGCTGGAGGAGCGGTAGAAGGAGCCAACCATCGGGGAGCGCATCAGGTGACCGCTCGGGGCGGCATCGGCGGCCGGTGCGGCGGCAACCGGGGCGGCAGCAGCAGGTGCGGCAACCGGAGCGGCTTGCTGCATCATCATCTGCGGCATGGCGGTGGTCACCTGACCGGAGAAGTTGCGGCTGATGCGAACGGACTCTTCACCTTCGGAGATCTCCAGTTCGGCGATGCCGGACTCTTCAACCAGTTCAATCAGCTTCTTGATTTTGCGGATATCCATTAGCATTCTCTTTCTTCTTTATCTGATCAGTGATTATCAAGCCGCGCGCAGATGGTGCACGGCCGCGGTTAAAGCGAATTGGTAGCCATCGGCCCCCAGACCACAAATGACCCCTTTTGCGACATCAGACAGATAGGAGTGATGACGGAACGGCTCCCTGGCATGGACATTTGACAGGTGAACCTCGATAAAAGGGATGGCGACACCCAGCAGCGCATCGCGAATGGCGACGCTGGTGTGGGTGAAGGCGGCTGGATTGATGATGATAAAATCCACCTGGCCCATGGCCTGATGGATGCGGCCGACCAACTCATGTTCGGCATTGGATTGCAGATGTTCCAGAGTGACACCGAGTTCGCTGGCGTTAAGCTTCAGATCGGCGACGATCTCATCAAGCGTCTTGCTGCCGTAGATACCCGGTTCCCGTTTGCCCAGCAGATTCAGGTTTGGTCCGTTGAGCAGGAGGATTCGGTGATTTTGCGACATATTGAGTACATCCTCGATGATAATGCTGCTATCTATCAGCTATCTTGTGGACTACCAGAAATCTAGCCATTTTCTGCGCAAATCGGTGTGCCCTGGCACACAGATTTCGCAATTATATTGATTTCGTGAAAATTAGCAGCATTTTACTGGTCTAATCTCTACATCTGGCTATTTATTGCACATTTTGGTCAGCAAGGCTTCGTAGCTACCGCCTTGCTGTTTGCTGGCGGATGAGAAACGACAAAGCCGGCACAAGGCCGGCTTTGTTGAGCAACAAACGAAGCGGGATCATGCAGCTTCCGACTTCTCGCGGATGAGTTTGTCTACTACGCCCGGATCCGCCAGGGTGGAGATATCCCCCAGACTGTCGGTCTCGCCGGTAGCGATCTTGCGCAAGATGCGGCGCATGATTTTGCCGGAACGGGTCTTCGGCAGCCCTTCCGCCCAGTGAATGACATCTGGCGTAGCGATGGCGCCAATCTCCTTGCGCACCCACTCCTTCACCTCTTTGTGCAGCTCGCGGCTCGGCTCTTCCCCGGCGATCAGGGTGACATAGGCATAGATGCCTTGACCCTTGATCTCGTGAGGAACCCCCACCACCGCCGCTTCAGCGATCTTGGGATGGGCCACCAGCGCCGATTCAATTTCGGCGGTACCCATGCGGTGGCCGGAGACGTTCAGTACATCATCCACCCGACCGGTAATCCAGTAGTAGCCGTCCTCGTCGCGACGGGCACCGTCGCCGGTGAAGTAGCGGCCCGGGAAGGTGGAGAAGTAGGTCTGCTCGAAGCGCTCGTGATCGCCGAATACGGTGCGCATTTGGCCCGGCCAGGAGTCGGTGATCACCAGATTGCCCTCGGTGGCGCCCTCCAGCGGCTCGCCCATGTTGTCGACCAGCGCCGGTTGCACCCCGAAGAAGGGACGAGTCGCCGAGCCCGGTTTCAGGTCGGTGACGCCGGGCAGCGGCGTAATCAGGATGCCGCCGGTCTCGGTCTGCCACCAGGTATCGACAATGGGGCAGCGCTCATCGCCAATGGTGCGGTAGTACCACTCCCAGGCTTCCGGGTTGATGGGTTCACCCACCGAGCCCATGATGCGCAGGCTCTGGCGCGAGGTGCCGGTGACCGCTTCGTTGCCTTTGGCCATCAGGGCGCGGATGGCGGTGGGGGCGGTATAGAGAATGGTGACCTGGTGCTTGTCCACCACCTGACTCATGCGGTTGGTGGCCGGGTAGTTGGGCACCCCTTCGAACATGATGGTGGTGGCGCCGTTGGCAAGCGGCCCGTAGATCAGATAGGAGTGACCGGTAACCCAGCCCACATCGGCGGTACACCAGTAGATATCCTCTTCGTGGTAGTCGAACACATACTTGAAGGTGAGGGTGGCATAGACCAGATAGCCGCCGGTGGTGTGCAGCACCCCTTTGGGTTTGCCGGTGGAGCCGGAGGTATAGAGGATAAAGAGCGGATCTTCGGCGTTCATCGCCTCGGGCGGGCAGTCGCTGCTGACGGCTGCGGTCGCTTCATGCCACCAGATGTCGCGGTGGTTGTGCCAGGCGACATTGCCGCCGGTGCGCTTGAGCACGATCACCTTGTTGACCTGGGTATCCGGGTTGGTGAGCGCTTCATCCACATTCTTCTTGAGTGGCACCGGACGGCCGCCACGCAGTCCCTCGTCGGCGGTGATCACGATGCGCGAGCCCGAGTCGATGATACGACCAGCCAGTGCTTCCGGCGAGAAGCCGCCGAATACGATGCTGTGTACCGCGCCGATGCGGGTACAGGCCAGCATGGCGATGGCGGCTTCGGGCACCATGGGCATATAGAGGCAGACCACGTCGCCGCGGTGAACCCCTTGTGCTTTCAAGACGTTGGCGAACTTGCACACTTCGCTGTGCAGCTCGCGGTAAGTGAGTTTGCGATCTTCGGCCGGGTTGTCCCCTTCCCAGATGATGGCGACCTTGTCACCCCGTTCGGCGAGATGGCGATCGAGACAGTTGGCCGAGACGTTGAGCTGGCCATCTTCAAACCATTTGATGGAGACATGGCCCGGATCGTAGGAGGTGTTCTTGACCTTGCTATAGGGTTTCATCCAGTCGAGAATTTTTCCCTGCTCTCCCCAGAAGGTATCGGGATCCTCGACGGAGGCCTGATACATGGCGGCGTAGTCGCCCTTGTCGAGCAGTGCATTGCTGCTGATGTGGGGTTTGACCGGGTAGACCTTGCTCTCGCTCATCACTCACTCCTTTGAACACATACTTTTAATAATTAAGTAACAACTTATACCTTTGGTAGCGGGGGGCAATTAGACTTTTGGATAGGCGGCAACAGTTGGTTACAGGACAAAGAGTGACAATTAATCGGCGAGTGGGTAAAAGGGGGCGTGTCGATTAATTGGAGGTCATGATGTTTTCTCTGTTGCTCTGTGCATCCCTCTGGCAGTTTGATGCGCCAGTGCCCGCTGGCGAACCCCCGAAAGAGTTTGCGATCACCCATCAGGAGGCCTCACCTGCGCTGCGGGATCGGGTGGCCGATCAGCTTGGTCATGCATGGCAGGCCAAGGAGCCCGGTACCAGACTTACCTTCAGCGAGCCAGCCCCCCGTTATGCTGGCGAATCACCGCTGACGCGCATGCTCAATGATCGTGATGATGGTTGGGAATCCCGCTTGCAGATCGAGTGGTAATCCGGTCCAGCCAGGAGGCGGATGCCTCCCGGCTGGTGATGATGATTGCCTGCCGCTATGAGACGTAGCGTTGATGCAGGCGATCTCCCATATGTTCGACATGCAGTGGTTTGCTGAACAGATAGCCCTGTCCTTCGCCGCAGTTGAGTGACTGCAAAAAGGCGTGTTGTGCCTTGGTTTCAATCCCTTCGGCGGTGACCTCCATATCCAGACTGTCGGCCAGATTGATGATGGTGCGGCAGAGCTCCCGACTGTTCTTGTCTTCCGGTAATGCCTGCACAAACGCCCGGTCGATCTTGATGCGATCGATCGGCAGGGTCTTGAGCAGACTCAGTGACGAGAAGCCGGTGCCAAAGTCATCGATGGCAATCTGCACGCCGAGATTTTTCAGGCGGGTAAAGAGATCCAGACTCTGTTCGACCCGCTGGATGATGCTCTCCGTCACCTCGATCTCGAGCCGTTCTGGCGGAAATCCGGTCTCGGCCAGAATGGCGGCGACCCGTTCAACATAGCCCGGGGAGCGCATCTCCCGCACCGAGACGTTGACTGACAAGCGAGGCACCGGCAGTCCGGCGGCCAGCCAGTTTTGTCCCTGCTCGCAGGCGTTGCGCATCACCCACTCCCCAATCTTCTCGATCAGGCCGCACTCCTCCGCCACCGGAATAAAACGGGTCGGCGCTATCATCCCCTCATTCGGATGCTGCCAGCGCAGCAGGGCTTCCAGTCCACTCAGGTGGCCGTTGGCCAGATTGGTCATGGGTTGATAGAAAATGCAGAGCTGTTCGAGCTCCAGGGCCTTGAGCAGACCCTGCTCAATTTGCATCCGCTCGCGGGCTCGAGCCGCCATGCAGGGGGTATAGAACTGGAATCCGTTGCGCCCCTGACTTTTCGCCTCGTACATGGCGCTGTCGGCGGCGCTGACTAGGGTTTCCGGGCTGTCTGCATGATCCGGATAGATGGCGATACCGATACTTGCCGAGATTGCCACCAGCTCATGGGCCAGCTCAACCGGTTCACGCAACACGGTCAGCAGGGTATTGGCCAGGGTTGCCAGCTCGTCAGGCTCCTCCAGATAGGGGATCAGCACCAGAAACTCGTCTCCCCCGAGGCGGGTCGCCAGATCGTTGTGCTGCAGGCAGCCGCGGATCCGCTCTGCCAGCCGCTTGAGCAGCTCATCGCCAACCCCGTGGCCCAGGCTGTCGTTGATCAGCTTGAAGCCATCCAGATCGATAAAGAGCAGCCCCAACCGTTTGCGATTGAGCTGCGCGGTTTTCAGCTCAAGGGCCAGCCGCTCCTGCAACAGATGACGATTGCCCAGCTCGGTCAGGGGATCGTGATAGGCAAGGTGATTCAGTTCGGCCTCCACCTTGCGAATGGCGCTGATGTCGGAGAGGGCGATCACATAGTGAGTAGTGTTGTTGAAGTTGTCATAGACAGCGCTGATCTGCTGCCAGGAGGAGAAGTAGCTGCCATCCTTGCGCAGACAAACCATCTCGCCATGCCAGGCGTTGTTGCCGGGGCGCAGGTGATACCAGGGATAGTCGAGGTCGGTGTAGCGCCTGGGATGCATGATGATATCCGGGGTACGGCCTATCACCTCCTCGGCATTGTATTGGGTCAGCATGGTGAAGGCCGGGTTGACCGACAGAATATGGTGCTCGCTGTCGAGGATGATGATCCCCTCGGCCGTGGTATCGAATACCACGTTGGCCTGATGGAGCCGCTCCTCCTGACGGCGGCGGGCGGTGGCATTGTGAATGACCCCCATGACCCGGTGGCCGACCGACTCGGTGGCGGGGACATGGTCGGCATGAATATCGACCCAGTGGCGCTCGTTGAGTGCGGTAAGGTAGCTCAGGGTGAGATGGATGGGGTCATGACTTTGCAGGGCGGCCTTGAGCTGGCTGCCGGATTCCGGTTCAAAACAGTCGACGAACGCTTGCAGCCCGCCGTGGAACTGGTTGGCCTCGATGCCCAGCAGCGGCTCAATCTGGCCGTCGAACAGCAATCTGTCCTCCGCCACGTGCCACTCCCACACCCCGATTTGGGCCGCTCGCATTGCCAGTTGCAGCCGTTGCTCGGTTTCGTACTGCTCGGTGATGTCCCGCACGATGGCGAGGATACCGTTCAGCTCCCCCTTCTCATCACGCATCGGGCTGTAGGTGGCCTGAAAGCGGCGGGAGCTGCTGTCATACGCCGCGGTTTGGCCCGTGATGGCGATATCCACGTAGGGCATGCCGCTTCGCATGATCTGCTGAAACATGGGCTCCAGAGTCGGTGCCAGCTTGGGAACCACCTCTCTGAGGTGCTTGCCCTGATGCTCCTCGATGCTTTTGCCATTGATGTCGGCCAGCACCTGATTGACTTTACGGTAGCGAAATTCGCAGTCAAAGACGCCGATGCCCAGAGGGGCATTATCCATCAGCTGTTCCAGGACGGTATGATCTGACAGCTGGGTCAACATTGCCTCGGTGTCGGCGTTGAAAAGCTTCCCATCCATGATGACCTCGGCATTGATTGTTTTATCACTTGCATCAGTTGTCAGTATGGCACGAACTGTTTGGCCGGGAGTCAAGCGGAGTTATCTGGTTGTTTTGACGGCAAGAATAGGCAGAAAAACCTGATAAAAAGGATGGAAAAAGGGGGCGAGTGGTTATCCCTTCTGGCGACCAAACGCCTGAATACCGCGCACAAATACCAGCCAGCCGAGCAGATGGAACGGGAGGGCAAGCAGATAGAGCAGCAGGAAGTGCGACTCGCTGCCACTGCTGTTGATGAAGTCGATCCAGGCGGCCAGCAGCGCCAGCATGCCGGCAATCTGGAAGCGGCGGCGCAGCACCACCTCGACGCCGAGATTGGCAAGGTAGAGGGTGAGCAGGATGCCGGCAAAGCCGGTGAGCTGGGCGGTGCCGTAGAGCTCGCGATCCGGGTTGAACAGCAGCGCAATCAGGGGAGTAATGCCCTGATCCAGCGGGATCAGGGCCAGCAGCCAGCATGCAATCAGAAGCAGGGCTGTCTTCATCGCGGCCTCAGTCGGCAGACGGTGCCGGTTTGACCAGAGAGAGGTAGTTGGCATCCATCTTGAGGAAGACCCCCAGCAGACGGGCACTGGCGCCGTAAAAGCCAAACCGGTCGGCGGCGCGACAGGCGCTTTCGAACTTGTCAAACCAGCCCAGCAGATGACCGTGCAGCAGTGCTTCCTGCTCGTCGAGCCAGCGTTCCCGCTCGGCCGCACTCTTGGCTTCCGCCGCACGGATGATGAGATTGCCCATCAGATCCAGCTCGATGGCCAGATGGTCGGCAGGCTCTTTGTATTTGTCGCTGACATTGATACCAAGGCGATCGAGGCGAGCCTGCATCTCGGCCATCGGGGCCTGCATCAGCAGCTTGGCATCGCCACGGTAGAGCGATTCGTAGGGCAGGGCGCCCTGTTTGGGATCCACCAGAAACAGGCCGGCGAAGTCGGCAGCGAGTTCGAGTTGGCGATCCGGGCGCACCAGCAGGCGGGCGATGGCCTCGTTGAGTTCGGCCACGGCTTCGCGCATCGGATCCAGGGTGGAGAGGCTTTTCAGGAAGCTTCGCACATCATAGGTGTCATATTCGGCGATCTGCTCATCACTGAGTTCGGCGGCGAACAGGGTGGAGAACCACCAGTAGAGTTCGGCCCGGCGTTCGCTGGTAGCCATAAATTCCTGCATTTTTCCTCCGTGGATGGCAATCGGGAGCCTTGATGGCTCCCGATTCTAACGACTTTAAAAATAAAGGAAACTCAAGGGGGCGCTTTCGTCCCCTTGGGGTCAGAGTGCCGGGAACATGGGGTCGATGCCCTTGGCCGATTCCGGCGCGCCGAAGGCAGTGACTGCCGGTGCCTGCCCGCGGAACTTCTCGATCTCCACCAGCGCGGTATGGGCCGTGGTGGCCTGCGCCAGGCTGGAAGAGCCGATGTCGGCGGTCAGCACGTTGGGATCGCCGTAGGTACAGAGAGTCCCCACCTTGCCACCCTCTAGCGGGCCATACCAGGCACCTTCCTGAATGCGCACCACGCCGGGGGCGTAATCATCGCTCACCACCAGACCAGCCAATACCTGACCGCGGCCGTTGAACACCCGCACCAGATCGCCGTCCTTGAGGCCGCGGGATTTGGCATCCTGCGGATTCATGTAGACAGGTTCGCGACCCTGCACCGTGTAGGTGGCGCGGTAGTTGTCGGAGGAGCAGAGCTGGCTGTGCAGCCGCTTGTCCGGGTGGCAGGATTGCAGGTGCAGCGGGTACTGTTTGCTGCCCGGCCCGCCGTGGGAGCGCTCGTAGGGCTCGATCCAGACCGGATGGCCCGGGCAATCCCCATAGCCGTAGTCGGCGATGGTCTTGGAGTAGATCTCGATAAGGCCAGACGGGGTGCCCAGCGGCTCCAGATCCGGCTCCTGACGGAACGACTCGTGGCGCACCCAGGGTTGGCCCGCCGGGAAGGTGACGAAGCCCTCGCCGTGCCAGAACTGGCTGAAACGGGGCAGACGAATGCCGATGCCGCGGCCCTGCAGGCGGGCGTCGTCATAGATGCTCTGGATCCACTCCAGCTTGCTCTTGCCACCGGTGAACTCGGCCTCACGACCGAAGCGACGGCAGAGGTCGGCGAAGATGTCGTAGTCATCGCGCGCCTCGAACAGCGGCTCCATCACCTTGTACATGGCCAGAATGCCCGCGTTGGAATGAGAACCCCACTGCTCGATGTCATCCCGCTCATAAGTGGTGGTGGCGGGCAGCACGATATCGGCGAAGCGGCAGCTGGCGGTCCACTGGTGATCGATGCTGACCACGGTTTCCAGCTTGCGCCAGGCGGCAACCATCTTGTTGCGATCCTGCTGGTGGTGGAACGGGTTGTTGCCGCAGAACACCGCCATCTTCATGTGGGGGTAGGTGATGGTCTGGCCGTTGAAGGCGATCTGCTTGCCCGGATTGAGGATGCAGTCGACGAAACGTGCCACCGGAATGAATTTGGAGTAGCCCTTCCAGTCGCCATCATGGATCGGCTTGACCCCGGGAATGACCGAGCTGAAACCGGACATGATGGGGCCGCTGGAGGTGATGGTGCCCGCCCCGTTGTAGTGCCAGCCAAAGCCGTAACCGCCCCCCGGCAGGCCGATCTGGCCAATCATCGAGGCCAGAACCACCAACATCCAGGCGTACTGTTCGCCGTGGTGCATGCGCTGCACGCACCAGCCGCCGATAAGCTGGGTGCGGCCGCTGCTCATGGTGCGGGCCAGCTCGCGGATGGTCTCGGCTGGTACGCCACAGATGGCGGCGGCCCACTCGGCGTCCTTCACCTGACCATCGCTGGTGCCCAGCAGGTAGGGCAGGAACTTGTCAAAACCGGTGGTGTAGTTCTTCAGGAACGCCTCGTCGTGGCGCTTCTCGCTGTAGAGGGTGTGGGCGATGCCCAGCATCAGCGGTACGTCGGTCTGCGGATTCAGGGTCACCTGATCGCAATTGAGGTACTTCTGGGTCTTGGATTTGACCGGATCGACACTGATCACCCGGATCTCGCCCTTGGCCACCTTCTCTTTCAGCTGTGCCCAGTAGTCGTAGACGCTGTGATCCGGCACCAGCCAGCCCACCTGCAGGTTCTTGATGGGATCCGAGCCCCAGATAACGATGGTTTTGCTGTGCTCCAGCACCAGCGGCCAGGAGGTCTGCTGCTCATACACCTCCATGGCGCCCGCCACGTGGGGCAGGATCACCTGGGCGGCACCGGTGGAGTAGTCACCGGCCTTGGCCAGATAGGTGCCGTGCAGGTTCATGGCACGCCCCAACATGGCGCCAGCAGAGTGCAGCTTGCCCACCGACTGCCAGCCGGAGTGACCGGCATAGAGGGCGCTCGGGCCATAGGTCTTCTGCACCCGCTCCAGCTCGTGATAGAAGAAGTCCAGCGCCTGGGACCAGGTGACCCGCACGAAGCGGTTCTGGCCGCGTTCGCTGGTGTCGGACTGGTGGCCCTTGCGCAGCCAGTCCAGCCGCACCATGGGGTAGCGGATGCGGGAGGGGTTGTAGACCACTTCACTCAAGGCTTTGAGCATGTCGGTGGGGTGCTTGTCATGCTCGAACGGCAGGGTCTCGACCCAGCGGCCATCGACCACCCGGGCACGGAAGGCGCCCCAGTGGGAGCCGGACTGCACCAGCTTGTCGCCAGACTCGGCGGCCATCACGGCGCGACCGAGCAGGGAGGGGCCAATCAGGGCAGAGGCACCGCTGGCCAGCAAGCCACCCAAAAAACCACGACGGGAAATATTGATCATCTTGTTATTCCTCTTTCGAATCCGGACTTAGTGGCTGCCCTGACCACCGGTATCGGCGGCATGGTTTTGCAGGTATTTGAGCAGGGTGCGCTCCTCTTCCTTGCTCAGGCGATAGTAGGCAGACATCGCCTTGAGCCCCGAGATCCAGCCGTTGGCAGTGAAGTGAGCGGGATCCGGCGCGCCGTGGCAGGAGTTGCAGGTGGATTTGTACATCTCGCCGGCGTAATCCCAGATCGGCTTGAGCGAGGACTCAAAGCCCTTTCCATCGACCCAGGCCTGCACCTGAACCTGCTCCCACTTGATATGGGTGGCGCTGTCGGTCTCCTGTTTGAGCACTTTCTCGTTCGCTTTCAGTTCGTCACGGATGGTGGCGACGAAGACCCGCTTGCCCATGTATTCGCTCAGCACCCGCCCCTTGCCATCGCTCTCGCGCCACCCTTCGATGGTCACCTTGAGGCGATCGCCGCTGCGGTCCACCACGTCGATACGGGAGGCGGGCAGCAGTTTGCCGACCGGGTCGGTGCTCTGTTCGCTGGCATAGAGATCTTTTTCACCCAGGTTGTAGAGGGTCTCGGCGGCTGGCGCCTCTTGCGCGTCGTTGACCAGGGTGGCGTAAGTGGCCCGGAAGCCGCCCGCCATGTTGGGCAGTTCGTGGGCGATGCCCTTGTGGCACTCGATGCAGTTCATGTTCTTCGCCGCCGCATCTTTCATCGCCAGCGCAGCCGCCGGGGACTGCTTGGCGTGATCCATGTTGTCGTAGCTGTGGCAGGACTTGCAGGTCTTGGAGTTCTGGCTGCTCATCCGCGCCCACACCTTCTCGGCCAGATGCAGGCGCCGGTCCTCGAACTTCTCCTGGGTGTCGATGCTGTGGCCTATGTACTCCTGATAGAGGTCGTTGGCCGCCTCCATCTTGCGGGCCACCTTGCCGACGAAATCTTTCGGCTGATGACAGTCGGTACAGACCGCCTGTACCCCTGAGGCATTCTTGAAGTGGATGGACTCCTTGTACTCCGGATAGACGGTGTCTTTCATGGAGTGGCAGGAGATACAGAATTCGAGGCTGCTGGTTTTCTCAAAGCCATAGTGCAGGCCGACGGTGCCCGCGAGGGTGACGCCGACGCCCACCAGAAGCAGCGCCAGTACCGACCAGCGACGGCTGGGGGTGCGCAGGAAGTGCCACAGTTTTTTCATCATGCTCTCTCACATCACTTTTTTGATGGGAGCCATGATAGGGAGGCGTTGTGAACAGGGCTGCCGCCACAAATTAATGAAATAGGGGTATTTATGACAAAATGTGAATAGAATAATCCTCCCTTGTCGACCATCGTGAACCCTGCCCATGAGCTACCACATTCTGGTTGTTGAAGATGACGCGGTTACCCGCGAGAAGCTGACCGGCTATTTCGAGCGGGAGGGCTATCGGGTGACGGCGGTCGAAAATGGCCAGGAGATGCGCGCCGTGCTGGCGGAACAGACGGTCGATCTGGTGATGCTGGATATCAACCTGCCGGGGGAAGATGGTCTGCTGCTGACCCGTGAACTGCGGGCGCGCAGCACGGTGGGGATCATTCTGGTCACCGGCCGCAGTGATGCGGTAGACCGGATAGTCGGCCTCGAGATGGGGGCCGATGACTATGTCACCAAGCCGTTCGAGCTCAGGGAACTGCTGGTGCGGGTCAAGAATCTGCTGTGGCGGATCTCGCTGGCGGCCGCCGCGCCGAGCGAGCCTGCGGTGGCTGACGATGCGGTGCGCTTTGGCCCCTGGCGTTTTGATATTCCCCGCCGCCAGCTCAGCAAGGACGGAGTGCCGGTGCGTCTGACCAAGGCGGAATATGAAGTGCTGGTGGCCTTTGTCGCCCATGCCGGACGGGTGCTCAGTCGGGAGCGGATCCTGACCCTCATCAGCCATCGCGGCGATGGCCCGAGCGATCGCACCATAGACGTGTTGATCCGGCGGCTGCGCGGCAAGATGGAAGCGGATCCGCGGGATCCCCAGCTGTTTGTCACCGTCCATGGTGAAGGCTATCTGTTTGCCGGCGAGATAGCCTCCTGAGCCCGTTACGGTGGCCTTGACCTGTTTGACCGGGTATCAGACCGGCGGGCGGGTATCAAATTGCGGGCAGTCGTCGCCAATCTGGTGCCAGGGCGCCTTGGAGCCGACAAAGATGTGAAACGCGGGTCGCTGGCTCGGCACGTCGTCCAGTACCCCCAACCGCAGATTGATCTTGCCGCTGCTGATCTTCTGGCTGAACAGGCTGGAGCCGCAGTGACGACAGAAGGCGAGGGTGGTCTCTGCCGATTTCCGGTAGCGGCCGATGGCCTCTTCTCCCTTCACTATGCTGACCTTGCTGCCATCCAGTCCGCCAACCGAGGCGTAATCTCCCCCTGAAAACTTGCGACATTCGCTGCAGTGGCAGTTCCCCATATAGTCGAACTGATCCGGCAGGGTCAGGGCGACGGCGCCGCACAGGCAGCTGGCATGTAACTCTTTCATCTCTTCTCCTTGAGTGTGCTAATCGGATTTGGAACGGCTATTCGACCCGATAGACGGGGCGAAAAGCGCCATCCGAGAGGGAATCGGCGGGGTTGGCCAGCGGGGCAGACAGCGTCAGAATGGGTGGCCCCATCACCCGAGGGCACTGCTCGGCATTGGCATCAGGGTGTTGTAGCAGGCAGACCGCCTGAGCCACCGCAAGGCGCCCCTGCAGCCGCATCTGATCGCTGTTGGCGGCGAGGATCTTGCCCCGGCGCAGGCCCCGCTGTACCCCGTGGCTGAAGTAGGTGCTCAGCACCTGGGGCCTGTCAAGATGGCGCTGCGCCAGCTCGTTGACGGCCACTTCGGCGGCGATGGCGCCCCCCACCAGATAGTCGAGGTCGGGATAGTGGGCCAGAGTTTGCTGCACCAGCGTGCGCTGGATTTCCCGGCTGTTGTCGCCGCGTTCGGTGGTGACCAGCTTGATGGCGCTCCCCTTGATGGCATCGGCAAAGCCCGGCTCGACGAAGTTGTTGCCGCCGCTTGCCTGCGGGCCGGGGAAGAGGGCGACCGAGACCGGCTTGCTGCCGGCGGGGTGACGCTGCGCCAGCCAGTGGCCGATTTGCCAGCCCATCTGGTACCAGGAGACCCCCACCTTCGCCTGCACCAGACCGCTGGGCAGATCGTTGACCAGTCCAAAGAGCGGCAGCGGCGTGGCCTTGATGGCCTCGCGCAGGCCCTGATAGCTCACCGCGCCGAGCAAGATGGCATCGCTTCCTTCCTGCACGCAGCGTTGCAACTGCTGGCGCTGCTCGGCGAGGGCGCCGTACCCCCCCGCTTCGTGGATCTGCAACTTGACTCCCAGCCGCTTCGCCTCGTCAACCATGCCCTGATTGACCGAAAGCCAGTAGGCGTCGCGCAGATGGGGGTAGAGGGCACAGAGGGTCAGCGGTTTGGTTGCCGCTGCGGGTTCCGGCCACTGCTGGCGCACCGGCTGGCCGCTGAATTCGCCGCCGCGCCAGATATCGACCGCAAAGGCGAGGGCGGCGCGGGGAAGCATTAGCAACCAGATCAGCAACAACGGGGAGAGATAGACGCTTCGCATGGCCAGGGGTTTTGTTAAAGTGTTGGGCCATATTATCCGGTCAAAGCCGACCACAACCAAGGGACTTCCCGTGAGAATCTTTTCCGGCCTGGGTGGCAAGTTGCTGCTGGCCTTCTCCCTGATGGCGTTGCTGACCCTGAGTGCCTCCCTGCTGGGCTGGGTGGGGCTTAGCCATCTGCGCCAGCTGGAGCAAGGGGTGCAGCAGACTCTGGCCGATCAGGAGCTGGCCCGCACGCTCTCTCGCCTCAGCGGCGAGATCCAGAGCGCGTCTCGGCTGCTGGCCACCGCAACCAGCGAGCAGGAGCGGGAGCATCAGGGGCGCTTGCTCACTCTGCAGGGGCAACAGTTGCAGCAGGTACTGGCACAACTTGGCCGTGGGCAGGGTTCAACAAGCCTCGATCAGCTCAGCCAGAGCATTATTGGTAATCTGGGTCAGCAGGGCTGGCTGGTGGGAGAGCGACTGACCCTGATGGCGCAGGGGGAGGCGCAGCGGGCCCGTCTGGTGGCGGCGGCTGGGCAGATCGCCGAGCTGGCGAGAAGCCAGATGGAGAACGCCGAAACCGTGATGGTGGCGGGGTTGGGTTCCCTCTACCAACAGCAAGGTGCGCAGGCGACCCGGACGTTGGACCGCCTGCTGGAGCAGGATCTTGACTGGCTGGAGCAGATGACCGAGCTGCGTCATCGTACCCTGATGCAGCAGCAGCGCATCGAGGAGATGTGGCGCAGCGAACGACAGGAACAGTTGCAAACGCTATTGCAAGAGGGGCTGCGGGAGCTGGCCATCTTGCAACTGCGGGCCGGGGCTGTGACCGACCCGGCCCGCCGGCAGGCGGTGGAACAGGCGCTGACCGTGCTGGCACAGAGCGACAAGCTGGTGCAACTGCGCAGCGACTGGCTCGGCAAGGGGGAGGCGCTGCGGGTGCTGGCCAATGCCAATGAAGCTCTGATGAGCAGTCTCAACCAGCAGGTCGGAGAGCTGGTCAGCCGTGCCCGCGATTCGCTGGGGCAGAGCCAGCAGGCGCTAAGCCAGCGCCTCAGGCTGCTGGAGCAGGCGTTGATGGCCATTGGCCTGCTCACCCTGCTACTACTGATGCTGCTGATGTGGCGTATGGTCTATGGCCGGATCGTCTGGCCGCTGCAACGGGCGGTGGCGGGGATGAGCCGGTTGGCGCGCGGGGATCTGGCCCATCTTGAGCCTATCGCCAGTACCGGGCGCGATGAGCTGGCGGAGCTGGGGCGGGCCTTGCAGGTGTTTCGTGACAATGCGGTGGAGCTGGGCCGCTATCAGCGCGAGCTGGAGTCGCGGGTCGAGGAGCGCACCGGCCAGCTCAGCCACGCCAACGAGCGCCTCAATGAGGAGGTGGAGAAGCAGCGGCAGGCCCGCGCCGAGGCCGAGCAGGCCAACCGGGCCAAGTCGGTGTTTCTCGCCACCATGAGCCACGAGATCCGCACCCCCATGAACGGTATTCTGGGCGGTCTGACGCTGCTGGAAGATACCCACCTGAGCGATACCCAGCAGCGCTATCTGGCCGCCATCGAGCACAGTGGCGAATCCCTGCTGGAGATCCTCAACGACATTCTCGACTACTCCAAGATAGAGGCGGGCCATGTGGAGGCGCGCCGCGAACCCTTCCCCCTGTTCCAGCTGGTGGATGAGCTCAGCTCGCTGTTCCGGCCAAAGGCTGCGGCCAAGGGGGTCACTCTGGCGCTGGAATATGCGCCCGGGCTGGCGCCTGTGGTCGAGGGGGATCTGGGCAAGCTGCGCCAGGTGCTCGGCAACTTGCTCGGCAATGCGGTCAAGTTTATCGCCCGTGGCCAGATTACCCTGACGGTGGCGCCTCTTGCCTGCCAAGGCCCTTGCGCCGAGCCCTGCATCCGCTTCGTGGTGCGCGATACCGGCCCCGGCATTCCTGCCGATGAGCAGGAGGCGGTGTTCGAGGCGTTTCGCCAGCGCAAGCGCGATATAGGCCATCAGGGCGGCACCGGGTTGGGACTGGCGATCAGTCGCAAGCTGGTGGCCGCCATGGGGGGCGAGCTTATCCTTGCCAGCGAACCGGGCAAGGGGTGTGAATTCAGCTTCAGCCTGCCCTTGCAACGCTCGAGTGCCCAGCTGCCTGCCGAGGCGCAACCGCTGCACCTTGGCCAGTCCCGTGACATCCTGCTGGTGGAGGATAACGAGATCAACCGGCTGGTGGCGCACGGCATGCTGACCCGCCTCGGCCATCGCGTCACCCTGGCGGAGGATGGTCGCAGCGCACTGGCGCTGGTGACCGAGCGTCCCTTCGAGCTGGCGCTGCTCGATATCAATCTGCCCGATATGGACGGCATGACCCTGCGCGAGGATCTGGCAGCCATCAGCGAGGAGATGCATGAGCGGCCGCTGCCCGCCATCGCCATCTCGGCCCAGATGTATCCGGAGGATATCCGCCACTGCCTTGCCGCCGGGTTTGTCGATTTTGTCGGCAAGCCGGTGCGGCTGGCGGTGCTGGCGAACGCCATAGATCAACTATTTCGACAAGAAGGGGCCTCTATCGAGCCGCAGGTGCAGTTATCAGTAGCCGTGCCCCCAATTAACCAGCCCGGGTGGGCCAATCCGGTACTGGATGCCGATCTGCCCCTGCTCGGCATGGCGCGGATCCGCCAGCTGGTCGCGCTGTTTGAGTCGCAAGGGCGGGTGTTGGTAGATAAGTTGGCTCAGGGTGAGGGAAGTGAGCAACGTCAGCTGGCGCACAAGCTCAAGGGGAGTGCGCTGGCGCTTGGGTTGACCGAATTTGCCAGCCACTGTGCGGCTCTTGAGGCGGGAGGCGGGGAGCCTGCGACAATCGGGGCGCAATTTGACGCGGCGGTGAGCGGGTTGCAGCAGTGGCTGGCGGCCAACAGGGATGCGCCGTTCTGATCCCTGCTGGCGATGTACAACGTTCATAGGGGGTGGCCAGTCCCTGCGCCGTTTATTCGATCTCCCGAAATAGCACCTGCTTGCACTTGGCACAGACCCATTCCCGGCGAAAATCGGTCAGGTGCACCATGCCTACCTCCAGCAACTCGTGGTGGCCGCAGTGATAACAGAAGATGATGTCGCCATCGACTGATTCAGGGTGGGCCGCCAGATATTCGGCTTTGGTGGGGAGCTGCTCCCACGAGGTGGTGGGGAGATGTTTGCGTTGGCTGGTGTAGTAGACCCAGTAGAACAGAAAAAAGACAGCCAGGATCACGAATGTCAGCAGATGGTCCATCTTGAACTCCTCCGGTTAGGTGCAGCCCCTCGGATGCATGGCTGCAATCAGCTCCATCATCATTAAATTTGTTTCGAATGAATATGTTACTGGATGGATAAAGAGGGCGTTGTGATCCCCTTCGGGTTTTGCCCGTCCGCAGCGGGATGAAAAATGTGCCGTTTGGCGGAGCGGCCAGGGTATTGAACGGGGAGGGAATCTTGCTTTTTACAACATAAATTCAACATTTTTTTAGGTGGTTGGACTGTCTCTTTGATCCAGCTCACGTTACAATGCCCGCGCCCACTTCACCTAACGCGCAAACGATTTTCAGGAGAGAAACGGATGTTGAAACGTGACATGACCATCGCCAATTATGATCCGCAATTGTGGCAGGCCATCACAGACGAAACCCGTCGTCAGGAAGAGCATATCGAGCTGATTGCGTCTGAGAACTACACCAGCCCCCGTGTCATGGAAGCCCAGGGCTCCCAGCTGACCAACAAGTACGCCGAAGGTTACCCCTCCAAGCGTTACTACGGTGGTTGCGAGTATGTGGATGTGGTCGAAACCCTGGCTATCGAGCGCGCCAAAGAGCTGTTCGGTGCCACTTACGCCAACGTGCAGCCGCACTCCGGCTCTCAGGCCAACAGCGCCGTTTACATGGCTCTGCTGCAGCCGGGCGACACCGTACTGGGCATGAACCTGGCACACGGCGGTCACCTGACCCACGGCTCTCCGGTCAACTTCTCCGGCAAGCTGTACAACATTGTGCCTTACGGTATCGATGAGTCCGGCAAGATCGACTACGACGACATGGAACGTCAGGCTGTCGAGCACAAGCCGAAGATGATGATCGGTGGCTTCTCCGCCTACTCCGGCATCGTTGACTGGGCCCGCATGCGCGAAATCGCCGACAAGGTCGGTGCTTACCTGTTCGTCGACATGGCTCACGTGGCGGGTCTGATTGCCGCTGGCGTCTACCCGAACCCGGTTCCCCACGCTCACGTGGTCACCTCCACCACCCACAAGACCCTGGCCGGTCCGCGCGGTGGTCTGATCCTCTCCGCCGCTGACGACGAGGAGCTCTACAAGAAGCTCAACTCTGCCGTCTTCCCAGGTGGTCAGGGTGGCCCACTGATGCACGTTATTGCCGGTAAAGCCGTTGCCTTCAAAGAGGCGCTGGAGCCGGAGTTCAAGACCTATCAGGCTCAGGTTGTCAAGAACGCCAAGGCGATGGCTGCCACCTTTATCGAGCGCGGTTACAAGATCGTCTCCGGCGGTACCGACAACCATCTGATGCTGGTTGACCTGATCGGCCGCGAGCTGACCGGTAAGGATGCTGACGCTGCGTTGGGCAAAGCCAACATCACCGTCAACAAGAACTCCGTGCCCAACGACCCGCGCTCCCCGTTCGTCACCTCCGGTGTGCGGATCGGTACCCCGGCCATCACCCGCCGCGGTTTCAAGGAAGCCGAGTCCATCCAGCTGACCCACTGGATCTGCGACGTACTGGACAACCACGACAACGATGCCGTGCTGGCCACCGTGCGTGAGAAGGTGCTGGATATCTGCCGCCGCTTCCCGGTTTATGGCTGATAAGTCAGACCATCCGGTTTGAGACCAATGCCACCTGCGGGTGGCATTGTTTTTTCTGGCTTTTACCGGTTTTGGATGGCCGTGCTACACTGGCCGACCTAGATCCTGGCCCGCCGGGCCGGTCCCTGTTCCATTAACGCCGGAGGTCCGATGCATTGCCCATTCTGTAGTGCGGTTGATACCAAGGTGATCGATTCCCGTTTGGTGGCAGAAGGCCATCAGGTGCGCCGCCGTCGTGAGTGTCTGCTCTGTCACGAGCGTTTTACCACCTTCGAGATGGCCGAGCTGGTGATGCCCCGCGTCATCAAGTCCAACGGCTCCCGCGAGCCGTTCAACGAAGACAAGCTGCGCGCCGGCATCCTGCGGGCGCTGGAGAAGCGGCCGGTGAGCATGGAGGCCATCGAAAAAGCGGTCAACCATATCAAATCCCGCCTGCGTGCCACCGGCGAGCGCGAAGTCGCCTCCGAGCTGGTGGGCAATCTGGTGATGGATGAGCTCAAGAGTCTGGACAAGGTGGCCTATATCCGCTTTGCCTCCGTCTATCGCAGCTTCGAAGATATTCGCGAGTTCGGCGAAGAGATTGCCAAGCTGGAAAAATAAATCTTCCCGGAAGCTGGCTCGATTAGCGAAGCGTCATCGGATGCGGTAACGCAGCCATTACCTGATGCGATACGGCTTGGATGTTGTTGAAAACAGGAGCCCGAATGTTTAGTCAAGATGATTACCAATGGATGAGTCGGGCCCTCGAACTGGCCCGCCGCGGCCGCTACACCACGGCCCCCAACCCCTGCGTCGGCGCCGTGCTGGTCAAAAATGGCGTGGTGGTTGGCGAAGGGTGGCATCAGAAGGCGGGCGAGCCCCATGCCGAGGTCTATGCCCTGCGCGCCGCCGGTGACAACGCCCGTGGCGCTACCGCCTATGTAACCCTCGAACCCTGCTCCCATCACGGTCGTACTCCCCCCTGCGCCGAGGCGCTGATCAATGCTGGCGTAGCGCGGGTGGTGGCGGCCATGGTCGATCCCAATCCCCAGGTGGGCGGGCGTGGCCTGCGGATGCTCTCCGAAGCGGGCATCAAGACCGATTTCGGCCTGCTGGCGAGTGAAGCCGAGGCGCTCAACCCGGGCTTTTTCAAGCGGATGCGTACCGCCTTCCCGCGAGTGACCGTCAAGCTGGGGGCCAGCCTCGATGGCCGCACCGCCATGGCGAGCGGCGAGAGCCAGTGGATCACCTCCCCCGATGCGCGCCGTGACGTGCAGCGGCTGCGGGCCCGCCACGATGCGGTGCTCTCCAGTGCTGAAACCGTGCTGGCTGACGGTGCCTCCTTGATCGTGCGCTGGGACGAGCTGCCCCCCTCGGTCAAGGCGAGTTATCCCAAGGAGACCCTGCGCCAGCCGCTGCGGGTCATCGTCGATTCGCAAAACCGGCTCACCCCGGATCTGCCGCTATTCCAGAGCGAGAGCCCGGTGCTGCTGGCCCGTCACAAGGCGTCCGGCGAGTGGCCCGAGTGGGTGCAGCAGCTGGAGCTGCCGCTGCTGGATGGCAAGCTGGATCTGGTCAGCCTCTTCATGCTGCTGGCCAAGCAGAACGTCAACTCGGTGCTGGTCGAGGCGGGCCCGCGGCTCTGCGGCGCTCTGCTGGAAAAAGGGCTGGTGGATGAGCTGGTGCTCTATCAGGCACCCAAACTGATGGGTGACGAAGGGCGCGGCCTGTTCCATCTGCCGGGCCTGACCCGGCTGTTCCAGGCGCCCAAGCTCGCCATCAAGGACGTGCGCATGGTGGGGCCGGATATTCGCATTACCGCCAAAATAGCCTGATTTATCAATGTTCAAGGGGGTATAATCAGCCCCCGTCATCAGCAAGGTGATCTGCATGTTTACCGGAATTATCGAAGCGGTGGGAACCCTGGCCGAGCTGCGACGTCAGGGCGATGACATGGCCCTCACCGTCCACGCACCAGGTCTGGATTTTAGCGACGTCAAACTGGGCGACTCCATCGCTACCAACGGCGTCTGCCTCACCGTGGTGGCGCTGGGCGACAAGAGTTATACCGCCGACGTGTCGCTGGAAACCCTCTCCCGTACCGGCTTTGCCGCCGCCAGAGTGGGCGATCGGGTCAACCTCGAGAAGGCGCTGATGCCCACCTCCCGCCTCGGCGGCCATCTGGTCTCCGGCCACGTGGACGGGGTCGGGGAGGTGAAAAGCATCTCCAGCAGCGGCCGCGCTATCGAGTACTGGATCAAGGCTCCGGGCGAGCTCTCCCGCTATATCGCCGAGAAGGGATCCATTGCGGTGGATGGCATCAGCCTCACCGTCAACGCGGTGCAGGGGGACCTTTTCCGCCTGACGATCGTGCCCCACACCGCCCAGGAGACCACCATCGCCAGCTGGAAGCCGGGCCACAAGGTCAACCTCGAGGTGGATCAGATCGCCCGCTATCTGGAGCGGCTGATGATGGGGAAAAGTCAGGAGAGCAGCGCCTCGACCCTGACCATGGAGACGCTGGCCAAGGCCGGTTTTCTCTGACGGTGAGCGCTGAATCTGGCCCCCAAAACGATTTTCTGTGATCCCGCTCTGATTGAAATGGAGCCGCTAGCCCCAATCTAGAGCAACATACACTCGCATTTGCGTTGAGCCTGCTGGCTCAACCCCCAAGCACACTGATGGAGTAGCCCATGGCGCTGAGCACAACCCAGGAAATCATTGCCGATATCAAGGCTGGCAAGATGGTGATCCTGATGGATGACGAAGACAGGGAGAACGAAGGGGACCTCATCATGGCCGCTTCCTGCGTCCGTCCGGAGGATATCAACTTCATGGCCCGCTACGGCCGTGGCCTCATCTGCCTGACATTGACCCGGGATCGCTGCAAGCAATTAGCGCTGCCGCTGATGGTGGATCGCAACAATGCCCAGTTCTCCACCGCCTTTACCGTCTCCATCGAGGCGGCAGAAGGGGTGACCACAGGTATCTCCGCCGCCGATCGCGCGGTGACCGTGCAGGCGGCTGTGGCGCCCAACGCCAAGGCGGCCGATCTGGTGCAGCCGGGCCACATCTTCCCGCTGATGGCGCAGGATGGCGGCGTGCTGACCCGTGCCGGCCACACCGAAGCGGGCTGCGATCTGGCCCGTCTGGCCGGTTTCGAGCCTGCCGCCGTCATCGTCGAGATCCTCAATGAAGATGGCACCATGGCGCGCCGTCCTGACCTGGAGATCTTCGCCGAGGAGCACGGCATCAAGCTCGGCACCATCGCCGACCTTATCGAGTACCGCAACCAGCACGAGACCACGGTCGAGAAGGTGGCCGAGTGCAAGCTGCCCACCGAGTTTGGCGAGTTCGACCTCATCACCTTCCGCGACACCATCGACAATCAGGTTCACTTCGCTCTGAAAAAGGGTGAGGTGCAGGCCGACCAGCCGACCCTGGTTCGTGTCCATCTGCACGACGTGCTGAGCGATCTGCTGCTGACCGATCGCCATGCCGCCCGCAGCTGGCCGCTGCCCAAGTCCATGGCTCGCATTGCCGACGAGGGCGGGGTGCTGGTGATCCTGGGGGCGGAAGCCCACGGCGCCGAGCTGCTGGCCCGGGTCAAGGGTTTTGAAGCTGCCGACAAGGGGTTGGCGCCGGAAGGAGCCAAGTGGCAGGGTACTTCGCGTCGGGTGGGCGTTGGCTCCCAGATCCTCAAGGCCCTTGGCGTAAGCAAGATGCGCCTGTTGAGCTCGCCGAAGAAGTACCATGCCCTCGGTGGTTTCGGTCTGGAAGTGGTTGAGTACGTCGGCGAGTAAAGTTCCACCAGAGAAGTACCATCCCCTTCCGGGTGGCTTCGGTCTGGTAGTGGTTGAGTACATCGGCGAGTAAAGTTCTACCAGAGCAGTACCATCCCCTTCCGTGCTGTTTCGGCTTGGAAGTCGTGGAATTTACCGGCGAGTAAGCGCGCCGGACTGGTTAAATCGCGATCATGGCCGTCTATTGCGGCCATGGTTTTTGTCGTGGGTCTGTTGTGCTAGAATGTGCGCACTTTTGACTCCGGCCCTTTTGATTGCACAGATACAGGATTTCCAATGAAGGTTATCGAAGGAAATATCGCCGCTCCTGAGGCGCGCGTTGCTATTGTTGTTGCCCGTTTCAACAGCTTCATCAACGACAGTCTGGTGAACGGCGCGGTGGACGTACTGAAGCGTCAAGGTCAAGTGCAGGACAGCAACCTGACACTGGTAAAAGTGCCGGGCGCGGTTGAAATGCCATTGGTCATCAAGAAGCTGGCCAAGAGTGGTCAATACGATGCCATCGTGGCGGTCGGTACTGTCATCCGTGGCGGCACCTACCACTTCGACCTGGTGGCAAACGAGAACAGCAAGGGCATGGCACAGGTAATGATGGAATATGAAATTCCCGTTGCCTTCGGTGTGTTGACCACTGAAAACATTGAACAAGCCATCGAGCGTGCAGGTACCAAGGCGGGTAACAAGGGTGCAGAGGCTGCACTGGCAGCGCTCGAAATGATCAACGTCCTGAAAGAACTGGACGTGTAACGAGGAGAAGTACATTGAAACCGTCTGAGCGCCGTAAAGCCCGCCATTGCGCCACCCAGGCCATCTACCAGTGGCAGATGACCAAGGCTAACGTGGGTGACATCGAAGAGCAGTTCAAGATCGATCAGGACACCAAGGGTGTAGACCTGAACTATTTCCGCGATCTGCTGTTCGGGGTAGCCCTCCACTGCAGCGAGCTGGACAAGGTGTTTGCACCTTTCCTCTCCCGCCCGCTGGAAGAAGTGGACATGGTGGACAAGGCGATCCTGCGTCTGGCGACCTACGAGCTGACCCGTCGTGATGATGTACCGCCGCGCGTGGTCATCAACGAAGCGATCGAGCTGGCCAAAGCTTTTGCTGCCGATGACAGCCACAAGTTTGTCAACGGTGTACTGGACAAGGTGATCAAATCGCTGAACAAGCGTTGATCCTGCTGTCCGTCAGCATCTAAGAGAGGAGCCAGCTTATTGCTGGCTTTTTACTGTATGGGTGAATTTGAGCTGATTGATAAGTACTTCAAGGTCCCCCACGCCCGCAAGGACGTGGTGATGGGCCCTGGAGATGACTGTGCCCTGCTGACCCTGCCCCCCGATACCCAGCTGGCGGTGAGCACCGACACTCTGGTGAGCGGCGTACACTTCTTTCCCGACATGGATCCGGTGGATCTCGGCTACAAGGCGCTGGCGGTCAATCTCTCCGATCTCGCCGCCATGGGTGCCGAGCCACGCTGGGTGTCGCTGGCGCTGACCCTGCCTGCCATCAACGAAGGTTGGGTTGCCGGTTTTGCCGAAGGGTTTCTGGAGCTGGCCGAGTACTACAACGTGGCGCTGGTGGGCGGAGACATGACCCGCGGGCCGCTCTCCATCACCATCTCGGTGAAGGGGTCGGTGCCTGCCGGTCGCGCCCTGATGCGCAGCGGCGCCAAAGCCGGTGACGGCATCTATGTGACCGGCACTTTGGGAGATGCCGCGCTGGCGCTTTCCCACCTGCTGGGCAAACGCACCCTCAACGAGAACCAGCTGGCCGCGGTGCTGCCACGGCTCGACCACCCCCATCCCCGCATTCTGGCCGGTCAGGCGCTGCGCGGGCTGGCGGGCAGTGCGCTGGATCTCTCCGATGGTCTGGCATCCGATCTCGGCCATATCCTTAAGGCCTCCGGTGTACGGGCCCAGATCGATCTCGATCTGCTGCCGCTCTCGCCGGTGCTGCAGGATGCGGTGAGCGAGCAGGAGGCGTGGCAACTGGCGCTGGCCGGTGGCGATGACTATGAGCTCTGCTTCACCGTACCGGAGGAGCACCGCGGCGCGCTCGATACGGCGCTGGCCCACAGCGGGGTCAAGTTCAGCCGCATCGGCCGCATCGTGGCGGGCGAGCCGGGCATCGACTACCTGCGTGGCGACCAGGCGGTCGAGTTGCAACTGAAAGGGTGGGATCACTTCGCATGAGTTTGTTCAGGATAAAGCCCGAGCTGACACGACTGGATCTGAAAAATCCGCTTCATTTTTTGGCGGTGGGGTTTGGTTCCGGTCTCTCCCCCAAGGCGCCGGGCACCATGGGCACCCTGGCGGCCATTCCGCTCTACCTGCTGGTGAGCGGGCTGCCGACCTATTGGTTTATCGCCCTGCTGGTGGTGGGATTCCTGATCGGTATCCGCATCTGCCAGAGCGCCACCGATGCCATCGGCATGCCGGATCACGGCGCCATCGTCTGGGACGAGGTGATCGGCTTTGGCGTCACCATGATCGCCGCGCCAGCCGGTTGGGAGTGGGTGGTGGCGGGCTTCGCGCTGTTCCGGTTGTTTGATGTGCTCAAGCCCTGGCCCATCTCCTGGTTTGATCGCCGGATCCACGGTGGCCTGGGCATCATGCTGGACGATCTGATCGCCGGCCTGTTCGCCCTGTTTTGTATGCAATTACTGGCATTCTGGCTCGGTTGAGAGCCATCTTCCGGGGGATGACCGTTCTGGCATTCCCCGATTTATATCTGCTTAATTTTCATTCATCGGCATATGCTGCCGTTTATCATCCATTTCACATAAATATTCACTACTCATTCGGGGCTCGTGATTGTTTTGGAAATAGTGATAAATGCTGCTTGTTGCGTTGTTGTTGAAATTAAAGTAATGATACCAATAGAAGTACGGACGCACCGGCCATTTGTGTGATGAATATCATCATTTATCTCTGCCGAATTGGTGGTTATCTGCACAAAACATTGCGGAATTGTATAACTCAATCATTTACACCCGTGGTCAAACCGTCTAAGTTACTCGCGGGTTATTCCAAAAAAATGCAAAAAACCCGCCCGGATCGCTGGTTTCGCTGCCTCATGGATTGAGCAAATATTGCCCAAGGTAACAACCGGCATCTGCGGCTGATTTACGGACGAATTATTTGGGACGGATGTCCCCCGCAGAGGTAAACATGTCCTTGCTCGAAGTAAAGAACTTGCGGATCGAGTACCCCTCCCGCTACGGGGTGCTGGCCGCGGTGAAGGATCTCTCTTTCTCTATCGAAAAGGGTGAGATTGTCGGAGTGGTCGGTGAATCCGGCGCCGGCAAGTCCACCATCGGCAACGCCGTTATCGATCTCCTGAGCCCGCCGGGTCGCATCGCCCGTGGCGATATCTATCTCAATGGCGAACTCATCTCCGGCAAGAGCCAGAATGAGATGCGGGCCATCCGTGGCTCCCGTATCGGGTTCATCTTCCAGGACCCCATGACCTCCCTCAACCCGCTGTTCACCGTTGAGCATCAGCTGGTGGAGACCATTCTGGCCAATACCGACCTCTCTCGCGAAGCCGCTTTTGCCAAGGCATTGGAGCTGATGGGGGCGGTGGGTATTCCACAGCCGGAGCTGCGCATCAAGCAGTATCCGCACCAGTTCTCCGGTGGCATGCGTCAGCGGGTGGTTATCGCCATCGCGCTCTCCTGCGATCCGGAGCTGATCATCGCCGATGAGCCTACCACTGCGTTGGATGTCTCCATCCAGGATCAGATCCTCCAGCTTATCCGCGCCCTCTGCAAAGAGCGTCAGGTGGGCTGCATGCTGGTGACCCACGACATGGGCGTGGTCTCCAACGTTACCGACAAGGTGGCGGTGATGTATCGCGGCGATCTGGTGGAGTTCGGCCTTACCGAACAGGTGCTGGGCAGCCCCAATCACCCCTATACCCGCAGCCTCATCTCGGCGGTCCCCCGTTCCGACGTGAAGCTGGTGCGTTTCCCGCTGGTCTCCTATATCGAGGATGCCAGTGCGCCGGATACCAATATCGACCTCAAGACCCACTGGCTCGGCCAGAGTCAGGACGAGCGTGCCTATGAAGGGGCGCTGCTGCGGGTGGAGAACGTCGATCTGAAGTTCGTCACCAAGGACTCCATCTTCCCGAGCCGCCGCCAGTATGTTCGCGCCTGCAATAACATCAGCTTCGAGATCTTCGAAGGGGAGACCTTCGGTCTGGTGGGGGAGTCCGGCTCCGGCAAATCGACCATTGCCCGCGCCATCACCGGTCTCTATCCGCCTGATACCGGCAAGATTTTCTTCGAGGGGATCGATCTGACCGCTCTCAAGAGCGAGCGCGAGCGTCGCCCGCTGCGTCGCCAGATGCAGATGGTGTTTCAGAACCCCTATTCGTCGATGAACCCGCGGATGAAGGTGCGCGACATCATTGCCGAGCCGATCCGCTTCCATCAGCTGGCGAGCAGCGAGAGCCAGATCGAGGGGATTGTCGGCGATCTGCTGGATCACGTGGGTCTTGGCCGTGGTGCTGGCCTCAAGTATCCCCACGAGTTCTCCGGCGGTCAGCGCCAGCGAATCTCCATTGCCCGCGCATTGGCCACTCGCCCGCGCTTCCTTATCTGTGACGAGCCGACCTCGGCGCTGGATGTGTCGGTGCAGGCCCAGATCCTCAACCTGCTCAAGGATCTGCAGCAGGAGCTCAAGCTCACCATGCTGTTTATCAGCCACGATCTGCCAGTGATCCGCCAGATGTGCGACCGCATCGGGGTGATGCAGCATGGTCATCTGGTGGAAGTGGCCGAGACCGAGAAACTTTTTACCAATGCCGAGCATGAGTACAGCCGCAAGCTGATCTCCCTCATGCCGGAGTTCAAGGGAATGTCCCGCGAGGGGCTGGAAATCGCAAGCTAGGAGAGCGCCGGTGCGCCGGTCTGCTTGTCAAAAAAAGTGTCATAAGAAAGCCAAAAGCATGGAGAACAAGATGAAGAAAGGATTGTCCAAGATTGCCCTGGCGCTGTTTGCCGCCGGTTTCGCCTTCAGTGTCTCAGCCGCTGATATCAAGGTGGGTGTCGCCTCTGACGCCACTTCGCTGGATCCGCAGGAGCAGCTCTCCGGTCAGACCCTGGAGATGTCGCACCTGGTATTCGATCCCCTGATGCGTTACACCCAGGACTTGCAGTTCGAGCCCCGTCTGGCCGAGAAGTTCGAGCGTGTCGATGACAAGACCGTCCGCTTCCATCTGCGCAAAGGGGTCAAGTTCCACTCCGGTAACGACTTCACCGCAGACGACGTGGTGTGGACCGTCAACCGCCTGAAATCCTCCGTCGACTTCAAGGCGATCTTCGATCCCATCAGCGAAGTGAAGAAGGTCGATGACTACACCGTGGATCTCGTCACCGCCAAGCCGTTCCCGCTGGTGCTGCAGACCGTCACCTACATCTTCCCGATGGACTCCAAGTTCTACACCGGCAAGACCGAAGCGGGCAAAGACAAGGCCGAGATCGTCAAAAACGGCGACTCCTATGCCTCTACCCACGTCTCCGGTACTGGCCCGTTCACCGTCAAGTTCCGCGAGCAGGGTGTGAAGCTGGATTATGCCCGCAACGCCAACTACTGGGACAAAGCCTCCAAGGGTAACGTCGAGAACCTGACCGTGGTGCCGATCAAGGAAGATGCGACCCGTGTTGCAGCCCTGCTGGGTGGCGACGTGGACATGATCTATCCGGTTGCGCCGAACGATCTGGAGCGCGTGAAGAATGGCAAGGATTCCCAGCTGGTCACCCTGTCCGGTACCCGCGCCATCATCATCGAGCTGAACCAGAACACCAACCCGGCGCTGAAAGACAAGCGTGTACGTCAGGCGATCAACTACGCCATCAACCAGGTGGGCATTGTCGAGAAGATCAACAAGGGCTTCGGTACCCCTGCTGGCCAGCTGAGCCCGAAAGGCTATGCCGGTCACAACGAGGCGCTGGTGCCCCAGTATGATCTGGCCAAGGCCAAGGAGCTGATGAAAGAGGCCGGTTACGAGAAAGGCTTCAAGATGACCTTCATCTCCCCGGCTGCCCGCTACGTCAACGACGTCAAGATTGCCCAGGCTGTCTCCGCCATGCTGGCCAAGATCAACATCAAGGTGGATCTGAAGACCATGCCGGTGGCCCAGTACTGGCCTGAGTTTGACAAGTGCGCCGCAGACATGCAGCTGATTGGCTGGCACTCCGACACTGAAGATACCGCGAACTTCTTCGAGTTCCTGACCTTCACCAAGGATGCCAAGACCGGTATGGGTCAGTACAACTGCGCCGGTTACGCCAACGCCGAAGCTGACAAGCTGGTGATGGATGCCAACGCCGAGACCGATCCGGCCAAGCGTGCAGAGATGCTGAAGAAGGTCGAAGCCATGCTGATCGAAGATGCTGCCTACGTGCCGTTGCACTGGGAAGATCTGGCCTATGGCGCCAAGAAGAACGTCGACATCAAGCCAGTGGTCAACGTGATGAACTTCCCTTACCTGGGTGACCTGGTGGTCAGCAAGTAAGAGAACGTCGCAAGGAAGGACGGGGCGGGGTGGTCAGCTGGCCACTCCGCCCACTAACAGAAGCCTGTGCCACGACACAGGCCACGTAGAAGGACAAGCATGTTTACATTCCTGCTGAAACGGTTCTATCAGGCCGTGATAGTGATGTTCGTCATCAGCCTGGTCGCCTTCTCCATCCAGGACAACCTGGGTGACCCGTTGCGTGAGCTGGTGGGACAATCCGTCTCCGAAGCCCAGCGTCACGAGTTGCGCGAGAAGATGGGCCTTAACGATCCCTTCCTCATCAAATACAGCCGCTTTCTGAAAAATGCGGTGCATGGGGATTTGGGCACCTCCTATTTCTTCAAGCGACCCGCTCTCGAGGTGATCCTCGACAAGCTGGTGGCTACCCTTGAGCTGGTGTTTGCTGCCGCGCTCATCATCGTGGTGGTTTCCATTCCACTCGGTGTCTATTCGGCGATCCGCCCGCGCAGCATTCCCACCAAGATCATCATGGCGGGGAGCAGTATCGGCATCTCGATCCCGGTATTTTTGACCGCCATCATGCTGATGTACCTCTTCTCCATCCAGCTGGGCTGGCTGCCTGCCTATGGCCGCGGCGAGACCCATAACCTGCTGGGCTGGGAGTCGGGCTTCTTTACCTGGGATGGCATCCTGCACCTGATCCTGCCCGCGGTGTCCCTCTCTTCCATCATGCTGCCGCTGTTTATCCGGCTGGTGCGCTCCGAGATGCTGGAGCAGCTCTCCTCCGAGTACGTCAAATTCGCCCGCGCCAAAGGGCTGGATAACAACAAGGTCTACTATCAGCACGCTCTGAAGAACACCATGCTGCCGGTTATTACCGTCGGCGGGGTGCAGATCGGCACCATGGTGGCCTACACCATTCTGACCGAGAGTGTGTTCCAGTGGCCGGGTACCGGCTTCCTGTTCCTCGAGGCGATCCACCGGGTCGATACGCCCCTCATCACCGCCTACGTCATCTTCGTGGGACTGATCTTCGTGGTGACCAATACCCTGGTCGACCTGCTCTACGGGTTGATTAACCCGACCGTTAACCTGACTGCCAAGGGGTAAGCATGAGTAACGCTGTAACTGCAAGCCCAAGCCGTTGGGCACGATTCAAGAACTCTGACATCGTCTACTACTTCCTGCGGGACAAGGTAGCCATGTTCAGCTTTGCGGTGTTTGTGGTGTTCGTGCTGGCGGCGCTGCTGGCGCCCTGGCTCGCCCCGCACAACGTCTATGACCAGACCAGTTTTGATCTGATGGATGCCGAGTTGCCCCCCTCTTGGCTCGAAGGCGGCGAGGAGCGCTTCTGGCTTGGTACCGATAACCAGGGGCGGGATATCTGGAGCACCATTCTCTATGGCGCCCGTATCTCTCTCACCATCGGCCTGTTTGCGGTGGCGCTGCAGCTGGTGCTGGGTATCGTCATCGGTCTGATTGCCGGTTACTTCGGTGGCCGCATCGACAACCTACTGATGCGCTTTGCCGACGTGCAGTTGTCGTTCTCCACCATGATGGTGGCGATCATCATCTCCGCTATCTTTCAGGCAACATTTGGCTCCGAGTTTTACTCGAAGTTTGCCATCATGATGCTGGTGGTGATCATCGGTATCGCCGAGTGGCCGCAGTACGCCCGTACTGTGCGCGCCTCTGTGCTGGCGGAGAAGAAGAAGGAGTATGTGGAAGCGGCCAAGGTGATGGGGTTCCGCGCCCCGCGCATCATGTTCCGTCACATTCTGCCCAACTGCCTGTCGCCCATTCTGGTGATCTCCACCGTGCAGGTGGCCAACGCCATCATGAGCGAAGCGGCGCTCTCCTTCCTCGGTCTGGGGATGCCGGTTGATCAGCCCTCGCTCGGTTCGCTTATCAGCGTCGGCTTCAACTACATCTTCTCCGGCTCCTGGTGGATCACCGCCTTCCCGGGCATCTGTCTGGTGGTGCTGGTGCTGGTCATCAACCTGCTGGGTGACTGGCTGCGGGATGTGTTTAACCCCAAGATCTACAAAGGTTAACGCGGGCTGATTCTGAGGCGCCGAGTCGCAGCTATCAGGTCATTTGGATAAAAAAATCCGAAACCGGTTTAGCCGGTTTCGGATTTTTATTGGTCTTGAGCAGACAGCTTGTTGATTCCACACCCATCAATAGTGCGGCGGCGGGGTCTCTTCGGCCATGCTGGCAATCTGGCTGGGTTGTACGCTTTGCAGTTTGTCGATCAGCAGCTGGATCTGGTATTTGAGCCGATCGAGTTCACGGCCCTGGGTGGTTACCTCGTCGTTGAGCTGCTCTATGGTGTACTCCGCATAGGCGAGACGGGTTTCCAGGGTTTCGATGCGATCGTTAAGTTGCTGACTCATGGGCCTTCGGGTCCTTACTTGATTGTCCAGATTTCGGCCAGACCACTAGAGCTGGCACTGACAAGGTGGCTATTGTCGCGCAAAGCGACGCCGTAGACCACTGCGCTGGGCGGTTTCACCTTGGGTTGCGGCGAGACGCGCCAGCTCTGCAGCAGGGCACCATCGCTCACTTGCCACAGGGAGAGCTGACGGGAAGGGGCGCCGGTGATGAGCCACTTGCCATCGTTGGCAAAGCGGGCGCTGGTGTAGACCTCGAAGCGGTGATCATATTGCAGCTGACTCACCTCCTTGCCGGTTTTCAGATCCCAGATGCTGGCCCGGCTGCTGTCGGCGGTGAAGGCGTAGCGGCCGCTCGGCTCCAGCCTGGCCATGATCACTCGGCCACCATGGTTGAAGCGCCAAATTACCTGCCCGCTGCGGGTATCCCACAGATAGGCGCTATAGTCGTTGCCGCCGGTCAGGGCATAGCGACCGTTGGCGGAGAGATCCACCGTATTGACCTGCTCGGTGTGCCCCAGAAACTGCAGGCGACGACCGCTTCGGGTATCGAGCCACTCGGCCTTGCCATCTTCCCGCCCGATCAGCACATAACGACCGTCGGCAGAGAGCGCGATGTCCCTCAGCCTGGATTCAGGAAGTGAGTAGTAGCCTTGTGATTGCCCGTCGCTCAGCCGCCAGGTTGCAAAGGTATCGTGGGTGGCGGTGACGGCATGGCTGTTGCCTTCGGAAAAGCGGGTAATGAATACCAGATCTTCCGCAGAGTCGGATTGCTTCCAGCGCCAGCGTTGACGGTTCTGTTCCAGATCCCAGACGATGATGCCCTGGCTGATGCTGGAGACGATGGCCTGCTTGCCATCACTGGAGAGATCTGCGGTCAGCAGACCCGTGCTGGCGAGGGTCATTTGCTGGTTGGGTTGGGAGCTCTGCTCGCAACCGGTGAGCATTAAACAGAGGCTCACCAGATAAATGGCACTTTTTATCATTTTTGCGGTCTCACGCTTTTGTTACCTGCGATCACGGCGTTAGTATAAGGCGCTTATCACGATAAACCTCTCATTTCACGATGGAACCGAGAGCGGTATTTGGAGTTTGGAGAAACTGATGAACAAATTTCTGAAGGTGTCCCTGTTGGCGGCGGCCGTTGCCGTCGGTCTGACTGCTTGCCAAAAAGACGAGAAGCCTGCTGCGGCCAATACCGCCGAAGTGAAGGCAGAAGCCAGCAAGCCGGCAGAGGCGACCAAGGCCGAAGCCAAGAGCTTTGAAGAGCAATCTGGCTACGCAATTGGCCTCTCCATGGGTCGTTACATCGCCAATACCCTGGAGCGTCAGCAGGAACTGGGCATCAAACTGGACAACGCCGTGATCCTGAAAGGGGTGACTGACGGTCTGGGCAAAGAAGCCAAGATGACTGATGAAGAGATCCAGAAGGTACTGCAGGATTACGACGCCAAGATCAACGAGCTGACCAAGGCCAAGGCCGAGAAAGACGCCGTTGAGAATCTGAAGAAGGGCGAAGAGTTCCTGGCTGCCAACGCCAAGAAAGAGGGTGTGAAGAGCACTGAATCCGGCCTGCAGTACGTGGTCGAGAAGATGGGCACTGGCGCCAAGCCGAAATCTACCGACATCGTCAAGGTTCACTACACCGGTACCCTGACCGACGGCACCAAGTTCGACAGCTCCGTCGATCGCGGCGAGCCGGCTACCTTCCCGCTCAATCAGGTTATCCCGGGTTGGACTGAAGGTGTTCAGCTGATGCCGGTTGGTTCCAAGTTCAAGTTCTTCCTGCCGTCCAAGCTGGCCTATGGCGAGCACGGTGCAGGCTCCATCCCGGCGAACGCCGTGCTGGTGTTTGACGTTGAGCTGCTGGCTATCGAGAAGCCGACTGCAGACGACGCCAAGAAGTAATCCCTTCTTGTAGTTAAAAACGGCTCCTTAAGGAGCCGTTTTTACTTGTGTATTCCCTGCAATCGCGGGATAACAGAGCTGTCTTGGCGTTGGGTTTGCGCGCGAAAATAAGGCAAAATAGATCGCAGAATCAAATACAAGGATGAGTCCAGTGGCTGAAAATAAATCGCGTGTCCTGCTGGTGGAAGATACCCGTAGTCTGGCGGTGGTCTATGAACAGTACCTGCGCCAGGAGGGGTATGAGGTGGTGCTGGCCGATTGTGGTCAGCAGGCGTTGGCGCAGTTGCTGGCAAGTCCTCCCCCCGTGGTGCTGCTGGATCTGGAGCTGCCGGATATGTCCGGTATGGATATTCTGCAGATGATCACCGAACAGCAGTTGCCTTGCTCTGTGGTGGTGATCACCGCCCACGGCTCGGTAGATGTGGCGGTGGAGGCGATGCGCCTCGGTGCCTTCGATTTTCTGACCAAGCCGTTTGACAGCAAGCGGCTCTGCGCCACCGTTCGCAATGCCTTGAAACACCAGCAGTTGAGCTCGCTGGTTGCCCACTATCGGGAGAACTTCGAGCGCAGCTCCTTCTTCGGTTTTATCGGTGCCTCCATGTCGATGCAGGCGGTTTATCGCATCATCGAGAGCGCTGCGCCCAGCAAGGCGACCGTCTTTATCACTGGCGAGAGCGGCACCGGCAAAGAGGTGTGTGCCGAGGCGATTCACCAGTGCAGTCCCCGTAGCGAGCAGCCCTTTATTGCCCTCAACTGCGCCGCCATTCCCCATGATTTGATGGAGAGCGAGATCTTCGGTCATGTGAAGGGCTCTTTTACCGGCGCCCAGGGGGATCGCAAGGGGGCGGCCAGTCTGGCCGATGGCGGTACCCTGTTTCTCGACGAGATCTGCGAGATGGATCTCGACCTGCAGAGCAAGCTGCTGCGCTTTATCCAGACCGGCACAGTGCAGCGGGTCGGTAGCGGCAAGCTCGAGACGGTGGATGTGCGCTTTATCTGCGCCACCAACAGGGATCCGCTGGTAGAGGTAAAAGCGGGCCGTTTTCGCGAGGATCTCTACTATCGGCTCCACGTCATTCCCCTCACCCTGCCGCCGCTGCGGGAGCGGGGCGAGGATATACTGCTGCTGGCGCGCACCCTGCTGCAGAGCTACGCCAAGGAGGAGAACAAACGCTTCAAGGATTTTGACGTTGAGGCGGCGCGAGTGCTGCTCGACTACCCCTGGCCCGGCAACGTACGCGAGCTGCAAAACGTGGTGCGCAATATCGTGGTGCTCAATGACAAGGAGCTGGTGAGCCCGGATATTCTGCCGCCACCGCTCAATGGGGTGCGCCCCCAGCTGCCGACTGCGATTGCGGCAGCGGTGGCATCGGCTCCGGCCGCCACTGGCGTGGCCAACGGGCCGATTCGTCCGCTCTGGCTGGTGGAGAAAGAGGTGATCGAACAGGCGATCGCCAGCTGTGACGGCAATATTCCCAAGGCGGCGGCCCTGCTCGAGATCAGCCCCTCCACCATTTACCGTAAAAAGCAGGGGTGGGAGGAGTCCAATCGGGCCTGAACCATCTTGTCAGCAGAAAGGGCGGCTAGCGTGCCGCCCTTGCTATTTTGGGGATCAGAGTTTGGCTAGGCGCTTGAGGCGGGCCAGTCGCTCTCCCTCGTTGGCGCTGAACCAGCGGTCCTGTGACAGCAGAAACCAGGCGCGGGAAAAGTATTCCGCGGCCAGCGGATCGTCCAGCACCAAGGCATTCTCCCCCAGCTCCTCGAACAGATAACCATCCTCAGGTTCGCCTGCCTCGGCCATATCAACCTTGAGTTGGTGCAGCTCTGCCAGTGCCTGCTGGTGCTGACCCTGGGCCCGGGTCAGGCGAGCCAGACTCCAGCGAGCGATAAACGCCTTGGCCGGCTGGTTATGTTGCAGATGCCAGGCCAGACACTTCTGTTGCTGGATTTTCGCCTCATCAAAGCGGCCCAGTTCGAACAGGGTCCAGCCCTGATTGTTGTAAAGGGGGGCCAGCCAGCCACGCACCTTCTCGTCACTGCTGCGTTCCGCCAGCTCCATCGCCAGTTGATGCCAGCGGCTCTGCTCTTCCAGTGGTGCGGCGATGGCGATCATGTGAGCGGCGTCGATGGCGAGATAGGTTTCCTTCTCCTTGAGCCCCCATTGCCAGGCTTGTTCAAACAGCGGTTTGGCACTGGCTTTGTCGCCCGCCGAGTTAAAGGTGCGGCCTCGCTCCAGCAAGGTCCGGATCCGGGCTCTGGGGGTTGTATCTGTGAGGCGAGGATCTATCTCGTCGAGCAGCTGATGGGCTTCGGCAAACTGGCGCTGCAGTGAATGGGTGCGGGCAATTTGGGTCAGCAACTCCAGTTCGAGTTGCAGGTCGGCGGCGGCGCGCGCTTCGGGAAGAAGGGTGTGAAAACGAAGGGCACTGGCGGCGGGATCCTGATAATCCCACAGCGCCATGAAATCGGGCGGATTGTCCATTTGGCCTCCTTGCTGGTTATCCTGTCACCAAGATGCCTGCAGGCCATTGTTTGTACAAGGGGCGCCCGTCACAGAGCGCCCCTTGAGTCATGTTAACGGCTGTGGCCAGTTGCTCAGTAGACCATAGCCAGGCTCATCAGCATCAGACCGAGGGCGGCAAAGGCCCCCTCTTTGATGGCGAGCCGTGGTACCAGCGCCTTGGGCAGGGCCGGAAACAGGCTCAGGGCAAAGCCAAGGCCCGGCATCAACCAGTGGAATGCCGGATCGCGCAGGGCGGGATCGGCGGCACTGTTGATGATGATCAGCAAAATAAACAGGGTGAAGGCCGGCAGGATAAACCAGCGTACCCCACCGGCGGCGACCGCCCGCAGCGGCGAAATGCGATAGAGCAGCATGGTCACAAGGAACAGAACAAAAGGGGCCAGCAGATAGAGCGGAGCGGGGTTCATAACATCTTTCCTGAAAACTGATCGTCAAAAAACCGGTTATCCGGTGCAAGAGGCGCGGGATTTAACCACTCTTCGCAGGTAATCACCAGCAGCCCGGGCCCGGGCTGTGAAGAGGATCCCGGATAAAGGTTTGCTAGCGCACTCTTAGTGCAACCAGAACCAGGCTGCCGCAAATCCCAGCCAGCTCAGCACCAGCAAGATCCAGGGCAGGGGATGCTGATGGCTTACTTCAACCAGCTCCAGCTGATCGTCTGGCTCTTCGGTTTGGGGCGCGCCCTGTGGCTGCCTGGCTTTGGCCTGCAATTTTTTCTGGCGGCTCGCTTCACGGGCCCGCGCCTTCATCTGTTTCTTGTATTCGTCGATGCCTTTCTGGATCCCTTGCGCGATAAGCTGGGTCTGTTCCTTGCTCTGCCCCGGCTTCTGGTTGGCACGGGCAATTTTCATCGCCTCCTGCTGAGTCTCGGGGGAAATCTTGTCGTACTTGGCCATCAAATCATCTCCTCGGGCATGGCTGGCTGGGGAGTATGCCATAAAGGCGCGTCCGGGTGGCGCCTCCTTGGTGCGGGAGGGGAGCAAGTGAGTGACTGCTCAACAAAAAAACTGATAAATCAGCAGGAAGCTGGATGTTGGGCCGAAGATCACATTTAGCAGAATTTGTGAGTCATCGATGAAAAACGGTCATCTGTTGTTTGTTATATTGGCGCCCGACCCGCTGGACAGGGTTGATAAATAACAAAACAATCAAGGTGATATGGAAATGAATAATAACTTTATCAAAGGCGGCGTGGCACTGGCCGTGCTTGCTGCACTGACTGGCTGTAATACCTCGACCAATGACACCGTTGCACCCTGCACCGAAAATGTCTGCAAACTGACTATCCTGCACACCAACGATACCCACGGCCGTTTCTGGCACAACGCTGAAAATGAGTATGGTATGGCTGCCCAGAAGACTCTGGTCGAACAGCTGCGTGCGGATGCCAAGGCTGCTGGCAGTGACGTACTGGTTCTCTCCGGTGGTGATGTGAATACCGGCGTGCCGGAGTCCGATCTGCAGGATGCCGAGCCTGACTTCATGGCGATGAACAACATTCGCTACGATGCCATGGCGGTGGGCAACCATGAATTCGACAACCCCCTCAACGTACTGGAGAGGCAGCGCAAGTGGGCCCAGTTCCCCATGCTCTCGGCCAACATCTACGACAAGGCCAGTGGCAAACACTACTTTGACCCCTACAAGGTGTTCAAGTTGGAGAGCGGTCTCAAGGTTGCCGTACTGGGCCTGACCACCGAGGATACCGCCCAGCTGGTTGATCCCAACAACGTGCAGACCCTGGAGTTCCGCGATCCGACCAGCGAGGCGGCCAAACTGGGCCAGCAGATCCGCAGTAACAAGGAGGCCAATCTGGTCTTCGCCATCACTCACATGGGCCATTACGAGAATGGTCAGCACGGCAGCAATGCGCCGGGCGATGTAGAGATGGCTCGTGCACTGCCGGCAGGGACTCTGGATGCCATCATTGGTGGCCACTCCCAGAATCCGGTCTGTATGGAACCGGGTACCACCAACAAGTACGCCAATTTCAAACCGGGTGATAACTGCCAGCCGGATCAGCAAAACGGCACCTGGATCATGCAGGCTCACGAGTGGGGCAAGTATGTGGGCCGTGCCCAGTTTGAGTACCAGAATGGCAAATTGACCCTGACCAGCTATGACCTGATCCCGGTCAACCTGATCAAGCGCAACGCCAAGGGCGAGGCGATCGATGCCAACGGCGCCGTAACCAAGGATCCGGCCAAGATGCAGTTCGTACAGGACGAGATCACCAAGGATCCCGAGCTGTATAACACCCTGCTGGGTTATCAGGAGAAAGGTCAGCAAGAGCTGAATGTCGTCATTGGCTCGGCAGATGGCTTGCTGGTTGGTGATCGCAACTCGGTTCGCAACAAGCAGACCAACCTGGGTCGCCTCATCACCACGGCGACCAGCAGCAAGCTGGGTGTCGACTTTGGTATCGTCAACTCTGGCGGCGTCCGTGACAGCATCCCGGCCGGTGATATCACCTACCGCAGCGTGTTGCTGGTGCACCCGTTTGGCAACACGGTCAACAAGGCTGTCATGAAGGGAAGCGATCTGGCGACCTATCTGGGCCAAGTGGCAAGCAAGACCCGCAATACCGGTGGTTATGCCCAGTTTGGCGGTATCAACATGGCGGTGGATTGCCAGGCCAAGAGCGTCAATATCACCAGTATCGGTGGCAAGGCGTTTGATCCGGCAGCAACTTACAGCTTCGCGATCCCGAGCTTCAGCGCCTCCGGTGGTGATGGCTATCCGAAGATCGATACCATCAATGCCGGTTTGGTCGATGCTGCCGTGCTGAAGGAGTACATCGAGATCAAGAAGACCATCAACGTGGCTGATTATCAGCCAGGCAATGAGGTGAGCTACCTGAACTCAGCCTCTACCGAAGGGTGTAACTAAGCGCTGTCGATTCGGTATCGTCACAACAGTAGTCACACTCTGCTGTCTTCTTAAAAAAATCCCCAGGCATTACCTGGGGATTTTTTCGAACCGTTAGTGAATTTTCCAGTCTATTGCATCACATCGTGTCTCGTCAGGCTTGCAGCCAGCTTTCGATGCTGCGCTGGATGCCTGCATCGTCCAGACCGAGCAGGGCATAGATCTCCTGCTGGGTACCCTGTTCCACGAAGCGATCCGGCAAGCCGAGGTTGAGCACCGGCTTGCACTGCTTGCTGCGCATCAGCAGTTCGTTCACCGCCGAACCGGCGCCGCCCATGATGGCGTTGTCTTCGATGGTGACGAAGTGATCGTGGCTGGCCGCCAGCGACAGCACCAGCGCCTCATCCATCGGTTTGACAAAGCGCATGTCCACCAGGGTGGCATCCAGTGCTTCGGCGGCCGCTTTCGCGTGGTGCAGCAAGGTGCCAAACGCCAGAATGGCAGTGCCCTTGCCCTCTCGCAGGATTCGTCCCTTGCCGAGCTCCAGTGCCTGCATTTCTGACGAGATGGGGGCGTCGCTCAGGCTGCTGCCGCGGGGGTAGCGCACTGCGGCAGGGCCCTGATGGAGATAGCCGGTATAGAGCATCTGGCGGCACTCATTCTCATCAGATGGCGTCATCACTACCATGTTGGGCACGGTGCGCAGGAAGCTGATGTCGAACGCCCCCTGATGGGTCGGGCCATCGGCGCCCACCAGACCGGCCCGGTCGATGGCGAATAGCACCGGCAGATCTTGCAGCGCTACGTCGTGGATCACCTGATCGTAGGCGCGCTGCAGGAAGCTCGAATAGATGGCCACCACAGGCTTCTTGTCGGCGATGGCAAGACCCGCGGCGAACGTGACCGCATGCTGCTCTGCAATGGCCACATCGAAGTAGCGATCCGGATATTGCTGGCTGAATTTTACCAGCCCCGAGCCTTCGCGCATGGCGGGGGTGATGCCGACCAGCTTTTCGTCTTTGGCGGCCATGTCGCACAGCCATTGGCCAAAGATGGCGGAGAAGGTGGGTTTGGCGCTGCTCGCCTTGGGCAGGGCGCACTCGTCCGGATTGAACTTGGGCACGGCGTGATAACCGATGGGGTCTTTCTCCGCCGGCTCGTAACCCTTGCCCTTCTTGGTTTTGACGTGCAGCAGCTGCGGGCCCTTGAGGTTGCGCATGTTGCGCAGGGTTTCGACCAGCGCCTCGATATCGTGACCGTCGATGGGGCCGATATAGTTGAAGCCGAACTCCTCGAACAGGGTGCCGGGCACCACCATCCCCTTGAGGTGCTCTTCGGCCCGCTTGGCCAGCTCCTTGACCGGTGGCAAACCCGCCAGCACCTTCTTGCCGCCTTCGCGGATGGTGGTGTAGAGCTTGCCGGACATGACCCGGGCCAGATGGTTGTTCAGCGCCCCGACATTCTCGGAGATGGACATCTCGTTGTCGTTGAGGATCACCAGCATGTCCTTGTGAACATCGCCGGCGTGGTTGAGCGCTTCAAAAGCCATCCCTGCGGTAATGGCGCCGTCACCGATCACGGCAACGACCTTGCGACCCAGCCCTTCACTCTCGGCGGCGACCGCCATACCGAGCGCCGCACCGATGGAGGTGCTGGAGTGGCCGACGGAGAGCACGTCGTACTCGCTCTCGCCACGCCAGGGGAAGGGGTGCAGGCCATCCTTCTGCCGGATGGTGTGGATCTGGTCACGGCGCCCGGTCAGGATCTTGTGGGGATAGGCCTGATGGCCCACATCCCAGATCAGCCGATCGAACGGGGTGTTGTAGACGTAGTGCAGGGCGACGGTCAGTTCGACCGTGCCGAGACCGGAGGCAAAGTGTCCGCTGGAGCGGCTGACAGAGCGCAGCAGATATTCGCGCAGCTCGTTGCACAGCACCGGCAGCCGATCTTTGGGCAAGGAACGCAGCTCGACCGGAGTGTCCGCGAGGGCCAGGTTGGGGAAATTGCTAATATCAACGCTCATATTGTTACTGTTATCCAGCGTTTAGTGGGTTCGCTCGATGATGTAATCGGCAAACGCTTCCAGAATGTCGGTATTGTAGGGCAAGGATTGCAGGGCTGTTAAGGCTTTCCCATGCAGTTCGCGAGCCAGCTCACGGGCATTTTCGAGTCCGAGCAGGGCCGGATAGGTACTTTTCTCCAGCGCCAGGTCAGAACCTTGTGGCTTGCCCAAGGTGGCGGTATCACCTGTGATGTCGAGGATGTCATCCTGCACCTGAAAGGCGAGGCCAATCGCGGCGGCGTAGGTTTGCAGTGCAGCCAGCGTGGCGTCATCGACATCGGCTTTGCACAGGGCGCCGAGCGCCACGGCACATTCAATCAGCGCACCGGTCTTGTGGCGGTGTACCTGCTCCAGTTCGGCAAGCGTGATCTGGCGCCCTTCAGCCTGCAGGTCCAGCGCCTGACCACCACACATACCGAGATAGCCGGAGGCGCGGGCGAGGGTACTCAGCATCCGCACCCGGTTGGCCATCAAGGTATCGGGCATGGGGTGATCGGCCAGAATGGAGAACGCCAGGGTCTGTAGCGCATCACCGGCCAGAATGGCGGTTCCTTCGTCAAACGCCTTGTGAACGGTTGGCTGACCACGACGCAGGTCGTCGTTATCCATGGCGGGCAGGTCATCGTGCAGCAGGGAGTAGGCGTGGATGCACTCCACGGCAGCCGCGGGGCCATCCAGCAGTTCGCTCTTGACGCCCAGCATCTCGCCGACCGCGTAGACCAGAAACGGGCGAACCCGTTTGCCGCCCAGCAGCAGGCCATAACTCATGGCATCGCGCAGGCGCGGTGCCATGGCGGGCAAGGATTCAAGTTGTGCTGACAGACAGTCGTCAATACGCTGACGATGCAGACGGGAAAAATGGTCCAGCGCCACTCACTCCTCTCCTTGTTCTGGCTGGAAGGGGGCGAGCTGGTCACTGCCATCGGCTTGACTGAGCAGGATCTGGATCTTCTGTTCGGCTTGCTCCAGCTTCTGCTGACCGGCCCGAACCAGATGAACGCCCTGCTCGAACTGCTTGAGTGCCTCTTCCAGGGGTAGGGAACCTTGTTCCAGCTGATGAACGATGGTTTCCAGCTCTTCCAGAGTGGCATCAAAACTCAGACGGTCGATTTTTTTACTGGCCATGTCCATCCTCGGGGATTGAAAAAAACGGCTTATATTAACATCGACCGTCCACAGGGGGGAGGCAGAAAAGCATTGCCCCCTCAAACTCTCGCTAAACTGGCCGATAATGAGCCATCATTCTCAGTGGATGCATGCTTGCCGCATGGGTCGCAATAGCAGAAAATTCAACAAACTATAAATAGACATAAGAACCGGTGACAGGAGTAGGGACGTGGATCTAGGCAGTCTGATAGGGATAGTGCTGGGTTTCGGGGTGGTGGTGTACGGCATGCTGCTGGGTGGCCCCATGAGCATGTATGTTGATATGCCATCGGTCTACATCACTGTATTGGGCTCAATCTTCATCGCCATGATGAAGTTCAACCTTGGCCAGTTCCTGATGGCATTCAAGGTGGCGGGTAAAGCCTTTATGTACAAGGGCGACAAGCTTGAAGACCTGATTACCAAAGCCGTTGAACTGGCTGACGCGGCTCGCAAAGGGGGCTTTCTTGCGCTGGAGGCCGCAGAGATCCCCAATGCATTTATGAAAAAAGGGATCGATATGCTGGTGGATGGTCACGATGCCGAAGTGGTGCGCGCCGTGATGGAAAAGGATATCGATCTGACAGCCGAGCGCCATGTCATTGCCATCAAGGTCTTCCGTACCCTTGGGGATCTGGGCCCTGCCATGGGGATGATAGGTACGTTGGTGGGCCTGGTGGCCATGCTGGCCAACATGAGTGACCCCAAGTCGATCGGGCCGGCGATGGCGGTGGCCTTGCTTACCACCCTGTACGGTGCGATAGAGGCCAATATGTTGGCGATCCCGATTGCCGACAAGCTGGAGCTGCGCAGCGGGGAGGAGAAGCTCAGTCGTACCCTGATCCTTGATGCCATTATGGGGATTCAGGATGGTCAGAATCCGCGGGTGATCCAGTCCATGCTGCAAAACTATCTGAACCAGTCCAAACGTAATACCGGCACCGAATAGGGGGCGTTATGTCTGATTGCAAGTGCCCGCCACCAGGGCTCCCTGGTTACATGGGAACCTTTGCCGACCTGATGTCGTTGCTGATGTGCTTCTTCGTGCTATTGCTCTCCTTTGCCGAGATGGATGTGCAGAAGTTCAAACAGATAGCCGGTTCCATGGACAAGGCATTCGGGGTACAGAACATCCTTGAGGTGAAAGATATTCCCAAGGGAACCTCGGTGATTGCCCAGGAGTTCAGGCCCGGTCGCCCGGAACCCACGCCAATTGATACTGTGATGCAGCAGACTATCGATCTGACCCAGACAGAACTGGAGTTTCTGCCCGGCGAGTCGGATCAGGCCGGTGGTCAGGACAAGAGTGATGGCAAACAGACGGGGGGCGATACCGCGCAGGATGCGAAGAAGGCGCAAGAACAGTCCAATACCCTGGCCAAAGCCCTCGCAGAGCAGATGAAAGATCAGATCCAGGACGGTGCTATCGAAATTGAGGCGCTGGGCCAGCAGATCATCATCCGGATCAGGGAAAAAGCGTCGTTCCCGGCTGGTTCGGCGTTTCTGCAGCCCCAGTTCTGGCCGGTCATTCGCAAGGTCGCGACCCTGCTCAAGGATGTGCCGGGTGAAATCACCATCTCCGGTCACACCGACAACGTGGCGACCGAAGATGAGCTGTTCCAATCCAACTGGGAGCTGTCGTCGCAACGGGCGGTGGCGGTGGCGCACCAGATGCTGAAGGTCCCCGGTTTTGATCAGGGGCGACTGGTTGTGCAGGGGATGGCGGACTCCCAACCATTGGTGCCCAATACGACCCCGGAAAATCGTCGGATGAACCGGCGGGTGGAGATCGCCATCATGCAGGGCAAACCGACTGTTTCGGCCCCCATTTCCGTACCGGAAGGGAAGTAAGCGAGGGTAATATCGATGACGCAAGTGGGATCTGCATCAGGGGGCTGACGTGGATTTTGTGTTGGCTTCATATTAAGATGCCTCATCCGAACCGATTGCTGCGGCCTCCTTGCAGATGGCCGCAGTTTCTATTTTCAAGCAACCCAGGTTTCGACTATGAATCATACTCCGATGACTGTTCGCGGCGCTGAGAAGCTGCGCGAAGAGCTCGATTATCTCAAGACCGAGCTTCGTCCCCAGATTATCGAAGCGATTGCCGATGCCCGTGAGCACGGCGATCTGAAGGAAAACGCCGAATACCATGCCGCTCGCGAGCAGCAGGGGTTCTGTGAAGGCCGCATTCAGGAGATTGAAGCCAAGCTCTCCAATGCTCAGGTGATCGATGTCACCAAGATGACCAACAACGGCCGCGTTATTTTTGGCGCGACTGTGACTCTGCTCAAGAGCGAGACAGAGGAAGAGGTGGTTTACCGCATCGTGGGTGATGATGAGGCTGATATCAAACAGAACCTCATCTCTGTCAACTCCCCCATTGCCCGCGCCCTGATTGGCAAGGAAGTGGACGATGTCGCAATCGTCAAGACCCCGGGCGGTGATGTGGAATACGAAGTACTGGAAGTCGCTTATATCTAAGCGAATGCTACAGACGATGAAACAGGGGGGCTTGCGCTCCCCTGTTTGTCTTTATCTATGTGATTATTGATAAAAATCAGGACAGATACGCCTCGGTAAAGGCGTCCTGATGGCGCTGAAACAACCAGTGGCGCAGCCGTTCGATGTTGTTCTCGCTCATCTGAAAGCTCAGCGCCCAGGTGGCATGGTCGGCATTGGCTTTGATGCGCCTTACCAGTCGTCCCTGCAAGGGAAGAGGGGCCTCTTGCTCGATGCAGAGCTCGCCGTTGATGGGGGTATCGGCCACCATGTCGGTTGGCAAATTTTCCACGATGAGGCCGTTGAGGGAGAGGCTGAGCACCTGAAACAGGCCCAGCTCGCTGCAAAGCTTGGCTTTTTGGGTGAGACGCCAGGCGCGCGGTTGGGCAAACCCCAGCTCCCTGATGACCGGTGCAGATAACCGGGGCTCGACGAAGCCATCTTCCCCTTGGGTAAAGCTCAGGGGAAAACGCAGCTGATGACCTGCGAAGCGGGCTTCGAGTACAAGGTGTTCGGCTTTTTGCAGCAAGCCAAGCATGGGGGCATCGAGGTGACCACTCAGAACATGGGTGTCCTGATTGCTCCCCAAGTCCCGCAGCATGGCCAGCTCATCGTCGGTCAGAATAGGATGGTGAGCCATAATGCGTGTCCGGAAGTATTCATCGCAGGTTAAGGGCTTTGCGACTACTTTGGCAAGCGACTCGGGAAGAAGTGGAATAAGGAAAGAGCGATGCTCTTTCCTTTTACTTGCGGGGCAGCTGGATTTTGGGTTCGTTGGCTTGACGATAAATGGTCAGCACATGACCCATGCTTTGCACCTTGATTGAACCGGTTTCACGGACGATAGCATCCATAACCAGTTGTTTCATTTCGCGATCTTCAGAGGCAACCTTAACCTTGATCAGCTCGTGATGGTTCAGTGCCAGATCGATCTCGGCCAGTACACCTTCGGTCAGACCATGCTGACCCAGCAGGACGACAGGCTTGAGGCTATGGGCAAGGCCCTTGAGGTACTGTTTCTGTTTATTGTTGAGAATCATCGCAATTTCTTCATAAGTCAGGGTTGAAAGGGGCGTATTCTACCCCCACTTAGCCCTTAATACTAATAACCCTTGTGGTTTTTTAAAGTCGATTATCATGACCCAGAAAAAACGTTCCCCCAGTTCAACTCGCTGGTTAAAAGAACATTTCGACGATCAATACGTCAAAAAAGCCCAGAAAATGGGCCTGCGTTCTCGTGCTGTTTTCAAGATTGACGAGATCCAGGGCAAGGATCGCTTGCTGAAACATGGCATGACCGTAGTGGATTTGGGAGCAGCCCCCGGTGGTTGGTCCCAGTTCGCGGTTGAACAGGTTGGTGATTCGGGTCGCGTCATCGCATGTGACATTTTGCCGATGGATCCCATTGCTGGTGTCGATTTCCTGCAAGGGGACTTTCGGGAGGAAACTGTACTCGGCGCTTTGCTGGAGCGAGTGGGTCCCGACAAGGTCGATGTCGTGATGTCTGATATGGCGCCCAACATGAGCGGTACCCAGCAGGTGGATCAGGCTCGCGCCATGTATCTGGTCGAGCTGGCGCTGGACATGTGCAATCAGGTATTGCGTAGTGACGGCAGTTTCGTAGTGAAGGTGTTTCAGGGAGAGGGCTTTGATGCCTATCTCAATGAAATTCGTAAACTTTTCTCCGCTGTCAAAATTCGTAAACCAGACTCATCCCGCGCCAGATCACGGGAAGTCTACATTGTGGCTACCGGTTTTAAACTGTAGTACCCTAACCTTCATCGTTAACTGTCAGTCTGCGAGGTTACTGATTTGAGTGACATGGCGAAAAACTTAATCCTGTGGCTGGTCATCGCCGTCGTTTTGATGTCGGTGTTCAATAGCTTCAGCCCCAGCGATACCACCAGTCGCCAGCTGGACTATTCCAGCTTCGTTAAAGAGGTGACCCAAGAGCAGATCCGTGAAGTGCGGATGGACGGTAAGGTCATTAATGGCGTCAAGCGTACTGGTGAACGATTCACCACCATCATCCCTGCGCCGGATCCCCAGCTGCTCAACGACATGCTCAATCACAATGTCAAAGTGATGGGCGAGAAGCCGGAAGAGCCGTCTCTGTTGACCTCTATCTTCATCTCCTGGTTCCCGATGCTGCTGCTGATCGGTGTCTGGGTCTTCTTCATGCGTCAGATGCAGGGCGGCGGTGGCAAAGGTGCCATGTCGTTCGGCAAGAGCAAGGCTCGCCTGATGAGCGAAGATCAGATCAAGACTACCTTTGCCGATGTTGCAGGTTGCGATGAAGCCAAGGAAGAGGTGAAGGAGCTGGTCGACTATCTGCGCGACCCGAGCAAATTCCAGAAACTGGGTGGCAAGATCCCGACTGGCGTACTGCTGGTTGGTCCTCCCGGTACCGGTAAAACTCTGCTGGCCAAGGCCATTGCGGGTGAGGCCAAGGTGCCGTTCTTCACCATCTCGGGTTCCGATTTCGTGGAGATGTTCGTCGGTGTCGGTGCCTCCCGGGTACGCGACATGTTCGAGCAGGCCAAGAAATCCTCTCCCTGCATCATCTTCATCGATGAAATCGACGCCGTCGGTCGCCAGCGTGGCGCCGGTCTGGGCGGTGGTCATGATGAGCGTGAGCAGACTCTTAACCAGATGCTGGTCGAGATGGATGGTTTTGAAGGCAATGAAGGCATCATCGTCATTGCTGCCACCAACCGTCCTGACGTACTGGATCCGGCACTGCTGCGTCCGGGCCGTTTCGACCGTCAGGTTGTGGTCGGTCTGCCGGATGTCCGTGGTCGCGAGCAGATCCTGAAAGTACACATGCGCAAGGTTCCGTTGGCAGATGATGTCAACCCGGCGCTGATTGCCCGCGGCACGCCCGGCTTCTCCGGCGCTGACCTTGCTAACCTGGTCAACGAAGCTGCGCTCTTCTCCGCTCGCGAAAGTCGCCGTGTGGTCTCCATGGCTGAGTTCGAGAAGGCGAAGGACAAGATCATGATGGGCGCAGAACGTCGCTCCATGGTGATGAAAGAGTCCGAGAAAGAGATGACTGCGTATCATGAAGCTGGTCACGCCATCATTGGTCGTCTCGTTCCTGACCATGACCCGGTTTACAAGGTCTCCATCATTCCGCGCGGTCGTGCGCTGGGTGTGACCATGTATCTGCCGGAGCAGGATCGCTGGAGCCACTCCAAGCAGCATCTGGAGTCGATGATCTCCAGTCTGTATGGCGGTCGTCTGGCAGAAGAGCTGATCTACGGTGCCGAGAAGGTATCGACCGGTGCATCCAACGATATCGAGCGTGCCACCGAGATTGCACGCAAGATGGTGACCCAGTGGGGTATGTCCGAGCGTCTCGGCCCGATGCTCTATGCGGAAGAAGATGGCGAGGTGTTCCTCGGTCGCAGCATGGCCAAGGCCAAGCATATGTCCGACGATACCGCTCGCGTGATCGATGCAGAGGTCAAGCAGGTCATCGACCGCAACTACGCCCGTTCCAAGCAGATCCTGCTGGATAATATGGACGTGTTGCACAGCATGAAAGATGCGCTGATGAAGTACGAAACCATCGACGCCAAACAGATCGATGATCTGATGGCCCGTCGCGAGGTTCGTGCTCCGAGCAACTGGCATGACGAGCATGGTGATACCCCGCAAGGCGGTTCCACTGTGGCTGCCGAGGCCAAGCCTGCCGATGAGGCTGCACCGGTGGCGGATGTCACTATCGACAAAGCCAATGACGCGCCGGCTAAATAATTGTGACTCTCCAAACCCCGGGCTTGCCCGGGGTTTTTCTTTATCAGATGGACGTGAAAATGCAGTTAACCAGCAAGGGGCTCAGCCTCTCCCTCGATCGTCCCCATGTGATGGGGATCCTCAATGTGACGCCCGACTCCTTCTCCGATGGCGGTAATTTCAACCAGTTTGAACGGGCAATGGCCCATGCCCGTCAAATGGTGGCGGATGGGGCGACCCTTATCGATATCGGTGGCGAGTCAACCCGCCCTGGTGCGCCCGATGTGAACGAGCAGGAGGAGCTGGACAGGGTCATTCCTGTCGTGGAGCAGATGGCCCGTGAGCTGGATGTGATGATCTCCCTCGATACCTCCAAAGCGGCTGTGATGCGGGAGGGTTGCAAGGCGGGAGCCCATCTGATCAACGATGTGCGGGCACTGCAAGAGCCGGGAGCACTGCAAGCCGCGGCCGAAGCGCGGGTTCCGGTCTGTCTGATGCATATGCAGGGGCAGCCGAGAACCATGCAAGTCGAGCCGCACTATGACGACCTGATCGGGGAGGTGCGCGCCTTCTTTGATGAGCGTATTGCGGCTTGTCTGGCGGTCGGGATCCGTCGTGAAGAGCTGTTGCTGGATCCGGGATATGGCTTTGGCAAAACCCTTGCACACAACTATCAGCTGTTGGCGGCTCAAAAGGAACTGCTTGATTATGGCTTGCCGCTATTGGTGGGGATGTCGCGAAAGTCTATGATAGGCAACCTGCTGGGCCGTCCGGTGGATGAGCGTCTGGCGGGCAGTCTGGCATGCGCCCTTATCGGCATGCAGCATGGGGCCCGCATCATCAGGGTACATGATGTACGGGAGACCATGGACGCATTGCGCGTCGGTTGGCTGGCAATGACGGGACAAGATTTTATTTCCAGATAATAAAGAGAACAGACAATGGCAAGAAAGTATTTCGGTACCGATGGTGTGCGCGGCAAGGTTGGCGAATACCCGATCACCCCTGATTTTGTAATGAAATTAGGTTGGGCTGCCGGCAAGGTGCTCTCCAAGAAGGGCACCAAAAAGGTGCTGATTGGCAAAGATACCCGCATCTCCGGTTACATGCTGGAATCCGCGCTGGAAGCGGGGCTCTCTGCGGCAGGCCTCAAGGCCATTCTGATGGGACCGATGCCCACGCCGGCGGTTGCCTACCTGACTCGCACTTTCCGTGCCGAAGCTGGCATCGTCATCAGCGCTTCCCACAATCCCTTCTACGACAACGGCATCAAGTTCTTCTCCGCCGACGGCACCAAGCTGCCCGATGATGTCGAGCTGGCTATCGAAGCCGAGCTGGATCACGAGCTCAAGTGTGTCGAGTCGGCCGAACTTGGCAAAGCGGTGCGCATTGATGATGCCGCCGGTCGCTATATCGAATTCTGCAAGAGCACCTTCCCCTCCCACATGAATCTGGATGGGGTGAAAATGGTGGTCGACTGTGGCCACGGCGCCACTTACCACATTGCGCCGTCGGTTTTCCGCGAACTGGGTGCCGAAGTGATCACCATGGGCTGTGCCCCGGATGGTCTCAACATCAACGATGGTGTCGGTTCGACTGCACCTGACGCTCTGGTGGCCAAGGTGCTGGAGTGCAAGGCCGATCTGGGGGTTGCCTTTGATGGTGATGGTGATCGTCTGATCATGGTTGACCATACCGGCTATCTCATCGACGGTGATGAAGTGCTCTATATCATCGCGCGCGATGCCCTGCGCAATGGTCGCCTCAAAGGCGGTGTCGTCGGCACCCTGATGGCCAACATGGGTCTGGAGCTGGCGCTGCAAACCCTGGGCATTCCGTTTGCCCGTGCCAAAGTGGGTGACCGCTATGTGCTGGAGATGATGGAAGAGAAGGGCTGGCGTATCGGTGGCGAGAACTCCGGTCACATTATCTGTCTGGATCAGACTACCACCGGGGATGGCATCGTGGCTGCCTTGCAGGTACTTACCGCCATGCGCAGTGCCGAGATGCCGCTTGCCAAGCTGCGCTCCGGCATGAGCAAGTTCCCGCAGGTGCTGGTGAATGTTCGCTTTGCCGAAGGCAAGGATCCGCTGGCCGCGGATGCTGTCATGGCTGAGGTTGCCAAGGTGGAACAGGAGCTGTCTGGTCGTGGTCGCGTACTGTTGCGTAAATCAGGTACCGAACCGCTGATCCGGGTCATGGTCGAAGGGGAGCATGAACAGCAGGTACGTGACATGGCTCAGCGCATCGCCAAGCAGGTTGAATCGGCGTTTTAATGAACACTCGGGGCGGCTTTTTAGCCGCCCTGGTTGTATCTTGTTCAAACGATTCAAAAATTTAAAAATAGCACTTGTCAGCTGAGCATCCTCTGGATATTATCAGCCCCGCTTTCGCAAGGGAGTTGCCGATGGGACATCGCAAGCCGTTTGTAGCAGCCAACTGGAAGTTGCACGGTAGTAGGTCGCAGTTAGAGCAGTTTACAAGTCAGTGCCTAAACGGCGTTGACGGAAAAGTAGATGTGGTTCTCTGTCCCTCCCATGTGCATCTCGACTTTAGCGCTTCACTGCTTAATGAGCAGAATGTAATAAAGTTGGGGGCTCAGAATGTGAGTCAGCACGAGGCTGGCGCTTACACCGGAGAAATCTCGTGTCAGATGCTGGTTGAGGCAGGGTGTCGTTACGTATTGGTAGGGCACTCCGAGCGCAGGCGTATCTTTGGTGAGACCAGTTTTATCGTCGCAGAGAAGTTTGCGGCAGCCAGAGCGGCAGGCTTGATTCCCATCCTCTGTTTAGGTGAATCAGGCGCGGCGAGGCAGGCGAGAAGAGCCTTCGAGGTGATCGCTGAAGAGCTGGATATCGTCATAGAGAAAAATGGCGCGATGGCTTTCGATAATGCTATCATCGCCTACGAGCCGATTTGGGCTGTAGGTACAGGTAAATGCGCCACACCCGAGCAGGCACAAGAGGTTCATTCCTTTATACGTGGTCGCTTGGCGGAGGATACTCCGGTAATAGGTGAGAAAGTTAGAATCATCTATGGTGGGAGCGTAACGCCAAGCAACGCGAGAGATTTGTTTGCACAGCCCGACATTGATGGCGGACTGATTGGCGGAGCAAGCCTCGATAGCGATGCGTTTTTAGGAATTGTTGAAGCGGCAAAGGGTGCAAGTTAAATGTACGAGATTCTTTTAGTCGTTTATCTGCTGGTTTCACTGGCCCTGATTGGTCTTGTGATGATTCAGCAAGGTAAAGGGGCTGATATGGGCGCCTCCTTCGGCGCAGGGGCATCGAACACAGTATTCGGCTCCGGTGGTTCAGGCAGTTTCCTGACCCGAACAACAGCAATTTTGGCTACTCTGTTTTTCGTTATCAGCTTGGTGCTCGGCTCTATGTCCAGCAACAAGGTAAAACAGGGCAGTGAATGGGAAAATCTGCAACAAACCCAACAGGTTGAGCAGACCAAAGCGCCAGTGAAGAAAGATACTGACGTTCCCGAATAAGAGTTTTGCCGTGGTGGTGGAATTGGTAGACACGCTATCTTGAGGGGGTAGTGCTCTAGGGTGTGCGGGTTCGAGTCCCGCCCACGGCACCAATTAAGCAGTGACCCGGGTAACCGGGATGTTATAGCCAAGTCAGTCTTGTATAGAAAGAATGAAGTGGCTATAATCTCGCACGATTTCGGACGCGGGGTGGAGCAGCATGGTAGCTCGTCGGGCTCATAACCCGAAGGTCGTCGGTTCAAATCCGGCCCCCGCAACCAAATTTCACGCATTTCCTACGCTCAGGAAGGCGGTCGCTGCGAGGCGACAATCAGGGTAAAGCGCCAAGCCCCGATTTGACATCGGGGCTTTTTGTTATGTGCGATTTACTCTGAATCGATCTCTATCTGGGCTTTATGCCCTTTTTTTGTTTTTCGGAGGGTGACTTTGGCTACGTTGGAACAACGTTTGACCGATCTGCTCGAGGCTCCGGTCGTTGCCTTGGGTTTTGAACTTTGGGGTATTGAGTTTATCCGCGCGGGTAAACACTCCACCTTGCGTGTCTATATCGACGGCGAGCAGGGTGTGACTGTCGAGAACTGTGCTGAGGTCAGCCATCAGGTTGGCGCCATCATGGACGTCGAAGATCCCATCACCGAGGAGTATTACCTCGAGGTATCCTCCCCCGGCCTGGATCGTCCCCTGTTCAAGGTTGCCCATTTCGAAAAATACGTTGGCCAAGAGGCGGCGGTAACGCTTCGGATGGCAACAAACAACCGCCGCAAGTTCAAAGGCGTAATCAAAGCTGTGCAAGGCGACATGATCACCCTGACAGTAGATGGTAAGGACGACGTGTTGGCTTTCACCAATATCCAAAAAGCGAACATAGTGCCGAACTTTGGTTAACGAGGCTATCGGATATGAATAAAGAGATTTTGCTGGTCGTTGACGCAGTATCCAACGAGAAAGCGGTACCCCGCGAGAAGATCTTCCAGGCTCTGGAAACCGCGCTGGCGACTGCGACCAAGAAGAAATATGAAGGCGAGATTGAAGTCCGGGTCGAAATCGATCGCAAGACCGGTGACTACGACACTTATCGCCGCTGGGTAGTAATTGCGGATCAAGCCGCGATGGAGAACCCCTATGCTGAAATCACCCTGGAAGCGGCACAAATTGATCAGCCGGAAATCCAGATCGGTGAGTATGTTGAAGACCAGATCGACTCTGTGACCTTCGACCGTATCACTACCCAGACCGCCAAGCAGGTTATCGTGCAGAAAGTGCGCGAAGCCGAGCGTTCACAAGTAGTTGATCAGTTTAAAGATAAAGAAGGCACCATCATCAGTGGTGTGGTCAAGAAGAGCAACCGCGACAACGTCATCCTGGATCTGGGCAGCAATGCTGAAGCCGTGATCTTCCGTGATGACATGCTGCCGCGTGAAACCTTCCGCCCGGGCGACCGTGTCCGTGGCCTGCTCTACGCAGTACGCCCGGAAGCCCGTGGTTCCCAGCTGTTTGTCAGTCGTTCCAGCCCGGACTTCCTGAAAGAGCTGTTCCGTATCGAAGTACCGGAGATCGGTGAAGAGATGATCGAAATCATGGGCGCGGCCCGTGATCCGGGTTCCCGCGCCAAGATCGCGGTGAAGACCAACGATCGTCGTATCGACCCGATCGGTGCCTGTATCGGCATGCGTGGCGCCCGTGTGCAAGCTGTCTCCGCCGAGCTGAGCGGTGAGCGCGCTGACATCGTGCTGTACGATGACAACCCGGCCCAGTACGTGATCAATGCCATGGCACCTGCCGATGTGGCTTCCATCATCGTTGATGAAGACAACCACACCATGGATATCGCCGTGGAAGCTGCCAACCTGGCTCAGGCCATCGGTCGCAATGGTCAGAACGTGCGTCTGGCCTCCCAGCTGACCGGTTGGGAGCTGAACGTGATGACCGTTGAGGACATGCGTGCCAAGCACCAGGCCGAAAACGACCGCATCATGAACCTGTTCACCAGCACTTTGGATATCGACGACGATTTCGCCGGTCTGCTGATGGAAGAGGGCTTCTCTACCCTGGAAGAGATCGCCTTTGTACCGGTCAACGAGCTGCTGGCTATCGACGGTCTGGATGAAGACATGGTCGAAGAGCTGCGCAAGCGCGCCAAAGATGCCCTGACTACCAAGGCACTGGCCAAAGAAGAGTCTTTCGATGGTGTTGAGCCGTCCGAAGAGCTGCTCAATCTGAACGGTCTGAGCCGCGAACTGGCTTACGCTCTGGCGGGCCGTGGCGTGGGCACCCTGGAAGATTTGGCTGAGCAAGGTATCGATGACCTTGCTGATATTGAAGGGCTGACTGCCGAGAAGGCAGGTGAGCTCATTATGGCTGCTCGCAATATCTGTTGGTTCGGAGAAGAGCAGTCCGAGTAAGATCAAACGGAGGAAAATGAATGGCAGAAGTATCAGTCAAACAACTTGCCACTGACATCGACACACCGGTTGATCGTCTTCTCCAGCAGTTTGTCGATGCCGGTATCAGCAAGAGCAAGGCCGACGACATGGTCAGCGAGTCTGAGAAACAGGCCCTGCTGGCACACCTGAAGAAACAGCATGGAGGTGACGAGGTCGCCGCTCCTGCCCGCATGACCTTGCAGCGCAAAACCAAGAGCACCATCAGTGTTCAGGGTACTGGCGGCAAGAACAAGGAAGTGCAGGTAGAAGTGCGCAAGTCTCGCACCTATGTAAGACGCTCGGCGCTGGAAGATGAACAGCGTCAGGCGGAAGCCGAGGAAACAGCGCGTTTGGAAGCAGAAGAAAAAGCTCGTCGCGAGGCCGAAGAGAAGGCTCGCCTCGAAGCTGAAGAGAAGGCTCGCCGTGAGGCTGAGCAGGCTCGTCGTGAAGCTGAGGAAAAGGCGCGGATCGAGGCACAATCAAAGGCTCGACAGGCTTCACAGCCCGCCAAAGCAGCCAGTAGCACAGCTCAGCAAGAGGCAGAAAAGATGGCCAAGCGCGAAGCAGAAGAACTGAAGCGCCAACAGGAACAAACAGCTTTGAAAAAAGCTGAAGAACTCGCCGCGAAGAAAGCCGAAGAGGCTCGTCTCATGGCGGAACAGAACGCAGCCCGCTGGGCTGAAGAAGAGGCCGCTCGCGCCAAAGAGAGCAGCGACTACCATCTGACCACCAACAAGCATGCGCAAGCCGCAGAAGACGAGTTGGATCGGAAAGAAGAGACCAGCCGCCGCACTGCTGCAGCTGCCAAGGCACCGAAGAAAGCCGGTCGTCGTGAAGATGATCGCGACTCTCGCAACCCGCGAGCCCGCAAAGGCAAGCGCGGCAAGGTCGCCATGCCGAACGCCATGAAGCACGGCTTCAACAAGCCGGCTGCCGTGGTGAACCGCGACGTCGTCATCGGCGAGACCATCACCGTGGCTGAGCTGGCCAACAAGATGGCCGTCAAGGGCGTTGAAGTCATCAAGGTGATGATGAAGATGGGCGCCATGGCCACCATCAACCAGGTGATCGACCAGGAGACTGCTCAGCTGGTCGCCGAGGAGATGGGTCACAAGGTTGTGCTGCGTCGTGAGAACGAGCTGGAAGAGGCGGTACTGTCCGATCGTGACGAGACCTCCGAAGCCAAGCCGCGCGCACCGGTCGTTACCATCATGGGTCACGTTGACCACGGTAAGACCTCGCTGCTCGACTACATTCGTAAAGCCAAGGTTGCTGCTGGCGAAGCCGGTGGTATTACCCAGCATATCGGTGCTTACCACGTCCAGACTGACAGTGGCATGATCACCTTCCTGGATACCCCGGGTCACGCGGCGTTTACCTCCATGCGTGCTCGTGGTGCCAAGGCGACCGATATCGTTGTTCTGGTTGTTGCAGCTGACGACGGCGTGATGCCGCAAACCATCGAAGCTATCCAGCACGCCAAGGCTGCCGGTGTGCCGCTGGTTGTTGCGGTCAACAAGATCGATAAGCCTGAAGCGGATCCGGATCGCGTCAAGACCGAACTGGCCCGTTACAACGTCATGTCCGAAGATTGGGGTGGAGACTGCCAGTTCGTGCACGTATCCGCCAAGTCTGGCGAAGGCATCGACGACCTGCTGGAAGCCATCCTGATCCAGGCTGAAGTACTGGAGCTGAAAGCGGTGGTTGACGGCATGGCCAACGGCGTGGTGATCGAATCCTTCCTGGATAAAGGTCGTGGTCCGGTTGCTACCGTACTGGTACAAGAAGGTACTCTGCGTCAGGGCGACATCGTTCTGTGTGGTCTCGAGTACGGCCGTGTTCGCGCCATGCGTGACGAACTGGGTCGCGAGATCAAGGAAGCGGGTCCGTCCCTGCCGGTGGAAATTCTGGGTCTGTCCGGCGTTCCCTCTGCCGGTGACGAAGCCACCGTTGTCCGTGACGAGAAGAAAGCCCGTGAAGTGGCGCTCTATCGTCAGGGCAAGTTCCGCGAAGTCAAGCTGGCTCGCCAGCAGAAGGCCAAGCTGGAAAACATGTTCGCCAACATGACCGAGGGCGAAGTGTCCGAAGTGAACGTGGTGATCAAGGCCGACGTACAAGGTTCTGTGGAAGCGATCTGCGATGCGCTGGTTAAACTCTCCACCGACGAAGTGAAGGTGAAGATCGTGGGTTCCGGCGTAGGTGGTATCACCGAAACCGACGCGACCCTGGCTGCTGCTTCCAGCGCCATCCTGGTTGGTTTCAACGTCCGTGCCGACGCATCTGCGCGCAAGGTCATCGAATCCGAGAGCCTGGATCTGCGTTACTACTCCGTCATCTATGACCTGATCGACGAAGTGAAGCAGGCCATGAGCGGCAAGCTGGCCCCTGAGTATCGTCAGGAGATCATCGGTCTGGCTGAAGTGCGTAGCGTCTTCAAGTCTCCGAAGTTCGGCGCCGTTGCCGGCTGTATGGTTACCGAAGGTGTGGTCAAGCGTTCCAACCGTATCCGCGTTCTGCGTGACAACGTGGTTATCTATGAAGGCGAGCTGGAATCCCTGCGCCGCTTCAAGGATGACGTCAACGAAGTTCGCAACGGCTACGAGTGTGGTATTGCGGTCAAGAACTACAACGACGTACGCGAAGGCGACCAGATCGAAGTTTACGAGACTGTTGAAATCCAACGGACTCTGTAAGCCGAGAGTTAGACAAAATAGGGGGCCGCGGCCCCCTTTTATCGCAGGATAGAATATGGCCAGAGAATTCAGCCGGACCCGTCGGGTCGGACAGCAGATCCAGCGTGAAATTGCGCTGATCCTGCAGCGCGAGGTGAAAGACCCGCGCATCGGCATGGTGACCGTTTCCGATGTGGAAGTGTCCCGTGACCTCAACTATGCCAAGATTTACGTCACCTTCTTGCAGCTGGAAAATGATGCCGAGCGCATCAAGGAAGGCTTGCAGGGTCTGACCGAAGCAGCCGGATATATCCGTAGTCTGCTGGGCAGTGCCATGCGTCTGCGCGTGGTGCCCGAGCTGCGTTTCTACTACGACCAGACCCTGGTCGAGGGGATGCGTCTCTCCAACCTGGTGACCAACACTGTGCGTGAAGACAAGCGTCGCATGGCCGAATCCGGCCGTGACGAAGAAGCTGAATCCGCACCGGATGACACGACTGAGGATAAAGCCTGAGATGACCCGAAGACGTCGTTTCAAGGGCCGTGATGTGCACGGCATTCTGCTGCTGGACAAGCCGACCGGCCTGACCTCCAACGATGTGTTGCAGAAGGTCAAGCGCATCTACAACGCCGCCAAGGCCGGTCACACCGGCGCACTGGATCCGCTGGCGACCGGCATGCTGCCGATCTGCCTCGGCGAGGCCACCAAGTTCTCCCAGTATTTGCTGGAAGCGGACAAGCGCTATGAGGTGACCGCCAAACTGGGCGAGCGCACCAACACCAGCGACTCCGACGGTGAGGTGGTCTCCACCCGTCCGGTGAACGTGGCTGTCGGTACCCTGATCGAGGCGCTGGACCAGTTCCGTGGCCCCATCATGCAGGTGCCCTCCATGTACTCCGCGCTCAAGCACAACGGCCGTCCGCTCTACGAATATGCCCGCGAAGGCATCGAGATTGAGCGTGAAGCCCGTCCCATCACCGTATTCGAGCTCAAACTGCTGAGCTTCGAAGGTGATGAAGTGCGCCTTGAAGTGCACTGCAGCAAAGGCACCTACATCCGCTCTCTGGTGGATGATCTGGGTGAAGTGCTGGGCTGTGGTGCCCACGTGACTCAGTTGCGTCGTACCCAGGTGGCCAGCTATCCGTACGAGCGGATGCTGACTCTGGAGCAACTCGAGTGCATCTTCGAGCAGGCCAAGGCCGAGAGCATCCCGCCGCGCGAGCAGCTGGATCCGCTGTTGTTACCGATGGATACCGCCGTGGCAAGCTTGCCCGAGGTGAACATGCTGGCTGTTGTGGCTGCCTATGTGAATCAGGGCCAGGCCGTGCAGGTAGCGGGTGCGCCGCAAAGCGGTCAGGTTCGCATGACGGTCGGCCCGGAGCGCGAGTTCATCGGTGTTGGCGAGATTGATGATGATGGCCGCGTCGCCCCCAAGCGACTGGTGCGTTATCACGACGAGGAGTGATCCTCAGGCGTATCTGCGCGTCTTTCCCGTTTCGCCTCTTTATCGTTGCGAAAAGGGGCGGGGACGATTATGATACGGCCCTCATTTCACGGCTGAATTAGAGATTGGCTGTGAACCTTTAAACACTCTACTGGAGTATTACCATGTCTCTAAATGCTGAGATCAAAGCTCAAATCGTTGCTGACAACGCTCGTTGCGCCAACGACACCGGTTCCCCCGAAGTGCAAGTTGCCCTGCTGACTGCCCAGATCAACCATCTGCAAGGTCACTTCAAAGAGCACTCCAAGGACCACCACGGTCGTCGCGGTCTGCTGCGCATGGTTTCCCAGCGTCGTAAGCTGCTGGACTACCTGAAGCGTAAAGATTCCGAGCGTTATGCTGCTCTGATCGCCAAGCTGGGTCTGCGTCGTTAATCGACCATCAGATTTCGCGAAAAAGGGGAACCGTCAGGTTCCCCTTTTTTATTGCTCTTCAAGCCGTTGCCTGCCTCACAGAATTCGCGTCGCCGCTTACCTTTTGCATCGAATCAAGTATACTTGTGCGCGAATTTAAAGAGCCAAATTGTAAAAAGGAAATTCACGTGAATCCTATTGTAAAGTCATTCCAGTACGGTCAACACACCGTCACTCTGGAAACCGGTGTGATGGCCCGTCAAGCCACTGCGGCCGTTATGGTCAGCATGGACGATACCTGCGTATTTGTGACCGTAGTCGGCAAGAAAGAGGCCGATCACGGCCGTGATTTCTTCCCGCTGACCGTCAACTACCAGGAGCGTACCTATGCTGCTGGTCGTATCCCGGGTGGTTTCTTCCGTCGTGAAGGCCGTCCGAGCGAAGGCGAGACCCTCATCTCCCGTCTGATCGACCGTCCTATTCGTCCGCTGTTCCCGGAAGGCTTCCTCAATGAGGTTCAGGTCGTTGCGACCGTAATGTCCGTGAATCCGGCCGTATCCCCCGACATCGTTGCCATGATCGGTGCCTCTGCTGCACTGGCCATCTCCGGTATCCCGTTTGGCGGCCCGATCGGTGCTGCTCGCGTGGGTTACATGAACGGTCAGTATGTGCTGAACCCGACCACTACCGAACTGCCGCAGAGCGATCTGGATCTGGTGGTTGCCGGTACTGCCAATGCCGTGCTGATGGTTGAGTCCGAAGCGGCCATCCTTTCCGAAGAAGTGATGCTGGGCGCCGTGGTGTACGGTCACGAGCAGATGCAGACCGTGATCAATGCGATCAACGAGTTTGCCGCTGCCGTCGGCACCAAGCCGTGGGACTGGACTCCGCCTGCCGTCAACGAAGCGCTGAAAGCCAAGGTTGCCGAGCTGGCGAGCGCCGAGCTGGGTGAAGCCTACCGCATCACCGAGAAGGCTGTTCGTTACGAAACTATCGCGGCCATCAAGGGTCGTGTGGTTGAGCAAGTTATCGCTTCCGGTGTGGAAGAAGATGCCAAGAAGATCGGCGAAGAGTTCCACAGCCTGGAAAGCCGCATCGTTCGTGGTCGCGTAGTACGTGGTGAGCCGCGTATCGATGGTCGCGATCCGGAAATGATCCGCGCCCTGAGCGTAGGTACCGGTATTCTGCCCCGTGCCCACGGTTCTGCCCTGTTCACCCGTGGTGAAACTCAGGCCATCGTGGTCGCCACTCTGGGTACCGAGCGTGACGCCCAGAACATCGACGAGCTGACCGGCAACCGTGCCGATCGCTTCATGCTGCACTACAACTTCCCGCCATACTGTGTCGGTGAGACCGGCATGATGGGTAGCCCGAAGCGTCGTGAAATCGGTCACGGCCGTCTGGCCAAGCGCGGCGTTGCTGCCGTGATGCCGAGCGCCGCCGAGTTCCCGTACGTGGTGCGCGTGGTCTCTGAAATCACCGAATCCAACGGCTCCTCCTCCATGGCGTCTGTCTGTGGTTCCTCTCTGGCGCTGATGGATGCCGGTGTGCCGATCAAGGCCTCCGTTGCCGGTATCGCCATGGGTCTGGTGAAGGAAGAAGAAGGTTTCGTCGTGCTGTCCGACATTCTGGGTGACGAAGATCACCTGGGCGACATGGACTTCAAAGTAGCCGGTACCACCGAAGGTGTGACCGCGCTGCAGATGGACATCAAGATCGAAGGCATCACCAAAGAGATCATGGAGATTGCGCTGAAGCAAGCTCGTGGCGCTCGTCTGCACATCCTGAAAGTGATGGACGAAGCTATCCAGGCTCCCCGTGCCCAGATTTCCGATTTCGCACCGCGTATCCACACCATCAAGATCAATCCCGAGAAGATCAAGGACGTGATCGGTAAGGGTGGTTCCGTGATCCGTGCGCTGACCGAAGAGACCGGCACCAACATCGAGCTGGATGATGACGGTACTGTACGTATCTCCGCCGTGGCCAACGAAGCCGCCATGGAAGCGATCCGTCGCATCGAGGCCATCACCGCCGAGATCGAAGTGAACCGCATCTATGAAGGTAAAGTTGTTCGTCTGGCCGATTTCGGTGCATTCGTCAACATTCTGCCGGGCAAAGATGGTCTGGTACACATCTCCCAGATCACCGACGCTCGCGTGCAGAACGTGGCTGACCACCTGACCATCGGTGACGTAGTCAAGGTGAAGGTACTGGAAGTGGACCGTCAGGGCCGCGTACGTCTCTCCATCAAGGAAGCGAACGCCCCGACCGAAGCAGCTGCACCTGCTGCTGACGCCGCTCCGGTCGCAGAAGAAGCGCCTGCTGCAGAGTAATCTGCTCGCCTGATACCGGATAGGTTCCGGTTGATGTAAAAAATCCGGCTCCCCAATGGGAGCCGGATTTTTTTATGGTCAAAACGCGCAATAAGGGATTACTTGCCGAGGATGGCGTACTGCATCTCTTGCAAGGGAAGTACATGGCGGGCTGCTCCCAGCTTGATCGCCTCCTTGGGCATGCCGAAGACCACGCAGGAGGCCTCATCCTGGGCATAGGTGTTGGCACCCGCATCCAGCATCTCGCGCAATCCCCGGGCTCCGTCATCCCCCATGCCGGTCATGATGATGCCGGTGGCATTCTTGCCGGCATATTTGGCGACGGAGCGAAACAGCACATCTACCGAGGGGCGATGGCGATTGATAAGCGGCCCGTCGACTACCTCGACGTGATAGTAGGCACCGCTGCGTTTGAGCAGCATATGCTTGCCTCCGGGGGCAATCAGCGCCAGCCCCGGGATTACCCGGTCATTGTTCCTCGCCTCCCGCACTTCTATCTGGCAGACCCCGTTCAACCGCTCGGCAAACATGGCGGTAAATTTCTCCGGCATGTGCTGCACGATGACAATGCCGGGGCTTACCCGGGGCAAGGCTGTCAGCACGGCTTCCAGCGCCTGGGTACCGCCGGTCGAGGTGCCGATGGCGATGAGCCGCTCGGTGGTTTGTGCCATGGCGTGCTGGTTGGGCGCCAGCATGGCATCCGCGTTGAGTTTGGTGCTGACCGGCACAGAGGAGGGCTTGCCCACGCGCTTGAGGTTGGCCTGGGCCGCGGCACGTACTGCCATGGCCAGGTCGTGGGCAGATTCTTGCAGAAAGCTTTTTATCCCCATGGTCGGTTTGGTGATGATGTCCACCGCGCCGGCAGCCATTGCCTGCAGGGTGGTCTCGGCCCCTTTTTCTGTGAGGGAGGAGCAGATCACCACCGGGGTTGGATGCTCTGCCATGATCTTGGAGAGAAAAGTGATGCCATCCATACGGGGCATCTCCACATCGAGCACGATGACGTCAGGCCACTCTTTCTTCAGTTTTTCCTGGGCAAACAGGGGATCCGATGCCGTGGCTATCACCCGGATATCAGGCTCCTGCTCCAGCACCGCTTGCAATACCTGTCTGACCACGGCGGAATCATCCACCAGCATGACCCGGATCTGCTTCATTCTCGCGACTCCCGTTGATGTGGCAGACGATGATGGCGGAGCCAGACACTGCCGTTGCTGAGCTCAAAGAGCAAGCTTCGGTGGCCGCTATGGCCAAGATGATGAGCCTTGATATCAAGGCCAAGGTGTCGGGTCAGCTGCCAGGCTGCCTGAATATTTTTGGCGGCGACATTGTTGTCGCTCTGTGCGTATTGAGGCTCGGTAAACATGTTGCCACCCCCGAACAACTTGGCCTCATATTCATGGATGGGGGCGGGATAGTGACTGGCCGCTTGCAGCAGCAAGGCGAGGGCCTCATCGGCATAGCGCCCATCCAGCTTGGCAGAGGGATTGCGCCGACTTGGCAGCATGTAGTGACACATTCCTCCCTGCTTCTGCTCCGGATGCCACAAGGTGATGGCAATACAGGAGCCCAGTACGGTTCTGACCACCACATCCTCCTTGCCAAAAAAGAGCTCTCCCGGTTGCAGGATCACCTCCCGAGTCATGACTTATCTCTTCTGATAGATGGAAGGCGAGACAAGCAGCAGGCCGTGGTGCAGGCCATGCAGGCTCTCGGTGTGGCTCACCAGCAGGTAGCCACCGGGTTTGAGTCTGGGTACCAGCCGCTGCAATACTTGCCCTTTGGTCTCCTTGTTGAAGTAGATCATCACGTTTCTGATGAAGATGACGTCAAACATGCCGATGTCCGGCAGATCCTGATTGAGGTTGATCTGCATGAACTGCACCTTGTCCCGCAACTTGCGATCGATGATGAAGATGCCCTCCTGCAGGCCCACACCCTTGAGGCAATATTTCATCAAAAAGGGCAGTGGAATATTTTGCGCCCGCTCGATGGGGTAGCGACCGCTCATCGCCTGTTCCAGCACCCTGGACGAGATATCGGAGGCCAGGATCTCCCAGTTGAAGGTGCTGCGTTTTTCCGCGAGGGTCATGGCCAGACTGTAGGGCTCCTCGCCGGATGAGCTGGCAGCGCTCCAGACCCGCAGTGGTTGCTCGGGCGGGAGCGCTGAGACTATCTCCCGCGTCAGAAACTCGAAGTGTTTGGGCTCCCTGAAAAAGTAGGTTTCGTTGGTGGTAAGGAGATCAAGTGCCAGCTGCAGTTCGCTGCTGCGATCGTTCATGATGAGCTGGAAATAGTCGTCATAACTATCCAGCTCATAGTGGCAGAGGCGTTTCGCCAGGCGGCTGGCTACCAGCGCCTTCTTGGCAGGAGACAGCTCTATCCCCGCCGTTTGATGAAGCCAGCGTTGGAAACGGGAGAACTCATCATCATGCAGCTGGGTTTGATACAAAAACTATCCCTCTACCTGTGTTGTCGGAGATGGGAGAGGCAACGCCTCTCCCGTGACTAGAACCGGACAAAATCGCCATCGCCCGTGGGGCGTTGGACTGTGGCGGCTCGTTCCCGACTGTTGGCCGTGCTCTCGTTCATAAAGCGACCTCGGGTATTGGGGTGAAGATGCGAGGTGGCTGCTTTACCTTCTTTGGTGTGGGCCTCCAGGGTAAAGAACTCCATGGCCAACTGCAGCTGTTCAGCCTGGCTGCTCATCTCTTCTGCTGTGGCAGCCAGCTCTTCGCTGCAAGAGGCATTCTGCTGGGTAACCTGACTCAGCTGGTTCATGGCCTGATTGATCTGGCTGACACCGGTGGATTGCTCAACCGAAGCGGCACTGATCTCCTGAACCAGATCCGAGGTCTTGTTGATGGAGGGCACCATTTGATCGAGCAGGCGACCTGCTTTTTCCGCCATCTCGACACTGCTGGAGGCCAGCTCGCCAATCTCCTGTGCTGCCACCTGGCTGCGTTCGGCCAGTTTGCGCACCTCCGCCGCCACTACGGCAAAGCCTTTGCCGTGATCGCCTGCCCGCGCCGCTTCGATAGCTGCGTTGAGTGCCAACAGATTGGTCTGGTAGGCGATGTCATCGATGATGCCAATCCGTCTGGCGATCTGCTTCATGGCATCCACAGTCAGTTTGACCGCTTCTCCTCCCTCTACGGCCTCTTTGGCTGCCTTGCTGGCCATGCCATCGGTGACCTGGGCATTGTCGGTATTCTGGTTGATGCTGGCGCTCATCTGCTCGATGGAGGCGCTGGTCTCCTCCATGCTGGAGGCCTGTTCACTGCTGGATTGGCTGATCGACTGGGCGGTCGCGCTTACCTGCTCGGCGGCACTGGAGAGGTTGTCAGAGGCGCCGCGCACTTCGGTGACGATGTTGGTGAGCGATGCGATGGTCTTGTTGAGCGCATCCTTGGTGGTGCCAAACACGCCGGGATAGTCCGCCTCAATCTGTTGGGTCAGGTCACCTTTTGCCAGACATTGCACGACCCGGATGACGTCGTTGAGGGTGCTGTCGATCACTTCGGCAATCTGGTTGATCCCTTCTCCCATCGCCTGAAAGAAGCCGCTCTTGCCAGCAAGTTCCATCCTGCGGTGCAGCTCGCCATTGATCACGGCCTGCACAATGTCGGACATCTCTTTCTCTATCATCACCTCCTTGGTTCTGTCGGCCCATTCGACCACGGATCCCAACCGTTCACCGGTATCGTTGAAGACCGGATTGGCGATCAGGGAGAAGGTGCGCCCCCCCAGCTGAATCTGGGTACGGTAGGTGCTGTTGAGTTTGGCCAGCATGGCGCGCTGATGGCCGGGATTTTTATGAAAGCTGTCGATGTTGGCGCCCATCAGCTGATTGGCGTTGAAGCTGTATAGCTCTTTCTTGATGTCGGTCTCGGCCTGATTGAGCATGCCGGTCACAGCCTCGTTCATATAGATAATGTCGAGGTTGGTATCGGCAATCATCACGTTGGTGCTGGCGCAGTCGAGTGCTTTGCGAACCAGCTGGTTCTCATGGAGCAGCACCTGGTTCTTTTTAATGTCGTTGCGGCTCTGTTCCAGCTTGTCACTGAGCAAGGTGACCACCTCGTTGATGGCATGTCCTACTTCACGCAAGGGGCTATCCATACCGGAAAGATCGAGTGGTGCTGGAACCTGCTCTGCCAGGACTGCGTGTTGCAACTGGCCTATTGCGTCGAGTAACTGGGTCCGCTGCCTCACTTCGGTGGCATTGTCTCCGAAGAGTTTTCCTAAGAGTGATTGGGTCATGAGCGTTTCCTTATGCTGCATGTCGTGGAGTATGGAGGCCTGTTCAGGAGGGTTGCAGGTTGCCTTGTGGCAACCTTGCCTGTGGCTGGGCCAGTTCGCTGAGTTGAGCCATCTCATCGAGTGACAACACTTTCCCGGTATCGATGAGGATGACGAATTTGCCGTTGACCTTGCCCATGCCGCTGATGAAATCGGCCCGGATGCGGGCACCAAAACTGGGTGGGGGCTCGATATCTGCTTGTGGGATACCCAGTACTTCCGATACGGAATCCACCACAACGCCAATATCCTGACCTACAGGTTCATCGCCCTGCGGGGCCACCCCCTCAATAATGACGATGCAACTGCGGCGAGTGATGACCGAAGGTGCATTGCCAAAGCGGGCATTCAAGTCTACGACCGACACTACCGCTCCTCTGAGGTTGATTACGCCGCGAATAAAACCTGGCATCATCGGAACCGGAGTGATATTGCCGTATTCGATGATCTCTTTGACCCCCAGAATATTGATGGCGAACATCTCGTTGTTGATCAGAAATGTCAGGTACTGGGCATCGCCACTGCTCTCGTCAGCGGCCGCTGATGGCACCGTGATGTCGGTGGATGTATGCATGGTCGCCTCCGGTTAAAAGCGGACAAAATCCGCGTCATCAATGGAATGGGATGATGGTTGATTGGGCTGGCTGGCCCGTTGTGGGGGGGCGATGAAACTGCCTCTGGGGGGAATGCCCTTGTGGCCGGTTTCATGGGTCCTGGTGTTGAGTTGCGCACTTTTTTCCAGAGCAAAAAAGGCCATGGTTTGCTGCAGTTCGCTGGCTTGCGAGCTCATCTCTTCGGCCGTGGCCGCCAGCTCCTCGCTACTGGCCGCATTCTGTTGTGTCACCTGATTAAGCTGGTTCATGGCCAGACTGATCTGGTTGGCTGCACTGGCTTGTTCACCTGAGGCGGCATTGATCTCTTGTACCAGGTCAGAGGTTTTGCGAATGGAGGGGACGATCCTCTCCAGCAGGTTGCCAGCCCTCTCTGCCTTGCTGACGCTGTCGGAGGAGAGCTCGCCAATCTCCTGCGCAGCGATCTGGCTGCGTTCTGCCAGTTTTCTCACCTCGGCAGCAACCACCGCGAAGCCTTTGCCATGCTCTCCGGCGCGAGCCGCCTCGATGGCGGCGTTGAGGGCAAGCAGGTTGGTCTGGTAGGCAATGTCGTCGATGATGCTGACTTTCTTGGCGATTTGCTGCATGGCGGTCACCGTCTGTTGAACGGATTGGCCCCCTTCGGTGGCCTCCAACACCGAGTTGCTGGCCATGCTGTCGGTGATCTTGGCGTTCTCGGTGTTCTGATTGATGCTGGCGCTCATCTGCTCGATAGAGGCGCTGGTCTCTTCAACGCTGGCCGCTTGCTCGCTGGTGGCTTGGCTCAATGCCTGCGCCGTGTTGCTCACCTGATTGGAGGCATTGGTCAGGTTGTCGGCGGCGTTGCGTACCTCTTCGATGATATTGGTCAGCGCAGTGATGGTCCGGTTGAGGCCGTCTTTGGTCTGGCCGAAAATACCTGGGTAGGGCTCATCGATCCGTTGGGTCAGATCACCCTTGGAGAGTGCGGTGGCGATGCGCATCACATCTTCCAGGCTGGTATCTGTCACATGGGAGAGGCGATTCAGCAGCTCTGATACCCGCTTGATGTAGCCCTGACGATCCTCCAGCGCAATCTTGTGGCTGAAGTCGCCCTGTTCGACAGCGGCGGTGACCAGCGTCTCGATATCCGTGATCAAGGCCCCCAGTTTCTTGACCATGTTATCCATCGCCATCAAGAGCTGACCCGCTTCATCGTTGGAGTCTATCTGGATCGATACATCCAGATTGCCATCGGCCAGACTATTGGCCACGCGCAGAGCCTGTTCGATAGGGGTGACGATGCTTTTGATCAGCAGGGTGCCAAACCAGGCTGCGAGTGCGATGCCGACCGCGATAACCACCGCCATGGTTATCAGCATCACGCCATACCAGGATTGCGCTGCGGTATATTCCGACTTGGCCACATTGAGCTGCAGGTTGACCAGCTCGGTGATTTTGTTGCCTATCGGGTCGATGGAGCCATAGAGGGCGCCGTCAAAATTGTTCAGCATGCCAGTAATCATGCCGTGCTGGGTGGCGAGGTATTTCTCCAGCTTGCCAATATCGGTATCAGCCGCGTTGAACAGGGTTGTCGCCTCGGCTGACAAACGCTGTTCATCCGGTGTGAGAGTGGTGGACTGGTAGTGATGCCACTCGTTTTTGATTGTCTGCTGGGCCTGTTGTATCTGCTTCAAAGCCTCTTCTGCTGGGATCAGCCCCGCATTGGCCTTGTTGAGGTTGTCGATGATCGAGACGGCATAGCTGTCGGAGATGGTCTTCAGCTGCTTGAGGGGAACCACCCTGTCGTTGTAAACGCGCTGCAACCCGGTATTGCTGCTCTGCATGTTGTATAACCCGAGGCTGCCAACGGCCAGCAGCAGCAGGCAGAGCATGCAGAGCAGTACAATAAGACGCAATTTGATGGTGGAATTTTTTAACATGATGGTCCCCTCAGTTGATGCTGGATTGAGGCAGGTTGCGCGACACTGTCAACCTGTTGAGCTGACAGGATTCCTGAGTGATTGCGTGCTGGATCAGCGAAGGAATGTCGAGGATCAGGGCTACCTCTCCCCCCCCCAGAATGGTTGAGCCACTGATGCCCTGCAGGCGCTGGAACAATTTTCCCAACGGTTTGATGACGGTCTGGAATTCTCCCAGCAGCTCATCCACCACCAGTCCGGATTTTTTGCCTGCGTGGCTGACCACGACAATGTTCTCGCGCCGCCCCTTGCTGCCATTGGTATCGAAGTAGTGTTGCAGGCGGATAAAGGGCAGCACCTCGCCACGCAAATTGATGTAATTGCGACCCTGGGTGTCGGACAGTGCACTCTGGGTCAATTCAACGCACTCGATCACCATATCGAGGGGAATGACGTAGTGGGTGTCGCAGACTCGCACCAGGAAGCCGTCGATGATGGCAAGGGTGAGCGGCAGGCGGATCTGCACACGGGTTCCTTTTCCCGGGATGCTGTCCAGATCGACCGTGCCGCGCAGGGCAGTGATGTTGCGTTTGACGACATCCATGCCAACCCCGCGACCGGAGAGGTTGGTTATCGCCTCGGCGGTAGAGAACCCCGGCTCGAAGATCAGGTTGTATATCTCCTGATCCGTCAGCGTGGTGGTTGGGCTGATCAGACCGCGCTCGATGGCTTTTTGCTGGATCTTGGTTTTGTTGAGACCTGCACCGTCATCCCGAATTTCGATGACGATACTGTTGGAGTCGTGATAGGCATTGAGATTCAGGGTGCCACGGGGGGGTTTTCCTGCCAGCAGCCGTTGCTCTGCCGATTCAATGCCATGATCCATCGAGTTTCTGACCAGATGCATCAGCGGATCGCCGATCTTCTCTACCACCGACTTGTCCAGTTCAGTCTCGGCTCCGGAGATCACCAGAGTGATATCCTTGTTCAGTTCCTGACTGACATCGCGCACCACCCGCTGGAAGCGGTTGAAGGTATCGCCGATAGGCACCATGCGCAGGCGCAGTGCACTGTCGCGGATCTCTTCCACCAGCATGGCAATGACCGAGGTGGCTTCCTGCAGCTGGCTTTCGCGGGTACGTTGGGCCAGCAGATTGGCTCCTGAACTGGCGACTACCAACTCCCCGACCAGATTGATTAGATCGTCCAGCTTGTCGGCATGCACCCTGACGTAACGGCCCTCTTTGCTCTTGCTCTCCTTGGTCTGGTTCTGTTTTTTCAGAGCAGCATCGACGACGGCTTCGTTGACGGCACCCTGCGCAATAAGGATTTCTCCGAGTCTTGGCGCTTGTTCTGCCGGGGTCGCTTGTTGTGCCTGCAGACCGCTTGCTAACTCCTCTGCCGTCAGGGCGCCGGTGTTGACCAGCAACTGCCCCAACATGGCGCTATCTTCAGGCAGCGACTCGATCAGGTTGATGTACTCGGCGATCTTGCTGTGGGGTGGCAAGATGCTGATCTGGCAGTCATCTCTGACAAATTCAAAGACATCGCTGATGGCCGTCTTGTCTGCCTGCGAGTCGAAGTCTATCTCGTAGCCTAGGTAGCAATTCTCCGGATCGAACTGTTCCCAATCCGGTAGCACCTGATGGATAGTCTCCACCGAGCATATGGTTCCGAGAGTGCCGAGATAGCGCAGAAATGCGGCCGGATCCATGCCATTGCGCAGCACATCGGGACCAAAACGCAGGGAGATATGCCACAGGGAGGCGGAGCTGGTAATCCCTCCCTCTTTTTCGATCTTGGGTTCCGGCGTATGTACAGTATCTGGCAGCGTGGCATGGGGGACGCACTGATGACGGGTGAGGGTGAGCCTCAGCCGTTCATCCTGGTTGGCATCGCCATCGCTTAACGTGCTGCCCTGCTCTGCAACGACACTGATGAGCGTCTGGATGTGGTCACAGCTCTCCAGCAGATCCTTGATCAGAGGAGAGGTGACGGTGAGCTGCTGATTGCGGATCTGGTCTAGCAGATCCTCGACAATATGGGTAAACCCGACTATTGGTTGCAGACCAAACAGGCCAGCCGACCCCTTGATGGTATGAGCAGCACGGAAGATGGCTCCAATCAGCTCGCTATTGTCAGGGTCAGATTCCAGTGATAGAAGGGCTGACTCCATCTCTTCAAGCAACTCGCGTGCCTCGGCGATATAGGTTTGTAAAGCCTGATCAAGATCGATGCTCACGGTGACTCCTTGTCATGGTGGCTCAGGGCCGTTCGCCATGGGTGATGAGGGTGGGGTCGCCAAAAAAGGCCGAGAGCTGGCAGAGCTCCAGCAGTTCAAGCACAACATGGCTGTGCCAGACCAGTGCCAGGGAGGAGCCTTGCTGCAGAGCGGTTTTCTTCGCTGCCAGCAGCAGTTGCAGCCCGGCGCTGTCTATCTCGGATACCGCTGCCAGATTCAGCTCCAGTTCGTTCCCCTGATGCAATAAGGGCGAGAGGGCATCTTTCAGCTCGCTGACTGTATAAATGGTGATCTCGTCCGGCATGGTCACCACTACCTTGTTGTCGAGTAGCTCACTCTGTAGTTGCATGATGCGCTCCGGGTCACGGCATGATGAGCTTGGCGACTGCGGCCAGCATCTGTTCGGGCTGGAAGGGTTTGACCACCCAGGCTTTGGCCCCCGCGGCTTGTCCCTCCTGCTTCTTGCTGTCCTGAGACTCGGTGGTTAGCATGATGACAGGGGTAAATTTGTAGTTGGCCAGCTTTTTAGCCTCTTTGACGAAGGTGATGCCATCCATGTTCGGCATGTTGACGTCACTGATGATCAGGTTGATCTTCTTGCCATCTAGTTTGTTGAGCGCATCTTTGCCGTCAGAGGCTTCCATGACCTCATAACCGGCTCCCTTGAGGGTCATGCCTACGACTTGGCGAATAGTTGCCGAGTCATCCACGATCAGGATCGTTTTGCCCATATCTCTCTCCTAGAAAAATGTGATGTCGGCGCTGCTTGGTTGCGCGTTGACAGAACGGGTGGTGCGACCATGGTGAATATTGCGCTGTTCGTCGGTGGCGTATGAGAGTTCCATCTCTGCCAGCCAGCGATTGGCATCGATCTGGATTGGCCCTGTCGCATTGCTGCTCTGCTCCGAAGCAACCAGGTGGCTGGAGAGGCTCTCCATGTTTTGTCTGACGTGGCTGAGGATCTGGCTGACCCTGTCTTGAAATTGCAGCGAGACAATGACGCTGGAGATTTCGCGATGGATATCGGTGCTCTCGTTTTGCAGCAGGGAGGCGGATTCCGCCAGGCTGTCAGTGGCATGGCGAAAACGGGCCAGTACCTGTTCGATTGTCTGCTCCGAGTTGAGCGCCGAGGCGTGATCCCGTGCGGCAGCATTTTCGGCAATCTGGAAGGCGCGACCGATAGCAGTATTGATGGTGTCAACCTTGTCGGTCATCTTCTGGGCGGTTTCGCTGGAGAGGCGGGAGAGGTTGCGCACTTCATCAGCGACCACAGCAAAGCCACGGCCTGCTTCCCCTGCACGAGCCGCTTCAATGGCGGCGTTGAGGGCCAGCAGGTTGGTCTGGGAGGCGATTTTGGCCACATCCATGGCCATGGTGTTGAGCTCTATGGTGTAGGTGGTCAGGCTTTTTATCTCACCCAGCATGGCGTCCCGATTGGCTTGGGCGGAGTGCAGGATGGCCACTACCTCATTGAGTTGCTGCTGGCTCTCGCTCAAGACTCCTGCCATGCCACGGGAATTGGCATCACCCAGTTCTCCGGCTGCCAGATGAGAAGCATTGACGGCTTCTTCCAGCTTGTTGGCCAAGCCGCTGAAGCGTTGAGTCAGGTCAATCATCGCGGCTTCGGTTTGTTGACGAGAGCTTTCAATTTGCTGGGACCAGATGGGGAGTGCCTTCTCGCACACCTGTTCGAGCCCGATGATGGAGTGGGCGAGAGGATCGGTTGCGACGGTTTGTTCCTCTCCTGCACGATGTCGGAGTGGGTGCTGGTGGAAGTGATTTGATGTCCAGAGCGCGGCGGCAATAGCAACCAGCACATTGAGCAGCAGGTAGAGAGGTGACAGCGCATCGGCGAGCTGCAGCAACAGGCAGCTCAGCAGAGCAAGCCCGATGCAGCAAATCCAGCAAACCGGTTCCCAAAGCGGTGTGTTCACGCCACTTTTGTGTTGTGCCATACGTAGCTTATCCCTGTGCAATTATTTGGTAAGAGGTAAAGGCGCAGGACCGAAACAGTCATGGTGCCCCTTGACGCTCTTTTCTTTATTTATAGTTGGCACAATAAGGTTAGCGGAAAAAAATTAATTGGCTGCAAATCGGAGTTGTTTGTATCAGCGATTGCCGTATCAAGCGGCTTGCGAGGTGGGGGGGGTGAGCCAGGTGGGGATGAAAAGGAGAGAAGGAGCCTGAGGATTCAGGCTCCTGATGAGGATCACGCCTCGTTGGCGTGGGCCTTCTGGCACCCTTCGACGGCATGGGCGATGAGCTCCAGCGCGCTCTGGTCGCACGGGGGCAGTTCGGCATCGCACGCCTTAATAGGGGTGACGCGATCGCCCCACTTGATGATGGCGGCCCCCCAGGTCAGGCCGGCACCGAAAGCGGCGGTCAGCAGATAGGAGTTCGGCTTGACGCGGCCCTGCTCCAGCGCTTCGCACAGGGCGATGGGCACTGTGGCTGCGGAGGTGTTGCCATAGTTTTCGATGTTGACCATCACTTTCTCCATCGGCGCATTCATCCGTTTGGCGAGGGTCTCGATGATGCGGAAATTGGCCTGATGGGGAACGATCAGGTCGACCTGCTCCGGCGCAATGCCAGCTTGTGCCAGCACAGTGCTGGTGGCTTCACCCATGCCGCGCACGGCGCGTTTGAAGATCTCCGGCCCTTCGAAGTTGAAGGTGAACAGCCCATCGATATCGGCAAAACGCACCCGATCGGTACCGAAGTTCGGTACGTGCAGGATCTCCCGCGCTTCGCTGTCGCAGCCCAGCTTGTTGGCGAGCAGGCCACACTCCTGCTCGCTTGCCTCGATCACCACGGCACCGGCACCATCGCCAAACAGCACGGCGGTATCGCGGCGCGCCCAGTCCAGCAGGTAGGTGAGGCGCTCGGCACCAATCACCAGCACCTTCTTCATCATGCCGGTCTGCACCAGCGAGGTAGCGACGGAAAGGGAGTAGACGAAACCGGTGCAGGCAGCGTTGAGGTCAAACACGGCGGCGTTGACGGCGCCGAGCTTCTTTTGCACCGCAGAGGCGGCACTTGGCAGCAGGTTGTCCGGGGTGGCGGTGGCCAGGATGATGCCATCGAGATCGCTCGCTTCCAGACCGGCGCAGGCCAGCGCGCGGCGACCGGCCAGGGTGGCGAGATCCGAAGTGCTGACATGGGAGATCCGGCGGGCCTTGATGCCGGTGCGCGGATAGATCCACTCGTCTGACGTATCCATGATGGTGCTGAGGTCGTCGTTGGTCAGCACAGAGGGAGGCAGGCATTTGCCCCAGCCGGTGATATTGGCGTATTTCATCTTGTTACCGCTTCTCAAAGTGGATCGCCCGCGGGCGGAAAATCGTGCAATTATGCCGTACGAGACAACCACTGTCATCTTGTGGTCATGGTTATGTGCGGGGGGATCCGCTGTGCCATCTGGTCGCAAAGGGCTGCAACGTGCTGAACATGGCAGGAAATTTTGCTTAAAACGCGGGACTCCTCTGCCCTAATATAGGCGTTTCACCACCTATGAGGGTATCTCCTTGCTCAGAGCCAATCTCAACTTGTTGCCGACCCTCAAGGTGCTGCTGGAGACCCGTAATATCAGTCGCGCCGCCGAGCTGCTGCACCTTAGCCAGCCCTCCATCAGCAAGCAGCTTGCCCAGTTGCGCAGCGAGTTTGATGACGAGTTGTTGGTGCGGGAGGGGCAACGCTGGCTGCTGACGCCACGGGCCGAACTGTTGGCCGCTCAGCTTGCGGATTCTCTCGGTGCGCTGGAGCGGCTCTACGAGGCGCCCGGATTTGACCCGAGCCGCTGCGAGCGGGTATTTCGGCTCGCGTCTTCTGATTATGTTGCCCAACATATTCTGCCCGATATCTGCGCCGCGCTTTCCAAAGAGGCGCCGTTGGCGGCGCTGGAGTACAGCCTGTGGGACAAGCGTCAGCTGCCGCAGTTGTGGCAGTCCGAGCTCGATCTGGTCTCCACCATCACCGAGCTGGTACCGGAGCAGATCCGTGGTCTGCATCAGGGGGAAGATCGACTGGCGGTGCTGATGGGACGTCAGCATCCGCTGGCAGGCAAGGCGCTGAGTCTCGATGACTATCTCGCTTGGCCTCACCTGCAGGTGAGTGGCGGTGGCGACAAGGACAGCCCGGTGGAGCAGGTGTTAGCGCCGCAGGGACTGAGGCGGCGCTGGTTTGCCAGAGTTCCCTTCTTTCAGGCGGCGGTGGAGGTGTTGTTGCGCACCGATTGCCTGATGACTACCCCGGCCCATATCGCCTGGCAGCTCTCCTGCGGCCATGAGCTCACCTTTGTCGACTTGCCCTTTGCGACCCGCGACCAGCAGTATCATCTGCTGTGGCATCAGCGCCACCATCAGGATCCGGCCCACCGCTGGTTTCGCGAGCTGGCCTACCCCTTCCTGCGGGATCACCTGCAACTTACCGTTGGCGAGAGTCGCAAGCTGCTCGAGCTCGGCGGTTAGCCCCGGTCAGTTGTATGGCACCATAGCCATGGGTTATGGGTTCTATTCATAACTTTCACTACTGGCATAATGAGTCAGCCCGTACCCTGAGTGCAGGTCATCATATCGAGCACAAAAGAGGAAAAGCATGGAACTGACGAGTTGGCTGGCACTGGCCGCAATCTGCGTGATGGGGGCCATCAGCCCGGGGCCGAGTCTGGCGCTGATCATCCGCAACACGGTGCAGGGCGGGCAGAGGCACGGCGTCGCCACTGCGCTTGGCCACGGCCTCGGGGTTGGTATCTATGCGCTGGTAACCGCGCTTGGCCTCTCGATCCTGATCACCCAGACCCCTATCCTGTTTGATCTGATCCGCTACGGCGGTGCTGCGTTTCTTGCCTGGCTCGGGGTGAAAGCCCTGCTGGCAAAACCAGCCAGTGGTGAAGCGAGTGAAGAGATGCACCAGCTGCGTGGTCGGCAAGGGGCCTTTGAAGGTTTTATGGTGGCCTTCCTTAACCCCCAGCTGGCGGTCTTCTTCATCGCCCTGTTCAGCCAGTTTGTGCGGGCCGATACCGGCTGGAGCGAAGGGGGCATCATGATGCTCACCGCGGGCGGGATCGATGCAGTCTGGTACGTGCTGGTGGCGCTGGTGCTCTCACGCGGGCCGGTGCTGGCGTGGCTTAAAGCCAAATCCTTTGTGATCGATAAGGTGAGCGGCTTGGTGCTGTTGGGACTGGCACTCAAGGTGGTTATGTAATCCTGTATTTCGCAGATACCTTAAGCGGGATCAAGGCACGTGGGTGGTGAATGGGCTAGAGTAGCGCCCATTTGCTGTCCGCCCTGATCCCGAGACCATGCACCAGAACAAGCACCCGTTAAGCCACAACAACCGGTTGGAGCTGCTGGCTCCGGCCAAGAACCTCGCCTACGGCATCGAAGCCATCAACCATGGCGCCGATGCCGTCTACATTGGTGGCCCTGCCTTTGGCGCCCGCAGTGCGGCGGGCAACTCCATCGAGGATATCGAAGCGCTGGCGCGCCACGCCCACCGTTTCGGCGCCCAGGTCTTTGTCGCCTTCAACACTCTGCTGCACGATCACGAGCTGGAGCAGGCCCGGCGCCTGACCCACCAAATCTATGAAGCGGGTGCCGATGCGCTCATCGTGCAGGATATGGGGCTGCTGGCGCTCGATCTGCCACCCATCGCGCTTCATGCCAGTACCCAGACCGACAACCGCACGCCGGAGAAGGTGAAGTTTCTGCAGGATGTGGGCTTCTCTCAGGTGGTGCTGGCGCGCGAACTGTCCCTTGCGCAGATCCGCGAGATCAGTGCGGCGACCAATGTGCAGCTGGAGTTCTTTATCCACGGCGCGCTCTGTGTCTCCTACAGCGGCCAGTGCAATATCAGCCATGCCCGTACCGGCCGCAGTGCCAACCGTGGTGAGTGTGCCCAGCTCTGCCGTCTGCCCTGCTCGCTGCAAAAGCCGGATGGCGAAGTGCTGGTGGCAGACAGCCACCTGTTGTCACTCAAGGATATGGATCAGACTGACAACCTGGAGGCCTTGATCGAGGCGGGGATCCGCTCCTTCAAGATTGAAGGGCGCCTCAAGGGGCTCGACTACGTCAAGAACGTTACCGCCTGGTATCGGCAGAAGCTGGACGCCATTCTGGATAGTCGCTCCGATCTGGTGGCTGCCTCTGCTGGCCGTTGCAGCTACAGCTTCACGCCTGACCCCAAGAAAAGTTTCAACCGCGGCAGCACAGACTACTTCCTCCATGGTCGCCAGCAGGGTATCGACTCCACCAAAAGCCCGAAATATGTGGGCGAACCGCTGGGGCGGGTCACCAAGGTGACCCGTGACGGTATCGAGATCGATGGCAGACAGGTCACCCTCAACAACGGCGACGGTCTGGGCTTCTTCAAGCCGAATAACGAGCTGGTGGGGATGCGTCTCAACAAAGTCGAAGGTAAGCAGTTACTCCTGTCAGAACGCATGCCGGGGCTGAAGGTGGGGACAGAAATCTACCGCAACCACGATCAGGCGTTCAGCAAGATGCTGGAGAAGGCGAGCGCGGATCGCCGTATCCGGGTCGATATGGTGCTGGCAGAGAGCGATGAGGGCGTGAGCCTCACGCTCAACGACGAGCAGGGCATCAGTGCCGTGGTGACGCTTCCCTGTGACAAACAACCTGCCGACAATCCGGAGCGGGCGCTGCAACAGGCGCGGGATCAACTTGGCAAGCTCGGCAATACCCTGTTTGTGGCGCGCAAGATTGAGTTGGCATTCACTCACCCGCTATTTATCGCCGCATCACAGCTCAATGGCTTGCGCCGGGATGGCATCGCTGTGCTGGAGGCCGCACGCGTGGCCAGCTACCAGCGCCCCGAGCGACGTATCGCCCTGCGGGATATCAACTATCCCCAGCACCGTCTCTCCTACCTTGGCAATGTGCTGAACAGCGCGGCCGAGCAGTTCTTCCGCGAACACGGGGTGGAGCGGATTGCTCCCGCCTATGAGGCGAACAAGGAGGAGCGGGAAGTGGTGCTGATGATCACCAAACACTGCATCCGCTACAGCCAGAACCTCTGTCCGAACGAGGTGCCCGGTCTCAAGGCCGAGCCGCTGGAACTCAAGATGGGTAAAGACACCTTCCGCCTGCGTTTTGACTGTAACCGCTGCGAGATGCATGTGATGGGGAGATTAAAACAATAGGCTGTCGCCGTTCTCGAAGAGAATTATTGAGGGGCAACCAAGTAAACAGATTTTTCTGTGTTATTGGACTTGCCCCTTTATACATAGAGTAAGAGAAGATGTTTTATGTTGTTCTAACTATGTATTAAAACATCAATCAAAATAACTATTAATATCATTCGCCCACGCTAAAGGAGATGATTGTTTATAATTCATAGAAATGTCATATTTTATTTTGTGGTTTGAAAGTATAGATTTTATGACATTTAAGTCTTGATATCCCTTTGCCCCTTTTGGAATAAGGAATTTTAATAAATTATTAATTTCGGTAAATTTTAAATCTTTATTTTGTTTGAAGTTTTTGCTGAATGCATTGTAATTTTCAGTAATGATCTGCTCTGCTGCAAAATAAAAGTCGGCAGCATCAAGACAATCCTCTAGTTCTGTTTCTGTATATAACCCAGCATTTTTAGGTTCAATCAGTTTGGGGCCATCATCAAACATTTGAAAGCGTCTGATTGATATTTTGTTACATACTTCCTTGTGGACAGATGCATCAATGTCTAGTCGAACTTTATCACTGTCAATAATAAATAATATCTTACCTTTTAAAGCTATCCGCTCAATTTTGTCAGATGCTGCAATTCTAAAGTATTCGAAGAGCTTGACAACATTTGAAACACCGCCAAGGGGTAAAATGTTAACATCATTATGGCGAGGGTCTATTAATTTCTCTAAATAATTTTTATCATCTGAACCTTCACAAACAATCCATTTCCCTCCAGCGCTTTTCATAATCATCAGCATAGATGAAACTAAATCCAAAAAACTTTTCATTTCAACAGATGCAGGAAATGATCGCCTCTCTTCATGTACAGAATGTAGATTAAATGATTTCAGTTCAATCTTACTCCCTTCATTAGACAAGTGATGTAGTGAAGCTTTTTCAGATGACATCAACACACCATACCAATGGGTTGATATTATCATTTGGACCTGATTTGCCAGAGATATATCAAATATTTTTTTAAATTGCTCGTAGCATGAAGTAACGGATAGAGAGGCTTCAGGCTCATCAATGCATAGAATTAATTTTTTCTACGTTCAAGAGTATCTTTGACAAATACACTAGCAACATCAATTAGTGCTCTTCTCTGTTCTCCTGAGCTGAGATTTGATATGTTTTTCTTTTCTTTTCTTTCTGTAGTGTTCTTATCTCAAAATAACCTTTAATGATCGAGTCAGTAATATCACTGGCATGAATTGTTTTTTTACCAATAGTAGGGGTGGCAAAATTGTAGTCATCATTAAAAAGTTTTTTATTAATTTCTGTAAGAAAAAGATCTAATTTTTCATTTATTTCAGAAACGATACTACCACCTTTTTCTCGTTGTTGATTCAATAGTTTTTCTATTTCAGTTGTTAAATTCTTATCCATCAATCCTTGTAAAGCATCGGATTGAATATCTAAGATTTGTTTTGAAGATACATCAACAGGAAGATATATAAATTCATAGAGTTTATATATCTCATTTTTTAACTCATTTAGGTCTGAACCAGAAACTGACTTCGGGCGTAGAGAGGTTCTGATCTTTTTGTCAAGGGTTGATGTAAAGTATGTTTCTTTGTCAATATTTAACCCAACAGATATTAAGTAATAGTCTGCAGGATTTGCCCATTCAGTTAGTTCATCTCGAAATGAAATGAACTTATCCATACCATCATATGAGAAGTTATTTTGCGTGATGGGAGGCTTATAGCTCCAAAAAATGTCACTAACAAGAGAAAGAGCTTTATTTTTTATCTGACATGTCTTTTTTTCAATCAGAAACACAGGGCAAATAAATGCTTCTGATTTTTGGCTGTATTATTTACATTCCATTCGCGATCATTAAATGCAAGATCTAATGCTTCTAATATAGATGATTTACCTACGCCATTATCACCGATAAAAATACTCAGAGTTGTTTTTTCTTTTGATAAAAACGGAACAAATGTTACTGTATGGAATATCTTGTAACCACGAATGAAACATCCTATCAACATAAAATACCTTAATAATGTTCTTAATCCTGCCTCATGGTGGAGGAAAATGCATCAAATGATTGTTTTGTCATTATATGTGTTGTTGGGTTTAGAATGAAGCTCTTCTGCCAAGTTGTGAGAGACTTGTCACTGTGATTTACCTTTTTAGGTATGACTCACTAGGGCTAAGATTGGGCTTCAATAATGTTTTTACTTCCAGAGTCAGCAGCGTTTTTTTAATCTCCAATCCCCCCGCATAGCCGGTCAGGCTGCCGTTTTGGCCGATCACCCGATGGCAGGGGACGATGATCGAGAGCGGATTGCGGCCGTTCGCCGCGCCCACGGCCCGCACCGCATCGGGTTTGCCGATGGTGCGAGCGATATCGCTGTAGCTGCGGGTCTCGCCGTATGGGATGTCGCACAATGCTTGCCATACCGCCTGCTGAAAGGCGGTGCCACGGGCGGCAAGGGGCAGGGAGAAGCGCTGCAAGCGACCGGCAAAATAGGCGTCAAATTCGGCGAGGAAGGGAGCCAGCGCTCCGTGATCTTGCTGCCAGCCACTCATATCGGGCAGTGCCCGCAGGCCCGCCACAAAGTCCACGTGCACCAGACCGGATTCATTGATGGCGACCAGCAGATCGCCGCAGCGGGTCGGCAGAATATCGTAGCGGATCATGGTGTTATCTCCTGTTGTTGGGTATCTGGCTGTTGTTCGTTGCCAGTGGCACGGAGTAGCAAATCGGGCGCTTCACTCATGGCATGCCACAGCCAGCTGGCCGCATAGCTGCGCCACGGCTGCCATGCTGCGCTTTGCGCCAACACCTCTTTTACCGGCAGCTTGGTGCCGCCGCCGAGTGCCTTTTGCAGCACCAGATCGGAAGCGGGGAAGGCATCGGTATCCAGCCCGCAGCGCAGCCGCCAGTAAGAGACCGTCCACGGGCCTATGCCCGGCAGCGCCAGCAACTGCTCGTTACTTGCTGTCGTGAGGGTCAGCTCGCCGCTGGCCAGCGCCTGTGCCACGCCCCGCAGGGTACGAATACGGCTGCCGGGCATGCCGATACCGTCGAGATCGAGTTCGCACAACTGGGCGGGGGTCGGTAGTTGCGCCACCCCGAATTGCACCTCGGTACGGGCTACCAGTCGCCCGAGTATGGTGATGGCTCCCTTGACCGAGACCTGTTGGCCGACGATGGCGCGCAGCATCACCTCGTATTCGTCCCAGCCACCCGGCAGCCGCACGCCGGGCCAGCGTGTCTGCAAACGGCCCAGTAGTGGATCCTGACCGAGCTGATCGCCGATCCGCTGCATGTCGGCATCGAGGTCCCACATCCGGCGCACCCGATAGAGCAGATCGGGCAGTGCTGCGAGCGGCAGATCATGGACTGTGAGTTGCAGGCTGTGCCCCTTGCCCTGCGCGATGCGCACCAGCGCGACAAGATCGCCGACCCGGTAGCGTCGCTCATACACCTCGCCATCTACCCGCTCCAGCCCGGGGATAGCTCGCAGCCGGTAGAATGCCAGCATGGCCGCCACGTCATACGGGGGGCGGTAGGGCAGTTGCAGTGTCAGGGTTGCGCCGCGCGGCTGCGCGCTCATGTGCTCTGGCGCGTCACCGTGCTGCTCCTGCTGGCGCAGGGAGCGCGGGGCCAGTCCGTAGGCGTTGAGCCAGGCGTCATTGAAGCGGCGGATACTGGCAAAGCCGGCGGCAAACGCGATGTCGGTAATGGGCAGCCCAGTTTCAGTCAGCAGCCGTTTCGCGAGCAGCAGGCGGCGCGTCTGCTCCACCTGTTTTGGTGAGGCGCCAAGGTATGCCTCGAACTGGCGGCGCAGGGTGCGCTCACTGATACCGCTCTCCGCTGCCAGTTCGGCGAGCGTGCTGTCTGCCAGCTCGCCGCGATCGATACGCGCCAGCAGGCGAGCCAGTTCAACCGGCAGATCGCCACGGGCTGCGGGGGCCAGCTCTGGGCGGCAGCGCAGGCAGGGACGCAGCCCATACTGCTCGGCAGCTGCGGCGCTTTGGAAGTAGCGCACATTGTGCTCGTGCGGTGGCCGTGCCGGGCAGACAGGCCGGCAGTAGATGCCGGTCGAGAGCACGCCGGTAAAGAAGCGGCCATCGAAGCGAGCATCGCGGGCGAGCCGTGCGGCGTGACACTGCTCGCGGCTGAGGGTGTTGATCACCTCATCCGGTGACGACTCTGGGCTGGGCTTTGCATTCATGGTGTTGGCGGCTTTGCTGGAATAGATGGCAAAAGAGTAAGGGGGCTCGGGGGCCATGACTAGCCAGAAACGGACAGAGATAGCAAAAATTGGCCAAAGGTTTTTTTGCTCTTTTATTGCACGGCCGGGTTTCACTCTTCGTCACGCTGTTATTCATGTATCGCGGCTCGACAGAAGGGGGCATAACGGATGGGTCGTAGGCACGATTGGCTTAGCTTTATTTGCTTAGCGAGATTAGTGGCGGCGAAAACTGCTTAAAAATTAATAACAGATCACATAATTATCTTTTTTACATTGAGTGTGGTGATTTTGTGTTGTTCAATCGAGTCAGTTAATTTTTGGTGATTATTAAGTCATCGTATTTGCGGCCCAGGGCCGACCAATAACAACAACACTTGCCAAGGATGATAAGTGAACGACTGTAAGGCATGGCCCCATTGCCGGGGGTTTAGTCTGATCGAGTTGTTGATCGCCATGACGGTTGTCAGCATTCTCGCGGCCATCGCGTTGCCTGCGTATCAGGGTTATCTGCAACAGGGACGTCGTTACGAAGCGCAACAGCAATTGCTAGAGCAGGCGCTCACCCTCGAACGTATCTATACCCAACAGGGCCGTTATCCCGACACGTTTGCCACCCCTTCCAACACGGATTTCTACCAGTTCAGCTACAGCCAGCAAGATGCTGGCGACTACCTGCTTAAAGCCATTCCAACGACGCGACAACAGGATGAGTGCGGCACTCTGACTCTCGATCAGACCGGTTATCGCGCGGCCAATCGCCATGACTGCTGGGGATCATAAGATGAATGTGCGCGGATTTACTCTGATTGAGTTGATGATCACGGTCGGCATCGCCGCCATCTTGCTATTGGTCGGGTTGCCCTCCATGAGTCAGCGCCTCGCGGCCGAACGGCTCGATCGCAGTGCGACCGAGCTCGCGTCAGCCTACCGCTTTGCCCGCAGCGAAGCGGTCAAGCTGACCCTGCCGGTGGTACTGCAGGGCACCGAGAACGGTGGCTGGGAGGTGATGGCTGACAGCAAGTTGCTGCGTCAGGCGGCAGCACCTGCAGGCGGAGTGGTGATCAAGCCGTTTGACCCCATCCAGATCGCGCCAACCGGCAGCAGCAGCCATGCCGAGATCATTCTGGCCAATCGGCTCGGTGAGCAGCGGGTGCTCTGCGTGGCCCCGAGCGGCCAGCTGCTGCAGGGGAGCTGCTCATGAGACACGCCGCACTTGCCCGCCAGCAGGGTTTCAATCTGGTGGAGATCATGGTTTCCATGGTGTTGGCTGTGATGGTGTTTCTCGGTCTCGCCAAGGGGCAGGTGGTCTCGTTGCAGCAGGCGCACTACAGCTTGCAGAGCACGCTGGCCACGATCGAGGCGAGCAACAGCGTGGAGCAGATCTGGAGTTCACTGTGCGAAGTGCAGCGCAAGCCCGAGCGGTTCACCCAGGCCGATTTTCTTGCCCGTTTCACCCTGCAGGATGGCCACCGGCTGGTGCTACCGAACCGTTATAGCGACAACTTTGTGGTCGCTATCGAGTGGCAGGATGAGCGGGTCTCCGGCGCCAAGCGGGTGGAGCTGAACGCAGGATTTCCGCCTTTATGCTGAGCGTCCCCTCACGGCAACGAGGCGTCAGTCTCGTCGAGCTGATGATCTCCATGGTGCTCGGTCTGATGCTGATGCTGGCGATTTTTGCCGGTTACGCCCCAATCAAGAGCACGGTCGAACAGAGCAAGGCGCTGGAGCAGGCGAACGAAGTGCTGCGCTTTGCCACTCTCACCTTTACCAACAGCATCAAGCAGGCGGATCAGCTGATAGCCGTCACCCCTTATCGCCTTACGCTGGCTTTCAAGGTGGAGGGGGGCAATCAGGTGCTCTCCTGCCTTGGCAACCAGAAAACCGCCGATTTTACCGAGCAGTACCGCTTCACACCGCCGGTGCTCAGTTGCGATGACGGAGATGGCCCGCGCCTGTTGCTGGCACATCTTCAGGATCTTGAATTCGGCCAGCAGGGTGCACTGGTCAATATCCGCATCTTGCCCGAAGGGCTGCCGAGCTATCTGGCACCGGGAGTAGAGGTGCAGGTGGCCCGCCGCAAGGCGGTCTGGGCAGCAGCGTTGGCCACATCCGGTGCCAACGCCACAGCAGGGGGAGCGGGATGAACAAGGGATTACAGGGGCAGCGAGGAGCCGTACTGCTGGTGGTACTGGTGGTGAGCCTGCTGTCGAGTCTGCTGGTGTTTACCAGCATTCAGGAGAACCAGTTGCAGACTCGCCTGAGCGGCAATTTTCACAAGAAGATCAATGCGCAGCTCAGTGCCGAGCAGGGGATGAACGAGAGTTATCGTGCCCTGCATCAGGCGCTTGGCGCCGAACCGCGGATAGAGTGGGAGCAACTGGTGCAGAAGGTGCCTGGCAAGGGGGAAGGGGCCATGGCGGGCAGTCGCTTTAGCATCGATCAGCTGGATGCCTCCGCCGGCAGCAAGCTGGCGTTGCAGAGCCATGGCCGCTATCTGGAGGGAAATGCCAGCCTCAATGCCCTGTTTGCCCTTAAGCGCGAGCCCGGCAATTTCATCTTTCAGGATTCGGTGGTGGCGTGTGAAGGGCTGAGCCTCTCCGGTAGCGGTTTTATCGACAGCTATGACTCGCGCAAGGGCAAATATGGCGGCACCAACATTAACCAGAATGCCAAGGTGGCGACCGTCAGTGACAAGGCCAATGTAGTGCTCGACGGCAATTCGCCAATTTGGGGCGATGTACGGGCGACCGGCTCCGTGACCCTGAACGGATCTTCTCCCATCTCCGGCAACGTGAATGCCGGGAGCGACGTCATTATCTCCCCCTCTTCGGACAAGATTGTCCGGGTTTCCGGCAATGTGAAAGGGAGCGGCAGTTTGACTCTGAAAGGGGGACGCATCGGTGGTCAGGTGGCGGTCAACGGTAATGTCTCCATGGATTGGGGCACCAGCATCGACAGCGGCAAGCTCAATTATGGTGGCGCTGGTTTTTTTAAAGATCAGGAGAACCAGAAATATCTGGATCCCGAGTACCGCACCCACCCCAAGTTGCCACCCGTGGCCGGGCAGGTGTGTGACCCGCTCAATGTGGCCGCGTTGCCCAAATCGTTTCCCCCTGCAACATTGCCCATCAATGGGCCCCTGACGCTGGGCGCCACCCAGCAGATGGTGCTGACCACGGATCCTGCCACTGGCTCGGTCACCAGCAGCAACCAGCACAAGCCCGGGCTGCCGCTACCCGGCAAGGGGGAGCTGTTTGGCAAGGATCAGACCATTTATCAGCTCGACAGCCTCAATATGGGGGCCGATGCCAGCCTCACCATCAAGGGGGATGTGGTGCTGCTGATCGACAAGGATTTCACCATGACTGGCAGCAACAAGTTGACGGTGAGCGAGGGGAGCAGCCTGACCCTGATCGTCAGCGGCAAGGTCGATCTCGGGGCCGGAGCCGAGGTGACGGCAGCCAAGCAGGGGCTGACTGCTGGCGGTACGCCTGCTATCTCCATCTATTCCGCCTATAGCGGCAAGGATGGGATCAAGCTGTCGGGCAATACCCCGCTCTATGCCGCCCTCTATGCCCCGCTGACCGAGATGCAGATCAGCGGAAGTGGCGGTCTGTACGGGGCGGTGCGTGCCAAGCACCTGACCGAGAGCGGTGCGGGCGGTGTGCATTACGACGAGGCGCTGGGCATGGCAGATCTGGGGGACGATCAGGGGCCGCCTCCGACGCTGGCACTGCGGCAGTGGCACTTTGTGCAGTGAGGCTGGCGAGCCGCTAAAAAGGATCGAATGGGGCACGCAACTGTGAGAAGGTGGAGATCTGTCCACCCAGCAGTTCACTATTGAGGAGTGCTCCATGCCAGGCCCCGCTCGCGCCGGTGCCCTGATCTATGCCAAGGATCCGGGCCTGCTGACCCACTTTTACCGTACATTGCTGCAGATGGTGGTCTGCAGTCAGGATGAGCAGCTGGTAGTGCTGGAAAACAGCGATATCCAGCTGCTGATCCATGCCATTCCTGAGCCTTATGCCGGGCAAGTCGTTATCAAGCGGCCGCCAGCACTGCGGGAAGAGGGGGCCATCAAGCTGTTCTTCACCGTATCCAGCCTCGCCTGGGCGGAAGCGAAGGCGGCGGATCTCGGCGGCGGCCTGCTGCCACAGCAGTGGACTGGGCCCGGCTTTGTGGTGCGCAACGCCTTCGACCCGGAGGGCAATATCCTGCAACTGCGCGAGTTGCTGGGTTCCCCTGATCCTCTCTGAATTTTCTCTTTTTACAGCATGTGTGCCATGCACCGCCATAAAAACGGGGCCCTATAGTGGTCAACTAAAAAGGGCCCCGTTCTGCTGTTAGCTTACTGCGCTCATTACTTCAGGTAGCGCTGTTCCAGATGCTGGCGCAGCCAGTGCGGGTTGAGCGCTTCACCGGTGGCGCGGCGCACCAGCTCGTCGGTACTGTGCCGGCTCCCCTGTGACCAGATGTTGCGTCCGAGCCAGCCGAAGATCTCCGGCAGGCGGCCCGCCGCGATCACCTCACCCATGCTGCCCAGCTCTTTCTCGAGGGCAAAGCGCAGCTGGGCGGCATACATGGCGCCCAGGGTGTAGCTCGGGAAGTAGCCAAACGAACCGTCGGTCCAGTGAATATCCTGCATGCAGCCATTGCGGTAGTTGCCCTTGGTGGAGAGCCCCAGCCACTGCTGCATCTTGGCATCCCACAGCTCGGGGATGTCGGCCACCTCGATCTTCCCTTCCACCAGATCGCGCTCCAGCTCGTAGCGCAGGATAACGTGGGCCGGATAGGTCACCTCGTCCGCATCGACCCGGATAAAGCCCGGCTCGACCCGGCTGTAGAGCTTGGCCAGATTGTCCGGCGCAAACGCCGCCTGCTCGCCGAAGTGGTGACGAATGCGTGGTGCCAGCAGCGCGAGGAAGGCCGGATGATGCCCCAGCTGCATCTCGCAAAACAGGCTCTGACTCTCGTGGATCGCCATGGAGCGCGCTTCGGCCACCGGCTGACCCAGCAGATGGTGCGGCAGCCCCTGCTCGTAACGGGCGTGACCGGTCTCGTGCACTATGCCCATCAGGCTGGAGACAAACTCCTGCTCGTTATAGCGGGTGGTGATCCGCACGTCGGTCGGCACGCCGCCACAGAAGGGGTGACTGCTCACATCGAGCCGGCCGTGGGCGAAATCAAAGCCGAGCAGTCCCATCACCTCCTGACCGAGTGCCTGTTGGGTCGGGATGGGGAAGGGGCCTTGCGGCAGCAGCAGGGCATCGCCCTTTTGTTGTTCACTCACGGTCTGGATAAGAGCCGGCAGCCAGCTGGCGAGATCGCCGAAGATCTGATCGAGCCGTGCGCTGGTCATGCCCGGCTCATAGAGCGCCAGCATGGCGTCGTAGGGGCGCACGCCAAGCGCATCGGCCCGCAGCTGCGCTACTTCACGGGAGAGTTTCACCACCTCCTCGAGATTGGGGGCAAAACCGGCCCAGTCGTTGTTCTTGCGCTGGCTGCGCCAGGCGTGCTCGCACTTGCTGCCAGCGAGCGATAGCGCTTCGACCAGCTCACCGGGCAGCAGGCTGGCATCTTGCCACTGGCGCTTGATCTCGCCGAGGTTGGCACGTTGCACTTCATCGAGCGGTTCGCTCTCGGCCTTGGCAATCCAGTCGCCCAGCTCGGGAGCGGTGCGCTTCTGGTGGATCAGCAGACCGAGTTCGGCCATCGCTTCGGCGCGGGCATCATTGCCCCCTTCCGGCATCATGGCCGCCTGATCCCAGCCGCAGATGGCGGCGAGATGGCTAAAGCGGTGGATCTGCTGCTGATGTTGTTCAAGCTTTTGATATGACATGGGATTGTCCTTGTTATCGTCCCTGATGGTATGCCGCCCCGTACCTGGCATGATCGGGGCCGTTCGATGCTAACACCGCCGCTGTATAGTTGACCACCTTCATGCAGGCGGGCCAAAGGCGTGGGGGCGAAACGCGGATTAGCCGAGCCGCTTCTGGTGCCGTTCGCGGTTTTCCGCTTTTTTGCGTTCGCTTTTGCGCAGCAGCACGTATAGAGCACCGCTGCCGCCGTGGCGACGCTCGGCGCTGTGGATCGCCATGACGGCGGGCAGTTGCGGCAACCAGGCGCTCACATAGCTTTTCAGCAGGGCGCGCGGGGTGCTGCGATCCCCCTTGCCGTGCAGGATCAGCAGACAGCGGATATCCCGGACTTCACAATCCGCAATGAACTGCACCAGCGTCTGGCGTGCCTCATTGAGGGTTTTCTGGTGCAAGTCCAGGCTGGCCTGCAGCTCGTATTTGCCGAGCCGCAGCTTCTTGTAGACCCCCTCCTGCACCCCATCACGCTTGAAGCCGACGATTTCGTGCGGATCTAGCATCTCGATGGCCTCCATGGTGAGGTGGTCGAGGGCGAGTTGTTCGGCGGTGGCAGCCTGACGGCGAGCGAGCTGTGCCTCGGTCGGGGCGGATTTGGCCGCATGGGGATGGATGTTGTCGCTGCGAATGGGCCGCACGTCGGCCACTTCATTCATGAATAGCGAGAGTTCGTCGTTATGAGACACGGCAGGCTCCCCATAAGAAAAAGTGGGGGCCATTATAACGGCCGCAACCGGCACAGAAAACGGGGAAAGGGGGAGGGGATAAGGGGCGCCCAGCATGGACATTAGTGCAGTCTGGCCCGGGAATCACAGTCGCGAACCATAAAACAGCACAGGCGGTCAGTGTGAACTGCCGCCTGTGGTCAGAGGATTATTTGCCCTCTTTGGGTTGTTGAGAATGGGGGTGCTGTGAATGAGGCGGTTGCGAGTGCATCACCTTGTAGATGAAGTAGGCCGCGTAAGAGCTGATGAGCAAGAAGGTGCCGATAATCACCAGCATCGACATCAATCCCACGCTGTTGCCAAACATCAGGTCCAGCCAAAAGTCCATTTTATTGCTCCTGTCACCCAGTTGATGACAGGCATGATAAATACCTCTTTGCCCCGTCCGGGATGATCCCGATCAACTCCCTTGCAGGTTGTTTAATAACCAGCGCGATCTGTGATCGTTCTCACTGGACTCCTTGCTACCGAGCCTGCACAGGGCCCGGTGTGGTGAGCGGGGTAATGCGCCACCCTTGCTGCTCCAGCAACGCCAGCAACCCCTGTTCGCCGTAAAGGTGCAGGGCGCCTACCACGATAAAGCTCTCGTTGGGCAGGGTGGACCATTTTTTCAGCCAGTTATGGTTGCGCTCGGCCAGCAGGGTCTGCTCCATCCAGCTCTGTAGCGCGGGCGGGGCCATCTCCTCCTTGAGCAGATTGATCAGCGTTGCCTCATCTCCCTGCTGCCACGCCTTCATCACGGCGGCGAAACCACTCTCCAGCATCGGTAGCTCATCCAGGGTGCTGGCGAGCATCAGGGTCTGGTTGTCACCCACGCTGGCCAGATAACCGAGCTGTTCCAGCAAGGTTTCAAAGCCCACCACAGGTTTGCCCTCTTTGGCGGCCCGGGTGGCAAAGTGCTGGTCTATCCCGAGTTCACTCTTGAAGTCGGAGCGGGCCATGGCGGCCTGGGTCAGGGTAATGGCGGCAAACCAGGGGCGCAGGGTGGCGAGGGTCGCCTCGTCGATGCCATAGCGGGCGCCCGCCATCAGGGTGCGTTGATAGAGCTCGGCAGGCAGATGATCCTTGAGCGGTTTGCCATCCACCAGTCGGGTGAGGGAGCTGGTTTGTTGCCACTGATCCGGCGTGATGCTGTTCATGTCCACCTCCATCACCAGTGCGTGACTCTGCAGCCAGGCACGCTCCACCGGCTCGGGCAGAGGATAGAGGGAAGGTTTGCCCGCATGGATGGAGCCCAGCAGCCAGTGTTGCTGGTTGCCCTTGCTCACCCGATAGAAGGCGGGATCGGCAAAGGCGTGCAGCGGTAGCAGCAGGCAGAGCAGGAAGGCAAAGAGGGTGCGATGAAAACTCATGGGGATCCTTAATATGCGCCGGGTGACTTCTCTTGCTGACAATAACCCCTATGATAAGTCCTCATTTCAGATAACCAAGAGGTTTGCCATGCCCCATCTTCGTTTTCGCGCCGTGACGTTCGATACCCTGCAACAGGTTAGCGGCCCGCTGCTGGCCGAGCTTTGCGAGCTGACCGGCGGCAAGCCGGAGTTTGTCACCATGGAGCGGATTGATAGCTGCTGGATCCGCAACGGCGAGCCAGAGACGGGTTTTCCGTTTGTTGAGCTGCACTGGTTCGAGCGGCCACAAGAGATGCAGGACGCGGCCGCGCGCCTTATCACGCGCCATTTGAAACGGGTGCTGGGGGAGCAGACCTATGTGGTGGTGCAGGTGATCCCTCTGGTCAAGAGCGCCTACTACAGCAATGGCGAGCACTATTGAAGAGAGGGAAAAACCAGGTTGGCGGGACGGGTGATGCCGCTACCCGGCTAACGCCACTTGGGCGGCAGGATGCTTGTCGCCCATCACGGGATCAGGCCGATTTGGCCAGCAGTTTATCGAGCCAGCGAGTGGGCAATACCCGTCGCAGGAAGGCAAACAGCCGGGTCGGAGTGGTCACCGGATAGCGTGCCTTGGGATGGGCGTGGGTCAGCGCATGGAGCAGCGGCGGGATGCAGGCTTCGCTTGGGAGGGTAAAGCCGCTGGTGGCCCCCTCTTTTTCCAGCCGTGTCAGGGTCTGGCGGTAGGCCGACTGATGACGGCTCTGGGCCGGATCGATGTGCCGCAAGAAGGCGCTGCGGGCATTGGCACGAAAACGGGTATCGATGGGGCCCGGTTCAATCAGGCTGATATGTACCCCGCTACCCGCCAGTTCGAGGCGCAGAGTGTCGCTATAACCTTCCAGTGCAAATTTGCTGGCGTTGTAGGCGCCGCGATACTTCATGGCAACCAGCCCCAGTACCGAGCTGTTCTGCACTATCCGACCCTCTTTGGCCTCCAGCATCGGCGGCAGCACCTGACGGATCAGATGGTGCCAGCCAAACAGGTTGGTATTGAACTGCTCCCTGAGCGCTTCGGTAGGCAGATCTTCCAGCGCCCCGGGTTGGCCATAAGCGCCATTGTTGAACAGGCCATAGAGGCGTCCGCCCGCCAGATGGAGCGCCGCACTGGCACCCAGCTCGATGGAAGCAGGGTCCGCCAGATCCAGCTGTACCGCCAGCAATCCCTGTTGCTGCAAACGGGCCACATCTTCCGCCTTGCGTGCCGAGGCGATCACGGTAAAACCGTGCTGCCCCAGCGCCTGTGCGGCGGCGAGGCCAATACCGCTGGAACAACCGGTGATCAGAACAAAACGGGGCATGATGGCGTCCTTGTGACTGCTGACAAAAGCGTGTGGGTAGGTGAGCGGGTAAAATTCTTATCCGGCTCGCATGTTAGCTTGCCAACCGGCAAAAAGAAAACCGGGCCAAGTGGCCCGGTTTGCTGACATCGTATTGCCTGATTACATGAAGGTAAGCGGCATGATGATGTGGAACTTGACGTCGTGCTCGGAGGCGAAGATGTTGGGGTAATCGGTCCAACCGCCGCCCTGGCTGATGTCGTTGTTGTAGTCGGTGTAGTGCAGTTTGAACAGGGTGCCTTTCAGCTTGCCATCCTGCACGGTATAGGTGACATCGAAGTTGGCTGCCCATTCGGTATCTTCACCGTTGGCTGCTTTCTTGCCTTGACCGGTTTCGATATCCCAACCGTAAGCACCGGATACACCGACGGACCAGCCAGGCGCACCAACCAGGTCATCCAGAGAACGGGTCACGCCGAAGAACAGCGCTTTCTCGTTGTTGGCGTTCCAGTCAGAGCGGGAGTCCCACCAAATTTCGTTGGCACCCTGGGAGTTGGCGTAGCCACGGGTCAGACGGGGCAGGTAGTTGCCTTCCGCACCTTCAGCCTTGGTCCACAGACCTTCCAGACGGAAGCCGTACGGGCCCATGCCCCAGGCAGCTGTCAGAGCTTGTTGCCATGCCAGACCGTCATAAGTCTCGATCTGGGAAGCGCCCTTGGTGTAGGTCTCGGTCTCGGAACCGTAGAACTGGTAGCTGGTGGAGAGGCCGCCCAGTACGTCAAACTTGTGAGCCAGTTTGAAGTGGTAGCTGTCCATGTAGCCTTCGGACTGACCGAAAGAACCGGTCACTGCAGTGCCATTTTCGAAGGTGTAACGGGCTGCGATACCGTGGATGTAGTCGATGACGTTTTCATCAGCGAACGGATCCATCCACGCTTTGGCACGGGAGAAGACCTGAGTCTCTTTGTACCAGGGGGCCTTGTACTCGTCAGCGATGGCGTAGGTCAGGTAGAGGCCACCGAAGTTACCTTCAACTTGACCACCACGATAGGTACCCGGCTGATAAGACCAGTTAACACCGATTTGGCCAGGGACATACAGCTGGGTATAACCACCCTTGGCAGTGATGCCGCCGTCCAGGAATTTCAGCTTCATCGCTGCGTTGGAGAGGCTGAAACCACCTTCAGGGGAGCCATCTTTGGCGTTGTTGCCCCAAGAACGGCCAGCGAAGGAGAATTCGTTTTCCTGGTTGACCGGGTGATTTTCGGTAACGGCCAAGTCATAGGCACCGAAGCCGCCCAGATCCAGACCTACGGTGTCCCAGGCATAACCGGAGTTGAAGTTAAGAGCGGCTTGCACGGTGGAATGGCTCAGGTTGGACTGGTATTTGCCTTCTTTCTTGGCTGCAGTCGGGTCACCATCGATGCGCTGACGATCACGCTGGAAGTAGAACAGACCGCCGGTCAGTTTGGAGTCTTTAACGAAGGTTTCATAGGACTGGCCGTATTCCGGGCTCATCATATCCTGAGCTGCCAACGCCATACCGGGGGCGACCAGAGCGGCTACCACAGCGGCACTCAAAGCGGCGCGCTTGAAGATCACTTTTTCCATTTTTATTGCTCCTGATTTTATGGACTTAGCTTTTTTTTCCGGCAGTTGGCATCGGGCCTACCGCTCGGTATTGGCATTGCAATCAAAACCCCGAAGGGCAAAAAATCTTGTCTTGGCTACCTGCAAACCCGGATGTCTTGGCACATCTGTAGTTGGCAGTCCTGATCATCACATGTTGTTTTTTTATGTTCCGATTCTTGGCTATCGGACAACCTCAAGAGTACGTTCGCGGTGCGAAATATCAATGAAAAGTTCCCTCAACGTTTCAAAAGTATGACCGAGTGCAAATAATCATGGGCAAGGTCGTAAACAGCCTCATGGCAGGTATCACGGTGATGAGAGCGTTTTCTTGAGGCTGCGGCCAGCGCTAGTACGGGTTTTCATCCGGTACGGGGGAAGAGGTGTCAGTTAACCTGCCGATAACAGATAATTTTGTGCTACAAAAAAACTTTCCCTCTGGTTGAGGGAAAGTGATCTGGTGAGGATGCGGGGCGAATAGGGTTCAGCCTTGCTGGCCGAGGATGCGGGGGATCTGCTGCGCCTGATGGTGAATATGGGAGGAGACCTGCACCGAGAGCTGACTCACCTGACGGGCATGCTGATGGATACGGGTGATCAGATCGGCAAAACTGGCCAGTTTGTGCTCCTGACTTTTGGCGTTGTCGGCGCCCTGCAGGGCGATCACTGCGGTGTTGCGGGCGATCTCCCGCACCGCCTGGGTAGTCTGGCGCAGTTGTTCCGCCTGTGCCCGCTGGCGGCTTGATTCGCTGGTTATTCGGTTCAGTACAGTGCCAAGTTGTTCGCCGGATTGGGTCAGGCGCCCCAGAATATCGGTGATCTGGTTGAGGGATTGCTGGGTATTGGCCGAGAGGTGGCGTACTTCATCGGCGACCACCGCAAAGCCCCGTCCCTGTTCCCCTGCGCGGGCCGCTTCGATGGCGGCGTTGAGGGCCAGCAAGTTGGTCTGCTGAGCGATATGACCGATCACATCGACAATGGCCGTCACATCGGCAACCGAGCGGGTGAGGGCTTGCAGCGCCTCATCGCTCTCGTCAATCGCCAGTCCTGTCTGATGAGTGGCATGCAGCATGCTCCCCACCAGATCTTCGCTCTGGCTCATTGCCTGTTCGTTATGGTGGGCATGCTGGGCGATGTCGGCGGCGACCTGATGGACCTCTCCGGCCAGCTGGTTCAGCTCATCCATCATCTGGCCGCTCTCGTCGACCACCTGTTCGGTGGTGCGGGTGCTGTGGTGGATCTCGTCAACCTGACTGACCATCCCTTGCAGGCTGAGGGATACCGCTGACAGCTGCCCCTCTTTTTGTTGTTGGTCCAGTTGCAGGCGACCGATCAGCCGATTGTAGCTGGCAACAATATCGGCCAGCTCGTTGCGATCGCGCCCGGCAGGCAACGGCTCGGCCTGCCCCGTCTGATCAAGCTGCATAAAGGCTCCGCGCAGTCGCAACAAGGGGGTGAGCAGCCAGCGTCGTTGCACCAGCGCAAACAGCAGGGCGACTATCACCAGACAGAGCGCCAGCGTGCCGAGGATGGTGGCCAGCTCCTGATTGACGGCTTGCCGTTCGTGGGCAAGTTGTTCCCCCATCTGTCTGGTCGCTTGCAACATCGCCATGATGTCTTGCTGCACGGTCTGGCGGCCAGCCTGTTGTTGCTGAAGCGCCGTGCGGCTGTTGGCCAATTCCTGCGGATAGCGACCCAGCAGCGAGCGTAATTCGCTGCGCGGTTGATCTCCCAGCTCCTTGCGTACCGGCTCCCCCAGCGTGAATTCATCGGCGGGCGCCTCTTCATACAGGCCGAGCAGCGGCAAGGCTTGCAGCGCTTGCGCCTGTTTTTGCAGTGCCTCCAGTTCAAAGCGGATCCCTTCGAGCAGCTTTTCATTGCCCTGCTCCATATAGCTTTGGCGCAAATGGGCGAGGCGCGGCAGGCCCGCCAGGATCTCGGCCGCACCGCGGCGATATTGCTGTGCCGCGGCAGATTGTTCCGTGTTGGCACCTTGCTCCCCATAGCGGATCAGCTCCATGGCCTGGCTGCCCAGCTCACTCTCGGCATTTTGCAGCAGCAGCTGGCTGTTGCCCGAGAGCTTGCCTGCGGCCTGATAGTCGTGCGCGATGCGCTGCGCCATCTGTTCGAGTTGCTGTCTGAGCGGGGCTGCCACGGCATCATCCTGAGCGGCCAGCGAGGAGAGCGCTTGCTGGCGGACCTTCTCCGCTGCTGTCAGTTGTTGCGGATCGCCGCTGTTGAGGTAGTCACGCAGGCTGTTTTGCAGGGTCACGGTCACAAGTTGTTGCAGCGTCTCGTGCTGATGCTGGGCCTGATTGGTACGGGCAAGCTGCTGCCAGCCGTGGTAGAGGGCCAGCGCCTGTCCTCCCGCGACCAGTAACAAAACAAGGGAGGAGAGGGTGGCGTAATGGGCGATTTTCACGGGGTAATTCCTGTCAGCACAGACCATGGGGGAGCGTGGCCCGAGCCTAAACAGGGATGATGGCGTTTTTATGACAGCATGGTCAGGTGGCCCTATTTTACCGACTTAACTGGCTGGGGATGCCAGTGCTCTGTTGCGTTGGCCCAGCATACCGAGCAGGGCGCCGCCCATGATAAGTGCACCGGCCAGCAGATGGCGCGAGGTCAGCCTTTCTCCATTGAGCAACACCAGCAGCAAGGTACTCAGCAGCGGTGTCAGGTAGGCAAGGGCACCGATCCGGCGTGGATCGCCGTCTCGCAGTGCCAGATACCAGGTCACAAAGGCCGCCCCCATGGGGCCCAGCGCCAGCCCGATGATGAGCCACCAGTCACTGGTGGGGATCTGCGCGAGTGGCAGGGGCCCCTCCAGCAGACGGGCAAGCAGCAGCGCCAGCAAACCCGCGGGCAGACAGGCTGCCGCAGTGACCACGGCGGGGGCTGGCGGCAGACGGCGTGATAATACCGAGTAGGCTCCCCAGACGACAGCTGCACCGAGCGCCAACAGGTATCCCGGCAGATAGGTCTGCTGTAGTTGCAGCTCGCCGTTGACCATCACCAGCATGGAGCCCGCCAGACCAAAGGCGCCAGCCAGCAGGTGATGGGCATGGAGTGGATGGCCGGGCAACAACAGCGGGGTGAACAGAATGATGCAGAGCGGCCAGAGGTAGTTGATGAGGTTGGCCTCCAGCACCGGGGCATGGCGAAAGCTCATAAAGAGCAGCAGATGGTAGAGCAGCAATGCCGTAACCGTCACCAGCCAGGTAATAGGGCGAGCGCGCCATTGGCGCCAGAACGGCAAAGCCCCGACCCCGCAGAACAACAGCACCAGCCCGACCAGCACCAGCGGTGACACGCTGGTGACCCGTGACGTCAGCGCCGCCAGCGAGGCCCACAGCACAATGGTCAGCAGTGCAAAACCGGTGGATCTATCCCACCAGGAACATCCGGACATCCAACACTCCTTTGCAAGATGAAACAGGGCTTGGCCTCAAAGACAAGCCAAAGGCAAGCAGTCTATCAGAGAGATCGCACGCTCTGAACGCAGAAAGGAGAGGGTCATTACGGTTGGATGGTCGGATTCGTTGTCGCCAAAAACGACCAAGGGGTTGGCATCGTAATGATGCCAACCCCTTGTTTTATATGGCGCTCCCGACTGGAGTCGAACCAGTGACCTGTCCCTTAGGAGGGGACCGCTCTATCCTGCTGAGCTACGGGAGCTGTGTGGCGGGCATTATACAAGAAGCAATTCCCTTTTAAACCCTTGATTCTTATTCCAATACTGCCAAATCCCCATTCTGGATGTTAAACGGCGAATATTTGTTCTGGCTGCTGATGATGGCGCCATCGTCGAATACCTGTACTACCTCAAACAGGCCGTCGGCTGGGTTGCGCATCATGCGCGACTTGCCGTAGGGGTCGATAAAGTCGGCGTTGTGCTGGATGCGGAACTGATCGCCAAGCTTGACACCGTTGCGCCGCCCCAGATTGATGTAGGGGCCGCGTTCGTTCTGGCCAACCACCCGGGCGGTGACCGGGGCGCAGGTGAGCTGGGCTACCAGATCCTGAGCCGCCTGCTGCAACTGGTAGTTGACCTCCTGGCCATAGCTTGACTGCCAGAACTGGCCGCTGCTGCTGCCCACCTGTTCCCGCTTGCCAAAGGTCCAGGTGGCACGCCCTTCGTAGACCTTGCGGTTGACCAGACTGCCGTTGATGCCATCGAACAGGTAGAGCTGCATGCGAAAGTTGCGTACGGGATCCTCATACCAGCTGGTCAGCTGGTTGCCCTGCGGCTCGATGGAGAGATCGTCGATGCTGCCGAGCACCAGATACTGACTGTCGGTGCGCAGGCTGAGGGCCTTGATCTCTTCGAGGGCACTGCGATCCCCCTGTTGCAGATGGAGCGGATCGATGCGCAGGTTTTCATCCAGCCACTGGCGCACCGCGACCCCTTGCGGCGCGTTGGCGAGGGTTTCGAACAGCCGGCGCGAGAGGTTTTCCGGCATGTCGTCCATGGCGCCGTAGCTGGCTTGGTCCGGATAGCGCATCCGCAGCCTGACCAGTGTCAAATCCTTGGCGAAGTGCTGGGTCTGGCAGATCTGGCGCTCGGCCTGAATGTCGGCCACTAGCGTGATATACATGCGGCCGTTGCGCACCTCTTCCCGCTTGAGCCGGTACTGGCGAATGTCGCCGCCGGAGCGGATCTGGATCTGCTCGGAGCGCAGGCTGCCATTTTCCAGACGCTGGACGCTGGAAACGGCCGCGCCGCTGGCCAGCAGCGCCTGACGCAGGGCGTCGCGGGTCGCCTGCTCGCGGGCATAGACCTCATCGCCCCCCAGAATGGCGGCGCTGCCCTGCGCTTCGATAAGCTCGGCGCGGGCGCTCAGGCTGGCCAGCAGCAGGGTCAACAGCAGCGGTAATTTCATAGCAGATACCTTGAGTTGGCGGGCAGCCGAGCCATTTTGAGGAAATGGCACCTACTGGCCGACATGGATCACAACACGTTCCAATTGGCAGCGCACGTTGGCGCTGACGATGACCATTAAAAAGCAAGAATCATGCCTCATTCCCGGCTCAAGCTTTGTCCAGCGCGTCCGATAATAAGTCAGGTGCAGATACAGGAAAGGTATCCATGAACAAACTCATCACGGCGTTGGCGCTTGCCCTGGCATTGACCGGGTGCGGCTCCGACCCTATCAATCGGGATCAGGGTGACCCCCGCCAGGCGGCGCAGGGGATGGAGCTCAACTGGCTGGTGGCGCGCATGACCGATCAGCTGATGGAGCGCAAATCGCTGACCACCCTGACCGAGCCCATCGCGGTGGCCTCTTTCGTTGATCTCGACACCCTGCAGGATACCAACTGGATGGGGCAGCAGATTGAGGAGAGCTTTATCTACGAGCTCAACCGCCGCGGCGAGGTGGTGGTGGACTTCAAGCTGACCGGCAGTATCAAGGTAACGCCGCAGGGGGACTTCGTGCTGAGCCGCAACTACAAGGAGCTCTCTTCCCGTTTGCCGATCTCCCGCATTCTGGTCGGCACCTTCAGCCGCAACAGCAAGGGGATCCTGGTCAACGCCCGCGTTATCGACATGCGCACCAAGATGGTGGAGACCACGGCCCAGAGCCTGATCCCGCAAAAATATCTGTTCGGTGCCAACAATTCGTTTGGTCGGGCATCGATCAATCGCGGTTATCTGATGCGTGACAGTCAGGCCCGGCCGGGCGGTCATCTGGTCAACCTGACCCCGTGAGGAGCGAGTCATGAAGATCCTGTTTGGTTGCCTGTTGGCACTCTTGCTCACTGGTTGCAGCTACAACCGGGTGGTGGATTACACCCAGGGTGGCAAGCCCGATGATTTTCCGGTGCTCAAGGCGGTAGGCTATGCGGTGATCGACATCCAGCCTGGCCCCTCCCAGTCGGAGAAGATGCTGCAAGCCATTCGCGCTTCCAAAATGGATGCATATCGCGAGCTGGCCGAGCAGCTCAATGGTCAGCAGGTGCGCGGCCAGAGCAGCTATCGTGACTTGACCCAGACCTCCAACTCGCTGGATGTGTCGGTCGCCGGTGTGGTGCGTGGTGCCCGGGTGGTTGCCTCTTATCCGCGCGGCAATACCTATGCCACCGAGATGGAGCTCGATACCCGTGCCCTCTATAACATCAATCAGTTGATGGCGGGTCAGTTCTGAGTTGATTGCCTGACCTGAAAACAGGCATCAAAACAAAAGGCGAGCAGGGTGCTCGCCTTTTGTCGTTGTGGGCTGTTTAGCTTCCCATCAGCACCGGCGGCACTGCGGTGGGTTTCACATCCTCGCTCGGGTAGCAGCCCAGCACCTTGATATAGCGGGTGATCTTGGTCAGCTCCACCAGTGCGGCCTGCATCGCTGGGGTCTGCAGGTTGGCGGAGACATCCAGATAGAACATCTCTTCCCACGGGTTGCCCTGCACCGGACGGGATTCGAGCTTGGTCATGTTGATCTCGTGGCTGCGCAGTACCAGCAACGCCTCGACCAGCGAACCCGGTTTCTGGGAGGTGGACATGATGAGGGTGGTCTTGGCCGGGATCTGCGGTGCCACGTCGATGGGCTTGCGCGCCACCACGATAAAGCGGCTGTAGTTCTCTTTCTGGTTGGCGAGCTGCTCGGCCAGCACATCCAGACCATACAGTTCGCCACCGGCGGCGCTGCCGATGGCGGCGGCCTCCGGGCTGGCCAGTTCTTTCACCTTCATCATGGCGCTGGAGGAGGAGTCGCAGATCTCGTGACGGGCACCTTCCAGCTTGCTCAGATAGTGGGAGCACTGCTGGAACACCTGCGGGTGGGCATAGAAGGTTTTGATGCGACTCAGCTCGGTCGGTACGGCGGTGAGGATGCAGTGCTCGATGGGGTAGGTTAGCTCGCCGACGATGGAGAGGCTGGTATGCTGCATCACGTCATAGACTTCGTTGATGGAGCCCGAGCTGGTGTTTTCGATGGGCAGCACGCCAAAGGCGGCGCGGCCTGACTCCACCGCATCCAGCACTTCGCGGAAGTTCTGGCAGTTCACCTCGATCACCTGATCCTTGTAGCGCGCCAGATATTTGCGGGCGGCCAGGCTGGAGTAGGAACCACGCGGTCCCAGATAGGCGACGCTGGTCATCGGCTCCTGCTGCTCCGGGTTGAGCAGGCTCTGCAGATAGGCCTGCTGGGAGAGCACAGAGTCTTCGATGATGGTGTGATAGATGCGGGTGATGTACTGGGCGTCCAGCCCCAGCACACGCCCTTTCTGGATCAGGGCGACCAGCAGCTCCTGCTCCCGCTGGTGGTCACGGATGGGGCGCGGGTTGGCTTGCTTGGCACGGGCGACCTCGATGCTGAGTGTCTTGCGTTTCGCCAGCAGGGCAAGCAGCTCCTGATCCAACCGGGTGATGTCTTGTCTGATCTCGTCGAGCGTTGCCATGATTGTTCCCTATCCAAGTAATCGATTGATATTAATGCAAAAAAAAGCCTCCGCTAGGGGAGGCTCGATTCGTCTTTGCTTTCTGTTCACACGACGACAGGCCTTCCCTCAAGCGGGCCGGATAAACGAGAAAGCAAAGAAGAATGGTGCGTGCATAGGTGTGTCCTTGAAGTAACGTCATAACCATTAAGGGATTTGTCGGCCTGATGCAAGTAAAACTTGCCCGCGGGCGGGGATGGGGGCAGGGTATCCGGTTAAGAAAATGGCATATGAGCGATGTTCTATTGACTCTGTTTTTATGACTGAAATCCAGTGGGGGAGGTAAAGACGATGGCGATTATTTTCGATCTGGGACGGGTGGTGGTGAGCTGGGATCCGGTAGGCATAGTGCGTTCCGTGCGTGGCCCGCAAGGAGCCGAACAGTTGGCTGAGCTGCTCTTTAACCACCCGGACTGGCTGGAGGTAGACAGAGGCACCATGTCGCTCCACACCATGGCCCGGGAAGCGCAAGCGCGTACCGGCCTCTCGGCGGCGGAGAATCTGGCCATTTTACAGGCCGTTCCGGCCTCCCTGCAGCCAGATCCCGCTATGCTAACCCTGATAGCCGAGCTGCACGGGGCGGGGCACACTCTGTATGCCCTCTCCAACATGGGTCATGCCAGCATCGACTGGTTGGAGCAGCATCAGGATTTCTGGCGCTTCTTCAGCGGCAAGGTGGTCTCGGCGCGGGTGCGGATGATGAAGCCGGAGCCGGATATCTACCGCTATCTGCTGGTGTCGTTCGATCTGAAACCGGCAGAGTGCATCTTCATCGATGACAGTCCTGCCAACATCGCGGCCGCCGAGGCCCTCGGTATCAGGGGGATCGTCTTTACCGACGCGGCAAGTTGCCGCCAGCAACTGGGTGAGCTGGGCTGTTTGCCCGCCACCGGCAGGGGGTGATGCCCCTCTAGGAGCACTATGGAGCATGGCCGGTTTCGCAATTGGCTCAGTCATTATCCCGAGGCGACCCTGATCATCGCCTGCAAGGATGGCAGCGGTTATCAGCTCTGTGTTGAGGCAGAAGGGGAGTGCCTCTGCCTGACCGACAGCGAGGGAGGGCGCCTGACCTTCACCTCGCTGGATCAGGCGCAGGGTTTCTTACGAGCCCATCTGGTTCACCAAGCAAGATTACGAATTTATGACGCCCAAAATGAAGATTTAGCAGCAGAATCACAGGAAATAATCATCAAGTTTTAATTTTAACCAGACTCTTTAAGGGTCTATTCAGTTTGTTTGCCGCACAATACTGCACCTGTTCATCATCCGGAGCTGTTTAATGGGTGCCAATGTAGTTGTACTGAATCAGGGATATGATCACTCTTTTCAAGCCAGGGAACAGCTGCTGATTGAGCGACTGGCAAGTTTTGACGAGCTGGTTGTCTCTTTTTCGGGACGGTTGGAATCCTGCTACAGCATCGAGTTGTGCCGCGCTGCCGGTGTGAAAATCCACGCAATTACCCTCGATAATCCGACCCGCAGTCGCAGCGAAGTGGCCCGAGCCCGCCGTTATTGCCAGCGTTATGGCATCGATCACTGGGTCATCAAGAGTGACGAGATCGTCTTTTGCGATCGCCTGCCAAATATTGAAGGGCTGATCGACCCGGTTCGCCGCATTGGTGAGTATGTGCAGACTCGTCCGGAATGGACTCATCTGCCGTTACTGGTTCCGGCAGCGGTGGAGGAGCGTGATGATTATCTTGCCCAGTTCGGGTCTCTGCCTGCCAACTCCATCTGGTTTTTTGCCGACAACGGATTGATGCGCCGCGATTATCGTTACGGCTTCAACAAGCGTCAGCTCGGTCGTTGGGGCAAGGGGAGCAACGGTTGCCTCAGCAATCGCTTCACCAATCCACGGCAGCTTGAGCAGCGTTATCTGCGAATGGTGGATCAGGCAGAGCAGATGCTGGCCGACATGGGGCTGGACGAGGCACAGGTCTTTTTCCATACCCTGTGCGACTGCTCCACCACCCTGGCCCGGGTGCGTCTGCCCGAGCATCAGCGTGCGCAGGCCTTTGATATGCAATCGGATATTTTGTCCGCCCTCAAGGGGAGCAAGTTTGATCTGGTGACCCTGGATATGGCACAGAAAGAGCGGCACGATCTCGCCATCTAGCCTGCGGGCAAGCGATGCGGGTGCCAGAACGTGAGTGCCGTCATAGGCAAGGGGCGACGGGACTGTTTATACTGTCGCCCTTTCACCCGTTACCGAGCTTCGCCCAATGAAACCCTTCTCCCGTCTGCTGATTGCCCTGTGCCTCTCCCCCGTATTGGCGCAGGCTGCCCCTCTTTCTCAGGTGACGCTGCCCGATGGTCGGCAGGTTCAGCTCAACGACGACTTCACCTGGGAGTATCTGGTGGTCAAACCGGCCGAGTCCGTAAAGGGCGTGGCTGCTGATGGGAAGGCTGGGGCCGTGGTTGCCGTCGCTGCTCCGGTGCTGACCGATCAGGCCAAGGCCAATCCGGAACTGCTTGCCCAGATGGCGCGTGACGGTGTGGTGGTCAAGCTGGACAAGATCGCGGGATCTGACCCGCTGGTGCTGACCTTTATGGTGAGCAATACCGGCACCCGCAATGTAGTCGGGGTGCGTGGCATGGTGACCCTGTTCAGTGCTGACGGGGTGCAGCTGAGCCGTCAGGAGGCCCGCTTCTGGGTTGCCGAGAACCGCCTGCCGGAAACCTATCTGCGCAAGGGGCAAGCCCGTCCGTCACTGGCACTCGAGATCCCCCGTCCTGCCGGATTGACCGGTCAGCCGCTGGTGCGGGTTGAAATTGACGAGGTGGTCTTCCGCTGATTTGGCGTTGTTCCGGCCCATGCAAACCGTGTGGGCCGGCAACTTGTTGCCGCTGACACCCCCTGCAATATCTGCTTACATCTGACATGGTTCTGCAACAGCTTGCAGCTCGGCAAGCCGGGAACCTGATCGCACAATGACTCCATACCAGCTCGCTAGCAACGGGCCCAATCACATGGAGTTATCATCATGAAAAAAGCAACTGTCTCTCTTCTGGTTCTGGCCGGGTTTGCCTCTACTTCCGTCATGGCGCAGGATGCCTTTAGCTACGGTAAGGGCGCTGCTACCTGGGCGCACACCAAATCCGACTATCTCAACGGTACCTTCAGCAATGACAGCAAAGGAACCCGTGATTTTGGCGGTCTGAGCCTGGATCTCTCCAAGAGCTTCGGCTCCAATTTCTATGGTCGCGGCAGCACTGAATACACCTCTCGCAGCAACGGCAACGACAGCATGTCGATCTCCAGCATCGGTGTCGGTGTCTTTACTCCGCTCAGCACGGGTCTGAACCTCTACGGTGAAACCGGTGTGATGGGCTACACCCTGGAGCGTGAACTTGCCAGCGATATCGCTAACAAAGGGTGGGATGCTGTTGCTCGCAAAGATAGCGGCAGCATGTACGGTGAAGTGGGTCTGCGCTATGACATCGGTAATGTCGAGCTCTCCACTGCCTACCGCTACGCCAACATGACCGATGATATGCACGACTTCAAGGTGGGCGGTGCCTACAAGCTCAACCAGAACTGGGCACTGACAGCCGATTACACCTATCGCAACTGGGATCTGCAAAAAGGTTCCATCTCCAGCCTGGGTGTGAAGTACAGCTTCTAATTTTCCTTCCCGTAGTCCGTAGTGTCTTGATTTTTACCCATGGCGTTCGCCATGGGTTTTTTCTTTTTCCGGTGATCCCTTTTTTCTCCTTGTGTCGTATCAGTCGCAAATAGTTATACAACTTTCATTTTTTTGTATAACTGCTATAACTGAATCAATGCTTATACAAGGAGTGTCATCATGTACAAGATTAAAGTCGGTATCAGTGCCTGCCTGCTGGGACAAGAGGTACGTTTCGATGGGGGCCACAAGCGCTCCAGCTTCTGTGAACGGGATCTTGGCGCTCACTTTGACTATCACCCCGTCTGTCCCGAGATGGCCATTGGTCTGGGGGCGCCCCGTGCCGCCATCCGGCTGGTCAAGCGCAACGGCGAGATCCGCGCCGAGGCGAGCAACGGTAGCTTCGATGTCACCGAACAGCTGATTGCCTTCAGCGAGCAGAAGGCTCGTCAGCTCGACTTTATCTCCGGCTACATCCTCTGTGCCAAATCACCCAGCTGCGGTATGGAGCGGGTCAAGGTCTATGGCGCCAACAACGAGGGGAGCGCCAAGGAGGGGATTGGCCTCTTTGCCAAGGCGTTGATGGAGGCCAACCCCTTGTTGCCGGTGGAAGAGGATGGCCGCCTGTGCGACCCCATCCTGCGGGAGAACTTTGTGCTGCGGGTCTTCGCCTACCATGACTGGCAGCAACTCTGCGCCCGCGGCATTACCGCCTCTGCGCTGATCCGCTTCCACTCCCGCTACAAGTATCTGGTGCTCTCCCACGCCACCACCCACTACAGGGCGCTCGGCAAGCTGCTCGGCAATCTGGGCAAGTCCACCAATTTGCAGGAGGTGGCCGACAACTACATCAAGGGATTGATGACGGCGCTGACCCTGCGAGCCAACCGCCGCAGCCACACCAATGTGCTGATGCACCTGCAGGGCTACTTCAAGCGGGTGCTGACCCCGGCCCAGAAGCAGGAGCTGGCCGATACCATCGACAAGTACCGCACCGGCATATTCCCCTTGCTGGTGCCGCTCACCCTGATCCGTCACTACCTGCGCGAGTACCCCAATCCCTATCTCGCCGAGCAGGTTTATCTCAATCCGCACCCCGATACGCTCAAGCTGCGTTACGGGCTCTGAATCCGTTCTGTTGCCCCGGCGCATGGTTTGCGCCGGGGAGCCTTACCCCTCTGTTTGATGGACGTTGTCATGTCTGATTTATCGCAAGAAATTGCTCCTCTGGCTGATGAGGGGATCTACCCCATTCGCGAGGTCTCCCGCCTCACCGGCGTCAACGCCGTGACCCTGCGCGCCTGGCAGCGCCGCTACGGTCTGGTGCAACCGGCCCGCACCGAAAAGGGCCACCGCCTCTACAGCGAGCAGGATATCCGCCAAATCGGCGAGATCCTGAGCTGGCTGGAGCGGGGAGTGAGTATCGGGCAGGTGAAGGGGCTCTTGAGCGAACCTCATTCCGCGCCGGTGAGCGATCACTGGCAGCAGACCCTGGAGCAGTTCAGTCAGGCGCTGCTCGCCTTCAACCAGCGCAAGGCGGAGGCCGAGCTCAACGACCTGCTGGCGAGTTATCCATTCGAGCTGGTGCGCAGCCGGGTACTGCAACCGCTGGTGGAGCGGCTGCTGGGGCTGTGGCGCGAGCGGCCCGATGGCGAGTTGCTGCAACAGGTGTGGCTGGGTTGGCTCCATACCCGCTTCGCCCGCCACCTGATCGAGCAGGAGAAGGGCGTGCCGATCACCTTGGCGAGCTGGGGACTGGTCGGCCCCCTCGATCTGGTCTGGGTCGCCTACGAGCTGATCGGTCAGGGCTATGAGGTGCAACTGCTGGGGGCGGTCGAACCTCGCCATGTCAGCCTGCTGGAAGGACGTGCTGTTACCCCCTGGCTGGTATTGCTGGGAGCCGGTCTTGGCAAACAGGAGCTGGCCGCCGGGTGGCCCGCCGGTACGCGCCTGTTTGGCGAGCTGGGGCGCCTCTACGACGATGAGTGGCTTAACGCCCACGGCTGGCAGGCGAGCCTTGCCGAGCTGATGGTGGACGTACCTGCTGCGGCTGGCGCCAGCGGACGCGGGAGGAAAAAATCATGAAGCTGGTCTGGTTGCGCAATGATCTGCGCCTTGCCGACAACCCTGCGCTACGGCATGCCTGCGCCGGTGATGAGCCGGTGGTCGCGCTCTTTATCATCTCTCCCACCCAGTGGCGGCAGCACAAAATGGCCCCCGTCCGTCAGCGCTTTATGTTGGCGCAGGTCGATGTGCTGGGACGCGAGCTGGCGGCCCTCGGCATCCAGCTCCATCTGCTGCGAGTAGAGACCTTTGCCGAGGTGCCCGCTGCGTTGGCAGACCTCTGCCGCGAGCAGGGGGTGACCCAGCTCTACGCCAATCAGGCTATCGAGATCGATGAGCTGCGTCGCGACCATGCCGTCACTGCCGCGCTGGCAGAGCAGGCGGTGAGCGGTCACTGGTTCAACGGCTGCTGCGTATTGCCGCCGGGGCGGGTGCTGACCGGCTCGGGTGAGATGTTCAAGGTCTTCACCCCTTTCAGCCGAGCCTGGCTCAAGGCACTCGATGAGGAGGGGTTTGTCATTCATCGCGCTCCTGCGCCACGGGGCGAGCCACTGCCGTGGCAGCCGCTGGCCGAGCGGGCGTGGGTTGATGAGGCGCTCGGCGAGCTGACGCCTGATCCACGCTGGCCAGTGGGGGAGGCGGAAGCCCGGCGCCGTTTGAACGATTTTCTGGAGCAGGCGGTGCTCGACTATGGGGAGACCCGGGATTTTCCTGCCATCGCGGGCACGTCCGTGATCTCCCCCTATCTGGCGGCGGGCATCATCAGCCCGCGTCAGTGTGTGGCGGCGCTCCAGCAGCGGCTTGGCTATCGGCCCCAGTCCAAGGCCCAGCCCGGCTTTGTCTGGCTCAATGAACTCATCTGGCGCGAGTTCTATCGCCACCTGCTGGTGCTGATCCCGACTCTTTCGATGAATCGCCCTTTCAAGGCGGAGATGGCGGCCTTGCCGTGGAGCTGGGACCCGGATGCCTTCGCCGCTTGGTGCGAGGGGCGCACTGGCTACCCCATCGTCGATGCGGCGATGCGCTGCCTCAACGCCACCGGCTGGATGCACAACCGGCTGCGGATGATAGTGGCGAGCTTTCTCACCAAGGATCTCCATATCCACTGGCGGCTCGGGGAGGATTACTTCATGAGTCGGCTCATCGATGGAGATCTGGCGGCCAACAACGGCGGCTGGCAGTGGGCAGCGGGGACCGGCGCCGATGCGGCCCCCTACTTTCGGGTCTTCAACCCCACCACTCAGGGGCAACGATTTGATCCACAAGGGGAGTTTATCCGTACCTGGGTAACTGAACTTGCCGATATTCCTGCCGCTTATGTGCATCAGCCCCACGACTGGCTGCGGCTCAAGGGACGACAGGATTATCCGGCACCCATGGTGGATCACGCCGTTGCCCGGGTGAGAGCCATCGAGATGTTTCGCTCTCTGGAGAAATAGGATGAACGAGCCGCTGGCCCGCTTTATTGGCCTCTATCAGCAATTGGACAAACAGCAGTTGCATCGATTGCCCGAGGTCTATGCCGAACAGGTGGTCTTTACCGATCCGGCCCACCGCATTGAGGGGCTGGCGGCCCTTGGCGATTATTTTGCCGCCCTCTATCAGCGCCTCGCCTACTGTCGCTTCGTCATCACCAGTCAGCAGCAGCAAGGGCCGCAGGCCTGGCTCGGCTGGACTATGACCTTCTCTCACCCCAGATTGCGTGGTGGTGAGCCGGTGACGGTGGAGGGGGCCACCCGCCTCGAATTCGACGAAGCGGGCAAGGTGTGCCAGCACCGGGACTATTTTGACCTGGGCGCCATGCTTTACGAGCAGTTGCCGCTGCTCGGGCCCGTGGTGCGCACTATCAAGATGAGGCTTGGCGCATGAGCGGCCGGGTGCTTATTACAGGCGCGACTTCCGGCATCGGTCGCCAGTTGGCGCTCGATTACCAGCGTGCAGGCTGGCAGGTGTGGGGTTGTGGCCGCGATGGCGAACGGCTGCAGGCGCTGGGGCTGCACGGCATCACGCCGCTGCAGTTCGATGCCCGGGATCTGGCCGCAATGAGCGGGGTGGCTGCTACGCTGCCATCCCTTGATCTGCTAATCCTCAACGCAGGCAACTGCGAGTACATGGATGTGGCGGAGGGGTTCGACAGCGAGCTGTTTGCCCGGGTGATTGAGACCAATCTGACCGCCACCGGCCATGCTTTGGCTGCCTTCTTGCCGTTGCTCGGGGCGGGATCTCGGCTGGCCATCGTCAGCTCGTCGGTGAGCTGGCTGCCGCTGCCGCGAGCCGAGGCCTATGGTGCCTCCAAGGCGGCCCTCGACTATCTGGCGGATACCTTGCGCCTCGATTTGGCCAGCAAAGGGATCGGGGTGACCCTGATCCGCCCCGGCTTTGTCCAGACGCCGCTCACCGCCAAAAATGATTTTCCCATGCCCTGCCTGGTGACGGTGGAGCAGGCCTCCCGCGCCATCATGGACGGGCTGACCGCTGGTCGTCACCAGATCCACTTTCCCCGCCGTTTCATCTGGTTGCTGCGCCTGCTTGGTGCGCTGCCGGTGGGGCTCTGGCTGCGCCTTGGCCGCGCACTCGTATCGAAAGGAAGCCATTCATGAAGAAAAAGATCGCCATCGTCGGTTCAGGGATCTCGGGGCTCACCGCCGGTTTTCTGCTCTACAAACTCCATGACATCACCCTGTTCGAGGCGGCGCCGACCCTGGGCGGCCATACTGCGACCGTCGATGTGAATCAGGCTGGCCGCAGCTATGCCATCGACACCGGTTTTATCGTCTTCAACGATCGCACCTATCCCAACTTCTTGAAGTTGCTGGCGCGGATCGGCATGGCACGGCAACCGGCCGAGATGAGCTTCTCGGTGAAGAGCCCGGAGGGGCTGGAGTATAACGGTCACAACCTCGACACCCTGTTTGCCCAGCGCAGCAATCTGTTGAGCCCCCGTTTCTACGGTTTTGTCGCCGAGATCTTGCGGTTCAACCGGGAGGCGCGAGCCTGGCTGGCGGATGGTCAACATCAGGGGACGGGTCCCGAGCTGACCCTGGGAGATTTTTTGCTGGCGGGGGAGTTTAGCGACTACTTCGCCCGCCACTACATCTTGCCGATGGGGGCGGCAATCTGGTCATCGACCCTGGCCGATATGCGCGCCTTCCCCCTTGGCTTCTTCCTGCGCTTTTTTGCCAACCACGGTCTGCTGGATGTGGCCAATCGCCCCCAGTGGTATGTGATCCCGGGTGGCTCGCGGGAATATATCGGCCCCCTTACCGCGGGCTGGCAGTCGCAGATCCGCCTCGCCTGTCCGGTGCAGAGTGTGCGACGGGAAGCGGATGGCGTGGTGATCCAGAGCAGTTACGGCGAGGAGCGGTTTGACGAGGTGATCTTCGCCTGCCACAGCGATCAGGCGCTGGCGCTGCTGGCGGATCCCGGCGAGCGGGAGCAGGCTATTCTCGGCGATATGCCCTATCAGGCCAACGATGTCTGGCTCCATACCGATGCTCGCTGCCTGCCCACCCGCCGCAAGGCATGGGCCAGCTGGAACTATCAGCTAGATGGCAACGACGAGGCGCGGCCGCTGGTGAGCTACAACATGAACATCCTGCAGGGGGTGAACTCGCCGGAGCCCTTCTGTGTCAGCCTCAATCCCAAGGGCAAGGTGGATGAGAGCAAGGTACTGCGCCGCTTCGTCTACCACCATCCGGTGTTCAATCAGGCCTCCATCGCCGCCCAGCAGCGGCGGGCGGAGATCTGTGGTCAGCAGCACACCCACTTCTGCGGCGCCTACTGGTACAACGGCTTCCATGAGGATGGGGTGCGCAGCGCGCTGGATGTCGTCAGACGCCTCGGGGCCGAGCTATGAACGGCGCCACCGTGGCCACCGCACATGAGCGTGCCGACGAACTGGCCGGTGTTACCAGCGCTATCTGGCAGGGCTCGGTACGCCACCGCCGTTTTGCGCCGCGGGCTCACGCCTTCTCCTACAGCCTTTTTATGCTGGGACTGGATCTCGACGAGCTGCCGAAGCTCGATCAGGGGCGCTGGTTCGGGGTGGAGCGCTCGGGGCTGCTTTCGTTTCACAGCCATGACTATCTCAAGGGGAGTGAGGGAAGCCTCAAGCAGGCGGTGTGGCAAAAGGTGAGCGAACTGGGTGGCGATGCCGAGCCCGAGGGGCGGGTACTGCTGCTCGGCAATGTGCGCTGTCTGGGGTTCTACTTCAGCCCGGTCAACTTCTACTTCTGCTACCGGCAGGGCGAGGCGCGCTATCTGCTGGCAGAGGTGTCGAACACCCCCTGGAACGAGCGTCACTACTACCTGCTGGATTTGGCGGCGCTGGCACCCCATGACAAGGATTTTCACGTCTCCCCCTTTATGGGGCTGGCGATGCGTTATCACTGGCGGATCAGGCCGCCCGCACAGGAGACACTGATCCACATCGAGAGTCATCCCGTATCCGGTGAAGCCAAGCTGTTTGACGCAACCCTGGCGCTCACTCGCGAACCCTTGTCGCGCAAGGGGCTGGTGGCCCTGCTGGCCCGCTGGCCCTGGATGACCATGAAGGTGCTGCTCGGGATCTACTGGCAGGCCCTGCGTCTATTTATCAAACGAACCCCGATATTTACCCATCCGGAGAGCCGCTAATGGAACTTGCTCAATCAACCCTCTCTGCCTCTTTCATCGACAAGGGGGCAAGGCAACTGCTGCTCAATCTGCTGGGTCGCCTCGAACATGGCCAGCTGCTGCTGCGGGATGGCGGTGAGCGCCACAGCTTTGGCGTCGTGGGTACCGATCTGCATGCCGAACTGGTGGTGCTGGATCCTGCCTTCTATCGTCGCCTGTTGCTGGGGGGCAGCATTGCCGCCGGAGAAACCTGGGTGGAGGGACTCTGGACCAGCCCGGATCCGGTGGCGCTGGTGCGGCTGCTGGCCCGCAATCTGACCCTGCTCGACTCCCTCGAACGGCGCCTCGGCTGGCTCAGCTTCCCCTTCAACAAGGTGCGCCACTGGCTCAACCGCAATACCCTGACCGGTTCGCGCTCCAACATCGCCGCCCACTACGATCTCGGCAATACCCTCTATCAGGGCTTTCTCGACAGCCATATGCAGTACTCGAGCGCCATCTACCCGAGCGCCGAGGCCACTTTGGAAGAGGGTCAGCAAGCCAAGTTGCGCACCATCTGCGAGCGGCTGGAGCTGGGGCCTGACGATCATCTGCTGGAGATCGGCACCGGCTGGGGTGGCCTCGCCGTCTATGCCGCCCGCCACTATGGCTGCCGGGTGACCACCACGACTATCTCCCGGGCCCAGCATGACTATGCCAAGGAGTGGATTGCGCGGGAGGGGCTGGGGGATCGCATCACCTTGCTGCTGGAGGATTACCGCAAGCTGGAAGGCACCTATGACAAGCTGGTCTCCATCGAGATGATCGAGGCGGTGGGGCACGCCTTCCTGCCCGACTATTTCCGCCAGTTGTCACGGCTGCTCAAGCCCGGTGGCCGCCTGCTCATTCAGGCCATCACCATCGCCGATCAGCGCCACGCCCAATATCTGCGCGGAGTCGATTTCATCCAGCGCTACATCTTCCCCGGTGGCTGCTTGCCGAGCGTCTCCCAGATGGCGGGGTTGCTGGCGCGGGAGACCGACATGCAGCTGGTGCGGTTGCACGATCACGGCCATCACTATGCCCGCACCCTGGCTCACTGGTGCGAGCGCTTTCTGGCGTTGGCGCCCGAGCTGCCCAAGCTCGGTTACAGCCAGGATTTCATCCGGCTGTGGCACTTCTACTTCGCCTATTGCGAGGGGGGATTCTGGGAGCGCACCATCAGTCTGGTGCAGTTGGAGGCCGCCAAGCCGGGGCCCGCTGGCTGGTCGGGTGATGTGCCAGTAAGCGGTCACTGATCATGTGGCAGTGGGCTCACCTGCTGGGGTTCAACCTCTACTGGTTGCTGGCGGTGAAGTGGCAGCAGCCGGGCCCGCTGCTGGCAATCTTGCTGCTGCACTTTCTCTTCTCACCCAGCCGCCTGCGTGACTGGCGGCTGCTCCCCATCGCGGTGGCCGGCTGTCTGCTGGATGTGCTGCTCTGGCAGCTCGGCCTGTTCCGGTTCCCGTCCGGTTTTCCCCTCTGGCTGGTGCTGCTCTGGCTCGGTTTTGCCCTGACGCTGGCCCACGGTATGCGCTGGCTGCTGCGCTTGCCTCGCTGGCAGCAGGCGCTGTTTGGCGTGTTTGGCGGTGCCTCCTCCTATGTGGCGGGGGCTGCCATGGGGGCAGTACACTTACCCTGGGGCATCTGGATCAGCACGGCGCTGCTGGCTGTGATCTGGATGTGGTGGTTACCCGTACTCCTGTGGGTAATGGTCAAGCTGGAGGGTGAGTCATGATAAACACCTTTTCGACCGACTCGTTGCTTTTTTCCAAATGGACCAAAGAGAGCCAGCATGAGCTGACTGATCGCTTCTATCTGGTGGTTGCCTGCCAGCGGGATGCGCAAGGGCAGCTGGTGCAGGTGGTGATGCAGGATATCAACACCCTGCAGGAACAGGAGATGGACTGGCATGAACTGGAAGACCCCAACCACTGGCATATGGGGTGGAATTAACCCGCAACTGCTGGCGTTTACGCTCTTTGCTGCAACCGCAGTGCAGGCTTCTGCCGCCCCCTGGCAGCAGCTGCGCCCGGTCGGGCAGGGGGAGATGAACTGGCTCTGGTTGAAGCTCTACGATGCCACCCTCTACAGTGCGAGCGGGCACTATCAGCCCGGTCACTATCCGCAGGCCCTGACCCTCACCTATGCCAGATCCATCGAGCGGGAAGACCTGCTGAGCGCCACCGCCGCCGAGTGGCAGCGGCTCGGTCTTGGCACTGAAGTCGAGCGTCAGCGCTGGCTCGGCCAGCTCGCATCACTCTGGCCCGATGTGCAGGCAGGTGACAAGCTCACCTTCTATGTCGACAAGGGCGGGGTAGGCCACTTCTGGTGGCAGGAAAAACCCCTCGGCACTCTGGCCGATCCGCAATTCTCGGCCGCTTTTCTCGCCATCTGGCTGGCTGACAACAGCCGCGATCCCGCCCTGACCCGCCGCCTGCGTGGCCAACCCTGAACATGGAGTCTCTGATGCCTTTCTATCGTGCATACCGCTGGTTGTTGTTGCTCCCCTTTCTGCTGCTGGGTGGCTGTGGTGCCAGTCTCGATGACTATCGGGGGCAGGGGCCAAACTGGGATCTCGCCCGTTTCTTCAATGGCAAATTGGTGGCTCACGGCCTGGTGACCGACCGCAGCGGCGAAGTGACCAGTCGCTTTCGGGTCGAGATGGTGGGTCGTTGGAAGGATGGCAAGGGAGAGTTGTTCGAGCAGTTCTACTTTGATGATGGCCGCCAACAGACCCGTACCTGGTATCTGAGCAAGGGGGTTGACGGTCACTGGCGAGGTAATGCTTCCGATGTGGTGGGAGAGGCGGTGGGTAAAAGCGAAGGGTTCGCCCTCAACTGGCGTTATCAGCTTGATCTGGCGCTGCCGGATGGCGAGGTAGTGCGGGTGAGCTTCGATGACTGGATGTACCTGCTGGACGAAGATCGTCTGATCAATCGTGCCGAGATCAGCAAGTTCGGTATCCATCTGGGTGAGGTGATCCTCTATATCGAACGTCAGCCCTGACCGTTAACGCAAGATAACGGCCAGTAAAAAGCGCGCCGATGGCGCGCTTTTGTTTACCGAAAAACCAGAGTCATCAGATGATGCGGTTCTCTTCCAGCATCTTGCGACGGGCCTCTTCCTTGGCCATCTTCTTCTTGCGGTTGTCGCAGGGTTCCGGGCAATCGCACTCTTTCTCGATGCCGACACTACCCAGACCGCCACAGGAGCCGGAGATGGTCTTCTTCTGGAAGATATAACCGATAGCCATGGCGGCTATCACCAGCATGAATACCCCGAAGGTGATCAGAAAAATCTGCATCTCTACCTCTTACTTCTTGACCAGATAGGGCTTGAAGGCATCGGAGTAAGCCTCTTCAAAGCCGTTGTCCGTCTTGGTGATCACGAAGATCGCCAGGCCGCGCTCGTTGGCATAGGCCAGGCTTTTCTCGGTCCCCATCACCATAAACACGGTGGCCAGCCCGTCTGCGGTCATGCAGGAGGGGTGGATCACGGTGACCGATACCAGGCGGTGCTGGATCGGCTTGCCGCTGCGCGGATCTATGGTGTGGGAGAAGCGCTGACCATCCAGTTCATAGTAGTTGCGGTAATCGCCGGAGGTGGCCACCCCGTTGTCACCGGGCACGATCACCTCTTGCACCGTGCCGGTGCCTGCGGTGGGCTTCTCGATGGCCACGCGCCAGGGGTGACCCTTGCCGTTGACGCCATTGATCCGCAACTCGCCGCCAATCTCCACCAGATAGTTACGCGCACCCAGTGACTCCAGATACTCGGCTACCTTGTCCACACCAAAGCCTTTGGCGATGGCAGAGAGATCGACGTAAAGATCCGGAATGTCTTTTTGCAGGGTATCGGCATCCACCGAGGTGATGACGTGCAGGTTGCCCAGACCGGTCTTCTGGCGAGTCTGGGTGATCAGCTCGTCGGAGGGGACCTTGGTCGGCTTCTTGTCCGGGCCAAAGCCCCACAGATTGACCAAGGGGCCAACGGTGACGTCCAGCGCCCCCTGGCTCTCACGGCCAATGTGAATGGCCTCTGTGACGACCCGTGCGGTATCGCGGGAGACCACTACCGGTTTGTTGTCACGGCTCTGGTTGAAGCGCGACAGCTCGGAATCGGGGCGATAGGTCGACATCTGATCGTTGACCCGCTCCAGCAACACATCCACCTCAGCTTGAAGCTTGGCCGGATCGCTGATGGCGCTGTCCGCCACCTTGATGGAGTAATAAGTGCCCATGGTGCTGCCGGTGATGTGGATCTCCGGTTTGGATTGGACCGTCTCCTGACCGCACCCAGTCAAGAAAAAGGCTAGCCCGAAGGCTAGCCAGGTCTTTACAACACTGTGCATGGATTAACCACCAAAGTCATCCAACAGGATGTTTTCGTCTTCAACGCCCAAGTCTTTGAGCATGTTGATGACGGCAGCGTTCATCACCGGAGGTCCACACATGTAGAACTCGCAATCTTCCGGTGCTTCGTGGTTCTTGAGATAGTTCTCGTAGAGCACGTTGTGGATGAAGCCGGTGTAGCCGTCCCAGTTGTCTTCCGGTTGCGGATCAGACAGCGCGACATTCCAGGTGAAGTTCTCGTTCTCGGCGGCGAGCATGTCAAAGTCTTCGACATAGAACATTTCGCGCTTGGAACGGGCACCGTACCAGAAGCTCATCTTGCGCTTGGACTTCAGGCGACGCAGCTGGTCGAAGATATGGGAACGCATCGGCGCCATACCTGCACCACCACCGATGAATACCATTTCGGCATCGGTGTCTTTGGCGAAGAACTCACCGAACGGACCGGAGATAGTCACCTTGTCGCCAGCCTTCAGGCTGAAGATGTAGGAGGACATCTGTCCCGGAGGGGCAGTCCAGTTGCTCGGGGGCGGGGTCGCGATACGCACGTTCAGCATGATAATGCCGAACTCTTCCGGATAGTTGGCCATGGAGTAGGCACGGATGATCGGCTCATCGACCTTGGACTCCAGCTCAAAGATCTTGAAGCGATCCCAGTCACCGCGATACTCCTCGGGAATATCGAAGTTCTTGTAGTGCACGTGGTGAGCCGGGGCTTCAATCTGGATATAACCACCGGCGCGGAACGGCACGCTCTCTCCATCGGGGATCTGCAGCTTGAGCTCCTTGATGAAGGTGGCCTTGTTATCGTTGGAGATAACAGTACATTCCCACTTCTTGACCCCGAAGATCTCTTCCGGCAGTTCGATATCCATGTCGGAGCGAACGGTAACCTGACAGGCCAGACGCTCGCCATGACGGGCTTCGCCCTTGCTGATGTGATCCAGTTCGGTCGGCAGAATGTCGCCGCCACCGGATTTCACCCGTACCTTGCACTGGCCGCAGGAGCCACCGCCGCCACAGGCGGAGGAGACGAAGATACCGCTGCCAGCCAGCACGCCGAGCAGCTTGCCACCGGCCGGGCTGGTCACAGCCTTGGCCGGGTCACCATTGATGCTGATTGTCACGTCGCCCGCGGTCACCAGCTTGGACTTGGCGAACAGAATGACTGCCACCAGTGCCAGCAGGATCACGGTAAACATGACCACACCCAAAATAATTTCCATCTATCGTTCCTTTCTGATTGCAGGAAAGCCGATTACAGGGAGATACCAGAGAAGGACATGAAGCCCAGCGCCATCAGACCGGCGGTGATGAAGGTGATGCCCAGACCGCGCAGGCCTTCTGGAACATCGGAGTACTTCATCTTCTCGCGGATACCCGCCAGCGCAACGATCGCCAGCATCCAGCCTGCCCCTGAACCCACACCGTAGACCACAGACTCCATGAAGTTGTAGTCACGCTGCACCATGAAGGAGACGCCACCGAAGATGGCGCAGTTCACGGTGATGAGCGGCAGGAAGATACCCAGCGCGTTGTAGAGTGCCGGGAAGTACTTGTCCAGCGCCATCTCCAGGATCTGTACCAGTGCTGCAATCACACCGATGAAGGTGATGAAGCTCAGGAAGCTCAGATCCAGACCGGATACCAGAGCGCCATCTTTAAGCACGTAGTTGTAGATCAGGTTGTTGGCAGGAACCGCGATGGTCTGCACCACAATAACGGCAATACCCAGACCCATGGAGGTCTTTACCTTCTTGGACACCGCCAGGAAGGTACACATCCCCAGGAAGAAGGAGAGTGCCAGGTTTTCGATGAAGATCGATTTAATCAACAGACTCAGATAGTGTTCCATACCTTAATCCTTCGCCTCCACCTGCTTGGGATCCTTGGTGCGTACGCCCCAAATGATCAGACCAATGATGAAGAATGCACTCGGCGGCAGCAGCAGCAGGCCGTTGGGCACATACCAGCCACCGTTGTTCACCAGCGGCAGCAGCTCGATGCCAAACCAGGTGCCGGAGCCCAGCAGTTCACGCACGGTCGCGACACTCAGCAGAATGGCGCCATAGCCCAGACCGTTGCCGATACCATCCAGGAAGGAGGGGAGCGGGGCACTCTTCATGGCGTACGCTTCGGCGCGGCCCATTACGATACAGTTGGTGATGATCAGACCCACGAAGACCGACAGTTGCTTGGAGATGTCATAGGCGTACGCCTTGAGCACCTGGTCAACCACGATAACCAGTGAGGCGATGATCGCCATCTGCACGATGATCCGGACGCTGTTCGGGATCTGGTTGCGGATCAGGGAGATGAACAGGTTTGAGAAGGCGGTGACCGCCATGACCGCGAGGGTCATTACAAACGCAGTTTTCATCTGGCTGGTAACCGCCAGTGCAGAACAGACACCCAGCACCTGCAAGGCGATGGGGTTGTTGCCCAGCACAGGCGTCAACAGCAACTTCTTCATTTCGCTCTTGTCAGCCATTGTTGATTTCTCCTGCACGAACCTTGGCCAGGAAAGGACCGAAGCCCTTGGGACCCATCCAGAAGTCGAAGGTATGCTGTACGCCGTTACCGGTCAGAGTGGCACCGGAGAGACCATCGATCTCGTGCTCGGAGCCCGCCGGAGCATGGCCCTTGATGACGCGCAGCGCCGGCATGCCATTCTGGTCGAACAGTTTCTTGTCCTTGAACAGCGCCTGCCAGGCCGGGTTTTCGATCTCGCCACCCAGACCCGGGGTTTCACCGTGGTCATAGTAGGTGATGCCCTTGATGGTCTGGCCATCAGCGGCAACGGCGACGAAGGCATACATGGTCGACCACAGACCCTGACCGTAGATGGGCAGGATGATGCTGTCGATCTTGCCTTCGGCATCCTTGGCGAAGAATACCGGGATCTGCTTGGAGATCTGACGCAGGCTGGCCTTGTCGTCAGCGGCGGCAAGACGGATGCTGCGGGCCGGATCTTTGGCTGCCTGCTTGGTGTCGAAGTTGTCGGCATCGCCGTCAACAAAGTCACCGGTCGCCAGATCCACCAGACGCGCTTCGATCTTCTCGCCGTACAGTTTGGCCAGGTCGCGCTTGGCCACTTCGCTTACATCCACACCGGCTACGGCGAGAATGTTGCTCTGCTTGTCCAGCGCCTTGTTTTCCTGCTGGGTAGAACGCAGGCCCACAGCGGCAACGGATACCACGATGGAACAGGCCAGACAGAGGCCGGTGACCACGCTGACGGTGCCGAGGGTTGAATCTTTATTAAACGCCACGAGCAATCCTCCGCTTGATGTTTGCCTGAGCGACGAAGTGGTCAAACAGGGGCGCAAACAGGTTCGCAAACAGAATGGCCAGCATCATGCCTTCCGGGAACGCAGGGTTAACCACGCGAACCAGCACGACCATTACGCCGATCAGGGCGCCATACCACCACTTGCCTTTGTTGGTAAAGGCGGCGGAGACTGGGTCGGTCGCCATGAAGGCCATACCGAAGGCGAAGCCACCCAGTACCAGATGCCAGTGCCACGGCATGTTGAACATGGGGTTGGTATCGGAACCGATGACGTTGAACAGCAGGGAGGTGGCGATCATACCGATCATCACGCCGGCGATGATGCGCCAGGAGGCGATGCGCATGTAGACGATCATGGCGGCACCCAGCAGGATCATCAGGGTAGAGACTTCACCGATGGAACCCGGCAGGTTACCCAGGAAAGCGTCCATCCAGCTGATAGCCTGGCCGGTTGCACCGTTGATCAGCGCCATCTGGCCGCCTTGGGCCCACTGGCTCAGGGCAGTCGCGCCGGAGAAGCCGTCAACAGCAACCCACACTGCGTCACCGGAGATCTGGCCCGGGTAGGCGAAGAACAGGAACGCACGACCAGCCAGCGCCGGGTTCAGGAAGTTCTTGCCGGTACCACCGAACACCTCTTTGGCCATCACCACACCGAAGGTGATACCCAGCGCGGCTTGCCACAGGGGCAGCTCGGGCGGCACGATCAGGGCAAACAGAATGGAGGTCACGAAGAAGCCTTCGTTGATCTCGTGTTTGCGCACCATGGCGAACAGCACTTCCCAGAAACCACCGACAAAGAAGACGGTGATGTAGATCGGGAAGAAGTGGGTGGCGCCGATCAGCATCTTGCTGCCGATACCGGCAACAGCCGGATCGAGGGAGGCGCCCAGCATGGTAGCCAGGGCATATTGCCAGCTGCTGGCACCAGCAGCCGAGCCCATGTGGGCAATGGCGGCAATCGCCTGGTTACCAACGTTGTACATGCCCCAGAACATGGCCGGGAACACGGCCAGCCACACCATGATCATCATGCGCTTCAGATCGAGCGCATCACGAACGTGGGAGGCGTTGCGGGTAACGCTACCCGGGGTGTAGAACAGGGTGTACGCCGCTTCGAACAGGGCATAGTACTTGGCGTACTTTCCACCCGGTTCGAAGTGGTGTTCCATATTTTCAAGAAGTTGCTTGAAACTCATCGCTTAACCTTCCAGTTCAATCTTGGTCAGGCACTCACGCAAGATCGGGCCGTACTCTGTCTTGCCGGGGCAGACAAAGGTACAGAGCGCCAAATCTTCCTCATCCAGCTCCAGGCAGCCCAGTGCTTGCGCACCGTCGGTATCGCCGGAGACCATGTCCCGCAGCAGCAGGGTCGGCAGGATGTCGAGTGGCATCACCCGCTCATAGTTGCCGATAGGCACCATGGAACGGTCACTACCGTTGGTAGTGGTGGTGAAGTTGATCAGCTTGCCCTTCATCAGATGAGAGAGGGTGGTACGGGTGATAGAGAACTTGTTGGCGCTGGGGTTGATCCAGCCCAGGAACTCTTTCTCGCGACCTTCACCCAGCACGCAAACCTGATTGTGGTAGCGGCCCAGGTAGTCGTGAACACCTTCGGCTTTGGCACCACTCAGGATAGAACCGGAGATGATACGGTTTTCGTCGGCACGCAGCTCATTATTGGTGAGCTGACTGATGCAGGCGCCCAGACGGGTACGCAGCAGACGCGGCTTGAGCACGTTCGGGCCAGCCAGCGCGATCACCTTGTCAGTGAAGATCTGACCGGTGGTGAACAGCTTGCCGAATGCAATCACATCCTGATAGTTGATGTGCCACTGCACCTTGGTGCTGCTGACCGGATCCAGGAAGTGGATATGGGTACCCGGCAGACCGGCAGGGTGCGGACCAACGAAGATCTCTTCCTTGACCTGAGCCAGCGGAGAGTGGGGCAGACTGCCTTCGCCTTTACAGACGTAGACTGCGCCGTCGGTCAGGCGGGTCAATACGGCCAGACCATCGAGGAAGGCCTGCGGCTGTTCCTTGATAATCAGCTCGGCATCGGCTGCCAGCGGGTTGGTGTCCATTGCAGTCACAAAGATGGCGCGCGGGGCAGACGCTACCGCGGGGACTTTGCTGAACGGACGGGTACGCAACGCAGTCCACTGACCTGATGCGACCAGGATCTCTTGCACCTTGCTGCGCTCGAGCTTGGCCAGCTCGGCAGAGGCAAAATGCTCAAACGTCACCTGTTCATCGGAACCGTCCAGGTCGATGACCACAGACTGGAGAACACGTTTGGCACCACGGTTGATCTCTGAAACCACACCGGTGGCAGGAGCTGTGAATTTAACGCCCGGATTCTTCTTGTCTTCAAAAAGATCCTGACCTTTGATGACGCGATCACCTACTTTGACGAACATAGTAGGTCGCATCCCCACAAACTCCTCGCCCAGTGTCGCAACACGGGTGATGGCGGGGCCATCGTAGATTACTTGCTCTGGCGCACCCAGCACGGGGATGTCCAGTCCTCTTTTGATTGTAATCATACTTACTTGCACTACCGTTACGGGAGAGGTTGGTTAGCGCCGAGAAATACATCACGACGGGTGGTTGAATGAGTCGGTGTTGTGGTTGCGCCAGGTGGGCAGGCTCAACAATTATTCAACATGCAGGCTCACTCAAAAGCGCTTGAGTTTACCACTTAAGGTGCATTTTCTGCCATGCCAAATGGGCAAAATCCCCGTGCCATCACAAAATTAACCTGCAATGAATAAGCCCCTGACACCTTGTAAGTAGTGGTTTTAAAGGTTTTTTTATTTCGATACCTCGATGGGGGTATTTGCCGTTGCCTCCACTATGAGCAAAAAAGCCTTGATGCCGAAATATACCCCCTTGGATGTAGCCTTTTCGGGGCCAATGGGGGAAATTTGTTTAATTTTTGTTGGCAGGTTCTCGAGGGAAATCCTGTGGTACAACCGGTTTCAGGAGAGTGACGGTTTGCCAACGCAGCTCGGGGTGCGCGGGGCGTGGCCTTTTTCCTGCCACTCGCTCTCTGTGTAGGTATGCAGTGCCAGTGCATGAACGGCACCGGCCAGCTCGTCGTCCAGCACCGCATTGACCTGACGATGACGGGCCAGCAGTCGCTGCCCTGCAAATTGCTCACTGACGATCACCACCTTGAAGTGGCTCTCAGATCCTGGTTCCACACGGTGCATGTGGCTCTCGTTGATCACCTCCAGCACGGTGGGGGAGAGGGCGGCGGTCAGCTTGGCTTCAATCAGTTGTTGGATGGTCATCGGATCGGCTTCCAGAGTGAATGTCGGGCCATTCTATCGGCAGTCGCGGGATGGAATAAGCCCCCGGAAGAGGGAAATCACCCGTCAGTTGCCCCCTTGATGCGCATCGAACTGGTGAAATTCCTGCTCCTCGCTAGAATAGCGCCACTTTGCGTCGCCCCTGGCGCCTGTATACACGAATAAAGCCGAGGTTGGACTTTTCCTATGCAAACCCTTCTCGACACTCCCCATTGCCAGCTCACGCTCTACCGCTATCCGCGCCAGAGTCAGGAGACCCTGCAAGCCTGGGATGCGGCTGACGAATATCTGATCAATACCCTGGCGGAGTCTCCCCTCGAGCAGGCGGGCCCCGTCATCATCATGAATGATGGCTTTGGCGCGCTGGCCGCCTATCTGCATCCGCACTCCCCCTGCTGCGTCACCGACTCCTACATCAGTGAGCGGGCGACCCTGGCCAATCTGGCCGAAAACGGGTTGGATGCAGGTGGGATCCGCTTGCAGGATGCGCTGGCGCCGCTGCCCGATGCTCCTGCGCTGGTAGTGATCAAGGTCTCCAAATATCAGGCACTGCTGGAGCAGCAACTGCTGGCATTGCGTGCGGTGGTGACACCGGCAACCCGCGTTATCGCTGCCGGCAAGGCGAAGGATATTCATACCTCCACCCTCAAGTTGTTCGAGAAGTATCTGGGGCCTACCCGTACCTCGCTGGCCTGGAAGAAGGCGCGCCTCATTCACTGCGAGCCGCAGGCAGAACGTCCCGCGCTGGCCAACCCCTTCCCGACTGTCTGGCCGCTGGAGGGGAGTGGCATGCTCATCCACAACCATGCCAACGTCTTCTCGCGCACCAGTCTCGATATCGGTGCCCGCTTTATGCTGGACAACCTGCCCATCCACAGTGCCCGCAAGGTGATCGATCTGGGCTGTGGCAACGGGGTGCTGGGTCTGTCGCTGCTCGCCAAAGACAGCGAGGTGGAGGTGACCTTTATCGATGAATCCTATATGGCGGTCGCCTCGGCACAGCTCAACGTCGAGCACAATCTGCCCGATGCACTGCCGCGTGCCCGCTTTATGGTCAATAACTGTCTCGACGGGGTGGCGGTCGGCTCGGCGGATCGGATCCTCTGCAACCCTCCTTTCCATCAGCTGCAGGCGATCACCGATCATATCGCCTGGCAGATGTTCAGTGATGCGCACCGGGTGTTGCCTCAGGGGGGGGAACTCTGGATAGTAGGCAACCGTCATCTGGACTATCACAACAAACTCAAGCGCTTGTTTGCCAACGCACAAGTCGTTGCGTCGAACAGCAAATTCGTTATTTTGAAAGCCATCAAACGCTAAAGCCAAAGGAAACCATGATGAAAAAGTCACTCTTGCTGCTGGCCGCCCTGATGCTGGGCGGGTGTGCCACTCATTGGCCGGAGACTGCGCTGCTCAATCCGCAGGTGATCCCCGCCAACCAGCAATACTACTCTGGCAATCGCATCACCATGGAAGGGGTAGACAAGCGTGAGGCTGCCTACGTCTTCTCCATCAAACATAAAGAGAAAGCCCCCGTGCTGGTCAACAGCGAGCGTCCGCTCAACCTGCTGATGGCCGAGCGGCTGGCCGAAGGGCTGCGCAGCCAGGGTCTCGAAGTGGGCAACAGTGGCACCACCAACCTGACGCTGGTGATCTCCAACGCCGCAGTCAATGTGGAAGAGAAGACCTTTACCTATGTCACCAAATCCCGCGTCAGCCTGCAGGTGATCGCCGATTTCCAGGGCAACCGTCTGACCAAGCAGTTCAACATGTCCTCCAGCAAGGAGAGCCCGAGCGAGCCAAGCATGGCCGATCTGGAGTCTACACTGAACCTGCAACTGGGTAGCGTGCTGCAGCAGATCATGGCGGATGATGCGCTGCGCGGTTACCTGAAAGGTCAACCGAACGGTGCAGGGGTCTGATGATGAAAAAACTCTGGTTGCTGGCCATGCTGATCGCCCCGCTGGCGTTTGCAGGCCCGAAAGTCAGAATGGAGACCAACCACGGCAATATCGTAGTGGAGTTGGCGTCCAAGCAGGCGCCCCAGACGGTGAAGAACTTCCTGCGTTACGTGGCTGATGGCAGCTATGACGGCAGCATCTTCCACCGGGTGATCCAGGATTTCGTGGTGCAGGGTGGGGGCTATAACCAGCAGTTCCAGCAACTGCCAACCTATGAGCCTGTGGTCAACGAGTCGCGCGGCGGTCTGCCCAACAAGCGTGGCTCCATCGCTATGGCTCGCACCCAGGCGGTCGACAGCGCTACTCGCCAGTTCTACTTCAATCTGGTCGACAACAATAACCTCAACGCCGGTGGCTCTGCGGGTTATACCGTGTTCGGTCAGGTGGTTCAGGGGATGGAGGTGCTGGACAAGCTGGCTCAGGTACAGACCGGTTACAGCCCCATTTTGCGCGCCAACGATGTGCCGACCAGTCCCATCATTCTGAAGAAGGTGGTCTTGCTGGCAGAAACTCCAGCAGACAAGAAAGTCGACAAGAAAGCGGGCAAGTAATCCTCATCGGACGCGGCTCGTCACCTCGCCTCGTCAGGTCACGATACAAGGCTCATCCCGTTCGGGATGGGCCTTTTCTCTATCCGGGCTTCTTTGACCTATCTCTTTGCTCGCCTTGGCTATCTGCCATCAACCTGCCAAAATGACGCACTTTTCCAAAGTCGTCAGGTAGTTGAACATGATCCGCAAACCAAGCTGGAGAGAGTCCCTCGCCGTTTATCTCGAATTTCGGGTGTTTATTCTCTTTGCCATGGGTTTTTCATCGGGTCTGCCGCTGCTGCTGGTGTTCGGTACTCTCTCATTCTGGTTGCGTGAGGCCGATGTCAGCCTGACCGATATCGGCTATATGAGCTGGGTGGCGCTCGCCTATGGCTTTAAATGGCTGTGGTCACCGCTGGTGGATCGCATGCCGCTGCCGTTGCTCTCCACGCTGCTGGGGCGTCGCCGTAGCTGGATGTTCTTCTCCCAACTGCTGATTGCCGCCGCGCTGGTCGGCATGGCGTTTTGCGATCCCAAGACCGAGCTGGCCCAGCTGGCGATGTTTGCCCTGCTGGTGGCCTTTGCCTCGGCCACGCAGGATATCGTCATCGACGCCTATCGCATCGAATCCGCCCCCGAGCGGCTGCAGGCGGCGATGGCGGCCTCCTACATGACCGGTTACCGGCTGGCGATGATCATGGCGGGCGCCGGTGCGCTGGCGCTGGCAGCCTGGTTTGGCAGCAATAGTGGCTATGACTATCGTGGCTGGCAGATTACCTATCTGGTGATGGCGGGTCTGATGTCACTCGGGGTCATCACCACGCTGTTTTGCCACGAGCCGGATATCGATCTGGCCGAGCAGGGCAAACAACAGGCCGAACGCAAGGCGCAGCTCCTGGAAAAAGGGTGGCCTGCGCTGCTGGCTAGTGCGGGGGCCTGGGGCTATGAGGCGGTCTGGTGTCCGTTTGCTGACTTCTTTCGTCGCTATGGCAGCTCGGCGCTGCTGATCCTGGCTCTGATCGCCTGCTATCGGGTTGCCGATGTGGTGATGGGGGTGATGTCCAACAGCTTCTATGTGGATATGCAGTTCAGCAAGACCGAGGTTGCCACCATTACCAAGGTGTTTGGCGTCATCATGACGTTAGTGGGAGCGGCCTTGGGGGGAGTGCTGGTGATGCGCTTCGGCACGCTGCGCATCCTGTTCTTGGGGGCGCTGCTCACCGCCAGCACCAACCTGCTCTTTGCCCTGCTCAATCAGGTTGGTCACAATCTGGAACTGCTGACGCTGATCATTTCCCTCGACAACCTCAGTGCCGGTATCGCTACCGCAGCCTTCGTGACCTATCTCTCCAGCCTGACCAATGTGGCATTTTCGGCCACTCAGTACGCCCTGTTCAGCTCGGTAATGTTGCTGCTACCCAAGTTGCTGGCCGGTTTTTCCGGGCAGGTTGTGGAGCAGATTGGCTACAGTGCCTTCTTTGTCGGAACCAGTTTATTGGGCTTGCCCGTGTTGTTGTTGATTGTGCTTGTCGCCAGAAAAGGGAGTGAGTTGCTCTCAACGGCTGACAAATAGCAAGCGTTTGCGTAGAATCGGGGGTGATTAGATTCACACTTCCGGATAAAGTTCCCGAGAAGTTGTTTCACCCCCAATTTTATTTGATTAGAATCCCTCTCGCTCCTTGTGGGCAGGCTACGGAAAACCTCAACTAACGCACAAGAGACCAATAAAATGGCCAAATTTACCAAGACTCTGATCGCTGCCGGTCTGCTGGCTGCTGCCGCTACCCCGGCCTTCGCTGCTGACTACAGCGGTGATATCCACAAGAATGATTTCAAATGGATGCAGTTCAACGTAATGCATACCATTGACCAGCGTCCTTACATGGGCAGCGACTACAACGACACCTACCTGGAAATGGAATTCGGTGGTCGTTCCGGTATGTTTGATCTGTATGGCTATGTCGATGTGTTCGATATTTTCCAAAGCAGCCATAGCGACAAACACAATGGCCAGAACATCTTCATGAAGTTCGCCCCGCGTCTTTCTCTGGATGCCCTGACTGGTAAAGATCTCTCCTTCGGCCCGGTACAAGAGCTCTACATCGCTACCCTGAACAACGTTGATGACTCCATGATGGAGAACATGATCGGTCTGGGTGCTGATGTACAGGTGCCTTGGTTCGGTAAAGTTGGCATGAACCTGTATGCTCGCCATGCAACCGAAAGTGGCTTCAAGGCCGAAGAGGGTGACTGGAACGGTTATCAGTTCTCCATGAACTGGTTCAAGCCTTTCTATACCTTCTCCAACGGCAGCTTCGTCTCCTATCAGGGCTACCTGGATTATCTGTTTGATAAAGATATCCATGGCGACAACAACCAGAGTGCTAACGGTTTGGGTACTTTCCACGGTATCTACTGGCACTCCGATCGCTACGCGGTTGGTTACGGTCTGAAGTACTTCAACGAAATCTACGGTATCAACAATGGTGCCTTTGGTGGTCTGAACACTACCGGTTTCGGTCACTACTTCTCTGTTACCTACAAGTTCTAATAAAACTTGGGGTACAAAAAACCGGAGCATCTGCTCCGGTTTTTTTATGGCCGCGATTTAGATAGCGTGGCGCGAGTCATCAAGTGCGCCGCGGCTTAGTGGATAAATCAGTCGCGGAAGTTCTGGAACTGCATCGGTTGACCCAGTTCGGCGCCACGGACCAGTGCCATGGTCTCTTGCAGATCGTCACGCTTCTTGCCGGTGACACGTACTTCATCACCCTGGATGGCGACCTGTACCTTGATTTTGGAGTCCTTGATCAGCTTGACCAGCTTCTTGGCGATCTCTTTCTCGATCCCCTGCTTGAATTTGACAGTCAGGTGGAAACGCTTGCCGGAGTGAACCGAGTCACCCACTTCCATGGAGCTGTTTTCGATGTTGCGCTTGAGCAGGGCGCCGCGCAGGATTTCGACCATCTGCTTGAGCTGGAAATCGGCATCGGCTTCCAGTTTTACCTCTTCCTTGTTCAACTCGAAGCTGGCTTCTACCCCACGAAAATCGAAACGGGTGGCCAGTTCACGATTGGCGTTGTCGACTGCGTTCAACACCTCGTTCATTTTGACTTCAGAGACAATATCGAATGACGGCATAGCCGGAGCTCCTCATGTTGCGTTATCGGGGGGCAAATCTACCAGAAAACGGGCAAATTTGCTGATTTTGATGGGGTTGCTCTGCTAGAATCCCCTGCGCACAGGACGGGTGGACCCGTTAGTGTCCACCAGCGACATCTTCACTTATCCCCGGTAACAGGTTGAGAGGATTGCAACCCTTACCCTGACAGAGTCACACCATGCCAAGCGGATTAAAAAATTCCCGACAGCCCGTTATTCCACCCGTTACTCCGAAGTGGTCACTGTTGGGTTGTGGCGCCCTCGGCGGCGTTTTTGCCTCCCTGCTGACCCAGAGTGGTCAATCCACCCGTGTCTTGTTGCGCGAACATCATAAGTCCACGCTCCATCCGGGGATCGATTTCACCTCGCTGGAGGGGCATGTCCAGCTGCTCAATATCGAGCGCGGGTTTGTCAGCAAACCCGGCAAGATCCAGCGTCTGCTGGTGATGACCAAGGCCAGTCAGGTGATTGCCGCACTGACACCGCTGGTGGGCAATCTGGATGCCGGCGTGCCGATCGTGCTGCTGCACAACGGGATGGGCATTGCCGAGCAGGTGGTCGAGATGTTCCCGCACAATCCGGTGATTGCCGGTGTCACCAGCCATGGTGCCATGCAGTGCGGCCATTTTGTCTTCCGTCATACTGGCAAGGGGGAAACCTGGCTTGGTCCGATCAACGATGCCGCCAAGGCCCATGCTGGGCTCGCGGACGAGCTGGCGCTGGCATTGGGGCAGGCTGGCTGGGATGAACAGGTATTGACGCGCCAGTGGCAAAAGCTTGCCATCAACTGTGCCATCAATCCCCTGACGGCCCTCTACAAGCTGAAAAATGGCGAGCTGGCTGGCCCCCGTTTTGCCGATGCCCTGCAGCAGATCTGCGTGGAAGTGGTGGATGTGATGTGTGCCGAAGGAGTTGCGACCACGGCAGAGGAGTTGCAACGTCGGGTGATGACAGTGGTGGAACTGACCGCTGACAATTACTCCTCCATGCATCAGGATATGGAGCTGGGACGCGAGACCGAGATTGAGGCCATCACCGGCTTCCTGCTGGCCAAGGCAGCCCGGCATGGCATCGCCGTACCGGTCAATCAGGGTCTCTATCAGGCAATCAAAGAGAAGAGTCAGGTCGTCTGATCTTCTACATGGCAGAGCAAGCAGCAAGGAGGCGAACGTGAGTGTACTGGTGCTGGTGGCCCCCGGGTCGGAAGAGATAGAGACGGTTGCGATTGTCGATACCCTGGTGCGCGCCAGCATCGAGGTGGTGCTGGCCTCTTGCTGCCCTGCCGGATCCCGGCAGGTGAAGGCATCGCGCGGGGTACAGCTGGTGGCCGATTGTCATATCGACGAGCTAACCCGTCGGGACTTTGAAGCCATCGTGGTACCCGGTGGGCTGCCCGGCAGCGAAGTGATCCGCGATACCCCGCTGGCCATTGATCTGCTCAAAGAGCAGGCCGCTCTTGGTCGCTGGCGTGCTGCCATCTGCGCCGCCCCTGTGGTGGTGTTGCAACATCACAGTCTGCTGGGTGATGCCATCGTTACCTGTCATCCCGGCTTTCAGTCCCGACTACCGACATCGCAGCTGTCACATGAGCGGGTAGTCAGAGATGAGGCTCATCGCCTTATCACCAGCCAGGGGCCGGGCAGCGCCATCGAGTTTGCGCTTGAACTGGTCCGGGTGCTGCGTGGGGATGAAGTGGCGGCCACTGTCGCTGGCCCTATGGTGCTGCCTTGAGCGCACTCTGCTGCAGAATCAAGCTGGCCATGCTTTGAAAAACGGGCCCCGGTCATCTTGATCGGGGCCCGTTTGTTATCTGCTGTTGTCGGTCACGCCATCTTGTCCGGCTCAGTAGTCGTACTGTGAGCACTGTTTTTTGTTGTACTCAGTTTTCCAGCGTGCCAATTCTTGCTCTGTGCCGAGCTTGTCCCCTTTCTTGATGGCCTGTTCCAGTATCTCAATCCGGTCGTATAGCCAGCGGCACTCTGCCGTCGGGTTGTTCTTGCCGATGCCGGTCAACGGCAGCAAACAGAGTCCCAGCCAAAGATATTTCATCCCGAACGCTCCTTGTCATTGTGGTAGTAAAGGTCTCCTTGGAGTCTACTATTTTAGCCGCAACGAGAGAGATAGAGCTGCGGTTATCCTTGGGGTAAGATGATGCCATGTCTGTTTATTTATACAGTAGTATGCGCAAGATCATCCATATCGACATGGACTGCTTTTTTGCCGCGGTGGAGATGCGGGACAATCCGGCGTTGCGGGAGGTGCCGCTCGCCATCGGTGGGTCCTCCGAGCGGCGCGGCGTCATCTCGACCTGCAACTATGTGGCGCGCAGGTTCGGTGTGCGCTCCGCCATGCCGAGCGCGCTGGCGAAAAAACTCTGCCCACCGCTGGTACTGATCCCTGGGCGAATGGCGGTGTACAAGGATATCTCCCGTCAGCTCAGGGCCATTTTCCTGCGCTATACCGATCAGGTTGAACCGCTGTCGCTGGACGAGGCTTACCTCGACGTGACCCACAGTCGCTGTTGTGGCGGCAGCGCCACCCTGATGGCGCAAGAGATCCGGCAAGCCATCGTCACCGAACTGGGATTGACCGCCTCGGCCGGAGTGGCTCCCAACAAGTTTCTCGCCAAGCTCGCCTCGGAGCAGCGCAAGCCTGATGGTCTGTTTGTCATTCGTCCCGACGAAGTGGCCGAATTTGTCTGCCAGTTGCCCCTCGGCAAACTGCCCGGGGTGGGGCGCAAGACTGCCGAGCGGCTGGAGGCACAGGGGCTCTACACCTGTGAGGATGCGCGGGCCTTGTCGGCACAAGAGCTGTGCAGTCGTTTTGGCAAGCTGGGAGAGATGCTGACGACCCGGATCTGGGGGCTGGATGAACAGCCGGTGCAGGCACACCGGATCCGTAAAACCATCGGGGTGGAGACCACCTTGGCGAGCGATGTTTGTGACGAAGCCGCCTGCCTGACGGTATTGCAGCAACTGCTGCCGGAGCTGGAGCGGCGATTTCAGCTGGCGTGTCCTGCCGAGCAGGTGATGGGGCAGGGGATTAAACTCAAGTTTGCCGACTTCCACCAGACCACCGTCTATCGCAGTCAGGGTGGCTATCAGCCAGCCTTGTTCGTTCCCCTGCTCAAAGAGGGATTACAGCGGGCGCAAGGGCGTTCGGTTCGCCTGCTGGGCTTGGTGGTGGGTTTGCCAAAAGAGGGTGAAGTTAATCAACTCTCGCTGGATTTGCTGTGAGAGAGTTAAGTTTTTGTTTATAAAGTCGATAATCTATCCATATCTGTATGACGTAGGAATATTGGCATGAGCGCTCTTTCTGTCCAGGGTCGGATTACCCTGATCGCCGGTTGCTGTCTGTTGGTGACAGCCGCCGCTCTGGTTGCCTCTTCGATTTACAACGCGAACAAGATGCAACAGCAGGTGCGGCAAGCCACCATGCATGAGGCGCAGCAGTCGGCCGAGAACTGGATGAAGGCGATGGGCTCGGAGCAGGCGGCCAAGGTGACCAGCTATCTCGATGAGGCCTATTTCCGCGCCAGTTTGCTGGCGGAGAGCGTGTTGTTCCAGCGCAAGAATGCGGCCGAGAACTTTGTCCATTCGGAGGCGCTGCGCAGCGCCGTCAATCAGCAACTGCACGATGCAGTTGCCTCATCGACCAATCTGCTTGGTGTCTACGCGGTGTTCGAGCCTGATCAGCTGGATGGGGAAGACAGCAACTATCAGGGCTCAACGGCGCTGGGTTCCAACAACAAGGGGCGTTTTTCCAGTTACTGGGCCTATGACAACGGCAAGATTGAGCCGGAAGTGCAGAATGAGGATGTACTGGCCGATGAGAGCCCGACCGAGGCTGGTGGAATCGAAAACGAGTGGTATCGCTGCAGTATTCGCACCCGTGCCCTCTGCCTGCTGGAGCCCTATCTGGACGATGTGGGCGATAAACAGATATTGATGACCTCGGTGACGGTCCCACTACTGGAGCAGGAGACCTTGCTGGGGATGGTCGGGGTCGATATCTCGCTGGCCACTTTGCAGAGTCTGGTCAGCACCATGGACAAGGAGCTCTATGACGGCAAGGGCAGAATATTGCTGGTCAGTCACGAGGGGCGCGTGGCGGGAGCCGATGAGTTCGATGTGACCATGGGGCGCGGGCTGGATCAGAAGTATCAGGGGCTGGCCAGCGAGCTGAAAGGCTGGCTCAGTCAGGGTCAGGAGCTGACTCGCTGGAGTAGCGATGGCACCTTGTTGCAGACCTTTGTCCCGGTATCCATGCGTGGCACCGACCGTAAATGGGGCATCTACATTGAATTGCCACGGGCCGTAGTGCTGGCCTCGGCCCAGCAATTGCAAGATGAGCTGGCCAGTGAAGCCAATCGCAGCGTGGTCTCGCAGCTGTCGATCGGAGTGCTGATCTCGCTGGTTGCCCTGAGTTTTATCTGGTTGATGGCGCGCCAGATTGTGGCACCCATCCGCGCTGTAGTTGCCCGCCTCAAGGATATCGCCAGTGGTGAGGGGGATTTGACCCAGCGTATCGAGATCCAGCGGCAAGACGAGATCGGCGAGCTGGCCAAGTGGTTCAACAGCTTCCTCAACAAGTTGCAATCCACCATCAGTCAGGTGATTGATACCGTCTCCGGTACGCGCAACAGTGCCGAGCGAGCCGCGCAAGTGGCCGAGCGCACCAGCAGTGGCATGCAGGCCCAGTATCAGGAGATCGATCTGGTGGCGACGGCATTTGAGGAGCTGAGCGCCACGGCGTTGCAGGTCTCCGGTAATGCCGGCTCGGCGGTGGCTGCCGCCAACACCACTGATGCCGCGGCGCAAGAGGGTAAATATGTCGTTGCCGATACCCAGGAGGCGATGCGCAAGCTGATGACCATCATCAACGATGCCCAGCCGGTGGTGGAGCGACTCTCCGCCAACAGCGACAACATTAATGACATCCTCATCGTGATCCAGGGAATTGCCGAGCAGACCAACTTGCTTGCGCTGAATGCGGCTATTGAAGCGGCGCGGGCCGGTGAGCAGGGCCGTGGCTTTGCCGTGGTGGCTGATGAGGTGCGCAATCTGGCGGGTCGCACCCAGAATGCCATCGTCGAGATCCAGACTCTGATCAGCCAACTGCAATCCGGTACCGGCGCCGTGGTCAAGGCGATTCGCGATGGTCATGGACAGGCTGACGAGACCCTCGCCAAGGTGGATCTCTCGGTGCAGGTGCTGGAGCAGATTATCCAGTCGGTCTCCACCATCCATCAGATGAACGAGCAGATTGCCCGGGCGGCACAGGAGCAGAGCCGGGTGGCGGATGAGATCAACCGCAACGTCAGCAACATTCGCGATGTGAGCCACACCATCCGGGCCGAGGCGGCGACCTCCGCCGAAAATGGTCGCGAGCTCTCTGCGCTGGCGGACAAACAGCAGCAGCTGGTGGGGCAGTTCAAGGTATAGAAGGGATGAAAAAAGGCGCCATCCAGCTGGAGGCGCCAAACACATTCAGATGACAGACTGGGTCAAACCGGTGAGATTTGAGCCCCTCTTCCCGCAGAGGAAGAAACACAACACCACAATCGCAGTCGAAAGACTCACTAAAAACACATGTAAACCAACACGTAGTAGAAAATGTGAGCCATATGACGACTGATTGCTGGGCGAATTATGTTTATTCACTGGTCGACCCGCAACCGACAAATTATAATGCGCCCCATTAGAAAAACTCATCGTCGGCTGGTGTCATGTCTCGTCGTTTACCCCCGCTCAATGCCCTCAAGGCCTTTGAAGCAGCGGCTCGTCACTTAAGCTTTACCCGCGCAGCAGAAGAGTTGTTTGTGACTCAGGCTGCCATCAGTCACCAGATCAAGGCGCTGGAGGAGTATCTTGGCATCAAGCTGTTCCGCCGCAAAAACCGCTCCTTGTTGCTGACCGAAGAGGGGCAGGGCTATTTCCTGGATATCAAGGACATCTTTGCCTCCATCTCTGAGGCGACCGACAAGCTGCTGGCCCGCAGTGCCAAGGGGGCGTTGACTGTCAGTTTGCAGCCGAGTTTCGCCATCCAGTGGCTGGTGCCGCGGTTGGTCAAATTCAGCGAGCGCCACCCCGATATCGACGTGCGGATCAAGGCGGTCGATCTCGACGAAGGGTCGCTCACCGACGATGTGGATGTCGCCATCTACTACGGGCGCGGAAACTGGCCGGGTCTGCGCTCGGACAAGCTGCATACCGAATACCTGATCCCGGTCTGTTCCCCCTTGCTGCTGACCGGGCCCAAACCGCTGCGTACGCCGCAAGATTTGACACTTCATACCCTGCTGCACGATACCTCCCGCCGCGACTGGAAGGCCTGGTTCCGCCAGCTCGACATCGATGCCCCCAACGTCAATCAGGGCCCCATCTTCAGCCACTCCACCATGGTGATCCAGGCGGCGATCCACGGTCAGGGAGTGGCACTTGGTCACAGCGTGCTGGCTCAGCCCGAGATTGAGGCTGGTCGCCTCATCTGTCCGTTTGAGCAGGTGCTGGTGAGTAAGAATGCTTTCTATCTGGTGTGCCAGGAGCAGCAGTCGGATCAGGGCAAGATCGTTGCCTTCCGCGACTGGATGCTGGAGCTGGTGGAGCAGGAAGAGGCGCGTCGCAGGGCAAGGCTCGCCGATGCATGAGGTGATCCGCGAGGGGGCAGTTGATGCCCCCGTTCGCATTTTGCTGGCCCACGGGGCAGGCGCGGGGATGGATCATGTCTTTCTTGCCGAGATGTCACGTCTGCTGGCTGGCCCCGACATCGAAGTGGTGCGCTTCAACTTTCCCTACATGACCAAGCGAGCACAGGATGGCAAGCGCCGTCCGCCGGACAGAGCACATGTGCTGCTCGCCCATTGGCGCGACATGATCCGCGAGTTTGCCCATCCACGGCTGTTTCTGGCGGGCAAGTCGATGGGCGGGCGGATGGCGGCGGAACTGTATAGCGAAGGCGAGGGTGAGATGAATGCTGCAGGATTGCTCATTCTCGGGTATCCTTTCCACCCTCCGGCCAAGCCCGACAGCTGGCGAGGCGAGGTACTCAAGCATATTGCAGTGCCAACTCTGCTGTTGCAGGGGGAGCGCGATACCTTCGGTAGTCGCGCCGAACTGGCCGATTTCCCCTTCTCACCCGCCGTATCGGTCCATTGGTTGACCGATGGTGATCATGGTTTCAAACCGCGTAAAGCCAGTGGCGTGAGTGAGCAGGAGAATATGCAGCATGCAGCGGCGGCCATCAGCCATTTTGTGGCCCGGCACGGATAGCACGAGAGGGTTGGTTTGATTGCCAGCCGTGATGAGAGAGGGAGTGTGAGGATGCAGATCCATCGACATTGGCTGATACTGGCCGGTCTCTTCGGGTTGACGGCCACCATGCTGGGGGCTTATGGCGCCCATGGATTGGCGGCGACCGGCATTACGCCCGAGCGTCTGGTGGCGTTCAATACCGCCGTGCAATATCAGTTTTTTCACGCACTGGCCCTGCTGGTTCTGGGCTGGTGTGGTGTGCGCAGCAGGGTGATCCACCTAGCTGGCACCGCTTTTGTGCTGGGGATCATCGGATTCTCCGGCAGTATTTACGCCATGGTGCTGCTTGGCAGCAAGGGGCTGGGGTTGATTACCCCGGCCGGTGGCCTCTGTTTTATGTTGGGATGGACGGCCCTGATCTGGGCTGGCTGTCGTCTTGGAGGAAAAAATGAATAATCTGCTGCTTTATTGCCGCCCCGGTTTTGAGAAAGAGGCGGCTGCAGAGATCACCGAGCGTGCCGGTAACATGCAGTGCTACGGTTTCGCCCGGGTCAAGGACGACAGCGGTTATGTGATCTTCGAACTGTATGACGAGGAGCAGGCGGACCTGCTGGCTCGCAAGCTGCCATTCCGGGAGCTCATCTTCATCCGCCAGATGCTGGTGGTCACCCATGAGCTGAAGGAGCTGGATGTCGCGGACAGGATCTCCCCCATCCTTGAGGCGGTGAGTGACTACACCATTTGCGGCGATCTGCGGGTCGAAACCGCGGATACCAACGAAGCGAAAGAGCTGTCGGCCTTCTGCCGCAAGTTCACCGTGCCGCTTCGTCAGGCGCTGCGCAGCAACGAGATCCTGACCAAGAAGGAGACGCCAAACCGTCCGGTGTTCCACGCCTTCTTCATGGCCAATGATCACGTGTTGCTGGGTTACTCCTACTCGTTCAACAACTCCGGATTCCACATGGGGATCCCGCGCCTGCGCTTCCCGGCCGATGCACCGAGCCGCTCCAGCCTCAAGCTGGAGGAGGCGTTTTACGTGTTCGTGCCGCGGGAAGAGTGGGATGTGCGTCTCTGTTCAGGCATGAAGGCGGTGGATCTGGGCGCCTGCCCGGGTGGCTGGACCTATCAGTTGGTGCGCCGTGGCATGATGGTGACGGCGGTCGACAACGGTATGATGGCCCAATCCCTGATGGATACCGGTCAGGTCAAGCATATCCGGGATGACGGTTTCGTCTGGCGTCCGAGCAAGAAGAACACCTACTGGCTGGTGTGCGACATGGTCGATAAACCGGCGCGGGTCGTTCACATGATTGCGGACTGGTTCCGTGAGGGTGACTGCCAGGAGGCGATGTTCAACCTCAAGCTGCCGATGAAGAAGCGTTATGCCGAGTCGGTGCACAATATCGAGGTGCTGCGCGAGATGCTCAAGGAGATCGACAACGCGTTCGTGATCCAGGCCAAGCAGCTCTATCACGATCGAGAAGAGATCACCGTGCATGTTTACAACAAGTACTGGGTCTCCAAACTCGAGCCCAAGGCGTGATGTAGCAGTTCTGCCCGTACGATAAATACCAAGGCCGACAGGGAAACCTGTCGGCCTTTTGCTATTCGGCTGCCGGAAAATATCAGAAACGGTAATCGAGGCGCAGGGAGGATTCGTCGTCGGTCACCTTGATCTCTATCTGCAACGGGATGGTTTTGTCGACCGGATTGAATTGCATCTTTATCCCATCTCCTCTCAGCCTGAGGGCGGTGTTCATTCCGCCAGCCTTGAACTTGACCTTGGGTCTGAAGCGTTCAACCGACAGACTGACGCTCTTTTCCGGGGTTAGATTAAGCTGCGGGTAGGAGGTGATCTTTTGATTGCCAAAGTTGTCGGTGGAGACTTCAATACCAAACGACAGGGGTTTGGGTGCCTTGAGCAGGTCGTTGGTATTCAGGCTCGAGCGCCATACCTCGGTGGCAGTCCGTTTTTCCTGCTGTGGCAGTTTGGCGGTTTGGGTCTGTTGATCCTGCTCGAAAGCACTGGCAGTACCACAAACCAGCATCAGACCCGAAACCAGATAGCACCCGTATCCCTTCATGAAAAACACTCCCTGTTCTTCTTCTCTATTGAACATAGTTGCTGTTCGGGGAGTGGCAAAGGATTCGGAAATATAAAAAAGGGAGCAGAAGCTCCCTTTTAAAATCAATGAATTAACTCACAGACGATCGATGATGGCCTGGGTGAATTCGCTGGTGGAAGCCGTGCCACCCAGATCGCGGGTGACCCGATCACCGGATTCGATGGTGGCTCGTACTGCTTCGCGGATCCGCTCTGCTTTATCCTGCATGCCGAGGTACTCCAGCATCTGGATGGAGGCTAGGATCACCGAGGTCGGGTTGGCGATATTCTTGCCTGCGATATCCGGTGCCGAGCCGTGCACCGCTTCGAAGATGGCGGCGCCATCGCCGATGTTGGCGCCGGGCGCCATACCAAGGCCGCCAACCAGACCGGCGCAAAGATCCGAAAGGATATCGCCGAACAGGTTGGTGGTGACCATGACATCGAAACGCTCCGGGTACATCACCAGGTTCATGCAGGCGGCATCGACGATCATCTCTTCGCTCTGGATATCTGGGTAGTGGCTGGCGATTTCACGTGCCACTTCGAGGAACAGGCCGGAGGTCGACTTGAGGATGTTCGCCTTGTGGATGATGGTGACCTTCTTGCGCCCTTCCTGACGGGCCAGCTCGAAGGCGAACTTGACGATGCGCTCGGCCCCTTCGCGGGTGATGATGCTCATCGCCTCGGCACTCTTGTTGTCATCGCTGCGCTTCTGACCTGCTCCCGAGTACATCCCTTCGGTGTTTTCACGCACTGTGATGATGTCGATGTTGTCGTAACGGCTTCTGGTGCCCTTGAAGGAGATGACCGGACGCACGTTGGCGTAGAGGTTGAATTTCTTGCGCAGGGAGACGTTGATGGAGGTAAAACCGCCGCCGACCGGGGTGGTCAATGGCCCTTTCAGGCTCACCTTGTTCTTCTCAATCAGATCCAAGGTAGCCTGGGGCAGCAGCTCGCCATGCTTCTCGAGGGCAACCAGACCCGCATCAGCGTATTCGTACTCAAAGTCACAGCCCGCATGGGTCAGGATCTGGATGGCTGATTCAATGATGCTGGGGCCGATGCCGTCGCCGGGGATCACGGTAATTTTTCTTTTGGACATGAGAGGGTTCCACTTCCAGGGTATAGGGGAGGATGGGGCTGCTTTATAGCATTTACTCAGCAAACCAACCACATTCCTTTACATTCTACTCACTTTTATCAACAGCGAGGGTGAGTCTCGTCATGGTTCACGCCCTTGCCTGCATTTTTGTTCGGCACTTTAGTCCGGCTGGGGCGGGTAGCGGATGTCCCGCAGGTTGAATCCCAGCGGAATATCCCGCTGCAAGCGCACCAGCCGCTGGGCCAGCAGGGCCTCATCCTGATGTTGGCGCAGCTTGATCAGTGGCTTGGCTGCATCCTCTTGCTGGCAGGCCTCGAGCATGGCTGCAAGATTGCAATATTGCTGCAACAACTGGGTGGCGGTCTTGGGGCCAATCCCCGGAACCCCCTTGATATTGGAACCGCTGATACCTGTCAGGGCCCAGAAGTCGACCAGCTGAGCAGGGGCTACCCCATATTGCTGCTGGACGAAGGCCGCATCCAGCCAGCGCTTGTTGAAGTAGTCGCGCACCTGGATCTGCTGGCAGATCAGTTGGCAGAAGCCCTTGTCGGTGGAGATGATGGTCGCCTGATGGCCATGGCTGGCGATGCCGCTGGCCAGGGTGGCGATCAGGTCATCCGCTTCATCGGTCTCGGAGAGCAGGGCATCGACACCGCACTCCCAGAAGGCATCCTGCAGGGTCGCCAGCCCTTCACGCAGTTCGGGGGGCATGGGGGTTCGCCCCTCCTTGTAGGCCGGATAGACCTCTTTGCGCCAGCTATGCACCTCGCCATCAAACACGGCAATGACATGGGTCGGCTCGCTATTGGCCAGCAGCTTGCGGCAGGTATTTATAAGGTTGGCGCGGGTTGCAACCAGCGCCTGGGCAGGGGTCAGTGCCTGCTGGGCCTGTACCGCGTGCAGACGGCGAATGAGGTTGAGGGCATCGATGATGAGCAGGTGTGGCCGGATAGTTGACATGGGGCACTCTTGGCGGTCGGGACGCCCCATTGTAACAAACCGCTCGCCTTATGGGGGATTGATGGCGGTCGGGACGCCCCATTGTAACAAACCGCTCGCCTTATGGGGGATTGATGGCAGTCGGGAAGGCATAGCGCCAATAAAGAGGGGCGCCGATGCGCCCCTCTGTCGATGATGTATCTGTACCCTAGCGGACGATTTCGTAGCAGGGTACATACTGGCTGCCCGGCAGCTTCATCCGCTGCTGCTTGACGAAGCTCTCCAGCAGCTTGTCCATCAGGTGCATCAGCTCCTTGTCGCCGTGCAGCTTGAAGGGGCCCTTCTTCTCGATGGCGCGAATGCCCCCTTCCTTGACGTTGCCGGCGACGATGCCGGAGAAGGCACGACGCAGGTTGGCGGCCAGCAACTGGGGCGGCTGGTTGCGGTGCAGATCCAGACTGGCCATGCTGGCGTGATCCGGCTCGAAGGGGAGTTGGAACTCCGGCTCAATCTTGAGGGACCAGTTGAAGGAGTAGGCATCGCCGACCGATTTGCGGTATTCGCGGATTTTCGGCATCGCCTCTTTCATCACCCGGGCCACTTCCGGTGCATCGCCGACAATAATCCGGTAGAGCTTGGTCGCCGGTTCACCGAGGGTCGCCTTGATGAAGTCGTCGATAGCACGGAAGTAGTCGGCACTCTCTTTCGGGCCGGTCAGGATGATGGGCATCGGTTGCCGCTCGTTGGCCGGATGCATCATGATGCCGAGCAGATAGAGCAGCTCTTCGGCGGTGCCGACTCCGCCCGGGAAGATGATGATGCCGTGGCCGAGGCGCACGAAGGCTTCCAGCCGTTTCTCGATATCCGGCAGGATCACCAGCTCGTTGACGATGGGGTTGGGCGGTTCGGCCGCAATGATGGAAGGCTCCGTGAGGCCGATGTAGCGGCCGTTGCGTACCCGCTGTTTGGCATGGCCGACGGCGGCACCCTTCATCGGGCCCTCCATGGCACCCGGGCCACAGCCGGTACAGATGTTCAGCTCACGCAAGCCCAGTTCGCTGCCCACGGCGCGGGTGTACTGGTATTCGATCTCGTTGATGGAGTGGCCACCCCAGCAGACGATCAGGTTGGGATCGGCGCCGGGCAGGATCACCTTGGCGTTGCGCAGAATGGCGAACACCACGTTGGAGATATGAGTGGAGTTGGTCAGATTGACCTGGCGGTTGGACTCGAGCTGATTGGAGACATAGAGAATGTCGCGCAGCACAGAGAAGAGGTGCTCCTGAATGCCGCGAATGATCTCGCCATCGACAAAGGCGTGCTCGGGGGCATTGAACAGTTCCAGCTTGACCCCGCGCTCGCGCCGGATCACATGAATATCGAACGATTTGAAGCGCTCCAGGATCTCCTTGGAGCTGTCGGTATGGCTACCGGAATTGAGCACTGCCAGCGAGCAGTTGCGAAACAGTTGATAGATATCGCTGGAGGCAGTCTGCTTGAGGCGATCCACCTCAAGCTGTGACAGCAAATCCATGCTGCCGACGGGATTGATGTGCGTAATCATAGGTTCCCCTTTACTCACTTGTTATCGTTGTGTTTTTCCCTGGGGAGAAAAGGGGACGCTATGTTGCATCCCCTGAGATCGATAGTAGTGGTAACAGAGGGTGGAGGGAAATAGGGCGACGACTGTTCGCTGTTTTTTTAGCCGCTTGTCAGGCCAGTGTCACTTGATCCCGACCGGTGTGCTTGGAGTGGTAGAGCGCCTTGTCCGCCCGCTCGAACACATCTGACGGGTTGTCCCCATCCTTGAACAGGGTTGCACCGATGGAGATGGTGATCTCCACCTTGGCATCGCGAAAACGGAACGGGATGCTCTTGATGGTCTGGCGCAGGGTCTCCAGCGGCTTCTGGAACTTGTCCGGGTTGATGTTGGGCAGCAACACCACGAACTCTTCCCCACCAAAGCGGGCGATGAAGTCGGTGTCACGCAGTGCACTCTGCAGTGCTTTGGCGACCACTTTCAGTGCCTTGTCACCCGCCATATGGCCGTAGTTGTCATTGATGTTCTTGAAGTGATCGATGTCGATGATCGCCATGCAGAGCGGAGTGCGGTAACGAAGCCAACGTTTGTACTCCTGCTCCAGCCGTTCATCAAGGGCGGCCCGGTTGTGTACCTGGGTCAGGCTGTCGAGGAACAGCTTGTGTTTTTGAATGGTCAGCCGCTTCTTGTACTCGGCGGTCTCCTCCTTCATCAAGCGCAGCTTGGACTCCATGGTGGAGAGGCGGGTGAGCAGGTGACGCTCCCGCGCCGCCGTACTGTCACGCTCCTGCAGCAGCAGGTTGATGGCGCCCATATGGCCGGAGATGGCGCGCTTGAGCGCATCGATGGAGTTATGGCTGGCCAGGGAGTGATCGATCGCCTGCAACTCGTTGACCAGCGCCTCGCGGGTCTCTCGGGTTTCGTTTTGCAGCGCACGCCCCTCATCGAGGGATTCGGTAAAGCCGACATGTACTGCAGACAGGCTTTCGTTGAGGGAGCTGAGGAAGGCGCGGGAGGCTTTGCGCTCCTCACGGGTGCCTTCGATGATGAGCTCGATCACCTGCAGGCAGGTTTCCGCCAGCAGGGCAGGGTTGATCCCGATCAGCAGTTGGCGGCGAATGTCGCTCAGGCTCTCGCCGATGGCGCCGGCAAAGTCGAGTTCGGTGATAAGCCGCTGCAGCTCATCGGCGATACGGGCGTGATCCTTGAGATCAAACGGGTCTACATCGGGTTGGCCATCGTTGTTGGCAGTATCACTTTCTTGTTGAGTTGCACCTGACGGTGCCAACAGGGGTTGGCTTGGCAGCAGCTGGATCTTGATCGCCTGCTGGTAAAACTCCAGCAGCTTGATCACCTTCTTTTGGTGATCGGCAATGCCGTAACCGGCGGGACTTGCCAGAAATTCCTTGAGGGACTTGCGGGTCTCTTCCGGGAAGCCCTTGATGTTTTTCAGCTGTTTGGAACCAAGTTCGATGGCGGTCTGGGTCAGGGTGATCGACTCTTCCAGCGCATTGCTGTGCTGCTGCAGCAGTTTTTCAATGGCCAGCAGATCCTCGTCTAGCGCGGTAAATGCGGGATTGTTATCCAGTTTCTGCTTGAGCTTGGCGAAGCGATTGTCCAGCTCGCGGTCGAAGCCACGGCAGGAGAGCATCAACTTGTTGATAAACTGGATACCGCGAGCACGCTCTGCATCGGAAAACGACAGTACGCCGTCGAGTTCCAGCTGTTTCTGCTGAAGGGATTCCCTGAGTCTTGCCAATTGTCCTGCTACGGCAGCGATGTCATTCATTATCAGGTCGCCCTGTTGTCATTATTGTTTTTGGTGTTGGATAGCAACAGTGGTCGAACTTGGTTTCGATCCTCGCCTGTTATCTACATTATTTCCTGGTGGTTATCGGCTGCCGGCTTCCTTGCAAGGCTGGGCCAATTAACCCATTGCTTTTCATGAGAAGAATTGACTTTTACCAGTCCCTTGTCAATTGCCATCAGGCCGCATTGCCACACATCTCCATTAAAAAATGCCGCTTGTTGGCAATCGATCGCCGCGAGCTCCAACCAGGCGTTTTGCTGGCATTTTTCACTGAGCTGAATGGCTCCCGACAGGGCGAGATAGCAGAGGTCAAACAGGCCATTGTGATCGAGCGCGGTTGCCGCTTTCGGCAGGAAGGGGTGACTGACAATCCCGAGGCTGATCCGGCGATCCAGCGGATAGTTGCAAGGGAAGGCGGCGATGGCGGTCAGCAGGTCTCCCGCCAGTTGATGCAGGTTGGTGACGTGGCGCTGTGGCACCACATAGAGCATGTGTCCTTCACGCAAGTCATAGATACGGCCATCTTGCGGGGTCAGGGTGTCCATATAGGCACCGAAGGCCTGCTCGATTTCTCTGCTGGCCTGATAGCCGTGGCGCTCCAGCGTGTTGACCAGGAAAGGCACCCGGAACAGCAGATAGTGCAGCTTGTCATCGAACTCGCTGGAGGGCTGTTCGCTGAGGTACCAGCGATCCGATTTCAGCTGGCGCTTTGCCATCTCCCGCGGCCAGCGGTTCATCAGCCGCTGCCAGTTGGCTAGCCCCGAGCGTGGCTCGATCAGCAGGGCCTCATTGGTCCGTTTCAGTTGCAGGCGGGCAGTACGCAGCTTGAGCCAGAGGGTGAAGAAGAGGTAGATAAAGAGCGCCAGCAGCAGGCTGGTGGTGATACTCGACCAGAGATAGCGCTCCTGCTGATGTTGGCTGTTGTTAAGCCGCTGCTCCAGCTCCTTGATATGTTGCACCCGCTCGACCTGGACATAGTTGTCACGGATCGCCGCTTGCTCCATGGCCTGCTCCTGCTGGCGCACCTCCTCGCCAAGACGGTGGAAGCGCTTGTAGCTGTCGAGAGCCTGACGCAGATACCCCTTCTGCTCGTAGGCCAGCGACAACAGGCGGAATACCTCGTACTGACGGCGGGTATCACCGAGCTGATTGGCCAGCGCGCGGGCGTTCTCCAACTGCAAGATGGCGATGGCGGCCTCCTGCTTCTTCAGATAGAGCTCGCCGAGCAGCAGCAGGGTATCGATCAGCGGCTCTTTGGCATCGCTCAGCTCGTGGGACTGACGGGCCGCATTGAGGTAGTTGCTGGCCAGCGAGAGGTTGCCGCTTTGCAGGTAGGTTTTGCCGATTTCGTATTTGAGCAGGGAGGCTTGTGGTCGGTTGCTCCCCTCATCGAGCAGATCCAGCGCATTGAAGAAGTAGACCAGCGCCATATTGAGGTCGCCCTGCTCGCGATTGAGTCGCGCCAGCACCATCAGGGAGTCACACAGCAGGGAGGGGTTGCCGATGGAGTGGAAGTAGTTGGCCGCCTCATTGGCATACTGCAGCGCTTTCTGGGGCTCCTGCTCCTGCTGGTAGAGTTTCACTATCTGGTTCGACAGCAGGCCGAGAAAGAGCGGGTCATTGAGGCTTTTGGCCTGTTGCTGGGCATCGATATATTCCCCCAGCGCCAGTTGCGGCTGCTGCAGCGCGCGATAAAGATCGCCGCTGATGGCGCTGACCCAGGCACTGGCGAGGGGATTGGGGGTCTTGGCGGCCCAGATCCGCGCATCTGCCAAGTGGGCCTTGGCATCATCGAAGTGCTGGTTCTCGATGTCGTAGCTGGTGCGTTGCAGGCGGCCATAAATCTGGAGCTGGCTCTGCTTGAGCGTGGGGACGGCCAGCTGCTCGTCCAGTTGATCCATCAGGGCGCGGCTGGTGCTCTGGTTATCCGGTTTGAGGGCCTGACTACGGATCTTGAGATAGAGGCCGTGGGCCTTGAGTTCCGGTTGTCGCTCTTTGTCTGCCAGCGCCATCGCCTTGTCGAGCGCTTGCTGGGTGGCCTGATATTGGCCCAGTTGCAGCAGACACTCCCCTTTGAGCAGATGGGCGCTTATAGTCTGGGCCGCCGTGCTGTAACTCAGGATGGGCTCGCGATAACCGAACTCCTGGCGATTGCTGATGATTTGCTGGGGATTATTGGCTGCGCGCGTCAGGAAGGCGGTGGTGATCTGGACGCATCTGGCAGGATCGGTCAGTACCATCGATTGCGCTTGTTGCAGATCGATAGAGAGTTGCTCCTTGTCCAGATCCAGATTCGGAGCTGACAGGGAGGACATCATCATGGCCAGAAAAAACAGTTGATTCATTGGATTAAGGACGGCGCAGAGGTGTTGGCATGTTATCCAAGCCCCCCCCTGCGAGTCCAGCGTTTACTGTGGTTTGCTGGTGGCCGGCAAGTGGGTTTCGTCTGGATTTTATTATCCAGCCCCCTTATCCCTGCTGCGTAAAGCATCAATTGAAGCCTTTTGCCAGTCATGGAGGGCAGCGTACCTGCCCTCTCTGTCGCAGCTCGACTTTATTGGCGGATCAGACGCAGGTTGGCGGGCACGGCTTCGAAATCGGAGCGGAACGGGTTGATGTCGAGGCCGCCGCGGCGGGTATAGCGGGCATAGACGGTCAACTGCTCAGGCTGGCAATAGTGCTTGAGGTCGATAAAGATCCGCTCGATGCACTGCTCGTGGAACTCGTTGTGCTGGCGAAACGAGATGAGATAGCGCAGCAGCTTCTCCCGATCGAGTTTCGGCCCCTTGTAGCGGATCACCACAGAGCCCCAGTCGGGCTGGCTGGTCACCAGACAGTTGGATTTGAGCAGGTGGCTGTGCAGGGTCTCTTCTACCTGATCGCTACCGGCTGCACCTTGCAGCAGGGACGCATCAAACTCGTAATTGTCTACCTCGATATCCTGCTCGTCGATGCACTCGCCGGGCAGCTGGGCAATCTGGTGCGGCGCCTTGTCGAGGGGGAACAGGGTCACTTTGACGGTCTCGCCCGCACAGGCACTCAGATCCTTGGTCAGCATGGCGGCGACTGTCTCGATAGAGTCGCAACGGGTCTGGTTGAAGGAGTTGAGGTAGAGCTTGAAGGATTTGGATTCGATCAGATTCGGACTGGTGGCCGGGATGGTCACTTCACCCACCGCCACCATCGGTTTGCCCTTGGCGTTGAGCCAGGAGAGCTCATAGAGGGTCCAGACATCGCAACCGGTGAAGGGCAGGTCATCGCCCAGCTGGAGATCATCCCGGTTCAGGCTGCGGGGAACCGGCTGCAGCAGGGAGGGGGTGTACTGGCTGATGTAATCGGATTGCTGGCCCAGGCTCAGGCCGGTCAGGGCGCTGGCTCCGGCGTATCTATCTTGTTTGCTCACAGGGTTGCTCACGTAATGTGCTCATGATGAGTGGAATGAAACGGGCCATTGCAGGGCCGGATGGTTGCAGCCGCTTGGCTTGGGCGTTGGCCTCTCTGTATCCCGGATTCTGTTTCTCGGGTCACTAGGTCGGCTGGCAACCTTGTCTGTTACCGGGTTTGGTGGTGCAATAGCGGACTTTGCCAGCAATTGTGGGGATTTTCGATGTCGGATCAAGTTTTGTCTGCCCTGGAGCACTTTTTTGCCCGCTGGCAACGGGATGGCGAGGCCAGACGAGGCCTGCCCCTGTGCGAGTGGGAGGCGGACTGGCGTTCCCCCTGCCAGCTTGGTGAGCCCGCCGATGGTCGGGTGGCCTGGCGCCCTCACCAGCGCCCCGAACCCGCCGATTTTACGGCCATGGCCGATGCCCTTGAGCTGACGATTCATCCCTGCGCCATTGCCCTGTTCGGGCACTGGTTCAGCCGCCCCATCCCCTGCCTCTTCAAGGGGCTGCACCTTGAACTGATCCTGCCGTGGAACGAGGCGGATCTCGACCTGCTCAGGGAGAACCTCATCGGCCACCTGCTGATGCTGCGCAAGTTAAAACGAACCCCCTCCATCTTTATTGCCACCACCCGCAACGAGATGACGCTCATCTCGCTGGATAACGAGAGTGGTCAGGTGTGGCTGGAGTGGCTCGATTCAGGCCGCCGTCTGACGCTGGCTCCCTCCTTGCCGGCGTTTCTTGAACGGTTGGAGACGTTGCCGCAATAGCGTCTGTCCGAGCCACCATCGCTTGGCGGAACAGATATCGAAACAAAAAGCGCCTTGCCATGCGGCAAGGCTCTTTTTTATGGCATCGCGTACAGGGAACGCGCTTAATCCTTGAAATCCCAGGAGAGGTTGGAGACCAAGCGACAGCTGTCGCACTTGAAGTCGAAGATCTCGTGCAGTGGCTCTGCCAGCGCCCACTCACCGCCACAGCTGGGGCAGGGGCGCGCCTTCTCCTCGGCCGCGCTCAGCCCGCCCACCCGGTAGAGGTAGTAGTAGGTAGGGATGCCGCTCAGCACTTCCAGCCGTTTGGCCAGATCGCTGCCGCGCCGGTAGAGCCGGCTGCCCACTTCGCCGATTTCGTGCAGCGCCGCATGTTCGGCGATGGAGCCGTTCATCTGCAGCTGATCGCACGCCTCCCAATCCTCCTGCCACTTGATGATCTGCTTCTGATCTCCGTTGGCGACTGCGGGCAGCTGGTAGAGCGGAATGGGGGCGAAGTGGTCGCCACAGCGCAGCGGCGAGCAGGTATGCAAAAAGCTGGTATAGAGCAGCATCCAGCTCGGCCGCTCGCCCTGCTCGCCGCAAGGGTCGGTGCTGTCAGAGAGTAAATCTGCCCCCTGCAGCTGGAGTTTGGGCGCCAGCAGTCCGGCCTGATTGAGCTGCTGTTCGGCCAGCTTGACCTGATCGCTCTGGTTGTCCGGATGCAAACTATCCTGCTCCGGGCAGACCACCCGACTGACGAAATAGCCGTCGTGCATGCTGGTGGGGAACTCCCGCCCGAGGATCTGGCCCTGATAACGCAGCATGTCGAGGTAGTTGACGATAGCCCGCTCGGCTTCGCCAAGGGAGGTATCGCGGTAGCACTCAAAGCAGAGTTCGACGATATACATGGTTCAGCCTTGCCCCTGCTGGAGGAGCAGGTCGGTCAGGCGATCCACCTTCTGTTCGATGCGTGCGAGCTGTTCGGCGAGTTGTTGCAAGGTGAGCTCCGGTGCAGGCTGGGGCACTGCCTCTGGCAGGATCTCGCTCTCGGCGGTCGCGACGGGCTGCTGCTTCCACTGGCTCAGCACTTTCAGCAGCTCTGCCATCGGCACGGGCTGGGTAAGGCGGGCCTTGATCATGGCGGTGGTGGGTGTCAGGCCCTTGGCGGCCAGCTCGTTGGCAATTCGGATGATCTCGTGGGCGGACATAAGCATGCTCTGGGTGAGAAGGAGGGATCGATATCGGGGCGGGATCTTAACCAAAGCCATCAGGGGAGGAAAGGGGCGGGCGGCTTAGCGGGGCTGGCGCAACATCACATCGAGCTGGTCGATCGCTTCGCACCAGTCGGAATCGTTCCACAGGGCGTCGCGCAGAAAGCTGGCCTGGGCGGCGTTCCAGAAACCGGCCTCCGGCAGCAGGGTCTCATTGTCGAGGTGATGGTCGTGCACAAAGCGGTGCAGGCTCAGCTCGTCGTTGGCCATCCCGAGCTGGGCAAACAGGGCTGGCAGATCATGGACAAGGGGTTCCATCTCGTCTCTCCCTTTGTTTAATCCCTGAGATTATAGACAGGCACAGCAACCGGGTGCAGAGACGAGATTGGGGATCAGGCAGAGGGGATGCGATGGGGGGGCAGATCGACGCCCACGATGTGCAGTCCCTGCATCTTGAGGGTGCCCTGATAGTGGCTCTCGCCATCGCTGGAGAATTCAAACTGATAGTGAGTCAGCAGCCGCAGGGGATTATGCGCCAGCTCCCGCCGATGGCGAGCCAGCGACAGCAGTTGCAGATCATGGTGTTGGCAGTAGCGGCGCATGTATTGCCAGGCCACTTCTGCCTGTTGGCGTTGCAGCCAGAACAGGCCGGCTACGGCAATCAGCAACAAAATTCCGAGCATCTCTCCCATAGGCGGGCTTCCTTATCGTGATGTCGATAACCGGGAGTCCTGCTCGGCACTCCCGATCTCCTTTTCTATTTCCCGCCGTGTTGCCTCGTGGCGTGAGGGGGAGGCGAGGGATCAGGCCGAGGCAAACAGACGGCCGATGGCCTTGCCCAGCGCATCGCTGCGGTCGGGGTCACGTAGTCTGGCCAGCATATCATTGCGAAGGGCCGGTAAAGTGACCAACTCGGCAAAAACCTGATTGAAGAACTGGGTCGGTTGCAGTGCCAGCTGTTCCAGATAGTGGCTGAGCAGATTGGCATCTTTCAGATCGGGCCAGAGCCGGCCGGCGATGGCGAGCAGCAGCGCAGGGCTCGGCTGGGTTTGCAGCAGGGTCAGCAGCTTGTTGGTGCGCAAAGTGCTGCCGGGGCAGGAGGCCATGGCGCGGCAGAGGTAGGCTAGGGTCTCAGGGTTGGGGGCGGCGCACTCCTGCTCCTTGCCGATCCGCTCAAGCAGGGCGCCTTGTACTGCTGGCGGCAGCGGGGCGTTTTCAAGGCTCTGGCAGAGGGCATAGAGCGGCTCTTGCGGCAGTTTGGGCAGCGCCTTGCAGATCAGCGCCAGATTGCGCTCATCATGCAGCCGCTCCGCAAGGTCGGCAAAGCCCTGCAGCCCCAGCGTCTGCCAACCGGTGTCGTTGGGGGCGGCCAGATAGTGGCAGAGGGCATCGTAATAGGCAGAAGGGGCCTGCTCCAGTTGTCGCGCCAGCTTGGCATGCAGACTGGCCATCTTGGACTCCGCCGGGCGGAAGGTGTAGGGATTGTCGGCCAAGCGCTGGGCTTTCTCTTCATCCAGATCGCCGGTGAGCTTGTAGCCCAGGGTCTCCACCACCTGATCCATGAACAGCTTGGGGCCATTTGACATCAGCAGGCCGCGCTCATCGAGGGCAAACTTGAGGAACCAGAGGTAGTGGCGAGACTCGCTCGGCTGGAAGAAGTGCACACCCAGCCAGGCGTGCTGCTGCAGCGGCCAGGGGTAGGGCTCCTGCTGCTGTTCGATGCGGACAAAGGTATCGCTTGCCAGTGGCCGCACCTGGCGGCCCATGTCAAACAGCTGGAACTGGGTGCCAGCCTGAGTCAGAAATTCGGTCAAGGTATTGATGGCAGTAGGCGTCACAGACATGGTGAGATCCGGCTAATGGTGATGCGGGCCGATTATAAGGCCCTTGCCGAGGATAGCCAGTGGCAGCAGACGCGCGTTGCGGCAGATATCAACATGGCAGCCATGCGGGGGGAGGTGTATAGTATCGCCCTTTTTTAAAGTCGGCAGGCCGCGCTGGCTGCCGTGTATGTCGACGAGCAGGCTTAATCGCCGGTGCTGCGCGACCGAATGTATCGGCATCCTGGCTGACCCTGTCGGGTCAGCGGATCAATCTGTGGTTATGAGGAAGAGAGCGAGATGAATCAATATTTGCTGGTAGCTGGCCTGTTGGGGGAACTCACCGCCGAGTTGCAGCGCCTTGAGCGCTGGCAAGCTGACCATCCCGGTGACGAAGCCCTGGCAAGCACCCTGCCTTTTTGTGTCGATACCCTGAGCTTTGATCAGTGGCTGCAGTTCGTGCTGATCCCGCGCATGGAGCAGTTGGTGATGTTGCAGGCTCCGCTGCCCACCAGCGTCTCCCTCTATCCCATGGCCAGCGAAGTCTACAAAGAAGATCTGGCCGAAGCAGAAGCGCTGCTGCGCCTGATCGCCCGCTTCGATCTGCTGCTTTCCGGCAAAGTGATCGAACAATGATGCCAGCGCAAACCCGAGAAGAGAGTGACCTGAAGCTGACCCTGCTCTATCAGGATGAGTGGCTGGTGGCGGTCAACAAGCCGTCCGGTCTGCTGGTGCACCGCAGCTGGCTCGACAAGGGCGAGACCCGTTTTGCCATGCAGATGACCCGGGATCTCATCGGTGGTCGCCATGTCTATCCGGTGCATCGCCTCGACCGACCCACCTCCGGTGTGCTGCTGTTTGCGCTCGATCCGGTGATTGCCCGCGCACTGACCGAAGCCTTTACCCAACGTCAGGTGCACAAGGAGTATCTGGCATTGGTGCGTGGCTGGGCGCCCGAGCAGGGGGTGATCGACTATCCCCTCAAGGAGCAGCTGGACAAGATTGCCGATGCCATGAGCAACCCGGATCGCCCGGCGCAGGATGCCGTCACCACCTTCCGGCGCCTGCATAAGGTCGAGCTGCCCCACGCGGTCTCCAAGAAGCACCCTACCAGTCGCTACAGTCTGGTCAGATTGTTCCCGAAGACCGGCCGCAAGCATCAGTTGCGCCGCCATATGGATCATCTGTTCCATCCTATTGTGGGCGATACCACCCACGGGGATGGGCGCCACAACCGTTTTTTTCGCGAGCACTTCGGCTGCGAACGGCTGCTGCTGGTGGCCCGCACCCTGAGCTTTACCCATCCGGTGCTCAAGGTGCCGATGCGGATCCAGGCGCCGCTCGGTCAGGATGTGTTGCGCCTGTTTGCCGAGCTGGGCTGGCCCGCCAGCGAGAGCGACTACTAAGCGCCTGATCCTCAGCCTTGAACCGGTGGCATCTGACGCCAGCTTGCTGATAGAGTTGCTCAAAAGAGTGACTCAAGCAGGGAGAGGAGAATGGCGCAGATCGATATCGTGGTAGGAACTGTCTACGGCGCAGCCATGCTGGTGGCCGAGACCTTGGCAGATGAGCTGGAACGCAAGGAGCATCACTGTTCTCTGCACGAAGAAGCTCGGCTGGCGGACATCGACCCCGGCCGTTTTTTATTGCTGGTAAGTGCCACTACAGGACAGGGGGACATTCCTCCCAATCTGCAGCCCTTTGCCAGCGAGCTGGCTGACAAGGCGCCCTGGCTCAAGGGGCTGCGGTATGCCCTGATTGCCATGGGCGACAGCAGCTATGACCATTTTTGTGGCGCGGGCCGTCGGCTGGACGGATTGCTGCAAGAGCTGGGCGCCACGCGAGTGATTCCCCCGCTGGAGCTAGATGCTACCGTGCACGATGAACCCGAACAGGTGGCACTCAGCTGGCTGAAAAAGTGGGATATTCAGCCCTGAATATTCTCTGAAAAAGAGCCATATCAATCCCCTGATCCTTAACCGGCAGGGGATTGTTATTTGCACAAATGTCATCTCACTCAGCAAGCATATTTCCCACTCTTATTGTCGATAGTGGCGGAGGGATATTTTCCCCTTTTGGCATTCCATCGGCGTAATGGTTTCAAGCGCACCGCAGACCCGTTCTCCAAATAAAAGTTCAATCTTGAAAGCGATCTCAGTCATGTTTTTGTCATTCGATCGTAAAATAACGACTTTGGTTCAGTCGCGAATTAATTACTGGTAACGCTTTCAGGTTTGGTGTGGTTGCTTGTTTTGCGGTTTTATTGGTTAACTGTTGCCTTGTTGGCCGTTTTTTTGCTGGCAGGTGTTGTGGCTATCGTTTGCCGAGCGATTTGTCGCCATTTTGTGAGTCGCTTCATATTTGTCGTGAAATACGCTCCCTATAATCAACCTCGGTTATCACCAACAGGATTACATGGTGATAAGAAGTTGAATATTCAGGATCACACTCCTCACTGCGGGAAATAAGGAATATGACAATGAAAATGAAGTGGCTCCCGATTGCAGCAGCTGTTACTGCCGCCCTGGCTTCCCAAGCCGCCTTTGCCGTAGATTTCCACGGTTACTTCCGTTCCGGCGTCGGTGTTTCCGGCGACGGCGACATGGTTAAATACAACGTCAATAAAGTTGGCCGTCTGGGTAACGAAAATGATACCTACGGTGAAGTGCAACTGGGTCAGGAAGTATTCAACAAAGATGGCAAGACTTTCTATGTTGATTCCATGTTTGCCATGGCTTCCAACGGTTCAAACGACTGGGAAGGTACCGGTACTGTTTGTAACTTCGATGCCAAGCAGTGCAATGGTGATTCTGACTTCGCTCTGCGTCAGTTCAACGTACAAGCCAAAGGCTTGCTGAACTTTGCTCCTGAAGCAACCCTGTGGGCTGGTAAGCGTTACTATCAACGCCATGACATCCATATCTCCGACTTCTACTACTGGAACATCTCCGGTGCTGGTGCTGGTATCGAAGGCATCCAGGCTGGTCCGGGTAAAGTCTCTTTCGCATGGGTACGCAACGATCGCAGCGCTGCCGATGTGTTTGGCCAATACACCAAAACAGGTGTAACTAAGAAACCCGTTTTGGATGCCAATGGTAATCCGACCGGTAATTACATCGAAGAGCCTACTTACACCAAGAATGAAGACCTGAACGTCAATACTCTGGATCTGCGTTATGCCGGCATCCCGCTGTGGACCGATGCTTCTCTGGAGCTGGGCGTGGATTACGCTCTGGTCAATGAGACCAATGATCAGAAAGCACTGAAAAAAGACCCGAAAGACGGCGTTATGCTGACTGCTGAACTGACCGCAGGCATCCTCGGTGGTTTCAACAAAACCGTGCTGCAATACGGTACCGAAGGTTACTCCAAGACCATGGCTTTCTATGGCGATGGTTCCTGGTACGGCGCTGAAGCCAAAGACGGTGCTGATGGTTTCCGTATCATCAACTGGGGCGTTGTTCCGATGGGCAACTCCTGGGAGATGGGTCACCAGCTGGTTTACGGTGTAGGCAACGAAATGTGGGACGGCAACGACAAGTACGAAACCATGTCCGCTGTTATCCGCCCGATGTACAAGTGGGATGACTTCAACAAGACCATCTTTGAAGGCGGCTACTTCAAGGACAACAACAAGTCTACCAATGGTAGCGAAGACAAAGATGCTGGCTACAAGCTGACCCTGGCACAAGCTTGGTCTGCCGGTTCCAGCTTCTGGGCCCGTCCGGAAATCCGTGTGTTCGCCTCCTATCTGGCTAACGACGAAGACAAGAAAGTCTTCGAAGGCAATACCTCCAAAGACACCTACCAATTTGGTGTTCAAGCAGAAGCTTGGTGGTAAGCAAAAGTTTAAGTTAAGTTAGTGACTGCCCCCTTATGGGGGCAGTTTTGTTTCGCCGGATCACGGCCACCGGATTATGGAGATAAGAAAAATGAAACGGGTAAAGATGTCTATTGCAGCCGTAATCACTGCGCTATTAACCGGTTGTGCCGGAAACATGGTTGTTCCTCTTGAAGAACATGGCTCGATCTTGAGCGATGCAGATCAAGCCAAGCAAGCGTTGGCCAAAGCCTCAAGCTGCTGTGTGGCGTTTAAAGATTTCAGTTATGCCCCCTTGCCTGAAGGTGAGACCTTGCTGGCCATTGATGGCAAGCAACCCACTTTTCAGTTTGATGAGGGGATGAGTTACTTTGCTGCTTATCGCTTGCCGACCAACACCGGCAATCTGGCGATCAACCTGGCATCACAGGTGAGTAAAACCGTGATGGTGCCCAAGGTCATTATGCTGGATGCCGAGTTCAAGGTGACTCGGGTCCTGGGTGAGTCAGTATTCAGCTATCAGCCTGCTCACTTGCTCGATAACGACCGTATCGAAGGACGTGTTTTTGTTGACCGCAGCATGCCTGGCAACCCGGCCAGCGAAACATACATGATCGTTTATGCGCCCGCGGATAAGCTCTCTGGCAGCACAACAATCCTGCATCCATCAAAAGCATTTGCTCGCGCTAATGGTACCGTTGAGCCTGATATCAAGGATCCGGTGATCCCGCACTCCCCGTGGGGTTTGGTGCAGATCAAAGTCAAAGATATGGCCCGTGGAAGTGGTCTTGAAGCGGTATTCAAACCCGAATATGCCGACAAGGTGGCCATGAGCCAGGGTCAGCAGGTTGCAGCGATAGCGACTACCGCAGCCGTTACCACAACTGCAACAGCTGCGGTCGCAGCCAAACCTGCTCCTGCCATGCTGAGTGAAACAGAAGCCTTCTACCAGAGCCAGATCGAAAAAGCGGTCAAGGCGGGGGATATCGACAAGGCGATGAAGCTGGTGAACGAGGCTGAACGGGCCGGTTCAACCAAGGCAAAAAGCGTGTTTATTGATGCGGTCAAGCGCTCGCAAAAATAGAATAATACGACTCTTTGTTGGTCAGATATATTTATTGAGGCCTCCCTTGTTGGAGGCCTTTTTAATCGGTAGACTGTAATAAATAAAAATCACGCCGTTACATTTGGTTACAGTGAGTTGCTTTTTGATGTAAATGGCATTATTAAAATACAAAGTGAAACTGCTATTTATATGTCTTTGTAATAGAGTGACAATGCAGATTATTAACTTGTATTAGATGCGTTTTTTAGCCGCTAAACAAGTTGTGATCTTCCCTCCAAATTCAATATTCCCCCGCCTTCGAAAGCAGCAATTTTTGACCCGCTGGGTTATATTCTGATGGTCAAAATAAACAAGCCCGACTCGAAGATATCTGAATGAATCAGTCCTTATTTCATCCAGATAGATCGTTCAGGGACGACAATCCATTCAGGAGCGCACACAATGTTCAAAAATGCTTTCTCTAATCTGCAAAAGGTTGGTAAGGCGCTGATGCTGCCAGTATCAGTCTTGCCAGTCGCAGGTATTCTGCTGGGGGTGGGGGCTGCCCACTTCAGCTGGATGCCGGAAATTGTCTCCCAATTGATGGAGCAAGCCGGTGGTTCCGTATTTGGCCAGATGGCCCTGCTGTTTGCAGTGGGTGTTGCTCTGGGCTTTACCAATAACGACGGTGTATCCGGTCTGTCAGCTATCGTTGGCTACGGCATCATGGTCGCAACCCTGAAGGTCATGGCACCTGTGATGGGTGTTGAAACCATCGAAACCGGCGTGCTGGGGGGTATCCTGGCCGGTGGTATCGCTGCCTGGGCGTTCAACCGTTTCTACAAGATCCAGCTGCCAGAGTACCTGGGTTTCTTCGCGGGCAAACGTGCCGTACCCATCATCACCGGTTTCCTCTCCATCGGTCTGGGTGTGATCCTGTCCGTGATTTGGCCGCCAGTTGGTGGCGCTATCGGTGCCTTCTCTGACTGGGCTGCCAACCAGAACCCGGTACTGGCCTTCGGTATCTACGGCGTGGTTGAGCGCTCCCTGATCCCGTTCGGTCTGCACCACATCTGGAACGTACCGTTCTTCTATCAGGCTGGTACTTGCGTTAACGGTGCCGGTGAAACTGTTCACGGTATCATGACCTGCTTCCTGACTGCTGATGACGCGTCCCGCGCTGCCGGTAACGGCTTTGGTCAGCTGGCTGGTGGCTATCTGTTCAAAATGTTCGGTCTGCCTGCTGCTGCGTTCGCCATCGCTCACGCTGCCAAGCCGGAAAACCGCGCCAAGATCGTTGGTATCATGGCCTCTGCTGCCCTGACCTCTTTCCTGACCGGTATCACCGAGCCGATTGAATTCTCCTTCCTGTTCATCGCTCCGGTTCTGTACGCCATTCACGCTGTACTGGCTGGTCTGGCTTATGTGCTGACCAACTCTCTGGGTATCGTACACGGTCACACCTTCTCCAACGGCTTCATCGACTTCGTGGTGCAATCTCCGCGTGCTGACAACATGCTGCTGCTGGTAGGTCTGGGTCTGGTTTACGCGGCCATCTACTACGTCGTATTCAGCTTCGTTATCCGTGCCATGAACCTGAAAACCCCGGGTCGTGAAGACGAGACTGCTGAAGAGGCCGTTGGCCAAGGCAAAGACGAGATGTCTGCTGCTCTGGTTGCCGCCTTCGGTGGTAAAGAGAACATCGCTTCTCTGGATGCCTGCATCACTCGTCTGCGTGTTGGCGTGAAAGATGTTGCCAAGGTTGACCAGGCTGGTCTGAAGAAGCTGGGTGCTGCCGGTGTGGTAGTGGCTGGTTCCGGCGTTCAAGCCATCTTCGGTACCAAGTCCGACAACCTGAAAACCGACATGGACATCTGGATGAAGAGCAACTAATTCTGTTGCCTGAATATCAGCGTGTTTGAAGAGGGAGGCGAAAGCCTCCCTCTTGCTATTTGTGGTTATGGAGCGTGCGAGTCGCTGTAGATCGATCTCGGCAGGAGTCTCGTTGCCCAAGATGCGATGTGTAACGGGATACCCTCTGTCGGCGTTGTGCCTCGCTCGCCTTATCGCACACCATCACCAGATCAACCTTATAGCCAGATAAAGTCATCCAGTAATCAGCCAATAAAAAGAGCGCCACCTGGGCGCTCTTTTGTCGAGTCGAGGGGATTAGAGTTTCTCCAGATCCCGCTCGATTTCGCTGATCTTGTTCTGCACCACTTTTTCCAGATGGCGCAGGTCGCGCAGGATCTTCTGCTTGATGTCAGGGTCGGCTTGCTGATGGACGCCCTGGGTCAGGTTGTCCAGCTCATCCACCACATATTTGAGGTTGGCATTGATCTCGGTGACATCCTTGTACTCATGGGTGCCCGAGTCAACCAGCATGGTTTTGCGCTGGCGCGGGTATTTGAATTTGACACTCTTGGCGAAGAACTCGCCCTTCTGCTTCTTGAAGTAGATCTTGAGGATGTCGTGGTTGGCCTCCTGGCGCAGGGTGTAGCTGTCGACGGAGGCGGGATCCTGGATCCCCAGGCTCTTCAGATTCTCGTACATCAGGCTTCCTCGGTTTGAAACGATCCTGTCCCATCCATCTTAACCGATGCCTCATGGCTTGCCTGTGACAGGGGCGCCAAAATGAAAAGGGCACCATAAGGCGCCCTTTCATCACCGCAATGCTGATTACTCGTCGATGGAGCGCAGCAGGGCGTTGATGCCGACTTTGGCACGGGTTTTGGCATCGACCTTTTTGACGATCACCGCCGCGTAGAGGCTGTACTTGCCGCACTTGGAGGGCAGGGAGCCGGAGACTACTACAGAGCCAGCCGGTACGCGGCCGTAGTGGATTTCGCCGGTTTCACGGTCATAGATGCGGGTGGACTGGCCGATGAAGACGCCCATGGAGATGACGGAACCTTCCTCGACGATGACCCCTTCAACCACTTCGGAGCGGGCACCGATAAAGCAGTTGTCTTCGATGATGGTCGGGTTGGCCTGCAGCGGTTCCAGTACGCCGCCGATGCCGACGCCGCCGGAGAGGTGGACGTTCTTACCGATCTGGGCGCAAGAGCCGACAGTAGCCCAGGTATCGACCATGGTACCTTCGTCAACAAAGGCGCCGATGTTGACATAGGAGGGCATCAGCACTGTATTAGGGGCGATAAAAGAGCCTTTGCGGGCCGTTGCCGGCGGCACCACGCGCACACCCGCTTCCTTGAACTGCTCGGCGGTGTAGTTGGAGAACTTGAGGGGAACCTTGTCGTAGTACTGGGCATCGTCGCCCTTGATGATGCCGTTGTCGTTGATGCGGAAGTAGAGCAGTACCGCTTTCTTCAACCACTGATGGACAACCCACTTACCGGCAATCTTCTCGGCAACCCGTGCCTTGCCAGAGTCCAGCAGGTCGATGGCTTGCAGGATGGCGGACTTGGTGGCGCTATCCACGGAGCCCGGAGTAATGGTGTCGCGGCGCTCGAAGGCCGCTTCAATGATCTGTTGCAACTCGGTCATGACAGGTTTCCTTTAAAAAATTCTGTTTGTTGTATCACACTTTTCCGACTGTTTTTAAGGGGTTGACCGGAATTCTTCCGGCCAGCGGCCATTTCTTCATCCGGTGTGCGCCAACCAGTTGTTTGGCATGGCAAAAAACGCCCGACAATCAGCCTCTTTCGAATCACTCTTCGCTTAATCCAGTACCGACTGCTGGGGATTGAGCTGGTGTACCAGTCGCTCTTCCAGCTGTTTTTGCTGCTCGGCGGTCAATGGCTCGCCATCGAGGCTGGTCAGGCTGAAAAAGTCCTCGACCCTCTCACCGAAAGTGGCAATTTTGGCGGCGTGCAGCGACAGCCCGCACTGCTGGAAAACGGCACCGATCCGCGCCAGCAGGCCGGGGGTATCGAGGGCCGTCAGCTCCATCAGGGTATGACGGCTCTCCCCTTTAGTGGGCGAAGAGCGGGGCAGGAAGACCACCCGGGTCGGCACGCTGAACTGGCGGTGGCGCCGCGACAGCGGCTTGTTGCGCAGCACCAGCTTGCCCGGCTCCTGCAGCGCCTTCTCCAGCGCTTTCTTGATGGTGGCGGTGCGGTTGGGGCTGATGGGTTCGCCGCTCGGCTCCAGTACCACGAAGGTATCGAGCACATAGTTACTGCGCGAGTTCATGATCTGGGCGTCGTGAATGTTGAGGTTCTTCTGATCCAGCGCCGAGGCGACGGTGGCAAACAGATTCGGGGTATCGCGGCAGTAGATAAACACCTCGCTGCCACCACGGGTCGGGTGTTTGCCGATGATCACCAGCGGTGCCGGGTTGTCGCCATGCTCGATGATGTGGCGGCAGTGCCAGGCGATCTGTTCCGGGCTGTGACGCAGGAAGTAGTCGGCCTTGAAATCGGCCCAGAGCTGGTTGATCGCCTCTTCCGATACATCCCGTTGCGCCAGCAGTTGCTTGGCCTGACGCTGGTTCTCGCGAATGCGCAGCCGCATGTCGGGCGGATTCTCCAGCCCCTGGCGCAGCGCCTTCTGGGTGGCGAAGTAGAGCTCGCGCAGCAGGGTGCCCTTCCAGTCGTTCCACAGGGTATCGTTGGTGGCGCAGATATCGGCCACGGTGAGGCAGTAGAGCAGGTCGAGATGCTGCTCGTCGCGCACCTTCTGGGCAAAGTCGGTGACCACGTCGGGATCGTAGATATCGCGGCGCTGGGCTGTGACCGACATCAGCAGATGGTGGCGCACCAGCCAGGCGACCAGTCGACTCTCGTAGCGATCGAGGCCGTGCAGCTGGCAGAACTCCAGCGCATCGACGGCGCCGAGTTCCGAGTGATCGCCGCGCCGTCCCTTGGCGATGTCGTGGAACAGGGCGGCGATGCTGAGCAGCTCTGGTTTGCGCAGCCGGGTGAACACCTCGTGGCAGAGCGGGTGGCTCTGGCGACTGGTCGGATTGGGAAACTGATGAATGTTCTTGAGCAGCCTGTGGGTGTGCTCATCCACCGTGTAGGCGTGGAACATATCGAACTGCATCTGGCCGACGATCAGGTTCCACTGGGGCAGATAGGCCGCCAGAATGCCGTACTTGTGCATCAGGGTGAGCGGCAGGCCGATGCCGTTGGGGTGGCGCAGCAGCGCCATAAAGAGGCGACGGCAGTCAGGCAAGTCCTGCAACCAGCAGTTCAGTTTGCGGCGAGCCTCGCGCAGCTGGCGCAAGGTGGCCGAGTGGATGCCCGCAATCTCGGGATGCTGGGCCATCTGATAGAAGAGGCGCAGGATAGCGGCCGGTTCACGGCTAAACAGCTCCGCATCCACCGCATCGATGAGGCGGCCACGGAGCTGGAACTCGTCGGAGAGGCGGCGCACATCCATGGCGGTGTTGCCGAGGATCGCCTCGTCAAACAGCTGCAGCAGCATCTCGTTGAGTTCGGAGACCCGCCGCACCGTCTGGTAGAAGCGCTTCATCATCTGCTCGACCGGAGTGTTGCCTTCCCCCTCGAACCCCAACATTTGGGCTACAGTGCGCTGGCGATCGAACAGTAGGCGGTTATCTCCCTTGTTGATTGCCATATGCAGGGCAAAGCGCACCTTCCAGAGAAAATTCTGGCAGTCGAGCAGCTCACGATACTCGGCGCGGTTGAGAAAGCCGTGGCTGGTCATCTCGAACAAGGTAGTGGCGCCGAAGTGGCGGCGGGCGACCCAGGCGAGGGTTTGAATATCCCGCAGGCCGCCCGGATTGCTCTTGAGATCCGGCTCCAGCTTGTAGGCTGTGCCGAGAAACTGCTGATGACGCTCCGCCTGCTCCTGGCGCTTGGCGCGAAAGAAGGCTTCGCTCGGCCAGAAGTACTGGGGGCCGGTGGCCTCCTTGAGCTGCTGGAAGCCCTCTTGGCGACCTGTGATGTAGCGGGCCTCGATGAGGTTGGTTGCTACCGTAATATCGGCGCGCCCCTGCTCGAGGCACTCCGCCACGTTGCGCACCGCCTGACCCACCTCCAGCTTGAGATCCCACAGCAAGGTGATGAACTCGCCGATGCGCAGTCCCAACACCTCGTCCAGTTCGTCGCCATCATAGAGGATCAGCAGGTCGATGTCGGAGTGGGGGTGCAGCTCGCCACGGCCATAGCCCCCTACCGCGATCAGGGTCAAATCGCTCTTGTCAAAGCCGAACTTCTGCCACAGCCGGCAGAGCAGCTGATCCATATACTCGGAGCGGGTGGCGACCAGCTCGATGATGTTGTCGCCGGCATCAAAACGGGCGTGCAGCCAGCCGAGAAAGCGGCTCAGGTACTCTTTGCAGTTGTCGCGAGTGAGCTGGTCATCGGGTAACAAATGGGGGGAAAGCAGGCTGGCGTCCATGGCATCTCACACGCAAGTGGCAGGCAAACGGCTGAAACAGAAGTAAAAACCCCGGCGCTTTGGAAGTTCAGGGCCGGGGTTCGATGTTAGCTGTGTTTGATGAAGCGGTCGATAGTGTCATCGGGGCGCAGGGTGAGCACCTCGCAGCCATCCTCGGTCACCAGCAGGGTGTGTTCCCACTGGGCGGAGTCGCCGCCATCCTTGGTGGTCACGGTCCAGCCATCCTTCGGATTGACCTTGCAGTGATACTTCTTGCTGTTGACCATGGGCTCGATGGTGAAGCACATGCCCGCTTTCAGCTCAAGCTTGCCACTGTTGCGGTAGTGCAGGATCTGCGGCTCTTCGTGGAACTCGGCACCGATGCCGTGACCACAATAGTCACGCACCACGGAGAAACCGGCCTTCTCGACGATGGGCTGGATCACTGCGCCAATCTCGGTAATGCAGGCACCCGGACGCACCTTCTTGATGGCGGCGTAGAGGCTCTCTTGCGCAACTTTGCAGAGCTGGCGGCGCAGTGGAGTGGTCTCGCCCACGATGAACATGGCAGAAGTATCGCCGTGGTAGCCATCCTTGATAACGGTGATATCCAGATTAATGATGTCGCCATCGCGCAGCTTCTTGTGATTCGGGATACCGTGGCAGATCACATCGTTCACCGAGGTGCAGATGGATTTGGGGAAGCCGTGGTAGTTGAGCGGAGCTGGAACCGCCTGTTGTACGTCGACAATATAGTCGTGGCAGAGGGTGTTCAGTTCGTCAGTGGTGACGCCAGCTTTGACATGGGGCGCAATCATGACCAGCACATCGGCGGCCAATTGGCCGGCAACGCGCATCTTTTCAATCTCTTCCGGTGTCTTGATTTTAATGGACATGGGATCTCTCTTGCGGCCTGCCACTGGGCCTGCGAGGGCAGACAGGACAGGTAATGAAAAATAGATGCGTTTGCAATCAGGGCAAAATTTTATCCGCAACCCCCGCGTACTTCCAGTGTGATTGTCATCACAACGTCAAATCGGCGTCGCAGCATCCTCTGGCGGGATCCATATTTACATCTGTTTAGGGTGTCGGCCGGTGGTGTCCTGAACAAAGTTATGGTATAAAGCGCGCCGGAATGGGGAACTTGCGTCCCGATTTCATCACCCTTACTTAAACAACACACACACATCGACACATATGCCGGGGTGCCTTAACGGGTCGGTTATATGGGATGTGTGGAGGCCTAACCCCAATACAGAGGTATAAAATGGCTAAAGTTTCTATGCGCGACATGCTGCAAGCCGGCGTTCACTTCGGTCACCAGACTCGTTACTGGAACCCGAAAATGAAATCCTACATCTTCGGTGCACGCAGCAAAGTTCACATCATCAACCTGGAAAAAACCGTTCCGATGTTTGACGATGCCATGAACTTCATCAGCTCCGTAGCTGCCAAGAAAGGCAAGGTACTGTTCGTTGGTACCAAGCGTGCCGCGTCTGAAGCCGTAAAAGAAGCCGCTGAGCGTTGCGACCAGTTCTATGTAAACCACCGCTGGCTGGGCGGTATGCTGACCAACTGGAAAACCGTTCGTCAGTCTATCAAGCGCCTGAAAGATCTGGAAACCCAGAGCCAGGACGGTACCTTCGACAAGCTGACCAAGAAAGAGGCGCTGATGCGTACTCGCGAAATGGAAAAGCTGGAGAAGAGCCTGGGTGGTATCAAGAACATGGGCGGCCTGCCTGACGTTCTGTTCGTTGTCGATGCCGACCACGAGCATATCGCTATCAAAGAAGCCAATAACCTGGGTATCCCGGTAGTTTCCATCGTTGATACCAACTCCAACCCGGACGGCGTTGACTATGTCATCCCGGGTAACGACGACGCTATCCGTGCCGTACAGCTGTACCTGAATGCTGCTGCTGACACCGTACTGGAAGCTCGCGCTCAGGACATCGTTGTTCAAGCCGAACAAGATGGCTTCGTTGAAGCTGAGTAATTGATAAGGACTGTAAAGCCCTTATTAACCAAGCTGATGTAATTGGTTAGCAGGGGCCCTTGTGGCCCCTGTTTCTTGTCAATTCAAGACCGAGGATACTGGACATGGCTAACGTTACTGCCGCCCTGGTAAAAGAACTGCGCGAGCGCACTGCCGCTGGCATGATGGATTGCAAAAAAGCACTGGAAGAAGCTGCTGGTGATATCGAGCTGGCAATTGAGAACATGCGCAAATCCGGTCAGGCCAAAGCCGCCAAGAAAGCTGGCCGTATCGCCGCTGAAGGCGTTATCTTTGCTCGCACCGAAGGCAACGTTGCCGTCATGATCGAGCTGAACAGCGAAACCGACTTCGTCGCCAAAGATGCCAGCTTCATGGCAATGGGCCAGAAGATCGCTGACATCGCTGCGACCCAGAAAATTGCTGACGTTGACGCGCTGAAAGCCGCTGACTTCGGTAACGGCGAATCCGTCGAGCTGACCATCACCAACCTGATCGCCAAGATCGGTGAGAACATGAACCTGCGTCGCGTGATGCTGGTTGAAGGTGACAACCTGGGTACCTACGTTCACGGTTCCCGCATTGGTGTTATCACCAAGCTGACCGGTGGTTCTGCCGAGCTGGCCAAAGATCTGGCCATGCACGTTGCTGCCAACAGCCCGCAATTCGTCAAGCCTGAAGACGTGTCTGCTGAAGTCGTTGCCAAAGAGCGCGAAATTCAGATCGACATCGCCATCAACTCCGGCAAGCCGAAAGAGATCGCCGAGAAGATGGTTGAAGGCCGCATGAAGAAGTTCACCGGTGAGGTTTCCCTGACTGGTCAACCGTTCGTGAAAGATCCTTCCATGACCGTTGCCGAGCTGCTGAAGAAAGAAGGCGCTGACGTTGTCTCCTTCACCCGTTTCGAAGTGGGCGAAGGCATCGAGAAGCAAGAGACCGATTTCGCTGCTGAAGTTGCAGCCCAAATCGCGGCCGCTCAAAAGGCCTAATCGAACCGGTTTTTCCGTTTCCCCAGACCGCGACTTATGTCGCGGTCTTTATATGACCAGGAATCAGTGACATGAGTACCAATCCCAAACCTGCATACAGACGTGTTCTTCTGAAGTTGAGTGGTGAAGCCCTGCAAGGATCCGAGGGTTTCGGCATTGATCCGGCGGTGCTGGAGCGGATGGCCCAAGAGATCAAAGAACTGGTTGAGTTGGGTGTTCAGGTCGGTCTGGTCATCGGTGGCGGCAACCTGTTCCGTGGTGCCGGTCTTGCCAAAGCGGGCATGAACCGCGTGGTGGGCGACCACATGGGTATGCTGGCAACCGTGATGAACGGTCTGGCCATGCGTGATGCCCTGCATCGTGCTTATGTGAATGCCCGTCTTATGTCAGCCATCTCCCTGCAAGGCGTCTGCGACTCCTACAGCTGGGCTGAGGCAATCAGCCAGCTGCGTGCTGGCAAAGTCGTTATCTTCTCTGCCGGTACCGGCAACCCCTTCTTCACTACCGATTCTGCGGCTTGCCTGCGCGGGATCGAGATCGAAGCTGACGTGGTGCTCAAAGCCACCAAGGTTGATGGTGTATACAACGAAGATCCGGTCAAGAATCCGGATGCCGTGCTGTATCATGAACTGAGTTATGATGAAGTTCTTGAAAAAGAGCTCAAGGTGATGGATCTTGCTGCCTTTACCCTGGCACGTGACCATGATCTGCCGATCCGTGTGTTCAACATGAACAAACCGGGTGCCCTGCGCCGGGTTGTCATGGGTGAACCGGAAGGCACTCTGATCCACCACGTTGGTAAATAAGATAAAAGTGAGCCACCTGGCGCTCTTATCCTATCCATCACGTCAGTAAATAAGATAGACACGGGCCGTGTAGCGGCTCGTTCGCCAAAAGGAAAACCACTGTGATCAACGAGATTAAAAACGACGCCAAGGACCGTATGGGCAAGAGCGTAGAAGCGCTCAAGACTCAAATGTCCAAGATCCGTACCGGCCGCGCTCACCCGAGCCTGCTCGACGGCATCCAGGTTGAGTATTACGGTGCTGCCACTCCGCTGAAACAGTTGGCCAACGTCGTGGCAGAAGATGCTCGCACCCTCTCCATCTCCATTTTTGACCGCTCCATGATCCAGGCGGTAGAGAAGGCGATCCTGACCTCCGATCTGGGCCTGAACCCGTCCAGCAATGGCCAGACCCTGCGCGTGCCGCTGCCGCCGCTGACCGAAGAGCGCCGTCGTGACCTGACCAAGATCGTCCGTGCCGAAGCGGAAAACGCCCGTGTTGCCGTGCGCAACATCCGTCGTGACGCCAACGCCGATCTGAAAGCGCTGCTGAAGGACAAAGAGATCTCCGAAGACGATGATCGTCGCGCCCAGGAAGAGATCCAGAAACTGACCGACTCCTACATCAAGCTGGTCGATGAGGCCCTTGCCGTAAAGGAGAAGGAGCTAATGGAAATCTAACCGTCTGAAAGGTATATTACGAGCGCCGTGTAGTGCCCCTGCACGGCGCTTTTGTCTTTGTGGGAGAATTACATGTCGCTTTTGGCTGCGTTGGGTGATTGTGCCAACTCGTCTTTACCCCGTCACGTCGCCATCATCATGGATGGTAACGGTCGCTGGGCCCAGAACCGAGGCAAGATGCGGGTTTATGGCCACAAGGCGGGCGTCAAGTCAGTGCGCGAGGCCGTTACCTTTGCTGCGCGAGCCAAGATCGAGGCATTGACCCTGTTTGCATTCTCCAGCGAGAACTGGCGCCGCCCGGAAGGGGAGGTCAGTGCCTTGATGGAACTGTTCATCACAGTGCTGGGTCGTGAGGTGCAGAAACTGCACAACAACGGGATCCGGCTCAAGGTGATTGGCGATACTGCTCGCTTTAGTGAGCGGTTGCAGGCCAAAATCGCCAAGGCGGAAGCCTTGACCGCCAATAACAAGGGGTTGACCCTGAACATTGCGGCCAACTATGGCGGCCAGTGGGATATCGCCCAGGCGGCCCGCAAGCTGGCTAAAGCAGTGGCGGCCGGTGAACTGGCCGCTGACGACATTGATGAATCCATGTTGACCCGCGAGGTTTGCATGGCCGATCTGCCACCCGTGGACCTGTTGATCCGCACCGGTGGCGATCATCGCATCAGCAACTTTGTGTTATGGCAGCTCGCCTATGCCGAGCTCTATTTTACCCCGGTATTGTGGCCTGATTTCAACGAGGCCGAGTTCAGTGAGGCGGTTGCCTCTTTCGTTGCCCGCGAGCGTCGCTTCGGTTGCACGGGTGAACAGATACGGGAATTGATCGCCGAGCAGCAGACCGGCTAAACCCCGCTCCCAAGAGAGAGGTTTCTTTTGCTAAAACAACGAATTATTACTGCTTTGATGTTGATCCCCCTGGTGTTGGGGGCGCTCTTCTTTCTGCCATTGAAATTTTTTGCCCTGTTGGCAGCGCTGGTGTTTTTGTTGGCCAGTCGCGAATGGAGTGGGTTTGTCTCTGCTGCTCCGCAGCAATGGTTGCCCATCGTATTTTGTCTGTTGCTCGGTGCCAGCCTCTTTTGGCTGCCGGTAGAGCAACTCTGGACGCCCCATCTGCACCCCCTGGTGATGGGCGTGCTCTGGACCGCGGTAAGCTGGTGGCTGCTGGGCCTGCTGCTGGTGCTGCGCTATCCCCAAAGCGCCAAGCTGTGGAAAGAGTCTATCTGGCTCAAGTCGCTGTTTGGTCTGGTGACCCTGGTTCCCTTCTTCTGGTCGCTGGTCGCAATCCGTGGTTACAACTTTTACCATGACCCCATGATGGGGGCCTGGATCCTGTTGTTCGTGATGGGACTGGTCTGGGCGGCAGATTCTGGCGCGTATTTTTTCGGCAAGGCGTTCGGTAAGCACAAGCTGGCACCGGCTGTGAGTCCGGGCAAAACCATCGAAGGAATGTGTGGCGGCCTCTTTACCGCCAGCCTGCTGGCCATCGGCGTTACCTGGTCGATGGGATTTGTTCCTGCCAAGATGATCACCGTGCTGTTTTGCTCTCTGCTGGCGGTGCTTGCCTCCGTACTCGGTGATCTGACCGAGAGCATGTTCAAGCGCGAAGCGGGCATCAAGGACTCCGGCACCCTGCTGCCGGGTCATGGGGGCATTCTCGACCGGATTGACAGCCTGACCGCCGCCCTGCCGGTGTTTCTGCTCAGTTATCTGCTACTCAGTCAGGAGTTTTGATGCACAAGTCACTGGTTATTCTGGGAGCCTCCGGCTCCATCGGTCAGAGTACCTTGAAAGTGCTGCGCCATAACCCGGGCAGTTGGCAAGTATTGGCGTTGACCGCCGCCCGCAACGTGGATGCCATGTTGCGGGACTGCCTCGAATTCTCCCCCCGTTTTGCCGTGATGGTCGATGAGGATGCCGCCCGTGAACTGGCTGCCCGTCTGAAAGCGCACGGCAGTGCGACCCGGGTCATGTCTGGTGCCGCAGCCCTTTGCGAGGTTGCCGCTCACCCCGACGCCCATAGCGTGATGGCCGCCATTGTGGGGGCGGCCGGTCTGGCCCCGACCATGGCCGCGGTACGTGCCGGCAAGCGTATTTTGCTGGCCAACAAGGAGGCGCTGGTGATGTCCGGTGCTTTCTTCATGGAGGCCGTGCGCGAACATGGCGCCGAGCTGCTGCCCATCGACAGCGAACACAATGCCATCTTCCAGTGTCTGCCGACCGCTGTGCAGCGCCAGCCCGGTTTTTGCGATCTGGCGGCGGCGGGGATCAGCAAGATTTTGCTGACTGGTTCCGGCGGCCCGTTCCGTTACACCGAGATCGGCGAGCTGGCCAAGGTGACACCGGCGCAGGCCATCGCCCATCCCAACTGGTCGATGGGGGCCAAGATTTCGGTCGACTCCGCCACCATGATCAACAAGGGGCTGGAGTACATCGAGGCGCGCTGGCTGTTCAATGCTGCGCCCGAGCAGATTCAGGTGGTGATCCACCCGCAGTCGGTGATCCACTCCATGGTGCAGTACAAGGATGGCTCCGTGCTGGCTCAGCTTGGCAATCCGGATATGTGTACCCCCATCGCCCATGCGCTGGCTTATCCCAATCGCATCCCCTCCAGTGTGGAACCTTTGGATTTCTTCAGTGTCGGAGAGTTCAGCTTTATCCGGCCTGATTATGATCGCTATCCCTGTCTGGCGCTGGCCATCAATGCCTGCCAGAAGGGACAAGCGGCGACCACTGCGCTCAATGGAGCCAACGAGGAGGCGGTTGCCGCCTTCCTGGCCGGGCGCATCGGTTTTATGGATATTGCCCGGATCAACGAGGCAGTGATGCTGGCGCTGGAGAGCAGCGCCGTCGGCTCGCTCGATGATCTGTTTGCCCTGGACGGTGCGGCAAGAGCCCGTGCTCACACTTTGATTGAGGAGCTTGGCTGATGGGCGGTGTGTTGTGGAATATCGGTGCCTTTGTTGTTGCGCTGGGCCTGCTGGTCGCAGTGCACGAGTTTGGTCACTTCTGGGTGGCCCGTCGTTGTGGCGTCAAGGTTGAGCGCTTCTCCATCGGTTTTGGCAAGGCGATCTGGCGCAGGATGGGTAAAGATGGCACCGAATATGTGCTGGCGCTGATCCCGCTCGGCGGTTACGTCAAGATGCTCGATGGCCGGGTCGACGAACTCAAACCCGGTGACGAGCAGTATGCCTTCAACCACAAGAGTGTCTGGGCGCGAATGGCGATTGTCGCCGCGGGTCCCATGGCCAACTTCGTCTTTGCCCTGTTTGCCCTCTGGCTGATGTTTATCATCGGGGTGCCGAGCGTCAAGCCGGTGATCGGTGAGGTGCGTCCTGCATCCATCGTGGCCGAGGCGGGTGTGCTGCCGGGGATGGAGATTGTCGGGGTTGGCGATGAGCAGACCGGTGACTGGGAGAGCGTCACTTACGCCCTTATCAGCCATCTGGGTGATGATGCTGTGACTCTCAAGGTGCAGGCACCCAATACCAGCTATGCCACCGATAAAACCTTGTCGCTGACCGGCTGGACCTTCGATCCGGATAAAGAGTCGCCCATCGGCAGCTTGGGAATTGTCCCCCTGAGTGGCAAAGTGCTGCCAGTCGTGGCTGCCGTGGTGGCCAAGAGTGCCAGTGAAAAGGCGGGGCTGCAGGTTGGTGACCGTATCAAACAGGTCGGCGATCAGCCTATTACCGCGTGGGCCGAGTTTGTCGAGCTGGTGCAGCAGGCACCGGGTGAACCCCTGCAAGTGGTGGTTGAGCGCAACAACAGTGATCTCAACGTGACCCTGACCCCGGATAGCCGCAAGGTGCAGGGCAAGCTTGTTGGATTCGTCGGTCTCTCACCGCAACTGGTTCCATTACCGGATGAATATCGAATTCTGTTACAGTATGGGCCTTTGCAGGCGCTGTGGCATGGCGGGGACAAGACTTGGAGCCTGATCACGCTCACCTTTGACATGATTGGCAAGTTGATCGGTGGCATCGTGTCGCTGGACAACCTGAGCGGCCCCATCTCCATTGCCAAGGGCGCCGGCAGCAGTGCCGACTATGGTCTGGTCTATTTCTTGAGTTTTCTGGCGCTGATCAGCGTCAACCTGGGGATTATCAATCTGTTCCCCCTGCCGGTGCTCGACGGTGGCCATCTGGTCTATTTCCTGATCGAAGCGGTCACCGGCAAGCCGGTATCAGAGAAAATACAGGAAGTGGGTTTCAGGATCGGCGCCGCCATTCTGATGTTATTGATGGGCATTGCGCTGTTTAATGATTTCGCTCGCCTCTGAGGCCAGAGCATCAACAAGGACACATAAGAACAAAATGGCTGTTAAAAAAGCATTGGTGTTGAGTTGCCTGCTGGGTGCCAGTTTCCTGGTCCAGGCGGCCCCTGCCTCTTTTGTGGTGCAAGATATCCAGGTCGAAGGTCTGCAACGGGTGACCCTGGGTGCCGCACTGTTGAACCTGCCGATCCGGGTCGGTGATACCGTCGACTCCGTGGCTCTGGCCAGCGCCATCAAAAAGCTCTATGCCTCGGGTAACTTCGAGGATGTGAAGGTTTACCGTGACGGCCAAGTGCTGCAAGTGATGGTCAAGGAGCGTCCGACCATCTCCAGCATCGAGTTTGCCGGCAACAAGGATATCAAAGAGGAGCAACTGACCCAGAGTCTGGAGTCCTCCGGTATCCGTGTGGGCGATCCGCTGGATCGCACCGTGCTCACCTCCCTCGAGAAGGGACTGGAAGATTTCTACTATGGCGTGGGTAAATATTCCGCCAAGGTCAAGGCCATCGTCACCCCGTTGCCGCGCAACCGGGTCGACCTCAAGTTCACCTTCGTGGAAGGGGAAGCGGCCAAGATCCAGCAGATCAACATCGTCGGCAACAGCGTTTTCCCTGAAGAGAAGCTGATTGCCCAGCTCTCCCTGCGCGACGAAGTGCCCTGGTGGAACTTCACCGCCGATCAGCGCTATCAGAAGCAGAAACTGGCCGGTGATATCGAGACCCTGCGCTCTTACTACATGGACCGCGGCTATATCCGCTTCCAGCAGGAGTCTACCCAGGTCTCCATGACCCCCGACAAGAAGGGGGTCTATGTCACCCTCAACATCAAGGAAGGGGATCAGTACAAGGTCTCCGGTGTCCAGCTCAAGGGTGACCTGATCGACCGTGGTGGCGAGATGAAGGGGTTGATCCCGATCGTTGCCGGCAGCACTTACTCTGCCAGTCAGGTGACTCATACCGAAGAGGTGCTCTCCAAGTTCCTCGGCCGTTACGGTTATGCCTATCCGAAAGTGGTCACCTTCCCACAGGTCAATGACAAGACCAAAGAAGTCGAGCTGATCGTCAACGTTGAGCCGGGCCCCCGTGTCTATGTGCGCAATATCAACTTCAGCGGTAACGCCACTACCGAAGATCAGGTACTGCGTCGTGAGATGCGCCAGATGGAGGGCACCTGGCTCTCCTCCGACAACATCGAGCAGTCCAAGAGCCGTCTCAACCGCCTTGGCTACTTCGAGAGCGTCGAAGTGGACACCAAGCGGGTGCCGGGCAACGATGATCTGGTTGACCTCGACTTCAAGGTCAAGGAGCAGCCAGCAGGCTCCATCAACGCCGGTATCGGTTACGGTACCGAATCTGGTCTGAGCCTGCAGGCGGGGATCTCCCAGGACAACTTTATGGGTACCGGTAAAAAGGTCTCCATCAACGCCAGCACCAACGACTACTCCAAGAACGTTGACCTGAGCTACAACGACCCCTACTTCACCGTGGATGGTGTCAGCCTGGGTGGTCGGGTCTACTACAACCAGTTCCGCGCCGATGATGCCGATATCGTTGATTACGAGAACGAAACCATCGGTTTCCGTCTCTCCAGCGGCTTCCCGGTCAACGAGTTCAACCGTCTCGACTTCAGTACCGGTATCGAGAGCACCAAGCTGAGCCGTCCGTCATTCAATGCCCAGAACTATCAGGAGTGTCTGAAGGACAATCCGGATACTGATGGCAATACCTATTGCTGGGATCAGTGGAATGATAACCGCCAGTCGGTACAGATGGATCAGTTCTGGAATGCTTACTCACAGGATGGTTCCAACCTCGATTTCGTGACCGTTGATGTCACCGCTGGCTGGACCCGCTCTACCCTGAACAAGGGGATGTTCCCGACTTCTGGCGATCGTCAGCGTATCAACGCCAAGGTGACCGTACCGGGCATGGAGCTGCAGTACTACAAGCTCTCTGCCGAAGATGCCCACTACTTCCCGCTCGATGCGGATCACAGTTGGGTAATGATCGGCAAGGGTCGTGTCTCCTACGGTAACGGCTATGGCGATGACTCCATGCTGCCGTTCTTCGAGAACTACTATGCCGGTGGTTTCGATACGGTGCGTGGTTTCAAGAGCAATACCATTGGTCCCAAGGCGATCTACAAGACCTACAACAAGCCGGGTGCTGGCAGTTGCACGGGGTCTCAGCCGTGTGAAACTGGCTACTATGAAGGTTCCGACACCTCGGTGGGCGGTAACGCTCTGGCCGTCGCCTCACTGGAGCTTGTCTTCCCGACCCCGTTCGTCTCCGAGACCTATCGTCCGCAGATCCGTTCCACCGTCTTTATGGACGCAGGTACCGTCTGGAGCACTGATTTTGCCAACGGGGCATATCCTTGCGCCGCCGGTTCTGATTGCAACTATCTGAGCCAGGACTACTCCAACCCGGGCAATATCCGGGTCTCTGCCGGTGTCTCCCTGCAGTGGCTCTCGCCGATGGGCCCGCTGGTGTTTGCCTTGGCCAAGCCGATCAAGAAATATGAAGGGGATCGCACCGAAGTCTTCTCCTTCAACATCGGTCGTACTTTCTAAGCAGAGTTTCGCCCCCACCCATGCGGTGGGGGTCTTCAATGATGGGACGCGCGGTATGCGTGCCTCACCAGGTAACAAGACGGTCCTAACGCCGCTTGCATAATCGGGTAAATCAGGTAGCCCTCGCCATGAGGGAACAAGGAGTAAGTGTGAATAAAGCGTTGAAAGTAGCTGGTTTGAGCTTTGCACTGATGGCTGCCGGCATGGGTTCTGCCTTCGCTGAGACCAAGATCGCCGTGGTTGATATGGGCGAAGTCTTCCAAAAGCTGCCCCAGCGTGAAGCCGTTGCAGCCAAGCTGAAAGGTGAATTCGAGCCGCGTATGCGTGAGCTGCAGAAGCTGGAACAGGAAGGCCAGAAGCTGGTCGAGAAGTTCCGCAAGGATGAAGCCTTCATGAGCGCCGAGCAGAAGAAGCAGAACCAGGAGAAGCTGGCCAAGCTGCAGATGGAGTTCAACCAGAAGCGTCAAGCCTTTGAGCAGGACAACGGTCGCCGTCAGTCCGAAGAGCGCAACAAGATCCTGACCAAGGTGCAGGCTGCCATCGATTCCATCGCCAAGAGCAATGGTTACGATCTGGTGCTGGAGCGCAATGCCGCCCCGTATGCCGCCAGCAAGCTGGACATCTCCGGCCAGGTTATTTCTCAGGTAAGCAAGAGCAACTAATTGATGGCATTCACTCTCGCACAGCTGGCCCAGCAACTGGGGGCCCAGGTCCATGGCGACGGAACCCTGGAAATCCGCAAGGTAGCGACACTGGAAAAGGCCGGGGAGGGGGATATCACCTTCCTGTCCAATAAGAAGTACCGGCACTATCTGGAGCAGAGCAAGGCGACCGCCGTGCTTATTACAGAAGCGGATCTGCCATTTTGTCCCACCAATGCCCTGGTGCTCAAAGACCCCTATGTGGGCTTTGCCCGGGTAGCCCAACTGCTGGACACCACCCCGCAGCCGGCCACGGATATCCATCCGAGCGCCGTTATCGCGGCTGACGTGCAACTGGGCGAGAGAGTGGCCATCGGCGCCAATGCAGTGATCGAATCCGGCGTCGTGCTGGGTGACGATGTACGCATTGGCCCGGGCTGTTTTATTGGCAGAAATACCCGGCTGGGAGCCCGCTCCCGGCTGTGGGCCAACGTCACCCTCTATCACAATGTGACCATGGGTACCGACTGTCTGGTTCAATCCGGCACAGTGATCGGCGCCGATGGTTTCGGTTATGCCAACGAGCGTGGCGAGTGGATCAAGATCCCCCAGCTCGGCGGTGTGACCATTGGCAACCGGGTCGAGATCGGTGCCTGTACCACCATTGACCGCGGTGCGCTGGAAGATACCCGCATTGCTGACAACGTCATCATCGACAACCAGTGCCAGATCGCCCACAACGTGGAGATCGGTTACGGCACCGCCGTGGCGGGCTCTACCGTGATGGCTGGTAGTCTCAAGGTCGGCAAATACTGTATCATTGGCGGCGCTTCCGTCTTTAACGGGCATATGGAGATCTGCGACCAGGCCACCGTCACCGGTATGGCCATGGTGATGCGACCCATTACCGAGCCCGGTGTCTACTCTTCCGGCATCCCTCTGCAAACCAATAAAGAGTGGCGCAAGACCGCCGCCCGGGTGATGCGTATCGAAGAGATGCACAAGCGGTTAAGCAAGCTTGAGAAGAAGCTGGATCAAGAATAATCACGATTGGTATAGGGTACTGTTTTGACTACTGAAAAGAAGAGCCTGGGTATCCAGGAAATCATGGATCTGCTGCCCCACCGTTATCCGTTTCTGATGGTGGATCGTGTAGACGACTACGAGATCAGCGATGAGCGCAAAACCCTGCGCGCCATCAAGAACGTCTCGTTCAACGAGCCGATCTTCCAGGGGCACTTCCCGGCCAAGCCGGTGTTCCCGGGCGTACTGATCCTGGAAGCGATGGCACAGGCCACCGGTATCCTGGCCTTTACCATGGTGGGCAAGCCGTCTCCCAACGAACTCTACTATTTTGCCTCAATCGACAACGCTCGCTTCAAGCGTCCGGTCGGCCCCGGTGACCAACTGGTGCTCGACGTGGAGTTCCTGAAAGAGCGTCGCGGTATTGCCAAGTTCACCGGTGTCGCCACCGTCGACGGTGAAGTGGTCTGTACCGCCGAGCTGATGTGCGCCAAACGCGAGGTTTAACACACGTGATCGACCAGACTGCCATCATTCACGATACTGCCATCGTCCATGAGTCTGCCGTGATCGGTAAAGGGGTTGAAATCGGCCCCTTTTCTGTCATCGGCGCCGAGGTGGAAATCGGTGACAACACCTGGGTAGGTTCCCATGTGGTGATCAAGGGCCCGACCAAGATTGGTCGCGGCAACAAGATCTTCCAGCACACCTCCATCGGTGAGGATTGCCAGGACAAGAAGTACGCCGGTGAGCGCACCTTCCTCGAAATTGGCGACAACAACGTCATTCGCGAGAACTGCACCTTCCACCGTGGCACCATTCAGGATCAATCCCTGACCAAGGTCGGCAGCGGCAACCTGTTCATGGTCAACGTTCATGTTGCCCACGACTGCATCATCGGTGACAACTGCATCTTCGCCAACAACGCGACCCTGGCGGGCCACGTGGTGATCGGTGACTTCGTGATCTTCGGTGGTCTCTCCGCCATTCACCAGTTCGGCCGCGTCGGTTCCCACGCCTTCGTCGGTGGCTGCGCCGCCCTGAACAAGGACGTGCCGCCTTACGTGATGGCCGCCGGCAACTACGCCAAGCCGTTCGGGGTCAACTCCGAAGGTCTGCGTCGCCGCGGTTTCAGCGCCGAGGCCATCTCTGCCGTCAAGCGTGCCTACAAAGAGATCTTCCGTTCCGGCAAGACCATCGAAGAGGTGCTGCCGGTGCTGATCGAGATGGCGCAAGCCGAACCGGCCGTCCAGCTCTATGTGGACTTCCTCAAAGATAACGAGCGCGGGATCATCCGTGCCTGATCCGGTTCGTATCGGTATCGTCGCCGGAGAAGTCTCCGGCGACATTCTGGCTGCCGGTCTGGTGCGCGAGCTGCAGGCCCGCTACCCGGATGCGCAGTTCGAAGGGATCGCCGGGCCGCGGATGCAGGCCCTCGGCGTCAAGGCGCTGTTCGAGATGGAAGAGCTCTCCGTCATGGGGATCACCGAGGTGCTGGGCCGTCTGCCGCGTATTCTCAAGGTCCGTCGCGAACTGCTGCGCCACTTTATTGCCAATCCGCCCGATATCTTCATCGGCGTGGATGCACCGGATTTCAATATCGGAGTGGAGCTGAAACTGCGCCGCGCCGGTATCAAGACGGTTCACTATGTCAGCCCCTCTGTGTGGGCCTGGCGCCAGAACCGCATTCACAAGATCAAGGCCGCTACCGACATGGTGCTCGCCTTCCTGCCGTTCGAGAAAGCCTTTTACGACCGCTTCGACGCCCCTTGCCGTTTTGTCGGTCACACCATGGCGGATGATATTCCATTGGTGCCGGATCAGGCTGCCGTGCGTCGCAATCTCGGTATCGATGCCAATCGCCGCTGGCTGGCAGTGCTGCCGGGCAGCCGCACCGCAGAAGTGGGCTTTATGTCCCCCCTGTTTCTCGAAGCGTGCAAACACCTGACGGTGCGCTATCCGGATCTCGGCTTCATCGTGCCGCTGGTCAACCAGAAACGGCGCGAGCAGTTTATGGCCATCAAGGCCGAGGTAGCGCCGGGTCTCGACATGGTGCTGCTGGAAGGGCAGGGCCGCGAGGCGATGATCGCTGCCGACGTGGTGATGCTGGCCTCTGGCACCGCGGCGCTCGAAGCCATGCTGGTGAAAAAGCCGATGGTGGTGGGCTACAAGCTCAAGCCCTTCAGCTACTGGCTGGCCCAGCGACTGGTAAAGACCGAATTTGTCTCTCTGCCCAACCTGCTGGCTGGGCGCATGCTGGTGCCGGAACTCATCCAGCACGAGTGCACCCCGGAGAATCTGGTGGAAGAGGTGAGCAAGTACTTCGAGCACGACAACAGTGCGCTGGTCAACACCTTCACCGAGCTGCACCAGCTGATCCGCTGCAATGCAGACTCGCAGGCCGCCGATGCGGTGGCGGATCTGCTTGGCAGATAACGCTATTTCGGACCGTCGATTGCGCCGCACAGCCCGTTAATCCGTTTTCCGAGCGGTGATGCCGCGCCAGTCGACCCCTGTCAGGCCCCACGGGGCCTGTTTTGATTCAAGGCTACAAGATGATGATCGATATTCCTGACGACAAGCTGGTTGCCGGTGTGGACGAAGTGGGCCGTGGCCCCCTGGTGGGTGACGTGGTCACCGCTGCGGTCATTCTCGATCCCGCCAATCCGATCGCGGGGCTCAACGACTCCAAGAAGCTCTCCGAGAAGAAGCGGCTGGCGCTGTTTGACGAGATCAAAGAGAAAGCGCTCGCCTGGGCCATCGGTCGCGCCACTCCGGAGGAGATCGACGAGCTCAACATCCTGCATGCCACCATGCTGGCGATGCAGCGCGCTGTGGCGGGATTGAAGGTCACCCCCGAACTGGTCTTTATCGATGGCAACCGCTGCCCAAGTTTGCCGATGGAGGCGCGTGCCGTGGTCAAGGGCGATAGCCTGGTGGCCGCCATCAGTGCCGCCTCGATCCTCGCCAAGGTGACCCGAGATGCGGAGATGACCGAGCTGGACAGTCGCCATCCCGAGTATGGTTTTGCCCGCCACAAGGGTTACCCTACGCCTGAGCACCTCGCCATTCTGGCCGAGCGTGGCCCGTTGCCCGAATATCGCAAGAGCTTCAAACCGGTGCGCCGCGCACTGGGGATCGAGTAGACCATGCCATTTAGTTTGAGCAGCGAGAGGAGATGACGATGGCTGAACCCCGTTTTATCCACCTGCGAGTCCACTCCGACTTCTCCATGGTCGATGGCCTGCAGAAGATCAACCCCATCGTCGGGGCGGCGGCGGCCAACAACATGCCGGCGCTGGCGCTGACCGATCAGATGAATATGTGCGGTCTGGTGCGCTTCTATGGCGCGGCCCACGGCAAGGGGATCAAGCCCATCGTCGGTGCCGACTTTTGGGTGCAGAGCGATGAGCTCGGCGACGAGCAGTTCCGTCTCACCCTGCTGGCCATGGATAACGACGGCTACCAGAACATCACCCTGCTTATTTCCCGCGGTTACCAGCGCGGCCACGTGCAGGGGCGTCCGGTTATCGACAAGAGCTGGCTCGCCGAGCATGCCAAGGGGGTGATCGTCCTCTCCGGCGGGCGCGAGGGGGATGTGGGCAAGTTCCTGCTCAAGGGCAACCGGCAGATGACCGAGCAGTGCGTCGCCTTCTATCAGACCCACTTCCCCGATGCCTACTACCTCGAACTGCTGCGTACCGGTCGACCTGACGAAGAGGTCTACTTGCACATGGCGGTGGCCATCGCCACCGAGTTCGAGCTGCCAGTGGTCGCCACCAACGAGGTGGTGTTCCTCAACGCCGATGACTTCGATGCCCACGAGATCCGGGTTGCCATCCACGATGGCTATACCCTGATGGACAAACGCCGTCCCCGTCGCTACAGCCCCCAGCAGTACCTGCGCAGTCAGGAGGAGATGGCGGAGCTGTTTGCCGATATCCCCGAAGCGCTGGAAAACACGGTGGAGATCGCCAAGCGCTGCAACGTGACGGTGCGTCTTGGCGAATACTTCCTGCCCAACTTCCCGACCGGTGACATGACTACCGAAGATTTTCTGGTGGCCAAGTCGAAAGAGGGTCTGGAGGAGCGTCTCGAGTTTCTGTTCCCGGATCCGGCGGTGCGGGCCGAGCGCCGTCCCGAGTATGACGAGCGCCTCGATGTCGAGCTGAAAGTGATCAACCAGATGGGCTTCCCGGGTTACTTCCTCATCGTGATGGAGTTTATCCAGTGGTCCAAGGACAACGGCATTCCCGTTGGCCCGGGCCGGGGCTCGGGGGCGGGCTCTCTGGTGGCTTACGCCCTCAAGATCACCGACCTCGACCCGCTGGAATTTGACCTGCTGTTCGAACGTTTCCTGAACCCCGAGCGGGTATCCATGCCCGACTTCGACGTCGACTTCTGCATGGACCGACGCGACGAGGTGATCGAGCACGTCTCCGACATGTATGGCCGGGATGCGGTCTCCCAGATCATCACCTTCGGTAGCATGGCGGCCAAGGCAGTAGTGCGGGACGTGGGCCGGGTGCTGGGCCACGCTTACGGCTTTGTGGATCGTATCTCCAAGCTGATCCCGCCGGATCCGGGCATGACGCTTGCCAAGGCATTCGAGGCCGAGCCCAAGCTGCCCGAGCTCTACGAGCAGGATGAGGAGGTCAAAGACCTCATCGACATGGCCCGCCGCTTGGAAGGGGTCGTACGCAACGCCGGTAAACACGCAGGTGGCGTGGTGATCGCGCCCACCAAGATCACCGACTTTGCGCCGCTCTATTGCGATGATGAGGGCCATCACCCGGTCACCCAGTTCGACAAGAACGACGTGGAATACGCGGGTCTGGTGAAGTTCGACTTCCTGGGTCTGCGAACGCTCACCATCATCGACTGGGCGCTCGGCATGATAAACCCGCGTCTTGCCAAAGAGGGCAAGCCGCCGGTGGATATTGCCGCCATCCCTATCGATGACAAGAAGTCGTTCGACCTGCTCCAGCGCTACGAGACCACAGCGGTATTCCAGCTCGAATCCCGCGGCATGAAGGATCTCATCAAGCGGCTGCGTCCCGACTGCTTCGAAGACATGATCGCACTGGTGGCCCTGTTCCGTCCGGGCCCGCTCCAGTCAGGCATGGTGGATAACTTCATCGACCGTAAACACGGTAATGAAGCTATCTCCTACCCGGATGAGAAGTGGCAGCACGAGAGCCTGAAACCGATTCTGGAACCGACCTACGGCATCATCCTCTATCAGGAGCAGGTGATGCAGATCGCCCAGACCCTGGCGGGCTACACGCTCGGTGGCGCAGACATGCTGCGCCGGGCGATGGGTAAGAAAAAGCCCGAGGAGATGGCCAAGCAGCGGGCCGGTTTCGAGGAGGGCGCCGTCAAGAATGGCGTCGACGGCGAACTGGCGATGAAGATCTTCGATCTGGTGGAGAAGTTTGCGGGCTACGGCTTCAACAAATCCCACTCCGCCGCCTACGCGCTGGTCTCCTACCAGACCCTCTGGCTCAAGACCCACTTCCCGGCCGAGTTTATGGCGGCGGTCATGACCGCCGATATGGACAACACCGACAAGATCGTGACCCTGGTGGATGAGTGTCAGCGGATGGGGCTGACCGTGATTCCGCCTGATGTGAACACCGGCCGCTATCGCTTCTCGGTCAACGAAGATGGCCATATCGTCTACGGGATCGGGGCGGTGAAGGGGGTCGGTGAAGGCCCCATCGATGCGATCTTGAGCGCCCGGGATCAGGACGGCCCGTTCCGCGATCTGTTCGACTTCTGCAACCGGGTCGATATCAAGAAGCTCAACAAGCGGGTGATGGAGAAGCTGATCCTCTCCGGCGCCATGGATCGGCTCGGCCCGCACCGCGCCGCCCTGATGGCGACCCTGGAGGAGGCGATGCGTGCCGCCGAGCAGCACGCCAAGGCGCAGGCGGTGGGGCAGGTCGACATGTTCGGCGTGCTCACCGAAGAGATTGACGACGTCAAGAAGGCGTTTGCCAACGTGCCGCACTGGCCTGACAAGGTGTGGCTGGAAGGGGAGCGCGAGACCCTCGGGCTCTATCTCACCGGCCACCCCATCAACCAGTACAGCAGCGAATTGCGTCGTTATACCTCGGGTCGCCTGTGCGATCTGCATCCCACCTCCCGCGATACCGTAACCACGGCGGCGGGGCTGGTGATCGCGGCCCGCAGCATGGTGACCAAGCGTGGCAACAAGATGGGGATCTTCACCCTGGACGACCGTTCCGGTCGCCTCGATGTGACCCTGTTCAGTGAAGCGCTGGAAAAATATGAAGAATTGATGCAAAAAGACCGCATTTTGGTGGTTTCTGGACAGGTCAGCTTTGATGACTTCTCCGGTGGCCTTAAAATGTCGGCTCGAGAATTACTGGATATCAACGATGCGAGGGAGCGTTTTGCCAGAGCAATCCGCATCTCCCTCGATGAACAGCGGATTGATGATCGCTTTTTCCCGCGTTTGTGCGAGATTTTGGAGCCCGCCCGTGCCGGAGTCTGTCCGGTTCAGGTAAACTATCGTCGCCCCGGCTCCCGGGTGCGATTGACGCTCGGTACCGAGTGGCGGGTGACGCCCACCGATCAACTGATAGATGACTTGCGAGTCCTGCTTGGACGAGAGCGGGTTGAATTGGTTTTTGATTAGAGGTTCTAAGGCCCTATGAGTCTTTTTCTGGATTTTGAACAGCCGATTGCCGAGTTGCAGGCGCAGATTGATGAACTCAAACATGTGAGTGAAGGCAATCACGCCGTGGATCTGAAAGACGAGATCCGCCGGCTGGAGAAGAAAAACGAAGAGCTGACCAAGAAGATCTTCGGTGATCTGGGTGCCTGGCAGGTATCCCAGATGGCGCGTCATCCCCAGCGCCCCTACACCTTTGACTATATCGAGCATATCTTCACCGATTTCGACGAGTTGGCTGGCGATCGCGCCTATGCCGATGACAAGGCTATCGTCGGCGGCATCGCCCGTCTCGACGGTGAGCCTGTGATGGTGATTGGTCACCAGAAGGGTCGCGAGACCAAAGAGAAGATCAAGCGCAACTTCGGCATGCCGCGTCCGGAAGGGTACCGCAAGGCCCTACGTCTGATGGAGATGGCCGAGCGCTTCAAGATGCCGATCATCACCTTTATCGACACCCCGGGCGCTTACCCCGGCGTCGGTGCCGAAGAGCGTGGCCAGTCCGAAGCGATTGCCCGCAACCTGAAAGTGATGGCAGGTTTGACCGTGCCGGTTGTCTGCACCGTGATTGGTGAGGGTGGCTCCGGTGGTGCGCTGGCAATCGGCGTGGGTGACCGGGTCAACATGCTGCAGTACTCCACCTACTCCGTCATCTCGCCGGAAGGGTGTGCCTCCATCCTGTGGAAGAGCGCAGACAAGGCTTCTGTGGCTGCCGAAGCGATGGGGATCACTGCCCAGCGTCTGAAGGAGCTCAAGCTGATCGACCACGTGATCGACGAGCCCCTCGGCGGTGCCCACCGCGATGTGGAGAAGATGGCCAAAAACCTCAAGGCTCGCATCAAGCAGGATTTGGACGCTCTGCGTCCGCTCGATACCGAGCAGCTGCTGGAGCAGCGTTACCAGCGTCTGCTGGGCTACGGCTACTGCTAAGCGCAGCCGTCAGCCCCGAGTATTCAGGCCCCCGTCAGCGACGGGGGCTTTTTATTGCTGATGACCTGTCTTGCGATGTTTGCGCCAACGCGCCCTGAAACGGCGCAGCTCACTCTTCGCGGGTGAGGGGCTGTATTGGTATGCCATGCCGTTGGTGAGGGCTGTCAGGGACTGCGGCAACGCGTTGTCTGTCGCCTGCCCGCTGCATCCTGTGGCATCGCTGGCGATGGCATGACAAGCCACGTGTTCATCCGATTGCGGCATAAAAAAGCGCCCCGACTATGCGGAGCGCTTTTACAGGTGTCTGGCGGTATTACAGTTCAATCTCGTCTGTAAGACCTTCATAGGCGATATCGATGGATTGCAGCTCCTTCTGCAGGCGATGTTTGTCTTTCAACGCCTCGATTTCACGCCATTTACGTTTTTTTCCCGTTGTCCCGCGGCTACGCGAACCGAGTTCAACCACCTCGTCATAATCGAAGTTGAACATTTCCATGGCTCCCTCCTTGGTTTTTATCGTTTTCACCACCCGTATAACATAACGAATCTGAAATTAAAACGTTTTCGTGACGACTCTATGACAGCGCTAAAAAAGCCCATGAAAAAAAACCGGGCCCCTTGGTAGGGGCCCGGTTTTTATCAGAAAAAAGAACCGATTACAGGCGGCTTGCCAGCATGGTTTCCAGCTTGCCCTGGTCGATGGCGAACATGCGGATGCCTTCGCCCAGCTTCTCGTGAGCCATGGCGTCCTGGTTCAGTTCCCAGCGGAATTCGGCTTCGGTCATCGGGGTCGGTTTGGCCTTGCGCTCACCGGTGTAGTCCAGTTTGCGTACCACGGTCCCTTCGGTCTTGCTCAGCTCTTCCAGCAGGGCCGGGCCAATGGTCAGGCGGTCGCAACCGGCCAGTTCCAGGATCTCGCCGGTGTTGCGGAAGCTGGCGCCCATCACGACGGTCGGGTAGTCGTGCTGCTTGTAGTAGTTGTAGATGGAGGTGACGGAGACCACGCCCGGATCTTCGCTGGCGGTGTAGTCACGGTTGTGCTTGGCCTTGTACCAGTCGAGGATGCGACCCACGAACGGGGAGATCAGGAAGGCACCGGCTTCGGCACAGGCACGGGCTTGGGCGAAGGAGAACAGCAGGGTCAGGTTGCACTGGATACCCTCTTTCTCCAGTACCTCGGCGGCACGGATCCCTTCCCAGGTGGAGGCCAGCTTGATCAGAATGCGGTCGTTGCTGATGCCGGCTTCGTTGTAAAGACGGATCAGCTTGCGGGCCTTGGCGATGCTGGCTTCGGTATCGAAGGAGAGACGGGCATCCACTTCGGTAGAGATACGGCCCGGAACGATCTTCAGCACTTCCAGACCGATGTTGACGGCCAGCTTGTCGCCCGCGTCGATGATTTGCTGTGTCTTGTCCTGGCTCTGGGCTTTGGCCCACTTGATTGCGTCTTCAATCAGCGGAGCGTACTCGGGGATCTCGGAGGCCTTCAGAACCAGAGAGGGGTTGGTGGTGGCATCGATGGGCTGATAGCGTTTGATGGCTTCGATATCACCGGTGTCGGCAACAACAGTGGTCAGGGCTTTCAGCTGGGTTAATTTATCGGCCATAGCGAATATCATCTCTTAATGAGGGAGTAATCCCTGGGTTGCGGGCTTGAGACGGTGGTTCTGAAATAAAATTACAGGATCTTGGTGCCTCAGACTCAGAAAAGCGCGATGGGGGCGGCCCATCGTCATTGCCTGCCTAATTAATACTGATGTGCTGCATCCTGCAATAGGGGCGCTTGGTTGTTAAACATTCAGGCTGTTGAGTTATCCCGTTTTATGGCTTGAAACTATATGATTAGTAAGGTTTTTTACATTTTCTCCCGACCTCGCTCCGGTTTGCTTTCAGCTGAACTTTTTTAGCCAATATCCATATTTGTGTCGTCGATCACATAAATTATCTCGCTACGTACTTGAAATTTAATTACAGCGAAAACGTTTGGCGAAATATCGCCGTTTGAAAGCCATTTCATGCAAGCGTTTGCGTTTTCGGATAGCTCATCGGGGATATATCAAAATGGTTCTCTTATGGGGCTTAATGATAGCCTGTCTGATTGAATTATTGAGTTTGTTGAAAGTTTGCGATTTAAATGGAGCTTTATGGGCTTTTACCGTTCGTTTTTTGTGTCTCGCGTGACCGGGATCACTATTCCGGGCTCTCCCGCTGTGCTAGATTCCGCCCCTTTAGCGAAACGCTAATTAAACGACAGACAGAAAACGGTCAGCGCAGACTGACCATGGATGTGAATAACAACGAGAGAATTATGGACACCTTGATTGCGATGCTAAACGACCTGATGTGGGGAGCCGTGCTCATCTACCTGCTCATCGGGGTCGGTATCTTTTTCACCTTCCGCCTGGGTTTTATCCAGCTCCGTCACTTTGGCCACATGTTTTCCGTGCTGAAAAACAGCCGTAAATCGGACAACGCAGGCATCTCCTCCTTCCAGGCCCTCTGTACCAGCCTTGCCGCCCGTGTCGGCACCGGCAACCTGGCCGGTGTGGCTGTCGCCATCTATCTGGGTGGCCCCGGCGCCATCTTCTGGATGTGGCTGATTGCCTTTATCGGTATGGCGACCGCCTTCGTCGAAAGCACCCTGGCCCAGCTCTACAAGGTCAAGGATGAGGATGGCAACTACCGTGGTGGCCCGGCCTACTACATGGAGAAAGGCCTTGGCATGCGCTGGATGGGGGTGGTCTTCTCGCTCTGCCTGATCCTGGCGTTTGGTCTGGTGTTCAACGCGGTGCAGGCCAACTCCATCAGTCTGGCGATGAAGGTGGCATTTGGCATTCCTGACTGGGTCAGCGGTCTGGCGCTGGTGGCGCTCTCCGGCCTGATTATCTTCGGCGGCATTCGTGGCATTGCCCGTTTTGCAGAGCTGGTGGTGCCCTTTATGGCACTGGCATATATCCTGCTGGCGCTGGTGATCGTGGCGATGAACATCACCGAGTTGCCTCATGTCTTCATGCTGATCATCAAGTCCGCCTTCGGGATTGAGCAGGCAGGCTCAGGTGCGCTCGGTTATGCCATCTCTCAGGCGATGATCAACGGTATCAAGCGCGGTCTCTTCTCCAACGAAGCGGGGATGGGCTCTGCGCCCAACGCTGCGGCGACTGCCACTCCCTATCCGCCGCATCCGGCCTCCCAGGGTTATGTGCAGATGTTGGGGGTCTTTATGGACACCATCGTCATCTGCAGCTGTACCGCCGCCATCATCCTGATGTCCGGTCAGTTTGAGCCGGGATCCGGCGTGACCGGTGTCGAGCTGACCCAGCGGGCGCTCTCCTCCCAGATTGGCAGCGGTGGCAACATCTTCATTGCTGCGGCCATCTTCTTCTTCGCCTTCACCTCTATCGTGGCGAACTACTCCTATGCCGAGACCAATCTGGTGTTCCTCGAGCACAACCACAAGGGTGGCCTGATGCTGTTCCGGGTGTTCGTACTGGGGATGGTGATGTTCGGTGCCGTGGGTGAGTTGCCGATTGTGTGGGCGATGGCGGATGTCTCCATGGGGCTGATGGCCATCGTCAACCTGGTGGCGATCCTGCTGCTCTCCAGCGTTGCCATCAAGCTGGCCAAGGATTACAACGACCAGCTCCGGCTGGGCAAGGTGCCCACCTTCGATGCCAACAAATACCCCGAGATCCGCTCCCAGCTGGAAGAGGGGATTTGGGACAATCCGACCAAAAAATAACAAGCGGTGAGTCAAACCTCTTGATTAAAACCTGAAGGGGGAGCCGGTGGCTCCCCCTTCTTTTATGGTGCACTCGTTGGCTGTTGATCCCAGCGCCGAACGAGTTGCCTGACACGCCGTTGCAACTGGCGCCCACAGCGCCCTTGTTGCCGTTCGCTGAGGGGGGCATAACGCCAGAGTCGATAGAGCCACGCACTCTTTAGCAGGGAGTGGGCAAGGTCGGGACGCAGCCGTGCCAGCCGCTCGCACCATGCCCCCATGCTCTCGGCGGGCTCTGGGGGATAGCCGCTGCGTTTGCCCCGTTTGAGCAAGGGCTGCCAGATGCGCCGCTCTGGCGGCAGGCGGGCGGGCAACAGCAGGGGCAGGCTCACCAGCAGGGCGACCAGCATCAGGCTGGCGAGGATCAACCAAGGGGTGTGCCCCGCCAGTGCGGGCCAGCGCAGGCCGATTTGTTGCCAGAGTTGGCCCGCATCGTAACCAATCACCCAGCGACTCCACTGGTAGTCGATATTGTTGCCCCACCAGCGCAGCTGATTGAGCAGGGCCCAGTTGCGATAACGCTGCAAAGCGAGGGGGTCGGCAGCGGTAAACTCGTCGCTCAACGCCTCCCTCACGCCGCCTTCAATGCGCTCCGGTGCCACTGCCGCCGTGGGGTCGATTTGCCGCCATGTTCCTCCTTCATCGAGATACTCCACCCAGGCATGAGCATCGAACTGGTGTACCGCAAGATAGTTGCCTCTGGGATTCCACTCGCCGCCGAGATAACCGGTGACCAGCCGTGCCGGAATACCGGCGGCGCGCAGCACGAAAGCGGTCGCCATGGCGTAGTGGCCGCAAAAGCCGCGCTTGGTATCGAACAGAAACTCATCCACCCCGTCACGGCCAAGTCGTGGCGGGGTCAGGGTGTAGTAATAGGATTGGCTGCGAAACTGTTCGAGCAGGGCGGCGACCAGCGTGCTGCGATCCGGATAGCGTGCCGCAAGCTCTTGGCCATAGGCTCGCGCTCTCGGGTTGCCCCCGCCAGGCAGTTGCAGGTTGCGCTGGGCAGCTTGGTGGTCATCCTCGGGCAGCGCTTCGCCACGGCCAATGCGATAGCGGATCGCCACCTCGCCGCTCCCCTGCCGATAGAGGGTGTCGAGAGGGGTAAGCAGCACCGGGCCCGCCAGCAGACGCGGTTCACTCAGGGCAAAGGTCCAGCGGTGGCGCTGGGGCTCGGCGATCACCTCGTAGCTCCCGGCTGGCAACGGGTTATCTGCCAGTTGAGTGTTGGCCTGTGAAGAGGATGCCAGAAGGGTCAGCCCGGTCTGCACCGGCACTGTCTGCTGCCATGCTTTGACCTCGGGGCTCAGCAACCAGCGCTGGCCATCGAAAACCTCTTGGCGCATCACCGGAAAATAGCGCTCGCGGACAGGGGGCGGGCCATCGGCAAAAGTGACCCGAAACGCCAGTTCGGAGGAGTTGACCAGTTCGTTGATATCGCCGGGGGCCAGCTCTTCCGAGAGCCCCGACAGGGCGCGGTTGGTGGTGGGCATCTGCCAGAGGGGCGGGAGCCTTGGCAGCAGCAAAAACAGGGTAATAAGCAGTGGAAGCGCCAGCAGCAGGGAGCCACCCGCGCTGCGCCAAGGCCATTTCTGCTCGGGAGCGATGGCTGCCACCAGCGCGGTCACTGCCAGCCAGAGTGCCACTGCCATCCCGGCCGTCCAGCCGATGCTTTGGCGTTGTACCAGCGCCAGCGCGATCAGAAAGAAGGCGAGCAGCAGCACCTGCTCGATATCCCGCTCGCGCCGTACCTCGAGCATCTTGAGGCTATAGCCGAGCCAGAGCAGATTGATCAGGGCTGGCAGGGTTCCTAGCCCACGCCACTGCAGCCCCAGCAACAGCACAGTAGTGATGGCCAGCAGCGCCAACCAGCGGGCAGGCAGGGGCGGCCAGCCGCGCCACAGCATCATGGCCCGGACGCCGAGGGTGATGGCGCCTACTGCCACTACCCAGACTTGCAACTGGGGCCAGAGCGCCGCGACCAGCAGCAGCTGTTGCAGGGCGATGAGTGGCAGCAGGCGGCGGTTATCGAGCAGCATCTGGCGTGCTCTTCGGTGGTGTGGCATTGAATCGGGCCAGTGCCAGCAGGCAGCGCTGCACAAAGGCGGCACCGCTATCGGGCCCCAGCGTCTGGTTTGCCAGCGTCAGGGTAAAGGGGATGCCCCGCTTGCCGTAATCGGCGCACCACCAGGCCAGCACCGCCAGCCGCAGCTCCAGATCCCCACCCGTGACCCGCTGCAAGGTGAGGTGAGTGTCATCCTGCTGAGGTTCATGAAACTGCTTGGTCAGCAGGCCGCGCCCCTGGGCAAGTTGCTTCCAGGCGACCCGGCTCAGTGGCTCACCGTCCTGATGTGTCCGCAGGGTATCAAAGTCACCGAGAGTTGCTGGAGCGGGTTGGCCCTGATGCCCCTCGCTTTGGGTCGCATGTTCCCCTCTTAGCGCCCCGAACGCGGGTTTGGGGGAAAGCCAGCCCTCCAGTTGCAAGTCCAGCAGGGACCAGCAGCGAAACAGGCCGAGGGGGGAGCGGCTCTCGACCCGCAATCGACCAAGGGGCAGTAGTCCACGGCGCGAGCCCGATACTGGCAGGATAACTGTGCTGGGCACAGCGTCGGCCTGTGCCAGCCAGAGGGTGCCTTCGTTGAGACTAAAGTGAAGTGCCAGCACCGGGCGCGGGCTCTGCACCAAGATGCGGATAGGAAGCTGGCTACCCGCTTCCCCGAGCACCAGCGGGCCACCCAGCAGCTCCAGCCCCAGCAGGTTGCGGTGGGTGAGCCACATGGCTGCCATAAACAGGCTGCCGAGGCAGTAGGCCACCAGCAGTACCAGATTGTTCTGGTAGTTGGTGCCTAGCAGATAGATGGCGAGCAGCACCAGCAGATAGAGCAGCCCCATGCGGGTGGGGAGGATAAAGAGGCTGCGGGTACCCAACGTGATCTGGCGGGCCGGGGGAATGCGGCGGTCGAGCCAGCGTCGCTGCCAGCGGGCTCGCCACTGCTGCCAACGGTTTAGCAATTTGCTCATCAGGGATTGTCCGGATCGACCCTGGCCAGCAGCCGCTGGCTAAGGGGACAGGCTTCGCCGTGCTGTACGCCAAAGCTGCCCCGCAGCCGATGCTCGGCCACATAGGGGAAGACTGCCTGTACATCCTCCACCGTGACAAAGCGCCGCCCCGCCACCAGCGCCCAAGCACGGCTCACCGCCAGCAAGGTCTGGGCTGCACGGGGGGAGAGGGGCTGTGGCAGATCCCCATCAAAGCGGCTCTGGTGCACCAGCGCCAGCAGGTAGTCGAGGGTGGCATCGGAAACATGGATAGCATCCCCTTCGCTTTGCAAGGTGGCGAGTCCGGCAGCATCCAGCATGGCGGGCAACGGGCCAGTTGGCTTGTTGCCCCGCAGTAGCTGGCGCTCCGCTTCTCGCGGCGGAAAACCCAAAGAGAGTCGCACGGCGAAGCGGTCGAGCTGGGATTCCGGCAGTGGATAGGTGCCCGCCTGATCCGCAGGGTTCTGGGTAGCGATGACGAAAAATGGAGTGGGGAGGGAATGTGTATTCCCCTCAATGCTCACCTTGCCCTCGGCCATCGCCTCCAGCAGGGCGCTCTGTACCTTGGGGCTGGCGCGGTTGATCTCGTCCGCCAGCAACACCTGGGTGAAGATGGGGCCGGGGTGAAAGCGAAATGTTTGCTGCTGGGGGTCAAAAATCTGAAGCCCCAGCAGGTCGGCGGGGAGCAGATCGGCGGTGAACTGCATCCGCCTGCATGCCAGCCCCAGCACCTGTGCCAGCGCGTGGGCCAGGGTGGTTTTGCCCATACCGGGCAGATCCTCGATTAGCAGATGACCGCGCGCCAGCAGGGTGACCAGCGCGATTTTCAGTTGCAGCGGCTTGCCCAGAATGACTTGCTCCAGTGCCGCCAGCAGCCCGGCAATCTGCTCTTCTCTCTTCATTCCCTTCATACACATTCCCTGTATTGCGTCGCACCTACAGCTTATACGCCCGCAAGGGCGAAGGCGGATAACAGACGGGTGGTAAAAGTGCAGTGCAGGGATGGCTATGAGCGGGAGGTGACCCGGTTTATTAGTGAGTCTGCTCGATTCAATATGGCCGTCCAGGCACGTAACTCAATAGAATATTTCCTGATTGGAATGTACCGTTCTCCATCTCTTCACTAGGTGAGGGCGCTGGGCGCCCATATAGTTGCCCCATTGCGACGCGCTGTGTTGCTACCTTTGTCACCACCTTGGCCCCGCCACTGTTCGCCTGTCGCTGTGATCTGGCAGGCATCGGCACGCCAATCTGTTATGGAGCATCCATGCCTGTATTCCTGTTGTGCACTTTTCTGATGATCATCCTCTATCCGGTCGGGATCGATCTCTATCTGGTCGCTGTGCCCCAGATTGCCGATACCCTGCAGGCGAGCGAGGCGCAGATCCACACCGCCTTCTCTATCTATCTGTTTGGCATGGCAGCGACCGTGCTACTGGGGGGGATGATTGCCGATCACTTCGGGCGGCGCTGGGTGGTGCTCGGGGGCGCCCTGATTTTTGTTCTCGCCTCGCTGGTGGCAGGCAATGCGGAGGGGATAAGTCAGTTCTATTTCGGCCGTTTCTGGCAGGGGGTCGGGGCCGGTGCGCTCTATATCATGACCTTTACTGTGCTGCGGGACGTGCTGTGTCAGGAGCGGCTGGCGATGGCGCTCTCGATGATCAACGGGGTTATCTGCGTGATCCCGGTGCTGGCGCCGGTGCTCGGTTACCTTATCCTGTCCCATTTTGACTGGCGCGGGATCTTCGTGGCGATGGCGCTGGTGGCGGCCATCAGCGGTCTGGTGAATTTGTTGCTGCTCAAGGAGACCCGCCCGGCGCGGCAACCGGACAGTGGCGCTGCGCTGCCCTTTGCCCTCCTGCGCTCGCCGCGCTTTATGTTGCTATCCCTGCTGACCAGTGCCAGCGTGACCGCCATTCTGGTCTATGTCAGCGTCTCGCCGCTGATCCTGATGAAGGAGTTTGGCTTCACCACCGAGCAGTACTCCATCGTGATGATGGTGATGGCCGGCGTGAGTATGTCCACCTCCTTCCTGACGCCCCTGCTGTTGCGCTGGCTGGGCAAACAGAAAGTTCTGGCGCTGTCTCATCTCTCCTATCTGCTGGCGGCGTGCTCACTGATCGGCAGCTGGCAGACGGGGGGCGATATCCATCTGCTGCTGCCGGGATTTGCACTGGTCTGTGTCGGCTTCTCCTGTGGGTTCGGGGTAGCTATGGGGGAGGCGCTCGATGGTTGTCAACACAATGTGGCGTTCGCCAGCGCGGTGCTCTGCATCATGCAGATCAGCCTCTCCGGCCTCTATATCTGGTTGCTTGGCCAGCTCGGCTTTACTCCGTCCGAGATGCTGATCTGCGCCCTGCTGCTGGCTCTGCTCAGTTACCTGGCTATCAAAGGGCTGTTACCATGGATCGCGCTTCGTGAAGCGCGATCGCAGGGCTGATGGAAGATGAGAGGGAATATGCGCAATCTGGGTGAACTCGATTTGAACCTGCTGGTGGTCTTCAAGTACCTGATGCAGGAGCGCAGTGTGGCAGGGGCGGCCAAAAAGCTCTGTGTCACTCCGTCGGCGGTGAGCAAGTCTCTCGCCAAATTGCGGGAGTGGTTTGACGATCCCCTGTTTGTGCGGGTGCGGCAGGGGTTGCAGCCCACCAACCTCTCCCTGACCCTGGAGGAGGAGCTGAAGGTCTGGTTCCAGCTCACCGACAGCATCACCTCGCTCAATAGCGAGGCGATCCCCGACGGTGCCCGTTTCACGCTGGTGATGGAGTCCCCCTTCTACATCAGCTTCCTGAGCGATTTGCCCATGACCATCTACCAGAAGTACCCCAACTCGGTGGTCAGGATGCTGGGGTGGGATCACCACTCCCTCAACGACATCGTCAACGGTGATGCGGATCTCGGCTTTTGTGCCCGCGAGACCCATGGCCGCTCTCAGGCCAAGGTCAATCGGTTGCCCTACTACATCGATCACGAGGTGCTGTTCACCGATCGCCCGGTGGTTTTTCTGCGCAAGGATCACCCCTTGCTCCAGCAGAAGTGGTCGCTGGAGAACTTTCTGGCCTGCCCCCAGATCAGCATGGTGTGGGAAGCGAACGATACCTGGGCCCTCGACAGTCTGCTGGAGGACGAGGGGCTAAAGCGGGAGGTGCCCATCATGGTCTCCAGCTTCGAGCAGGCGCTGCATATTGCCTCCCAGTCGAGCCATGAGCTGATTGCGGTGGCGCCCTCTTACTGTGGTGGTTATGCCAGTCGGCATCATGGCAATCTGATCGCCATGCCGCTGCCGCTCCCCGAGAAGCTCTACGCCCAGCTGGAGATCGCCTTCATCCTGCTGTGGCACAAGCGGCACAATCAGGATGCCAAGGTGATGTGGCTGCGCAACGAGATCCGGCGACTCTACAACGACGAATCGCCACGCTCACGCTAATGTGGCCGTGACGGTGCCTATCGATGAGCCGGAGCCATCTGCTCCGGCTTTTTGTTGTCGCATCGCCCTGATGAGTGGGCTTTTGCACGACTGAAGTGCCGCGCCGGGGGGGCACGGGTTCAAGCTGTGTGCCATTCAACTCTCTTTATGCACAGATTGGTCTTGGTTGCACGTCTCGAGTGAGGCTCTTTTCACGAAAAAAATTCATGTGGTTTCATTAGAAAACTTCACTAATGGTCACTTTTAAAGTGTGATCGACCATTAAGTTCCTGTATTTGCAGTGATATAGCATGACCCGCCTTGGAATGGCGAGGTTAGATAGCGCCTGCGTAGGTGACTGCCATTAGAGCGCGGCGTGAGCCAGCCCCACAGGTCGTCTGTGGCCGTGTCATGCCCCGGCTATCTGGCCACCAGCCATGAGTGACGGAGCAGAGGGGAATAAGCATCAAGGTTGATAAACCGGCTTGAGTGAAGGGATGCAGCAAAGGTAGAACCCGGAGCCGGTAACTGTACTGGGAGATGCCACTCATCATCCCCCGATAACCCGTAATTGAAACCGGCTAGATGAAAGACACCTTTCATCGAACGGGGCGCGTGCACCCGAAAATAGCCAGATTGGCAGGCTGACTGAGCTCCCCGTTATGGCAATGGCGGGCAAAAATAGTGCGGCAGCCACCACCAGATTAATAAAAATAAATCTCAGCAAAGGCAGGTTGATATGCGTCCAGCAACAGCACCCACAGGGTTGTTACAACAACCCAAACCCTTCTTCATGATATTTTTCGTCGAACTCTGGGAGCGCTTCGGTTATTACGGCGTGCAGGGGATATTGGCTGTTTTCTTTGTGCAACAACTGGGATTTTCCCAAGAGCAATCCTTTATTACTTTCGGCGCCTTCTCGGCGCTGGTATATGGCCTGATCTCGGTCGGCGGCTATGTCGGCGACCATGTGCTCGGCACCAAGCGCACCATGGTGCTCGGGGCTATCGTGTTGGTGGTCGGTTATTTTATGACCGGCCTGTCGATCTACAATCCCGACCTGATTTTCTATGCGCTGGGCACCATCGCGGTCGGTAACTGCCTGTTCAAGGCCAATCCGGCCAGCCTGCTGTCAAAATGCTACCAGCCAAAAGATCCGCGGCTGGATGGGGCGTTTACCCTGTTCTATATGTCGATCAATATCGGCTCCCTTATTTCCCTCTCGCTCGCTCCGGTGATTGCCGATCACTACGGCTATACCGTGACCTATAACCTGTGCGGGGTGGGGCTGATTATTGCGCTGCTCACCTTCTTTGCCTGCCGCAATATGGTCAAGGATATTGGCTCCGCGCCGGATCACCTGCCACTTAATTACAGCAAGCTGCTGCTGGTTATATTGGGCTCGGTAGCCATGGTCTTCTTTTGCGCCTGGCTGATGCACCACGTGGTGATCGCCAACATGGTGTTGATGACGGTGACCATCGCCGTGGTGATCTTCTTCTTCCGCGAGGCATTCAGGCTCGACACAGTGGGCCGCAACAAGATGTATGTGGCCTTCGTGCTGATGCTGGAGGCGGTGCTCTTCTACGTGCTGTATGCCCAGATGCCGACGTCTCTGAACTTCTTTGCCATCAACAACATGCACCACGAGATGCTGGGCATGAGCGTCAACCCCATTAGCTTCCAGGCGCTCAACCCCTTCTGGGTGGTGGTGGGTAGCCCGGTACTCGCGATGATCTATACCCGAATGGGCAGCAAGGGGCGGGATCTCACCATGCCGCTCAAGTTCACCCTCGGGATGTTCTTCTGCTCGCTGGGCTTTCTGACGGCGGCTGCATCCGGCTGGTGGTTTGCCGATGAGCAGGGGCTGACCTCCCCCTGGTTTATGGTGCTTATCTACCTGTTCCAGAGTCTGGGCGAGCTGATGATCAGTGCCCTGGGACTGGCGATGGTGGCTGCGCTGGTGCCGCAACGGCTGATGGGCTTCATTCTCGGAATGTGGTTCCTGACTCAAGCGATGGCGTCCCTGCGGGGTGGCTATGTGGCGACTTTTACCGCCGTGCCGCAAGGGATGACGGATCCGCTGCAAACCTTGCCCATTTACACCGGCGTATTTGGCAAGATCGGGATGGCGACCCTGTTGATTGCGGTAGTGATGGGGCTGATGGTGCCCTGGCTCAACCGGATGATGAATGCGACGCCGACAGAGGCCGAGGGGCTGGTGGCGGGACAATCACAGGCGTAATGAGGGGATTGTGCGAGACAAGGCAAGGGCGGCGACCCTTGCCTTGCTGTTGATGGTTTAGTTGTACTGCTCTTCCATCCAGGCTTCGACGATCAGCTGCGCCGATACCCCGTCCACGCTGCCTTTCTCCAGCGCGCGATAGCCGCCTCGCTCAAACAGGCGGGCGCGGGCATCTGTGGTGGTGAGTCGCTCATCCTTGAACTCCACCGGCTTGCCGAAACGGCCATGCAGCCGGTTGCCGAATTTGCGGGCCCGTACCGTGATCTCCTGATCGGTACCATCCATGTTCAGCGGCAGGCCGACCACCAGCAGGTCCGGTTGCCACTCCTTGAGCAGCTTCTCAATCTCGTCCCAGTTTGGGATGCCGTCGTTGGCCTTGAGGGCGCGCAGAGGCTGGGCTGTGCCAGTCAGCTCCTGACCGATGGCGACGCCAATGCTCTTGGTGCCATAGTCAAAGCCCATGATGCTGCGTGATGACATAACTGATAAATCCTCGAAATAGAGAGCGGAGCGGGCCAGCCGATCAGCTGTGGCCGATATCGCTGGAGAGGTGAACCGGGTTCACCCCTATGCTGGCGGCAGCTTGCTGCCAACGTTTGTGAATGGGGGTCTTGAACACCAGAGCCGGATTGGGGGGGATCACCAGCCAGGCGCCATCCACCAGCTCCTGCTCCAGCTGGCCGGCGCTCCAGCCGGCATAACCAAGGGCCACCAGCCAATGGGCAGGAGCCTCGCTCGTACCCAGGGTTTCCAGAATATCCTTGGAGGTGGTCACCATCATCTCATCCCCCACCTGCAGGGTGGAGTTGAAACCGGGGCGGAAGCTGTGCAGCACGAAGCCGCGATCGGCGTGAACCGGCCCCCCTTGCAGCACCGGCTGCTTGAGTTCCGGGTTGTTGGGCGGATTGAGCTGGAGCTGGGTCAGCATGGTTTCCAGCGACATCTCGACCGGAATGTTGACGACCAGTCCCATGGCGCCCTCTTCGTTGTGCTCGCACAGATAGACCAGCGAACGCTCGAAGTAGGGATTCGTCAGGCTTGGCATGGCAAGCAGGAAGTGATTTTGCAGTGTTTGCATAGAGGCCAAATAGTGCAAAGGTATTTGAGGTCAATTATGGCAGTTGATCCCCATGGGAAAAACCGCTTTTTGGGCTGGGCGAGATCCCGCCCCTTTCCGGATCGCCTTGAAACAGAGAGGGTGGCGCCGGGCCACCCTCTCTGTTTTGGGGCTTGTCAGGGGCGGGTTACCCCTGAACAGGCCGGCTTAGCCTGCCTGGCGATTATTTGCCCAGCCGACGCTCGATGGCATCCATCAGCATGCCGGTGATGTGTACATCGAAGGCCGCTTCAATCTCGCGAATGCAGGTCGGGCTGGTGACGTTAATCTCGGTCAGGCGATCGCCGATGATGTCGAGGCCGACGAAGATGAGGCCTTTCTCTTTCAACGTCGGGCCCACCGCGCGGGCAATAGCCCAGTCAGCTTCGCTCAGGGGACGGGCTTCACCACGGCCACCGGCCGCCAGATTGCCACGGGTTTCGCCTTGCGCCGGAATACGGGCCAGACAGTAGGGAACCGGTTCACCGTCCACCACCAGCACCCGCTTGTCGCCATCCTTGATGGCGGGCAGATAGGTCTGCGCCATGCAGTACTGGCTGCCGTGGGCGGTCAGGGTTTCGATAATCACGCCGACGTTGGCGTCATCTTCCTTCATGCGGAAGATGGAGGCGCCGCCCATGCCGTCCAGCGGCTTGAGGATGACGTCCTTGTGTTTCGCGTGGAAGGCGCGCAGCTTGTCGGCGCGGCGGGTTACCAGCGTGGTCGGGGTGTGCTCGGCAAACCAGGCGGTGTAGAGCTTCTCGTTGGCGTCGCGCAGGCTCTGCGGCTTGTTGACGATAAGGCAACCCTCATCCTCGGCCCGCTCCAGCATGTAGGTGGCGTAGATAAATTCGGTATCGAACGGCGGATCCTTTCGCATCAGGATCACATCGAGGTTGGAGAGGGGCTGATCCACCACCTCGCCCAGGGTGTACCAGTCGGCATAGTCATATTTGACGGTGAGCGGGCGCATGGTGCCAAAGGCGCGACCGGCTTCCATGTAGAGATCCTTCATCTCCAGATAGAAGAGCTCATAGCCGCGCTTTTGCGCCTCTTCGAGCATGGCAAAGCTGGAATCTTTCTTGATGTTGATGGCCGAGATGGGGTCCATCACGATGCCGAGTTTAATGGTCATCCGAATATCCTTCTTGTGGCTCGATTGCTAGTGAGATTCTTAAAACCTGCTTCAGGCCAGATCGCCAAAGCGGCACTGCAGCGCAGTGATCGCCGTCAGGGCGGCAGTTTCGGTGCGCAGCACCCGCGGCCCCAGCAGCATCTCTTTGAAATCTTCCTGCACGGTACGGGCTATCTCGTCGCTCGACAAGCCCCCTTCCGGGCCAATCAGCAGGCGCACGCCGTGCTCGGGAACGGGCAGGGTGTTGATGCTGTACTCGGCCCGCGGATGCAGGTTGAGCTTGAGCTCCTTGGTCTCTTCCGCCAGCCAGGCGTCCAGCTCCATCGGCATGCGCACCTCTGGCACCACGTTGCGGCCGCACTGTTCGCAAGCGCTGATCACCACCTTCTGCCACTGTTCGCGCTTCTTCTCCAGTCGATCGGCCGGCAGCTTGACGCCGCAGCGCTCGGAGAAGAGCGGGGTGATGCAGGTGACGCCCAGCTCAACCGATTTCTGGATGGTGAAGTCCATCTTGTCGCCGCGGCTGATCACCTGACCCAGATGGATGGCCAGCGGTGACTCCACCGATTGGGCGTCACAACTGTCGATGGTCACGTCCACCGACTTCTTGCCGACGTTGGCGATGGTGGCGGGATATTGATTGCCATCGCCATTGAACAGCTCGAGCTGCTGGCCCGGCTGCATGCGCAGTACCCGGCCGATATGGTTGGCGCCGTCTTCCGACAGGGCGATGGTCTGGCCAACTTGCAGGGTGGCCGGTTCATAGATACGTGGAATGCGCATGGCTGCTTGTCAGTCTCTTGCTTGGAAACCCTTTATATCCTGCGCCGAGCAAGGCTCACGCGGCAGTGGGGAAGGGTTTCATGATAGGAGGGGCGATCCCCTCCCTAGTCAAATGGGGTTATTGGCACTGCTTTTCAATAAAGGGATTGGTATTGCCCTGCAGCTTGCCGATGCGGCGATTGCGCTCGCACTCCCAGCCCTCTGCCGGGTACTGCCTGTCCCAAGCTTCAAACAGTTTACGCTGTTGCGCTGCCAGACGCAGCCCATACTGCTGGCTCATGTAGAGGTAGGCGCGGGCGATCTGGCCCCGTACCGGCCCCTTGGGCGGCTGCACCCGACGATCCTTGAAATCCACCAGCATCTGGCACTGGCCGTACTGATCCGGCTTGCCGTTCCAGTCGGAGAAGCGGTAGTTGGCCCGATCGCCGTTCACCTCGCCGATGGCGGGGAAGAGGTTGTGCATGTCCCCCTCCATCTTGTTGAACTCGGGACTCGCTTTTTCGCAGTTCTTGCGACCGCCATCCTGCCAGCACTGCAGCTGGTGGCCGAACTCCCAGGCGGGGACCACGTGTTCCCACTCGATGCGGGCGGCGCGTTTGGCCTGCTTGCGCGGCTCATAGCCGCAGCTGGCGAGATCCGGGCTCATTTTCTTGCCCTGATAGTCGATGTCGCAGCCGCAGTAGAAGGTGGTGACCGCAGGCTGACTGCGATAGAGCTTCACCAGATCCTGCTTGGCTTCGCGAAAGGTCTGGGCGTGCAGGGGGGCGCTGAGCAGCGGTAAACCGGCCAGCAGGGTCAGGGCGATGGAGGAGATGAAACGCATGGGATTCCTTGCAAAACGGGGTGATTGACGAACGATGGCGGGCACCCTACCACAGGGGCGCGACACAAGCTGGCTTACTGCTCTGGCTCCGGCCGTTCCCGTTCCAGCGGTTGCTTGCAGCGGCGGCAGTGATAGCGGGCCTCGCCACGCACCACCTTGTTGTGACGGCGAATAGAGAGCTGATGCTGCTGGCAGTGACAGCGATAGGGCACGGTGCGCTGGGCCAATACCGCCAGATCGAAGCTGTGGGTGGTTCTGGGCTCAAGGCCGAACACCTCCCGCATTACCGATTGCCACTGACGGCCGTGGGGCAAGACCCGGTTTTTGCCACGCCCTTCTCCCCACAGGGCGTGAACCAGCAAATGGGCCACCTCGTGGGGCACCACCTCATCCAGAAACGCCTGCTGGTTGGCCTGATAGAGGGCAGGGTTGAAGCGCAGCTCCCAGGTTTGCAGCCGCGCCGATCCCGCCGCTCGGCCCCGCATATTGCAGTAGATCCGCGGGCGGGGGAAGGTGCGGCCAAGGCGCGCCTCGGCCTGCACAAAGCAGGCTTCTACGCGTTGTTGCAGCAGGGCGACAAGCTGGGCAGGAGTGGCAGACATCAACATCTCGTCAGATAGCGGATAAGCAAAAGGGGAGCCAGGCTCCCCTTTTATCACAACAGCGAGCCTTACAGGCCAGCGGCAGAACGCAGCAGTTCGGCCTTGTCGGTCTGCTCCCACGGGAACTCGTCGCGACCGAAGTGACCGTAGGCAGCGGTGGCCTGATAGATTGGGCGCTTCAGATCCAGCATTTCGATCAGGCCATACGGGCGCAGTTCGAAGTGCTCGCGTACCAGCTTGACCAGCAGCTCTTCGGCGACCTTGGCAGTGCCGAAGGTCTCGACGCTGATGGAGGTCGGCTCGGCCACGCCGATGGCGTAGGAGATCTGGATTTCACAGCGATCGGCCAGACCGGCGGCAACGATGTTTTTGGCAACGTAGCGGGCGGCGTAGGCTGCGGAGCGGTCAACCTTGGACGGATCCTTGCCGGAGAAGGCGCCACCACCGTGACGGGCCATGCCGCCGTAGGTGTCAACGATGATCTTGCGACCGGTCAGACCGCAGTCACCCATCGGGCCGCCGATAACGAAACGGCCGGTCGGGTTGATGAAGTATTTGGTGTCCTTGTTGACCCACTCGGCCGGCAGTACCGGCTTGATGATCTCTTCGCGAACCGCTTCAACCAGATCTTTGTGGCTGATGGATTCGGCGTGCTGGGTAGACAGAACAACGGCATCGACACCGATGATCTTGCCTGCGTCGTCGTAGGCGAAGGTCAGCTGGCTCTTGGCATCCGGACGCAGCCACGGCAGGGTGCCGTTCTTGCGCACTTCAGCCTGACGCTTCACCAGCAGGTGAGAGTAGGTGATGGGGGCCGGCATCAGTACGTCGGTTTCGTTGGTGGCGTAGCCGAACATCAGGCCCTGGTCGCCAGCGCCCTGCTCCAGCGGATCGCTGCGGTCAACGCCCTGGTTGATGTCCGGGGACTGCTTGCCGATGGCGTTCAGCACGGCGCAGGAGTCAGCGTCAAAGCCCATGTCGGAGTGGGTGTAGCCGATTTCACGTACGGTATCACGCACGATCTCTTCGATATCAACCCAGGCAGAGGTGGTTACTTCGCCAGCCACCATGACCATACCGGTCTTGACCAGGGTCTCGCAGGCAACGCGTGCCTTGGTATCTTGCTTGAGGATGGCGTCCAGGACCGCATCGGAGATCTGGTCCGCAATCTTGTCGGGATGGCCTTCGGAGACCGACTCGGAAGTAAACAGCTTTGCCATGATAAGAGTCTCAGCTTGTCTGGGTTATCGCCACGGCAATAACCGGATGAATGGGATGGTGTAGAGGTATCTACATCTGGACGTCTATTTTAATTAGCGCCCCCCGTGATTGCCAGCACTATTTTGTCGCGCAGTGTCCAATGGGTCACAAGCGGTGCTCTCCTATCCCGAAAGGGATGGAAATCAAACGTTTTTCTCTGGTTGCTTTGGTCAATAAAGGGCAAGAAAAGCGATTGTCCTCCCAAAGCCACTTTATTCATCCAGATAATATTTGCACGCCGCGCGCCCTGCTGGGACAATAACGCGCCTTAATCTTGGCCATCAAATGAAGCAATCGCAGGAGATTCAGATGCCTTCTCGTAAAGAGCTTGCCAATGCCATTCGTGCATTGAGTATGGATGCCGTTCAAAAAGCCAACTCCGGTCACCCGGGCGCCCCCATGGGAATGGCGGATATCGCCGAAGTGCTGTGGCGTAGCCACCTCAGACATAACCCGAACAACCCCAAGTGGGCCGACCGCGACCGTTTCATTCTCTCCAACGGCCACGGCTCCATGCTGCTGTACTCCCTGCTGCACCTCTCCGGTTATGACCTCTCCATCGACGATCTGAAAAACTTCCGCCAACTGCACTCTCGCACCCCGGGTCACCCGGAGTACGGCTATGCACCGGGCGTTGAAACCACCACTGGCCCGCTGGGTCAGGGCATCACCAACGCCGTGGGTATGGCGATCGCCGAAAAAGCCATGGCTGAGCAGTTCAACCAGCCGGGCCACGATATCGTTGACCACTACACCTACGCCTTTATGGGCGATGGCTGCCTGATGGAAGGTATCTCCCACGAAGCGTGCTCCCTGGCAGGTACCCTGCAACTGGGCAAACTGATCGCGTTCTGGGATGACAACGGTATCTCCATCGACGGTCACGTAGAAGGCTGGTTCACCGACGACACCGTCAAGCGTTTCGAAGCTTACGGCTGGCACGTAATCCCGGCTGTTGACGGTCACAGCCCGGAAGCCATCAATGCCGCCATCGAAGCCGCCAAGGCCGAGACCGGCAAGCCGACTCTGATCTGCTGCCGCACCATCATCGGTTACGGTTCCCCGAACAAATCCGGTTCTCACGACTGCCACGGCTCACCGCTGGGCAACGACGAGATCGCCGCTGCTCGCGCCTTCCTGAAGTGGGACCACGCTCCGTTCGTTATCCCGGCCGACATCGCTGCCGAGTGGAACGGTCAGGAGAAGGGCGCCAAACTGGAAGCCGACTGGGCTGCCAAGTTCGCTGCCTATGAAGCTGCTCACCCGACTCTGGCTGCCGAATTCAAGCGCCGTACTGCTGGCGACTTGCCGGCCAACTGGGCTGCTGAATCCGCCAAGATCATCGAAACCCTGCAAGCCAACCCGGCCAAGATCGCAACCCGTAAAGCGTCCCAAAACGCACTGGAAGCGTTCGGCAAGCTGCTGCCGGAATTCATGGGTGGCTCCGCTGACCTGGCTCCGTCCAACCTGACCATGTGGTCCGGTTCCAAGTCCCTGACCAACGACGACGCCTCCGGCAACTACATCCACTACGGTGTCCGCGAGTTCGGCATGTCCGCCATCATGAACGGTATCGCCCTGCACGGTGGTTTCATCCCCTACGGCGCCACCTTCCTGATGTTTATGGAGTATGCCCGCAACGCTCTGCGCATGGCCGCCCTGATGAAGCAGCGTTCCATCTTCGTTTACACCCACGACTCCATCGGTCTGGGTGAAGATGGCCCGACTCACCAGCCGGTTGAGCAGATCGCCTCCCTGCGTCTGACTCCTAACATGAGCACCTGGCGTCCGTGTGACCAGGTTGAATCTGCCATCGCCTGGAAACACGCCATCGAGCGTACCGACGGCCCGACCTCTCTGATCTTCTCTCGTCAGAACCTGGCCCAGATGGACCGTACTGCCCAGCAGCTGGCCGACACCGCCAAGGGTGGTTACGTGCTGAAGGATTGCGCCGGTACTCCGGAGCTGATCCTGATCGCCACCGGTTCCGAAGTGGAACTGGCTGTTGCCGCCTATGAGCAGCTGACTGCCAAGGGCCGTGCCGTGCGCGTGGTCTCTCTGCCGTCTACCGACGTGTTCGAAGCCCAATCCGCCGAGTACAAGGAGTCCGTCCTGCCGATGTCCGTCACCAAGCGTGTGGCCATCGAAGCCGGCATCGCCGACTACTGGTACAAGTACGTCGGTTTTGGCGGCAAGATCATCGGTATGACCACCTTCGGTGAGTCCGCACCGGCCGAGCTGCTGTTCAAGGAATTCGGCTTTACCGTGGAAAACGTGGTTGCGACCGCTGAGTCCCTGTAATAGCTGAATATTGGGCCTGACAGGCCCAATAACTTGAATAAGAAACGCCTCCCATTGCAAGATGGGGGGCGTTTTATTTAGCTATTAATGTTAAAAATGTTTATCTGATTCAAGAGTTAATACCAGGGGCGTTTTATGCAGGCAGAAACAGAAATCATTGAACTATCTGAATTTCTGTTGGAGTTCAATAAAGAGAGTGACCGAGGGGCTGTGCTTAATGCAGCCGCAGTGTTAGATGACTGGCTAAAAAATATTCTTGAGTCATTTTTTGTTAAAAACAAATCAGGTAGTGAACTTGTGAGTGGTTTCAATGCACCACTTGGAACGTTTGCCGCTAAGGTAACTGCTGCTCATGCGCTCGGTCTTATTGAAGAAAGTGAGTATCATGAGATAACTATAATCCGTAAGATTAGAAATGAGTTCGGTCATAGTTGGAGGGGGGTTGATTTTTGTTCTGGTAAGGTACTAAATCTTGTGAGCCAGTTACCTTGGTGTGGCCCAGATGAGCTGGAATCAAATTCAACACCAAGAATGCGCTTTAATTTTTCTATAGCAATATTACTGTCAGATTTAATGTGGCGTTCAAGATTGGTTGAAAAAGAACGTAGAAAGATTAAGTCGTGGTCAAATAAGTCAAGAAAGTCTGTAGGTTCGATTAGCGAAGCGTAATCGGACGTTCGCGTTCTTTAAGACGATGCCATAAAAATAATATCCCTTCCTGTTACCAAAAAAGAGACCGGTATATGGCCGGTCTCTTTCTTATTTCAACAAACCTTACGCCTGCGGCGGGGTACTGTCCGCATTGGATATCATCGCATCCACCTCGGCCTGCTCCACTATGGGCTTTATCAATCTGACGACAACGGCGCCATGGTTAATACCAGCTTGCCGATATGACGGCCTGAATCCAGCAAATGGTGGGCGGCGGCGGCCTCATGCAGCGGGAAGGTCTGGTAAACCTGCGGTTTGACCTCGCCGCGTTCGATAAATGGCCAGACATGAGTTTGCAGCTGGGCAATCAGCTCGGCTTTTTCCTGCGGAGTGCGCGAGCGCAGGGTGGAGCCGATATGGGTCAGTCGCTTTTGCAGCATGGGAAACAGATCCAGATTGGGGGCGGCGCCCGCAATAATGCCGATCTGGACTATGCGACCATTGATGGCGGCCGCCGCATAGTTGCGCGCGACATACTCCCCGCCAATGATATCGAGAATAATGTCGGCGCCATGGCCATCGGTGGCGGCATGCACGGCCTCGACAAAATCTTCCTCCTTGTAGAGCACGGCCACATCCGCGCCCAGCTTGATGCTGGCGGCCTGCTGCTCGGGTGAGCCGACCGTGGTGATGATTTTGGCGGCGCCAAATGCCTTGGCCAGCATGGTGGCGGTCGTGCCGATACCGGAGGCACCGCCATGGATCAAGATAATGTCGCCTTTTTTGAACTGACCCCGTTCAAACATATTTGACCAGACCGTCATAAAGGTTTCCGGCAGCGCCGCGGCTTCGACAAAGCTCAATCCGGGCGGCAGGGGCAGGACATTGCTCTGGTGGGCGACGCTGTACTCGGCATAGCCGCCACCCGAAATCAGCGCGGCGACCTTGTCGCCAACCTTGAGATGGGTCACCAGCTCCCCCTTGGCGACCACGACCCCGGCGACCTCCAGCCCGGGAATATCCGATGCCCCTGCCGGAGGCGGGTAGAGCCCTTTGCGCTGCATCACATCCGGCCCATTGATGCCGGTCGCATAGTGCCGGATCAAGACCTCATCGGGTTTGGGCGCCGGTGTGGCGCGGGTGGTCAGTTGCAAGACATCGGGGCCACCGGGCTGGGTAATTTCTACCGCGCTCATGGTGGCGGGAATGGAATAGGCGTTATGCATCAGCGGCTCCTTGTAACGAGGTGATATGCGGTTCCCCGGATGGGATGAGCGCCAAGATAGTGGAGATTGCTGATGAATAAACGCAGTATTATTCCTCACCTGTAATGCAAAAATGCATTCCAACCGGGAGTCGTGATGAACTGGGATGATGCGAAAATTTTTCTGGCGTTGCATCGGGAGGGGAGCCTGAGGGGCGCCGCCCGTGTGGTCGGGGTCGATCAGGCCACCATTGGCAGGCGGATTGCCGCACTGGAGCATCGTTTGGCGGCCACGCTGTTTCTCCGTACATCCAAGGGGTATGCGCTGACCCATGTCGGAGAGATAGTGCTGGCCAGCGCCCAGCAGATGGAGCTGGCAGCCATTGATTTTGTGCGGGCGGCGCAAGGGGTCGACAACCGCCTGGTTGGGGAGGTCAGTGTGGCGACCACAGACACCCTGGGGATGGATTTTCTGATACCGGCCCTGACCGAGCTGCATCAGCGTTATCCCGATATCAGGGTCATCCTCAATACCTCGACCCAGGTGGTCAATCTGTCCCTGCGGGAAGCGGATATCGCGATCCGGACGGTGAAGCCGGACAATCCCGACCTGATTATCCGCAAGCTGGCCTCCTGGCCGGTCGGGTTGTATGCCTCCGCAGACTATCTGGCTAGCCATGGCATTCCCGAAGCGGGCACCGGTTTTGCGGGCCATTCGCTGGTGGTGTATGAGCCCCACTGGCAGAGCGCTCGCTCGCCAATGATGCTCGAAGAGGCGGCCGAGGGGGCCACGGTCGCCGCGGGGGTCAATACCAGCCTGATGCTGCGTCAGGCCCTGTTGATGGGGTTGGGGCTTGGCGAGGTAGCGGTTCCGCTTGCCGAGCAAGCCGGGTTGGTGCGGGTCTGGCCCGAGCGGCAATTAGAGCAATCCTACGATGTGTGGCTGGTGACCCATCAGGATGTGCAGCATGCCGCGCGGGTCAGGGCGGTCATGGATGCCATCGTCAGGGCATTTGCCGCGATGGCTTAAGTCTGGCGGGGATTCTGTTCAGGTTTTGTCGCAGCGTGGTCACACCTCTTGCCATAGTCATGGCGGTTGAGGGAAAACCCTCATTTACTTGGTCTCTGACAGTCAATACTGTGAGACCGAGTCCACCACTACTGGAGCCTGACCCATGACCGATATGCTTGTTGACGATAAACAACCGACCCCGGATCCGGCAGAACATAATGCCTTCTTCCCGTCGCCCTACTCCCTGAGCCAGTTCACTTCGCGCAAATCTGACCTTGCCGGGGCTGACTATCCCGCTCCCTATCGGGCGGGGCGCTGGAAGATCCTGCTGATCGGTGCCGATGAGCGTTATCTGCCCACCGACAACGGCAGCCTGTTTTCCACCGGTAACCATCCGGTCGAAACCCTGTTGCCCATGTATCACCTCGACAAGGCGGGCTTTGCCTTTGACGTGGCCACCCTTTCCGGCAATCCGGTCAAGTTTGAGTGGTGGGCCATGCCCGGCGAAGATGAAGAGGTGTTGGGGCTCTATGGCAAATATCAGGCGCAGTTCCGCCAACCGGCCAAGTTGGCCGACCTGCTGAAGCAGGCGCTGGCCGCCGACTCGGACTATATCGGCGTCTTTATTCCCGGCGGCCACGGCGCCCTGATGGGGTTGCCGCAGAGTGCCGAGGTGAAAGCGCTGCTGGAGTGGGCGATGGCCAACGATCGCTTCATCATCTCCCTCTGTCACGGGCCTGCTGCGCTGCTGGCGGTGGCCAATCCAGAGACCTTCGCGGGCTACAAGATCTGCGCCTTCCCCGATGAGCTGGATGCCCAGACCCCGGCAATTGGCTATATGCCTGGCCACCTCACCTGGAAGTTTGGCGAGAGGCTCAAAGAGATTGGCTTCGAGATCGTCAACAACGGCATCTCGGGAGAGGTGTGCCGGGATCGCAATCTGCTGACCGGTGACAGCCCGCTGGCTGGCAATAACCTCGGCAAGCTGGCCGCTACCACCTTGCTGGAGGCGGTTGCCAAGCGATGAGGTTGTCGTCATCGCCAGCAAATGCGCTGCAGGTCGCGGTGGCGCTGGAAGGGTGCCAGCGGCTGGAGGAGATCCAGCAACTGGTGCGCGCCTTTGCCACCCCGCTGGGGTATCACCGCTTTGCGCTCTTCTCCATCAATGCCAGCGAGGAGGGGGTGGTCGAGCATCTCTACTGGCTGGAGGGGGAGTGGCTGGAGAGCGGCGAGGCGGTCGACCTGCATGCCTATATGCGCGAGTGCCCGATGGCGATGCATATCAGGGAGCGAGACCAGCCCTTCTTCTGGAGCAAAACGGTTGGCGCTGCTGGCGAGCAGTACCGTATCGTTCGCCAGCCTGAGGGGCCGGGCCGACATGGCTTGCAGGTTCCCGTCTATGGGCCGTTGGGACTGGAAGGGGCGATGAGCTTTGGTGGCGATCAGATCGATGCCAGCGCTCCCGCTCGGGTTGGCCTTGCGCTGATCGCGGCGGCGGCTTTTCATGCAGCTCGTCGGCTGATGGAGATGCCGGTAGCGGGTCACGAGCGTGGCCTCACTGGGCGCGAGCGCGAAGTGCTGGAGTGGGTCTCCCGGGGTTGGCGCCATGCCGATATCGCCACCACCCTGAAACTCTCGGTGCGCACGGTCGAGAACCATCTGCGCAGTGCTCGCCGTCGACTCGGTGTAGCCACTACGGCAGAGGCGGTCAGAGTGGCGATCAGGAACCGCGATATTGAGGGCTGAGGGGCTACCCCTTTGTCTGGCATGTAAAAAGAGACCGGCATATAGCCGGTCTCTTTTTTATTTCCGCAACTTTTACGCCTGTGGCGGGGTGCTTTCGGCGTTGGACATCACTGCATCGATTTGTACCAGAGCACCGGCGGGAAGTTCACTTACCCCGATTACGGTGCGGGCAGGCAGGTAGCCCGGGAAGTATTTGGTGTAGACGGCGTTGACCGCATCCAGATCCGCGATATTGCCGAGCTGGATATTGACCTTGACGATATCGTCCATCACATGGCCGATGCTCTCCACAATTGCCTTGATATTGCTCAGGCTCTGGGCGGTCTGCTCCTTGATGCAGCCAGCCAGGATCTTGCCAGTGGCGGGGTCTATCGGTAACTGCGCAGAGAGATGGTTGTAGTGGGAGAAGGCGACAGTCTGGCAATGGAGCGTGCTGCGCGGTGCCTTGTCGGTATTGCGGGCGCGGATCACCAGATTGTGACGGTCTTCCACCAGTTGCGGCGGGGTGCCGTCACCGTGGGAGATGACCGCATCCATCTGCACCCGTGACCCCATGGGCAGGGCAGCGGCGCTGACCACAGAGCGGGCAGGCAGATAGGCCACGGCGCGGGCAATGGCGGAGTCGGGGAAGAAGGTGGTGTAGACCTCGTTGACGGCCTCCAGATCGGCCAGATCGGTCAGATAGACGGTAACCTTGACGATATCGTCAAACGGCACGTCGATGCTCTCCAGCACGTGCTTGATGTTGCGCAGGCACTGACCCGCCTGCTCCTTGATGCCACCGGCGACCAGTTGGCCCGAGGCGGCCTCGACCGGCAGTTGCGCACCGATGTTGTTGTAGTGGGAGAAGGCCACGGTATGGGTGGAGAGCGGATTGTGCGGCGCCTTGTCACTGTTGCGCGCTAGTTTAATCAGCGGGCAGGGGGCTTGCGGGAAGGTGCCTTCGCCGTTGGAGATGATGGCATCGATCTGCACCAGCGCGCCCAGCGGCAGGGCGGCGACGGCGAGGGTGGTGCGGGTCGGCAGATAGCCCGGGAAGAATTCGCGATAGACGGCGTTGACTGCCTCCAGATCCGCCATCTCTTTGAGGAAGATGGTCGCTTTGACCATATCGTCCATCACATGGCCGATGCTCTCGATGATCGCCTTGAGGTTGCTCAGGCACTGTCTGGCCTGCGCGGTGACATCGCCACTCACCATTTTGCCGGTGGCGGGATCGACCGGCAGCTGGGCGGAGATATTGTTGTAATGAGAAAACGCCACCGTTTGGGTGCAGGGGCTCAGATCTTGGGGTGCATGGGGGGTATTTCTTGCCGACTTGATGATGGTGCCACTCATAGATATGCCTCTTTTTAATATTTGTTGTTCATTCAGGTACAGGTTTACCCCATCTTGTTGTGTGCCACGGCCACTGCGCCAGCGACGGCATCCCCGGTTATTATTTGTGATCCACTCAATCGCTGAGAGGAATAAGGGAGAAGAGGACAGGGTAGATATTTCAGACGCTGCGATTCTATGAGTGGCTATCAGGGGTTGCAAACCGCTTATTGCATTTCTATGAGATGGCTCAATGGGCGCAAATTTAATCACATTGCTATTCAATTCACCCGAAATAGGAGCCAATTTGTGTGCAAATGGTGCCGAACCGGCGGACAGCCTTGTCCTGACTGGGTTTGCTCACCTCCTCTTCGGGATATTGGCGTGTGAATAAAGGGTTAATATTATGCGCCGATGTGCAAATAATGCATATTATGGTGCATGGATATCTTTTTTCAGCTCTTTTAAGGGGCTATGAAAATTCCCTTGAATATGCATGTCCACCTTATTAAAGATACCTATGGAATATAATTCACGGCTTTTGCATTCCTCTCTGTTAATGATTATTCCGGCATACTCGATGACGCCTTGCTGGCAGCCGGGATCTGTTATTAGCGCCATAAAATTCTATGCCATGAATTTGCACGGCAGATCTGCCCCGGCTGCACAGGAGTGGGGAGCATGGCGTTGGCGTTGGCGTGACGGTGTGCAGGAGCGGTGGCGCTCGATAAGAGATGGCGATGGATGAGATGTGGCGCTGGATAAGGAAGGGGGAGGGGGGTGGCAATCCGCTTATCTTCACGCCGGTTGCATCCCCCGATGGGTGGGGTTGCCCCGCGTCGTCGCTTTTTCCACTTTTCTGTGGCTTTGTCCGAGCTCCCTCTTATCTGTGGCTGGTTGTGATGATTGGGATGGTTTTCAGGGCTCGGGAACAGTTCAGATGATTTCGCAGGCATAAATTTCAATATGCTGTTTTTAAAGGGAAATGCGTCAAAAAATGGATTTATTGACCACTTTTTATGGTTTCTTGATGAAACTGTTAATTAGTGGCGTGATTGCGAGTCAGGTCGCTTTTTTCACTCGCTATTAATCGTATGATTAATAAGGTAATCAAGGAGCCCTGACGGAGAGCATCGATGCACCGGCAGGCCATTGCCCAGGATTGGCAAGCGAGATCGCGTCGCGATCATCATTACCTGACTGTGGAGGATTTATGCTGGGTTTCGTTCTGGGCGATATGTATTGTCAAACATCTGGGCAGCGGTTACCTCCTCGCCTGGGAAAGAGCTTTCCCATTCCGGCCGATTACCGACTGCGCGGCCGGGTATCCGCCGCCATCATGACCATCGAGAGCCTGCTCGATACCCCTTACCCGCAAAAGCAGTTTCGTGATCTGGTCTTTGGCGCCTTTATCGAGCGCCAGCGTCGGCTGTTTGGCGAACATGTCATTGTGGCCCGCATGGAAGGGGAGGAGGGGCTGGAGCTGTCGATTGATCTCTCGTTTGTCAGCACCGCCGTACCTGTGGGCCTGCTGGCTATCTCTGAAGAGCTGGCCCTCGCCACGGCGCCGCGTCCCAAGAAGAGTCATCCCCACTACGAGGCGCTGTGCAAGGCGATCGACTGCATGGTGATGCTGATGTTTTATGGCAAGGTGATCCGCCAGCGGAATACAGTGTTGGAAAATATCGGCCATCAGTTTGGTTATCAGCCCGCGGCGACCCTGACGGCGCGCGTTGGCAAGGGTGGGGAGGATGATTACGACGCCTTCATGGTCAATATCATGACCTGTATTGCTCACTCCAATTCGCTCAAGGAGGCGCTCGAGAACGCCAGCCGGATGGGAATTCAGGAGCCCGCTTTCTTCTGCATCGTCGGGGCGATTGCCAGCACTCTGTGGGGCGTGCCCAGACTGTGGGCGTATCAGGCTTCACAGCTGATCCATCGCTCCCACCATCACTACATCCAGAATCTGCTTCGCTGTGAAACCCGTGCCGGGCGGCGCCATATCAATCTGGAGCCGCCAAAGCCCCCGCTGTTTGCACCGATCCGGCAACAGGTTGTGCGTCTGTTCAAGGGGGCACACTGATCCGCAGCCCCCTTGTCATCACTCAGGCGGGATAAAGCGCCCCCAGCACAGCCGGACGGCTGGCACCGGTGACGGCGGGCAGGTTGCCCGGCTTGCGGTGAACAAAGCACATGGCCAGCCAGGCAAAGGCTGCGCCTTCCACCCAGTCGGGGGCAAGGCCCAGCTCGGCGGTACTGGCGATGCGCCATGCAGGCAGCAGGCTGGCCAGCTCCTTCAGCAAGGGAGCGTTATGGGCTCCGCCGCCGCAGACAAACAGCTCGGCTTTCGGCTGGCTGGCACCGACTGATTCGGGCCGGGCGGGTAGTTGGCGGGCGATGCTGTGGCAGGTGAGCGCCTGCAGGGTGCGCTGCACATCCACGGGGGCGTATGAAGTGCCTGCCAGCTCCCCATCGAGCCAATCGAGGGTGAACATCTCTCGTCCGGTGCTCTTGGGGGCGGGGGCGGCGAAATAGGGGTGAGCCAGCAGCTTCTCCAGCAGGGCAGGGATTGGTTTGCCACTGGCGGCCCATTTGCCACCGGCGTCATAGCTGCCGCCGTGGGGCTGATGGCGGCGATACCAGCCATCGAGCAGGGTGTTGGCCGGGCCGGTATCAAAACCATAGACACCGCCCGGATTGCCCGGCAGCACCGAGATATTGGCGATGCCGCCGAGGTTCAGTACCACCCGCAGGGCGCCGGGTTTGGCAAACAGCGCCTGATGGAAGGCGGGCACCAGCGGCGCCCCCTGACCGCCGAGGGCCATATCCATGGTGCGAAAATCGGCGATAACGTCGATGCCGGTCAGGGCGGCCAGCAGGGCGGCATTGCCGATCTGCAGGGTAAAGCCGAGCTGGGGACGGTGGCGGATGGTCTGGCCGTGGCTGCCGATGGCGCGAATATCTTTGGGCTCAAGCTTCGCCTTGGTCAGCAGCGCGTGGGTGGCGGCGGCAAACTCTCGCGCCACCAGATTATCGGCCACCCCCATGCGGTCGATTTCGTTGTCGCCCGGGGTGCAGAGGGCATGCAGCGTGCGTGCGGTCTCTTGCGGCCAGGGGTGACAAAGCGCCGCTTCGACCCGCAGTTCATCCCCGGCGATCATCACCAGCACGGCATCAATGCCGTCCATGCTGGTTCCCGACATCAGACCGATATAGCGCTCAGCCATGGTGTCTCCTTAACATTGCTGCTTGAAAATGCGGTGTGCAGAGAGGGTGAAGAGGGGAACGGCTTTCATCCCATGCCACATGGCGTGGTCTTTGACATCAGACCGATATAACGCTCAACCATGTTGCATCCTCAATGCGGACCGGAAAAAGAGTGAGAGAGACAGGATAGATAAGCCCTTGCTTCCGTGCCACATGCCGCTCCCGGTGTTCCATCTCATCTTATGTCCGAAAGTGGACTCATTTCAATCTTATTGGCTGGCGCGGGTTCAATAAAAGGGGCTGGCAGGGCCTTCACCCTGCCAGCCCTGATGACTTAGTTGCCGCGACTATCCCGCTTGTTCTGGGCCAGCTGCAGCTCGGGGTTGTCGAGCTTGGCCAGTTGCGGCATCGCCAGCTTTTTGAAGTTGGCCAGCTCGCGTCCGCTCAGGGTCTCTGCCTGCGGCAGGGTGAGGGTGCGCGGGTTCTTGTGAATGCCGCCCACCACGAATTCGTAGTGCAGGTGCGGGCCGGTGACGCGGCCGGTGCCACCCAGAGTACCGATGGTCTGCCCCTGCTTCACCCGCTGTCCCTTGTTGACGGTGCGTTTGGAGAGGTGCAGGTACTTGGTTACATAGTTGCCGGCATGCTTGATAAAGACGTAGTTGCCGTTGAACTGGTTGTAACCGGCGGCCACCACGCTGCCGGAGCCCGCCGCCATGATGGGGGTGCCCACCGGCGCCACATAGTCGATGCCGTTATGGGGGCGGATCTTGCCGGTCACCGGATGGAGGCGGCGCGGGTTGAAGTTGGAGCTGATGTATTTGAAGTTGACCGGCGCGCGCAGGAAGCTCTTGCGCATCGCTTTGCCTTCCGGGGTGTAGTAGTTGCCATCTTCATTGAGCACGGCGCGGTAGGCGGTGCCCTGGTTGACGAACTCCGCCGCCAGAATATCGCCGGAGGCGACCCGCTCGTCGTCGCGGAACTTGTCTTCATAGACCACCCGGAAGCTGTCTCCCGGTTGCAAGTCCTGGGCAAAGTCGATGTCCCAGCCGAAGATGGCGGCCAAGTCCATGATCTGATCTTCGGTCATCCCCGCATCCACCGCGGCGCCCCAGAAGCTGGAGCGGATCTCCCCTTTGCTCACCTGTTCGCGGGTGTCGAGGGCGATCTTGACGTTGCGGGCGACAAAGGTCTCCTCCTTGCGGCTCACCTTGAGCGCCTGCTCCAGACTGTGGGGGTAATAGAGGCTGTGCAGCTCGCCGTTCTCGGTCAGCTTGAAGGTGAGCTCCTGCCCCGGTTGCAACATCCGCAGGGGATCGCTGCCCTCGAGCTGGTCGATCAGGTGCAGATCCGTGGTGCTCAGGCCAATGCGCTGGAAGATGACTCCCATGTTGTCGCCACGGCGTACCTTCACCTGCTTGGTGATGTAGCGCGGCTTGGGCGGGGTGATAGGCTGGGCGGCTTCGGCTGGTAGCTCGTCGTTTAGCGCGTTGTCGTTGGCCGGTTCCCGCAGGGCAATTTCGTTACCGTTTTCATCGACCCGTGTTGCTACTGCCTGTTCGCTGGGCCAGGCAGCCAGCATCATGATCATGATGCTCAAGATCAGCACCATCTTGCGGTGCCAGTGGGGGAGTGCGTTGAAGGCGTGCCAAATAACCATGAGAAGCAGATGAAGTCGGGCAGAATGGACGGATTTTACAGCCTTTCCAATTGGCCCGCCATTCCAGTAATATGTTTGGCCCTGTGGAATCGTGATGGAGAGTCAAAAAATGTCCCAGCTCGAGGTGGCGCTAGCCGAGATCAAGCGCGGAGCGGAAGAAATTCTGGTTGAAGAAGAACTTGTCGCCAAGTTGAAGGAAGGGCGCCCGCTGCGCATCAAGTTGGGCATGGACCCGACCGCCCCCGACATTCACCTGGGTCATACCGTGATCCTCAACAAGCTGAAGACCTTCCAGGATCTGGGCCATGAAGTGATCCTGCTGATCGGTGACTTCACTGCCATGGTGGGTGACCCCTCCGGCAAGAACGCCACCCGTCCGCCGCTCTCCGAAGAGGCCATCAAGCATAACGCCCTCACCTATGCGGAGCAGGCGTTCAAGATCCTCGACCCGGCCAAGACCCGTATCGAGTACAACTCGACCTGGCTGAGCGAGCTGGGTGCGACCGGCATGATCAAGCTGGCGGCCAAGCAGACCGTGGCCCGCATGATGGAGCGTGACGACTTCAAAAAGCGCTACACCGGCGGCCAATCCATCGCGATTCACGAATTCCTCTATCCGCTGCTGCAAGGCTATGACTCGGTCGCGCTGAAGGCGGACGTTGAGCTCGGCGGTACCGACCAGAAGTTCAACCTGCTGATGGGCCGAGAGCTGCAAAAAGATGCCGGCATGGCGACCCAGTGTGTGCTGATGATGCCGCTGCTGGTGGGTCTGGATGGCGTCAAGAAGATGTCCAAGTCCGCAGGCAACTACATCGGCGTTCACGACGCTCCGGGCGAGATGTTCGGCAAGATCATGTCCATCACCGATGATCTGATGTGGAACTACTACGAGCTGCTCTCCTTCCGTCCGCTGGCCGAAATCGAAGAGTTCAAGGCAGGTATCGCGGCCGGTACTCTCAATCCGCGCGACGTGAAGATCTGGCTGGCCAAAGAGATCATCGCCCGTTATCACGACGAAGCGGCGGCCGAAGCGGCTCACGAAGATTTCACCCAGCGCTTCTCCAAGAACGCCATTCCGGACGAGATGCCGGAAATCGAACTGGCACTGGAAGGCGAAGGGCTGGCCATTGCCAATCTGCTGAAAGAGGCCGATCTGGTGGCCACCACCTCCGAAGCGCTGCGGATGATCAAGCAGGGCGCGGTCAAGGTGGATGGCGAGAAGCTGGAAGATGGCAAGGCACTCATCGGTGCCGGTACCGCCGTCTATCAGGTCGGCAAGCGCAAGTTTGCCCGCGTGACTGTCAAATAAGCAGTACCGTCAAATAAGCAGTCGCATCAGGCAAGCTTGCCATCAAACCGGTTCAAGCTTGTTCAACAGGGCCTCCTTCGGGAGGCCTTGTCGTATCTGGGCGGCACGGATCTGAGCGATAAAGTGCCGCAGCACGGCACTGCTTGGGTGTGGCCGTGTCGCCAGACTGATGCTGGTCATCATGCCGTTGCCCTCAATGGGGTGATAACTGACCCCTAGCGGGCGCAGCGCCGCCACCGAGCTGGGCACCAGGGTCACGCCAAAGCCCGCCTGCACCATGCCGACAGTGGAGATCACCTGTGGGCATTCGGGCCCCAGTATCGGCTCGAACCCCGCCTCCCGGCAGAGACCCACGATGCCGTCATAGAGCCCGGGCCCGATGGCGTGGGGGAACAGAATAAAACTCTCGTCCTTCAGGCTGGCCAGTGGCAAGGGGCCTGGCTTGGCTTTGGGGTGGCTGGTCGGCAGGGCGATCAGCAGCGGCTCCTGCTCGATAAGGTGATGGGCAAAGCCCTCGCTACCCCGGCAGGGGAGCCGCAAGATGGCCGCATCCAGCCGATCGTTGCGCAGCGCCTCCACCAGTGCCGGCATGGTGCCCTCCTGCGGGCTGAGAGCCACCTCGGGGTAGCGCTCCCGGTAGTCGTGCAGCAGGGTCAGCACTGCGGGGTGGAGCACGGTAGAACCGGCAAAGCCGATCCGCAGCGCCCCCTGCTCGCCCCGGGCAATCCGCTTTACCTTCAGTTTTGCCGCATCGGCCAGCACCAGGATCTGCGCCGCATCCCGATAGAGGCTTTCGCCCGCCTCAGTCAGCTCGACACTGCGGGTCAAACGGCGCAGCAGCGGGGTGCCCAGGGTCTCTTCCAACTTGCGGATCTGCTGGCTCAGCGGCGGCTGGGCCATGTTGAGTGATTCGGCTGCGCGGGTGAAATTCTGCTTTTCAACAACGGCCATGAAGTAGCGGAGCGTACGAAGTTCCATATCGATTGAGTCTCAAAGTCATGGGATCAGCGTATTGGTGTTGAAATGTGAACCAAGTCACCATTGGATCCGAACGCTAACAGGATTCACGGTGGAGGTGAAACCCGAATGGAACATATTGCAACATCTGACAGTGCCGGGTGCAGCTGTGCCCTCGAAGTGAGCCAGCAGTTTTCCCGCTGGCGCAGGCAGCATGACGGTGGCGAGATCTACCAGAGTTCCCTGATGAGCGCCCTGCTGGCGGGGGTCTACGAAGGGGAGACCACCATGAGCGAGCTGCTGCGCCACGGCGACTTTGGCCTCGGCACCTTCAACCACCTCGATGGCGAGCTGATCGCCTTCGAGCGCCAGATCCACCAGTTGCGCTCCGATGGCTCGGCCCGGCCCGCCCGCGCCGATCAGAAGACCCCCTTCGCGGTGATGACCCATTTTCGCCCCTGTCTGGAGCGTCGCTTCGATCACCCCCTGAGACGTGACGAGATCCACCAGTGGGTGGATCGGCTGGTGGGATCCGACAACGTCTTTGTCGCCCTGCGTCTCGACGGCCAGTTTGAAACGGCCAAGGTCCGTACCGTGCCGCGCCAGGAGCCCCCCTATCGCCCCATGTTGGAAGCCATCGAACAGCAGCCGCTGTTCCGCTTTGCCGCGGTGGCGGGAACCCTGGTGGGCTTTCGCTGCCCGCCATTCGTGCAGGGGGTCAATGTGGCGGGCTTTCACGAGCACATGATCACCGCCGATCGCAAGGGGGGGGGCCATCTGCTCGACTACACCATGGCCCACGGCACCCTGCGACTTTCTGTGGTGCGTCACCTCAATCTGGCCCTGCCATCGGATCCTGCTTTCCGGCAGGCCGACCTCAACCCCGCCGATCTCGATCGCGCCATTCAAGCCGCCGAAGGCTGATAGACAAGGAGCAATATCATGGAAAACAGACAGTGGAAGTGCGGTGCCGAGCTGGTGGTTCGTCATCTGGAGGCGCAAGGGGTCAAGCAGGTGTTCGGTATTCCCGGTGCCAAGATTGATCGGGTGTTCGATGCGCTGGAGGACTCCCCCATCGAGACCATAGTGGTGCGCCACGAGGCGAACGCCGCCTTTATGGCGGCCGCCGTGGGGCGTCTCACCGGCAAGGCGGGGGTGGCGCTGGTCACCTCGGGCCCCGGCTGCTCCAACCTTATTACCGGGCTGGCGACCGCCACCTCGGAAGGGGACCCCATGGTGGCGCTGGGCGGTGCGGTGCGCCGTGCCGACGGCCTCAAACTCACTCATCAGAGCATGGATACGGTCAACCTCTGCCGTCCGGTCACCAAGTTCAGCGCTCAGGTCAACAGCGGGGCGGCAATTTCGGAAGTGATGGCCAACGCCTTTCGCGCTGCCGAGCTGGGGCGGCCGGGGGCGGCCTTTGTCAGCCTGCCGATGGATATCATCAACAAGCCGGTGCAGGGCAATGTGCTGGTACCCCGCGAGGTGCCGGAGCCGGGCTGCGCCGATGAACAGAATATGGAGCAGGCATTGACCCTGCTGCGCAACGCCCAGAATCCGGTGGTGCTGCTCGGCCTGATGGCGAGCCGGCCGGAGAATGCCGAGGCAGTGCGCGCCTTCCTCGACAAGGCGCGGCTGCCGGTGACCGGTACCTATCAGGCTGCCGGGGTGGTGGACAGCTGCCACTTCGATGACTTTGCAGGACGGGTCGGGCTCTTTAACAACCAGCCAGGGGATCAGCTGCTGGCAGGGGCCGATCTGGTGATCTGCATCGGCTACAGCCCCATCGAGTACGACCCCGTGCTGTGGAATGGCGACCGGGAGCGGCGCATCCTCCATATCGACGTGCTGCCTGCCGATATCGACAGCAGCTACTGCCCGACCGCCGAGCTGGTGGGGTCGATCCGCGCCAACCTGTTGCAGCTGACCCGCATCATGGGCAATCCGAAAATCCGCCCCCTCGAGGTAGATCGGCTGCTGCAAGGGGTACGCCAGCAGCGGCTGCGCCTGGCAATGCGGGCCGATGATCTGCACGGCAATCCGGTTCACCCCTTGCGTATCGTGCGCGAGCTGCAGGATCTGGTGCGCGACGACATGACACTCTGCGTCGATATGGGCAGCTTCCATATCTGGATTGCCCGCTACCTCTACAGCTTCCGTGCCCGTCAGGTGCTGATCTCCAATGGTCAGCAGACCATGGGGGTGGCATTGCCGTGGGCCATCGGTGCGGCGCTGGTGCGGCCGGGTGAGAAGGTGATCTCGGTATCGGGGGATGGCAGCTTTATGCAGTCGAGCATGGAGCTGGAGACGGCGGTGCGGCTCAAGAGCAATATCGTCCACATCATCTGGGTCGATAACGGCTACAACATGGTCGCGATGCAGGAGCAGCAGAAGTATTGCCGCACCTCCGGCGTCTCTTTTGGCCCTATCGATTTCAAACGCTATGCCGAATCGTTCGGGGCGGCCGGGTTTGCGGTGCGTTCGGCCGACGAGCTGCGCGCCACTCTGCGGGCCGCGCTGGCAGTGGAGGGGCCAGCTGTGGTGGCGATCCCGGTGGATTACTCCGACAACCCGGGGCTGATGGCCCAGCTCAGGCCAGAAGTATTGGCATAAGTGGGGGCTGCAAGTGCTGGCCTGAATCCTTGTGTAAGGGCAGGCAGACCCGCCCATATAGCAAAAACCGGCATCAATGGATGCCGGTTTTTTATTGTTTTGCGGGATGGGTGGCCTTAACGGGCAAGCTGGACGGCGGCGCGTGCGCGGGCCGGTTGTGGGCGCTGTTTGGCTTTTGGCGCGCAGGACATCTTCAGGCGTAGCCACTCGCGCCACAGCAGCCAGCAGAGCGGCAGGGTGAGCAGCAGCACGGTCGCGGGCTGGGCCATCAGCACCCCATCACGACCCCACAGTTGCGGCAGCAGGAAGATGAGCGGCAGCAGCAACACGGTTTTGGCGATGGAGATGACCAGCGCCTGACGGGTACGCGCCATGGATTGCAGCAGCACGATGCCGAACATGATGATCCCCTCAAGCGGAATGGCGCCGAGGTTGAGGGTCAGGCTGCTGATGGCGGCGGCCAGCAGCTCGGGATCCTTGTCGCCGGTATAGAGCATGGCGACCTGTCCCGGCAGCAGCTGGATGGTGAGCCACACCAGCATGCCGTAGATAAAGGTGAACTTGAGCCCCATCTCCATCAGGTACTTGAGGTTGCGATGGCGCTTGGCCCCCGCTGCCTTGCTGATCAGCGGCTGAATGCCGAAGGCGAGCCCCTGCAGAATGACGATAAAGACCGCTTCGGTGTAACCGGCTACGGTAAAGCCCGCCAGATCCTTCACATTGCCATACACCATCAGCTGGCTGTTGTGCAGCATCAGCAGCAGGCCGAGGTTGAACTGGGCAATCAGGCTCGGCAGACCGGTAAAGAGCAGGTGCGGCATGGCGGGGAGGTTGGGCACCAGATCCCGCCAGCTGAGGCGAAGCCGCGCCCAGGGGGTGAAGAAGTAGCCTAGGCCGATCAAGCTCACCGCACCCTCTGCCATCAGGGTGGCTTGCGCGGTACCGATCAATCCCAGCCCCAGCCGACCCACCATGATGTAGTTGAGGATGATATTGAGCACGGCGCCGCTGCTCACCAGCACCATGGCCAGTTTCGGGCGGCCATCGTTGCGCAGCAGATAGGGCACCGCCAGATTGCTGGCCAGCAGCAGGGTGCCGCCGCCAATCCAGGTGAGGTAGTCGCTCGCCTGTTTCCAGGTCTCTGTGCCCTGTTCAATCCCCAGCCCCAGCAGGATATCGGTGTGGGTGTAGTAGAGCAGCACCGGCGCAACGCCCCCGAGTCCGGCCAGCAGCCAGAGGGCGTTGACCAGCGCCTGACGGGCCAGCGTGTCGTTTTTCGCCCCTTGCTGGAAGGAGATGGCGGTGGCGGCCCCCATGCTGATCATGGCAGCCAGACCAATCAGCACCATGATGACCGGATAGACCAAGTTGATCCCGGCGAGGCCAGCGGCACCGACATAGTGGCCGACGAAGATGCCGTCGATGAGGTAGTAGGCCCCCGAGACCAGCATGGCAAGAATGGAGGGGAGGGCGTAAGCCCAGAAGCGACGGGTCATGGCCCGTTGCCGCAGTGTTAAATAGGCAGACATATCTGTTCTCTCGGGGAGTTCGATTATCGAACAGCTAGTCTAGATTAATACTTATTTGGTGATAATAAGGGTTTCACTTGATGAATTGCTGAGTATTACTCACTAATCCGGGGTTTTGGTAGTGCGCCTTGAGCATGTCGATCAGGATGCGCAGCCCGCTGCCCAGCTGATGCCGACTGGGATAGAAGAGGTAGAAACCGGCAAAGGTGGGGCACCAGGGCTCCAGCACGGTGAGCAGTTTCCCTTCCGCGACTTTTTGGCTCACCTCCTCTTCCAGACAGTAGGCGAGCCCCAGCCCCGCCTCGGCGGCGCCCAGATAGAGGGCTGGGGTGCTGGTAGTGAGCGGCCCGGTCACTTCGATCTCCAGCATGGTGCCATGGGCGGCAAAGGCCCAGCGATAGTGGTGGTGCGGGGTGAGGCGATATCCGATGCAGGCGTGGCGGCTCAGCTCGCTTGGGTGTTCCGGTGTACCGTGCTCCGCCAGATAGGTCGGGGAGCCCACCACCAGATAACGCTGGGGCGGGCCGAGGGGGATGCCGATCATCTCCTTGGGCAGCAGATCGCCATAAAAGAGCGCGGCATCGTAACCATCTTCAATCAGCCGGGGCATCAGCTCCTGCTCCACTACCTCCACCTGCATCCGCGGATAACGGGCCAGATAGTCGATCAGCACTGGTGCCAGCAGGCTGTCGATGGCGCCGCGGGGGGCGCAGAGCTTGAGCCTTCCCACCGGTTCATCGCTGTTGCGGGCCAGCTCGCAAAGCGCCTCTTCAAGAGTATTGAGGGTGGGGAGCAGCTGCTTGAGCAGCCGCTGGCCCGCTTCGGTCGGTACCACGGCGCGGGTGCTGCGGTTGAGCAGCCGCACCCCCAGACGGGCTTCCAGCCCCTTCAGGCTATGGCTGAGGGCGGAAGCGGAGACCCCGAGTTCGAGGGCGGCCTTGCTGAAACTGCGGTGACGGGCGACGGCGGCAAACACCGCCAGTTCGGCGAGATCGGTACGGGTAATGGTCATCATCAATCAACAAAAAGGCGTGAGTCACAAGGGTACGCCAAGGCCATGCTGCATACAATCCGCGCTAAACGGGTGGCTTGTTGCAAATATGTAGCTGCTCGCAGGCCATTGATTCCAGTGAAACTAAGTTGAATTGTTAAAAAAAACTCACAATAAGGCGCTTTGAGTGTGATCTTGGTCGCCCGAAAGGCGACCAAAATCAAACTTTGGTTGATTAATTCAAAAAAACGCTGTGATTAATAAGGGCATTTAATTAAAGTCAGCCCATCAAGAGTGGCGCACGTTAATCGGTTGTTAAGTGAGACGGGCGCCGACCCTCAGGGTCAAAATCTCGCACTGTTGTTTGTTGCAATCCTGTTGTCACAAGGAGTGATGGCCAGGTTGCCGGGGGGCGAGAGGTTAATATCAAGGATGGACAGCAGGCGTTCCAGGGAGATGGAACCGGGCCAAGGCCCGACCAAACAAGAATCCCATTTTCCTAGATGACAGGAACAACGTATGTCTGACATGAATATTGCAGCTGATGGTCGTTTAGCCAGCAACACCTCCCGCGGCGTCAACAAGGCCGATGTGGTCTGGATGCTGGGTCTGTACGGTACCGCGATCGGTGCCGGTGTGCTCTTCCTGCCAATCAACGCCGGTGTAGGTGGCCTGTGGCCGCTGGTTGCCATGTTGATCCTGGCGCTGCCGCTGACTTTCTTTGCTCACCGTGGTCTGACCCGCTTCGTGCTGTCCGGCTCTACCCGTGATGGCGACATCACTGAAGTAGTAGAAGAGCACTTCGGCAAGACCGCAGGCAAATTCATCACCCTGCTCTACTTCTTTGCCATCTACCCGATCGTGCTGATGTATTCAGTCGCCATCACCAACACCGTCGAGAGCGTGATTGTTCACCAGCTGGGCATGTCTGCACCTCCCCGTGCCGTTCTGTCACTGGCCCTGATCCTCGGTTTGATGGCGGTTGTTCGTCTGGGCGGCCAGGTTATCGTCAAAGCGATGAGCGTGCTGGTATTCCCGTTCGTACTCACCCTGATGGGTCTGGCGTTCTACCTGATCCCGCACTGGAACGGTGCCATCATCACTGAAGCTCCGGCCCTGTCCGACGCCTTCAACGGTGACTTCATCAAGACCCTGTGGCTGGCTATCCCGGTAATGGTGTTCTCCTTCAACCACTCCCCGATCATCTCCTCCTTCGCGGTGGACAACAAAGGTCGTTACGGTGAAGGTGCCGAGAAGAAGTGCAGCAACATCCTGCTGGGCGCCCACGTCATGATGGTGATGACCGTTATGTTCTTCGTATTCAGCTGCGTACTGAGCCTCTCCCCGGCTGACCTGGCTGCTGCCAAAGAACAGAACATCTCCATCCTGTCCTACCTGGCCAACCACTTCGATAACCCTGTTATCGGTACTGTGGCTCCGCTGATCGCCATGGTTGCCATCAGCAAATCCTTCCTGGGTCACTACCTGGGTGCGCAAGAAGGCATGAACGGCCTGATGGCCAAGGCGCTGCGCGAGAAGGGCAAGAACGTTGACACCAAGCAACTGAACAAAGTCACTGCCGTGTTCATGATCCTGACCACCTGGGCCATCGCCACCATCAACCCGAGCATCCTCGGCATGATTGAAGACCTGGGCGGCCCGATCATCGCAATGCTGCTGTTCCTGATGCCGATGTACGCCATCACCAAGGTTCCGGCCATGCGCAAATACGCTGGCAACATCAGCAACGGCTTCGTGACCATCATCGGCCTGATCGCCATGTCCGGTATCATCTACAAGCTGATTGCCTGATAACTCCGGTTACCAAGTTGAATGAAGAAGCCGCCTCGCAAGAGGCGGCTTTTTTATGGCTTTTTGGGGCGGCGAGCGGATGCGGTATCGCTACTTCATCAGCTTCTTCACCTCGTCACTGGCCAGCGCCTTGTTGAATTTGTCCCGCGCCTCTTTCCCCTTGGCGGAGTTGGTAAAGCAGACGTGGAGGGACTTGTCCTCAAGGATCTTGCCATTGAAGCCGAGGTTGGCGGCAACGTCCTTGAGTTGGGGATCGCTCTCCAGCAGATAGGTCATCACATTCTGGTCGATGACCGCCAGATCGAGCCGACCGTTGCCGAGCTTGAGCAGGTTCTGGCTGTCCGAGCTGGTGGCATCGGCCGAGAGTGCCTTGCTGGCCACTTTTTCGTCGAACTCGGTGGTATTCACATAACCGGTGACGACACCAATTTTCTTGCCCTTGAGGTCATCAAGGCTCTGCCAGGTGACCGGCTGATCGGCTCGCTGGGCAAAGCCGAGGGGGCCGTTACCTATGGGGTCGGAGAAGAGGCAACTGCTCTTGGGGTCGAGATACTCGGGGAAATAACCCAGCACCTCGGGGTTGTTGGTCGCCTCGTCCACGGCCCGTTGCCAGGGATAGAACTTGATGGTCAGCGGGTCGCCAGCCAGGGCAAAGGCTGCGGTCACCACCCGACTGCTCTTGCCCTGTTCAGGCAGGCTGGCGCTGGTGTAAGGGGGCCATTCAAGGCTGGTCAACACCGCCGCCTGAGCGGCCGACATGCCGAACAAGGGAAGAGTGGCCAGGGCGAGGTGCTTCCATTTCAGGCTCATAGAGATAACTCCTTGTGGTCAAACACCCCTTAAAGATAGCCCCCGGTGTCGATTGCGGATGCCGGCCATGGCTGACCGGCATCCGTGCCATCTATTTATTGTCGATATTCTCCGACTGCCAGAGGGCATAGCCCTTGCCGGAGGCCGTGGTGGGCAGATCAATCTGCATCAGGTCGTTGCCGATGACGAAGGGGCCCGTGTAGCGGGCGCGCAGATCCTGCGCCAGATCTTTGACCCTGATCTTGCCGTTGAGGCCGATATGGCTGAACACGGTCAGCGCCGGTTTGGCTTCGTTCATTACCCGGGCCGCCTGCTCGGGGGAGGCGAGGTGACCGGCGATCGCCTTGTAGCCGGGGTTGGCATTCATCTGCTCGGCAGAGGTCATGGAGACGCAGTGCACCAGCAGGTCGGCCCCTTTGGCCTGCTTCACCACTTCGGGGCTGTAGCGGGTATCGCCGGAGAGCACCACGCTGTGGCCGTGGTAGTCGATGCGATAGCCGAATGACGGCTTGATGTTGACCCCGTGGTCGTTGTCAAAGGCGGTTACCTTGACCCCGTCATGGTTGTAGATCACCCCTGCGGTGACCTCGTGGCTGTTGATCTCCACCCCGTCCAGCGGCGTTCCCTCATCCTTGACCCGGGTGGCGATGTCAGTGGCGTAGGCCTGCTGCAAGCCACGGGCGAGAGCTGTGGTGCCTTTGGGGCCGTAGAGTTCCATCGGCGCGTGGCGCTGGCCATAGGCCGGTTGCAGCCAGCCGGTCAGCCAGAGATCCGCCAGCCCGTTGGTGTGGTCTGAGTGAAAGTGGGTGAGGAAGAAGGCGTTGACCCGGCCGATGGGGATATGCAGCTGCCACAGGCGAGTGGCGGAGTTGCGGCCAAAATCGAACACCAGCTTCTGGTTGCCCGCTTCGACTAGGGTGCTGTAGCCGCCCCGGCTGATCTGGGGGACCGGAGTGCCGGTGCCGAGCAGGCTGACCCGAAAGATATCGGGCCGGGTTTGAGTTGCTGAGGCAGGGGCTTGATCGTGGTTGCTGATAAAGCTGCTCTCGGCAGCCTGACAGGCGCCGCTGGCCAGTAGACCGACCAGCAGAGCGGCCAGATAGGTGCTTTTCATGGGAATTTATCCTGTGGGGAAGGGACGGCATCACTGTATTGACAACTAAAAATTGAATAAATTGGCTAAAATCCATTTCTTACTAAACTTTTGGTTGTGAATCAGGGCTCGGTAGCGGGTCGTGTTACTCAGGAACGAACAAAGGAGCGGTTGTGGACCGATTGACCAGCATGCGTATCTTCACCCGGGTGGTGGATCTCGGCTCCTACAGCGCGGTGGCGAGCGAAGAGGGGATCAGCGCCCAGATGGTGGGCAAGCATGTGCTGGGGCTGGAGCAGTGGCTGGGGGGCAAGCTGTTTCACAAGACCACCCGCCAGCAGACCCTCACCGAGCTGGGCCAGCTTTTTCTCGCTCGCTGTCAGCGGGTACTGGAGGAGCTGGCACTAACCGAGTCGCTCACCCAGAATCTGCTGGCCGAGCCGGCCGGACGGCTGCGCATCGCCGCTCCCCTCAGCTTTGGCCACCACCGGCTGGTGCCGCTGCTGCCCGCTTTTCTCGACCGCTACCCCAAGCTGGATCTGGATCTGCAGCTCACCCCGCGCTGGGTCGATCTGGTGGAGGAGGGGGTCGATGCCGCCATCCGCACCCTGCGCCCGCAGGATGAGGCGCTGATCGCCCGTCCGCTGCTGAACCAGCACTACCGGCTCTGCGCGGCGCCCGACTACCTCAATCGCCACGGCGTGCCCCGTTATCCGGCCGATCTCGCTCGCCACCAGTGTCTGCACGGCAACTGGGGCGAGCACGAGCGCTGGCAGTTTGTTGGCGAGGATGGTCAGAGCGAGGAGGTGCGGGTTGCCTCGCGCCTGCGCATCAATCACTGGCCAGCCTTGTTGACGGCTGCGCTCTCGGGGGCTGGCATCACCTTGCAGCCAGCCGAACAGGTGAGTGACCATATCGCTGCGGGGCGTCTGCTGCCGCTGCTTGGCCGCTATCAGAGCCCGGCCAAGACCCTCTATTTCATCTATCCGGCGGCGCGGCGGCAGGTGCTCAAGATCACCCTGCTGGGGGATTTTCTGGCCGAGTCCCTGCAAGCTGGGCCCGAGCCCGAATAAAAGGCTGCATATTCTCGCAGCCGCGCTTAACCATCGTGCTTAACAAAGGGGCGGAGCAGGCCTAACATGGCGGGATGTTTTTCTAGTCGGGACAAAAGGATATGTCTGGGTTGAAAAAGGATCTCGGGCTCTGGCAGGGGATGGGGCTGCTCGCCACCTCGCTGCTCGGCACCGGGATCTTCGTGGTACCGGCGACTGCCGCCTCGCTGGCGGGTGGAGCCTCGCTCTGGGCCTGGTTGCTGCTGATTGCGCTGGTGCTGCCCATCGCCTTTACCTTCGCTCGCCTCGGCCGTCGCTATCCCCATGCGGGCGGTGCGCCGCACCTGATCGGCCTCGCCTTTGGCAACGGCGCCGAGCGCTTCTCTGCCTTCCTGTTTCTGGCGGTGCTGCCGGTGGGGCTGCCTGCCGCCCTGATGATTGCCGCCGGCTTCTGGCACGCCCTGTTCGAGATGGGGGAGTGGACCCTCTGGGCCATCCAGCTGCTCACCCTGCTCGGGGTCTTTCTGCTGGGGCTGCGCGGGGCGCGCTCCTCCGGCAACCTGCAACTGTTGATAGCTCTGGCTATTCTGGGGCTCACCCTGCTTATCTGGTTCAAGGGGGAGGTGAGCTGGCGCGATGCGGCCCGACCGCTGCCGAGCGCGGATGAGTGGCCTGCCATGGCTACGGCGCTGGCGGTGATGTTCTGGTGTTTCGTCGGGCTGGAAGCCTTCGCCCATATGGGGGAGGAGTTCAAGCGGCCGGAGAGGGACTACCCCATTGCCCTGCTCGGCGGGGTACTGCTGGCGGGGCTTATCTACTGGGTACACTCGCTGGTGGTGCTCAAATACTGCCTCTACGGCGATGAGGCGAAAAACGCCACCGCCATCCCCTCCCTGCTGGCGCTGCTGTTCGGCCCCACCGCCAAGTGGCTGGTGGCGGTGCTCGGCTACCTCTCCTGCTTTGCCAGCATCAATATCTACATTCAGGGCTTTGCCCGGCTGATCTGGAGCATGGCGCGGGAAGGCAAGTTGCCCCCCTCGCTGGCCGTGCTCACCGCGCGTGGCGCACCGCTGCGGGCGCTCGGTCTGGTGCTCGCCATCTGTCTGCTCTGCATCACCCTTATCATCTGGCTGCGACTGCCCCTTGATGAGCTGATCCGCTACGCCAACGGCAACTTCGTGCTGGTCTACCTGCTCTGCATGGCGGCGGGCTGGCGTCTGCTCGGCGGGGTGGGCAAGGGGCTGGCGGGGATAAGCGTGCTGCTCTGCGCTCTGGTGCTGGTTGCGCTCGCCACTCAGGTGCTCTATGCGGTGGTGCTGAGTCTTGGCTACGGCGGCTTCTCGTTGTGGCGACGTCATCTGCGCAGCAGTCGTCAGCAGGATGCGCTCCCGCTGGCGAAGTAACGTCTCCTCGGTTGTCGAAGAAATGAGAAAGCCCTGATGTTCAGGGCTTTTTGATTCCGGCATATGGGATGTTCATATGAATACTAGTTGGCACGCTATTTGCCGAAAAGTGCGGTGTCGGATCAACTCAACGGCGATTTATAGCCAAAAAAAGTGGGATCCAGCTCCAGTTTTGCTTAAAGTGATCCCTTCCGATCCCGGTGGTCGGAATGCCCGCAAGGATGCCCTTCAGACGTAAACAGGATGGCCTGGCCAGACTGACTCTCAGAGATGTGATTGCTTCGGTTCTCTTTTTATCTGTCACCTGTGGTGATAGCGCCTTGTTCCGTTCAGTCAGCCCGGGTTTTGCGTCTCTCTCATCGTGCATTGTCACCATCTGCAGCGAGTGAATCATGAGCGAATCGGTTTTTGAGATCCACGACTGGACCCTGAGCGTTGACGACAACATGTTGTGTCGCCCCGACCGCGAGGTCTACCTCGAACCCAGACTGGTCAATCTGTTGCGGTTTCTGGCCCACAATGCCGGCACCGTGTTTGGCCGCGATGCCCTGATCAACGAGGTGTGGGATGGCGCCGAGGTGACCGATCAGGTAGTGACCCAGTCCATCTTCGAACTGCGCAAGATCCTCAAAGATGGTCGCACCGATGCGACCGACTATATCGTCACCATACCCAAGCGCGGCTACAAGCTGGTGGCACCGGTGCGGCCGTTGCAGGTGGTATCCGTGGTGATGGCGGACGAGCAGCCTGCTCCTGCGGTCAATACCGCTCTCTCCGACAACCCGACGCTCTCCGATCTGAGCCCGCCCGCGGCGGATCAGGACGATGATGCACAGCCCAATGTCGCCCCTTTTCCCGCCGGGCCCCTGACCCGCGCCATCTCCACCCATGCCAAGGATGCCCGCAGCCGCTGGAAGATGGTGAGTTTCGATATCTTCGTTGCCATCGTGCTGATCGCCATTGTCAGCATGCTCAGCTACCAGCACACCAGCCCCCAGGTACACTCCATGCTGGATCCCAATCTGCTGGTGTTCCGCTTTCACTCCGGCATGGATGACAACAACGAGAACGTGCGCCTCGCCGATGGCATTACCCGCGCCCTGATGGCCGAGGTGGCGGCGGCGACGCCGCTGCGGGTGCAGTACGGCGCCACCACTCTGATGGGGGGCATCATGCCCGGCAAGGAGCTGAGTGTGCGGGTCACCCGCCAGCCCCGCGGCACCTATCTCGATCTGGAGTATCGAAATATCAACACCAACCGGGTGCTGTTCAGCCATCAGTACCAGCTCAGTCGCCACAGTGTGCACGGCGTGTTGCAGGCGAGCAGCCAGGATCTGCTGCGTGCCCTCGACCAGCCCGATGCCGAGCCGGGGATGGGCTGGCCGACCGATGATGCCTCCCTGATGGCGATGATGGAGGCGCAGTACTACATCAACAGCCGGGATCCGGTCGCCCTCAAGCGCGGCATCGATCTGCTGGAGCAGGCGCTGATTGCCCATCCGGATCAGCCGCTGCTGTTGGCGGAGCGCTATCTGGCGGGCGAGGCGCTGGCCACCCTGGCGGGCAAATCCGAGAGCGAGCGGCTGCAGGGGATTGGCACTCATCTCGCCAGCGTGGTGCAAAACAGCGGTGCTCTCCCTGCTCGGGTGTGGGAGGCGTTGACCCTGCAGGCGATCCTCAACGGCCAGCAACAGCAGGCCAACTATCTGCTGGAGAAGGCGGCGAGTCGCGGCCGCTCGGTGCTCTACTACATACTGCAGGGCAAGCTGGCGGAGCTGGACGGTCGCCCCGAGGCGGCGGGTGATGCCTACAGTCAGGCTTTTCTGATGGAGGCGACCGAGCAGACCTATCTGCTCTGCCAGCAGCTCGGTTTCTACAGCAATATGGAGAGCCTCACTCCGGCTCTGTTCAATGCGCTGGGCCAGAGCAAGGTGAAGCTCTTTTAACACCGCAGTTTGGTTTTCCCCCGGTCGGTGCGGTTGCCGACCTCATCCACAGGCTGCCTTCGGGCGGCCTGTGCGGTTTCTGCTCGTCTCAATCCTGCATGTTTGCCACCGGGGATGGTCGCTCTGGTGCGGCCCGATTTATCCCCCGCAGTTCCCCACTATCTACATCTGCCTTTGTCTTGCCCGCGGCATTCGCGGCACTCGCGTTTGTTCGGCTTCACGCCGGGCACGCAGCTTGTGACATCTGCTCATGGTTGGCGGCGGGATAAGCTGTCCGTCACGACCCATTTCTCATTGCTGACCTGTTATCGCCATTGAGTTTTATCTCTGAGCCTGGATTGTGATGAGCCGAGCGGAGGGCCGAACAGGAGGTGAGCGGCCACTTAGGGTTATGACCCAAAGGGCGTTCGGATGGTTACAAGGGGAGTGGGCGCAATGGGAGCTGCTTTATCCCGGGTTTATCTGGCCAAAAATATCAAGACGGCGAGATAAGGGGGTTATCAAGGGACAAGAACGGGACGGTCGGATATCAAGGTTTTATCAAGGTAGCTGTATTGGATGATGTCAACCTGCTGTTTTTAAATGGTTTTTATCGAAAGCGATGAGGCGGCGAAAAAAGTTGCCTCATATTTTTATCCGTTAGCTGGTCTTTATGTTTTCCGGGGATGAGAGGCCTAGTCTGTGCCCATTCTTTGGCGGGGCGTTCCGCCAAATGTGTATGTGACGACCCGACCTTTTATAGAACCGGAGATCTTATGTCCCTAGATACGAGCAAGAAGATTGGCCTTATCGCCTGTACAGGTGTGGTGGCCGGCAACATGATGGGGAGTGGCATCGCGCTGCTGCCTTCGGCACTGGCCACCATCGGCTCCATCTCTGTCTTTAGCTGGGCAATCTGTCTGGTAGGCGCCATGGGCCTCGCCTTCGTCTTCGCCCGCCTTGCGACCAAGAACCCGCAAGAGGGTGGCCCCATTGCTTACGCTGGCGAGATCTCTCCGGTGTTCGGTTTCCAGACCGGTGTGCTTTATTACCACGCCAACTGGATCGGTAACCTGGCCATCGCCATTACCGGCGTCTCCTACCTCTCGGTTTTCTTCCCCATTCTCAACAGCCCGATCCCGGCCGCCGCAGCCACCATCGCTGCCGTCTGGATCTTCACCTTCGTCAACCTGCTTGGCGGTAGCTGGGTGAGCCGACTCTGTACTCTGGGTCTGGTGCTGATCCTGCTGCCAGTGGTCGGTACTGCGGTGATGGGTTGGGGTCATTTTGATGCCACCGTCTACAGCCAGAACTGGAACACCACCAGCGGCAGCGACCTGCATGCGGTCATCAGCGCCGTGCTGATCTGCCTCTGGTCCTTCGTCGGTGTTGAATCTGCCGCCGTCTCTTCCGGCATGGTGAAGAACCCCAAGCGCACTGTACCGCTCGCCACCATGCTGGGTACCGGTATCGCGGGTGTTATCTACATCCTCTCTACCCAGGTGATCAGCGGCATGTTCCCGGCCGGTGAAGTGGCTGCCTCCGGCGCCCCGTTTGCCATGGCCTCTTCCGCCATCTTCGGTAGCTGGTCTGCCCCGTTCGTCTCTGCCTTCACCGCCCTGGCCTGCTTCACCTCGCTGGGCTCCTGGATGATGCTGGTGGGCGAGGCGGGCAAGCGTGCCGCCAACGACGGCAACTTCCCGAAAATCTACGGCGAAGTGGACAAGAATGGCGTGGCCAAGAAGGGTCTGATCCTGGGCTCCCTCAAGATGACTGCCCTGATGATTGGCCTGACCGCCTTCACCTCCCAGTCCGCTCACGCTGCCGATCTCTTCAACGTGCTGACCACAGATGCGGTGCTGCTGACCATGCTGCCCTACTTCTACTCCAGCATTAACCTCATTCGCTTCGAGGGCATGACCTCCCGCAGCATCGGCGCGATGATCTTCTCCGGTGTGGCCTGCGTCTTCTGTCTGGTGGCCCTGATGGGTGCCAAGGGTTCCAATCTCACCGCTACCTTCGTGGTGTCGCTCATCATCCTGATGTTCTACGCCAAAAAACAGGGTCTGCGTCAGCACGACGCCCTGCTCAACGAGCAACCCAGCAACTAATTCCCCCTTTTATCTTCCGAGCGCTCTTCACTCACCATCCCTGATGGAGAGCGCCCCTTTACGTGTGGAGCATTACGATGAATATCATTGCCATCCTCAACCACCTCGGCGTTTTCTTTAAAGAAGAGCCCATTCGCCAGCTGCAAGCCTCCCTCGAGCGCAAGGGTTTCGAGGTTGTTTATCCGGTCGACGTCGCCGACCTGCTGAAACTGATTGAGAAGAACCCCCGCGTTTGCGGCGCCATCTTCGACTGGGACAAATACTCCCTGGGTCTGTGCAAGGAGATCCACGATCGCAACGAGAAGCTGCCGATCTTCGCCTTTGCCAACGACCAGTCCACCCTGGACATTCACCTGACCGACCTGCGTCTGAACGTGCACTTCTTCGAGTACCGTCTCGGCATGGCCGACGACATCGCCCTCAAGATGGGTCAGGCCACTCAGGAGTATCAGGACGCCATCCTGCCGCCGTTTACCAAGGCGCTGTTCAAGTACGTGGAAGAGGGTAAATACACCTTCTGTACTCCGGGTCACATGGGTGGTACCGCCTTCCAGATGAGCCCGGCTGGCAGCATCTTCTATGACTTCTATGGCCCGAACGCGTTCAAGGCCGACGTCTCCATCTCCATGCCGGAGCTGGGCTCCCTGCTGGATCACTCCGGTCCGCACAAGGAAGCCGAAGAGTACATCGCCCGTACCTTCAACGCCGATCGCTCCTACATCGTCACCAACGGCACCTCCACTGCCAACAAGATCGTCGGCATGTTCTCCGCACCGGCTGGCAGCACTGTGCTGGTTGACCGCAACTGCCACAAGTCGCTCACTCACCTGATGATGATGAACGACGTGACGCCGATCTACTTCCGTCCGACCCGCAACGCCTACGGCATTCTGGGTGGTATCCCGCAGAGCGAATTCAGCCGCGACACCATCGCTGCCAAGGTTGCCGCGACACCGGGTGCCCAGGCTCCCCGTTACGCCGTCGTCACCAACTCCACCTATGATGGCCTGCTCTACAACACCGGTTTCATCAAGGAGAGTCTGGATACCCCTTACATCCACTTCGACAGTGCCTGGGTGCCTTACACCAACTTCAGCCCGATCTATGAAGGCAAGTGCGGCATGAGCGGCGAAGCGATGCCGGGCAAGGTGTTCTATGAAACCCAGTCCACCCACAAGCTGCTGGCGGCCTTCTCCCAGGCCTCGATGATCCACATCAAGGGTGACGTGGAGGAAGAGACCTTCAACGAAGCCTTCATGATGCACACCTCCACCTCGCCGCAGTACGGCATCGTGGCATCGACCGAGATCTCTGCCGCCATGATGCGTGGCAACACCGGCAAGCGTCTGATCAAGGACTCCATCGATCGCGCCATCTCCTTCCGCAAAGAGATCAAGCGTCTGCGTGATCAGAGCGAAGGCTGGTTCTTCGACGTATGGCAGCCGGACAACATCGACACCGTCGAGTGCTGGAAGCTGGATCCGAAAGATGACTGGCACGGCTTCAACGGCATCGACGATGACCACATGTACCTCGACCCCATCAAGGTCACCCTGCTGACCCCGGGGATGGGTCGTGATGGCCAGCTGCTGGAGAAGGGCATCCCTGCCTCTCTGGTCTCCAAGTTCCTGGACGAGCGCGGCATCGTGGTCGAGAAGACCGGCCCCTACAACATGCTGTTCCTCTTCTCCATCGGTATCGATCAGTCCAAGGCGATGCAACTGCTGCGCGCCCTGACCGAGTTCAAGCGCGGCTACGACCTGAACCTGACCATCAAGAGCATACTGCCGAGCCTCTATCGTGAAGACCCGAGCTTCTACGAAGGGATGCGCATTCAGGAGCTGGCGCAGCGGATTCATGACCTGACCAGCAAGTACCGTCTGCCGGAGCTGATGTTCAAGGCGTTCGACGTGCTGCCGGAGATGAAGATGACCCCGCATGCTGCATGGCAGCAGGAGCTGGCTGGCAATCTGGAAGAGGTGCCGCTGCGTGACATGGTTGACCGCATCAGCGCCAACATGATCCTGCCGTACCCGCCGGGAGTTCCGTTGGTACTGCCGGGCGAGATGGTGACCCAGGATTCTCTGCCGGTGCTCGAGTTCCTCGAGATGCTGTGCGAGATCGGTGCCCACTACCCGGGTTTCGAGACCGACATCCACGGCCTCTATCGTCAGGCCGATGGCAGCTACACCGTCAAGGTGCTGCGTTAATCGACAGTGACAACAGTCGAAAGTGACAACAACGGGCCGCAAGGCCCGTTTTTCCCTCCGGAATTCCTGTTCTTATTGCGTGAGTCGCCAACCATGAAGCGAGTGCTCTCCATTCAATCCCACGTAGTCTTTGGCTGTGCCGGCAACAGCGCCGCCGTTTTTCCCATGCGTCGCCTCGGGATCGAGGTGTGGCCGATGAACACGGTGCAGTTCTCCAACCACACCCAATACAGCGAAGGCTGGCAGGGGATGGTGATGCCCGGCGGCCATATCCGTCAGCTGGTAAACGGCCTGGCGGAGATCGGCGTGCTGGCCGAGTGCGATGCGATCTTGAGCGGCTACCTCGGCTCGGCCGAACAGGGGGAGGAGATCCTGGCGGCGGTGGCTAGGCTCAAGGCGATCAATCCGGCCGCCCTCTACTTTTGTGATCCCGTGATGGGTCACCCCGACAAGGGGTGCATAGTGGCACCCGGCGTCGCCGATTTTCTGAAAACCAGGGCACTGGCCTGCGCCGATATGTTGGCCCCCAATCTGCTGGAGCTGGAACAGCTCACCGGCCGCGATATCCGCAATGTGCCGGAGGCCATCGAGGCGTGCCAGCAGCTGCGCGCGCAAGGGGTCAAGCTGGTGATGGTCAAGCATCTGGGCAAGGCTGGCTTTGCCATGGACCGCTTCGAAATGCTGCTGGTGTGCGAGGAGGGGACTTTTCACATCTCCCGCCCGCTCTACCCTTTTGCCCGCCACCCCATCGGGGTGGGGGATCTGCTGAGCGCCACCATGCTGGCCAATCTGCTGGCCGGTTGTACCCCGGTAGCGGCGTTCGAACTTACCAACGCCAGCGTTGATGCCGTGCTGGCCCGCACCTGGCTGGCGGGGGCCTACGAGCTGCAACTGGTGACGGCCCAGCATGAGATGGCGCTGCCGCAGGTCTTCATTCGGGCGACCTGCCTCTAGGCTATTTGCGTCAACAGCAGAAACAACAAAGCCCTGATCATCAGGGCTTTTTACATTTCAGGACTAGACACAGATTCGGGGAGAGGGCTTAGTCCTGCGGGCTTTTGAGCGCCTTGACCACATCCTCTTTGGGCTCCAGCTCCTTGACCTGATTGAAGATCTCCAGCTCACCCTGCGGGCTGACGGTGTAGGCATCGGCATCCTGATAGCTGCCGCTGCCAGCGCTCTCGATGATGACCACCAGCTCGGGCTGTTTGTTGCCATTCAAATCGACCAGTTTCAGCTCCCGGATAAAGCCGTTACGGGCCATCACCTTGCCATCCTGAAACTCATCCAGTGGAAATTGGGCGTTCTGGCCCGAATAGAGCCGCACGTCATAGCTGCCGATGGAGGCGGGCTCACCGGCCCCCTGCGCCACCCGGATCACCTGCCCGGAGGGGAGGGTCAGTTGCTTGCTAAATCCCTCTTCGGCTTGTGCTTGTGCCGCCAGCGGCAGGGTCAGCAGCCCTGCCATCATCAATGCTTTGTTCATCTTGCTACCTCTTGCTGTCTCTTGACTGCGGGCTCCCGCGGGAGCCCGCAGTGATGCTGTTACCAGATCTTCACCCGCTTCTGGGGCGGCAGATAGAGCTTGTCTTCCGGCTGGATGTTGAATGCCTCGTAGAAGGCGGGAATGTTCGGCACCACGCCGTTGACCCGGTACTCGGGCGGCGAGTGGGGGTCGGAGCGCAGCAGCATCTGCATCAGCTCGGGGCGATACATCCCCTTCCACACCTGCGCCCAGCCGAGGAAGAAGCGCTGTTCGCCGGTAAAGCCATCCAGCACCGGCGCCTCCTTGCCATCGAGCGACAGCTCGTAGGCCTTGTGGGCGATGGTGAGGCCGCCCAGATCGCCGATGTTCTCACCCAGGGTAAATTGGCCGTTGACGAACTGGCCGTTGATGGGCTCGAAGCGGTTGTACTGGGCCACCAGCCGGCTGGTACGGAAGCGGAACTCCTTGAGATCCTGCGGTGTCCACCAGTCGCGCATCATGCCGTCGCCGTCAGATTTTGCCCCCTGATCATCAAAACCGTGGCCCATCTCGTGGCCGATCACCCCGCCGATGGCGCCGTAGTTGACTGCGTCATCCGCTGTCATGTCGAAGAAGGGGGGCTGCAAAATGGCCGCCGGGAAGACGATCTCGTTGTTGCTCGGGTTGTAGTAGGCGTTCACCGTCTGCGGCGACATGTGCCACTCGTCCCGATCGACCGGCTTGCCGAGGCGAGCCAGATTGTCGGCATATTCGAAGGCCTGCGAGCGCTGCAGGTTGCCCACCAGATCATCCGGTTTGATGGTGATGGCGCTGTAATCCTTCCACTTGTCGGGGTAGCCGATCTTGGGGCGGAACTTGGCCAGCTTCTCGAGGGCCTGCGCCTTGGTCTCGGGCGACATCCAGTCGAGTTCCTTGATGCTCTGGCCGTAGGCGGTGCGCAGGTTCTCCACCAGCTGCTCCATCCGCTCCTTTGCTGCTGGCGGGAAGTAGCGGGCCACATAGAGCTGGCCGACTGCTTCACCCAGATGATCGTTCAGCACCCCGAGCGCCCGCTCCCAGCTGGCGCGCTGCTTGGGCGTGCCGCTCAATGTGGTGCCGTAGAAGGCGAAGTTGGCGCGGTCGGTCTCGCTGTCGAGATAGGGTGCGTAGTCGGTCAGCAGTTGCCACTTGAGGTAGGCCTGCCAGTCGGCGATGGGGGTCTGGGCCATCACCTGATCCAGCGCGCTCAGATAGGTCGGCTGACCGATGATGAGCTCCGGCTGGCCAGCAATGCCCGCGGCATTGAGATAAGCCTGCCAGTCGAGATGGGGGGCGAGCCGTGCCAGTTCGCTGGCGGGGCGCTTGTTGTAGTTCTTCTCCCGATCCCGCAGGGCGACATTGTTCCACTGGATGGTGGCGAGCCGGGTTTCGAGGGCCAGAATCCGTTTGGCCTTGCCGCTCGGGTCAGATTCCCCGAGGCGGTTCAGCATGGCGGCGATATGCTGCTGGTACTTCTGGCGCAGGGCCTGACTCTCGGTATCCTGCTTGAGGTAGTAGTCCCGATCCGGCAGCCCCAGTCCACCTTGATAGAGGTAGACCGCATAGCGGTCGGGGGACTTGGCATCGGCGTCGATCCAGATGCCAAACGGCGCGCCGCCGCCCATGCGGCCACTTTGGGCAAAGGCGCGGGCCAGCGCGGCCTGATCACCGATCCGGTCGATATCGGCCAGCGCCGGTGCCAGCGGGGTGAGCCCCTTGGCGTCACGGCTAGCCTGATCCAGATAGCTGGCGTAGAGATCGCGGATCTGCTGGGTCGGCGTGCCGGTGGCGGCCTCTTGCTTGGCCAGCCCCTCGACCAGCACCCGCACATCGGCGAGGGATTTGTCCCGCAGCATGTAGAAAGCGCCATCGGCGGGGCGATCGTCGGGGATCTTGGCGGTGGCGAGCCACTTGCCATTGACGTAGCGGAAGAAGTCATCGCCGGGTTTGACCTGGGTGTCCATATTGGCCAGCGCCAGCCCGGAGTGTTTGGGGGAGTCTTGCGGTGCCTGACTGCAGCCAGCCAGCAGTGCCAGTCCAATCAGGCCGGCCAGTAAGCTTTTCTTATTGTTCATCTTGTTTGATTCCAATTCCGATTGTTTGCTTCCCTGCCCATCTTCCTTGCTCCAACCGGTTGTGCGACCGCCTTGCGGCCAGCCTGGTGGAGAGGGCGGGCGAGCCTCACTCTAGCAGCAGGGTTGCAGCTTGATAAGCCCGACTCTGCTAAGATCGGCCGGTCCGTTTTGGGGAAGCCTATGATTTCTCATCTTTATTCTCGCTTTTGTCTGACTATGCCAGCGCCGGAAGGTTCCACCGGTCTGCTGGTGGCCTTCAGTGGCGGCCTCGACTCCACCCTGCTGCTGGTGCTGGCTGCGCAGTATGCTCGCGAGCACAGCCTGCCAGTTCGCGCCCTGCACGTGCACCACGGCCTCAGTCCCCATGCCGATGAGTGGGTCGCTCATTGTGAAGCCGTGTGTCAGCAATTGGCGGTGGAGCTGCTGGTCGAGCGGGTAACACTGGCCCGTGGCAATGGCGAGAGTCTGGAGGCGCAGGCCCGCACAGCCCGTTACCAGCGGCTGACCGCCCGGATGCGGGAGGGGGAGTGGCTGCTCACCGCCCACCATCAGGACGATCAGCTGGAGACCCTGCTGCTGGCCCTCAAGCGCGGCGCCGGTCTGCGTGGCCTGGCGGGGATCCTGCCAAGCCAGCCCTTTGCTGGCGGTCTGCTGCTGCGGCCGCTGCTCGATATGAGTCGCGCCGAGCTGGTCGAGGCGGCGGCGAGCCTCCCCTTTGGCTGGGTGGAGGATGAGAGCAATCAGGACGTGAGCTATGACCGCAACTTTTTGCGCCAGACGCTTATCCCCCAACTCAAGGCGCGCTGGCCCGCCATGGCCCAGACTGCGGCGCGCAGCATGGCCCTGTGCGCCGAGCAGGAGGCGCTGCTGGATGAGCTGGCCGAGAGCGACTGGCAGCTGGCGGGTGAGGGGGAGGCGCTCCATATCGGCCCGCTGCACGCCCTCTCACCGACTCGGCGCAACAACCTGCTGCGCTACTGGATCCGCCGTCAGGGGGGGAGATGCCATCCCGTGAGCAGCTTGCCCGGCTGTGGCAGGAGGTGGCGTTGGCGCGCGGCGATGCCAATCCCCGGCTCAACTGGGGGCGCCAGAGCTGCCGCCGTTTTCAGGAGCGGCTTTATCTGGTGAGCCCTGACCTGCAACCCTGTCATCAGGTGTTGCCGCTGACCGTGGGTGAGCCGCTGACCCTGCCGGACGGGCTGGGTGAGCTGGTGGTACGCATGGCGGAGTGCGGCGATGGGCTGTTGCGTTCCCCCCGAGCGGACGAGCCCCTCTCGGTGCGTTTTCAGGTAGCGCCCGGGATCCCCCTCAAACCGGTGGGGCGAAGCGGCAGTCGGCGGATGAAGAAGCTGCTGCAGGAGTATGGCGTGCCTTCGTGGCAGCGGGGGCGCATCCCCATCCTCTACTATGGCGAGCAGGCGGCGGCGGTGGTGGGGCTCTTTGTCTGCGACGGTTTTATGGCACAGGGAGCCGGGCTGGTCTGCCACTGGCAGGGAAGCGGTGCCGCCCCGGTTCTGCCCGAGCAGGATCTTGCCTGAGGTGATCGGTGTGAGCGGGGACCCCAAAAAAAGAAGCTCCGGTCACATGGCGCGCATGTGCCGGAGCAAAGAAGAGTTCGGGATTACTCGTTAGGGCTGGCCTTGCCTGCTTTCTTGCGGGCGTAGAGGTGACTGTCGGCCGCCTCGTAGAGGCTCGGCACATCGACCCCGGATTGCCAGCTGGCGGCGCCAAGGCTGCATCCGACCGAGAAGGTGCTGAGCTCCTTGTTGGTCATCAACATGTGCTGCAGTCGCAGCCAGACCGGGCGCCACGCCTCGGGTTCGGCCGGTTGCAGCAGCAGGGCAAATTCATCTCCCCCGAGCCGGAAGGCTTGATCCGTGCTGCGGATACACCCCTTGAGCAGCTGGGCGAAGCGGCTCAGCACCAGATCCCCCACCGGATGACCCCAGGTGTCATTGATCTGCTTGAAGCGATCGAGATCCAGCAGCACCAGCACCAGACCGTGGGGCTCGCGGCTGTGCTGTTCGATGGCGCGACCGATGGCCTCATCAAAGTAGGAGCGGTTGCCAAGGCCGGTCAGGTGATCGAGCCGGACCAGCTGATCCAGTTTTTCCAGCCGCAGATAGAGGGGGAGCAGCAGGCAGAGCAGCTGATGGTATTGCATCAGTACCCGTTGCTGGCTGCCGCTCATCGGATGTTCCAGCTCGTAGTGGAGCTGGCCGAGCAGCTGGCCATGCTGACCGCGCAGTTCGAACGGATAGTTGTGCAGGTTGAGGGTGGCCAGCGGCGGGTGCTGGATCAGCACATGGGGCTGGCCACAATCGAGGTAGAGACCGTGGATCCTGACAATTCTTGCCGCACGATCGGCAAAAGTTGTCAGCAGACCGCCGAGATCGCTCTGCCCCAACAACTGCTCGAGCAACTGGTTGCGTTCAACGCTGGGCAACGGCGTGAGCCGCTCCATCTGGCGAACCCACTGCTCGATGCCATGGCTAAAGCCATTAAGTGACGACGTATTTTCCATGGTCTTCCACCTGTAACACCTGACTACTGTCTCCTCCCTGCAATTGGCATGCCCAATATATCTTTCCTGCCCGCCAGATCGGCTGACTAAGCTTAAGTCGATAAAAGGAGTGGAAAATTTGTACACCGACCTGTTGATCCTGCTGTTCGCCGCCGTCCTGCTGGTGGCAACTTTCCGGCGCCTCGGCTTGCCGGTGATCCTCGCCTACCTGATTGCCGGCGTCTTGCTCGGCCCCCACGGGCTGGCGGTGATCACCGGCCAGTCGATCATGCAGACCATTGCCGAGCTCGGGATCGTCTTTCTGATGTTCTCGCTGGGGTTGGAGTTCTCCCTGCCGAAATTGCTGGCGATGCGGCGATTGGTGTTGGGGGTCGGGATGTTGCAGGTGCTGCTCACGTCACTGCTCTTCTTCGCCATCGGCTGGTGGTGGGGGCTGGGTCTGGCCCAGTCGCTGGTAGTGGCGGGAACGTTGGCACTCTCCTCGACGGCGGTGGTGATCAAGCAGCTCGGCGAGCAGAAGCAGCTCCATACCCGCCGCGCCCAGCTGGGGGTGAGCGTGCTGCTGTTTCAGGATCTGGCGGTGGTGCCCCTGCTGGTGATGATCCCCATCCTCGCCCAGCCGGAAGTGCAGGGGAGTGCGCTGGCCGCCGAGATCGCCTGGGCCACCCTCAAGGGGCTGTTTGCTCTCTTCACTCTGCTGGCGGTGGGCAAGTGGTTGCTGCCGCTGCTGTTTCACGAGGTGGCGCGAGCCCGCTCCGACGAGTTGTTCGTGCTGAGTGCCCTGCTGGTGGCGCTGCTGGCTGCCTACATGACCCATTCACTCGGGCTGTCGATGGCGCTGGGGGCATTTCTGGCGGGGATGATGCTGGGGGAGTCCCACTACCGTCATCAGCTGGAGGTAGACATCAAGCCCTTTCGCGATGTGCTGATGGGGCTCTTCTTTATCACCATCGGCATGGCCATGGAGTGGGAGCTGGTGGCGCGGGCATGGTGGCAGGTACTGATCTGCGTGGTGCTGCTGGTGCTGTGCAAATCCCTGCTGGTGCTGCTGGCCGGGCGGCTGATGGGGGAGCGAAAGCGCGACAGCATGGCCGCCGGCATCATGCTCAGTCAGGTGGGGGAGTTCGGCTTCGTGTTGCTGGCACTGGCACTGCACCACGGCCTGCTGGATCAGCAACTGGTCTCCCTGCTGATCGGCATCGGCATCATCTCCATCGCCATGACCCCCTGGCTGGTGACCCAGGCCCATTCGCTGGCTCGCAGTCTGACCGATCCGGCGCTGCTGACCCGCTCCGAAGTCGCCCAGTCGGGCCTGAGCAAAAACCAGCACGTCATCATTGCCGGGTTTGGCCGGGCGGGGCAGACCTGTGCCCGCTTTCTCAAGATCGAGGAGATCCCCTTCCTGGCCCTAGACCTCGACCCCGAGCGGGTGAGCGAGGCCAAGCTGGCAGGGGAGCAGGTGGCCTTCGGCGATGCCAGTCGCCGCGATATTCTGCTGGCTGCCGGTCTGTTGCGGGCACGGCTGGTGATCATCACCTTCGATGACCGCAAGCGGGTTGAGGCGATGCTGGCACTGATCCGCGAACTGGCGGGGGATCTCAAGGTGCTGGTGCGCACCCGGGATGACAGCTTTCTGGAGCAGTACAAGCAGGCGGGGGCGTTTGAGGTGATCCCCGAATCCCAAGAGGGTGCCCTGATGCTGGTCTCCCACCTGCTGCTCAACTGCGATATCCCAATTGGCCGGGTGATCCGTCGGATGGAGCTGGAGCGCAGCAGCCAGTATCGCTTCCTGCACGGCTTCTACTGGGGGGATCAGAGTGCCAGCAATCTGGAGGCAGATCAGCTGCTTGAACGCCTCCATCCGCTGTTGCTGCACGATCAGGCGTGGGCGGTAGGCCGTGAAGTGCGCGAGCTGCCGCTTGATGAGGTGCGGATCAAGGAGGTGCAGCGCGGCGATCAGAGTCTGGAGCCCAGACCCGAGCTGGTGCTGGCGGCTGGCGATCGGCTGATCCTGTTTGGTACCGTGGTGGCGATGGAGCAGGCGGAGCAGCGTTTGCTGGAGGGGCGCTGAGTCCCCTTGCACTCATTGGCCGCCCCCTTTATTCCCGCTCTTTTGGTAGCCCTTCGATATCGAGGAAGGCGACGACGCGCTCCCGCTCCCTCAGGGTGTCCTGATAGCCCAGCTTGATCAGCTGCTGACAATAACCCGGATAGAACATCAAAAAGCTGGCCAGACTGCTGGTCTCATCCCCCTTCACACCCAGCACCCGCAACAGGCGGCGCAACTTTAGCGGCAGTTTGCGCAGGTAGGCCAGTGCGATGGTATCGAGATCCTGACTCGGTTTCAGCACGCAGGTTTCCACCCGCTTCAGCTTGAGGCGGTTGCGTTCCCGCTCCGGGATCAGATCCAGAGTCTGGTTGATGCGCCACAGCCGCTCCAGATCGGAGTTGAGAGTGTCGGTAAAGACGGTATCGAGCAGATGGCTGGCGATATTGGAGCTGGTGAGATGGCCGTGATGATGGGTCGGCGCCGAGTGCGCTGGCGGATCCAGGGTGATCAACAGGATCCGCTCCGCACCCAGATGGATGGCGGGGCTGAGCGGGCTCAGCTGGTGGATGGATCCGTCGCCGTAGAACTTCTCGCCGATCCGGGTGGCCGGAAAGACGAAGGGCAATGCCGAGGAGGCGAGCAGGTGCTCAGATGTAAGCACGGTGCGTACCCCGCGCCGTCTGGCTCGCTCCCAAGGATGGTGGTCGGCTCGCCCTTGAAAGAAGGTTGTGGAGAGGCCGTCATCGTAATCCGATGCCGTGATGGCCAGTGCCTCCAGACTGCCGTAGAGGATGTTGTCATCGATGCGGCGATAGTCGATGAGCTGATCCAGCAGGCGGTGCAGCGGCGCGTTGTCAAAGAGGTGAAAGGCGTGGTTGGTGTGGGGATTGATCAGCCCCGCCGACCCTTCATACATCAACCGCCACAGCAGGCGCCCCGGGTGAAAATCGAAGATGTGGTGAGTCTCGAAGCGGCGCCAGACCCACTCCAGCTTGCGCACCCCCAGATGGAAGCAGGAAGCGTAGCAGGCCAGTGCGGTGACATTGATAGCCCCCGCCGAGGTGCCACACAGGATGGGAAAAGGGATGCCGAGATTGCGCGGGTAGAGCTCCGCAATCGCTTTGAGGGCTCCGACCTGATAGGCGGCGCGAGCACCGCCACCGGTGAGCAACAACGCTGTATTGGGTCTGGCCATATGCTGGCGCCTTATTGTGTGCTGACAAGAATGTTCCCACTGACAAATTAACTATAAGGCGCTGTATCAAATATAAAAACGGGCGCTTGCCCGTTTTTTTCATGGCCGCTTTTCAAAGGGCCCGCTGGGGATTTCCCGGCCGCGCCAGCTGATCGAAGGCGGCGAATACCGGGGCACTGGCAAGAATGCGACCGTGGCCCAGACCCCGGGTGCTCACCAGCCGGGTATGACCATCCTGACTGGCCCGCAAGGAATCGCCGTGCGGGGCAAACCTGTCCTCCTCGTCGTGCACTATCATTGCCGCGCCGCTGCGACTAGCGAGGCGACCCAGCGGATCGACCGTACTCAAGGGGTGCTGGTACTCCTGCTCAATCTCCTTGACCACCGCATCGAACAACCGGATGGAGTAGCCGGAGCGTGCCACCATGCCGTAGAGCTGGGGCACATAGTCGAGCACCGGCGAAATCAACAGCAGCGGCAGGGTATCGATACCCGGTTGACGGCTGGAGAGAGTGACGGCGCCTCCCATGCTGTGGGCGATGACCCCGTGCAGCGGGCCTACTTCGCTGGCCAGCTTGGTCGCCAGCTCGTCGAAGGCGCGCACGAAACGGGGCAGGTGGCCTGTGTTGCCTGCGCTCTGGCCGTGGGCCGGATGATCGTAGGCAATGGCGGTGAAACCCTGCGCGGCGATATGGCTCATCAGCGGATAGAACTGGCTGGCGCTGCCGGACCAGCCGTGCATCAGTAGCCACAGTGGCCCCTGACCGAGCCGATAGCTCATCAGCGTCCCTTCGCTGGTATGGACGGCCTGTTTCACCAGACCGGCAGGTTCGCTGCCATCCCGCTGGTTGCGCTGGGGGGTGAGCAGCAACTTGCTGGCGGTGCGCTTGGCATGGGTGGGGGCGAGTCTGTGGTGTAACCGGGTACCGATCCCCAGCAGCCATTTGCTCGGGCTGAAGCGGCGGGTGTTGAAGTAGATCTTGCTGCTCATGGTCATCCTGTGGTTTTTATGTGCGAACGGTCGTGCTTTTTTATCGGTTTTTAAAAATTCGTGTTGAACGGATGCCAAAACATCAGCGCCAGCTGCTCAGCAGAGCGTCCACTTCGGGCCAGAAGTGGCGGGCCGGATCCTGACACAGTTCGAGATCGTTGAACACCTGATCCGCCAGATAGAGGCCATAGAGGCGGTAAACGGCGCGCCAGGGATCCATCTCCTGTCGCCACTCGCCTGCGGCCTGACCCTGCACCACCTGACGGGCCAGATAGTCGAGCCAGAAGCGCACCAGTTGCCGGGCGGCTTGTTGCACAGGGCTCTTTTGCTCATGGCCATCCTGCACCGAGGTCCAGGCGTCGAGGAACATGCAGCGTCCGGCAAAGCAGTGGTTCCATGCCTGCCAGGCGCGCAGCAGGGCGATCAGCTTGTCGTGCTGGCTCTGGTGCTCCTGCTGGCGTACCGGCTGGATCACCCGCAGCCGGAACACCTCGGCGGCGTACTCCAGCACGGCGATCTGCAGATTGTCGCGGGATTGAAAGTGGGCAAACAGGCCGCTTTTCGACATCTCGCAGGCGCTGGCCAGCGAGCCGATGGTCAGGCTCTCCAGCCCTTGCTGGCTCGCCTGCTCGAAGGCAGTCTGCAAAATGTTTTCCCGGGTCAGGCGCCCCTTGCTCATCACTCTCTCCTCGTTGGCGCTGGCAGCATAAAGTACGATCGTGCTAATTGTCGAGCAACAAATAGCCAGCATGGCTGGCTATGTCGTCTCGCGCGTGTCACTGCGCGCGGGGTTCAGCTCTCCTTGATATCGAGCTGTTGCAGGGCGATAACCGCCTGAGTGCGGTTCTTGACGCCCAGTTTTCTGAAGATGGCGGTGATATGGGCCTTGATGGTGGCCTCGGAGACGTTGAGCTCCCAGGCGATCTGCTTGTTGAGGCTGCCATCGCGCAGCATGATCAGCACCTTGTATTGCTGGGGGGTGAGGCTGGCCAGCTTGCTGGCGAAATCGGGGCCGTCTTCCGATTCAGGATGGAGCGAGATGCCTTCCGGCACCCAGTTATCCCCCCCGATCACCGTATTGAGGGCATTGACCAGCTCCTTCATCGGCACCGACTTGGGAATGAAGCCGAGCGCCCCGAGCCGCAGCACCTGCTGGATGATGGCCGCATCTTCCGAGGCGGAGACCACCACGATGGGCAGGTCGGGATACTGGCCGCGCAGGTGGGCCAGCCCCTCGAAGCCGTTGGCCCCCGGCATCTTGAGATCGAGCAGCAACAGGTCAACTTCGGGGTGCTCGCCGAGCAGGCTGGTCAGGCTGTCGATGGAGTCCGCTTCCAGCAATTGAGCGTCGTTGATGGCCATGTGCACCGCTTGGTAAAGGGCGCCCCGAAACAGGGGGTGGTCATCTGCGATGACGATGGTAAATTGGCTGTCCATATTTCGGTTAATGGCTCACATTGTTGCTAACTGATTGTTTTGAAAAATCAAACTAGCATCGCTCACCAAGAGGGTCAAACCCGCCGGTGCGCAAATGTGAAGCGAACATCGGATGTTTTGCCATCAGGGCAGATCGGCCGGTCGCAGGCAACTCATGCAGGAGGCAACAGATGGGATCCTTGGTATTGGCGGTGGGCACCGGCTCCACCTGGGCGATGCGAGCGGCACTGGTGCTCGCCATGAGCGGGCTGACGTGGCAGGAGCAGGTGTTCGATCTGGAGGATGCCAAGTCGCGGGCGCGACTCAAGCGGCTGGCACCGGCCGGTCTGGTGCCCTGGCTCGAACACGATGGCGTGCGGGTTCACGACTCGCTGGCCATCGCCGAATATGTTCACGAGCTCTGTCCCGACCGTCAGCTCTATCCCGTTTCGCTGGCCGAGCGGACACTGGCTCGCAGCCTCTGTGCCGAGTTGCACGCCGGATTTCGGCAGATCCGTTCTCTGCTCCCCTTCTTTCTTGGGGCGCCAACCCGTATCGATCCGCCGGTGGAGGCGGTCGGCGAGCTGGCCCGTTTGCAGGAGATCTGGTCGCAGGCGCGGGGCCCCTTCTACTTTGGCGAGGCGGGCATTGTCGATGCCTTCTATGCGGTGATGGCCTATCGGCTGGCCAGCTATGGCATCCTGTTGCCCGGTCAGGCCGGAGCCTATCAGCAGGCGCTGCTGGCCTGGCCCCTGTGGCAAGAGATGTTGGTCAAGGCGCGCTTGCAGTGGCCGGTGGCGGCGCGCCAGCCACAGTGAGCCTTTGTACATGGATGAACGAGAGAGGGGAGCCAGTGGCTCCCCTCTCTGTTGCTGGTAGATATGACTCAAGAGTTACTTCTGCCGACCGGCAAAGACCACCACCACCTTGTCATCCCCCTTCTCCCGCACGAAGGCGTAGGGGGCATCCGAGAGTTTCTGGTGACTGCCTGCTGCAATAGCCGGATGGGCTGCGCGGAACTGGCCCAGTTGCTGCCAGTGCTTGACCAGCTCAGCCTTGTCTCCGCTAGCCAGATCCTGCCAGTTCATATCCGAGCGCAACGCCTGATCGAACACTCCGCCATCCTTGGCAAGCCCGCGGCCTGACTCGTCGCCATAGTAGAGCTGGATGCCGCCCGGCAGCAGCATAAAGCTGTTGGCGACCCGGCGCTGTAGCGGCACATCCTGATAGTCGCCAAAGAACAGCTTGGTGTCGTGGGAGCTGATGTAGCTCAACACGTTGAACTCGGGATCCTGATTGATGCGGCTGGCGTAGCTGGCATAGGTGGGCTCGGCGCTGGCCATGCACTGGGCCTGTGACAGGGCGAACTCGCGCTGATAGTCGAAGTTGATCAGGGAATCGAAACCGTTCTGATACCAGAAATCCTTGGCTACCCCGTGATCCCACACCTCGCCCACCATGTAGAAGGGCAGATCGTCGAGGGCCTTGCCCGGGTTGGCAGTCTTCCACTCCTTGAGCGCAGCGGTGCCCGCTTGTTTGAGCTTGGCCCACACCTCGGGCTCCAGATGCTTGACGGTGTCGGCGCGGAAGCCGTCGATGCCAAAGCGGCGCACCCAGTCGGTGTGCCAGGCGATCAGGTAGTCGCTCACGGTAGCATCGGGCAGCGCCTTGGCGAGGGTGTCTTTTTTCGCGGCCAGCAACGGCGGCAGCCCTACCGGTTTGGTCGATTCGGTGAGAAAGTCCGGCAGCCCCGCCACCGAACCGGTCACATCGTCGGTGCCGGGCTGCGGGTAGCCGGGCAGACCGGCGCGCACCCAGTCACCACTCCACCACTTGTTCCACGCGGGCGATTGATAGTCGATGAACTGGTTGTAACCATGCCAATTAAGGCCACCGCTCGGGCGCCACTGGTTCCAGACGGTCGGCAGTTTGCCGCTGTTCTGGGTCAGCTCGGTGAGCCCCAGATCTTGCAGATCGGCGAGGGTGGCGTAACCGGCGTGGTTCATCACCACGTCGAGGATGATCCGCATGCCGCGCTTGTGGGCCTCGTCCACCAGGGTTTTCAGGCTCTCTTCATCGCCGTAGTTGGGGTCAATCTTGGTGAAGTCGAGCGCCCAGTAGCCGTGGTAGGCGTAGAAGGGGAAATTGCCCTGCTCGCCGCCACCAATGAAGCCGTGAACCTGCTCCACCATGGGGGTGATCCAGATGGCGTTCATGCCGAGGCTCTTGATGTAGTCGAGCTTCTCGGTCAGCCCCTTGAAGTCACCGCCATGCCAGGTGGCTACCTCATCCTGACCATCCTTCTGGCGGCCGAAGCTGTGGTCGTTGGCGGGGTCACCATTGTGGAAGCGATCGGTCAGCAGAAAATAGACGCTCGCCTGATCCCAGCTGAACGGTGCTGGCTTGGCTGCCTTGACCGGCTCGAGCAGCAGCAGGCCTCCGCTCTCTTTGCTCGGGGTCAGGGTCAGTTTGCCCTGTTTGACCACCGCCTCCTGTTTCGAGTAGGCATCCCTCAGTCGGGTGCCGTCGGGCCAGACCCCTTGCAGGGATACCGTGACCGGGCCGCCATCCCAGCTGATGCAGGACTCTTCTGGTGGCTGGCGTTTGAACTCGCTCTTCTTGGTCGCCCGCAGCACCTTGAGGCTGGGGATATCCGGGTTGAAGGTGAACTGATACTCCCCGGCCAGCATCACCCGCAGGGTAAAGCTGTGATCCTTGCTGCATTTGTCCATGGGCTGGGCGGTGCCGAAGGGGAGCGGCTTGCTCTCGCTCGGGCCAAAGCTGGTACCGCAACTATTGTCTGCGTCGCTGATGCGGATCTGGTGGCTCCCCTTGGCAAGGGTGTGGGTCAGCTCCACCGTGCCCTTGTCCAGCACGATCGGGGTCGCCACCGGTTGACCATCCACATAGAGGCGAACCTCGGGGGCGGCCATCGCCTGTTGGATGAACAGAGGGGCGGCCAGCAGGGCAAGCCAGAGAGGGGATAAGTGATGAGCACGACGCATAAGCCATTCCTTGAGCAGGGCAGTTCGGACAAGGGCCCATTCTAGGAGCAGCAAAGCGCGCCTTGGATCGGCAAAATGCCGATTTGTGACATCAGTTCAAATGGTTACGTTTTCAAGCCGAGGAAAGTGTGACGGAGAGGAGAGAGACGCTCTGTCGATAAAAATAGCGGCCATAAAAAAATGCCGGTCAGGTGACCGGCATTTGGTGTGTCAGGCATCGTCGTCACATCAGACGGTGAAGAACTTGAAGTTGACGAAGGCCACCGCGATGAAGGAGGCAACCATGCCGCTGATGCAGAGCACCGCCGGGCGGATGGCGGGCCAGCGATGGGTCAGCAGAATGATGGCCAGCAGGGTCGGGTAGAGCCCGAACATATAGCGCGGCATGGCGTTGAGGCCGGTCATCAGCGGGATGGTGCAGCAGATGAACATCAGTGTCGCTTCCGCCCAGCGCTTCTGGCTGAACAGGTAACCGTTCAGGCACCAGCCGAAGATCACCATGATGGAGAGGTAAGCCTTGCGGCCGCCCAGCTCGAAACCGCTCAGCCACCAGTCCAGCGGGCTGTCCATGTAGCGACCCCATGCCACCTGAATGTGTTTGAAGGCGAAGGCATCGCCGGTCAGGTGATAGAGGTAGACCATGTAGGCAAACAGGCCAAACGGGATCATCCAGAGGGTGAACACCACCTTGAAAGCACGCTCGGTAAAGCGGAAAAATTCCCGCCAGCCGTAAGCTTGCAGCGCCAGGATCAGCACCGGGAAGACCATCATCACCCCCAGGTTGCGGGTGGCGGAGATACAGACCCCCAGCACGGCCACCATCAGCCACTGCTCCCGATAGGCGAACAGGAACATCCCAAGCATCAGCGCCATAAAGGTCGACTCGGTATAACCGGAGACGAAGTAGGCGGAGAAGGGGGAGAAGGCGAGCAGCCAGACGCCGAAGCGGGCGGTATCGTCACCCAGCTTGAGTTGACGCAGCACCAGCAGCATCAGCGGCAAGCTGGCGAAGAAGGAGATATTGGTAACAATGATGAGGCCAATCAGGCTCTCGACATTGAACAGGTTGGAGATTGCACCGGAGACCATCGGATAGAGCGGCATAAAGGCCCAGTTGGCCGCATTGCCCTTGCTCAGCCAGCGGGGGTAGAGATCGTAGCCGTTCTCGATGATGCGCTGGAACCAGACGCAGTCGAATTGACAATAGGCCTGCAGCGGGCCGATGTCGGGGGAGCCATAGAGCTGGACACCGAAGTAGCCCATGCCATACAGCGCCACCCGGCTCAGCATGAAGGCAGCGATGATCATCAGCCAGTCATGGCCGCTGATGCGCAGTGACGGGCGATAGGGGAGTGCAGCCCCGGTTAGCGGGACAGTATTGGTCATATCATTCATCAGGCAAAAACCCAGACGCGAGAGAGAACGTAAGTGAGGACGGTAACGGTCAGGGTGGCGATGACCACCGGCAGCAGACCGGAGAGCCCCGCAAACAGCAGGCCGCTCAGGATCAGGTTACGCACCGCCAGCGAGAAAAGGGCAACCAGCAGAAACTTGCTGGCGGCTCCCTGCTTCTGGAAAGTGATGTAGCGGTGACCAAAGAAGGAGAACCAGAACGCGATGGCAAAAGCCAACGTGGTAACCAGGTGCTCCGAGATGGTGGGCCAGGTATGAAACAGTGCGATGGAGGTGCCAAGGTCGACGAGGGTAGCCCCCCCGCCGACAAAACCGAAACGTACCAGCCGCCAGAATTCCTCGCGGGAGATCATTGAGGCACTTGCTCCTGCTGCTCTTGCGGGTTGCTGTCAGCGCTCTGCGGTTTGCCCGCATCCTGCTTGGCATACTGGCCATAGACCCCTTCAATGAGGTAGACCGGGCGCTGTTTCACTTCCACAAACATGCGGCCGATGTACTCGCCGATGATGCCGAGCGACAACAGCTGGATACCGCCGAGGAACAGCACTACGGACATCAGGGAGGCGTAACCGGGTACATCGATGCCGAAGAAGATCACCTGGGTGATGATTTTCAGGATGTAGAGAAAGGCAACCAGCGAGACGCTGACACCTACATAGCTCCAGACCCGCAGCGGCCAGCTGGAGAAGCTGAGCAGACCGTCGAGGGCGAAGTTCCACAGTTTCCAATAGTTGAACTTGGTTTCACCGGCGTGACGGGCCGGGCGCTCGTAGGGGACGCCAACGGCACGGAAACCGGCCCAGGCAAACAGACCCTTCATAAAGCGGTTGCGCTCCGGCAGCAGCTTGATCGCCTCGACCACTCGACGGTCGATCAGGCGGAAGTCACCTGCGTTCTCCGGCAGCTTGGTGCTGGTGGAGAGCGCATTGAAGAAGCGGTAGAAGCCACCGGCAGTCAGGCGCTTCATCGGGGTATCGGCGCTGCGATCGACTCGGATGCCGTAGACGGTGTCATAGTCACCGGTCTGCCACAGTTTGACGAACTCCAGGATCAGGGCGGGCGGGTCTTGCAGATCCACATCCATCGGCACGATGGCATCCCCTTTGGCCTGATGCAGACCGGCGGTCAGGGCCGCTTCTTTACCGAAGTTGCGTGCCAGGTTGACCAGGGTCACGCGCGGGTCACGGGCGATGGCCTGCTCGACCACTTCACGGGTGCGGTCACGGCTGCCATCGTTGACGAATACAATTTCAAGCTGGTCTTTGAGCGGGGCCAGTTCGTTGTCTATCGCGTTGATGAAGGCATCGATGCTCTCTTCCTCGTTGTAAACGGGAACGACCAGAGAGAGTCGAAAATCTGGATGCGACATAAGAACGTCCTTATTTGGGATAGTTGTTTTTATAAAATGGTATTCGGGGCAAGGATCACTGGGCTACGGTCAAACGTACCGACTGCACATTGATGGGAGTAGGTGCCGAGAGCGCCAGAAAATTGGGGCGCTTGGGATCTGCCGTGAGCGAGTCACCGGGCAGACTGAGGCGGATTTCGTTGATGCCCGCTTTGGCCAGTTTCACCGTGGTGGTGAAGTCGTGACCCAGCGCCACTTTCAACAGAGCACCGGCTTCCGGGCTGTTGATGCGGGCTTGTACGGTAAGCTGATCCGGATTGGCCGCCTGCTTGGGCAGCACAAAGTAGAGACCGCCCTGACCGCTGAGCAGGGTACCTTCATCGCTCGGCTTCTTGGCCCAGCCTTCGCTGGAGAGAAAGCGGCTCGGTTTGGTCAGATTGAGCTCGTTACCCGGCTGATAGGTCATGCTGGAGTTGTGTTCCCAGAAGCGGGTTTTGCCTTCCAGATAATAGAGTTTGTAGGCCAGGCTCACGTTAGGGTGAGCAGCCAGATAGAGGGTGTAAAGATAAAAACCGCTTAACGCCAGAATGGCAGTCAAAAAACCGAACTTTTTGTACGTCATATCACTCTCTATGCCTGACAGAATGGGTAGGCCGATGTCGCGCATATGCTAATCCAATTGCAAAAAAAGCATAGTGGATCACAAAAAAAAATTTGGTCACATATTAACCCCTTTTTACCCCTGTTCCAAACGTTGCTGTTTCCCGGTTAAACAGGTCTGGCGGGGCGCCGGTTGCCAGTGGCGCTCCGGCAAGGTATTTGGCAAATAGACGTGCTTTGCTGCGTCATTTTCTAGCGGATGCGATAGTCATCTGGCCTCTATCGCCATTTTGCAGGGGGCGATTTATGATGACTCACTTATTCGTCAAGGATGACATATGAAGTGGATCTCTTGCTGTCTGTTGCTTGGATTATGGGCGCCAATGGCATTGGCCAGGGCCCTGTGTCCCGAGCCTATTCAGGTCGGTTACGATAACTGGCCCCCTTACCATTATTACGAAGCCGATTCACCGCAAGAGGTGCGCGGTTATGCCGCAGAGGTGCTGACGGCTGTGCTCACTTCCATGCACTGCAAGGTCAACTACGTGGAGCTGCCCTGGAAGCGGGTACTGCACGAGATGGAGTATGGCGAGATAGACATGGCGATGGAGGCGAATATCAATGATGAGCGCGCTCGTTATGCCTGGTTTTCCGACTCCTACAATCCGGGTCGCACTTTGCTGTGGATCCGCAAGGGCAGCCACTACCCCGAGCAGGATCTGGCGAGCTGGCTGGCCAATGGTTACTCCCTCGGCGTTACCAAAGAGTACTTCTATGGCGATGAAGTGATGTCGCTGCTCGCTCGCTATGCCAAACAGGTGAGTGCGGTGAGCGATCTGCAGAATTATGAGAAGCTGGCCCGCGGGCGGATCGACGGTTTCCTCGGTGACATGCTGGCTACCCCCAGCGCCCTTAACAAGGAGGGGATGAGCGGTCTGTTCACCAGCCACCCCATGGTGGTATCTGAATCGCCGAGCTTCTTTATGTTGGGCAAGCGCAGCTTTTCGCCGCAGTTCTTGCAACAATTTAATCAGGCGTTGGCGCGGTTCAAGGAGACAGGTGCGTATGACATTATCTGGCAGCGTTATGCCCCCGGGCGCTAGCAAAGTATTGGCCGTTCACGCATCATGAGCGGCCTGAGCATCGGGTCTGCTTGTCAGGCCTGACAGAGTGAACAAACCGTTTTGAGGTATCCATGGGGATGAAGTATTGGCTGGCCCTTGCCAATCTGGTGTGGCTGGGATGTTTGCCCGCTGGCGCGGTACATGCGACCGAAGCACAAGTCGTGGTGGCGGCCAGTGAAACCGGACACGACTGGTATCAGGGCAGTCAGGCCGAACAGGCCCGTGTCGAGCTGGAGCAGCAGTTGCAAGAGGCTGTGCTGGCCCAGCTGCACCCCGATTTTTTCACGCTGTGGAAGCGCCTGCAGGCCACCCCTGCAGACAAGCGTGGTGCCATCTATGACGACATTTTTACCAAGCTCAGTCGTTTCCAGCACGCCTGGCGGGGGATGGATCTGGTCTCGCGCGAGCAGATGAAGACCCTCAAGCTCGATTTGAACCGCCCTGTAGTGACCCAACCCAGCGATGATGACCTGCTCACCCAGGTGAAATCCCTGCGCCCTCAGGTGGCGGAATACGAGGCGGTGCGGGCTAAAGTGCACAAACTGCTGGCAATGCCGATGGCCAGCAAGTGGCCGACCCTCGATATGCCGACCCTGCGTGCCGGAGAGAGCTCCGCCGAGCTTGGCCAAATCCGCGCCATGCTCAACGAGCTGGGCGACAGCGCCCCGAGCCATGGTGATCAGATTTACGATGGTGATACCGAGAAGGCCATCAAGCAGTTTCAACGTCGTCACGGTCTCACCGCGGACGGCATTATCGGCCGTCAGACCCGCTCCTGGCTCAATACCGGCCCGCAAGTGCGCGCCAGCCTGCTGCTGCGTAACCTGTGGCGTCGCGATCTGGTGGATCAACTCGCCGGTGGCCGCTACGTGCTGGTCAATATTCCCGACTACCGTCTGAGCGTGGTGGAGTCCGGCAACGAGGTCTTTACCAGCCGGGTCATCGTCGGCAAGGAGCAGCGCGCCACGCCCATCCTCGCCAGCGAAATTCGCTCCATCGTGCTCAATCCCTCCTGGCATGTGCCGCGCTCCATCCTGAGCAAGGACATCCTGCCCAAGCTGGGTCGCGATCCCGCCTATCTGAGTCGCGAGCAGTTCGAGGTGATCGACAGCGAGGGTAATCCGGTGCAGTTCACCGAAGAGGGGTGGCATCAGGCGCTGGCCGCCGGTTTCCCCTATCGCCTGCGGCAAAAGCCGGGTGATCACAATGCCCTGGGGCGCTACAAGTTCTACCTGCCCAACAATGACGCCATCTATCTGCACTCCACCCCGCGCAAGGCGCTGTTCGAGCAGGGGGCACGCGCCTTCAGTTCGGGCTGCATCCGGGTGGAACATGCGGACGATCTGGCCGAGCTGTTGCTGGCAGATTCCCGCTATCAACCGGACAAGGTGGCCAATATCCTCAAGGAGAGCCAGACCAAATGGTTGCCGCTCACCACGCCGATCCCGGTCTTTACCGTCTACTGGAGCAGCTGGATCGACGAAAATGGTCGCCAGCAACTGCGCAACGACATCTACGGATTTGATCGGGTCAGCTTCCAGAGCCGCCTGCTGTGATCCCTGCCACAGAGTGAAAAGCCCGGCCTGTGCCGGGCTTTTCTATGGGCGATTGTGGTTTGACAGCTCCCCCCGCCGGAGGGTAGTTTCAAGCGCCTGTATCACATTCAATCAGTGATCTTATTCAACTATTTTTCGCTTGAATCTGCGATGGACGAACCCCTTATGCTGGAACAAGAGATAAGTCGACGTCGCCTGTTGTTGGGAGCCGGTTGCCTGCTGGGCAGCTCGCTGATCTCCTTCCCTGCACTGGCCAGCCGCAGTACCACCGGGCGTGAACTCAGTTTTTTCAATCTCAATACCGGCGAGCGGGTGCGTGCCAGCTATTGGGAAAATGGCCACTATCTGAGCGACGGGTTGGCCGAGCTCAACCACATCTTCCGCGATTACCGGCGCAATGAAGTGTTCAACATCGACAAGAAGCTGTTTGATCAGCTGTTCCTGTTGCAGCACAAGCTGGGTCGGCGCAGCGAAATCCAGCTGATCTCCGGCTATCGCGCCCCAGCGACCAATCGCCAAAAGCGCCACAAGAGCCGCGGTGTGGCCAAACACAGCTACCACACCCTTGGGCAGGCGGTGGATGTGCGGATCCCCGGCGTACAGCTGGCCCATCTGCGCAAGGCGGCGCTCCAGCTCAAGGTGGGTGGGGTCGGTTACTATCCTCGTGATAACTTCGTTCACCTTGATACCGGCCCGGTGCGCAGCTGGTAAAGGGGATGGCAAGCTGCCAAGCTCTTCCCACCAGAGAGGAGATTGCGATGAAAAAGATAGTGATTGGCGGCCTGATCGCCCTGTTGTTGACCGGTTGCAGCAAGCTCAGCCGTGAAAATTACGACCAGTTGAAGATGGGGATGAGTTACGCCGAGGCTAGCACCATTCTGGGCAAGGCGGAGCGCTGTGATGATGCCTTGGGCACTACCAGCTGCCTCTGGGGCGGGGAAGGGAAGAACATCAAGATCCGTTTTATTGCCGACAAGGCGACCTTCTTCAGCTCGGAAGGGATTAACTGAGTCGCAAAACGTCCATGAAAAAAGCGCCGCTCGGGCGCTTTTTTGTTGCTCGCAATCCAACCCGCCTCGCCAGAAGCTGGCGTACTCAGTGGGTCGCGTACTGGTAGTTGAAGGTAGGCAGACCCCACTTGAAGCGAACCGCCAGCAGTCGTAGTACAAAGCCGATCCCGATGGAACCGAACGCGGCCCAGTTGGTCGGCAAGCCCTGATCCAGCGCCAGACAGTAAAGCGCTGCGGTGATCAGCGAAATGGCTGCATAGAGCTCGCGACGAAATACCAGTGGAATCCGCTGGCAGAGCAGATCCCGCAGCACCCCGCCAAAGACCCCGGTCACTACCGCCATGATGCAGGCAATACCGGCGCCGTGGCCCATATCCAGCGCCCGGGCCGCACCGAAGATGGAGAAGACCACCAGTCCCAGGGCATCAAGGGCCATGAACAGCTTGCCGAGATAGCGCAACAGGGGGGCGGAGACCACACCCGCCATCGCAGCTGCGGCAACCAGCAGCACATATTCCGGATGTTCAATCCAGAGCAGCGGATAGTGGCCGAGCAGCACATCACGAATGGTGCCACCACCGATGGCCGTCGCCGAGGCGATGATCACCACACCAAACAGGTCCATCCGTCGCCGACCCGCGGCCAGCGCGCCGGTCATCCCTTCGGCCACCAGGCCAACCAAGAAGAGTGCATGTAACATGAGATATCCCAGGGAACGAGAAAGGCCAGAATCCTACCAACTCGTGTCATATGGGACAAGCTATCGAATGCATGCATTAATTTAATTCATGCTAAATGCGAAAAAGGCACCGTTTCGGGTGCCTTTTCCTAATCAATGTTCAAGGGTTAGCGCCCCAGCTGTTCCTGCCGGTAGTGATCGACCCACATGGCGGTGGCACCACAGATGGCGACCGGCATCACGAAGAGGTTCACCACCGGAATGGCGGAGAAGAGGGTCACCAAAGCGCCGAAGCTGAGGCACTTGCCGCGGCGCTGCTTCAAGGCATCGCGCATGGTGATGAAGTCGATCTTGTGGTTGTCGAACGGATAATCCACATACTGGATCGCCATCATCCAGGCGCTGAACAGGAACCAGAGCACCGGCGCCAGGGTCTGGCCCACCACCGGGATCAGAAACAGGATCAGGCAGCCGATGGCCTTGGGCAGGTAATACTTCAGCTTGGTCCATTCGCGGCCGAAGGTGCGTGGCACATCCTTGACGATATCCAGCATGCCGCTGTCATTGGCGGGCTGACCGGTGAGGATCTGCTCCACCTTCTCCGCCAGCAGGCCGTTGAAGGGGGCGGCTACCCAGTTGGCGACCGAGCTGAAGATAAAGGAGAAGACCACCAGGATGGTGATGAGCGCGATGGGCCACAGCAGGTAGTCCAGCCAGTCGAGCCAGGCGGGGATCTGCTGATGGAGCCAGGCGAACAGGCCGTCCAGTTGCAGCAGCAGGGCATAGAAGGCCCCGGCAAACAGCACGAAGTTGACCAGCAGGGGGATCAGCACAAAGGTGCGGATGCCCGGTTGGCGAATAAGGGAAAAACCGCGCAGAAAGTAGTCTGCACCGCTGATTGAATCTTTGACCATATGGGGTGATTGGCTCATGTGAGCTCCATCTATGCATGGGAGAACTGCCAGCATATTACAAACAAGCCTTTGATTTGGTAAAGTCGCCGACTATTCCTTATTTCGTGCCGTGGCGACCAAAAATCGGGCATGAATGGGGATGATGCCTGCATATTACAAACAAAGCCGGGTCTGGATTTGGTAAAGTCACCAGCCCGCATCCTCTTTATTTAGCCACTGATACAGGTCGCCATGCGTCTGAAACTGATCAAACTCGCCGGCTTCAAGTCGTTCGTCGAGCCGACCCGCATCGAACTGTCGGCAGACATGACCGCCGTGGTGGGCCCCAATGGCTGTGGCAAATCCAACGTCATCGACGCGGTGCGCTGGGTGTTGGGGGAGAGCTCCGCTCGCCATCTGCGCGGCGAGAACATGACCGATGTCATCTTCAACGGCTCTATCAATCGCAGTGCGCACGGGCGCGCCTCGGTGGAGCTGGTGTTCGACAATCCCCACAACCGGGTGCCCGGCGAGTTCGGCCGCTTTACCGAGATCTCGGTGCGCCGCGAAGTGCTGCGCGACGGCTCCAACCACTATCAGATCAACGGCCAGAAGTGCCGCCGCAAAGATGTGACCGACCTCTTCCTCGGCACCGGTCTTGGCCCCCGCAGCTACGCCATCATCGAACAGGGCACCGTCAGCCGACTGGTGGAGTCGCGCCCGGCCGATCTCAAGCTCTTTATGGAAGAAGCGGCCGGGGTTTCCCGCTACAAGGAGCGGCGCCGCGAGACCGAGCAGCGCATTCGCCACACCCAGGAAAATCTGGAGCGCCTCGGCGATATTCGCGGCGAGCTGGGTTCGCGCCTTGACCACCTCAAAGCCCAGGCCGAGACCGCCGAGCGCTACAAACAGCTCAAGAGTCGTTCGCGCGCAGCTCGCGCCGAGCTGATTGGATCCGAGTTGTGGGCGCTGGAGACGCGCCTTGGCGAGGCCAAAACCGAACTGGCGCAGGCCGAGCAGGCGCTGGCGGCGCTCGATGCCAAGCGCACCGCCGATGAGGGGCGCCACGTCACCCTGTCGGTCGCCAGACAAGAGGCGCTAGCCGAGCAGGCGAGCCGTCAGCAACAGATTTTTCTCGGTGGGCAAGCTATCGCTCGCCTCGAACAACAGCAACTGCACCAGAGTGAACTGGGGCGCGACTGGCAGGCCCGTGCAGAGGCGCTGGGCGAGCGGATTGCTACCCGCAAGGCGCAGCTTGCCAGCCAGCAGGATCAACTGACCGAAGGGGTATTGCGCGCAGAGCAGGAGAGCGCGCGGCTGGAGCAGTGTGAGCAGTTGCTCACCGAGCAGCAGGAGGCCCGCCAGCACGCCAGTGAGCAGCTGGAACAGGCCCGCTTGCGCCAGCAGCAGTGGCAGCAACAGTTGGCCGGGTTGCAGGGGCAGCTCAACCAGACTCGTACCCGGTTGGGTGGCCTGCAGGAACTACAAGCCAAGACCCGGCTGGCGCGCCTCAAGCTGGAAGATGAACGTGCTGGCCCCCTCGGTACAGAGGCCGACGATCTGCAACCGGCCCTCGATGCCCTGAGTGGTGAGCTGGAGCTGACGCGGGCGGCCAATGGCGAGCTGACCGAGCAGCTGGCGCAGGCGGTCGACGCCCATGAACAACTCAAGCAGCAGTATGGCCAGCAGTTGAGCCTGCAGCAGGAACTGGAGGCGCGGCTGGCGACGCTGGATCAAATCCTCGGCGAGCAGATGGAAGGGGCGACCCTGGCGGATCGACTGCAGGTTGCTCCCGAATGGGCACAGGCGCTCGACAAGGTGCTGGGTCGCTGGCTCACCGCAACGCCGGCGGACGAGTGCAATCTGGCGCAAGAGGGACTCTGGATTGGCCCGGCGCAACCGGCGGTTGCCGGTACGCTGGCGGCGCAACTGGGCGGCGAGCACATTCCCGCCTTCCTCAATGCCATCTGGCTGGTGGAGAGCCGGGAGGCCGCATTGGCCCGCCAGCCAAGCCTTGCGGCCGGTGAGTCGGTACTGACTCCTGCTGGCGACTGGCTGGGGCCAAACTGGGCAGATCTGGGGCAGGGCGCGGCGCTTGGCACCATGGCGCTGCTCGGTGAGCGTGAGCGGTTGCATACCGAGCAGGAGAGGGTTGCCGAGGGGCTGGCACAGCTGAGTGAGCAACTTGTGGCTGCCGATGCCCGGCGTGCCCAGCTTGCCAGCGCGCAGGAGTTGTCGCAGCGAACCTTGCGCGAGCAAGAGCAGAAATGGCAGCAACTGCGCGAAGCCTGGAGCCTGCAACAGGGTCAGCGGCAGGAGCGGTTGCAGCGGCTCGGTCAGCTTGGCGAAGAGCTGATCCGGCTCGATCAGGAGCAGGCCGAAGAGGCTGAGCGACTGGCCAGCGCCCGTGAACAACTGGAACTCGATGAGGCGCGCCTTGCCGAGTTGCAGGAGCAGGGGGAGCCGCTGACACAAGGGTTGCAGGTCGCGCAGGAGCTGCTTACCCGCTGCGAGCGGGCGGTCGACGAGGCCCGTGTGCGCCGCGAGCAGCAACAAGCGACCTGCCAGCGTTTGCAACTGGAGTTGGGCAATCTGCGCCAACTCATTACCCTGGGCGAAGAGGAGTTGGCGAGGCTCGGGCTGGAGCTGGCCGGGCTGAAAGGGCCGGATAGCGAGGCCGTGCCGGATCTGGCGCCCCTGCTGGCCGAGCAGCGCAATCTGGAGGCGCAGCAGCTCGCCTGCCATCAACGGCTGGCGGAGCTGGAGCGCCAGTTGGGTGAGCTGGAACAGGCCAGAAGTGCCGATCACAAGCAGCTGGTGACGTTGCAGGAGAAGCTGGCAACCCTGCGTCTTGAGCGCGAACGCAACCTCACCCGTCGACAGGGGCTGCACGAGCAGTTCGAAGAGCTGGGGATTCGACTGGTGGATCTCGATCAGGCGGTGCTGATCGCAGCAGATCGCAGCAAGCTGCGGCAGGAGATCCAAACTCTGGAGGGGCAAGTGGAGGCGCTCGGCGCCATCAACCTGGCGGCGCTGGAGGAGTACGAAGAGGCGAAAACCCGGGCAACCTATCTTGAAAATCAGTGTCAGGATCTCGAGCAAGCGCTGGAAACCTTGAGCCAAGCCATTAAAAGAATTGATAAAGAGACACAAATACGGTTCCGGGACACTTTCGATAAGGTCAACGAAGATTTAAAATCCCTGTTTCCGAAAGTGTTCGGTGGGGGCAGTGCCTGGCTTGAGCTTACCTCCGATGATCTTTTGGAGGCCGGAGTGAGCATCATGGCGAGACCTCCGGGTAAGAAGAATGCTACCATTGCCCTGCTTTCCGGGGGGGAGAAGGCGTTAACCGCGCTTGCGCTGGTTTTTGCCATCTTCAGACTCAACCCAGCACCTTTTTGTCTGCTGGATGAGGTGGATGCACCGCTCGATGAAGTGAACGTCGGTCGCTTCTGTTCTCTTGTCAAAGAGATGTCGAGCACAGTACAGTTCGTTTACATCAGTCATAATAAGGTCTCCATGGAGATGGCTGAGCAGCTGGTTGGCGTCACGATGCAAGAGCCCGGGGTTTCTCGCATTGTGTCGGTCGATATCGGTGAAGCCGTCGCTTTGGCTGAGCAAAACTAGAAAGAGAAGCAGCTAATGCAGGAATTGCGTTACATCTTGGTTGCCCTGGGCGGTATTGCTATTGCGGCATTGCTCATTCACGGGTTGTGGAGCAACAAAAAGAATCGTCAGGCACCGATCAAAGAGAAACCGATTGGACGGATGGACTCCAAGTCGCGGGATCGTGATAACGACGCCTTCGACAGCGATGGCATCGGCCAGGTACGCGTGGTCAGTGGTGGCCGTCGTGCCGAGCCCAAGCTGCGCAGTGAAGAGAGCCGCCAGCCGGAACTCGGTCGTCGCCCTGCCGTCCCCGCCTTTGATGATGAAGATGACGAGGACGATCTGCCGCCGCCCGTAGTGCGCAAGCCTGCTGCCCGCCCGGTTCCGCCGCCTCCTGTCTATGAAGAGGAAACATTCGACGAACCGCTGCCCGAGGAGATCGACGAGGCGCCCGCCGCGCCGGTGCGCAAACCTGCTCAGGTCAATCGTCGTACCCCGGTCTACCGTTCCCGTCCCCAGCGCGAGCCCATGATGCAGTCGCTGGATGACGAGCCGCTGGTCGAGCCCGCCTACGCGACCGCCCCGACTTTTGGTGCCCGTGCAGAGACAGTCCGTACCGCTGACACCGTTCGTGCCGAACCGGTGCGTGCTCCCGAGCCGGAATATCAGCCGCAGCCCCGTCATGTGGCTCCCGAGCCTGTTTATGAAGAGCCGCCCTATGTGGCACCTGCACCTGTGGTGGAAGAGCCGCGCATGGCCCCCCAGCCGGTCGAGAAGATCTGGCAGGATGTCTATGTCATAAACCTGATGGGCCGTCCGGGTCACGACTTGCAAGGTGCGACCCTGCTCTCATCCCTGATGGCGCTGGGCTTCAAGTTTGGCGAGATGGATATTTTCCACCGTCACGAAGATCCCAACGGCAAGGGTGAAGTGCTCTTCTCCATGATCAACATGGTCAAGCCGGGTACCTTCAACCCGTACCGGATGGAACAGTTCACCACGCCGGGTGTCTCCCTGTTCATGCAACTGCCGCTGCGCAGCAATGCCGCGTTTGCCTTCGAGGATATGCTGCAGGCTGCCGATCAGCTGGCCAGCGATCTCGATGCCATGCTGACAGATATGGATCGCAGCCCGCTGAGCGACGAGACCATTGCCCGTTACCGTCACGAGCTGGCTGCCTACGAGGCCAGTCGCGACTAATACGCCATGCGGGTCGAGTGAAGAAAAAGTGCGGTACCCTGGTACCGCATTTTTGTTTCTACCCCGGCCGTATGTTCAATCACACTTCGAGACTTTTTCATGAGCGACACCCTCTCCCGCCACCGTCAATTGTGTGAACTGCTTACCGAATATGGTCACCAGTACTATGTGCTGGATAACCCTACAGTGCCGGATGCCGAATACGATCGCCTGATGCGCGAGTTGATTGCGCTGGAGGCCGAGCATCCCGAGCTGAAAACACCGGCGTCACCCAGCGTGCGGGTCGGCGGCCAGCCGCTGACCGCCTTCAAACAGGTGCGCCACGAGATCCCCATGCTCAGTCTGGACAACGTCTTTAGCAGCGAAGAGTTGCAGGCGTTCGAACAACGGATGAGCGATCGCCTCAAGCGTGACGTGCGTTTCACCTTCTGCTGCGAGCCCAAGCTCGACGGTCTGGCGGTGAGCCTGCTCTATGTAAATGGTCAGCTGGTGCAGGCGGCCACCCGGGGCGATGGCGCCACCGGTGAGGAGATCACCGAGAACGTGCGTACCATCAAGGCCATTCCGCTCGCATTGCGGGGCTCTGGCTGGCCCGATCGGCTGGAGGTGCGTGGCGAAGTCTTTATGCCCAAGGCCGGTTTTGAGGCGATGAACACCAAGGCGCTGGCAGCGGGCGAGAAGGTGTTCGTCAACCCGCGCAACGCCGCCGCCGGCAGCCTGCGTCAACTCGATTCACGCATCACCGCCAGCCGTCCCCTGAGCTTTTACGCTTACGGTGTCGGTGTTGGTGGCGAGCAACTGGGCGACTCCCACTTTGGCCGTCTCACCCAGCTCAAGGAGTGGGGGCTGCCGCTCAGTCCAGAGGTGAAGCTCAAAGAGGGGGCCGCCGGTTGTCAGGCGTTCCACGACGACATTCTAGCCCGCCGTGGCGAGCTCCCTTATGAGATCGACGGCGTGGTCTACAAGGTGGATGCCATCCCCCTGCAAGAGGAGCTCGGCTTTGTGGCCCGCGCCCCGCGCTGGGCGACCGCCCACAAGTTCCCGGCACAGGAGGAGATGACCCTGCTTGAGAACGTCGAGTTTCAGGTCGGCCGCACCGGCGCCGTGACCCCGGTCGCCAAGCTCAAACCGGTGTTTGTTGGCGGCGTGACTGTCTCCAATGCCACTCTGCACAATGCTGATGAAATTGAACGTCTCGGCGTGATGATTGGCGATACGGTGATCGTGCGCCGGGCGGGGGATGTGATCCCGCAGATCGTCGCTGTGGTGGAGGCACAGCGCCCTGTTGATGCGAGCGAAATTCTCTTCCCGACCGAGTGTCCGGTCTGTGGCTCTGCGGTCGAGCGGCTGGAAGGGGAAGCGGTTGCCCGCTGCTCCGGTGGCCTGTTCTGCGAGGCGCAGCGCAAGGAGGCGATCAAGCACTTCGCCGCCCGTCGCGCCATGGATGTGGACGGCCTTGGCGACAAGATTGTCGAGCAGCTGGTAGACAAGGGGCTGGTGAAGACTCCCGCCGATCTGTTTAGCCTCAACGCCATCCAGCTGGCCGGTCTTGAGCGGATGGGGCAAAAATCGGCCCTCAATCTGGTAGCCGCCATCGATGCGGCGCGCAGTACCACCTTGCCGCGCTTCCTGTTTGCTCTGGGGATCCGCGAAGTGGGGGAGGCGACGGCGCTCAACCTTGCCAACCACTTCCTCACCCTGGATGCACTGCGCGCAGCATCGGTGGAGCAACTGCTCGAAGTGGCCGATGTGGGTGATGTGGTGGCCAAGCATGTCTACTACTTCCTGCGTCAGCCCCACAACGTGGAGGTGCTGGAAGCCTTGCTGGCTGCCGGCATCCACTGGCCAGCCATCGAGAAGAAAGAGGCCGCGGAGCAACCCTTTGCCGGCAAGACCTTCGTGCTGACCGGCACCCTGACCACCTTGTCGCGCAACGATGCCAAGGCGGCATTGCAGGCGCTGGGGGCCAAGGTGGCGGGTTCGGTATCTGCCAAGACCGATGTGCTGGTCGCGGGGGAAGCGGCCGGTTCCAAGCTGACCAAGGCGCAGGAGCTCGGCATTACCATTTGGACCGAAGAGGAGCTGCAACAGGCGTTGCAGGGCTGATAGCCCTCACCAAGCCTGCTAACCGCAGCACCCGATAAAAGCGAACCCGGCATGGCCGGGTTCTCTTTTTTTGTTTCGGCGGTCACTCACGCCAGAGGATCTTGTGGCGCCATTTGTCGGGCACGGTGAGCTTCCAGCGGGCCAGCTCGCTCTTGCTGAAGACATATTCGCCGCGCAGGGCTGCGCGGGGGGAGATGGTACGGGGCAGGGTGCCCGCCAGTATGGTGTTGATGAGGCTGGCTGCCTGTATCCCCTGATCGTGGCCGTCCAGCACCAGCCCACCGATGGCCATCCCCTTGCCGACGGTAAATTCCCAGAAACAGAAGAGCGGCACCGGCGTGTTGGCGCTGGTCCACTCCAGCACCGTCTTTTCGCTCACATGCTTGCCATTGTCATCGACCAGCGTGTGGTAGAGGCCGAGGAAGATTGCCTGATAGCCGTTCTTCTTGGCGTTGAGCACTGCCTCCTGCCAGAGGCTGTAATCCCCCATCAGCTGGCTGTTGATCCGGGTCTGACCGACCCGCAGCTCGGTCTGGGTCTTGAATTCATCCTCGATGGCGGTGAGGGCCACATTGCTGGAATCAAACAGCACCAGCGCCTTGTCGAGCCCCCCCATCATCTGGCTTATTTCGCTGATGTTGCGCTTGAGCAGGGGGCGCTCCAGCACGCCGGTGATCTTGGGGTGGCCGACAAAGCCTTTGAGGCGCGGATTCTCGTTCATGCCGAGAAATACCACCGGGGTGCCCAGCGAGGCGATCTCGTTGGCCAGATAGTTGATGGCGTTGTCATCCCCCAGTACTACCAGATCCGGTTTGCTCTTCAGATAAAAGGCGATGGCTTGCTGGGCGATCTCGTCGAACTTCTCCCGTGGATGGCGTTTGGTGTCCATATAGAAGTGGGTGATCTTGTGCTCCCCCTGCAAGCCATCGAGCAGTCCTTTGTTGTAGCTTTGGTCCCACAGGTATTCGGGATGGTAGCTGCTGATCACCAGAATGTTGGCGGCCCAGAGTGGCAGAGAGAGGGTGGATAACAGTAGCAACAGCAGAGAGGTGCGCATGGGTTGTCCCTTGTCGAGGGGGAGAGAGTTCTTGTTCAGTATGGGCGGTTTTGGTTGGCGCTGTCATCTCGAAACCTGTGCGGCGGGGGGCGATTTTTTCGGGTGGGTGGATCGGACGCCAGCCCGCACCCTGCTTGAGGCTGGATTTGAACGGGGCTCTTTTGGGTTGGTCGTGAACTGTCCCGCTCGCTGAAAAACCTGTTCTGGATCAAGAAATGAGGCTGCGCTTTGGTGCCTAATAGACACCACATATAGGGACGCATTCGTTTTTAATCCCTATATGTTGTGTTATTAAGCTGTGTATAAGCTGTTCCCCTCCTATCTTCAGCCCAGGCTTGTCAAGCCTCGGCTGAATTTATTTGCGTCCAGGACGAGATGCCGGGAGGGGGGCCCAACAAGGGTGAGCCAGAGGCAAATGCCTGGCCTTTTAACGGGGAAAATTCATGAAACCGGTTGTGATCAAACGTGACGGATGTCGCGCACCATTCAATGCCCAGCTGATTGCAGAGGCGGTCAGCCGTGCGGCGGAAGCGGTCAATCAGGCCAATCCGGCTCTCGCCTCCCGCATTGCCAATGCGGTGAGTCAGGAGCTGGAAGGGCGTGGTGAAGTTGATATCCACGAGATCCAGAACCGGGTCGAAAACCACCTGATGGCTTCCGACGACAAGGCCATCGCCCGTGCCTATATCGAATATCGCCACGACAGGGATCAGGCTCGCGAGGCGCGCGGCCGTCTGGCGCAGGAGATCCGCGGTCTGGTCGAGCAGACCAACGCCGCCCTGCTCAACGAGAATGCCAACAAAGACTCCAAGGTGATCCCGACCCAGCGCGACCTGCTGGCCGGTATCGTCGCCAAGCACTATGCCACCAGCCACATGCTGCCCCGTGATGTGGTTCAGGCTCATGAGAGCGGTGATCTGCACTTCCACGATCTCGACTACTCGCCTTTCTTCCCGATGTTCAACTGCATGTTGATCGATCTGAAAGGGATGCTGACCCACGGCTTCAAGATGGGCAATGCGGAGATCGATACCCCGAAATCCATCAGCACCGCCACGGCGGTGACCGCCCAGATCATCGCCCAGGTGGCGAGCCATATCTATGGCGGCACCACTATCAACCGCATCGACGAAGTACTGGCACCCTATGTGACCATCAGCTGGCAGAAACACCGTGAAGTGGCCGAAGAGTGGGGCATTGCCGATGTGGAAGCCTACGCCATGGCCCGCACCGAGAAAGAGTGCTACGACGCCTTCCAGTCACTGGAGTACGAAGTCAACACTCTGCACACCGCCAACGGTCAGACGCCGTTTGTCACCTTCGGCTTTGGGCTGGGAGACAGCTGGGAGTCGCGAATGATCCAGCGCGCCATCCTCAGCAACCGCATAGCCGGTCTTGGCAAGAACAAGAAGACCGCAGTGTTCCCGAAACTGGTGTTCGCCATCAAGGATGGCCTCAACCACAAGCAGGGCGATCCCAACTACGACATCAAGCAGCTGGCGCTGGAGTGTGCCTCCAAGCGGATGTATCCAGACATCCTCAACTACGACCAGGTCGTGAAAGTGACCGGCTCCTTCAAGACCCCCATGGGTTGCCGCTCCTTCCTCGGTGCCTACGAGGAGAATGGCGAGCTGATCCATGAAGGTCGCAACAACCTGGGGGTGGTGAGCCTCAACCTGCCGCGCATTGCCCTGAAATCCCGTGACGAAGCGGACTTCTGGGATCGTCTGGATGCCTCCCTGCGGGTCGCCAAGAAGGCGCTGATGTACCGCATCACCCGTCTGGACGGGGTGAAAGCACGGGTTGCACCGATCCTCTATATGGAAGGGGCTTGCGGCGTGCGCCTCAAGGCGGACGACAACGTCAGCGAGATCTTCAAGAACGGTCGTGCCTCCATTTCCCTCGGTTATATCGGGGTTCACGAGACCATCAACGCCCTGTTTGGTGACAAGGTGCACCTGTTTGACAGCGCCGAGCTGCAACAGAAGGCCATCGCCATCATCGCCCGTCTCAGGGCAGCCATCGACGAGTGGAAAGAGGAGACTGGCTACGGCTTCAGCCTCTACTCCACCCCGAGCGAGAACCTCTGCACCCGTTTCTGCCGCATCGACGCCAAGGAGTTTGGCGTGGTATCCGGCGTGACCGACAAGGGTTACTACACCAACAGCTTCCACCTCGATGTGGAGAAGCAGGTCAACCCGTACGACAAGCTGGACTTCGAGGCGCCCTATCCGCCCATCGCCAGTGGCGGTTTCATCTGCTACGGCGAGTACCCCAACATCCAGCACAACCTGGAAGCGCTCGAAAACGTCTGGGATTACAGCTATGACAAGGTGCCCTACTACGGTACCAACACCCCCATCGACGAGTGCTACGACTGCGGCTTTACTGGCGAATTCGAGTGCACCTCCAAGGGCTTTACCTGCCCGCGCTGCGGTAACCATGACCCGGCCAAGGTGTCGGTGACCCGCCGTGTCTGCGGCTACCTCGGCAGCCCGGATGCGCGCCCCTTCAATGCGGGCAAGCAGGAAGAAGTAAAGCGCCGCGTCAAACATATGTAAGCGCACAGGCGATGAAGAGCTGGCCCCTGACTCAAGGGGCCATTTTCATTGGAGGGCGGCAACCATGCCGCCTTCCCGTGAACGAGGCAGGAAACAAGCGATGCACTACCACCAATACTACCCGGTCGATGTGATCAACGGCCCCGGCACCCGTGCCACCCTGTTTGTCTCGGGCTGCGAGCACCAGTGCCCGGGTTGCTACAACCAGAGCACCTGGCGGCTCGATGGCGGCCAGCCGTTCGATGAGGCGATGAGCGATCGCATCATTGCGGATCTCAACGACAGCCGCATCAAACGGCGAGGTCTGTCGCTCTCCGGCGGCGATCCGCTCCACCCTGCCAACGTGCCCCACGTGCTGGCGCTGGTGAAACGGGTGCGCGCCGAGTGTCCGGGCAAGGATATCTGGTGCTGGACCGGTTATCTGCTCGGCGAACTGTCAGAGGCCCAGCGCGAGCTGGTGGCCTTGCTGGATGTGCTGGTGGATGGCAAGTTTGAAAAGGCGTTGGCAGACCCCGGCCTGCTCTGGCGTGGCAGCAGCAATCAGCAGATCCACGATCTCAATGCCTGGCGTGATGCGGGTGAGCGAATTCCCTGCCTGGTTTGCAGTTGAAGTCCGGGATGTTTATGGTTAGCCCATTCCAATCCTGACGACATTTTTGAAAAGGAGAGCCGAGATGAACAATCTGCTCAAGATCCTGCTGGCCATTTTCCTGCCCCCTGTGTGCGCTGTTATCCAGGTGGGCTTTAGCCTGCACTTTTTAATCAACATTGTGCTGACCCTGATGGGCGGTCTGCCGGGCATGGTCCATGCGCTCTGGTTGGTGGTGAGCGACAAGCGCGGCTGATGCCAGCGGATGGTTAGTGAGCTTATTGACGATAAAAGGGCCAACCTCTCGGGGTTGGCCCTTTTGTTCATGTTCATACGAATACTTTTTCGTTAGGATGGGTGACTGACCAAGCGGGCCGCGTTGAGCGTCCCGCAGTCCGGCAACAAGCACCGGCAGAGAACAAGGAGCGTTACATGAAGTGGAAAGTCGCAGTATGGTCAGGTCTGGCAGTGACACTGTTGCTGGGGTGCTCATCCCGTCAGGAGGTGGCGCACGAGCGCGCTCCGATCGCTATCCCTCTCGAGCAGTTGTCCAGCTACTGGGTTCAGGAGAAGCAGTGGTCATGGCTTGGCAATGACGAGCCAGCCCTGCCGGCCAAACCGGTCAAGGGGTATGTGGAAGTTCGCTATCAAATTGACGCCAGCGGCACGCCGGTCAAGCCGGAAGTGGTGGCGGCCGAGCCCCCCGGCGAGCTGGAACAGAGCGCGCTGGCGACCCTCTCGCGGATCCGCTACAGCCCGGCAGAGGGCAACCCGGATGCCATTCCGGTCGAGGTGACCAACCGCTTCGAGATCGAGATCAACTGATCCCCCATCACTCTGATGGCAGAGAAAGAGAGACCCCGGCCAGGCCGGGGTCACGTTTATTGCTGTTTGCAGTCGTTGTAGGCGGTCTGCCACTCGCCATCCTGATCCCGCAGCTCGACAAAGCCCTCATCCCCCTTGTTCCACCAGACGGCCTCGTGTTCGTCTGTATAGCGGGCACCGGAGGCCGAGATGGCTTGGGGCAGGGTGTAATCCTTGCCGTCCGGCAGAGACAGCTTGATAAAGTTGAGGCTCTCGTCGGAGAGGGAGAAGTAGCGCACCTGCACCTTATTGCCCTGTTCGCACTGGTAACTGACCGGTTCGCCACCAGTGACTGAGAGGGTATTGCCCTGATTGCAGCCAGCGAGCAGGCCGAGGGCCAGCGCACCAGCGGCCATCATATGTGCCTTATTCATGATTACAGCTCCATTGGTGTCATACGGGCGTGAGCCTAACAGGTTGCCGTGATTGTGCAATCAGCGTGGCCATTCGGTGCGTCGCTGGCTGTCCGGCATACCGCGCGAGTATGAGGGGGCGCTATCAGGAAGGAATCGTCAATCAGTAGAGGCCAAGTCTGGTTTCAAACTGGCGGATCAGCGTCTCATAGATGCCGTTGTTCTTGATCTTCTGCAGCCCCTGTTCGAACTGTTTGGCCAGCGCTTCCCCTTGCGGGTGGTGGCGGGAAAAGGCGAGCCAGAAGCCATCAGTGGAGAGTTTGCCAACCTTGACCACCTTGCCGGTCAGCTGCTTCTGCTGGATCTTGAGGTAGCCCGGCATGCCGTTCATCAGGATGTAGTCGACCCGGCCACGTACCAGCATCTCGAGGATCTGGGCATCGGATTTGGCCTGAAAGCGGGTGATCCTGGGGTTCTCCATAAAATCGGTAGGGTAGGTGTAGCCGAGGGTGATGCCCACCCGCTTGCCTTCCAGCGAGGTGAGCTTGAGATCCCGTTGCGGGTCGCTGGCAAGGGCGAAGATGGCAAGATCCTCCTCGAACATGGGGGTATCGTGCCAGTGGTACTGGTAGCGGTTCTCTTCGGTGATGGTGGCGTTGAAGCACCCCGCAAGTTTGCCGCTTTTCGCATCGTGCATGCAGCGGGCGAAGGGGAGGGTGCGAAAGACAATCTCGATCCCTTCGGCGGCGAACACCGCCTTGACCAGCTCAGGCGCCAGTCCGTGGGGCTGGTCATCCTCATTGTCCTTGTCGCGCTCGCAGTAGGGGGCCCAGTCATCTTCGGCACCAATGACAAGCGGGGTGGCCCCGAGCGGGCTGGTAGCCAACAGCATCAGACAAACCAGCCATTTTTTTAACAACGGAACCATAGGTACACCTCATCGACAGCAGCCTTACAAGCATAGCCGTACTTCTGCGCTGAGCTGTGGCGGCGGGGGGGTGACAAGGGAGGCACACGAGGGAGAGAAAAAACGCCCCGGCAGGCGACGGGGCAAAACGAGCTCATCCATGGGCTGACAACAGGAAATCAATAACCGAAGCGGGTTGCCTCGAAGCGATTGAGCAACCGGTGGACGAGGTAGCAGGCCAGCAGGGTGACCACGATGGCAAACAGGATGCTGCTCACCCGGTAGAGGGCGCTGAACACCAGATCGTTGCCCGGAGTGAGGTACTGGCCAAACAGGATGCCGAGGGTAGTGAGGGCGCCAAAGCCGACTCCGGAGCCGCCTGCCTCCTTGACGTGGGCATGGCTGAACAGCATGGCGCCGAGCCACAGCAGTGGAGCGACCAGCAGCAGTTGCCCTGACCAGTCATAGAGCAGCAGCTGGCCGAGCAAGCCGAAGGTGACACCCAGCAAGGTGCCCATCGCCCGTTTGCGGGCATAACTCAGCGCACCGTTCCAATGCATGGGGAACAGCACCAGCAGGGTTGTGGCCTGGGCAGACATGGAGTCGCGCAGGTCAAACACCTGAAATACCAGAAACGACAGGGTGGCCACAGTGGCACCCAGCAGTGCTTCATGGCGCATCCGGTGCGGTGCCTTGGGGGCCGAGGCGGGCTTGGGTCTGGCCTCCACATCCGGGATCAGCATGGTCATCAGGTAGGCGATCAACACCGACAGCACGCTCGCCCAGATATTGTTGAGGATCAGGTCGTTGAGGTCGGTCTGCGGATAGCTGGCAAAGTGCAGCATGATGCTGAGGCTCAGCACCCCGTTGGCCCCGAACAGAAACAGGCTGCCCCGCGACATGGCGGCGAAACGGTAGAGAAACAGCAGAAAGGCGATGGGGGTCATCAGTGCCGGATGGCTGCCAAACAGCCCCCCCAGCAGACCGACCTCCACCCCACAGACCACCGCCGCCGCGATCAGCTGGCGCGCGGCATGGCCATTCATCACCGGCACCATCCCCAGCAGCAGCACAGGCGTGACCGTATAGAAGACCCCGTAATTCCAGCCAAACAGCTTGCAGAGCAGAAAGCCCGTAGTGCAGCCAAAGGCGATGCGCAGGCACTGGCGCAGCTCGTTGCCGGTGAAGGGCCGATACCAGAGGTGGGTGGCAGCAACACCGGCGGGGTGTGCTGAGGCGGTATTGGCCGACGGGTGAGTGGCGTGGTTAGTAGACATAATGGAGCAGGCTGAGCAGATGGATCTGGCCCCGTGCCAGCATGGCGGTCAGGGCATTGTCCGGCAGCAGTTGTACCGTGGCCCGCGCCCCGGCTGGCAGATGATCGGGGAGCTGGTCCAGCTCGAGGTGCAGCCGCATCCGCTGGGCATCCCGTACCCAGCGATCCGACTCCACCGGCGCGGCCAGTCGACCATTGGCATCAAACTGACCGGCGCTCACCCCGGCATCCAGACTGCTTACCCGGGCAGGATAGAGCTGACCCGGTTCGCCATCGAAGGCCACCAGTGCGCGGGTTTGCTCGCCAACATGGCGCAGGCTCTTCTCCCTAAAATCGGCAATGACGTCCACCTGTTCCGACACCAGCGCCAGCAGCGGGCTGCCGGCGCTGGCGATACTGCCCGGCTTGAGCTGCAGGTTGGTGATGGTGCCATCCTGATCCGCGTGGACCCGGCTGTAAGAGAGGGCCAGCTGCGCTTGCGCCAGCTTGTTGCGGGCCTGGCGCAGCAACAGATTATCCTCACTGGTTACGCCACGACTGGCCTTGATCTGGGCCAGTTTGGCCTGACTGGCGCGCAGGTTGGCCTGGGCGCTGCGCAGGGCGCTGTCAGCCTCATCTTTTTGTTGCAGCGAAACCATGTGACGTTGGTAAAGCGCATCGATCCGCTCAGCCTCGCGCCACTTCTGGCTGGCCAGGGTCTCTTTGGCGTTGATCTCGGCAACGGCGGCGGTCAGGGCGGCATCCAGTTCACTGTTCTGCTGCTCTGCCTGCGCCAACGCAAGGCGGGCCTGCTCCACTGCCAGTTCAAAAGGGGCCGGATCCAGCCTGAACAGCAGCTCTCCTTTCTTGACCTGCTGGTTGTTGTGAACGGCGACCTCGACCACCTTGCCGCTCACTTGCGGGGCCAGCTTGGTGACCACCCGGGTCGCCATCGCCTGAGGGGTGAGGGGCATCAGCAGGTCGGCTATCAGAAAATAGGCAAACAGGGTGGCAAAGCCCGCCATGGACCATTTGATCCAGCGGGTAAATTGTTGACCCGGGGTCATCTTATTCTCTCTCTGTGTCGGTCTCGGGAGGGCTTGTATCGCCTCCGGCTTGTCGGTCGTGGTGTTGTTCAATTTTGCTGAGGGCGTTGGCCGAGATCCGCTGCACCGTGGCTTCAAACAGTTGCAGGGTCTGCTCGTCGATGCCCCCCAGCAGCTCCCGGCGGATATTCATGATGCGGTCGGCGATCTGATCGAGCAGGGTCTGGCCAGCCGGGGTCACGCAGACGATGCGGGCCCGCTTGTCCTGACTGCAGCAGTGGCGCTCAATCAGTCCCTGCTCTTCCAGCTGGCCCAAGGTGCGCATCAGGGATGGGAGCTCTATCTCGAGGGCTTCGGCCAGGGTCTTCTGGCTGACATGGTTCCCTATGCGGGAGAGCTTCCACAGCGCGGTCCAGCGGGGATGGGTGAGGCCAAGGGGAGCCAGCTCCAGGTCGGCGGCAGTACGCCATAGCCGGTGCATCCGCGCTATCTGCTCGGCGAGCGACAGCTCGCGCAACCTTTCCAGATCCGTCATCTTCTCATCCTCAATCTACTTAGCATGCTAAGTATCATACTTGTTTAGCATGCTAAGTATCATACTTGTTTAGCAGGCTAAGTAAATAGTGTGATGCGGATCATGTTTCTGGTCGGAGCTTTCGCTGGTGCGAGTTGGCAGCATTCGAGCCCCTGATATTATTTTCGGGGCTAATCCACTCTAGGCTCTCTTGCCGATTCGGATATTGCGCCGTGAATGGAGGATATCCGGCGATTATTTTCATGAAATTTTCAGCTTCAGCGAGCAGCTCTTTTTTTATCCGCTAATATTGATGGGGTTATAAAACAAGGGGGAAACGGGTTGTGGATGGATATGACAGTGGATGTGTGTATCTGGCAATTGAAGCGCTGTTGAGTGATGGAGAATATGGTGCAGAGTCACACCATGGCGTGAATCGGGAAGGCGCAATCAGAAGTACCGATATCAGTCATGAATTTGACCCCGCCAATATTCCATTGCTGTTGGCAGAATAGACCTGACCGTGTGTGATCCTTGTGAGTTCAAGCCAGTGCTCTGGTATTCGCTGGCTTGGCTCATCACTATTTCAATCTCCCCTTTTTGCATCTTTCTCCTCACCATTTTTCATCGTGCGTGCTTCCTGCACGCCGACTCAAACCCTGGTGTAGCATGCCGTGGCACTCGCGTCATGGCGATGACATAGCCCGCTGATTATCACTCACAGGAGCTGTGGCGATAAAGGGTCGCAGAGCTTGTCATCTGGCTCTGTTATTTCCCCGAAGGGGGAGAGATCATCGCATCGTTATTACTGCTGATCACCCAAATATCCATCATTGGGTTCGCTCGTTTTATCGCCCTATTTCCTGGTCGAGCAGGGCATCGATGGTCTGGTGTTCTATTGTGCAGCACGCGTTGGCGACACCATGATGTTTAAGTTTTTAATGTTTTTATATGGCTTTGCAATCTGGCTAACCGACAGGGGCGAGGGGGATCAATAAAGTAGCGGCCACAATCACACGCAGAGTACATAACAATGAAAAACCTCTCCCCCCTACAAACCACACAAGAAAAGGCCGCCTTTATGGGCGGCCAACAAATTGCGGGTATGCCGCTCTTTATATTTCTGGGGTTGGCAACCTGTGTTCTCTTTTCCGGCTGGAACGGCTCGTTGCCACTGGGCATGGTCGGTGCGCTGGCGCTGATGTTCGTGCTGGGCACCCTGCTGACTGAGCTGGGGGAGCGGATCATGCCGATCCGTGAATATCTGGGGGGTGGCACCATCCTCGCCATCTTCGGCGGCGCCGCCCTGTTCGAATACCAGCTGCTGCCGGTGCAGGCGGGGCAGGTCATCACCAACTTCATGAAGGAGGGTGGCTTTCTCAACTTCTTTATCGCCAGCTTGGTTACTGGCTCCGTGTTCGGTATGAGCGGCGCTTTGCTGAAAAATGCCGCCATGCGCTACCTGCCGGTCATTCTTGGTGGCGTCGCACTGGCACTGCTGAGTGTGGGGCTGGTCGGCTCCCTGATGGGGTATGGCTTCAAGAATGCGGTGCTGCTGATCGGCCTGCCCATCATGGGCGGTGGCATGGGCGCTGGTGCCGTGCCCCTGGTGGAGATCCTCTCCGGCCCGATGCAGATGTCCAGTGCGGATCTCTTGTCGCGCATGGTACCGGCGGTGGTGATCGCCAATACCCTGGCCATTCTGGTGGGCTCCCTGCTGGCGCGGCTCGGTCGTCGTTACCCCTCCCTGACCGGCAACGGCAAGCTGATGGTCAAAGAGAATAGCCAGAGCATTGCTGACGAGCAGGCCGAAGCGCCGACCCTGCAGAGTCTCGGCATGGGCCTTTTCATCAGCTCCAGCATGTTTGTGCTGGGCTCCCTGCTTGGCAACTTTATCCCCATGCACCCCTTTGCCCTGATGATTTTGGCGGTCGCTTTTATCAAGGTGAGCGGCCTGCTGCCGCGCCGTTATGAGCAGGCTGCGGCCGACTGGTATCAGTTTGTGGTGAGCAACCTGACCCCCTCCCTGCTGGTGGGGATCGGTGTCGCCTACACCAGTATTCCCGAGCTCATCAGCGCCTTCTCCATCAGCTACTTCGTGCTGGTCATGGTCACCGTAATCAGTGGCGCCCTCGGCGCGGCGCTGGTGGGCCGGATGATCGGTTTCTATCCCATCGAGGCGGCCATCACCGGCGGACTTTGCATGGCCAACATGGGCGGCACCGGCGACGTAGCCGTGCTCTCGGCGGCCCAGCGGATGAAGCTGATGCCCTTTGCCCAGATCTCCTCTCGCCTTGGCGGCGCCGTGATGCTGATCCTGGCCACCGCCCTTATCTCCCTGCTCGCCTGATACCGGATTGAGGAACAAACAAAATGAACGACATCATGATGGGCACCAGCCTGCCCTATGCCGAGCGCAAGCGTCAGGGCGTGCGGGGCCGTATGCCCCACAAGGAGGAGTCCCTCTCCCAGCAGCGGCGCCGGATCTACCGGTTGGTCAGCGCCATGCAGAGCCCGTTTGACCAGCATCTGCTGCTGCGCCAGCTGCAGGAGGACAATCCTGTACTCTTCTACGATCTGGTGCGTCACCACCTGCCGGAGCTGCTGCCGATCATCTACACCCCGGTGGTGGGAGAGGCGTGCCAGCGCCACAGCGATCTCTATCTGCGCAGCCACGGTCTCTATCTCTCCTGGCATGACAGGGACGATCTCGATGACATCCTCGAGTCGGTGGAGCAGGAGGTAGACGTGATCGTCATCTCCGACGGCGAGCGGGTGCTGGGGCTTGGCGATCTCGGTATCGGCGGCATGGGGATCTGTATCGGCAAGCTGGCGCTCTACTCCGCTGCTGGCGGCATCAATCCGGCGCGCACTCTGCCGCTCTGTGTCGATGTGGGAACCAACAACCCCGAGCTGCTGGAGGATGACTCCTACCTCGGCTGGCAATCCCCGCGCATCGACGGCGAGAGCTACTACCACTTCATGGACAAGGTGGTAGCCGCCATTCGCAAGCGCTGGCCGCAGGTGGTGCTGCAGTTTGAAGACTTTGCAGGCAAGCATGCCGCCAACCTGCTGACCCGTTATCGCGACGAACTCTGCATGTTCAACGACGATATTCAGGGCACGGCGGCAGTGGCTTCTGCCTGCGTGTTGGCTGGGTTGCAACAGGCGGGGACCGCCCTCAGTGATGCCCCGGTGCTGATCGTCGGGGCGGGCTCTGCCGGTTGCGGCATTGCCGCCATGTTGGCCCAGTTGGCGGGGAGTCACGACGGCGTCTGGCTGTTTGATCAGGACGGGGTGGTCTGCGCCGATCGTCCCAACTTGACTCGCGCTCAACAGCCGTTTGCCCGTGCCGTGGAGGAGGGGAGCAGTTCGCTGCTGGAGACCATCCGTCAGGTGCGCCCGGCGGTGCTGATCGGGGTGAGCGGGCAGGGCGGCCTCTTTACTGGCGAGGTGTTGCAGGCGATGGGGGAGGTGTGCGATCAGCCGGTGATCCTGCCACTCTCCAACCCGACCCGCAGCGCCGAGGCTACCCCCGAGCAGGTATGGGCTGCCACAGATGGCCGCGCCCTGCTGGCCACCGGCAGCCCCTTTGCGCCGGTGACGGTGACGGGGGAGCGGCGGGTAGTCTCCCAGTGCAACAACGTCTATGTCTTTCCGGGGATTGGTCTCGGAGCCTGCGCCGTCAAGGCGCGCCGCATCAGCGATGGCATGTTGCTGGCCGCGGTGCGGGCGGTCGGCGCCTATCCGCTGGTGGCGGGCCGGCTGTTGCCCCCCATCGAGCAGGTGGGAGAGGTGGCCCGCGCCGTCGCCAGAGCGGTGGCGCTCTGCGCCCGCGAGGAAGGATTGGCCGATTTTGTCGGCGATCCGGCACCTTTGATTGACCAGACCTGGTGGCATCCGCACTATTGGGCTGCGTCCTGACGTTTTAAGGTATGTGCATGAAACTTCGCCACCAGTTGGTCACCCTCTCTCTTGGGCTCTCCCTGCTGCTGATCCTCATTCTGGGCAGCCTGCTGGCCCTCTTTATCCGTCATCTGCTGGAGAGCAATCTGCAGGATAAGGGGAGCGATCTGGCACGGGTGATGGCGGCGGATACCCGGGTGGTCGAGGCTCTGCGTCAGGGCAGTGATCCTACCCTGCGCGACTATGTGGAGGCGGTCTGCAATCGCACCGACGCCACCTATATGGTGGTGACCGATGAGCATGGTCGCCGCCTCAGCCACCCCAACCCCGAGCTGGTGGGACAGAAGTTTCGCGGCGAGGATATCTGGCCCGCGCTGCAGGAGCGGCGCAGCTACTGCTCCAAGGATCGGGGCACCATGGGGCCGGCGATCCGCTGCTTCTCCCCGGTGGTGGGCGGGGATGGGCGCGTCATGGGGGCCGTGGTGGTGGGCTACCTGATGCAGCAGGTGGAGGGCATCTATATGGAGCGGGTGGCCCTGCTCATCAGCGCCATCGTTGCTGTGCTGGGGTGCGGCCTGCTGCTGGCACTCTGGGTGCAATATCTGCTGCGCAAGACCCTGCTCGATCTGGAGCCGGAGGCGATCGTGCGCCGCTTCACCCTGCAGGATCTGGTGCTTGAGCACATCACCGAAGGGGTCATCGCCCTCGATGGCCGCGGTAACATCAACATGATCAACAGTACCGCCAGCTATCAGCTGCGGCTGCCGGTCACCGGGCGCCACGCCTTGCAGGGGCAGTCACTGGCGGAGCTGGTGCCGCCCCTTGCCCCCTGTCTGGAGCAGGAGGGTGGGGAAGTGAGCTTCACCATTCAGGGGGAATCCTTTGTCGGCCGCTGGCAGGCGGTGCAGGGCAAGGCGCCGGGGCGGCTGCTGATCTTCAGCCGTCCGGAGGTGGCCGCCAGTCTGGGGGTTCAGGTGACCCATCTGCGTCAGTATGCCGAGATGCTGCGGATGCAGAGCCACGAGTTTGCCAACAAGCTGAGCAGCCTCTCCGGCCTGTTGCAGCTGGGCCATGTGGATCAGGCGGTGGAGCTGATCCAGCAGGAGAACGAAGCGTGCCAGACCATGCTGCAGGAGCTGCTGCGGCTGATCGACAACAAGCCGGTGGCGGGGCTTATTCTCGGCAAGTTCAGCCGGGCCCGCGAGCTGGGGGTGACCCTGGAGCTCGATCCCGATTCGGCGCTGGCGGAGTATCCGGCCTCGGTCTCGGCCGATCTCATCACCCTCATTGGCAACCTGCTGGACAACGGTCTGCAGGCGGCTTGGCGCAATCGCCAGCAGCGGCCGCCGCGGGTGCTGCTGTCCCTGTGCGATGTGGGGCGGCGGTTGGTGATCGAGGTGGAGGATAGCGGCGAGGGGGTCGATGAGGAGCTGGCCGATCACCTGTTCGATTACGGGGTGAGTCGCCAGAGCGGCGATCACGGGGTGGGTCTGTTCCTGGTCAAGGAGACCGTAGGTCGGCACGAGGGTGTGATAGAATGGCGGCGAACCGCCGAGCAGACCACCCTGTTTGGTATCTACTTGAATAAAAACCAATTAATGTGAGCCATGGACCCAATAATCACGCTTGTTATTGAAGATGACGATCGGATCGGTGCCATCTTGTCAGAACTGGTGGCGGCGACACCCGGTTTCTCCCTGCTGGGGCGGGCCGGCACCCTGGCCCAGGCCGATGCCATGATGGCCGGTGTGGTGCCCCAACTGCTGCTGGTGGATGTCTCCCTGCCCGATGGCTCCGGCCTTGAGTGGGTGAGCCGCCTGCGCAGCCACAACCGCGAAGCCTACGTCATCATGGTGACTGCCTCGCGGGATGTGGAGACCATCCAGCAGGCCCTCAATCTGGGGGTTCATGACTACGTCATCAAACCATTGCGGCTGTTTCGCATCCAGCAGAGTCTGGACGAGATCCTGCAACTGCACAGTCGCCTCTGCGAGCGGGGTCGGCTGGAGCAGGAAGATCTCGACAAGCTGCTGGGCAAGGGGGGGCGCTCCCAGATCAAGGAGATGCGCGTCACCCCCAAGGGGATTGACAGCATCACCCTGCGTCAGGTGCTGGATCTGCTGGCGGGCGAGCCGGAGAACGTCTTTTCCACCGACACGGTGGCGCTGCGGCTCTCCCTCAGCCGCACCACGGCGCGCCGCTATCTGGAGTATCTGGAGTCGGAAGACCGGGTGGATGTGGATCTCAACTATGGTCAGCGGGGGCGGCCGGAGCGGCGCTACCGCTGGCGCCGGGCGGGGTGAAGTTGGTTCACAGTCGTTCAAACAGGATAGAAATGAACAAGGGAGCCAGCGGCTCCCTTGTTGTTTTTGGCATGTTGCCCGTCAGGCCGTGTTGCGCTCCGGCAGTGGGACACGCTTTTTCAGCTGGGAGATCATCACGCCCCCCAGAATAAGGCCGCCGCCCAGCAGGTGGTAGCCATGTATCGGCTCGCCCAGGCCGACGACGGCGATCAGCGCCGTACAGAGCGGCATCAGGTTCATAAAGACCGAGGTGCGCTCTGCCCCCATGCAGGCGAGGCCGCGCATCCAGCAGTAGGCTGCCAGCAGGGAGGAGGCGAGCCCGGCGAAGAGCACCAGCCCCCACCCTTCGGCCGGCACCGCCATCGAGTCGGCGCTGAGAGCGAGTGGCACCAGCAGTAGCACCGCCAGCAGGATCTGCATGTAGAGGTTGAGCCAGGGGCCAAACGGCAGGTGCCAGCGGCGGATCAAGAGGCCGTAAAGGGCGTAGCTGGCGGAGCCCAGCAGCATCATGCCATCCCCCGGGTTGATGCCGTTGTGGAGCAGGGCAAGCGGCTCGCCCTTGCCAAGCAGCCAGAGCACCCCGAACAGGGAGATACTCATGCCGAGCAGTGCCTGTTTGCCGGGACGCTGGCCGAAGAAGAGCGCCCCTTGCAACAGGGTAAGCAGCGGAATCAGGGAGCCGATCACCCCCATATTGGTAGCCGAGGTGCTATGGGCGGCGTAGTAGGCCAGACACTGGTAGAGCACCATACCGAGCGCCGCCAGCACCAGCAGCTTGCCGAGCCAGGGGCGAACCTCACTGCGTCGCCGCCAGAGGGTGGGCAGACAGAAGGGGGTCAGCGCCAGGGCGGCGATCACCCAGCGATAGAAGGAGATGGCCGCGGGGTCGAGCACGCTGGCGGCCGCCTTGGACACCACGGTATTGGTAGCCCAGATCAGCACAGCCATCAGCGGAAAGAGAAGAGGGGAAAAGATTCGCATCAGAGGCTCCTTATTAACAGGGGGCCAAGTCTACCCTTGTCTTTATATTATCAAGTAGCGTAAAACAGACAGATGACCCAGCAGAAAAGACAACTCTTTCTGATGTACCTTATTCCGGCCCACACAGGCTGCGTCAGCCCGCAACTGATGGCTGCTTTTGGCCTGTGCCGGAGACCGAGCCAACAGGGCGTTGCATCACGCCTGCTCCTCTCTCTCGCTGACAAGGGGCGCTGATGGCCACTCACCACTTTCAGCCGGTAGATGTCGTTCTGCCCGTTCCCAATCCGCTCTTTTTCAGTTACCAGCAGATGCTGGCCGACAGCGCGACCGTGCTGCACTCCCACCCCTGGGGCCAGCTCAACATGATCAGTCTGGGGATCATGGAGATAGAGCTGTGGGATCAGCGACTGGTGGCCCCTGCCGACTACCTGATCTGGGTACCGGCGGATCTCGACCACACCTCCTACAACGAGCAGACCCTCGACTACACCTCCATCTACGTCAGCCACGAGCTGGCGGCCAAGCTGCCGCCAGAGCCCAGATTGCTGCTGCTCACCCCACTTATTCGCGCCCTGCTGAGCGATTTTTGCGAACGGCGGGTGAGCCATATGGCGGATGAGTGGGATCAGCGTCAGGCCGAGTTACTGGTGGAGCGACTGGCGCGCACCCGCTGTCAAGAGAGCTACCTGCCGATGAGTCAGGACAAGCTGCTGGCTCCCATGCTGGCGGCGTTGCACAGCGATCCTGCCGATCCCCGTACTCTGGCCCAGTGGGCCGGACAACTGCACACCACAGAGCGCACCCTGGCGCGGCGCTGCCTGCGGGAGTTGGGGATGAGTTTCGGTCAGTGGCGGGCGCGACTGCGGCTGCTCAAGGCGCTGGCCTGGCTCAAGGGGGACATGCCCATTCAGGAGATCAGCTGGCGGCTTGGTTACGGCTCCACCTCGGCCTTTATCGCCATGTTCAACCGGGAGCTGGGTTGCTCCCCCCAGCGTTATCGCCAGCAGTCGGGCAGATAACAAATCGCCGGACATGTCATCTGGTGAAGCAAAACAAGAAGGGCGCCCACAGGCGCCCTTTCTGATGACATCCGCTTGCGCTAGAAGAAGCCGAGCGGGTTGATGTCGTGGCTCACCAGCAGGTTTTTGGTGTTCTGGTAGTGGTCCAGCATCATCTTGTGGGTCTCGCGGCCGATCCCCGACTTTTTGTAACCGCCAAAGGCGGCGTGTGCCGGGTAGGCGTGGTAGCAGTTGACCCAGACCCGGCCAGCCTGAATGCCACGCCCCATGCGCCAGGCCAGATTGCTGTCGCGGGTCCACAGGCCTGCTCCCAACCCGTACTGGGTGTCGTTGGCAATGGCCAGAGCATCGGCCTCGTCCTTGAAGGTGGTGACCCCGAGTGCCGGCCCGAAGATCTCCTCCTGGAACACCCGCATCTTGTTTTGACCGGAGAAGATGGTGGGCTGGATGTAGAATCCCCCCTCCAGTCCGCTCACCTTGGCCGGGCCGCCGCCGATCAGCATCTTGGCCCCTTCGCCGCGGCCGATCTCCATGTAGCCCAGGATCTTGTCGAACTGCTCGCGGGACGCCTGCGCCCCCACCTGAGTGGCGGTATCGAGGGGGTTGCCCTGCACTATGGTGCGAGCGCGGGCCAGCACCCTGTCCATGAAGTCGTCATAGATGCTGGCCTGCACCAGCGCGCGGGAGGGGCAGGTACACACTTCCCCCTGATTGAAGAAGGTCATCAGCATCCCTTCTACCGCCTTGTCGATGTAGCTGCTCTCGTGCTGCATCACATCGGCGAAGTAGATATTGGGGGACTTGCCCCCCAGCTCCACGGTGGAGGGGATCAGCTTGTCGGCGGCGCAGCGCAGGATATGGGCGCCCACCTCGGTCGAACCGGTAAAGGCCAGTTTCTGGATCCGGTTGCTGGTGGCCAGCGCCTGACCTGCCTCGGCGCCGAAGCCGTTGACCACGTTGACTACGCCGGGGGGCAGGATGTCCTTGATGAGATCCATCATCAGCATGATGGTGACCGGGGTCTGCTCGGCGGGCTTGAGCACGCTGCAGCAACCGGCCGCCAGCACCGGGGCCAGCTTCCAGGCGGCCATCAGCAGGGGGAAGTTCCACGGGATGATCTGGCCGACCACGCCGATTGGCTCCTTGAAGTGGTAGCTGACGGTGTTCTGATCCAGCTCGGCGGCCGAGCCCTCCTGAGCGCGAATGCAGCCAGCGAAGTAGCGGAAGTGATCCACCACCAGCGGCAGGTCTGCCGCCAGGGTTTCGCGCACCGCCTTGCCGTTCTCCCAGGTTTCGGCGATGGCGAGCCGTTCGATGTTTTGCTCGATGCGATCGGCGATGCGCAGCAGCAGATTGCTGCGCTCGGTGACGCTGGTCTTGCTCCAGCTGGTGAACGCCTTGTGGGCGGCATCCAGCGCCAGTTCGATATCGGCGGCGTCGGAGCGGGCGACCTCGCAGAATACGTTGCCATCCACCGGCGAGATGTTTTCAAAGTAGCGGCCGGCGCGAGGAGCCACCCACTCACCACCGATGAAGTTGTCGTAACGGGACTTGAAGCTGACCAGGGCACCTGCCTGACCGGGAGCGGTATAAATCATCTCATCATCCTTTATGTGTGTGATCCTGACCGGACTGGCTGACAGACCGGTTGCCAGCTGATATCGCAAGGGGCGTGCCAAAGGGTCTGACCAGCAGACAAAAGGTTACAAAAACGTTATCAAACGGGGTGTGGCAGCGTATCTTGGTTAACCAATGTCCACGGCTATTGCGATAAAACTGTACCGTTTCTGGACAGTGGCCGAGACAGTCGTGCTGTTTGTGAACAGGAGGCGTGATGAGTGAGTCACTTCAACCCGGTCCCGGTCCGATCCAGCGTTCCTGGCAGCGTTGCCTGCATCAGGGGCTGAGCCGCCAGCAGAGCGCCGATCTTGACTTGCTGCCCCATGGGGAGCTGTCGGCCCGTCAGGAGCAGCACAGGGCGCTGATCGCCTGCTTCCAGCGCTTCGTACTGCCGCTGTTTGCCCAGTTGCTGGCGGGTCGTCCCTGTCGCCTGTTGTTGTGTGACGGTGAGGGGGCCATTTTGGCTGCCAGTGGTGATGAGGGGTTCGCCCGCCATGCCGAGCGTATCTTTTTGCGCAGTGGCGCCCGCTGGGGGGAGGCGAGCAAGGGTACCAACGCCATCGGTACCGCGCTGGCCGAGCAGAGCGAAGTGCAGGTGCTCGGCAATCAGCACTTCTTCGCCCAGCACAGCTTCCTCAGTTGCAGTGCTTGCCCGTTGTTCGGGCCGGATGGGCAATTGCTGGGGGTTCTCGATATCTCCACCGATGCGGCCCATCACGATGGCGATATGCTGGGCACGGTGCGGCTGCTGGCCATGACCCTCGAAAACGCACTGCTGGCGCGTCAGCCGGGCTGGCTGGTGGATCTCGATCCCCAGAGCCTCTGGTCCGCTCGCCTGTTGCTGGGAGAGGGGGGGGAACTGCTCGGCGCCAACCGGGCAGGCCGACTTTGGCTCGGTCAGCATCCTTTCGATGGCAGACAACTGCTGCGCGAGGGGCGTGGCTTGCGGCTGGTGCCAGAAGCGGACGCGACACCCTCCTGCACCGTGCTGCCTGGTCACTCAAGCCCGGTGCCACATCCGCAGCAGGTGCCGCTCAAGATGCTGGAGCGCGGCATTTCGCTGCTTATCGAGGGGGAGACCGGCAGCGGCAAGGAGCATCTGGTGCGGGCCCTGCACCGAGCGTCAAGTCGGCGGGAGCAGCCACTGGTGTGCGTCAACTGTGGCGCGTTACCAGCAGATCTGGTGGAAGCCGAGCTGTTTGGGTATGTGGGCGGGGCCTTCAGCGGTGCCCGCAGCCAGGGCAGTCAGGGTTATCTGCGTGCAGCCCACGGCGGCATGCTGATGCTCGATGAAATTGGCGAACTGCCGCTGCAGGCTCAAACCCGACTGCTGCGGGTATTGCAGGAGCGCAGTGTGACGCCGGTTGGCAGTCACAAGCCGGAGGCGGTGGATTTCTGGCTGGTCAGTGCCAGCCACCGGGATCTGGCGGCCATGGTGCAGAGTGGCGCATTTCGCGAAGACCTCTATTACCGGATCTGCGGCTGGCGCCAGCAGCTGATGCCGCTGCGCCGTTGGCCTGCCGCTGAGCGTCTGGGGCTGATCCAGCGACTGTTGGCGGAGATGGACCCGACCCTGCGTCTGACCCGCGATGCGGAGCAACAGCTGCTGGCCCATCCGCTGCCCGGCAACGTGCGCCAGCTCAAGCAGGCACTGGAAGTGGCCTGTGTGCTGGCAGAGGGGTTGGGTTGGATAGAACCCGCCCACCTGCATCTGCCCAGTGTGGCCACAGAGCCCGGCGTCTTGCCGATGGGGGAGGCGACCAGCTTGCGTGAACAAACCCGGCGGCAGGTGCAGCAAACGCTGGCGGCATGCGGCGGCAACGTCAGTGAGGCCGCGCGCCAGCTGGGGATCAGCCGCACCACCCTCTACCGGACGCTGCGCGAAGCCCCTTGAGTGCTCACTCCCCCTCATCGGTCGTTTTCAAGACGCACATGATGGCTGGAGCCCTGTCCGTCCAGCCGCTATGATGCGCCCTTGCCGGGGGCATTGCGCCCGTTGACTCATCCGTTGAGGATTTTCTGCCATGTCACAACACATCGGTGCATTGACCCTGCTGGTCGCCGATTACGATCAGGCCATTCGCTTTTTTACCGAGGGACTTGGCTTTGTGCTCCTGGAAGACACCCGGCTCGACGAGCCGGGCAAACCGGGCAAGCGCTGGGTGCGGGTTGCCCCCAAAGGCACCCCCGGTTCCGCGTTGCTGCTGGCACAAGCGGCCAATGCGCAGCAGCAGGCCGCCATCGGCCAGCAGGGCGGTGGCCGGGTATTTCTGTTCCTCGAGACCACTGATTTCTGGGGGGATTACCAGCGTATGCAGGCGTATGGTGTTCATTTTTGTGAACAGCCCCGCGACGAGCCTTATGGCACTGTGGTGGTATTTGAGGATATCAGCGGCAACCGGTGGGACTTGTTGCAACGTACTGCTGCCAACTGAATCTGAAAACGTTTATCATCCCGCCTGTCATAAAGTCATAAAAGTGTCACAGAAAATTCTAATAATTGGCGCACCCATCTTCACAGAGGAGAGAGAAGGGAATGGCTAAGCGAATTCTGGTGGTCGAGGACGAAGCACCGATCCGCGAAATGCTCTGCTTCGTGTTGGAGCAGAAGGGATATGAGACGATTGAAGCGGAAGATTACGCCGATGGACTGGCGAAGGTGCGCGAACCCTACCCCGAACTCATCGTGCTGGACTGGATGATGCCGGGCGGCAGTGGCATCCAGTTTATCAAGCAGCTCAAGCAGGATGAGGTGACGCGCCAGATCCCGGTGGTGATGCTCACCGCTCGCGGTGAAGAGGAGGACAAGGTGCGTGGTCTGGAGGCCGGAGCCGACGACTACATCACCAAGCCGTTCTCGCCCAAGGAGCTGACCGCTCGCCTCCATGCGGTGATGCGCCGCGTGTCGCCTACCTCGGTGGACGAGGTGATCGAGGTGCAGGGGCTGAAACTCGATCCTGTCTCCCACCGGGTCAGTGCCGAAGAGAAGGCGCTCGACATGGGGCCGACCGAATTTAAGCTGCTTCACTTCTTCATGACTCACCCCGAGCGGGTCTACAGCCGTGAACAGCTGCTCAATAATGTCTGGGGTACCAATGTGTACGTCGAGGACAGAACCGTGGATGTGCATATTCGTCGCTTGCGCAAGGCGATTGAAGAGACAGGGCACGACAGATTGATCCAGACGGTGCGTGGAGCCGGATACCGCTTCTCAACCCGTCTCTAGAGGCAGTTATGTTGCAACCTTACGCCTGGCGGCGACAGTTGTGGCGAATGGCGTTTTTTTACGCCCCCTTCGCATTGGTTGGCTGGTTGATTGATCATCTTGCCCTCTGCCTGTTGGTGGCGGCCGTGTTGCATCTGGGCTGGCACTATCGCTTCCAGAAGCGGCTCTCTGACTGGCTGTGGCACGACCGCAGCCTGGTGCCCCCCAGCGGCAATGGCAGCTGGGAGTACATCTTCAACGGTATCTACAAGCTGCAGCAGCGTCACCGAGCCCGTCGCCGCGAGCTGGCGGGGCTGATCCGCCGCTTCCGGGAGGGGGCCGAGGCGCTGCCCGATGCCGCTGTGGTGTTTCGCACCGATGGCAGCATCCTCTGGTGCAACCGGCTGGCGGAGCAACTGCTCGGTTTTCGCTGGCCGGAGGATGCCGGCCAGCATATCGGCAACCTCATTCGCAATCCGGCCTTTAACGCCTATCTGGGCAAGGGAGCGTATGACGAGCCCCTCGAGATGCACTCCCCGGTCAACGAGGAGAAGTTTCTCGAGTTTCGCATCATGCCCTACGCCTCCGATCAGGCGATGCTGGTGGTACGGGATGTCACCCGCTTGCGCAGTCTCGAGAAAACTCGCAAGCACTTCGTTTCCAACGTCTCCCACGAGCTGCGTACCCCGCTGACCGTGCTCAAGGGCTATCTGGAGATGACCGAGGAGCCGCCCCCGCCCGCCATGTGGGCCAAGGCGCATCGGGTGATGATGGAGCAGACCATCCGGATGGATAATCTGGTCAATCAGCTGCTCACCCTCTCCCGTATCGAGGCGGCCCCGACCGTGGATCTCTCCCATCTGGTGGACATGCCTGCCATGTTGGGGCTGCTGGAGCAGGAGGCGCGAGCGCTCTCGGGCGAACGGGCCCACCAGCTCGAATTTGTGGTGCAGCCCAATCTGTTGGTGCGCGGGGATCAGGAGCAGCTGCGCAGTGCCGTCTCCAACCTGGTCTACAACGCCATTCACTACACCCCGGCGGGGCGAAAAATTACCGTGGAGTGGCGCAAGCAGGGGGCGATGGCGCTGTTTGCCGTGAGCGATGAAGGGGAGGGGATTGCCCCCGAGCATCTGGCGCGGTTGACCGAGCGGTTCTATCGGGTCGACAAGGCACGCTCGCGCCACACCGGCGGCTCAGGCTTGGGCCTTGCCATCGTCAAGCATGCCCTCAGTCATCACGACTGCCAGCTCGATATCGAGAGCCGGGTCGGCCTTGGCAGCCGCTTCAGCTTTCTCATCCCGAGCCGTATGGTGGTGATTAAATAGTCTTTTATGGCAATGAGTTAGCTGCAAAAAGAGGGCCTTTTAACGGGCCCTCTTTTCATTTGTTCAAATCTGTCGCCATGTCATTAAAGTGTCACATTAAATCCATAAATTTGTCACTGCCAGGTCAGATACTGGCGCCGTCTTAAGAACGGACCTTCTGTAACTTTGGAGAGATTGGATGAAACTCAACAAACTGGCTGGTGTAATCGGATTCACCGCAGCAACCCTGTTTTCTGTCAGCGCCCTGGCTGCCGGTGTGGATAAAGACCTGCCGGATTACACACCGACCAGCGGCATTTCGGGCAACCTGTCCTCTGTCGGCTCGGACACCCTGGCCAACATGATGACCCTGTGGGCCGAAGAATTTAAGCGCTTGTACCCCAACGTCAACGTGCAGATCCAGGCCGCCGGTTCTTCTACCGCACCGACTGCCCTGACCGAAGGTGTTGCCCAGTTCGGTCCGATGAGCCGTGCCATGAAGGCCGGTGAAGAGGAAGCATTCGAGAAGCGTTACGGCTACAAGCCGACTGCCATCCGCGTTGCAGTCGATGCCCTGGCGGTGTTCGTCAACAAGGACAACCCCATCAAGGGGCTGACCATGCCGCAGATCGACGCCATCTTCTCCAGCACCCTCAAGTGTGGCGAAGCCAAGGCTGCCACCAAGTGGTCTGATCTGGGTCTGGACGGCAACTGGTCCTCTAAGGATCTGCAATTGTTCGGTCGCAACTCCGTATCCGGTACCTACGGTTACTTCAAGGAGCACGCCCTGTGTAACGGCGACTTCAAGAGCGGCGTGAACGAGCAGCCGGGTTCTGCCTCCGTGGTGCAGTCTGTCTCTGCCTCCCTGAACGGCATCGGTTACTCCGGTATTGGTTATGTCACCTCCGGCGTGCGTGCAGTACCGCTCTCCAAAGATGGCAAGACCTTCATCGAAGCGACCTCCGATAACGCCATCACCGGCAAGTATCCGCTGTCACGCTTCCTGTACGTTTACGTGAACAAGCATCCGAACAAGCCGCTCTCCCCGATGGAGCAAGAGTTCGTCAAGATGATGCTCTCCAAAGCGGGCCAGAACATCGTTGCCAAAGATGGCTACGTGCCGGTGCCGGCCAAGGTGGTACAGGCTGACCTGAAAAAGCTGGGTATCATGTAACTGCCTGCAGTCAGCATGCCCTGATAAAACGAGCCCCAAGCGGGCTCGTTTTGTTTTTGGCGACTGTCAGTTTTGTTAATAGCGTAGGATGGATATTTTTCCGCCAGCCGGGGGCTGGCTCCCTTGCGCAGCAGGGCGGCATTTCCGAGAATAGGGCAACGTTATGGCAAAGGATCCCTTCATGATTGCGTCCCTCTCCAAGTTTGGCCTGGTAGCCCTCTGTAGTTCCCTGCTGGTCGCCTGTGCCCAGTCGCCGACCGGCCGCAGCCAGATGCTGCTCTACTCTCCCCAGCAGATGAACCAGCTGGGCGCCGACTCCTTCGAGCAGATGAAAAAGCAGGAGAAGGTGAGCAAGGATGCCAAACTCAATGCCTATGTCTCCTGTGTCGCCAAGGCGGTGACCGCCCAGGTGCCCGCCAGCTACGGCATTACTGATTGGGAGGTCGTCGTGTTTGATTCCAAACAGGTGAACGCCTTTGCCCTGCCGGGCGGCAAGATCGGGGTTTATAGCGGTCTGCTCAAGGTCGCCAGAAATCAGGATCAGCTGGCGACCGTCATCGGCCACGAGCTGACTCACGTGCTGGCCCAGCACTCCAACGAGCGACTCTCGCGCAGCCAGCTGGCGGGGATTGGTCTTGCGGCTGCGGACATCGCCATGGGCACCAGCGAGTATCGCGGCGCCACCATGGCCGCCCTTGGCCTCGGGGTCGAGGTGGGGGTGATGTTGCCCTATGGCCGTACTCAGGAGAGCGAAGCGGATCGGCTGGGGCTTGAGCTGATGGCGCGCGCCGGGTTCAATCCGGCCGAGGCGATCCCCCTGTGGCAAAACATGAGTGCCGCCGCCGGTGGCAACACCCCGCCGCAACTGCTCTCCACCCACCCGAGCAACGAGAACCGGATCGCCGAGTTGCAGGCGCAACAGGCGCAAGTGTTGCCGCTCTATGAGCAGGCCCGCGCCAACGGTCTGGTGCCCCAATGCAAGGCATAAGCCTGCGCATGGCGCGCAGCGACGATGCCGCCGCCATGACGGTGATGCAGCGAGCCAGCTGGCTCGCTGCCTATGGCCAGGTGCTCGGCGCCGACCTGCTGGAACAGCTCGATGTCACCGCCCATCTGCAGATCTGGCAGAGCCGTCTGGCCGAGCCGGGCCCAAGGCCCATGCTGCTTTGTCTCGATGAGGTGGTGATAGGCCTGCTCTACTGGCAACCACAGCAGGAAGTGGGACAGAGTCATGCCCTGATCCGCGCTTTTTACCTCCATCCCGACCACTGGCGACAAGGCTATGGCAAACGGCTGTGGCAGGCGGTGGCGATGCAGATGCGCCGCGCCGGTTGCCATAGCGTCAAATTGTGGCTGCTCGATGGCAACCACATCGGCGAGGGGTTCTACCTGCGCCGCGGCTTTGTCTTTGATGGCGAGGAGCGCACCCTGATAAGCCTCGGGCAGCCCTGCCTGCAGCGACAAATGAGCCGTTTGCTCTGATCACTCTCCCGTTTTTCGCCTTCGGTCACTTTATTTTTTTTGCGAATTAATACAATGTCCCCCTTGGAACAGAGTTGGATAAACACGGGCTGACAAGGGAGTGCTGGCATGTATTACGGCTTTGATATCGGTGGCACCAAGATCGCCTTCGCGGTCTATGACGGTGCATTGAACCTCTGCCACGAGGAGCGCATGAGCACCCCGGGCAACGATTACGAGGGGCTGCAGCAGCTGATCCGCTCCCGGGTCGAGCAGGCGGATGCCCGCTTCGGCGCACGGGGCTCGGTCGGCATCGGTTTCCCCGGTGTCATCAACAGCCAGGATCACAGCATAGTGGCGGCTAATCTGCCCTCCATCAATGGTCGCCATCTGGGCGCAGATCTGGCCGAACTGCTGGAGCGGTCGGTCAAGGTGGATAACGACGCCAACTGCTTCCTCTGGTCCGAAGTGCATCAGGGTGCCGCCGACGGCGCAGGCAGTGCGCTCGGCGTCACCATCGGCACCGGTATCGGCGGCGCCGTCTATCTGGCGGGCAAGCTTATTCAGGGGCGCAACTGGCTGGCTGGCGAGATTGGTCACTACCCCTTGCCCGCGACCATGCTGATGAAGTACCCCGATTTGCCCCGTCCCCGTTGCGGCTGCGGCCGTCTGGTCTGTTTTGAAACCTATGCCTCCGGCACCGGTCTGGAGCGTCTCTATCACCATTTCCATGGCCAGCGCGCCACGGGTCACCAGATTGTGGGACGCTTCGAGGCCCATGAACCCCATGCGGTCGAGACGGTCGACTGCTGGCTGGAGATCATGGCCGCCGGGCTTGCCACCGCCATTTCGGTGATTGATCCCGAGGTGGTGGTGTTGGGGGGCGGCCTGAGCGGCCTGCCCGCCCTCTATGAACAGCTGCCGTTGCGTCTGCCCGGTCACTTGCTGCCCGGGGTCGCCCTGCCCGAGATCCGCCAGGCCCGCTTCGGCGGCGCCGGTGGTGCGCGCGGCGCAGCCTTGCTCAATCTATGAGATCAGATGTGGGGTCTGATCTCCCCGAAAAAGGAGTCCTCATGACCCGTCTTGAAATCTGTATCGACAACCTGGAATCCCTGTTTACTGCCCAGCAATCCGGGGCGGATCGCATCGAGCTCTGCTCTGCGCTGGGTCTGGGCGGCCTGACCCCCTCCTACGGTTTTATGCAGCAGGCGGCCCGCCACGCCACCGTGCCTGTTTATGCCATGATCCGCCCGCGCGCCGGGGATTTTTGCTTCAATGACGGCGAGTTCGAGATGATGCTGCAAGATATCGCGGCCGCACGTGCTGCGGGGTTGCAAGGGGTGGTGGTCGGTTTGCTGGATGAGGAGGGGCGGGTGCCTGCCGCCAAGCTCAAACAGCTGGTGGATGCCGCTGGCCCGTTGGGAGTCACCTTCCATCGCGCCATCGACCTCTCCTCCGACTGGCGTCTTGATCTGGAGACCATAGTCGCGGCCGGTTGCGAGCGCATTCTGAGCTCGGGCCATGCGCCGACCGCGTTGGCTGGGTTGGAAACCCTGCAAGAGATGCAGCAGGCGCTGGCGGGGCGTGCCAGCCTGATGCCGGGGGCCGGGGTCAATGCCGACAATGTGCGTACCATCATCGAGTTCACCGGAGTGAGCGAAGTGCATATGTCCGGCATGGGCTGGCGCGGTGGCATGGTGCCACACGGAGTGAATATGGGCACTTCGGATGATGGCCGGGTCAATATCACCGACGGTGCCAAGGTGGCGGCAGTCAGAGCCTTGCTGGATCGCGGTTAAGCAGATCGCCGCCGTTGGGCGGCGTTCATCCGCTTCTTGTGTGAAGTTCCTCCCACTGACGGGGAAATCAGGGGCGGCCCCGGCAGCACCCCGACTAAAAGTCTGATATTATCCCGCCTCTTTACTACATGGATCTGGAGCAACATCTCAATGTCCCAATACGACTCTATCGAACAGAAGGCCAGCTATGGCATCGGCCGCAACATGGGTGATCAGCTGGCGCAGCAAGCCTTCGCCGGTCTGGATATCCCGGCCCTGCAACAAGGTCTGGCAGATGCCCTGAATGGTCTGGAGTTCGCGGTCAGCCGTGACGATATCAATGATGCCTTCCAGGTGATCACTGCACGCATGCAAGAAGAGCAGGAAGCCGTTGCCAAGGCCGCCGCTGCTGACGGCGAAGCCTTCCTGGCTGACAACGCCAAGCGCGCTGAAGTGAACGTGACCGACTCCGGTCTGCAGTACGAAGTGCTGGTAGAAGGCAACGGTGCCGTTCCGGTAGCCGGTCAGTCCGTTCGCGTGCACTACCACGGTACCTTCACCCACGGTGGCGTATTCGACAGCTCCGTCGCCCGCGGCCAGCCGGCTGAATTCCCGGTGACCGGCGTGATCGCTGGCTGGGTTGAAGCGCTGCAGCTGATGCCGGTTGGTTCCAAGTGGAAGCTCTACATCCCCCACGACCTGGCCTACGGTGCCCGTGGTGCCGGTTCCATCCCGCCCTACTCTGCACTGGTATTTGAAGTCGAGCTGCTGGACATCCTGTGATCCTGCTGGCTTGATGCAAACGGCGACCCTCGGGTCGCCGTTTGTTTTTGGGGCTTGGTGATAGACAGCATTTGTCGCAACCAGCGGGCTGGAGAGCAGAAAATGGCGGCTCTTTTGCGCCATTGACTGGTTTTTTCAGAAACGGGAACAGGCATACTGCGACTCATTCGACAGGAAAGGAGAACCCGATGAGCAAGAAGATGAAGAAGGTAGCGGGGCTGGCCCTGTTGCTGCTGAGCATTCCGGCCAGTGCCGATGCCATGCGCTGCAAGAACGCCCTGATCACCGAGGGAGACACCACCGCCGAGATGCTGCTCAAGTGCGGTGAGCCGATGTTGCGCGAAGAGCTCAACCGCAACGAGGAGAACCAGTTTGGCAACATGGTGCAGGTCAAATATGGCGAACGCTGGACCTACAACTTCGGCAAGAACGAGTTCATGCGCTTCGTGACGGTGCGCAACGGCATCATTACCGACATCGAAAACGGCCCGCGCGGCCAGTAGCCGGCGGGCAAAGCATGGATACACCACAGACAGTAGGGCAAGACCCTTTGACTCACATGTCCGGCAAAGGCGCGTTGTGACGAAGTTGGTTGACGGCCTGATTGATCTGGCGAGCCAGTCTTAGCCGCTGGCGGCAGGTCAGGCCATGGAGGCTGATCCTGCCCGCGTTGAATTCAAATGTCCCCAGCGACTCGATGGCAAAATAGCCTCGGTGAAAGCTCTTGATGTAGCGGGCGATCTGCCGTGGGGATAACTGCTTGAACATCTTCATCACAAGGTTCCTGATTGCCTGGACAGGGCACATTATGGTGTCGGTCGATGACACTGATATGACGGTTTATAAAGATTTGCATGAATCCTTATTTTGCCAGTGAGCTCGGCAAATTGACGGCATCATCGAAAAAGTTGTGCCATGGCAAACCACCGCACCGATATACTGCGGGCTTGAATGGAACAAATAAAAGGGCCTGTGCGTGGAATGGGTTGATGTGGTGGACGAGGATAACCGGGTGATTGGCGTGGCCGAGCGAGCCAAGGTGCGGCGGGAGAATCTCTGCCATCGCGCCAGCTATATTCTGGTGCTCGACGACGCGGATCGGATCCTGGTGCAGCGACGCACCCTCAGCAAGGATTTCTGCCCCGGAATGCTGGATGCTTGCGCCGGTGGCGTGGTCACCACCGGTGAGGAGATGGAGCGCTCCGCCCGCCGCGAGCTGGCCGAGGAGCTGGGGATTATGGATGTTCCACTGCAGGGCTTTGGCAGCTTTTATGCGGAAGGGGAGGGCTACAGGGTTTGGGGTGGCCTCTTCAGTTGCCGCTATCAGGGACCGCTGCAGTTGCAGGCCGAAGAGGTGAGCGCGGTGCACTGGATGAGCCTGGCCGAGATTGCTGAGCGCGCCAACGAATTTACCCCCGACTCCCTGCTCGCCATCGCCACCTGGCAGGCAAGGCGCTGACCAACTTCATATATTCTCTTCTCCAGAGACAAGACGGGCAGCCTGATGGCTGCCCGTCTGCCTTTGTGCATTTAGTTGGTCTGCTACACCAGCTTGAGGCGTCGGTTGGTGCGCCCGCAAGCGCTTGGCTTGGCGAGCCAGTGCCCTTGCCAGTCGGTGGCGAGGCGCAGCAATGGATACTCCAGATCGAGTCGGGTCACCACCAGCTGGCCGGTCTCGTCGCCGCTCACGGGATTGCCGCTGGCGGGATCGATGATCTCGACGATGCAGCTCTCATTGACGATAAAGCCCTGACCGGGCTGACTCTCGTAGGCCACCACCCCTACATCCTGCCACACCAGACAGTTGAGGGCCGCAATGCCGTGAATGGCGCGCAGTGGTGCCGTTTCGGGATGGGTTGCTTCGCACAATAGGGCGTGGCGCAGCGAGTCGCTCGGGATCTCTGCTGCCTCGGCCGCTTCCAGCAGGTCGAGCAGGGTCACCAGCGGGCCGACATAGCCGGTGGGTTGATAGCGCAGCAGTGCCTCCAGCTGGCGCTGGGTATCGTGGGGGCCGCAGGGTACCACGGGAGCCCCCAGCTGGCGGGCGCCGTTATCGAAGATAAAGGCGGTGGGGCCAGCGTGATAGTCGTGGCCGTTGAGCATCACTTCCCCCGCCTTGAAACCGGCGGCAAACAGCGCCCGGGCGGCCCCCCACCAGTCAGCACCCGCATACTCGGGGATGGCCAGCTGGCCCGGACAGGAGAAGACCCGCAGCGCCTGACTGGCCGGACGGCCGGTGAGACCGGCAAAGGGGGGATGAGCTTGCTGGGCGGCAAAGAGCTCTTTGCTGTCGAGCAGTGGCAGGGTGGCCAGCTCTGCCAGATCCTCGAGGCGGCACTGGCGATAGGCGCTGGAGTAACCGGCGCAGTATTGACTGACATGGGTAAGCTGATGATTGAGCTGGTCCAGTTGCTGCTGTTCGCGCATGGCGGGGGGACGAATTTCCAGACCATCGTAATAGTGTTGCATGGGGCCTCCTGGCGCCGTGAAACCAGCTCAAGAGTAGTCTGCCCAAGGGGAAAATGCCTGCCGCTATCCATGGTCAGGCTCAGAGCTGCTGTTAGGCGGCATCGTCACTCTGGGATAAACTGGCGACTTCCCATCACGACTCAGGACGAGAAATCATGATTGCTGTAGGACAACCCCTGCCTGCGGGCGAATTTACCTTTATCACCGCCGAGGGCAAGCAGCTGCGGGATAGCCAGACGCTGTTCGCCGGTAAAAAAGTGGTGCTGTTTGCGGTACCTGGCGCCTTTACTCCCACCTGCTCCAATGCTCATCTGCCCGGCTATGTGGTGCTGGCCGATCAGTTTATGGCCAAAGGGGTGGATGCCATCTGTTGTCTGTCGGTCAACGACGCCTTCGTGATGCGGGCCTGGCAGACGGCCCAGAATGCCGAGGCGATCACCATGCTGGCGGATGGCGACGGCAGCTGGACCCGGGCGCTGGATCTGGCCAAGGATACCGGCGCCTTTGGCGGCATCCGTGCCCAGCGCTTTGCGTTGATCGCCAACGATGGTGTAGTCGAGCAGCTGTTTGTGGAGGCACCGGGCAAGTTCGAGGTCTCCGATGCCGCGAGCCTGCTGGCTGCACTGTGAAATGTTAATCACGGTTTGATTTCCCCTTGAAATGGGAGGCGGCACAGCTACACTGGCGCCACTTTCCCATGGTGCCTGCCCGTTTGGGCTGGCGCTTCGTTGCAGATAACAAGAGATGAAGATCCTATGACCCTGGCTTTTGTTGCCCTGATTGCCGGACTGGCGCTGCTGGTCTGGAGTGCAGACAAGTTTGTCGATGGCGCTGCTGCCACCGCCCGTTATGCGGGGATGCCGCCGCTGCTGATCGGCATGGTGATCATCGGTTTTGGTACCTCGGCCCCGGAGATGGTGGTCTCGGCGCTGGCGGCGTCCCAGGGCAATCCCGGGTTGGCGCTCGGCAATGCCTATGGCTCCAACATCACCAATATCGCGCTGATCCTGGGTCTGACGGCACTGATCAGCCCTATCGCGGTGGCCTCTCAGGTTGTGCGCAAGGAGATCCCGATCCTGCTCGGTATTACCCTGCTCTCCGGCGCACTGCTGATTGATGGTCATCTGGGCCGGATGGATGCGGTCATTCTGGGGGCCGTCTTCGTTGCCCTGATGGGCTGGTCCATCTGGGCTGGCATGAATGGCAAGGGCGATGCGCTGGATACCGAGACCGCCGAGGATATCGAGAGCGAGGGGATGTCCCTCAAGAGCGCCATCTTCTGGCTGGTGGTCGGGCTGGTGCTGCTGATCGGCGCTTCCCGCCTGCTGGTGTGGGGGGCGGTGACCATCGCTCAGGCGCTCGGTATCAGCGATCTGGTGATTGGTCTCACCATAGTCGCGGTGGGAACCTCCCTGCCGGAGCTGGCCTCGTCCCTCATCGCCATTCGCAAGAACGAGCATGATCTGGCCCTTGGCAACGTGCTCGGCTCCAACCTGTTCAACACCCTGGCGGTGGTGGGGATTGCGGCGGGCATCCACCCGCTCGATGTGGCGCCGGAGGTGCTCACCCGTGACTGGAGCATCATGATGGGGCTGACCCTGCTGCTGCTGGTGATGTGTCTGGGCCGCAAGGGGCAGGGCCGTATCAACCGGTTGGAGGGGGGCGTGCTGCTCACCTGCTTCGTCGCCTACACCGGCTGGCTGCTGACCAGTCAGTTTATCTGATAGGGGTTGGTGAAATGAGAGAGGGGGAAGCGCAAGCTTCCCCCTCTTGTTTTTGCCCAGTGAACCTGTTGGCGAGCGGTGTGCTCAGGCTACTGCCACCAGCTTCTGCCCCTTCTGGCTGCTGTCCAGAATGAGGATGCTGGCCTTGGGGAAGAAGTTGAAGGTGGAGGCCGAGGCCCAGGTGTAGGCGCCCATCACCTTGCCAACCACCAACTCGCCGATAGCCAGGTCCGGCAGCATGATGCCATCGCGGATCACATCCACGCTGTCGCAGGTGGGGCCGGAGAGCACCGAGTTGTGTTGCTCGCCACTGGCATAAGGCGTGCTCACCGGATAGGTGACGTGGTCATAGAGCTGGCCGTTGTAGCTGCCGTAGAGACCGTCATCCAAGTAGTACCAGATCTTGTCGCCGCGGTGGGCCTTGCCCATCACGCTGGAAACCGAAGTCATGGCCGGTGCGCTGATAAAGCGGCCCGGTTCGGCAATCTTCTGCACGGTAGCGGGCAACTTGGCCAGCGCTTCGCGGATCGGGGCGCAGAAGCCGTCGATATCGAACTCGCCCCCCTCATAATCGACCGGGAAACCGCCGCCGATATCCAGCACCCAGGGCTTGAGCCCGAGCGCCCAGGCCTGCTCCATGATCTCGCGGCAGGCGTCGATGGCCTGCACATGGCGACGGGCGTGGGGTACCTGGGAGCCGACGTGGAACGACAGCCCCATCACCTTGATCCCCTTGGCGTGGGCCAGTTGCAACAGCGGCAGCGCCTGCTCCGGAGTGCAGCCGAACTTTTTGGAGAGATCGACCTTGGTCTCGGGGTTCGGGAAGCTGACCCGCAGCAGCAGTTTCACTTCGTCCTTGTAGGGAATGAACTTCTCCAGCTCCAGCGGGTTGTCGTAGACAAACACGGTGCAGCCGAACTCCAGCGCGTAACGGATATCGCTGTCGCGCTTGATGGGATGGGTATGAATGCAACGTCCCGGGCGAACCCCCTGACTGCGACCAGATCCACTTCGCCATTGGTGGCTAGATCGAAACAGGCCCCCTCTTCCTTCAAGACAGAGACCACCGCCTCATGGGGCAGGGGTTTGAGTGCATAGTGCAATCGTACATCGGGCAGGGCGGCGGCCAGGGCCCGATACTGTTTGCGGACGGCTGCCTTGTCGAGCAGCAGCAGGGGGGAGCCGAATTGTTCAACCAGCTGACGGTAATCTTGTGCGACCACATCTTTTGCAACCAGGGTCTCGTTCATTCTCTTTTGGTCATCCTTAGGGGGCGTGATATGCCCAAGCCATATGCGATTGAACCGGCGACGGCCGGGTCAGGCGAGCGGTCCGGTGGGACCAACCGAACACAGTGCATAAATTGATAACAAAGTGCTTGGTTATGCAGCGGATTATCGGCTTATTGATTCTGTGTGCAAGCATTTTGATTGGATATGTCGGCAAGATTTTCTTGGCGAAACGAGAGGGATCACTGTTCTCTATCCGCCATTTTTCCCGTTTGGGCCACATTTGATTCGTGAGAGCCTAACTTGTTGATAGTTAACTAACATTTAACATTCTTGCTGCGATTCTGATGGTCACTAAAAAAATATAAATGGGGGCGGCCAAGTGCGAGACAGCTCACATTTTTTGGATTAACATGCCGACTTCCTAATCCAAACTAGTTCGGATGAAGGTAGCAGGAGAGCGATGGGCAACCATCCACCGAAGAAGTGAATCTTTCAGGTACCGGGCAACCGGTGTGGACTGCTACTGGACGATACTCTGGAGAGACCCGTTAAATCGGGCGCCGAAGGAGCAAGGCACCATGACTACCCGCAAGGGCAGGCTGGCGCCGGAAACTCTCAGGCAAAAGGACAGAGGGGATGGGATGGTTGTACCTGGGCTTGGCCCGCATCCGATCGCCTCTGGCCGATCGCGACACCTATGGGAAGATCATCCTTCTCCTCCTTAATTTCTGTTTCTTAAGGAGGATGCATGTCATCAATTCAATCGGCGTTAACCGCCATCGATAGCTTTATCTGGGGGCCGCCCCTGCTGATCCTGCTGGTCGGGACCGGTATCTATCTCACCCTGCGTCTGGGTCTGCTTCAGGTCGTGCGCTTGCCACTCGCGCTGCGGCTGGTCTTTGGCCGCGATCAGGGGCAGGGCAAGCAGGGGGATGTCTCCAGCTTCGGCGCCCTCTGTACCGCCCTCTCTGCCACCATCGGTACCGGCAACATCGTCGGGGTGGCTACCGCCATCAAGCTCGGCGGCCCCGGTGCCCTGTTCTGGATGTGGATGGCGGCGCTGTTCGGCATGGCCACCAAGTACGCCGAGTGTCTGCTGGCGGTCAAATATCGCGAGCAGGATGCCAATGGCCAGATGGCGGGTGGCCCCATGTACTATCTGGAGAAGGGGCTCGGTTCCAAGCCGCTCGCCAAGCTGTTTGCCCTATTTGGTATCGGTGTGGCCTTCTTCGGGATCGGTACCTTCCCGCAGGTCAATGCCATCTCCGATGCCATGAGCCTCTCCTTCTCGGTGCCCCGTGAAGCGACCGCCGTGGTGCTGACCCTGATCGTGGCGCTGGTGACCCTGGGGGGGATCAAGTCCATCTCCAGCGTGTCGAGCAAGGTGGTGCCCTTCATGGCCATCTTCTACATCGTCGCCTGTCTGGGCGTGCTGGTGAACAACGCCAGCGCCCTGCCCGATGCCGTCATGCTGGTTATCGAGAGTGCCTTCACCGGCCATGCGGCGACCGGCGGCTTCGTCGGTGCCAGCATCATGCTGGCCATTCAGTCCGGGGTGGCGCGCGGGGTTTTCTCCAACGAATCGGGACTGGGCTCTGCGCCCATCGCGGCGGCGGCAGCCAAGACCGATTCGTGCGTGGAGCAGGGGCTGGTCTCCATGACCGGTACCTTCATCGACACCATCATCATCTGCACCATGACCGGCCTGACCCTGGTGGTCACAGGCGTGTGGAGCGGCGATGCAAGCGGCGCGGCCATGACCAGTCTGGCCTTTGCCCAGGGGCTTGATGCCCATGTTGGCCAGTATCTGGTGAGCATTGGCCTGCTGTTCTTCGCCTTTACCACCATCCTTGGCTGGAACTACTACGGCGAGCGCTGCACCGAGTACCTGTTCGGGGTGAAGGCAATCAAGCCCTATCGTCTGGTCTATCTGGCGCTGGTAGCGAGCGGTGCTTTCCTCCATCTGGACATGATTTGGCTGCTTGCCGATATCGTTAACGGCCTGATGGCGGTGCCCAACCTCATCGGCCTGATTGGCCTGCGCCATGTGGTGATCGCCGAGACCCGCGCCTACTTTAGCCGGGATCTGGATAGCGAAGCCGAGCCGGAGCCGCAGACGGCCTGAGAGCCTCGGCCCGTTTCACGTGTCCATTGAAAAGAACAAGCCACGACTCCGGTCGTGGCTTTTTTTGTGCGCTGTGTCTATGGGCGGGGACTTTCCCTCTCCCTTCGGGATAAGGTCAGGATGAGGGGGATAGCCCCTCGCTCAGCAGGCTATCCAGACGTGCTCGCACTTTCTCTACCAGTGCCTGATCGCTACCGTGCCAATCGATGCAGCTTGCCAGCGTGGTGGAGGTTCCCGCCATAAAACGCAGCTCGCCGCCCGCCAGCTCGTAGAAGCGGCTCGCCATTCTGGTTCCCTCATCCACATCACCCGCCACCAGCAGCATGGCTTGCGCCAGCACGGCGCCCTGGTGATCCTGCCCCGGTGCCAGCCAGCGCTGGGCAGTGCCGGTGATCTTGCGTCCCCCGATCACCAGATTGTACTGACCATCGCAAAAGGATCCGGGCACGAAGTCATAGTCTCCCTCAAGGCCGTACTCCGCCAGCAGGGTCAGCAGCGGCGCCCCCAGCAGCCGGTAGTAGTGGGCGAGGTCTGTGGTGGTGCGGGGCAGCAGCAGGGATAGGTTGAGGATCCCCACCCCGTGGGGCACGGCGGTACCGCCACTGTCGCGCACATGTACCGGCCAGCCTTCATCTGCAAGTTGCTGGCAGGCGGCTTCGTAATGGGGGAGGCGGGTATCTTTGCGAGTGACAATCAGGCATTGGGGCGCCTGCCAGAGGTGAGCGCGGGGCTGGCCGTCATGGGCACAGTCGCGCAACCAGCACTGCTCTTGCGCCAGTATCTGTGCGGGTGAAGCGGTATCGGGGAGGGGGGAGAGCAGGCGATAGGGCATGGCGGCATCCTCAAAAAAGGCTGCCCAGCACACTACCCGTGGCGACTGGCAAGGTAAAGCCCCGCAGTGCGGGGCTGTTTGCTATCGGTAGGCGATCTCTTAGGAGTGACGCGCTTCGCGCTTGGGCAGCAGCAGGTTGAGCACTATGGCGGTAATGCCACCGGTGGCGACGCCGTAGGAGAGCACGCTCTTGGCCAGCTCCGGCAGGTGTTGCAGCACTTCCGGCACCTGCGCGACTCCCAGCCCCATGGCCAGCGACACCGCCAGGATCATCAGGGCGCGGCGATCCAGCTCCTCGCGGGCAATGATGCGCACGCCAGCGGCGGCGATGGTGCCGAACATCACGATAGTGGCGCCCCCCAGCACGGGCTCGGGGATCTGCTGTACCAGGCTGGCGACCGCCGGGAACAGGCCAAGCAGGGCCAGCATGGCGGCGATAAAGAGCCCGACATGGCGGCTGGCCACCCCGGTCAGCTGAATAACGCCGTTATTCTGGGCGAAGGTGGACATGGGGAAGGTGGAGAACACCGCCGCCAGCATGGAGTTGGCACCATCGGCCAGCACGCCGCCTTTGATCCGCTCCATATAGACAGGCCCTTCCAGTGGCTCGCCGGAGATATCCGAGGTGGCGGTCATGTCGCCGATTGCTTCGAGCGCCGTCACCACGAAGATGATGGCGAGCGGCACGAACAGCTGCCAGTCAAAGCCGAGACCGTAGTGGAGCGGAATGGGCACCATCACCAGGGGGCCGTCGAAGGTGGGGGCGCTCACTTTGCCCAGCAACAGCGCCACGGCATAGCCCGCCAGCATGGCGATCATGATGGCGGAGAGGCGTAACCAGGGGTTGCGACTGCGTTGCAGCAACACGATAAGGCCGAGCACCAGCAGGGAGAGGAAGAGGTTGGTGTGACTGGCGAAGCTGCCATCAGAGAGGGCTGCATAGCCGCCGCCCATGCTGATGAGACCTACTTTGATCAGGGTCAGACCGATCAGCAGCACCACGATGCCGGTCACCAGCGGGGTGATGATCCGTTTCACCAGATGGAGGAAGCGGCTCATCACCACGATAGTGAGTGCTGCAACCATCATGGTGCCGAACAATGTGCCCAACAGATCCTCGGTGGGCATGGCGGCCTGCTTGAGGGCGAGGCCGGAGGCGATGATGGGGCCGAGGAAGTTGAAGCTGGTGCCCTGTACCGAGAGCAGGCCGGAACCGATGGGGCCGAAGCGGCGGGTTTGAATGAAGGAGGCGATGCCGGACATGACCAGCGACATGGAGACGATATAACGGGTGTCGGCGGCAGGGAGGCCGAGGGCATTGGCGATAATCAGGGGCGGGGTAATGATGGCGACAAACATGGCGAGCATATGCTGCAGGGCGGCGAACAGCGTCTGGGGCAGAGGCGGGATATCCTCTATGCCATAGACCAGTTCGCTATGGGCTCGCCTGGGTGGATGTGCCTCTCGATTGGCGCATGTGACAGCAGCCTGTTCCATAAGTACCTCGAATTGTGTGGGGAGGGGGAGAAAATTGGGCGCTATTGTAGTGATTGAAATGAGGCTGACCAGCGCTAATTATGCAAAAAAAGGTTTATTTTTTGATGGGTTGAAACGTTTGCGCGCTGCGATTATCATCTGTCGGTTTGTGTGATCGACATCTCCTTTTTATTCTCCCCGCTAATGACATTTTTACCACTTTGTAGGTGTAGAATGAGCCCTCAGTATTCATCGTGGAGACTCTGGATGCTCAAGTTGTCAGAGTTCTGGAGTGCGAGGGTTCACTCCGAAGATTTTACTCGTACTCGCATGGGATTTATGACGGTGCGGTTGCGCCTGCTGACCTGCTTGCTGATGCTTGGATTGCCCGCCTGGGCAGTGGTGGATTGGTTGACCTTGCCCGCCGTTCATTTCGAGCAGCTGTTCCAGGCCAGGATCTTCTGCACCCTGGCGCTCTCGCCACTTATTCCGCTCTCGTACCTCATCCACTTCAAGCGGGAGCGGATGAAGCTGGCCCTTGGCTACCTGATGGCCGTGATGATGCTCTTCTCCCTCTTCTGCCTGAACAGCTTTGGCGTAGGACAGGAGTTGCAGGCGGGTTATGCGGCCTTTCCCTATCTGCTGATCACCCTGTTTGCCATCTTCCCCATCCCCCTCTCCCTCGGCTTGCAACTGGCAGGCGTGGTACTGGTGACCATGCTGCTGGGCCACTGGCTGCTGGTGGGACAGAGCATCTGGAGTCAGGCCACTCTGAATCAGGTGTGGGTGCTCGGCATGTTTACCATGGCCAGTTGCTGGGTGCAGTGTGGCCAACTCAACATGCTGCTGCGGCTCTATCGGGAATCGACCACCGATGAGCTGACCGGCATGATGAACCGCCGCCTGCTGATGAAGCAGCTGGAGCAGGCCAGAATCCGGCTGCAACTCAAGAAGAAGCCCTTTGCGGTGATGCTGCTGGATCTCGATCGCTTCAAGCGGATCAACGATATCTACGGCCATCTGGCGGGGGATGCGGTGCTCAAGGAGGTGGCTACCACCCTGGGCGAGCAGCTGGAGCCTGACATGGTGCTGGGGCGTTATGGTGGTGAAGAGTTTGCCATCCTGATGCACAACTGCGCCGATCCGGCACTGGCGAGCAAAATGGCCGAGCGGCTGCGCATTGCCGTCGAGGCGCGTCTGGTGAAGAGCCCCACCTCGGACGAATTGCTGGAGGTGACGGTGAGTATCGGGATTGCCATGGCTCGTTCCGATGACACCATCGACATTCTGATCAACCGTGCTGACGAGTGCCTCTATCAGGCCAAGATGGCGGGACGCAACTGCGTGGTGGTCGAGGGGCAGAACCGCGCAAAAACAGATGCCGCCTGAGGGCGGCATCCTGTTGGCAATGAGCTGGCGAGATCAGGCCAGCTTGTACTTGCCGGAGAGCTGCTGGGCCAGCAGCTTGAACATGTTGAAGACCGCCATGGTCTTGCCGGTCGGGGTGCCATCTTCGGCCAGGAAATACTCCCCCTTGAACACCAGAATATCCCCCTTCTGCTCCACCGAATCGGCGCGCATACCGTGGATGAAGTCTTCATGCTCTTTGATGATCTTGTTGGCCATCTCAAGCAGGGCCGTCTCGGTGATCAGCTCTTTCTGTGGTTGCATGCTCGTCTCCTTAAACGACTACTGGACAGGGAAATCGTGGAATCCCTGCCTCTGATTGAAGAGGCGCCCAGCATACTGCAAACAGGGTTTTTCTGTCATTGATATGACCCCGATTTGTGGCTGTTTATCCGATCACCAGATTCTTCAACCAGCAGCGTTGGCGAATACGGCGCTGCACCAGCAGCACCTTGCTGAGCTCCTCCAGCAAGACCACCGCCACCACCCAGGAGAGGGGCCAGCCGAGCAGCGTGACCGCCACCCAGGCGAGCGGTATGCCGATGCACCACATGCCGACAATATCGATGAAGATGCTGTAGTTCACATCACCGCCAGAGCGCAGTACCCCGATGATCCCCACCATGTTGAACACCTTGAGCAGCATCCCGAGGCACATGATGCCGAGCACCTGTCCAGCCTCTGTCATCAGCTCGGGGGGCAGGTTGCCGACCCACTGCAGCAGGTTGGCTTGCAGCAGCCAGACGATGATCCCCACCAGTAGCGCGCCAATCGGTGCCAGCAGCAGGAACAGCTGGGAGTGCTGCCAGGCGACCTCGTACTCCTCGGCCCCGAGCCGGTGGCCGAGCAGGGTGGAGCAGGCCACCGCCAGTCCGAAGAAGAGGGAGATAAGGGTGCTCTCCAGGGTGCCGAGGGTGGTCATGATGGCCAGCGAATCGGTGCCAAGATGGGCGTAGAGAAAGCCGTAAATCAGCATGCCGAAGGCCCAGAGGCCGTCATGGAACAGCAGCGGCAGGGCGATCAGGGTAAAGCGCACCACCTCCTTGCGCTTGAAGGCGGCCAGCCAGTCTGGTGCGCGCGGGATCAGGCGCGCCTCATAACGCTTTACGTAGAGCAGCAACAGGGCTGTCTGCAGCAGCCGGGAAATGGTGGTGCCCCAGGCCGAACCGACGACCCCCATCGCCTCGAAGCCGAAGTGACCGAAGATGAGGGCGTAGTTGAGGATGACGTTGGCGATGATGGCGATAATGCCGATGCGGGTTGGCGCAGCGGCATTGCCGACCGAGCGCAGGGCTGACTCCAGCGGCACTACGATGGCGGTACAGAGGATGGTGGCGCCGGTGATCATCAAGAATTGATCCGCCAGCTCGCGCAGTGCCGGATCCTGACTGGCAAAACCCAGCACGCTGCCCGGTGATAACACATAGATGAAGGCAAAGGGCAGGGTGACCAGCAGGGCGCCCACTATGGCCAGCGCCAGGGAGCGGCGCACCCCGGCCATCTCCCCGCGCCCGAAGTATTGTGCTGCCAATACCGAGACCCCGCCCGCGAGGCCCGCTATCACCAGCAGATTGAAAAAGAAGACCCGGTTACCCAAGCCGACCGCCGCCACAGCCGTGGTGCCAAGCTGGCTCACCATCATGATATCGATGAGGCCGAGCAGGGAGAACATCATGGATTGCAGCGAGACAGGCAGGGCCAGCCGCCACAATCGGGTCATGAACTCGCGATCGGTGGTTTGTTTTAAAATCGCTTGCCAATAATTCATAGTTGTTAACCGGGTATGAGAAAAGCAAGGTTTGTCAGGGGTATGATAGGGGCTGATGAGGCTCTTCTCACTGTGAGTAGCTCTCTATTTTCTTGTGTAAAAATATCCTGTTGAGGTGTTATGCCATTTGCCAGCGAGTGTCTGGAGATAGCGCCAGCCTGTGAAGAGCAGATGCTGGGACGTGAAGGGCTGCCCCTGCTCGGCGAGGCGGGGATCTTCCTGACCGGCCTCTCCCGGGTGCGGGATCACTACCTCATCCGTCGCAATCGCCCCGAGTTTCACATTCTGATGGTGAGTCACGATGAGGGTGGCGCGCTGCTCACCGACGAGGGTGAGCAAGCCATTCCGGCCGGGTCACTGATTTTCCTGCCCGCCGCCGTGCCCGGCGGTCTCAAACTGATTGGCGAAAGCTGGCAGATCAGCTGGATTTTGCTCGATGACGTGCCGCGCTGGCAGCATCTGCACCGCCTTGGTCACCGTATCTGGCAAGGGGATGGCGGCGATCAGCTCTACCATCTGCTCAGCCTGATGCAGGGGGAAGGGGTTCGCTCTTCGCTGCAACCCCAACTGCTTAGCCTGTTGCTGGCGCTGCTGGAGCGCACCCTGCAAGGGGAGGTGCGCGGCACCCCTGAACTCAGATTGCAGGCACTGTTTCGCCGGGTGGAGGCGCGCCTGGACGAACCCTGGTGTGTCGCCCTGCTGGCCCGACAGATGGCTTGCTCTGTACCCCATCTGCACCGGCTTTGTCAGCAAGCGTTCGGTATGGGGCCGATGGCGAGGGTGACCGAGCTCAGAATGAACAAGGCGCGCCAGCTGCTGCTCTATACCAATTGGCCACTTGGCGAGCTGGCGGCCCGGGTCGGTTACAGCGATGGTGCCAACTTTGCCAACCGCTTTCGTCGTCTGACTGGTCAGACCCCCGGCGCCTTTCGTCGACTGGGTCGCAAACCTTTTGCAACGGATGTGCAAACTCTTTGAAATTAATGAGACAAGCCCCTAGGATCGGCGGGTCCCTGCGTCTAGCTAACCGTTTAGGTACCAAGATCCATGTTTGAAGATAATAACCAGAAACGTCCTCTCTACATTCCCTACGCCGGTCCCGCCCTGCTGGAGACCCCTTTGCTCAACAAGGGCAGCGCCTTCACCAGCGAAGAGCGCAGCAACTTCAACCTCGAAGGTCTGTTGCCCCAGAATATCGAGACCATCGAAGAGCAGGCCGAGCGCGCCTATCGCCAGTTCATGGCGTTTGGCAACGACATGGACAAGCACATCTACCTGCGCAACATCCAGGATACCAACGAGACGCTCTTCTACCGTCTGCTGCACAACCACCTGACCGAGATGCTGCCCATCATCTACACCCCGACGGTGGGCAAGGCGTGCGAGGAGTTCTCCAACATCTATCGCCGCGCCCGTGGCCTGTTTATCTCCTATCCGGACAAGGACAGGATCGATGACATGCTGCAAAACGCCACCAAGCAGAACGTCAAGGTGATCGTGGTGACCGATGGCGAGCGGATCCTGGGTCTGGGTGATCAGGGGATCGGCGGCATGGGCATTCCCATCGGCAAGCTCTCCCTCTACACCGCCTGTGGCGGTATCTCGCCCGCCTACTGCCTGCCGGTGGTGCTGGATGTCGGCACCAACAACCAGCAACTGCTGAATGACCCCTTCTATATGGGGTGGCGCAATCCGCGTATCTCGGGGGATGAGTATGCCGAGTTCGTCGATGCCTTCATTCAGGCGGTCAAGCGCCGTTGGCCCGACATCCTGCTGCAGTTCGAGGACTTCGCCCAGAACAACGCCATGCCACTGCTCAACCGCTACAAGAACGAGCTCTGCTGCTTCAACGACGATATTCAGGGCACTGCGGCGGTGACGCTGGGCAGCCTGATCGCCGCCTGCAAGGCCTCCGGCGCCAAGCTCTCCGAGAAGCGGGTTGCCTTCCTCGGTGCGGGCAGCGCCGGTTGCGGTATCGCCGAGCAGATCGTGGCACAGATGAAGGCCGAGGGGCTGACCGATGCCCAGGCCCGCAGCCGTGTCTTTATGGTGGACCGCTTTGGTCTTATCACCGACAAGATCCCCAACCAGCTCGATTTCCAGCGCCGTCTCTCCCAACCGGTGGAGCGCATCGCCGACTGGCCGGTGGGGGACAATATCTCCCTGCTGGAGGTGATGGAGCACGGTCGCCCGGACATCCTGATCGGGGTCTCCGGCCAGCCGGGGCTGTTTACCGAAGAGGTGGTCAAGACCATGCACAAGCACTGTGCCCGTCCCATCATCTTCCCGCTCTCCAACCCCACCTCCCGGGTCGAGGCGACGCCGGCAGACCTTATCCGCTGGACCGACGGTCAGGCGCTGGTGGCCACCGGCAGCCCGTTCGCACCGGTGGAGCACAAGGGCAAGCGCTACGTCATCGCCCAGTGCAACAACTCCTTCATCTTCCCGGGGATCGGCCTTGGCGTCATCGCCTCCGGCGCCACCCGGGTGACCGACGCCATGTTGATGTCGGCCAGTCGCGCGCTGGCAGAGTGTTCGCCGCTGGTGAAAGGGGAGGAGGGTTCTCTGCTGCCGGATCTGGCGGATATCCATCAGGTCTCCCGCTACATCGCCAAGATGGTAGCCAAGACCGCCATGCTGCAGGGCAAGGCGGTGCAGACCCCGGACGAGGTGATCGATCAGGCCATCGACGCCAACTTCTGGCATCCGGAATATCGCCGCTACCGTCGCACCTCGTTCTGATTTCTGCGGGAAGATGCAAAGCAAAAGGGATGCCTCGGCATCCCTTTTTACTGCACGTCTGACATGGTTATCGCCTCAAGATCAACTACTCGCTGCCGCCCTGTACGCCGGTGACGCGCACCTCGACCCGGCGATCCGGCCCAAGGCAGTCGATGAGCGCCGCCTTCGCCTTGATGGCATCACACTGGTTGCCGGTGACCGGATTACTCGCGCCATTGCCCTGGATGCTCACCTTGTCGGCAGGTAATCCCTTGCTGACCAGAAAGTCGGCAACGGTTTGGGCCCGAGCTTCTGACAACCTCTGATTGTTGGCATCCGAGCCGATGCGGTCGGTATATCCCATCACGACCGCACTGCCATCCTTGGGCTGCACGTCGACGATCTGCTGGTAGAGATCGTCCAGCGCACTCATTCCCTCCTGTTTGAGGTCCGCTTTGCCAAAGGCGAACAACACATCGGAACTGAGGTTGAAGGTCTGATCCACCACTTCCGGTTCGGCCGGTGGCGGGGGAACCACGACCGGGGCGGGCGTGGGGGCCGCTTCTTTAGGTTGGCTGCGGTTCGGGTGGATCACCAGCTCCAGCGTGGCGGTGCTGATGTCGCTGACCCAGCGCTGGGTACCGCTGTTGGCTTTGCCGTTATCCGGATCATCGCCAATGCGCACTATGTAACGGTAGCGTGCCTGCAGATCGACCCAGTCATGGAGCCGGGCCGTCACTCCCAGACCCGCCAGCGGCGCCAGGTTGTCGTCCCCGCCATTGACCGACTCGACGTGATAGATATAGCCACCGCCCTCGGCAAAGAGCGAGAACATCTCGCTGAGCGGCAGGCGGCCAATGACTGACAGCGTGGCTCCCTTGCTGTTGAAGTCATGGCCGCTGATATCCCAGTCACCGGTGGAGAGATAGCCAATCTCGGCCCCCAGATTTTCCGTGAAGTTGTAGCCGCCAAACAGGGAGAGCGCAGTCGCATCCTTGCCGACATCCTGACTGAAATCACTCAGATTGTGGGCAATGGCCCAGCCACCGCCAACCCCGGCATACCAGTCGTGAACCGGTTCCGCTTGTGCGCCTGTGCTCGCCAATGCCAGTGCAATCCACACAGGTTTTACTGTTATGTTCATCGCGTATCCTCGTCGATGTTTGGTGTAGTGAGGTTGCCTGCTGGTCAAACCCCACACTTATGTATAGGTGACGGGCTGTTTTTAACCACCAAAGAGGTATGGGGGCGACACGCCGTGAACCATGGCGCGAGACGGGAAGAGGAAGGGGGCAAAAGAGGGTTGCAAGGTGGGTGAAATAAGCGGCAAGAAAAAGGAGGCCAGGTGGCCTCCTTGTTACGTCGGACTGCAGGATTACTGTTGTACTTGCTGCACGCCGGTGACGCGTACTTCTACACGGCGATCCGGTGCCAGGCAGGAGATCAGCTGAGCCTTGCCCTTGACGCTGTTGCACTGGGTGCCGGTGACCGGATTGGCTTCACCGCGACCTTCGATGGCAACTTTGCCAGCCGGCAGACCTTTGCCAACCAGGAAGTCGGCTACGGTACGGGCACGCGCTTCGGAGAGTTTCAGGTTGTAGGCGTCAGAGCCGATACGGTCGGTGTAACCGACGACCACGGCGCTGCCATCTTTCGGCTGAACATCAACGATCTGCTGATACAGGGTGTTCAGCGCTGCGACACCTTCTGGCTTGAGGGTGGATTTGCCAAAGGCAAACAGCACGTCAGAGCTCAGGGCGAAGTTCTTGTCGACCAGTACCGGCTCGGGAACCGGCTCAGGCGCAGGGGCGGCAACCGGGGCAACATAAGAGGTACGGTTCGGGTGCATCACCAGCTCCAGGGTCGCGACGCTCATGTCGCTCTCCCAGGTTTTCTGCTCGTCACCCAGATTCCACAGATAGCGGTAGCGTGCTTGCACATCGATAAGGTCGGAGAGCTTGGCAGTCAGGCCCAGACCCGCCAGCGGCGCAGTGCCGTTGTCGCTGTTGCCATTGCCGTTGACGTGATTGAAGTAGGCACCGCCTTCAGCAAACACCGAGAAGATATCGCCGAGCGGCAGGCGGGCGATACCGGAGAGGGTGGCACCCTGGGTTTTGAAATCGGCACCGTCAACGCCCGCTTTACCGGCGTAGAGGTAGCCCAGTTCAGCTGCGTAGTAGTCGTTGAAGTTGTAACCGCCGAACAGGCTCAGCGCAGTGGCGTCTTTGTCAGTGTCTTTGCCAAAATCATCCAGACCGTGGGCATATGCCCAACCTGCACCAACACCGGTGTACCAGTCATCGGCAGCCTGAGCTGTGGTGCCTGCGGCGGCGAGCGCCAGTGCAATCAGGGTAGGAGCCATTTTGAGTTTCATCGGTTTATCCTCGTTGTGTTAGCCCATGTCGGGCAATGCACTTGTTTTTATTGCTGCGAAAAATCGCCAGCAAAGTGGATAGCGAAGGCTTTGGACTCTCATGATGCATTGGCGTCATGGACAACAGACCGGACAAGAAGCGCTTTTTAGTGCTTATCCAATACCTTACAGGCGCAACTACTTTATGCTTTCGAGACGGGGCAGGCAAGGGCAGGGAGGCGGGAGTGAGGGATGCAAGCGAGAACTAGGCAAACAAAAAGGGATGCCGCAGCATCCCTTTTTTTTCGCACTATCTGAACGAGGTCAGATTATTGCTGAACTTCTTGTACGCCAGATACGCGAACTTCTACGCGACGATCCGGAGCCAGGCAGGAGATCAGTTGAGCTTTAGCAGTTACGCCGTTGCACTTGGTGCCGGTAACCGGGTTGGCTTCGCCACGACCTTCGATGGCAACTTTGCTGGCAGCCATACCTTTGCTCACCAGGAAGTTAGCAACGGTACGGGCACGGGCTTCAGACAGCTTCTGGTTGTAAGCGTCGGAACCGATACGGTCGGTGTAACCAACAACAACAGCGTTGCCATCTTTCGGCTGGAACTCAACGATTTGCTGATACAGACCGTTCAGGGCTGCAACGCCTTCCGGCTTCAGGGTGTCTTTGCCGAAGGCAAACAGTACGTCTGAGTTCAGGGCGAAGTTCTTCTCTACAACTTGCGGAGCAGGAGCCGGAGCTTCTTCAACTACCGGAGCAGCTACCGGAGCTACGTAGGAAGTACGGAACGGGTGGTATACCGCTTCCAGAGTAGCGATGCTCTGGTTGGCTTTGTAACGCTCACCGTTGGCGTGCAGGTCAGCCACGTCCCACATGTAGCGGTAGCGAGCTTGCAGATCCAGCGCGTCATTTACCTTGTAAGTCACACCAGCACCGGCCAGCGGGGAAACTTTAGTGTCGCTGGTACCCAGACCATCGGTGTGACCCCAGTAGGCGCCGCCTTCAGCGAACAGGGAGAAGTCGTTGCCAACCGGCATACGGGCGATACCGGACAGGGTGGCACCCTGGCTTTCGTAACGGTTGCCGTTGGTGTTGCCACGACCGGTGTACTGGTAGCCCAGTTCGGTACCGAAGTTTTCGGTGAAGTTGTAACCCATGAAGGCGTTGGCAGCAGCCGCGTCTTCCTGGCCTACATTGGTGCTTTCCAGCTTGTTCAGGCCGTTGAAGTGAGTAGCACCGACACCGGCACCGAAGTAGATGTCGTCAGCGGCGTGAGCAGCGGTAGCACCCAGAGCAGCCATGGCGATGGCGATCATGGAAGGAGCCATTTTCATCATAAAAAAATCCTCGTTGAGATCGCACGTTATTCACGTGCTTCACACTTTGTAATTTATGTAAGCTGCAGGCTCCGCCGTACGGCTGGCGTCGAGTCTGGCAGATGACCCGGCAGAACCGGGTTGCACACTCTCCTGGTGTGTCGAGTGCGCTGGCATGGCACGCAATGCGTGAGAAACCACTGCCAGGCAACTGATGTCATTCCGATGACGAGGCGCACTCTATGCCGATTTTAAAACATGATCAAGCTCACAAATGAGCCTTGTGGCAAATTGTGTCGTGCTCTTAACTGGCTGTTTATTTTGATTAATTAGTGATCCAGATAGGCCCTGTGCAGTTTCTTCTCCAGCTTCATATAAGCCTGAACCCAGTCGCTATGCGGGCTGGCAGGATTCGCTCTGGCGGCAAAGACCGCAAGGTAATCTGCCTGGGTTGCGCTCTGCAGCAGGGGGGTAAATGTCATCAAGAAATGTCGGGCCAGATAGGGGTCAAGGGGCCAGATGTTGAGGATGGCGCGAGCCACAGGCTGAACCGCAGCTGAACAGATGAAGTGGTGGTGTCCCGCCTCCAGCCAGTCGGCCATCTCGCACATACCCGATTCGGGCACCAGACCACCATCACCTTGAGTGGTTGCCAGAGCAATTGCCTGACCGTTTACCGTGATGAGCTGCTCATTGTTATGCAAGGTGCCGTCGTGGCTGCGCAGGGCCAGGTCCGGGCATGCCTGTTCAAGAAACAGGCTGCAGCTCTCCGGCAGGGCGGCCAGCAGTTCGCTAGCGTGGCTGGACATCAAGGCCGGAAGCCAGAATGCTTCGGAGCGATATTGTTCACCTTGCAGGCGCTGTTGTGCCAGTTCTTCTGTGCTGGATACGGGGTGCAGGCGAGAGATAATGCCGGGAAACGCCATACTTATTCCTCTTAATGGGTATCCGGCGGATTATACGAGTTATTGGGGGGGCCACAATAAAGGTTTCTTTTCGAGACTGTTTACCTGAGGCGGCTGAGCGATTACCATCCCCCCTTGAAGGCAAGGGTTGTCGCCGAAAGGCGCTCATAAGATAGAGGCTCGACCATAACGAGTCCGAACAAAACTGATACACTTGACTACGAGTCGTCGCGAAAAATAAAAGGCGGAGTAAATCCGCCAAACGGAGTATGGAACATTATGAATTCAAATATCGTCACTGTTGGCAAGAAGATCCGTCAGATCCGTGAAGCGGTCGGTTTGAGCCGTCCGAAGTTTGCAGATTTGCTGGGTGTTCCTCCCACCACGCTGAAAAACTACGAACTGGGTTACCGTGAAGTTGGGGGCGCCTTCCTGGTTGCCCTGGCGCACCACCCGGATCTGCACAAGTTCACCCTCTGGCTGCTGGCAGACAAGAAAGTCGCCGAAATCGGCCAGATTGGCCCGGATGACCTCGCCAAGGCGTGATCATCGATGTGAATAGAAATGCCGCCTTCGGGCGGTATTTTTTTTGGGTTGCCGATCGATATTTTGATCTAACTCGCTTTGAATTATCCATGCAGGCCAACGAGAATAAGCGGCCCCGAAAAGTGGGCCCCTGGTGGTATCTGGCCACCTGAACACTATTACATTCAGGATGATATGAGCAATCGTATGGAGTATGGGTATGAGCAGTAATGAGTTGGATAAACGTTATGGCCTGATGACTGCCATTGCGATGGTGGTCGGCGTGGTGATCGGCTCCGGTGTCTTCTTCAAGGCCGATGATGTACTGCGTCTGACTGGCGGTAATCTGGCCATTGCGCTGCTGGCATGGGCGCTGGGGGCATTTTCGATGATCTTCGGCGCGCTGGTGTTTGCCGAGTTTGCCCAGCGGATCGAAAAGTCCAACGGTATCGTCGATTATGCCGAAGCGGCATACGGCAAAATGTTTGGTTATATGGTGGGGTGGTTCAAAGGCGTACTCTATTACGCCCCTCTTTCCGCCATCCTTGCCTGGGTCGCCGCTCTGTACACCATGATCTTGCTCGGCAGTGATAATCCGACCAACTCTGGTGCGACCTGGATACTGGCGGCTGTCTATATGACGGTCACCTATCTGATCAACTTCTATACCCCGGTTCTGGCGGGCAAGCTGCAAGTGGGCTCTACCCTGATCAAGTTGATCCCGCTGATCCTGGTTGCCATTGTGGGCACCATTTCAGGCTTGCTCAATGGTGTCACCGTGACCAACTTTGTGCAGGCAATGGATGGGATAGGAAGCACCGGAGGCACTCTGGCCACGGCCGTGGTTGCCACCGCCTTCGCTTATGAGGGGTGGATTGCCGCTGTGACCATCAACAGCGAAATTCGCGATTCCAAGAATAATCTGCCCAGAGCGCTGGTGATTGGCACCCTGATAGTCTTTGTGGTCTATGTCACCTATTTTCTGGGGATCGCCAGCGTCTTGCCGACGGACGAGATAGTGGCGCAAGGGGATAACGCGGTAAATCTCGCGACAACCAGCCTGTTTGGCGGGACTGCTTCGACCATTTTGACCGTGTTTGTGATTATCTCCTGCCTCGGCACCCTCAATGGTTTGGTATTGGCGACCATGCGTATTCCCTACTCGCTGGCGATCCGCAATCAGGGGCCTGCCCCCAAGTGGATGAGCCGTATCGAACCGCATCACCACATGCCCATCAACTCGGCCCTCGCGGCAGCCTTGTTGTCGGTGATCTACTCAGTGCTGTGGTACTGCAGCATCAACGAGACATTCGGTCGTTACATCGCTCTGGACGAGATGCCGATCGTGCTGATTTATGGCCTCTATCTGTTCCTCTATGTCTGGTACATGCGCACCTTTACCGAGTTGGGCTGGATAAAGCGGTTTGTGATCCCGACCTGCGCCACCCTGGGTGCGCTCATCATTCTGTATGGCGGTATCACCAATCCCAGTCTGGGGCTCTATCTGCTGGTCTCTGTGGGGGTGATTCTGCTCGGGTTGCTCTTCTACCGTAAGGAGTAACCGAGTAAGGAAGTTGAAAAAAAAGCGCCGAATGGCGCTTTTTTTCATGTGTAAACCGCAGCATGCCGACAACTAACTGCCCAGCAACCCGAGGCGGCCCAGTTCATCCTTGAGCTGATCGAGATTGCGCTCGACGCAGGCTTCCCCCTCGTTGATGGCATCGCTGGCGCGATGAAAATCCATGATGGAGAAGCTGCCAAGGCGCGGGCAGAGCTGGATCTCCGGCGGGTCACCGGCCATCCGGGCGCGGGTGATCCGCTCCTGCATGATGTTGATGGAGCCACTCATCACGCTCCACAGACCCGGGGTGGCTGGCGCGGATTCACCGCGATTGAGCCACTGGCTGAGCAGGCCGCCGCTGCCGGGTTGATCCGGCTCGTCGGTCCAGGGTTGGTGCATATCGGTGTTGAGGTTGACCGCAATCACCACCTCGGCCCCCATGGCGCGGGCCAGCGAGATGGGCACCGGATTGACCACGGCGCCATCGACCAGCCAGCGGTCGTTGATCCGCGTCGGGGTGAGGATCCCCGGCATGCCGCAGGAGGCGCGCACCGACTGGCGCAGCGGGCCCTGTTGCAGCCAGATCTCGCGGCCGGTATCGAGCTCGGTGGCGATGCAGGCGAAGGGGATGGGCAGATTCTCGAGATCGGGATCCCCCAGATGGCTGGCGGCAAGGCCAAATACCTTTTCGCCGCGAAACAGCCCGCCGGAGAGGGCCGGGTCGAGCAGGCTGACCACCTGCAGGCGGGTAAAGCCGCGCACCCAGGTTTCCAGCCGATCCAGTTCTCCGGCGGCATAGGCGGCACCGACAAAGCTGCCGATGGAGCAGCCAGCGATCAAATCCGGTTTGATGCCGAGGCGTTCAAGGGCGCGGATGACGCCGATATGGGCCCATCCTCTGGCGGCGCCGCTCCCGAGAGCGAGCCCTACGCGGGGTTTACGTGGCACGACAGTCCTCCAAAAAAGGGGTTGAGGGCTCAGCTTACTCCGAGAGTCAGGAGGCGTCACCCTGCCATCTTTCGCTGCGGTTGCGACCGTTGGCCTTGGCCTGATAGAGCGCCACATCGGCGCGGCGCACCGCTTCGTGCAGGGGAAGGTTCTCCTGGTGGGGCAGATAGCCGAGGCTGATGGTGACCTCCAGCCCGGATTCGATGGCGGCCCAGTCGTGATCCGCCACCGCCTTTCTCAGCCGCTCCGCCAGCTCGCCGAGCTGCGTTGCATCTGCGCGGCCAATCAGCAACAGAAACTCTTCGCCCCCCCAGCGGATCAGGCGATCAGTGGGTCTAAGCTGCTGCTGGCAGATCTGCACCAGCCGGATCAGCACGATATCGCCGACGGCATGGCCGAAGTTGTCATTGACCCGTTTGAAGTGATCCGCATCGAACATCAGGATCCCCGCTTGCAACCGGGACAGCTCTCCCGCCTGTTCCAGCAGCACCAGATAGTGGCGGTTGAAGGCGCCGGTGAGGGCATCGTGGCAGGAGAGGTAATTGAGCCGCTGGTTGAGGCGATGGGATCTCAGGTTGGAGAGGGCGGCCAGCAGCATAAAGAGGATGGCGAGCAGGGTCGGCGTGGACTGGCAGAGCATGGCCCACACCAGCGGCAGCAGGGTGACGTTGTGCACCAGTCGCAATGGAGTATCGGGGATGGCCATGGTCAGCTGCAATGCCCCTTGTTGCCACTGGTATTCGTCGGTCGGCTCGGAGTCTTGTGGAACCACAGGCTGGTGTGCGCTGCTGGCCAGCACCTGATGGTACTGATTGAGCAGCAGATACTCACCCAGCGCTGGCGCCAGCTGATTGAGCTGCGATTGCAAGCGTGAGAGCAGGATGTCCATACTGATCATCCCTACCAGCGAGCCGTCCTTGTAGAGAGGCTGGGACATGGTGACCATGGTGCCCAGTCCGGCAAAATCTTCGTAGGGGCGGGAGAGAATGGTGTCCCGGCTGGGGTTGGGTGACATCAGCGCATCCTGCCAGTAGTGCTTGTCATAGATGCTGCGGGCAAAACGAAACTGGCTGGAGGGGATCCAGGGATAGAGGTAGATAAAGTTGTCCACCCCGGTGAAGTAGGCCCAGGCGATCTCGCTGCCCAGGCGCTGGCTGGCAGTGGCCAGCAAGGGCGAGAGGCTCAGGGCCAAATGAAGTTGCGCCTCCCGCGCACTGCCGGGGGGCGGCAGCGGGCCGTCACCGGTGAGGTTGCCCGCCAGTCCGGCCGGTAAATCCCCGGGGAGCTTGTCGAGGGCCAGCCCCTCTGGCAGCGCCTCGATATGGCCATAGAGCTGGCGGGTGAGCACCGACTGGGGATCGCTGCGCAGTCGCTCTTCGGCTTGACCGCGCATCGCCTCCAGAAACACTTCGGTCTGTTTGAACCGATCCCGCAGGTAGATGGCGCTGTTGAGAGTATCGCTCTGGTAGAGGCGTTCTATCTGTTTCAGGCTTTGCCGCAAGGTCAGACCAATCAGCAGGATGACCACGGCAAACAGGAGCCAGGTCAGACGTGTGAGGAAGCGGTGGTCAGACATTTTGGGCATAGGCAGTCAGTCGGGTTGCGAAGGAAATTGTCGTTAGTGTATGCGATGTGGCGTGAAAACAAACGGCGCGACCTGAAACAGAGTGAGCTTATCCCGCTCTTGTTACGTTTTGTCACATTTATACATAGTCACGGCATAGTCTGGGGCTAAAATGGCCCCAATCTGGATTTACCCTCTCACTCTTCATGGACTGTTCGATGAAAATGCGTATCTGGCTCGGCTTGGGCCTTCTTCTAATCGTGGTTGCCGGCGTCTGGGCGCTGCGTCACAGCGAACCCGCCGCCAAAGCACCGACCAGACAGGTCAATATCCGCACTCAAACCGTCAAGCAGAGTCTGGCCGAGCCGACCCTCAAGCTGGTGGGCAAGCTGGCAGCCAATCGCTCTGTCATCATCAGCCCCGAAGTGACCGGTCGCATCGTCAAGATTGCGGTGCAATCTGGTCAGAGCGTGGCGAAGGGGGAGACCCTTATCGCGCTCGATGCGGGCAAGCAGCAGGCGGAGCTGGCCGAGCAGAGCGCCAGTCTGCGCGACGAGAACCGTAAGCTGAGTGATATGCGCAAGCTGGTGGCCCGTGGCGCCGTGACCCAATCCGAGCTGGAGGGGCAGGAGGCCACCGTGGCCCAGGTGCAGGCACGCCTCGATGCCGCCCGCTACGAGCTCTCCCTGCGTACCTTGCAGGCGCCCTTTGCCGGTACCGTGAGCCTGATTGACTTGAGCGAAGGGGCGCTGGTCAACAGCGGCGATACCCTGCTGCATCTCGATGAACTCGACAAACTGCGCCTCGATCTGGCGGTGCCGGAGCGTTATCTCTCCCTGCTGCGCCCGGGCATGGCGGTTACCGCCACCAGCACTGCCTGGCCGGGTCAGCAATTCAACGGCACCCTGACCACCCTCGACAGCCGCGTCTCCAACGATACCCAGAACATCAAGGCGCGGGTGATGATCCCCAATGGCAACGGTCAGTTGCGCCCGGGCATGTTGCTCAATGTGGAGCTGGCACTGCCTGCCCAGCAGCTCACCCTGATCCCCGCCCAGTCGGTGGAGTACGCCGGTGAGCAGCGTTTTGTTTACCGTCTCGAGGCCGATGGCCGGGTCAAGCGGGTGCCTGTGGTGCTTGGCGAGACCGAAGGGGAGACCGTCTGGGTCACCGAGGGGCTCAAGGTCGGTGATCGCATCGTGGTCGAGGGGCTGGTCAATCTGCGTGATGGGGTGCAGGTGCGTGACCTGGCCGAGGTGAACGGCTGATGTGGCTCTCCGATATCTCAGTTCGCCGCCCGCTGGTGGCGGTGGTGCTCAGCGCCCTGCTCACCGTGTTCGGTCTGGTCGCCTTCAGCAAATTGACGGTGCGGGAGATGCCCGATGTGCAGATCCCGTCGGTCTCCATCACCACCACCTATGAGGGGGCCGCCCCCGCGGTGATGGAGAGTCAGGTCACCAAGCCCATCGAGGATCAGCTCAGCGGCATCAGCGGCATCAAGAACATCAACTCCATGACCCGCAAGGGGCGCTCGATGATCACCGTCGAGTTCAAGCTCGGCTGGAACATGGTGGAGGGGATCTCCGATGTGCGCGATGCTCTTTCTCGCGCGCGGCCCCGGCTGCCTGATGATGTGGACGAGCCGCTGGTGACCAAGGACAGCGGCAACGGCGATGTGGCGATCTGGCTCAACTTCAGCAGCAGCCAGATGGATCGCACCGCCATGACCGACTACGCCAACCGCGTGTTGGTCGACCCCCTGAGTCTGGTGGACGGCGTGAGCGAAGTGGCGCTCTCCGGCGATCTCACCCAGGTGATGTATGTACGGCTGCGGCCTGCGGATATGGCGGCCCGTGGCATCACGGTGAGCGATGTGGAAGAGGCCCTCAAGCGGGAGAACATCGAGCTGCCGGGTGGCGAGATCCGCAACAACTCCATGACCATGGCGGTGCAGATCGCCCGTCTCTACCACACAGCGGAAGATTTCCAGCAGCTGCAAGTCACCACAGCCGCCAACGGCCAGAGCGTCTATCTGGCCGATATCGCCGACGTGGAGGTGGGAGCCAAGAACGAAGACAGCGCCTATCAGCGCAACGGCAAAGAGAGTCTGGGTATCGGCATCGTCGCCCAGTCCACCGCCAACCCGCTGGCGGTGGCGCAGGGGATCGAGAAGAAACTCGGCGAGATGCAGCGCTTCCTGCCGGAGGGGGCCAAGCTCGAGGTGGATTACGACTCCACCATCTTTATCAAGCAGGCCATCGACGAGGTGTACGAGACCCTGGCCATCTGCGCCGTGCTGGTGGTGGCGGTGCTCTATCTGTTCCTCGGGCAGGGGCGCACCACGCTGATCCCGGCCATTACGGTGCCGGTGTCACTCATCTCCGCCTTTATCGGCGCCTGGTATTTCGGCTTTTCCATCAACCTCATCACCCTCCTGGCGCTGATCCTCGCCATCGGCTTGGTGGTGGATGACGCCATCGTGGTGGTGGAGAATATCCACCACCATCTGCAGCGGGGTGAACCGCCGCTGCTGGCCGCCTGGCACGGCACCCGCGAGGTGGGCTTTGCGGTCATCGCCACCACCGCCGTGCTGGTGATGGTGTTTGTCCCCATCGCCTTTATGGATGGCATGGTGGGGCGGCTCTTTACCGAGTTTGCGATATTGCTTTCGCTTGCGGTGCTCTGCTCCTCGCTGGTGGCGCTGACCCTGACTCCGGCCATGGGCTCCTGGTTGATGCGCCCGCTGGATAAACCGAACCGACTCACCGCCGGGCTCGATCGCGGGCTCGGCTGGCTGGAGGGGCACTATCGCCACCTGCTGGCGTGGGTGCTGCGCCGCTCCCGCTGGACGCCGCTGGTGCTGCTGCTCTGTCTGGGCGGTATCGGTGCCCTCTTTACCCAGCTGCCGACCAGCCTTACCCCGACCGAGGATCGCGGCGTCATCTATGTCTTCGTCAAGGGGGCAGAGGGGACCAGCATCGAGCGGATGAAGCGCAACATGCAGCAGGTGGAGTCCGCCATCATGCAGATGCTGGGCAAAGGGGTGGTGCAGGCGCTGAGCTTCAGTACCCCCGCCTTTGGCCGTGGCGGCGATCAGACCGGTATGGTGATCATCCAGCTCACCGACTGGGCCGAGCGCGACGTCACCGCCACCGAGTTCTCCCGCTCGCTGGGTGCCAAGCTCTCCGGCATTCCCGATGTGATGATCCGCACCTTCCAGCCCGGTTTTCGCGGCGGCTCAACCGCGCCGGTGCAGTTCGTGCTGCAGGGCAACGACTATGCCGAGCTCTACCAGCAAGGGTTGGCGCTGCAACAGGCGGCGCAGGGCAGCGGCCTGATGCTGAGCCCGGATCTCGACTACGCCGAGAAGACCCCCGAGCTGCAGGTGACCATCAATCGTGACAGCGCCAGCCAGCTCGGCATTCCGGTCTCCACCGTGGTCAACAGCTTGCAGACCTTGCTGGGCGGGGCGAGCAAGACCACCTATGTGGACAGGGGCGAGGAGTATGACGTCTACCTGCGCGGCAACCAGACCGAGTTCAACGGCATCTCGGATCTCGGCCGCATCTATCTGAAGGCGGCCAACGGCGAGATGGTCAGTCTCTCGACTCTGGCCACCGTCAAGCAGGTGGCGACCGCCAACCGCCTCAACCACTACCAGCGGCAAAAAGCGATTACCCTGACCGCCGATGTGCACCCCGACCACACCCTGGGTGAGGCCCTCGATTTCCTCGATGGCTGGGCCAACGCCAACCTGCCCACCGGCATGACGGTGGATTACGCCGGTGATTCCAAGGATTACCGCGACAATCAGGGGGAGATGGTGCTGGTCTTTGGCCTCGCCCTGCTGGTGGTCTATCTGGTGCTGGTGGCCCAGTTCGAGAGCACCCTGACCCCGGCGGTGGTGATGGTGACGGTGCCACTCGGCATCTTCGGCGGCCTGCTTGGCCTCTGGCTGACGGGGCAGGAGATGAGCATCTACAGCCAGATCGGCATGATCATGCTGATCGGCATGGTGACCAAGAACGGCATCCTCATCGTCGAGTTCATTAACCAGCTGCGCCAGCGCGGGGAAGGGTTCGAGGAGGCGATCATCGCAGGCTCGGTGCGCCGTCTGCGCCCCATCCTGATGACTTCGCTCACCGCCATTATCGGCGCTGTGCCGCTGATGCTCTCCATGGGGGCAGGCTACGAGAGCCGGATGGCGGTGGGAACCGTGGTCTTCTTCGGATTGTCGCTGGCAACCCTGGTTACCCTGCTGGTGGTGCCCGCCATCTACCATCTGATCGCCCGTCACGCTGGCATGACAGGGGCGCGGGATCAGCAGGTAGACGAAGCGCTGGCCGCCAAAGGGGCAGGGGAGTCGCATCCTCCGGCGCTCTGACCAGTATCCTGATCAGAACCCTGATCAGAACCCAAGCGGGGGCCGGTTATCAGCCTCATCATCACAAGGGCGCCTGCGGGCGCCCTTGCTATTGCGGGCGGCGGCCTATTCCGCGGGATCTATAGGGACAAAAAGCCATCGCCCCCCTTGGCCGCAACCGGTATAATGCGCGACCCGAATTTTTCCAGGTGTTCAAAATGCAGCCGGTACCCAACCTTTTCTCCTATCCCCGCTATTGGGCCGAGTGCTACGGCACGGCGCCCTTCCTGCCCATGTCCCGCAAAGAGATGGACAAGCTCGGTTGGGACAGCTGCGACGTCATTCTGGTGACGGGGGATGCCTATGTGGATCACCCGAGCTTCGGCATGGCGGTCATCGGCCGCATGCTCGAAGCGCAGGGCTTTCGGGTCGGCATCATCGCCCAGCCGGACTGGTCATCGAAGGATGACTTTATGCGTCTGGGCAAACCGAACCTCTTCTTCGGGGTGACCGCGGGCAACATGGACTCCATGATCAACCGCTACACCTCCGACAAGAAGCTGCGCCACGACGACGCCTACACCCCGGGGGATGTGGGCGGCAAGCGGCCGGATCGCGCCACCCTGGTCTATACCCAGCGCTGCAAGGAGGCCTTCAAGGAGGTGCCGGTCGTAATCGGCGGCATCGAGGCATCCTTACGCCGTATCGCCCACTACGACTACTGGTCCGAGACCATCCGCCGCTCCATCCTGCTCGATGCCAAGGCCGATATCCTGATCTACGGCAACGCTGAGCGGCCGCTGGTGGAAGTGGCCCACCGCATCGCAGCGGGGGAGAGCATCGAGACCATGCAGGATATTCGCGGCACAGCTGTCATCCGCAAGGAGCCGTTGCCGGGCTGGAAAGGGGTGGATTCGAGCAAGCTCGACCAGATTGGCCGCATCGATCCCATCATGAACCCCTATATGGAAGGGGCCCCATGCTCGGATGATGCCACCGACTCTGCTCCTGCCGCGCAGGAAGCCCAACCCGTGCTGGTGCAGCCGCCCAAGCCCAAGCCGTGGGAAAAAACCTATGTGAAGCTGCCGGCGTTCGAGCGGGTGAAAGAGGACAAGGTGCTCTACGCCCACGCCTCGCGCATTTTGCACCACGAGACCAACCCCGGCTGTGCCCGCGCCCTGTCGCAGGCTCACGGTGATCGCATCGTCTGGGTCAACCCGCCCGCCTTCCCGCTGGAAACCGAGGAGATGGACGGCGTATTCGGCCTGCCCTACCAGCGAGTGCCGCACCCGGCCTATGGCAACGAGAAGATCCCCGCCTTCGAGATGATCAAGACCTCGGTCAACATCATGCGCGGCTGCTTTGGCGGCTGCTCCTTTTGCTCCATCACCGAGCACGAAGGGCGCATCATCCAGAGCCGCTCGGAAGAGTCGATCTTGAAAGAAATCGAAGATATCCGTGACAAGGTGCCGGGCTTTACCGGCGTCATCTCGGATCTCGGCGGCCCCACCGCCAACATGTACAAGTTGCGCTGCAAGAGCCCCAAGGCCGAGCAGACCTGCCGTCGCGCCTCCTGTGTCTGGCCCACCATCTGCCCGCACATGGACACCGACCACAGCCCGACCATCAACCTCTATCGCAAGGCGCGCGACCTCAAGGGGATCAAGAAGATCCTCATCGCCTCCGGCGTGCGTTACGACATCGCGGTGGAAGATCCCCGCTATATCAAGGAGCTGGCCAAGTACCACGTCGGCGGCTACCTCAAGATCGCGCCGGAACACACCGAGGAGGGGCCGCTCTCCAAGATGATGAAGCCGGGCATGGGCAGCTACTACCAGTTCAAGGAGTTGTTCGACAAATACTCCAAAGAGGCGGGCAAGCAGCAGTACCTGATCCCCTACTTTATCTCCGCCCACCCGGGCACCACCGATGAAGACATGATCAATCTGGCGCTCTGGGTCAAAGAGAACCGCTTCAAGCTCGATCAGGTGCAGAACTTCTACCCGTCGCCGCTCGCCAACGCCACCACCATGTATTACACGGAGAAAAACCCGTTAAACAAGGTGAGCCGCACCGGTGGCGATGTGTTTGTCGCCAAGGGCGAGCGCCGTCGCCGCCTGCACAAGGCGCTGCTGCGCTACCACGACCCCGCTGGCTGGCCGATGATCCGTGAAGCCCTGCTCGCCATGGGCAAGGGCCACCTGATTGGCAACGGCCCGGGTTGTCTGGTGCCTGCAGAAGGTAGGAATGAGCGGCGCAACGAGCGCGCCGCCACTGGCAAGGGCATGAAACCTGCCCTGACTCGCCACAGTAACATTGCTCATCAGCGTGGCAATGGAACAGGCAACAAGTCGACGGGCGGCAAACCGGTGGGTTCCCAGCTGCAGAAAGGGGCGGCTAATGGCAAACCGGTCGCACAGGGCGAAGGCAAGAGTGCGGGCCAGAATGCGGGTAAGAGCAAACCTGCCGGAAAACCCGCCCATAAGGGCAAAGCGCCGACCCGCGCTGGTTCTGCCAAGCCGGGCGCCAAACCCGCTGCTCAGGGCGGCAAGCCTGCGGCTAAAGGCAATGGTGCCAAGCGACCGGCGCGGTGATATTTCCGGATTGGAAAGCAATACAAATAAAAAGGCGACCAGATGGTCGCCTTTATTAGTTTAAAAATTAATGTCATTATTATTTTTATATATTAAAAAGAATGATTGTGAATTATTAACATGTAATGTAAGTTAATTATTAAACTACTGCATTAAGCAACCAGCTCAACAGTTTGAAGGCGCAAGCTCTCATAATACTCTTCTGCCAATGCTGTTAATTTAAACTCACTATCAATATCAACAATAGTATCCACAGCATCCTTTATCGACAACAAGTCTACTTGGAAGAATTCTTTCCTCAGATTTACTGCATTCACTCGATGAGCTCTAAATTCACGATGTAAAGCTGCCTCCAACGCCGGAGCATCATCGGAATAAATCATAGCATGAACATCAAAAGAAAATGGCACACTAGCATCACCTAACTCTTTAACTCTATCCATCGGATCTAGTCTCCTAGTTAAGCCAATCTTATAGATATCCTCACCAAATGAACCAATATTACTGATGACGTATACATGGCCTTTACGAGTTTGTTCAGCCATGCTTTTGGCTCGAGCCTCTTTCATCTCTGCCTCAAGTAGCTGTTGTTCAAGCTCAGCTATTCTCTGCTCTGCAAATGCCCTTTCGCTTTCAGAGGTTTTCAACAATTCTTCTCGAGCCTTGCTCAATAGATCCCTATAGATACGCTCTTCCTTTTCAGCCTCAGCAATAGCTCGCTCATATTCTTTAATTGCACGCTGTTCTTCGCGGATCTGTTCTTTTATGATTCTTTGCTCATCAGCCTCTTCTTGTTTTTTCAAGGTGTATTGATACTGAAGCTTGCACTCTTCAAATTTCAATTCTACATAACTAATATTAAAGCCACACTTCAATGTTGCTGCTGACTTTTCTATTGTGTTGGCAAGACTTTCTATTCTCTGCAAGGTTCGGGCGAAGTTACTAGGACTCACCTTCCCAATCAAGAAATCACACTCAATATTAAATGCCGCTAGCATTAGCTTTATTTGACCATCGAGAATCTTTTTGTTTAATGATTTGTCATTAGCAATGATCAGAGTGACAGGATACGTTATCGCATTTTTATCTCTAATTAGATCTTTTTGTTGGCTTCGGATGTATTTTATTTCTTCTGAAAATCTAGCTGATGTTTCATAGAGATACTCTGGATTTTCAAAATGCCCAACAGACGTGAATTCGTCCAATCGAGAGTATAGGTCAAGCATTCCCATCAGATTTTTCACATCAACATTGAGCTTTGTTATTTCTAATGAAAGCCGATCCTTTTCCTCATTCTGTTTGTTATTTTGTTCAGTTGCTTCTCTGATTCTTTCTAAAAGCTGGGCTTCATCTGCTTTAAGTGCCCTCAGCTCTTCCGTCTCAATTCTGACCTGCTCTAGTTCTTTTGTATCGTTATATAAATCACTTTTTAGCGATGTAAGGCTCTCTTTTAATTGCGACAACTCTGTCTCAAGACTTGTATGCTCGCCAAGCTTAGCATCAACATCAGCCTTATATTTAGCAAGCTCCTTGTTATGTTTTAATTTGAGAATGAAATAGCCAATCAATATGGCTGCAATTGCACCAATGATAATGGCTAAAAGCATGTGTTCCATTTTTCTACCTTAGTTGTAAACTGATAAATTGTTGGCGTAGAGTCGCACGCTCTAAGCATCTGTCTTCATATTCGTCTTGGGCATCAGAAAGTTCATCTTTTAATCTTTCCTTTGCCTGAGCAATACTCAATTTTTCAGCTTTTTTAGCCAGTGCAAATTTTTCCCTTTCAGCACGAATTGCATCTCGTTCCTGTTCTCTTAAAAATTTTTGATATTCTCTTTCTGCTCTGGCATTTTCGCGTTCGGCAGACTTTTGTCTACGCGCTGATTCCCTAGCAGCCTGCTTACCGGCTCTGTCAATTGCCTTAGCAACTTTGATAGATAAACTTAAAAGACTACCCCGCCTTGCCAAACCATCCTCCTTACCACTTGTTTCTGTAACCTATTGTCATATGAAAAGATAAAACCTGAGATACCCACCCTTCTGAGCAGGAATAATGCTAGCGAGTCCCACGCTAATGCCCGTGGATTACAGCATTTTACAATGCTCAATTAACCAGCAGGGCTGGTACCAATTGCTGATTAATAAGCACCGTATGGGGATGTTAAGCCAAGCAAGGTTTACTACGCGAGCCTTTAAGTGACTCAATTGTCAGAAATTAATCATTTTTTGCGCTTGATCAGCAAATGGAGCCGGAAGGCGGCTTTATAGCCATATTCATCTCTGGCAAGCAGGGAAGGGGAGTGAATAGGGGCGACCTGCTGGTCGCCCCTTGTGATTGCCATATCCGGCGTGTTTGGGGTTAGCCGTTATAGCCGTAGCAGCGCTTGAGCTCCTCGAAGTCGTAGTAGTGGCTGCCGCTTTGGTAGGGCTGGCAGCCTGTTTTAAAGGCGATCTCTTTTTCGTTGTAGAGCATCTTGACCAGCACCTGCCGCTGCCCGTTCTGATAGATATCCCACTGAATATTGGCGGTATAGGGGGAGACCCAGCCGCCGCGCCACTCGTTGTTCTGCTGGCTGAACAGCTGATCCGGGCTGGCTCCTTGACGGCTTCCTTCCAGCTTCATCAGGGCGGCGAGGGGGATAATGGCTTCGGCGTGGGCAAAGCGCAGGGTGGCCCGTCGGCTCTGCTCGCCTTCCACCACTTGACGTTGCACCTCGCCAAACAGGCCGTCGAGCAGCGGCTGGGCAATGGCGTAGGGGGCGCTCTGGTTGGCAAAGCTCGGCCCCTTCTCGTAGAAATCTTCCGCATCGGAAAGGTAGGAGAACCAGGCAGACTCCTCCGGGGTCAGGAACTGCTCCAGCGCCCAGAGCTCGCTACCCTGAGCCTGCGCTTCGCGGATCATGCCGGGGCCGATGATAAAGAGGTTGTAGAGCATCAGGGCGGCATCCACTTCGTCGCGCACATAGGTCATGCCGCCATCTTCCGGGTTGACGGCGACAAACTCGACGCCGCCCGCCAGATAGTCGACAAACCCCTTGCTGTAGATACGCTCCAGCATGCTGCGGGCCATCTCTTTGGTCTTGCTCAGGTTTTTAAGCTGATCCAGCGCCCTGGCCAGCTCGGGAGCCGGGGCGATTCCGGCATCTTCGTCGCCGATAAAGCGCTGATAGCTCTCATAGGCGGGCAGGTAGCGGGCGTAATCCCCCTCGGGCGTGGTCTTGTGGAAGTAGAGCTCGAACTTGTTGACCAGCTTTTTGTCGATCTTCGAGGGGTCATCCTGCGTGAGGTAGCACTGCGCCGAGTCGCTGACATAGCTCACGTTGCGCTTGAGACTCTCCATAAAGTAGAAGGCGCTTTCGTTGGCCCTGTCCTTGCCCGAGGTGACCACCTTGATGCAGTGGGGCTCGCTGCTGTTGAGCAGGGTCGGCAGCCGCGCCGCCAGCCGGGTGGCGAGATTGGCGTGCTCCTCCTTGCCCAGCGCCGAGAGCAGGCCATAGCCCAGTTTCTGGTTGGCGGCCGTCACCAGATCCACCTTGCCTCCCAGCCCCTGCCCGAGGGGGGTGAGCGCCCCCTGACGCTGCGCCTCTTCCCATACCAGCTTGGTCAGCACGTCATATTTCGGGCTGGAGAGGGAGCGCGAGCCGTGGCGCGCCACCATCTCGGTAAAGACCGGGCTGAACCCCTGAGGCGCTGGCTCGTAGCTCTCCGCCTGCTGCTGCGGGCTGTAGACAGCTTTGGTGCTGTATTGGTAGGCGGTTTTGCCCTGGCTGTCGGCAGACGATTCGTTCTCTGACTGGCAGCCGCCAAGCAAGACCAGCGAGACGGCCAAAGCCACGTAAGAAGAGCGCGGGAAAGTCATGATGTTCCTTATCTATCCATATGAAAAATAAGTGAAAAACTCTATGACTTGAAAATGACCGCGGGATGTCAGCCAGATGACAGGCTGATGACTTCTGATAAAGCAGTAAGCAAGGGGAGGGGCAGAGGATGGCTATAGGGAGGGCAATAGAGGCTCAACCAACCACTGCGCCTGTCACGGCTGAGTGGTCAGTGAGCACTGTTGGGATGGGGCCTTATTGTCTTACCTCCTGCCCCGCCATCTTGATCCAAAGGGGAGGCAATTAAAGGTTGCCAATTAAGGGTTGCTTAATACCACGCCAATAAGGCATCGAACATGCGGGTATGGGTCACTTGCAGGTTTGCCGCCTTGGTAGAAATGGCTGCGCTATAGAGCTGGACGCCGGGTTCGTTATGACTCTGCACCAGATAGTTTTTATGGCGACAGGTCCCATAGAGAGAGAGGCTTTTTCTCGCGCAGTGGCCGAGAAACAGTACCCCACCAAGGCCGAGCATCAGGCCGGATATATCCAGCAGATTGATATCCATCAGATTGACGGTGGGCAGGGCAAATTGTGCCTCGGCTTGCTGCGTGAGTTCATAGAGTGACACGGCAAACATGGTGCCGCAGAACAACAGTTTGAGGCGGGCGAGGCTGGTTAGTTTGGTCTGCATCACGTCCGGCGAGATAAAATAGAGATTCTCCAGATGCCGTCTCTGCTCTTTGATAAGGATCCCGCGCACATTGACATCAACCTCGACCTGGGTCGATTCGCGATAGACAAATCCCTGTTTTTCCCACTCGTCCGCCAGCATGGCAACCAGCACCGGATAGACGACAATAGCCAGGCCGCAATAAATCGGCAGCGCATGATATCCGCTGGACATCAGTCCAACTGACAATATTGCGAATATATAGGGCGACAGGGCTTTGACTGCAATTGATGATTTCATCGTTATACATCCATAAATAACGCGTTTTATAAGTGCCGATAGCGCACAGGCAATAGTGGCCGCGCCAATAAGCAGCGGCCAAACAGGGCGTTGGTCAGCGGTAATCCATTCTGGCAAATAGTCTGCAACAGCCCTTTGCACAGCAACAGGGAGAAGAGCGCCATAGTAAGCCAAACGAGGCCACTCTGACAGTGACCCGGATGACATAAATCTGTGTGCCGCCGTCGAAATGAAATCATATTTTGTCGCTACTCCGGTTCCTCCATGCAAAAAGCCCCGAGAGCAGAGCGCTTTCGGGGAAGAGGAAAAACATCGACAAGGAATTACAAAGGCAGTGAGTGGGTCAGGCCTGAACCGGATCAGGCATCGACATAGAGCACCTGACCGCTAATAAAGCCATCGACGGAGCGCTCAAACGCCTTGCCGACCAAAGCGCCCGGCACCGGCTGGAAGCCCGGCATCATCTCGCCATATACGTCCCACGCCTCTTCCAGTACGGTCGGGTTGACCACATTGATGCGAATGCCGCGGGGCAGCTCGTGGGCCACGCACTGGACAAAGGTATCGATGGCGCCGCTGGTGGTGGCATCGGCAATGGCCAGCGGGATCGGCTTGATATTGAGGATGCCGGAGATCAGGGTGAAGGAGCCCCCCTGATTGATGTAGTTGAGGCCGATATTGACCAGATTGATCTGCCCCATCAGCTTGCTCTGGATGGTGGTTTGCCACTGCTCGTCGCTCATCTCGCCAAAGGAGGCGTATTCGCAATAGCCGGCGGTATTGACCACCGCATCGAAGGAGCCCACGTTTTGGTAGAGCCGCTCGATAGACTCTCTGCTGGTGATATCCACCTGAAAATCACACCCCTCGCCGGAGCGGCTGGCGGTGATCACCTTGTGCTTGCCCAGACCACTGAGGGCGGCTTGCCCCATTTTCCCCTGAGCACCAATCAGAATGACTGTTTTCATCGTTAACCTCGCTTTGCTGGAAGAGCTGCAAGGTTAGAGAGCCACTGATACAATGTAAATCATGGGTGGTTTGTATGTGATACAACTGAAATTGGTGAGGTTAGGGTGGAGAAGATCGATATCAGGCAGATGCGGGTGCTGGTGCTGCTGGTCAGATACAAGAGTGTATCGCGGGTGGCCGAGCTGCTGGAGATCTCCCAGCAGGGGGTAAGCAGTCATCTGAAAAAGCTGCGCGACGCCTTTCCCGCCGAGCTGTTTATCCGCCAGAGCGCCGGGTTGCAGCCGACCGATTACGCCTGCGAGCTGGCCGCCAGGTTTGAGCAGATCCTGGCCGATATCGACGGGGTCTTTGTAGCTGCCCCCTTCGACCCCGCCAGCAGCCAGCGCACCTTCAGGGTGATGGCCAACGAATATGCCCAGCTCGCCATTATCCCAAGGTTGGCGAGCGCTCTGCGCACTCAGGCACCCTCCATCCGGCTCGATGTGGTGGACTTTCAGGCCGAGCAGCATCTAGAGGCGCTGGCCAGCGGCGAGGTCGATCTGGTGATTGGCTTTGATGCCTATCTCGACCCGGGGTTGCTGCGCGCCACCCTGCGCCGGGATCACTACTGCTGCGTGCTGCGCCGCGACTCTCGATATCTTCCGGACAATGCCCCGCAGGATCTGGCGGCCATCCCCTTTGTGCAGTTCGCCAACAGCGTCGGCAATTTCGAAGGGCAGATGAGCCCGCAGCAGGTTGCCAGCGCGGCGGTGGCGACGCTCCCCTGTTACACCTCGCTGCAAGCCTTTATGTCGGTCAATGATGTTGCGGCCTGCATTCCGTCGGCCATCGCCGCCCTCGGCGATTTTCGCGTGCTGGAGCTGGCCGGGGCGCCGCAGCAGTTCGAGGTGGTGGTCGGCAGACATCGCAAAAGTCAGGGCAATCTCGCCATCGAGTGGCTGGCCGAGGTGATCAAGTCGGTCTGCGATCTTGCCATGCCCGGATAACGTCGCTGTTTGCACAGAGCTGCACACGCCAGCCAGTGCGCTAACGGCAGGCTGGATCTGCGGGACAAATCCTGCGATGGTGCGGGCAGTTATCCGCTTGTCCCGTTATCGAGTGAAAAGGAGTTGAGATGCGCATTGCCATGATTGGTCTGGGGGATATCGCGCAAAAAGCCTATCTGCCGCTGCTTGCCAGCGATGAGCGGGTCACCCCGCTGCTCTGCACCCGGAGTCCATCGGTGCTGGAAAAGCTGGCCCGCCAGTATCGGGTCGCCGAGTGCTTTACCGATGTGGCGGCCATGCTGGCCAGCCGCCCCGACGCCGTGATGATCCACGCCGCCACCGCCGTTCACCGCGAGCTGGCCGAGCAGTGCCTGCGGGCAGGGATCCCCACCTTTGTCGACAAGCCCCTGTGCGACAATCTGGCCGAGGCCGAGGCGCTGGCCAACCTCGCCATCGCGCAAGATTGCGCCCTCTTTACCGGCTTTAACCGCCGCTATCTGCCCGCCATGGCCGAGGCACGGGCCCAGCCGCTCACCGAGCTCAACTGGCAGAAACACCGCTTCGCCCTGCCGGGCAAGGCGCGGGATTTTATGTTCGACGACTTTATCCATGTGCTCGACAGCCTCTGCTTCTATGGCGGCGTGCCGGGCGGCGACTTTCATGCGGTATTGCGACCGGATACGAAGGACAGCAGCCTGTTGGCCGGGGTGAGCGTCAGCTGGCAGAGCGGCGATCGCGCCATCAGCGGCAGCATGAACCGCAGCGCCGGGATCACCGAGGAGCGCATCGATGCCTACGGCGACAATCTCTCCCTGCACCTTGAGAACTGCACCCGTGGCATCATCGCCCGCGACAAGCAGGCCGAGATGCTTGGCCCCAGCGACTGGCAGCCGGCGCTGGCCCAGCGCGGCTTTGCCGCCATGCTGGAGAACTGGTATCAGCAGATTGAATCGGGCAAGGCAGATAGCGAGCTGATCGCCTCCTACCTGCACGGTCACCGGCTGGCGGAGCAGCTGGTCGTACTGGCTGACAAGCGGGGGTAAGGCTGGCTGGAAGCCTGAAATATATGAATGGGAGGTGCGCGAAGGTTGCGCACCAAAAACAACGGGGGCCGCAGTTGCGGCCCCCCGTTGTTATGGGATGAGATGCATGGGATCAGATGCACTTCACCGGTTTGGGCAGGCCGCCAATCTTGGTCGCCTGCTTGGCTGGGCCTTCCGGGAACAGCTTGTAGAGATAACGGCTGTTGCCCTTCTCGGGACCGTACTGCTTCTCCATCGCCTTGACCAGCGCGCGGATGGCGGGGGAGGTGTTGAACTCCAGATAGAAGGCGCGCACAAAGCGCACCACTTCCCAGTGCGGCTCCTCAAGCGTGATCCCCTCCTGCGCGGCCAGCACCAGCGCCAGCTCCTCGCTCCAGTCGTTGCTGTTGAGCAGGTAGCCCTTGGCATCGGTCTCGATGAGTTGGCCGTTGAATTCCAGCTGATGTTTTTCGGACGCAGACATGGGGGCTCCTCGCTAATGGGGCTATCAGGATTGGGCGGGCATGGTAGCGCCTTGATCCCCGGTGAGCAACCGGCTCTCGTTGGCCAGATGCAGCAGCTGATCCGCCAGCTCGCTGATCAGGTTGAGCTGCTGGGTCAGCATCAGCTGCTCCTCGCTGCTATCCGGACTTATCACCGGACACTGACCACCGATGGAGCTGGAGGGGTTGCCTGCCAGATGGCCAGCGGCCTGCTCCAGGGTGTGGCAGATGTGGTGGCGCACCTCATCCAGCCCGCTGATGGCCTCCAGCTTGTCGCGATGGGCCCCCAGCGCCGAGATGTAGGAGAGCAGGGCGTGGTTGCGCCAGGTGAGGGTAAAGCAGAGATCGAGGAAGCGGCGGCGCTTTTGCGGCTCCACCAGCATGCTCTGCCAGGCTGTGGCCAGTTCGCTGTCCGCCAGATGGGCGCTCTTGCGCGCCACCCGATAGTCGATGGACTCGTCCCGCTGCTGCTTGAGGCTCGCCAGCACTGCCGAGAGGTAGCGGGCGTTGGCTGACAGCGAGTTGGCGATCAGGGCCGGCAGCCGCTTGTACTGCCAGTCCGGCCAGAGCCAGGCCACCAGCCCGTAGGAGATCAGGCAGCCGAGCAGGGTATCGAGCAAGCGTGGCCCCAGAATGGCAAAGCCGATGCCATCGAGCAGGTTGAACGCCATCAGCACGTAGAGGGTGATAAAGCAGACCGCGGCGCTGTAGTTGTTGCGCACCTGAGTGAAAAACAGGAAGGCGGCGAGCCCCATCACCACCAGCTGGACGTGCAGCTCGGGGAACAGCCAGAGCACCGGAATGCCCACCAGAATACCGGCGAAGGTGCCGAGCATCCGCTGCACCAGTCGGCGGCGGGTGGCGCTGTAGCTGGGTTGGCAGACAAACAGCACGGTCAGCAAAATCCAGTAGCCCTTTTCCAGATCAAAGGCTTGCAGTATGCCGTAGCCGATCACCAGACCAAGCGACAAACGCAGCGCGTGGCGAAACACCATGGAGTGCAAGGTGAGGTGCTGCTTGAGCTGGGTCAGCAGCGGCAGGCGGGGCGGGCGCGCCAGCGCGGGCAGCTCCTGCTCCGGCTGCTCGGGGTTTTGCAGCACTTCGGCGCTGCCGAGCAGCTGGTTGATGCTGGCCAGATTGCGGCGCAGGAACTTCATCGGCGTCAGCAGGGTTTTCGGGTAGTGCTGTTTGAGATTGGTGAACTCCAGCTGATCGCCAAGGGCCTCCAGCGTCCAGTGGATGCGCTTGTTATGGGCGTAGGGCTTGTGCACCAGAATGGCGTAACCCAGCCGCTGGCACGCCTCGGAGAGCTGCAGGAACACCTCCTGAAATCCTTCCAGTACTATGCCCTGCTTGAGCTCTGCTTCCAGCCGGCTGTAGGGGTAGTGGCTGGAGGTGGCGCGCTCGTGGATTTCCAGCGCCAGCAGGTAGAGGCGCAGCAAGCTGGCAAGCTCGGGGCTCGCCGGATGGCGGCGGCTCAGGCGGGCGTTGAGGGCCGATTTGGTGAGGGTTAGCGCGCTCACCAGATTGATATTGAGCTGGGCCAGATTGTGGCGAATGGCCTGGGCGCCGTGCTCGTCCGCCGGGAAGAAGCGGGATTTTTCCAGCAGGTAGCGACCAAGGGCGAAGTAGCTCTGGGCCAGTTGCTCGTGCAGGGTCTTGTAGGGCAGCAGCCAGAGCCAGATAAACGAGACCAGCCCGTACCAGAGGGCGCCAGCGCCGAGCGCCAGCGGCTGGTAGAAGAGATCCGGCGCCTTGGCGGCACCCAGCATGGTGTAGATGGCGATCAGCAGCGAGCCGAAGCTGATGGTGGCGTAGCGGGCACCGAGCGCCCCCACCATCACGAAGATAAAGGTGGAGCTGGCCAGCCCGATGGCAAACAGCCAGGGGGTGGGGTAGAGATACTGCACACACAGGGACGCGAACATGAAGCAAATCAGCGTCATGGCGAGGTTTTTGAGCCGTCCCCACAGGCTGTCGTCGGTTTCGGCGATGGCGCCCGCCACTACCCCGAGGGAGAGCAGCACGGTGAGCTGGATATTGCCGGTGGCCAGGGTGAAGGCGAGCAGACCGAGAATGGCCAGCAGCACCTTGAGAGCGAAGTAGATGTGACTATCGGTCAGCAGTCGGCGCAGCAGGCCAGAGAGATCCATCGGCATGAGACAGGTGAAACCCTTGATCGAAACGAGAGCGAGATAGTAACCCGCCAAGCGCGAAGTGGCCCTGATCCAAATCAGGGCCACTTCGCTTCATATCCTTGATTTACAACTTATCCTGACAAAAATCGGAGCCAATAAAAACCCCGCCGAAGCGGGGTTTCTGATTAGTTGCGGTTGCCGCCAAGCAGGCTCAGCAGGCTCAGGAAGATGTTGTAGATGGAGACATACAGGGTGACGGTGGCAGAGATGTAGTTGGTCTCGCCGCCGCGCACGATCTGCTGGGTAGTCAGCAGGATGGCACCGGAAGAGAACAGCATGAACATGGCGGACAGGGCCAGGCTCAGGGCGCTCATCTGCAGGAAGATGTTGGCAATCATGGCCACCAGCAGTACCCAGAAACCGACGAACAGCATGCCGCCGATGAAAGAGAGGTCACGCTTGGTAGTCAGGGCATAGGCCGACAGACCGAAGAAGGTGAGCGCGGTGCCGCCAAGGGCGGTCATCACGATCTCGCCACCACCATTGTTCATGTACATGTTGATGATGGGGCCCAGGCTATAGCCCAGCAGACCGGTCAGGGCGAAGGTGAAGACCAGCCCCATGCCGTTGTTGCGATTCTTCTCGGTCAGGAACATCAGACCGTAGACACCGATCAGGAACACGGCCCAGTGCAGCGGCGGCATGTTCATCACGGTAGCGACCCCCGCCACCACGGCAGAGAAGCCCAGAGTGAGGGAGAGCAGCATATAGGTGTTACGCAGCACCTTGTTGGTATCGCGTACGGCACTTTGGGTGCCAGTGTAGATAGAACGGGTATCCATCTTGGGTGTCCTCTTGATGTCCGGGTGAGACGGCGAGCAGCCGCCTCGTGATCGCTGTTTGTTACTGCATGTTTACGCATTGTATGTAGAACAAATAGGGATGACGAGGAACAATTTCAAGCCACCTGCCATTTTGCTCCCGCACACTATCCCACAGGAAATATGTATTGCATATGAACAAGGGCTTAGCGTAGTATGCACGCCGTTCGGAGGGGTGGCAGAGCGGCTGAATGCACCGGTCTTGAAAACCGGCGATGGGCGACCATCCGTGGGTTCAAATCCCACCTCCTCCGCCATATTCAAAGAGAAAGCCCAAGCGATTCAATCGCTTGGGCTTTTTCGTATCTACGGTTTCTGGCCGAAAATGGTCTTGAAAGAAGGCGCCTACAAAGCGCCCCGGCACTTTATGTCCTAGACCAGAATGACCTGCACATTTTTGGCTTTGATCTGCTCGATAACCTCTTTATCCGCATCCTTGCCGGTGATCAGAATGTCGATCTTGCTGGCGGCGCAAAACAGCATACCTGCCCGTTGTCCCACCTTGCTGCTGTCGGCCAGTACCACCAGTCGGCCGACGTGGTTGAGCATCTTCTGCTCCGCCATGGCGGTCAGCATATCCATCTTGTAGAGACCATCGGCGGTGACACCCTTGCCGCTGGTAAACATCCAGTGCCCGGCATAGAGGGAGGAGATCTCGTCCTGCGGTGCCAGGGTGATGGATTGCGATTTGTTGTATTGACCACCGATGATCACCACGCCGTCATGGTCATTCTCGATCAGGTAGTTGGCGAGCGGGAAGTAGTTGGTGATGACCTGAACATCTTGTCCGCAGATCTCCTGACCCAGCACGAAGGCGGTGGAGCCACAGTTGATGACCGCGCTTTCCCCCGGTTTGATCAGGGCTGCTGCTGCCTGTGCGATGCGCACCTTTTCGCTGTGATTGAGGCTTTCATTGCTGTCGAGAGGAGACCAGTGGGCCTTTCTGGCCTGCATCAGGGCTTCGGCCCCGTTGCGCACCTTGCGCAGCTTGCCGGAGTCATTGAGCTTGTTGATATCGCGGCGCGCAGTGGCCGGAGAAATATCAAAGGCTTGCATTATGCTGTTGACCGACAGATGACGTTTCTGATTGAGCAGTTCCAAAATGGCGTTATGGCGATGTGCTTCTGTCATATCATGCCTGATGATGATTGAATCTGATTGGGTGGTGATTATATCGCGCATAGGTGTCGATGACAGCAACCTTGTTAACTCTTCTGATAATGGGCGTTCAGGCGATCGCCAGACCGGCTTGCCGAGCGTGTTCGACCAGTCTCCCCTTGGCCGTTTTCAGGTTGCTGGCCCACTCTTCATCCTTGGCCCACATCTCCAGCACCAGGGGGCCGTTGTAACCGATTTTTGCCAGAGTGTGGAAAATGACGGCAAAGTCGACCTCTCCTTCGCCAATGACCAGATCACGGAACTGCCCGCTGCAACTGGCCGTTACCTTGCGGGTGTCTTTGAGGTGGAGCTGCACGATATGGTCTGCACTCAATTGCAGCTCGGTGCAGGTGTCATAGTTCCAGCCGGTGATATTGCCGACATCCGGGTAGGCCATGAAGTAGGGGGAGGGGATCTGCTTTTTCAGCACCTCGAATTTGCTGAGGGAGTTGAGATAGGGGGTATCCATGATCTCCACACCCAGCATGATGCCTGCCCGCTCTGCCATTTTGGCAGCCGCCTTCATCCCGTCGATGAAGTGGCGGTGGGTCTCATCGCTTTGCGGTTCGTAATAGACGTCATAGCCCGCCAGCTGGATGCAGCGAATGCCGAGCTTGTACGCCAGATTGATCGCTTTTTCCATGATGATGGCCGCCTGTGCGCGGATGGCCGGATCCTGCGAACCAAACGGAAAGCGGCGATGGGCGCTCAGGCACATGGAGTGCAACGGCAAGCTGTGCTGCTCGCACAGGCGTCTGAGCCGATAGATTTCGCTATCTGACCAATCGAGCCGTTGCAGTTTTTCATCTGATTCATCAATGGATATCTCGATGAAATCAAAGCCAAGCTCCTTGGCCGACAGAATTTTCTCTTGCCACTCCAGTGCAGAGGGCATCGCTTTTTCATAAAGGCCGAGGCGTAAGGCATGGTCAAAGTGGTGCATACAAGCTCCTGCATTCAGATAGGGAAATAGCGGTTCAATACCTCGAAGATCCCGCCCTCGTCGTTGCTCTCGCAGGTGACCCTGTTGGCCATCTGTTTGACCTCCTGCTCGGCATTGGCCATGGCGATGCCCATCCCTGCGAGGCAGATCATGGAGGTGTCGTTGTGGTTGTCGCCGATGGCGACCAGTCGCGCCGGGCTGATCCCTTGCTGGTCCAGATAATCCTGCAGTCGCGCTCCCTTGCTGTTGCCGCGGCGGGCAAAATCGACCCGATTGGCCCATGACTGCTCGCCACTGAAGTGTTCGCGTACCCAGGGGTGATGTGAGAAGGCCTGAATGGCGGCGATCTCTCCCTCGGCCACGAACTTCCAGACATGGCTGCTGTTGGCCAGCTCCTCTTCAAACGAGTCAACACTGGCTACCTGCGGCTGGATCGGCGGCGCAAAGCCGCTGGCCCACTGCTGTAGGGCCGCCACGTAACGCACCGGCTGATGAGCGGAGTAGACCATGCGGTCAGTGACATACATGACGAGGTTGAGCCTGTGCTCCCTTGCCAGCGCGATAAAGCGTTGTGCCAGTTCATGGGGAATGGCGTTCTCTGCCAGCACGGCGCGCCGGTCGTAGTCGTAAACGTAGGTGCCGTTGCAGCAGATGATGGGAGTGGTCAGCCCCAGTTCGTGGTGATAGGGGTGGGCGGCTGTGTGGTGTCTGCCGGTGACCAGTATGACGGTGGCCTGCTCCTTGATCCTCATGATGGCCTCTTTGACAGCCGGCATGATGGTGTGAGCACTGGTCAGGGTGGTGCCATCGAGATCGAGGGCCAGGGCGTGATAGCGCATCGTCTGATCTTCTTGTTATCCGGTGAGGTGGGGGTAATAGAGGGGGTGATTGAGATGACAGCTTTGCTGGCCCATCTCCATCACCATCCCTCGTATTACCCGACGTATGACAGGGCGTGCTTACAGGAAGGATTTGTAAGGCAGCTCCGGCTCATCGATGAAGATGTCATCGAACCCGCGCGGGTGCTGGTAGTGCAGCTTGCTCTGGTCGGTCGGGAAGGTGTACTTGCCACCGACTTGCCAGAAGAAGGGGCTGAAGCGATAGCCGAGGCGATCCTTTTTCATGTTCCAGAGCACTTCGATCTCGCGGGGATCGCTTTGGAAGTTGGCCCAGATATCGTGGTGGAACGGGATCACCACCTTGGTGTTGAGGGACTCCCCGGCCCGCAAGATGTCTGATGAGGTCATCTTGTCAGTCACGCCGCGGGGGTTCTCGCCATAAGAGAGCAGCGCCACATCGATCTGGTAGTCATTGCCATGCTTGGCGTAGTAGTTGGAGTAGTGAGAATCACCCGAGTGGTAGAGGTTGCCCCCGGATGTCTTGACCAGATAGTTCACTGCCCGATCATCCATGCCATCCAGAATGCTCTTGTCGGTGGAGGAGACCCCCGCCGGCAGGGTGACCAGCGCGGTACGGTCAAAGGCATCGAGTACCTGGATCACGATATCGCCCACCGGGATCTCGTCACCAACGCGGGCTACCACGCAACGCTCGGCAGGCACCCCCCAGCGCAACCAGAGGTCGACACAGGCTTTCGGGCCGATGAACTTCACATGCTCACCACAGTTTTGCAGCACGGCAGCCGCCACATTGACGTCGATATGGTCGGCATGATCGTGGGTAGCGAGCACTGCATCGATATCTTTAATCCCGAACGGATCGAGCACGAAAGGTGAGGTTCTCAGGTTGGGTTGCAGCTTGCGCACGCCCCCCATCCGCATCATCTGGTGCTGCTTGTTCATGTAGGGATTGCCATGGGTTCGCTTGCCCGTGCCGCACCAGAAGTCGATGGAGATGTTGGTATTGCCGGCAGACTTCAGCCAGATACCGGTGCAACCCAGCCACCACATGGCGAAGGTATTCGGTTTGACCTCTTCCTGCTCAATCTCTTCATTCAGCCAGGTACCCCACTCGGGGAAGGTGCTGAGGATCCACGATTCACGGGTGATTTCTTCAATCTTGCTCATCTCACATACCTTTCTGATTTGGATGGTTCACACAGTGGTGATTCATCGGGTGATGACATGACTTGCATGGTTGCGAGTCAGTGATTTGCTTTGATTGGTTGTGACTATATTACCCGTCATTGTGATTATCAATGATTGTGGTGATTGTTTTGTGAGATTAATTGCGGCATATCACAATCAAGAGATGAGTACATTTTTAAGTGTTTGTATTTATTGGATTTACTTATTTATTGCCTATTTTTATGGATTTATTGAATCCTTTCATGCAGCTTTGAGTACCCTTTTAACCGAAATTTTACATCCAGATGGTGGAAAAAAGAGATTCTCTCGACCTCGATCTTCATCACAATAAATCACGGTGTGATTATGTATGATTATTTTGGATTTGATAGTGAGTGGTGGCAGTTGAATCTGCTCGCGGGGCGTCAGGTAAAGCAATGCCCATATGAATGGTGAGATGTCCGCACCAATCCAATAGCCATGAGTTGTCCTCATCTGGACGGAGCATAAATATGGAAACCCTCTACAACGCTTTTTACATCTTTTACAGTCAGGTGATGACCAAGGCACCCCTGCTGTTGGGGCTGGTGACCTGTATTGGCTACCTGTTGCTCAAGCAGGATGGCACGACGGTCGTCAAGGGCACTGTGAAGACCATCGTCGGTTTCATGCTGGTGCAGGTGGGCGCCAGTACGCTGGTGGCAGGCTTCAAGCCGGTGGTGGACAAAATTGCGGAATATCATCACCTCACCGGTTCAGTGATTGATCCCTACACCACCATGATGGCGACCATGGAAACCATGGGAGAGAACTACTCCTGGGTCGGATATGCTGTATTGCTGGCCCTTGCCCTCAATATTCTGCTGGTGTTGCTGCGGCGCTATACCGGGATCCGCACCATCATGCTGACCGGCCACATAATGTTTCAGCAGGTAGGTCTGATCGCGGTCTTCTATATGGTGATGGGGGCCTCGATGTGGGAAACCATCCTCTATTCCGCCGTCATCATGGCGCTCTATTGGGGGATCTCCTCCAACATCATGTTCAAGCCTACTCAGGAAGTGACAGGCGGGGCGGGGTTCTCCATCGGCCACCAGCAACAGGTCGCTTCCTGGATTGCCACCAAGGTGGCTCCGAAACTGGGCAATAAAGAAGAGAGCGTCGATCACCTGAAGCTGCCAAAGTGGCTGCACATCTTCCACGACAGCATCACGGCGACCGCCATCGTGATGACCATCTTCTTCGGTATCATCCTGCTCTCGTTTGGCCTCGATAATCTGCAACAGATGGCGGGTCAGACTCACTGGTCCATCTACATTCTCGAGACCGGTCTCAAGTTTGCGGTCGCTATTCAGGTCATCGTGGTGGGGGTGCGGATGTTCGTTGCCGAACTCTCCGAGGCCTTCAAGGGGATCTCCGAACGGGTCATTCCCAACGCCGTCCTGGCAATCGATTGCGCCGCTATCTACGCCTACTCGCCGAATGCCATGGTCTTTGGCTTCATGTGGGGGGCTATCGGTCAGTTCCTTGCTGTGCTTGCCCTGCTGGCATTCCAGGCGCCCATCATGATTATCCCGGGCTTCATTCCCATGTTCTTCTCCAACGCCACCATAGGGGTGTTCGCCAACCACTTTGGCGGCTGGCGAGCGGTGATGAAGATCTGCTTCGTCATGGGGATCATCGAGGTACTGGGTTCTGCCTGGGCTATCCACCTGTTCGCTGTCAATGGCACCAGCTTCAATGGCTGGATGGGGATGGCTGACTGGGCGCTGGTATTCCCGGTGATCATGCAGGGCCTCTCGTTATCTTCCCTGTTCTTCGTGGTGTTACTGGCTGGCGCCGGGCTCTATATGTACTTCGCTTCCCGCACCCTGCGGATGGAAGAGGATATGGCCGTCCCGAGTGCCGCCGCGGCAGAAGATGAGACCGATCTGCCAGCCTCGCCAGTCGAGAGTGCCAAAGGGGGGCATGCAGTGCGGATCCTGGCGGTATGCGGCAACGGTCAGGGTTCCTCCATGATGATGAAGATGAAGATCGGCAAGTTTCTCGAGCAGCGTGGTGTGCCTCATGTCATGGACTCCTGCGCCGTTGCTGATTACAAAACCAAGCTGCAGACCACCGACATCATCGTCTCTTCCAAGCATCTTGCCGGTGAGATGAGCCCCGGTGAGGGCAAATTCGTGCTGGGCGTACAGAACATGCTCAACCCCAATTCGTTTGGTGATGAACTGCTGGGCATCATCAAGAACAACTTTGCAAATTAAGCCGATGAGCCTCGCTGCACTCGGCAGCGGGCAAGGAGAACAAGATGAAATTCAAACAATCTCTGATGGAAAACAACTCTGTATTGCTCAACTCGGCCGCCAGCGACTGGCGCAGTGCCATCAAGCTGGGTACTGACATGCTGATCCGCTCCGGTGCCGTGGAGTCTCGCTACCACGATGCGATCATCGGCAGCATTGAAAAAATGGGGCCCTATATCGTGATTGCTCCCCAGTTTGCGATGCCCCATGCGAGGCCGGAGGATGGAGTCAATCGCACGGCGTTTGCACTGGTCACCCTGACCACGCCGGTGAAATTTGAAGGGGAAGAGGAGCCGGTGGACGTGCTGGTAACGCTGGCGGGCAGCACCTCGGATGAACACATGGAGGGGCTGATGGAGGTGACTCAGGTGCTGGAGGATGAAAACAGCGAGAGCGGGATCAACCTCGACAAGCTGCGAGCGTGCCAAAGCACGGCAGATGTATTCAACGTCATTGATCAGGCGCTGGCGCAAGTGGTCTGAGGCACCCAACGGGGTTCCGCAAGGGGCCCAGGAGAACGAAATGTACAACTCATTGAAAGAGGCGGTACTGGAGGCCAACCTGCTGTTGCCCCGGTACGGTCTGGTTACCCTGACCTGGGGCAATGTATCCCAGATTGATCGCAGCCTAGGCGTGGTGGCCATCAAGCCATCGGGGGTCTCTTACGACAATATGACCGTTGACGATATCGTGGTAGTTGATTTGGCAGGCCAGATCGTTGATGGGCATTTATCCCCGTCCAGTGACACCGCAACTCATCTGGTTTTATATAAAGCGTTTAAAGGCATTTCCGGTATTGTGCACACCCATTCCCGTCATGGCACTATTTGGGCGCAAGCAGGAATGGATATTCCCGCCTTGGGTACCACCCATGCCGATTATTTCTATGGCGATATTCCCTGCACCCGTCCGCTGACTGAAGATGAAATCCGCATTGATTATGAAAAAAATACCGGCAAGGTCATTGTCGAAGAATTTCAGCGACGGGATCTGGATCCGCAGGCCTTGCCAGGCGTGGTCATCACCGGTCATGCCCCCTTCTGCTGGGGCAAGAGTGCGGTGGATGCGGTGCACAATGCGCTGGTGCTGGAGGAGGTCGCTACCATGGCGCTGGCAACCAGAGCGTTGAACCCGGCCATCCATATTACGCAGGAGTTGTCTGATAAACACTACTTCAGAAAGCATGGTGAGAATGCCTATTACGGCCAGCGTTAATTAGTTGGCCCATTATTTAAATTACCCATCTATTTATATTAGTGACATCAGGTTACGGCCCTTTATCGACTTTAAATTAATGGGCCAATCAATTAAGCCAAGGTTTTAAATTGAGGAAATATAGTATGACCAAACCAATGTTACAGATTGCTCTGGATTCTACCGATCTTGCTACCGCCGTGGATATTGCCGATCGCGTTGCCGGTTATGTCGAGGTGATCGAGGTCGGCACTATTCTGGCCTTTGCGGAAGGCATGTCTGCGGTACGTACCATGCGCGAGCGTCATCCTGATCACATTATCGTGTGTGATATGAAGACCACAGATGGTGGTGCCATTCTGGCTCACATGGCCTTCTCGGCCGGAGCTGACTGGATCACGGTATCGGCTGCCGCACATGTCGCTACCATTGCTGCCTGCAAGAAAGTCGCGGACGAGTTTGGTGGGGAGAGCCAGATCGAGATCTATGGCAACTGGACGCTGGATGATGCCAAACAGTGGGCCGATATGGGGATCACCCAGGCTATCTATCACCGTTCGCGGGATGCCGAGCTGGCCGGGGTCAGCTGGACGCAGGCCGATTTGAGCAAGATGCGGGCACTCTCCGAGCTGGGGCTGGAACTGTCGATCACCGGCGGTATCGTGCCGGAAGATATCCATCTGTTTGAAGGGATTAGGGCCAAGACCTTTATCGCCGGACGTGCACTGGCCTCAGAAAGCGGTCAGGCAACTGCTGAAGCGTTGCGCCGCGAGATAAACAAATATTGGTAACAGGAGCAGGTTATTAGCGAATAAAGGCCCCGAAAATACTCCGGGGCCTTGTCGCAGCAGGGGTTAGATCCGCCCCTGATAGCGCAGGGGAAAGCGGCCCTGACTGTCGGGCTGGCCGAGGAAGGGAAGCCCCTGTTGCATCTGCGGTGGCAGTGCCGGGCCCGGTTTCAGGGTGCCCTGGAACAGGTATTGGCCATTAGGTTGCAGCTCGAGGCGACCCATGGTCTGCACCGCATCCGAGCCCTGCTTGAGTTCGGCCACCAGTTTGGAGTCGAGGCAGGTGAGTTTCAGCTCGGGGTCAGCCAGATCCAGCTTGCCCGCCGGGGTATCGGCGCTGGCGTTGTACCAGTCGAGGTTGCCGTAGAGGTTGTCACACCAGGGGTTGCCCTGGGCAAACTGCTCCACTTTGAGCTGCAGCTGACCGGTGACGGTAAGCGGGATCGGCAGGCGTATCGGCACCCGGCTCAGCAACCAGGGAGCGGGGGCGTTAAGGGTCAGGTCACGGCCGAAGGCGGCGCCATTCCAGCCGACAACGCCCTGACCGTTCAGCCCGTTGCGATCGCCAAAGCGTATGGCCACTTCGGGGGCGAAGCGCAGCAGCGACCAGCCGTTGAAATCCCAGCGCAGCTGGTTCACCGATTCGCTGGCATATTGCAGTCGGGCGATCTGGCCACTCCAGAGGGTGCCGCTCACCCCTTCCAGTTTCAGCAGGTTGGCAACGTTGGCAGGCAGCGGCAGATGGCGCGCCACCAGCGCCGCGGGCAGGGTCGCCAGCAGGAAGACGAAGTAGGCTGCCAGAAACAGGCTGGCAATCAGGATGCGTTTTTTCATTGGGGACGACTCAACTGCAAACGTCTGACCTTGACCAGACCCGGGGCCAGATCCTCGCGGGCGATCTCGATGATTTGAACCTGAATACCGTGCTGCTCCACCAGCGTGGAGAGCCAGAGCAGCAAGTCATCGAACTGGACCGTGTCGATCCACACTTGCAGCTCCTGCGCCTGGGGTTGCAGCCGGGCAATCTTGATCTTGTGGTTGAAGGCGGTGCGGTTGACCACCCCTTCCAGGGTGCCGCTGGTGTCGATCTGGCGACCCGATCCACCCTGCATGGCCAGCACCTCTTCACCCTTCTCCTTGAGCCAGGCGAGAGTCTGCTGCTGGTTCTGCACCTGCCGCTCCCGCTCTGCGATGCGGTTGGCGATGGGCTGCCAGACGCTCCAGTAGAAGAGACCGACCAGCAGCAGAACGCTGCCTGCGACCACCAGCCGCTGTTCCCGTGCGGTGATGCCGTGCCACCAGCTCTGCAATTTTTCCATCATGATGATTTACCCTTGAGCACCAGTGCGCCCTCTACCTTGCCCTCGGTGCTGCGCACCTCGCCTTGCTGTACCTCGAATTGCTTGCCAGCCAGCTCACGGAACCGCTCGATCTCGGCAAAGCCTGGGGCGGTCACCTGCAGCCTCAGCTCGCGGCGACTGGCATCAAAGCGCACCACCTGTGGTTTCAGACCGGGGACTTCGGCAAAGGTGGGGGCAAGCTCGGTGAGCATCAGCAGCACGCCGTTTTGCGGGGCTTGTCCCATCTGTTGCAGATGCTGGTTCATCTGGCTGCGCACGTTCACGATGCGGCTCTCACCCGGGAAGATGCGGGTATAGACGGCACGGATCTCCGCTTTCAGTGCCTTGTCCTGCTCGGTGAGCTGATAGAGCTGCACCCCGCGCTGGCCGAGGGCCACCAGCACCAACAGACCGGCGGTGATGGCTACCTTGCGCCACTGCAACCAGTAGCGGGCATATTCGGTCTGCGGCCGATAGGGGCCGGTCAGCAGGTTGGCCCGGCAGGTGAGGGCCCCTTTGGCCAGCAGCAGCATGGGGAGTTCGGGCTCCGCCGCCTGCCAGTTGGCGGCGGCAATGGCGGGCTCCGGGGTGTGGCTGTGGATGGTGACCGGCTCCGCTTCAGTCGCCAGCAAAATAGCCAGCAGCGGTTCGTCGGCGACGATCCCCTGACAGGGGCCCTGGCGTACCAGCCACTCGCTGCCGAGTTGCAGGGCTGACCAGCCATCAGCGGCCTGTGGCAGCGCCAGCACATCGGGCAGCAGTTGCAGGCTCTTGAGGCCAGCGGCATCGAGCCAGCCGAGCCACTCGGCCATCTTCTGCCGATCCACCGCCATCAGGTCGACCTGTTGACCTTCGTGGGCCAGCACCACCAGATGGAGCTCGTCCACGTCGGAGGCGATCTGCTCCTCCAGCAGATAGGGGAGGGCCGCCGCCGACTGGCGGTTGTAGCGACCCGGCAGGGTGACGCGCCGGAAGATCAGATCGCTGCCCGGCACCAGGGTGACTACGGGGCGGCCACCGGCCCGCTCCTGCAGCTCGCTCAGGGCATCGGCCGAAGGTAGGGTGCCGGAGGCGATGATCTCCTGCTCCTGACCGGACCAGACCAGCCAGGCCACGGGTTGTTGTTTATTGGTCCCCAGTCGGATGACCAGACTTTCGCTCACGCATCTCTCTCCTGCGATACCGGTTTGCAAAGGGCGTTGTGCGCCCTGGCAACCGGTGCGCAGCCCGCAGGCTGCATCCAACATCTCTCGAACCCGCGGGCGAGGGCCCGCAGATGCGCTGTTTATTCGGCGCCACTACTGAGGCGGCGCAACATCACCAGTTTATTATCCTTGCCCCGCTGGAACAGGGTTTCGAGCCAGGCCCGGTTATCGCCGACCTCGGCCACGACTCGGGCTTCGAAGAAGTCGCTTTTCACCACCAGCGCCTCTTTCAGTCCTTTCACCGAATCGACCGGAGCGAGCATGTCCGTCATCAGCTTGCTCTCTTTCCACCCCTTCTGTGGCCGCTCGTTCAGCACCCGCTTGGCGTCATCCAGCCCGATAGTACCCAGATAGAGGGCGACCAGCAGCTCGGGGCGCTGGGGGGCAAGGGTATTGATATTGATCTTCAACTTGTCGTTGGGCAGGGTGCAGACATAGGGTGCCAGTTTGGCATAGACCCTGGCCGTCACCCCGCGCACCGCCCGCAGCTCATCCTTGCCCAGCATCCACTGATTGGCGGTCAGATAGGGGGGCTTGAGCCCCTCGTAATAGGCGTCCTCGGCGCCAAGGCTGGAGACCAGCACCGTATCCTTGTCAGTCCAGTCGCGGATGGCATCGGTGAGCTGGGCCGCCTCGTAATCATCCATCACCAGCTGCTTGAGCAGTTCGCGAAACACTTGCACCGGATAGGGCTGCTGCGCCAGCTCCTCGCCGCTCCCCCCCTTGGAGGCCACGCTCAGGCTGTTGAGGTTGAAGCAGGATTGCAGGTCGGTCACCTCGCCCTTGAGCTGGCCATCGTCCACCGGAAATACAGTGTTCTTGCGGGCCCAGTTCTGGCTGAGGTTGACCACCTCGGGGTTGTCCTTGAAATCCTGCGTCAGCACCTTGCTCACCAGCGCTTCTGCCGAGAGGGCGTACCACCACGCCTGTTTGCCGGTGGTGATGTTGGCGGTGCGGCGCAGCTCAAGCTGCAGGCGGCCGCTCATATTGCTGGCGATGATCACCATCACCGAGAGGATCAGCAGCACCACCAGCAGCGCCATGCCGCGCTGGCGACCGGGAGCGGCGAGATTAGCCCGCATTGGCGCCCCCTCCGTTCTGGCTGTCACCATTACCGCCATTGGTATTGCCGTTGCCGCCGTTGTTCCCGTTGTTGTTGCCACCTTGGTCGGGGTTGCTGCTCTGGCTGTTCTCTTCGGCGCGCTGGCCACCGGCACCTATCAGGAACTGGCGGCGAATGGTGCCGTAATCTTCCAGATCCAGCTCCACTGCCAGCCCGTGGGGCAGCACGCTGCGCTGGGTCCACTCCTCTTTCCAGTTGCCCTTGTCGAAGAAGTAGAGGCGAAACGCCGTGACCCCCGCCAGCACCGGCTGGATGCGCGGCTCGGTGCCGATCACCGGATCCGGATAGAGATAGCTCAGGCGCTCCAACTTCTGATCCTTGAGGCGCCAGCCGACCCGCTGCAGATGGGAGCGGGGCAGCATGCCATCTGGGTTGAGCCAGCCGCTGCGCATAAAAGCCATGCCCCAGTCATCGCTCTGCTGGCCGAACCGGGAGGCCGCCAGCAGCACCTTGTTGTTCTCCCCCTCGATGCGACCGCTGCGCGGCACCATCTGGGTGATGTCTCGCTCCAGCAGGGTGAAGGCGAGCTGCAATTCGTTGAGGCGGGCCTCCTTGCGCTTGGCTACCTCGTCGCTGGTGAGCACCCCCTGCAGCACCTGATAGGCGCCCATGCTGAGAGTCGCGAAGATGGCGATCGCCACCAGCATTTCGAGCAGGGTGAAACCGGCGTGACGGACGGGGCGAGGCGTGCGGGCAACGTGCTGGGTCATCGGCTGATATAGGTCCGCATCATGGCGACCGGGTTCTCGGCCTTGGCCTCGGTGCGCACTTCCATATCGAGCGCCCGGAAGTTGTTGTCGGCGGTGGCGACACCGCGATAGCGCCAGTACCAGGTGCTGCCCGCCATCTGCTCATCCCCTTCCACCCAGCTGTCGCCGGGCCACTTGTTCTCGAGCTTCTGTTGCACCAACTGGTTCTCCACCACCCAGGTGGCGAGTGTCTTCTGCTCCAGATAGTTGAGGGCCGAGAGGTGTTCGCTGGCGGTTTTCATTACCGCGAGACCCGCGATGGCAAAGACGGCCAGTGCGACCATGACTTCAAGTAGTGTCATGCCCCGGGCTTTCATTCGCTCACCTCTTCATCTTCATCGCCGGTGAGCAGGGTGAGGCGGCCGAACTCATCCCCCTTGACGATGCGGGTGTAGCGGGCATCCTCATCCTGCTGGGTGAAGGTGAGCACGAACGGGCTCTGCTCGCCGCCCGGGAAAATAAGTAACTGTGGCGTGCGCTCCTTCTCGTCGCGCTTCTGTTCGGTTTTCTCGTCGGAGTCCGGCTGCCAGCCAAAGCCTTCCAGCTCCAGTGCCAGCGTCATGTTCTCGGCCAGTTGTACCGGCCCAAGTTGCTTGTCGCCAGTCAGGGCCAGCCACTTGCGATCCTTGGCCTGACGCTGCATAAACTGCCAGCCGTTATCCTCGATACGAATGCCCACCAGCCGACCATCCATCACCGCATACTCCTGCGCCAGCTGCAGGGTCGCCATCAGGCGGCGCGCCTGCTTGTCCAGCTCCCGATCCCCTCTGGCGCCTCCCATGCTGAGGGTGACGGCGGTAGCCACCAGCCCCATCAGCATGGCGACCAGCAACACTTCCAGCAGAGTAAAGCCGGATTGGCGATGAAAGGAGAGAGACCGCTTCATGCAGTCAGCTCACAAGGAGTGCGGTGGCGGCACATCACTTATTGGAAATCCTTCAGGTTCCAGTTGCCGATGTCGTCATCGGTACCGGCTTCACCATCCAGACCCATGGAGAAGATGTCGATCTTGCCGAACTGGCCCGGGCTCAGCAGCTGGTACGGGTTGCCCCAGGGATCTTGCGGCAGGCGCTTGATGTAGCCGCCATCGCGGTAGCTGCGCGGCGCCGGATCGATAGAAGGCTTGGTCACCAGCGCGTCCAGACCCTGTTCTGTGGTCGGGTAGCGGTTGTTGTCCAGCTTGTACATGTCGAGGGCGTTTTCCAGCGCCACGATATCGGAGACCGCTTTCTGCTGGTCAGCCTTCTCCTTGTTGCCCATCAGGTTGGGCACCACCAGACTGGCCAGAATGCCGAGGATCACGATGACCACCATGACTTCCAGCAGGGTAAAACCGGATTGACGACGTTTGTTCATGAGTTGCTCCGTAACGAATGAGATGGGATAGCCCATCAGAGAGTGATCACTGGGTGGGTTCGACGGGCCGCCAGCGGCGCCACCGAACACCGGAAACTTACATATTCACCATATTGTTGAGCTCGAGGATCGGCTGCAGGATCGACATCACGATAAACAGCACCACCCCGGCCATGGAGACCACCAGCATGGGTTCGAACACCCCGAGGGCGATATTGACCTGGGATTCAAACTCCCGATCCTGGTTGTCCGCCGCCCGCTCCAGCATGCTGTCGAGCTCGCCGCTCTGCTCGCCGGAGGCGATCATGTGCAGCATCATGGGCGGGAAAATCTTGGTCTCGGTCAGCGACTTGCGCAGACTGGTCCCCTCGCGCACCCGTTCGGCGGCCTCGAGAATGCGCATTCTGGCAAAGTCGTTGGAGAGCACTTCGCCGGCGATCTTCATCCCCTCCAGCAGCGGCACCGCGCTGGCGTTGAGGATGCTTAACGTGCGGGCGAAGCGGGCGGTGTTGAGACCGCGACTGACCCGGCCAATCACCGGCAGGCCGAGCAGCACCTGATGCCAGCGTCGGCGACGCTTTTCATCGGTGAGCCACCAGCGCCAGACAAAGCTGCCAAGGAAGATCAGCAGCAGGAACCAGAGGCCGTAGGCCTGCATCAGTTCGCTGGTACCGATGAGAAAGCGGGTGGTGCCCGGCAGCTGCTGGCCCATGTGTTCAAACTGGGCCACCACCTTGGGTACCACCGCGGTGAGCAGGATCGAGATAACCCCGATGGCGACACAGGTGAGCACGATGGGGTAGATCATCGCCTGCAGCAGCTTGGTGCGCATATGCTGGCGCTGCTCGGTGTAGTCGGCGAGGCGGTTGAGCACCTTCTCCAGATGGCCCGATTTTTCACCGGCCGCCACCATGGAGCGAAACAGCTGGTCGAATACATGGGGAAAGGCCCCCAGCGAGTCGGCCAGCGAATAACCTTCCACCACCTTGCTGCGCACGGTCGCCACCAGAGAGCGCAAGTGGGCTTTTTCGCACTGCTCGGCCACCGCCTTGAGCGCCTCTTCGATGGTGAGACCGGCGCCGACCAGGGTCGCCAGCTGGCGAGTGATGAGGGCAAGCTCGGCGGTGCTGGCACCGCGCCGAAACAGGGCGAAGCGGGTCGCTTCCCGTTTCGCCTTCTCGGTGGTCTCGTTCACCTCGAGGGGAGTGAGCCCCTGCTCGCGCAGCAACTGGCGTACCTGACGGGCCGAGTCGCCCTCCATCACACCGCTCTTGCTGCGCCCCTTGTTGTCGAGGGCCTTGTATTCGAATGCCGCCATCTCAATCTTCCCGGGTCACGCGCAGCACCTCTTCGAGGCTGGTCTGCCCCTTGAGCACCTTGTCGATGCCATCACGGCGGATGCTTGGGGTGTGGCCGCGGATCAGTCGCTCGATGGCGAGCTCGCCGCTGGCACTGTGAATGGCTTCACGCACTGCTTCGTCGATCACCACCAGCTCGTGAATGCCGGTCCGGCCACGGTAGCCGGTGTGGTTGCACAGCTCGCACCCGACCGGACGCCACACCTGCTGATCGGGGGCCAGCTCGATGCCCATGGCGAGGCGCTCCTGCTCGGTGATGGGACGCGGGGCGCGGCAATCGGGGCAGAGGGTTCGCACCAGCCGCTGGGCCAGTACCGCCAGCAAGGACGAGGAGAGCAGGAAGGGCTCGATCCCCATGTCCCGCATCCGGGTGATAGCGCCGATGGCGGTGTTGGTGTGCAGGGTCGACATCACCAGGTGACCGGTCAGCGACGCCTGTACCGCAATCTGGGCGGTTTCCAGATCTCGGATTTCCCCCACCATCACCACATCCGGATCCTGACGCAAGATGGCGCGCAGGCCGCGGGCGAAGGTCATGTCCACCTTGGTATTGACCTGGGTCTGGCCCACCCCTTCGAGGTCATATTCGATGGGGTCTTCCACCGTCAGGATGTTGCGATCCCGCGAGTTGATTTCGGAGAGCGCCGCATAGAGGGTGGTGGATTTACCGGAACCGGTCGGGCCGGTGACCAGAATAATGCCGTGGGGCTTGCGGATGAGTTCGCTGATGATGGTGCGGTTGGCCGCGGTCATCCCCAGCTGCTTGAGCTCGAGGCGTACGTTGTTCTTGTCGAGCAGACGCAGTACCACCCGCTCGCCGTAGCTGGACGGCATGGTGGAGACCCGCACATCCACCGCCCGGCCGCCGATGCGCAACGAGATGCGACCATCCTGCGGCACCCGCTTCTCGGCGATATCCATCCGCGACATCACCTTGATGCGCGACACCAGCAGTGAGGCCAGCTTGCGATGGGGGCGCAGGATCTCCCGCAGCACCCCGTCGATGCGAAAGCGGATCACCAGTGCTCGCTCAAAGGTCTCGATATGGATATCGGAGGCCTCCTCCTTGATCGCCTCGCTCAGCATGGCGTTGATGAGGCGAATGATGGGGGCGTCGTCATCGGCGTCCAGCAGATCTTCGCTTTGCGGCAGCTCTTCGGCCAGGGCGAAGAAGTCCATCTCGTTGCCGAGATCTTCCATCAGCTGGCGCGCCTCGGAGGAGTCGCGCTGGTAGTGGGCCATCAGCAGCTCTTCGAAGGCCTCGTTGTCGAGCTGCTCCACCGCGAAGCTGCAACCCGCGACCCGCCGCACCTCCAGCAGGGCCTGCGGGGTGACGCCAGGGCGGCACTGCAGCACGGGGGCGCCGTCCCGCTCAATCAGGATCACCCCGAAATTGCGGGCAAAGACAAAGGGGAGCTCGGGCAGTGGCGCAGGCCCAACGCTTCCATCCAGATGGTAGGCACTCATCAGGGTTTACTCTGCACAAACGGGGTGGTGGTTTCGACAGTGCTTTGCTGTCTGCTCCGCATCTCGTTGATCTGCTTCTGGATCTCTTTTTGCAGCTCGGGCGACACCATCACATCTTGGCCATAGGCAGGCAATACCTGACGGGCGGGGGAGGTGAGATACCCCTCCTGCGAGGCGGCATTGAGCTGCTCGGCGCGGAACAGGCTGTATTTGTTGCTGGAGACACCGGTATAGACGTCCGCATCACGCAAGATGGTTGGCCGGATAAAGACCATCAGGTTGCGCTTGGAGGTGGTGTTGGAGGTGGAGCGGAACAGATAGCCCAGCACCGGGATATCGCCAAGCAAGGGCACCTTGGAGACCTGCTCCTTGGTCTGTTCGTCCATCAAACCGCCCAGCACCACGGTTTCGCCACTTTTGACCAGCACCGCGTTCTTGACGGTACGGGTGTCGAAGGTGGGGCCAAGGTTGGCAGTGCCGGTCGCCTGGGTCTGGGCGACACTGGAGACCTCCTGCTCGATATTGAGCAGCACCGAATCCCCTTCGTTGATCTGCGGGGTCACCACCAGCTTGGTGCCCACCGTCTTGCGCTCGATGGTGTTGAACACCTGATCGCTGGTGGTGGAGCTTTGCGAACCGCTCTGGACCGGGACCTCCTGACCGACGTTGAAGGAGGCCTCCTTGTTGTCCATGGTGACGATACTCGGGGTGGAGAGAATATCGTTCTTGGTATTGGAGGCCAGCGCCGTGGCCAGCATGGCCCAGTCGCCGTGATAGAAACCGGCGGCCATGCCGTTGAACTCTTTCAGCAGACCGGCAGCGGTGTCGGTCTTGCCATTCTGGTAATCCTTGCCCGCCGCAATGGCGCTGCCGAGGGGCAGACCGGAGTTGGTGAACTGGGTGCCACCACCGTTGGCATTGCCCCACTGGACGCCAAGGGTGAGGCCGTCGCCATCCTGCATCTCGACGATGATCGCCTCCACCAGCACCTGGGCGCGGCGGATATCGAGCTTGGCCACCACCTGCTCCAGTTCGGACATCACGTCCGGCTGGGCGGTGATGACCAGCGCATTGGTGGTCTCGTCAGCGGAGATGGCCAGCTTGCCACCGCCGATGCTGGCGCCACCTGTGGTTGCGCCGCCGCCCTTCTTGTCGGCCTCGATGCTGGAGCTGACCCCCTTGAGCACCTCGACCATATCTTTGGCCTTGCCATATTTGAGGTAGAAGACCCGGGTGTTGCCCTGGCTCTGCAGGTCGCGGTCGAGCTGGCGCACCATCTGGATGATGCGGGCGCGCGCTTTCGGCTCACCACTCACCACCACAGAGTTGGTGCGCTCGTCGGCCACCACCTTGGGGGAGAGCAGCAGGGAAGCGGTGCCCCCCTGGGGATTGCCATCCTTGTTGAGGTTGGTCACCAGCCGCACCATTTCCCCCGCCGAGGCAAACTTGAGCTTGATGATGTCCACATCCTGATCGCCTGCGCGGTCGACCCGGTTCACCACTTCCACCAAGCGGTTGACCACGGCGGCGCGGCCGGTGATCAGCAGCACATTGGAGGGCTCGTAGTGCACCACGTTGCCACCGCCGGCGTTGTCGTTGAGCTGGCGCAGCAGCGGCGCCAGTTCACGGACCGAGACGTTGCGCACCGGCACGACCCGGGTCACCATCTCGTCGCCCATGCCCGGGTTGCTGCCATCCACCACCGGAATGGCGGAGGTCTTGGCATCCCGCGAGCGCAGCACCTTGAGCACCCCGTTGTCCATCGGCACCACGGCAAAGCCGTAGACGTCGAGCACGCTCAGGAAGAACTGGTAGTACTGCTCCTCATTGAGCAGGTCGTAGCTGCGCACGTTGATCTTGCCGCGTACCGATGGCTCTATGATGATGGTTTTATTGAGGTTCTTGCCCACCGTATTGATGAACTCTTCAATGTCGGCGTTCTTGAAACTGGCAGAGTATTCGGTGGCCCAGGCTGAGCCCGCCATCATCAGTGCCGCTGCGATAGTGGCCAGACGCCAGCTTTTCCCTTTAGTGGTCATTATTGGTACGACTCCAAATCATTATTCTGACAAGCGCACATAGATGTCGAACTGTTCGCCCTGTCGCTCGACGGTCACTGTCATTTCCGTTGCGCCAGCCATCTGCTGCATTGCCTGCATGGCTTGCATGTTGTCCCGTAAATCCAGCCCGTTGATGCTGATGGCCAGGTCATTGGCCTGCAGCCCGCTCTGGTTGAAAAACTCAGGATTGCTGCCCGGATTGAGGCGATAGCCGGTCATGCGGCCATCCACCTGAACCGGTGAAATATTGAGGTAATCGGTGATCTTGCCCGGATCGGCCATCAGCTCGCTGCGCAGGGAGCCAAGGGGGGCGGTGTTGGTCTGCGGCAGCGGCTTGCCATACTCCTCGCCATCCAGCATCAGGGTTTCGTCGCGGCCATCCCGCTCGATGATCACCCGATCCGGATAGACCTGCCGGATCCGCGCCTGGGTGCCGTCAATCATGTCACCGACCCCGTAGGAGTTCTGGATGCCGGACATGGCGATGATGGCGATGGATTTGGCGGGATCCGAGCTGGCCAACACCCCGTTGAGCTGGGCATTGAGCTGGGTACGCGGCGCATTGGCGGCCACGGCGGCTTTGGCCTGTGCCTTGGGGATCGCCTTGCCAAACAGTGCCAGTCGGCTTACCTCGCCCAGTTCAAGGCGCGGGTTGCTCTGGCCGTTGACCGCCACGGCGGAGGGTTGCCACGGTTGGCTGGTTTGCGGGCTTGCCAAGGTGAGCAGACGCCAGGTGAGGGCGGCGCTCTGCTGGGCCAGCATGATCAGCAGCGCCAGAAAGGCCACCTGGGTGACTCTGGTCATGGGAAGCCGCCGGCACTGGGCCAGCAGCATGGTCAAGATGTCATCCCTGAATCGTAGCGTCATATTAATCAACAAATTCCAGGCTCTGGGGCGGCTGCGTATTGTGTACGGCGGAGTGCTGTGACACAACGGGTCCGGGCGTGCCAAACCGTAAAAATGGATATTTCATCACACCGTAAACCTTTGAATGCTCACAAAAGTGGCACTCAGGTGAGGTGCATCCTGCTTGCCAGCGAACATCAGGGTACGGTGCGTACTCATCCTCGCCAATCCTGCAGCGCCTTGAGGGTCACGCTCTGTCCGGCGACCTGCAGCACTATGTATTGCTGGTCGATGGTAGCGAGCACGACTCCCGGGGCGATTTCGCTCCCCTCCCGGTATTCCCGGCCATTGAGTACCACGGCCCGCTTGGCGGGGTTGGAGGAGAACACATGAGAGCCATAGCTCAATTGCGGCACCTGCTGGCGCACCGACTGGGGTGCCGAGCCCAGCGCCATCAACTGGGCCGGTTGCACGTTCTGGCTGGCGGCGTGTGGCGTCTCCTGCAATGGGGTTTCATTGAGGGCTTTCATCAGCTGCTCGGCCAGACTCAGCGCGGGGGTATTCCCCTGACTGGTCCCTTCGTTTTTGGCCACTGCTCTGGGTTGGGCCACCGGCTCCGGCAGGGGCGGGGGCAGTGGACGGGTCACCATCGCCTTGGGTTCGACCCGCACGAAGGGTGGAGTGATCACCTCTTTCACTTCCACCTTCTCCTCGATGGGGCGCAGGTGGAGCAGATGCCAGCCATAGTTGGCGCCCGCCCCCAGCAACAGGGCCAGGGGAGCCAGCAGCCAGCCAATGCGGCGTGGGCTGCGCTCCTCTTCCCGGGGCATGGGCAAGCCCATGGCCGGAATATGGGCGGAGAGTTGCGGTTGCTGCGCACGGCGCAGCGCCTTGAGCAGGGTAGACATCAGGAGGCCTCCTCCAGTCTGGGCATGGGTTCACCGGAGAGGGCGTTGAGACGCAGCAGGGTGTTGCTGCCAGCGATGCCATCAGGGGTGAGCCCCTGATCCCGCTGGAACTGCTGCAGCTTGTTCTTGAGCTCGCCATCGAAACGGCGCACCTTGCGTTCGGGTTGTTGCAGCGCACGGCTGAGGGCATTGTCGAGCCACTGAATCTGGGTCTGACCGGCATTGCTGGCGATCAGGCTGACGCCCCCTTTCGGCATGCGCCAGAGCAGGGTGTAGCTGCCGCCCCAGTTGTCGCTGAGCCACTGGCGATCCACCTGCCAGCTCTGGTCACCTATCATCAGGCTGGCCTTGTTCGGCCCCAGATTGACCAGGGTTGCATAGTAGAGGCCGCCAGTCTGGTCAGTGAGCGTGATCATGGCGGGATACTGCAGGGCGCGCAGCTCGTCAAGGCTTGCCTCTCCCTCCTGACAGCGCAGACCGGCACGGGGGGCGTTATCGCAGGTTGCCTCGAACGGTTCCGGTTCATAACCCCAGACCCGATAGAGATTCTGCATGGCGCTGTCGGGGTCGATGGCCTGATTGATCGCCTCGGTCAGCTGCTCCTGCTGCTCGGCGGTCTCGTCGATGGTGACCGGCACCTCGACCTTGACTACCGGACGGGAGGGGAACACGCCGAAAAATTGCCAGCCCCACCAGCCTGCGGCCACCAGCAGGGCGCCCGCCAGCGTCACCATCAGACCGGAGGCCCAGCTCCCTTCGTCCCGAACGCCATTGACCTCGAAGGCTGCCTGGCTGATATCGCTGTGGACAATCTTGTAGCTGCCACGGGCGAAAGCGGCGATCAGAGCACGGTCGCAGATGAGGTTTATGAAACGGGGGATGCCGCCACTCAGGCGATGAAGCGTCTTGATGGCGCGTGGGGTAAAGATGGGTTGTACGCAGCCTGCAACTTGCAGCCGGAAGCGGACGTAGGCATCCACATCGCTGTGAGAGAGCGGCAGCAGGTGATAGCGGGCGGTAATGCGCTGGGCCAGCTGGCGCAGCAGGGGTTGGCGCAGCATCTGTTGCAGCTCGGGCTGACCGATCAGCACTACTTGCAGCAGTTTTCGTTCGTCGGTTTCGAGGTTGGTGAGCAGGCGCAGCTGCTCCAGTACGCCGGGCAGCAGGTGCTGCGCCTCATCCACCAGTACCACGCTGCGCTTGCCTGCCGCCAGGTTGGCCAGCAGGTGATCGCGAATAAGGTCGAACAGCCGCTTGATCCCGGCATCTTCGGGATAGGGGAGTTGAAACTCGTCACAGATGGCGGCCAGCAGATCCCGTTCGGTCAGGGAGGGGTTGAGGATGTAGGCGATCTCGGTCTCGGCGGGGAGCTGTTGCAGCAGGCAGCGGGAGACGGTGGTTTTGCCGGTGCCCACTTCGCCGGTCAGCAGCACAAAGCCGCCGCCATCCTGCAATCCATAGTTGAGATGAGCAAGGGCTTCGCCGTGGCGCTCGCTCATATAGAGGTACTTGGGATTGGGCGAGATGGAAAACGGGTGTTCCGAGAGGCCGAAGAACTGTGTGTACATGAGGGTATTCTTTTGTAGCCGGCGACAGATGAAAAATGTCTCCGGATGATAGCAAACCTCGCTTTCATTGGAAGCCATCATTGGCGCCGAAGGGCAAATTGCGGCCTTTTCCTGCCATCTTGTGATCCCGGTTGCGTCATTGGCACGAACCCGGATCACAAAATGACAAAAAACAGCTGTAAATAAAGGGAAATATCAATATAGGCGCGGCGTGGCAAAGGCTGCCAGCATGGCGCTGAACCGGCAATGGCCAGACCTGTTTGTGTACAACTCATGACACCGGTTGCCCTGTCAGCCATCAGGGCAAGCTGGTCGGGATGTACTTGCTCAGTGGTGATCCTGAAACTGCGCGGCAATCTCCCTGAACTGCGCTTCGCAGGCGAGAAACGCCGCGACAATGCCGGGATCAAAATGGCTGCCGCTCCCCTTCACGATGATCTCCTTCGCGTCCTCATGGCTGAAAGCAGGTTTGTAGACCCGTTTCGAGATGAGAGCATCGTAGACATCTGCTACCGCCATCAAACGCCCGGAGAGGGGAATGTCCTCACCCGCCAGCCCTGCCGGATAGCCGCTGCCATCCCACTTCTCGTGATGGGTGAGGGAGATCTCCCGGGCCAGCCGCAGGAAGGAGTTGGAGCCTAGCTGCGCCTCGGCGCTCGCCAGCGCATCGGCGCCGATCTGCGGGTGGCGCTTCATGATGGCGAACTCCTCGTCGGTCAGCTTGCCCGGTTTGAGCAGGATGGCATCGGGAATGCCCACCTTGCCCACATCGTGCAGCGGGGCCGACTTGAACAGCAGATCGATGGTGGCGTCATCGAGCGGATAGCGATCCCAATCGCTGCGACTGAGGTATTGCGCCAGCGCCTTGACGTAGTGCTGGGTTCGGATGATATGGGCGCCGGTCTCGTTGTCCCGGGTCTCTGCCAGCGAGGCGAGGCCGAGGATGGCCACGTCGCGGGTCAGGTTGAGCTCGTCGCTGCGGGATTTCAGCTCGCCGATCATCTGATTGGTGCTGGCGGCGATAAGGCCAAACTCGTCATCCCGGGTGACCGGCACCCGGGCGTCGAAGTCACCACACTGTACTCTGGCCATGGTGCTGGTCTGCTGGCGCAGGGATAGGCCGAGATTGCGACCATAACCGTGAATAATGAGGGCGAGATAACAGAAGGTCACCGTCATTACGAAGGCGATCTCCCAGAGGATGTAGTGCTGGGCATCGACCCTCGGCAGGCTGCGCTCCACCGTCACCAGCCACTCCAGATCCTTGTTGAACAGCAAGAAGAAGACGCCCCCCAGCAGGGTGAGGGTCGCCAGGGTAAAGAGGGTGAACTTGCGTGGCAGCGGCATGGCCAGCGGGTGGCTCAGTGCCAGGCTCTGCTCGGCTTGCCGTGTTCTGGCCCGATTCCAATCCCGCTCCAGAGTCAGATCGGCCGCCACCAGAAAGCCGAGGGTGGTCATCCCCAGCAGCACCTTGAGGTGACTCTCCAGCGGGAAGTCGTGGGCCAGAGCGTTGTAGCCCGACAGCAGCAGCGCTCCCAGCAGGTAGAAACCGACCTCCAGTCCGAACCCGTCCAGCCCGTTGCGCGCCAAGGGCCGCCTTGAGAGCAGCCAATTGCGTACGGCGAACATGATGGCGAACGTCACCAGGGTCGGCCCCAGCAACTGGGGCAGGGTGAGACTCTCGAGAAACGGGCAAACCTGCCAGCCATAGAGACAAAATAGTGACAGGGTTACCCCGTAGTGCAGGGCGCAGCGCCCCGTGATCCTCTGCATATTCCCACCCATGTTGCTGGTTATTGTTATGTCGGCGGGAGGCCCGCCATTACAGGCGCCGCAGTAGCAGGCTACCTATGGAGTAGCCAGCGCCAAAGGAGCACAGTACGCCGCGAGCCCCCGCAGGAAGGTCGCGATTGTACAGATGAAACGCGATGATGGAACCCGCCGAGCTGGTATTACCATAGCTATCAAGAATGACCGGCGCCTCCTGCTGGCTGGCATCGTGACCGAGCAGCTTGCGGCCGATGAACTGGTTCATGGTGAGGTTGGCCTGATGGAGCCAGAGCCGGTTCAGGCTCTCGGCAGGCCAGCCCTGCTCATCGAGCTGGTTGGCTATCTGGTCGCACACCAGCGGCAACACCTCCTTGAACACCTTGCGCCCCTGCTGGCGAAACAGCTTGTCGTCGCCGTAGCGGGTGCGCGGGCTCAGCCGGTTCAGAAAGCCGAAGTTATTGCGGATGTTGTTTGAGTACTGGGTCACCAGCTTGCTGGCTACCAGTTGCCATGGATTGGCCGTCTTGCAATCGGTCTCCCGCTCCAGCAGCACCGCGGTGCAGGCATCGCCGAAGATAAAGTGACTATCCCGATCGCGAAAATTGAGATGCCCCGAGCAGATCTCCGGATTGACCACCAGCGCCACGTTGGCGGTGCCTGCCGCCAGCATGTCTGCGGCTGTCTTGATGCCGAAGGTGGCGGACGAGCAGGCCACGTTCATATCAAAGGCCATGCCGCTCGCCCCCAGATAGTGCTGCAGCTCGATGGCCAGCGCCGGGTAGGGGCGCGGCATGTTGGAGGCGGCGACGATCACCAGATCGATCTCTCCCGGCTCGCGACCGGCGGCGATCAGCGCCTGCTCGGCGGCGGCCACCGCCATCTCCACCATGATGGAGGGCATCTCATCGGGCCGCTCCGCCAGCAGCGGTTGCATGATATCGGGGTTGAGTACCCCTTCGCGGCTCACCAGATAACGGCTCTTGATGCCGGACGCCTTCTCGATGAACTCGCAGCTGGAGTGCTGCTTGGCGGGGAGCTGGCCGGCGTCGATGGCGGAGGCGTTCTCCTCGTTGTAGAGATCCACATACTGGTTGAAGGCGGCCACCAGCTCTTCATTGCTGACGGCAAAGGGTGGGGTATAGAGGCCTGAGCCACTGATCACGATAGAGGTCATCTTTGCTCCTCGCCGGGTGCGTTCCCGGCTTGTCGGTTTATAGGGTAGAGAGGGTTACAGCTGGTCGATCGCCGCAGCGAGACCCGCCAGAGTCAGCGGATGCATCCGTCCGCCAACCACGTCATTCATCAGTTTGATGGAGGGATGCCAGAGCCACTCCCGCCGCGGGGTGGGATTGATCCACACCAGTTTGGGAAAGTGCTGCTGCAATCGGGTAAGCCACACCTGACCCGACTCCTCGTTCCACTGCTCGACACTGCCGCCCGGCCAGGTGATCTCGTAGGGGCCCATGGTGGCATCCCCCACCAGGATAACCTTGTAGTCGCTGCCATAGGTGCGCAGCAGCCGCAGGGTATCGAACCGCTCCTCAAAGCGGCGCTTGTTATCCTTCCAGACGAAGTCGTAGAGGCAGTTGTGAAAATAGAAGTACTCCAGATGCTTGAATTCGTGGCGCAGGGCGGAGAAGAGGCGCTGCACCTCGGCCACGTGGGCATCCATGGAGCCTCCCACATCGAAGAAAACCAACAGCTTCACCCCGTTGTGGCGCTCGGGCCGCAGCTTCACATCGAGCCAGCCCTGGCGGGCAGAACTTTTTATGGTGTCGTCGAGATCCAGTTCGTCGGGATTGCCTTTGCGCACCCAGCGTCTGAGCTTGCGCAGCGCCAGCTGAATGGCACGCTGGCCGAGCGGTGAGTCCTCGCTGAAGTTGCGATAATGACGGGCCTCCCACACCTTGGCCGCCTTACCGTGCAGCCCCTCTCCACCCATGCGCACCCCCTCGGGGTGAAAACCGCCGTGGCCAAACGGGCTGCTGCCACCGGTTCCCACCCACTTGTTGCCACCGGCGTGGCGCTCTTTCTGCTCGTTCAGCCGCTGATTAAGGGTTTCCAGCAGCTTGTCGAGTCCGCCGAGGGATTTGAGCAGCGCCTTCTCCTCTGGGCTCAACAGTCGCTCGAACTCCTTGCGCAGCCACTCCTCGGGCAGGCTCTCCGGCAGCAGGGGAATGGCTTCCAGCCCCTCGTAGTATTCGGCGAAGGCGCGATCGAAGCGATCGTAGTGGGCCTCGTCTTTTACCAGTAGGCAGCGGGAGAGCTGGTAGAACTCGTCCATATCGACAGCGACCAGCCGGGCAGCCAGTGCGGCCTGCAAGTCCAGCAGTTCGCGCAGGCTGCAGGGGAGCTTGTGGCGGCGCAGGTGGGTAAAAAAGTCGATCAGCATGGGTCAGCTGCCGCGTCGGGCCAAAAAGGCGAGCTTCTCGAAGAGATGCAAATCCTGCTCGGTCTTGAGCAGAGCGCCATATAGCGCGGGCACCAGCTTGCCGGGCTCGCGGGCGCGCATCGCTTCGGGGGCGATATCGTCGGCCAAGAGTAGGCGGATCCAGTCCAGCAGCTCCGAGGTGGAGGGCTTCTTGCGCAGCCCCTCTACCTCGCGCAGCTCGAAGAAGAGCTCCATTGCCTCGCCAAGCAGGCTCTCCTTGAGGTCGGGGTAGTGGAGTTTGACGATGGCCTGCATCTCGGCCTTGTCGGGGAAGCGGATGTAGTGGAAGAAACAGCGGCGCAGGAAGGCATCCGGCAGCTCTTTTTCGTTGTTGGAGGTGATGATAACCACCGGCCGCTGGCGCGCCTTGACTCGCTCGCCGGTCTCGTAGACGTCGAACTCCATCCGATCCAGCTCCAGCAGCAGATCGTTGGGGAATTCGATGTCGGCTTTGTCGATCTCGTCGATAAGCAGCACAGGTCGCTGCTCGGCGCTGAAGGCCTGCCACAACTTGCCTTGACGAATGTAGTGGCTGATATCGGCCACTCTGGGGTCGCCGAGCTGGGAGTCGCGCAGCCGGGCCACCGCATCATATTCGTAGAGTCCCTGCTGGGCTTTGGTGGTGGACTTGATATGCCAGGCAATGAGATCGGTGCCGAGATGGTCGGCGACCGCTTCTGCCAGCACCGTCTTGCCGGTGCCCGGCTCCCCTTTGATCAGCAGCGGTTTTTCGAGGGTGATGGCGGCATTGACCGCCATCTTCAATGCATCGGAGGCGAGATACTGGCTGCTTCCTGAAAATCCCATAACGTCGGTTCCTTTGACGATTGGCGCCCGGAGTCAGGGGCCAGAGAGAATAAGCTCTATATGTTGTAATACCATATGGTTATAACGAATAGTCACTTCTCATTCAGAAACCACAGGGTAATCTTGTTTCATCGTCGTAACAAACACAGGGATAGCGCCATGAGCAAAATTTTTGAGGACAACAGCCAGACTATCGGTCACACCCCGCTGGTTCGTCTCAACCGTGTTACCAAAGGTCGCGTGCTGGCCAAGATCGAGAGCCGCAACCCCAGCTTCAGCGTCAAGTGCCGGATCGGTGCCAACCTGATCTGGGATGCCGAGAAGCGCGGCATCCTGACCAAGGGTAAGGAGATCATCGAGCCCACCAGCGGCAACACGGGTATTGCTCTGGCCTTTGTCGCGGCAGCTCGCGGCTATCCCATCACCCTGACCATGCCGGCCACCATGAGCCTGGAGCGCCGCAAGCTGCTCAAGGCGCTCGGTGCCAATCTGGTGCTGACCGAAGGGCCCCTCGGCATGAAGGGGGCCATTGCCAAGGCCAATGAGATCCTCGAGTCCGAGCCGGGCAAGTATGTGTTGTTGCAACAGTTTGAAAACCCGGCCAACCCGGAGATCCACGAAAAGACCACCGGCCCCGAGATTTGGGATGCCACTGACGGTGAGGTGGATGTGTTCGTGGCCGGGGTCGGTACCGGTGGCACCATTACCGGTGTCTCCCGCTATCTGAAGAAAACTCAGGGCAAGGCGGTGGTCTCTGTCGCGGTCGAACCGGCCGAGTCGCCGGTCATCAGCCAGAAGCTGGCCGGTGAAGAGATCAAACCGGGCCCCCACAAGATCCAGGGTATCGGCGCCGGCTTTATCCCGGGCAACCTCGACCTCTCCCTCATCGACCGGGTCGAGCAGGTGACCAGTGACGAAGCCATCGAAATGGCCCGCCGCCTGATGGAGGAGGAGGGGATCCTGGCCGGGATCAGCTCCGGTGCTGCCGTGGTGGCGGCCAGCCGTCTGGCCGAGCTGCCGGAATTTGCGGGCAAAACCATAGTGGTCATCCTGCCAAGCGCGGCGGAGCGTTACCTCTCCAGCGCCCTGTTTGCCGGGGTGTTCAGCGAGCAGGAGCTGCAGCAGTAACTGATCGGAATCTTTCAAAACAGCGGCGCTCTCAGGAGCGCCGCTTCTTTATGGGCTAGACTCAACCCCTGTTAGTGTCACTTGATCCTTATTTTTTGGGGTAAAATAACAAGTTCCGGAGTGAGAAAAAAAGCAGACATTCCGCTCTAAATCTCATATCCTGTGCGGCGTCACGCGGTGTTTGCTGGCTGGGTATCACAAAGTAACAAAGTGTTATTTTTCGTTATAAAATAATTTCAGGCCAGTCCTGATGCGGCTTGTAGCCCAATAACTGAAAATTGCCAACCAGCGCGCCGATTACTGCACAGAAACTTGACCTGGATTAAACCATTGCGGGTCTGCTTTCGTTACTTTACAACATATCCATACTGACACGGTGGGTCAGGTTGCTTCAAAAACGACCAATCCACCAAAAAATATCAATAATATGGGGTGAAACCATGTACGAGAAGTCTGTTGTTATTACTGCTGAAAACGGCCTGCACACCCGTCCGGCAGCTCAGTTCGTGAAAGAAGCCAAAGAATTCCAAAGCGAGATCACTGTGGTCTCCGGTGGCAAGTCCGCCAGCGCCAAGAGCCTGTTCAAGCTGCAGACCCTGGGCCTGACCAAGGGTACCAACGTAACTATCCAGGCTGATGGCCCGGATGCTCAGCAAGCTGTTGAGAAGCTGGTTGCCCTGATGGACGAGCTGGAGTAATCCAGCTTTAGATTCCTCCCCCACAGTCGTTTTAATAGGAAGGATTATGATATCTGGCATTCTTGCGTCCCCCGGTATCGCATTCGGTAAGGCGCTTCTTCTTAAAGAAGATGAAATCGTTATCAATCAGGGCAAAATCTCTGCTGACCAGATTGATGCCGAGATCAACCGTTTCCTCGAAGCTCGTACCAAGTCAGCTACCCAGCTGGAAGCCATCAAAGAGATGGCCGGTCGCACCTTCGGTGAGGAAAAAGAGGCCATCTTCGAAGGCCACATCATGCTGCTCGAAGATGAGGAGCTGGAAGGGGATATCAAATCCTTCATCAAAGAGAACAAGGCTTCCGCTGACAAAGCCATCTATGAGGTGATCGAACAGTACGCCAAGATGATGGCCGAGCTGGATGACCCTTATCTGCGCGAACGCGCTACCGACTTCCGTGACATCGGTACCCGTCTGGTCAAGAACGTACTGGGCATCGCCGTTGTCAACCTGAGCACCATCGACGAAGAGGTGATCCTGGTCGCCAAAGACCTGACCCCATCTGAAACCGCTCAGATCAACCTGAAATATGTGCTGGGTTTCGTCACCGACATCGGTGGCCGTACCTCTCACACCTCCATCATGGCCCGCTCCCTGGAGCTGCCGGCCGTGGTAGGCACCAACGACATCACCGAGCGCGTCAAGAACGGTGACATGCTGGTGCTGGATGCGATCAACAACCAGATCATCATCAATCCGACCGCTGAACAGCTGACCGAAGCCAAGAAGTTCCAGGCTCAGTTCCAGGCCGAGAAAGATGAGCTGGCCAAGCTGAAAGATCTGCCTGCCATCACGCTGGATGGTCACCAGGTCGAAGTGTGCGCCAACATCGGTACCGTCAAGGATACCGAAGGTGCCATCCGCAATGGCGCCGAAGGCGTAGGTCTGTACCGTACCGAGTTCCTGTTTATGGACCGTGACGCGCTGCCGACCGAAGAAGAGCAGTTCAAAGCCTACAAAGAAGTGGCCGAAGCGATGCCGGATCAGCCGATCATCGTGCGTACCATGGACATTGGCGGCGACAAAGAGCTGCCGTACATGAATTTCCCGAAAGAGATGAACCCCTTCCTGGGCTGGCGTGCCGTGCGTATTTTCTTCGACCGCGAAGACATCATGCATGCTCAGCTGCGGGCCATTCTGCGCGCCTCTGCCTTCGGTAAACTGCGCATCATGTTCCCGATGATCATCTCTGTCGAAGAGTTCCGTAGCTTGAAAGCCACCGTAGAGACGCTGAAAGCCGAACTGCGTGCCGAAGGCAAAGCCTTTGATGAATCCATCGAAGTGGGTATCATGATCGAGACCCCGGCCGCTGCCGTGATGGCTCATCATCTGGCCAAGGAAGTGGATTTCTTCAGTATCGGTACCAACGACCTGACCCAGTACACCCTGGCTGTCGATCGTGGTAACGAGATGATCTCCGCCATGTACAACCCGCTGTCACCCTCCGTCCTGACCCTGATCAAGATGGTTATCGATGCGTCCCACGCCGAAGGCAAGTGGACCGGTATGTGTGGTGAACTGGCTGGTGACGAGCGCGCTACCCTGCTGCTGCTGGGTATGGGTCTGGATGAGTTCTCCATGAGCGCCATCTCTGTACCGCGTATCAAGAAGCTTATCCGCAACACCAACTTCGAAGATGTGAAGGCAATGGCTGATCAAGCACTGAGCTTTGCCACCGCCGCTGAAATCGAAGCATGCGTAGATAACTTTATTAAGCAGAAGGCAGTCTGCTAAGATCGGCTGCAAACAGCGACAAATCATCTCTAGGAGCTTTATATGGGTCTGTTTGATAAACTGAAGAAACTGGTTTCCGACGATAGCTCTGACACCGGCGGCATCGAAATCTTTGCTCCGCTGTCTGGCGAAATCGTGCCGATCGAAGATGTGCCTGACGTTGTCTTCGCCGAGAAGATCGTTGGTGACGGTATCGCCATCAAGCCGGCTGGCAACAAGATGGTTGCGCCGTGCGATGGCACCATCGGCAAGATTTTCGAGACCAACCACGCGTTCTCTCTGGAATCCGACTCCGGTATCGAGCTGTTCGTTCACTTCGGTATCGACACCGTTGAACTGAAAGGCGAAGGCTTCAAGCGTATCGCTCAGGAAGGTCAACAGGTCAAGCGCGGCGACACCATCATCGAGTTCGATCTGGCCGTTCTGGAAGCGAAAGCCAAGTCTACCCTGACTCCGGTTGTCATCTCCAACATGGACGAGATCAAAGAGCTGATCAAAATGACTGGTGCCGTGACTGTGGGCGAGACCCCGGTTATCCGTATCAAGAAGTAATGCCCGGCTGGCTCACGCCAGTTGCGCAGTAAAAAACCGAAGCCTTGTGCTTCGGTTTTTTTATGGCCGCGAGTCGGCTTTCCGTTCTGATTACCACTCTATTCTGTCGAGATGACAACTCGGTTACGGCCCTGATCCTTTGCCTGATAAAGGGCCCGGTCGGCCATCATCAGCAGATAGTCGATGCTCTCCTGCCCCTTCATGCTGGCACACCCCAGACTGATGGTGAGAGATAGCTGCGTCCCCTGCCATGGCAAGCGGGTGGTACTGACATGCTGGCGCAGCTGTTCGGCGCGCCGTGCCGCCTGTTCAATATCGCAACCAGGCAGGATCAGCAGGAACTCCTCTCCGCCCCAACGGGCCAGACTCTCCCCCGGCAACAGCTGGCCCGCCATGGCGTGGGCGACGGCGCAGAGCGCGGCATCGCCCGCAGGATGGCCGTAGCGGTCATTGACCTGTTTGAAATGGTCGATATCTCCCAACACCACCGAGAGGGGCTCACCTTGCAACCAAAGGGCCTGCAACTGTTGCTGGGCGCCACGCCGGTTGGTCAGTTCGGTGAGCGGATCGGTGCAGGAGAGGCGGCTCACCTCTTCCACCATGCACTGCAGGTCGTGGATATCGCGAAAGGTGACGATATGGCCATCCGGGATGGCATCGGCTCCCAGCTGGGCAGTGACGATAAACCAGCGCGACTGACCGCTCTTGCAGCGGATCAGCGCAGGCATTTCGGCAACCTCCAGCCCTTGCGACAAGCTCTGTTCCACCTGGGAGTGCCAGGAGTCGATGATGGTGCGGCGATACCCTTCATCCGGGTAGGCGACCTGAAACCAGGAAGCCATGTCCGGCAGATCGTCAAGGTTGTAGCCCAGCTGCTCAATGAAGGCTTTATTCAGGAAGCGGTGGCGCCGCTGCGGGATCATGTCGGGTGAGCAGCCATCGTGACGGGCAATGGATTCTGACACCAGAATAGGCAGCGGGATCACATCGAAGGAGCGAAACAGGATCTGTTGCAGTTCTCGGTCATTCATAGGAAAAGCGGCTCCACGATGCATCTTTTACATGCTTTACCATAGGTCAGACCTGTTTGGTGGTAAACCGATTTATAGCGGTTCCGCCGCCGGTTTTTCAGCCAATGGCAAAGGCGAGAAAATGGCGGAGTTGTGTGCCGTGGCCGTATCGGGTGAAAGCTGGGCAGGTTGAGGAGAAGGGGTGGGGCAAAAGGGTCAAAAAACCCACATGGTCAGGCACATGTGGGTCGGGAAAAACCAGACAGGGTAAAACAGACACTCCCTGTGTCGGTCATCTTCAGCTCAGGTGGAGGTGGTCCATCTGCTGGAGCTTTTCGGGCCAGGGCCCCTGCTGGTGGTCACCAAATCTTCACACGCTCGGAAGGTGGCAGATAGAGCTTGTCTCCCGGCTTGATGGCAAAGGCGCGATAGAAGGCTGGCATATTCGTGACGACGCCATTGACCCGGTACTCCAGCGGCGAGTGGGGATCTGTCTTGAGCAGGACGGCTGCAAGCTCGGGCCGGTACTTCCCTTTCCACACCTGTGCCCAGCCGATAAAGAATCGCTGCTCGGCGGTGAAGCCATCGAGCACAGCTGACTTGCGGGTGCCCAAGGCGAGCTGGTACGCCTTGTGGGCGATGGTCAGGCCGCCGAGATCGCCGATGTTCTCGCCAAGGGTCAGCTGGCCGTTGACATGCTCCCCCTTGATGGGTTCGAAACGGTCGTACTGTTTCGCCAGTTTTTGCGCTCTGGCGGTGAACTCCTTGAGATCGGCCGGAGCCCACCAGTTGTGCAAGGCACCGTTGCCATCGAATTTGGCCCCCTGATCATCGAAACCATGGCTCAGCTCGTGACCGATGACCGCGCCGATGGCGCCATAGTTGACAGCATCATCCGCCTTCAGATCGAAATAGGGCGGTTGCAGTATGGCTGCCGGGAAGACGATCTCGTTGTTGTTCGGGTTGTAGTAGGCGTTCACCGTCTGCGGATTGTCGAACCACTCCTCCCGATCCACCGGTTGATGGAGGCGGGCAAGGTGCTCGTTGTAACGCACCGTGGCCGCTCGCTGGGCATTGCCGACCAGATCATCGGGACGGATCTCGATTGCGCTGTAATCCAGCCACTGGTCGGGATAGCCGATCTTGACCCGTACCTTGGCCAGTTTCGCCAGCGCCTGCTGTTTGGTCGGGGCAGACATCCAGTCGAGCCCACCGATCTCCTGGCGATAGGCGGCGATCAGATTGCGCACCATGGTCGCCATCTGTGCCTTGGCTTTGGCCGGGAAGTAGCGCTCCACGTAGAGTTTGCCGACCGCCTGACCCAGATAGTCGTCCAGCACCTCCATGGCCTGCTTCCAGGGCTCCCGCTGACGGGGGATGCCGCTCAGGGTCGTGCCGTAGAAAGCGAAGTGCAGGGCATTGCTCTGGCTGTCGAGATAGGGCGCATAAGTGCGTAGCAGATGGAACAGGCAGTAGGATTGCCACTGTGCGATGCTGGTCTCCTGCATCACGGCGGTCAGCTTCTCCAGATAGTCCGGCTCACTGACGATGATCTCCGTTTCCCCGGCGATACCAGCCTCTGTCAGGTAGCGTTGCCAATCCAGGGTGTGCAGCAACTGACTGAGGCGGGCGATGGGCAGTTTGTTGTAGGTGAGGTTGTCATCCCGCCGCTTGACTCTGTCCCACTGCAGGCTGGCGAGGCGGGTTTCCAGCGCCAGAATGCTATGGGCCTGTTCGCTCGCCCCTTCGACGCCGGCATGGTTGAGCAGGGCGGTAATGAACTGCTCGTAGCTGGCCCGCAGAGCCTTGCTGGCGGCATCTGCTTTCAGGTAGTAGTCCCGATCCGGCAGACCGAGACCGGATTGCTGCAGGTAGATCCCGTAGCTGTCAGGCTGCTTCTTGTCGGCCATGAACCCGATACCAAAGGGAGCGCCGCCCCCCAGCTTGTTAACACGGGCAAAGTAGGTGGCCAGCGAGGCGCCATCATGGATGGCCATGATCTCTTCGCGCAGTGGTTGAATGGGGGTCAGCCCTTTGGCATCCCGTCCGGCCTGATCCAGATAGCTGGCGTAGAGATCGGCGATCTGCTGGTGAGGGGTTCCGGCCTGTTGCGGGCGCTTGAGCAGCTCCTCCAGCAACACCTTGCGATCCTCCAGCGACTTGTCCGCCAACAGATTGCCGATGGTCTGCCCCGGCATGTCATCCGGTATTTGGGTCTGGGCCAGCCAGTTGCCGTTGACGTGGCGAAACAGATCGTCCGCCGCGCGCACGCTGTTATCCATGCTGGCCAGATCCACCCCGGAGTGGCCGCTGGCGGCACCGGCGCATGGGGCGAGGCCAAGCAGGGCCAGCGCAATGAGGCTGGCGATCATGCTGCGTTGCTGTTTCATCGTGTGTGTCCTGTATGGAGAGTCGGTGGTGAATTGGCTGTAACCGCTGGTCAATCAGCTGCGAACGACCGAGAGGAAACGACCGTCGTGATTGAAGGTGCAGGTAAAGTCGACCGCATCATCGTCGGTCTCGTACTGGCCATAGACCTTGTATCTGTGGCCGCTCTCTTCTGCCGACTCGGTGGTGATATCGCGGGGGGAGACATGGAATTTGCTGGCTGCTTCCCCCGAGCAGTAACGGGGCATCTTGCTGGTGGCCATATGCTGGTCATCGCTATCGTCATGCTGGCCATCATGCTCGTGTTTGTTATCGCTGTGCTTTTTCCCGGCGTAATAGCCAGCGGCGCCGATCGCACCCAGCGCAGCTGCACCTATCAGGACTTTCTTGGTATCCATATTCTGGCAGCCGCTCAATGCCAGACAGGCGGCCAACCCCATTACCATCAAGGAGTGTTTCATCTCTCGGATCCTTTCAATTATCAAATGAGCAAGTCGATGTCAGCCGGGTGGTGGTCACAGGGCCCGGCGCTGGAATGGCGCCACTTTGCAATGGTCAGGATGAAGAGGACACTCAAATAAAATTAAAAAAAGTTATAAAAGTCCGGGAGCCCGAGCGAGCGCGGTATGGGGTAAGCGGTGAGGGGAGAAGGGCGCAGGTTTCATCCATGCGGTAAGTAGTGGTGTGGGGCAAGTGTTTGTTTTTAGACTTTTATTTCTCTTTATATTTTATCAAGGGTGATGGCTGCCTGTTGTGCGGCGGCCAGCCATGTTGGCAATGGATAATTGTCTCTATCGCCATAAACAGGCATAAAAAAGCCGCTCACCTGGGTGAGCGGCTGTTGCCATCAGAACCGTGCAGTTCGCTATCAGGCTGGCTGCTTGCCATCTTCCGCGGGCGGCGGCAGAGCGGCGGAGTTGGACTCCACCTTCTGCTCTTCGCCCTGCATGTTCTTGATGTAGACATCCATCTGGTTGAAGGCGATCTCGATGCCGTTCTCGCGGAACAGCTGGTCGATCTTGCGGTTCAACTCGTCTACCGCCGGGTTGCGATCACCCAGTTCGCTCACGAAGAAGCGCAGCTCGTGATCCAGGGTGCTGGCGCCAAAGGTGAGGAAGTAGACGATGGGGGCCGGGTCTTTCAGCACCCGACTGTTTTCGTCGGCCGCCTGCTTGAGCAGGGTGCGGGTCAGCTCGAGATCCGAGCCATACGCCACGCCCACCCGCACGATCACCCGGGTGACGGTGTCACTCAGCGACCAGTTGATGAGCCGTTCTGTCATCAGTTGCTGGTTGGGGATGATCACCTCTTTGCGGTCGAAGTCGGTCAGGGTGGTGGCGCGAATGCGGATCCGCGAGACGGTACCGGAGAAGGAGCCGATGGTGACGGTGTCACCGATCCGCACCGGACGCTCGAACAGGATGATGATGCCGGAGACGAAGTTGGAGAGGATCTCCTTCATGCCGAAACCGATACCGACTGACAAACCACCCGCTACCCACTGCAGCTTGTCCCACTGCACGCCCATCATGGAGAGAGCGGTGAGGGAACCGAAGCCGATCAGCACGTAGTTAAGCATGGTGGTGATGGCGTAGGCGGTCCCCTGAGCCAGGTTGAGCTTGGAGAGCACCAGCACCTCCAGCAAGCCCGGCAGGTTGCGCGCCAGTGACCAGGCACCGCCGAGCAGCAGGAAGCCGATCAGCACGTCACTGAGGCTGATGGGGAACAGCACGGCGTTGGCGCCGGTGCCTTCACTGCGGTGCCACAGCACCATGCTGTCGAGGTAGGAGAAGACCGCGACCAGATCGGACCAGAGCCAGTAGAAGGCGACGCCGAAGATCAGCATCAGCACGGTACGGGTCAGACGCAGGGACTGCTGGCTGACATCCTCCAGATCCATGGGCTGCTCTTCGATGGACTCGCCACCTTCCGCATCTTCCGAAGATTTGTGCTCACGCTTGGCCACCGCACGGCGGTAGGCCAGACGACGGGCAGCCAGCTCCAGACCACGCAGGGCGGTGCGGTAGACCAGGCTCCAGATGATGATGAGGTAGAAGGATTCGATCAGACGACCGGTCAGCTTCAGCGCGGTGTAGTAGTAACCGAGCACCGCCAGCACAATCAGCGCCACCGGTGCCAGCGCCAGAGCGATGGCGATCAGCGACTTCTGCATGCTCGCCTCGCCCTTGATGCGGGCGCGGGAGATGGGGAACACCAGATAGGCGGCCAGCCCCAGCAGGGTCAGGGTCATGGCCTGGCCGATCACGTCGTTGCCCAAGGTGGAGGGTTCAACCACCGCCTTGGTCGCGAGCATGATGAGCGGCAGCAGTGGCAACCAGATGTAGCGCATGCTGTTGCGCTTGGCCTGCAGCTCCGCTTTCGGGATCCGGAAGTGGGTTTCGGCGATGCCGCCCGGGCGCATCACCGCCAGATAGACGCTGAACACCAGATAACCGAGGGCGAGGTTCAGGGTGATTTGGAACATCAGCTTGGGACTGAGCAGACCGCAGTAGGTGAGCAGCAGACCGCCAGCGAGAATGAACATGCTGCCCGGCAGGCGTTGCAGCACGGTATAGAGCAGGGCGCGCGGGGTGTGCCACTGGCTGTCCTGACGGAAACGGCCAAGGTCCTTGGTGATCTTCTTCTCGCGCTCAACCAGCGCCGGACGTTTCCAGACCAGCAGGCCGCCGATCAGCAGTAGCGGGAAGGCGAGCAGGGAGATCCCCAGCAGCTCTTCGCGCCAGCGTTTCCAGTCCGGTTTCAATACCCAGTCGGAGGCCTGTTTGTAGGCCTGGGCGGGCCAGCTGATAAACCACTTGCTGTCGATGGGCTTGTTGCTGCTTACCCAGAAGATGTGTTGCTGCAGGGTAAATTCGATAGAGGCATAGACCCGCGCCAGCTGCTGCTGGGTCAGCTGCAGGCTGATGGCGTTGGTGAGCTGGCTGTCGAGTTGTCGGTTGAGCTGATCGAGCAGATTGATGCGGGTGTCGAGCAGCTTGGCAAGGCTCTCCTTGTCCTCCTCGCTCACCGGATCCTTGCTGCCGGCGATCAGATTGTCCAGATAGAGGTTCTTCTGGAACAGTTGGTCACGCTGCTGGCTCAGCTCGAACTGGGCCAGATGCAGATCGGCGATCTGCTCTTCCAGATTTTTGACGGCGATGGTGGGTGCCGCTTCCAGCTGCTGGTAGAGCTGATAGAGGATGCGCGACAGCAGCAGATTGCCCTTGAGCATCTGCACCTGTTCATTGAGGTTGCGCTCGGTCTGGATGCCGCGCTCCAGCCAGCTCTTGGCTTGCAGGTTTTTCTGTACCAGCGAGTTGAGGCTGGTGGTGGCACCGATCAGCTGCTGGCTGAGCTGGTGGTTGAGCTCCTGCTCTTTTTGCACCAGCGGGCTGTCTTCGGTCGCCACCAGTTCACCGGTCTGCTCGGCGGTTTTTTCGGTGTCGCCGAGGCGCTTGGCGCTGCTCTGATCCTGCAACAGCTGCAGTTTTTGCTCTTCGCTGGCGAGACGGGCACTCTGGTAGTCGCGCTGCTTGATCGCCAGATCCTGCATGCTGGTACGGTTATCCAGCTCCTTTTGCAGGTGGGCCAGTTGCAGGTCGAGCAGGGCCAGCTCGGCACCGAGCTTCATCTTCTCGGCGCTGGAGACGCTTTCACCTGCGTTGAGGCGGGTACGGATCTCCTGACTGCGCTGGTAGGCGCGGCTCATGCTGGCCTGGGCCCGCTCCGGCAGGGTCTGCAAGCTGGTGAGCTGGCTGCCGATGGCGCCGAGGGCCTCCTGGGCCGCCTGCATGTTGGCCAGCACTTCCGGCTGACGGCTGTCGAGCTCTGCCAGACTCATGCTGGCGTATTCGCTCTTGATCTGCTCGGCACTCTTGCCCTTGGTCAGGGCATCGAGTTTGGCGCTGATCTCTCTGAGTTCGGTGGGCAGGTTGCGGATCCGCTGGGCCTGGGTCTTGGCCTTCGCCTCTTCCTTGTCGATGCTGTCGAGCAGTCCGAGGGTTTCGGTCAGCAACTTCTGATCCGCTTGCTGACTGACGGTCAGGGTCTCTGATTTACCCAGACCATCCAGCGCTCGCTGAACTGCGTTGCGAGAGGGGACATCTTGCGCCATGGCTTGCGGGACGCAGAGGCTGGCGAGGAGACAGAGCAGCGGCAACAGGGTGGCCGAGACTCTTTTAAAACGTATTGAGGGCATATAACTTCCGGGTTATTACGCAATATTCGGGAGATTTCCCGCATAGATTAAATTCGCGTGGATTCTAACACCGGGCTTGGCAGGTAAGCAGGGGGGAGGGATAAAAAAAACGGCACCCGCAGGCGCCGTTTTCAACTCGTTCAGCTCTGATTAAAGAACGTGAACAGAAGCGGTGTTGGTGGTGCCGCTCGGTACCAGAGCACCGGAGACCATCACAACCACATCACCTTTCAGACCCATGCCGATTTCCAGCGCGGCTTCTTTACCGATGCGATAGAAATCGTCGGTAGAGGCGATGCTGTCAACCACGTGGGCAACCACACCCTTGGTCAGAACCAGCTGGGCAGCAGTTTTCTTGTTGGTGGTGATAGCCAGGATCCAGGCTTTCGGGAAGTACTTGCGAATGGCCTTGGCAGACTTGCCGCCTTCGGTAGCGACCACGATCAGCGGGGCGTCCAGCTTCTCGGAGGTCTCTACGGCGCCTTTACATACGGCTTCGGTGATGCGCAGCTTGTTGCTGTCGTTGGCAGCAGACAGGTTGGACGGCATCACGGCATCGGTACGCTCGCAGATGGTGGCCATGATGGTCACGGCTTCCAGCGGGTACTTACCCTTGGCGGATTCACCGGACAGCATCACTGCGTCGGTACCGTCCAGGATGGCGTTAGCCACGTCGCCAGCTTCGGCGCGGGTCGGACGCGGGTTCTTGATCATGGAGTCCAGCATCTGGGTGGCAGTGATAACCACTTTGCGGGCTTTGTTGCACTTGGCGATGATCATCTTCTGGGCGAAGATAACTTCTTCAACCGGGATCTCTACACCCATGTCGCCACGAGCAACCATGATGCCGTCGGAAACAGCCAGGATCTCGTCGAAGTTGTCCAGACCTTCCTGGTTTTCGATCTTGGAGATGATCTGGATGTTCTCGCCACCGTGGGCTTTCAGGTGCTCACGGATTTCCAGAACGTCTTCTTTCTTGCGGATGAAAGAAGCGGCAACGAAATCAACGCCTTGCTCGCAACCGAAGATCAGGTCGCGCTTGTCTTTCTCGGCCAGGGCCGGCAGCTTGATGGAGACGCCCGGCAGGTTAACGCCTTTGTTCTCGCCCAGGTCACCGTTGTTCAGCACTTTACAGATAACTTCGCGCTCGGTGATTTCGATAACGTCCAGACCGATCAGGCCGTCATCAACCAGGATGCGGTTGCCGACGCGCAGATCGTTGGCGAAACCTGCATAGGTCACGGCCACTTTGTCTTTGTTGCCAACCACGGTCTGGTCGGTGGTGAAGGTGAAAGTCTGGCCAGCGACCAGCGCGACGTCGTTGCCGCCTTCCAGCTTCATGGTACGGATTTCCGGACCCTTGGTGTCCAGCAGGATAGCTGCGTGCTTGCCGGTCTCGGCCATAACAGCGCGCAGGTTGCTGATGCGGCTGCCGTGCTCGGCGTAGTCACCGTGGGAGAAGTTCAGGCGCATGACGTTCATGCCGGCGTCCAGCATTTTGGCCAGCATTTCTTTGGATTCGGTCTTCGGACCGATGGTGCAGACAATTTTGGTCTTTTTCATGTCAATCTTCATGGTTAAGGAATTTCCGCCGAGCAATATACACCAGTTTTTGGAATCTTTTTATGATCCAGAAACAACGTTTTGACCAGATAACGTTTTCTTTTCAGGGATAACGTTTTCCTGTGAGTCACATTTTAGAGCATACGGCCACAGGTTCGGGCTGAAGGGATACAAATGTTGCCATCTGTGGTTGTTTGGCCGGGTTGAGGTTCAGATGTTGTAAAATGACCACCCGTCCGCTGTCACCGTCTTGTCACCGGCTTGCGCAAAAATGTTAGTTCATTGGCGCACGGGTGAAGGAGGCCGGGATGAAAAACAGCCATGAAACCGGATGGGCTCTGCTCTTGCTGGGCGCCGCCCTGCTGCTGGTTCAGACACTGCCAACCCGCTACTGGCCTGATAATGCCGGTCTGCTGGCGATCTTCTCCCATCCGGTGAAAGGGGAGGTGGCGGCCGAGGGATTGGCGTGGCGAGAGTGGCAGGATCACAGTGCCGCGACCCGGATGGCGCTTCGTGCAGCCCGACCGCAGCCGGATGCTCCTCAGCCTTGATATCTATTGCCGATTACCTGTCGTGAAGGCGTGAAATTATCAACCATTGGTTGATAGTTCTTATCCATCTTGCTGGATTGTTCACTTTTAATGGCAGGGGGATAATCGATTCCAACAGCGATATCCCCTCCGGTATCGCCCCCTGATACTTTGTTGGAGTCCGCTTTATGTCCCTCGCCCCCGTCTGGTTTATCTCTCACGGCGCACCGGATCTGGTGCTGCGTGAGCAACCCGCCACCCGCTTTCTGCGAACCCTGCGTCTGGGTGAGCTCAAGGGGCTGGTGGTCATCTCCGCCCATTGGTTCAGCCGCGAGCTGCAGATCAACGTCGAGCCCAAACCGGCCTTGATGTACGACTTTTACGGTTTTCCCGAGCCCCTCTACCGGATGCGCTGGCCTGCCAGTAGCCCCGAGTGGCTGCAACAAGGGGTGAGCGACCAGCTGGCACTGGCCGGACTGACCGCCACTTCGGTGCGGCGCGAGCTGGATCACGGGGTCTGGTCGCCCCTCTCTCTGATCGACCCAAACAGCGAGATCCCGCTGGTGCAGATCTCCATTCCCGCGAGCTTCACTCCGGCCCAGTTGTGGCAACTGGGAGAGGTATTGGGGGCGCTGCGCAGTCAGGGGATTGGCATCCTCGCCTCTGGCGCCATCACCCACAACCTGCGGGCGCTGGCACCGGAAGGCTCGCCGGTGCCGGAGTGGGCCAGCCAGTTTGTCGACTGGCTGGAGCAGAAGATGGCCGACGAGGATCGGCTGGCGCTGCTCGACTATCGCCAGCAGGCTCCAGGCGCGGTGGAGTCCCATCCCCACGACGATCATCTGCGCCCACTCTTTGTGGCGTTGGGGGCCGCTGATGGTGTGGCGCCCACCCGGCTGCACGAGAGCTGGGATGGCGGCAGCCTCTATATGGGCGCCTACCGCTTCGGTTGATTGCCTCTCAACAAGACCCCGCCAATTGGCGGGGTCTTGTTGTTTACGGCGTGGTGGACCGATGGTAGTGGTGATTGAGCCGAAGGCTCTCAGGGAACCACTACCCGGCTCTCGCCGCCGCCGAGGGCTTCGACCCTGATCTGCACGCCGATCCGCTCCACCAGCGTCTGGACGTGGGAGATGACCCCGATCTGGCGGCCGGCGGCCTGCAGGGAGTCGAGGCTGGCGAGCGCCAGATCCAGACTGTCCGGATCCAGGGTGCCAAACCCCTCGTCGATAAAGAGCGATTCGACCTGGGTCTGCCGTGACGAGAGGCTGGAGAGGGCCAGCGCCAGCGCCAGCGACACCAGAAAACTCTCGCCACCGGAGAGGGAGTCCACCGAACGCACCTCGTCCCCCATGTCGAGATCCACCACTTGCAGCGCCAGATCGGTGCCGGGTACCCGCTCCAGCCGGTAGCGCGGCGACAGCTCGGCGAGCTGGGCGTTGGCCTCCAGCAGCAGACGCTCGAGGGTGAGGCTCTGGGCGAAGGTGCGGAACTTGGCGCCGTTGGCTTGCCCGATCAGATCGCACAGCTGCTGCCAGTGGTCGGCCACTGCCTGCTGGGCGGCCAGCTCCTGTTGCAGGCTACCTGCCTTGAGAGCGGCGGCTTCGGCCTGTGCCAGCTTGCTCTTGCACTCGAACAGCTGCTCTTCAAGGGCGTGACAACGGGCATCGAGTGCCGCCAGTTGATCGCTCAGCTCTGCATCCGGCAGGGCGGCCAGCTCGGGGTGGTGCTCGCGATAGCGATCCCGCTTGCTCTCCTCCAGTGCCAGCGCCCGTTGCCGCTCGGCAAGGCGGGTACGCGCCTCGCCAAGGGCATCTTCCAATCCTTGCAGGGCGGTGCGGCGAGCCTTGAGTTCATCGGGAGTGATGGCCAGCAGGCGGCGCAGGTCGTATTCGGCAATGCCGAGGGTACTGGCGTGGGCAGCCCAGCGCCCCAGCACCTCCCGCTTGCGGCGACTGCTGGTCTGCTTTTCCTGCTCCACATGGGTGAGACGGGTCTTGAGTTCGGTCTGCCGCTCCCGCAGAACGCGGGAGCTGCTTTGCATCAGCTCCAGTTCGCTGGCGAGCTGTTGCAGCCGCTGTTGCCAGCGGCTCTCGACCTGCGGGATCTCCTCGCCACCGAGACAACCGCTGCGGCTGGTGAGCAGCCCCTGCCGCTGCTGCTCGTGCTCCTTGTAGTCCCGCTCGAGTTTGTGCAGCAGCTCGCGCTGGGTCTGCAGGCGCGCCTCCTGCGCACTTAGTGCCGGGGTGAGGCTGGCGATCTCGCTGGCCAGCCGCTCCCACTCGCTCTGGCCGTGCAGCCAGGCTTCGCAGGCTCGCTGCCACTCGTGCCACTGCTGGCTGCCGAGCCACTGGCGCCAGGGTTGGCCAGCCATCTGTTCATCGAGACGGTTGCCCCCCTGTTCGAGGCGCTGGCGCAGGGTCGCTTCCTGCTCGCCCATTGCCTTCACTTCCCCTTCCTGCGCAATGCGATGACGGTCGGCCTCCTGCCACTGCTGCTCGAACTGCTGGTGCTGGGCAGCCAGTTGGCTCAGTTGCTGACGCACCCCTTGCAGCTGTTGTTGACCAAGCTGGGCCTGACGCAGCTGCTGCTGGCTCTGGGCCAACCCCTGCTCCAGCGCCTGGCCACGGCCAAGCAGGGTGCTCATCAGCTCGTTCCACTCAATGGGGCTTTGGCGCAGCGGCAGCGGATGGCCGAGCAGGGTATCGCCCCCCAGCTGTTGCCAGCGCTGGGTCAGTTGCTCGGCGCGGGTTTCCAGCTCCGGCAGATGTTGTTGACGCACCGCCAGCTGGCGGGCCAGCTCCTGACGCTCGCTCTCGCACTGGATGTATTGATGATTGAGCCGATCCCATTCGAGTTCGAGGCTTCTGACCCGCTCCGCCAGCTGACCCAGGATCCCCGCCACCTGCGGCTGGCTCTGGCTGTAGGGGTGCTCCCCGGAACCGCACAGCGGGCAAGGTTCGCCATCGCTCAGGATATGGCGATACTGCTCGAAGCCGGCGATGGCGCGGGACTGCTCCAGCGCATGGCGCGCCTCGTCCCGCTGCAGGGCGAGCCGCTCGCGGGCTGGCACCAGCTCGTCGCCAAGGGTGGCGAGCTTGCCCAGCGCCTGCTCCAGCTGGGCAATCTCCTGCTGCAAGCGGCCATGTTGTTCGCCGTGGTTGCGGCCATAGTCGGCCAGCTCCAGCAGCTGGCGCAGCTGGCCCAGCTGTTCGGTCTGTTGCTGCCACTGCTCCTGCGCCTTGGCGAGGCGGCTCTCCCACTGCTGCTCCTGCAGCTCGTTCTGTTGCTGTTGCAGCCGAGCTTGTTCATGTTGCCAGTAGTCGCGCTCCTGCTGGCCCTTTTCCAGCTGGCGTTGCAGCTGCTGCAGGGCGCGCAGCTTGTGATCCCGCAGGGTGAGCAGTTGCTGCAGCTTGTCGGCATCCTCGGCCCAATCCTGCATGGCGGTGAGCAGGGGCTGCCACTGGCGGGCCACCGGTGCCAGCTCCTTGTGCTCTTCGAGCCAAAGGCCCCACTGCTGGTGCTGCTGCTTGAGCAGTTCCACCTGTCGGCTCTGCTCGCGCCAACCCTGCTCGAGGGTGAGCTGTACTTCTCGTTCCTGCGCCCCCTCCTGCTGGATCTTCTGCAACTGCTGCACTTTTTCCCGGATGCGGGTATCGAGCTCCTGCGCCCGCTTGAGTTCGGGTTGCAGGGCACCCCATTCCCGCTCGGCGGCGATCTTCTCCGCCAGCAACTGCTGTTCGGTCAGCGCGCTCTGCTGGGTCTGCTCCTCGAGCTTGGCCAGCTCCGGCCCAAGCTCTGCGATCACCTTCTCCTGCTGCTGCACCTCAAGGGTGAGGCGGGCCAGCTCGTCGTGATCGGCGCGGGCCACCTGGGCCTGTTCGGCACGTGCAAACTCCTCGCGCTCGGGGGCCGCTGCGCCGTGGGCCTGCAGGGCGGCATCGAGCGCCGCCTGTCCCTCGGCGCAGCCCTGCAGCTGGGCGGCAATGCGGCTATTGAGGTCGCGCAAGTCCTGCATCAGCTGCTGCTGTTGCTGCTCGTGCTTGAGGGTGGTGGAGAGGCTTATCTGCTGGCTTACCCACTGTTCGCGGGTCGCTTCATCCATCAGTGCCACGTCGCCGAGGCGCTGGGCGATGGTGGCCAGCTTCTGCTGCTCTTCCCGCGCCCGTTCATAGGTCTGGATGGAGATGGCGGAGTAGAGCTCGGTGCCAGTCATCCGTTCGAGCAGAGCGGAGCGCTCGTTGGCGTCCGATTTGAGGAAGGCGGAAATTCCCCCTGCGGCAGGATCACCGCGCGGCGGAACTGCTCCCAGGAGAGACCCACCAGCTCGTCGATGCGATCCTGCAGCTCCCGCTTGCTGCCGGAGAAAACCTGACCCGACTCGACATCGGTCAGGGTGCGCTCCTGTGCCTGAAAGCGCCCTTCGGCGCGGTTGCGGGCACGGCGCACCGCCCAGCGGGCCAGCCAGATGCGGCCATCGCAGCCGCGAAATTGCACCTCGGCAAAGCCGCTGGCGTGACCGCGACTGAGGATGCCGCGTACGTCGTTGGCCTTGAGCTTCTCTTCGTCATCCATGCGGCCCACTTCGGCCACGTTCTTGCGATTGGCGATAAAGCGCGGCATCTCGTCGTAGAGGGCGAGACAAATGGCGTCGAGCAATGTGCTCTTGCCGGCGCCGGTATTGCCGGTGATGGCAAACAGCCCCGCGGCGCCGAGAGCCCCGTGGGTAAAGTCGATGGTGAAGGCGCCGGTCAGACTGGCCAGATTCTCACCAGACAGAGACAAGATTTTCATTGGTTTGACTCCTTCACCTGCTCAAGGATCTCTTCGAACGAGGCGACCAGCTGTGCTTCGGGCTCCCCCTCGAACTGGCGCTGATAGCAGAGGCGGAAAACTTCAGTGGGGGAGAGCTCATCGAGCCTGCGCCGCTCGCGACCATCGGCCAGTCCTTCGCCAGAGCCCTGATACTGGGTACTGATGCGGGCCAGCCGCACCGGTTTGTCGGCGATGGCAGCGAGGATTCGCTCGCGGATGCGGGCCTCTGGCTTGGGCAGCAGCAACCGCACTTCGAGGAAGGGCTGTGCTTCTTGTGGACAAGGGGGGAGCGTCAGTGCCTCGATGGCTTTCAATGCGTCGTCGAGAGGGCTCTGGAGCAGACGGATCATCTCCACTGCGCGGGGCACCGGGATCCGCTCCAGCCCGGCCAGTTTCCCCCCGCAAAGGTCACTTCCAGCACCTGATGGTTGTAGTTGGCTTCGGCGAGCGAAAGCGGCAGCGGCGAGCCGCTGTAGTGGACCCCCTCGGCCGGGCTCTGGGCCAGATGGAGGTGACCGAGCGCCGTGTAGTCGGCACCGGCAAAGAGTTCGGCAGGCAGGGCGTGCTGGTTGCCGCCGAGCACCCGCCGCTCTGATAGCTCGGAGAGTTGGCCCGCCGCCAGATAGGCGTGGCCCATGGCGATGAGCGGCAGATCCTCCCCGCAGCGGGCGCGCCCTTCGGCCAGCACCTCGGCATAGATCTGGCGTACCCCTTCGATCAGCCTGTCCTGCCCCTCTGCCAACTGTTCCACCCGCAGATCGCTGCTGCGCAGGAACGGCACGGCGGCGCACCAGGCGGCAATCTTGCCCTCCCTGTCTTGCAGCGGCACCAGCAGACGGTCGGTCTCGAGCTTGCCCTCACTGTCGCGGCTGATGCTGCCCACCAGATGCAGGTCAAAGGCCCGCAGTAGCTCGTGGGGGGCATCCAGCTTGGAGGGGGAGTCGTGGTTGCCGCCGATCAGCACCATGTTGAGGTGAGGCAGCTCGGCGCGCAGCCGCGCCAGAAAGCGGTAGAGCTGTTGCCAGGCGCTGGCGGGGGGATTGGCGGTATCGAACAGATCGCCCGCCACCAGCAGGGCGTCGATCTCGCGCGCCTTGAGGGTGTCGGTCAGCCAGTCGAGGAAGGCATCGTGTTCAAAACGGCGGTCGTGACCATGGAGTTGATGGCCAAGGTGCCAGTCGGCGGTATGGAGGATTTTCATGAGAAAGCAACCCGGATCCTGGGATGGTGCCGGTGGCACCCGATGGTGACAAGATGAGGATGCCCCATGCTTTTTTCAAGTAAAACAGGGGGCTGCCGTCAGTTCATGCGGGTTCGCAGCACATCTTGTACTGGGGGTGGCCGGTAAGGGGGTCGGACTCCTCCGCCTCGATGACAAAGCCGTGGCGGCGGTAGAAGCGCACAGCCTGGGAATTTTCCACGAAGACTCTGGCGTGGAGCGACGCACCCTGACGCTTGGCCTCCTGCAGCAGGGCGTGGCCGACGCCGCGTCCCTGTCGGTCGGGGCGCACAAAGAGGGCGGCGAGGTAGTTGTCTACCAGCGCCATAAATCCGAGCAGGTCGCCGCGCTCCTCGAACACCCAGATGTGGGCGTGATCGAGGTAGCGGGTGCGCAGATCCTCCTGGGCCTGCCACCAGCAGGAGGCATCGACGAAATCGTGGGCCTGCAGGGAGGCCAGCAACCAGATTTCGACGATCTCTTCCATGTCTTCCGGGCGACTGGGCCGCAACATACCTTCATCCTTATTAACAATTTACTTTCGCAGTCTAGGAGAACTTGATGAACAAACAGGTGACATAAATGAGACCCTGTGAGGTCGATCGCCCTTTATTTAGCGAGAATGATTGGCTGATCACAAAGCGCCTCTCTAGTACAATGCCCGCCGGACAATCTAGAGACCGAGGACGCCATGTGGTTTAAAAACCTGCAGATTTATCGCTTTACCCGCCCCTTTGACCTGACCGTGGATCAGCTGGAAACCCAGCTGGAAGCCTGTGCCTTCACCCCTTGCGGCAGTCAGGACATCTCCCGTTTCGGGTGGGTCAAGCCCCTTGGCAAATTCGGCTCAACCCTGACCCACTCTGCCTCCGGCCACATCCTCATCTGCGCCCGCAAAGAGGAGAAGATGCTGCCCGGTACCGTGGTCAAGGAGATGCTGGCCGAGAAGGTAGAAGCGATCGAGTTCGAACAGGGACGCGCCCTCAAGAAGAAAGAGAAGGAAGCGCTGAAAGAGGAGATCCTCCACACCCTGCTGCCCCGTGCCTTCAGTCGTACCAGCCAGACCTTCGCCTGGATCAATCCGGCCGACAATTTGATGGTGGTGGATGCAGGTTCTGCCAAGAAGGCGGACGATCTGCTGGCACTGTTGCGCAAATCCATCGGCTCTCTGCCGGTGGTGCCGGTGGCCCTCAAGAACCCGCCGGAGATCACCATGACCGAGTGGTTGAACGAGGGCAACCTGCCTGCCTCCTTCACGCTGGAAGATGAAGCCGAGCTGCGCAGTGCCATGGAGCACGGCGGCATCATCCGCTGCAAGCAGCAGGATCTGATGACGGACGAGATCAAGAACCACCTGGCCAACGACAAGCTGGTGACCAAGCTGGCCCTCAACTGGGGCGAGACCGTCAGCTTCGTGCTGGGGGATGATCTCTCCATCAAGCGTCTGAAATTCAGCGAAGAGCTGCGCGAGCAGAACGACGACGTCACCAGCGAAGATCCGGCCGCCCGTCTGGATGCCGACTTCGCGCTGGTCACCGCCGAGCTGGCCCAGTTTATCCCGGCGCTGTTTGCCGCCCTGGGTGGCGAAGAGCAGTCCATCTAAGCGAACTGGCTCTGCCTGATCGAAAAAAACCGCCTTCGGGCGGTTTTTTTATGTCTGTTACGGATAGCCATTATTGATAGATGAGTAAGATATTGATCTTGCTCAATAACTTGAGCTGTCAGCGCCAATCGTGACATAGTCCCCCTTCATGGTCATAAAACAGACAAGGAGAGTGTCATGTTGCGCAAACCTCTGGGGCTGGCTATCGCCCTTGCCCTGCTGGCCGGTTGTGCCAGTGACAACGGCTTTCACTACACCCCGCCAGCCCAGACCCTGATCGCACCCGAAGCCGCCAGTGGCTGGACCGACAAACAGGGCTGGCAGGGCCATGACTTCATGGTGGCGGCCGCCAACCCGCTGGCGGTGGATGCGGGCTACCAGATCATCAAGGCCGGTGGCAGTGCCGTCGATGCCGCCATTGCGGTGCAGCTGGTATTGACGCTGGTGGAGCCGCAATCCTCCGGGATCGGTGGTGGGACGCTGCTGCTGGTGTGGGATGGCCGCAAGGTGAGTGCAGTGGATGGCCGCGAGACGGCGCCGGCTGCCGCAACCGACCAGCTGTTTATGCAAGATGGCAAGCCGCTGGCGTTTTATGACGGGGTGGTGGGGGGCCGCTCGGTCGGCGTTCCCGGCACCCTGCGCGCTCTGGCACTGGCCCATCAACGTTATGGCAAGCTACCCTGGGCTGCGCTGTTCGAGCCCGCCATCACGCTGGCAGAACAAGGATTTGTGATAAGTCCACGGCTGGCCACATTGCTGGCCAAGGATCCCTATCTGGCACGGGATCCAGAGGCGCGAGCCTACTTCTATCAGGCGGATGGTCGCCCCAAAATGGCGGGCACCCGGCTGACCAACCCGGCGCTGGCCAAGGTGTTGCGCACTCTGGCCACAGAGGGGGCGGATGCCTTCTATCAGGGGCCGCTGGCGGATGCCATGGTGGCCAAGGTACGCCAGCATCCCACCAATCCCGGGGTACTGGCGGCCACCGATCTGGCCAGCTATCAGGCCAAAGTGCGGGATGGCCTCTGCTTTGACTATCGCCAGAGCAAGATCTGCGGCTTTCCCACTCCCTCGTCCGGCACCCTGGCGCTCGGCCAGATCTTCGGCATGCTGGAGAGCCGCGATATGGCCGCCCTCAAGCCGCTCACCACGAAGGAGGGGGGACTGGCTGCTTCCAGCGAGGCTATCCATCTCTATAGTGAAGCGGCGCGTCTCGCCTTCGCCGATCGCAACCAGTACGTCGCCGACAGCGATTTTGTCAGCGTGCCAGTGAAGGGGCTGCTGGACAAGGGCTATCTGGCCGAGCGGGGCAAGCTTGTCGGTCAGCACTCAATGGGGATTGCCAAGCCCGGCACGCCGCCACTGGCGCTGGCACGCGGCAAGGATGCGACCCCCGAACTCCCCTCTACCAGCCATGTCTCGATTGTCGACAAGGCGGGGATGGCTATCTCCATGACCAGCTCCATCGAGGATGGTTTCGGATCGCGTCAGATGGTCAACGGCTACCTGCTCAACAACCAGCTCACCGATTTCTCCTTCACCTCGGTGGATGCTGCCGGTCTGCCGGTGGCAAATCGGGTGGAGCCGGGCAAGCGGCCCCGCTCCTCCATGTCACCCCTGCTGGTGTTTGACAAGCCAAGCGGCGAGCTGACCATGACGTTGGGCTCGCCGGGGGGCTCCGCCATCATCAACTACGTGGGTAAGACCCTGCTCGGCACTCAGGATTGGGGCCTGAACCTGCAACAGGCCATCAACCTGCCCAACTTTGGCAGTCGCAACGGTCCCACCGAGCTGGAAGCGGGACGCACCCCCCTGTCGGTGGTCGAGGGGTTGAAGGCGAGGGGACACGAGGTGGTACTGAACGAGCAAACCTCCGGCCTGCAGGGGGTTGAGCGCAACGCTGGTGGCTGGTTTGGCGCAGCGGATCCGCGCCGGGAAGGGATCGCCAAGGGGGAGTGAGGTTCCCATAGCAATAAGGCCAGCATAATGCTGGCCTTGTTGCTGATGGTGCGCTTACTGGATGCCAACAGCTCCACGTCGAAGATCAGGACGGGCGCTCAGTGGGATATTGCCACTGGAGCATCCTGCGCGGTTACTGGATACCCAACAGCTCCACGTCAAAGATCAGGACTGATCCCGGCGGGATTTTGCCTGCTGCACGCTCGCCGTAGGCGAGGTTGGCGGGGATGTAGAAACGGGTCTTCTCACCTTCCACCATCAGCTGCACCCCTTCGGTCCAGCCAGCGATCACCTGATTGAGGCCAAACTCGATGGGCTCGCCACGGGCGACCGAGCTGTCAAAGACGGTGCCGTCCAGCAGCTTGCCCTCGTAGTGCACCTTCACCTTGCTGGTGGCGGTGGGGTGAACGGTGCCGGTGCCCGGGGTCAGCACTTCGTACTGCAGGCCGGAGGCGGTGGTGGTCACCAGCGGCTTCTCCTTGTTGCTGGCGAGGAACTCGGCGCCAATCCGCACGTTGTCAGCCGCCAGCTTCTTGTTGTTGCTGCTGGAGTAGAAGTAGTAGGCCACACCGGCGATGAGCAGCGCGATCAGTATGAATTTCATCGGTTTTTCCTGTTCCATGAAATGTAAAAAGTGCAATGAGGGCGCCATCTTATCGCGCACCGCTCCTGATGGCGAGCCACAGGGCGGGAGGATGTGAGTGGGCAGGCAAAGCCCGGCGAGCTGGACGCAAAAAGGGGCGAGTCAGTGACTCGCCCCTCGTCATGGCTGCGGCGCTTACTTGGCGGCCACCATCATCAGGGCGGGCAGGGCGAAGAAGAGACCCGTCACATAACCCAGAGCCAGCAGCTTGTTCTCGCTGCCTACCCGGGCCAGCCCCTCGGCGGCGCGTACCGGCAGGTCACGCAGGAAGGGGATGCCATAGATGATGACCACGGCAAAGAGGTTGAACAGCACGTGGACCAGCGCGATGGTCAGGGCCAGCTGGGCACCGGCTCCGCTGATGGCGGTGGCAGCCAGCAGGGCGGTGATGGTGGTACCGATATTGGCCCCCAGGGTGAAGGGGTAGAGCTGACGGGTGCTGAACACGCCGCCGCCGGCCAGCGGGATCATCAGGCTGGTGGTGGTGGAGGAGGATTGCACCATGATGGTCACCAGCGCACCGGAGGTGATGCCGGTCAGCGGGCCACGGCCCAGCGCCTTGTGCAGCAGCTCTTTGGCTCGGCCAACCAGTACCTGTTGCAGCACTTTGCCGAGATAAGTGACGCAGGCAAGGATCAGCAGGATACCGATGATGATGGTCGCGATGGCGGCACCCTTGCCCGGCAGGAAGGCCACGGCGCTGTCAATCAGCTGCTGGGCCGGTGCGGTCAGCGGCTTCATGAAGTCCATGCCCTTCATCGACATGTTGGCGGAGCCTACCAGCAGGTTGGCCAGCCACTCGGCGCTGTGTTGCAGCAGGCCGAACATCAGCTCCAGCGGCAGGAAGATGAACACCGCCAGCAGGTTGAAAAAGTCGTGCACGGTGGCGGCGGCGAAAGCGCGGCGGAACTCGGCGCGATCCCGCACATGGCCCATGGAGACGATGGTGTTGGTGATGGTGGTGCCGAGGTTGGCACCCATGACCATGGGGATGGCCATGCTGATGGGCAGGCCGCCAGCCACCAGACCGACGATCACCGAGGTGACGGTGCTGGAGGATTGCACCAGCGCGGTAGCGAGAATACCCAGCAGCAGGGCGACAAAGGGGTTGTTGGCAAAGGCGAAGATCTGGGCTGCGCCCTCGGCGCCGCCGGAGAAATCTTTGAAGCCGTGGGAGATGGCGCCCACGGCAACCAGGATCAGGTAGACCAGTACGATGACACTCATCCAGTTGAACAGGGCGCGGGTCGCGGGCGGCTGTGACAAGGAGTGATGGTGTTGCATAAAGCCTCTTGAGACGGTCGTTCCGTCTTGGGTTGTTGATGACCCGCGCATTTAATCAGTGGTTAATGACAGAAATATGACAACGTGACATTTCGATGATGTTTTTATGACGACGAACTGCGGCGACAGGCGCTGACCGAGCCGGTTGGCTCTGGGGTGGCAAAAGGGGGGACGAAAGCACTGCCGCCTTGTCAGCCGGAATGTGATCGCTACACTGCGCCCCTTTATTGGCAAGCAGGAGTAAACAAGATGATGCGTGCATGGATCCTCTCTCTGTCGCTGGGGCTGCTCTCGGCAGGGGCACAGGCCAGCCTGTTGAAAACCGACTGCAACCTCGACAAGGCCCTCAAAAACGAAGCGGTGAATGCCACTCTGGGAGTCAAGGGCAACTGTGATACCAGCAAGCTGGTGAAGCAGGAGAAAGAGAAGGTGAAAGCTGAGGTGCAAAAAGGCCGCAACGACCTGCTGGGCGAGAAGCGTGCCGACCTCAAGGAGAGCGGCAACGGTATGCAGCAGAAGATGGACAAGGCAAACCAGCAGCTGCACAAGGCGGAGCAGGATGCCAAGACCATCGCTCGCGATCCGCTCAAGGCTGCGGCGACCGCCGTACTGGATAAGCAGTAAGCAGACCGGGCCCAAGCCCGTGTGACCGGGCACAGACCGGCAGCAAAAAGGGGAGCCATGGCTCCCCTTCTGTCTATCCGTTATCCGCAAAGGATCAGGCGTCAGCCGCTTCCTCGTACTGACGGAACGGGATACGGAACACCGCCAGACGCAGGAACAGATAGGTTGCGCCGAGGCCAGCCCAGATCAGGCCCAGCTCCAGCGAGCTCTGCTCCAGGTTTATCCACAGAGCACCGATGGTGGCGGCGCCGAGCAGCGGCATCAACAGGTAGATGACGTGATCCTTGAGGGTCTTGTTGCGTTTCTCGCGTACCCAGAACTGACCGATCACCGACAGGTTGACGAAGCTGAAGGCCACCAGTGCGCCGAAGTTGACCAGCGCCAGTGCGGTATCCAGATCAAACGACACGGCGGAGAGGGCCAGACCACCCACCATCAGCACGTTGATAGCCGGAGTACGATATTTCGGGTGGATATAGCCAAACACCCGCTCCGGGATCATGCGATCACGCCCCATCACGTAGAGGATGCGCGACACACCGGCGTGAGCCGCCATGCCGGAGGCCAGTACCGCGACCGTGGTGCAGACCAGAACCACGGACTGGAAGAAGGTGCCGCCAACGTAGAGGGCGATCTCCGGCAGTACCGCATCCGGATGCTGGAAGCGGGAGAGGCTCGGGAAGTAGAGCTGCAGGCAGTAGGAGACCACCACGAAGATGATGCCGCCGATAAGGGCAGTCAGCACGATCGCCTTGGGGATCACCTTGCCGGCGTTCGGAGTCTCTTCGGAGAGGGAACTCAGACCGTCAAAGCCCAGGAACGAGAAGCAGAGGATGGTCGCACCGGTAAAGAGCGGTACCAGCTGTGCTGACTCGAAGTGGAACGGACGGCTGCTCATCAGGGTGCCAGCCCCTTCACCGTGGTAGATGCCCCACGCCATCAGGCCGATAAAGAGGGTGATGATGGCCAGCTGGATCACCACGATCAGACCGTTGAAGTTGGCTACCAGGTTGATGCCGCGCAGGTTCAGGAAGGTCATCACGGTCACCAGACCGAAGATGAACACCCAGGGCTCGACGCCCGGGAACATGGCGGTCAGGTAGATTTTGGCCAGCAGAATATTGATCATCGGCATGAACATGTAGTCGAGCAGGGATGACCAGCCGACCATGAAACCGACGTAGGGGTTGAACACCTTCTGGGCATAGGTATAGGCAGAGCCCGCAGAGGGGAACTTGCGTACCAGATGGCCGTAGCTGAAAGCGGTGAGCAGGATGCCACCCAGAGCCAGCAGATAGGCGGTGGCGACCCGGCCATCGGTGATGTCACCGACGATGGCGAAGGTGTCGAAGACAGCCATGGGGGTCAGATAGGCCAGACCCATCACAATCACTTGTGTCAGGGTAAGGGTCTTGAGCAGCTTGGCGTTTTGCGATGCCATTACGCTTTCTCCTCAATCAGTGCCGCAGCACGTGCTTGCAACGAGCGCAGGGATACGATGGATTCGCAAGCCTGTACATCAAGGGCGCCGGGGAGGCGCATACCGGGCTGTACCGGCAGGAAAGCATTAAAACGCCCCATTGTTATCCTCTCAACGTCGGGAGATTGTTTGGCAATCTCGAATATCACTTCCGGAAACGTTCCGGCCTCTTGTGGTGGGTTTGTACTGCACTTCAAAAATACAAAAACCGATGTCGCAGTGAACATCGGTCCTTTATTGGCGGCGTATTGTGCATTCGGTCAGCCCCCTTGACAAGCAAAAAAGGGCGGATTAACGCATTTTTTTGCATACGCACGGGGCAGGTAAGTGGTCACTCGCCCCCTGCAGCCGTCCCCGAGCCGCTCCCCCTTTTTCGGGGGGAAGAGAACCCTGTCATGGCGTATGAAAAATCGGCAAATCGGGGCTGCAGGGTGCATAGCGCCTCAACATTGATCCTGATCATATTTGCCGGCGTTCCCCCGGGATCGAGTCCTGCGAGCTTATCGGCTGGCGGGGGATGGGAGGGGGTGAAGTGGAAAAAGATCTATTGCATATCCATTCACATTAATGACTGAGGATGGAAGGCAACGCGGCTCGGGCCATGGCATTGCGAGCAGTCCGGCTGGGTAGTTATTTGAAATCAGTCACACTTCCTGCAGAAACCGCGTTTCTGGCAACCCGTGCTGCTGGCAACCAGAACACCGCAAAAACAATAAGGAGCCCGCAGGCTCCTTGTTCGCTATCGGGGGGAGGGGCGCCAGCGGTTACTGGGCGATCTCCACCTTGTCGGCGGTATGCAGCGGGATGCGGAACACGGTCAGGCGCAGGAACAGATAGATGGCCCCCAGCGCCGCCCAGATCAGCCCCAGCTCGAAGGAAGAGGGCTCGAGGTTGAGCCACAGTACCCCGATGCAGGCGGCGCCACAGAGCGGCAACAGCAGGTACATCAGGTGATCCTTGAGACACTTGTTGCGGCCCAGCTTCACATAGAAGTGGGCAATCACCGCCAGATTGACGAAGGTGAAGGCCACCAGGGCGCCGAAGTTAATCAGCGCCAGCGCCATCTCCAGATCCAGCGACACCGCAGAGAGGGCCAGCAGGCCGACCAGCAGCACGTTGAACGCCGGGGTTTGCCACTTCGGATGGATGTAGCCGAAGAAGCGGGCAGGCAGGGCGCGATCGCGACCCATCACGTAGAGCAGGCGCGATACACCGGCGTGGGAGGCGAGCCCCGAGGCCAGCACCGCTACTGTGGTGCAGACCAGCACCACCGCCTGGAACAGCTTGCCGCCGACATAGAGGGCGATCTCCGGCAGTACCGCATCCGGATGCTGGAAGCGGGAGATGTCCGGGAAGTAGAGCTGCAGGAAGTAGGAGGTGGTGACGAACAGCACACCGCCGATCAGCGCCGTCAACACGATGGCGCGGGGGATCACCCGATCCGCGTCCGGGGTCTCTTCCGACAGGGTACTGATGGCGTCAAAACCGAGGAACGACAGGCAGAGGATGGAGGCCCCCATCAGCAGCGGTGACACCTGGATCTGTTCGGAGAAGAAGGGACGGCTGCTGGTCACGGTCCCCAACCCTTCACCATTGTGAACGCCCCAGGCGATCAGGCCGATGAAGATGGCGATGATGCTGAACTGCATCACCACGATCAGGCTGTTGAAGTTGGCCACCAGCTTGATGCCGCGCAGGTTGAGGGCGGTCATCACCGCCGCCAGACCGAAGATATAGGTCCAGGGCTCCACGTTCGGGAAGAGGGCTTCCAGATAGATCTTGGCCAGCAGCATGTTGATCATCGGCATGAACATGTAGTCGAGCAGGGAGGTCCAGCCCACCATAAAGCCGACATAGGGGTGAAACACCTTCTGGGCATAGGTATAGGCGGAGCCGGCTGACGGGAACTTGCGCACCAGATGGCCGTAGCTCAGGGCGGTGAACAGCATGCCGATGAGGGCAAACAGGTAGGCGGTCGGCACATGGCCTTCGGTGATCTCGGTAACGATGCCGAAGGTGTCGAACACTGCCATGGGGGTGAGGTACGCCAGTCCCATAACCACGACCTGCCACAGTTTGAGGGTCTTTTTCAGACCAACCTGCTGGGCCGCCATTATGCATGTTCCTCATGCAGTGCCAGAGTGGCACGGTCCATCAACGAAACCGGGAGAGAGGCCCGGGAATCAAGGGCGCCAGGGCGGCGCACACCGGCCATGGCCGGTTGGAAAGCATTGAGATGCCCCATGTTGTTCCTCACTAGACTTGGTGTCGGGAGACTGCTGCCAATCTCGCTATCTTTTCCGGGGGTGATCCGGCCTCGTTTATGGGTGTGTTCACTGTCTAAAAAAGAACCGATGCCATTGTTTTACATCGGTTCTTTCAGTGGCGGCGCATTGTGCATTTGCAGGGCCCCCTTGACAAGAAAAAAAGGGGGCAAAATTGCATTTATTTGCACAGGTAAGTGGTCACTTTCCTGCTGGTCAGGCCAGCACGGCCTCCAGTGATTTTTCAAGGAGTTGCAACCCCTCGTCAATCACTGCCGCAGGGGCTGTCAGGGGGGCGAGAAAACGGATGACATTTGCGCGCACCCCGCATGAGAGCAGGACCAGACCCCGTTTGCCCGCCTCGGCCACCAGACGTTTGGTGAGGTCGGGATCGGGCTGGCTGGCATCACGCCGTTTCACCAGCTCCATGGCCACCATGGCACCGGGGCCGCGAATTTGACCTATGCAGTCAAAACGCTCGGCTATGCGTTCCAGCCCCGCCTTGATCTGCTCCCCCTGATCCAGCGCTTTCTGGTTGAGTTTCTCCTCGTCGATCACCTGCAAGACCGCCAGCGCAGCGGCGCAGGCGATGGGGGATCCCGCATAGGTGCCACCCAGGCCCCCCGGCTTGGCCGAGTTCATGATCTCCGCCTTGCCCACCACCGCCGAGAGAGGGAAGCCCCCCGCCAGACTCTTGGCCAACGTCATGATGTCCGGCTCGATGCCGGCATACTCGGTGGCGAAGGTTTTGCCGGTGCGGCAGAAACCGCTCTGGATCTCGTCGCAGATCAGCAGAATGCCGTGCTGGTCGCAGACGCTGCGCAGCTTCTGCATAAAGCTCGGGGAGGCGGGATAGAAGCCCCCTTCGCCCTGTACCGGCTCGATGATGATGGCGGCGACGCGATTCGGCTCGATATCGGCGCTGAAGCAGAGCTCGAGGGCGTGCAGGGCATCCTCTTCACTCACCCCCAGATAATCGGCGGGGAAGGGGATGTGGTAGACCTCGCCCGGGAAGGGGCCAAAGCCGGTCTTGTAGGGGACCACCTTGCCGGTGAGCGCCATCCCCATCATGGTGCGACCGTGAAAGCCCCCCTTGAAGGCGATGGTGCCGCTGCGCCCGGTGTGGGCGCGGGCAATCTTGATGGCGTTCTCGACCGCTTCGGCACCGGTGGAGAGAAACAGGGTGCGCTTTGGCGTCGGGCCGGGTACCAGGGCATTGAGCTTCTCGGCAAGCTCGATATAGCCGGGGTAGGGGGTGACCTGAAAGCAGGTATGGCTGAATTTTTCCAGCTGTTCACGCACCGCCACCACCACTTTGGGGTGGTTGTGACCGGTGTTGAGCACGGCGATGCCGGAGGCAAAGTCGATGTAGCGGTTGCCCTCCACATCCCACAGCTCGGCATTTTGCGCCCGGTCGATAAAGACCGGCAGCAGGGTACCGACGCCGTTGACCACGGCCGCTTCGCGGCGCGCTTGCCACGCCTTGTTTGATTCTGACTGACTCATCTTTCCTCCCTGAGGGGCCGCAGCCCCCGATATTCCCTGAAAATGTGGCAGGCGTTTTGGCGCCCATCACCGCCGATCAGCCCATCGGGCCAGATCGGCGGCGCCTTGTCTCTCTGTTGCAGCCCTAGCGAATGGCGCCAAAGCAGAGGTATTTGGTCTCGAGATACTCCTCCAGCCCCTCGGCGGCCCCTTCCCGGCCCAGACCCGACTCCTTGATGCCGCCAAAGGGGGCCAGCTCGGTTGAGATGATCCCCTCGTTGATGCCGACCATGCCGTACTCCAGCTGCTCGGCGACGCGCCACACCCGGGCGATATCGCGGCCATAGAAGTAGGCGGCCAGGCCATAAGGGGTGTCGTTAGCAATGGCGATGGCCTCGGCTTCCGTCTCGAAGCGTACCAGCGGAGCCACCGGGCCGAAGATCTCCTCCTGCAGGATGGGGTTGGTTTTATCCACCTTGCCCAAAATGGTGGGTTGGTAGAAGAGGGGGCCGGCGGGGTGAGCTTCGCCCCCCAGCAGCACTTCGGCACCGGCGGAGACCGATTGCTGCACCAGCTCGGCCACCTTGCTGGCGGCGGCGGGGTTGATGAGCGGGCCGATCTGGGTGCCCTCCGCCATGCCATCCCCCACCTTGAAGGCCTTGACGGCGGCAGTCAGCTTCTCGGCGAAGGCGTCATAGACGCTGGCCTGCACCAGAATCCGGTTGGCGCAGACGCAGGTCTGCCCGGCGTTGCGGTATTTGGAGGCGAGCGCCCCGGCCACGGCTGCGTCGAGGTCGGCGTCGTCAAAGACGATAAAGGGGGCGTTGCCACCCAGCTCCAGTGACAGCTTCTTCATGGTGTCGGCGCACTGGCGCATCAGCAGCTTGCCGTGCGGGTGGAGCCGGTGAAGGAGAGCTTGCGCACCACCGGATTGCTGCACAGCTCGTTGCCCACCGCGCTCGCCTGATGGCTGGTGACGATATTGATGACACCGGCGGGGATGCCTGCCTGCTCGGCAAGCAGCGCCAGCGCCAGCGCGCAGAGCGGGGTTTCGGCGGCAGGTTTGATGACGATAGTGCAACCGGCGGCCAGCGCCGGGCCCGCTTTGCGGGTGATCATGGCAATGGGGAAGTTCCACGGAGTGATGGCGGCGACCACGCCCACCGGCTGCTTGATGGTGGCCAACCGGCGATCGCCGCTAAAGCCCGGGATGGTGCGGCCATAGGCGCGCTTGCCCTCTTCGGCGAACCACTGGATAAAGCTGGCGCCATAGGCCACCTCGCCCTTGGCTTCCGCCAGCGGCTTGCCCTGCTCGCAGGTCATGATACGTGCCAGCTCGTCGCTGTGGGCTGTGATGGCGGCAAACCAGGCGTAGAGCTTGTTGCTGCGCTCCTTGGCAGTCAGCGCAGCCCAGGCGGGTTGCGCCGCGTGGGCGGCCGCGATGGCGCGGCGGGTATCCTCGGCATCCATGTCGGGCACCTGGGTAATGACGGCCCCGCTGGCGGGGTTGGTGACCTCGAAGGTGCGGCCGCTGGCGGCCTCGCACCACTGTCCATCTATATAGGCGCGGGATGTGATCAAGCTGGAGTGGGATGTTGTTCCTGACATGAGAAGCCTCGAGTGTGGGTCAGAGCAGCTGGTTGCCGGAGTGAGCCGACCCTTCCTGCGCCGCTGCCGTATAAAATAATAAGCACAGGAAGACCATAATTTGAGCTGAAATGTTTTTCAAGTGTTAAATATATTTGAATTGCTGGGGGGCGCCATGCTAGAAAATGGGCTGTGTAGCGCGCTTTCTCCGGTTCGCTGGCAGGCTGCAAGTGGGCGGACGACCGGGGGATGGTAAATCAGGTGTGCAAAATAATGAACGGTTGTGCTGTGTAACATAGTGAACGGCAAGGGAAAGCTGGTTGGCTATTTTAACCAGCAGGGTAAACAGGCTGCGCCTGATCCGATGCGATCACGCGCAAGCAGGAGAGGCTGATGATGCAAGGATGCAGATATGGCGCAGCAGGGGGCTTGTCATGAGCGGGCCACAGAGCCGGGAGGGCGTGGCTCGACCGTTGAGTGTGGCTGACGCCGGGGCGCGCACCATGGGGGAACGGCTGGCGGCGGTACGCCATCAGCTGGGGCTCTCCCAGCGGCGGGCGGCCGAGTTGAGCGGCCTGACTCATGGCGCCATCTGCATGATCGAGCAGGACAAGGTGAGCCCCTCGGTCGCCTCCCTGCAAAAGCTGCTCACCATCTACGGCCTGCCGCTGTCGCGCTTCTTCGCCGAGGAGGAGAGCCGCACTCCAGAAGTTGTGATCAAGGCTGATCAGCTGATCGAGCTGGGCAGTCAGGGGGTCTCCCTCAAGCTGGTGCACAACGGCAACAACCGCCGCCAGCTCGGCTTTATGCTGGAGACCTATCCCCCCGGCACCGACACCGGAGGTCAGGTGACCCATCAGGGGGAAGAGGTCGGCACCGTGCTGGAGGGGTCGGTGATCCTGACGGTGGCGGGCCAGAGTTATCAGCTGGAGGCGGGCGACAGCTATGTGATCGACACCGGCGAGCCCCACAGCTTCAGCAATCCGTCGGGGCAGACCTGTCGCATCGTCAGCGCCCACACCCCGGCGAGCTTTTAATCCTGACAGTAGTTTGGCAACCGAACCGGTAAGGAAACAGGGATCATGACCGAACATGTAAACAGTTACTACGCAGCCAGCGCGAATAAACACGCGCCCTATCCGACCCTGACCGAGCAGCTGGAGTGCGATGTCTGCGTCATCGGGGCGGGCTATACCGGCCTCTCCAGCGCCCTGCATCTGGTAGAGAAGGGCTACAAGGTGGTGGTGCTGGAGGCTGCCCGGGTCGGCTTTGGCGCCAGCGGCCGCAACGGCGGCCAGATCGTCAACTCCTACAGCCGCGACATCGACACCATAGAAGCGAACTGCCCGCCGGATCAGGCCAGGCTGCTCGGTTCCATGTTGTTTGAGGGGGGCCAGATCATCCGCGAGCGGATCAAGCGCTACAACATCCAGTGCGATCTGCAGGAGGGCGGTGTCTTTGCCGCCGAGACCGAGAAGCAGCTGCACGAGCTCAAGGCGCAGAAGGCGCGCTGGGAGAAGTGGGGCAATGAGCAGCTGGAGCTGCTCGATGCCAAGGGGGTGCGCGAGGTGGTCGCGAGCGATCGCTACGTCGGGGCCCTGCTCGACAAGAGCGGCGGCCATATCCACCCCCTCAACCTGGCGTTGGGGGAGGCGGAAGCGATCCGCATCCAGGGTGGGCAGATCTTCGAACAATCCGCCGTCACCAGCATTACCCCGGGTCAACCAGCACTGGTCAAGACCGCCAAGGGGGCGGTGAAGGCACGCTTTGTGGTGGTGGCGGGCAATGCCTACCTCGGCAATCTGGTGCCGGAACTGGCCAGCAAGAGCATGCCCTGCGGCACCCAGGTGATCGCCACCGAAGTGCTGGGGGAGGAGCGAGCCCGTTCACTCTTGCCGCAAAACTACTGTCTGGAGGATTGCAACTACCTGCTCGACTACTACCGTACCTCCGGCGATCACCGGCTGCTCTATGGCGGCGGTGTGGTCTATGGCGCGCGGGATCCGGCGGATATCGAGCGGCTGATCATCCCCAAGATGCTCAAGACTTTCCCGCAACTGGCTGACGTCAAGGTGGAGTACACCTGGACCGGCAACTTCCTGCTCACCCTGTCGCGCCTGCCACAGTTTGGTCGCATTGGCTCCAACATCTATTACATGCAGGGCTACAGCGGCCACGGCGTCACCTGCACCCATCTGGCGGGCAAGCTGCTCTCCGAGGTGCTGAGCGGTCAGGCGGAGCGCTTCGATGCATTCGCCAAACTGCCGCACTACCCCTTCCCGGGTGGCCGCCTGTTCCGCATCCCCTTCACCGCTGCGGGCGCCGCCTGGTACACCCTGCGCGACCGCTTGGGGGTATAAGAGCTGCCCAGCGAGAAATGTGGGCTGGTGGTTGCCGCTTAGATAACGCTGACGCCAGCACCTATATCGGAAACAACAAGGCCACCGCGAGGGTGGCCTTGTTTATCATGCAGCAGCGCGCTGATTAGCTGTAGAAGGCTTCAACGGTGCCTTTGAGCTTGATCAGGATGGGCTGACCACGGCGATCCAGCGCTTTGGGGGAGGGGATCTTTACCCAACCTTCGCTGATGCAGTACTCCTCGACATCGGTGCGCTCTTTGCCGTTCAGGCGAATACCGATCGGGTGCTCGAAGCAGGCGGCCACATAGTGAGGGCTGCGGGGATTGCAGGATAGGTGATCCGGCAGAGCCGGTTTGGTGTTGGTATCGCTCATCGATATAACCCGAAATGAATAAAAAGTGGGTCATTGTAGAGAATGCCGCCATGGCATTCAAGGCGGCCACAAAACAGGCAAAGTGTGCTCGCCATCGCTATGGGCGACCCGCTTATCCTTGTTGCCAATGCATCACCAGCTCGGGGTGGCCGCTATGCTCGCACAACTGCTGCTCACCCTCTTTGAAACCGTTGCGGGAATAGAAGCGCCGCGCCTGCTCATTTTCGGCGTAGACCGTCAACTCGAGTCGATCATATTGGGCTTTGAGGTGTTCGAGCAGTTGGCGACCCAACCCGTGTGATTGGTGATCTGGGGAGGTAAACAGGGCGGCGACAGACCCCTGATACCAGGAGATAAAGCCCAGTAGCTGTCCATCCTCCTCATAACCCCAGCTCTTGCTGGCGGGCAGATAAATGTCCCGCATCGCTGCCCGTTGCTCATGCCAAAAGGCGGTGGGAATAAAGTCGTGGGCTTGCACCGATGCCTGATACCAGAGCTCGACGGCGGCATCCAGATCGGTGGCGGATAATGGACGGATCATCGTGGCCTCAATTACAAAGTGTGGAAATAACGCAATGACGTAGGCTCGATAAGCGCAGTGTAATCGGGCATTCGTGGTCGCGAGGAGGGGGAGAGTTCTGCACCACTCCCGGTTCGCCACCTTGGCCAAAATGGCAAGGCTGTGATTTATGCAATCCCTGTTACCGTATAGTGTCGCTCGACATTGACGGTTATTTCCCCCCAGCGGGAGGATTTGACTCTGGCTTGGTGCGCTTGAAAAGCCGCCTCATCAACAAACTCTTCATAGACATCGAATCGGCAGGGATTGAGAGGGTCTTGAGTCACCTTAAAGATCAGGCAGCCGGTTTCAGCTCTGGTCAATTGTATATGTCGCTTAAGCTCGAATGTAACAAACGATAAATCAATGAAGGGCACTATAATAAATCCTTTCAAAATAACTTTTCTCATATCGCTCCTTTAATGCAAGTAGCTTGAAAATACAAATTCATTGTTAATTACGAGCAATTAAAGTTGGCTTTATTACTGACTTGTAATTCAGCAATAGGCATTGCTCTTCGATACAGTGCTAGTAGCATTTTCAATTGAACTAGCTCATCGCCTTTCGATAGTTTTTGTAATGCATTTATTTGTTGTGGTGATAAATTGAATTTTTCATGTAGTTCTAAGATAGAATCTTTAACAAACGAGATTTCTTCTCTTAATTGTTTGGCTTCTAAGTCCTTTATTTTTAGCTGAGTGAGCTTTCTTTTTTGATATTGTGAGTAAATTAAGTGATATGTGCCTGCGATGCTAGTAATCGCGCTCGCAAGTGCAGTGACAATGATCCCAATATCCTTTGCCACTTCAACCAGTAATGTGAGTTCAATAACTCCAGGAGATGCATATTGAATTCTTCTAACAACAGGTTGATCTTCTGGATGTACAAATTTACCTATAATACTAAAAAAACCGACAACGCTGCCCCCACCTAGCCAAGGCATTCGTTCAAATTCTAGACCTGAAAATCTACCTTCATCAATAGCTCTTAACGCATGAAAAAAACCATAAAGTTGTTGATACTCTTTTGTTAAAATAGAGAAATCCTCTAGTTTTCATCGTTCATCTAATATTATTTTAGACTGGCCTTTATTCATACTTGTAAGCCTCCGCTTGGATTGATATTTTAGGTGTTTAAACTATTGGTATTTTAATTGATTTAAATTTTACATCTGTGCATAAATAATAAAAATTAGTTAATATGAAAAGTAATATGATTTATGCAAACGTAACATGTTTAAACGCTACCGCCCCCAAGTTACAGCCCCCGGTGTGCTGCTTTTAACCCATCTTCTGTGGATAACACCCTTATGAAAACGAATGCTCATTGTGTGGCTCCGGAAGCGGTGTTGTATCGCACCACCATGATACCGATTGAAGCCGGTGGTGGAAGGGCTGAGGGGCGATAATCAGTGCCGGATCAATAAATTAAAACAACTTGGGTGGCAAAAACCACAAGGCCCCCGAGGTCGGGGGCCTTGTGATAGGGCCATTACTGGCGAGGTTGAGCAGGGCAATGCCGATCAGGGCAGGTCTAGCGTAAAGCGGGCGCCGCCGAGGGGGGATTCATCGACCCGGATCTGGCCGCCATAGCTGTGGACGATTTCAGTCACCACCGCCAGACCTATACCCTGACCGGGTGAACTGTCTGCCCGCACGCCGCGTTGGAAGATCTGCTCCGATTTGGCCGGGTCGATACCCGGGCCATCATCTTCCACTTCGATACGCAGCCGCTCGAGATGGCGGCGCACCGTCACCTTCACTTCGCTGATGGCAAACTTGCAGGCGTTGTCGAGCAGGTTGCCCATCAGCTCCATCAGGTCGCCCTGTTCGCCGTGGAAGAGGGCGTCATCATCGAACTTGAAGTGGGTTTGCAGCTTCTTGTGGCGATAGACCTTGGTCAGGCTGGCCAGCAGTTTTTCAATCAGCGGCACCGGCTCGGTACCCTTGCTGGCAAGGCGCTGGCGGCCGGTCACGGCTCGTCTGAGCTGATACTGGATCATCTGATCCATGGTGAGGATCTGCTCGTTGATGTTGTCGTGGATCTCCCGCCCCAGCTTCACTTCGCGGGTGGTGATCTGGATCAGCGCCAGCCGGGTTTTCAGGCTGTGGGCGAGATCGTTGAGGGCGTGCTGGTAGCGCTGGGTCTGCTGGCGTTCGTTTTCCAGCAGTTGGTTGATGGAGTCGGTCAGCGGGGCTAGCTCCCGCTCAAAATCGCTTGAGAGGTCATCGCGCTTGCCGGCCCGGATATCGTCGATCTGACGGGCGATGGTGCGCAGGGAGCTGAGGCTCCAGAAGGTGGTGAGCAGCAGCAGCCCGGCCAGCAGCATATAGGCGAGCAGCGCCTGTTTGGCGGTCTGGTAGAGGTAGGTGCGGGACTCTTCGTGATAGCGTTTGGCCGAGTCGATCATCACCACGTAGTAGGCGGTGGTGCCGCTGCCGGGATTGCGGATAAACCGCAGGCTGTAGACGAAGTAGCTCTCGCCGTTCTTGATGGTGTGCTTCTTGAAGAAGTAGTCGAGATCCATCCCCCCCAGATACTTCATCAGATCGCCGCAAATGGTCTGTTTGGCCTTGATCACCTCCGGCATATGGAGGCTCGACCAGACCAGATCGCCATCGGCGCGGCAGATCAGGGTATCGAGGTTGCGATCCCCCGCACCACGGGATATCCGCCCCAGCTCGACGTTCGACCCCTTGTCATCCGGCTCGGTGGAGGAGAACAGCTTGGCCAGGTTCTCCTGCATCCGGGCGCTGGCCTTCTGGGTCTGCTCTTCGACGTGGCCAAGATAGAGGGCGTAGACGGCAAACCCCATGATCAGCGCGATGACCAGCAGCGAGCTGAGCAGCAGTTTGATGTGCAGTGAGCTGCGGATCATCTTGATGGGGCGCGGCAGATGAAACTGCATCAGTTACAGGAGAGGTTGAAGATATAACCCTGACGCCGGATGGTGGAGATGGGTTGAATCGTCCCCTCCGGATCCAGCTTCTTGCGCAGGCGGCTCACCATCACCTCGATGGTGTTGGGGTCCCCTTCGCCGTCGCCGTAGAGCTGGTCGAGCAGTTGCTGCTTGGAGACCACCTGACGGGCGTTGCGCATCAGGTACTCCAGAATGAGGTATTCAAAGCTGGTGAGCACCGCCACTTCACCGGCGATGGTCAGCTCCTTGCGGGAGAGATCCAGCTCGTAATCACCGGCTTTCACCTTGGGCGAGATAAAACCGGCGCTACGGCGCACCAGCGCATTGAGTCGGGCCAGCAGCTCATCTTTCTGGAACGGTTTGACCAGATAGTCATCAGCACCTGCTTCCAGTCCTTCGACCTTGTCCTGCCAGTTGCCACGGGCGGTCAGCACAATGATGGGGAAGGGGATCTGCCGTTCACGCAGTTGCCGGATCAGTTGCAGGCCGTCCATATCGGGCAGACCGAGGTCGATGATGGCCACATCAATGGGATAGTCGGCGGCGTAGTGCAGTGCAATCCCGGCCTGGTCGGTGCTGTAGACCTGATTGTCGGCTTCGGTCAGCAGAGAGGAGAGGTGGTGATTGAGCAGCTTGTCGTCTTCGACCAACAGAATTTTCATGATGTGAGCGGTCATAGGGATCCAGGCTGTCAATTAGAAAGTGTATGTCGCTTCGAGTCAATTCGAATCCTAATGCATCCCGGCTGTATCGGGACTGAATCAGCGGGACTTCAGAGTTCGCGCCAACTGGTCGTTTAACCATGGTCCGGGTTGTCGATGGCATGCTGGTCGGCAGCCATGTTGCGAAAGGTTTGATGTGATGAGAGAGATGGCCGGGAGGCTGCTGGCGCGACTGCAACAGCGTGAGCGCAGCGACCTCCTCTATATTGTTTGGCTCTGCTGGGGGGCAGCCTTGCTGCTCTACGTGCTGGGGTCGCCCTGTTTTCTGTGGCCAGTGGCGCCGATGCCGCTGGTTCTGCTTGTGTGGTTGGTGGAGAGAGTACGGATGTTTGGAAGAAACAAAGGTGGTACGGCTACTGGGTCGGCCGGCGCCACTGTGATTGCAGCCGGTGCCCGCTTCAAGGGCGAGTTGCAGGTGGAGGGGGATCTGGAGGTGCGCGGTCAGATCAATGGCACCATCCAGCTTATCGGTGGTGTGCTGCGCATCATGCAGGGCGGTAGCGTTGAGGGAGAGGTGAGTGCGCCCCACGTTATCATCAATGGTCTGCTGGAAGGCACCTGTACCTCCGCCGAGGTGGAGATCCTGGAGAGCGGCAAGATGCAGGGGATCTTCAAGGGGGGCAGTCTCTCCATCTGCAAAGGCGGCAACTTTGTTGGCCAGTCCCAGCCCACCGTGGCCGGCAAGGCCGATCCCGTGTTGCAAGCCTTGTCTGAAAACAGTGCGTCCGGGAGCAAGCAGCCGGAGAGCAAGAACAATGTGAAAAAGCTGCCGCACGAGCCGAAAGGCAAGCCTACCGAGGAGCTGGCCAAGCAGGCGTGATGCCGTTTGCCAGCAGTGCAGATGACGGTTGTTCAGGAAAACAGAGAGGGGGCCACGATGGCCCCCTCTGCATTTCCCCGTTACCCGTTAGCTGCGGCGCGGCGGCAGCATATTGGTGAGGGTGTTGTCTTTGAGAATATGGTGATGATAGAGGGCGGCCAGCGTGTGCAGGCCGATCAGGGCGTAACCGATATTGCCCAGCGTCTCGTGCACCTCCTTGATCAGCCCTTTGAGGTCTGGACTGGGGGAGAGCAGGGCAGGCAGCTCAAGCCCGAAGAAGGGGATGGGCTTGCCCGCGGCGCTCAGCAGCAGCCAGCCAAACAGCGGGGTGAGAATCAGAAAACCGTAGAGGGCGAGGTGGGCCAGTTTTGCCAGCTTGTGCATGATCGGGGAGAGCTCGGGCACGATGCGGGGCGTCGGGCTCATCCAGCGCAGCGCCAGTCTGACAAACACCAGGGCGAAGATAAGCAGCCCCAGCATAAAGTGCCACTCCTTCATCAAATCACGGCCAGGGTCCCCTTTGGGGAAAATATCGCGAAATTCGATCAGGGCGTAGACGGCGATCATGGCCCACAGGGTCAGCCAGTGCAGCCCGATATTCAGGGTGCCATAACGTTGTTCACTGTTCATCAGCATAGGTTTGTTCCTTCGAAGTGCTGTCACATCCGTGTGGCATCCCCGCACTCAAGCGTGTCGGGGCGAGGCCAGATCCTTTGGCGGCAACAGCAGAGCTACCATGCTTGCCATACATCGATAGCCTGCTGCTGGCATCAGTCAGAGAGGAGATGCCCTCTGCTGTCTGCATGGTATCACTGGCAACCGGGTGGATAGTCTGATCAATGCCACACAATTTACAGGCTGATTAAGCCCCTTGTGACGTGAAGAAGGCGTGAAATAGCATCAGCGATGTCGGCCCGCCCAGGTTCAGGCGGGCTCGATGGCCAGCACCACGCAATCCGGCTCGCTGATGCGAAAACGGACGTTGCAGTCAAACAGCCGCACCCCGTACTCCTTCTCATCGGGCTTGCCTTTCTTGTAGGCGGGGCGAGGATCTTGTGCCAGCACTTCGCTTACCAGCTGGCGCAGCTCGGGATGAGCCTTGAGCCAGGGTTGCAACTGCTGTTCTGCCTCGGCACTGAAGCTCACCGCCAGCGGCGGGGTGGGCGCGTCGGGGGCAAAGCCACCACGGGCATCAGGCAGGCTGTCGGCATAGGGAATATAAGGCTTGATATCGACGATGGGGGTGCCATCGAGCAGATCCACCGCCCCCAGCTCCAGCCACAGCTTGCCCCGTTCGCGGCCGACCCCGTGCAGCTCGACCACCGAGAGACCTAGCGGATTGGGGCGGAAGGTGGAGCGAGTGGCAAAGACGCCGACCCGCTCGTTGCCGCCAAGGCGCGGCGGGCGCACCGTCGGGTGCCAGCCCTGCGCCATGGTCTGGTGAAAGACGAAGCTGAGCCACAGATGGGAGAACTGCTCGATGCCGCGCAGCACATCCGGCTGATCGTAAGGGGGGAGCAGCTCGAGGCGGGCGCGGGCCGATTTGACCAGTCCGGGCTGGCGGGGGATGGCGAACTTCTCCTTGTAGGGAGATCGGATGATCCCGAGGGTGTCGATTTCGAACTTCATGGCGGATCCTGACTGAAAACCCCGGCAATTTAGCACAGGCGGCCCCAAAACGCAGGTTTGGCCTTATTACGCCCATTTCTGCGGCGCTGCCGTGATCCCTGTCCCATCCCGGCCAGTCGGGGGCTGTGCCATACAGTCAAGTTGCGTAGGGTGGAGGCAACTGGCGTGTCAGGATGAAATATGCGCACTCGCGCTTAAGGGGGAGGGAGAGGGATGAAACTGCTGATTATCGGTGGCACCGGCTTTTTGGGGCGCCACCTCACCGCGCTGGCACTGGATTGGGGCCATGAAGTGACCCTGTTCAATCGCGGCCTGCACCAGCATCCGGACTGGCGCGAACTGGTGCAGCTCACCGGCGACAGGGACAAGAGCCTGAGCGCCCTGCAAGGGGCCGGGTTGCAGTGGGATCTGGTCATCGATACCTGCTGCTATCGCCCCGAGCAGGCGGCGAGCCTCTCGGCAGCTTTGCTCGGGCGCTGCGCGCGGTTGATCTTTATCTCCACCATCAGCGTCTATCGCGATTTCTCAATGCCCGGGATGAATGAGTCGGCGCCGCTGCATGCTATCCCCGAAGGGGAAATGCCCACTGACTATGGCCCGCTCAAGGTGTTGTGCGAGCAGGAGTATCGCGCCCGCTGGGGTGAGCGGCTTTGCATCCTGCGCCCGGGCGTGTTGTGCGGCCCCCATGATCCCACCGGTCGCATGGCCTGGTGGATTAAGCGGGTGCAGCAGGGCGGGCCCTGGTTGCTGCCGGGCAGTGGTGAGGATCGCTTGCAGTATCTCGATGTGCGCGACTGCGCCGAGTTTGTGTTGCGGGCCGCCGAGCAGCAGTTGGAGGGCATATTCAACCTGCTCAAACCCGGTATTACCTTGAGTGACTGGCTGGAGCGGTTGAGCGCCCGGTTGCAGCCCGCCCGCCCCATACAGCCCGAGTGGCTGCCCTGGTCCACCCTGATGGCAGCCGGAATCGAGCCCTGGCAGAGCTATCCCACCCTGCTGCCCTGCGCGCAGGCGGAGTTTGCCGGTTACGGCTCTATAAGCGCCGAGGCGGCCATCGTGAAGGGATTGAACTTCCGGCCGCTGGAGGAGACCGCCGCCGACCTTGCCAATTGGCTGGCCATCGAGCCTGCCGCCGGGGTAGCGGCGAATGCCATGACTGAGGCACAGGAGACCTCGCTACGGCAGCAGTTGCTGGAGCCCAGTCTGCAATAGGAGAGGGAGCATCGAGCCGCCGCTGCCGAGCGTGGCGCGGCAGGTGTGAATACAACGAGAGAGGGCATCCCGCGGGATGCCCTCTCTGTCTATCCAATGTCTGATGGTTGCCGAATACAGGCTGACGCGATTCCTCATCGTATCGCTGTCGCTCACCGAGTTAGCGGATGGCGGCCCCCGCGGCTACCAGCAGCTCTTTCAAAATGGTGCGATGGCAGCGGGACTCCTGCTCGCAGTAACAGCCCACCGATAGGTTAGTGGTGTGGGAGAGGGCGGCCAGCAGCGCCAGATCGTGCCTGGCGGCAGGTTGCGCCATCTCGGCCTTGTACTGTTTGCCAAACGCTGCCCACTGGGCGGGTGTCTCGGCTGTCTGCCCCAGCTTCATGGTCTCGCTGCTGGGGGCTAGGTTGGGAAACCAGACATCGTACCAATGCTGGCTGGCAAATTCGCTCTTGGGTACGCCGCGGGGCGGGCGGCGCACCGTGCCGATCCGCAGCCCTTCATCGGGCAGGCGCGGGCTGCCAAGGCGAACGATAGCAAGGGCCATGACAGCGGGTTACTTCTCTTCGGCCACTTTCAGCGCCTGCCCGTAGCAGATCACCTGTTTCAGGCAGCCCGGGGTGTCGCTGAATTCGGCGCATTTGTCGATGGTGACGCCGTTGCCACCCATGTCGGCTGCGCGGCGGCGGGCCAGGGTGCGCGCTTCACCGGCGTTGGGCACCGGCTGGTTGGCATCGGCCTGGCAGGATTCACCCTCGATGGTGCCAAGGTAGAGGTAGTTGAGGTCAGCCAGCTCATCCTGTTCATAGATGCGCACGCTACCGGGTTTGAAGTATTCGTCGAAGTTCTCTTTATCCAGATTGCTGTTGAAGGCGTAGTTGGCACAGCCGGAGGCAATCAGGGGCATCATCAGGATCAGGCGTTTCATCGTCTCGTATCTTGTGTCGGTGATGAGGACAGTAGAAATGCGCAGGCGCTCCATGTCGGCATCTTGTTGAATAATGAGGGGGACATTATAGGGGCCAGCCGCCTGCGGCGACCAGCCCCGTTTTGCGCCCGGTTGTCAGGGTGTGAGCCCCATCAGGCTGATATCAGCCTGATATCAAACAGGAGCCAGTCGCTGATAGAGGCTGCGGTAGTAATCATCCCCCAGCAGCTCGTCATGAGGGGCGCAGAGGCGGATCTGTCCCTCTTCCATCAGGGCAATCCGGTCCATCTGCTCCATCCCCAGCAGACGGTGGGAGATGAGCAGCAAGGTGCGATCTGCCCCAAGCCGGAACAGCAGATCCATGATCTCCCGCTCGGTCTGGCTGTCTAGCCCTTCGGTCGGTTCGTCCAGCAGCCAGAGCGGCGCATCGTGCAGCAGGGCGCGGGCGATGCCGATACGGCGACGCTCACCACCGGAGAGGGGGCGGCCGCCGTCACCGAGCCAGGCGTCGAGGCCCGCCTCATCTTCCAGCAGATTGGCCAGTCCGACCTGGGTCAGCACCGCAATCAGCTGCTCGTCAGAGGCGGTCGGGGCGGCCAGTTTTAGGTTGCCCCGCAAGGTATCGGCAAACAGATGCACCCGCTGGCTCACCACCGAGATGGAGGCGCGCAGCGCCCCTTCGCTGTAGTCGGTGAGCGGCTTGCCATCCAGCAGGATCTTGCCAGCCTGCGGGCTCCACTCCCGGGTCAGCAGCCCCATCAGGGTCGATTTGCCGCAGCCGGTCTGGCCCAGCAGGGCCAGCTTTTCCCCAGCGTGCAGTTGCAGGGTGCAGCCACGCAGCACCGGCTGGGGATTGCCCGGGTAGCCAAAATAGAGGTCATTGATCTGCAGCGTGCCAGCGGTGGCATGGGTCTGTTCGCCGCCCCACACGGGGGCTTTTGCCTCTTGCAGGATCTCGTTCAGGCGGCGTGCCGAGGTGAGGCTGGTGGAGAGGTGCTGGAAAGCCCCCGCCAGCGGCATCAGTGCCTCGAAGCTGGCCAGGGTGGCAAAGACCATCAACGCGGTAATGGGGTCGGGCGCAGCGCCCGCCACTCCATGACCGGCCAGCCAGAGCATCAGGGTCAGGGTCCAGCCGCTCAGTAGTTGCACCGAGAAGTTGGCCAGCCCGCTCACTTTGGCCATCCGGGCCTGCGCGGCGAGCAGTGCTTGTTCGGCTTGTTGCAGCTCAACCAGCGCCTTGGGGGCGGCGGCAAACATCTGCAGCTCGGCCTGACCATCCAGATAATCCACCATCCGGGTACGCAGGGTCGATTTTTCGGCAATCAGCGCCTGACCGGGGCGACGGCCGAGGAAGTAGAACACCAGCGGCAGGGCAATCATGCCAAACAGCAGAATGGCACCCAGGGTAAGGGCGAGGCGACTGTCGAAAAACGACAGGAAGAAGACCAGTCCGGCGATGCTGAGCAGGGCCGCGCCTATGGGGGTGATCAGCCGCAGATAGACGTGGTCCATCGCATCGATGTCGGCCACCAGCCGGTTGAGCAGATCCGCCTGACGGAAACCGGCCAGAGTACCGGTGGAGAGCGGCGAGAGTTTCTGCCAGAACCAGACCCGCAGTCTGGTCAGTACCCGGAAGGTGGCGTCGTGGCTCACGACCCGCTCACCCCAGCGACCGGCGGTGCGGACGATGGAGAAGAAGCGCACCCCGCCCGCAGGGGTCATGTAGTTAAAGGCATGGGTCGTCGCAACTGTCATCCCCGCCACGGCGGCGGCAGAGAGGAACCAGCCGGAGAGGGAGAGCAGCCCCATGCCGGCGGCCAAGGTCACCAGCGCCAGCAGCAAACCAATGGTGAGGCTGAGCCAGTGTTGGCGATAGAGGCGCAGAAACGGCAACAGATCACTCATCGAGAGAACCTCCGGAACGTTGGGAGAGCAGGCGGGCAAAAGGCCCCTGCCCAGAACTAAGTTGCTGGAAGTTGCCTTGCTCCACCAGCTGGCCGCGGGCCAGCACCAGGATATTGTCCATCTTGGTGAGCTGGTCGAGGCGGTGGGTGATCATCAGCAGGGTCTGGCCAGCCATCGCCTGCTCAATGGTGGTCATGATGGCGCGTTCGGAGTGGCGATCCAGACTGGCGGTCGGCTCATCGAGCACCATCAGCTGGGTTGATTTGAGCAGGGTACGGGCCAGGGCAAGGCGCTGGGCCTGACCGACCGAGAGGCCGCCAGCCTGATCGCCGACCGGATAGTCGAGTCCCTTCTCCATGGCAAATTCCCACGCCAGCGCCCGTTTCAGGGCATCTTCCAGCTCGGCATCGCTGGCCGTTGGCTTGGCCAGCAGCAGGTTGTCGCGCAAGGAGGCGTGGAACAGCTGCGGGTTTTGCGAGAGCCAGCCCAGCTGCAGGCGCCACTGGCTCATGTCGAGGGTGGCAAGCTCCAGCCCGTTGACCTTGAGCTCGCCACGATAGGGAGCAAAGCCGAGCAGGGCGTTGACCAGCGAGCTCTTGCCTGCGCCGCTGACGCCGATGAGGGCGGTGCGCGAACCGGCTTCCAGGGTGAAGTCGATGGGGCCGACCAGCACCTTGCCCTCGGCGCTCAGCACTTCAAGTCCTTTGGCTTCTACCTTGACCGGGCTGTCGGCATGGAATGGTGCATTGCCTGCGGCCGGCTCGCTCACCTCGGCTTCGAGGAATTCAAGCAGCTGTTCGGCAGCGCCGATAGCCTGCGCCTTGGCGTGGTAGTGGGCACCCAGTTCCCGCAGCGGGGCGTAGAACTCGGGGGCGAGAAACAGCACGAACAGGCCGGTAAAGAGGGTGACTTTGACCCCATAGCTACCAAAGTTCAGATGGTCGATATAAGAGAAGCCGAAGTAGACGGCGACCAGCGCCACTGAAATGGCGGCGAAGAACTCCAGCACGGCGGTGCTCAAAAATGCCAGGCGCAGCACTTCCATGGTGCGCTCGCGAAAGTCTTCCGAGGCGTCGCGAATGGCGTCACCTTCCGCTTGGGTCCGCATAAAGAGTTGCAGGGTACGCAGCCCCTTCAGGCGATCGAGGAAGTGGCCGGAGAGACGGGCCAGCGCCTGAAAGTTGCGGCGGTTGGCATCGGCGGCGCCCACACCCACCAGGATCATAAAGATGGGGATGAGGGGCGCAGTGCCCAGCAGGATCAGGCCCGCCGCCCAGTTGACCGGGAACACGGCCACCAGAATGACCACCGGAATAAAGACGGCGATGGCCATCTGCGGCAGATAGCGGGAGAAGAAATCCTGCGTGTTTTCAATTTGTTCCAGCAGCAGGCTGGCCCAGCTACCGGCCGGACGGCGCTGGATATAGGCAGGGCCGAGACGGCTAAGGCGAGTGAGCACCAGCTGGCGGATGGTCTGGCGTACTGCGCTGCCCGCCTTGAAACTGGCCACTTCGCGGCCATAGGCCAGCGCCGCTTTGCCAAGCGTCACCAGCAGCAGGGTAATAAAGAATGTGATGGATTGCTCAGGCGTTGAGCCTTCGATGATAAAGCCGTGCAACAGGGTCGCCAGCAGCCAGGCTTGCGCCACCATCAGAATGCCCTGGCCAAGGCCAAAAGCGATGGATATCGTGATCCAGCCGCGACCGTGACTCGATTGCTTGCGCAACCAGCCATAGAGACGTTTTTGCGTTTTTTTATCCATTACCACCATCCTCGCGTCGAGTGGCGCAAGACTATCCTTGCCGTTTGGCCTTGGCAACCTTGTAAATTATCTGTGTTGAAAATGTTTGATTGAAAAAGCAACCGTCTGTTCAATCCTTGTCCGAACAGATTGATTTATTGAAAAAAGTGGCAAAGGCGCCATTGCGCTCGGCGGCAAAATGCATATAGTAGGAGCCCTGACGCGGGTGTAGTTCAATGGTAGAACGGTAGCTTCCCAAGCTGCATACGTGGGTTCGATTCCCATCACCCGCTCCAAATTTCAGATGCCAGGCGGGCATCGTATAATGGCTATTACCTCAGCCTTCCAAGCTGATGATGCGGGTTCGATTCCCGCTGCCCGCTCCAGCTTCAAAACAAAAAGCCCACTCCTGCGAGTGGGCTTTTTGTTTTTCATCTGCCTTGTGCGCCGTTCGACGTCACGCTTACCATTTCTAAGCTTTAAGGCAAACCGCAGAGACAGAAAAGGCGCCCGAGGCGCCTTTTCAGATCAACAGCGTAGCGGGAGCTTATTCCTGCTCCAGCTCACCACAGAAACGGTAGCCTTCGCCGTGGATGGTGGCGATGATTTCCGGAGTATCGTTGACGCTTTCGAAGTGCTTGCGAATGCGACGGATGGTCACATCGACGGTACGGTCATGCGGCTTGAGCTCACGGCCGGTCATCTTCTTCAGCAGCTCGGCACGGGTCTGGATCTGGCCCGGGTTTTCGCAGAAGTGCAGCATGGCGCGGAACTCGGAGCGCGGCAGCTTGAACATGTCGCCAGTCGGGCTGACCAGTGCGCGGCTGTTGATATCCAGCGCCCAGCCGTTGAACAGGTAGCGCTCAACCAGCTTCTTCTCTTCGCCACCGGCAGCCACGTTCATGGTGCGGCTCAGCAGGTTGCGGGCACGGATGGTCAGCTCGCGCGGGTTGAACGGCTTGGTGATGTAATCATCGGCGCCGATCTCCAGACCCAGGATCTTGTCCACTTCGTTGTCACGACCGGTCAGGAACATCAGGGCGATGTTGTCGTTTTCACGCAGCTCACGGGCTAGCAGCAGGCCGTTCTTGCCCGGCAGGTTGATGTCCATGATCACCAGATTGATGGTGTGGGAAGTGAGAGCCTGGTGCATTTCGTCGCCGTTGTTGGCTTCGAGCACGATGTAGCCTTCGGCTTCAAAAATGCTTTTCAGGGTATTGCGTGTGACCAGCTCGTCTTCGACGATCAGAATGTGTGGTGTTTGCATGAGTATTCCCAGATTCTTATCAGTTAATTATCTTAAATTTAACACTCTTTGGCGTTTCAAACCGATTTCCTGACTGATCCTGAAAATTTATTACGTCATCCTGGGTATGAGAGTCAGGTCGGAATATCGCGAATTAGGCATCAGTACCGGCAAGTATCCCTGTGCCACTTATAGGTTCCCGACAAGTCTGGTCGAGCAGAGCCTGGAAAGGTCGTCCATTACGAAAGTGGCCGCATTTTATCAGTTAACAGGAGCATAACAACACTCTTTGCCGTCAGATAGCAACTTTTTAACTCTGATTTGATATAGGTCAAACCCTGGTACAGCTGCATCATACTTGGCCTGAACCGGGTTTTCGCCCCTACAAAATGTAATGGAATGTAACATATGATTGACATGAATTTGTGGGAAAACTACAAGAAAATCTGCTTTATCGCGCCATTTGAGCCACCAGACTGGTCTGCTTTTGCCATCATCACAGCCTGGAACCCGGCCAGCCAGTGGGTCACAGAACGACGCAATATACGGCGGGAACGGGCGCTGTGGCGCCATCTGACCGTGGATTTGCAGGTGCCCGTGGTGGGGCCGTTTTGGGGATCAGACCCGGACGAACGCTGGCAGGAGTCATCGCTGGCGGTGGCGCTATCCCTGCCACAAGCTCGTCAGCTGGCAGCGAGTTTTGGCCAGAATGCTCTCTACTGGGTGGAGGATGGCCAGCTCTGGCTGACACCAGTATTGATGGATAAATCAGCAGTTTGTCTGGGCAATATTGAATCCTTCTGGATTGCCAGAAACCTTGCCTGATGAAAGAATGAACACCTTCATGTATCTGAAAGGAATCAAATCATGCTGGATCTCCTGCCCGACCTCTGCGATCAACATGGCGACTTGCTGCAAGTGGCCGACCCGGTTTTTCAGGATTTTGGCGGCAAGGCCCTCTTTTATGGTCGCGCCGTAACGCTCTCCTGTTATGAAGACAACAGTCTGGTGCGGGATCTGGTGACCCGCCCCGGTCACGGCAAGGTGATGGTGATCGACGGCGGCGGCTCGCTGCGCCGTGCGCTGCTTGGCGATCAACTGGCGGTCAAGGCGGTGGAGCAGGGGTGGGAGGGGATCCTGATCCACGGCGCGGTGCGGGATGTGGGCACCCTGGCGACACTGGCACTCGGGGTCAAGGCGCTGGCAGCCTGTCCGGTCAAGACCGAGAAGCGGGGATTGGGAGAGCTGGGGGCCGTGGTCAGCTTTGCCGGTGTGACCATCCACGAAGGGGATTACGTCTATGCGGATCGCAACGGCGTGGTGGTGAGTGCCACGCCGCTGATCTGATTCAGAAGTTGAAACCGACCCCCAGGCTCAGCGCCTGATCGGCAGTGATGGCGCTGACGCCGTAGTTGGCGGTGAGGGAGAGTCTGGGTGTCAGCAGCAGGCTGGAGTTGAGCTCCAGCAGGGTGCTGGCCTTGTTGAGATCGAGATGCTTGATCTGGCTGCCGATATTGAATGCCGGAGAGAGCTGGTAGCGTACACCGGAGCTCATATTGAAACCTGATTGGCGGTTCTGATCCGCCACCGCCGGGCCCGCTTCCATAAAGAGGGTCACATCATCCACCACCGGATATTGATAGCCGCTATTGACCAGCCAGAGATCAAAACTGTCGCTGTGATGGCTATGGCCATTGAGCAACACACCCGAGTAACTTTTGACATAGAGAGACGGGTTGGATTGCGGCTGAACCACTGCCCAGTCGGCGGCCTGTGCGGCCATGCTGGCGCAGGTTGCAAGCAGTGTGATGATGAGTGATTTGACCATTCGTTTCCCCTCCCTGGGTCCGGAACTGAGCCTAAGCATGGCACATGCCAGCTGGTAGTAAAGTGAAGCGAGATCACAATAAAATCCTTTGGCATGGGCGTCAGCCATGATAAACAGGCTGCCGTATTGATGGCTCTAATCATTAAGAGGTGAATCCATGAACAAGAAACTGACTCTGCTCGCCGCGCTGGCACTGGGAGGCTGCGCAATGGCAACAGGTTCCAGCATGGCTCAACTGCAAGCATCCAGCTGGCAGCTGCAAGGCGCCACCGGCGATACCTTCACCCTGCAAGTGGTCGACGGCAAGGTGGCGGGCAAGGGCGGCTGCAACCGCTATTTTGGCGGTATCACCAAGCAGGGTGACGGTGTCTTGACGCTGGGCGCCATGGGCTCCACTCGCATGATGTGCATCGGCGACGATATGAACAAAGAGACCGAGTTCCTGCAAAAGCTGGAGAAGGTGGCAACCTACTCCATCAACGGCAACCAGCTGACTCTGAGCGATGCCAACAAGGCGGCCCTGCTCACCTTTAACGCGGTGCCTGCTGCCAAATAAGGCACGCGTTCGTCTGATTGCCCCGACAGCGCTGACAGTGCTGCCGGTCAAACGCTCTGATACGCCCTCCCTCTGGAGGGCGTCTGTTTATCTGCGACGAGCCCTGTTTGCTCGTCCGCAACGGTTGTTCACTCGTCGATTCCCCTTTCTGCCCAGTTTGATATCAGAACCTCGAATCTTCGCTTCGGTACGTATCTTGATCATTTCAATGATTCTTGTATAGTTGAAATAAAAAGGTCGCACCAAGGGGAGTGAAGATGAACAAAGAGATGGCTACCAAGGTCTTTGAATCGCTGGCATCCGGCATCCGGCTCGATGTATGGCGGCTGCTGGTGAAGGCCGGGCTGGAGGGGCGGGTCGCCGGTGAACTGGCCAGCGAGCTCGATATTGCCCCCAATACCCTCTCGTTTCACCTCAAGGCGATGCTCAACACCGGTCTGCTGTCGGTGGAGCAGGAGGGGCGCTTTCTGCGCTACCGCGCCAATATTCCACTGATGCTGGATGTGATCGCCTACCTCACCGAGGAGTGCTGCGCCGGCCATCCCGAGGCGTGCGGCGTGATGCGTGCCGAGTCAGCCTGCTCCCCCCATGTTCTGCCTGCGCAGCCCTGCTGCAACAAGGAGTAATGCCATGTCCTCCATTCAGATTTTTGATCCTGCCCTCTGCTGCTCCAGCGGCGTTTGTGGCACCGAGGTTGATCAGGCGCTGGTCACCTTTGCTGCGGACCTTGCCTGGGCCAAGGAGCAGGGGGTTGCCATCGAACGTTTCAATCTGGCCCAGCAGCCGATGCAATTTGCCGAGACCCCTGCCGTCAGCGCTTTTCTGACCCACGCCGGGGAGGAGGGGTTGCCACTGGTGCTGGTGGAAGGGCAGGTGGTGTTGACTGGCCGTTATCCGAGCCGCAGCGAGCTGGCCCGTTATGCCGGGCTGCCTGCACCGCAAGTGGCCATCAAGGGGATCGTCAAGGGCGGCTGCTGCTCCGGCAGCGGTTGCTGCTGAGTCGTGACGCACCATTCGGGAGAGGCTATGTACCATTTTCTGACCAATCCACCGCCGTTTCTCTTTTTCACCGGCAAGGGCGGGGTGGGCAAGACCTCGCTGGCCTGCGCCAGTGCGGTGGCTCTCTGTGATATTGGCAAGCGGGTACTGCTGGTGAGCACCGACCCCGCCTCCAACGTGGGCCAGGTGTTTGCCACCGAGATCGGCAATCGGGTCACCGATATCGCTGCAGTGCCCGGCCTGTCGGCGCTGGAGATAGATCCCCCCGCAGCGGCCAAAGCCTATCGGGAGCGGATCGTCGGGCCGGTGCGCGGTAAGTTGCCCGAGAGCGTGGTGCGCAGCATCGAGGAGCAGCTCTCCGGCGCCTGCACCACCGAGATCGCCGCTTTTGACGAATTCACCGCCCTGCTGACCGACCAAACGCTGCTGGCCGAGTATGACCATATCGTCTTTGATACGGCGCCTACCGGTCACACCATCCGGTTGCTGCAACTGCCGGGAGCCTGGAGCGAATTTCTGGAACAGGGCAAGGGGGATGCCTCCTGCCTTGGCCCGTTGGCGGGGCTGGAGAAGCAGCGCAGCCAGTATGGCGAGGCGGTCGCCGCCCTGGCAGATGCTGCCCGCACCCGTCTGGTGCTGGTGGCGCGGGCTCAGCAATCCACTCTGCGGGAAGTGGCCCGCACCCACGAGGAGCTGGCCGCCATCGGCTTGTTGAATCAGCAACTGGTGATCAATGGCCTCTTCCCCGAAGGCGCCATTGCCGGAGATCCGCTGGCAATAGCGCTCTGGCAGCGCGAGCAACAGGCTCTCGCCCAGATGCCGCAGGGGATCAAGGGGCTGGCGCAGGATCATATCCCGCTGCTGGCCACCAATCTGGTGGGGGTCGAGAGCCTGCGCCAGCTGCTGCAACCACAGGATGCTGGTGCGCAGGTATCACTGGCAACGTCAGCCCATCTGCCAGCCCAGCCCGAGTTGAGTTCGCTGGTGGACGAGCTGGCCGCCGACGGTCACGGCCTCATCATGCTGATGGGCAAGGGCGGGGTGGGCAAGACTACGCTGGCTGCCGCCGTGGCGGTGGAGCTGGCGAGCCGCGGCTTGCCGGTGCACCTCACCACCTCGGATCCCGCCGCACACCTGAGCGAGACGCTGGCAGGTAGCTTGTCCCATCTTGAGGTGAGTCGCATCGACCCCCACGCCGAGACCGAGCGTTACCGCGCCCAGGTGCTGGCCAGCAAGGGAGCGGCCCTGGACGAGCAGGGGCGGGCACTGCTGGAGGAGGACTTGCGCTCCCCCTGTACCGAGGAGATCGCCGTGTTTCAGGCCTTCTCGCGCATTATTCGCGAGGCGGGCAAGCGCTTCGTGGTGATGGATACTGCCCCCACCGGCCACACCCTGCTGCTGCTCGACGCCACCGGCGCCTACCACAGGGAGATCGCTCGCCAGATGGGAAACAAGGGGCTGCACTTCACCACCCCCATGATGCAGTTGCAGGACCCCAAGCAGACCAAGGTGCTGATTGTGACGCTGCCCGAGCCGACGCCAGTGCAGGAGGCTGCCAATCTGCAGGCCGATCTGCGCCGGGCCGGCATCGAGCCCTGGGGCTGGCTCATCAACCACAGCTTGCAGCAAGCCGCGGTCAGTTCACCGCTGCTGCAACTGCGGGCTGAGCGCCAGTTGCCCCATATCGAGGCAGTCGAGCAGCAACACGCCAGCCGCTTCGCCGTGGTGCCGCTGCTCGCCGAAGAGCCGGTGGGGCCCGATGCCCTGCGCCGCCTCTGCCAGCACCATTGAGTCGCCGCCCCGGCCAGCAGCCGGGGCGGCTTGAATATGCCGTTACTTGTTATAAACCTGTGTTTTGAACCAATAGAAGATGCGAAATTGCGCCGCATCGGGAGCTGTGATGTCTGCAACATGTGATGCCAAGGCCGTGCCTGCCATCGGCTTTTTTGAACGTTATCTGACCGCCTGGGTCGCCCTCTGCATTCTGGTGGGGATTGGGCTTGGGCAGGGGCTGCCGGATCTCTTCAAGGCGATCGGTGCCATGGAGGTGGCCAAGGTCAACCTGCCGGTGGGGCTGCTGATCTGGGTGATGATCATCCCCATGCTACTCAAGATCGACTTTGGCGCCCTGCATCAGGTGAAGGGGCACATGAAGGGGATTGGGGTCACCCTCTTTATCAACTGGCTGGTCAAACCCTTCTCCATGGCCTTCCTCGGCTGGCTCTTTATCCGCGTGCTGTTTGCCGACTGGTTGCCGGCGGATCAACTCGACAGCTATGTGGCGGGGCTGATCCTGCTGGCGGCGGCCCCCTGCACCGCCATGGTGTTTGTCTGGAGTCGCCTTACCAACGGCGATCCCTACTTCACCCTGTCGCAGGTGGCGGTGAACGACCTCATCATGGTGTTTGCCTTCGCACCGCTGGTGGCGCTGCTGCTCGGGGTCTCCAGCATCATAGTGCCGTGGGATACCCTGCTCACCTCTGTGGTGCTCTATATCGTCATCCCGGTCATCATCGCTCAGCTGCTGCGCAAGGCTTTGCTGAAAAAGGGTGAGGCCCATTTTGACGGCGTCATGACCCGCATCCAGCCCTGGTCGGTGGCGGCCCTGCTGCTCACTCTGGTGCTGCTGTTTGCCTTTCAGGGCAACGCCATTATCGAGCAGCCGCTGGTTATCGCCCTGTTGGCGGTACCGATCCTGATCCAGGTGCTGTTCAACTCCGGGCTTGCTTACTGGCTCAACCGCAAGGTGGGGGAGAAGCACTCGGTCGCCTGTCCTTCCGCTCTGATCGGTGCCTCCAATTTCTTCGAGCTGGCGGTGGCCGCCGCCATCAGCCTGTTCGGTTTTCACTCCGGCGCGGCGCTCGCCACCGTAGTCGGGGTGCTGATCGAGGTGCCGGTCATGCTGCTGGTGGTGCGGGTGGTTAACGCCAGCAAACCCTGGTACGAAGCGGGTCTAAGCCGCTGACTGATGGCCGCTAACAGCTGGCCGGAACTGATGCTATCCATTTTCTATTCACTTGATTAATGAGAGACACGCAAATGAGTGCAATCACCATCTATCACAACCCGGAATGTGGTACCTCCCGTAACACCCTGGAGCTCATTCGCAACAGCGGCGTCGAGCCCACCGTGATCCACTATCTGGAGACGCCCCCCTCCCGCGACCAGCTGGTGGCGCTGATCGCCGCCATGGACATGCCGGTGCGGGATCTGCTGCGCAAGAACGTGCCACCCTACGAGGCGCTCGGGTTGGCGGAGGATCGTTTCAGCGATGATGCGCTGATCGATGCCATGCTGGCCCACCCCATCCTCATCAACCGCCCCATCGTGGTCACGCCGCTTGGCACCAAGCTGTGCCGTCCGTCGGAAGTGGTGCTCGATATTCTGCCCGATCAGCAAAAAGGGGCCTTCGCCAAGGAGGATGGCGAGCAGGTGGTGGATGCGAGCGGCAAGCGCCTCAAGTAATCATCTGAGTACTCAAGTACGGATTGAAACAGGGCCAGCTTCACGCTGGCCCTGTTTCGTTGTGTGAACAAGTTGAAAAAGTTACTCCGGCCAATCGTTTTACCGCTTTTTCTGTGACGATGATCACTGTACCATCGCCGCCCGACCTGCCACCCGGCCGCATCTCCCCCCTGCGACGGCGCTGGCGTCACCCGATACATGCTGTCACCCGGAACGTGAATGACCCCAGGATGGGACCCGCCACTAACCTGTAGGTTTGTGGTCTGCGTGTCGCGTGGGTCGGCACTTCTCTCGCCGGATCGCCCGCGACGCCTGTCTGCAGACTTGCCATATGAAACTCCTCTCTTCATAGGTGCAAGATGACACTGTTATTGAGTCTGGTCGGTATGCTGGCCCTGATGTTTATCGCCTGGCTGGCGAGTGAAAACCGCCGAGCCATCCGCTGGCGAACCGTGCTGGGGGCGCTCGCCCTGCAAACCGGTTTTGCTGCCCTAGTGCTCTATTTCCCCCCGGGACAAATCATGCTCGGTGCCATGAGTAATGGCGTCTCCGCCCTGCTCGGCTTTGCCGACAGCGGCATTCGCTTTGTGTTTGGCGATCTGGCCAGCAACGGCTTTATCTTCGCCGTGCGGGTGCTGCCGCTGGTGATCTTTATCAGCGCGCTGATCGCGGTGCTCTACCACTTCGGCATCATGCAGTGGGTGATCCGGGTATTAGGCGGCACCATTCACCGCCTGCTCGGCACCAGCCGCGCCGAGTCGCTGGTGGCCACCGGCAACATCTTCCTGTCGCAAGGGGAGTCGCCGCTGCTTATTCGTCCCTTCCTCGCTGGGATGACCCGCTCCGAACTCTTTGCGGTGATGACCTGCGGCATGGCCTCGGTAGCGGGCTCGGTGCTGGGTGGTTACGCCGGGCTGGGTGTGGATCTGAAATACCTGATTGCTGCCTCCTTTATGGCGGCGCCGGGTGGTCTGCTGATGGCCAAACTGCTGGTGCCGGAGCAGCAGCAGGTGAGCGATCAGACCGAGATCACCCTCGACAAGAGCGACTACAGCAACGCCATCGACGCACTGGCGGGTGGCGCCATGGGCGGCATGAAGATCGCCGTGGCCATCGGCACCATCCTGCTCGCCTTTGTCAGCGTCATCACCATGATCAACGCCGGTCTCACCACCGTCGGCGAGTGGTTCGGCTGGGCCGATCTCTCCCTGCAGCAGCTGCTGGGTTATCTGTTTGCCCCGGTGGCCTGGCTCATTGGCGTGCCCGCCAGCGAGATGATGGCGGCAGGCTCCCTGATTGGTCAGAAAGTGATCATGAACGAGTTCGTCGCCTATCTGGACTTTGCCAATATCAAGGCCGATCTGAGCGCCCACACCCAGATCATCATCACCTTCGCGCTGTGCGGTTTTGCCAATCTGGGCTCCATTGCGGTGCAGCTTGGCTCCATCGGCACCATGGCGCCGGAGCGCCGTCACGATGTGGCCAATATGGGCTTCAAGGCGGTGCTGGCTGCGACCCTCGCCAACCTGATGAGCGCCACCCTGGCCGGGATCTTTGTCTCCCTCTGATGAGATAAAACGAGGCTGCGCCAGTAAAAAAGCGCCCGCCCCATGTGGGGCGGGCGCTTTGTTTTATGGGCTGGGTGCTAGCGAGTGTTCGCTTCCCCCAGCCGTGGGTTGAGGGAGAGGATCCGGGTCTTGCTGACCCGGTGGCGATAGATCTCCCGCAGATAGAGCAGCGCCTTTTTCACCGATTCGCGGCTGAGGCGAATATCGTTGATGGAGACGAACTTCTCTTTCTCGCGGATAAGCTCCCGATATTTCTTCTCATACATGGGCTTGATAGCGTACCAGTTGGTATCGAGGATCTTGGCCGGGTTCTCGAACTCGTTGAGCATGCTGTCGAGCAGCGCATCGTTCCACTCTTCATTGCAGATCATCTCGATCACCGCCTTGTCCAGATGCTCATCGAAGCGATAGTGATCCTTGGCAAAGCAGCGCTTGATAAAGGCCACGATCAGGGTCAGGAAGTCATCGCTCAGGCAGGGGCTCTTGACGATCAGGGTGGTGAGGGAGATGTTGGCCGACGCCCCAATGACCAGCGCATAGCGCTTGAGGGTGGTATTGGGGAAGAGCCCATTGAGGTGTGACTTGAGCCGGTTGAGATCCATATAGGAGAGCTTGTACTCCTTGGGCAGGGAGATGATCGACACCACGGAGGAGCAGTTCTTGAAGAAGTGCAGTTCGTTGAGGTGGGCCGGGTCATGGCCACTTTTCACATAGTCGTCCAGATACTCCCGATAGTTGCCCGCCTCGATGGGCAGCAGACTGATCCCCTCGATGGCCTGGGTCATCTTGTTGAAGTGGGGCAGTTCGATGGAACGGGTGAAGAGATCGTCCACATTGAGCCCGTCCTCCTTGTCAAACAGGCCGCCGGGGGGCGAGATGGACTCGGCATACGCCACCGCCACCGGCCCCGCCAGACTCATAAAGAGGTCGTTGGCATCGAGCCGAATGGTCTCGCTGATGTCGATGCCCGCCCGGCGAAAGTAGTTCTCGTCATAGTCGGTTGTGACGGCCTGGGCGGTAAGAATGTTGAAGATCTGCTGGGAGATGTACTGGTTGGCGTATTTCTCCATGGTGTTGACGTCAACATGCTGGATCTCGCCATCGTCGCTCTCTTCGGCGTAGCGCATGATGTCGTTGGAGATCAGCATCATGGCATTCCAGGGCCTGATCCGCTTGAGCATGCTGGCATCGCACGCCTGCTCGTTGTCGAAGTGATAGGAGAAGTCCCACTCCTCGGCCAGGTACTTGCACAGCAGGCGCCCCGCATTGATGTGCAGCGCTTCCGAGATCTCGATACCCCGATCACAGATATTGGGCAGGATGCAGATGCCGCTGGTGAAGATAGGGTCGAACATGAAGTGCTCCCCGAGGGAGAGGTGCTCCTCCTCTTCTGACGGGGGTGAAAAGGTCTTGCTCATGTAGGAGTACTGCTGGGCCAGCCCGAACTCGGAGGCCATGCCGGAGCCGGTGCCGCCCCCGGCACTGAAGATGTAGAAATAGAGGCGGGACTGGTTGGCCTTGATGCCGCAGGAGTCCACCAGATAGGTATGAATGGCCTGCCACTCCGAGTTGGCGAAGTAGTGGGGGCTCTTGTTGAGGATGATCTTGGCCAGATACTGGCCAAGGATGGGGGCGTTACCCGCGCCACCCGCGTGGATCTCCGACAAGTCCATCACCCGCATCTTGGCGTAATCACGCAAGGAGCCACCTTCGCCGCTGCGATTGGAGTGGCGGATGCGGCCATCGATGTCCTTGTCCAGATCCCCCAGCATCACCATGGGCTCGATCAGAAAGACCGGCCGGGCCCCGTTGTTTGGTAGCCGCAGATTGCGCCGGATCCAGCTTACCGGACCAAACTCCTTCTCCCGCTTGCGTTGCTCTTCACTGTTGAACTCATTGAGATAAAAGCTGCGGGCGTTGTAGACCAGCGAGGCCACATCCTGCGCGATGTTCGAGCCGCAGCGTCCTAGCCCCACCAGACAGACGGACGGAAAGTTGTGGGGCACGGTGGTGCCCGTTTCGCTCTCTCCGATGGCGGCCGGAAACACCGCGTGGCGCAGATGTTCCAGATTGGCAAGAATGCGGGCCAGATCCCCTTCGGTGTAGTAGAGGTAACGGTTGCCTGCGTCCTGCTCATCATCCGTGCTGATAGGTAGCAGATCGATATGCTCGGTCATGAAAAAAGATCCCTCTTGGCGGCGAATGTATATAAATCAGCAGCTTTTGGACTGCCCGCTAACTCTAGATGATAAAAAGCGGGGGCGCGGTGAGAGGAGGGCGAGAGTTGTGACTGTGTGATCATGGGCACAGCAACACCCCGGAAATCTGCCGGTACCCCGCCCTGGACGGATTGGGCAACGGTGCCCCATTCCCCTGAAAAGGGGGGCGACCACACTCAACAACGTGTTGACCCCGTGCCGGATCATCCCGCTCTGAGCGGTCTGTTTCCCTTGCACTGGCGTGGTGGCGCACACATGAAAAAGAATTTTTAGATTGGTTTTAGCACTTCCAATCGATTATTTGATTGGGCAGTAACGGCATTAGCGGTGTCAGATTAGGGGAGCAGGTTGGCCAACGCGCCGTCAGCCAGTCTTTACGCGGTCACACAAGGAGACACTCTGATGGAAAAACTTGACCAGAAAATCGACACCATGCGAGAAGCATTTATGCAGCAGGAGCGCAAACAGGCCCACGACAAGTGGCAAGCCAGGGTCGAAGAGCTGCTACAGATACGGGGTGAGGAGAGACAACCGGAGGAGCAGGAAGAGTAGTGCTCGTTCCCGGGCGAAAGTTGAGGTAGCGAACCCTTTGTATCGGCTACCCGTTATCTACCACCGATAAAAAAACCACCGACCTTTTGCAGGTCGGTGGTTTTTTTTATGGATTGCGGCCGATTGGATGGCCTGACTTCCGGGCCGAGCAATGGGGTCACATCCAGGGGCGTAGGGGCGCGACTACTTCGAATGGGTGACGGGCTCTTCGGAGAGCAACTCGTTAACGAGTCCTGCGGCCAGATGAATATTCGACTCCATCTGGTCGCCGTCCGCCGCGTTCTCTTTCCATGATTCGGGGGCTTCGGGGTGTGGCCCGGAAACCGCCACCTTGCCTTTGCCGTATGAGCTGATCAGCGCGGCAATCTGATGGTTTTGAAAGTGGGCGATGACCTTGAGCTGCTCGGGGTTTGGCACCGGCGTAAATTGCGGGCCGGCCTGGTAATACATCTGGCGCTCTTCACCAAGCCAGTTGATCGGGAAGATCCTGGCGCTAAAGTCGCCGTCATAATCATCGGATGTGGCAGGGACAAGGCCCAGCGCTGGCACAAAGCCCTCTTCTTCAGACCAGCCGGTGGATGCCACAAAGGCACCCCCACAGATCCCGAGGTAGCGGCCACCGCTTAGCAAATAGGTTTTTAATGCCGAGCGCGCGTCAGCGGTGAAGGCCTTGAGGAGCGGCTCAACATCGTCCTCTGTGCCGCCAACGATAAACACCCTGGCATTATCAAGCTCTGCAGGCAGCGCCTCGATATTGGAGAGATACCTGACCGGCAAGCCCAGCTGCTTGACCACATCCGCAATCGCTCTGGTGCTATCTCCATCAGAAACAGGCCCGTTATAGATCAGCGCATACGGCTCTTGCTGCGGCTGCGCAGAGGCGGCCTCTGCCATGCCCCCTGTCATTAACCAGAGGCTGATAACGATCGCAATCTGCATGACGCTTTTTGATACATTCATCGCTGCCACTATCCCTGTGATGTGAATCGAAGAGACTACTTATCACGATCCCGTTCTGCATGTCAGCCGCTGTTAAATGAACATTTCAAGTTAACGCGCCAACGCTGATTGGGCCTGCGTTCGACACACAACGAACGAGCCAATACAGAGGAAACAAAGGAAAGAAGCTCGGCCCCGGCTTCGGAGCGCGTGCAACAGCTTTCCTGTGTGACGCCTCTTCTGGCTGATGGCTAAGGATTTGAGGGGGAAACCAGCAACATAAGAGGGGGCACTTCACCTTCACTTCACCGAGCGGGGGTAGGGTAGCCTCACGTTTTCAGTTGGAGCTTTATCTTATGCCCACCATCGTCACTCACGTCGCCGTCCCTCTCTGCCTTGGGCTCGGGCTTGGCAGCCGGATTATCCCGCCCCGCCTGCTGTTGGCCGGGGTTGCTATCGCTATGCTGCCCGATGCCGATGTGCTCGCTTTCAAACTGGGGGTCGCCTACGGCCATGTCTTTGGCCACCGCGGCTTTACCCACTCACTGCTGTTCGCTTTTGCCCTGCCTACCTTGGTCATGCTGTTTCACCGCCAATTTCGGGCGAGCGCCGCCACCGTCTGGTCGTTTCTGCTGGCCTCTTTGCTCTCCCACAGCCTGCTCGATTCCCTCACCACCGGCGGCAAAGGGGTTGGCTGGCTCTGGCCGTGGCGTGACGAGCGTTTCTTTGCCCCCTGGCAGGTGATCCGGGTTGCCCCCTTCAAGCTGGAGGCCTATCTCACCGCCCGAGGTGAAGCGGTGATTCTCTCCGAGCTCTACTGGGTATGGCTGCCGGGGGTTGTATTGATGCTGGGATTGATGGGGTGGCGGGTCTGGGGCAGGGGGGGGGACATTGGTGAGGTTGGGAATAGTGGTTGGATATATTGTTGGTGGAGCAAACCAAAACTGGAACGCTCATAAGTTTGTGTGCTGGCGATGGCGCTATTTGTTCCGAAAGGTAGGGGGCGTCTAATTACCCTGTAACCGCTGCGGCTATTGTGTGGGGTGGCGCACTCTATCGAAAGCACAGAAAAGGCATACTTTCGGGTAAATGATAATTAACTCTACAAGGAGCCCCAATGCCTTCCGCCCTACATGACTTTCGAGCCTTCGTCCATGAGCTTTACCAATCCAATCCCCCTGTTCCTGAAGATGTGCGTCGACTCGCTTCCTTGTGTCTGAACCACTTTGACACACTATCCCGAACGACGCGTCACCAGAGCCAGCGATCAATCAGGTTGGTTAGTCTGATGCGTGCCCACTGGGCGCAGCAGGGGCTAGGGGCGCCAGAAGTGGGTCCTATCGACCAAGAAGAGGGCGAATGGTCGTTTCAGCGTTTGCACAGCATGCGTCTTGGACCGTTTCGCGGATTCCGCAATCAGGTTGAATTCGAACTCAATCAGCAGTTGACCCTGGTGTATGGTCCTAATGGCAGTGGAAAAAGCAGCCTTTGTGAGGCTCTGGAATACGCATTACTTGGCGCCGTGGATGAAGCTGAAGCTAAACGAATCCAATTGCCCACTTATTTGCGTAATATCCATGAAGGTCGATTTGTTGCTCCCGAGCTACAAGGCTCCACTCCGCAAGGGCCGCAGCAGGTACCGGTGGATGCGGAGCGCTATCGTTTCTGCTTTGTAGAAAAGAACCGCATAGATACGTTCTCACGTCTGGCAGCTCGTCCAGCTGGACAACGCGGAGATTTGATAGCGACCCTGTTTGGCATGGAGCCATTCAACTTATTTGTCAGCCACTTTAATGGTGCTATTACCCAGCAACTGACATTGACTGCCGACAAGGCACAAGCGTTGAATTTGCGTCGTCAAGCACTGGCCGCAGATGAGCAGCGCCGAGATCAGGCGGCTGCGAGCCGCTCTCAACTGGCACAGGAAGAGGCTCTGCTGGCCGAGCAATCTGGCATTGCCCAAGACTATGCGACACTCAAACAGACGGTTGGCACCCCCGAACAGCCTGGTCGATTGTTGGAACTGGATGAGCGGCTTACTCAGCAGATTCCTGCTGTCATCGGACTTACCTCGGAACACTTTGTCCATGCATTGGACACCTTGCAGCGTGAACAACGCACGCTCACCGAGCTCAACCACCAGTGGCATCAACGTAGTGAACAAGTCTCTTTCAAGGGGCTTTACCAAGCGCTTTTGGCTCTCAGGGAACAGCACGGCGATCACTGTCCAGCTTGTGATACCCCGTTGACGAATGTTACTCGGGATCCCTACATACATGCTGAAGCTGGTCTTGCACAACTGCTTGAGCTTGTGCAGCTTGAGACTCAACGAGACCAAGCGAAACTGTCATTGCAACAAGCAGCCCATGAGTTGAGAGGACAAATACATACTCTGTTAGCCTTCATGACAACTGACCCTACCGTCCCCATATCTCCTTCTGCCATTTTCTTGCAGCAGCTGTCGACATTACAGGAGGCAACTTGGTGGACCCCCTTGTTTGACGCTGCCAATAAAGCCTATTTGGACGCGCTGGTTGACACTGCCAAACACATTGCTGAGCGGGACGAAACCATTCGTCAGCAGCATGAAGAGCGTATCCCCTTGCTTGCCGAACGTCAGCGCCTTCAAGAGCTATATGCTCAGATCCGGGTTCAAGATGGCAAACGTAGCCAGTTTGAGACAGAGCTGGCCGCCGCACTGCAACGAATAGCTGCCTTTAATGATGTCAATGCACCATTGGTGGAGGAAGTGCGGCAAGAGCGCTTGCAAATGGAATCAGATGGGCTTTTCAACACTGCCTATAACCAATTTCTTCAATACCTACGTCAATATCGCGAACAGCTCCCTGCTCGATTGATGGCCGGGATCAGCGAGGCAGCATTGGGTCTCTACAACGACTTCAATCGACACGATCATGAACATGACCTGTTGGCTGCACTGCGGCTACCCGTTACCGGTAATGATGTGATTGAACTAGCCTTTCGCGGCCAACCTGAGCGTTTTGTTGATGCCCTCCAAGTGTTAAGCGAGGGGCACATTCGCTGCTTGGGCTTGGCAATACTGATCGCCAAAGCTCAATCCATCAATACGCCGCTGATTATCTTTGATGATGTACTCAACGCCATCGACCATGATCATCGCAGTGGCATCAGGGCCACCTTGTTTGAAGATGAGCGCTTCCAGCAGACTCAGTTCATCGTGACTTGCCATAGCAACGAGTTCATCAAGGATATTCAGAATAATCTGCCACCAGCCCGACAAGCTCACTGCAAACTATATTTGCTTGACCATCATCTAGGGGATCATCAACCCAGAGTCAGAGGAGGAGCTCCTCGGGGTTACCTACTCAAGGCCAGAGCTGCTTGCTTGGAGCGTGACCATCGCTCGGCGTTAACGGCCTGTCGCCAGGCTCTTGAGCATTTGACTCGTAAGATATGGGGTTGGTTGGGCAACCATGATCTGGGCGCCTTACGGTTGGAACTGAATCGCGCCGGTGGTGAGCCTGGGTTGCGCGATCTGTGCGATACCCTGCGTGCGAGACTTAATGCGGCTGCGCATTTTACCCATGATAATAAAGCTCCGCTATTGGCTCACCTCAATACGCTACTAGGCATCCCCCAAACCACGTTGACTTGGACATATTTGAACAAGGGCGTTCATGATGAGGAACGTGATGACTTCGATGCGGTGGAAGTGGAAAGCGTGGTGAGGCTGCTGGAGGCTCTGGACGCAATGTCTTGGCGAGCCCCTAGAAGAGGTTGATCAGAGACATTAAAAGGGAGCCGGTCAGGCTCCCTTTTACATGGTTATGCGAACTGGCAGATCAGGGTCACTACCAGCTGACCCCATTATCCGACCTTAGCGGTTGGTCGCGGCCTTCATCCCTTCTACAAACTCTTTCAGACGAGTCAGCATATGTTCCGGGTTCTGGTGGTGAGTCTCGATGATCTTCACCACGGCGGAGCCGGAGATGGCACCGGCGGCGCCAGCGGCGATGGCTTCACGTACCTGAGCCGGTTCGCTGATGCCAAAGCCGAGCAGGGCGGGGGGCGCCTTGAACTCGCGCAGGGTATTGATCAGGCCATCCACCGGCATACCGGCCTTGGTCTCGGCACCGGTCACGCCAGCGCGGCTCACCAGATAGGTGTAACCACTGCCCAGCTCCGCCACCTGTTTCAGGGTCTCGGCATCGCCATTGGGCGGGGCGATAAAGATGCTGTCGATGCCGAACTTGTCGGCGGCCGCCTTGTAGGGGGAGCACATCTGCACCGGCACATCGGCCACCAGCACCGAATCCACGCCCGCCTGCTGGCACTTCTCATAGAAGCCATCGATGTGGCGCACATAGACCAGGTTGGCGTAGACCAAGAGGCCAATGGGCAGTTGCGGGTACTTGGCTCGGATGCGAGCGAGCAGATCGAAGCAGTCATCCGGGGTGGTGTGGCTGGCAAAGGCCCGCAGGGCGGCGCCCTGAATGGTGGGGCCGTCCGCTACCGGATCGGAGAAGGGAATGCCGAGCTCGAGGGCATCGGCGCCCCCTTCGACCAGCGCATCGACGATGGCCAGGGAGAGTTCGGGGGTGGGGTCACCCAGCATCACGAACGGCACGAAGGCGCCCTGATTGACCGCATCCAGACGGGAGAAAAGTTGTGCGTAACGGTTCATGACAAGGTTCCTTCTTTCTCGAAAATGTCGGCGACGGTGAAGATATCTTTGTCGCCACGGCCGGAGAGGTTGACGATGAGCACCTGCTCTTTCTCCGGTTCACTGCGAGCCATCTTGAGGGCGTGGGCCAGCGCGTGAGAGGACTCCAGCGCCGGGATAATCCCCTCGGATTTGGCCAGCTCCTGGAAGGCGTCCAGCGCCTCCTTGTCGGTTACCGAGGGGTACTCGGCGCGGCCGATGGCGGCCAGATGGGCGTGCTGCGGGCCGACGGAGGGGAAATCCAGCCCTGCCGAGACGGAGTAGGACTCCTGGATCTGGCCCTGATTGTCCTGCATCAGGTAGGAGTGCATGCCAAAGAAGACTCCCTTGCTGCCGTGACCCAGTGGCGCACCGTGCTCGCCGCTCTCGATGCCGTGGCCGCCCGGCTCTACGCCGATCAGGCGCACCGACGACTCATCGATAAAGTCGGCAAACATGCCGATGGCATTCGAGCCGCCGCCGACGCAGGCGATCACTGCATCGGGCAGCCGCTCCTCCTTCTCGAAGCACTGGGCCTTGGCCTCTTCGCCGATCATCTTCTGGAACTCCCGCACGATAGTGGGGAAGGGGTGCGGACCGGCGGCGGTGCCGAGCAGGTAGTGGGCCGACTCGTAGTTGGCGGCCCAGTCGCGCAGCGCCTCGTTGCAGGCATCTTTCAGGGTGCTGGAGCCGGAGTGCACCGGAATGACGGTGGCGCCCATCAGCTTCATGCGAAAGACGTTCGGTTTCTGGCGCTCGCAATCCTTGGCACCCATATAGACCCGGCACTTGAGGCCGAGCAGGGCACAGGCCAGGGCAGTGGCCACGCCGTGCTGGCCAGCACCGGTCTCGGCGATGATCTCGCTCTTGCCCATCCGCTTGGCCAGCAGCGCCTGACCCAGCACCTGGTTGGTCTTGTGGGCGCCGCCGTGCAGCAGATCTTCACGCTTCAGATAGAGGCGGGTCTTGGTGCCCTTGGTCAGATTGCGAGTCAGGGTGAGTGGAGTAGGGCGACCGGCGTACTCGGTCAGCAGGGACTGAAACTCGGCGATAAAGGCGGGATCATCCTTGGCATCGACAAAGGCTTTCTCCAGCTGGAGCAGGGCGGGGATAAGGATTTGGGGTACATACATACCGCCAAATTCACCGAAAAACGGGTTGAGCAGGGTCATGGCTTCTTCCTTGTATTAGCTAAATCGAAACATCAAAAAGGGTTGCGTTACAGGTTGCGTTACAGGTTGCGCAGAGCGCCGAAGGCAGCTGCAATCTTGTGCGCATCCTTCTGGCCCGGGGCACTCTCTACCCCGGAGTTGAAATCAAGGCCGAGGCAGCCCACTTGTGCCGCTTGCAGGGCGTTGTCGGGATTAAGGCCCCCCGCCAGCATCAGCTTGGCTTTATCGAGATGGGCCAGCAGGGCCCAGTCGAACACCTGACCGGTGCCACCGCTCTGGCTGCCTACTTTGGTATCCAGCAGTAGCCGATCGGCCGGGTAGTCGAGGGCGGGCAGCGGCTCGTCGCTTTCCTTGCCAAGAGAGACGCCCACCGCTTTCCAGATCTGGCAGCCAGTTGGCAGCAGCGGACGCAGTTCCTCGATGTAGGCGGCATCCTCATCCCCGTGCAGCTGGACTGCGGCGAGCCCCAGTGCATCCACCGTCTTGGCGATGGTGGCGGGTTGGGCGTTGCGAAATACCCCGACGTAAGAGAGCGGCGCACCCGCCATCACGGCGCGGGCGGCGGGGATGTCTACATAGCGCGGGCTTTTCGCCACAAAGATAAGACCCCCGAATACCGCACCCGCCTGATGGGCGGCGGCGGCATCTTCGGCACGGGTCAGGCCGCACACCTTGTTCTGACCCAGTACCAGCTTGCGCACAGCCGCTTCCAGATCCGGCTCGGCCATCAATGACGAGCCCACCAGAAAGCCCTTGGCGTGGTGGCGCAGATCTGCCACCTGAGCGCGGTGATTGATGCCGGATTCGCTGATCACCACCCGATCGCTCGGAATATCTTTAGCCAGCTGTTTGGTGCGGTTGAGATCGACGCTCAAGTCGCGCAGATCCCGGTTGTTGATGCCAATGACCGGTGCCCCCAACGCGATGGCCCGGGTCAGCTCCTCTTCGTTGCTCACCTCGGTGAGTACGCCAAGGCCCAGCTCTTTGGCGACCGCGAACAGGGCGCGATAGCCCTCGTCGGTGAGCACCGAGAGCATCAGCAGGATGGCGTCAGCCTGATAGTGGCGGGCCAGATAGACCTGATAGGGGTCAATCATGAAATCCTTGCAGAGCACCGGCTGCGATACGCGGCTGCGCACCCGCGGCAGGAAGGCAAAATCCCCCTGAAAGAACTTCTCGTCGGTCAGCACCGAGATGGCGGTGGCGTATTTGCCATAGATGTCGGCGATGTCCTCCGGGCTGAAATCGTCGCGGATCAAGCCCTTGGAGGGGGAGGCCTTCTTGCACTCCAGAATAAAGCGGGTGGAGCCCGCCTTGAGGGCGCCTGCGAAATCCCGATCGCTGGGGGTCAGCTCGCTCTGGAAGCTATCCAGCGGTTGGGCCAGTTTGCGGGCGGCAACCCACTCCTGTTTGGCCGCCACGATCTTGCCGAGGATGGTCTGGCTGATGGAGGCCATGTTCAGAAAAGCATGGGGGGCAATAAGGTCTGACATCTCGTTATCCTTGCGAAACTGGCTCTTGCCCTGTGGGCGTTCTGAATGACTGCTGTGCGACATGGTGGCTGACATCATGCCTCCTGATGGCCAGCATCCTGATGGCTTAAAGTGGCGAGCCGGGCGGCGAGCTCCGCTGCCTTGCCGCTCGCCAGCACTGCCAGCACCTCGGCCGCTGCGCTCTTGAGGTCTGTCGCCTTGCCCGCCATCAGCAGCAGTGGCGCCACATTGGCGGCAATGGCGGCGTTGTGAGCTGGAGTGCCACGCCCTTCCAGAATGGCGGCGGTGATGGCACGGTTCTCTTCAGGCTCACCACCCTGAATGGCGCTGACCGGATAGGTCTCGAGGCCAAAATCAGCCGGGGTGAGCAGAAATTCGCGGATCTCGCCGTCACGGATCTGGGCCACCTGGGTCGGGCCGTGGATGGCAATTTCATCCAGCCCGGCACCGTGAACCACCATACCGGTTTTCAGCCCCAGTGCCAGCAGGGTTTCTGCGATGGGGCGCACCAGCTCGGGGGCATAGACCCCCATCAGCTGATAGGTGGGGCGAGCGGGGTTGATAAGCGGCCCCAGCACGTTGAACAGGGTGCGGGTCTTGAGGGCTTGGCGCACCGGCATGGCATGGCGCACGCCGGCGTGGTACTGGGGGGCGAACAGGAAGCAGATGCCGAGCTCATCGAGGCAGCGGCGCGCCTGCGCCGGGCTCATGTCGAGCTTGATGCCCATTTTGTCCAGCAGATCGCTCGAACCCGACTTGCTCGAGACCGAGCGGTTGCCGTGCTTGGCCACTTTCAGGCCGCAGGCGGCGGCGACCAGTGCCGAAGTGGTGGAGACGTTGATGGTGTTGAGGCCATCGCCACCGGTACCGACGATGTCGCAGAACTCATAATCCGGACGCGGGAAGTCGCGCGCTTCTGCCAAGAGGGCCTCGGCGGCGCCGGCGATCTCCTCCGGGGTCTCCCCCTTGATCTTGAGAGCGGTCAATAAACTGGCGAGAACTATGGGGTCCACTTCGCCACGTACCACCTGACCGAAGGCGTCGCGGGTACTTTCACGGCTCAGAGACTGACCCTGATAGAGGGTGTTGAGATGTTGATGCATGTTGGTCTCCTTACCGCACGCTGCTTTCTGGACGGGTGATATGGGCGAGCGCCTGGGTCAGCAGACGGGCCCCTTCCGAGGTCATGATGGATTCCGGGTGGAACTGGAAGCCCAGTACCCGCTCATCCTGCTGCTCGATGGCCATGGGCATCCCCTGATAGTGGGCAATCACCGTCAGCTCTTCCGGCACATAGGTGGCGACCAGCGAGTGGTAGCGGGCCACCGGCAGCGGGCTCGGCAGACCGGCGAAGGCGCCATGGCCGTTGTGCTCAATCAGCGAACGCTTGCCGTGGACGATCTCGCCTGCCGCACCGACGGTGCCGCCGTAGGCTTCGCACAGGGCCTGATGGCCGAGACAGATGCCGAGGATGGGCACCTGACCACGGGCCAGCTTGATCAGATCAATCAGGCAACCCGCCTCGTGGGGGGCGCCCGGCCCCGGCGAGAGCACCAGCACGGCGTCCCCTTCGCAGGCGGCGATCTCGCTCATGATGCGGCTGGCCGGCAGGCTGTTGCGGTAGATCCGCACCGGATAGCCGAGGGAGCGGAACTGATCCACCAGGTTGTAGGTAAAGGAGTCGAAGTTATCGAGCAGGAAAATGTTAGTCATGGCTCACGTCCTTATGTTGCTCCTGCTGGGCGCTCAGGGCTTGCAGGGAGGTGCCATGGCTGGCAGCGATGGCGGCCAGCACGGCGGCCGCCTTGGCGCGGGTTTCGTCCGCTTCGGCTTGCGGCTTGGAGTCATAGACCACACCGGCACCGGCCTGCACGTGGGCCACGCCCTCTTTGACAAAGGCGGAGCGGATGACGATGCAGGTATCCATCTCGCCAGCGCCGTTGATGTAGCCGACCGCGCCGCCGTAGCTGCCGCGGCGCTTGCCTTCCACCATGCGAATAAGCTCGCTGGCGCGGATCTTGGGGGCGCCGGTGAGGGTACCCATGTTCATGCAGGCCTGATAGGCGTGAAGGGCGTCAAGGTCGGCGCGCAAGGTGCCGACTACCTTGGAGACCAGGTGCATCACGTGGCTGTAGCGATCCACTTTCAGCAGCTCTTTGACGTAGCGGGTGCCGGGCTCCGAGATGCGGGCGATGTCGTTGCGGCCCAGATCCACCAGCATCAGGTGCTCGGCCACCTCTTTCTCATCCTGACGCAGCTCCAGCTCGATACGGCCATCGAGATCGCGGTTGATGCTGCCATCCGGGTTGAAACCACGGCGGCGGGTACCGGCGATGGGGTACATCTCCACATCGCGGCTGGCGGCGCAGAATTTCACCGCGCTCTCCGGCGAGGCGCCAAACAGGGTGAAGCCCTCATCCTGCACGTAGAACATGTAGGGGCTGGGATTGGTCTGCTTGAGGCGGCGATAGGCGGCCAGGGGGCTCGGGCAGGGCAGGGAGAAGCAGCGGGACGGCACCACCTGAAAGATGTCGCCACGGCGGATAAAGCCCTTGAGCTTCTCTACCTCGGCGCAGAACTGTTTGTCGCTCTTGTCCACGCTCATGCCACCGGTCAGGGGTTGGGTGGTCAGTTCGGCGCAGAGGGGTTGCTGGCAAATCTGTTTGAAGTCGGTGAGTCGCTCGGTCAGGCGGGTGTATCTGTCTTCCACCAGGCTTTCGTCGCTATCGCCGCCAAAGATGCAGGCCAGCAGTTGAGTAGTGCGTTCGATATGATCGATGGTGATCAGGGTTTCGGCCACGTAGAAGCAGTAGTCGGGGCAGTCGTTGCTCCCCTGTGGCACTTCGGGCAGATCTTCAAAAGAGGCGATGAGGTCATAGGCAAAGCTGCCCGCCATAAACAGTGCCTCTTTGCCGAGCTGGCAATCAAGCTCCCGCTGCAGGGTGCGCAGCACGTCCAGCACGCTGCTCCCCTTGAGGCGGGAGTCTTCGTCCTGCTCCCGATCGGAGGCAGGGAAGTCGAGTTGCAATTCGCCATCTACCAGCGAGCGGGCCACCACCACGGGCAGCCGTTCGGCCAGCAGGCTCTGCAACTGGGCGCCGTTGTCGTTCAGGCTGCGAACCCGCACGGTGCGGCCACGGCACTCGATGCGCAGGCAGGCATCGACCAGCAGCAGGCTCTGTTTGCCCGCCTTGGAGTCGATCTCCACCGATTCCAGCAGCAGGTTGTTGGGGCGGCCCTGACAGAGGCGGGTATAGAGCGCCAGCGGATCGGCCACATAGGGGGCGTTGAGTTTGAGGGTATCGAATTCACCCAGAGGAAGGCGATGTGTGGCTGTCATAGTGCGTTCCCTTGCGTGTGATGCGTTTTACCGATGTTCATGACGTTGAATTCCTTGAAAATTTAATTGGTCCGGGGTGGCTGGTTCAGGGGCGCCATCGCCAGGTCAGCTTGCTTGTCTGAATTCTCGGTTTCATCACAGGTCCATTTGCCGGATAATAAAAAAGCCCGCTGGGGTCAGCGGGCTTTTTCTTTGGGTTCTTAATTTGCTGTCAGATTACAGGTACAGCAACGACCACACGCCCGCATGTCAGGGAGTGTGCCACCACCAGATGGTCAGGATGGAAGTCGTTTGCATGATAAAGTCCTGTAAAAAGATGTTTGCAATGAAGTGCCTACAGAAAACGATAAAGCCGCGGCCAAGTCAAGTCGCTTTTTAGCCTTCTTTCACCGATTTGCCATGAATGGTGACCTGACCACGAGAGCGGAATAACCTGATGAGATTCGATCTTCACTGCCATACCACTGCCTCCGACGGGGTGCTGAGCCCAGCCGAACTGGTGCGCCGCGCCGCCGAAAAACAGGTCGAGGTGTTAGCAGTTACTGACCACGACACCCTTGCCGGGCTTGATGAGGTGCGCCGCACCATCGACGCCGAGCAACTGCCGCTGCGACTGGTGAGCGGGGTCGAGATCTCCACCGGCTGGGAGCATCACGAAATCCATATCGTGGCGCTGGGGGTGGATGAAAAAAATCTGCAGCTGACCGACTTTCTGGCCGGTCAGTTGGCCCGTCGTGAGGCGCGTGCGCTGGAAATCGGGCGTCGTCTGGAGAAGTGCCTCATCCCCGGCACCTATGAAGAGGCCAAGGCGCTCGCCGGTGATGCTGCCGTGACCCGCGCCCACTTTGCCCGGGTGCTGGTGGCGCGCGGTGTGGCCGACAACATGCAGAAGGTATTCAAAAAGTACCTGAGCCGCGGCAATAAAGGGTATGCCCCGGCCGAGTGGCCCGAGATGAGCGAAGCCATCGCCGCCATTCACTCCGCGGGTGGGCTGGCGGTGCTGGCCCACCCCAGCCGTTACGATCTCACCGCCAAGTGGATTAAGCGGCTGCTGGTGGCCTTCAAAGCGGCCGGTGGCGATGCCATGGAGGTCTCGTTGCCCCAGCAGAGCCCGCAGGAGCGGGCCAATCTGGGCCAGTGGGCCAAGGAGCACGACCTCTATATCTCGGTGGGATCGGATTTTCACTTCCCCTCCAACTGGACCGAGCTGGGCCGCCACCTCTGGCTGCCCAAAGAGGGGATGCCCGTATGGCTGGCCTATCCAAGTCACTTTGGGCTCACCACCGAGCAACACGCCGAGCTGCTGGCGAGTCGGTAACGGCATCAGCGAAGCGGCCACAAACAGGTTAAGGTAGTGTCATGGGTCTTTGACCCGTGACCATACGAGCGGGCAGGTATTGCTGCCCCCATTGCGAGAACAAGCCATGAGTCAGCATTTTTACGTACATCCGGAAAACCCCCAGGCCCGTCTGATCGGTCAGGCGGTACAGATCATCCAGAACGGCGGCGTGATCGTCTATCCGACCGACTCCGGTTATGCGCTGGGTTGCCAGATGGGTGACAAGGGCGCGCTGGAGCGCATCTGCCGCATCCGTCGCCTCGACGCCAACCACGACTTCACCCTGGTGTGTCGCGATCTCTCCGAGATCTCCACCTACGCCAAGGTCGACAACAGCGCGTTTCGCCTGATCAAGAACAACACCCCGGGCGCCTACACCTTCATCTTCAAGGCGACCAAAGAGGTGCCGCGCCGCCTGATGAACGAGAAGAAGAAGAGCATCGGCATCCGGGTGCCGGACAACAAGATTGCCCAGGCGCTCTTGGAAGCCCTCGGCGAGCCGCTGCTCTCTACCACATTGATCCTGCCGGACTCCGAGATGGCCGAGTTCGACCCGGAAGAGATCTTCGACAAGCTGGGCAAGCAGATCGATCTGGTGGTCAACGGCGGTTATCTGGGCGAGCAGCCCACGACCGTGGTCGATTTCTCTGACGACGAGCCGGTATTGCGTCGTCGCGGCGCCGGAGATCCGACCCCGTTTGAGTGATGTTGCTGAACCGGTGACAGTCCCTTCCGCCGAGACGGGGGCTGGCTCCGCGCTACCCATCGCGAAAGTCCTGGGGCAGCCCTATCACGAGCTGCCCCAGGATCTGTTCATCCCGCCCGATGCGCTGGAGGTGTTCCTCGATACCTTCGAGGGGCCGCTCGATCTGCTGCTCTACCTTATCCGGCGCCAGCAGCTCGATATTCTCAACCTGCCAATCCTGCAGATCACCGCCCAGTACATGGAGTACGTGGAGCTGATGCAGGGGCTCAACCTTGAGCTGGCAGCCGAATATCTGCTGATGGCGGCCTGGTTGGCGGAGATCAAATCCCGCCTGCTGCTGCCCAAGGCGCCGGAGCTGGAGGATGAAGATGAGGGAGAAGACCCGCGGGTGACCCTGATCCGCCGCCTGCAGGAGTACGAGCGTTACAAGGTCGGTGCGGAGCGGGTCAATGAGCTGCCACGGGTGGAGCGGGAGATTTATATCGCCGCTGCCTTGCCCCCTGATTTTGGCGCCCTCAAGCCACTGGCGCCCGATGTTTCGCTGGTTGAGCTCGCCCTTTACATGCAAAGTGTGGTAAAACGCGCGACTCATTTCGAACATCACCAGATCCGCCGCGAACAGATCCCGACCCGGGTGCGCATGGCGGAGATCCTCGCCATGCTCACGCTGGGGCAGACCCTGCGCCTTGAGCAGGTGCTGCGCGCCGAAGAGGGGCGCATGGGGGTTCTGGTGACGTTTCTGGCCCTGCTGGAGCTGTGCAAGGAGCGACTGATCTGGATCCTGCAGGCAGAACCCCTTGGCCCAATCCATTTCGCATTGGCCGAGCAGAGCGAGGAGGGCAACCGTGGCGCTGCCCACTGAACGACTCAAGACTCTGATCGAAGCGGCGCTGTTTGTGGCCGGTCGTCCGCTCAATGTCAGCGAGCTGAAAAGCAGCGTGCTGGCGGATTATCCGGTGACCAGTCGCTATGTTCAGCTGCTGTTGGCCGAGATCAGGCAAGATTACAGCTCGCGAGGCGTCGAGCTCAAAGAGGTCGCCTCCGGCTGGCGCTTTCAGGCGCGTCAGGAGTATGCCGAAGAGCTCTCGCGGCTCTGGAGCGAGCGGGCGCCGCGTTATTCGCGCGCCGTGATGGAGACACTGACCCTGATCGCCTATCGCCAACCCATTACCCGGGCCGAGATAGAAGCGATCCGCGGGGTGGCGGTGTCGAGCCAGATAGTGAATACCCTGAAAGAGCGTGGCTGGGTGCGCAGCATAGGCCACAAAGAGGTGGCGGGTCGCCCCGAGCTGCTCGCCACCACCAGAGAGTTTCTGGATTACTTTAATCTGCAGAGTCTGGAGCAGCTCCCCGAGCTGGATCCGGAACTGCAACCCCTGTTGCCCTCTGCGGTGGACGGGGAGAGCGATGCCCGGTGAATGGCGCCCAAGTGTGCCGATGTCACCGAGATATACATTTTTCAACTGTGGCGAGCGCTCCAACCGGCGTTTTTTACAGTTAACCCCGTTGCCCCTTTCACCAGTGGGCAGCGATCAACAATCAGGTAACCCCGATGAGTGAAAAACTGCAAAAAGTGTTGGCCCGCGCGGGTCACGGCTCCCGTCGTGAGATGGAGGCCCTGATCACCGCAGGTCGGGTCAGTGTGGATGGCAAGGTCGCCACACTGGGGGATCGCGTCGAAGTGAACGCCGTGATCCGGGTGGATGGTCACCAGGTCAAGACCCGTGCCGCAGAGGAAGTGATCTGCCGCGTACTGGCTTACCACAAACCGGAAGGGGAGATGTGTACCCGTCACGATCCGGAAGGTCGTCCCACCGTGTTTGATCGTCTGCCCAAGATGGAAGGTGCCCGCTGGATCGCGGTCGGCCGCCTCGACGTCAACACCTCCGGTCTGCTGCTGTTCACCACCGACGGTGAGCTGGCCAACCGCCTGATGCACCCGAGCCACGAAGTTGAGCGGGAATACGCGGTACGTGTCTTTGGCGAGATCACCGAAGCCATGTTGCAGCGTCTGCGCAAGGGCGTGCAGCTGGAAGATGGCACCGCCAAGTTCAACAAGATCAAACCGGCTGGCGGTGAGGGTCTGAACCAGTGGTTCAACGTCACCCTGACCGAAGGTCGCAACCGTGAAGTGCGCCGCCTGTGGGAATCCCAGGAAGTGCAGGTGAGCCGCCTGATGCGTATCCGCTACGGCGATGTCAAGCTGGACCGCGGCATCCCGCGCGGCGGCTGGCAAGAGCTGAAACTGCCGGAAGTGAACTACCTGCGCGGTCTGGTCAACCTGCCGCCGGAGACCGAATCCAAGGTCGATCTGCAGCAGGATGGCAAAACCAGCCGTCACAAGCAGGCCGCCCAGATCCGTCGCGCTGTGCAGCGTCACAAAGAGATGCAGGGCAAAGAGCCGCGCGCTCGCGCCACCACAGCCCGTCGCAAGCCGCAAGCCTCTACCCGCAACTCAGGCACCGGCAGCAAGTAAGCCGATAGCCCGTTGCGAACTGCGTGCCGTTCAAGTGCGCAGTCGGCCAAGCAAAGGCCCGCATCAACAGATACGGGCTTTTTTATTTTCATTGTCCTGTAGTGGTCAACTAAATCCGGACACTTGGTTAGGCCGATCCTCGGCTTTTGCTGGCGGTATCCCGTCATTGTATTGATGTGGACGTCGCCAGTTGTAGTGATCCATCAGGTAATAACTGATATCCCGCTTTGCTTCCCGCAGGCTCATATATCCCCTTGCCGGGAGCCACTCTGACTTCAGGCTTCTGAACAACCGTTCCATCGGGGCGTTATCCCAGCAGTTGCCACGCCAACTCATACTCTGGGTCATGCGATAGCGCCACAGTCGTTGCCGAAATGCCCGGCTGCCATATTGGCTGCCCTGGTCAGAGTGAAACAGCACGCCTGACGGACAACCCCGCTGCTGATACGCCATCTCAAGTGCTTTGATGGCCAGCTCGGCATCTGGTTTATCTGACATCGCCCACCCCACAACCCGCCGGGTATGCAGGTCAAGCACCGCTGCCAGGTAATGCCAACGACCACCTGCCCAGACGTAGGTGATATCGCCACACCACACCTGATTGGGTTGTTGGACATCAAATTCGCGGGCCAGCAGATTGGGAATGTCCGGTCGTTCAGACCGTGCCACCTTATAGCGGTGTGCGCCCGGCTGTTTGGATGCCAGGCCGGCTTCCTTCATCAGGTTACGTACTTTGAATCGACCAATCTGATACCCCAACTCTCGCATCATCGACATCAAGGCGCGGCTGCCAGCCGAATCCCTGCTCTCTTTGAACAAACGGCGCAACTCAGAGCGCTGTTGCATGCGCTCACGGTTAATCGTCCGCCAGCGAGCCAGATAATCGTAAAAACAGGAGGTGGGAACATCGAAGGCGCAGCAGACCAGAGTGATGGGGGCTTGCTCCCTTAATCGGTCTATCAGCGCGAACGTGTGAACTCGTCCGTCATCAAGAGAGCAGTAGCCTTTTTTAGAATGTCCTTCTCACGTTCGAGCCGGTTGATGCGGGCTTCCAGTTCCTGAATTTTTTGCTGCTCCAGAGTCAGTGCTTTGCTGATTGGGGTAGTGCCACTGCGTTCGGATTGCAGTTGCCGAACCCAGCGGCGAAGTATGGTTTCACCGATATCCAGTGAACGACTGGCTTCGGGGACAGAATATCCCTGGTCGAGCACCAGGGATGCGGCTTCGAGTTTGAATTCGGCAGTAAATGAGCGACGTAATCTTGTCATTGAACACCTCAGGTCATGGTGGCGACTGTACCACCTAAAATGGTGTCCGGGATGATTAGACCACTACACCGCCTGCTGGTGCAGCCCAGACGGGCGTATCACAAGACCCCCCACAGTTTTCACCGTTTCTACCGTCATCCCAACTTGCTCAAGGCGGGACCAGAGCAGGTCACGCCGGTGGCACCGGAGCAGGTCTGGGTCGCAGATATCACCTATCTGCCAGCCAGGAGCGGGCCGCTGTACCTGAGCCTGGTGACGGATGCGTACTCACGCAAGATAGTGGGCCATCACGTGCACGAAGGGATGCACGCGGAGTCGGTGGCGATGGCGTTCAAGAAAGCACTGAAGCAACGGTGTGGCAGCGGGGAGCTAATCCATCACTCAGACCGCGGCGTGCAGTATTGCTCGGGGCTGTATCAATCATTACATGAACGGTACGGGGTGAAATGCTCGATGACGGATGGGTATGACTGTTACCAGAATGCGTTGGCGGAGCGGGTGAACGGGATTTTGAAAGGAGAGTTATTGTTGCAAAGCCCGCAGGATTTGGCGCAAGCGCGGGAAATGGTGCGTGAAGCAGTAGATATTTACAACGAGGAGCGGCCGCATCATGCGTTGAAATACAGAACCCCCGATGCGGTAAATAGGGGGTTCTGAGTAGAGAAATGCTAGTTGAAAATGTGTAAACCTATTTCAGGACTAGACAATATACTGATCATGACTTATAGCGATAACCATCAGAAATAGATATGAAAAACTGGATTGGTGATCTGATTATCAGCGTTTTTCAAGATAGTTGTCCCGTAAACCTGTTTTAAGCCGCCTGTTTTTGCTCTGGTTCGGACCGCTCAGGGGTCAGCATCACGGAGTCCAGTCTCTGCCAGTCGGGTAAGTCTGATTGGTATTGCATTTGTCAACCCGCTATCGGTGAATGGTTACACTTCAAGTTGGTCCCCAAGACCAGAACCAGATGGATACAATGGGACATCAAAATAACTCAATTGTCTCTCATATACTTTTGCAAAGTTTTTTGATCCACCTTCAATGCTTCTGCGGCTTTAACCCATGTACCGAATTGCTTTTTGGCAGCTGTTGCAAATTCCTTATGAAACGCTTTCGTTAACTCATCCTTAGTTGTCTTGGATAAATCACCAAATGCAAACCTTGTGTCAGGACTATCCTCCTGGATAACAGGCTCGCCCAACGAAGCTAATGAGCTAGAGATTGCCAACTCTGTAGTTTGAGAGCTCAAAAAAGCACAAGACATGTATGCCAGCTTTTTTAGGTCACGCAAGTTACCTAGTAAATATGCCGAGTTAAAAAACTGGATTAACTCATTTGACACTGGAGCTTCCGCAGGCAGATTGGGGTTAACATTAACTTCCTGCCAGATTCTTTGCCAATCCGACAAAATATCTTCTCTGCATGCACGAAGTGGAGGTATTGTTATTGTTAGCATGGATACACGATCAAAGAAATCAGCATCGAGTATCGTTGCCAATTGCTCAAGTGATTTATTACTCGCACAAACTAGCTCGAAGTCAGATGCTTCCTCAATGTCACTTCCAACAGGGCGAAAACTGTGATGGTTATCTTGAAGCACTCGAACCAGCTTTCGCTGAACCGAAGTTGGTAAATCTTGTATCTCATCCAAGAACAATACTTTTCCATTTGCTTCTTTCAAAAGCCCATTGCGATTCTTTTCCGCCCCAGTGAACGCCCCTTTTACGTGGCCAAACAACATACTATCAACCACTTGAGAATCTAGTCCTCCACATGCGAGCGTAACAACCTGCTTTTGCTTTACCCTACCGACAACGGTTTCAATTAGTCTCGTTTTCCCTGTACCACGTTCACCCAGTACAAGTAACGGAGCTTTGGGAACGCAAGAGAACTGCTTTAACGTTTGTAATGCATTCTGCCTTGCTTTTGATTTAGGGTCTAAATCGTAAAGGGCGTAACCGCTCTCTGAACTTGAAATAGCAGAGATCTCTGCCAGATACGTGTTTACACTGAAATCAACTTTGACAATGCTGGTTCTTTTGGTATCGGGGTTATATTGTGATGACCAGAGGATTGTTTCGCGTGGAAAATGCCCCCGAGCATGAAGAATCAACCAAACAGCATGCATCGCCGGAGTTCCCGGCGATACATTGATATGAAGATGCTGTTCAAGCTTTAGCTCTGGAATAATCTCAGATTCTATTGCGTGATAAATTTCGTTGTGATCAGCTGGGTTCTCGATAGCTACAGTTCGAAAGGTAATCTGTATATCGCCAAATTCATGCTCTTTGTACAGACTGTTATCCCCAGCTGACTGAGTAAGCACAATTACTTTGCCAACATAAACTTTACGATTCTTAAGCCGCTTTAACGCTTCGTCTAATACCTCAACCCCAGCTCTTTTTGAGTGCCAACAAAGCAGCGTGTTTTTGTTATCCAAAGTCACGCCTCCAATACAATTAGGGCGTTTGGCAATTCACTTTGCTTCAGCCTTGTTGCCATGGCAAGTTCGGATTCTTGACGAACCGTAATAGCTAACTGTTTTTTTGTCAGTCGAACAACCTTTGGCTCATAACTTTCTCTAGGCGATCCTGAATCCTGCTTCTTAGAAGTTTCATCCTTAGCCGTTAAAGGTTTGAAATACTCTGGACTGGCGTTAGTGATAACTGGTGGCTCTATACGCCATTTATACTCAATCTTGTGCGAGGTTTTTTCCCGCCAGTTTGCATTGGGTATTTTTTGGTGCTTATCCATATCAGACAAACAATCTGCTTTTATAGGAGATAACTCAACAATGTCTACTTCGCTGACAGAGTACCTCTTGAATATATTATTTTCCCAAGCTTCAAAACCACCAGAAATCATCCCTAGACTCATATCTATGTGCAATTGATTATGGCTATTAGTTAAAAACACATCGAAGCAATTCATCAGCTCTTTTACCTGAGTACCTGTGAGCTTTACGCCTAACTCAAAGCCTTGATCCATACCATGCGCTTGAAAATTGGCCGACATCACCATGCCATGCATTCCATCTACTACAATCGCTTTGGCATGTAGCCATTTAAAACACATCACCGATGCACCAGCCTGTTTCATAGCCAACAACGCTGGCATGGCTGCGGGTCTTTGGCGAGATAGTATGGTGACTTTTAGCCCCGACTTCGCACGTTCACATATTGATTTTACAAGTTGATGGTCCTCTTGCCATCCAAAACTCGATATGATGAGTTCATTTTCCGCTTGATTGATCAACGCTAATGCGTGTTCCCTAATTCGAGCGTCTTCACTCGATGTGACCAGTATTTCAGTTAATTCCCTTGGATATCTGACATTGCCCGGCGACTTATATGCTGAGAATTCACCACGGCTTGTCATATGGTGCTGCGCACTCTCGAAGATTGCCCAACGGAACACATTCACGATCTCAGCTATTTGATGGCGTGAAAGCGAGACCCCCAACTCTTCATTTCGTAAAAGAGCTTCTTCTGTAAGGTTTGCCGTTAAAAGCAACCCTTTCGCATTACCAGTTTCATGTAATGCATCTATAACAACGGCTTTTGCGTGGAAATGCGGCGCAGATGCAAAGTGAACATGTCCAGACAATTTATTTAACATTTCCTTATGTTGCACAAGACACTTCTTACCAAAGTCATCGTCAGGCACATCGCCATCAAGACGAGTCTCACATGCCAATAGTATGTACACACTAACTTTGCGCTTTGCAGCTTTTAGGACAGCAGATTCGACATTCTCATCAGCAAGCAAAAACGTACTAAGAATAACCGAGTGCTCGGCATTATCGATTAATTCGACAACTCTTGATTGGAGCTCATTGCAGAACAAAGAGCTATTAATAGGTTGCGGAGCAGATACCTGTTTAGGTAAAACAGGCAAAAGCACAGGGGGCAACTTGGTATTTGATTGATCAACAATCTTGGTTTCTGTCTTAGTAAACTTTTCAATTAGATTCATCACTATTATTCCTTATAGGTTCCAATCATGGGCAGCAATTACATGCCAGGTACGCTGATTTTGCTGGTCTTCCTCAATCCAAAACTGATTTGCCAGTTCAGCCCTATCAGGTAGTGTAAAATTCCAATCTCTAAAAGGTTCGAGTGCTTTCTCTCTCCAAATTTGGTATTTGCTATTAGTGGCGTACATATTGATATTTTTCTCTAATCTCCATTCAGACCACTTTCTAGCATCCAATTCAGTCAATGATGATATAGAAATATTGTGTAACTTCATCGCATCAAACGAGCCCAACTTGTGAACAGATGGTCTTTTTACACTTACCGAGCGTTTCATATTGATTCGCTCAGATTCAGTAGTATTTTCGAAAACCACTGACAAGATTTCAGTTTGCTCATCCCATTGTTCAAGCAAGCCCTCACTATGCAGAAGTACTTTCAAAACTTGCTGACGGTTGATTGGTTCAACCCGACGTGAAAATATAAGATCCTTTCCGCGCTTCACATCGACATTGCCATCAGTCACATTCCACTCGATGTAATACGGTTTTCCTTGAGGTGAGATGCGCTCACCTTTGAGTTCAATTTTGTCAACGCGTACTTCCGAACCACCACCTATTGGTTCAACCTTCAGGCCACAAACGTCTTTGACTAGTTGAGGAACCTCAACTAGTCGCTTTGCTCTTTCATTTAGCTGGTTTCTGTTTTTTCCAAGTCCGATTGACACTGCACTAGGCTCTGTGTGCGCTTCAATAGTAAGAAGTGGATGAGGCAATAAAGGCTCATGACAAACGCAAAGGCTCCAACATCCATCTTCTGGTACTAGGATTTGATCTTTCTCAAGAGCAATCGATCCTGATTCAGTGAGCCTGTATTGGTCTCGACTAGACTCAGCAAGTCCATATAACCGACATATATTTAGTAACCTATCAGCAACGACACGACGTCCAATTTTATCTCCAAATAAATGCTCAGAGCACTCTGCTGAACTCGCATCTGGATAGTCGTGAAGGAATTGCAGCACGCAGTTAATTTCTGGACGGCTATCTGCCAGCGCGATTTCACCCTGTATGAGCCAAGTTTCAGTCTTAATTTCTCGTTTTAGTATGATGTCTTGGCTCATAGTGCCTCCTGTGATTCAGTCTCAATGGTTGTAGACCAGTATGAATTGCTTGCAAAAGTACCTAACACACCCGATGCCTTTTGCATTGCAGATCGGTTTCCGTACACAATGAGCTGATGCTTGGCCCTCGTAATTGCCACATTCAAGCGATTTGGGCTTTCGAGAAAACTCGTGGGATGATTATTTGCGAAACTAAGCATGACAAAGTCAGCCTCATGCCCCTGAAAACGGTCTACGGTACATATCTGAATATCAATATACGGTGAGGATTTTTCACCTCGATAGAAATGCCTTACTCCGTGATGATTTCCCGTCCACTTTCGTAAAGCTCTACGTATAGCTCGCTCTTGCGCCCGATAGAAAGCCAAAACAGCAACTTCCCAAGGCTTTTGTTGGTTTTTATCAACATGTAGGTTTGATTTTGCCCAAGAATCAAAGCGACTTAACTCTTTTAATATTTCTTCTACTTCAGCGGTAATTTCACCTTCTTTTCCTTTTCGACCTTTAACATCGTGCCATATACAACGATGTGAGCCGTTTCGATATCCCCAGTCCCGCTTTTCAGCCTGGCCATCAGGGCTTTGCAGTGCTTTTTCATTGTATATATGTACTCGGGAAAACTCGGCAATGTCTGGATGCATCCTGTGCTGGTAACTAAGCCGTATTTGTCGTTGATCCAAAACACTGGCTGGAAGTCCATCAGACAGAGCGGTGCCTTGTTTCTGATACTCTGTTCGTTCAAATCCAACTTGCAGTGATTCAAGAATAGAAGGCAGTGCGATCCTACGTACCCTGTCTATTGCAGTGAACGTATCTTTTTCTGAGTCAAATGGTAGTAGCGCTTTGATATCTTCCTCTAACTTGTTAGCAGTTTTAGAACTTCCGTTAGATTCTGTATTTAGGCGCTGTTCGTACATACGAGCCAGTCGCCACGCTAACTGAGATTCCCAGCTATCTGACTCGGTCTTGATTTTTGTACGAGTTAATCTCGAATGCGCTGCAAGTCGCATTTCTAACTTTTTCGGTAACGCAGGTAGCCCCCTTATGGTCGTCAAATCTAGGGGAAGGTGATTAGCATTCTGAGCGATGAACGCTGACGAACCAAGGACTACTGATGCGTAAGGGATAGCTGTCTTAGGTCCTTTAGATGATGCAACCAATACATTTTTGGCCTTTGCTTGCTGATGATAAAATTCAATTGTCTTTTCATCGTCAGTGCAAACCAAGGATACTTCTCGTTTCTGAAAATTAATTTGTCGAGCAGAGAAAACATCTGCGCATGCTTCTCGCTGATAACTATCCTGTAAACATGGCTTCAAATTTACTTCGGTAGCTTCATCATCAACATAAGGCGAAAGCTGTTTTGGGTCTCCCACCATGATCCAACGCTTGGCAAGTACTGCTGGCACCAAAAACTCTTGAAACGTTGTTTTTGATGCTTCGTCAATAATCATCACATCGAAGATTGGCGATGTTGATTGTTTATTTTTGATATCAGGATGCTGAAGCAAACCAATGGTTGTCCCGCAAACTAAATTCGCTGCTTCAAGAACAAGACGTTCAACAATATGTTTACCTTCACCGACCTTACTTTTAAGTAACTTCTGACTAACTGAAATGTGTGGTTGTTGCTGAAGATGTTTTAGCAATCTTGTGCGTTCAGTTTTAACGAACTCTTCCAATTGCCATGGCTTTGCCTTTTGAGAAACGCTTGATTTATCTCCAATCCGCACAGGTAACACTATGTCGCGATAAATATTTTCCTCAGACATCATTCTCTCAAGAACATTGTCAACAGCAACGTGAGTTGATGCACAAAGTAAGATCCGCTTACCTCGCTTTATGAATTGAAGAATCAGTTCGCAAATGGCTGTAGTTTTACCAGATCCTGGGGGGCCCTCAAGGAAGGCAAAGTCTGGTGTATTGAGTGCAATATTTACAAACTCACGCTGCTGAGATGTTCCCTCCCTCGCACCATCAGCAAGAACGTAGTAGTCATCGTTAAATAAGTGCTCATCATAAGGAACATTCGGCCACTTAGCATGATCCTTACCTTCAAACAGCCTCAATAGCGGAAGATGGTGAATAGAAGGTGTGTCTTGTAAGCTTTGTAATGCATTAATCTGACACTTTAACTGGTATGTGTTTGGACGAATAACCAAATAGTCGTGGTCAGGTAAACGATCCAATAACAAGCTGTCATTTTCTACATTTCTGTCTAGGACTGAAATTGCGTTGGATTTATTGAATCCAACATTGCTTTGTGATTTCCCAGTCAAATGCCAACCATAACCGTCTGGACACTCATACGACGACAGCCCATTACCTAATTCACTCGCAATTTCGTCCGCATGCTCCTCAGTTGCATAAGCCATTTTAGGTTTACCGTGACTTTTACAATTTGGGCATTCTCTAGCAGCACTACCCACGGCTTTCCATCTCGCGGGGCTTGCTTCGTATACCGTGTCGGTACTTTCATCTAAAAAGAGCTTTAAGTTCTTTTCGAAATCACCGCAGTTATCAGCTGGCTCAACTAATTGTATCCATACTCCACGTTGAGCATCGTCCAGCTTCTCCCAAGCTATCGCTTTAACAGCCTTCGTACTTTCTAGGTATTTTCGAGTGGTGACTAAATACTTATAAAAGTCACCAAGACCACTCACTGCTTTACTAAGCAGGATGTCTGGCCGGTGAATTCCTAAGTTTGCGTATCTCAATAACGCCATGTTTCGTCCTTTGATCGAATAAGTTGTTTTTCCTAAATATCAAGCATCGTGCCAACAACCTTCGGCATCAAAGACCCCAATGAAATCGTACAGTAAAAAAATAAAGGTATTTCGAAGGGGGTGTTTTTACACCATTGAGTATTTTTTATAACCTTTTTGTGTCGCTTTGTACATCATATTGTAGTGGTCTAATCATCCCGGACACCATTTTTAGGTGGTACAGTCGCCACCATGACCGGAGGTGTCCTAAGCCGACAACCCGTTGCGTACTGCGCGCCGTCAAATAGCGCGTAGTCGGCCAAGCAAAAGGCCCGCACCAGATGGTGCGGGCTTTTTTGTATCCAATGTTTACATCCAATACCCGCCCTGCACAGGCCAAAGGGCGGTGGGTAAGGGGGGGGCGGGGCGTTTCTGTCGTCAGCTTGCCCGCTAAGACGTGGCCGAGGTTGCTCTGCTCCGGTGAGCTTGTTAGCCTGTGCGGCTCTGATAGAGGAGTGAACGATGAGCAAGGTACTTGATGAGCTGCTGGCGTTGCTGGCGCTGGAAAAAATCGAGGAGGGCCTGTTTCGGGGCCAGAGCCAGGATCTCGGTCTGCGGGCCGTGTTTGGCGGACAGGTAATGGGGCAGGCCTTGTCAGCCGCCAAGCAGACGGTCGAGACCGGTCGTCAGGTTCACAGTTTTCACTCCTACTTCCTGCGCCCAGGGGATGTGACCCGTCCCATCGTCTATGACGTTGAGAATATCCGTGACGGCCAGACCGTCTCCACCCGCCGGGTCAAGGCGATTCAGGGCGGCAAGCCCATCTTCTATCTCAACGCCTCGTTTCAGGTGCCGGCCGACGGTTTCGAGCATCAGGCGCAGATGCCCACCGGCATCACCCCGCCGGAGGAGCTCAAGAGCGAGCTGGAGCTGGTGCGCCCCTACGAGAACCTGATCCCGGCCTCCCTGCGGGACAAGATCCTCTGCGAGCAGCCCATCGAGATGCGCCCGGTGACCCTGGTCGACCCTATTCGGCCGACGGTGCAGGATCCGGTGCGTCACGTATGGTTCAAGGCCAACGGCCAGATGCCGGACGATCTGCGAGTGCACAAATACCTGCTGGCCTACGCCTCCGACTTCAACTTCCTGCTCACCTCGCTGCAGCCCCACGGGGTGTCGTACTGGGAGCCTGATATGCAGGTGGCGACCATCGATCACTCCATGTGGTTCCACCGGGATTTCCGCTTCGACGACTGGCTGCTCTACGTGGTAGACAGCCCGAGCGCCAGCAGCGGTCGCGGTCTGGTGCGCGGTCAGTTCTTTACCCGTGACGGCATGCTGGTGGCGAGCACCATGCAAGAAGGGGTGATCCGCCGTCGCGGCAGTTAAGGCGCAAAGCGGATAGCAAAACGGGGTGGCTTGGGCCACCCCCTTTTCGTTGCTGCGATGTGCGCGGGCGCTGCGCGATCAGCCGCCGCGCTGGTACTTGAAGCGCTTCTTGCGCCGGTAGGGGTAGACATCCTCGAACACCCCCACCTTGATGTTGCTCTGCAGCATCTTCCAGTAGTTGGCGTCGAACATCTCCTTGTGCAGCTGCAGCATGATCTCCCGCACCTGCGGCTTTTGCAGCAGGAAGGTGGCGAACTCCTCGGGGAAGATGTCGTTGGGGGCCACCGAGTACCAGGGCTCGGCGCTCCACTCATCCTCGGGGTAGCGGGGTGGTGGGATCTGGCGGAAGTTGCACTCCGTCATGTAGCAGATCTCGTCGTAGTCGTAGAAGACCACTCGGCCGTGCCGGGTGACGCCAAAATTCTTGAACAGCATGTCCCCCGGGAAGATGTTGGCCGCCGCCAGCTGCTTGATGGCGTTGCCGTACTCCTCCAGCGCGAGGCGGGTCTGCTGCTCGTCTGCCTTGTCCAGATAGAGGTTGAGCGGGATCATCTTGCGCTCGGTGTAGAGGTGCTTGATCACCAGCTTGTCGTCGCTGATGGTGAGCGCCGACGGTGCCACCGTCTTGAGCTCGGCAAGCAGCTCGGGCGAGATGCGATCGAGGGGAAACTCGAAGTTGGTGAACTCCTGGGTATCGGCCATGCGGCCAACCCGGTCGTGCTGTTTAACCAGCCGGTATTTTGCCTTTACCTGCTCGTGGCTCACATCCTTCGGGGGAGTGAACTCGTCTTTTATCACCTTGAACACCACATCGTAGGAGGGGAGGGTGAACACGCTCATCACCATCCCCTTGATGCCCGGCGCAATGATGAACTGATCCCGGCTCTGGGCCAGATGGTGGCGGTAGTGGCGATAGAGCTCGGTCTTGCCATGCTTCTGGCAACCGATGGCGTTGTAGATCTCGTAATCTGGCTTGTGGGGCATGATCTGGCGCAGAAAGGCGACAAACAGCGCCGGTTCGCGGGCATAAACCATAAAGTAGGCGCGGGCGAAGCCAAACACGATGGAGGCGAGATCCGGCTCGAAGATGACGGTGTCCACATAGATGCTCTGGCCGGTGCTGAGCAGGGGCAGGATAAAGGGGAAGACCTGATCCTTCACCCGAATAAGCCCCACCAGATAGGCCCCCTTGTTGCGGTAGAACACCTCTTTCAACAGCTCTATGGCAAAGGGTTCATCATGCAGGATTTGCGGGCCGTTCTCGGCAAGATGGCGGTGGATGTCGACAATATCCCGCTGCTTGTCCTCGTAGGGGAGGGTGAAGCTGTAATCGCCGAGCAGCTGACTCAGGGTCTGCGGCAGGTGGGCGAGATCGGTGCGATAGATGCGCAGCAATGCGCTGAGATCGGGCTTGTCGCCGCGGCTGACGAAGGGGTGGATATAGAGGTTCTCGTCGCGGATATTGCGATGGCGAAAGATCCGGCGATAGACGGAGTTGAAGAAGGACTCCGCCACCTCGAAGTTCTCGCACTTGGGCAGCAGATCGCTGAAGGCCCCCTTCACCCGCTTGAGCAGCTCCTGGGTGGCGTGGTGCTCTCCCATCATCTGGCGGATGGAGCTGGCGGTGGCCCCCACATGGTGGTCATAGAGGCGAATGCGCTCGCGCCCCGCCAGCTGCACTCCCAGCCAGTCGCTGTTCTCGAAGCGGCTCTTGCTGCCGCGGGTGATCTCGAGAAACCGGCTGTAAAACGACTCGAACCGTTGCAAGATGGTCTCGGCGACGGCCTGTTCCAATGGCTGCTGCATCTCTCTCTTCCTTGTGATTCTTCGGGCCGAACGCGCCGGAAAACGGGCGCAAAAAAGGCGTGCGTCAGGCCACTATGGCAACATTGAAACATCTGTTCAAGTGGCAATTTTCGCGGATAAACGGTAGATTGCGCCCCTGTTTTGGCGATGGTTTGACGACTGTTTGCCGTCTGTTTGAGAGGCCGTCCGGCCTGTGAGGAAACCCGATGAAGCTCTATTTTGTCCTGGTGGCACCTGCCCGTCCCGCCAACGTCGGCGCCGCCGCCCGCGCCATGAAAACCATGGGCTTTGACGCCATGCGACTGGTGGCAAGCCGGGTACACGAAGAGGATGAAGCGAGCTGGGTGGCCCACGGCGCGCAGGAGATCCTGGCTCAGGCCGAGGCGTTCGAGACTTTGCCCGAGGCGCTGGCCGATATGGATCTGGTGATCGCCACCACCGCCCGCCAGCGTGGTCGCTACCAGCACTACCTCACCCCGGCTGAAATTCGCGACCAGATCAGCGCCAAACCTTCCCTCAACAAGGTGGCCATCGTCTTTGGCTGCGAGGAGTCTGGCCTCTCCAACGAGCAGCTGGCCGAGGTCGACCTCATCAGCTATCTGCCGCTCAAGGTGAGCTACCCGTCCCTCAATCTGGGGCAGGCGATCATGCTCTACGCCTACGAGCTGAGCCCGCTGCTCGATGAGGCAAGTGTCGCAGCAGAAAATATTGATAACAGCGGACAGGTTCGCGTGCTGAAAAGCAAAACAGCAGAAATTCTGGGTGAACTCGGAGTTTCGCAGGATGAAAAACTGCATCAGTGGGTGATGGACCGGGTACCCATGCTGCCGCAGCGGGATTTGAACATGCTCCACCTGCTCTGCAAAGACCTTGCGCGCAAACTTGGCAAAGAGGTTTAAGTTGACAGCCCATCGCCCGCCGCGGTATTGCTAAAAGCCAGCTTCGTCAACGAGTGTTCGTCATGCAGTTATTCACCAACGTCATCACCACCACCATTATTACCGGTACCACCACAGGTGGCACTGGGGCCGGTTGATGCGCTGACGAACAAGCACAGAAATCAGAAAAGGCCCGTACCCACCCAGTACGGGCCTTTTTGTTGGATTGGTTTTTAGATTGAATTTCATAGATTTACAGGGAGAGAAAGCGATGAGAGTGTTGAAATTTGGCGGGTCTTCACTGGCCGATGCAGAACGTTTTTTACGGGTGGCCGATATTGCGGTCAACACCCACGGCCAATCTCAGGTAGCCCTGGTGCTCTCTGCACCTGCCAAGGTGACCAATCATCTGGTGGCGCTGGTGGAACAGACCAGTCGCGGCATGGATGCCAGTTCCACCCTGTTTGAAGTCAATGGCATCTTCTCCCGCCTGCTGGCCGGGTTGAAGGCGGCCTATCCGGCGCTCGATGACAAGGCGCTGCTGGCCCGTCTCACCGCCGAGCTGGATCAGGTGGAGCGGCTGATGCAGGGCATCCGTCTGCTGGGCCTCTGCCCGGACAACGTGCAGGCGCGCATTCTGAGCCGTGGCGAGAACCTCTCCATCGCCTTTATGCACGAACTGCTGCGAGTGCGCGGTCTGGATCTGGAGCTGATCGTACCGGAAGAGCTGCTGGTGACCGACGGCGGTTATCTGGAAGCCCATGTCGATATCGAAGCCTCCCGCCTGCGCTTTGCCGCCAAGGGGCTGCGTAGCGATTGCCTTTACCTGATGCCGGGCTTTACCGGCGGCAGTGACAAGGGCGAGACCGTGCTGCTGGGTCGCAACGGCTCCGACTACTCCGCAGCCGTATTGGCCGCCTGTGTCGATGCCGAGTGCTGCGAGATCTGGACCGATGTCGAAGGCTGCTACAGCTGTGACCCCCGTCTGGTGCCGGATGCCTACCTGCTGAAAACCCTCTCCTACAAGGAGGCGATGGAGCTCTCCTACTTCGGCGCCAAGGTGCTGCACCCTAAAACCATCGCGCCGGTGGCCCAGTTCCACATTCCCTGCCTCATCAAGAACAGCTTCAACCCGCAAGGGCCGGGCACCCTGATCGGCCCGGAGAGCGGCGACGATGACCTGAAAGTGAAGGCCATCTCGGATCTCTCCGGCATGTGCATGTTCAACGTCTCCGGTCCCGGCATGAAGGGGATGGTCGGCATGGCCGGTCGCATCTTCTCCGCCGTCTCCCGCGCCGGGGTCAGTATCGTGCTGATCACCCAGTCATCTTCCGAGTACAGCGTCAGCTTCTGTATCCACAGCTACGACAGTGAGAAGACCCGCAAGGTGCTGGAGCGCGAGTTCGAGCTCGAATTCAAAAACCAGCTGCTGGAGCCGCTGGATATCATCAGCGATCTGGCGATCATCTCCCTCATCGGTGACGGCATGCGCACCAGCAAAGGGATGGCTGCCCGCTTCTTCACCTCGCTGGCGCAAGCCTCCATCAATATCGTCGCCATCGCGCAGGGCTCGAGCGAGCGCTCCATCTCGGCGGTGGTGCGGGATCGCAAGGTGGCGGAAGCCATCAAGGCGTGCCACCAGAACTTCTTTGGCAGCCAGCAGTTTATCGATCTCTTTGTGGTCGGGGTCGGCGGCGTCGGTGCCGCGCTGGTGGATCAGATCGCCCGCCAGCAACCGGTACTGGCCGAGCAGGGCACTGGCCTTCGCGTGGTCGGCATCGCCAACAGCCGCCAGATGGCGGTCAACAAGGATGGCCTGAACCTCGCCAACTGGCGCGAACAGCTGGTGGAAGCCCGCGACAGCTTCTCGCTGGACGGGGTGAAAAAGCTGGTGGAAGATAGCCACATCATCAACCCGGTGATCGTCGACTGCACCTCCTCCGAGGCAGTAGCCGTCCAGTATGCCGACTTCCTCGCCGCCGGTTTCCATGTGGTCACCCCGAACAAGAAGGCCAACACCGGTTCGCTCGATTACTACAAGGCGCTGCGCCGCACCGCCCGCCAGACTCGCCGCAAGTTCCTCTATGAAACCAACGTGGGGGCTGGTCTGCCGGTTATCGAGAACCTGCAGAACCTCATCAAGGCCGGTGACAAGCTGCGTGCCTTCGACGGCATTCTGTCCGGCTCCCTCTCCTTTATCTTCGGCAAGCTGGATGAAGGGATGGCCTTCTCTGAAGCCACCAAGATTGCTCGCAGCAACGGCTTTACCGAGCCGGATCCCCGTGACGATCTCAACGGCATGGATGTGGCGCGCAAGCTGCTCATTCTGGCCCGCGAAGCCGGCATGGCGCTGGAGCTCTCCGATGTCGAGGTAGAGCAGGCGCTGCCACCCGGCTTTGATGTGAGCGGCGATGTAGAAGCCTTTATGGCCCGTCTGCCCGAAGCGGACGGCTGGTTCCGCGACCAGTTCGCCGCCGCCCAGCGTGAAGGCAAGGTGCTGCGCTATGTGGGCTCCATCGAGGGTGGCAAGTGCAAGGTCGCCATCAAGGCGGTCGGTGGCGACGAGCCGCTGTTCAAGGTCAAAGACGGGGAGAACGCGCTCGCCTTCTTCTCCACCTACTACCAGCCGATCCCGCTGGTGCTGCGCGGCTATGGCGCCGGTACCGAAGTGACTGCAGCGGGCGTCTTTGCCGACGTGCTGCGCACCCAGAACTGGAAGCAGGAGTTGTAAGCATGAGTTCAGACATGTATCAGAACGGTAGCGTGGTCGCCTACGCGCCCGCTTCCAGCGCCAACCTGAGCGTGGGATTCGATGTTCTGGGGGCGGCGCTCGCCCCCGTCGATGGCTCTCTGCTCGGCGATCGGGTGCAGGTAAAAGCCGCTGACGTGCCTTTTGCGCTGTCCTCTGTGGGCCGCTACGCCCATAAGCTGCCGGACGATCCGAAAAAGAATATCCTCCATGACTGCTGGGTCGCCTATGGCGAGGCGCTGGAGAAGCGGGGCCTGAAACTCAAGCCGCTGGCGATGGTGCTGGAGAAGAACTTGCCGGTCGGCTCGGGTCTGGGTTCCAGCGCCTGCAGCGTGGTGGCGGCGCTGGAGGGGCTCAACGCCTTTCACGGCGCGCCGCTTAATGAGCACGACATGCTGCTGCTGATGGGTGAGATGGAAGGCAAGATCTCCGGCTCCGTTCACTACGACAACGTGGCCCCCTGTTATCTGGGCGGCATGCAGCTGGTGCTGGAAGAGCACGGCGTCATCAGTCAGGGTATTCCGGTGTTCGATCAGTGGTACTGGGTGGTCTGCTACCCGGGTACCGTGGTTTCGACCGCTGCTGCCCGCGCCATTCTGCCGGCCCAATATCGCCGTCAGGATTGCCTCACCTATGGCCGCCGCCTGGCTGCCTTTGTCCACGCCAGCTACACCGGACAGGAGGGATTGGCGGCGAGCGTACTGAAAGACGTGATTGCCGAGCCTTACCGCGCGGCGCTGATCGAAGGCTTTGCCGAGGTGCGGGCGCAGGCGGCCCAGAACGGGGCGCTCGCCACCGGCATCTCCGGCTCCGGCCCCACCGTGTTTGTGGTGATGAAGGATCTGGCGCAGGCCGAGCGGATGAAGGATTGGATGGAAGCACATTTCGTGCAGAACGAAGATGGATTTGCCCGGGTCTGCAAATTGGACATGGCCGGGGCACGGGTAACAGGAAGCGAGCTATGAATCTCTACAACATCAAGGACAACAGCGAACAGGTGAGCTTCGCGCAGGCGGTGCGTCAGGGCTTGGGTCGCGAACAGGGGCTCTTCTTCCCCGAACAACTCGAACCGCTCGCCGATGTGGATGCCCTGCTCGATCTGCCGCTGGCCGAACGCTCTGCCCGCATCCTGAGCCACCTGCTGGGGGACGAAGTGCCCGCCGCCAAAGTGAGCGAGCTGATCAAGGCCGCCTTCACCTTCCCGGCGCCGCTGGTCAAATTGAAAGACGGCACTTATGCCCTTGAGCTGTTCCACGGCCCGACCCTGGCATTCAAGGATTTCGGTGGCCGCTTTATGGCCCAGTGCCTCGCGGCCTTCCGCACCAACGACAAGATCACCATCCTCACCGCCACCTCCGGCGACACCGGCGCCGCCGTGGCCCACGCCTTCTACGGGCTGGAGGGGATTGAGGTGGTGATCCTCTATCCCAAGGGCAAGATAAGCCCCTTGCAGGAGAAGCTCTTCTGCACCCTCGGCGGCAATATCCGCACCATTGCCATCGACGGCGACTTCGATGCCTGTCAGGCGCTGGTTAAACAGGCCTTTGACGACGAAGCGCTGAAAAAGGCCATTGGCCTCAACTCCGCCAACTCCATCAATATCAGCCGTCTGCTGGCGCAGGTTTGCTACTACTTCGAAGCGGTGGCCCAACTGCCAAAAGCCGATCGCGCCAAGGCGGTGATCAGCGTGCCGTCCGGCAACTTTGGCAACCTCACCGCAGGCTTGATTGCCAAGGCGCTGGGACTGCCGGTGAAGCGCTTTATCGCCGCCACCAACGCCAACGATACCGTGCCGCGTTACCTGAAAACCGGTCAGTGGGAGCCGCACCAGACAGTGGCAACCCTGTCGAACGCCATGGATGTGAGCCGTCCCAACAACTGGCCACGAGTGGAAGAGCTGTGCCGCCGCAAAGGCTGGGCGCTGGAGACCCTGGGTTCTGGCATGCGTGACGACGCCCAGACTCGCGCTGCCCTGAAACGGCTGCACCAGCTGGATTACCTCTGCGAACCCCACGGCGCCATTGCCTGGGATCTGCTGGGGGAACAGCTGGCCGAGGATGAAGTGGGGGTGTTCCTCTGCACCGCCCATCCTGCCAAGTTCAAGGAGTCGGTGGACGAGATCCTCAATCTCGATGTGCCGCTGCCCGGCCCGCTTGCCAAGCATGCCGAGCTGCCGCTGCTCTCCCATAACCTGCCAGCCGAGTTTGCCCGGTTAAGGGCGTTTTTGGTGGGATAAGCCGCCGAGCTGAGATAACCGATAGAAATAAAAATCCCCCGGTGACGGGGGATTTTTATTTTTTCTGTTTGGACGAATGTCGATGGGGGAATCATCGACGATCTATGTTCATGGTCTCTTTATTTGGGCGAGTGCTTTGCCCTCGAAGGGGGAAAAGCCCCGCCGCAGTTCGCTGGCCATCCCTGTTTCGCGCTCTGGCACAATGGCGTCGTTTCGGCGCATCAGCGGGGTAACCAATACAGTGCCCTATTGTGATTGAGATGTCAGAGCGCCGATCTGGTAGCGGCTATGCTCTAATTCACAGTCAAAAAGGAAATTTTGATTCAACAGCCCGATGTCTGTTGTAGCTTAATAGTGCTGCATCACAGAGGGCATAGGCAAAGTTGCAAATATCTTTATTCGTCTTTAGTTTAAAGGGGCTTAGTTGGGTACTTAAAGATTTACATTGAGATAAGTGTATTAAACGTGACTCTGGTTTCATTATATGCTCTACATTATATTTTCTTATGTCAGTATCAATGCCCCAATATATGCCATTATAACAACCAGGGGTGTTATAGTTACTGATCAACCAACGTTTTCTTAATGCGCGCTGTTGTTGGATAATTATATCCGTCACCCTTAATTGTTGAAGGATAATACAGTTTTGAAATTTTCTCATAAATTTGTTATTGAACTGTGGAATTGAGAATGGGGCTCCTGCATCAGCTACAAAAACAGATTTATATTCTTGTTGGTCTTTTGTTTTCCATAGAGCTTCGATTCCTAAGTTATCGTATAATCCACCATCAACAAGCCTCATGTTCTGTCTGAGATATAAAATTTTATCTTGGTCTCTTATCTGGCTATATGTAGAGTCTTGCCATTCCATATTAGGGTTTTTAATGACATATGGTGACATGAACGGGGGGAATGAACTAGATATTGCAACTGCTGACGAGAGTTTTAATCCATGTTTTGTCGCTGTACCTAACTGGTAATCTCTAATGCTGTCTCTAGTTAATCTAACACTAGCTCCAGTATCATAGTTTGTGCCATAAAAAATAAATTCAGCCTCGTTTGTTATATGCTCTAGCTTTGCATCATTAAATAAGTATTTATTATAGTAATCTTCTAGGGCATAGCATGGCCTCTTTAATGTCAAAATACTTCTAGTAATTGCTTTAATATCTATTGAACGTTCGCAGAAGGTCATTATTGGTTCTACGAAAACCTCAAAAAAATTGTCGGCGTAATACAGTCCATGTTTTGTTTGATGTGGAATGAAATTAAGCTTATCCCAAACTAAAGATAGGTACCCAATAGCTATTGCCCCTCCTGACACACTTGTAAAAGTGTCAAAAGTTTTAAGGAGACCCTCTTCGTTAATTCTAATTAGTGAGCCCACAGCAAATAATGTAGCCCTGAAACCGCCACCGGAAAATGCTATACCTCTCTCTTTCATGACTTTTTAACCTTAACCTGAATATGTTTTGCGCATATTTTCTTCCCTGTTTTTGTTGTGACTTCGCATAAAAGAGTGTGTATCCCTTCATAAGCCGTTTTATTTCTATAAATATGCGAACTGCCTTTTTGTCCTTCGTACATATCGTGGTGTCGATCTGGTTTTTTTGAGTTGTTTTGAACAGTCCATTTATATACTAAGTCACCATGCTCTTGAGGCTTGTTAATGATGCTTGCCGTAAATTTTATGTCCACGTCTGTTGAATATGGAATTAAGGGGGAGGATTGGGGGTCATTAGATATCTGCAGCTTTGCATCAGACGTACTATGTTGGATGCTTTTAAGCATGTTTTCAGTCATTATGGTATAAGACCCATTCCTACTTTGCAAACATATTGTCCCAACATCCTTAGTCTGAAATACAGAATTTGCATTGATAGATTCTTTTTTATATATCTCCAAGGCTTTTCTATCTGGGTGCCCATGGCGATTAGCTTTCCCAGCGGAAATTATAGTTATGTCGGGGCTTATTTTTTTCATGCCAAGAGTATATGGGTTTCCATCATTACTTGCTGTTGGAAAGAAAAAAGTATTGGAACCATGATGGCTTGCTGATAATATGTCTGACTTTAACAGGTTGGGTTTGCCTTTGATATCAGAATAATTTTCAACTATATAATCCTGCCACGACTTCATACTGGAGTCACCAGTAAACATTATGCTTGTTTTATCGTCCTCTAACTTAAACACCAAGCATTGATCATGAATATCTCTCTCTGTTGGTCTTTCATCTGATAGGAATGCTCTCGTGGGTGAAAATACACTTATTTTTGCAGAGCCAATATGGAATTCATTATAGGCTGTGAGCTTATGGTTTTTGTTAGGTGCCTTTCTAATAAAGGCAAGCATATCCATATAGTGCTTAGGTTTTTCATTATCTGGTACGAATAATCTGTGACCTGATTCATATATAGCATTTACGGTAAAGTGTTCGTCAATTAGACCAATTCCTTTTATATGGTCTTCGTGTGGGTGTGTAATGAAAACAGCATCGAGGATATTTTCATCTAGTTCATTAAGTTTTAATATTTCTTTTATAATACTGATTGAATCACTATCGCTATAATTGCAATCAATCAGTATGGATTTATTATCTGAAGTTATAACTAATGTTGAATCACCTTGCGAAACATCCAAAAAATAAGCCTTCATAACTAATCCTGTTGGTCTAAAAACTCCGGGATAAGTACCTTTCTGAGCAAGACGTTATCCCATGCAAACCCACGCTACCGCCCATGGATTACAGCATTCCATAATGCTCCATTAACCAGCGAGGGCAGCAGCCCATCACTGATGAATAGGCACCGGATGGGGATGTTAAGCCAATCGAATCTGGTCGCACCAGTCAAAAAGTGACGTAACTGTCAGTAATGACTGGTTTTTTGCGCTAGCTCAATAAAAGGGTGTGACTGGAGGCAGGATTCCCATGGCCCTTGATTTTATTGGGGTTGGCGGGTGTGGGTTGGAATTGGGGGGCTGGCTTGCCGCTGAGGAGGGGCTGGCTGGGGGCAACCCCGCTCCGGCAATCGGCGCTATAGTGCTGGCGATGGTTGCCCTCTGCTCCGTGGTCAGAGCTGGCGAGGCGGGGGATCTGCGGCAACACTCAGCTGTTGCAATCACAGCCATTTGCAACACATCGTCATGCAAATATGACCATGCAAACACATCACCAGATAGAGAGGATATCTCCCATGAAGCGTACCATCCTGTTCGGCCTGCTCTGCGGCAGCGTGCTGCTGGCCAATCCGGTCTTTGCCAACGACGCTGCCCAGTTGCAGTGCGAGGCGCAGGCTGCGGCCAAAAAGCTTAACGGCGCCGCCAAAACCAGCTTTGTCGGCAAGTGTGTGAAAGATGCCGCTGGCGCCGCGACCGGCGAGTGCGAGAAAGCCGCAGCGGACAAGAAGCTGGCCGGAGCGGCCAAGAACAGCTTTATCCAGAAGTGCGTGAAGACGGGCGCGGCAGTGGATCCGGCGGCCAAGTGCGAGAAGGCGGCAGCCGACAAGAAGCTGGCTGGCGCGGCCAAGAACAGCTTTGTCCAGAAGTGCGTGAAGGATAGTGCCGCCAAGTAAGGCATTTTCTCATCCGGTGTGTTTGCGGGGGGCCATCAGGCCCCCCGCGCTTTTTGGGGCGCACTGATGGCGCAACGCACAAGCCTTGTATCGGGGCGGCAATAGCGACACTATTGACTCCTTTTATGGATTCCGCAGAGGCGCAGCCATGACCAGTCGTGACCGGACGAGGCGTTGGCGAGCCCTGTTTGTGCGAGATTACGCGGGATAAGGGAGCAAAGCAGGATGATGGAAGGGATGGAATGGCGCTGGCTCAATGAACCGGCCGAGTGGCACCAGACAGACGACGGTTTGCAGGTAGTGACAGATCGGCAGACCGATTTTTGGCGCAGCACCTGGTATGGCTTCGAGCGCCACAGCGGGCATCTCTATGGTTGCGAGGTGGCGGGGGAGTTTACCTTTCAGGTCTGCGTCGAGGGGGAGTTCACCACCCTCTACGATCAGGCGGGGCTGATGCTGCTGCAAGACGACGCGCACTGGCTCAAAGCGGGGATAGAGTACAACGATGCCCAGCCGATGATCGGCAGCGTGCTGACCAATCCGCGCTCTGACTGGGCCACCGGTATTTTCACCGGCAACCCGCGTCGCTTCTGGTTGCGGTTGACCCGGCTGGCGGACTGCCTGCGTTTGCAATACTCCACCGATGGCAAGGTGTGGCCGTTGCTGCGCCTCGCCCCGTTCCCGTCAAGCGAGCACTGTTTTATCGGGGTGATGTGCTGCACGCCGGAGCGGCAGGGGTTGGCGGTGCGCTTTTCTGACTTGCGCCTCATGCCGCCACTTGGCAAGGCGCTCCATGATTTGAGCTAGGCCAGCGGTTTTGCCTGCGACATTGAGCCAATAAAAAGCGCCCGCAGGCGCTTTTTTCATTTGGCGGGTAAAGCCTCAATTAGCTGATCAGGCTGGCCCACAGGTCATATTCGTCGGATTCGTCGATCCGCACCTTGACCATGTCTCCCGGCTTGAGGCTGGTCTCGCCGTTGAGGTAGACCAGACCGTCGATCTCCGGTGCATCGGCAAAGGAGCGGCCAGTGGCACCCTCTTCGTCCACTTCGTCGATGATGACGGTCATCTCCTGACCCACTTTGCGGGCCAGTTTGCGGATGGAGACCTGCTGTTGCAGCTCCATAAAGCGCTGGAAGCGCTCTTCCTGAATCTCTTCCGGTACCGGATCCGGCAGCTCGTTGGCCAGCGCCCCTTCGACCGGGCTGTATTTGAAGCAGCCGACGCGATCCAGCTCCGCCTTGTCGATAAAGTCCAGCAGCATCTGGAAATCTTCCTCGGTCTCGCCCGGGAAGCCGACGATAAAGGTGGAGCGCAGGGTGATCTGCGGGCAGATTTCGCGCCACTTCTGGATCCGCTCCAGGGTGCGCTCGACCGTACCCGGGCGCTTCATCAGTTTGAGGATGCGCGGGCTGGCGTGTTGCAGCGGAATATCGAGGTAGGGCAGTACCTTGCCATCGCGCATCAGCGGGATGACGTCATCTACGTGCGGGTAGGGATAGACGTAGTGCAGGCGCACCCAGATATCGAGCTTGGCCAGCTCTTCGCACAGGGCGACCATGCTGGTCTTGACCGGCATACCGTCGTAGAAACCGGTGCGGTGCTTCACATCGACGCCGTAGGCGGAGGTGTCCTGGGAGATCACCAGCAGCTCCTTCACGCCCGCCTCTTTCAGGCGCTTGGCTTCAGCCAGCACGTCGCCGATGGGGCGGCTCACCAGATCCCCGCGCATGGAGGGGATGATGCAGAAGGTACAGCGGTGGTTGCACCCTTCGGAAATCTTCAGATAGGCGTAGTGGCGCGGGGTCAGCTTGACGCCGTGGGCCGGAACCAGACTGGTGAAGGGGTTGTGCTGCGGCTTCTCCACATATTTGTGGACGTGACCCAGCACCTCTTCATAGGCGTGGGGGCCGGTGATCTCGAGCACCTTGGGGTGGATCTCGCGGATCTGGTTCTCTTTGGCGCCAAGGCAGCCGGTGACGATCACCTTGCCGTTCTCGGCCAGCGCTTCGCCGATCGCTTCCAGCGACTCTTGCACCGCGCTGTCGATAAAGCCGCAGGTGTTGACGACGACCAGCTCGGCATCGTCATAGCTGGGCACCACATCGTACCCTTCGGTACGCAGCTGGGTCAGGATGCGTTCTGAATCGACCAGGTTTTTGGGGCAACCCAAGGAGACGAATCCTACTTTGGGGGCCTGTTTTGTGTTGGACATCGCTCAATCACTCTTAGGTGGCTCTTCTTTAAGGGCGCGGATTTTACCGGAATGGTTAACCAAAAACTATACAGCCAGCATGGCAGAACCGAACAATATCTCCGACCAGGCAAGATTGCGCCGCACCAACAGCCGTTGATGGCGCGCCCTTGATAGGGCTATTGCCTCTGCCATGCCGGCTTGTTGTGGGGAAGCTGCTTTGTTGATTTTCCTCTCAATATTGATTTGGTGACAGAGAGAAGAGCACCGGGAGTCACTATACTCCCGGTACGGGAACCCGTTGGAGAAGGCGATGGAAAGTTCATTTGGCGAAAAAATGCAGAGCGTACATGCCACGCTCAGGCAGCGCTTTGACAAGCTGAGTCGGGTGGCCATCGCGATTTACGATCCCCATACCGATCAGCTCAAGACCTTTGCCCACAGCACCGAGGGGCCCTCGCCACTGGTGCAGTATGAGGTGAAGCTGAGCGATGTCCCCTCCCTGAGTTATCTGGCGGAGCACAAGCAGCCCCGGGTGCTCGGCAATCTCGACGCCCTGCGTGGCTCTGCATCGGAGCACAGCCGCAAGGTACTGGAGGCGGGTTATGCCTCCAGCTATACCGAGCCGCTGCTGTTCAACAGCAAGCTGTTTGGTTTTCTGTTTTGCGATGCCATGGAGCCGGGATATTTCGAGGAGCCGATCCGCAGCGAGCTGTCGGCCTATGCACAGGCGCTGTCGGCCATCATTGCGGTGGAGTTTTTCTCCATCCAGACCCTTGGCGGGGCGCTGACCACGGCGCGGGAGTTCAGTCGCTATCGGGATGAGGAGACCGCCAACCATCTGCACCGGATGTCGGCCTACTCCCGGCTGATTGCCAAGACGCTGGCCCCGACTTGCGGGCTGAGCGATGAGGAGGTGGAGTTTATCTACCTCTTCTCCGAGCTGCACGACATCGGCAAGATCGCGGTGCCGGATGCCATTTTGCTCAAGCCGGGTAAGCTGACCCCGGAAGAGTTCGAGATCATGAAGATCCACCCCGGCAAGGGGCGGGAGATGATCAGTCTGATGATCAACGAGTTTGGTCTCGATGGCATTCATCACACCGATATGCTGACCAATATCATCGCCAGCCATCACGAACGCTTCGACGGAACCGGCTATCCGCTGGGGCTGGCGGGGGAGGCGATCCCGCTGGCGGCGCGCATCGTGACGGTGGCCGATGTGTTTGATGCCCTTACCAGCGAGCGCCCCTACAAGAAGGCATGGCCGTTCGAGACGGCGTTTGCCTATCTGGAGGAGCATGCCGGCAGCCAGTTTGATCCCGCCTGCGTTGCCGCAGCCCTGCAGAACAAGGCCGAGTTTTATGCCATCTATCAGCAGTATCAAGATCCGGCCTGCTCTGCGAACGTGGCGGCCAGCGGCGCCGAGCCGGGTTGAGCGCGTGTGATGAGCATAAGGGGGAAAGAGGCGGTTCAAGCATGACGAGGAATAAATATAGAGAGGGGGCACCAACAGGTGCCCCCTCTCTTTTATGCGCCTCTCGATTCCACGCGCCCTTATTTTGCCGACCTTCTATCTGTGGCTAGGGCGGCTGCGGTCAGGTTACTTTTTGGGCGTCGGCTCGCTGATCTGGTAGAGGTGATCCGCGCAGGCACTGGAGCAGCCACAGGGGCGTACCTCTTTATCTTCCCGTTTCTGGGCAAGCTGGTATTGGCGCCACCAGATGATGGTGCCCATGGCCAGGATCAGCACGAACGAGGCGAGCAGGCTCAACAACCAGATGGACATGATCTCTTCTCCTTGATGATGACATGCACGGCGATGGCATCAGTGATGATGGCAGCAACCGCCCTGCTGGTTGGCGCCTTCACTGCCGTGGCAACAAGTATGGCCTTGTCGTGAGCTCTCTGCCTGATTGCCACTACTGGCGCAACAGTGATCGGAGCCACTGTTGCAACCACCGTGACAATTCGCATGGCTGTGGCCTGCGCCGACGGGCTGGATGGCACGGATAGTCGCCTTGCTCTGATGACGGCGAGACGGACGGCCCTGACTGGACTCGGTTAGAGGTTGCAGATTGGCGGGGGCCAGCAGCGCGGGCAGCGGCAGGCGGGCAGAGCGGCACTGCAGCACCCGGATATTGGCCGCCAGCAGGCGACTCAGCATCCGCTCGCCGATATTGCGCACCACCACCTGACCCACCTGATGATGGGCGAGGGCGTCGAGTAGCGCTTGCTTGCCGTGGCAGCCTTCGGCTGCGGCCGGATTGGCCAGGGTGGCGATAACGTTCCCTTCGGGGTTAAGAATTTGCAGCTGCTCGGCACGGGTAAAGTGGCCAGCCAGCAACCCCTGACTCAGCATCAGGGCGCTGTTGCTGGGGGTGGCGGTCATGGTTGTGACAGCGTTCATGTCGGCTCTTCTCCACTGGTTGGGTGGTCGGGCTCGGCGGGTTGCATCATCAATGCCTTGCCCAGACTCAGACACTCCACCACCTTGTAGCGCCCTTTTTTCAGGATATTGGCCAGGGTCTGGCGGGAGACCCCCATCACCAGGGCGGCCTCCTGCTGCTGCATTCCTTGAAGGTCGACGAGGCGCAGTGCCTCGAACTCGTCAGGGGCCAGCGTGACCTGTTCCAGCTGATGCATGGGGCGGCCGTTGGGTTTGAAGCAGCTGTTGGCGGGGCGGCCACAGATCTGGCGGGCAATCTTGGGTCTTGGCATGGTGGCTCCTAATTGGCATAAGCCATTTATACGCTCATATGTAGCATATGCCAATAATTTTGTCTGATGCAGAGGGTAGCGCCAGTGCTGTCTACGGCAGAGGGGGGTAAAGAGGGGGAGGAGGAATACTAACAAAAGCAGGGAAGGTGGCAGAAACGAATCAGGCCCGAACATGGTTTGGGCCTGCGGTTTTGCAGAGGATGGTCGGGCTATCCGGCGAGCTTACGCCTGTTCGGCCTCGGCCACGGGGGCTGCGCTCTCGCTACCGTTGGCGAAGCGATCCGCCCACAGGGCAATCACGCCGTCACCGGTGACGTTGCAGGCGGTGCCGAAGCTGTCCTGCGCCAGATAGAGGGCGATCATCAGGGCGATGGAGGCTTCACCGAAACCGAGCATGGAGGTGAGCAGGCCCAGCGCCGACATCACGCCACCACCCGGTGCGCCCGGTGCGGCGATCATGATCACCCCCAGCATCATGATGAAGGGGAGCATGGTCTCGATGCCCGGAATGGCCAGATGCTCGGAGAGGAACATCACCGCGGTGGCACAGGTGACCAGGGTAATGGTGGAGCCACAGAGGTGAATGGTGGCGCACAGCGGCACGGTAAAGTTGGCGATACCGTCGCTCACGCCGTTGTTCTTGCTCGACTGCAGCGCGACCGGAATGGTGGCGGCGCTCGACATGGTACCCAGCGCGGTGAAGTAGGCGGGCAGCATGTTCTTGATGAGCTGGGCCGGTGAGCGGCCAAGGGCCAGACCGGTACCAACGAACAGCACGGATAGCCAGATCCAGTGCATCAGGATCGCCATCACCAGCACCACGCCGAAAGTTTTCAGGGTGGCGAATACGGTGCCTTCTACCGTCATCTCGACAAAGACTCCGGCGATGTAGAACGGCAGCAGCGGAATGATCACCTTGGCCAGCAGGCGGTCGATGATGTCACGACCCTGATCGGCGACCTGGCGCAGATCGGTGGCCTGGGTGGCGCTGATGCCGATGCCGAACACGAAGGCGGCGGCCAGTGCCGACATCACGCCAAACAGCGGCGGGATCTCCAGATTGACGTAGGAGGCGAGCTTGATGGCCGTGGCCGTGGTGGGCTCGGCGGCGGTGGTGAACTGCGGGATCAGGTGGCTCGCCACGGTAAAGGCGAACAGCCCCGCCAGAATGGTGGAGCAGTAGGAGAGGGCCACGGTTTTGCCCAGCAGCTTGCCGGAGTTTTTCGGCAGGCTGGCGATGCCGCTCATGATAAAGAACAGAATGATGAGCGGAATGGTGAAGGTGATCAGCTGACCTATCACTGTCTTGGCCGTAAACAGCACGCGCGCCACCCACTCAGGGGCGTAGAGACCGAGCAAGAGACCGGCAAGGATGCCAGCAATGAGTTTCAGGACAAGTTTCATAAGGAAATCCGGAGTTGGTTGTATTGTCTGTTTTGTTATTAAATTTTGATATTAATCACACTTTTTAACACGTCGGCCGTGTTATGTCTGCCTTTTCTGCGTTAACGCCGAGTTAAATATTGTCGAAGGTCAAGATCGCCGACTAGCTGTCGGCTTGGCGTTGAACGGGGAAATCCGTGATGAATTAGCCCGTTAGGTGGCCTGATGATCGCCACGCAGCAACATGACGTACTGGCTGGCGTGTTGACTTGTGCATGATGGCGTGTTGGTCGAGGCGGTTTCCATCGGCGCCAGTTGCAGCGCTATCCCGGATGTGGTGACCAGTTGCTGTAGCTGAGCGTGACTTATCTTGCCGCTTGGCTGCAGGGGGAAGCAGAGCGGAGCGCCCGCTTTGAGCAGGGTCGCCAGCGGTTGCAACAGGTGGACAAGGGTGGACACGTCGCCATCAAGCGGGCGGCTTAGCCAGATGCCATCGTAAGGGAGCACCGAGTGCATCTTCGCCAGCGGGCAGACCCGCACTGCTTGTCCGGATTGCTGCGAGGCGACTTTGGCGTCGGCCGGTACCGCTTCACAGGCGGTGACCACATACCCTTCTGCACGCAGCCAGCACAGATCCTCCCCCGTACCGCATTGACCATTGAGCAGGTGAGCACCGGGTTTGAGACGCGCCACAAAGGCAGCTCGAACGTGGGCGTGCTGGTCGTTAAATGGCTGGGAAGCGGGGATGGCGTCAGAGTGTGGCACAGGGGTTACCTCAAGCAGGGGGCGCACAGGGTAACAAATCGGGGCCTGACTGCCAAAGCGCGCGGTCAGGCCCCGATTTGGATGTGATGAAGTTGCCGGAGCCGGTTAGCGGACGCAGGCAGGCCCGTGGGGCTGGGCCAGCATGGTGAACATGCTCTCTATCATAAAGGCGGATTCGCCCTGCAGGTCGATCCGCCCCGGAAAGTGGAGCCAGTTGATGATGTAGCCATCCAGAGTGCAGTGGAGCAGGGTGGCGGCGCGCTGCAGGTTGAGGTTGGCGGGCAGTTGGCCCCGCCGTACCGCATTGGCCAGGGTGGTCTCCAGATCCCGGAAGAAGTTGGCGGACTGGCTGCGGATATGCTCGCGCAGTGAGATGGCTTCCCCTTCCAGCGATTCGAGATTGAACAGGATGGTGAACATCTGCCGCTGGGCCGGATTGTGAATGAAGCTGTGGAGCACCCCTTCGAAGAAGAGGCGCAGTTGCCCCAGCGGATCCGGCTCATCTGGATTGAGGCAGGCATCGAGCTGGTGGGCGAGGGGGCTGCAGAGCTCCTGCCAGAGCGAAATGAAGAGTTCATCCTTGTTCTTGAAGTGCCAATAGATGGCCCCGCGGGTCAGGTCTGCCGCCCTGGCGATGTCGGTCAGGCTGGTCTTGGCCAGGCCCTGAGAGCAGAACAGATCCAGCGCCGTGCTCATGATGTGGCAGCGGGTTTGCTGCGCCTCTTCTTTGGTTCGTCTGGCCATCGAAATTTGTGCCTCATGCAAGCAAAAAGTCACTTACATACATTTATGAATGTATGTATATTGCCTCATCTTTCGACTATTTACCAACAGGGCCCGTGTGGCCCTGATTGTTCATTGACTGGCAAAGGCTCAGGTGTTTCATGCATAAACATATTCTTGCTCGTTCAGTTGGTCTTGCCTTGCTGGCTACAGGCTTGCTGGCAGGTTGTGGTGACAAGGGGGGCGCACCCCAGGGACAGGGCGGCATGCCCCCTGCGGCGGTCAACGTGGTGACCCTGCAGAGCGGTCCGCTGATGTTGACCACCGAGTTGACCGGCCGCAGCGCCCCGTTGCGGGTGGCCGAAGTGCGTCCGCAGGTGAGCGGCATCATCCTCAAGCGCCTCTTTACCGAGGGAAGCGATGTGAAGGCGGGCGATCTGCTCTATCAGATCGATCCGGCTGTCTATCAGGCGGCAGTCGCCAGCGCCAAAGCCAATCTGGCCAAGGCCGAGGCCAACGAGCAGAGTGCCCGCCTCAAGGCCCAGCGCTATCAGGAGCTGCTCAAGGTCAAATCCATCAGCCGTCAGGACTATGACGATGCCGACGCCAGCTGGAAGCAGGCCAAGGCGGAGATCATGGCGAGCAAGGCGGCTTTGCGTACTGCCGAGATCAATCTCGGTTACACCCGCATCACCGCCCCCATCAGTGGCCGCATCGGTAAATCCGCGGTGACCGAGGGGGCACTGGTGACCGCCCAGCAGGCTGACAGCCTGACCGCCATCCAGCAGCTCGATCCCATGTATGTGGATGTGCGTCAGTCCACCGCCGATCTGTTGCGCCTCAAGCGACTGGTCGCCGAGGGCAAGCTGACCCAGGACGAGCAGAAAGGGGCCAAGGTGACCTTCCAGCTGGAAGATGGATCCACTTATGGCGAAGAGGGCTCGCTGCAGTTCTCCGATGTGACCGTGGATGAGACCTCCGGCATGGTGACCCTGCGGGTGATTGTGCCCAACCCTCACCAGCTGCTGCTGCCCGGCATGTTCATGCGCGCCACCCTGCAAGAGGGTGAGCGGGCGCAAGGGCTGCTGGTGCCGCAAACTGCCGTGACTCGCACCCCCAATGGCGGTGCCACCGTGATGGTGGTAACCGCTGACAACAAGGTGGAGCTGCGCAACGTGCAACTGAGCCGTGTCGTCGGCAGCAACTGGGTGGTGGAGTCAGGGCTCACCTCCGGCGAGCGGGTGATCGTCGCTGGCTTGCAGAAAGTACGACCGGGCGCCGTGGTCAATCCCGCCGAGCAGGGTGCTGATGCACCGTCTGCTCAAGCTGCGTCCAACACCCCGGCCAACAAGTAGGATGGAGTAGTCGCCTCATGGCTCGATTTTTTATAGACAGACCCATTTTTGCCTGGGTGATCGCGCTGGTGATCATGCTGGCGGGCAGCCTGGCCATCATCAAATTGCCGGTCGCCCAGTATCCGAGCATTGCGCCGCCCGCTGTCGGTATTTCTGCCAGCTATCCGGGCGCATCCGCCAAAACGGTGGAAGACTCGGTGACCCAGATCATCGAACAGAACATGACCGGGCTGGATCACCTGCTCTACATGTCTTCCCAGTCTGACTCCGCGGGGCGGGTGTCGGTGACCCTCACCTTCCAGCCGGGGACCGATCCCGATATTGCCCAGGTGCAGGTGCAGAACAAGCTGCAGCAGGCGATGTCGCTGCTGCCGCAAGAGGTGCAGCAGCAGGGGATCCGGGTACAGAAGACCTCCAGCAGCTTCCTGATGGTCGCGGCCTTCATCTCCAGCGATGGCTCGATGAACAACGACGATCTGGCGGACTATGTGGTCTCCAACATCAAGGAGCCCCTGAGCCGTCTGGACGGGGTAGGGGATATCACCTTGTTCGGTAGCCAGTACTCCATGCGGGTGTGGCTCGATCCCAACAAACTCAACCGGGTGCAGATGACCCCGGGTGATGTGCAGGCAGCCATCAAGGCGCAGAACGCCCAAGTGGCGTTCGGCAAGCTGGGCGGCACACCGTCGGTGGAAGATCAGCAGTTCACCGCCACCATCATGGGTCAGACCCGCCTATCTACCGTGGAGCAGTTCAACGACATTCTGCTGCGGGTGAATCAGGATGGCTCCAAGGTACGGCTGAAAGATGTGGCCCGGGTCGAGCTGGCGGGCGAAAGCTATGACGCCGATGCGCTCTACAACGGCCAGTCTACCGCCGCGGTCGCCATCAAGCTGGCTACCGGCGCCAATGCGCTGGATACCGCCGAGAAGGTGCGTGCCAAGCTCAATGAGCTGTCGGATTACTTCCCGGCCAACATGGAGATCGTCTACCCCTACGACACCACGCCGTTTGTGAAGATCTCCATCGAGGAGGTGGTGCAGACCCTGATCGAGGCGATCTTCCTGGTGTTCTGCGTCATGTATCTGTTCCTGCAGAATTTCCGCGCCACCCTGATCCCGACCATTGCGGTGCCTGTGGTGCTGCTCGGTACCTTCGGGGTGATGGCGGCGTTCGGCTTCTCCATCAACACCCTCACCATGTTCGGTATGGTGCTGGCCATCGGCCTGCTGGTGGATGACGCCATCGTGGTAGTGGAGAACGTGGAGCGGCTGATGAGCGAGGAGGACCTCTCCCCGCTGGAAGCGACCCGCAAGTCGATGACCCAGATCACCGGTGCGCTGGTGGGGATCGCGTTGGTGCTCTCCGCCGTGTTCGTTCCGATGGCTTTCTTCGGCGGCTCGACCGGTGCCATCTATCGCCAGTTCTCGCTGACCATCGTCTCGGCCATGGTGCTGTCGGTGCTGGTGGCGTTGATCCTTACCCCGGCCCTTTGTGCCACCCTGCTCAAGCCGATGAAACATGGCGAGTTTGGGGCCAAGCGTGGCTTCTTTGGCTGGTTCAACCGCGCCTTTGATGCCGGTACCAATCGCTATCAGAGCGGCGTGCGCAAGGTGATCAAGCAGGGCGTGCGCTACAGCCTGATCTACGGTGCCATGCTGGCGGTGTTGGCAGTGCTCTTTATGCGGATGCCCACCTCCTTCCTGCCGGAAGAGGATCAGGGGGTCATCATGTCCATGGTCCAACTGCCGGTGGGGGCGACCAAGCAGCGCACCGAGGTGGTGCTGGCAGACATGCGCGACTACTTCCTGAAAAACGAGAAGGATAATGTCGATTCTGTGCTGACCGTATCCGGCTTCAGCTTCGCCGGTAGTGGCCAGAATGCGGGTATGGCCTTTATCAAGCTCAAGGACTGGAGCGAGCGCAAGAGCCCGGATCGCAGCGCCAATGCCATCATCGGCCGCGCCATGGGCTATCTGTTCAGCATCAAGGAGGCGCAGGTCTTCGCCTTCAACCTGCCTCCGATCCCGGAGCTGGGTACGGCGACCGGTTTTGACTTCTTCCTGCAGGATCGCGGCGGTATTGGTCACGACAAGCTGATGGCGGCGCGTAACCAGCTGCTCGGCATGGCGGCGCAGGATCCCACTCTGGTGCGGGTACGCCCGAACGGGATGGAAGATACGCCGCAGCTCGATATCAAGATCGACTACGAGAAGGCGCTGGCGCAGGGGCTATCCATCGCGGACATCAACAACACCCTGGCTACCGCCTGGGGCTCGTCCTACGTTAATGACTTCGTTGACCGTGGCCGGATCAAGAAGGTCTACATGCAGGCGGATGCCCCCTTCCGGATGAACCCGGAAGATCTGAAACTCTGGTATGTGCGCAACAGTGCCGGTCAGATGGTGCCCTTCTCCGCCTTTGCCAGCACCGAGTGGAGCTTCGGCTCGCCGCGTCTGGAGCGTTACAACGGCGTACCGGCGATGGAGATCGTCGGTGAAGCGGCGCCCGGCAAGAGTACCGGTGATGCGATGGCAGCCATCGAGCAGATGGTGAAACAGCTGCCGGAAGGGGTGGGCATCGAGTGGACCGGGCTCTCCTTCCAGGAGCGGCAGGCCGGTTCACAGGCACCCGCGCTCTACGCCATCTCCTTGCTGGTGGTGTTCCTCTGTCTGGCGGCCCTCTACGAGAGCTGGAGCATTCCGTTTTCGGTGATGCTGGTGGTGCCGCTCGGGGTACTGGGGGCCATTGTGGCTGCCACCCTGCGCGGGTTGGAGAACGACGTCTACTTCCAGGTTGGTCTGCTCACCACCATAGGCTTGTCGGCAAAAAACGCGATTTTGATCGTGGAATTTGCCAAAGAGCTCTATGACAAAGGGATGGGCTTGGGTGAAGCTGTGGTGGAGGCGGCACGCCTGCGTCTGCGTCCGATCCTGATGACCTCGCTCGCATTTATCCTCGGGGTGCTGCCGCTGGTGATCAGCTCCGGCGCGGGTGCCAGCAGTCGTAACGCAATCGGTACCGGCGTGATGGGGGGGATGATCAGCGCCACCGTGCTGGCCATCTTCTTCGTACCGCTCTTCTTTGTGCTGGTGATGCGCTACTTCACCAAACACAGTAGCAAAGAAGAGCGCCTGACCCATACCCATGAGTCAAAACATGACTGATGGCATGCAGTTATTCTCTGCGCTAACCTGCACCATCAGAATGCGGGGTTATTCGGATCTGATGTGAAAATGGGGCAACCAAAACGGTTGCCCCATTTTTTGTTCCAATTGGCAATGTTCGGTTGATTTTTGATTGTGTCTTTGGTGGGGTCATACAGCTCTTGTGGTTTTCTATCGAATCTTGATTGAAAACAAGATGCTGAAACATTTTTGGTGTGCAGTCTTATCGGAATCGAGATAGAATCTTCCGCTCCATCGGGCTGGTACGGTGCGCTGTTTTTCCAAGCAAAGCTCTTTTTCGCGGTATTACGCGAAATGAACACATGCTTATGCACCATCACAACATAACAATGCTGGAGGACGTGATGACCAACAGCAAATACAATCAGGTTAAAAGCAGCAAACTGGGGGCTGTAACCCAGGGGCGGTAGCCATAGCATTTGTCGCAAACTTGATTAAATAGTACTCACCAATACACATTCTGGTGATGTTAAGAGACCCCTGTGAGCAGTTTTTTATTTCTGACTCAGCCCGCAACCGCATCTATATCAACTCCTCGCAAGAGATAACATATCTATGAAAATTCTCGTTACCGGTGGCGCTGGTTTTATCGGTTCTGCTGTCGTGCGCCATATCATCCGTGATACCCAAGATTCCGTTATCAATCTCGATAAACTCACCTATGCCGGCAATCTGGAATCCCTGGCCGATGTATCGTCAAGCGATCGTTATGCGTTTGAGCAGGTGGATATCTGCAATCGTGCCGAGCTGGATCGGGTGTTTACCCTGCACCAGCCGGATGCCGTGATGCATCTGGCTGCCGAGAGCCATGTTGACCGCTCCATCACAGGTCCTGCTGACTTTATCGAGACCAATATCGTTGGCACCTATATGTTGCTGGAAGCGGCTCGCGCCTATTGGAACGGTCTGGACGAGGTGCGCAAGGCGGCCTTCCGATTCCACCATATCTCCACCGACGAGGTGTATGGCGACCTGCCTCATCTGGATGAAGTCGCAGCCGGTGAGCCATTGCCACTCTTTACCGAAACTACCCCCTACGCCCCCAGTAGTCCCTATTCCGCCTCCAAGGCCTCCAGTGACCATCTGGTGCGCGCCTGGCGCCGGACTTACGGTCTGCCGACCATCGTCACAAACTGTTCCAACAACTACGGCCCTTATCACTTCCCCGAGAAGTTGATCCCGTTGGTGATCCTCAACGCGCTGGATGGCAAGCCGCTGCCGGTCTATGGCAAGGGCGACCAGATCCGTGACTGGCTCTATGTAGAAGACCACGCGCGCGCGCTCTACAAGGTGGTGACCACGGGCGTGGTCGGGGAGACCTACAACATCGGCGGTCATAACGAGAAGCAGAATCTGGAGGTGGTACACACCATCTGTGATTTACTGGACGAGATGGTGCCGAAGGCGGGCTCTTATCGTGAGCAAATCACCTATGTAGCGGATCGTCCCGGTCACGATCGCCGCTATGCCATCGATGCGACCAAGATGAGCAGTGAGCTTGCTTGGCAACCGCTAGAAACGTTCGAGTCTGGCATTCGCAAAACCGTGCAGTGGTATCTGGATAACCAGCAGTGGGTCAATAACGTCAAGAGTGGGGCCTATCAGTCTTGGATTGATCTTCAGTACGGAGAAGAAAAATAATGAAAGGCATTATTCTGGCTGGCGGCTCAGGCACTCGTCTCTATCCGATTACCATGGGTGTTTCCAAGCAGTTACTGCCTATATACGATAAGCCGATGATCTATTACCCGATTTCGGTATTAATGCTGGCGGGCATTCGTGAAATTTTGATTATTACCACCCCAGACGATCAAGTGTCATTTCAGCGTTTGCTGGGTGATGGCAGCCAGTTTGGCATCACGCTGGAATATGCAGTACAAGCAAGCCCCGATGGGTTGGCACAGGCATTTTTGATTGGTGAACAGTTTGTCGGTGATTCCAGTGTTTGTTTGGCCTTGGGCGATAATATTTTCTGGGGCCAAGGCTTCTCGCCCATTTTAAAACGTGCGGCGCAGCGCTCAAGAGGTGCCACTGTATTTGGCTATCAGGTGAAAGACCCTGAACGCTTTGGCGTGGTGGAATTTGATGCGGACATGAAGGCGGTATCAATTGAAGAGAAGCCCGCCCAACCCAAATCTCAATACGCTGTGACGGGTCTCTATTTCTACGACAACAAGGTCGTGGAACTGGCCAAGCAGGTGCAACCCTCACATCGGGGCGAACTGGAAATCACCACATTAAATGAGATGTATCTCAACGCTGGTGAACTAAATGTCGAATTGCTGGGGCGTGGTTTTGCTTGGCTCGATACCGGCACTTATGAAAGCCTGCACGATGCTGCTTCGTTTGTAGAAACCATAGAAAAACGTCAAGGTTATAAAATCGCCTGCTTAGAAGAGATCGCTTGGCGCAATAAGTGGCTAACAGATGACCGACTTAGCGATGCAGCAAATAAAATGGCCAAAAATAGCTATGGCCAATATTTGTTTGATTTATTAAATAAATAATAGAGATTGCAATGAATCTGATTAATCTAATCGATTTTCCTGCGCTAGGTGATGAGCGTGGTGCGTTAGTCGCGCTAGAATCAAATCGCCACATCCCATTTGATATTAAGCGAGTTTATTATATTTATGGCACATCCCAAGGAGTGGCTCGTGGCTTTCATGCCCACAAGGTGCTTAAACAAGTCGCGATTTGTTTAAAAGGATCTTGCCGCTTTGTAATGGATGATGGCAAAGATAAACAAGACGTGATCTTGGCAACACCAGACAAAGGCCTGCTAATTAATGCCATGCAGTGGCACGAGATGTACGACTTTTCTGAGGATTGTGTGCTGATGGTGTTGGCTGATCAGCTTTATGATGAGTCAGACTATATCCGCGAGTATACACAATTTATTGAGGCGGCTAATACCCATGTTCATTCATCCGCTCAGTGATGTAAAAAGCAACAATATAGGTGAAGGCACCCGCATTTGGCAGTTCGCCGTTGTCCTGAAAGAGGCCACCATTGGCCGTAATTGTAATATTTGTGCCCATACCCTGATTGAAAACGATGTAGTGCTAGGGGATAACGTCACCGTGAAATCGGGCGTCTATATTTGGGATGGTACCACCATTGGTAATAACGTATTCATTGGCCCCTGTGCCACCTTTACCAATGATAAAATGCCGCGTTCCAAAGTGTATCCTGAAGCGTTTGCTCGTATCACTATTGAAGACCATGCATCTATTGGGGCCAATGCTACTTTATTACCGGGGATTGCCATCGGTAAACATGCTATGGTGGGTGTCGGTGCAGTAGTCACAAAAGATGTGCCTGACTATGCAGTTGTTGTTGGAGCGCCGGCAAAAGTTGTTCGGTATATTAAACAAAATACGCAATAACACTTCTTATTTTCTAATTATGGAGATGATTTTATGTTGAAAAATGTTATTTTAAATAAATTTAATGAGGCTTTAGACCAAATTAATGTATCTAAACAGTATGAAGAAATCGCTGACGGGGTGGTTTTGTTAGAAACCGAATTAGACTCATTAGGTTTTGCTATTTTAGTAACGTTGTTAGAGGAAGAGCTTGATTACGATCCATTCCAGATGATGGATGATGCTGTATATCCCAAAACATTCGGTGAATTTGTTGCTATTTATGAAAAGTATGCAAAATAAAAACGTAAACAGTTTGCTGGCATTCTTAAAATTAGTGCCGGGCGAGCGTCCATTTTTGGTTAATAACAGCATCAATTTAACTTATGCAGATATAGTTGATTTTTCTGAAAAAAAACTAATTGAATATGGTTTTTGTGCTGGAAAAAATATTGCTGTCAGCTTTGAATCTAGAGCATTAGCTTGTCAAATTCTGCCTTCATTATCTGAGTTAGCTAAAAATCTCCTGATCATTCCATCTGGCCTCAATGATGAGGTTGTTAATTCTTTCTTTGACAAAGCTAATATTGAATATATCTTTAGATGCATGGATGATGGTATTGAAATTAATAAGTTGACTGAGTTCGCAGAAACAGATTCAGATAATACCACTCGAAATGGAAATTGGATATTAGCTACATCTGGTACAACCGGGAAGCCTAAATTAGTTTCTTATGGTTTGCAACAACTAACCAATTCAACCAAAACCGATTTGAGTAAGGGGCCACTCTATAATTGGGCTCTGATATACGATGTTAATAGATTTGCTGGCTTGCAGGTTTATTTTCAGGCTCTGATGTCTGGTTCTAAATTAACGGTTTTAGAGCAAGCAGATAGTCTTGAATCGGTTATAGATGTTTTAGTTCAGACCAATGTGAATTGCTTATCTGCAACACCATCATTTTTCCGTAAATTGCTTATGAATCCTAGGTGTGATTCTATTGATTTGAAAAGAATTACATTAGGTGGTGAAATTGCAGATCAAACTATTTTAAATAGCTTATCAAGGCTATACCCATTATCTAAAATATCGCATATCTATGCCTCAACAGAAGCTGGTGTTGGTTTTGTTGTTAAAGATGCAAAAGAAGGTTTTCCGTTAAACTATATAGATAATAAAACGCTATTATCTACATCTACATCTACATCTACATCTACATCGTTGAAAATAAAAAATGAAACATTGTGGATAAAATCAGCCTCTACAGCAGAAAGTATTGTTAGTGGGACTTTTGAGTTTGATGAGTTTGGGTATATTAATACTGGTGACTTGGTTTGTATAAAAGGGGATAGGGTTTTATTTTTAGGTCGTGAAAGTGGAACAATTAATGTTGGTGGTAATAAAGTTATTCCAGAAGAAATAGAGAATGTATTACTTACTCACCCATTGATTTCAGAATGTCGTGTATTCGGAAAGGCAAGTTCAATGATGGGCATGTTGGTGGCTTGTGATGTCGTTATAATAGATCCCAGATTGGCCAGTTCTGATTTGAAAAAAAGCATACAGGAATACACGAAGAAATACCTTGATTCATTCAAAATTCCTGTTTTGATAAAGTTTGTCAATGAAATTGAGAAAAATTCAGTTGGGAAAATAAAAAGGAATCTGGCTTCATGAAAACAGTTATTGTAACCGGAGCGAGTAAAGGGTTAGGGCTGGCAATATCTAAAAAATTGATCACTGAAGATTTTAAAGTTATAGGGATAAGTAGAAGTGAAGGGGATTTCTCTTCTTTAATTGAAAGTTCTCCTGATAAAGCTTTTTTTTATACCTATGATTTTTCTGAAACAGACGGGATATCTGATTTGGTTAAAAAAATAACCAAAGAGCATGGACGTCTGTTTGGGTTGGTTAATAATGCCGCTATCGGACATGATGGCGTCTTGGCCACTATGCATGAAAAGGATATTTTTCAATTAGTTACAACAAACGTTACCGCACCAATTTTATTAACAAAATATGCTTCACGTTCAATGCTTTTAAATGGTGCAGGGCGTATTGTGAATGTTGGTTCAATAATCGGAAGCACTGGCTTTAATGGACTAAGCGTTTATGGTGCCACAAAGTCAGCTCTATCTGGTTTTACTAAGTCTTTAGCTAGAGAAGTAGGTAAAGCTAATATTACGGTAAATACATTAGCCCCTGGCTATATGGAAACAGCAATGACAGCGGGTTTGCAAGGAGATAAGTTAGCATCAATAAAAAGGCGCAGTCCGTTAGGGCGTTTAGCAAATGTTGATGATGCAGCATCCGCGGTTGTTTTTTTACTATCTGATGCTGCTGCATCAATTACGGGGACGACATTAACAGTGGATGCAGGGAGCACAGCATAGTGACAGTTAAAATACACCCATCGGCTATTATTTCTTCATTGGCAATTATTGAGGAAAATGTTGAAATTGGGCCGTATACAATTGTTCATGATCATGTTCATCTTGGTGTTGGGACAAAAGTTGGTTCGTTTTGTGAGCTTGGCTTGCCTACACCACTTGCCCAAAAAAAAGATTTGGTGTTCGGCCAAAATTGTAATATTAGAAGTCACAATGTTTTTTATGCTGGTTCTCAAATTGGTGATGCACTAAATACAGGTCATTACGTCAATGTAAGAGAAAATGCTATTATTGGTCATGGGTGTCAGTTTGGTAATCGTTCTGATGTTCAAGGTGACTGTTCAATAGGTGACTATACCAAATGTCATGCAGATGTTCACATTGGTAAATATTCTAATGTTGGTAAGTTCGTATGGCTATTCCCAGAGGTATTACTGACAAATGACCCAACTCCACCAAGTGAAGATTTATTAGGGGTTACAATCGGGGATTATTCTGTTTTAGCCTCTAAATCTCTAATTTTACCTGGTGTTATCATTGGTAAAGACTGCGTTATATCAGCAGGTTCAGTAATAAAAGATAATATTCCAGATGGTAAGTTGGCTAGTGGTAATCCATCAAAAATCATCTGTGATGCAAAAATATTACGAATGCATAAGAATATAAAGCAAAAGGCTTACCCATGGCGTTTCCGCTTTCATCGTGGTTATCCTGATGTTGTGATTGATTTTTGGAATAATGAATTTAAAGAGATAAAATAGTGACTATAAACTTCCTCGATTTAAAAACCATCAACAATCAATACCAACAAGAACTCAAAGAGGCTTGTGCCCGCGTCATTGATTCCGGTTGGTATATCATGGGTAATGAACTTATCCAATTTGAAACCGAGTTTGCTGCATATTGCAGCACCAAGCACGCGATTGGTGTGGCCAATGGGCTGGATGCATTAATCCTTACCTTACGTGCTTGGAAGGAACTGGGTAAATTGCAAGCAGGTGATGAAGTGATTGTCCAGGCTAATACCTATATTGCTTCTGTACTGGCCATCACTGAAAATGACTTGGTGCCGGTATTGGTTGAGCCAAACCCTGCAAGCTATAACCTCGACCCCGCCACGCTGGCCGCCGCCATTAGCCCCAAAACCAAAGCCATTCTGCCGGTGCATTTATATGGCCAGTTGTGCCCGATGCCAGAAATTATGGCCATTGCCAAACAGCATAACTTATTGGTGCTGGAAGATTGTGCTCAGGCTCATGGTGCCGAGATGAACGGTCAACGAGCTGGTAACTGGGGCGATGCTGCTGGCTTTAGTTTTTACCCGGGTAAAAATCTCGGTGCTCTAGGAGATGCTGGTGCTATCACCACCAATGACGATAAACTTGCACAGACTCTTAAAGCTCTGCGTAATTATGGGTCTCATAAAAAGTATGAAAATCTGTATCAAGGGGTGAATAGCCGTCTTGATGAGATTCAGGCCGCCATGCTGCGTGTAAAGTTGCCGTATCTGGAAGCTGAGACCATTCGTCGCCAACAAATTGCTCAAGCTTATCGCTCGGGGATCACTAATCCACTGGTCATTTTGCCTAATGTAATCGATGAGTTGGCGCATGTTTGGCACCTGTTTGTTGTGCGCTGTGAAACGCGTGAAGCACTGCAAGCTTATTTAATGGAGCAAGGTATTCAAACCCTGATTCACTATCCAGTCGCACCACATAAACAACAGGCATATAGCCAGTGGAACAGTATATCTCTGCCATTGACAGAGGATATCCATCAGCAAGTTCTTTCTCTTCCGCTTGACCCTACGATGAGTGACGCTGCGGTTGCGCAAGTAATTGCTGCTGTTAATGGGTTTAATACATGAAGCGTTTACTCAAAGTCACCGCTATGACAGGGTTATTAACCTTGCTCAGAATGGCGATGGGGTTTGTTATTGCCAAGGTGGTGGCCATTTATACTGGCCCCACTGGCTTGGCCATGCTTGGCCAAGTGCAAAGTATGGTTGGTAGCTTGAACGGGATTATTAACGCACCTGCCGGTAGCGGAGTCGTACGTTTTACCGCTGAATATAAGGACCAAGGCTTTGAAGCCTGTACACCTTGGTGGCGTGCGGCCTTTCAATGGGTGTTGATTATCTCTTTGGTTGCAATTCCCTGTGGCTTAATATTATCGAAGTCTATCGCAGCTTGGTTGTTTCAAGATAATTCCTTGGCATGGATTGTGATAGCTACTATCTGTACATTGCCACTCGCAGCTATTGGCACATTGTGTAACTCAGTTATCAACGGTCAACAGTTATATCGCCGTTATGTATGCCTGGGTGTACTCTCGGCGCTGATTTCTGGCTGCGTTATGCTGGGCATGATTGCTTGGAAAAATATTGAAGGTGCACTATTAGCCGCCGCAGTGCAAGCAGCCTTGATTGGTGTTGTGATGTTAATTGCTAACCTGCGACAGCCTTGGTTTAAGCTGCGTTATTGGTGGGGCGCGGTGGAGCCTAAAGCGCGCAAGCAAATCGGCGGTTATATGCTGATGGCAATCACCAGTGCCTTGACCGTGCCGATCTCACTAATCTTGGTGCGCAATATTTTAATTGATCAAGTAGGCTGGGATGCCACTGGCCAATGGCAAGCGGTGTATAAAATCTCTGAAGTCTATTTAGGGGTGATAACTATGGCGCTTGGCACTTATTACTTGCCACGCTTATCATCTCTCAGTGATGTAGATTCTATTATTTCTGAAATTCACAAAACAGCACGAGTTATAATCCCTATTGTTGCCCTAATGGCACTAGGAGTGTATCTACTACGTGACGTTGCGATTTCATTGTTATTTACCAATGAGTTTCGTAATGCTCGTGATCTGTTCGCTGTTCAGTTAACTGGGGATGTTATTAAAATTGCGAGTTGGCTTTTCGCCTATCCAATGTTGTCGCGTGGTGCAACCAAATGGTTTGTTTGCACGGAAACGTTCTTTTCTTTGTCATTTGTTGCATTGAGCTATTTATTTGTATCAAGTATTGGTACGCAAGGTGCTACTATTGCTTATTTTGTAAATTACTCAATATATTTTTTATGTATCTATTTAAATTTAAAAAGATTCGCCCGTTAGTTACCATGTTAAAAACATAATTTTTATTTTTATATCAGATTGGCTGGTTAAGTGATATAGCTTGTCTGGACAAAATTTCTGTTGTTCAGGAGTTAAGTCTGTAAGGTAAATGTGGCATGGTATTAAATGTTAGGGGTATATCTATCGCCTAACTTTTATACTGGTTGGGTGGTCCTTAGGCCCGCACAACTAGCACGAAATATATATTTGAAAATGAGTTTGCATAAATAAAAAAACATAATAATCACAGACAAAAGCGAAATTTTTATTGGTGATGACACTATTATTGGTCCTAACTTTATCTGTTTTGATACAATTTTCATTCGCTACACCCTGATAGGCGAACAAGTAGTAATTATCATTGTAAGCCAGCGAACATTGGTCATAACATTCTTATTAGTGCTGGTGCTATTATCACTAAAGATGAGCCTGCTAATGTGGTTGTAAACGTTTTTCCTAAGCTAGAATTCCAAAATTTAGACAAATATTAACAAGGTATCAAAATGAGAATTTTGATTTATGGAGAGTTTAGTGGCTATGGAAAATCTCTTGCTGTTGGCTTTCGTCAGCTAGGGCACGAGGCTTGTGTCTTTTCTCCAAGTGGAGATGGGTGGAAAAATTTAGATTCTGAGTTAAAATTATCTTCTAAGACAAAGATAGGGAAGCTGTTTGATTTAGTAAAGCTTATTCCTTCTTTCATGAAATATGAAATTATATACATAATGAACCCTAGTTTTTTCAGTTTTAAACTATTAGGGCCTGTTATTTTAATGCTTTTCAAAATTTATAGGAAAGAAATATACCTACTTTGTTGTGGTGACGATGTCGAGTATATAAGGTCTGGAGAGTCTGGGGGGATTTCAAAGTATATTTTTCATGGTGTAAATTATCCATCCAGTAAATACTTTAAAAGAATACAAGATCGAATTGTTAATTATCTATGTGCAACGTTCTCAAAAAAAATAATACCAACAATGTATGATTATGAACGTCCTTGGAAAACAAGTTATTTTTCTAATAAAGTCACTGATGTAGTACCATTAGCCTGCGCTGTTAATAGTGACGCATCAATTAAAGCTACAGATGTTAATTCAATTAAGATAATGCATGGTATTAATAGGAAGGATGTAAAAGGAACGGATGTTATCTTAATGGCATTAAAGAAAATTGAAGAGAATTATAACAATGTTGTTGTGTATACTCCAGAAAGACTTGGTCAATCTGAATATTTGAAGTTGTTTTCAAATATTGATATTTCAATTGATCAATGTAAGTGTCATAGTTATGGCATGAATGCGATATATGCAATGTTACATGGACATATTGTATTGGCTCCTGCAGACAAACATCATTGCAAGTCCTTTGATATTGATATTGATAGTTGTCCTGTTGTATCTATTAGTAATGATGTCGATGCTATATATAAAAAAATACAGGAGTTATTAGAGTTATCACCTCAAGATATGGACTATTTAAAGGTTAAAACTCAGCGCTATGCAAGAGATTTTCATCGACCTGAAAGTGTATGTAGAAAATTAACAGCCTTGTGGTGATTTATTATTTTCTCTTTGCAAGAAAATATATAAAACTTGATGTGAAATATTATATTAGTGTTTACGTTGGTTTTGTAAGGATGAATATGGATATATACATATATATATATATATTAGGATTTTTTTTTTCATAATCACACATTTCACCGGAAAGGAAATTACATTCTTAAGTTATTTTATATTTGCTTTGATGCTGTTTTTAATGGCAGCTCTCAGGAAAGTTGGTGTTGGCGCAGATGATTTCGTATATGTTGAGCGATTTTTAAATATACCAAGGATTTCTGAGTGGATATATGGACATTTTATATATTCATATGCTGAAACGCAGATGGAGCCTGGTTATACGATCGTATCTTCTCTTGTAAGAGAGCTTAGTGATAATTATGTACTCTTGTTTTTCGTTGTTGCACTACTCTCTACAGGTATTACATTAGTATTTTACTATAGATATTCATCCAATCCCTTATTGTCTGCACTACTTTTCTTTTCTCATCAATTTTTATATAAAGATATAAACCAAATTCGTTCAGCTATAGCTTCTGCTATTGTTATTTGGTGCATGCCACTCTTATGTGAAAAACGTTATGTAAAATGTTTCTTACTTATAATTTTAAGTGCAATGTTTCATATCGCAGCTTTAATCATTATTATTCCATTGATTTTTGTTATAATTGTAAAAGCTGAGAAATATAGATTTTTTCTTGCTGTTTTTCTTGTGATATCTTTTTTTGCTGGATATATGGAGATATCAAAAAGAATAATAGGTATTGTCCCTGATTTGGGTTTTGTTGCGGATAAAATACAAAATTATTCAAATTCAGATGAGATTAACTCCACGAGTTTATTCGATTTGACAAATATTAAGAATGTTATTATATCCATTTTGTTGCTTTTATTGTGGCGCAGATTAAATAATAAAAAACCTATATATAAATTTATGATTCTGTTTTTTTTATTAGGGACAATGTGGAGGTTAGCATTTTCTGATCTTGGGATTTTTGCAGGCCGAATTGCAACATTTTTAACTGTGAGCGAACCATTGGTAGTTGTCTGTATGTTGACTATTCTAAGGCAACGATTCTTAGGTGGATGTTTAGTTGCTACCTATGGTTTTTTAACATTATATATGAACATATATTTAAAAGATGGTCGTCATGCATATGAATTATTTTTCCAATAACAGGAAAAAAATTGTCTATATTGTAAGTTCGTTGTCTCGTAGTGGACCTACGAATCAATTATTAGACGTTGTTAAGGGAATGGATACTAATTTATTTGATATATATATATTGGCATTGTCACCAGAGGTGCCTGACTCTAGATTAGATGATTTTGTTAGTTTAGGCATTACTTTTCATTGCTTTAATATGACAAGGTTTGATTGGTTTTTTAAGGGGAATGGCCAAGTTTTAACATATATAAAAAATATTCGTCCTGATATTATACATTCACATGGTGTAAGGGCGGATATTATAAACGCACACATAAAATATAAAAATGCTAAAAAAGTAGCAACTGTCCATAACTATCCTCACTCTGATTATATGATGCAGTATGGAGTTATTAAGGGATGGTTGATGGCTAATGCACAGATTTATGCTTTTAAAAAATTAGATTGCTTAGTTTCAGTGTCTAATGCTGTGCGTTCAAATTTGCAGGATAGATGTGGCATTAATAAAGATAACATTATTTTAATAAACAATGGTGTTGATAAAGAATATCCTGACAAGGATAGGGGGTATGTTCGGCATTTAATTAACATCCCAAATGGAGGGAAAATATGGGTATATGCCGCTAGCTTTGTTTCGAGGAAGAATCATGATTTGTTATTAAATGCATGGATTAAACTTGACAAAACAGATCATCTTATACTGTTAGGTGATGGACCGCTCTTTGATTCACTTAGAGATAAATTTATATGTAATGAAAATATTCATTTTTTAGGACAGGTAACTGGCGTAATTAATTATTTAAACTGTGCAGATTATTATGTCGCTCCTTCCTATGCTGAGGGGTTCCCTGTTGCCGTTTTAGAAGCTATGGCCATAGGTAAACCTGTGCTACTATCAAACATTGAACCCCATAAGGAGATTTTTGAATATACATTGCCTTCTGATAATGTTGGAGTATTATTTGAACACGATGTTGAGTCACTTGTTCGTGGTGTAAATGCTTTGAAAAATATGGATTATACAGTATTATCCGAAAATTCAAACAAAATAGCTTCACTGCATTTTAACTCATCTCTTATGTCTAAAAAATATCAAGAGCTATATTTTTTATAGTGCTAATTAGAGTTTCAGAGTGTTCATTTTGGTGGCTTCGGTGATAAAAAATAAAGAATCATTTACAGTGCTAATGTCTGTATATATAAATGACAATGTTGAGCATTTTAATTTAGCACTAAAAAGTGTGTTGGAATCATCTCTATTGCCTGATGAAGTGTGTATTGTTTGTGATGGTCCAATATCTAATGAGCAGGAAGATATTATATTGTCTTATAGTAATTCCTTGTCAATAAAAACTGTTAGATTGGAAAAAAACATTGGTCTTGGCTTAGCTCTTCGTGAAGGTTTATTATATTGTAGCCATGATATTATTGCTCGGTTTGATAGTGATGATATTTGTGATCGCACGCGTTTTCAGAAGCAATTTTCATACATGGTGCAGAATAAGGATATAGGGGTTGTTGGCTCGTGGATTGGAGAGTTTGATGAAGATCCAACAAAGCCCCATTCATTTAGAAAGCCTCCGCTTGATCATGCCGATATTGTAAAGTATGCAAAGTCTAGAAATCCTTTTAATCACATGACTGTTATGTATAGAAAAAGCCTTGTTTTATTGGCAGGTAATTATCAAGATGATTATCTATATGAGGATTATGCTCTTTGGGTTAGGATGATTCAGGCCGGTGTATTAATGAAAAACCTACCTGATATCCTTGTGTATGCAAGAACGGGAAATGGTATGGAGATTCGGCGTGGTGGTGTAAAATATGCTATTTCAGAGATTAAGGCTCAAGTTTTATTTTATAAAATTGATTTTTTATCACGAACATTATTAGTTAAAAATATATTAACTCGAGCGCCTATTAGGATTGTTCCAGGGGCTTTTCGAAAATTCATATACAGAGCATTTTTACGTAAATAGAATAAGGTGGCCCCTTGAGTTATCAACGTCGTCACTCACGCTGGTATGAGCGTGTGTTATTTAGCCCTCCGGTTTTGTTCATTTTTGGCGCTTGGCTTGCTGTATGTTTGCCAGCAATAGAGCGCTGGGGTTGGGAATTTTGGTTATACCTCGATGCTGTCAGGTACAATACTTTGGTGGGGGCATTCGGTGCTTTTTTGCTGACCGGTATTGTATTGCACCGTTTCTTACGCTATCCCGGGGCTAGCCCTGTGGCTTATATGATTCCCACGGTAACGACCCTCTACGGTGCTTTGGTTGGTGTTCTCTTTTTCTTGCGCCTCCCATATAGTAGACAAGTTGTTTTTGAGTCTTATCTGGTTGCTCTATTATGCTGCTGGTTGGTCTATTTTATTGGCCGCCGTTATCGAACTCCAAAGTATGCTTTGCTGCCCTTTGGTGCTTATATGCCTTTGACAGAGCATCATTGTGTAGAGTGGCGGTTATTAGAAAAACCAGATCTTGGTAAGGTTCGATATGATGCTGTTGTTGCCGATCTGCGAGATGAACAGTTGGCAGGTGAGTGGGAACGTTTCATTGCACGATGCGCCTTGTCTCATATCCCTGTTTATCATATAAAACAGATTAGCGAGGCCCTGACCGGTAGGGTGAAGATAGATCACTTGCATGAAAATCAGCTGGGGTCTCTGCTGCCATCTCCTGTCTACGCTTTTTTCAAACGGCTTCTGGACATTTTGGCTGCCTTGGTTGCGATTCCACTTTTTTTCCCGCTGATGTTGGTTACAGCGTTCTTGATCAAACTGGAGAGTCCAGGGCCTGTTATGTTTCTGCAAAATCGGGTGGGCAAGGGAAATAAAGATTTCTGTATCTATAAGTTTCGTAGTATGTGCAAAGATTCAGAAAAAGCTGGAGCACAGTTTGCACAAGATGGAGATATGCGTGTCACCCGGGTTGGCAAGGTGATCCGCAAGTTGCGTATTGATGAACTGCCTCAGTTCTTCAACGTGCTCAAGGGAGACATGAGCCTGATAGGCCCGAGACCGGAACAGCGTACTTTCGTGGATCAATTTGAACGGGAAATACCCTTCTACATGTATCGCCACATTGTACGACCTGGTATAAGTGGTTGGGCACAGGTTGTGCACGGTTATGCAGCTGATGCTGATGATACCCGTATCAAGATCGAACATGATTTTTACTACATCAAGCATTTCTCCCTCTGGCTGGATGTGCTTATCGTCTTTAAAACGATTAAGACCATTTTAACTGGGTTTGGTGCTCGTTAATGAGTCAACTCTTGTTAGGTGCGGGCCAATTGGCCCGCGCTTTGCTTTCTACCTCTCACCTAGCGGCGCAACCCGCTATTTCCCTACCAAGAGAGTGCTACCCAGTGGACAATGACGCTTTAATGCATGCATTAATGCTGCGTTATTGCCCTGCCGTCATTCTCAACGCTGCCGCATACACGGATGTGGCTGGGGCCGAGTTTTCCCCTGTGCAGGCGATGCGAGTCAATGGGGATGGGGTCGCACGACTGGCCGCATTGGCCAGGCAGCATGATGCCTTGCTGGTGCATTTCTCGACGGACTATGTCTTCGATGGCTCTGGCTATAGCCCCTGGCGTGAACGTGATGCCCCGGCCCCTCTAAATGCCTACGGTAAGAGTAAATGGAAGGGGGAGCAGGCGATCATCGCCAGTGGTTGCCGTTATTTGATCATCCGCACCAGCTGGTTGCATAGCCCATGGCGCACTAATTTCATCAAGACCATGTTGCAGCTCGCGAGCGATCGCGATGAGCTGCAGGTGGTGAGCGATCAAGTTGGAGCCCCTACCTCTGCGATGATGTTGGCAGAGGTTACGCTGATGGCCATCGACAGGGTTTTGGCCGAGCCGGGACTGATGGGCCTCTATCATGTGGCGGCTTCCGGAGCCGTCAGTTGGTTCGATTATGCCCGCTTCATTTTCAGCAAGGCGCATGAGTTGGGTCTGATAGAAAAGGTACCGCGCCTCAAGCCTATTAACAGTATGGATTATGGTGGTGTGGTCAAGCGCCCCCTTAATTCCCGGCTTGATACGCAGCTGTTTTCGCAGCGTTTTAGCGTGCACTTGCCAGATTGGCGAGTGGGAGTTAATGCAACGTTGCAGGCATTATGTGAAGAGCTGCGATGATGCCTTTTTGTGTAACAGAGCATCTCGTAAAGGGGTTATTTGGGCGGGAGAAACGGCGACACGACTTTGTCCCGCCATGCTGGCCGTGAGTGAGTAGTTGTTGCCTGTCTATTACAAGCCAATGGTCTATTATCCCTTGTCGGTGCTAATGTTGGCATCAGTACGCCCACCGATATCCGCTGCTTTTGCCAGTTGTTTGGGGATGGCAGTCAATGGGGATTAATGTTCTCTGATGCCTCGCTCTTTTTAACGGAGCGGTTGGTCGGTTTGATCTTGGGTGACAATCTGTTTTATGGTGCCGAATTGCTTACGCAGTTACGTCAGGCGATGACAGATGATAAGGGGGTTAGTATCGGGTTGATGATTTGGCCCTCTATAGTGTATTAACGCTTGATGTGCAGGGTAAGGCTTTGACAATCACCAAGCAGCCTGCCCAGCTGCTAGCCATTATGTGGTTACTGGCCTCTATTTATTTGGAACGCATATTGTCGAGTTTGTCAAAATGAACCCCTTCGTCCCGGGGCGAGCTGGAGATCACCGACATCAATCATGGTTATTTAGCGTTAGCGCAGGAGTAACTACAAGTGACCTTTTTAGGCCGAGGTTGTGCGTAGCTGTATACAGGCACGCTGGATAGCTTACAAGGGGCTAGGCAGTTATGCAGATCCTGGAAAAACGGTAGGGGCTTATGTTAGCAAAAGTGATTATAGGCAAGATTTGCTGCACTTGCTGACCCTTGCTTTTCTATAACGCATGTCAATAATTCCAGCTTGGGAGAATTGCAATTACAGGAGCCTGCCCATGAAATTTTGTTCCACTGCTCTGGCCGAGGTGATGGTATTGACTCCAGAAACTAGGTTTGATCAGCGCGGTTATTTTCGAGAGTCTTTCCGCCAGGCAGAGTTTGAGCATTATTGTGGACATTATTCTTTTGTCCAGGACAATCTGAGCCGTTCCGTTGGGGGGGCGTTGCGAGGATTGCATTACCAACGTTCACATCCGCAAGGGAAGTTGGTACAGGTGATCAATGGCCGGATTTTTGATGTGGCGGTGGATGTGCGCCCGACCTCGCAAACCTATGGTCATTGGGTGGGCCACATTCTGGATGCGCAGTCGGGTCAGCTGATGTGGATCCCTCCGGGGTTCGCCCACGGTTTTTATGTGCTCAGCACCTGCGCAGATGTTTTTTATAAATGCACCGATTATTATCTGCCGGGTGATGAAGCGACTATTCGATGGGATAGCGCACATCTAGCGATAACATGGCCGTTATCTGATCGATTTCCATTGCTGCTATCTGATAAAGATCGTCAAGCCCCCGATTTCATCGATATGCCTTAGTGCTATCTACTGTTGTCAGCCATTTTAATATGGATATTCGAGAGAGAAAAAATGAGTGAGAAAACGCCAGTTATTCCTAACCAGTGGGCCCAAGCAGGCGCATCAGATGAGATAGACCTACGAGAGCTGCTGTTGGTGCTGTGGCGTCAAAAAGTATTAATATTGTTGGTAACCGGTGCGTTTGCTGTTGCGGGTATTGTTTACGCCATGACTGCGCGTCAGGTATGGACCAGTCAGGCTGTTATTTCTGAACCGTCAGTGTCACAAGTGGCGGCCTTACAGCTAGCTGTTGATAAATTACAAGCAATCATGTCCGGTTCGCCTTTGACGACTCCTGAATTTTCCTCACTTGAGCGACCCGCTATTTACCAGAGTTTTATCTCAGCTTTTAATAGTATGAATAATAAGAGAGCTTTTTTGACGCAAGAAGGTGTCTATGCAGCAGAAATAGAGAAATTTGATATCTCTGATAAGCGCGACGGCCGTGCGATAATGAGCAAGTTAGCTGAGTCTATATCAGCCAAGATTCAGGATAAAACCAGTCAAGAGATGACGTTGAGTTTTTCTGCTGAAACGCCTGAACTTGCTCAGCAGCGATTGGTAAAATACATGGACTTTGTCCAGCAACAGCAACTCAAAAGCAAAAATGCAGAGTTACAATCCATATGGCAAAATAGAATAAAAGCGCTGACTGCACAATATGACAGTGCCAAAGCTGATACTTTGCTGAAAAGGCAGGAAGAGCTTCAGCGGGTTGGATATAGTTTGCGTATCAGTAAGGCGGCTGGTGTAGATCAGCCTCTTGAACGGATTGATAGCCATGAAATTTTCAATATTCAACTAGGTGCTAAAGGGTTAGCTGAAAAGTTGAGCATATTGAATGAGATTAAAGACCCTGAACTGCTTAACCCTGAATTAGGAAAGATTCGTCTGCAATTAAGTAGTTTAAAGGCATTGAAACTTCAAAATGTTGAGTTTGTGTCGTTTAACATGATCGACTCACCGGAAGAACCGTTTACTCGTGACAAGCCTAAGCGCCCACTAATTATTGTATTGGCAACCCTGCTGGGGGGCATGCTGGGTGTTGTGATTGTGCTGGTACGGCATGCCTTTCATCGATCAGAAGGGGCATGATGTTTTTGTTTGAGCATAGAGTTTGAATGCTATTCACTTGGATATGACTTCGTTAGTGCTTAATGCTACCATGCCGACGTTTTTGCTCATGGTTATCATGGTGTTTATTTTTATGGGTATTGGGTGGAATAACTAAAATGAAACAAAAGGGATTGCTTCTCTCACTGGCTTTGATGGGCTTGCCAGTTATGGCTGCACCACAAATCACGCCTGAGATGATGGCAAAATTTAAACAATTATCTCCTGCCCAGCAGCAGGCGCTGGCTGCTCAGTATGGTATCGACTCGTCCCAATTGGGAGGGAGTACCAGCCAAAGCATTGTCACTTCGGTCAAAACTGCTCCTGTAGCTGCTCCACGCGAAGTAGATTACAGCCAAGAGTCTCAGCGGCCTTTGGTCGCTGGTGTAGCGCAAGAGGGGGTATTACAGCCTTTTGGTTATAGCGTTTTTGCCGGGGAACCTTTGACAGATGCGCCCGTGGTGGATATGCCGGTTGCAGACGATTATGTGATGGGGCCGGGTGACGAAATCCGGGTTCAACTCTATGGCAAGGAGAATGCGAGTTATACCCTGGCGATTGGCCGTGAGGGATTTATCGATTTTCCTTCCCTTGGCCCTATTGCTGCCAGTGGTCAGACTTTTCAGCAACTGCGCAGTGAACTGGAAAACCGGATCAAAGAGCAAAAAATTGGTGTAGAGGCGTTTATCAGTTTTGGCGCTCTGCGCACTATGCAGGTTTTTGTGATGGGTGATGCCTATCGCCCCGGTGCTTACAACGTCAATGGTATGGCTACTGTGACCCAGGCTTTGCAAGCCGCTGGCGGTATCGATACTGTGGGGTCGCTGCGCAAGATCCAGGTCAAGCGTGCAGGGCAGAAAGTGATCGATGTCGACCTCTACAAAATGTTGGTATGGGGCGATACCAGCCAGGATATCCGTCTGCGCTCCGGTGATACGGTATTTATCCCTGCTAAAGGCAGCGAAGTGAGTATCGATGGTTTGGTTAAACGTCCCGCTATTTATGAATTGAGTGGACCTGCAGCCCTGGTTAATGTGCTTGGGTTGGCGGGCGGCATGAAGGCCGCTGCACTCAAAGAGGTTGCGGTGACCCGTTATGGTGAAACCGGGATGCGGGTATTTAACCTGAACTTGTCAAATCAGCATGATCGTCAGTTTGTCGTGCGTGATGGTGACAAGGTCACGGTCAAGCCGAGCAGCACCGAATATAGCCAGGCGATTGTGGTAAAAGGTGCCGTAGTTCGTGAAGGTGTCTTCAGCTTTCAGCCGGGAATGCGGATCAGTCGTGTGTTGCAAAGTGCCGACCGCGATCTGACATCGGTCACTGACTTGAATTATGCCTTGGTTGTGCGTGAGGTGGATGCGCAACGTAATATCAAGGTGTTGCAATTCAATCTGGGCCGAGTGTTGCAAATGCCGGGTGGGGAAGACGACATTCGTTTGCAGCCGAGGGATCAGGTGCTTATTTTCAGCAATCATGCAACCGATCGACTGAAGCAGCTGGCGAGCACTCAGAGCTCGTCGACAAGTATTGACAATCAGGCTAACCAACGCATGGAGCAACAAGTCAACGCTGTAGACGACAGTACAGGTGCCGATGTTAGTCGTGCTCAGCTGGCTAAAGAAGATAAAATGACTTTGGCTAGTGTGTCTAATACGACCAAGACTGGGGCGTTAGTTGGTGCCTCTCGTCAAGCTTTGCTCGCTCCGGTTATTGAACGTTTGAAAGCTCAAGCAGCACAAGGTAAACCGGTACAGATTGCTGAAGTGCGTGGTGAGGTTAAATATCCGGGGGTTTATCCCTTAACGCCTTATAGTCGAACCCATGATTTGATCATCGCTGCTGGCGGGTTTAACGAACAGGCAAATGTGATTGAGTTATCTCGCGTGAGTGAGCGAGGGAATGATATTGCAATTGAAAATCAACGTCTGGATTTGGCAACTGCAAATCGGGTAACCGGTTCGCCATTGGTGCAATCAAAAGACAGTTTGAACGTATTGCCTCATCCTCAGTGGCGTGAAGAAGCAACTGTACAGGTGTTTGGCGAGGTGAAGTATCCGGGAACTTATACGGTTCGTCGTGGAGAAAGTTTGCATGATCTGATCCAGCGTGTTGGTGGTATTACCCCCTATGCCAATCCGAATGGTTCTGTCTTTGCCCGTGAAGCGCTGCGTAAACAGGAAGCAGAACGAATCGCGTTGCTGCGTGATGAGCTAAAGCAAGAGATCGCGACGATGACACTGCGTCGTCAATCCAGTATCGCTAACTACAACAGCTCGCCTGCAGAGGCGATGACGGTGGTTAATCAACTGGAAAACAGCAAGGCTGTCGGTCGCATGACCATCGATATGCCGGCGATTTTGTCTGGAGACAAGCAGGCTGACGTGATGCTGCAAGATGGCGACAAGCTGTATGTGCCTGCGTTACAAAATGTGGTCTCTATTCAGGGGATGGTGCAATTCCCCTCCTCGCACGTTTACGACGGTAACCTGAGTGTTAATGATTACTTGAGCCGTGCCGGGGGAACCAAGAAACAGGCTGATACCGACCGTATCTACGTGATCAAAGCAAATGGTAGTGTAATGCTGCCTGGTGATAGCTGGTTTGGTAGTCGCAAAGGCCTGGAGCCAGGGGATACCATCGTAGTACCAGTTGATTCTGATTATCTGGATAACCTGAGTATCATGACCTCTGCAACACAGGTCCTCTATCAACTGGGTGTCGCGTGGAGTGCAATCAAGTAATTGCATCGTTTATTTGGTCACCCATTCAGTCAGGTGGTGAAGGTCACCTGACTCTTCTGAGATCTGGTTTGTTATGGCACAAGTAAAAGAATATTCTCCTTTAACCTTGGCAATAAACGGAGGGAAGGAAGATGAAATCGATTTGCGTGAATTATTCGCGGCGCTTTGGCGTGGTAAGTGGTGGGTAGTCGCCAGTACCTTGGTTGGTGCGGTTATTGCTGTCATTTTTGCACTCTCACTGCCAAATATTTATCGTTCAGAGGCTTTGCTTGCCCCATCTACGGAGCAGCAAGGAGGTGGACTTGCTGCTATGGCTGCCCAATTTGGCGGTCTTGCTAGCTTGGCTGGTGTCAATCTCAGTGGTGGCGGTGGTCAGGACAAGACGGCTATTGCGGTCGAAATTGGGAAATCCCGTCAATTCTTAAGTCACTTTATCCGCCAACATCAGTTGGAAGTGCCGTTGATGGCTGTTACCAAAACAGACAAGGCGACCGGTGAATTGGTGATTGATGAAGATGTCTACGATGTCGCCGGCAAAAAGTGGGTGCGTGAAATGCCTCTTGGCAAGTCCGTGGAACCAACAGATTGGGAGCTAGTTAAGGCATTTCGTGAACTTGCCAGTATTAATAAGGATGCCAAATCAGGGTTGGTGACGGTGGCGGTGGAGTACTACTCCCCCGAGTCTGCGAAGCAATGGGTTGACTGGTTGGTGGCCGACCTCAATGAGGCCATGAAGCTGCGTGAGCAAGTTGATGCGACGCGTAACATTGCTTATCTCAAAGCACAGCTTGAGAAAACCCCGGTCGCAGATATGCAGAAGGTGTTTTATCAACTGATAGAGGATCAGACCAAAACCTTGATGTTGACTGAAGTGAATCAAGAGTACGTGTTTAAAACCCTTGATCCTGCCGTGGTTGCCGAGGAAAAGGCAAAACCCAAACGTGCGTTGATTGCAGTATTGGGGGCGCTGCTTGGCGGAATGCTAGGCGTTATGATTGTACTGGTTCGCCATGGAATCGGTCGTTCACCTCATCATTGATGAGAGGGCTCATCTGAGCGACTCACACTGGCTAATTGCTCTGTTTCAAGATATCCTGTTAGTACTTTAAGTCATGTTTAAATAAGGAAATTTGTAATGAAAAAATCAGCGTTGACTCTGGCTGCTATGTTGGTTCTCTCTTCAAATGCATTTGCAGCTGAAGAAGTTGCAGGTACTGCGGCTGGTTCCACTGGCGTAGCAGGTACTGCCGCTGTAGGTACTACCACTCTGGTTGCTGTGGGCGTTGGTGCAGCGGCTCTGGCTGCTGTTGTTGTTGCTAATGCCAATGACGACTCCACCAGTACCAGCACTAACACAACAACTGCTACTAAATAAGTTGTTTGATATTGTAATAAGGCTGCCACATTGGCAGCCTTATTTTTGTCGCTTTGCAATTATTTTCCCATTCCACTGAGTAACCCATCTATGTTTTCTCTTCGTTTGTTTATGTCTTTGGGGTTATTACTCTTGAGTGGCTGTTCCGCCACCAGTTCAGATACCTATGCAACTCTCCGCTATGCCCTTTTGGGAATGGATGATGTGGAGGTTACGTCTGAAAAAATACGTGAATTACCTTATGCGAGCGCCTATCTGCGAGTAGGTGATAATCCACAGGCATTGGTTGTGCTTGCGTTTGCAGATCCTGATGGTTCATTGAGCTGGGTGAGCTCTGATAATAAGCTTTTTGTTACCAAATCAGGTCGGCTACACAAGACGGTGGGTTTGGAAAATGATCTCTATTTAGTGGCATCATCCTGGCCTGATCCATTGAAAAAAATGGTAAATGTACCCGATATATCTTTGAACCTGGATGCTATGTCTTGGCAGTATACTGCCGAATGGGAAAAGGATTATCTGAGTGGATATGACATGCGGGCTAAGTTTATATCTGCTGTTCCAGAAAAGTTGTTAATCCTTGATAAAACACATGATGTTATGTTGATTGATGAGTTGGTCAGTGTCGGACATGACCAGAACTCTTGGCATAACTACTATTGGTTTGAGCCTAGTACGAGCAGAGTATTAAAAAGCCAGCAGCAATTGGGGCCGGAATTACCGGTGATTGAAATGACAATATTAAAGCCGTACGCATTATGAAAAGATACCTGACGATCGGTCTCATACCATTTTTTGCTTTGGCTCAAGCTGATGTAAACGTGATTTTTGAGCGTCATGCTACAGCGAAGATTGAGTTGCATGATGGTGCCAGACTTGCAGACCTGTTATTTAATGTTCAATTACCAGATGATATCTATTGGCGTACTGCACAAATTGCGAATGAAAAGACCATAGCGGAATTTCAGATGACTAAAGAGCAATTGCTCAAGGATATTAAAGCACTTCAAGTACTTTGGATGCGAGCAGGTGACAAAGGTTCATTGATCCAGTCAACGCAACAGTTACTACAAGAGCTGGACAAAGTTCCTGTCAGTGGCCGTTTGTCAATCGCATTAGATCCTGCCAAGTCCAGAATTGACCCGCATGGTAATCCACTATTAAAAGGGCAGTACACCCTTTTCCTTGCTTCAAGGCCCGATTTTATCTACTTCGTGGGACTGATTAACGGTCGCAGTAAACAGCCACTTCAGCCTGGTGCCAGTTTGGCAAGCTATTGGCAGGATTACCGCTTGTTGGCTGGCGCTGCGCAGTATGAAGCATTTCTGATCCAGCCTGACGGTTCTATCAGCCAGGTTCCTGTTGCGAATTGGAACAAACTGCATCGTGAACCTATGGCGGGTGCTACGCTCTTTGTCGGTTTTGATCCCCAAATCCTTCCAGAGCAATATAAAGATATCAATATTCGTATTGCCAGTCTGCTTGCTAATCGAGTACCAGAATAATGCTGCCTAAATTGAAATATATTGCGATCTTTGTTTCAGGAGCTGTTTGTGCTGCAGAGTCTGTTATTGATCCTTATGGTCCTTCACAAGGTGATTTCGGTGGTGTGGGTCTGCTTCAAATGCCTACCGCACGAATGGCTAAAACAGGTGAGTTCAGTGCCAACTATGTTGATAATGACCAATATCGTCGATGGTCTATCTCTGCGCAGCCATTCGACTGGTTTGAAGCAACACTGAGATATACTGATGTAAGAACAAAAAAGTACAGTCCCTACGAAGATTTTAGTGGTGATCAAACCTACAAAGACAAAGGGATGGATTTCAAGTTTCGTCTTTGGCAAGAATCTAACTATCTGCCACAGGTTTCAGTTGGCTTTAGAGATCTAATGGGGACCGGTCTCTTTGATAGTGAATTTGTGACGGCCAGCAAGCGGTATGGACCATTTGATTTTACTATCGGTATCGGCTGGGGAAATATGGCCGAAAGTGGTAATGTTAAAAACCCATTTTGTGAGTATAAAGATAGCTGGTGTCAAAGAAATAATAGCTTCTCTGGTAATGGTGGTAAGTTTGAGTTTGATAGCCTGTTTCATGGGCCAGCAGCACTCTTTGGCGGTGTTGAGTATCAAACACCATGGCAGCCACTCAGGTTGAAGCTGGAATATGATGGCAATGATTATAGCAAGGAGTTCGCTGGCCATATTTATCAAGATTCACCTTGGAATGTCGGGGCTGTGTACCGAGTTTTCGAGAATATGGATAGCCATCTAAGCTGGCAGAGAGGAAACACCTTGATGTGGGGGGTGACTTTTCGGACTAACTTTAATGATATGAAACCCGCTCATATTGATCAGCCGAGACCCATTTATCAGCCTGACCAAGTTCCAGCCACTATGACTGATGTGAAGTGGAAGGCGCTAACTGACGATTTGAAAGAGAATGCTGGTTGGCAGGATACAGAATTTTACACAACCACCAATTCTGTGACTGTCATCGGCACGCAGAGCAAGTATCGCGATCAGAATGAGGCGATGAAGAGAACCTCTTTGTTAGCCGCAAATTATTTGCCGGGTACGGTCGATAAGCTGAATGTTGTTGAGCGTAAGGCGAATTTCCAGTTGCAAGAAACCCGCATCGATCTCCCATCTGTTCGTCATGCCAATGTGGTACAGGTGTTGGGAGAAGAACAACATGAAAAATCGATGGTTCAGGCTGCAGGAAAAATTCAGGGAGAATCTATCTACTCATCTGAGCGCAAGTCATTTTCATACTCTTTTGATCCAGACTTAACGCAATCATTTGGTGGTGCTGAGTCTTTCTATATGTATCAGTTAGGCATTAATGCAAATGCTGATTGGCATATAAATGAAAACAACAGTTTGCAAAGTACGCTGTTTGTTAATCTGATTAATAACTACGATGAGTTCAATTATAAAGCTCCTCCTCCAGATGGCGCTGCCTTACCACGGGTTCGGACGTGGATTCGTGAGTATGTCGATTCTTCTAATTTATTACTCAACAACTTGCAGTTAACCCATATGCAACCACTTGCTCAAGATTGGTACGGGCAAGCTTATGGGGGATATCTGGAGATGATGTATGCCGGTGTTGGCAGTGAGGTACTCTATCGTCCATATGGCAAAACTTGGGCCATTGGCGTTGATGCCAACTGGGTAAAACAACGAGACTGGCACAACACCCTGAAAATGGCTGATTACGATGTAATGACAGGACATGTTACTGCGTATTGGCAGTTACCATTCATGAGTAATGTCACCGCTAAAGTCTCCGTAGGTCAGTATTTGGCTGGTGACAAAGGCGCTACATTCGACTTCTCCAAACGGTTTGATTCGGGTGTTGTCTTGGGGGGGTATGCAACATTTACCAATGTTTCTGCAGACGAGTATGGTGAAGGTAGCTTTACCAAAGGCATTTATGTCACGATACCGTTTGATTTGATGCTGCTCAAGCCAACAACCGCGAAAGGAAGCATTGGATGGGTTCCTTTGACACGGGATGGAGGCCAGATGTTGAGCCGCAAGAATGGTCTTTACGGCTTGACAGAGCTATAGTAATCAAAAGTTGCATAGAGCCTATCTTTTTTCATCAAACAGGGCGAGCAGTTGTAAACTGCTCGCCCTTTTATTACCTACCCAAGAGATATGGCAATCTGCAGAATTATGCTAGGAATGCATGATGATTAAATACTTACGTGTTTTGTTTGGCGTACTTTGTATCGCTTATTGGTTGTTGGGCATGCATTTTTTTATGCATAACCCTGGAGGTGCAGGGCTGTATCTGCCCTTTAACGCATGGGGATGGGTGTTTGCCTCGTTGGCTATTGGATTGGGATTGTGGCAGGTGACGTTACGTCAGCGCTTGCTCTTCTCTCCATTACAAGCAGGTTTATGGATAGGGGCTCTCTTGCTACTGCTCCCGATGCTCTATCCTGGTTTTGCACTCAAGGATTATGCTATTCCCAGATTGCTTGGTCTTTTTGCTGGTCTGCTGTTTTTGTTTGGACTCTATCAATGGTGCTTTAATAAGGCGCAGCGTGATCGCTTGCTCTATCTCATCCTGATTGCGATCGCGATGGAGGTAGTGCTGGGTCTGGTGCAGTTCTACCTGTTAACGCCAGGTAACTGGATTGGCTATGACACCAAAGCCAATCGCCCTTACGGGATCTTTCAACAGCCAAACGTGATGGCGACGTTTATGGCAACTGGCCTTGCCCTTGCTATCTGGCTGGAATTACGCCGAGAGGGTGGTCGATTGCTGATGGCGTTGCGCTATGGCGTCATTCTATCTGCGGCACTGCTGCTCGTTGTTTTGCAATCCCGAGTGGGGCAGTTAGGCGGCCTGCTAGCCCTGTTCTTACTGATGCCTCAGCTTTATCGACAGCGGCTGCTATGGCGGATATTGGGTCTGGTTATTTTGGCTGTAGCGATTGGCCTGCTATCACAATATTGGCTGGCTGGAGCAAAACGAGGATTAGAGATCTATCAGTCCGGTGGTATGCGCTCTATTTACTGGCCTTATGCGGTAAAACTGATTGCACAGGCTCCTTGGAGTGGATGGGGATACGGCAGTTTTGAATCTGTTTTTCTCCATCACTACATGGCTGATAAAGCACTGAATCCGTCCATGGTGCAGATTGAGTACAATCTTGACCACCCCCACAACGAGTTTCTCTATTGGGCTGTTGAGGGCGGTATTGCACCCATGGTCGGCATGGTGATCATGGGGGGCGCATTATTATGGCGTCTGGCGAGTGTGCGCTGGGTACATGCCATGGGGCTGCTTGCCTTGGTTACCCCAATATTGCTTCATACCCAGACGGAATACCCGCTCTACCATGCGATCGTGTTATGGTTGCTGTTGCTGACGCTGATTTATATCATCGATACCGAAATTGAGGAGACCAACCTGGCGAGTCAGGGTTTCTCATCATGGTGGGATATGGAGTGCCGCCCATGGCTGTTACTGCGATTTATGGCGATCGCTATCCCGCTGCTGGTCGTTCCCTTTATGCTCACAGCAATTCACACCACATGGGTAGTCACCAAATATGAACGGGGTGGGTATAAAGAGCCGACCTTGCTACTTGATATCGTCAATCCCATGGCTTGGTTGACCCGAGTCGAGTTTGATGTGAACTCAGTTCGTCTGATGGTGGGCTTGCAGACAAATAACAAGACCGAACTGGAAGCTTATCTGGAGTGGGGGCAGGCATTCGTACGCCATACACCGCGTGCCAACATATACGCCAATATGGTGATCGCGCTTAATGCATTGGGTCGTACAGAGGAAGCCAATGTGATGCGAGCTGAAGCACTTAAGCTCTATCCAACCGAGCCCCTTTTAACTGGGTCTGCTTCACAGGCAGTGATTACCGGTGTTGACCAATCAGGCAAGAATATAACCAAAAATAAATAGTGCTATTTGGATACATAGAAAGCCAGCCCTTAAAAACGGCTGGCTTTTTTATTTTTTCCCTTCTGGACAACCAGTATCTGAACAGTCTGTTTTCGGACGCATGCGTCTGTCAAACGGGCTATGAAAGGCATATTTGAAATGTCATGTGGCGATTCCAAACAGTTGATTAATATGTGATTTTGTCGATGGCGTTGAAGGGGTTGATAGTCAATTGGGAGTATCCCCTTCATCATCGGGTGAAGGGACAGGTTCTAGACGTGTTCATTGCTAAACAGATAGGCATAGTCTTGTCACATGATGTTGAACGTATGGTAGAAATGTTCGCTCAGGCTTATAAAGCAGGTTACCGAGTTAGTTTTGTTGGATGCTGAACTGGAAATTAATGAGTCTTGAAATACCGATGTTTCTTGAACACAAGATGGTAATCACCTCTCTACCCAGAAGATCTGCATTCCAGCCAGTTTGTTATTGATAGTGGCAAGCATTCGATCTTGATGGTGAAATTTAAGAAAAAAAGAACGTTAATATAGAAAAACTGTATGTTCTCGCGAATTGTCCATGCTATTCTGAAACGGTATCCCTGTAACCGACTTTTTTGTGAGGAAATAATGAACGAGTTTCTGAAAGTTCTGCTGAACATTCGCAGTCTGCGTGCGGCTATTCGTGAGCTGCCGTTTGAGCAACTGCTGGAAGCTAAAGAGAAGTTTGACCTGGTTTACCAAGAGCGCGCCGATTCTGTTGAACAGGAGCGTGCTGAACAGGAAGAGCGTCAGCGCAAGCTGAATGAATTCACCGAAATGCTGCAGCAGGCTGGTATTGATCCTCGCGAGCTGCTGGCGACTGCCGCTGCTCCGGCTGCTGCGACTGGCGCTGCCAAGAGCAAGCGTGCTCCGCGTCCGGCTAAATACAAGTACGAAGAAGATGGCCAGGAAAAAACCTGGACCGGTCAAGGCCGTATGCCGAAAGCCATTGCTGCTCAAGTAGCACTGGGTAAAGACCTGAACGATTTCCTGATCTAATTCGTCAGGTTCAGAGATTGAATAATGCCGCCTTTGAGCGGCATTATTTTTGCCGTTTTACTCGTGGTTATCCAATCTGCCCCTTCGCCCCATTGTTATCTACATCCTCGCTTGTATCCTTTTTACCGTTGTTTCACTTCACTGTTACTTTACTCAATATCACTCATTGTTTGCGATTAATTTTGTCGTGCAGAATTAACTGCGTGATATCGCTTTTTGTATGCATCGTGCAGATATGCGCTTCGGATATGTCTCTCACGATTCACGGGGCGCCGCTCGGTAAGAGCCGAGCTCTCTGCTGATGGAATATCCGGTAACCGTTATCTCTGGTCAGGGAGCGTGAGGGATAGAGATAGCCGCAAGATATCGCCGAGATATTCAGGGTCGCCGATGCATGTAATTGGCTGCGCTGCATAACCGCCCCTTGATGATGGGCAATGGCGTTCGTCTGCCGTGTGGGCGAGGGAATTCGGTGCGGTCGATGGCGATGGCATTCCCCACTCTGCCGGCAGAGTGGGGAATAGCCGGGTGAAGCGCTATCGGGGCGTCACGCTATCGCTTCCGCCCAGGGCGCGATAGATTTTGGCGCTGGTGGTGAGCTGCTCTTTTTGCTGGGCCAGCAGGCTCTGCTGGGCATCCCACAGCCGGTTCTGCTCATCAAGCCAGGCTTGCACGCCGGTTGCACCCGCCTGGAAGCGAGCCTTGGCCAGTCGTTCGGCCTCCTGGGCATAACTCAGCTGCTCCTGCAGATAATCGAGTCGCTGCTGGCCATAGTGGCGGGCGGCCAGATTGTCTTCCACCTCCACCAGTGCGGTGTAGAGCTGCTTGCGAAACTCGGTTTCGGCGATCTGGTAATCCAGCTCTGAGCTTTCGATGGCGAGCTGGGTGCGGTTGTATTCAAGGAAGGGGAGGGCGAGGCTGGCCCCTAGCGTACCAACCGGATTTTGCAGCACCTGCGCCAATCTATCGGATGCGGTGCTGGCACTGCCGGTCAGGGTCAGGCTGGGGTAGAAGCTGGTGCGGATCTCGTCACCTTTTGCCAGCGTCTTGCGCAGCCGCAATTCGGCCGCTTTGACGTCAGGGCGGCGTGCCAGCACATCGGCCGGAATACCCACCGCAAGTTCAGGAATGGTCTGCTTTGCAAGGGACGCGGGTGCATACTCCAGCGGTCCGCTGCTACGGCCCAGCAGCAGACGCAGGGCATTGCGAGCTTGCTCCTGCTGCGCCTTGAGGGAGGCCAGCTCAGCCTGTTTTCCGGCCAACTGTTGGCGTGCCTGCGCCAGATCGAGTCGGGTGATGGCGCCAGCCTGGTATTTGGTCTGGGTCAGCTGCTCGGTTCGGGACAGGTTGGCCAGCTGCAGTTCTCCGAGTGCGATGGCAGAGCCGAGATAGCCGAGCTGCCAATATTGCTCCAGAGTATTGCCGATCAGCAGGAGTCGGGTGCTGGCGAGATCCTGCTCGCTTGCCGCCGCCTCCCAGCTTGCCTGATCTCGCACCGAGGCAAGCTTGCCCCACAAATCCACTTCGTAACTGAGGCTCAGCGAGGGGCCCAGACTGTTGGTGCCTTTGCCGGTTTTCAGATCCTTGTTGCCACTGGCTGCGATAGTGCCATTGACCGAGGGGGTGAGGTTGGTATCGGTCTGCTCGGCGCCCAGTCTGGCGCTTTTGAGCTTGAGGGCCGCCACATGCATGTCCGGGTTGGCGGCCAGTACCGCCTCGACCAATTTGTCGAGCTGGGGATCATGAAATTCCCGCCACCATGGGCCTGCCTGCGCAGCCAGTTGGGCGCCCTCTGCCTGTTGCCATGCAGGGGCGATCGCCAGTTCGGGTCTTTGATAGGTGCTGTGCTGACTGCAGCCGCTGAGAGCCATAGAGAGAGCCAGCCAGGAGAGTTTGTGCATTGTTATTCCCTCGCCAGTGCGACAACAGGGTCGAGCCGCGCCGCATTGCGTGCCGGCAGGTAACCAAACAGGATCCCGATGAGTGACGAGCAGCCAAAGGCCATCAAGATGGAGAAGAGCGAGAACTGCATCTTGATGGAGTCCACCAGCAGTGAAAAGAGCGCGCCAATACCGAGCGAGAGGCCGACGCCGAAGAGCCCCCCCAGCAGGCTCACCATCACGGCTTCAATCAGGAACTGCTGCAGAATATCCGACTGGCGGGCGCCCACTGCCATGCGAATGCCGATCTCGCGGGTGCGCTCCACCACCGACACCAGCATGATGTTCATCACGCCCACCCCGCCGACGATCAGCGAGATCACCGCGATGGCCGAGACCATCAGGGTCATGGTGGCGGTGGTTTTCTCTACCGATTTGATGATGCTGTCGCTACTGAAGGTGAAGAAATCCTTCACCCCGTGGCGCTTGGTGATCAGCTCGATCACCGCCTGCTCGGCCAGTGCCGGTTGTACCCCGTCCTTGACTCGTATAGTGATCTGGCTGAAGTGGTGCTGCGAGATGAGGCGACTCATCACCGCACTGTAGGGTAGCCAGATATTGACCGACTGGCTGGTGGGGCCGAAGCCGGTCTCCTGCGAAACCACACCGACAATCCGCACCGGCAAGGTGCCGACCAGTACCACCTTGCCGACCGGGTCCTCCTTGCCAAGCAGGCTGGTGATGCTCTTCTTGTCCACCACGGCAACGGCAGCACGCTGCTGGATATCTTGCCACTCCAGTAAGCGACCACTGACCAGCGTCATCCCCTTTACCTTGAAATAGTCGTTACCGACACCGGTCACATTGCCGCTGTTGGTCTTGTTGCGATAGCGCAACTGGCCGGAGCTGCCGATCTCGGGGCTGGCGCCCGCAAGATAGGGCTGCCCCAACAGGGCATCGAGATCCCCCTTGTTGAGGGTCTGGATGCTGGCCATTTTCTCATCGCCCCATCCCTTGCCCGGGAAGATTTCGATGGTGTTGGTGCCCATCGCATTGATCTGGTCGATCACCTTGGCGCGCGCCCCTTGCCCCAGCGCCACCACGCTCACCACGGCGGCGATGCCGATGATGATGCCGAGCATGGTGAGGAAGGTGCGCATCCGGTGGGCGAGCATGGCATGGATCGCCATCCGTCCCGCTTCCCGATAACGATCCCAGTCGTGACCCATGGCGCCTTTAGTGGGCACTATTTTTTGAGGGGCTACAGCGGTGGCTGGAGCCAACACGGCCGTTTGGCAGGGGCCGCTATCTTGTTCAATCCGACCATCCTTGAGAGTGATGATCCGGTCGGCATGGCTGGCCACGTTCATATCGTGGGTGACCAGAATGATGGTGTGGCCCTGAGCGTGCAGCTCCTTGAGGATCGCCATCACCTCCTTGCCGCTCTGGCTATCCAGTGCGCCGGTCGGTTCATCGGCGAGGATCACTTCGCCGCCATTGGCAAGCGCCCGGGCGATACTGACCCGCTGCTGCTGACCGCCGGAGAGTTGGCCCGGGGTATGGTGGCTGCGATCGGCCAGACCTAGTCTGCCCAGCAGCTGACGCGCACGTGCCTGGCGATCCGGGCGACTGGTACCGGCATAGACGGCCGGGATCTCCACGTTGGCGGCGGCATCGAGATGGGGCAGCAGATGGTAGCGCTGAAAGATAAAACCGAAGTGGTGGCAGCGCAGCCGGGCCAGCGCCAACCCATCCATGGTGGCGGTGTCCTGACCGCGAAACAGATACTGGCCGCTGCTCGGGCTATCGAGACAACCCAGCAGGTTCATCAGGGTCGACTTGCCGGAGCCGGACGCGCCGACAATGGCGATCATCTCTCCTGCCGTGATGGTGAGGTCAAGAGGGTGGAGCACGGTGACTTCGCTGTCGCCGCTCTGGTAGCGTCGCTCGACCCCTTTCAGCTGGATCAACGGCAGCTGGTTCAGGGGCTCACTCATAGCATCACCGCCATCTCATCATTGTCGGCGGGGGCTCCGTGATTGAGCTGCACCTCCTCCTTCTCACTCAGCCCGCTGATCACTTCAATGCGGATCTCGTCCTTCATACCGGTTTTGATATGGCGGGTTTCGGTTGTCTCATCGTCCTTGATCACGCTGACTTCATACTCGTTGTCACCCAACGACTTGCCGAGGGCGGTTTGCGGCACAGTGAGCACCTGCTTGCGCTCGCCGAGCACAATGGTCACCTGGGTGGTCATTGCCACCCGCAGGGTATGGTCGGGATTGGGTACATCGAACAGGGCGTAGTAGTAGACAGCCGCATTGCTGGTGGTGGTACCTGTGGTGGCCTGATCGTTGATGTTGGTAGGCGCTAACTCCACGGCGCGAAGGGTACCCTGATAGCGGGTATCCGGATCGCCGATCAGGGTGAAGTAGACCGGCATGCCGGCTTTGACCTTGGTGACATCGGCTTCGGAGATCTGCGCCTTGACCGTCATGGTCTCGAGGTTGGCCAGCTTGAGCACGGTCGGCACCGTCTGGCTGGCAGCCAGGGTCTGGCCCTGACGGGTCACAATGCTGATAACGGTGCCATCCATCGGCGCCAGGATCTTGGTGTAGCCCAGCTCGGTCTTGGCCCGATCAACCTTGATCAGGGCATTGTCGATATTGGCCTGGCTGTTTTGCAGTTCGGCGCGGGTGACCGCCAGCAGTGCCTCGGCACTCTCCAGATCGGCCCGTGAACTCGCCTCCTGCTTGAACATCTGCTGCTGGCGCCGCCAGGCGAGCTCGTTCTGTTTGAGTTGTGCCTGCTTGATCTTGAGCTGGGCGCGGTTGCTGGCAAGTTCCGCCTCGGCCGTCTTGAGGTTGTTCTGGGCAATCAGGGGATCGATCTCGGCCAGCAGGTCTCCCTGCTTGACCTGATCACCTGCCTCGACGGCCAGCTTGGTAACCTGACCGGAGACTTGTGCCCCCACATCCACCTGCTCCACGGCCTGCAGCACACCACTGGCCAGTACAGTTTGGGCAATATCCTCGCGGGTCACTTGAGCGGTCAGCATCGCCTTGGGTGGTTGACTGGGCCAGAGCAGCCAGCCGAGGAGTACCACGGCGATCAGCATGGTGATGGCCAGGGTTCTCTGCTTGGGGGTTATGTTCATCGATCACCTGAATGGAAACGGAAAAGGTTGTGCGCGGCGATTATCCTGCAGCAAAGCCCTGATAAATAACAGCCGCAAATATGTAAGCAAAGTTATGGCGTTAACTGTCAATAAGCCGTGAAAAGAGTAAGCGAGAGACCGCAGTGGTGAGCAAGATGGTCAGCAAGAGGATAGGGAGTGCCGCTGGCGGTGGCAATGAAAAAGCCCTGCGCAGAGGCAGGGCTTTGGAATAGGTGATGGTGAGGGAGGATCAGGCCTTGGCCAGCAGATCCATCACCCAGGGCAGACCCTGCTTCTTGCGGCTGACAAAGCCCGGGTGGTAGCTGGACTCTGCCGGTACTTTGGCGTGCTCGGTAAAGTAGATGCGGCTGGCTGCGGCCGTCAGGTCAGTCACCATCAACACGAAGAAGTCGAGCCCTTCGCTCGCCACGCGCTGGGCCATCTCCTGCTGCAGGGCTGGCAGGTGCTCGGCCAGCTGCTGTTCGCTGCCCACTTCGATCTGGCTCATGATGAAGCTGCAACCTTCCGCCTGGAACGCTTTCTCATCCTGCTGCAGCAGTTGAGCCGGAGTCAGGCCGCTCAGGTCGGTTTTCGCCATCAGCAACTGTTGGCCGAATTCGGCCAGCGATACTTCTGCCAGCGGTGCCAGACGCTCACAAGCGATCTTGTCCTGCTCGGTGGTGGTCGGCGAGGTGAGACAGAGGGTGTCGCTCATGATGGCGCCCAGCATCAGGCGAGCCTGGCTGCGGGTCACAGTGCCTTGCTGGCTCAGCAGATCGAAGGCGATGGTGCAGGTGCAGCCGACGGCACGGATCCAGGCATCCAGCGGAGACTGGGTGACCAGAGTGCCGAGACGGTGGTGATCCACCAGACCCAATACATTGGCTTGTGCCAGTGTGGCAGGGCCCTGTTCCAGATCACTGAAATCCACCAGCCAGACATCTTCACCGGTCAGATCTTTGGTCAGCAACTCGGGTTCGCTGACGCCAGCCTGCTCCAGAATAAAACGGGTTTCGGTGCGCAGGTCACCCAGACGCCATGGGGTGGCCTGACGGCCCTGGCCATTGAGCCAGTCGGTGATAACCAGCGCACTGCAGATACTGTCGCTATCAGGATTCTTGTGACCAAAAACGTGGATCATAGACAAAGCCTCACAATTGGATACCCATAAAGGGGGGCAACACTATGCGAAATCCGCCACATGAAGGCAACCGGATCCACGCCCATGTTGCTGCCAGCTTCGCCTAACTCGCCATTTTATTGATCTGGGTCGGTAATCCTGACGCGAGTTCGGTGCTCACAGTTGGCTATTGGCTATTGGCTATTGGCTATTGGCTATTGGCTATTGGTTATTGGCTATTGTGGACTGCGCAGGCAATGGCGCCCGCCTGTGCCAGCGCAGTCAGCATATTTGGTCAGCGCTATCAGACGCTATCGCTGCAAATCGGCTTTATTGCCAGATTCAACGACGCAGCAGCTCGCGGGCGTTGGCCAGGGTGTTGTCGGTGATCTGGTCGCCACCAAGCAGCCGTGCCAGCTCATTGAGGCGGGCATTCTGGTCGAGTGCATCCATCCGGGTTTCGGTGGTTTTGCCATCGGTATGCTTGCTCACCACCATATGCTGGTGGCCGTTGCCTGCCACCTGAGGCAAGTGAGTGACCACCATCACCTGAGTGGACTCGCCGAGCTGGCGCAGCAGGCGACCCACCACGGCGGCAGTCGGGCCGCTGATCCCCACATCCACTTCGTCGAAAATCAGGGTCGGGGTTGAGACCTTGCGGGCGCTGATCACCACGATGGCGAGGCTGATACGGGACAGTTCACCGCCTGAGGCCACCTTGCCAAGCGGCTGGATCGGTTGGCCAGGGTTGGTGGTGACCATAAATTCCACCCGATCTATACCCAGCGGAGAGAGGCTGCTCTGGGCATCGGGGCGCACTTCGATGGCAAAGCGACCATCGGGCATCGCCAGTTCGTGCATGCTGCTGGTCACTTTAGCGCCCAGCTCCTGGGCGTAACGCTGACGGCTCTGGCTCAGGGCCTCGGCGGACTGCACAAACGCCTGACGGGCCTCGGCCAGCTCATCTTCCATCCCCTCTAACCGCTCTTCGTCAGAGTTGAGGCGAGCGAGATCAGAGGCCAGCTCCTGATGGTACTGAGCCAGATCGGCCGGTTTGACATGGTGCTTGCGGGCCAGATTGATCGCCTTGGAGAGGCGGGCCTCCAGCTCGTTAAAACGCTCGGGATCCAGCTCCAGCCGATCGAGGTAGCTGCGCAGTTCGCTGTGGCTCTCCTGCACCCCGATCAGCGCTTCGTTCAGCATCTCCAGTACCGGAGTGAGGCGGCTGTCCATGCTGACCAGCCCCTCGGCCCGATCGACGGCCGATTGCAGCAGCCCTGCGATAGTGGTCTCTTCGTTGTCATAGAGCAGATCGAGGCAAGCCCCGCACTCTTGCATCAGTTCTGTGCCGTTGGCCAGACGCTGGTGCTCCTCCTCTATCTCTTCGAACTCCCCCGGCTGCAGGGCAAATTCGTCAAGCTCCTGCACCTGATACTCGATAAGCTGGCGGCGGGCCTCCCGCTGCTGCTGCTCGGCCTTGAGCCGGTTCAGCTCGTTTTGCAGTTGGCGCCACTGCTGATAGTGCTGGCGCACCTCGTCGAGCAGCAGATGGTGACCGGCATAACCGTCGAGCAGAGTGAGCTGGTAGTCGGGTTTGAGCAGCATTTGGTGGGCATGCTGACCGTGTACGTTGACCAGCAGTTGGCCCAGATTCTTGAGCTGGGTAAGAGGGACAGGCACGCCGTTGATATAGCTGCGTGAGCGCCCCTCGGCGGAGATGACTCGCCGGACGATACACTCACCTTCGTTTTCCAGCTCGTTGGTGGCGAGCCAGGCGCGGGCGGCCGGGTTGTTGTCGAGCAGGAAGCGGGCGCTGACCTCGCTTTTGTCGCTATCGGGTCGCACCATGCCGGCTTCGGCCCGCTCTCCGAGACAGAGACCGAGAGCATCGATGGCGATGGATTTACCGGCACCGGTCTCACCTGTGATACAGGTCATGCCCGGTTGCAGATCGAGTTCGAGAAACTTGACGATAGCGAAGTTGTTGACGGTCAGCTGGGTCAGCATGGTCTCATCCTGTATAGGTCAACATTACTGTGTATGCATCCAGTATATACTGGTCTTATATACAGTAAAGAGGGCACCGTCATTTTTAACAAAGGAAAGCCGCGCCAGTGCGGTATGGCTATGAAAATGCGGTACTGATATGAGAGTGCGGGGGACGTTGCCACGACAGAAATGAGAAAGGCGCCAATTCAGGCGCCCTCTCTGGCAATGCCGTTGTCGGTCAGCGCCGATTAAAACAGCTTGCTGCCCCAGCCGAGCTTGTTGCGCAGCACGTGGAAGTAGCTGTAGTCGAGGGGATGCACCAGATGAAGCTGGTGGTGGCTCTTCTTGATCAGGATCTCGTCCCCCGGGTGGACCGCCAGTGTCACCTGGCCATCACAGCTGACCTGCATGGCATCGTCCTGATTATCCGGCGAGACCAGCAGCCGTACTTCGCTGTCGGCATCGAGTACGATGGGGCGACTGCTGAGGGTATGCGGGAACATGGGCACCAGCGTGATGGCGTTGAGCTTGGGAGTGAGGATGGCGCCACCTGCCGACAGGGAGTACGCGGTCGAGCCGGTCGGGGTGGCCACTATGATGCCGTCCGAACGCTGGCTATACATAAAGCTGCCATCGATATAGACCTCGAACTCGATCATGTGGGCGATCTTGCCCGGGTGCAGCACTGCTTCATTCACCGCCAGATTGCTCGACTTGCGCTCGCCGTGGCGATAGACCGAAGCCTCCAGCAGGAAGCGGTGTTCGCTCTTGTAGTGACCGGAAAGCACCTGCTCCAGTGGAAGCAGGTAATCCTGCGGCGAGAGGTCGGTCAGAAAGCCGAGGTTGCCCCGGTTCACCCCGATCACCGCCACATCGAAGCGCGACAGCACTCGCGCCGCCCCCAGCATGTTGCCGTCACCGCCGACCACGATGGCGAGATCGGCCTGCTGGCCCAGTTGCACCAGATCCATCACGTTTTCATCGAGGATGCTCAGGGTCTGGGCGACCCGGCTCTCCACCAGTACCCGAAAGCCGCGGGCGGTCAGGTATTGATGCAGGCCGGTCAGCGTCTGGTTGGCCCCCTCATGGTGGGGTTTGCCAATCAGGGCGATGGTTTTGAACGGAGAATCCATAGTCAGTCAGATCTGGGATGGGTATTGCGGGCCAGTATACAGTGCTTTGCTCCGCTTGTGACGCTCTCCCGTGTGACGGGGCCGGCTATCCCCTTGAGGCTAATGGTTAAACGGTGAGCGGTAACCCGGATAAACCGACGGTTGCGGCTATTCAGCAACCCAGATTGCCCTTTACCCCTTGAAAGCCGGGGATGCATCCCCATAATAGCGCCAACATAGTCGGTCTGTTGTCGTCCGGTCGCTCAACCAGACGTCAGGGCCCTCATAAGTAACCCCGGAATTGGAGATGTCATGAACCACGAAGAGCAAAAGGTTGAAGCGATGGAGCAAGTGGAAGCCCAGCCAGTCGAGCCGACCGATGTAGACAGTGAAGTGACAGCCGAGCAGGCCCGCATTGCCGAACTGGAAGCGCAGCTGGAAACCGCCATCCAAAAAGCGGCGGAAGAGCGTGAACGCGCCCTGCGTACCGCCGCCGAGATGGAGAACCTGCGCCGTCGTACCGAGCTGGATGTGGAGAAGGCGCACAAATTCGCTCTGGAGAAGTTCGCCAATGAACTGCTGCCGGTGCTGGACAACCTTGAGCGTGCCATCGAACTGGCCGACAAGGAGAACGAAGCCCTCAAGCCGATGATCGAAGGTGTCGAGCTGACCCTGAAATCCATGCAGAGCGGCGTGGCCAAGTTTGGTCTGGTGGCGCTTGACCCGATCAACCAGCCGTTTGACCCCAACGCCCATCAGGCGATGAGCATGGTGCCGAGTGCCGATGTGGCCCCGAACACCGTCATTGCAGTGATGCAGAAGGGCTATGACCTCAACGGTCGGGTGATCCGTCCGGCCATGGTGATGATCGCCAAAGCGGTCGACTGATTGGCTGTGGGTGCCCGAGCCCGCCCCGTGGCGGGCTTTTTGTTTCGCAGTGCAGCACCTGTTCATCTTGCCCGGTTTTACGGCTCAACGTGACCGCGCAACCATGACAAAGGGTGTGGTTTTTTAGGGTTGGGGCTTGAAGCTGCGTCTGGCGACCCCATATTAGGTAGCAAGGCCGCGGCGGCACAAAAAATTTGATGCCGGGAGCTTGAAAGCCAGATTGGCAGCCCCCACCTAGCCGTTAACGCATTAAGGCGAGTTCCTCGCCAGTTTATTCAAAGTATTTGGAGATTCGTCAAATGGGTAAAATCATCGGTATTGACCTGGGTACTACCAACTCCTGCGTCGCTATTCTGGATGGCGACACTGCTCGCGTGATCGAGAACGCAGAAGGCGATCGTACTACTCCGTCCATCATTGCCTATGCCGATGATGGCGAGATCCTGGTTGGTCAGCCGGCCAAGCGTCAGGCCATCACCAACCCGAAAAACACCCTGTTCGCCATCAAGCGTCTGATCGGTCGTCGTTTTGAAGATGAAGAAGTGCAGCGTGACCTGAAAATCATGCCGTACGCCATCGCCAAAGCTGACAACGGCGACGCCTGGGTTGAAGTGAAGGGCAAGAAAATGGCACCGCCGCAGATCTCTGCCGAAGTGCTGAAAAAGATGAAAAAGACCGCCGAAGACTATCTGGGTGAGCCGGTAACCGAAGCCGTTATCACTGTTCCGGCCTACTTCAACGACGCCCAGCGTCAGGCTACCAAGGATGCCGGTCGCATCGCCGGTCTGGATGTAAAACGCATCATCAACGAACCGACTGCTGCTGCATTCGCTTACGGCGTGAACAAGGTCAAGGGCGAGCGCAAGGTTGCCGTATATGACCTGGGTGGCGGTACTTTCGATATCTCCATCATCGAGATCGACGAAGTTGAAGGCGAAACCACCTTCGAAGTACTGGCGACCAACGGTAACACCCACCTGGGTGGTGAAGACTTCGACAACCGCGTCATCAACTATCTGGTAGACGAGTTCAAGCGTGAGCAGGGCATCGACCTGCGCAACGACCAGCTGGCTCTGCAGCGTCTGAAAGATGCCGCCGAGAAAGCCAAGATCGAGCTCTCTTCTGCCCAGCAGACCGACGTCAACCTGCCGTACATCACTGCAGATGCCACCGGTCCGAAGCACATGAACATCAAGGTGACCCGCGCCAAGCTGGAATCCTTGGTAGAAGACATGGTGAAGGACTCTCTGGAGCCGGTTCGTGTCGCCCTGAAAGACTCCGGTCTGGCAGTTGGCGAGATCGACGACGTGATTCTGGTTGGTGGTCAGACCCGTATGCCGCTGGTTCAGAAGACTGTTGCCGAGTTCTTTGGCAAAGAGCCGCGTAAAGACGTCAACCCGGACGAAGCCGTGGCCATGGGTGCTGCCATCCAGGGCGCCGTACTGTCCGGTGACAAGACCGACGTACTGCTGCTGGACGTTACCCCGCTCTCCCTGGGTATCGAAACCATGGGCAGCGTGATGACTGCGCTGATCGAGAAGAACACCACCATTCCGACCAAGAAGTCCCAGGTGTTCTCCACTGCCGAAGACAACCAGTCTGCCGTGACCATTCACGTGCTGCAAGGTGAGCGCAAGCGCGCCAGCGACAACAAGTCTCTGGGCCAGTTCAACCTGGAAGGCATCCGTCCGGCACCGCGCGGTCTGCCGCAGATCGAAGTGACCTTCGACATCGATGCCAACGGTATCCTGCACGTCTCTGCGAAAGACAAAGAGACCAACAAAGAGCAGAAGATCACCATCCAGGCCTCCTCTGGTCTGTCTGATGACGAGATCGAGCGCATGGTACGTGAAGCCGAAGCCAACGCGGCCGAGGACAAGAAGTTTGAAGAGCTGGTACAGGCTCGCAACCAGGCTGATGGTCTGGTCCACTCCGTACGCAAGCAGATCACCGAAGCCGGTGAAGCCCTGCCTGCCGACGACAAGACCAAGATCGAAGCTGCTCTGAGCGAGCTGGAAGCGGCCATCAAGGGTGACGACAAGGCTGCTATCGAAGCCAAACAGCAGGCTCTGCTGGAAGCGTCCCAGAAGCTGATGGAAATTGCCCAGCAGCAGGCTCAGGCCCAGGGTGCAGCCGGTGCTGATGCCGGTCAGTCCTCCTCTTCTGCCAAGGCTGACGACGACGTAGTCGACGCCGAGTTCGAAGAAGTGAAAGACGACAAGAAGTAAGCCCTACCCAGATGGGCGGAGTCCGCTTCGCCCATCGGCTTGGTCAATGAATTCACGGGCGTTGGGTAACCAACGCCCGTCTGCGTAACCACAGGATGAGTATGTCGAAGCGCGATTTCTACGAAGTACTGGGTGTGGCGAAAGATGCCGACGATCGCGAGATCAAGAAGGCGTACAAGCGCCTGGCCATGAAGTATCACCCGGATCGTAATCAGGGTGATGCCGCATCCGAAGAGAAGTTCAAAGAGGTCAAGGAAGCCTACGAGGTCCTGACCGATGCCAACCTGCGTGCCCGTTACGACCAGTACGGCCATGCCGGTGTCGACCCGAGCCAGGGTGGCGGTGGCCACGGTGGCTTTGGCGGCGGTGCCGACTTCGCCGACATGTTTGGTGACGTATTCGGTGACATCTTCGGCGGTGGCCGTGGTGGTGCCCGTCGTGGCCCGGCCCGTGGCTCCGACCTGCGTTACACCATGGAGCTGACGCTGGAAGAGGCGGTGCGCGGGGTCTCCAAGGAGATCAAGGTGCCGACTCTGGTTCACTGCGAAGTCTGTAACGGCTCCGGTGCCCACACCGGCAGCAGTGCCCAGACCTGCCCGACCTGCCACGGCTCCGGCCAGGTGCAGATGCGTCAGGGCTTCTTCGCGGTGCAGCAGGCATGTCCGCACTGTCACGGTCGCGGCAAGATCATCAAGGATCCATGCCGCAAGTGTCACGGTGAAGGTCGCTACCAGCGCACCAAGACCCTGTCGGTGAAAATTCCGGCGGGTGTCGATACCGGCGATCGCATCCGTCTCTCCGGCGAAGGGGAAGCGGGTGAGGCAGGGGCTCCGGCAGGGGATCTCTACGTACAGGTGCACGTCAAAGAGCACGAGATCTTCGTGCGTGACGGCAACAACCTCTACTGCGAAGTGCCCATCAGCTTCACCGCAGCCGCCCTCGGTGGCGAGATTGAAGTGCCGACCCTGGATGGCCGCGTCAAGCTCAAGGTCACTCCGGAGACCCAGACCGGCAAGATGTTCCGCATGCGCGGCAAGGGCGTGAAGTCCGTGCGCTCCGGTCAGGTAGGGGATCTGATGTGCAAGGTGGTGATCGAGACCCCGGTCAACCTCACCGAGCAGCAGAAAGAGCTGCTGCGCCAGCTGGACGAATCCTTCAGTGGCGCCGCTGCCAAGACCCACAAGCCGAAATCGGAAGGTTTCTTCGAAGGGGTGAAACGCTTCTTCGACGATCTAACCAGCTGATTTCAGCGACCCGAATAAACAGAGCCGGCCTTGTGCCGGCTCTTTTTTTGCCCGCCGTTTAGCCAGGATCCGCCCTATTGAGTGGATCCTGATGAGGGATCCTCCTCACAACTCCCGCCAATTCCTGCTGTACAAATGTTATCCCGCTCACACTGTTGCTGAAACGGTTTAGTTGCTGTATTGAGTTAGCTAAAGCGGTTTAGCTATGCTCTGGCTGTCGATAACAACAGCGCCCGTTCGGGCCACAGATGACAGGTGAGGAAGATGATGATGTTCAAGAGCAAGTTGGCGCTGGCGGTAGCGCTGGGATTGGGGATGATCAGCCCGCTGTGGGCGGCGGATGGCGGTATCGAGGCCCGTCTGGCGGCGCTGGAGGCGCGGGTACAGGCGGCTGAAGCGAGAGCCGAGGCGGCAGAGAGCCGTGCCAGTCAGGCGGAAGTGAAGGCGAGCGCGGCGAGCGAGCAGGCGCAGGTGGCCGACAGTCGCAGCCAGAAGGTGGATGAGAAGACCGCCGGCGCCCAGGGCTTCGAGTTTCATGGTTACGCTCGCTCGGGCCTGTTGGTAAACAGCAATGGCAACGGTGGGCGCGGCGGCCCCTACATCACGCCAGCCGGTTCGGTGGGCGGGGCCGTCGGTCGCCTTGGCAACGAGGATGACACCTACATGGAGGCCAACCTGCTGAAAACCCAGACCTTCGAGGATGGTAGCTGGGCCCGCTACAAGCTGATGCTGGCAGACGGGGTTGAGACCAGCAACGACTGGACCGCCAGCGATTCGAGCCTCAATACCCGTCAGGTGTTTGCCGAGATCGGCAATCTGGCGAGCTTCAACGGCCCCTTCAAGAATGCAGTATTGTGGGCGGGCAAGCGCTTTGATCGGGACAACTTTGACATCCACTGGCTCGACTCCGACGTGGTGTTCCTGGCCGGTACCGGCGGCGGCGTCTACGACGTGCAACTGGCCGACAGCTGGAAGGCCAACTTCTCTCTCTATGGCCGCGATTACGGTGACATCAGCGCCAGCGGTCTCTCCGATATCGAGAGCTACATCCTCACCATGAACAACCGCGTCGGCAACTGGCAGTGGATGGTGAACGGCCTCTCGGCCAAGGACAATGACGCCCGCATCAATGACAAGGGGACGGGCAGCGCGGCGGCGGACAAGGGGGCACACACCCTGTTTGCCTACCACGGCGAGAGCTTCTTTGGCATCAACCCAGGGTTTGCCAAGGCGGCGGTGTTGTATGGTCATGGGCTGGGGGCCGAGGTCAAGGGGCTGGGCTCTGACAGCGAGCTGCTGCCGGACGCCGATGCGGTGCGGGTCGCCGTGTTTGGCGCCACCGATCTCAACTCGCGCTGGCGTTTTGCCCCGGCCCTGCTGGCCGAGCAGAGTCAGGATCGCTACGTGAAAGGGGACGAGTACCGCTGGCTCATCTTCAATACCCGGGTGGCGCAGGTGCTGAGCCAGAACGTCGAGCTGGTCTACGAGGCGGCCTGGCAGTACATGGATCTCGACCCCAAGGGTTACAAGGGACGCCAGGCGGTGAACGGCAACTTCACCAAGCTCACCTTTGCCCCCACCTTCAAGGCGCAGACCGCCGGCTTCTTCGAGCGGCCTGAGCTTAGGGTGTTCGCCAGCTGGATGGACTGGTCCTCCGAGCTCGACAACTACGCCAGCGACGATGCCATGGGCCAGAGCAACTTCACCGCCGGTGGCGAGTGGAACTTTGGCGTGCAGATGGAAACCTGGTTCTAGTTCGTTATCCCGATCACAAAAATGGCAGCCGGTGCCGAGATCTGTTGGTTGGCTAAAACGGTTTAGCTGATAATGCCAGCCAACAGAACAGAGTTCGGGTTTGACCGTGGATCCGATGCAGCAGTGGAGTAGCAAGGTGACGAATCGTGTGTGGGTAATGGGGGATGCGGTGGTGGACTTGATCCCGGAAGGGGCATTGCACTACCTCAAGTGTTCGGGTGGTGCGCCCGCCAATGTGGCGGTTGGTGTGGCACGGCTGGGTGGCGATGCGGCCTTTATCGGCCGGGTTGGTGCTGACCCGTTCGGCCGCTTTATGGCCGACACCCTGAGCGGGGAGGGGGTGGATATCGGTGCGCTGCGGCTCGATCCAGACCATCGCACCTCTACCGTGCTGGTAGAACTGGATGACGAGGGGGAGCGCAGCTTCACCTTTATGGTGCGCCCCAGTGCCGACCAGTTCCTCACCCCGGATGAGTTGCCCCACTTAGATGCCGGTCAGTGGTTGCTGACCTGCTCCATCGCGCTCGCCAACGAGCCGGTACGCACCAGCTGCCTGCAGGCCATGGCGGACATCAAGGCGGCAGGCGGGCGGGTCTGCTTCGACCCCAACCTGCGCCCCGAGGTGTGGGGCAACCCCGCCGAGATGCTGCCGCTGGTGCGTCAGGCTATTGCGCAGGCGGATGTGGTCAAGCTCTCCATTGAGGAGCTGCAACTGCTGAGCGGCGAGGACGATCTGGTCGCTGGGCTTGCCACCCTCTCTGGCCCGGCGCTGGTGCTGGTGACCAGAGGGGCGGCCGGGGTGGTGGCTCGCCTTGATGGCGAGTTGCTGGAGTGGGTGGGGCAGAAAGTGACGCCCATCGACACCACGGGGGCGGGGGATGCCTTCGTCGCCGGTCTGCTGGCGGCGCTGGCCGGGCGGACCTCGCTGCCAACCATGGCCGAGCTACCCGCCATCCTGGCTCAGGCCCACGGCTGCGGGGCGCTCGCCACCACCGCCAAGGGGGCGATGACGGCGCTGCCGACCCGCTCCGAACTGGATGCCTTTTTGCGATCAGGCGCAAGCGGCTGTTGATCTGCGGCTAGAAGCCCGGTTCGACAGCCCCTACTCTCATGTGACTAGGGCCCGCCAGCGTGGCGGGTCATAAGAGGAAGAATATGAATATCAGTGCGATAGCCAAGGATCTGGTGCCCCTGCTCGGGGGCAAGGAGAATATCGTCAGCGCTGCCCACTGCGCCACCCGGCTGCGGTTGGTGCTGGCCGATGACAGCAAGGTAAACAAGGCCGCCATCGACAAGCTGGAGGGGGTCAAGGGGTGCTTTAGCAACGCGGGCCAAATTCAGGTGATCTTCGGCACCGGTCTGGTCAATAAGGTCTATGCGGAGTTTGTGGCGCTGACCGGTACCGGCACCGCCAGCAAGGCGGAACTGACTAACATGGCGGCGGCCAAGCTCAACGTGGCCCAGCGGTTGGCGCGAACCCTCTCCAACATCTTCGTGCCGATCATTCCGGCCATCGTCGCCTCGGGCTTGCTGATGGGGCTGCTCGGCATGGTGCGCACCTACGGTTGGGTCAATGCCGACAGCGCCCTGTTTGTGATGCTCGACATGTTCAGCTCGGCGGCCTTTATCATACTGCCGATCCTCATCGGCTTTACGGCGGCGCGGGAGTTTGGCGGCAATCCGTACCTCGGGGCGACCCTTGGCGGCATCCTCACCCACCCGGTGCTGACCAACGCCTGGGGCGTGGCCGGTGGCTTCAAGACCATGGACTTCTTTGGGCTCGATGTCGCCATGATCGGCTATCAGGGCACCGTCTTCCCGGTGCTGCTGGCGGTCTGGTTTATGTCCCATCTGGAGAAACAGCTGCGCAAGCGCATTCCGGATGCGCTGGATCTGATCCTCACGCCATTCCTCACCGTCATCATCACCGGTTTCGTGGCGCTGCTCTTTATCGGCCCGGCGGGTCGGGTGCTGGGGGATGGCATCTCGTTCGGTCTGAGCGCCCTCTATGAGCAGGCAGGCTGGCTGGCGGGGCTGGTATTTGGTGGCACTTACTCGCTTATCGTCATCACCGGCATCCATCACAGCTTCCACGCCATCGAGGCGGGGTTGTTGGCCAATCCGCAAATTGGCGTCAACTTCCTGCTGCCCATCTGGGCCATGGCCAACGTGGCACAGGGCGGGGCTTGCCTCGCGGTCTACTTCAAGACTCGCGACGTGAAGATCAAGGCCATTACCGTGCCGGCGGCTATGTCCTGCCTGCTGGGCATAACGGAAGCGGCGATCTTCGGGGTGAACCTGCGTTACATCAAACCCTTTCTCGCCGGTCTGTTTGGCGGGGCCTGCGGCGGCGCCTACGTGGTGGCGGCCAAGGTGGGGATGACGGCTGTGGGGCTGACCGGTATTCCCGGCATGGCCATCGTCCAGCCCATGAGCCTTGTTCACTACATCATCGGGCTGGTGATCGCCTTTGGCACCGCCTTCGCTGCTTCCTACCTGCTCAAGTACAAGGTGGAGTGATGAAGGAACGCGATCTTCTCAACCAGATTGTCCGGTCGCTGCTGGCCGGACAGCTCAAGGCGGCGGCCGATCCCCATCGGCCCCGCTGGCATCTGGCAGCCCCGGTGGGGCTGCTTAACGATCCCAACGGCTTTATCGAGCACGACGGGCGCTACCACCTCTTCTACCAGTGGAATCCGCTTGGCTGCGAGCACCGCAACAAGGGCTGGGGCCATGTCACCTCCACCGATCTGTTGCATTGGCACCACGAGCCGATGGCGCTGTTGCCCACCGAAGCCTATGAGAGCCACGGCTGCTATTCGGGCTCTGCGGTGAGCGACGAGCAGGGGCGCCTGACTCTTATCTACACCGGCAATGTCAAATACCCGGATGGCAGTCGTACCGCTTATCAGTGTCTGGCCCGCGCCGACGGTGAGGCCGGTTTTGCCAAGCTGGGGCCTGTGCTGGATCTGCCCGCAGGCTACAGCGGCCATGTGCGCGATCCCAAGGTGTGGCACGACGGCCAGCAGTGGCTGATGGTGCTGGGGGCTCGCACTCTGGATGACAAGGGGGAAGTGCTGCTCTATCGCGGCGACACCCTGCAAAGCTGGCAGCGGGTGGGCCCCATCGCCGGTAGCGGGCGAGGGGGGCTGGGTGAGTTTGGCTATATGTGGGAGTGCCCGGATCTCTTCCCGCTGGGGGAGCGCCATGTGCTGATCAGCTGCCCGCAGGGGATTGCCCCGGCAGGCGAGGATTATCGCAACCTCTACCAGTGCGGTTGGCTGGTGGGCAACTTCGACGGCGAGCGCTTCGAGCACGGGGCTTTCCACGAGCTGGACCGGGGCTTCGAGTTCTATGCGCCGCAAACCACCCGAGACAGTCAGGGGCGCCGCCTCTTGTTTGGCTGGCTGGGGCAGCCGGAGGAGAACGAGATGAGCCAGCCCACTGTCGCTCACGGCTGGATCCACCAGATGAGCTGCCCGCGGGAGCTGTTCTGGCAGGATGAGTGGCTCTGCCAGCGGCCGGTGGCGGAGCTGGCGGCATTGAAGGGAGAGCTGACCCGCTTCGAGGGGACGCTTGGCGAGTTTCCGGGGTTGGCCATCGACTCGGCCTGGCTCGATCTGGATCTCTGCGGTGAGGGGAGTCTCTGGTTCGGCGCCGTGGCCGAGCTGGTGTGGCAGCCGGGGCGCATCACCTTGCGGCGCCAGAACTGGCAGAGCGGGGCGTGGGAGACCCGCAGCAGCCCATGGGCTGGCGGGCGGATCTCTGTGCTGTGCGATCGCTCCAGTCTGGAGTGTTTCATCGATGAGGGGCGACACTGCCTGTCGGCGCGCTACTTCCCCGGGGAGAAGCCGCAACTTTCATCAGGTAACGGCGATGATGGCTGCAAAATTTGCCTCAATCACTGGCCGCTGTCGGCGTGCCTAGTACAATAGCCCGGTTCTAGTCAGCCGGGAGGCCAGGTGGAGAAGAAGAAACGGATCACGATTGCCCAGATCGCCGAACTGGCGGGGGTGTCCAAGGCGACCGCCAGTCTGGTGCTCAACGGGAAGAGTGCGGAGTACCGGATTGCCGACGATACCCGCAAGCGCATTCAGGCGGTGGCGGAGGAGTGTCACTACCTGCCGAGCTTTCACGCCCGCTCCCTGCGCGAGACCCGCAGCTACACCTGGGGGCTGGTGATCCCCGATCTCACCAACTTTGGTTTTGCCCGCATCGCCCGCGCCCTCGAGGCCCACTGCCGGGAGGCGGGCATCCAGCTGCTGATCGCCTGTTCCGAGGATGATCCCGCTCTCGAGCAGCGGGTGGTGGACAACCTCATCAGCCGTCAGGTGGATGGGCTGATTGTCGCCTCCAGCGGCCACAGCGATGACATCTATGCCCGCATTCACGACCGCTTGCCGGTGGTGCAGCTCGACCGCCATATCGGCGAGTCGCGCCTGCCCATGGTGATCTCCGATGCCTGCAAGGCCACCGCCGAGCTGGTGCGGGACATGACCAGCGAGTGCGGCGAGGAGATCTACTACTTCGGCGGTTTGCTGGATCTCTCCCCCAGTCGTCACCGGCTGGCGGGCTATGAGCTGGGGCTTCATCGCGCCGGTTTTGAAGCCGATGCCGCCCGGGTGCGCCATCGCGACTACCAGCCGAGCTCCGGTTATCAGCTGATGGCCGAGCTGGTGGCCGAGCTGGGATCCCCCCCCAAGGGGCTCTTTACCGCCTCCTTTACCCTGCTGGAAGGGGTACTGCGCTACCTTAACGAGGCGGGGCTGATGGAGACGGGCATGCGCCTGTGCACCTTCGATGATCACGACCTGCTCGACTGCATTCCCATGCGCATCGACTCGGTGGCGCAGGATTGTCCGGCGCTGGCCCACGCCGCTTTCGAGCTGATGCAGCAACTGATAGCGGGCAATCCCCCGGCGCAGACCGCCCAGGTGATCACCCCCAGGGTGCGCTGGCGCAGTCGCCGCTAGCCACTCTTCGCCCATCTCATATGAGAAAGCCCCGCCATGGCTGGCGGGGCTTTTTGCTGCGGGCGGATGGCTCGTTCCTCTGACCAACGGCTCAGTCGGTGGTACTGGTGCGCCAGAACACCTGCTTGATATGGGGGTGGATGCCGAGTTTCACCATCAGGGCATCCAGCTCGTCGCCATCGATGGAGGTAGCCAGCAACACTGCCGAGATCTCCAGATCTCCCGCGCCAAACGGCTCGATGTCGAGCTCGCTCAGGGGGTAGTTGGCCTGCTCCAGCATCTCCTCGAGCCAGTGCAGCACCTCTTTTTGATGCTCGCGCTGGGTCAGGGCTGTCACCTTGTAGGTCACTTCGGTGTCGGTATTGTCCACCGGACGGCGGTTGATCTGGTTGACCAGCGGTCGCAGCAGGGTGTTGGCGGCGAGCACGAACAGGGCGCCCAGAATTGCCTCCATGGCCAGCCCTGCGCCACAGGCGGCGCCGACCGCAGCTACACCCCAGAGAGTGGCGGCGGTGTTGATGCCGCGGATATTGCCCGATTCGCGCATGATGACGCCGGCACCGAGAAAGCCGATGCCGGAGACGATATAGGCCACAACATGGACCACGTTGTAGTTGCCGCCGTGCAGGTCATAGATACGCTGGGCCAGACTGACGAACAGGGCGGCCCCCACGGCGACCAGCACGTTGGTGCGAAGGCCCGCGGTACGTTGGCGGTACTGACGCTCCAGCCCGACCAGACTGCCGAGCACAAAGGCGAGCAGCAGGCTGGCCAGGGTGTCGAGCAGGGAGATCATGTCAATTTGTTGCCACATCTTCATGGCGTACTCCTTCTGATAAGTGCTGGCTTGGTGCAATCCACGATGAAACGCCGGGAGGCGGATGGATCAGGGGATGATTGCGCGGATGGCCAGCAGACAAACAAAACGCGGCGTCCCGGGGCGCGGGCATCATCAGATGCCCTGACGCTCGGAGAGGACGCAACAAGGGGGGGCCAGCGTGGCTGGCCCCCTGCACAGTGGTTAACGCAGGTGTGCGGTCAGTTGAGATCGGGATCGCAGTCGATGCGTGGGCGCAGTTGCCAGCGCACCGGATGTGCTACTCCGACCTGATGAACGAACTGCACCAGATAGCGTCGCTGGGGCGGGGTGCACTGCAGGTTGAGCACCAGCTCTCGCCCGCCGCCGCGACCCGGCTTCATCGATTGCATCGGTTGCAGCCCGGCCGGTTGCAACGTGTGGTTCACCATATCCAGCACCAGCTCCATATCGGCGCGATCCTCACAGCGGATCTGCAGCCTATAGTGGTGCTGACGCTGTTTGCCGCCCAGCCAGCGTGGCAGCATGCCACGGCCGAGCCTGCTCAACAGGGGGTGAGCCCGGGTAGCAACAGAACCTGTTGCGACCGCGCGATCCGCAGCCGGTTTGATTGAGATAAAACGCATAGCAGCCTCCTTGTGGGAAGCAGAAACTATGCAGGCATGGCGACCGTGGCGGTTGGCCACAGGTCACCAGACGTCAAGTGTAAAAAGGGAGAAGAGGGGAGTGGATTTCCGCTTCTCGCAGGGTTGCGAGTTGCGGCAGAGAAAGACCTGCGGCTAGCTCGCGACCTTGGTACCGACGATGAGGGTCGGTCTACAACTGTCACTTGATGAGTTGCCCACTGATGGTCTCCGCTATTGATAAGAGGCTCGAATGATAGCCGAGGCGGCAGGCAGGGTAAACCCCGCGCCGCCCGCAGCAACATCTTGAAACATAATCGAAAGCCCATTTTGCCGCGCAGGGCCGCCAAAAGCAGACCCGGCGAGGGCCGGGTCTGCGGGGTCATTCGGTCTTGTCGATGCCGAGGTATTTGAGCATCAGTTTTTCGTAGATGGGCTCGGTATCCCCCACCTGCATCTTGTGCAGAAAGTACTTCTCGAAGGCGATCTTGGCCAGATGGACCCACTTTCCTTTCTTGAACCAGGCGACGTTGCGCGGCGGGATCTGCGGCATGGCGACGAAGGCGGCGCCGGTGTCCCCCATGTCTGCCAGACAGATGGCATTCCACACTGCCTTGGTCACCGGCGGCTGGCCGCTGAGCTCCGCCTTGATGTTGTGGCTCAGGGTGCGCACCATCGCCTCAATCATATAGCCGGTCTTGGGCACCCCGGTTGGTACCGGCGTCTTGTGCGGCGGGGCAATGGCGATGCAGACCCCGGCGGCGTAAATCTGCGGGAAGGCGGGATTACGCTGGTGTTCGTCGACGATGACAAAGCCGCGGGGATTGACCAGCCCCTCGATGCCTCGCAGCGGCGCAATGCCGACAAAAGCGGGCAGCATCATGGCGTGTTTGTAGGGCAGGGTGTGGGTGCGCTTGATGTTGCCCTCATCGTCCAGCTCCTCCACCGTCATCTGGCCATCTTGCGCCGCCACGGTGCGGGCATTGCAGATCCACTGCACGTCGCGCATTCGCAGTTCGCTCTCCAGCATCCCCTTGGAGTCGCCCACGCCGTTGAGACCCAGATGGCCGATGTAGGGCTCGCTGGTGACAAAGGTCATGGGCACATTTTTTCTCACCTTCTTGTCGCGCAGGTGGCGATCGAGGATGAACGCATACTCGTAGGCGGGGCCGAAGCAGGAGGCGCCCGGCATGGCGCCGACAATCACCGGGCCGGGCTCATCTACCAGGGCACTGACACTGTGGCGGCACTCTTCGGCGTGGGAGAGGGTACAGACGCTGGTGGTGCCACCGGATTCGGGGCCAGCCCCCGTCACCTCGTCAAAGGCGAGGGCCGGGCCGGTGCAGATTGCCAGAAAGTCGTAACGCAGGGTCTGGCCATCGGAGAGGGTGAGCTGCTGCGCTGCCGGTTGCAGCTCGGTCAGGGCGGCATGGATAAAGCGGATCCCCTTTTTCTTCACATGGGGTTCGATGGGGATCGAGGTCTCCTTGCGCTCCCGCCACTGGACGGCAATCCAGGGGTTGGAGGGGGTGAATTCAAAGTCCGGCTTGTCATTGATGAGGATCACCTCATGCTGCTTGCCCAGTTCGGCCTTGAGTTCGTAGGCGGCAGACATGCCCCCGAGACCCGCGCCGATGACGATTACCGTTGCCATGTTCAGCCTCCTGCGTTTATTACACGCTCGTATGAGCCTAGGTCATCCGACCCTGTTATTTAAATCCTATCCGTTTGAGGATCATCGCTGCCGGGCAGAAACCGGTGAATGCGCTCTGGATCAGGTTGACCCCGACAAAGGCACTCAACCAGACAAAGCCCGGATGAACCCAGGTGGTAAGGATAAGCGAGAGCAGCAACATGCAACCCGCGACGATTCTGACTCCGTTATCTACAGTCATGGTCTTTCTCCTTATCTACTTTAGATATTGCTAATTTAGTGTTGTTTTATACAATAGAACAAATATCAGCAATTGCTAATTTACTCTTATGAGCCAATTCGACGAGATGAACAGACATGCGACAGCCGCCGCCTCCCTGCTCAAGGCGTTGGCTCATCCCGAACGCCTGATGGTGCTCTGCCAGCTGGTGGAGGGGGAGAAGGGGGTCGGGGAGCTGCTGGCCCATAGCCAACTCGGGCAGTCAGCCTTCTCCCAGCAACTTTCGGTATTGAAGCGCTACGGCCTGATCCGTTCGCGCAAGGTCTCCCAGCAGATCTACTACTCGCTGGTGAGCGAGGCGGCCGCCGATGTGCTGGGAGCGCTGCAAACCCATTTTTGTCACTCGGAAAATAAGGAATCTTGATGATGGAAAGCCAATGGCTGCTCTCTTTGGGCGGTGGCATGCTGGCGGGGCTGTCGGCCCTGACCCTGATGTTGTTCAACGGTCGGGTGGCCGGCATCAGCGGCATTCTGGCCGGTGCGCTGCAACACCGTGCGCCCTGGCGGGTGCTGTTTCTGCTGGGGCTCGGGGCGGGCGCCTGGCTGGCGCTGACCCTGGGCTGGGCCAGTATGCCCGCATTCACCACCTTGCCCAGCTGGCCTGTAGTGTTGCTGGCAGGTCTGTTGGTCGGCATCGGTACCCGTCTTGGCAATGGCTGCACCAGCGGCCACGGCATCTGTGGCATGGGGCGGCTCTCCCTGCGCTCCATCGTCGCCACCCTCACCTTTATGGCGGCAGGCTTTATCACCGTCTTCATTACTCATCATCTGCTGTAAGGGGCTGATCGCCATGAAGTTGCTGACAAGTTTGTTTGCGGGTGTGTTGTTCGGACTGGGGATGGCCATCTCCGGCATGATGGATCCCGCCCGGGTCACCGGTTTTCTCGATCTGGCCGGGGCCTGGGATCCCAGCCTCGCCTTCGTGATGGGGGGCGCCCTGCTGGTCTTTATGCCGGGTTATTTTCTGCTGGTGAAACCCCGTCGCCAGAGTGTGCTGGGTGAGCCCATCGCCGCCGTACCGGCCCCTCGGCTGGAGCGCAGGCTGATCGGCGGGGCCGCGCTGTTTGGTATCGGCTGGGGATTGGTGGGCATCTGTCCTGGGCCTGCTCTGAGTCTCATTTCCAGCGGGCAGCCCATGATAATGTTGTTTATAGCGGCCATGGTGGCCGGGATCTTGCTGTTTGACAGAGGGCTGGCCAGGGTGCTGACCAAGGCGCCAGTTCGGGGAGTGGATAAGGTGCGCCAGTCCCATACCGCCTGATCCCGTGAAGTGACAGATTACGCCAGGGAAGGAGAGTAATGATGGAAAAGATCCGGTTGCTGGGGATCACCTTGTTGGTGATGACATCGCAGGCCATGACATCCCCCCGGGCCCTTGCCGCTGAAGGGGAGCCAGAGCCCCTGTTGACAGTGACGCCACAGCCGGTGACCGACTGGCTGACGCTGGATGGCACCGTCAGTGCCATCAATCAGGGGACGGTGGCTGCCCAGACCAGTGGCCGGGTTTCCCGCATGCTGGTGGATGTGAACGATCAGGTGCAGGCGGGACAGCCGCTGCTGGAGATCAGCGGCAAGGAGCAGTTTGCCGCCGTTTCCGGTGCCGAGGCGCGGCTGGCGCGGGCACAGGCCCAGCAAGTGGAAGCCGAGCGCCAGCTCGCCCGCTTTCAGGCGCTGATTGCCAAGGGGGTGATCACCCGGGCCCAGCTCGACAATGCCCAGGCGACAGATCGCGCCGCCCGCGCCGAGGTGAACGCTGCCGATGCGGCCCTCACTCAGGCCCGTGAGGCCTACGGTTATACCCGCATTCTGGCCCCTTACGCCGGAGTGGTGACCAAACGGCTGGTGGAGTTGGGGGAGACTGTCGCCCCCGGTACCCCGCTGCTCTCCGGCTTCTCTCTCGACACCTTGCGGGTGGAGGTGGAGTTGCCCCAATCCGCCCTGACGCTGGCTCGTGAGCCTGCGGATGTGCAGGTGCTGCTGCCGGATGGCAAGTCTGTTACCCCGGTCAAATTGACCCGCTTCAACTATGCCGACAGCCAGAGCCACGCCTTCAAGTTGCGCCTCGACTTGCCGCCGCAAACCGCCGGGGTATTGCCCGGCATGTGGCTCAAGGTGCAGCTCAAGCAGGGTGAACGTCAGGTGTTGCAGGTGCCGGATCGCGCCCTGCTGCGGCAAGGGGAGTTCAATGGCGTCTATCTGCAGCAGCCCGCTGGCTGGGCCCTGACGCCGGTGCGGGTCGGCCATTGTGTCGAGGGACAGTGCGAGATCCTGGCCGGGCTGCAAGCCGGTGACAAGTTGGCCCCCGATGCCTGGGCGCAGCAGCAGGAGGTGGCCCATGAGTAGCGAGCTGAACGGCAACAAGGAGAGGCTGGGGCCTGCCGGTCGGCTGGCTGCGCTGTTCCAAGGCTCGGCCATCACCCCGCTGCTGGCGCTGGTGGGGTTGCTGCTCGGTCTGTTTGCAGTGCTGGTGACCCCCAAGGAGGAGGAGCCGCAGATCGATGTCACCTTCGCCGATGTCTACATTCCCTTTCCGGGAGCCACTCCGGCTGAAGTGGCCTCTCTCGTTACCACCCCAGCCGAGCAGGCGGTCTCCCAGATAAAGGGCATTGATACCCTCTACTCTTTTTCCCAACCCGATGGCGCCCTGCTGGTGGTGGTGTTCAAGGTAGGGGTAAGCCGCGAGCAGGCCATCGTCGATCTCAACAACCAGCTCGACTCCAACCGCGACTGGTTGCCACAGGGGATCGGAGTTGGTCAGCCGCTGGTAAAACCCCGGGGGATCGATGATGTCCCCATCGTCAGTTTGACCTTATGGAGCAAAGATTGGAGCAAAGAGGGGAGCAAGCAACTTGGGGCCCCCGAGCTGACCCGGGTCGCCCATGAGCTGGAGACCGAACTCAAGCGCATTCCCGGTACCCGCGATATCTACACGCTGGGCAGCCAGAGCGCCGTGCTGCGGGTGATGCCGGATCCTGCGGCCCTCAGCGCCCACGGCATCAGCTGGGGCGATCTGAGCCAGCGACTGGCGGCCGCCAATCAGGTAGGCACCACACAGGCTATCGAGCAGAACAACAGTGAGATCAAGGTGCAGGTGGGGCAGTTCCTGCAAAGCGAGCAGGAGGCTAGAGAGCTGGTGGTGGGACTGCACGACGGCAAGCCGGTCTATCTGGGGGAGGTGGCCAGGGTCTCTCTGGGTCAGGAGACTCCGACCAAACGCAGTTGGATGGGGATGGGACAGGCCAGTTATCCGGCGGTGACGCTGGCCATCGGCAAGCAGCCCGGCCAGAACGCGGTCGAGGTGGCCAAGCGGGTGGAAGAACGGGTCGAGAGCCTCAAGAATCGACTCATCCCGGCTGGCGTCGAGGTGACGGTGACCCGTGACTACGGCGTCACCGCCGAGACCAAATCCAACACCCTCATCGGCAAGCTGATTTTTGCCACCACGGCGGTGGTGGTGCTGGTGCTGGTGAGCATGGGTTGGCGCGAGGCGCTGGTAGTTGGCGTTGCCATCGTCATCACCCTGGCGCTGACCCTGTTTGCCAGCTGGGCCTGGGGCTTTACCCTCAACCGGGTGTCGCTGTTTGCGCTGATCTTCTCCATCGGCATTCTGGTGGATGACGCCATTGTGGTGGTGGAGAACATCCACCGCCATCGCGGCTTGGGCAAGGGGGCGCTCAAGGATCTGATTCCGGGGGCGGTGGATGAGGTGGGGGGGCCGACCATACTGGCGACCCTGACCGTCATCGCGGCCTTGCTGCCGATGGCCTTTGTCAGTGGCCTGATGGGCCCCTACATGAGCCCCATCCCCATCAATGCCAGCATGGGGATGCTTATCTCCCTGCTGGTGGCCTTTATCTTCTCCCCCTGGCTGGCGAGCCATTTGCTCAAGGATTCGGTGCACGGTGCCCACGGCGAGGCCAAGGCGGGTCTTTTTCACCGGCTGATGACCCCTTTCCTGATCGGTGATGGCGCCAAGCGCGCCAGACGCAAGCTCTGGCTGGCGGTGTTGCTGCTGGTCGGGGCCGCCACCGCAATGCCGGTGGTGCAGTGGGTGGTGCTCAAGATGCTCCCCTTTGACAACAAGTCGGAATTTCAGCTGGTGCTCGATATGCCGGAGGGGGCGACCCTGGAGCAGACCGAGCGCACCCTGCTGGCGGTCGGGCGGGAGCTTGCCAAGGTGGAGGAGGTGAAGGATTACCAGATCTACGCCGGCACCGCCGCCCCCATCAATTTCAACGGGCTGGTGCGCCACTACTTTATCCGCAGCGGCGCCAACGTGGGGGATATTCAGGTCAATCTGGTGGACAAGCATGAGCGGGATCGCAGCAGTCACCAGATTGCCCAGTCGGTTCGGGAGCCGCTGCAGGCTATCGCCAGTGCGGCAGGGGGCAACCTCAAGGTGGTAGAGGTGCCCCCCGGCCCGCCGGTCTGGTCCCCCATCGTTGCCGAGATCTATGGCCCGACTCAGGCCGCCCGCGAAGCGGCCGCTCGCGCCGTACAGGCCCGTTTTGTGGCCACGGCGGATCTGGTGGATGTGGATATCTATCTGACCGACCCGCAGCCCAAGTGGCGGCTGGTGGTGGATCGCAGCAAGGCGGCCCTGCTCGGGGTCGATCTCGGGGATCTGGTGAACACCCTCAATGGCGGGGTGGGTTATCAGGATGCCAGCTGGCTGCAGGGGCATGGTGCCAAGTATCCGGTGCCGATCCGCATCGAACTGGCACCCGGTGACAAACGGGATCTGGCGGGCGTGCTGGCCCTCAAGGTGCGCAGCCAGAGTGGCCAGCTGGTGCGGGTCTCCGAGCTGGTGAGTCGCCGTGATGAGGTGGCCCCCACCTATATCATGCACAAGAACATGCAGCCCATGGTGATGGTGGTGGCCGACATGGGTGGCAATACCGACAGCCCGCTCTACGGCATGTTTGCCGCCGGTGCCGATATCGACCTGCCCCAATATTACGTGCAGCAGCCCGACAAGCTGGGGGAGGTGGCGCTGTTGTGGGACGGTGAGTGGAAGATCACCTACGAGACCTTCCGCGACATGGGTATCGCCTACGGAGTTGGGATGATCCTCATCTATCTGCTGGTGGTGGCCCAGTTCCGCTCCTATCTGGTGCCGCTCATCATCATGGCTCCCATTCCGCTCACCATCATAGGGGTGATGCCGGGCCACGCCCTGCTGGGGGCCCAGTTTACCGCCACCTCGATGATCGGGATGATCGCCCTGGCCGGGATCATCGTACGCAACAGCATCCTGCTGGTGGACTTTATCGAGCAGCAGCGCAGCGCCGGAGTGGCGTTCGAGCAGGCGGTGATCGAAGCGGCGCAGGTGCGGGCCAAACCCATTATGCTGACGGCGTTGGCGGCGATGATCGGAGCCCTGTTTATCCTCGATGATCCCATCTTCAACGGACTGGCCATCAGCCTGATTTTCGGGATCCTGGTCTCCACTTTGCTCACCCTGGTGGTGATACCCTTGCTCTATTATGCCCTGCTCTCCCGACGCTCATGACGGGAGTCACTAGCGAAAGGATGCGCGATGAAGAGAGGTTGGTTGTGGTGGGGAAGTGGCGCCGTGGTAGCGGTGGCTGCTGTGGCATGGTGGTGGCGACCGCAGCCGACGCCGATCAGGCTGGCTGAGGTCGGGCGGGGGGATGTGCTGGTCACCGTGGTCAACACCCGGGCCGGCACCATCAAGTCGTGTCAGCGGGCCGGACTCAGTCTGCCCGGTGGCGGCGTGGTGGAGCAGATCGCCGTTAAGGCCGGGGAGCGGGTTGCCCGGGGAGATCTGCTGCTGACCCTCTGGAGTGACGATATCCGCGCTGATCTCGCCCGGGCCCGCGCCCAGCAGGCCCTTGGCAAGACCCAGCGCGAGGAGCGTTGCAGCGAGGCGGCCTACTACGAGCGGGAGGCTAACCGGCTGGCCACCTTGCTGGCCAAAAACCTCACCTCCCGCACCCTCGCCGAGCAGGCCCAGAATCTGGCCGATACCCGCCGCTATGTCTGTCAGGCATCCCGTCAGCAGGAGCGGGTTGACGAGGCGCAGGTCGCCCAGGTGGAGGCTCGCTTGAGCGAGCGCCGCCTGCAGGCGCCGTTTGCCGGTGTGGTGGCAGAGGTCAACAGCAAGCTGGGCGAATACATGACCCCCTCACCGCCCGGAGTGGCCATGCCCCCGGTGATCGATCTTATCGACGATCGCTGTCTGTATGTCTCAGCCCCCATCGATGAGGTGGATGCTGCCCGCCTCAAGGTGGGCCAGTCTGCCCGGGTACTGCTCGACGCCATGCCCGGGCGCGATTTTGCCGCCACCGTCACCCGCATCGCCCCCTATGTGAAGGAGCTGGAGAAGCAGGCCCGCACCGTGGAGGTGGAGGCGGCGCTCACTGCCCTGCCCACCGATGTCCCCCTGCTTATTGGCTACAGTGCCGACCTTGAGGTCGAGGTGACCCGCGCCACCGATGTGCTGCGGGTAGCGGCCAGCAGCCGTGCCGACGATGGCAGCGTGCTGCGGCTGGAAGGGGATAAGCTGGTGCGGGTGATGCCCCGTTGGGGCGTGGAGAACTGGAACTGGATTGAAGTGGCCGAGGGGCTCGCCGTCGGTGATCGGCTGGCAGCCCAGCCCGGACAGATTGTCGGGGAGGGCCCTTTCAGCGCCGCCACGGAGCAGACGGATGAGTGATCTCATTCGCCTTGATGCCGTCAGCCGTCGTTTCACTCTGGGGGGGAGCGAGGTGGCTGCCCTCGATCGCGTCTCTCTGCGGGTTGCCGAGGGGGAGTATCTGGCGGTGATGGGCCCCTCGGGATCCGGCAAATCGACCCTGCTCAATGTGCTGGGGCTGCTGGATCGGCCCGATGAGGGGCGTTACTGGCTGGGAGGGGAGGATACCGCCACGCTGTCAGAGCCGGCACTGGCCCAGCTGCGCGGCCATCGCATCGGTTTCGTGTTCCAGTCGTTTCACCTTATCTCCCGCCTCACCGCCCGTGAAAACGTCGAGCTGCCGCTGATGCTGTGCGGGATCGCCCCCGCCGAGCGCTATCGCCGCAGTCAGCAGTTGCTGGGGGAGCTGGGGCTGGAGAACCGGGCCGGACACCGCCCTGCCGAGCTCTCCGGTGGTCAGCGTCAGCGGGTGGCCATCGCCCGGGCCATGGCAATGGCGCCGCGGCTGATCCTGGCCGACGAGCCCACCGGCAATCTCGACTCCCGCTCCGGGAAGGAGGTGATTACCCTGCTGGAGGGGCTCAACCGGGAGCAGGGGATCACGCTGGTGGTGGTGACGCACGACCCGCGCCTCGGTGATCGGGCGGGCAGGCGGATCCTGATGAACGATGGCCGCATCAACATTGATAGCGGCGGTGGCTGAATGCGGCGCCCCGATGTGATCCGCTTTGCCGCCGTGGCCCTGCTGCGCCAGCGCTCACGGGCGCTGGTCTTGATCCTGGCGGTGAGTCTGAGCGTCACCTCGGTGCTGCTGCTCACCGCGCTGGGGGAGGGGGCGAGGCGCTATGTGGCCGACCAGTTCAGCTCCCTTGGCAAGGATCTGCTGGTGATGTTCCCCGGCCGCAAGGAGACCACCGGCGGGCTGCCGCCGGTCACCGGCAACAGTCTGCGGCAGATCACTCTCGATGATATGCACTACCTTGGCCAGCATCAGCCAAACGTGCGGCTGGTGCCGCTGGTGATGGGCTTTGCCGAGGCCAAACAGGGGGCGCGGCTGCGCCAGACCATGCTGCTTGGCAGCAGCAACGGGCTGCGCGATACCCACGGGCTGGAGCTGCTTTCCGGCCGCTGGCTGCCGGGGGATGCCGCAGAGGATCGACCGGCCGTCCTGCTCGGGGCCAAGGTGGCCCGTGAGCTGTTCGGTCAGGCCGATCCGGTCGGTCAGTGGCTGCGTTTTGACAATCGCCGTTTTCGGGTGGTGGGGGTCTTCACCAGCCAGAGCAGCAATCTGGGGATGGATATGGCCGAGGCCGCGCTGATCCCGGTGGGTAGCGCCATGCGGCTGTTCAACACCGAGGGGCTGTTTCGGCTGCTGATCCAGCCGCTGGCGGGGCAAGCCGTGCCGCCGCTGGTCAAGCGACTGGAGCAGCTGATGCAGGGGCGCCACGGGGTGCTCGATGTGACCGTGGTGCGCCGTGACGCCATGTTGGCCACCTTCTCCACCATTCTCTCGACCCTCACCTTGGCAGTTGCCGGCATCGGCGCCATCAGCCTGCTGGTCTCCGGCATCATGATGATGAATCTGGCGCTGATCAGCACCCGCCAGCGCACCGGCGAGATCGGCTTGCTCAAGGCGCTGGGGGCCGACAGTCGCCAGATCCGCCAGCTGTTTTTGTGGGAGGCGCTGCTGTTGAGCGGCAGTGGCGCGCTGTTTGGCACTGTGTTGGGCTATGCCCTGGTGGCCCTCGCCGCAGTGATTTGGCCCGGATTTCCGGCGGCGGTCCCTCTGCTCGCTACTTTCTGCACCATACCGGCGGCCCTGCTGACCGGGCTGTTTTTTAGCTGGCTGCCCGCCTCCCGGGCGGCACGGCAAGATCCGGTCAGCAGCCTGCGCAGCGGGCAGTGGAGCGGTGGCTGATGCGCGCCGCCGATCTGCTGTTCTGGCTCTGGCGCGCCTTGCTGGCAGGGCGCAGTCGCAGCCTGCTGTCGGCGCTGGGCATTGCCATCGGGATCGCCTCGGTGACCCTGCTCACCGGTATCGGCGAGGGGCTCAGGCTCTATCTGCTCGACAGTTTCTCCCAATTTGGCACCCGGCTGATCGCCGTCACCCCGGGCAAGACCGAAACCGCTGGCGGCCCGCCTGGCATCCTCTCCAGCAGTCGTCCCCTGCTGCTGGAGGATGCTGATGCTTTGGCCAGATTGCCGGGTATAGAGGCGGCGCTCCCTGTGGTGCAGGGGCAAGGGGAGGTGCGCAGCCGCGGACTGACCCGCAGCACCGCTATTCTGGGCACCGGCCCGGCGGCGCTCTCCGGCTGGCGACTCACCCTGGTGCAGGGGCGTTTTCTGCCCGCGGACGACAGTGCCATGCCCCGCGCCTATGCGGTGCTGGGGGCCAAGGTGGCGGCTGAGTTGTTTCCCGGCGGCGATGCGCCGGGCAGTCTGCTGCGGGCCGGTGATCGCCGTTTTCGGGTGGCCGGGGTGCTGGCTCCCAAAGGGCAATTTCTCGGCTTTGATCTGGACGACATGATCTATCTGCCCGCCGCCCATGCCCAGGCGCTGTTCAACAAGGAGGGGCTGCAGGAGATCGATGTCATCTATCGCGCCGGACAGACGGAGGCCGATATCACCGCCCAGATCCGGCGGGTGCTGATCGCACGCCACGGCGCCGAGGACTTCACCCTCACCTCCCAGCAGGACATGCTGACCAGCCTCGACAAGATACTCTCCATCATCAAGCTGGCGGTTGGCGGGCTCGGCATTATCTCGCTGCTGATCGGGGCGGTCGGCATCTTCAGCATCATGAGCATCGCCCAGCAGGAGCGGATCCCCGAAGTGGGCTTGCTGATGGCGTTGGGTTGTCCACGGCGGCGCATTCTATTGCTGTTCCTGCTCGAAGCCGTGGTGCTGGCGCTGCTGGGCGGAGCCATGGGGCTGGCCCTGCTCGGCGGGCTCAAGCTGCTGCTCACCCTGCTGGCGGCCGGGTTGCCGCTCACCCTCCATCCTCTCTATCTGCTGCTGGCGCTCGGTTGCAGCGCTTTGGTTGGCCTGCTAGCAGGGGTCGCTCCTGCGCTGCGGGCGGTGCGTCTCGACCCAGTAGTTGCCCTGCGCGGTGATTAGGTCGCCCCTTTCGCAAGAGGCGCATTACGCTCGGGGCTGAACAGGGGGGACTAGGTGACCACCTCCGCAACCGACACGCTGCGCTCAGATCTGAACAGAGGGAAGTAGCGGCGATCCGCCTGACTCATGTGGCCGACTACCAGCTCCTGAATGATGAAGTTGAGCAGCTCGTCGTTGCCCAGCGTCCCCGCTTTGGCAGCGTGCAGCAGCTGGCCCGCCTTGTTTAGCAGGCGCTGGTGATCCTGACGGTGGCTGACGAGTTCCTCATAGTCGATCTCCGCCAGCATCTGCTCTTCAAAGGCGAAGTGGTGACGAGCCATGTCGAACAGGCTCTCCAGACTCTCCAGAAACGGGGCCGGATCCTCGTGCTGATCTTTCATCCGCTCCAGCAGCCGGTTGGTCAATACGAAGAGCTGGCGATGCTCGGCATCGATACGCGGGTGACCGCACTCGTGGCCGGGTTGCCACAGCAGGGCGCCCTGCTCGGGATCAAGGCCTTCGGTATAGAGGCAGACCCGGCCGCGGCCGCGATTCTTCGCCTGATACATGGCCTGATCGGCGTGGTGCATCAGCGTCTTGGCATCCTCCCCGTGCTCGGGATAGAGCGCCAGCCCGATACTGCTGGAGATGAGCAGCTCCTGCCCCTCCAGCTGGAACGGATGGCGCAGCTGCTGGTGCAGCTTGTCGGCCACCGCCAGCACTTCGTCGCCACTCTCCGGCAGCAAGATAACGAACTCGTCGCCCCCCAGCCGTGCCACCAGATCCTGTTTGCGCACGCAGTGGCTCATCCGCTTGGCCACCATATTGAGCAGAATATCCCCGGTCTCATGGCCGAAGGTGTCGTTGATCGGCTTGAAGTGATCGAGATCGATAAACATCAATGCCAGCGGACGGGGCGCCTCCTGCTCCATCAGCTCCTTGAGCCGTTGCTGCAGCAAACGGCGATTGGGCAGCCCGGTGAGGGGGTCGTAGAAGGCGAGGCGGCGCATCATCTCCTCCCGCGCTGCCCGCTCGGTGATATCCCGGGTGACCCCGAGGATCGCCTCCGGCTGGGCATTGTGGTTGCCATGCAGGGTGGTGATGGTTTCGGTGGCCACCAGATGGCCATCCTTGTGGCGCAGCTGGGTGCGAATGACCCGGCGGGTCTGGTCATGTTCTCCCCGCTGCCAGGCCTCCAGAGTGGCAGAGATCTCCTCGCGCAGCAGTTGCCTTGAGGCATCCGGCAGCAGCTGTTTGAGGGGCAGGGCAAACAGCTCTGGGGCCTCGTAGCCGCTCAGAGGAGTGATGGCCGGACTGACGTAGCGAAAGCGCAAGCTGGCGGCATCCATGGTCCAGATCACATCGGCGCTGTTCTCCGCTACGAAGCGATAGTGCTGCTCGCTCTGGGCCAGTTCACGGGTCAGCCGCTGGCGATCTCGCGCCTCCTGGCGCAGGCGCAGATAGAGGTGCAAGAAGATGCCGAGCAGGGTCATCAGGGTAAAGGTGATGAGCATGGCCACCGCCACGCTCTTGTCGAATAGTTGCCGTTGCTGGCGCAGCCGCTCCTGCGCCGGGTCGTAGATAAAGCGGTCGAGGTTGGGCAATACCGTGAGCATGCCCGCCTCCAGATAGGTTTTGGCGATCTGCAGCCAGCGCTCCTGCTGCATGTAGCCGGGTTCAATCAAATCCGGCTGCATCAGCTCTCTGGTTTCGCGAGCCTCGAACTCCAGCTGTTCACGGCCAGCCCCGGTCGGGTACTGCTCCATGATGAGGTTGATCATCTCTTCGGGGTGGTCCATCGCATAGCGCCACCCCTTGAGGCTGGCCTGCTGGAAGGCGTAGACCCGATCCTGTCGGGTGATCAGCTCCCGCTCGGAGGTAAACAGGTTGTCGCCGTAGAAGTCGAAGTCGATGGTGCGCGGACTGAAGACCCGATAGGGGATCCCTTTTTGTTGCAGATAGAAGGGCTCGGTAGTGCTGTAGGCGCTGATGGCATCCACCTTGCCCGCCAGCAGTGCCTCTATCCCCTGTTTGTAGGGAAGGGTGACCCAGTCGCGGCTGCGGGTATGGTGGGAAAGGTAGGTCAGCAGCTCGTTGGAGCCAGGCTCCAGCATCAGTCGCTTGTTGGCCAGATCGGCCGGGTTGCGAATATCTGGCCGATCCAGCGTGAGCAGAACCAGCGGCGAGTGCTGCAGCAGGGCGGCGAGCACCACCACCGGACGACCGGCAGCCCGATCCAGCAGCAGATCACTGCCGCTGATGCCAAACTGGGCCTTTCCCGAGATCACCTCGCTGACCACATCGGTGCGGGAGTCCGCTTCGCGCAGGGTGACATGCAGACCGGCCTCCCGATAAAACCCTTTGGCGATGGCCGCGTAGTAACCGGCAAACTGGAACTGGTGTTGCCACGGCAACTGGACGATGACCTGCTCGCCGGCTCGCACGGGGGGAGAGGTCAGGGTCGCGATGACCATACTGACCAGCATTGGCATAAACCAGCTGAGGCGCTGGCGGGGGGCTGCGTTCTCCGTCATACAACGTTTCTCTCGGGAGCGGTGTCTAGGCTAGATTCAAGCAATTTTGTGTCACCTGCAAGGGGAGAAAAGGCGTTTGCAATAGGGTATAGGGGGGTTGGAAAGTCATTTTTGTGTCGTTCATCACATGGGATGGATACATGCCGTTTTTTTGCAAGTTATGTGACCAATAAGAGAGTCATATGGCCTATCGAAGTGGTCGCATTCTAGCCACTTTTTCCCGTTTTTATCGTTGTCATTGTGGCTTGACTGCATTTTTTCCGTGGTTGCACGTCAAGCTGTGTCGTTATATCAATAGATACTTTTATGGGGCGGTCAGGTGTGACGCAAATGTATCGCGGCTGCTGCGCACCGGTTAATGTGCGATGGCTCAGTGATGGTACCCCGTCAGTGTTATCATGCTGCCCCCAGTTCCGGATAAGGTCTTTTTATGTCCCGCTTGCGTCTGCTTGTCTCCGACTCTCACGATCCCCTGTTCAATCTGGCCGTCGAGGAGTGCATCTTCCGCCAGATGGACCCCGGCCAGCGGGTGCTGTTCCTCTGGCGCAATGCCAATACCGTGGTGATTGGCCGTGCCCAGAACCCGTGGAAGGAGTGCAACACCCGCCGCATGGAAGAGGACGGGGTGACGCTGGCGCGCCGCAGCAGCGGTGGTGGCGCCGTGTTTCACGACCTTGGCAACAGCTGCTTCACCTTCATGGCGGGCAAGCCGGAGTATGACAAGAGCGTCTCCACCGCCATCGTGCTGGACGGGCTCAAGCGACTGGGGATTGAGTCCTTTGCCTCCGGTCGCAACGACCTGCTGGTGGCGACTCCGGACGGGGAGCGCAAGGTATCGGGGTCGGCTTACAGGGAGACCCTGGATCGCGGGTTTCACCACGGCACCCTGTTGCTGGACGCCGATCTCGGTCGGCTCGCCAACTACCTCAACCCCGATCCCAAGAAGCTGGCGGCCAAGGGGATCAGCTCGGTGCGCGGTCGGGTGGCCAATCTGTGCGAACTGCTGCCGGGGATTGACCACCATCAGGTGAGCGATGCGCTGGCCGCCGCCTTTTTTGAACACTATGGCGAGCGGGTGCAGCCCGAGCATATCTCCCCGGAGCTGATGCCCGATCTGCCCGGTTTTGCCGAGACCTTCGCTCGCCAGCGCAGCTGGGAGTGGAACTTTGGCCACGCGCCCGCCTTCACTCATCTGCTGGAAGAGCGCTTTGGCTGGGGCGGGGTGGAGCTGCATTTTGATGTGGAGAAGGGGAGCATAGTGCGGGCGCAGATTTTCAGCGACACCCTGGATCCGGCCCCCTTCGATCGGCTGGCCCAACTGCTGGTGAGTTGTCCCTATCGCCCTGATGCGATCGCCAGCTGTTTGCAAGGGTGGCAGGGGGAGTTCCCGGCCAGTCGCGAGGCGTTGAGCGAGTTTGCCGACTGGCTGCTGGCGGCGCTGCGCTGAAGGCACAACTGCTGAAGTGATCGGGATCACGAAATATAAAGAGGCGCATAAAAAGCGCCTTTTTTCTGCCCCTTGCCATGGCTAAAACATAACAAAAAGTATGGCAGGCCATTAGTTATTGTCTCTGTTGATGCGCCAGACCCGAGAGTATAAGGGCCGGACATTTGCTGTACTAATGGTATAAAAATGAGTGACTTAGTTTATCTTCAAGACCAAAGTGTCAACGCCGTCTCCCCCCTGTTTGCCAACCGGTTTGCCAGCGTTAAAGCCAATTTTTTCTCACGTAATCCCGATCTCTGGCCAGTCTTTCGCGAACCCGGATTCGCCAGCCTCAATGAATTTCGGGCCCGTGGCCTGGCGCCCGATGCCCGTTTGAATGCCTGGCCAGATGGCCGCGCCCGCCTGGCCGATCTCTGCGAGACCATGCCAGTGCCCGCCACCATGCGCACCCCGGGCGAGCCGATGGCCGAGCTGTTGTTTGCCGCCGCGCTGTCGAAGGATTGGGAGAACCCTTCCAGCGTCGAGAACGTCATCACCATGTCGGCGGATCCCGCTATCTATGGCGCCCAGATGGGTATTCTGGCCAACCCCAATCTGGTCTACTCCGAATATGCCGGAGTGGCCGAAGAGCTGGAGAAGAAGGTAGTGCGCCAGATTGCCCTGCTGGCGGGTTACGACCCGGCTCGCGCCACCGGCATCTTCACCCAAGGGGGGACCTTTTGTAACCTCTACGGCTACCTGCTCGGCATTCGCAAAACCTTGCCACAAGCCAAGCACAAGGGGCTCGGCCACTATCAGGATTACCGCATCATCAACTCCCAGGGCGGTCACTACTCCAACATCACCAACCTCTCCCTGCTCGGGGTCGACATCGAGAACAAGACCATCCGCATTCAGGTCGGCGAGAACAACGACATCGATCTCGACCACCTCGAACGCACCCTGACAGCCTGTTTTGCCCTGAAACACGTGGTGCCCGCCATCATGCTCACCATGGGTACCACCGACACCTTCGGGGTGGATCAGGTGAAACCCGTGTTCGAGCTGCGCAATCGCCTCTGCGAGCAGTTCGAAGTGGCGGTCAAACCGCACATTCACGTCGATGCCGCCATCGGCTGGTCGATGATCTTCTTCCTCGATTACGACTTTGCCGCCAACCCGCTTGGCATCAATGCCGCGACCCTGGCCGGGATCGAGCGCAACGTGGCGCGCTTTGCCGAGCTCAAATATGCCGACTCCTTCACTGTCGACTTCCAGAAGTGGGGTTATGTGCCCTACACCTCCAGTCTGGTGATGATCAAGGAGCAGGACGATCTCAAGGCGATGGAGAATGACCCGGAGAACTTCTCCTACTTCGAGCGGGACATTCAGGGCCAGACCCATCTGCAATCCACCATCGAGTGCTCCCGTGGCGCGAGCGGCCTGTTCGGTGCCTATGCGGCGCTCAACTACATGGGAGTGGAGGGGTATCGCATCGTGCTGGCCCACTGCCTGCAAAATGCCAACTACTTCCGCTATCGCCTGAGTCAGCTTGGCAACGTCAAGCTGGTGGCGCAGGAGAACCAGGGGCCGAGTGTCGGCTTCAAGATCTACAACCCCGAGTGGGTGAGCGATCCGGAGGCCGAGTTCGCCTTCGAGCTGGCCCGCTCCGGCGATCCTGCCTACAAGGCGCGGCTGCAGCGCAATACCGACTATCACCGCAGCCTGTTCAAGGGGCGTGGCAAAGTCGGGCTCTATACCAACTGGGTGGAGGCGGTGGCCCACTCCGACTATGACGCCCGCGGCAAGTACTCCTACATCGCCGGGGAGAAGGCGGTCTTTATGAATCCTGCCTGCACTCGCGAGCAGATCGACGCCTTTATCGACCATATTCGCGGTTGATGGCACTCTTCCTGACCACCGATAGTGGCCAGGGTGGTTAGGAACTTCGCCAACAGATAAACAAAGGGCAAGCCGGTTGGCTTGCCCTTCTGTTTTCACGACTGAATGCGAAAGCGGTGGAAAAGGCCGGGTTCAGAGGGCCAGCAGTTGCTCGTTTTCGACAATCTCGCACCCGGCGGGCAGTTTCGAGAGGGCGATCATAGCGCGAGCCACCTGACGGGCCTCGATGGCGCGCCAGCGGGCGAGCTTGCCCACCAGCAGCGGCCGAAACAGCGGGTAGATGGTCTGAAAAATCTGCTCGGAGAGGCGCGGTGGCTGGCGATCTCCGAGCAGCATGGCGGGCCGCACGATGGCGAGCCGTGGCCAGGATTGGGCCAGCAGGGCCTGCTCCATCTCTCCCTTGGTACGCGGGTAGAGAGCCGGGGAACTTGTGTTGGCTCCCATGCTCGAGACCACGATCAGCCGCTGACAACCGTGGCGACGGGCCAGCTCGGCAAAGGCGATGACATAGTCGAGATCGACCCGACGAAACGCCCCGGCAGAGCCCGCTTCTTTGCGGGTGGTACCGAGGGCACAGAAGGCGATATCCACCGGGCGGGAGAGGGTGACGCTGGCCAGATCATCAAAATTGACCGGCAGCCAGTGGTGCGCCTCCTTGCCCGGCTTGCGACAGAGCAGGGTCAGTTCATGTTCGGCAGGCAGTTGCTGCACCAGTTCGCGACCGATCAGGCCGCTGGCTCCGGCAATCAGGATCCGGCTCATGGTGATTCTCCCTGTGTCATTCGATGGTGTTGATGCCATGGTGGCTGCTCATCAGCATCAGGCAATTTGCGGGTAGCTGCAATGGGGAGAAATGACTCAGTGTTGTCGGGCAGGATGAATTACGCGGGGCTGGATAAAACAAAACCGGCGCGAGGCCGGTTTTGCGGGATATCAGAGCGGGGTATTGAAGGCTGCTGGCAGCGGGAAGTCACCCGTCACTGTGGTCAGCCTGTCGTTGGCGAAGGTGACGGTGAGCTCTTTGCGCTCCTTGTCGCCGTGGCCCGGCTGGAATTCATAGAGGTAGTACCAGGTGTTGGGGTCAAAGCCGTCACGCAGCATGGGGGTTCCCAGTACATAGCTGACCTGCTCGCGGGTCATCCCCTGGCGCAGTTTGTCGACCTGTTTTTGTTCCACATAGTTGCCCTGGGGAATATCGATACGATAGACCAGGCTGCAACCGGAGAGGGTGAGGGCGGTCAAAGCCGCGGCAATCAGGTGTTTCATCCGCATATCGAGTTCAGATCATCCATACAGTCTTTTTTGGCTCGGCAAATCATACCGACTCCCTCCACGGAAGTAAAAAGCCATTGATCCATCAGCCAATAAAAAGGGCCGCACTGCGACCCTTTCTGGCAATCCGGTGGCCGTTACATCGCCGCGCGGAAGATGGCAACGATCTCTTCGCGGCTCGCCTGTTTCGGGTTGGTGAAGCCGCAGGCATCTTTCAGGGCGTTGCTGGCCAGGGTATCGAAGTCATCGGCCTTGACGCCGAGTTGCTCCAGACCGGCCGGGATCTTCACATCCAGCGCCAGCTGCTTGATGGCGGCAATGGCAGCGGCGGCGCCCTGCTCGTCGTTCATGGTGCTCACATCTACACCCATGTAGCGGGCCACATCCTTCAGACGAGCCGCGCTGACCTGGGCGTTGAACGCCTGAACGTGGGGCAGCAGCACGGCGTTGCAGACACCGTGGGGCAGGTCATAGAAACCGCCCAGCTGGTGGGCCATGGCGTGCACGTAACCGAGGCTTGCGTTGTTGAAGGCCATACCGGCTAGGAACTGGGCGTAGGCCATCTGCTCGCGGGCATGCAGGTCATCGCCATGGTGAACGGCGGTGCGCAGGTGCTTGGCAATCAGCTCGATGGCCATCACGGCGCTGGCATCGGTCACTGGGGTGGCGATGGTGGAGACATAGGCCTCGATGGCGTGGGTCAGGGCATCCATACCGGTGGCGGCGGTGAGACCCTCCGGCTTGGCCAGCATCAGCTCGGGATCGTTGACCGACATCAGCGGGGTAACGTGCTTGTCGATGATGGCCATTTTCACGTGGCGCGCTTCGTCGGTGATGATGCAGAAGCGGGTCATCTCGGAGGCGGTACCGGCGGTGGTGTTGATGGCGATAAGCGGCAACTGTGGCTTGGCGGAGCGATCCACCCCTTCGTAATCCTTGATGCTGCCACCGTTGGCGGCGACCAGCGCGATACCCTTGGCGCAGTCGTGGGGCGAGCCGCCACCCAGCGAGATGACGCAGTCGCAGCCGTTGGCCTTGATCATGGTCAGACCCGCTTCAACGTTGCTGGTAGTGGGGTTGGGTTTGGTCTCATCGAAAACTGCGCTTTCAATGCCATGTTCAGCCAACAGGGTGGTGAGCTTGGCGACCACGCCGATCTGGTTGAGAATTTTGTCGGTGACGATCAGCGCCTTGCGATAGCCGTAACCCTTGATATCGGCGGCAGCCTCTTGCAGACAGCCGGCACCCATCAGGTTGATAGCGGGAATATAGAACTTGAATGTAGCCATGATGGACTTCCTATAGTTAGCCATTAAGTGGTAGTTAAGAGCCAGGCTACCATCTAGAAAGGGATACAAAAGCATCTTGTTTACAACTTTACGGGGTCGATCACGAGTCGTTAATTAAGCGCTGAACCAGGCTTGACTTTCTCGCATCTGACTCGATTCGCAGAAAAACGTTTGTCAATTATTTCATTGAGTTAGCAAACGTTTTGCGCAATGTTTGTCACTGTCAATGCGTGGAAGTGTGAGGCGCTTCAAGGAATTGGAAAGCGCTTTCGACCATAGTTGGCGCCTCCCCGAAGAGGGGGGTAAAGGCTTGAAAGTATCATAAAGAATCATCTTAACTTGTGCCCTGACCATGCTGGCAGGGGGCAACCAGGAGTCCAATATGTCTGATGTATTTCACTTGGGTTTGAAGAAAGCGGATCTGCAAGGCGCCACCCTGGCGATCGTCCCCGGTGACCCCGAGCGCGTGAAGCGTATCGCAGAGCTGTTGGATAACCCGGTGCACCTGGCCAGCCATCGTGAATTCACTACCTGGCGCGGCGAGATGGACGGCAAGGCCGTGATCATCTGCTCTACCGGTATTGGTGGCCCGTCCACCTCCATCGCGGTAGAAGAGCTGGCCCAGCTGGGTATTCGCACCTTCCTGCGCATCGGCACCACCGGCGCCATCCAGCCGCACCTGAACGTGGGTGACGTGATCGTGACCACCGGTTCCGTGCGCCTCGACGGTGCCAGCCTGCACTTTGCACCGATGGAGTTCCCGGCTGTTGCCGACTTCGACTGCACCACAGCGCTGGTGAACACCGCCAAAGAGATGGGCTCCAAGCTGCACATCGGTGTGACTGCCTCCTCTGACACCTTCTACCCGGGTCAGGAGCGTTACGACACCGTATCCGGCCGTGTAGTGAGCCGTTTCCAGGGTTCCATGAAAGAGTGGCAAGCCATGGGCGTGCTGAACTATGAGATGGAGTCTGCAACCCTGCTGACCATGTGCTCCAGCCAGGGCCTGCGTGCCGGTATGGTGGCTGGCGTTATCGTCAACCGTACCCAGCAAGAGATCCCGAACGCCGAGACCATGGCGAAGACTGAATCTGATGCCATCAAGATCGTACTGGGCGCTGCCCGCAAGCTGATCTGATAGCACCACAAAGAGTGGGGGGTGGGGGCCGTTGCGAAAGCGCGGCCCCTATCTTTATCCGCCGTTTACCGCTTTTCCTCTCCCGTCACGCCTTTCACTGATCCCGTCGCACTCGCACTTGTTGTTCCTAGCCATTGCCTCTAAAACGACGCTGGACTGCGTACTTGCATTGGCTCGCCGCTCACCGGATGAGCAAAATCCAGCTCGCTGGCGTGCAGCATCAGCCGCGGTGCCTGTTCGCAGCCGGGGGGAATCAGGCCACCATAGAGATCGCAGCCGAGGATGGGGTGGCCCAGCAGCTGACTGTGGATGCGCAGCTGATGGGTGCGGCCGGTCTCCGGCACCAGTCGTACCCGGGTCAAAGGCACGGTCTGCCCCTGCATCTGCAACTCCAGCCGCTCAATCACCTGATAGTGGGAGCGGGCGGGTTTGCCGCTGGCGGCGCAGATCTTCATCAGCGGAAAGAGGGCCGGATCCTTGGCGATGGGGGCGTCGATAACCCCTTCGTCTTCAATCAGATGACCGCACAGCAGGGCGCTGTAGGCTTTGCTCACCGCCCGCTGGCTGAACTGCTGGCAGAGCAGGGCATTGATGGCCTTGTTTCTGGCGACCACCATGATGCCTGAGGTGCCAAAATCTAGGCGATGCACCAAGGTGCAGCCTGGGAAATCCTGCACCAGTCGATAGTGAACTGAGTCGAGGTTCTGCGGGTTCTTGCCTGACAGACTCAGCAGGCCGCTCGGCTTGTTGATGAGCAACAGATGCTCATCCTCAAACAGGATCTCGATGGCGGCATTGCAGGGCGGGGCAATAAAGGTGTCGACGATAACAGACATAGGGCACACGGGCTGGAAACGGGGGACGATCATACCCGAACCGGCGCGGCCGGGCGAATGGGTGGTGCGCAGCCTCGGAAAATGAACGGCATGACGCCATGCAAACTTTTGATAGTGAGCCGTGTTGAGCGAGGTGGCGTGCCGTGCAAACCGCCCAGGTCAGCAATAAGGCCCCGTTTTGTGACCCCTTCCCGAGTTCATCCGAGGCTTGCTTGTTAAGGTATGGCTCCCTGTTATGTTGTAAGGACTCATCCCATGGCACAGCCCGTTATTCTCGATTGTGATCCCGGCCACGACGACGCCATCGCCCTCATTCTGGCGCTGGCCAGCCCTGAACTGAAGGTGCAGGCGGTTACCACCAGCGCGGGCAACCAGACGCCGGACAAGACCCTCAACAATGCCCTGCGCATCCTCACCTTGCTGGGACGCGACGATATTCCGGTGGCGGCCGGGGCGCCGAAACCGCTGGCCCGGGAGCTTATCATCGCCGACAACGTTCACGGCGAATCGGGTCTCGATGGTCCCAAACTGCCGGATCCCGCTTTTGCCCCGCAGGCCATGACGGGGATCGAGCTGATGGCCAGATGTCTGCGCGAGAGCCCGGAGCCGGTTACCTTGGTGCCGACCGGCCCGCTCACCAATATCGCCCTGTTGCTGGCGGCTCACCCAGAGCTAAAGGGCAAGATCGCTCGCATCGTGCTGATGGGGGGCGCCGCAGGGGCCGGCAACTGGACGCCGGCCGCGGAATTCAATATTTATGTGGACCCGGAAGCGGCCGATATGGTCTTCAAGTCGGGCATCCCCATCACCATGTGCGGCCTCGATGTGACCCATGAGGCACAGGTGATGGATGAGGATATCGAGCGGGTGCGCGCCATCACCAATCCGGTGGCCCAGTGCGTGGCCGGGCTGCTCGACTTTTTCATGATCTACCATCGGGATCCCAAGTGGGGATTTGCTGGTGCACCGCTCCACGACCCCTGTACCATTGCCTGGTTGCTGGCTCCCGAGCTGTTCCACGGGGTCGAGTGCCGGGTCGATATCGAGACCCGGGGGGAGCATACCGTGGGGATGACGGTGGTGGATCGTTATGGTCTGACCGGCAAGCCAGCCAATGCGCTGGTATTGTTGGGGCTGGATCGTCCGGGCTTTATCGATCTGCTGGTGACGCGGCTGCGGGCGTTTGACTGAGCGCCGGTTCATTTTTGCAAGAAGGGGCGGGGAATGTGGAAGAGAGGCTTGGTGCTGCTGGCCGGGTTGCAACTGATGGGCTGTGCGACGCCATTCGAGCGGATATGGCAGGGGCTGGCGACCTGTGAATTTACCGATCTCTATGTGGATGAGACGGGCAGGCCCGCCAATCTACAACTGGCCAACTATACCCCCTACAAGGTGAGTGACGGCTTTGCCTGGTACAAGGTGCACGAGGAGCTGCACGGCCTGCCGGTGGTCGGTTTTATCGTGCCAGCCTCCAGCTTCGAAGTGCACGCCCTCTTTGTTGATACTCCCATCGCCAATGCCCGCCGGTTGACCCACAACGCCTACGGCAGCGAGTTTGGCGACGAGCAGAAGCATGACGAGGGGTTGGCGCCCCTGCTGGTGCGCGACCCCAACAACCCCAAGCGCTCCATCATCGACTGCACCCGCGGTGAGTCTGACGGGGAGCTTGAGGATTCGGCCATGCCCGAGTAGGGCGACCTGTCACGCCATCGGCCTGAAATAGAGGGGCCAGCCTTGCCGGCTGGCCCCTCTTTAATTTAAAGCAGAGTGTGATTGCAGAGCGGTTCCCGGATCAGGGATAGCTCAACGTCTCTTTGATAAGCGGCAGTTGAGACTTGATCCACGCTGGGTTGATGGGGCCCCAGTCGCTGATGCGGTAGTGCCCCTGCAGGTGGCGAGCCCCCTCGGTCTGCTCGAAGGCGCAGCTGATGTCGAGCTCGGCCAGCGCGCTCAGGGTATCTTGCGCGGTGCGGCGCGGCATGCCGGTCGCCTCCATGATGGCAGGTACCGTATCCGTGCCCTGGCTGATCAGCCAGGCCACGTAGAGCCGCCGGTAGAAGCTGGTGCGGGTCTTGCTCGGCTCGCTCATATCTCGTCCTCAAGACGATCGAAGTAGCGCCAGGTTGCGATGGCTGCCTTGCCCATCACCAGTGCCCAGAGGCCGAACCAGAACCAGCGGAAGAAGCTCCAGGTGGAGGCGTCAGGCTCGGTACTCTCAATCTTGGTGACGTTGGGGAACATGGAGAACATGTTCACGCGCCAGCCGTAGGAGGTAATGATGGCCAGGCGTTTCTCGAACTCCATCGACTTGGCCTTGGCCTGCACGTCGGCGGCGTTGAACTTGAAGTAGAAGGGCCAGCCCCACTCGGTATCTTCATTGCGAAACACCCGGATCTTCTCGCCGGGGCGCTCGGTGTAGATGTAATAGACGTCGGTGGTGGGGCCGTCAGCCGGGTTCTTCTGGCTGATGGGGCCATCCTTGTCGGTGCGCTTCACCTCGACCCCGGTGATGGTGGCGATGGTGTGCTCCGGCAGGTAGTAGTCGAGCCAGGCGGCGGAAATGAGGGCGATGAGCCCCAGGGCGATAAAAGCGGGTTTCTTGAATCTCAGGCTCATGGTGTGCTCACGTGAGGGGGAGTAACGTGCCTCTACCATACCGATATTTGACAGGGCAGCCCAGCCCCTTATGGCACCAACGGCCAAAAATGGCGTTTAAAACAGAGACAAAGCCATTGCTCCATCAACAAGAAAGGCCCTTGCGGGCCTTTTTGTCTGGTTCACTTTGTGCGCTTACAGCTGGAATTGGGCCAGCTGCTTGCGTTGCTGCTCGGCGAGCTGGGAGAGCTCGTTGCTGGCACTGGCGCTCTGGCTGATGCCGGCAGAGCTCTGGCTCACGATCTCGTGAATATTGGTGATGTTGCGGTTGATGTCGGCGGTAACGCAGGACTGCTCCTCGGCGGCGGTGGCGACCTGGGCGTTGGCGTCGTTGATCTGGCGCACGGCACCGGTAATGCCGCTCAGCAGATCCTGTACCTGAGCCGACAAGCGCTGGTTATGGCTGAGGATCTCCAGAGTCTCCTGCACGCCGTTGTTGGCGGATTGGGACTGGCTCTGCAGCCGCTCGATGATGGCCTGGATCTCCTTGGTGGAGTCCTGGGTACGGGCCGCCAGCATTCTCACTTCGTCGGCCACCACCGCAAAGCCGCGCCCCGTTTCACCGGCACGGGCCGCTTCGATGGCGGCATTGAGCGCCAGCAGGTTGGTCTGCTCGGAGATCCCCTGAATCACTTCAATTACCTTGCCGATCTGCTCGGACTGGGATTTGAGCTGGGCCACGATGGCGGCGGCATCTTCCAGACTGCCCGCCATCCGGCTGTTGGCGGCGATGCTTTCGGTAAAGAGGGCGAGCCCCTGTTCGACCCGAGAATTGGCATCCCGCGCCAGCTCGTCGGCGACAGCGGCGTTGTGGTTGACGTTGTCAGCGGTGCTGGAGAGTTCGGTCACGGCGGAGGCGACCTGTTCGATCTCGCTGTGCTGCTGCTTTGCATTGGCCTCGGACTGGGTCATCACGGCGGCCAGCTCGGTGGCGGCGGAGGCGACGCTGTTGCTGATCCCGGTCAGGTTCTCGATGGTGCTACCAAGTTGCCCCAGAGTGAGGTTGATATCTTTGGCCAGACGGGTCAGCTCGTTGTTGCCCTCCGCTTTGGCGCGCACGTTGAAGCGCCCTTGCGCCACGGCGTGCATCACCTCTTGCAACTGACCGATGGGGCTGACGATGCGCCCGGAGAGGACCCAGCCACAGATCAGCGCCGCCAGCAGGGTACCGGCGGTGAGCAGCAGGGTACGCAGCAGGGTGGCGTCGTAGTGGGCCTGCTCTTCGGCCAGCTCTTGCTGGATCAGCTGGTTGATATGGGCGGACATGCTGTCTATCTGCTTGATCAGCTGTTCACCCAGCTCGCGGAAATGGAGGCGAGCCGCCTCGTAGGCGACCGGATCGCCGCCACCCTGATGTTTTTGCGCCAGCAGTGGCAGCATGTTGCTGCGGGTATGGCTGAGGTAGGCCTGCAGGGCGGCAGCGACCAGCCGGTTATCCTGCTCGGCACCGGGGAGCACCAGACGGCCGAGAATGGCGTTGATCTCCTGCTCGGCGCTGTTGAGGTTTGCGGGCAGTGCGGCAAACAGCTTGGCATCGTAGAGGCCATAGATGGCGCTGGTGCGCAGCCGGTAGGTGGCGTGGATCAGTTTGGCAATATCGTCCTTGTGCTGGACCACGCTCTGGGTCGTCTCATCTATGTCATTGATGGCTTCATCCAAACCCTGTTTACTGATGGCGATCATCACCATCATCAGCAGGCTGGCCAGCAGCAAAGGTATCAAGACCTGAACGCGTATTGATAGATTATTCAATGACATAAGTGGCTCTAATCCGGAATTGGAGGAGCCGACATCTTACACATGTACGTCAGGAGCTGTCACAGGCTTTTATTGCTGAAATGTGCTGAAGAAAAGGTTTTTTCTTGTGAGAAAGGAGCCATTTAGGCATGATTGAGCGCTTTATCCCCTGAATATGTGGTACAACTGGCTGGGTTGTGTCAATCCTGTCCCGTTTTCGTGATTTCCCGCTCTCGTCATATGGAGGTGTGTTGTGTCCAGCTGGATCGATCCGGCCATTCTGGCTCTGTTTATCCCGACCTTTTTCTTTGTCTCGGTGACCCCCGGCATGTGCATGACCCTGTCGATGACGCTGGGGATGAGCCTGGGGGTGCGCCGCACCCTGCACATGATGTGGGGGGAGCTGATCGGTGTCGGGCTGGTCTCGGTGCTCTCGGTGATCGGGGTGGCAGCCATCATGCTCAACTATCCGGCCATCTTCGCCGCCTTCAAATATGTGGGGGGCGCCTATCTGGTGTGGCTTGGCATCCAGATGTGGCAGGCCAAGGGGAAGATGGCCATTCCGGCGGATCTCTCGGCCGGTCAACAGACTAGTGCCATGGGGCTGGCGCTGCAGGGCTTTGTCACCGCCATCGCCAACCCCAAGGGGTGGGCCTTCATGATCTCCCTGCTGCCCCCCTTTATCTCGGCCAGCCGACCGATGGCGCCGCAGATCACCGCGCTGGTGGCGCTGATTTTGATCATCGAGTTCTCCTGCCTGCTGCTCTACGCCAGCGGCGGCCGCACCCTGCGCCACTTCCTCGCCAAGAACGGCAACGTCACCCTGATGAACCGCATTGCCGGTACCCTGATGCTGGGAGTGGGGGTCTGGCTGGCGCTTGGTTAAGCGCTGTCAGTGACCCGCACCAGACAAGAAAAATGCCACCGGTCGGTGGCATTTTTAATGGGCGTCGGGTGGCTCAGCGCGGTTTGAAGCGCTCGACCCAGGGGTTGGCGGAGAGGCCATGCAGGATGACGCTCAGGATGATGGTGCAGAGCACGGTGGCGATGATGGGGCGTTGGCCAATCAGGGAGGGCTCGTTTTGCAGCACCATCACCGCAAAGACGATACTGGCAAGGCCCCGCGGGCCGAACCAGCCGATAAAGAGCTTGAGCTCCGGCTTGAGGCCGGTACCGATGAGGCTCAGCCAAACCGGCACCATCCGCAGCAGGGTGAGGCTGGCAATGGCATAGAGCCAGTATTGCCAGTGCAACAGCTCCGGCAGAATGGGCATCAGGGTGGCACCAAACACCATCCAGATCACCACGGAGAGCAGGTCGCCGTAGCCTTCGCAGCTGTCCATATAGGCGTGCTTGTGCTCGCCGAGCCGGTGGCCGATAAAGAGGCCGCCGACAAAGGCGGCGATAAAGCCACTGCCCCCCAGAGTCTGGGCCAGCGCAAAGCAGAGCAGGGCCAGCCCCGGCATGGTGAGCTGGCGCCAGAGCGGCAGTTGCCAGCCGTTGAGATAGGAGATTTTCAACAGCCGGATGGTGAGGCTGGTCAGCACAAAGGCGACCAGCAGGCCAATGCCGATCTCCTCCAGCATCAGGGTGATAGCTAGGGTGGCGGTGCCTGCGTGCTGCTCTGTGGGGGCGATAAGGGCCAGCAGTAGAAGCAGTACCGGCACGCAGATGCCGTCGTTGAGGCCGCTCTCCTGATTGAGCCCTTCACGCACAGGTGCAGGCACCGCGGGGTTGCTTACCACCGCCTTGCCGAGCGCCGCATCGGTGGGGGCAAGAATGGTGGAGAGGATAGCCATCTCCAGCAGTGGCAGGTCGGGGAAGATCCAGTGGCCAAACAGGGCGCCACAGAGCAGGGTGAGGGGCAGGCCAATCAGCAAAAGCCGGATGGGGAGTTGGCGGTTGGCCAGCAATACCTGCCAGTTGGTGTTGGCGGCATCGTTGAACAGCACAATCACCAGAGTCAGCTCGGCCAGCAGCTTGATGCCGGCGCTGTCGATAGAGAGGGAGAGCAGCTCCAGCCCACCGGGTCCCAGTAGCCAGCCGGTCAGCAGAAAGAGCAGGGGGCCGTTGACCAGTTTTGATTCAAAGCGCCCCGCGATCAGGCTGTAGACCAGCAAGAAGGCGGCGATCACCGCCAGATTCTGGTAAAGCAGGTGTGCATCCATACAACCTCCTTTCTGCCCCCGCAGGGGGTGGTTTAATCGGTCAGGCAGTCGGGGTCGAACACATACTCCCCGTCCAGCCAGCGCACGATTTCGTCAACGCAGGATTGGTCGCGAAACGGCAGGTAGCGCGCCTTGAGGGCGGCAATCTGCTCGGAGGTGAGCTGTGCCAGCCCCAGATCCTGAAACAGCGGCAGGTCGGCCTCGATCATCGCCGAGATCTGCGGGCCGCAGGTGGCGTTGAGGGCGGCATGCAGCGCCTTGTCGGGGTCGTATTGTTTGCCGAGCCGGTAGCTCATTGGCAGGGTAGCGAGGGACAGGGCGGAGAGCGCCGCCTGCTTCATCGGGTTGACCGCATGGCCGGCGAGCAGATCCGCCAGCTCGGCAGGGCGATTCTCGAAGGCGCGCAGGTGCAGGTAGCTGCTCGCCTTGCTGCCATCGTTGACCGGGTAGTTGTCCCACAGAAACGGCTTGCGGCCGAGCAGTTCGGTCACCTGTTTGAGGTGGCTGGCCGGATATTCGCTGGAGCAGACCTTGGGGCCGGTCCAGAAGATCTCGAAACGGCGATCGAGCTGCTCGCCAAGCTCCTCCAGATAGCGGGGAGGCATGGCGCCAAACACCTTCTCTAGCACCGGATCGGTCGAGTAGTAGCTGGGGCAGAAGATGAGGCGGGTCGCCTTGCTGTGGGCCGCGATGTCGTGGGCGATGGTGAGCTGGTGACGGGCCAGATCCGGGGTATCCCCCTTCATGTCGTCAAACAGCACAGCCAGAATGTCAGGCTGCAGCATCTCGTCGATGAGGCGCACTTTTTCAAGCAGCGCTGGACGCTGCCGCTCGTAGTCGTGATGCGCCCCCATGGGGCTCAAGCCCACCCCGAAGGCGAGTCCGTTGGCGCGGCACTGGCGCGCCAGCTCGGAGAGATCGGCCAGCTGCTGCTCGGGCCAGGGGAGGGCCCAGTGCTTGCGCAGATAGCCGTCCTCTTTCGGGGCGTAGATATAGAAGCCGTAACCGTGGCGTGGCAGCCACTGGGCGTAGCGGGCGCGGGCCTGCCAGCTCCATCCCTTGCCAAAAAAGCCTTCAATGACCCCCAGATTGGCAGCGGGGGGCAGGGGGCCGGACAGCAAACTTTGATATGGCATAACTCTCTCCCTTCTTGCTGGGGACTTGATACGGGACGGTCGGTCAGACCGGGTCCTCTTCCTGAAAGCGCACCCCGATCTTGCTCGGCACGCTCTCGTCCATTTCGGCCACGGTCCAGATCAGGCCCTGCCATTCGATGTTGTCACCGACCACCAGATTATCGCCCAACTGGCTGGCAATAAAATCGCCCAGTGTCTGATCCGCCACCTCGCTCACATCCAGCCCGTAGAGAGGGGCGAGATCCACCAGCCGCGCGGCTGCTTCCAGCAGGAAGTCACCGAAGAAGCGGGGGCCGAGATCCTGCTCCGGCGCTTGGCTAAAGAGCTGGCCGAGGGCAGGGAGGTCGCGTTCGTGACCGATCACACAGAGGATGTCATCGGCCTGCAGGCAGGTACTGCCCGAGGGGTGGAGCAGCTCGCGGCCGCGAAACAGGGCGCAGATCCGGGTGCCGGCAGGCATCTGCAGATCCCGCAGTGGCGAGCCGATGCACCACTTCTCCTCCCCCAGCTGGTAGACGAAGGTCTCCCACTGGCTGTCGAGATCGATCTCGAGTCCGGAGCGGTTGATGGGGGACGGTGGTGCAGGTACCTCCACCCGCGCCAGTTTTGATGCCAGCGGTAGCGAGCTGCCCTGCAAAATCAGCGAGACCAGCACCACGAAGAAGGCGACGTTGAAGTAGAGCTGGGCGTTGGGCAGCCCCGCCATCATGGGGAACACCGCCAGAATGATGGGCACGGCGCCGCGCAGGCCAACCCAGGAGATAAACCAGCGCTCGCGGGGGGCGAAGTTCTTGAACGGCAGCAGCCCGATCCAGACCGACACCGGGCGGGCAAACAGGATCATCCACATCGCCAGCGCCAGCGCGGGCAGGGCGATGGGCAGCAGCTTGTGGGGGGAGGCAAGCAGCCCCAGCACCAGAAACATGCCGATTTGGCTGAGCCAGGTCAGACCGTCCAGCACCGACAATGTGGTGCTGCGACTGCGCAGGGCGAGGTTGCCGAGCAAGAGACCAGTGAGATAGATGGCGAGAATGCCGCTGCCACCGACCGCCGTGGTGAGGGCGAAGATCAGCAGGCCGCCGCTGACGGTGAGCAGTGGATAGAGCCCCGGCGCCAGACGGGCGGTGTTGATGAGGCGCCACAGCAACCAGCCGCCGCCAAGGCCAATCCCGGCACCAAGTCCAAACTGCTTGACCAGTTGCAGCAGCAGGAAGCCCCCATCCAGCCCTTGCTGGGCTGTGGCGAGCACCTCGATCAGGGTGACGGTAAGAAACACCGCCATGGGGTCGTTGCTGCCTGACTCTATCTCCAGGGTGGCGCTCACCCGCTCGTTCAGACTGCGTCCGCCGAGCAGGGAGAAGACTGCCGCCGCATCTGTGGAGCCGACGATGGCGCCGATCAGCATCCCCTGCATCAGGTTGAGGTCAAACAGCCAGGCGGCGGCGAGCCCCGTCAGGCCGGTGGTGATAGCCACCCCGACTGTAGCGAGCGACAAGGCAGGCCAGAGCGCCACCCGGAACGAGGAGACCCGGGTGCGCATGCCGCCGTCGAGCAGGATGATGGCAAGCGCCAGGTTGCCCACCAGATAGGCGATGGAGTAGTCAGCGAAGTGGATACCACCTGGGCCATCCTCACCGGCCAGCATGCCGACGGCGAGGAAGATAACCAGAATGGGAATACCGAGGCGGGAAGAGAGGGCGCTCAACAGTACGCTGGCTCCCACCAACAGGGCAGCGACAAAAAAGAAACTGTTGATGGTAGCGGCATCCAAGGGCGAACTCCTTCCTGGTAATGTGCAAAGTAGGCACATTATATGCAGTTAGGCCCCCCTTGTGTGGCTTATTTGTGCATCAATTTGCACTTTCTTACATTTTTCATCCCTTTTTTCAGCATGGCCGCGCCATATTCTGACAGTGACGGGGTTAACGAAAGCGGAGTCAAAGGAGCGTCGATTTCAGGATGCGCAGGGAGGAGATGGCGGGGAAAAGTGAAACGGCACAGCAGAGGGAGAGGGGAGCACAAGGGCGCTCCCCACGGGATGGGGCGGGATTCAGTCGTCCTCGTCATCCTTCACTTCGCGGATCTTGTCCTTGTAGTTGGGCAACTGCTTCTCCAGCCGTTTCATGTCTTTGATGGCATTGAGAAACAACCCGAGCAGGAACAGCAGCGGCAACCCTATCCACAGCCAGAGATTCATGGGATTTTCCTTTCGTCAGGACAGGTGGTGACATAACGGGCCAAAATTTCATCAAGGTTGGCCAATATGGTCGACTTGCCTTCAATATCCGCCTGTTGCAGACAAAGCGCCAGTGCCGCGGGATCGAGCCGCTGCTCATCGGACTCCAGCGAGAAGCTGATATGCCAGGGCTCGTAGGCGACCCCGCTCTGTGCCCCGACCGGCTTGGCATAAGGGAGGAAGAAGCCGAAGTCGCTCATATGGTCGCTGAGCCACTCGCTGAGATCTGCAAACCAGCCCCCGGCTTCATACTCCCAGGGCTCCAGTGCCAGTTTGGTATCGGCAGGCAAACAGTCCGGGTCGTAGATGTCGAGATCGGTCCCCCAGTGGTGACGACTGGTGCCGGGCAGGGCACTCCAGCGCAAAATGGCGTGCAGCCGCTCCACCTCGCTTAGTTGCAGGGCATCGATGGGCTGGCTGTTGGCATCGAGCAGTGGCCGTTCGCCGCGCCACTTGCCATTCCAGATGGCGAGCTGGCGCTCGAAGCCCCGCCAGCTGGAGGCCGCCTGCAGGTTGAACCCCTCATAGGCGGCCGCCACCTGCATGTCGTTGAAGGCCGCCGCGGTGGCGGCAGTCAGACGATGGGGGCCGCGCCCCACCAGAATAAGGTGGCTCTCGTCGAGCCCCAGTAGTTGTTCCTGCGTCATGCCAGCAATCTCTCGAGCACCCCTTGATACATGTCCGCCAGCAGATCCAGATCGTCCGCCTTCACGCACTCGTTCACCTTGTGAATAGTGGCGTTGACGGGGCCAAGCTCAATCACCTCGGCGCCAGTGGGGGCGATAAAGCGCCCGTCGGAGGTGCCGCCGGTGGTGAGCAGGGCCGGTCGCTGACCGTTCACCGCCTCGATGGCCGCCACGGCGGCATCGAGCAGCGCGCCGGTGTCGGTGAGGAATGGCTGGCCGGAGAGGGTCCAGTTCAGCTGATAATCGAGGCCATGTTTATCCAGCAGCGCTTCGACTCGCTCGCGGATATCCATGTCGGTCAGTTCGGTGCTGAAGCGGAAGTTGAACTGGACGTGCAGCTCGCCCGGAATGACGTTGGAGGCGCCGGTGCCGGCCGAGATGTTGGCGATCTGGAAGCTGGTGGGGGGGAAGTAGGCGTTGCCCTCATCCCACACAGTGGCGGCGAGTTCCGCCAGCGCTGGCGCGGCTTTGTGAATGGGGTTGTCCGCCAGATGGGGATAGGCCACATGGCCCTGCACTCCGCGCACCAACAGATCGCCGGTGATGGAGCCGCGTCGGCCGTTCTTCACCACATCCCCTACCACGGCGGTAGAGGAGGGCTCGCCGACGATGCACCAGCGGATCTTCTCGTTGCGGGCCTCCAGGGTGTCGATCACCCGGGTGGTGCCATTGATAAAGGGCCCCTCCTCATCGGAGGTGATGAGAAAGGCGATGGACCCGGTGTGATCCGGATGCTCGGCCACGAAGCGCTCGACCGCCACCACCATGGCAGCCAGCGAGCCCTTCATGTCGGCGGCGCCGCGGCCATAGAGCACGCCATCCTTGATGGTCGGCTCGAACGGCGGGGTGTGCCATTTGTCCTGCGGCCCGGCGGGCACCACGTCGGTGTGACCGGCGAAGCAGAACAGCGGCCCCTCGCTGCCACGACGGGCCCAGAGGTTGGTGGTGTCTTCAAACACCATGGGCTCGATGACAAACCCGAGCTTGGCGAGGCGCTCCGCCATCAGGGTCTGGCACCCTTCATCGAGGGGGGTAACGGAGGGGCGGCGGATCAGATCCTTGGCCAGTGCGATGACATCCGACATCAGTTGTCCTTAGTTGTCCTTAACGGGAGAAGAGGGATTGGTAGTGATCAGCCTTGAAACCCAGGGTCAGTTCGCCGTCACGGTCGAGCAGCGGGCGCTTGATCATGGCCGGATGTTCCAGCAGCAGGGCGCGCGCCTTGGTAGTGTCGAGCCCCTGTTTGGCCTCATCCGGCAGGGCGCGGAAGGTGGTGCCGCGGCTGTTGAGCAAGGCTTCCCAGCCGAGTTTTGCCAGCCAGCTGTCCAGATCGTCCGGATTCAGGCCGTCGGTGCGGTGGTCGTGAAAGCGGTAGTCGATACCGGCCTCATCCAGCCACTTGCGGGCTTTCTTGATGGTGTCGCAGTTCTTGGGGGAAATGCCGTAGAGTACGACTTTACATTCGCTCTTGTTTTCCATGGGGTTCACCGTGTTCCGTTTGATGGGCAGTAGCATACAGGCGATCACCATGCAGGGAAACGTAGCTGCGGGAGGTCGGTCATCTGCCGGGGTAGCTCATTATGGTGGTCATCAATTTCGTGGTCAAAAATAACTTTGATGATTATTGATGAAAGCGCCGCATTGGTGATAGCCTCTTCTTACCTTAGTTTTCCACCTTGTTTACCCGCCTTGTGGGCAGGTAAAACCAGAGGATTTGTCATGAGCCATCCCCCGAAGGCGTACTCTTACATTCGGTTCAGTACCCCTAAACAAGCCCAAGGAGATAGCTATCGTCGTCAGCTTGCAAAGGCCAAAGAGTACTGTGCAGAGCACAATCTAACGCTGGTGGAGGAGACGATTGACGACCATGGGATCAGTGCATACCGTGGCGCTAACATGACAGAAGGTGCGTTAGGCCGCTTCTTGGAGGCAGTGAAAAGCGGGGCTATTGAGCAGGGGTCTTACCTACTGGTGGAATCAGTGGATCGCCTGAGTCGGCAGGCGGTGGAGGAGGCTCTAGGCCAGTTCCTTGGCCTTATCAATGCAGGTGTCGTTGTCGTTACGCTTGACGACAAGGCTGTGTATCGCAAAGGGCAGGTTGAGACGCAAAACCTGTTGCTTTCTATCATGTTCATGGTTCGAGCGAACAATGAGTCAGAAGTAAAAAGTGATCGTAGTCGCAAAGCTTGGGAGAATGGACGCAAGCAGGCCAGAGAAAACAATAAGGTGATGAAAAACTCCCGTTTGCCTTCATGGTTGCAATGGGAGGAGGGCCAAATCGTTCCTATAGCCGAACGAGCTGCGATTGTGAATGAAATGTTTGAGATGGCTAAATCAGGTTGTGGTTATGAGCAAATCGCCAAGGCTTTCAGGAGTAAGGGATACAAGACCTTCGGTAAGGTGACTGACTGGCGTCCGGCTGGGATTCAGGCTGTCATCAAGAGTCGAGCGGTTATCGGCGAATTCCAGCCGCATATCATCGAGAAGGGTGAGCGGATCCCTGATGGGGAACCAATAGTCGGCTATTACCCCGCGATAGTGAGCAGGTCTTTATTCAAGGATGTGCACCACATTATCAGCCAAAGAAACAACCATAGTGGTTCCTACCGTAAAGGACGGTTTAACAACCTTTTCAGCGGTGTGCTTCGCTGCCAGTGTGGAGAGCCTCTTCGTTTCAACAACAAGGGAAAAGCAGGAAGCCCCCGAAATTACCTCATTTGCCCTATGCGTCAGGTTGCAGGATGCAAGTTACCTAACCTGCTCCATGAGAAGATTGAACTTCAGTTGTTACAAGCGGCTAGCTTGTTATCAGAAGTCATGAAACAAAGACGGCCTGAGGATGCCAAGACAGTAGCACTCAAAGAGGAATTGGCTGAGCTTCAAATGCAGCTTGAAATTGGGATCAAGAAGAGAAAAAAGGCAGCCGAATCCATGGTGGACAACGATGATGACGCTGATTTTCGTGAGATATTTCTATCACATAAAGCGAATTGCCAAGCGTTAGAAGAGCACATAGCTCAGCTTGAAAGCGAAATCATGGATAGAGAGCTATCACAAAAAACGCTGGGTCGGTTGATTCAACCTGAGGACTTGAAAAGCACAGAGCAGCGACAACAATTCAATGCTCAACTGAAGGCTGTTCTACAAGAAATCAGGCTTCACTATGACGGTTTTGATCTGGCTGCTGTGTTTAAGGACATTGATGGCTCAATCGTACTTGAGCAGGCTTTTAAGCCCAAGCTAACAGGCAGTAGCGTTAGAGATCTCAGCGGGGAGGAGTTGTTAAGGACAATCTCGGAAGATCCCTACATTGATGCTGCGTGGGTGAAGGGCGAGCTCGAGGAATATGATCTCCACCGGAAAGATGTGTCCAGCGGTCTGGATGATGAGTTTGAGGACTTGAGTTTACAAGAGTCAAAGTGAAGGCATTACAAGGGGAGTTGGACGTGGTAGGCATCTTTGTTGGGCACCACTCACAGGGGAGCATCGACCCAAGATCATTGCTGTCACAGATACCTGGCTTCAATGGTCGGTACAGTCAGTACGTCAGGCGGGCTATCAACAACATCCGGCAGGTGCAGGGGCTCGACCTGCCGGAGGTTCCTGAACCGGATAATGGATTGGGGACGTGGACTCCCTTGCAAGCCTTGGCTGTGTTGACCTATGGCCCCAGCTCTCACCTGAACGCAGCGTTGATAGCGGAGATCGAGCGGTTGACCGGACAATCATTACCACGAGAGGAAGGTCAGAGCCGCTATGAGGCAGCATTTTACACAGAGTACCTAGTTTCGCTGCTTGCTTATTTTGAAGAACAGCAGCCGGGTTTGCGAATTGAGGTGATCCCGCAGTTCTCTTGCGGCCCTTACCGAATAGATTTCCGAGTCGATTTGCAGTGGTTCGACCCAGACGGAAAGTATTTTGACAAACCGATCCGGCAGGAGGCGTACTTGCTGGAGTTTGACGAAGCCTATCATCTGGAGCCAGCGAACAGCCAAGCAGACCAGCAGCGTGATGCCTACATCAAGCAGCAGACGGGCATCAGACCGCTCAGGATTCGCCATGAGGAGCAAGAGCTGTGGGCTACCATTTGCCGGACTCAGGGACGCATCCTAAGCGTGGAGGAGTACCTGCAAGGGCTGCTGGAAGTGATGAAATGGCGACAGGAGGAGGGGCATATCTATATCACGTTGAAGTCTGCACAGAGTGCTTATACCTGCGATCCTACCGGATATCTGCGTTACGCCTCTCAGCCCAAACGCGATTTGAAGAAGATTGCTGCTCGGCTCGATTGGCGATTGATAGATGGGCATAGCGACAAGTTGTCGTATTACCGTCTGACCCCGCCGCGAGTGACTGCCAATCGACACATTTCGGGGTGATGTGTCTGGTCGATTTGAGTCTCATCGACACATCCAGCAGCGTGTTCATGGGCTTTTTGGCGGCATGTGTCTGGTGTTCCAGCTGTTCCAGCCCGATATATATACCCGTTTAGTTACTCAGACTCTTATCTATTTACTGCACCGAGGGGGGAGCTTACCAGCCACCCGAAGGAGACAAATCAAGAAGATAGCAACGAACCCGCCCCGTTGGCGGCCCTGAAAAAACAATCCCGAACCCCACCAGCACAAGGAAAACGAGCAGGCAACATTCAGACTCCACGCCGGTATAAGACAGATGAGAGCAACACCATAGGAGAATCCCATGGAATACATCACATCTGGCCCCTTGTCGGGAGCCATCCAGCAAGGAGCAGGCGTATGAATGAGCAGCAAGGAAACCCGTTACTGAAAGCGTTGGAGGCGGCACTGCTGGCAGCCTTAGGCGTCCTCATCAAGGAGGCCGTCAACTCGATGCAGACACCGCCGACCCCGCCAAAGGAGCCGGACGCTCAATAGACCATGCCCGTGTGACAGACCGGAAGCCCCTCGGCAACCCCTGCCACACGGGTTGGAATATGAGTTTTGACACGTTTTTCTTGCTGGGTCTTGAGCCTATTGGGAGGCCATCATGGCAATCATCGGGTATGCCCGTGTCTCGACCACGGGGCAATCGCTGGAGCAGCAACTGACAGCTCTGGCGGGGTGCGAAAAAGTCTTTAACGAGAAGGTAAGCGGTAACAAGACGGATAGGCCACAACTACAGGCAATGCTCGAATTTGCCCGCTCAGGGGACGTGCTCAAAGTGACCAAGCTGGATCGACTCGCTCGAAACACCCGTCACTTGCTGGAGATCACAGACCAGCTACACGCCAAAGGGGTAACATTGCAAATCCAGAATCTGGGCATCGATACGGCTACACCAACGGGTAAGCTGATGCTGACCATGATCGGGGCCATCGCCACGTTCGAGCGGGAAATCATGCTAGAGCGTCAGGCGGAAGGGATCGCCTTGGCGAAGGCCAAAGGGGTCTACAAAGGCCGCAAGCCGACAGCGATGGAGAAGCGGGATGAGGTGCAATACCTCTTATCACAAGGGCTTCCCAAAACTGTTGTAGCAAAGCGTCTGGGGATCAGTACATCCAGTGTTTATAGGATGCTCTAGGTGCTGACTCACAGATTCATTCATAAAAATAGGGGCCGTAATAATCCCTTTGGAGATTCTAGTGACAAAAATTGTTTCAGTTTTCAATAACAAAGGTGGTGTAGGAAAAACAACCACCACTTGGTATTTGGCCGATACACTTGGCCGCATGGGGAACAGGGTTCTGGTTATCGACTTCGATCCTCAGTGCAATCTCTCCATTGCCATCATGGGTGAGCAGGGTTTTGCAAACACACTACCGAATGCTCAACATCCTTACGGCCAAACTGTGAGGGCTTTTCTGCAATTGCTGCTACAAGGTACTGGTGGGCAGCAAGTATTCCTGCATCAAGGCCCACATACTTCACCCAATGTTCACCTCATTGCTGGCGACTTCTGGCTGAACATCTTTTCAGAAAGCTTAAATGTCGGTGCGGATTTACTGACAGGGACTGGGTTAGCAAAATACGTAGCCTTGACCCACATGGTAAAGGCTGCCGAAGATCAAATCGGTGCAGAGTTTGACTATGTGCTGGTTGACCTTCCGCCGTCATTTGGTGCTTTGGTAAGAGCTGCACTGTATTCATCATCCTATGTGATAGTACCGTGCACATCTGATACTTACAGTGCCTATTGCATCAGTTTAATAGGACAGATGCTTCCAATGTTCTTGAACCAATGGCAGCAAGGTTTGGCGGCTTTCAAAGCAGCTAACCCGCAGTTCACTGGCTTTGACAATTTAGGACAATGCAAGTTTGCGGGTTGGGTTTTTAATGGATTCGATACTCGTAGCGGCGATTTGATTCGGGCGGATAGGGTGCATCACGATAGAGTGCAGGACTCTATAGACACCAATCTTATTGCTAATCCAAAAGTTGCATGTTCGCCAACACTGCCAGCCAATGGACAACTTGGTCAGATTGAAGACATGAACACTCTGATTCAAAATTCCATTTGGTTAAGTGCCCCGATAGCAGCTCTTGATCAACACCGTCCGGTTTCTACTCTGCGGGATCGTGGTAATTGGGCTCAAAACCAACTTGATCAGATACGTGATCTACGGGCTGCTTACCAACATATGGCCACTAATCTCATCGCTAGTTGTGCCTAAACCTAAGCAGTCTGAAAAGGCCTGAACAGATTATGTTTAGGCCTTTTTTTTACGGCATATTTATAAAAAACAGCTCGCAGTTCTTGATGCCATAGAGGGTGATGGCCATGGGGAGTCCTTCTCTTGTGGGCGCTGGCCGTGGGCCGCGTCCCGAAAATCCGAATCAACACAGTGCAAGGGCCCGATTCTGGCATTGTGGCGATCGCATGGCAACGCCGATGGTCCGGCTCGCGGGTTTTACCGGGACTGGTCACACCTGAACGGCGATTTTGAGATCAAGATCAGAAGCAGTGCGGTGGGTATGCCCGATGGGATGGTGATTGCGGAGAAAAGCCGCTATTGCAGGAGAAAAAGAGAAAGGGCAAACGCCAGATAGCCAAAACGCGCCAGCGGGCGCGTTTTGGTCGGCATTATCAAGCACCTCAATCAGTGCAGGGTGGTCCACTCATGGTCAAAGACCCGGGCCCGTTCCCAGGGTGCATCAGGCAGGCTGGAAGAGAGGCCAGTGTATTTGCCCACGTCGTCCACCACGATGGCGGAGAGGATCGGCAGGTTGTTTTCGGTGCAGTACATGCGGATGCGTTGCAGCAGGGTGCGCAGTTCATCCTGGCACTGCTCCAGCCCGGCCTGCTTGGCCAGTTTGGAGTAACGAATGGTAGTGCGTTCCTTTGCAGACTCGACGAGGATGTCCCACAGCTTGTAGTCGCAGGTCGAAGCACCTGCGGTGGCTTGGCTTGTCATAACTCTCTCCGGCGCGAAATGGTCGCTATGTGTCGAAGCGCATCTTCGCCAGTTCGGCGCCGTCATATGTTGATCCAACGCAAAAAAGAGGGGAGTCGCGTCACACAATTCCCGGATATGGGGTGATAAAGGTTTTCCGGCAGTTGAAATAACGAAAAATTGTTACATGGTCGACATATTATGCTAATGAATCACGGTGACGGCACCTTTATTGATAGGGATCAAAGGCAAACAGTGGTCAGATCACTAGATTTCGCTCTTCGATAAATTTATCAGGAGTGAATATTGGAACTTTTATTCGTCTTGCTCGTTCTGGTCGCCGTGGTCTACGGCATTATCAAGGATTACAACCCGCAGGCGGTGTTGGCGCTGGCGGGCATGGCCATTTTTGCAGTGGCCTACTGGTTGGGGCTGCACCCCATTCTCCCCGCTGACAAGAGCACCGGTTTCGCCCTGTTCGACCTGTTCGAAGTGTTCAAGGGGATCTTCTCCTACCGCGCGGCGGGACTTGGCCTCACCATCATGGCTGTGGCGGGTTTTGCCACCTACATGTCCCATATCGGGGCCTCCCAGGCGCTGGTGCGGGTGGCGGTCAAACCGGTGGCGGGCATCCAGTCCAGCTACCTGATGCTCTCCATCTGTTATCTGGTGGCGGTATTCGTCTCCCTGTTCGTTACCTCCGCTACCGGCCTTGGCCTGCTGTTGATGGTCACCATGTATCCGGTGATGCGCAACCTCGGCATCAGCCCGGCCTCCGCCTGTGGCGTCATCGCCACCTCCCAGGCGTTTGAAATTGGCCCGACCCAGACCAACGCCATCTTCTCCGCCGGTCAATCCGGCATGGATCCGACCAGCTATTTCGTTGACTACCAAATCTGGCTGGTGGCCCCTATGCTGCTGGTGACCATGGTGCTGCACTTCTTCTGGCAGCGTCACTGCGATCGCAAGGATGGTTGGGATCCTGCGTTGCATCGCGGCGATCACGCCGAGCTGGACGAGCAGGGCACCGAGAGCGTGCAGGCCCCCACCTGGTATGCCCTGCTGCCGATCATCCCCTTCGTGCTGATGATGACCTTCTCCAAGCTGCTGGTGAGCGACATCAAGATGAGCGTGGAGGTGGCCATGCTGCTGTCGGTCTTTATCGGCATGCTGTGCGAGCTGCTGCGTAGCCGCTCGGTGCGTACCGCGTTTGCCGGGCTGTCGAGCTTCCTCGACGGCATGGGCAAGGTGTTTGGCCCCGTGGTGGCGCTCATCGTCTGTGCCGAGCTGTTTGCCGAATCCCTCAAGGCCATCGGCGCCATCGATACCCTGCTGCACTCTGCCAGCAATGCCGGTATCGGCAGCGGTCTGATGACGCTGGTGATGGTGGCGCTGATCATGGTAGCGGCGGTCATCATGGGCTCCGGCAACGCGGCGTTCCTCAGCTTCTCGACCCTGGCACCGGCGGTGGCAGCCAAGTTTGGCGTACCGGCGGTGACCATGCTGCTGCCGATGCAGCTCGCTTCCAGTATCGGCCGTACCGTCTCTCCCATCGCGGCTGTGCTGATCGCCTGTGCGGGGATTGCCAAGGTATCGCCCTTTACCGTGGTCAAGCGCACCAGCGTGCCGATGGCGGGGGCGCTGGTGACGGCGCTGACCCTCAATTATCTGCTGTTCATGTAGTGATGTGGGTTATGTAGTGGTGTTTGGAATTTACCGGTCGGGCGGGTGGCATGGCTGCCCGCCTTTTTCTCACTGTGTCGCATTGTTGCAATAGACGATCGGCCATCAATGCTGATTGTTGCATGGAGAAGATAATGACAGTTGTAAAGAGCCCGTTTTCCCTCGATAGCTATCTGGCCGATTTGGCCCCGCTCATCAACCTCGATTGCGGTACTCGCACCCCGGCCGGGGTAGCGAAAGTGGCCGACATCATGACCGAGAAATATGAGGCCATCGGTTGGCAGGTGACCCGCCACCAGTTTGCTGCCGAGTGCGGCCCCTGCCTCGAGATCACCAATGCGCCGGGTGCCGATCACTACGATGTGATGCTGTGCGGCCACATGGATACCGTCTTCCCCGAGGGGACGGCGGCCAAGCGCCCGCTGAAAATCGAAGGCAATCAAGCCTTTGGTCCCGGTGTGTCGGACATGAAGAGCGGCCTGCTCTCTATCTGGTATGCCCTCAAAGAGATGGATCCGGCATTGCTTGCCAAGCTCAAGGTGCTGGTCTGCTACAACTGCGACGAAGAGATTGGCTCCCCCTGGTCGAAAGATTGGCTGGTGGAGAAGGCCAAACAGAGCGGCTGCGTGCTGGTGGCCGAGGCAGCCCGTCCCAACGGGGATCTCATCAGCGCCCGCAAGGGCAATGCCAAGTACCGCATCACCTTCCACGGCAAGGCGTCCCACGCCGGTTCGGCCCTGACCGAAGGTGTCTCTGCTATCACCGAGCTGGCGCATTGGGTGCTGGCCATCAACGAGCAGGTCAACATGACCACGGGCACCACCATGAACGTCGGCGTGGTACAGGGCGGCACCGGTGTCAACGTGGTGCCGGACTTTGCCGAGGCGATCGTGGATTTGCGCTTCTGGAGCAACGAAGAGGCCGCTGCGGTACACGACCGGCTCACCTTTATGGCCAACAACCCCTTCCTCGCGGGTTGTCGGGTCGAGGTGGATCGCCAGACCTTCAAGCCGGCGATGCGCCCGAGCGGTGACACCGAGGCGCTGATGGCACTGGTGGAGGCGGCAGCCAAGGAGGAGGGGATCCCCTTCAACTGGCTGGAGGCCGGTGGCGGCTCGGATGCCAACTTCACCGCCGCCGCGGGGGTGCCGTCGCTGGATGGCTTCGGCCCCATGGGGGGCGGTTTCCACTCGGAGGCGGAGTTCCTGCTGCTGGAGAGCATCGAACCACGCATCCGCCTGTTGCAGCGGGTGCTGGGCAAGTTGGTGAAATAAGCCGGTTTATCCCTTGTTCGGGTCGCCATGGCCCGTTCAAAGCTGGTCCGCTCAAATCCAAACGGGAGGCTGTTGCCTCCCGTTTTTTTATCTCGATTTTTCGCGCGCAGAGTGAGCGGGCCAGATGGCCTGAGGCCGTTACCCCTGTGGCTCGGTCAGATAGGCCAGATGATCCTGCCGTGCTACCTGCCAGCCATCGAGGCGCAGCGGGGCGGCAAAGCCCGGGCCGTCAGTCACCATGGTGTGGTACTCCCCCTGCTCGCCGCAGGCATCGAAGCCCTCGCACTCGGCCAGTTGTTGTAGCTCGCAGAGGGTGGCGGCATCGAGGGTGCGTCCAGTCCACTCGGGAGCCAGCACCCGGGTATCGACGCAGGAGAGGTGGGCGACGATGCCGCGCGCCAGCATATCCGCCAGCAAGGCTTGGCGAGATTGTTGCCAGAGCGGGGTATGGACGGTGAGATCCAGCGGGCGGCAGCGTTCGCGGATCCAGTTAGGCGCACCGTCCACGCTGTCGATATCGCCGGTCACCACCCCGTCGAGGTTCCACTCCTGCTGCAAGCGGCTCAGCGCCGTCTCATAGCTCTGCTCGAACGGCGCTTCTATGGTGACCAGCAGATGGGGCAGCTCGAGGGCTTCCGCCTGACGGCGCACCAGTGGCAAGGGGTGAGCGAGAAATCGGGGCTCTGGCGGGGCAAAGGTGGCCAGTGCCACCACCTGATGGCCCGCTTGGCGGGCATGACAGAGGGCCAGCATGGCATCTTTGCCACCGCTCCAGAGCAGGATGACGCGAGACATGGATGAGATTCCGGTGGTGAACGAGGGGGCATGCTACCCAGCGGCGGGGGCAGAGGTAAAGGTATTGTGTCCGGAAATGGCGGCGGGGAAATGGTTGGGGTCACAGAGCGGGAAAAAGCAGGCCCCCGAAGCGGGGGCCTGTATTGCAATAGCGTGGTAAACGCCGCTGCGATTAGAGCAGGATGCTGGTGAGGATAAAGCCCAGCGAGCAGGAGGTCACCACCCCGATCAGCCCCGGAATGATGAAGCTGTGGTTGATGATGAACTTGCCGATGCGGGTGGTGCCGGAGCGGTCGAAACCGATACAGGCCAGATCGCTCGGGTAGGTCGGCAGCACGAAGTAGCCGTAGCTGGCCGGCAGGAAGGCGATCAGCAGTTTCGGCTCGACACCCAGCGCCAGACCCATGGGGGCTATGGCGGTGAGGGCGGCGGCCTGGCTGTTTACCAGCTTGGAGATGAGGAACAGCACCAGGGCGTAGGTCCAGGGTTGGGCCTGTACCACATGGGCCAAAGTCTCTTTGAGCAGCGGCATGTGAGCCTGGAAGAAGGTCTCACTCATCCATGCCACCCCGAATACGGAGAAGATGGCGACCATGCCGGCCTTGAAGACGGCACCGTTGGCGATCTCGCCCGGCTTGACCTTGCAGCGCATCAGGATGATGGCACCGGCGATCAGCATCATCATCTGGATCACCAGGTTCATGGAGAGCGGGCCAGTTTTGTCCTTGATGGTGAACACCGGACGCAGACCTTCGTTGGCGCCGAGCAATACCACGGCAGCGATGGCGGCGAAGAAGATCCAGGTAGACCAGTAGGCCTCTTTCGGGAACTTGGTGTTGAGCAGGGTTTCACCACCGCCGTAGATGAAGGCACGCTGCTCCGGATCTTTGATCTTGGCCTGGAACTCTTCGTCCTTGTCCAGATCCTTGCCGCGACGCAGGCTCCACAGGGCCGCCACGATGACACCGGTCAGGGAGGAGGGGATGGCGATCATCAGGATGTCGAGCAGGCCGTAAGCCTGACCGATACCGTGACCGGCTGCCAGAATGGAGACCATGGATACCACGGCAACGGAGACCGGGGAGGCGCAGATGGCCATCTGGGAGGCAACGGAGGCAACAGCCATCGGGCGCTCGGGACGGATGTTCTTCTGCAGCGCGATGTCGGCAATGATTGGGAACATGGTGTAGACCACGTGGCCGGTACCGCACAGGAAGGTGAGGGTCCAGGTGGTGAGCGGCGCCAGGATAGTGATGTATTGCGGGTGACGGCGCAGCAGACGCTCGGCCACTTGCATCATCAGGTTGAGGCCACCGGCAGTCTGCAGGGTTGCGGCACAGCCGATCACCGCCAGAATGGTCAGCATTACCTGAACAGGCGGTTCGCCCGGCACCAGGCCGAAGACGAAGGTCAGCAGGAAGAGACCGATACCACTGATGAGACCGAGTCCCATGCCCCCAAAGCGGGTACCCAGCAGCAAGCAGCCGAGTACCACTAAAAATTCCATCAAGATCATTCCGTTACCTCGTGTGATTCAACCCATATTGCCGCGGGTAGCCTGAACCATGAATTGTCATTGTCTGTTTTATTTAGCCCAAAAGGGTTAGTTGCTATTCTGCTCCCCTGAAAAAGTGAAAAAATTGAGTTACTTCAATAACTCGATGAATTTTTGATTAAACCACTTAAAAACCACGTACTAACAAAAACATTATTTTTGTCACCAAGTGGTATCACTCGGGGCCAAGCCATCGGGTGGTCATGGTGGCAGCACAGTGTGGCAACAGGGCTGCAGGGGAGGGGCATAAAAAGGGCTCGATTGCGGCAGAAGAGGGTGAAAAAGCCAGCGCTCAGGCTATTTTTGCCAGCAAGGGCTGACTTCGGCGGGTTGGCTCACTTGGCCGCAGGGGCTTGCTGCAGATAGCGGCGCTGATAATCCTCGCTCAGCCTGGCAATATCCAATCTGGCAATGGCCTGCGCCACCCGTTGCTGCAACGCCTGCTGATCGGGGCGAAACATGATGTGCAGGCTCTTGTGTTCGAGGATCTTCGGGTGAAATTGCAATCCGGCGCTGCTCAGCTTGCGATCATGGTTGATGAGCCAGTGAAAGACATCCCGATCGATCACTGCCAGATCGAGCCGGTCACGCTGCAATTTGCGCAGGTTGAGCAGGTCTGCATCGACGGCGGCAGTGTTGAGGCGCTTGTTGGCCATCAGGGCATCGAATTCACGGGTGTTGACGTATCCCTCCACCACGCCGATCCGGTAGGGGGCGAGATCCGTGAGCTGCTGCCAGGGGATGGGGGGGCCTGAACGCTGCGCCATGCCCAGCACGCTGTCGCCCACGCTGGGGGAGTTGCGCCACAGGGTCGGCAGGGTGTCGGAGAGGTACTCGGGAAAATAGCCGCTATAAGGCTGGGTCGGGTCGGCCGCCAGCCGTACCGCCCGCTGCCAGGGATAGAAGTCGAACGTCACCTCCAGTCCCGCTTCGGCAAAGGCGCGTTTGACGATATGACCGGTGAGGCCGCCATCGGGCAGGCTCTGGCTGGTGTAGGGGGGCCACTCCAGGGTGGTCAGACGAACGGGTTCGGCCCACAGTTGAACAGGCATGCAGGACAGCAGTAGCGAGAGCAGCAGGCGATATCCCATAGGCGACGAGTTCCTTGTGCCGGTTGATCCTGAGTATCACCCATAACGGTGACAATAAAAAAGCCGACCCACAGGTCGGCTTTTGCAATGCAGTGGCAAGATGCCGCTGATCAGAACTCGGCGGTACGCGGAGTACGCGGGAACGGGATCACGTCGCGGACGTTGCCCATGCCGGTCACGTAGACCACCAGACGCTCGAAGCCCAGACCGAAGCCGGAGTGCGGCACGGTACCGAAGCGACGCAGGTCGCGATACCACCAGTAATCTTCCTTGTTCAGGCCCATCTCGGCCAGACGGGCATCCAGCACGTCCAGACGCTCTTCACGCTGGGAACCACCGATGATCTCGCCGATGCCCGGTGCCAGTACGTCCATCGCGGCAACGGTCTTGCCGTCGTCGTTGAGGCGCATGTAGAAGGCTTTGATATCTTTCGGGTAGTTCTTCACCACCACCGGAGACTTGAAGTGCTCCTCGGCCAGATAGCGCTCGTGCTCGGAGGAGAGATCGATACCCCAGGAGACCGGGAACTCGAACTTCTTGCCGCAATTTTTCAGCACTTCGATGGCGTCGGTGTAGTCGATCTGGGCGAAGTCGGAGGAGACGAAACGCTCCAGACGGCCGATGGCATCCTTGTCCACGTGCTGGGCGAAGAACTCCAGATCGTCGCGGCGCTCGTTCAGTACGGCGTTGAAGACATACTTCAGCATGGCTTCAGCCAGTGCGGCGTTATCTTCCAGATCGTTGAAAGCCACTTCCGGCTCAACCATCCAGAACTCGGCCAGGTGGCGGCTGGTGTTGGAGTTTTCAGCGCGGAAGGTCGGGCCGAAGGTGTAGACCTTGGAGAGGGCGCAGGCATAGGTTTCGGCGTTCAGCTGGCCTGATACGGTCAGGAAAGCCTCTTTGCCGAAGAAATCTTCGTTGTAGTCCACCTTGCCGGCGTCGGTGCGCGGCAGGTTTTCCATGTCCAGAGTGGAGACGCGGAACATCTCGCCGGCACCTTCGGTATCAGAGGCGGTGATGAGCGGGGTCGCAACCCAGAGGAAACCCTCTTCGTGGAAGAAGCGGTGGATGGCTTGCGCCAGGCAGTGACGAACGCGGGTCACGGCGCCAACGATGTTGGTGCGCGGGCGCAGGTGGGCCTGTTCACGCAGGTATTCGATGCTGTGGCGCTTGGCGGCCATCGGGTAGGTGTCTGGATCTTCGACCCAACCGACTACCTTCACCTCGGTCGCCTGCAGTTCGAAAGCCTGGCCGCTGCCCTGAGAGGCGGCAACCACACCGGTCACTTCCACGGAGCAGGCAGTGGTCAGACGCAGCACTTCATTCTCGTAATTGGCCAGGGTATTGGGGACAACTGCCTGTACCGGATGGAAACAGGAGCCATCGGAAATGGCCAAAAATGAGATCCCCGCCTTGGAATCACGGCGAGTCCGGATCCACCCTTTGACAGTTTGGGTGGTGCCGACCGGATACTTACCGGCCAGCACATCTACTACGGATGCGTGCGTCATCGAAATATTGTCTCCAGCTTGTTCTTGCAGCGCTATTTGCAACACTAGGGAGTCTGGCCCGGGCACAGATGGCCCACCATGGCAGACTAAGCCGTCAATCTTACCCGCGCGGGTTTGATAAACAAGCAAAAATGTCGGACTCTGGTGGGGTTTTCGGCATGGTTCACTCAACAAGAGTGTCACGGGCGCAGGAGAGGTGGGTGAAAGATCGGCGGCATGGGCCAGATTGGCTGACACGGGTGTTGCAGGGGCTGGTGATGCTCTGCTGGGGCGGCTTTATCGTGCTGCTCTCCCTTTACCACTATGCCCGTCCCGAAATTGCCTACGGTTTTCTGGTCTATGGCGGGATCGAGGTGCGCGATTATTGGGACCCGGCCCTTACCCCCTGGCTGGTCTACGGGCTCTGGAGCTGCTGCGCCCTGACGCTGGCGGTGTTGCTGCTGGAGCGCAAGCGCAGCCGCCGTCAGGATGACTCCCGGCATGTCAATCTGGCCATCCTGCTATTGGTGCTGATCGCCAGTTTGCTCTTCTACTACGTCGGTTAAGCGCCCGCCTCAGCGGGGCTGATCCGGCTCCTGCCTGCTGGCCTTGGTGCGCTTGCCGAGCTGGCGCTCCACGCTGTCGAGCATCTGGTTGTAGGCCACCGCCACCCGGCCAATCTCGTCGCCGTCATCCCCCTCCAGCCGGTGGCCGAAGTCGTGCAGGTCGGTGGCCTCTTCCATGGAACGGGTTAACTGGTTGAGGGGGCGCACGATCCAGGTGCGGATGACCCAGAGGGTCAGCAGCAGTCCCATCCCGAAGATGCCGGTGAGGATCAGCGCCGAGGTGAGGATATTCTGCTCGACCCGGGTAAACAGCGAATCGAGGGAGTAGTCAAAGCGCACCGCCCCTAACACAGTGTTCTCCGGCACCAGATGACAGCTGGTGCAGTCGGTGCCGCGAAAATCCTTCTTGGCCAGCAGCGGTCGGGTGACCACCAGACGGCTGTGCATGCCGTTGTGCACCACCTCCAGACTCCCTTTGCCCGCCAGAGCCAGCTCATCAAACTCATCCTTTACCTGTTCTGTCTCCCGTCCCGGCCCGAACTGTTTGCTCACCGCGTCGCCACGAACGATGCGTGCATCCTCCACATGGGCGTGGTCGAGAAACTTGCCGCGCAGAGTATCGCGGGCATCCATCTTGCCGGTCAGCATCAGCATGTTGAGGCCATCAAAGTAGGCTTCGGTCTGCTCGCGGCTCTGCTCCTTGATGAGCGTCAGGATGAGATCGCGCTCGCGCACCGCCTGATAGGCTGCGGAGAAGACCAGTACCATGGAGAAGATGAAGAGCAGGAAAAAGTTGATTTTGGCAGCAATGGAGAGGCGCATGAGCAGTCTTTCTTGATGGTAAAACCGTAGCAGTTTACCCCTCTTGAGGCCTCAGGTCTGGTGTTTTGCTCACATTACGGCAAGTGAAAGCGCACTGAAGTGGATAAAGTTGCCCTCTTTATATATCAAATGCGGGTAGCCAAACGGGCGGCAGCGATGGCCGCCCGCTGTATGCATTAAAACTCGCCCTCGGTGATGGCCTGACGGATGGCGCCGGTCAATACCCTCAACTCTTCAGGGGTGATGACGAAGGGGGGCATCAGGTAGATCAGCTTGCCAAAGGGGCGGATCCAGGCGCCCAGTTCGACAAACTTGCGCTGGATGCGCGCCACATCCACCCGCTCTTTCATCTCCACCACCCCGATGGCGCCGAGCACTCGCACATCCGCGACCGCCGGGTGCAGGGTCAGCTCTACCAGTTCGGTACGCAGCTGATGCTCGATGGTGCGCACTCGCTCCTGCCACGGTGAGGCGAGCAGCAGATCGATAGAGGCGTTGGCCACCGCGCAGGCGAGCGGGTTGCCCATAAAGGTGGGGCCGTGCATAAAGACCCCCGCCTTGCCGTCACAGATGGTGCGGGCAACATGCTCGGTGGTCAGGGTCGCCGAGAGGGTGAGGTAGCCGCCAGTGAGCGCCTTGCCCAGACACATGATGTCGGGGCTGATCCCCGCCCAGTCGCAGGCAAACAGCTGGCCGGTGCGGCCAAAGCCGGTGGCAATCTCGTCAGCAATCAGCAGCACGCCGAATTCGTCGCACAGGGCGCGTACCCACTGCAGATAGCGGGGGTGATAGAAGCGCATGCCGCCAGCGCCCTGCACTATGGGCTCAAGCACGATGGCGGCGATCTCTTCGTGATGATCGGCGATGAGCGTCGCCAGCTCCACCACGCACTGCTCGTCCCACTCGGCGTGGAAGCGACAGCTGGGCGCATCGACAAAATAGTGTTCCGGCAGGAATCCCTTGTAGAGCTCATGCATGCCGCCATCGGGATCACAGACGCTCATGGCGCCAAACGTGTCGCCGTGATAGCCGCTACGCAGGGCGACAAACTTGGCTCTGGGCGTCCCCTTGGCGTGCCAGTACTGCTGGGCCATCTTGAGCGCCACTTCCACCGCCACCGAGCCGGAATCGGCCAGAAAGACCCGATCAAGCCCCTTCGGAGTGATCTCAACCAGCTTGCGGCAGAGTTCGACCGCCGGGGCGTGGGTGAGGCCGCCAAACATCACGTGGGACATCTTGCCAAGCTGGGCGGTGGCAGCAGCGTCCAGTTCCGGCACCTGATAGCCGTGCACGCAAGCCCACCAGGAGCTCATGCCATCCACCAGTTCACGGCCATCGCTGAGGGTGATCTTCACCCCCTTGGCGCTGGCCACTTCATAGCAGGGTAGAGGGTGAGTGAGGGAGGTATAGGGGTGCCAGATGTGGTGCAGGTCGAATTCTTGGTTGGTCATTTGTTGTTCTGTTGTCAATTGGTTTGATCTGGTCGGTGTTGACAGTCTACGCGTGCTCTCTACACTAGCCAACAATTTCAGCCACTTGGCACTGCGCATCACCTTGAGCGCGCGGGCTCGGCGGCGGGTTCTGTGGCCGTCCATCCCAAGATGGCGGGCGGAGGATCCCACTAATAACAACCGGAAGCCATGTATGAATGCTCTCACCGCGGGCGGTCACGCCCTTCGTCATGACTGGACCCTCGCCGAGGTTCAGGCCCTGTTTGCCCTGCCGTTCAACGATCTGCTGTTTCAGGCCCAGACCGTCCACCGCGCCCACTTTGACCCGAATGAAGTGCAGGTGAGCACCTTGCTTTCCATCAAGACCGGTGCTTGCCCGGAAGATTGCAAATACTGCCCCCAGAGCGCCCGTTACCACACCGGGCTCGAAGCCGAGCGGCTGATGGAGGTGGAGAAGGTGCTGGAGCGGGCCCGCGAAGCCAAGGCCAACGGCTCGTCACGCTTTTGCATGGGGGCCGCCTGGCGCAATCCCAAAGAGAAGGACATGCCCTACATCATCCGGATGATTGAGGAGGTGCGCGGGCTCGGTATGGAGACTTGCATGACGCTAGGGATGCTCACCGCCGATCAGGCGGCCCGTCTTGGCGCTGCGGGGCTCGATTACTACAACCACAACCTCGATACCTCGCCCGAGTTTTACGGCGAGATCATCTCTACCCGCACCTATCAGGATCGACTCGATACTCTGGAGCATGTGCGCGGTGCCGGGATGAAGGTCTGCTCCGGCGGTATCGTCGGCATGGGCGAGCAGGCCAAGGATCGGGCGGGCCTCTTGATGGCGCTCGCCAACCTGCCGCGCCACCCGGAGAGCGTGCCAATCAATATGCTGGTCAAGGTGAAGGGCACGCCGCTGGAGGATCAGGAGAACCTCGATCCGTTCGAATTTATCCGCACCATCGCCGTGGCACGGATCATGATGCCCGCCTCCCATGTGCGCCTCTCAGCCGGGCGGGAGAAGATGAATGAGCAGATGCAGGCCATGTGTTTTATGGCCGGGGCCAACTCCATCTTCTATGGCTGCAAACTGCTGACCACCCCCAACCCGGACGAAAACAGCGATATGCAGCTGTTCAAGCGGCTCGGCATTCGCCCTGCCCAGCGGGCCCAGAAGCCGGATCAGGTTCAAGAAGAGGAACTGCTGGCCGAGGTGAGTCGCCAGAGCGAGCCCACCGAGATGTTTTATGACGCCACCCGCCCCCGTGCAGGGGCTGCGCGGTCATGAACGGCCCTGCAGTAACGGGCCCTTTTGTGTTGGGCACAGCGCTGGCCGAGCGCGAGCAGGTGGGTCTGCTGCGCAACCGCATCGCGACCGACGGGGCGAGTGGCGGGCGGCTCAGGGTTGCAGGGCGCGAATACTTCAACTTTTCCGCCAACGACTATCTGGGACTGGCGGATCACGGCGCCATCAAGGCCGCCTTCAACGCGGGGATTGAGCGTTATGGCACGGGCTCCGGCGCCTCGCCGCTGGTGACCGGTTACAGCCGTGCCCACCAACAGCTTGAGGAGACCCTGGCCGAGTGGCTCGGGGTGGAGGCGGTGCTGCTGTTCAACTGCGGTTTTTCGGCCAATCAGGCGGTGCTCAAAGCCCTGCTCGGCAAGGAACATCTGCTGTGGCAGGACAAACTCAACCACGCCTCTTTGCAGGAGATGGGCAGCCAGCTCCCTTGCAAGATGAAGCGCTTTGCCCACAACGATATGGCGGCCCTTGAACGGCAGCTTGAGCCAAATCGCGGGCTCATCGTCTCGGAGGGGGTGTTCAGCATGGACGGGGATCAGGCCCCCTGGGGTGAACTCGCGGCATTGGCAGCCCGGAGCGGCAACTGGCTGATGATCGACGATGCCCACGGCCTCGGCGTGCAGGGGCCCGAGGGGCGCGGCACTCTGGCTGCGCAGGGGGTTCCTCCTGCCAGCGTACACATCCAGATGGGCACTTTTGGCAAGGCGCTCGGGGTTGCCGGTGCCTTTGTCGGCGGCAGTCGCGAACTGGTGGAGTATCTGGTCAACTTCGCCCGCCACTATGTCTACAGCACCCATATGCCCGCCGCGCAGGCTTGCGCGGTCAGCAAGAGCATCGAACTGGTGCGCGCGGCTGATGAGTCCCGCGCCCATCTTGGCCAGCTGATCGCTCGCTTCCGGCAAGGGGCAGAGGAGTTGGGTTGGCAGCTTGGCGCGAGCAACACCCCCATCCAGCCGCTGCTGGTGGGGGAGAGCAGTGTTGCCCTGCAACTGGCAGAACGGCTGCGCGAATGCGGCGTCTGGGTGAGCGCCATCCGCCCGCCCACTGTGCCGGTCGCTACGGCCCGGCTGCGCATTACCCTGAGCGCGGCTCACCGCGAGCAGGATGTGGATCGCTTGCTCGATGCCTTGGGGGTCTGCCCTGCTGTGACAACGGTTGGGGAGGCTTGCCATGGCTGAGCGTTTTCAAACGGTCGACAAGGCGCAGCTTGCTCGCCGTTTCGGCGCCGCCGCTCGTCATTACGATGCCCATGCCCACTTTCAGCAGGAGGTGGGTCAGGCGCTGCTGGAATGGATGCCAGACAGGCTGGTTGGCACTGATCTGACGGTGAGCGGGCTGGATCTGGGCTGCGGCACCGGCTTTTTCTTGCCCCAACTGGCGAATTGTTGTCACCAGCTGGTGGGGCTGGATCTCGCCCCCGGCATGCTGGCGCAGGCCGCCTTGCGTGACAGCGGTGCTCGCCTGCTCTGCGGCGATGCGGAGCAGCTTCCTTTCGCCGATAACACATTCGACTGGGTTTTCTCCAGTCTGGCGTTGCAGTGGTGCGAGCGTCCGGCCCAGGCTTTTGGCGAGCTGCTGCGGGTGGTCAAACCGGGCGGCCAGATCTTTTTCTCGACCCTGCTCGATGAGTCGCTCTGGCAGTTGCGAGCCGCCTGGCAGCAGCTTGATGGTCGCGCCCATGTCAATCGCTTCCTCAGCCTGCCACAATTGGAGCAGGCGCTGGCGAGCGCCGGGGTATCTGCTCCCGAGCTGTGTTGTATCACCTGGGATCTCGCCTATCTTGAATTGCCGCAGTTGTTGCGTGATCTCAAGGGGATTGGGGCCAATCAGGTCAATGACAATCAGGGGAGTGCCGCCCCGGCCGGTCTGAGCGGTCGCGCCAGATTGCAGCAGCTGGCGCAGGCGTATGAAGCGTTTCGCCAGCCAGATGGCAGGCTGGTCGCCAGTTATCGGGTGTGCCTCGGCCGTCTCAGCAAGCCTCGCTGAGCGCCGGGAATCGCATTGTGTGCAGGGTAGTCAACGGGCCCTGCCAAGGAGAGAACCGTATGAAATCATTCTTTATCACCGGCACCGATACCGATGTGGGCAAGACGCTGGTGGCGCGCACCCTGCTGCGCGAATTTAGCGCACAGGGAATCAAGTGCGCGGGTTACAAGCCGGTCTCGGCCGGATGTGCCCGCACTCCGGACGGGCTGCGCAACCTGGATGCCGTTCTGTTGCAGGAGGCAGCGAGCCTGCCGCTGCCCTATGAGGTGGTCAATCCGTTCGCCTATGAGCCGCCGATTGCGCCCCACATCGCCGCCAGCGAGGCGCGCCAGCCTATCACCATGCAGGGGTTGAGCGAGGGGCTACGCAAGATTGAACAGGCCGGGGCCGAATTGGCGGTAGTGGAAGGGGCGGGGGGCTGGTATCTGCCGCTCGATCGCAAGCATCTGCTGTCGGACTGGGTCAAGCAGGAGAACATGGCGGTGATCATGGTAGTGGGGGCCAAGCTGGGTTGCCTCAACCATGCGTTGCTCACCTTTGCCGCCATTCGCAATGATCAGCTGCCGGTGGCGGGGTGGGTAATTAATCGGCTCCATGGTTCCATGAGCCATTATCAGGAAAATCTGGACACCCTGAGGGGCTTGCTGCCAGCTCCCTTCCTCGGCGAAATTCCGTTTATAAACAATCCACTTGAAGCCGATTTGCAGGGGCGTCTCGATATCTCGCCGCTACTTTGACGGCATATTCAGCGAACATTCATCGAATCTCCCTAGAATGTCGACATTAACATGATCAGGTGGGGATCCCGAATGCTCCCCGGTCATGTCCCTTATCTTCACAAGGAGTCTATATGAAGCGAATTATGCTATTCCTGGTGACCAACCTGGCCGTCATGCTGGTGCTGGGGGTGGTACTCAATATCCTGTTCTCGGTTCTGGGGATCAACAAGTCCAGCATTTCCGGGCTGTTGGTGTTCTGTGCCGTGTTCGGTTTTGGGGGTTCCTTTATCTCCTTGCTGATGTCCAAGTGGATGGCCAAGCGCAGCTATGGCGTCCAGGTCATCGAGCAACCCCGTAACGAGACCGAGCACTGGCTGGTGAGCACTGTGGCCCGTCAGGCCCGCGAAGCGGGTATCAAGATGCCGGAAGTGGGGATCTACGACTCTCCCGAGATGAACGCCTTTGCAACCGGCGCCCGCCGCGATGATTCGCTGGTGGCGGTCTCCTCTGGCCTGCTCTACAGCATGAGCCGTGACGAGGCTGAAGCGGTACTGGCACACGAGGTGAGCCACGTGGCCAACGGCGACATGGTGACCCTGACCCTGATCCAGGGGGTGGTGAACACCTTCGTGATGTTCTTCGCCCGGATCGTGGCTGGCGTGATCAGCAACTTCTTCAGCTCCAACAACGAGGAAGAGAGCAGCAGTACCGGCGGTTTTGCCTACATGATCACCGTGTTCGTGCTGGAAATGCTGTTCGGTATTCTGGCCTCCATCATCGTCATGTGGTTCAGCCGTCAGCGTGAGTTCCGTGCCGATGCCGGTGCCGCCAAGCTGGCCGGTCGCGACAAGATGATTGCCGCCCTTGAGCGCCTCTCCCGCGGTGCCGAGCCTCAGTTGGAAGGCTCAATGATGGCCTTTGGCATCAACGGCAAGCGCTCCATGAGCGAGCTGTTCATGAGCCACCCGCCCATCGAGCAGCGTATCGCCGCCCTGCGTGGTTGATAGATGCTGAATGACGGGGAATACCCTGAATAAAAAACGGCTGCCTTCGGGCAGCCGTTTTGCTTTTCAGCGTTCTTTAAAGCTTGAAGTGCCCCATCTCCTGGCGCAGTACCCGTGACAGCTGCTTGAGCTTGGCCGCCTCTTGCGACACGTGACGGGCGGCATCCCCCGATTGCTCGGAGAGGGAGGTGATGTTGCCGACGGTGGAGACTACCTCGTTGGCGGCGGTCGACTGCTCGCGCAGGGTGTGGCTGATCTCTCCCATCAAGCCGGTGAGGTTGGAGGCGTGGCTCTGGATGCTGGCGATCGCCTCGCCGGTCTGGTTGGCCAGCGTGACCCCGCGAGAGACGTTGTTGACCGTGTTCTCCATGCTGCGGATGGAGGCATCCGCCCCGCTCTGGATTTTGCTAATCATCCCGGTGATCTGCTGGGTTGAGGCCGCCGAGCGACTGGCCAGATTGCGCACCTCGTCGGCCACCACCGCAAAGCCGCGACCCTGTTCACCGGCCCGCGCTGCCTCGATGGCCGCGTTGAGAGCCAGCAGGTTGGTCTGATCGGCGATACCGCGGATCACCCCGATGATCTCCGAAATCTGCTGGGTATGGCCGTTGAGCTCGGAGATGGTGCTGGCTGCATCCCCCACAGTGGTGGAGATATTCTCGATGCTGCCGAGAGTCTCTTTAATGACCCCCGAACCCTCCTCCAGGGTATTGGCGGAGACCTTGCTCAGCTCGTCAGCATGGGTGGCGTTGTCGGAGAGGTGGCTGATGCTCACCACCAGCTCCTCGATGGCGGCGGCCATGGTCTGGGTGCTGGTTTGCTGCTCGGTAGCAAACTGGGCGGTCTGCTCGGCAATTTGGGCGATGCTGTCGGCAGAGTGGGACAACTCCTCGGTGGAGTGGGAGACCTTGGCGATGATCCCCTTGAGGGTGGTCTGCATACCGCCGAGCAGACCGATCAGGCTCTCTTTCGATCCTGGCGGCACCTTGATGGGGCGCGAGAAGTCCCCTTCCGCCATCATATGGAGATCGGTCTTGAGCTGTTCGACTGAGGTGCCCACCAGATCGAGCAGGGAGCGATAGGTGCGCCAGAGGAAGAACATCAACACCAGACCGAGGGCGATAAAGAGATAGCGCAGCATGTCGGTATTGGCGATGGCGCTCTCGACTGCCTCGTGGTTGCGCTGCTCCATCATCACGTAGAAGTCATCGATGGGGGACATGATGCGCCCCTTGTTCTGGTGATAGGCCTTGTCATGCATCATGGCGATGGCTTTTTGCTGGTTGGCAACCGGATCGCCATCGGTCTGCTGCACCAGCTTGAAGGCGGCGACCTCGGTGTTGACCAGGGCATCCGAGTTGTTTTTGGCCTCGTTCAGTTTGGCGAGCTCACCGTCGGTGAAACCGGCATCCTTCATCAGGTCGATCAGGCCACGGCGAACATTGCTGTCGGGGCGGGGATTCTGGCCGTTGGCGGCGACAAAGTCCCAGTAGATACGGTTGTAGCCATCCGGTCTCGGCTGTTCGCCGTTGCGAATGGCCAGGATCCGCATGTACTGCTGTTCGTAGGCTGGATCCTTGGTGATGACATAGGTGCGACCGAGTCGGGTCAGATCATCGGAGGATTGGCGCAGTTCGTCGGCCAGCAGGTAGGAGACATATTGTTGTCGATAACTCTCTTCCAGTTGTTTCCCAGCCCAGCTGTAGGCGAAAAACACCAGTGACAGCAGGGTCAGGGTGATGACGGATAGCAGCAGGTTGAGCTGAAAGGCGGGCTTGTTCTGTTCCATGGTATGGGCGTCCTTTCCCTATGGCTGAGTGTCGTATGGAGCATCGCCAAGTCAATGGCTGGCAAGGCTTTTTGCTCTGAGAGTATAGGAAGGGAAACTCACTGATGAAGGCCGTGGGGACAAATTAAGGGCGGATCAGGTGAACAAGTGTGGATAAAGATGACCGGGGTCAATTCCCCGGTCATCTGGGGTGGCCTGAGTTAATGCGGCCCGATCACCCGATCATAGGATTTCAAGGTCAGTGAGCGGCACGGCGCAGCAGGCAAGGATCTTGCCCTCCGCCCGCTCGGCGGCGGTGATGGCGGGGGCGTCGGGGTGATCTACCTCGCCCGAGATCAGCGTCTGTTTGCAACTGCCACAGATCCCGGCGCGGCAGCTCCATGGCAGCTCTACGCCTTGCTTGTTGGCCTGATCCAGCACTGTGCCCTGATTGTTGCCGGTAAAGGCTTGGGCGCCGATACGCAGTTGCACCGCCTGATGGGGGCGGGCCACCGAGAGAATGGCGCCGCCAAAACTCTCCTGTTTGATCCGCGCGGCCGGAACGCCGAGGGCCGCAACTTTGGCGGCAGCATCGGCCATAAAGCCGTGGGGGCCACAGATAAAGACCTCTTTCCCGGCCAGCCTTTTGATCCGTTGCAGATGCTCATCATTGAGTCGCCCTTGCAGCCCCTGCCAGTGATTGTCCGGCTGGCTCAGGATAATGGTGAGGGTCATGCCCTGCTGTGCCATGGCGTGCAGTTCGCTGGCGGCGGGAATGTCCGCTTCGCTGCGGCACAGGTGCATAAAGTGAACCTCTTCCAGCTCCCCGCGAAGGGCCAGGGTGCGGGCTATCGCCAGCATGGGGGTGACGCCGGAGCCTGCCGAGAGCAACAGGAGGTTGCGCTCGGACCCTAAGTGAAACTCGCCAGCGGGGTTGGTGGCCAGCAGCCGGTCGCCCACCTGCAACTGCTGGTGCAGCCAGTGGGAGATGCGACCCCCCTTCACCTTCTTGACGCTGATGCTGTAACGCTCCGGGTGATCCGGCGTAGAGCTCAGGGTATAGCGCCGCTGGATCCGTTCATTTTTGATATCGAGGCTGATGGGCAGATGCTGGCCCGGCAGGTAGTCGGGCAGCGGCTCGCCATCGGCGGCTTCGAACCAGAAGGTCTCCAGATCCCGCGCCAGCGGTTCGCGGGCCACGCAGACCAGCTCCCGCTTCTTCGGTGCGGCGGCGGGATAGACCACCGGACGGGTGCGCTCCAGCACCTCGATCTCGCTGCCTGCCTCAATCCATCCCTCGTTCAGGGCGATCAGGTTCTGGCCGAAGTAGACCTCTCCATCCTCGCCACGGCGGTAGCGGGTGAGGGTCGCCAGCGGCTCTTTCAGGGCGTTGAAACGATCGGTGCCCGCTTCCACCGTGGTCATGATGCAGCGGCTGCAGGGCTTGACCACCTTGAATTCCACCTCGCCGATGCGGATACGCACCCAGCTGTCCTCCTCGAAGGGCTGGGTATTGCTTGCCACCAGATTGGTGCGGAACTGGCTCATCTGGTGCAGCGCATCGGAGCGCAGATTGAGATCCTCAAGGGAAGCCTGGCTTATCAGCAGCAGCGGATAACCGTCGGCAAAGCTGACCCGGGTGCCGGTCTTTTCACGAAAGCGATCAGAGGTTTCACCCAGCCAGAGCAGTTGCACCGTTTCCCCTGCCACCCGGCTCAGCCATCCATCGGCTTTGGGGTCGGTGTGCAGGGCGGTGAAACGGTCGCTCCAGACTCCGGTAGCTTGCGGGGCGCGGCTGAAGTCGACCTCTTGCAGGGTGAGCGGTTCAAAGCCCGGATAGCGCAGTTGCAAGCCTCCTTCGATGGGGGTGGCCACGACCTGTTGCAGCTGGGGATGGGTACGGGCGGTGATAAAGGTGCCGTCCGGTTTGACCACCATGTAGCGGCGATCCCCTGCCAGTCCCTCTTCGGTCACCCGGGCGCGAGCCAGCGGCATACCTGCAGTCGATTTGATGGGGTAGAGGTGAATGCTGTCTAGCCTGGGCATCTTCATATCCTTGTGACGCGGCGCGATCGCCTGGAAAAAGGGGAACATAACGGTTCCCCGACGATCCGGCAATCCTTTCAAGGGGGCGGTCTATAGTTGGGAAAACAGAACAAGAGGGCATCGGGATGAAAATAAGCTGGTTGCTGGCGGGGAGCCTTTTTTGCCACGGGCTCTGGGCTCAGGAGCTGACCCTGACCACGGGAGAGTATCCCCCTTACTGCTCCGAGACGCTGAAATATCAGGGGCTTATCCCTCATGTAGTGAGCGAGGCATTCAAGAGTGAAGGGGTGAGCGTCAAGTTCCAGTTTTTGCCCTGGAAGCGGGCCTTTCGCTTGTCGGAGGAGGGGGTGGTGGATGGCACTGTCCACTGGTATGAGTCGAGCGAGCGGCGCAAAACCCATCTCTACAGCGATCCCATCCTGAGCGAGACTTACGTCTGGTTCTATCTCAAGTCAGATCCGCTGGAATGGCGTGGCTATCAGGATCTGGCGGATCGCAAGTTGGCTGCGGTCAGTGGCTATACCTACAATGCAGATTTTTTTGCAGCCATCGCGCAGGTGCCGCTGCAGGTGCAGTTCGTCACCCGGCTGCGCCAGAGCTTCGATCTGCTGCTCTCCGGCCGCGCCGACCTGACCCTGGAGAACATCGATGTCGGCTACTACTCCCTGCGTCAGTTCTACCCGGCCAGCACGGTCGATCTCTTTGCAACCCATTCAAAACCCGTGATGAAAGTTGAAGGTCACCTGTTGATCAGCCGCAAGCGCGCTAACGCTGACGAATTGATCAAAACCTTCAATCGGGGGCTCGCCAAACTGAAAGCCAGCGGTCAGCTGGAGAAGATGTTACTTGAGTCACGTTCTGGTCTCTATGAACCATAAAGTGCAACATTTTTTGATCCTGATTCGCTAATCAGTACAAAAAAGCGGCCATTATCGACTCAGTTCCCAGTTTCTAACGCTTTCGCTTCTTCCCCATCCGGCCACCGTCCGCTTCGGCTACACGGTATCAAGCGCCATCGGGTGGGGCCTGTCACACAAAAAGAAGAAAGCAATGTATGAGCAAACAACTGGACATGACCCCATTGCCGGATCTCTCCCTGAAAACGGGAACAGGCCCGGTGCGTACCCGGCTACCCGTCTGGCGGCAGGCCCTGCCACCCTGCAATCACGCCTGCCCGGCCGGAGAAAATATCCAGGCCTGGCTCTCTTTGGCGCAGGCCGGCCGTTTTGAGGCGGCCTGGCAGACCCTGATCGAAGAGAACCCCTTGCCCGCCATTCATGGCCGGGTCTGCTATCACCCCTGCGAGAGTGCCTGCAACCGCGGGCAGGTGGATGAATCCGTCTCCATCCACGCCATCGAGCGTTTCCTCGGCGACGAGGCGCTGGCCCGTGGTTGGCAGCCCGCAAACCCTGCCCCTGCCAGCGGCAAGAAGGTGCTGGTCATAGGCGCTGGTCCCTCCGGCCTCTCCTGTGCCTGGCACCTCAACCGGCTCGGCCATCAGGTGGAGATCCGCGAAGCGGGGCCGCTTGCCGGCGGCATGCTGCGTTTTGGCATTCCCGCTTACCGCCTGCCCCGCGACGTGCTGGATCGGGAGGTGGCCCGCATCGTGGCGGTCGGGGTGACGCTGACCCTCAACCACAAGGTGGAGGATGTGCTGCGCGAGCGCGACGAGGGGGGCTTTGATGCCGTCTTTATGGCCATCGGCGCCCATCTGGCCAAGCGGGTCGATATTCCGGCCCGGGAAGCGGGCAAGATCCTCGATGCGGTGAGCTTCCTCGAACAGGCCAGTCTGGCCGAAGAGCAGGGCTTGCCACCCCCCAAACTGGGACGGCGGGTAGCGATTTATGGGGGTGGCAATACCGCCATGGATGCGGCCCGTACCGCCCGTCGCCTCGGTGTGGAAGAGGCGATGATCATCTACCGCCGCGACCGGGATCATATGCCCGCTCACGCCTTTGAAGCCGATGAGGCCGAGGAGGAGGGGATCAAGATCAACTGGCTGCGCAGCATCCGCCAGCTCGACAACACCAATATCGAGGTGGAGGTGATGGCACTGGATGCCGAGGGCAAGCCGGTGCCCACCGGCAAGTTTGAAACCCTCGAAGCGGACTCTCTTATTCTGGCGCTCGGTCAGGAGGTCGACCTCTCGGTGCTGGAGAGCATTCCCGGCGTGCGGGTCAACAAGGAGGGAGTGGTGCAGGTGGCGGGTAACCTGATGACGGATGTGCCGGGTCTGTTTGCGGGCGGCGACATGGTGCCCTCCGAGCGCACCGTTACCATCGCCACCGGCCACGGCAAGAAGGCGGCGCGCCATATGGATGCCTGGCTGCGCGGTCGCCACTATCACAAACCGCTCTCCTACCCGCTGGTGGGGCCGGAGCAGTTGCAACTCTGGTTCCAGACCCACGCGCCCGCCAGCAGTCAGCCGGTCAAACCGGCGTGGGCGCGGGACGACTTTGGCGAGATCATCGGCGGGCTGGATGAGGTGGCCGCCCGCTACGAGGCGGCGCGCTGCTACTCCTGCGGCAACTGCTTCGAGTGCGACGGCTGCTATGGCAGCTGCCCCGAGCAGGCCATCGCCAAGCTGGGGCCGGGCAAGGGGTATCAGGTGGATGCCGAGCGCTGCACCGGCTGCGGTGCCTGCCATGACCAGTGCCCTTGTCACGCCATCGAGCTGCGCCAACCGGAGGAGTCCCAATGAAACATGAACTGATCATGGTCGACGGCAACGAAGCCGCGGCCCGGGTGGCGTACCAGCTGAGCGAAGTGTGTGCCATCTACCCCATCACCCCGAGCTCGACTATGGCCGAACTGGCCGACGCCTGGGCGGCGGAAGGGCAGACCAACCTCTGGGGCAACATCCCCACAGTGGTGGAGATGCAGAGCGAAGGCGGGGCGGCCGGCACGGTACACGGCGCCCTGCAGGCGGGGGCGCTCGCCACCACCTTCACCGCCAGTCAGGGGCTGATGCTGATGCTGCCCAACATGTACAAGATCGCCGGTGAATTGACCTCGGCGGTGTTCCATGTGGCGGCCCGCTCGCTGGCGGCGCAGGGGCTGTCGATTTTTGGCGACCATCAGGACGTGATGGCGGCGCGCAGCACCGGTTTTGCCATGCTTGCCTCCGGCTCGGTGCAGGAGGCGCAGGACTTGGCCTTGATCGCCCACAGCGTCACCCTGCAGTGCCGGGTGCCCTTTATCCACTTCTTCGACGGGTTCCGTACTTCCCACGAAGTGAACAAGATCACCGCCCTGCATCGGGATGAAATTCGCGCCCTTATCGACAACGACTGGGTGCGCGCCCACCGTGCACGGGCGCTCAACCCGGATCATCCGGTGATGCGCGGCACCGCCCAGAACCCGGATACCTATTTCCAGTCCCGCGAGAGCGTCAACCCCTTCTACGAAGCGGTACCGGCGCGAGTGCAGCAGTGCATGGACAACCTCGGCGAGCTGACCGGCCGCCACTACCGGCTGGTGGAGTACCACGGCGCGCCCGATGCCACCGACGTCATCGTGCTGATGGGCTCGGGGGCGGCCACTGCCCGTACCACTGTAGATTGGCTCAACCGGCAGGATCGCAAGACCGGCGTGCTGGTCATTCGCCTCTATCGCCCCTTCCCGGTACAGGCGCTGCTCGATGCGCTGCCTGAGAGCGTGCGGCGCATGGCGGTGCTGGATCGCACCAAGGAGCCGGGCGCCGGTGGCGAGCCGCTGCTGCTGGATGTGCAGAGCGCCCTCATCGACGGCTTGCAGCGCGGCCTTATCAAGCGGCTGCCGTGGCTCAGTGGCGGTCGCTATGGCCTCTCTTCCAAAGAGTTCACCCCCGCCATGTGCGCGGCGGTATTCGAGGAGCTGGCATCCGATGCGCCGCGCCCCCGCTTTACCGTGGGGATCGTCGATGATGTGTCGGGCCTCAGTCTGGCATGGCACCCCATAGGCGATCTGGAGCCCGCCAGTCGGGTACGGGCGCTCTTCTTTGGCCTCGGTGCCGACGGCACAGTCGGCGCCAACAAGAACAGCATCAAGATCATCGGCGAGCTGGAGGGGTTCCACGCCCAGGGCTACTTCGTCTACGACTCCAAGAAGTCGGGCTCGCGCACCGTCTCCCACCTGCGCTTTGGCCCCGAGCCCATCGATGCCCCCTGGCTTATCGAGCAGGCGAGCTTTATCGGCTGCCACCAGTGGGGCTTTGTCGAATCGGTCGATCTGCTGGAGCATGCCGCCGAAGGGGCGACCCTGCTGCTCAATGCTCCCTATGAGCCTGACCGTGTCTGGGCCGAGCTGCCCGAGCGGCTGCGCGCCCGCATCCGCGCCCTCGATATCCGCCTCTATTGCATCGATGGGGATCGGGTGGCCGAGCGCAACGGCATGGGCAATCGCATCAACACCATCATGCAGACCTGCTTCTTCGCGCTGGCAGGCATCTTGCCGCGGGATGAGGCGATTGCGCTGATCAAGGAGAGCATCGAGAAGAGCTATGCCCGCAAGGGGCCCGAAGTGGTCGAGCGCAACTTCGCGGCGGTGGATGACACCCTGGCTCATCTCCATCAGGTGGCCATCCCGGCTGGTGAGGAGCAGATCAGCGACTATCCGCTGCCATTGGCTCCCGGCGGCAGCGAGTTTGTCCAGCGCGTCACCGGCGAGATGCTGGCGGGGCGCGGCGATCTTATTCCGGTCTCCATGCTGCCGGTGGATGGCACTTACCCCACAGCCACCAGCCGCTTCGAGAAGCGGGATATCGCCCGCGATATCCCGATTTGGCACTCCGATATCTGCATCCAGTGCGGCAACTGCGTCTTTGTCTGCCCCCACGCGGCGCTGCGGGCCAAGTTCTACCATCAGGACTGGCTGGCGACCGCCCCCGAGGCTGCCCAGTCGGTGCCCGTCACCGCCAAGGGTTTCCCCGACAGCCGCTACACCCTGCAACTCTATCCGGAGGATTGCACCGGCTGCGGTCAGTGTGTGCAGGCCTGTCCGGTGCGGGCCGGGGCCGATGAGGAACACGAGGGCGAGCGTGCCATCACCATGATGGACAAGGCGCCCCATCTGGCTGGCCAGAAGCAGGCGTTGCGCTGGTTCGAGAGCCTGCCCTGGCCTGCCCGCGAGCGGGTGGACTTCTCCACGGTGCGCGGTGCCCAGTTCCTCGAACCCCTGTTCGAGTTCTCCGGTGCCTGCGCCGGCTGTGGCGAGACTCCCTATCTCAAGCTGCTGACCCAGTTGTTTGGCGATCGCATGCTGGTGGCCAACGCCACCGGTTGCTCCTCCATCTATGGCGGCAACCTGCCGACCACCCCGTGGGCCAAGAACGGCGAAGGGAAGGGGCCGGCCTGGTCGAACTCCCTGTTTGAGGACAACGCCGAGTTTGGCTTTGGTTTTCGTCTCACCGCCGATCAGCATCACGGTCAGGCGGTGGCGGCCCTCGAAGCGATGAAAGGGGAGCTGGGGGAAGCATTGGTCGAGTCGCTTATCAACGCTCCGCAGCGGCTGGAGTCGGAGATCCGCGCCCAGCGCACCCGGGTCGCACAAGTGCGCGAGCGGCTGGAAGAGGTGAAATCCGGCAAGGCCCGCGAGCTGCTGTCACTCATCGATCAGCTGGTGCGTCGTTCGGTCTGGATCATCGGCGGCGATGGCTGGGCTTATGACATCGGCTCATCGGGGCTCGATCACGTGCTCGCCTCCGGCCGCGATGTGAACGTGCTGGTGATGGATACCGAGGTCTACTCCAACACCGGCGGCCAGATGTCGAAATCGACGCCGCTCGGTGCCGTCGCCAAGTTCGCGGCGGGAGGCAAGACGCTGGCCAAGAAGGATGTAGCGTTGCAGGCCATCTCCTACGGCAACGTCTATGTTGCCCGCATCGCCTTTGGTGCCAACCCGCAGCAGGCGCTGCAAGCCTTGCGTGAGGCGGAGGCCTATCCGGGCCCGTCGCTGATCATTGCCTACAGCCACTGTATCGCCCACGGCATCGATATGGAGTTTGGCCTGACCCAGCAAAAACGCGCCGTGGCCTCCGGTCACTGGCCGCTGATGCGCTACAACCCGGTACTGCGACAAGCGGGGCAGAACCCCTTCAGCCTCGACAGCCTGCGCCCCTCCATTCCCCTTGCTGAATACCGGCAGGAGGAGACCCGTTATCGGGTGCTGGCCCAGAGCCATCCGGAGGAGGCTGAGCGGCTGATGCAGGTGGCGCAAAAAGTGGCGTGGCAAAAGTGGGCCACTTACGAGGAGATGGCCACCCGCGAAGCTAGCCACTTTCATCCGCCGGTGTGAGGATGGGGTTAAATCTGCATAAAACGAAGCGGGCCACTGGCCCGCTTTTTTAGTCATTTGGGTAGGGACGGGCTCGTTATAGAGTAAAAGCATCCATATTTCCGACTCTAATCGAGGTCGTATTTTAAGGTGAATGGCACTAAGGCATTGAAAGTTTTTCATAAATACGTCTGTGTTAGAGTGGTTCACTTCACAGAACAAATTTGTTAGGTGCTTATGACTAATCGCCTTTTAAGTCTCTTGGGGTCATATCCAGAGTGTGACGAATTTCAAATCGGGAGATTGCTTGTTTGGGTCGAGTACCCTTCAGGCAGAGACCGTTTAGCTTGTTTGCGTAATGCAGAGGCGATTCTTCCTGAGCTAGAGTCTGATATTTCCAGAGTGGAAGAACTTGCTGCGATGAGCATTGGAAGTGCAGTCCCAGCAACTGTAACGGGCATAAGAATTGAAGCAGAACGATCCGCCTCGTATGAATGCACCTTTTTTGACGGGGAACATGAAGATGAATTCATAACCATCAGCAGAGATTCTGGTGGCTACCTTTTTGCTGATGCTCAGAGCAAGCGTGCAAGGTGAAAGAGCTATAGAAAAGGCTTTATAAGAAGCTGACGAAGCTGATACAGAACCAGATAGACAAATGCCGCCATCTTGGCGGCATTTGTCTATCTGTAGGCTGTAGGAGAGTTGGCCAAGGCTTCCTTTTCCGACCAAGGCAGGTAAGCTGCGGGGCAAATAGCGTCAAGCAGGAGAAGGGACGATGACAGAGCAACATTTCGCCGGGACGATCGGCATTCTGGGGGCGGGATGGCTGGGGCTGCCGCTGGCGCGGGCCCTGCTGGCGGCAGGCAAGTCGGTGGCGGTGACGGTCAGTAGCGCCGAGAAGGCGGCTCGTCTGCAGGGGGAGGGGATCGATGCCCATCCGCTGACCATCTCTGCCAACATGAGCTCTGCCGAGATGCCCGTCGCTGATCAAAAAGCGCCGTGGCCCATCCCCTGCGAATCGCTGGTTATTTGCGTACCGCCCAGCAAGACCGATGACTATCCGCAGGCGGTGGCAAGGGCCTGCGCGTTGGCCAAAGCGAATGGCACCCGGCGGGTGCTGTTTGTTAGCGCCACTTCGGTGTGGGGGGCGGGGCAGCAGGAGGGTGAAGAGCCCAAACCCCGCCATGCCCGTGGCGAGCGGATGCTGGCGGCGGAGCAAGCGGTGCTGGCGACTGGCTTCGAGGCGGTGATGATAGTGCGCCCCTCCGGCCTTTATGGCCCGGATCGCCATCCCGGCCGTTTCCTGGCGGGCAAGACTCTCGATGGCGGCGCCCAGTCGGTCAATCTGGTCCATCTGGACGATGTGGTGGCGGCTTGTATGTTGCTGCTGGAGCGGGGCAAGGACGGGGATGTTTTCAACCTGAGCGCGCCTGTGCATCCGCGCCGCGAGCAGTTCTACCCCTTTGCGGCGCGTCAGCAGGGGCTGCCTGTGCCTGTCTTTATCGAGCCTGCCGGTGAATTTCAGCCCATCGACGGTCAGCTGATTTGTCAGCAGATGGGATTCAACTATCGCTGGCCCGATCCGGCCCACTGGTTTGCCGAGCTCGCCGCCTCGGGCAATTGAGGTTTGCCAAGGGGGTGATCGCCCCCTATCATGCCGCCATCCATGAGAGAGAGGCGGTAATGATGGTAGATACAAAACGTCACCCCGATGGGGAGTTGTTGCTGAGAACCCTGGCAATGCCAGCCGATACCAACCCCAATGGCGATATCTTTGGTGGCTGGATCATGTCCCAGATGGATATAGGTGGGGGCATTATGGCCAAGGAGCTGGCAAAAGGACGTATTTGTACCGTATCCGTCGAAGGCATGACCTTTCACAGTCCGGTCAAGGTGGGCGATGTGGTCTGCTGCTACGGCCGCTGCATGAAGATCGGCCGCAGCTCCATGAAGCTCAAGCTGGAGGTGTGGGTCAAGCCGGTACTGCGGGAAAACGATGCCCAGCGTTACTGTGTGACCGAGGGGATCTTCACCTATGTCGCCATCGACGAACATGGCAAATCCCGCCCGGTTCCGGTGAGTGCCTGATTAAATCAGCCTGGCATTGATGATGGATATTTCCTGCTCAAGCCCGGTTTTTTGCCGTATCATGCGTTCCAGCATCTCTTCCGAGCCCACATATTGCAGGGTGTCGAACAGGCAGAGATCGCATTGAGGGTCCCGTCTTATCTGATAGACGGTGGCCAGCTCCACTTGATGACAATTTCCTTGTTGATCATAAAACGTCACGTTGTACCGAAGTTCTTTCGCCATGAGACAAGGTCCTTCTGGTTGGGTGGAACAGGGACTATCAGCTTAGTCGGCGTGGATGACGTTTGTGATGGTCGCAACAAAAAGCAAAGGCGGGCGGTTGTTAGCCAATGAAAAATAGTTATCGCATTCTTGGCACCTCCCTGCTGACCCTGGGGTTGGTAGGCTGTTTTGAGGTGCCGGATCAGAACCATCTGGTCACAGCTCAAGGGATTGTGCCGGGACTCGACTGCCAGCGTCCGCCGCTGGTAGCGTTGGCGACTACGGCGCTGCCCCGTGAATTCGGGGTGACGGTGTGGAATCTCTACAAGGGCCAGCGCAAAAACTGGCGTGAAGGGATGGACAGTTATGCCAAGGGGCAGGATCTGGTGCTGCTGCAAGAGTCGGCCACCCGTCCCGATATGCTCGACTGGCTGCGCGCCGGTGATTTCCAGTGGCAACAGCTGCAAGCCTTCACCCAGGGCGGCGTGTCGTTCGGGGTGATGACGGTGGCCAAGACCCCGCAGGCGTTCGTCTGTGGCGTGCGCTCTCCCGAGCCCTTGCTGCGCATCCCCAAATCCGGGCTGGTGAGCCTCTATCCGCTGCAGGGCGATCCTGATGGCGTGATGGTCATCAATATCCATGCGGTCAATTTCGAGCTGGGGATGGCCACCTTCCGCGAGCAGCTCAACGACCTGACTGCCTTGGTGCGCCGCCATCAGGGGCCGGTGATCCTGGCCGGTGATTTCAACACCTGGAGCGACAAGCGCCAGTTCTGGCTGAATAAACTGGTGGACGAGCTGGGTCTGCAAGAGGCCGTGCCGGTGCCTGACCTGCGCCGCACCGCCTTCGGTCGTCCGCTGGATCACCTCTACTACCGCAATCTGGATCTGGTCGAGGTGAGTTCACCGGCGACCGACAGCTCGGATCACAACCCCATCATTGCGCGCTTTGCCGCCCAGTCGGTGACTCCCTGATCGGGGATGATGTGCGCGTGTCGCCCATAAAAAAATCCGGCGCCTGATGGCGCCGGATTTTTTTATGCTCTGGCGGTCAACCCGCTCGGGATGACCCGCAGGAATTACTGGTAGAGACCCAGATTCGCTTTGGCGTAGGCTTCGAAATCGGTGCAGCCACCGATGTGCTGCTCATCCAGGAAGATCTGCGGCACGGTATTGACCGGCTTGCCGGCGCTCTTGGCCAGATCTTCTTTGGTGATCCCTTCGGCATGGATATCCACGTAGCGGAATTTGAAGTCATCGCGCTGTTCGGTCAGCTGCTCGGCGATCTGTACGGCACGGACACAGTAGGGGCAACCCGGGCGACCAAAAATCACTGCAAACATATTTTCTCTCCGTTTTTTAAGCCGTTTATGTATGGCCGTTGATATGAGGCAGGCAACAGCATAGCCCTGCCTCGTGGCGACTTGAAGCCGAAATTATCGATACCCTGATTCGAGTGGGCCTATTGGCTCAGCTCTCATCGGCGATCTGGATCGGCTGCTGCTGATAGATGCTCTCCAGCACCCCCTTCTCGAATACAGTCCAGGGCCACGGCGCCTTGCTGGCACGGTAGCGCTCATGGGTGGCCGGATCTTGGGACAGACCGCGCTGGAACATCACGAACGCCTTGCGCTGGCCGCCTGCCGTGTCGATAAAGCCCACCAGATTGGAGGTGCCGGTGATGGTTCCCGTCTTGGCGTGGACCTTGTTCTTCATCATGGGGGCGGTGACGCTGCGCCGCCACGCCAGGGTGCCATCCACCTGAGAGCTTGGCAGCAGCTTGATCAGGCCAAGCTCGGCATCATTTTTCTGGATGAAGTTCAGCACCGACATCATCTGACGGGCGCTGATGAGATTGTGAGCGGAGAGACCGGAGCCATCGGCCAGGGTGGCATTGCCCAGATCGATGCCGTTCTTGGTCAGGATGGCGCGCACCGCCATGGTGCCGCTGCGATAGCTGCCCGGCTTGTTGTAGTAGTGACGGCCCACGGTTTTGAGGAAGGTATCGGCATAGAGGTTGTCCGATTTCTTCAGCATCTTGGCGAGCATTACCGGCAGGGAGACCGAGTAGTGGGTGCCGAGGGTCTCTGCCCCTTCCGGGGCCTTGTGGGTGACCCGCAGCAGGCCATCATGCTTGATACCGGCACGGTTCATCGCCCAGCGGATGTTGTCCCAACCCCAGGCTTCCACGTCGTGGATGGCGAAACGCAGACCCTGCGGCTCCTTGTTCGGGGTGATGCAGCCCTTGAGCTCGTAGAAGTTGCCCTTGGCCATGTCCACTTCCAGTGCGCAGAACTGGCGCGCCATGTCGCCATAGCTCATCACTTCCACGTTGTCGGCACCGATGCCGATGGGCACGCCGGTAGCTACATTGCCGACCGCCGGTTTGCCAATCTGGGTGGCAGTGATGGTGCCGTAGGCGCAGTTCTTGTCGATGATGACCGAGGAGACAGGAGCGGCGAAGCAGAGGGTCTGATCCCCCCACGACCAGCCGTTGCCGCGCTCGTAGCCGTTGTAGGCGCCGGTGTTGACGTAGACATTGCCCTTGATGCTGGTGACGCCGAGCTGCTTGAACAGGGCCAGCAGATCCATGCGGGAGAGGGTAGGGTCGCCGACGAAGTTGATCCAGATATCGCCATTGATGGTGTTACCCTGTTTGGCACCGGGTTGGGCCTGAATGTCAGTGGCGAAGCGGAAATCGGCACCCAGCTCGAGGCGGGCCGCCAGCGCGGTGAGCACCTTCATGGTGGAAGCGGGGGCGATCATCTGATCCGCGTGGCGGGCGAACTCGACGCCGTTATTGCCCTGCACCATGATGGCGTACTGGCCACCCTGAGGGGGCGTCAGCGGGGCGGCATGAGCCGCCAGGGAAGAAAAGAGAGCACAAAAACCAATCAACAGCCGCTGCATAACATCCTCTAACGTGACGAAGGGCCCGGCAGTGGTGCCGACCCTGATAATTCAACCCGCCGATGCGGGATCGACGGGATAACGCAATTCATGCCATGTATGCCGGTCGCCATCATGCCATCGAGTTGGCGGTACGATAGTGGCCCTCATAATCAAAAATCTTCTCTTTTATCTGCCAGAAGCGACCCGATTTGCGGGCGATGACAAAATCCGGATGACGGAACTGGCTTTGCGCAGCCAGCACGCTCGCCAGGGTGGCAAATTCGGGCTCCAGCCCCGGGGCGGGCCAATGATGACGCACAAAGTGCTGTTGAAACAAGCGCCGTGCGCCCGGGGAGTGAAATCCGAAGTATTCACTGAGGGTCAACCCATCCTCATCGTGGTAGGTCACCTCCAGCCGCTCCCCCTGTTTGCCGCGCCCTGCGGTGAGGGTTAGCCCCGCACAGCGGATCACCATGCAATCCTTGAGATTGAGCGCCTCTTTAAGCTTGTCGTCAGGGTCCACCAGCAGCTGATCGCAGCTCTGGCAGCGGCGGGCGGCGATGTCGTTCTCCGCGCCGCAACCGGGGCAGATCTTGGCGCGAAAGCGGTAGTCGCACTCCTCGCGGTTGCCCTCATCATCTTCAAACAGCCCCTGACAGCGGCGACCGTAGTGCTCGATCACCTTGCCATCCTCGTCGGTTTTGCCCCAGAAGGTGTTGGCAAAACCGCAGGCGGGGCAGGGCACCTGTACCGGCTCGGTACCGGCGTGGGGGCGAGGCTCCCCCACTTCGGGGGCGAACAGGTTGAAGTTGTTGCCCGCATAGTCGAGCACCAGACAATCCTCCTTGCCCGGCGAGAGACGCAGGCCCCGCCCGACGATCTGCTGATAGAGCGAGACCGACTCGGTAGGTCTGAGCATCACGATAAGATCGACATGGGGGGCGTCGAAGCCGGTGGTGAGCACCGCCACGTTGACCAGAAACTTGAGCTCCCGCGCCTTGAAGGCGCTGATGAGGGCATCGCGCTCCGGCCCCGGCGTTTCGCCGGTAATAAGGGCCGCCTGCTGGCCTCTGGCGCCAAGCAGGCCGTGAATTTCGTGGGCATGTTCGACGGTGGCGGCGAAGATCATCACCCCCTGCCGGTCGGCGGCATACTCCAGCACCTGACTAAGGATATGGGGGGTGACCCGCTCCTGCCGCTTGAGCTCGCCGTTGAGATCCGCTTCGCTGAAGAGGCCATTCTCCCGCGCCACCAGCTTGCTGAAGTCGTAGTGAACGATGGGGGCATCCACCATGCGCGGCGGCGTCAGGTAGCCGTTTTTGACCATAAAGCGCAGGGGCAGCTCGAACACGCAGTCGCCAAACAGCCGCTCGCCGTGGCTTTTGACCATGCCGTGGTAGTGGCGCCGGTAGATCCAGCCCAGCCCGAGCCGATAGGGGGTCGCGGTGAGGCCGAGGATCTTGAGGGCCGGATTGGCAGCCTTGAGATGGTCGATCACCTGATGGTACTGGCTGTCGTCATCGAGCGAGACCCGATGGCACTCGTCGATGATGAGCAGCGAAAACGCCCCGTCGAAGGCAGCCAGATTGCGCGCTACCGACTGCACCGAGCCAAACACCACCTGGGCGCTCGCCTCCTTGCGATCCAGCCCTGCGGCGAAGATGTCGGCCTTGAGCCCCCACGCTTCGTACTTGGCGTGGTTCTGCTCCACTAGCTCCTTGACGTGGGCCAGCACCAGTACCCGACCACGCGCCTTGCGGGCCAGCTCGGCGATCACCAGACTCTTGCCAGCCCCGGTGGGCAGCACAACCACAGCGGGATCCGGGTACTTGCGAAAGTGGCTGATAACGGCGTTGACGGCGTCGGTCTGGTAGGGTCTGAGAACGAACATGCAGGTTTGGTGCGGGGCTTGGCAGGATGGCGCCATTATAGGGGTCTTGCCGTCATAAAAACAGCGGGCCGGCATGATGCCGGCCCGTTGAATACATTGCGTGCTTAGTGGAAGGGGAAGAGGTAGTTCATCCAGCTTGCCATGCGCAGCAGCACTTTGCGCATTACAGAAACATGGTGGAAATACTCGGTATAGACAGCGGCTTGCCCGCTGGCACCCGCGATTACCTGATACTTGGCCCATTCGGGGTCGGTGATGGAGATCAGTACCGGCATGCGGCCCGGGCGGATAGCGCTGGTCTGATCCAGCAGCATGGCGTTGGCCTGCACGTTACCGGCGGCAATGGCCGGGATCACGGCGGTCACCTTGCCCTTGAAGATCTTGCCGGGAATACCGTCGATCACCACTTCGGCCTCATCACCCACCGCCAGACGCTGCATGCTGTTCTGCCAGAACCAGCCAACATAGGCAGTCTCATCTTTGTGGATGAAGGTCATCACCGGACGGTACATGAAGGGGGTGGCGATCATGCCGGGACGCAGGGCAAGCTGCACCACATGGCCATCGCTTGGGGCATAGACCACGGTCTGGGCCAGCTGGTATTTGGCTTCATCGAGCTGGGCCTGCAGATCTTCCAGCGTGGCGCGTTGCTGATCCATCTGGGCGGCGATCTCGTCTACGCTCGCCTGAGTCACGTCGAGGTCACGCTGCTTGCCGACGCCGCGGCGCATCAGGTCACTGGCGCGATCTCTGTCCAGTTTGGCGGAGCGTAGTCTGGCGTCAATGGACTTGAGTTGATCCTTGTTGGCATCAAGTCGGGCGCTCAGGCTCTCCACTTTCAGTCTGAAAGGCTCGTCATCGAGGCGAAACAGCACGTCACCCTTTTTCACCGGCTGGTTGGCTTGTACCGGCACCTCGACCACCCGGCCCTTGACCAGCGGCACAATGGGGGTTGAGAGGTAGTAGTTGCGCGCCATCTCGGAGTAGGGGTGGTTGTAGTTCATCAGCATGATGAGGGTGCCGATGAGCACCACACCACCCAGCGCGGCAGTCGGAACAGTCCACTTGTTGAGCGGGATGCGGAAGATTTTGAAAATGGCTACACAGAGTGCCGTATAGGTCAGGATCAGTAGCAGGTCCATGATTTATCCCTGTTGCTCTTGCTGTTCGATATGGTTGAGACGGCCCTTCAGTTCAGCCAGCTCTTCTCTGAGGGCCGCGATATCATCTTCATCTTTTTGCAGGCGCTGGTTAAAGCCCCAGCCGCGATCGGGGCGATAGATGGTTGCCCAGATCCAGAGGAAGGGCCACAACACATGCAGGGTGAAGAGACTGACCCAGCCGGCAACATGGATGGCATCCTGATGGGGATGATTCCGATGTTTGGCGATTTCGTAAGGAATATCGTGGATCACGATGATTCCGTAGAAGATGACCAGCGCGACAAAGACGAGCAGGCCAAGGGCAAAGTAATCAAGGAACATGTATAACCTCCACTGGCTTTAAGCACAGCTTTATCATTGATTCATATATTCGGGAAAGCAATTTAAAATCACATATTTATCGTCAGGTCGCACGGAATCTTAAGGGCTTGTGCTGTATAGGAGCTTAAGGGAATAACGAGTTGTTTTATTGGTTTTTTTATCAATTTAAAAGGGGCCTTTTGGCCCCTTTTTTACCACCTCAAGTCAGACATCACCCTTCACTGGGATTGCTAACCAGTGGTTGGCGGAACTTCATCAGGAAGGCCACGGTAATGGCAGCCGTTGCAGTCAGGCCGATAATGGTGGAGGTTCCCATCTCCAGCCCGAACCCGATGGGGGCGTTGGCCAGATAGGTGATCACGACAGCAGTCATGAACATGGCGGGAATGGTGCAGATCCAGTGCAGCTTGCCCTCTTTGATGAGGTAGGCAGCCGCAGCCCACAGCATGATGACGGCGGTGGTCTGGTTGGCCCAGCCGAAATAGCGCCAGATCACCCCGAATTCAGCCTTGGAGATGATAAAACCAAGGATAAACATGGGGATGGCAATCAGCAGACGCTTGGCCAGCGGCTTCTGGGTCATCTTCAGGAAGTCCGCCACGATCAGGCGAGCACTGCGAAACGCGGTGTCACCGGAGGTGATGGGCAGGATCACCACGCCGAGGATGGCCAGAATGCCGCCCACGGTGCCGAGCAGGCTGGTGGAGACTTCGTGTACCACGGCTGCCGGGCCGCCGTTGGCCATGGTAGCGTTGAGCGCTTCGGTGCTGTCGTAGAAGGAGAGACCTAGGGTGCACCAGATCAGGGCGATGATCCCTTCACCGATCATTGCACCGTAGAAGATGAAGCGGCCGGATTTCTCGTTTTGCATGCAGCGCGCCATCAGTGGTGACTGGGTGGCGTGGAAGCCTGATACCGCGCCACAGGCGATGGTGATGAAGAGCAGCGGCCAGAGCGGCAGTTCGGTCGGGTGCAGGTTGGAGAAGTCCATCCCAGTGTTGTAGAAGCCTTTGCCGGAGGCGATCAGGCCAACGATGAGGCCGACCGACATGAAGACCAGCAGGGCGCCGAAGATGGGGTAGAAGCGGCCGATGATCTTGTCGATGGGGACTATGGTCGCGAGGATGTAGTAGGCAAAGATTGCCACAATCCAGTAGACCAGATCGGTGGAGGTGAGGTTGGCGAGCAGCCCTGCCGGGCTCAGCACGAATACCACGCCCACCAGCATCAGCAGCACCACGGCAAACAGGTTCATGAAGTGCTTGGCGGCGGTGCCCAGATGCTCACCGACCACGGTTGGCACCGAGGCACCCTTGGCGCGCACCGACAGCATGCCGGAGAAGTAGTCATGTACCGCACCGGCGAAGATGCAGCCAAAGACGATCCACAGCATGGCGACGGGGCCGTAGAGGGCACCCAGGATGGGGCCGAAGATGGGGCCGACACCTGCGATGTTGAGCAGTTGAACCAGATAGACTTTCTTGTCCGACATCGGGACATAGTCCACCCCGTCAGCCATGGTGATGGCGGGGGTTTTCAGCTCGGGTTTCGGGCTGAATATCCGTTCGATGAATTTGCCGTATATGAAGTAGCCGGCCACAAGTAAGCCGACACAGAGGAAGAACCAGATCATTGCTACGCTCCTGCATTGTTATTTTTTAGTGTGCAGAGCGAGTCTAAAACGGTTGCGCCTGACTGGCTGGTGAAACTCCCCGAACGGCGCTTTGGCGCGCCGAGCGGTCGGCGGCTGTGATCAGGCGCACACTCCGCAGTTCAGTCCAGCCCCAGCTGATCTTTGAGCTCCTTGAGATAGCGACGACTGACCGGCACCCGGGCGCCGCTCGGGGTGACGATCTCCGCCAGCTGGTTATCAAGCAGCCGGATCTCGAAGATGGCATTGGGAGAGACCAGATACTGGCGGTGGCAGCGCAGCAGCGGGCTCTTTTCTTCCAGCGATTTGAGGGTGAGCTGGGTGTGGAACAGCTCGCCCTGACAGGCCACATGGACCCCGCCCAGATCGGAGAAGGCATACTCCACCTGCGCGATGGGGAGCAGCCTGACCCGATTGTGCAGATAGCCCGGAATGTGTTCGATGGTGGGGGCCAGCCGCTCGATGGGCTGCGGGGAGATATCCTGCTTGAGGCGAGCGAGGGTCTTGGCGAGCCGGGCGGGCTCCACCGGTTTGAGCAGGTAGTCGAAGGCGTTCTCTTCAAAGGCCTGAATGGCATATTCGTCAAAAGCGGTGACAAAGACGATGCGGGGCAGGGGGTCGAGCATGGCGACCAGCTCCATGCCGCTCAGCTTGGGCATCTGGATATCGAGGAACACCACATCGGGCTTGAGGCGCTGAATAAGCGGCAGCGCCTCGATGGCGTTGGCCGCTTCCCCCACGATCTCGATGGCAGGACCGCAGGCCAGCTGCTGCCTCAGCTCTTCGCGGGCATAGTGTTCGTCATCGACTATCAGGGTGCGGATCATGGTTGCTCCTTGGGGATGGTGAACGAGACCCGGGTCCACTGTTCCGGCTCGCAGGCAATAGTCACGCCATAGCGCTCGCCAAAGGCGCTTTTCAGTCGCCGATCGACAATGGTCATGCCCAGACCGTCGCCAGCGGGGTGCGCTTGCCAGGTGCCTGCATTATCTTCCACATGGATAGTGACGCTGGTGGGATGCTCATCGGTATAGAGGCGAATGCGCCCTTGCTCCAGCAGGGTCGAGACGCCGTGCTTGATGGCATTCTCGATCAGCGGTTGCAGGGTGAAGCTGGGCAGTCGCAGTGTGGCCAGATGGGGCGGGATCTCGCTTATCACCGTCAGCCGATCGCCAAAGCGGGCCAGCTCGATCTCCAGATAGGATTGGCAGTGCTCCTGCTCCTCCAGCAGGGTCGCAAGGCCGCTCTGGCGTTTGAGGTTTTTGCGAAAGAACAGCGATAGATGCAGCAGCAGATCCCGCGCCTTGTCCGGATCGCGCCGGGTGATGGCACTGATGGTGTTGAGGGTGTTGAACAGAAAGTGGGGGTTGATCTGGGCCTGGATAAGTTTCAACTCGGACTGCACCAGCAGCCGCTGATGCTGCTCCAGCCGACCGGCCAGCAACTGCTGTGACAGCAGGTTGGCAATCCCTTCCCCCAGGGTGTGGTTGATCTTGAGAAACAGCCGCTTCTTCGGCTCGTAGAGCTTGATGGTGCCGATCACTCCTTTGTCCCCCTGCAGCGGGATCACCAGCACCGAACCCAGCTGGCATGCGGAGGAGAGGCTGCAGCGATAGGGCTGGCTGTTGCCATCGGCAAACAGCACCTTGTTCTGGGCGATGGCCTGCATGGTGATGGCTGACGCGATGGGGGTACCCGGCAGATGGTGATCTTCGCCGGTGCCGATAAAGGCGAGGATCTGCTCGGTGTCCGTGATGGCGACCGCCCCCACGCCTGTCTCCTCCTGAATGATGCGGGCAATCTTGTTGCTCGCCTCCGGGGTAAAGCCCTGACTCATGATCCCCACTGTGCGGTTGGCGATATTGAGCGCCTTGGCGGAGAAGACCCGGGAGAACTTCTCATACATCCGCTGCTGGTCGCGGATCATGCTGATAAAGAGCGCCGCGCCGCAGGAGTTGGCCAGAATCATCGGGGTGGCGATGGTGCGCACCAGCAGCAGGGATTTGTCGAACGGGGTCGCCACCAGCAGGATGATGACCATCTGCATGATCTCGGCGTAGAGGGTGGTAAAAAAGGCGATGCGCGGTTCAAACAGGGCATCCGTTCGTCCCGAGCGCATCAGGCGCCAGTGCACCATGCCCCCGAGCAACCCCTCGCAGGTGGTGGAGATGGCGCAGGCGAGATCGGTAAATCCCCCCAGCGTATAGCGGTGCAGACCGCCGGTCAGCCCCACCAGAAAGCCCACCAGCGGTCCCCCCAATAATCCCCCCAAGACGGCGCCTACCGCCCGGGTGTTGGCGATGGCATCGTCGATATCGAGGCCTACATAGGTGCCGAGGATACAAAAGCTGGAAAAGATGATGTATATCAGTATCTTGTGAGGTAGTCTCACTGAATAGTTGGCAAGCGGGCGCAGCAGTGGGCTTTTCGAGAAGAGATAGGCGATCACCAGGCTGACGCTCATCTGTTGCAGCAAGGAGAGGACCAACTGCATAAAAAACGCTCCTCATAAGCCAGCTGAAAAAATAGCCAGCCCGTGAATAAGTGTGATCAGGATCTTGTTCTGTTGGCCCAACTGGGCGCAACGGGCCGTCAGTTTGCCAGAACAAGTGGATAAAACCATATTAAATCAGCATGTTAAATTGATATTTGTGTAAGCGGCAGCGGGTTGATATTGATGGATGGAGCATGAATGTATCCGCTGGATACGCCACACGGAGGTGGCATGCTCCGCCCGGCCCCTTGGCTGGGCGTTTTTTATACATGGTCAGTTGGCAACCTTCTGATGGGGGTTTGAGCAATTATTCCGGTTTGTCCAATGAGTTATCCCCAGCTTCTGGGGATAACTCAGAATGCAAAGTAGTAGCAGAAGCGGCGGGTCAGGTTGAAGAACTGCCGTTGTCCCTCATCCAGCTCTTCCTGTTTGATAAAAGCAGTGATGGTGCGTTCATCTTCCCGCAGATCGATCATGGCGACGGCTTCTGGCCGCTGGGCCTTGATATAGGGCAGGATCTTCGGCTTGAGGGGCATGGTGGGTTCGGTAGAGAGCACCAGCGCGATGCTCTCGTCCGAGAGTTTCACCAGTGATCCTGGTGGATAGACCCCCAGTACTTTGACCAGCAACTTGACCAGATTCTGGTCGAACTTCTTCTGGGATAACTTGTAGAGCTGGCTGATGGCCTGACTCGGCGCGGCCGGGTTGCCGCTGTTGCGGGGATGGAGCAGCTCATCGTAGAAGTCGACTAGTCCGATTAATCGCGCCAGCGGCGGGATCTCCCCGCCCTTGATCCCGAGCGGATAACCGCTGCCGTCGAGCCGCTCGTGGTGCAGATGGGCGACCTGACGGATTTTCGGTTCAAAGGCGTTGAGCTGGGTCAGCATGTCAAATCCGTACTGGGGATGCATATTGAGGAAGTTCTGCTCGGCCTTGTTGAGATCACCGCGTTTTTGGGTGATCTGGCTCGGGATCTTCAGTTCACCGATATCGTGGATAAGTCCCGCAAGTCCCGTCTCTTCCAGTTCTATAGGATTCATCCCCAATTCGCGTGCCATCAGCATGGCAATGAAAGCCACATTGAGGCTGTGTTGCAGCAGGATATCGGTGTGGGGGCTGCGAATAAGGTGGAGCCCGAGAGGCCCTTCATGCTGACTGAGGGTGAAGGCGGCATTGCGGACGATCTGGGCGGTATTGGCCAGCCCCTCATCCGGTTTGAGGTTGAGCGCCCCGAGTGCATCGCGCAGCTCGCTCATGGATTGGCCAAAGGCTTTGTCGGCGGCGCGCATGGAGCGGCGAAAGGCCTTTTCGTCAAAGGGGGGCGGGCCCGAGGCAATCAGCTCTTCCAGCTCGTCAAGGTCAGGCCCGGCATCCGGGATATCGCCGCGCAGTAGCGGCTCGATGGGCAGATCGCTCTTGTCGGGGTCGACCATCAGCAGGGTGAGATCAAGATGACGGAGAATGTCGAGTTGCTGCTGGTCCTTGATCTTGAAGGTATTGAACATAAATGGGTGGTTGGTCCATCCAGTGGGAAGATGGATATAGTGGCCTACTCTCAATTGCTCTATCGAGGCTTGGATCAGTGCCATCGGTTAACCTGCATTTCGTGAATGCCTACTCAACAAGCTAGCAAAATCCGATGGATAGACAACTAAAAATCCATTTCGGGGCTGCGGAGCACCCCGTGCTGTGATGGGGCGCACGAGCGCCGTGCTTCTCCTCTTAATTCGCGCTTAAGTTTTACTTCCTACGCTGGCCCCGTCGTTTTTGTTGGCTTGGCCGGCCCGCTGCGCTGCAGGCCGGTATGTAGGAGTTGTTTATGCGTGTAACTCTCGGTGTACTGCAGACCAATCTGTTGCTGGTGCTCTTTTTCGCCCTGGTACTGAACTGGCCAATCTTTTTGCATTTCTATACGGTGCTCAGCGCCCTGACTCATGTCAAAGCCGGATTTGCCATCTCGATCCCGCTGGTGCTGATCGCGGCGCTCAATGCCGTGTTTATTCCCTTCACGTTCCGGTTTGTGCTCAAGCCCTTTTTTACCGTGCTCATTCTGACTGGCTCCATCGTCAGCTACGCCATGCTCAAATACGGTGTCATCTTCGATGCCGGTATGATCCAGAACATAGTGGAGACCAACAGTGGTGAGGCGGGGGCTTATCTGAATGGCTCGGTTGCGCTCTGGTTTCTGCTGACCGGGCTGCTGCCTGTTCTGGTGCTCTGGTCGCTGCGGATCCGCTATCCGGCTCGCTGGTATCAGGGGTTGGCGTGGCGGGCTGGTGCACTGGCTATCTCTCTGCTGTTTATCGGGGGCGTCGCGTCACTTTACTATCAGGATTACGCCTCGGTCGGGCGCAACAACAAGTCGCTGGCCAAAGAGATTGTGCCCGCCAACTATGTGCACGGCCTCTACAAATATGGGCGGGATGTGCTGTTTGCCACGCCGATCCCCTACCAGCATCTGGGGACAGATGCCAGGGTGGTGGCCCGGGGAAGCAAGCCGACTTTGATGTTCCTGGTGGTGGGGGAGACGGCGCGCAGCCAGAACTACTCCCTTAACGGGTATGGCAAGGCGACCAACAGCTTCACGGCCAAAGAGCAGGGGGTGGTGTCGTTCAGGAATGTGCGTTCCTGCGGGACTGCCACTGCGGTCTCGGTGCCCTGCATGTTCTCCAACCTCACGCGCCGTGGCTACGATGACCAGCTTGCCAGCTCCCGTGACGGCCTGCTCGATGTGCTGCAACATGCCGGGGTCTCGGTGTTGTGGAAAGAGAACGATGGCGGTTGCAAAGGGGTATGCCGCAATGTGCCGACCATCGAGATCCTCCCCAAGTCCTATCCTGCGCTCTGTCAGGGGGAGTCCTGCTATGACGAGGTGTTGCTGGAGGGGCTGGATCAGCAGATTGCCGGCATGAAGGGCAACAAGTTGGTGGCCTTTCATCTGATGGGCAGCCATGGCCCGACATATTTCCGCCGTTACCCTGCCAGCGAGCGCGTCTTTATGCCGGACTGCCCGCGCAGCGACATTGAAAACTGCAGCAACGAAGAGCTGGTCAACACTTATGACAACACCATCCGCTACACCGACAAGGTGGTGGGGCTGCTGATAGACAAGCTCAAGTCGCTGGAGAGCCAGTACGATGTGGGACTGGTCTATCTCTCCGATCACGGCGAATCCCTCGGGGCCATGGGGCTCTATCTGCACGGCACGCCTTACAAGTTTGCGCCGGATGATCAGACCCGGGTGCCGCTGCTGACCTGGTTCTCGCCTCAGTTACAGGCCGATCGCCAGCTGGATATGGGTTGCCTGGCGGCGGAGGCGAGCAGCCAGCGCTTCTCCCATGACAACCTCTTTCACTCCATGCTGGGGATCATGGATGTGCAGACGAGTGTTTACGACAACAAGCTGGATCTGTTCAGGCCATGTCGGGCGAGCTAAACCGCCAGCAGGCACACAATAGAAAACGGCAGCCACTGGCTGCCGTTTTGTTATCTCGCAAGATCAGTGCCTTACTTCTGCTCCATGATGATCTGCAGCAGATCTCCCTCCAGCAGGGCGCGCTTGACCAGTGCAAAGCCGCCATAGGTCGGCTGGTTCTGGAAGCGGGCTTTCACGATGGGCAGGCCACGGTGGAAGCTCGGCAGGGATTGATGCTCGACGCAGCGACGGATGGCCGGGAAGAGGATCTCTTCGGCGGCGGTGATTTCACCGGCGATCAGCACCTTCTGTGGGTTGAACAGGTTGACCGTAATAGCCACCGCCCGTCCCAGATGCTCACCCACGTTCTCGATGACGCTGCGGGCCAGTTCATCGCCCGCCAGCGCCGCCTTGCACACCTCCTGAATGGTGATGTGCTTCTCCTGCAGCGCGCTCTGGTGACCGCGGCTGATGAGCTCCTTCACCTTGTCGATGATCGCTTCGTTGGAGGCGATGGTTTCGAGGCAGCCGAAGTTGCCACAGTGACAGCGCTTGCCGAGCGGCTCGACCTGGATATGGCCGATCTCGCCGACGTTGCGGTTCTGGCCGAGGAACACCTGGCCCTTGGTGATGATCCCCGAGCCCGTCCCCTGGTGGACGCTCACCAGAATGGAGTCCATGCAGTCGCGGGACTCGCCGAAGAAGTGTTCGGCTAACGCCAGCGAGCGGGTGTCGTTGCCCACGTAGCAGGGGAGGTTGAAGTGGTTCTCAAGCAGCTTCGCCAGTCCCAGATTGCGGATCTGGTACTTGGGGGTGTAGATGACCATACCGGATTCCGGGTTGACCAGACCCGGCATGGTCAGAGCGATGCTGATGAGGTTGCGACAGCGTTCGCGGTTGGCATCGATAAAGGCGCCAATCTCCCGCAGCAGCATGTCGACCACGGGTTGCTGGTCGATCTCGGTCACCTGAATGACGTGCTGGTCGAGCTCCTTGCCATCTAGGTCATAGAGACTCAGTTGCAGGTAGCCGCGGCCCAGCTTGGCAGAGACAAACTGAAAGCGATGTTTGATGGTGGTCAGGGAGATGGCACGCCGCCCGCCGGTTGAGGCTTGCGGAGAGGTCTCCTTGATCAGGCCATGCTCGATCAGTTGCCGGGTTATTTTGGTCACGCTGGCCGGGGCCAGCTGACTCAACTCGGCAATCTTGACCCGGGAGATGGGGCCTTGCAGGTCGATGAGCCGATACACGGCTGCACTGTTGACCTGCTTGATAAGATCTACGTTTGCTATTTGTCCGCCAGTCATGATGTCACTGTTGTGTGTAGTGTCCGTTAACCACGGTCCCACGGACCGTGAAGTCCTGATCGAAGACAGTGAGGTTGGCTACTTTACCGACCTGGATACTACCGAGACGTGAGTCCCATCCAATGGCGCGAGCGGGGTAGAGGCTGGCCATTCTCAGTGCTTCATCGAGCGGTAATCCGACCTGCTTGACCAGATTTTCCACCCCCTCAATCATGGTGAGGGAGGAACCGCCGAGTGTACCATTCTCGTCGACACACTGACCATCGCGTAAAAAGACGGTGGTGCCACAAAAATCAAATTTCTCAAAGCCTTCCGGTGCACCGGCTGCCGCGGTGGCATCGGTGACCAGCACCAGTCGCTCCCCCAGCGCCTTGTGAGCCAGACGCACGTTGGCCCAGTGCACATGGTGGCCATCGACGATGATGCCCGCATAGACATCTTTGCGATCGTAGATGGCGCCCACGACGCCCGGCTCGCGACCGTTGAGGGTCGGAGTCATGGCGTTGTAGAGGTGGGTCGCAAAGCGAATACCGTTATCAAACCCGGCCATGGCCTGATCGTAACTGGCGGCAGTGTGACCGGCCGAGACCAGAATGCCCGCTTCCACCAGACGGCGGATATGGGCCGGCTCGTTGCGCTCCGGAGCAAGGGTGATCTTGGTGATGGCATCCGCGTTGGCGCAGAAGAAGTCGATCATCTCGTCCGCTGGCTGGCGAATTTGCGCGGCAGGGTGGATCCCCTTGCGCTTGAGGTTGGTGTAAGGCCCTTCCAGATGGACGCCCAGCACCTCGTTGGGGTTGGCAGCCATGTAGTCACGGGTCACCGCAACGGCCTGCTTCATATCCGCATCCGGACTGGTGATCAGGGTCGGCAGGAAGCTGGTGGTACCAGATTTGAGGTTGGCCGCCTGCATGGTTGCCAGGGTCTCGACCGTGATGTCGGTGTTGAACATCACCCCGCCACAGCCGTTGAGCTGCACGTCGATAAAACCGGCGGTCAGGTTGGCGCCTTTGAGGTCAATCTGCTCGATGCCCGCAGGCAGTTCGGCCAGGTGAGAGATGGCGACAATCTTGTCGCCCTCGATAAGCACCCCGTAGCCGGTCAGCACGCAGCTGCCGGTGTAGAGGGTGCAGTTGGTCAATGCGTACATGACGACTCCTTACAGACGGCCGATGTTGGCGGCTTCCAGTTGCTGGAAGTAGCGAACGGTCTTGACCTTGAGCTCCATGGTGGAGGGCTCGTCGCACACCATCATTCCCTTAGGATGCAGTTGCAGGGTGGAGATGGTCCACATGTGGTTGACGCTGCCTTCCACAGCGGCCTGCAGGGCCAGTGCCTTGCCGTGACCGGTGACCAGGATCATGATCTCTTCCGCATCCATCAGGGTGCCTACACCCACGGTCAGGGCCAGCTTGGGCACCTGCTCCATGTCGCCACCGAAGAAGCGGGAGTTGGCGATACGGGTGTCTTCGGTCAGGGTCTTGACCCTGGTGCGGGAGGAGAGGGAAGAGGCCGGTTCGTTAAACGCGATGTGGCCGTCGTTACCCACGCCACCCATGAACAGGTGGATCTTGCCGTAGGACTTGATCTTGTCTTCGTAGCGCTTGCACTCGGCCACCAGATCCTCGGCATTGCCGTTGAGGATGTTGATGTTCTCGGGACGAATGTCGATGTGGCTGAAGAAGTTGTTGTGCATAAAGCTGTGGTAGCTCTCCGGGTGATCTTCCGGCAGGCCGACGTACTCGTCCATGTTGAAGGTGACCACGTTCTGGAAGCTCACTTCACCGGCTTTGTGCAACTCGATCAGGCGCTTGTAGGTGTTGAGCGGGGTGCCACCGGTGGGCAGGCCCAGTACGAAAGGGCGATCGCTGGTCGGCTTGAACGCGTTGATGCGGTCAACGATGTAACGAGCAGACCACAGGCCTACTTGGCTGGCAGATTTCAACGGGATCAGGCGCATATGGGATACCTCTGTGTCGGGTTGCGACCGGTTTGGCGGTGGCAATTGGCTAAGATGGATTCAAGTTGTTTTATAGCGTAAATAAAGATTGCGAACTAAGCCACATCTATCCACCACCTTTATCTTGTTTGGGTGATAACGATCACGATTATCGGTTTATTAATTTGCGCAGCGAAATAAAAGCCCTAGACTGCCAATCAAGCCTTGATGGCTTATGCGTCAAACGTGATAAGCACTTAATTTCTAGAAAAACATTAACTAAGGAGAGGAACCGTGAACATTCTCGGTTATTTGCAAAAGATCGGCCGTGCCCTGATGGTGCCGGTAGCGGTATTGCCTGCCGCAGCGATCCTGATGGGGGTTGGCTACTGGATTGACCCGAATGGTTGGGGTGGTGACAGTGCGCTGGCTGCCTTCCTGATTAAAGCGGGCGCAGCCATTATCGATAACATGTCCGTACTGTTCGCAGTCGGTGTCGCTTACGGTATGTCCAAGGATAAAGACGGTTCTGCTGCGCTGGCAGGTCTGGTCGGCTTCCTGGTCGTTACCACCCTGCTGAGCCCGGGCGCTGTGGCCCAGATCAAGAGCATCCCGGTGGAGCAGGTTCCTGCCGCGTTTGCCAAGATCAGCAACCAGTTCGTGGGTATCCTGTGTGGTGTTATCGCCGCTGAGCTGTACAACCGCTTCAGCAGCGTCGAGCTGCACAAGGCACTCTCCTTCTTCTCCGGTCGTCGTCTGGTACCGATCGTAACCTCCGTAGTGATGATCGTCGTATCTTTCATCCTGATGGCCGTATGGCCGGCAATCTACGGTGGTCTGGTCTCCTTCGGTGAGTCCATCGTGAGCCTTGGCTCTACCGGTGCCGGTATCTACGCCTTCTTCAACCGTCTGCTGATCCCGATCGGTCTGCACCACGCCCTGAACTCCGTGTTCTGGTTCAACGTGGCCGGTATCAACGACATCCCGAACTTCCTGGGTGGTCAGGCTACCATCGATGCCGCTCTGGCCGCTGGCAAGAGCCTGGAGCAGGTGAAAGGCGTGGTCGGTATGTACCAGGCTGGCTTCTTCCCCATCATGATGTTCGGTCTGCCGGGTGCCGCTCTGGCCATCTACCACTCCGCCAAGAAAGAAAACAAAGAGAAAGTTGCCTCCATCATGATCGCAGCTGCCTTTGCCTCCTTCTTCACCGGTGTAACCGAGCCGCTCGAGTTCTCCTTCATGTTCGTGGCGCCGGTACTGTATGTCATCCACGCCGTACTGACCGGTATCTCCGTGTTCATCGCTGCCTCCATGCAGTGGATGGCCGGTTTCGGTTTCAGTGCCGGTCTGGTGGATATGGTGCTCTCCAGCCGTAACCCGCTGGCGACCAACTGGTACATGCTGATCCCTCAGGGTCTGGTCTTCTTCGGCCTCTACTACACCGTGTTCCGCGTAGTGATTGCCAAGCTGAACCTGAAAACCCCGGGTCGTGAAGATGACGAAGATACTGCTCCGGCTGCCGCTCAATCTACCAACCGTACCGAGCTGGCCAAGCAATACCTGGAAGTGCTGGGTGGTCAAGAGAACCTGGTCTCCATCGATGCCTGCATCACCCGTCTGCGTCTGACTCTGAAAGACCGCAGTATCGTCGATGAGCGCAAGCTGAAAGCCCTGGGGGCGGCCGGTGTGGTCAAACTCGGTGAGCAGAACCTGCAGGTGATTCTGGGCCCATTGGCCGAAATCATCGCCGGTGAGATGAAAGCCCTGCGTTAATCGAGCGACTCGCTCACCTCAAGTCTAAGTCCATTGTTGACATAACTAAGGGCCCCGCTCAGGGGCCCCATATAAAAAAGCCAAGAAAATCCAACCTTTACTTCAAATGAGAGCAGCAGTTATGAACTTGAAACATTCTCTGTTAGCCATTGCCATGTCTACCGTTTTTGTCAGCCAGGTCCAGGCAGCCGATGCCGCCAAGCAGGCCGTGGTCGACTCCCTCGCCAACAACCTGGTGGTCAAGTATGAGGTGGTCACCAACGACGGTGCCGGTGCCGGCCTCGATTGCCAGGCGCTGGGTTCCGAGTGGGCGAGCTGTGGCGTTGCCAAGCTGCACCTGACCAATACCGGTGCGGACGTCACCTCCAAAGACTGGAGCATCTACGTCTCCTCCATCCGTCGTATCCAGCGTGTGGATAACGACCAGTTCACCATCACTCACCTGACCGGCGATCTCTATCGTTTGACGCCAACCGAGAAGTTCCAGGGCTTTGCCAAGGATGCCACGGTCGAAGTGCCGCTGGTGGTGGAATACTGGGTACTGTTCGAATCTGACATCATGCCGAACTGGTATGTCGCCAGCGAAGGTGCCGAGCCGAAAGTACTGGCCAGCATGAGCAACATCAATGATGCCAGCACCTACGAGAAGCCGATGCCGGCTGATGGCTGGAAGCGTACCAAGGATGACAAGAACATCCTGATGAACAGCGAGACCCGCTTCGCGGCCAACCAGACCAGCACCCTGCTGCCAGCTGGCAAGATTGACAACCAGATCCTGCCGACCCCGATGAAGCAGGTAGTCAAAGCTGGCCCGCAGGTTGACTTCTCTACCATCAAACTCAATGCCTTGGACTTGCCGAGCGATCGCGCCGAGGCCCTGAAGGCTCAACTGACCAAGCTGGGTGTTACCCTCTCCGACACCGGTTACCCGGTGACCATCAAGCTCGGCAGCAAGCTCAAGCAGGCTGAAGGCTATGACATGACCATCGGTCAGAAGGGCACCGTGATCCAGGGTCGCGATATCGACGGGGCATTCTGGGGTGCACAATCCCTGATCTCCCTGCTGGGTGTTGAGGACAAGCTGGTGAGCCCGATGACCGTCGAGGATGCGCCGCGCTTTGAATACCGTGGCATGCAGACCGACGTGGCCCGCCACTTCCGCAGTCTGGATACCATGAAGAAGCTGGTTGACCAGATGTCTGCCATGAAGCTCAACGTGCTGCATCTTGGCCTGACCAACGATGAAGGCTGGCGTCTGGAGATCCCGGGTCTGCCGGAGCTGACTCAGGTCGGTAGCCAGCGTTGCCACGACGAGTCCGAAACCAAGTGCCTGATGCCGCAGCTGGGTTCCGGCCCGACTAGCGACAACCAGGGTTCCGGTTTCTATAGCAAGTCTGACTACGTGGATCTGGTACGTTATGCCAAGGCCCGCGGTGTGACCGTGATCCCCGAGATCAACATGCCGGCTCACGCCCGTGCTGCCGTGGTCTCCATGGAAGCGCGCTACAAGCGTCTGATGGCGGAAGGCAAAGAAGCGGAAGCCAACCAGTTCCGTCTGACTGATCCGGCTGACACCTCCAATGTCACCTCCGTCCAGTTCTACGACAAGATGTCCTTCATCAACCCTTGCCAGCCGGGTGCTGCCACCTTCGTGGCCAAGGTAATGGATGAAGTTGCCCAGATGCACCAGGCCGCTGGTCAGCCGCTGACCGCATGGCACTACGGTGGTGATGAGGCGAAGAACATCATGCAGGGCGGTGGCTATCAGGATCCGGCCGTCACCAAGAAAGAAGAGCTGGTCGCCTGGAAAGGCAACGTCGACTCCAGCAAGCAGGACAAGCCGTTTGGCAAGTCCCCGATGTGCCAGAAGATGATCGACGAAGGCAAGATCAAGGAAGTGGGCGAGCTGCCGGTTTACTTCGCCAAGGAAGTGGGCCAGATGGTCAAAGACCGCGGTTTCTCTACCCTGCAGGCGTGGGAAGACGGTCTGAAGTATGCCAGCGGTGCCAAGGACTTCGCCACCGACAACACCCGTGTCAACTTCTGGGAAACCCTCTACTGGGGTGGCTTCAACGAAGCGATGAAGTGGGCCCACAAGGGTTACCAAGTGGTGCTGTCCAACCCGGATTACCTCTACTTCGACTTCCCGAACGAAGTACACCCGGCTGAGCGTGGCTACTACTGGGCAACTCGTTTCAACGACACCCGCAAGGTGTTTGCCTTCGCCCCGGAAAACCTGCCGCAGAACGCCGAGACCTCGGTTGACCGCGATGGCAACGCCTTCGTGGCCAAAGGTGACCAGGATCCGGTCAAGTTCAAGGGGATCTCCGGTCAGCAGTGGAGTGAAACCGTGCGTACCGATGCTCAGTATGAGTACATGGTCTACCCGCGTATCTTCTCCGTGGCCGAGCGTGCCTGGCACAAAGGTGGCTTCGAGCTGAACTATGTGAAGGGTCGCGAGTTCTCCGGCGAGACCAAGTTCGTCAACAAGGCCACCCTCAACAAAGAGTGGAACCAGTTTGCCAACGTACTGGGTCAGCGCGTGCTGCCGAAACTGGATCAGGCCGGTGTTGAATACCGCCTCTCCGTACCGGGTGCCAAGGTAGTGAACGGTGTGCTGGAAGCGAACGTGGATCTGCCGGGTCTGCCCATCCAGTACAGCCTGGACGGTACCAACTGGAGTGCCTATGACGCCGCGGCCAAGCCGAGCGTGAATGGCAAGGTCTACCTGCGTACCATCAGCTTCGATGGCAAGCGCACCAGCCGCGTCACCGAACTGAACTGATAGCAGTCAACCGTTAACATGAGGTGGGTCGCAAGACCCGCCTTTCCCAAGGGCGATGGCGCATCGGGTTTGGGAAAGGTTGACTGTGCGTGTGAGCCTTTGTTGTGTGTAATTGTCTGTTTTGTGTTTTTCATCACTTTCAGCCCCGCCTAGTGCGGGGCTTTTTTATGCATTTGGTGTGCAATGTGCCAAGCCACGCTGTTTTTAGCGGTGCAATGGCCGGGAAATGGCCCGGAAGTGCCAAATTCAGGTTGAGACAGCGCCCGTAATAAGGGATCATACCCGGCTTGACGGCGGGGGGATGAGGGTGCCAGCCGGCACAACTTCCGCCAGTGACGCTTTTTTGAGGTGAGCCATGAGTCAGGCGAACAGCCCAACTAACTTTATTCGTCAGATCATTGATGAAGATCTGGCCAGCGGTAAGCACAGCAGCGTGCATACCCGTTTTCCGCCCGAGCCGAACGGTTATCTCCATATCGGCCACGCCAAGTCCATCTGCCTGAACTTCGGCATCGCCCGCGACTATCAGGGCCAGTGCAACCTGCGTTTCGATGACACCAACCCGGTGAAGGAAGATATCGAGTACGTAGAGTCCATCAAGCAGGACGTACAGTGGCTCGGCTTCCAGTGGAATGGCGAGATCTGCTACTCCTCCGACTATTTCGACAAGCTGCACGGCTACGCCATCGAGCTGATTGAAAAGGGTCTGGCCTATGTGGATGAGCTGACGCCCGAGCAGATGCGCGAGTACCGTGGCACCCTGACTGAAGCTGGCAAGAACAGCCCGTTCCGCGATCGCAGCGTGGAAGAGAACCTGGCGCTGTTTGCCAAGATGAAGAATGGCGAGTTCGCCGAAGGCACCGCCTGCCTGCGCGCCAAGATCGACATGGCATCTCCCTTCATGGTGATGCGTGATCCGGTTATCTACCGTATCAAGTTTGCCCACCACCACCAGACCGGTGACAAGTGGTGCATCTACCCGATGTATGACTTCACCCACTGCATCTCGGACGCGCTGGAAGGGATCACCCACTCCATCTGCACCCTGGAGTTCCAGGACAACCGTCGTCTGTACGACTGGGTGCTGGACAACATCACCATCGATTGCCACCCCCGTCAGTACGAGTTCTCTCGTCTGAACCTCGAATACACCGTCATGTCCAAGCGCAAGCTGAACCTGCTGGTGACCGAGAAGCACGTCGATGGTTGGGATGACCCGCGTATGCTGACCGTCTCCGGTCTGCGTCGTCGTGGTTACACTCCGGCCTCCATTCGCGAGTTCTGCAAACGCATCGGCGTCACCAAGCAGGACAACATCGTCGAGATGAGCATGCTGGAAGCCTGTATCCGTGAAGACCTCAACGAACATGCACCGCGCGCCATGGCCGTGCTGCATCCGGTGAAAGTGGTTATCGAAAACCTGGCTGCCGACGAAGTGCTGACGGCCCCGGCCCACCCGAGCAATGCCGAGATGGGTACCCGCGAGTTGAACTTCACCCGCGAGATCTTCATCGATGAAGCGGACTTCAAAGAAGAGGCGAACAAGCAGTTCAAGCGTCTGGTGCTGGGCAAGGAAGTGCGTCTGCGCAATGCCTATGTGATCAAGGCCGAGCGTATCGAGAAAGATGCCGATGGCAAAGTCACCTGCATCTACTGCTCCTACGATCCCGAGACTCTGGGCAAGGATCCGGCCGATGGCCGCAAGGTGAAAGGGGTGATCCACTGGGTCAGCGCCACTCACTCCCTGCCAGCGGAAGTGCGTCTCTACGACCGTCTGTTCAAGGTACCGAACCCGGGCGCCGAGGATGACTTCGAAGCCGCGCTGAACCCGGAATCTCTGGTGATCATCGAGGGGGCCCGTGTCGAGGCATCCCTGAAGAACGCCAAGCCGGAGCAAGCTTACCAGTTCGAGCGTGAAGGTTACTTCTGCGCCGACAACAAGCTCTCCAGCCCGGAGCATCTGGTGTTCAACCGCACCGTTGCCCTGCGCGACTCCTGGGGCAAGGTAGAAGGCTAAGCCGATGGGGCAGGGGAGACTCTGCCCTGTGCGATGCCAACGGCCTGCGCCGGACAATAAAAAAGCCAGCATCAGCTGGCTTTTTTATTGTCCGTTATCTGCAAGTCGCGGCTGACTTATTCGTCGTGCTTGCACTCACCGGTAGCACAGTGACCGTAGAGGTAGAGGCTGTGGTTGGTGAGACGGATATTGAATTTCTTGGCGATCTCGCGCTGACGCTGTTCGATCACTTCGTCGGAGAACTCGATCACCTTGCCGCAGTCGAGGCAAACCAAGTGGTCGTGGTGCTCCTGAGTGGCCAGCTCGAATACCGACTTGCCACCTTCGAAGTGGTGACGGGTAACGATACCGGCATCATCAAACTGGTTGAGAACGCGATAGACGGTAGCGAGACCAATCTCTTCACCCAAGTCGATCAGTCGTTTATAGAGATCTTCGGCGCTGGTGTGCTGGCAGTCCGGCTGTTGCAGGATTTCCAGGATTTTGACCCGGGGCAAGGTGATCTTGAGCCCGGCCTTTTTTAACGCTTGGTTGTTGTCTGCCATATTCTACTTATTCGCATTCTCGAAGGTGGGGTTATTCTGATGGACTGCCGCAGGAATGGCAACCTTGAACTCGCTTGGCCTGTCATTATAGGTCGTAGCCTCCCTAAAAATAAACCCAGCAATTCAAGGGGTTTAGCCATAAATGGCCGGTTGGATTGAAATAATCAATCGTGTCGTCCGACTTGCTGGCATGGCAGATGTTGATAAGATGTAACTTTCATATTCTGGTCGGATGAGATCCATGGATTGGCTTTTTGACAATGCGGCCTGGGTGCGCCGCGCACTCAACGCCTGGCCCCCTTTCTGGGGTGCCGGTATCACGATAGAGACCCTGAGCGATGACTTTCGCTACTGCCGGGTGACCCTGAAATCCCGCTGGTGGAACAAGAACGCCAACCGCACCCAGTTTGGCGGCAGCATGTTTGCCATGACGGACCCCATCTATCCACTGATGCTGATGGGCCACTTCAAGAATCGCTATTACGTCTGGGACAAGGCGGGCAGTATCAACTACATCAAGCCCGGCAAGGGCAAGCTGGTGGCCGAGTTCAACCTGACCGAGGGCAAGCTGGCCGAAATCGTGGCGGCGACTGAAGGTGGCAACAAGCACTTCCCCGAATTCGAGGTCACGGTACAGGACAAGAGCGGCGAACTGGTTGCGCAGGTCAAGCGCACCCTCTATGTGCGAGCCAAACCGGAGCACAGAGGTGAATAACAGGGAAGAATAAAGGCAGGCATCGCAACAAGCAGATACAACAAGGGCCCCGTCGGGGCCCTTGTTGTCAGAGGTATGAGGGGAGGCGGATTACTCCAGCTCGCCCAGGCACATCTCTTCGTGCAGCTGTTTGCACCAGCCCTTGACGCGCTCGGCGGTCAGCTCCGGCTGGCGATCTTCATCGATACCCAGACCGACAAAGTGCTTGTCATCGACCAGTGCCTTGGAGGCTTCGAACTCGTAGCCGGCAGTCGGCCAGTGACCGATGATGATGGCGCCTTTTGCTTCGACGATGTCGCGCAGGGTGCCCATGGCGTCGAGGAAGTACTCGGAATAGTCTTCCTGATCACCGCAACCGAAGATGGCGACCAGCTTGTTGGTGAAGTCGATTTCGCCCAGATCGGGGAAGAAGTCGTCCCAGTCGGCCTGGGCTTCGCCATAGTACCAAGTCGGGATGCCGAACATCAGCAGATCAAAGCTCTCGATGTCGGCCTTGCTGCTCTTGGCGATGTCACGGACTTCAATCAGGTTTTTGCCCAGCTCTTTCTGGATCATCTTGGCGACAGCTTCGGTGTTACCGGTATCGCTGCCAAAAAACAGACCTACACTTGCCATAGTGTTTAGTTACCCGTATTTGGTGTTAATGCTCAACGCTCAGACTGCAATGTCCACCGCAAAGGCGGACTCAATCTGTTGTTTCAGGATAGATTGGATCAGCTCGGCTCGGCTGATGTTCTGTTGTAACGCAAGTTGGTTCAGGCGCTCCAGCAACTCGGCCTCCACCTTTAACTCTACCCGCTTCAGCCCATTTTCCCGATCGCGCTTAAGCTGGTTACGCTTGTTGATCTTGAGCTGGGTCTCGCGGGGGAGTGGATTGGTCTTTGGCCTGCCGGGGCGCTTCTCATTTGCGAACAGATCCAGTGTTGTTCGATCAGTTTGCTGTTTGGCCATACATCACAGATGAAAATAAGTTAGCCGAGTCCTGAGCCTTCCCAGCCCAGTTCGATCAGCCCCTTGGCGACAAAACCCGCACAACCCAGAAACAGTACCAACCAGACGATAAAACGACCGAAACGGGGCACGTTGCCGCGCTTGAGCACGTCCTGAATGGCCAGGCCAATCAATATGAAAATGGCCACAAAGAATAACTTGAGGCCCAAACTTTCGATCAGGTCGATATGTTCACTTAGCATGGATTGCGCACACTCCTTATGACGGGCGCACTATATCACAAAGGATTTGAAACTGTTAACCGCCTGTCGACAGGAAATCCACAACCAATTTGTTGAACAGAGCCGGTTTTTCCGCATGCAACCAGTGGCCGGTCCCTGCGATGACACGCACCTTTGCCGCCGGGAATTGGGCCTGTGCCGTCTCGCTGTATTGGGGCTGCATATAGTCAGAATTCCCCCCCTTGATAAAGAGCACCGGCCCTTCGAAGCGGCGTTCATCGTCTGGCCAGCCCATGATGTTGGCGTAGTTTTGCTCAAGGGCGGGCACATTGAAGCGCCAACCCCAGCCATGCTCGCCTCTGGCGAAGGATTTGAGCAGGAACTGGCGTACCCCGGCGATCTCGATGTGCTGTGCCAGCATGGCTTCCGCTTCACTGCGGCTTTGCGGCGGCGTGCGCAGTGTGGCGTTGAGTCCGGCGAACACATTCTGGTGGCGGGAGTGGGGATAGGCGACCGGCGCCATGTCGGCCACCACCAGCTTGGTCACCCGCTCTGGCGCCAGCTTGGCGACCTGCATCGCCACCTTGCCACCCATCGAGTGGCCAATCAGGGTCGCTTCGGCAATCTCCAGCCGATCCATCAGGGTCAGGATGTCGGCCGCTTGCGCCGGATAGCTCATCTCGCTGCTATGAAAGGAGGCGCCGTGGTTGCGCAGATCGACGCTGATGACCCGAAAGTGCTCGCAGAGGGCACGGGCCAGCAGGCCGAGGTTGTCGAGGCTGCCAAACAGGCCGTGGATCAGAATGACCGCCGGGCCCTGACCCTGCTCTTTGAAGTTCAATATGCTGTTTTGTTGCAAAATGACACCTTGTCGGTCGTGGGTGCGTATCGCTGTTTTATTTAACGCACTGGAAAGAAAAGGATTTCGTCCAATGGATTGGGATTTTATGTGGTTTTTTTTCTAAAAAATCCTGTCCGGATCGGCTATCAGTGCGGCTGATCACACACTTGGCCCGCTATTATGCCGTATTCTCGATGAGATTCATGTACATCTGCCAGCCCCTTGCTTGGGCTGTCGGGTTTGCCTATGTATAATCGCCGCATCCGAATTTCGACGAGTCCAGCGCATCCCTATGAAAACCATCGAGCTTGATGACGATCTCTACTTCTATATCGCCAGCCAGACCCGGCACATTGGTGAGAGTGCCTCCGATATCCTGCGCCGTCTGCTGGAACAGCCTGCTCACCAACGTGTGCCGGTTGCCGAGCCCGTTGCCGTCGCGCAGCCCAGTACGGTAGCCACCCAACAAGGGCTGCAAGCCTTGCTCGATTCTGGTGAGCTGCAAAAAGAAGAGAAGTCCATCAACCGCTTCATGCTGGTGCTGAGTACCCTCTACCGGGATAACCCGGAAGGCTTTACCCAGGCCACCGAAATCAAGGGGCGCAAGCGCGTCTATTTCTCGCGGGATCCCGAGGCTCTGCGCGCCAGTGGCAGCACCACCAAGCCCAAGCCGGTACCGGAGACCCCGTTCTGGGTGATCACCAACACCAACACCAGCCGCAAGCAGAACATGGTGGCCCAGCTGATGGCCAGCATGGGCTATGGCGAAGAGGTGATCGCGCAAGTGTGTGGCGCCATTTAACGATTCTTCAAGACTCAGGCCTTGCCCGGCAAGGCCGCCATTACGCAAGGAAAACGCCATGGCTCAGCATTCCCACGCCGGTCAACCGGCCCGTTTAAGCGATCTGACCAACATCCCCCGTCTGGTCAGCGCCTACTACCTCAACAAGCCGGACATGAGCCGCCCCGAGCAGCGAGTTGCCTTCGGTACCTCCGGCCACCGCGGCAGCGCCCTGCACAGCGCCTTTACCGAATCCCATATTCTGGCGGTGACCCAGGCCCTGGTGGAGTATCGCCAGCAGGCCGGTATCACTGGCCCGCTGTTTGTCGGCATGGATACCCACGCCCTGTCCGAATCCGCCTTTGCCAGCGCCGTCGAAGTGCTGGCGGCCAACGGCGTTGAAACTCGCATTCAAGCCGGTATGGGCTTTACCCCGACTCCGGTCATCTCCCACGCCATCCTGCGCCACAATGCAGGCAAGCCTGCAGCGCGCGCCGACGGCGTGGTGATCACTCCGTCCCACAACCCGCCGGAAGATGGTGGCTTCAAGTACAACCCGCCCCATGGTGGCCCCGCTGAAGGGGAGATCACCAAGTGGGTCGAGGATCGTGCCAACGCCATTCTGGAAGCGGGTCTGGCTGGCGTGAAGCGGATGCCGTTCGCCGAGGCGCTCAAGAGCCCGTTCGTGGTCGAGCACGACTATGTCACCCCTTATGTGGATGATCTGAAGAACGTGCTGGACATGGACGCCATCAAGAATGCGGGCATCAAGATTGGTGTCGATCCGCTGGGCGGCTCCGGCGTCGCCTACTGGGATGTTATCGCCAAGACCTATGGCCTGAACATCGAGGTGGTGAACTACAAGGTCGACCCGACCTTCTCCTTCATGACCCTGGATAAAGACGGCAAGATCCGGATGGACTGCTCCAGCCCGTTCGCCATGGCCAGCCTGATCGCGCTCAAGGACAAGTTCGACATCGCCCTTGGCAATGACCCTGACTACGACCGTCACGGCATCGTCACCAAGTCAGGCCTGATGAACCCGAACCACTATCTGGCGGTGGCGATCCAGTATCTGTTTACCCATCGTACCGGCTGGTCTGCGGATGCGGCCGTCGGCAAGACGCTGGTCTCCTCCTCGATGATCGACCGGGTTGCCGGTGAGATTGGCCGCACCCTGAAAGAGGTGCCGGTCGGCTTCAAGTGGTTCGTGGATGGCCTCTACAGCGGCGAGTTCGGCTTTGGCGGCGAGGAGAGCGCGGGCGCCTCCTTCCTGCGCAAAGATGGCACCGTCTGGACCACCGACAAGGATGGTTTCATTCTGGCGCTGCTGGCGGCGGAAATTCTGGCGGTGACCGGCAAGGATCCGCAGGCCCACTACGACGCACTGGAAGCCAGGTTCGGCCGCTCTAGCTATCGCCGTATCGACGCCCCGGCCAACAGTGCCCAGAAAGCGGTGCTCTCCAAGCTGGATCCGGCGCTGGTGGAAGCCTCAACTCTGGCGGGTGAGCCCATCATCGCCAAGTTGACCAAGGCGCCGGGCAACGATGCCGCCATCGGCGGTCTCAAGGTGGTGACCGAGAACGGCTGGTTCGCGGCGCGCCCCTCCGGCACAGAGTCTATCTACAAGATCTACATGGAGAGCTTCAAGGGTGACGCGCACCTCGACCTCATCCAGCAAGAGGCCCAGCAGATCGTCTCTGCTGCGCTGGCCAAGGCAGGTGTATAAGCCTCCTTCCAGTCGCTGACCGTTGACAAAAAAGAGGAGCCGAAGTGGCTCCTCTTTTTTATGCGCGGGTTGAGGTGATCTAGTGTTTACGCCTCGTTACAGATCCCTGTACTCGCTCGGCGAGCTTGCCAACGTTTGAAAAAGGGGCGTGCTGGCAGCTTCATCAGGAACAGGGAGAGCAAGATCACCCCGATGCCGATCCACTGGCTGACATCCAGAGTTTCACCTACCATCAATACCCCAAGCGACACAGCCATCATGGGATTGGTGAGGGCCAGCATGCCCATCACCTCCGGGCCGTGGTGCTTTAATCCCCACAACCAGGCCCAGTAGCCCAGCGCGGTGTTGAGCAGGATCAACCAGAGCAATCCCGGCGCACTGGCCGGATCCGGTAACGGCATTGGGCCAGCTAGCCACCAGGCGAGCGGGATCAGCATCAAGCCCCCAAGCAGCAATTGCCAGGCGGTCAGCGCCAGCAGATCGTTTACCGGCCAGTGGCGCATCCAACGGCTGGATTGGCCGATCAGCACTGTGGCCAGCATGGCGCATGCAACTCCGACAGGATCCAGATTGGCAGAGGGGTTGAGCAACAGTAATACCCCAGCCAACCCCATCAATCCCAGCAGTAGCCATTTCAGGCTCGGTCGTGTGCCATCTTGCAACCAGGCCAGTAGCATCAGCACCAGCGGCAGGGTGGCACCAAGTGTACCTGCTACTGCCCCCGGCAGCCGGAAGGCTGCCACAAACAGCAAAGCGAAGAAGGCGGCAATGTTGCAAAACGCCAACAGGAACTGCTTGCCCCAGGGCAGAGGCGGCATGCGCGGATGCAACAGTAACAAGAGCAGCCCGGCAGGCAGTGCCCGCCATACGGCAACCCAGTAGGGTGAGTAGTCAGTCAGGTAGAGGCTAACGACAGCATAGGTGCTGCCCCACAGCAGTGGAGCCAGCAAGGCGATCAGCATTGGCATTATTTATCTCTTCATAAAGTATCTTTAAGTGAAGATAAATTAGCGCCAAATTGATTTATCATCAAGTATCTCGATATAAAGATAAGTAGTTGGCGATGGAATCAGATCATGTAGACCTGCTGCTGGCTCAGTGGGCCCGGCAGCGACCGGATCTCGACTGTTCTCCTATGGGGGTGCTGGGTCGAGTAGCCCGGATGGCGGCAATTGCCGGTCGTGAGGTGAGTGAAGAGCTCAAGGAGTGCGGCTTGCTTGGCACGGACTTCGATATTTTGGCGACCCTGCGTCGGTCGGGTGAGCCACTGACGCCGACAGTGCTCTACCAATCGGCCATGTTGAGTTCGGGTGCCATGACGGCCCGGCTCGACAAGCTGGCCGAGCGGGGACTGATAGAGCGGCAAGCGGCGCCCAGCGATCGGCGCAGCCTGCTGGTCTGCCTCACCGAATCGGGCAAAGCGCTTATCGACCGAGCGGTTGAGCTGCACGTGGCCAACGAGCGTCGCCTGCTGGCGCCACTGACCGAGGCGGAGCAGGCTCAGTTAGCGGCACTGCTCAAACGCTGGTTGCTGGAAAACGAATAACAAAAACGGGCCAGCAGGCCCGTTTTTGTTGGCAAATCAGTACCTGACTCAGTAACCGCCTTTGGCCTCTTTAACCGCCAGACCCAGCTGCCATACCGCCATGGCATAGTGGGTGCTGTGGTTGTAGCGGGTGATGGCGTAGAAGTTGGGCAGGCCGTACCAGTATTGGTAGCCGGTGCCGACATCGAGGCGCAGCAGGCTCGCCTCGCTGTGGTTGCCAAGGCTGCTGGTGGGGGTCAGCCCGGCGCGACGCAGGGAGGCGACCGGGTAGCGGGTCTGGAAGCCGTGCTCATAGCCGGGCAGTTGGCCCTGACCACGCACCGCCACCGGTTGCCCCTTCTCCCAGCCGTGGGCCTTGAAGTAGTTGGCGACGCTGCCGATGGCATCCACCGGATCCCACAGGTTGGTGTGGCCGTTGCCATCAAAGTCCACCGCATAGCGCTGGAAGCTGGAGGGCATAAACTGGCCGTAGCCCATGGCGCCTGCATAGGAGCCCTTGGGTTCGGTGGGGTCCATCCCCTCGTCGCGGGTCATCACCAGGAAGGCTTCCAGCTCGCTGGTGAAGAATTCGGCGCGACGCGGATAATCAAACGCCAGGGTGGCCAGCGCATCCAGAATGCGGGTCTTGCCCATCACCCGGCCCCAGCGGGTCTCGACCCCGATAATGCCGACGATGATCTCAGGCGGCACCCCGTAGACCTGCTCCGCCCGGTTCAGCTCGCTTGCGTATTCACGCCAGAAGTTGACGCCGTTCTGTACGTTGTCGGGGGTGATGAACTTGGCGCGATAGCGGTTCCAGGCACCGGTCGGGCCGGTGGGCTTGGCGGTGGTCGGCGCCTGGGCATCCATCAGGCGGATGATCCAGTCGTAACGCTCTGCCTGTGCCAGCACCTGATGCAGCTGGGCGTTGTCAAAACCGTGCTTCTCGACCATTTTCTGGACGAACCGGTCCACGTTGGGGCGATTGGCGAAGTCCCCCTTGCTAACCCCTTGTGTATAAACGGGTTTGCTCGATGAAGCCTGATTGATAAAGGCGCTCTTGGGCTGGGGGACGACCACGGGCTTTGGCGCTGGGGCGCTGCTGCAGCCACCGAGCAGGGGGAATAATGACAGAGTGAGAAGAGAGGCAAGGCGACGCATAGGGTTCTCAAAGAGACTGATAAAAGTGCCGTCATGGTAAAACATTGTCATCCCCGTGCAAGTGTTCCGTGTGCCTTGTTTGCCGCCAATTCATCGTGCGATGGACTAGCCCTCCGGTGAGGGCTGTGCTGTTTATGGCAGGGGGGGACGCAGGGTGTGGTAACCGCTCCAGAGCCGGGTCAGGGTGGTGATGGCGCAGAGCATTGCAAAGCCGTAGGCGAGCGGGGCGAAGGCGGCGGGCCACAGGCACATCAGCACAAAGAGGGCGATGGTCTCGCTCCCCTCGGTGAGGCCACCCAGATAGTAGAGGGATTTGTGGTGGTAGACCGGATTGTCGATCCCCCGCTTGCCCGCCATGATGGCAAACGCCAGAAAGCTCGAGCCGGTACCCATAAAGGCAAATAGCAGGGTGGCGGCGGGCAGCGCATTGGCGGGGGCGGCGAGGGCAAAGCCCAGCACCACGGCGGCGTAGAAAATAAAGTCGAGGGTGATGTCGAGAAAGCCGCCGCAGTCGGTGATGCCGGTTTCCCGCGCCACGGCGCCATCGAGCCCGTCCAGCAGCCGGTTGAGCAGGATGGCCGCCAGTGCCCATGAATAACAGCCAAAGGCCAGCAGCGGCAGCGCCAGCATGCCGATGGCAAAGCCGGTGAGGCTCACCTGATTGGCACTGATCCCGGCACGGCAGAGCGGTTTGGCAAGCTGGGTGAGAGGGCTGCGGATCACGGGGATCAGATGGCGATCAAACAAGGTGAACACTCCTCGGTTAACAGTGGCATTCGGTGAGGTTGAGTATGGTGCCCGGCGCGTCTTCCGCATCGTGGGTCACCAGGATGGCGGGGATGGCCAGCGCCTTGATCTGCGCGAACACCAGCTCGCGAAAGGCTGCCCGCAGCGGCTTGTCGAGGCGGGAGAAGGGCTCGTCCAGCAGCAGGGCGTCGGGTTCGGCCAACAGTGCCCGCAGCAGGCTGACCCGCGCCCGCTGCCCCCCTGACAGCAGCAGTGGCAGCTTGTCAGCCTGATCCGCCAGCGCGACCAGAGCCAATGCGGTTACCGCCTTTTCCCGCCGCGCGCGTTTTCCCTTGATGGTCGCTGGCATGCCGAACATCAGGTTCTCCGCCACCGTCAGATGGTCGAACAGCAGGTCATCCTGAAACAGCATGCCGATGCGCCGCGCTTGCGCAGGCAAGGCGTTGAGTGGCCGCTCGCCGAGCCTTATCTCCCCCTCCAGCCGGATCGGGCCATTTTCTGTCTGCGCGCCGGGCAGTACCCCCGCCAGCCCTGCCAGCAGGGAGCTTTTACCGCAGCCGCTTGGCCCCATCAGGGTCAACACCTCGCCGGGGGCCACCTGCAGGGCGGGCAGCGAGAGCAGCAGATTTTCATCAAGGTAAAGCCGAAGAGGCGTGGTGCTCAGCACATGGCTATTTCCATCATCAGAGTTCATCGTGAGCCGCCCCCCTTGAGCGCCGGATTGATCCGCGCCGGCAGCCAGAGTGCCAGCAGGTAGATAACGAGTGGCAACAGCAGTTGCAGCAGGCCGTAGAGCCCCGCCAGCCGCCGGTTGAGGCCGCTGCCGATAGCCACCGCTTCGGTGGTGATGGTGACCACTCTACCAGCGCCAAACAGCAGGGTCGGCAGGTATTGGGCCAAACTCACCGCCGCCCCGACGCCGAAGGCAAACAGCAGCGGGCGCGCCAGCAGCGGCGCTTTCACTTGCCACCAGGCTCGCCATGGCGTTGCCCCCAGCAGCAGGGCGCTCTGGGTGATCCGCGGATCGAACTGGCGATAGGGGCCGTGCAGACACAAATAGACATAGGGAAAGACAAACAGCAGCTGACTCCAGAGCACCCAGCCCCAGCCAATGCCGCTGCTTATCGAGTCATGTGCAAGCCAGTCCAGCCCGAGCCGGATACCAAACAGCAGGCTCGCTTGCGGCAGCAACAACGGCAGGCAGATAAGCCAGAGAGGCCAGGGGCGGCGGCCGGCTTGTGCCTCCAGACTGCACACCGCCATTCCCAGTGCCAGCAAGCCGCTCACCAGCGCCAGCAGTGTGCTGGTTGTCAGCAGCGGCAGCAGGGTTGGCAGCAGATCCAGCCAGTAGTGACTGCTCCACTGGCTGGGCCAGAGGGCGGGAAAGGGCCAGCGGCGCGCCAGTGACCAGAGCAGCAGGGCCGCCAGCACCGCCAGATTGAGGGTGATCAGGGTGAAGGCAAAGCCCGCTGCGAGCCGGTTGGCAAAGAAGTGGGGCGCCGCCCGTTTGCCATCGAGCCAGCAGCCTTTGCCCATCTCTTTATGAAGCCACTCCAGTAATCTGAGCAGAGCGATGAGCAACGCCGTGATGGCGAGCAAAAGCAGGGCGCCGCTGGCGGTGGCTCCGCGCCAGAGCAGATCCGGGTCCTGATACCAGAGCCACAACCGCACCGCCAGCGGGGCGGGGGCATCGGGCCCGAGCAGCTGGGCGAGATCCACCACCGCCACTCCGTAGGCCGCCACCGCATAGATGGGCAGGCGCAGGGCAGGCCACAGCGCTGGCAGCAGCAGGCGCCACCAGATCTGGGGGGCGCTGAAACCGAGGCTCGCCCCCAGCCACTGCTGGCGTGCCAGCAGGATGGGTTGCTGCGCGGCCATCGCCATCAGCAGCAGAAAGGGGGTCTCCTTGAAAACGAGCAGTGCAATCAGCCCGAGCCCCCAAGGATCCCGAATGGTTTGCCAATCGGGGGGAAGATCAAACCCCGTTAGAGCTGGCGAGAGGAGCCGCAGCAGCCAGCCGGAGGGGGCGAGCAGAAAGGCAAAGCCGATGGCAAAGGCGACGTGGGGCATGGCCAGCATCGGCGAGAGCAGGCGACGGAGCAGCCCGAAAGCCCGGCTGTCGCTGTGGGCCAGCAGCAGGGCTGTCATCAGCAGGCTGCCGAGGGTTGAGGCGGCGCCAATCCACAGGCTCAGCGCAACGGAGTGCCAAAGACCGGGTTGGGCCAGCAGCAAGGCAAGATGAGAGGCGGTCATCCCCTCCGCCAGCAGTTGCCACAGCCCCGCCAGCAATGGGATGACGAAGAGCGCCAGATAAATAATCGCCATCCCCGTACTCATACTGGGGTGGCGTGTCAACCGACGCCATGGTCGGGAGCAGGAATGCGGGTGACCAGCGACACTCATCAGTGACCGTAACGCTCGGCCCAGGCCGCTTCCAGCTTGAGCTGCCAGCTGGGGTGAGGCTCGGCTACCGCTTTGAAGCGTAGTGCCGGTTGCCCCTTGGCTGAATCAGGCAGGGTATCGGCCCGCAGCACGCTGGGATCACCCCAGAAGGCCGGATTGGCCTTGCGCGCCTGCGCCGCCGGGCTCAGCAGGAAGTTGGCCACTACCTTGGCACCCGCACGGGCGTTGGCGTTAAAGGGGATGGCGAGAAAATGGCTGTTGGTGAGCGCCCCCTTTGCCATGGCGACCGCCTCGACGCTGGGGGGCAGGGCACCAATCTGGGCGGCGCTCTGCGCCTCCTGCGGATTGAAGCTGATAGCCATGGCCAGTTCGCCATCATCGAGTAGCTGGCGGGTTTCGGCGGCGCTGGTGGGGAAAAGTTTGCCCTTGCGCCAGAGTGCCGGATGCAGCTCATCGAGCCAGGCCCAGAGCGGGGCGGTGAGCTGGGCAAAATCGCTCTCGGTCGCCTCCCGATAGAGGGGGGCCGGGTCTGGCGTCAACTCCAGCAGGATCTGCTTGAGAAAACTGGAGCCATGGAACTGGGGCGGCTTGGGATAGGTGAAGCGGCCGGGATGGGCCTTGGCCCACGCCAGCAGGGCTGCAGCCAAGGTAGGCGCTCTGGCGACCTCTTCGGTATCGACCATCAGATTGAGCTGGCCGATGCCCCAGGGGGCTTCCAGCCCTTCCACCGGCAGGGTGAAGTCTTCATTCACCGGCAGGGTGCTGTCTACCAGCGCCATGTTGGGCAGCTCGGCGGTAAAGGGTGCGCCGAGCAGCCCCTGCTCCTTGAGCGCCTTGAAGTTCTCGCCGTTGACCCAGAGCAGGTCGATGGGGCCGCCAGCTTGCTTGCCCGCCTGCTTGTTGGCCAGCAGCTGGCTGACGCTCTGGGCGATGTCATCCACCTTCACCTGCACCAGTTTGATCTGATAGTCGCGCGCCAGCTCCTGCCCGGCCCACACCAGATAGGCGTTGATCTCCGGGCTGCCGCCCCAGGCGTTGAAGTAGACGGTCTGTCCCTTCGCCTCCTCAAGGGTCCGTTGCCAGTTGTCATCAGGAGTGGCTAACAGCGGGCCGCTGGCGAGCAGTGGCAGGGCGCACAGCAGGGCGTTTAGCCGCTGTTTGAGCTGTGAGTTGAGTTGTGAGAATGGCTTGATCATAAACGTTTCCCTGATTGTCAGGCGCCACGGCGCCAGCGGTGATAACGGGCCAGCAACGCCAGCACCCGGATGGGCTGGTGGGCCCGTTTCCATTCACCCGCCACATATTTGTTCCCCTCCATCAGGGTGGGATAGGCGTGAATGGTGCCGAGGATCTTGCCTAGGCCGAGGCGGTGACGCATGGCGAGCACGAACTCGGCAATCCGCTCACCGGCGTGAGTGCCCACTATGGTGGCGCCAAGGATAGTATCCTTGCCCGGGATGGTGAGCACCTCGACAAAACCGTGGCGCTCGCCATCGGCGATGGCGCGATCCAGCTCGGCCAGCTCGAAGCGGGTCGCCTCGAAGGGAATCCCCTGCGCTTCGGCCTCCTTGCGATTGAGGCCGACCCGGGCAATCTCCGGCGTGGTGTAGGTGGCCGCCGGAATGACCCGATAGTCGGCCCGAAAGCGCTTGAACTGGCCAAACAGGGCATTGACCGCCGCATACCAGGCCTGATGGGCTGCGAAGTGGGTGAACTGGTAAGGGCCCGCTACGTCTCCCACCGCCAGTATGCTGGGGAAGTTGGTGGTGAGGAAGCCATCGACCGCTATGGTGCCGCGGGGGGCCAGCTCGACCCCCAACGCTTCGAGCCCGAAGCCGCTGACGTTGGCGACCCGCCCCAGTGCCAGCAGCAGTTGATCCCCTTCCACCACCTGTGTCTCATCGCCACGGCGCAGTTGCAGCCGGATGGGGAGATCCCCCTTGGCTGCGGGCAGATAGTCGGCTCGCTCGGCGCACCAGCCGGTGAGCACCCGCACGCCGTCGTGGGCCAGCTGTTCCGCCAGCAGCTCGGCCACCTCCCGCTCTTCACGGGGCAGCAGCTGATCCGAGAGCTCGACCAAGGTAACGGGCACCCCTAGCATGGCAAAACTCTGGGCCAGCTCGCAGCCGATGGGGCCGCCGCCCAGCACCAGCAGGCGGCGCGGCGGGGTGCGCAGCTGCCAGAGGCTATCCGAGGTGAGGTAAGGCACCTGATCCAGCCCCGGCAGCTTGGGCACCAGCGGTCGGGCGCCGGTGGCGATAACGATATGGCGGCTGGCAAGGCGCTGGCCGTTAACCTCCACCTCCCAGGGAGAGACCAGCCGCGCCTCCCCTTCGATGCATTCCACTCCAAGCCCCTGATAGCGTTCGATGGAGTCGTGTGGCTCGACCTCCTTGATAACCTCAGCCACCCGCGCCATCACCGCCGCAAAATCGGCGCGGGAGTGGCTTGGGCTAAAGCCCAGCTCGTCGGCTTTACGCTGCTCTGCGGCAAAGCGGGCGCTTCGGATCAGCGCCTTGGAGGGGACGCAGCCACTGTTGAGGCAATCGCCCCCCATCTTGTGCTTCTCGATGAGCGCCACCTTGGCCTTCACCGCTGCCGCGATATAGCTGGTGACCAGTCCACCGGCACCGGCACCGATCACCAGCAGGTTGTAGTCATAGCGAGCGGGTTTGCGGTAAGGGGCAAGTTGGCGCCGCAGCGCGAGGTGCGCGGTCAATTTTTTGACCAGCCAGGGCATCAGCCCCAGCAGGGTCAGCGCCACCATCAGGCCGGGGGAGAGGATATTGCCGGTGCTGGTCAACTGGCCAAGCTCGCTGCCCGCCAGCACGTAGACGAAGGTGCCGGGCAGCATGCCAAGCTGGCTGACCCAGTAGTAGGTGCTGACTCTGATGGGGGTGAGCCCCATCAGCAGATTGACCAAAAAGAAGGGGAAGATGGGGATGAGGCGCAGGCTCAGCAGATAGAAGGCCCCCTCCTTCGCCATGCCAGACTGAAAGGTGGCCAGCTTGTCGCCAAAGCGCCGCTCGACCCAGTCGCGCAGCAGAAAACGGGCGCTGAGAAAGGCCAGGGTTGCGCCTATGCTGCTGGCGAAGGAAACCAGCAGCAGCCCCCATGCAACGCCGAACACCGCGCTGCCACCCAGGGTGAGCAGGCTGGCGCCGGGCAGGGAGAGAGCGGTGCTCAGCACATAGATAAGCACGAACAGCAGGCTGGCCGAGACAAAGTGGCTGTCGACCCATTGCGCCACTGCCGCCTGCTGGGCCTGCAAGGCGTCCAGAGTGAGGTAACGGCCAAGATCGAGGGCAAAAAAGGCGCCGATAAGGCCCCCCATTACCAGTGCAAGCAGCAGGCGGGTCCGGTTCATCAGGCGTCCTTGCTGTCTGGCTGGGCAGGGCGTTCCGGTTGCACCGGCAGCTGGCAGAAGCCCTGCGGCGCGATATCGAGGGCGGCGTTGAACTTGGCCGACATGTTCTGGAATGCGATAAGGCCGGTCAGCTCCACCATAGCGTCGTCGTCGAACCAGGGCTTGAGGCGGGCCGCCTGCTCATCGCTCACCCCATCGAGGCCGGTCATCGCTTCTGTGTAGTCGAGCACTGCTTTTTCCCGCTCGTCAAACAAGGGGCTTTCGCGCCAGTTGGCCAGCGCCTCCACCTTCTCGCTGGAGCCCGCTCGCTTTACCAGGGTCATGGCGTTGATGTCGACACAGAAGCGGCACCAGTTGAGCTGGGAGACCCGCACCGTCACCAGAGAGCGCAGCACGGGATCGATGGGAGAGCGCTTGCGGTTGATGACGCCATAGAGGGTGGCGACGGCGGCAAAGAGGCGCGGCGAGCGGCCCCAGCACTTGCCCGGAATAAGTACCTGACCATAGTTGCGCTTTTGCAGCCAGAAAAAGGGGCGGATAAACCAGGCATATTCCCGGTCGGGTTTGACCTCAACGCGCATCAGTTACCTTCTTGTTGTTTCACACTTACGGTTTCAAATTGGGTTTGTAGGCCTGACCAAGGCGCTCGTTCAGGCGGATCAGGAAATCCTCGATCCGCGCCCGGTTGGCGCCCAGATCGCTTTGTCCCTGACGGGAGGCTGATCGCATATCGATGCGGGTCTCTTTGGGGCCAGCAAAGACCCGCAGCGCCACATCATCCTGAAAGCCGAACCAGCCGGTGGTAACCACCGCATCCAGACCATCCGGGCTGGGTCGCACCTGCCAGCCCAGCTCCTGCATCAGTTCGTTGGCTTCAATCAGCACTTCGGCAGGAGAGGCCCTGGTAAAGAGAGGACCGGGTTTTGCCTCAACTGCTTTCAGCGGTGCGCTATTAATTGGCAGATCCTGCGCCGTTCTGAGCTCTGCCGCCCAGCGTAACTGGGGGGGATTGTAGGGATCTGTGCTCACATCGTTGATCAGCGGCATGCGCAGCGCCTGTGCCACAAAGGTCAGCGGCAGCAGCAGTGGCAAGGCGCCAAAGCCGCTGGCATAGCGGTTACGGCTCCAGGGCAGGCGTACCAGCAAGATCAGGGAGACAAGGGCTCCGATGAGACAGATCGCAAAACCGATCCACCAGGGCCAGAGATGAAAGCGGCTGCCGAGGGCGCCAGCGAGCGGGAGTAACCAGGCCAGCAGGGGCCACAAGCAAGAGCGGGGCATAGCACGGGATCCATCGTCGAATGTGGACAATGCCGAGAAGGATAAACTTAATTGCCTGATAACGTTAGTAAATTGATGAGAGTTTGGCGTGGTTTTGGCCAGTTTTGCGAGGGGAATGCATAGGGAGGTGAAGCCCGCCTGAGGGGAGCTTCACCGAGAAGATGGTCAGTTGCGATGACTTAGTTGCGATAGAGCACTTTGATCAGGTGAAAGCCGAACTTGGTGCGCACCGGCCCCAGCACCTTGAGCAGTTCACCCTTGAAGACGGCATCGTCGAAGGGCTTGACCATGTCCCCCTTGTTGAACTCCCCCAGATCGCCGCTGCGTTTTGCAGAAGCGCAGGTAGAGAAGCGCTTGGCCATCTGGCCGAAGTCGGCTCCCTTCTCGATCTTCTCCTTGATCTCCAGACACTGTTTTTCGGTCTTGACCAGAATGTGCTGGGCACAGGCTTTTTTCATCGGGGCGCTCCTGGGAGTGATGGCGAAGGTTGTTAACGCCAAGGGTGGTAGCAAATCGGGGCGCAAGAGTACCCCAATTTGCCACCGGCGTCAGCCATCACAGCCCTCCATTTACCGGCGATCGTCAGCCTTGTTATTGGCGAGCGCGGGTGGCCAGCACGGCGCGGGGGCGCGCTTGCCAGATGATCTCCAGCCCGAGCAGGGCGTAGAGGCTCCAGATGGCCAGCGGATTGAGCCACTCCCCCCCCAGTTGCAGGGTCATCAGAGCGCAACCTGCCAGCAGCAAGGTGATCCCCGGCAGCCGCCAGTGGGCGGGCAGGGGGGCCAGCAGCGCCATCGCCAGCAAAATGCCGAGGCCAAACGGCAGGTTCAGGGCGGTAAAGGCCAGCGCCTGCTGGCCACTCATGCCGGTCAGCAGGGCCAGCAGGGCGCTGCAACAGGCGAGGAAGGTGATGAACTCGAGACGATCGGCAATATAGTCAGCCATCTGTTCGCTACGTGCATGCATGATGTGTCTCCTTCAGTTGATGGTTCAAGTGTGAGGGAGGGACGTCTGCAAAGGCAGCGGGATAATTCGATTGCGCTGAACGAGCAATTCTTAATCACCCGCTACGGCGGGCTTTGGCGTGTGCCGGGCCTGTTAAACGGTGAGGGTGGGGCGATGCCGACAAACTCTGTCGTGGTGGGTTTCTGGTTGCAAAGAGAGGAGGAGAGGTGACAAATGGTGCCTAATGGTGGGGTGAGCCTTATTCAGGGCAGGTCAATTCGCTTCCATCGGGAAAGCGGGCGGCGTCATTGTCAGCAAAATGTGTGATTTGTGGTCAACCTCTTAAAAGATATGGTGAATTTGCCAATGGCGCCGCGCTGTCGCTGGCCGATGCCTATGTTAGGATAAGGTTCGCCATTTTTCTGGCGCGCATTTTTGTGTCACGGCCATGCACTGCATGGCGTGCTGCGCCGCATTCGGGGTTGGCCCGAAAGGGCGCCGGTTTCCTTCACCACAGATTCAGGAATATTGACCTTTGACAGGATGCATTTCATCCCTGCTGGCAGGGCGTTCACTGTCTGGCTCTGCCTTTCGCCGCGGCCTGCGGGTTCTGGGGGTGGGCCTGTTGCTGTCGCTGCTGGCTTCGCCCGCGTTTGCCGCCAAGCTCACCTATCAGGTCAAGGGGTTGAAAGGGGAGAACAAGGATAACGTTGAAGCCTACCTTAATGCCCTGCCGGTCTATCAGGAGCGGCAATACCGCCCGGCCCGCGCCAAAATCACCGAGAGCGTGCAAAAGGCGCTGCAGGTTTATGGCTACTACCAGCCGAAAATCACTCTGAGTCGCGACAAGAAAACCCCGTCCAAAGTGGTGATTGAGGTGGACAAGGGGGAGCCGGTCATCGTCTCCCGCCTCGATATTCTGCTGGAGGGGGATGCGGGCAGCGACGAGCTCTACAGCGCCCTGCTGGACAAGTTGCCCCTCAAAGAGGGCGAGCCCCTCAACCACGCCAAATATGAATCCATCAAGGCCGATCTGGGCAGCCTCGGGCTGGCCCGCGGTTACTTTGATGCCAAGCTGAGCAAGAGTCAGGTCAAGGTGTTCCCGGACAAGGGGACGGCGGAGATCTTTATTCTGTTCGAATCGGGCCATCGCTACCGTTTTGGCGAGATCCGCTACGATGCCACCCCCGAAGCGCTTCACCTTATTCGCCCGCTTATCAACATCAAGAGCGGCGATCCCTATCTTGCCATCCGTCTGGCCGAGATGTCACAGGATGTCTCCTCCACCAAGCTGTTCCGTCAGGTCGATATCAAGCCGGTATTGAGCGAGGCGAGCAACTATCGGGTGCCCATCGCGGTGACGCTGGATAACCGGGTCGATCACGAAATCGAGACCGGTATCGGTTATGCCACCGACGTAGGGCCGCGGATGAGTGCCACCTGGGAGAAGCCCTGGGTCAACCGCTACGGCCACCGCCTGTTTGCCACCGCCAAGGTGTCGGCGCCGGAGGCAGAGCTCAGCTTCGACTACCAGATCCCGGTGGGTAACCCGCTGCGGGACTACTACTCCATCCAGACCGGCTACCAGTATAAGGACAACAACGATACCCGCTCCGATCTCACCACTATCGGTGTGCACCGCTGGACGCGGCGGCCGGAGAGCTGGGATCGGGACGTCTTTATCCGGCTGGAGAACGAGATCTATACCCAGGGTGCCGACGAGGGGAACAGCTTGCTGCTGATCCCCGGGGTCTCCTGGTCCCGGCTGCGGGTGCGCGGCACCCTGGTGCCCGATTGGGGGGATCGCCAGCAGCTGACGCTGGAGTTCTCCGATCCCAGATGGGGCTCCGACATCAGCTTTATGCGGGTGTGGGGGCGCAGCAAGTGGCTGCGAACTCTTGGCGATAACCACAGATTCCTGATGCGGGCCGAGCAGGGGGCCATCATAGGTGACAGCTTCTCGTTGGTGCCGCCGTCTTTGCGCTTCTTTACCGGTGGCGATCAGACGGTGCGCGGCTTTGGTTACGAGAGCATCTCCCCCACCGGGCCGGATGGCAAGCTGACCGGTGGTCGTTACACCAGCGTGGCCAGTCTGGAATACAACTACCGCTTCAGCGAGAAGTGGCTGGGGGCCATGTTTGTGGATGGCGGCACCTCCACCACCGATTACAGCGAACCCTGGAAAATAGGTACCGGCGTCGGTGTACGCTGGGTCACCCCCATCGGTCAGGTCAGGTTGGATCTGGCGGTCGGGGTATCGGAAGAGGACAAGCCCTTGCGGCTGCATTTCGCATTGGGGCCTGAATTATGATGTTGTCTAAACGCTTTTTTCTTTGGCCGCTGCGGCTGTATCTTGCGCGGGGGTCTGCATTGTGATCTGGCTAAAACGCATTTTTCTCTGGCTGATGGGGCTGGTGTTCCTGCTGCTCATCGGCGTCAGCCTGCTGGGCTTTACCCATCAGGGCAACAAGTGGTTGTGGCAACAGGCCAAGGGAGCACTGCCTTCTCTCAAGGGGGAGCTGGTGGCCGGTCAGCTTGGCTATGGCTGGACTCTGGAAGGGGCGGGTTGGCAGGATGAGCTGGTGGATGTCACTGTGGATCGCGCCGTGCTCGACTGGGATCTGGGCAAGTTGCTGCAGGGCAAACTCTGGATCAAATCGCTTGAAGTGACTCATCCGGTGGTGAAGGTGGCTGACTCGGAGCCTGCACCGGAAGAGCCTTCAGAACCCTTTGTCTGGCGCCCGCTGCCACTCAAAATTCAGGTCGACAGCCTCAAGGTAGCCGATCTCGATCTGGCGGTGCCCGGTGTGGCTGTGACGCTGGGGTCCCTCGATATCGGCGCCACCCTCAATCGCAAGGGGCTGATTGTGCGCGGCCCGGTGCTCGATAACCTGAAGGTGACGCTGGATGATGCGGCACCCGCCAGCGCAGCCAAATCTGCCAAGCAGCCGGCCGCTAACGAGAAGCAAGCCGGTGCTGCGGTGGCGCGCAACGACAAGGCCAGCGCCAAGACAGCCAAACAGGGTAAAGGGACGCCAGCTGCGAATACGGCAAAGGCAGCCCCCATTCTCCTGCCCGCCATTCACCTTCCTTTCCCCATCCAGCTGGAAGGGGTCAGTGCGACCCGGGTGCAATATAAGCAGGGCGAGCTGATCGAAGGGCTCGACAAGCTGCTGCTGTCGGCCACTGCTGCCGACGATCGCATCGAGGTACGCGAGCTCTCGCTGCGCCACGCCATGGCCGATCTGGCGCTCAAGGGACACATCCAGCTCAGTGACGACTACCCGCTGGCGGTGACGCTGGATGCCAAGGCCCGCAAGGGGCTGCTGGATGGCGAGCTGCAGGGTGAGCAGGCCACGCTGGCGCTGAACGGTTCGGTTGGCAAGCTGGGGTTGGCGTTGTCGGCCAAGGGGCCGGTTGCCGCCAATCTCAAGGGCTCGCTGGCCGCCCTCGACCCGGATCTCCCTTTTGATTTGGCCCTCGACTGGAAGAGCCTCGGCTGGCCTCTTCACAAGCCTGCCAAAGATGAGCCGAGCTATCGGTTGGACAAAGGAAGCCTGACTGCCAAGGGCAAGCTCTCCGGCTACCAGTTTGCCCTCAATACCTCCGGCAAGGGGACCGATGTGCCCCCCTTCAAGCTTGCGCTGGACGGCAAGGGGGATCTGGAGCGGCTCAGCAAGATAGCCTTGCAGCTCAACGCCCTCAAGGGGGAGCTCAAACTCGATGGCAAACTCGCTTGGAACAAGGGGGTTGAGTGGCAGGGGACCACACTGTTCAAGGGGATCAATCCGGCCGAGCTGGTGCCTGAGCTGAAAGGGACGCTGGCCGGTGAGCTGGAGAGCCGTTTCGTGATGAACGAGGCGGGCCACTGGGAGCTGAAACTGCCCAAGCTCAAGGTGGATGGCAAGCTCAACCAGTATCCGTTGGCCCTCAAGGGGGAGCTCAGCGGTAACGACAAGATGGAGTGGCAGATCCCAGCGCTCTCGCTGCAAAGTGGCCCCAACCAGTTGCAGGCCAAGGGCAGTATCAGCAGCGCCCAGTGGAAGCTCGATGCCAACCTGCAGGCTCCCCAGCTGGGGGGCATCTATCCTGGCCTGAAAGGGGATATCAAGGGACAGGTGAAAGTCAGTGGCAATCAGCAGACGCCAAAAATCGATGCGGATCTGGCCTCCGAGCGGCTCTACTATGCCGGCACCGACCTGAAGGGTATTAGCCTCAAGGGCAATGTGGCGATCGGTGCCAAACCGGCCGGTGAGCTCGCGTTGTTGGTGGCGCAGCTGAAACAGGGGGATACCAAGCTCAGCCAGCTGGCCTTGAACCTCAGCGGCGATATCAGTCAGCATCTGTTGACCCTGACCATGAAGGGTGACCCTGTTGCCGCCAACCTCAAACTGGGTGGCGGTGTGCGGGGGGATCACTGGCGCGGGGCGCTCTCCGAGTTGCGGCTGAAAACCCCGCTGCGCCGTTGGGACTTGAGCTCCCCCTGGGCACTGGATCTCGATCTGCCGCGTCAGCGGCTGGCGATGGGGGATCTCTGCCTCGGCTCCCAGGGGGCCAGCCTCTGCGTCAAGGGGAGTCAGGTCTCCGCTGCACAGGGCACTCTGGAGTTTGCCCTGAGCGAGTTTGATCTCAAGCGGCTGCGCCCCTGGTTGCCGGACAACTTCCGCTGGCAGGCGATGCTCTCGGCCGATGGGCGTGCCAGCTGGCGTGGCAATCAGCCGACCCTGCATGCGGTGGTACGCACCACGCCGGGCACTTTTGTGGCAGATGGCCTCAAGACCGACTATCAGCAGCTGGCTCTGGCCCTGGATTTCGAGCGGCAGCAGGCGGCCATTCGCCTCGATTTTGCCTCCAAACAGATCGGCAATATCGATACCGATCTGCTGATCAGGGAGCCCGCCGGTCGCGGTCTGCTCGGTGGTCAGCTCAAGTTTGACGATCTCAAGCTCAATACCTTTGCGCCGCTCATCCCTGAGGTGCGCTCCCTGCAAGGGATCATCTCCGCCGATGCCCGCTTCGACGGCACCCTGGCGGCGCCCCTGCTGTTTGGCCAGCTCAACCTGCGTGACGGTGAAGTGCAGACCCACTCCGACATGGTGACCCTGACCAAGCTGGTGACCCGCCTCAAGATCGAGGGCAACCGCGCCGAGCTCGATGGCTCCATGCTGGTGGGCAAGGGGCCGCTGGCGTTGGGCGGCTGGCTCAGCTGGGCCAAGATGCCGGTCAGCGGCAGCCTCACCATTCAGGGCAAGGATCTGGAGGCGCAATATCCGGGCATGGGCCGGGTCAGAGTCTCGCCCGATATCGCGGTGTCGCTGGGGGAGGAGACCCGGATTACCGGTCAGGTGGATATTCCCTGGGCACGTATTCTGGTCAAGAGCTTGCCGGATTCGGCGGTGGCGGTCTCTGATGATGTGACCGTGGTCTATGACGATCTGCCCCCGGCTCCCAAGCAGGCCAGCCTGCCGCTGGCGATGAAGGTGGCGATCCGCCTTGGCAACGATGTGAAGCTTGATGCCATGGGGTTGAAGACCGATGTCTCCGGTGGCCTCAATATCCGTCAGGATCCCGAGAAGCCGCTGGCTGGCAATGGCCAGCTGGTGCTGACCAACGGCCGCTTCAAGGCTTACGGTCAGAACCTCATCATCAAGGAGGGGCGGATCCTCTTCTCCGGTCCGCTGGATCGGCCGTTCCTCAACATCGAGGCCAACCGGGATCCCGATACCATCGAGGGTCAGGTGACGGTCGGGGTGCGGGTGACTGGCCCTGCCAGCAAGCCTGAAATCACTGTCTACTCCGAACCGCAGATGGCGCAGTCGGAACAGCTCTCCTATCTGCTGCGCGGCAAAGGGTTGCAGACCGGCGGTGAGGATGGCGGTTTCAACGGCCTGCTGGTAGCCGGCGCGGTGAGCCAGGCCAACGGTGTGGTGTCGAGCATCGGCGAGTCGCTGGGGATGAGCGATGTCTCCCTCGATACCGCGGGCAGTGGTGACAACACCCAGGTGACTCTGTCGGCCTATCTGCTGCCGGGTTTGCAGTTCCAGTACGGGGTCGGGGTTTTCAGCCCCATCGCCGAATTCAAGCTGCGCTACGAGGTATTGCCACGGCTCTATCTGCAGGCGATGAGCGGGGTGGCTCAGGCGGTCGATATCTTCTATCGCTTTACTCTGTAACGCTTCATCCCGTAACAGGGCTGATATGAACGTAAACGGGAGGCGCAGACCTCCCGTTTTTTATTGCGCGATCGGCTGCAGGCAAACAGCGATCAGGGGCTGGAGGGCAGAGGAATAACGGATTGGGCAGACCAGAAATGCGAAAACCCGGCGCTAGGCCGGGTTTTCTGAATGATGGTGGAGGGAGAAGGATTCGAACCTTCGAAGGCAGAGCCGTCAGATTTACAGTCTGATCCCTTTGGCCGCTCGGGAACCCCTCCACGGGGTATTGCTTTCAACTTGTCGCACTTGAAATGGTGGAGGGAGAAGGATTCGAACCTTCGAAGGCAGAGCCGTCAGATTTACAGTCTGATCCCTTTGGCCGCTCGGGAACCCCTCCACAAGTGCGAGGCGCATACTAACAGATCTTCCGGTTTTGTGAACCCCCAAGCAGGATTTTTCCATTAAAAGAATTGGATTTGTGGCCGATAACCAGTGAAATCGCCATTTTCGAGAGTTATCTCATGCTGCCCAGTTCAATCCGTAATCACCTGCTCGTCGATGAGGGCCAGTTAGGGCAGCGCCTCAACCGTGACCTGCAGCATGGCGATCGCGCTGATTTCCGGTTGCATCTGGCCCTGCTCACCGACGCGGTGGAGGAGCAGCCCTGGTTTGATGCCAAACCGGCGGCCACTCCCCAGAGCCGTGACTGGCGTCTGCACTTTGAGCTGAGACCGGCAGAGGTGCTGGTGGCTGAAGGGGCGGGGAGTGACTGTAGTGCCATCAATGAGCGGTTGCAGCAAGGGGGAAGCATGGTGGATGTACGGCTCTGGCTGGCGCTGCAAACACCGCCGCTGGCGGTCAAACAGCCACTGCTGGATGAGGCTGTCTACGACAACCTGTCACCGCTGGCGCGGGAGCGGTTGCAAGGAAAGCTGGCCGATATGCCACGCCAGGAGGATCCGCTGGTATTGCTGCCGATCCTCGATCGTTTGCAAGAGGGGATGGATACCCGGTTGCACTGGCTCAGTTGATGGCGCCTGTTCACTGGTGTAACGCGATGCTTGTCGGCAAATCACAGGCAACAAAAAGGCGGGTGACCCCGCCTTTATGCTCTTTAGAATTTTAGCCTTGCGGCATGCTATCAAGCGTCAGCTTCATCCGGTTGCGGCTGCTCTTTGAGCGCGGCATTGGCACGACGGGCAATCGGCTTTTCGGTGTGACGGTTGAGTTGGCGCTCCAGTTTTTGCCCCAGTTCGTTGATGGCGGCGTAGAGATCCTCATGCTCTGCCTGGGCAAACAGTTTGCCGTTGGGGATGCCAGCACTGGCTTCGACAGTGAACATCAGACGCTCTTTGGAAACAATCACATGGGGTGTGATGAGAGGCACCTGAAGACGTTCGAGCTTTTCAAAACGGGATTCGATGCGCTCGCGGATAGCCGGGGTGATGTCGATGATTTTGCTGGTAATTTCGGTTTTCATATTGGCCCCCTTCGGGTCGACTTGCTTGTGTCTTCACCTTCAGATTACTCATTGGTAAAGATTGAAATGTGATCCGCGTCACATAACCTTCCCTTGGCTATTCAGCAACTTATAAATTGTGATCTTTTCCGGTTTCGTGCCAAAAACAGCTTGAGCTCCATGAAACTGGCAGGCAGTATGACGGGAATAGGATCGTTTCTGTCCCTTCTTGGCAGCACTTCGTGTCGACCTCATGTCCGGTTTCCACTGCTTGATATCGCATGTTTGTACTCTTCCCTCGCAACCTCTGATCTGATGAGCGGATGCAGGGGGCGTTGCTATGCCTGATTGGACATCAAACGTGGTTGGTTGTTGTGTTGGAGTGGTAAATGAAGCAGCAGGCCACGCAAGTCATGTGGTTTTTCGATCGGCAACATGATCAGTGGAGTCTCTCTGATCAGGGGGCCTACCAGCAGTGGCAAGGGGAGGGCAATCATCCCTGGGCCGCTCGCCTGTTACCGGAAGATGAGGCAGGCTTTGCCGACTTTCTCGTCCGGCTTCATGAATCACATCTGCCTGAACAGTTCATCGGTCATCTGAAAGATGATCAGGGGCAGCTCAACCATGTGCTCTGGAGTGGCCAGTTTGTGCCCACCCAGCAGATCTGCTGTGGCTGGCTGGCCCCTCTTGATACCGCCAACAGTGCGGTCTCCTCTCTCAACCTCTCTTTGCCGTTGCTGCAAACCACCCTGCTCACCCAGTTGGCGCAGGCACTCTCTGCCCGCACTGGGCTCGATTTCTTCAATACCCTGGTCAGCCAGCTGGCCCATATCCTCAAGGTGGATGCGGTCTGGGTGGGGGAGTTATGCGGTGCCGACCGGGTCAAAGTGCTGGCCGCCGACGGGCTGGCGCAGAAGGACTATCCGCTGGCGGGATCCCCCTGTCAGGAGCTCTACAAGCAAGGAGCCATCTGTTTCGAGGTGATCGACGAGTCGCAGGAGTATCAACCCTGGCTGGCGGCCGGGCAGACTTATTATGGTCAGCCGCTGTTTGATGCCAGAGGCCAACTTCTGGGCCATCTGGCGCTGCTCTATTCGGCCCCGGCAGATACCAGCAACCTCACCTCGGTGCTCAATACCTTCTCGGTACGGATGGTGGCCGAGCTGGAGCGATTGCAATCAGATGCCCAGATGCGGCTCTCTGCCGTTGCATTCGAGACCCACGAAGGGATCATCATCACGGATCCGGGGTTCAAGATCCTGCGGGTCAACAACGCCTTCAGCCAGATCACCGGCTTTGACAGCCAGTCGGTGCTGGGCCTGCATCTGGAAGAGGATCTCTGGCCCAATCTGGGGGGGCTCGGCTACGAGCTCAATACCCTCAGCCGCTGGCAGGGGGAGACCCAGCGTCGCCATGTCGATGGTCACACCTATCCCCAGTGGGAGATAGTGACGCCGGTGCAGGACGAGAAGGGGGTGATCAGTCACTTTGTCATCTGCTTCGAGGATATCTCCGAGCGCAAGGCGGCCGAGCGACGCATTCAGGATCTCGCCTATTACGACGAGCTGACCGGATTGCCCAATCGCCGTCAACTCCACGAGACCCTGGTGCAGACCTTCAACGAGGCGACCCGCGACGGTCTGATTGGCGCGCTGCTCTTTATCGATCTCGACCACTTCAAGACCATCAACGACTCCCTCGGTCACGCTACCGGTGACTGGTTGCTCAAAGAGGTCGCCGCCCGTCTCAAACGGTTGGTGCGACAGGGGGATTGTCTGGCCCGCCTCGGCGGTGACGAGTTTGTATTGCTGCTGCCATCGCTCTCGGCCAGCCCGCCCCAGGCGGAGATGCAGGCCGATATCATTGCCGAGCGGCTCATCACCGAGATTGCCGCTCCTTATACCTATGTGGGACAGGTGCTGCACATCGGCGCCAGTGTCGGCATTACCCTGTTTCCGGATCGGGAGCAGGGGGTCGATGATCTGCTCAAGCAGGCGGATACCGCCATGTATCAGGCCAAGTCCGCTGGCCGCAAGACCCGTCGCTTCTTCGATGCCTCGATGCAGCAGCAGGCGGATCGCCGTCTGCTCATTCACAACGAACTGCGCAACGCCCTCAGCCAGCAAGAGCTGACCCTCTACTATCAGCCCCAGCATATGGTCGATGGCGGCGATATCATCGGTGTCGAGGCGCTCATTCGCTGGCAGCCGGCCGGTCGCTCGCTGGTCTCGCCGGCCGAGTTTATTCCCATCGCCGAGGAGACGGACCTGATTGTCGATATCGGCAACTGGGTGCTGCACGAGGCGTGCGCCCAGTATGTGCTGTGGGAGGAGAACGGCATCCACATTCCGCAGATCTCGGTCAACGTCAGCGCCAAGCAGTTCCATGCCACCGATTTTGTCGAGCGGATCCACGATGTGCTGGCGCAAACCGGCATGGATCCGGCCTGCCTCAATCTGGAGATCACCGAATCCGTGGTGCTGGGTCATGCCGAGGACACCATCAGCAAGATGACCGAGCTCAAAGAGCTCGGCATCAGCTTTGCCATCGACGATTTTGGCGCCGGTTACTCCTCCCTGAGCTACCTCAAGCGGCTGCCTGCCGATGAGCTCAAGATCGACCGCTCCTTCATTCAGGACATCCCGAAAGATGGCGACAACATGGCCATCGTCGAGGCGGTGATCGCCATGGCGCGACATATGGGGTTCAACGTCACGGCGGAAGGGGTGGAGTCCCGTCAGCAACTGGAGTTTCTCAAGGCGCAGGGGTGCAGTTTCTATCAGGGCTATCTCGCCTCCAAGCCGCTGCCGGTGCCCTATCTGGAGAAATATGTACAGCGTCTGACCAGACCGGAGCAACTGCGCGAAATGCAGCTGAGCGAGTCAGAAAAATAGTCCCTGCTCCCCGCTGTAGCGCTGCCCGGCAACGGGTAGAATGAGAGGCAGTAGACCCACCGCCACCGGGCGGTGTATTGCCCTCAATGGAGATGTTCAGTGAAAGCTGTATGGGGAATTGTTTTGTCGGCGCTGTTTGTGCCGACCCTGATGGCGCAGACTGCCGACCAGACGCTCTACCGTCAGGCGTATGACGCCGTACGGGCCAATGATCAGGCCCGTTTCCAGCAAATTCGTGCCCGTTTGACCCATTACCCCCTGCTCCCTTACCTCGATTACTATCAGCTCGCCTTTCGTCCGGGGGCGGCGGATTACAACGATGTGACCCGCTTTATCCGCCAGCATGGGGATACCCCCCCGTCCAACCGGCTGGAGCGCAGCTATCTGACCTATCTGGCCCAGAGCCAGCAGTGGTCGCAGTTCCTGCGCTTCTATCCGGCCAAGCCGAGCTCCACCGACCTGCTCTGCATGCACTATCAGGCGCTCTATTACACCGGCAAGCCGAAAGAGGCGTTGCAGGGGGCGGGCAAGATCTGGATGAGCGGCCAATCCCGTCCCGATGCCTGCTCACCGCTGTTCCAGCTGTGGCAGGCATCGGGTCAGCGAACCCAGGAGAAGATCTGGCAGCGGATGACGCTGGCGTTCGAGGCGGAAAACCCCAATCTGATCCGCCACCTTGGCGCGACCCTGGGTAGCGGCTTGCAGAGCTATGGCGATCAGATGGTGACCCTGTTCGAGCAGCCAGCCAAGGCGATGAACCCGGCCTATTTCAGCAGCAATCCCTATTCCCGCAAGCTGCTCTCCCTCGGCTTGACCCGCTATGCCAATCAGGAGCCGGAGTCGGTGCTGCGCCAGCTTGCGCTGTTGCGCAGCCGTTTCGGCCTTACCCAGGCCGAGGTGAAACCGGTAGAGCGTGCCATTGCCCGCCGCCTGCTGCTGGATCGCTCCATAGCCCAGCGCAGCTGGGTCGACAGCACGGTGAAAAAGCTGGCGGATCCCGATATCACCGAGCTGCGGGCGCGACTGGCCATCTGGGAGCAGGATTGGCGTGGCCTCTCCGGCTGGGTGAAGATGATGCCTATGGCCCGTCAGAAAGAGGATCGCTGGCGCTACTGGATGGCGCGCTCCCTTGAAGTGCAAGGGCAGCAAAAACCGGCGCGGGATCTCTATCTGGAGACCGCCAACCTGCGCGGTTTCTACGGCTTTATGGCCGCCCAGCGCACCGGGGTGCCTTATCGCATCAAGAACCAGAGCGTCAAGCATGTACCGGACTGGCGCACGGCCAGTCAGCGCTGGCCCTTCCTGTTGCGGGTACGCGAGCTGCTGTCGATGAACGAGATTGCGGCGGCCCGCTCGGAGTGGATCCACAACATGGATCGCAATCCGGTGGCCCAGCGCATCGAGTTTGGCCATATCGCCCTCAATCAGGGCTGGCACGAGCTGGCCATTCTCGCCAGCATTCGCGCCGAAGCGTGGGATGCCCTCGACCTGCGCTTCCCGCTGCCGCTCAAACGCACCTTCTCCCAGATGGCGCAAGAGCGCACCATGAACACCAGTTTGCTCTATGCCATCTCCCGTCAGGAGAGTGCCCTCTATCCGCTGGCCCAGTCGCCGGTGGGGGCGCGCGGTCTGATGCAGTTGATGCCTGCTACTGCCAAAGAGACTGCCGGCAAGCTGGGGGTGCCCTATCGCAACGAGCAGCAACTGTTTGATCCGACGATGAATATTCGTCTGGGGAGCGCCTATCTCAAGCGCTTGCTGGATGTCTATGACGGCAACCGGATCCTGGCGGCGGCCGCCTACAACGCCGGGCCGGGACGGGTAAAACGCTGGCGAGAGCAGAGTGGCAACAAGCCGATGGACGTGTGGGTCGAGAGTATTCCCTACAAGGAGACCCGCAACTACGTGCAAAACGTGTTGTCGTTCGATCTCATCTATCAGCACAAGCTGCAGCAGCCGCTGCGCTTCATGTCAGAGCGGGAGCTCAATCACGCCTATTGAGTCGGGGGCCGCCAGCCGGCCCCTGTTTTCAAATTTCCCTGCTGCCGGGTATTATCGGGTAAGGTTTTGTTACCAAAGGAAACATGCCTGGTGACCTGGCTCCGGGAATTGCATCAGGCCGCAGGGTATACTCGGGCGTCGGCACCGACAGGTTCCCCCACAATAAAGGAATGGATAGTGGCAACGATTAAAGACGTTTCTCAGCTGGCAAATGTGTCTATCTCCACCGTGTCGCGGGTTATCAACAACACGGCACAGGTAGCACCGGAAAAGCGTGAGGCCGTACTGGCGGCCATGAAGGAACTGAATTTTCGACCCAACAGTTTTGCCCAGGCACTGGTCAGCAAGCGTTCCAACTGCATTGGCGTGCTGGTTGGCGACCTCTGCGGCGGCCCCTTCTTTGCCCAGATGATGCGTGGCATCGAAACCATGGTCGATCAGGCCAACAAGTTCACCATCGTCATGTCTGGCAACCACGATATCGCGCGCGAGCGTCATGCCATTCAGGCGCTGCTGCAGCGCCAGTGCGATGCGCTGATCCTCCACAGCAAGGCGCTCCCGGATGAGGAGCTGAGCGAGCTGGCGGCAGGCTCTACCCCCATCGTGTTTATCAACCGTCAGGTGCCGGGCTTTGAGGATCGCTGCGTCTGGCTCGATAACCAGGCGGGGATCACCACCGCGTGCCAGCACTTGTTGGATGCCGGTCATCGCAACATCGCCTTTATCACCTCCGATGATGAAGAGTTTGTAGATGGTCAGCAGCGGATGGCCGGTTACACCCAGACCCTGGCCAGAGCCGGGATCGCCTTTGATCCTGCACTCGTCAGCCGCGCCTTTGCCGACGAAAATGGCGGCTATGTGGCGATGAGTGAACTGCTGGCCCGTGGTGTCGAGTTCACGGCCGTGCTCGGTTTCAACGACGGCATGGTGGCGGGGGCGATCTCTTGCCTGCTGGAGCGGGGTTACAAGATCCCGCAGCAGGTGTCGGTGGTGGGGTTCGACGATATCCCCTACGCCCGCTACATCTATCCCAAGCTCACCACAGTGCGCTACCCCATCGAGGAGATGGGCAGCCGCGCTGCTGAACTGGCGCTGCGCCTGCTCGATCACAAGCCGGTAGACGGCCTGGCGCTCAAGTTTGAAGCCCAGCTGGTGGAGCGTGAGTCAGTCGCCTGATGTGCGTCAGACAGTGAACAACAGTGTGGCCCCATCGGGGCCACACTGTTTTCTGAGTTATCTCTCTAATCCGCCATTTATCCCGCTAGGGCGATCCGCTGCTGGCGGCGTGCCTCCACCCCTTCTGCCACCATATCGAGCAGCCGCCTTGTCTGTTCCCAGCCGATACAGCTATCGGTGATCGACTGGCCGTAGCGCAGCGGTTTGCTGCCGATATCCTGACGCCCTTCGCAGATAAAACTTTCCACCATAATGGCGGCGATGGCATGGCTACCAGCACCCAGCTGGTCGGCAATGTCACGGGCAACCAGCAGCTGGCGGGCATGCTGCTTCTGGCTGTTGCCGTGGCTGCAATCGATCATCAGCCGGGGTGACAGATGATGCTGGCGCAGCAGCTCGCCAGCCTCTGTCACATGATTGCTCTGATAGTTGGGCTGGCGGCCACCGCGCAGGATCAGGTGGCAGTCGGGGTTGCCATGGCTGCGCACCAGTGCCAGCTGGCCATCACCGGAAGGCTGGGTATAGAGGTGGGCCGCTCGGCTGGCGAGGATCGCCTCTACCGCGATCCGGATATTGCCGTCGGTACCGTTTTTAAAACCGATGGGGCAGGGAAGGGCCGAGGCCAGCTGACGGTGGAGCTGGGATTCAGTGGTGCGGGCACCGATGGCACCCCAGCTGATGAGATCCCCCAGATAGAGCATGCTGGTGAGATCGAGAAATTCGGTGGCACAGGCGAGCCCTTCCTGTCCAAGGGCCAGAAGTAACTCCCGGGCCAGCGATAGGCCCTTTTCCAGCCGATCGCTGCCATCGAGGTCGGGATCGAAGATAAATCCTTTCCAGCCGAGCGTCGTGCGCGGCTTTTCGAAATAGGTACGCATCACCAGTTGCAGCTGCTCCCCGTATTGGCCCTGTAGTTCAGCGAGCCGGCCACCATAGTCGCGGGCGGCTGCCGGATCGTGAATGGAGCAGGGGCCGATCACCAGCAGCAGGCGATCATCCTCTCCCTGCAGAATATGGCGGGCTTGCTGGCGGCTGCGTGCGATCTGGCGAGCGAGCCGTGCCGGACAGGGTCTTGCCTTTAACATCTCGTCAGGGGTGGGCAGGGTGGCAAGGGGTGAAGCATTCAGAAGTGAGGTGAACATGAGCGATCCTGATGAAAATGGAAATCTGCATGCTCTTTGCTGTCCAGTGGGGATCTTCCCCTTATTCTCTTGGTTAACAGAGCGCGGGCATGGGCCCGCGCTCTGTTATATCGGCCTTGGCTACCTTAGAAGCGGGCTGAGCCGCTGACGTAGTAGCTGCGACCCGGTTCGACGTTCTGGAAGACGGTGTCTTTCTCTTGCAGGCGCACGTCGGTCAGGTTGTTGATCCCCAGTCGCAGGTCAAAGTTCTCGGTGACCTTGAAGCCGGTGCCGAGATCGAAGGTCTGATAGCTGGGCAGCTTGTGCAGTACGACAACCTTGTTGACGGTCTGCTCGGCAAACTGGGTGCCGGTGTAGGTGGTGCCGACAAAGGCATTGACCCGCTCGGTGGCCTGCCAGGTGATCTTGGCGTTGGCCTTGTGCTCCGGCCGCTCGGGCAGAGCCTGACCCTGATCGCCTTCCGCCTTGAGATAGGTGTAGTTGGCGCCAAGGTTGATATTGTCGGTCAGATCGAGCTTGCCGGTCAGCTCCAACCCCTTGGTGGTGGCTTTCTCCAGGTTGTACCAGGTGCGGTCAGTGGAGTTCGGCAGCTGTTTGAAGGTGAGCATGTCGTCGATGTCGGAGTAGAAGAGGGTGGCGCTGGTTTCCCAGATCCCTTCTCCTGCGATGACACCCAGCTCGTAGTTGGTGCTGGTTTCCGGCTTGACCTTGTCACTGCCATAGATGCGGCAGCTGCCGCCGCAGCTCTCGATGCTGTAACCGTTGGAGTACTGGTGTGGTGCCGGTGCCTTGAAGGCCTGGCTGACACCGCCTTTCACTGTCACCACATCGTTCATCTCATAGACCAGATAGCCGCGCGGGGTGAAGTGGCTGCCGTAGATCTCGTGGTGATCGTAACGGCCGCCCAGGGTGAAGGTCAGGCTGTCGGTCAGGCCAATTTCGTCCTGAGCAAACAGTGCCTCCTGAGAGTGGCTCTCTTTGCCGCCGATATCCTTGTAGCTCACCGCATCCACCAGCTCCCGATCCAGATATTCACCACCCAGGGTCAGGTAGTGGTTGGCCAGCGCCAGGTTGGTATAGCCCTTGAGAGTCAAGGTGTTCTCTTCCAGCTCCCGCTGCTGTGGGGCAGAGTAGCTGGTGTTGAAGTCGTCGATCTGGGAGGTCTCGTAGTTGGCCATGACGGTGGTGTCACCCCAGCTCCAGTTCCCCTTGTGGGTCAGCCCAAACAGGTTGCGATCGTTTTGCTGCTGGCGGCTGTGCACCTTGTTGCCGGTTTTGCGGAAGATATCGAGAGGCCGCTCATCCTGGTTGTAGAGGTAATCCAGCTCGAAGCGTTGTTGCTCATCCACCAGCCAGCTGAGGGTAGAGGCGAAGTTGCGGGTCTGTTTGGCTTCGATAAGGGGGATACCGTCAGCAGCTTCGGTGGGGGTCCAGGCTTGACGATCATACACCTCGCCGTTCATCCGGATCAGCAGGTTGTCGGTCAGCGGGCCGGTAAAGCCCAGGTTGGTTCTGTGCTGATCGCCGCCATCCTTGCCCTCGATGGCTTTGAAGTCGGCATCGGCCGCCCCTTGCCAGGTTTTGCCCGGCTGCTTGGTGATGATATTGATGACGCCACCGATGGCATCAGAGCCATAAAGTGCCGACATGGGGCCACGGATCACCTCGACCCGCTGGATCATGCCAAGGGGCACGGGAGTGTTGTCGAAGTTGCCGCCGCGCCACAGGGCATTGGAGGAGGAGAGGCGTTTGCCATCCACCAGTACCAGGGTGTATTTGCCGGACATGCCGCGAATACCGATATCGCTGCGGCCATTGGTGTCAGCGTCAGCCTGAATGCCCACTTCGTGGCGCAGCAGGTCGGCAAGATCATTGACGGGCGCGGCGGCGATCTGTTCTGCCGTGATGACAGAGATAGAGGCCGGTGCCGAGCGGGTATTGTGCGCCGTGGTGGTGACGGTGATCACCTCGTCGGCTTGAGGCGCGTTGCTGGCGGCGAGCGCTTGCTGGGTCAGCAGAGTGACGATGGTGGTGGCCAGCAGGCTGGGAGCAATAAAACGGGAGGTTGAGGATTTCATTATTTACATCTTCCATAATATCCAAATGATAAGCGTTATCATTATCAAGTTGAATTTGCTCCGATCGCAACTCTTTTTTATCGGCGAAGCTCAGTTTCGTTCGTCACCCTCTTTTGACTAAAAAGAAGTTAATGGAATTGATTCTCATTTGTATTGATCGTTTTTTTGCTCCTTGTTAGGATGCCGTTCACCCTGACATATGGTGAGTCAAATGACTCGCATCAAGTCGTGTCAGGCAGTGATTCATTCCAAGGAGTAGCACCGTCATGTGTGACCATGCACTGGAAGGAGAGTGGCCCGCCACTGCGGTCGGGCTGGATAAAGTGTGCTGTTTTGCCAGCGGTGACAGGGTTCTGGTCGCTTCCGGTATCCACGACAGTTTTACCGGCATCCCGCCGGAGAAGCTGCTCGCCCATCTGCGTCAGTTGCGCCAGCAGGGGATGGTCAATCCCATCGCCATCGGCGCCATTCCGTTTGATACCCAATCCCCCTGGCATCTGGTGATCCCGGCGCAATCGCAGTGGGTCGCAAGGGATGCGATGTTGCCCGTCCGTTGTTGCCAGCTCCATGGCGAGGTGAGCGAAGTGACCGGCTCAGCCCACTATCAGGGGGCGGTGCGGGCAGCACTGCAGCAGTTCAGTGAGGGCCAGCTTGAGAAGGTGGTGCTGTCGCGCGCCATCGATGTGCAGAGCGCAGAGCAGACCTCCCCCGCACACGCCTTTGGCTCTCTGCTGGCACAGAATCCGGGCGCCTATGTGTTCCAGATCCCGCTGCCGGAGGGGGAGACCCTGCTTGGCGCGAGCCCCGAGCTGCTGGTATCGCGCAGCGAGATGGCGGTGGTGAGCAATCCATTGGCGGGCTCCCGTCCGCGCCGCGCTTTTCCTGATCAACCGGCGGCCAGTGCCGAACTGCTGGGGGCGCAAAAAGATCGCTATGAACATGCGCTGGTGGCCGATGCGGTCGCTGCGGCCCTCGCTCCCTTCTGCCGCGAGCTGGATGTCCCTCTGGAGCCGCAGGTGATCGCCACTCCTACCATGTGGCACCTCTCGACCCGCATCGCCGGGCGGCTCCATGAGCCCTCTCCCGTGCTGGCTCTGGCGCTGGAGTTGCACCCGACGCCAGCGGTATGCGGCACGCCGCTCTCGGCTGCACGTCAGGCCATCGCCCGGCTCGAGGGGTACGATCGCCGCTTCTACTGCGGCGCCGTCGGTTGGATGGATGCCGATGGTAATGGCGAGTGGGTAGTCACCATTCGCTGTGGCGTGCTGGCTGGCAGGCAACTGCGGCTTTATGCCGGCGCCGGGGTGGTGGTGGGCTCCTCGCCGGAAGCGGAGTGGCAGGAGACCGCTGCCAAGCTTGGCACCATGCTGCGTGCCTTCGGCCTCGAAAGCCGGGAGCCGGAGGTAACCGCATGAAGCCGCTGGTGCCCTTTACCCCCTGGCCCGCCGAGCTGGCAGCCCACTACCGGGCACAAGGGTGGTGGCGCGGACAACCGCTCACCGCCCTGCTCGATGAATCTGCCGAACGTTATCCCGAGCGCACGGCCCTGATCTGCGGCGAGCGAACCCTCAGTTATGGCCAGTTAAAGCGTGAGGTCGATGCACTGGCGGCGGGGCTGGCCGCGCGCGGGCTGGGCCACGGAGATACCGCTCTGGTGCAGTTGCCCAACTGCGCCGAGTTCTATATCTGCTGGTTTGCCCTGATCCGCTGCGGAGTAGTGGCGGTGCATGCCCTCTACAGCCATCAGCGGCGCGAGCTGGTGGCCTTTGCCCGCCAGATTGAGCCCGCCTTGCTGGTACTCAGCCCCTCCCATCCCGGCTTTGCCGGTGAAGCGGGGAGCTTGGCGGCCCTTGATGAGTTGGTATCTCCCTCCTGCCAGACACTGCTGTTCGAGCAGGCAGAAGGCTCCGATCTTCAGTCAGGATTTGCATGGCATCAGCCTGACCCGATAGCCCGTGCTGATGGTTCGCCGTTGGCGGCTACTGCGTTAACCCCTACACCGACTCCTGCCGATCAAGTTGCCTTTTTCCAGCTCTCCGGCGGCAGCACCGGCACCCCCAAACTGATCCCCCGTACCCACGATGACTATGGCTACAGCGTGCGCCAGAGCGTAGCGGTGTGCGGTTGGGATGAGCGGGTGATCTATCTATGCGCCCTGCCAGCGCCCCACAACTTTCCCCTGAGCTCCCCCGGGTCACTCGGGGTGTTTTATGCCGGTGGCTGCGTGGTGCTGGCAAAGGATCCCTCTGCAGTAACCTGTCTGCCGCTGGTGCAGCGCCATCAGGTCAACTGGGCGGCACTGGTGCCACCGGCTCTGGCGCTCTGGCTGGAGGTGGCCAGCCACTATCCGCAGACCTCTCTGGAGTGTGTGCAGGTGGGCGGTGCGCGCCTCAGCTCGGCTCACGCCGAGGTGGTGGCGAGCCGCCTCGGCTGCCGCTTGCAGCAGGTGTTCGGCATGGCCGAGGGGCTGGTCAACTACACCCGCACCGAGGATGACCAGTGGCACATCGTCAATACCCAGGGTTGCCCGATGAGCCCGGGCGACGAGGTGGAGGTGCGAGGCAGCGACGGGCGCCCCTTGCCCGATGGCGAGTGCGGCGAGCTCTGGACACGTGGCCCCTACACCTTTCGCGGCTACTTCAAGGCCGATGCCCACAATCAGCGCGCCTTCGACCGGGACGGTTTCTACTGCTCCGGCGATCTGGTCTGCCGCTTGCCCAGTGGTCATCTGATGGTGGTGGGGCGCAACAAGGATCAGATCAACCGGGGTGGGGAGAAGATCGATGCCCTCGAGATTGAAGAGCTGTTGCTGACCCACCCGGAGGTGCGGCAGGCGGCACTGGTCGCCATGCCGGATCCCATGCTCGGGGAGCGCAGCTGCGCCTTTCTGATGTGCCGCGAGCCCCTCAATCTGCCCCGCTTGCGCCGTTTCCTGCGCGAGCAGGGGGTGGCCGATTACAAACTACCCGATCGCCTGGTGCTGGTGGAGCAACTGCCCCACACCCCGGTCGGCAAGATAGACAAACAGACGCTGCGCGAGCAGCTCGCCAAGGAGTGTGCATGACCATTCAATCCCTCGCCGCCTATCCGCTGCCTACCGCCGAGGAGCTGCCTACCGGGCGGGTGAACTGGCCCTTCGAACCGGGCCGCGCCGCCTTGCTGGTCCACGATATGCAGCACTATTTCGTCGACTTCTACGGGCCGGGCAATCCGCTGATCAATCAGGTCATCGACCATATCGCCACCCTGATCCGTCAGGCGCGTATTCTTGGCATGCCGGTGGTCTATACCGCCCAGCCCGCCGAGCAGAGTCAGGCCGATCGGGCGCTGCTCAACGACATGTGGGGGCCGGGGTTGACCCGGGCGCCGGAGCGTCAGCCGATTGTTTCGGCGCTGGCCCCCGAGCCGCAGGATACGGTGCTGACCAAGTGGCGCTACAGCGCTTTTTGCCGCTCACCGCTGGCCGAGCTGATGGCCGGATGGGGGCGGGATCAGCTGGTGATCTGCGGCATCTACGGTCATATCGGGGTGATGCAGACGGCGGTCGATGCTTTTATGCGCGATATCCGCCCCTTCCTGGTGGCTGATGCCATCGCCGACTTCTCCCGCGAGGATCATCTGCTGGCGCTATCCTACGTCAGCCGCAATGCCGGTCGGGTGATTACCGTGGCCGAGGTGATGGCGACCAGCAAACGCCCCCAGACTCGCGAGTCGCTGCGTGCTCAGGTGTTGGCGCGGCTGCCCGCCGAGATGCAGCATGAGCAGCCCACCGAGGATGACAACCTGCTCGACTACGGTCTCGACTCGCTGGCGGTGATGGGGCTGGTGGAAGAGTGGCGCCAGCAGGGGCTGGTGGTGGAGCTGGCCGAGCTGGCCCGCACGCCGACCCTGGCTCACTGGTGGGCGCTCCTCTCCCGTCAGCTTAATGTCAGTCAGGCCACGGCTTATCAGGTCAACGAAGAGCACGTCAGCGAACCGGAGTGCACCCCATGAGCGAGTGGCAAGGCAGAACCGTCTGGGTGACCGGTGCGGCGCAGGGAATTGGCCATACGGTGGCGCGCACCTTTGCCGAGGCAGGGGCCAGCGTGGTGGCGTTTGATCTGCAACTGGCCGAGGCGCTGCCCGGCAACGTGAAGGGAGTGCTGATCGATGTGAGCGACAGCGAGGCTGTGACCCGCTGCTGCGAACAGCTGCTCGACGAGGGGCTGGGGCCCGATGTGCTGGTCAATGTCGCCGGCATACTGGCGACCGGCAGGATCGATGAGGTGGATGACGCCCTCTTGCAGCGCACCTTCGCCATCAACACCTTCGCCCCCTTCTACCTGATGCGGGCCCTGACCCCCTGGTTTCAGAGGCGGCGCAGGGGCGCCATCGTTAATGTCTCTTCCAATGCCGGTCGGGTGCCGCGAGTGGGGATGGGCATCTATGGCGCCTCCAAGGCGGCGCTGACCAGCCTCACCCAAACGGCGGGGTTGGAGCTTGCCCCCTATGGGGTGCGCTGCAATCTGGTGTCGCCGGGCTCGACTCGCACCCCGATGCTGTACGGCATGTGGCAGGAGGGGGAGGCGGCGCAGCAGGAAGGAGAGCTGCGTACCATCGCGGGCCTGCCCGGGCAGTTCAAGCTGGGGATCCCCCTTGGCAAATTGGGAACACCCGACGAGGTGGCTGCCTGCGTGCTGTTTCTCGCCTCCGATGCCGCCAGCCATATCACCCTGCAGGATCTGGTGGTCGATGGCGGTGCCACATTGGGGGTCTAGCCCGCGCGCTGCCGATCTGTCAGGCGTGACACTCTCTTAATGGAGGAGGCCTTGCCTCCTCGCTTTTCAGCCATGCGGGCAGGGGTAAGTCGCTGCCCGCTCGATGTTTGCGCAAGGACATTCCCATGGAACAGACAATGGCGATGCGCGCCACCCACCAACGTGGTGAGCACCCGCGCTGGCCGCTTACCACTGCTCAGGCGGGCATCTGGTTTGCCCAGCAAAAATACCCGCAGAGCCCCGCCTGCAATACCGGCGAGTACTGGCTGCTGGAGGGGGTGCTGGCTCCCCATCACTTCACCCGCGCGGTGCGCCAGACTATCGACGAGATCCCCGGTCTGCACTGCGCTTTTGTGGCTACTGCCGATGGCCCGCAGATGGTGGCCAACCCCGCGTGCTGGCAGCTGAGCGAACGGGATCTGCGCAGCGAAGCCGATCCGCTTGCGGCCGCGCAGGCCGAGATGCGTGCTCAGCTGGCCGTCCCCTTCAATCTGGCCGGGGGGCCGCTGTTTGCCACCACCCTCTATCGCCTTGGCGAGGGGCAGTGGGCCTGGTTTATCGCCGTGCACCATATCGCCATCGACGGCTTTGGCCTGAGTTTGCTCTGCCAGCGGGTGACAAATTGGTATGAGGCGCTCTGCGCCGGCGAGCAGCCAGCCCCCTGCCGTTATGCGACCCAGCAGGAGTTGTTGGCCGAAGAGGCGGCCTATCAGGATTCACCGCGCGCCGCGCGGGATCGCGATTTCTTCGTGCAGCAGCTGGCCGGGGTGGATAGCCCTGCGTCGCTCTCCCGTCGTCCGGCGCAAGGGCCGGGCCCCACTTATCGTCTTGAACAGCGTCTGGCTGGCCGCCAGTGGCAGGTACTGGTGGCACGGGCGAGTCGCTCGGCCTGTCACCCCTACAGCTTGCTGCTGGCGGCAGTGGCCAGCTATGTGCAGCGAATGAGCGGCGCTGGCGAGGTGGTGCTGGGTATTCCGCTGATGGGGCGGCTGGGCTCAGTGGCTACCGATACCCCCTGCATGAAGGTCAATGTAGTGCCCCTGCACATCGAGCTGAGCGGCACCAGCCGGGTAGGGGCGTTGCTGGCACAGGTCGAGCGGCAATTTGCCGCCCTGCGCCGCCATCAGGGCTGCCGTCAGGAGTGGTTGCAACAGCGTCAGCCGGGCCAGTCGCTATTTGGCCCTCAGGTCAATTTGATGCCCTTTGCCCGCACCCTCAGCGTTGGTGAAGGGCACAACCAGGTTCGTGGCGAGGTGCAGGTGCTGGCGGCGGGGCCGGTGGAGGAGTGCGCCTTCTACTTTGCCGAGGAGGCAGGCGCTATGACCCTGACCCTTGAAGCACATCAGGGGCGCTTCAGCCAACAGGAGAGTGAACGTCATCTGGCCCGGCTGGTAGCTTATCTGGCGGCCTGGAGTGAGGCGGGTGACGAGGCCCTGGCAGTGCGTTTGCCGCTGCTGCTGCACTGCGAGCAGGCTGAGCTGGCGCGCTGGAACCAAACCGACCATCCGTTGCCGACCACCACCCTGAGTGCACTGCTGGCCGGGGGGCTGGCGGCCGCGGATCAGAGTGCCATCGCGCTGGAGTGTGGCGCCGAACGCTGGAGTGTTGCCGAGCTGCGCCAGCGTACCCGCCAGCTGGCCAGCTATCTGGCGGGAAGGGGCGTGGGCCCCGGTTGTCGGGTGGCTGTGGTGATCCCGCGCTCTCCCGAGCTTATTCTCGCCCAGCAGGCCATCATGGCGGTGGGGGCCGTCTATGTACCCGTTGATCCGGACTATCCGGCGGAGCGGATCGGCTACATTCTCGCCAGCAGCGCCCCTGCGCTGGTGCTGACCAGTCGCACCTTGCGGATGCCGCTTGATGTGGCCGCGCCACTTGTCTGCCTCGATGCCCCCGGAGTGGCAGAGCAGCTGGCGACGATAGACGTGGCGGCGATAGCACCTTGTGAGCTGCCAGCCCCCAAACCGGAAGATGCGGCCTACATCATCTACACCTCAGGTTCGACCGGTCGGCCCAAAGGGGTGGTGGTGAGCCATGGCGCCATCGTCAACCGGCTGCTCTGGATGCAGCACATGTATCCCATTGGCCCGGCGGATCGGGTGCTGCAAAAGACCCCGGCCGGTTTCGATGTCTCCATCTGGGAGTTTTTCTGGCCCTTTATGACCGGGGCGCGGCTCGTGCTCGCCAAACCGGGTGGCCACAAGGATCCCGCCTACCTTGCCGAGCTGATTGAGCAGGCCGGGATCACCACCTTGCACTTTGTTCCCTCCATGCTGCAGATCTTTGTTACTCAGGCCGAGCCTGCCCGTTGCCGCGCCCTGCGGCAGGTATTTTGCTCCGGCGAGGCGCTTCCCGCCGATCTGGTGCAGCGCTGGTATGGAACATTTTCAGCCCCCCTGCACAACCTCTATGGCCCGACCGAGGCAGCGGTGGATGTCACCTGGTATCCCTGCCGGGCAGACGAGGCGGTGACCAGCGTGCCCATCGGCTATCCGGTCTGGAATACCTGCATCCACATTCTCGATCCCTGGTTGCAGCCGGTGCCCCCCGGTGTAGCGGGGGAGCTCTGGATCGGCGGCGTGCAGGTGGCGGATGGCTACTTTGGCCAGCCCGAGCTCACCGCCGAGCGCTTTATTGCCAACCCCTTCGGCGCGGGGCGGCTCTATCGCAGCGGCGATCTGGCCGCCTGGCGCGAGGATGGTGCCATCGAGTATCTTGGGCGACTCGATTTTCAGGTGAAGATCCGTGGTCAACGCATCGAACTGGAGGAGATCGAGCAGGTGCTGCTGCGCCATCCCCGAGTGGCGCAGGCGGTGGTGCTGGCCCCCGAATTTGCCCCCGGCGATCGCCGTCTGGTGGCCTATGTGGTGGCCGCAGATAGCAGCGAGTTGACGCTGGCCGAGTTGGTACCCACCCTTGGCGCTGCCTTGCCTGACTACATGGTGCCGGGGCTCCTGGTAAACCTGGCTGAGCTGCCGCTTACCCCCAATGGCAAGCTTGATCGCAAGGGATTGCCGCTGCCCGATATGGCATCGGCAGTGGGTCAGTCGCTGCCGAAAACTCTGCTGGAGGAGCGGCTCTGTCGCCTCTTCGCCGAGGTGCTGGGGTTGGCGCGAGTCGGCGCCGACGATAACTTCTTTGCCCTCGGTGGCCACTCCCTGCTGGCGGCGCAGCTGGTGGTGCGTATTGAGGAATCAATAGGACAGACTCTCACCTTGGCCAGCCTGTTCGAAGCACCGAGCCCCGCCCAGCTGGCGCGCCGTCTTGGTGGTGAGCGGGAGGCGATGCCCATGCTGTTGCCCCTGCGGGCGCCCGGTGCGCAGTCGGGCGCATCAGGCCGCACTATCTTTTGCGTCCACCCCGCAGGGGGGCTCGGCTGGTGTTATGCGCCGCTGGTGCCCCATCTGCCGACCGACATGGCGGTCTATGCCCTGCAGGCGCGGGCGCTCTGCCAACCGGATGCGCCGCTGCCTGCCAGCTTCGACGAGTTGGCCCTCGATTATGTGACCGAGCTGCGTCGTCAGCAGAGCGAGGGGCCCTACTGGCTGCTCGGCTGGTCGCTCGGGGGCATGCTGGTGCACCGGATGGCCGCCATGCTGCAGGAGCAGGGACAAGAGGTGGCCATGGTGCTGCTGCTCGATGCCTACCCCTGTCAGCAGTGGCAGACCCAGCCGTTGCCCGACGAGCAGCGGATGCTTGATGCGTTGCTGCGGATGGGGGGGATTGCGGTGGCGGACGAGGCGCTCGATTCCCTCACTCGCGATGAAGTGGTGGCCCGACTGGGTGCAGAGGGGAGTGCGCTGGCCATGCTCGACGAGCAGGTGGTGAGCGCCATGATTGAGCTGGTGGGCCACAACAACCGGCTGATCCGTGAGCCGGTCGACTACTGCTACCACGGGGAGGTGATCTTTATCGAAGCATCAGCTTCCCGCCAGCCCTGGCTGGATGGACGTGGCTGGGCGTCGCTGACAAAAGGGGAAATCAGCTATGAGCGCTTCCCCTGCCTGCATCAGGAGATGGTGCATCCCGACTGGCTGGCAAAGATCGGCGCCCTTATTTGTGAGCGGGTCTATGGGGTCGGGCAACAACCGCACATCCGGCAGGAGGGGGACGCATGACCCCGGTTGCCGCCATCCGGGAAGCCTTGCTGGCGGGCAAGTTGGTGGGGCTGGGGGAGCCGCATTGGCACCCCGATTTTATCCGGCGCCAGCACGCCTGGCTGTGTGATCCGGCGCTCTGGGGAGTCATGACTGATCTGGTGCTGGAGTGCGGTAATCGCCATCATCAGGGCTTGCTCGATGCCTGGCTGGCGGGGGAGGAGAGCTGGCAGGGGGCGCCGCTGACGCTGGCACGACTCTATCCGGTCTGGCTCGACTCCTGTGCCTTTCCCGCCTGGATGGCCCCCGAGTTTCCGGCTCTCTTTTCCGCTCTGCGCCAGAGCAATCTGGCGCGTACTGAACATATGCGGCTGCGGGTGCATCTCTGCGAGCCTTCATTCGAGTGGCAAGAGTTGACTCCGGAGCGGTGGCAGCAACACAACAGGGGGCGGGATCAGGCGCTGGCCGACTATCTTCTTGCACTTCCCGCCCGCGGCGTGGTGGTGCTGGCGGGGGCGCGTCATCTGCTCAAAGTCGCTGGGGATCCCCACTTTGCGCAGCCGACGCTGGGCCAGTTGCTGGAGGCAGCACGGCCGGGTTGGCTACAGGTGCTTCACCCCTGGCCAATGGCTGATGGAAAGGGAGAGGAGGAAGAGGAGCGGGTGTGCGAGTTGGCCGATATCACAACTGCTGACCTCTATCCTCACTGGCCGGAGCATCCGCCGCTGGAGACCCTCATCGATCGGTTGGTGCGCGTGGCTGACCGGGGACGGGAGATGCGAATTTGCCCCACCTTGCTGGCCGAGCCCTGGCGCAGCCGCTTGTTGAGTCGCGCTCACTTGCTGCCAGCTGGTATGGCCCGCCAGATGCAACACTGGTTGGCGTAACTGCTGGTTGGAGTCACCCCTGACAGAAGTAACAGCTAACTGAAACAACTCAATGGGGGAGCCAGGCTCCCCTTTTTCACATTTGGCATCCTGCGTTCAGTGCTGCAAAGTTGCACCATTTACGGCATACCTTGCCGCTAATCGCCGAAAATTCAGCTCCTTCGCTACTTTAAAGAAGTTTCTACTGGTCTTACCTGAGTAAATCCCTTTGCTTTTTATTTAACAAGGTATTTACATCTAAGTGTCACCAGCATCGGTGACGCCTACAACGGCAAGGAGCCAGTTATGACCCATGTCGACATCCCTTTCCTTCGTTACCTCGATGCGGAAGGGTGCCCGGTCGCCACCTTACCGACCTGGCTGGACAAGGCGATACTGCACACCTTCTACCGCAATATGGTGATGGTGCGCAGCTATGACAAAAAAGCGATAGCGCTGCAACGAACCGGCAAACTCGGTACTTTTCCCTCCCATCTCGGCGCAGAAGCCGTGGGGATTGGCATTGGTCTCGCCATGCAGCCGCAGGATGTCTACGTTCCCTACTATCGGGACATGCCCACCCTCTATGTGCGGGGCGTACCGATGGAGAAGAACTTGCAATATTGGGGCGGTGACGAGCGGGGCAGTTATTTTCTCAAACCCGATGGGACTCCCTCTGAAGATCTCCCCATCTGCGTCCCCATCGCCACCCAGATCACTCATGCCTGTGGCATTGCCTCGGCCTTCAAACTGCGTAATCAACCGCGTGTCGCCGTAGTCACTATCGGCGATGGCGGCACCTCCAAGGGGGATTTTCTGGAGGGGCTCAACTGCGCCGGTGTCTGGCACCTGCCGATGGTCATCATCGTTAACAACAACCAGTGGGCTATCTCGGTGCCACGCAAGCTGCAATCGAGCGCTCCTACGCTGGCTCAGAAGGGAATTGGCGCAGGGGTACGCAGCCTGCAAGTGGATGGCAACGATGTGGTCGCGGTCTACGATGCCGCTCGCAGTGCCGTCGAACGGGCCCGCAGCGGCAAGGGGCCGACCCTGATCGAGGCGGTCAGTTATCGCCTCGGCGATCACACCACGGCCGACGATGCCACTCGCTATCGCGACGGGGCCGAGGTCGAGGCCGCCTGGGCGAAAGAGCCGGTCAAGCGGTTGCGCCAGTTTATGCACAGCCAGGGCTGGTGGGATGAGGAGCAGGAGCAGAGCCTGCTGGCGGACGCCGCCCGAGAGGTAGAACAGGCGGTCGCCCGTTATGAGGCGATGGCGCCCCAGCCGCCGGAGGCGATGCTCGATTATCACTATGCCGGCCTGCCCGCCGAACTCTTGCCCCAGCGTGAGCGAGTGATTGCCAAGGGGATGAAGCAGGAGGTTGGCCATGAGTGAGATCAGTTTGCTGGAAGCGGTCAACATGGCCCTTCACTACGAGATGGAACACGACCCGGATGTGGTGGTACTGGGCGAGGATGTGGGGGTCAACGGCGGGGTGTTTCGCGCCACCGTGGGCCTTCGCGACAAGTTCGGTTTCAAGCGGGTGATCGACACGCCGCTGGCCGAGGGGCTGATCGCCGGGGTGGCGGTTGGCATGGCCACCCAGGGGCTCAAGCCGGTGGCGGAGTTCCAGTTTCAGGGTTTCATTTTCCCCGGGATGGAGCAGATCATCTGTCAGGCGGCGCGGATGCGAAACCGCACCCGTGGCCGCCTCTCCTGTCCTCTCGTCTATCGCTCCCCGTATGGCGCGGGCATTCATTCGCCTGAACATCACAGCGAGAGTGTCGAGGCGCTGTTTGCCCATATTCCGGGGCTGCGGGTGGTTATCCCCTCCAGCCCGAGACGCGCCTATGGCCTGCTGCTCTCGGCCATCCGCGATCCGGATCCCGTGATGTTTTTCGAACCGGACCGCATCTATCGCTCGATGAAATCCGAGGTGGTGGATGACGGTGTCGGCCTGCCGCTGGATGTCTGCTTCACTCTGCGCCCGGGCCGGGATATCACGGTAGTGGCCTGGGGGGCCTGCATTCAGGAGGTGATGCGGGCGGCGAATCTGCTGGCCGAGCAGGATATCCAGTGCGAGGTGCTGGATCTGGCCACCATCAAGCCGCTGGATATGGAGACCATCCTCACCTCGGTGCGCAAGACCGGTCGCTTGCTGGTGGTACACGAGGCGTGTGGCAGCTTCGGGGTCGGAGCCGAAATCGTGGCGCGGGTGACCGAGCAGGCACTTCCCAGCCTCAAGGCGCCACCCAAGCGGCTGACCGGCGTGGATGCCGCCGTCCCCTACTATCGCAACGAGGCGTATTACCTCATCACCGAGCAGGATATCGCCGATGCCGCTCACCAGCTGATGGAGAACCAGTGGCTATGAAATTTTTCAAATTACCGGATCTGGGTGAAGGGTTGGCCGAAGCCGAGATCGTCGAGTGGAAGGTGAGTGCCGGTGATACCGTTGCGGTCGATCAGGTGCTGTTGTCGGTGGAAACGGCCAAGGCGCTGGTGGATGTACCCTCTCCGGTAGCCGGGGTGATTGCCCGTCTCTGCGGCGCCGAGGGGGATATCCTCCATATCGGTGCACCGCTGGTGGAGTTCGAGGGGGGCGAAGATGATGGCACCGTGGTGGGCAAGGTGAGCGCCCATCAGCAACATATCGAGGATCACTTCGTGGTGGGGGCCATTGCCCCGGGGGGATCGCTGGTGCAAGCCATGCCTGCCGTGCGCCTGCTGGCACAAAAACTGGGTCTGGATATCGAGCGGATCAAGGGGAGTGGCAGCGGCGGCATGGTGACCGAGCTGGATGTGCAGCAGGCATTCGAGGCCCAGCAGAGCAGTGGCAACGAATTCCTCAAAGGGTCGCGGCGGGCCATGGCCAAGGCGATGGAGCTCTCTCATCAGACTGTGGTGCCGGTCAGCATCACCGACGAGGTGGATTTGCGTCACTGGCGGCCTGATGAGGATGTGACGGTGCGCCTTATCAAGGCCATTGGCGTGGCGTGCCGCGCCGAGCCCTCGATGAACGCCTGGTTCGATGGCGAAACCCTGTCACGGCGCCTGTTTAAAGAGGTCAATGTAGCCATCGCGGTGGATTCAAAGCATGGCCTCTATGTGCCGGTGATGGAGAACGTGGCCGAGCGGGAGGGGGCAGATATCCGGCAGGGGCTGGATCGGATGATCGCCGATGTGAAGGCGCGTGCCGTGCCGCGCGAGATGCTGCAGGGGGCGACCATCACGCTCACCAACTTCGGTGCTATCGCAGGCCGCTATGCCAGCCCCATCGTCACGCCGCCGCAGGTGGCCATCATAGGGGCGGGCAAACTGTTCGAAAAAGTGGTGTTCATCCATGGTGAAGCGCGTCCCGTCAGGGCATTGCCGCTGTCGATGACATTTGACCACAGAGCCTGTACTGGCGGGGAGGCGGCTCGTTTTCTCAGAGCGCTGGTCGAAGCGTTGGAAGCAGCCACCTTATAACGGATTGTGCCCTGCCGTTGGCAGGGCACAAATTTGTTTGCGTAATCTACAAAGCCACGTATAATCCAAACCAGCTTGAAAGGGCGATAGTTATGTCAATGAATACGATGTTTCACATCTTGTCCTGTTGTTCATAAGTTAATCCCGTTTTTTGAGCTTTACCCGCTGAAAAGCATAAGTAATTATTTTGAATACAGGTTTAAAAGATATGTCTAACATGATCACCGGTACCGTTAAGTTTTTCAACGAAACCAAAGGTTTTGGCTTCATCCAGCAAGAAAACGGCCCGGACGTTTTCGTTCACTTCAGCGCCATTCAAGGTAACGGTTTCCGTACCCTGGCTGAAGGTCAGCGCGTACAGTTCTCTGTGACCCAAGGTCAGAAAGGCCCGCAGGCTGAGAACGTAACCGCTCTGTAATTCTTACAGAATTTAAGAAAGCCGTGGTACCTCTGGTGCCACGGCTTTTTGTTTATCTGGCTTCTGCTACTGACTCCCATGTGCTGAATCATGCTGCTATCGCTCCTGCTTGCTGCCACCTTGACTTCGACGTCCGATGCGCCGGTACCGGTTCAATCCGCGATGGAAGCGCAGGTGATCTGCCAGCAATTTGTCCAGGTCCGGATGGGCACTGCACAGCAACCCGATGAGGTGAATGCGCGACTGGTGCCTGAAAGGGAGGGGGAGTGGCTGGTGGATGGCAAAGTAAAAGGACCCGAAGGTCCTTTGCTGTTTGCCTGTCATCTTCACCAAGGGGAGCGCTGGGAGCTACTCAACTTTTCGCTCTGGGCACCACAGCCGGTCAAAGCGGTTTGAGTGCGACCAACAGATGTTGCAGGTGTTCAACCATGGTCATGCCAAACGGGGTGAGATAGCCGCCATCTTCTGCGCTGATGAGCCCCTGTTGATGCAGACGGGCTGCCGCCTGGCACAACTCTTCAGACATATCGCTGCGTAATTTAATCCCCAGGCTCATGTTGGCCGGATCAAAGCATGCCAGTATTTTCAAATCGTTCACGAATTCGTTAGAAACCTGGTCGATCCCAATCATGGATTTACTCCTTACGCTAAAGATGTATGCAAACTAGCATCCCCGGATCCACTTTAGTGGGCGCTGGCTCAAATTATTGATCTTTGGCTGGATGCTGCGTTTCAAATGCTGTTTTTTTCGGCGTAATCAGATGGTTGGCTGACAGCTTCGCCAAGGGCCGAGCCGGACCAAACGTGGTAGGATAGGGTACTTCTTTATATCGGACGGTCTATTGGTGGCTGTTCGCCCTGTTCAAGGTATCGCTCATGGTCAAGATCACTCTGGTATCCCTGCTGCATTCACTTTGTACCCGCTTTCCGGTTTACCCCGCTGCTTCGTTGACGTCCCTGTTGGATGCCCATCAGGGCGAGGTCTGGTTGCCTGCACGCAAGGGGGCCGACATTGCACTGTTGCGCAAGCATGCCAAGGGGGCTCATGAGCTGGCGTCACTCGATGCGGGCTGGTGCGATTTTGTCGCCAGCGATAGCGGTGATACACCCGAGCTGGATGCACTGGCCAACTACGACAGCGAGATGATGGATAACCTGCTGATGTACTGGCACAGCGCCGCCAAGATCAACAGCCCGATCACCGATAACCTGTTCGAGTTGCGTCGCGAAGTGGTGGATGAAGCCCACGGTGCCAAACTCGCTTCCGCCTGGGAGCAACAGCAACAGCAGCGTTTTGAACAATTGATGACGATGGCGGCCAATGGCCGGGATCTGCTCTGCTTTGTCGAAGTGGAGTCCGCCTACTGGCTGCGGCAAAAGCTGAGCGAGCAGCCTGATGTGGAGCTGATCACCCCTGCGCTGTAAAAGGGGCATTATGATGGCTGGCGGTCTCGCTATCGAGGAGGCTGCTCTATCCTTATTGGCGTCATTGTCCTCCCCATCCGGTGCCAAGGGGCTGCAAGCTGGACAAGCTGACGACAAGATGTGAACATGGCGCCCTTTATCGAGAGAGAGACTTGGCCAATGAGCTATGAACTGAGCGACACCGAGCGCAATGCCGCGCTGCAACTGAACGCTGATTACCGTTACGATCACTTCATCAGCAAGCTGGTCGAGCATGAAGAGCTGTTCGTCCTGACTGACGAGCATGGCGTCATGATGCTGACCACCGACGATGAAGATTGCATCCCGGTATGGCCGCACCCGGAGTACGCCAAGGCGTGGGCTGAAGGCGAGTGGGCCGATTGCAAGCCGCAGTCCATCACCCTGAAGGTATGGCTGGAGCGCTGGGTTGACGGTATGGAGCAGGACGAGCTGTGTGTTGCCGTGTTCCCGACCCCGGATCAGGAAGGCATCGTACTGGAGCCGGCTGACGTGGCTGACGCCATTGCCGAGAAGCAGGCCAAGCGCGGCTGATCACCGAGCTATTCGCAACACCGGTTGCCAACAAAGACCCCGCTATCTGGCGGGGTCTTTGTTTTTGGTCTGTTTGCCAAACGAGTTGTGGCTATCAGGGCTGGCGATAGGTGGTGTTGATGATGGGCTCGGCCGGGAAGGTCTTGCCGCTCTTGATGGCTGCCCTGGTCTCGGATTTTAGCTCTTCATCGATCCACAGCAAACCGCCATAGCTGAAACCGCTGTTGTCGCCACCGAGGGGCCAGTAGAGTTGCTCGCTCTTGGGCGTTGCAGGTACTTTTGGCAGTTTTATCCAGCGCCAGGCGCCTTCCCGGGTGTAGGGCACCTGATAGGCGGGGACGAAGCTCGCCAGCTCATAGAGCCGCTGCTGGATTTGCCGTGACAGGGCCGCCTTTTTGGCAAAGTCGAACTCCTTGTCATACTGCTCCACCAGCGCTGTGATGGCATCGTCATCGATGTTCATGATGTTGTTGGTCTGGGGTTTGTTGGCGTTGACCTTGTGGAAGAACTCCCAATAGGCGGGATAGCGGCTGCCCGCCCAGGCCATCCAGGCGCTCTGGTGCTTTTTCTCCAGCATCGATTTGAAACCGGCCGAGGCATCCATCAGGTTGAGCTCCAGATTAAGCCCCGCCTTCTTGGCCTCTTCCCGTAGCAAGGTGAGCCGCTGGGCGTGCTCTGCGGTGGTGTAGGTGATGGCGAGGGTCAGTGACTGCCCCTTGTCGTTTTGCAAAATCCCCTGTGGCCCCACTTTGTTAAAGCCTGCCTTGGCAAAGTATTCCCGTGCCAGTTTGGGATCGAACGGACGGGCCTTGATCTCGCTGTTGGTAAACTCACCCTGACCTGAGCCATAACTGTTGAGTCGCTGGTAATCCCCTCGCAGCAGGGTGGTGAGCATCTTGTCGAGGTTGAGGGCATGCTGGATCCCGAGCCGCACATCGAGATTATTCAGCAGCGGATCGGCGGTGTTGAGATAGAGCCCCATCGGCGATTGCGGGGTCTGGTTGAAGAACCAGGTGCGCGCGATATACCCCTTCTCGAACTCGGCGGTTTTGGTCTTGTCGTGCCACCAGTTGGGCATCACCAGCGGGAAGGTGTCGAGATCGCCGCGCAGGAAGTGCTGCCAGGCGATGTTCAGATCTCTGAGCACCTTGATCTCGATCCGCGCAGGATTGAAGCGATGCTGGAAGTAGCGCTCGTCATCCCCCCACCAGTGTTCAATCCGTTTGAAGGTGACCGATTTGCCCTTTTTCACCTGATCGATCTGATAGGGGCCGGTGACTGGCAACACCTTCCAGTTGTACTCCTTGACCCAGTTGGCGGTGAGCTTGATGGCGTGGCTCGGCTCCGGGCTGATGGGCAGTGACTCGAGCAGATCCTGGCGGCTCTTTTCGGTGCCGCTGGTGATGGCCAGAGTGTGATCATCAAACTTGGTGATGTCTGCTATTTGGGTGCTGTAGTAGTTGTTGTACCAGGGGTCGTTGATCTCCTTGCTGCGCATCATCTTGAGGGTAAATAGCCAGTCATCGGCGGTGACCGGCTGGCCGTCTGACCAGCGCGCTTTGGGATTGATGCGAAAATAGAGGGTCTTGTTGTCGGCGCCGAAGGCCCACTCGTTTGCCAGCATCGGCATGGGGTTGCCTGTGACGGGATGAGTGCTCAGCAGTGGCAGGTTGGTTTCCCGCACGTAACCGGCAAAGCCGCCGTTGGAGTCGGGGCCATATTTGCGCAGGGTCAGGGGGAAGCTGGTCATAAAGGTGCGAAAGGTGCCGCCGCGTTTGGCGGCCGGATCGGCATAGAGAGGATCCTGGTTGTTGCTCTCCCACTTCAAGTCGGCAGGCAGCGTGGCACTCCAGCCAAACGGGCTCCAGCACAGGGCCAGGGTGATGGCGGTGGCGCGAATGATAGGGGGAGAGTCGGCGCTCCCCGGCGGTGATGGTCGATGGCATGTCCTTGCTCTCCTGAAGTCTGCTTCCTGCAGATCACGCACTGGTGATGTCAGTCCCGATGGGGACTGGCTCATCATGAAAATTTTATCCTGTCAGGTCAATGAAATAGCGTGAATTAGCGGGTGACCTAGGCCGCAACGCTGTGCAGGATGATCCCCTTGGCCGCGATGGCTGCCCGCATAGGGGCGGGCAGGGCATCGTCGGTAACCAGCACGTTGATCTGGCCCGGCGCGCCAAGCTGGCTCGGGTGGATGGCGCCAAATTTGCTGCTGTCGGTGATGACCACATTGGTCATCCCCTTGGCCAGCACGCTGTTGACCACGTCGGCCCGCATCATGTCGCGGCCGGTGAAACCCATCTCGGGATGAAAACCGTCGACCCCGATAAAGGCCTTGGAGAAGTGCACCTGCTCGATGCAGAGGCGAGTGAGCGGCCCTACCACGCTCTCGCTCTGATGCTGGAACAGCCCGCCGAGCAGCACCACCTGAGCCGGGGTGTCTTTGAGCAGATGGGCGATATAGCTGCTGATGGTGATGATGGTGACCCGTTTGTGCAGGGCCAGATGGCGCGCCAGCATGGCGTTGGCGCTGCCCCCTTCGATAAAGACCGTTTCGCCATCTTCCACCAGCTGGGCGGCCCGCTCGGCGAGGCGCTCCTTGAGCAGGTAGTTGATGTTCATCCGGGCATCCGGGTCATCGGTCTCCAGCGCCATGGCCGAGCCGTGTACCCGTCTGAGCAGTCCCTGCTTCTCCAGCGCGGTGAGGTCGTTGCGCACCGTCACCTCAGACACGCCGGTATGTCGGGAGAGTTCACTCACGCTCATCTTGCGAGCCTGATGGACCAGAGTGAGGATCAGTTGGTGGCGTGGATTCATGGTGCGCTCACATGCAAGGTGGTGGATAGCGGCAAGCCACCCGTGGGGTGGCTTGCCAATCATATGACGTCACTGGCGCCATGGGTGCGCCCCGTCAGAGACTGTGTTCGGTGCGGGCGATGATATCATCTTGCGCATCCGGGGATAAGGCGGTGAAGAAGGCCGAATAGCCCGCCACCCGCACCACCAGATCCCGGTATTGATCCGGATTGGCCTTGGCTGCCAGCAGGGTCTCGCGCGAGACGATGTTGTACTGCACATGCCACCCCTTGTGCACTTCGAAGAAGGTGCGCAGCAGGCTCATCAGCTTGGCCTTGTCCCGCTCGTTCTCAAGGCTCGCCGGACTCAGCTTCTGGTTTAGCAGCACCCCGCCGAGAATGGCCGCCGTGGGCAGCTTGCCGATGGAGTTGAATACCGCTGTCGGACCGAGACGATCCGAACCCGACGAGGGGCTGGCCCCTTCCGCCAGCGGCGTGCGGGCGTGGCGGCCATCCGGGGTAGCCATGGTGGAGGCACCGAAGGGCACATTGGCCGAGATGGAGGAGGTGCCGGCATAGTAGGTGCCGCCGATGGGGCCACGGCCGAAGCGGGTGTTGTGCAACCCCTTGAGCTCGTCGATGTAGCTCTGGTAGGCCTGCACCAGCAGCAGGTCAACCTCGTCCAGATCGTTGCCATATTTGGGGGCGGCGTTGGTGAGGCGCTGGCGCAGCTGCTCCCCCGCTAGTCCGGCAAAATCTTGCTCGAGTGCTTCGGCCAGCTCTTGCTGATCCACAATCCCCTGCTCGAACACCAGTTTCTTCAGGGCCGCCAGGCTGTTACCGAGGTTGGCAATTCCTACCTGCAGACCGGAGACCCAGTCATAGACAGCGCCCCCCTCCTTGATGGTCTTGCCGCGCTCGATGCAGTCATCCACCAGGGTGCTGCAGAGGATGTCGTGGGCTTGGGCCTCCAGCACGCTGTCGACCACGCAGTCGATCTCGATGGATTTGCGGGTGAAGTAGCGCACCTGCTCATCCCAGCGGGCCATCACCTCGTCAAAGTTGCCAAAGCTTCCGTCTCGCAGCGACTGGGGTTGGGGCAGGAATACCTTGCCTGTGGTGGCATCGCGGCCGCCATCCAGTGCCGCCAGCAGGATGCGGGCGAAGTTGATAAAGCTCATGCCGGTGCAGCGGTAGCCCCATTTGCCGGGCACGGCGGTCTCGATGCAGCCGATGGCGGCGTAATGGTGGGCATCCTCCACGCTTACCCCGAGCTGGATGAACTCGGGGACCACCACCTCATCATTGTTGAAGGCGGGCATGCCAAAGCCGCAGCGGATCACCTGAATGCAGGCGTCGAGAAAATCCTCGCTCATTCCTGCGTGGTAGCGCACCGAGAGGTTGGGTTGGGTGGATCGCAGCTGGCCGCAGGACTCCAGAATCGCGTAGGAGAGGCCGTTGACCGCGTCATGGGCCGCGCCATCCCGCCAGTTCTGGCCACCGATGGTGACGTTCTGATAGAGCGGGCTGCCGGCGGAGGCCTTGGAGTGGGTGCCGGAGCGGATCTTGTTCACCTCCAGCAACTTGAGCCAGCACCCTTGCAGCAGTTCGATGGCACGCTCGCGTGGCAGGGATTCCGACAGCTCAACTTCGCGGCGATACCAGGGATAGAGGTACTGATCCATCCGGCCAAACGACACCGAGTGGCCGTTGGACTCGATCTGCAGGATGAGCTGAATAAAGTAGCAGAGCTGCAGCGCCTGCCAGAAGGTCTCGGGGGGCTGGTGGGCGATGTGGGCGCAGTTGAGCGCGATGGTCTTAAGCTCGTTTCGGCGCTCGGGGCGCGGCTCTTGCGCGGCCATGTCACTGGCCATCTTGTGGGCAAGGGTGGCGTAGCGCCCGATGTGATCGCTGACCGCATCCAGGGTGATGGCGACGGCTTGCAGGAACTGCTCGCGCTGCAGGTCGGCCCAATCCGCCAGATCCAGCCGACTGCGCCGCTCGGCCACCTTGGCCTTGAAGCCATCGAGCCCCAGCGTGAGCAGCTCCTCATAGTTGACCGCGAGGTGGGCATCCCCCGAGGTCATGTTGCCCTCCGCCTTTATGATGCCGCTCTCCAGCAGCGCTTTTTGCTCGTCGGTAAAGAGGCCGAAGCAGCGATCCTGCACCGTCTGACCGCGCCAGAAGGGGGTGAGGGCGTGGATGATCTCTTTGTCGGTTTCGCTGACTGCAAAACCGGCGCCGGGTCTGTCCGCCAGCTCGTCGATCTCCTTCTCAATCCAGCTCACCGTGTATTCGGGAAAGAGCGGCGCCGCCCGCACCTGACTGGCCTGATTGCCGACGATAAGCTCGTCGTGCTTGATCCAGATGGTGCGCTCCTTGAGGTGATGGGCCAACGCCAGAGCGCGGCGCACCGGCAGCGGCCGGGCGAGGTGAGCCTGATAAGCTTCGGTGTAGTGGCGGGCACGCTCGGTGCAGACCGGCGGCTGAACGATGTGGATCAGGCTCTCTTTGTGGGCGCGGATCCGCGGGCTGAGGGTATTGAGGTCGAGCTGGGTCATGATCTTATCCTCTGGTCACAGGGGTCAGCCCCTGACGTTGGGCGTATGCATGGGCAAAGCTGAGTAAATCGGGATCGTCGAGCGGTGTGTCCGGCGCCTGATAGGGCAGATCCAGCAGGGCATATTTGCCCATCCCCAGGGTGTGGTAGGGGAGGAAGTGGATCTCCTGCACCGTGCCGAGGCTGGCGGCGGTGTCGGTGATGGCGCTGATCGATGCGCGGTCGGCATTGAAGCCGGGAATAAGCGGCACCCGGATCTGCATCGGCACGCCGTGCTCGGCGAGGCGCTTGAGGTTCGCGATGGGCAGCTCCACCTTGCCGCGGGTCCAGTGGAAGAAACGTTCTTTATCCACGTGTTTGAGATCCGCCAGCACTAGATCCAGTGAGGGGAGGCTTGGCTCAATCTGGTGCCAGGGCACATGGAGGCAGCTCTCGACTGCGGTGTGCAGCCCTGCGGCCTTGCAGCGGGCCAGCAGGTTGGCTGCAAATTCGGGCTGCATAAACGGTTCGCCACCGGAGAGGGTGACGCCACCGCCGCTGCGCTCGAAGAAGGGACGATCCCGCAAGATGGTGTCCATCAGGGTGTCCAGGGTTTCATCGCGGCCGCACACCTGCAGCGCTTCGCTGGGGCAGAGGCCGCGCAGCCGTTCCATATCATCGGCCTTGAGGGCTGAGCGGACGAGCTGGACACCCTGGCTGTCACGCAAGATTGCCGGACAGGCCTGGCTGCAGAGCTGGCATCCCTCGATGCACTGGCGCCGGTCGAGTAGTATGTCCGGCTTGGGAGAGCGGCTTTCCGGGTTTTGACACCACAGACAGGCCAGTGAGCACCCCTTGAGAAACACCAGGGTGCGAATGCCGGGGCCATCGTGAGTTGAATATCGTTGCAGGTCGAAAATCATACCGCCTCCTTTTGTATTTGCATTCTATTTGCTTTCATTCGAAAGTTGATTTGATTTCGATCAAGCTATTTGCAGATGTTTTCTCGCTAGAATGGCGATATATTGAACATCCCGTTAAGGAGTTAGAGATGGAGCTGTATCTCGATACCGCCGATGTGGCGGCAGTGCGTCGCTGGTCACGGATCCTGCCGTTGGCCGGTGTCACCACCAATCCTTCCATTACCGCCGCCGGGGGATTGCCGCTCTGTGAGCTGCTGCCCGCCCTGCGCGACGTGCTGGGGCCCAAGGCGCGCCTGTTTGCCCAGGTGATGGCCAAAACCGAAACCGAGATGGTACGCGAGGCATTTGCCCTGCGTGAGCTGGACCCTGATCTGGTGATCAAGATCCCGGTGTGCGCAGAAGGGCTGGCTGCCATCAAGAGCCTGACAGCCAACGGTGTGCCGACCCTGGGCACCGCTGTCTATACCCCGCTGCAGGGCTGGCTGGCGGCGGTGGCGGGGGCGGAATATGTCGCGCCCTACGTTAACCGGCTGGATGCTCAGGGGGGCGATGGCATCGCCACCGTGCAGGAGCTGCAACAGCTGCTTGCGCTGCACGCGCCGAACAGCAAGGTGCTGGCGGCGTCATTCCGCACTCCCCGTCAAGCGCTCGACTGTCTGCTGGCCGGTTGCCAATCGATCACCTTGCCGCTCGATGTGGCGGAGCAGCTGCTGAACGTGCCTGCGGTGGATGCGGCGCTGGTGAAGTTCGATCAGGATTGGCAGCGCGCTTTCGGTCGCTGATCCCGGTGGCAAGCTGATTGCCGTGATTGAGGGGGGAGGGTGAAGAAGCGCGGGTGATGGGGATTGACCGACTAGACTGGAAAGAGGTGGCTACATTCGCGGGCCGCCCTGCAGTCTACCGGAGGTATCCCATGAGCGACCATCTGCTACTCCCCCATGGTGAAGATTTGCGTCGTGCGGTGCTTTGGCTCAGTGAGCACCACCAGCACGATATCTCTGCCATTGAAGAGGCCAGCCTGCGTTTTGATCTCTCGCCGCTGGATGAGGAGTTTCTGATCCGGCACTGGCTCGACAGCCAGCGCCAATCATGAATATCTGAGGTGAGAGATTTAGAAGAAGTTGGCGAGGTTGATGCCAAACTCTTTGGGGTCGACCGTGTTTTCGATGCTCTCCTGAACCCCTGACTTTGCCAGATCCAGCCACTGTACGTCGAGGTAGTGACGCTGGGTGGCGTGATAGATCACCTTGACCACCGGCTTGAGCGGCTGCTGCTCGTTGCGCTGCATCACGATAGCCAGGCGCTGGTTTGAGAGCTGCACTAGCGTACCCACCGGATAGACCCCCATGCATTTGATGAACTTGGTGACCAGCTCGGCATCGAAGTGCTGATTGATCCCCTTGAGCAGAATGCGGAAGGCCTGGGTCGGCTGCATACCTGCTTTGTAGACCCGATCCGCGGTGATGGCATCATAGACATCGACGATGCCGCTCATCCGGGTATAGAGAGAGAGCTGCTCCCCCTTGAGTCGCTGCGGGTAGCCGGAGCCATCGAGCCGCTCGTGGTGGTTGGCGGCCACCTCCAGCATGGTGGGGGTAATGCCAGGGGTATTGCTGAGGATCTCGTAACTGTGTACCACATGCTGGCGCATGATGGCGAACTCCTCATCGGTCAGCTTGCCCGGTTTGTGGAGCACCTCGTCCGGGGTCATGATCTTGCCCACGTCGTGCAGCAGGCCACCCAGGGTCAGCTCCTTGAGTACGCTGCGCTCAAGCCCCAGATAGCGGCCGAAGTTGGCCAGCAGAATGGCCACGTTCATGGAGTGTTCCATCAGGTAGGCATCCTTGGCGCGAATACGGGCCAGACAGAGCATGGCATCGCCGTGGGTGAACATGGTGTCCACCATCTCTTCGGCGACTTCGGCCAGCGGGGTGATGTCGATGGGCTCACCCGCTTTGAGGTGGCGAATGAACTTGCCTTGCAGCTCGCGCGCTTCCTGATAAAGGCGGCGGATTTTAAGCTCCCGCCCTTCACCGTTGGCACTGGCACGGCGCCCTACCTGGGCGCTGTTGGCATTGAGGTCGGGGGAGGTAACGGCGTCACTCTCGGCACTGCCCAGCTTGCTGCGGGCCAGATCGATGCGTACCGTGAGCACCCCCTGACGTACCAAATTGGCAATTTGCGCCACGCTGGTCACCAAGCCCATCTGGGCGATCTCCATCCCACCTGTCTGGCTGGCGATAGCAATGACATACATGCCGGGTTTCAGCTGGTTGACGGGAATGACGGGATAGGATGCTTGAGACTTCATGAAGGCTTCCTGACTCTTATTATTATGAGTATCGTTCGGATGGGTCACACCGGAGAAGTGTAACATCGGATGACCAGTTCGTCATAATTGGCAACCCCTTAACAGTGGCGTTGTCGCCCCCGCCCGATATAATGACGCCCCTTTACTTGTTGGACTCCGAGGTTGTGAATGCGGCTTGATAAATTTCTGTGCGATTGTTCCGATTTGACCCGCTCGCTGGCAGGCAAACTGATCCGTCAGGGCGAGGTCATGGTGGATGGCATTGTGGTCAAGCAGCCCGCCTTTCATATCAATGAGCAGAGCCAGATCGAGTTTGACGGCGTGCTGCTGACGCTGGAGCAGCGCAACCGCTATTTCATGCTGCACAAGCCGGAAGGTTACGTCTGCTCCAACGAGGATCCGGATCACCCGACGGTCTTCTTCCTGATGGATGAACCGGCGATGGGCAAGCTGCACGTAGTGGGTCGCCTCGACCTCGATACCACGGGTCTGGTGCTGGTGACCGACGACGGTCAATGGTCCCACCGCATCACCTCGCCGCGCCACGAGTGTTCCAAGACCTATCACGTCTGGCTGGCCGATCCGGTGAACCCGGATGCGATCGCGCTGTTCGCCGAAGGGGTCTACCTGCGTAACGAGACCGATAAAACCCGTCCTGCCCAGCTGGAAATTCTCGGCGAGTGCGAGGCCCGCCTGACCATTCACGAAGGCAAGTACCATCAGGTCAAACGGATGTTTGCCTCCATCGGCAACAAGGTCGTTGGCTTGCATCGCGAGCGGGTGGGTGGCCTGACGCTTGACGAAGAGCTGGCACCCGGTGAATACCGCGAGCTGACCGCTGAGGAGATTGCCCTGTTCTGATCAGGGATGGTGCCGGGGGTCAGTGAGTGCTGAAACCCAGCACCAGTGCGGTGCCCAGGGTTGCAATCAGTGCACCCGCCCAGGCGGCAACGGATGGCCGCTCCCCCGAGTGCCACCACAATAGCGGCAGCAGCAGTACCGGCGTGGTGGAGGAGAGAATGGCCACCATGCCCACCTCGCCCTGCCGCAGCGCCATCAGGATCAGCGTCATCCCCAGCCCCATCGCTAGAAAACCGTTGGTGGCAATCATGGCGAGGATATGGCGATTGACCGGTTTGAGCGGCATGGCCAGCGGCAAGCGCCCAAGCCGCAGGACGCAGTGGGCCAGCAGGGCACTGCCCATCCGGATACCCGATGCACTCACCGCATCCACCTCACCACTCATCATCACCGGCTTGGCGATGATGGCTCCCACGCTCTGACACAGTGCCGCCGTCAGGCCAAGGCCAATTCCCAGCGCCAGATTGCCACGGATCTGCTCCCACTCGTTGCTGCTACTGCGTCTGCCAAACAGGATCGCCAGCATCACGCCGGCAAAGACCAGCATGGCCCCCAGCAGTCGCCAGCCTGTCAGCTGTTCATTAAAGAGCCAGAGCCCAAGCAGGGCGGAAAACAGCGCATGGCAGGAGAAGAGCAGGGCACTGCGTCTTGGCCCCAGCCGGTTCATGCAGGCAAACAGCGCGGTATCGCCCACGAAGATGCCGACCAGCCCCGAGATGGCGAGCAGGGGCAGGGCGCTTGCGGTGAGGGTTTGCCAGCCACCGGTGAGCAGACTCATGGTGCCGAGCATCAGGCTGACCAGAAACATGCGCCAGCGGCTGTAGGCAAATGCGCCGAGATGACGGGCCGGTTTGACCGAAATTAGCGCTGCAACTGCCCATAAACTGGCCGACGCGAGGGCCAGCCACTCATAACCCATAAAAACTCCTGAAAAAATTAACCCGAAGGACTCCATCTCCCGGGCAAGCCCGATACAATACGGGGCGTTTTCGGGGATAACAAGAGCGGTATCAGGCATTCATCAGGCGCGCCGTCGGCCTTCCCCTCCTGCAGTGGTTTTATTCGAGGTTTTGTCATGAGGTATGGTTTCTTCCCCAAGCTGGCGCAACGCTGGCTCTCCCCGCTATTGCTTGCCGTGCTGGCAGGGCCCCTGGCCCATGCCACCACCGTTGAGCAGCAGCCTTTGCTTGCCGATCGGCAAACCCTGGTCAAGGGCAACGGTGCCGAGCCGGAGTCGCTGGATCCTGCGCTGGTGCGCTCCGGTTTTCCGGGTGAGGCGGTACTGGTCGATCTGTTTGAAGGGCTGGTCAGCGAAGATGAGCAGGGGCATATCGTACCTGCTCAGGCGCTGCGCTGGGAGGTGAGTGACGATGGGCTGGAGTGGCGATTTTTCCTGCGCCCTCAACTGAAGTGGTCCAATGGCGAGCCGCTGGTGGCCGCTGATTTCGTCTATGCCTGGCGCCGTCTGCTCGATCCGGCCATCAACTCCCCTTCTGCCGGATTGCTGCTGGCGACGGGGATCAACAATGCGCAATCCATCTATGCCGGTGCGCTGGAGCTCGGCAATCTTGGCATTGAAGCGCAAAGCGATCAGATCCTAAAAATCACTCTGGAGCGGCCGGCTCCCTATTTCCTGCAGCTCATCAGTCAGCGCCCCTTTGTGCCAGTCAATCAGAAGGCGATAGCCAAATTTGGCAAGCAGTGGACCGAGCCCGGCAAGCTGGTGAGCAATGGTGCTTATCGGTTGGCAAGCTGGACGCCGAACGAGCGGATCGAAGCCGAGCGCAATATCCACTACTGGGATGACCTTCACACCCGTATCGGACGGGTCACCTATTTGCCTATCACCTCGCAACATGCCGAACGGCTGCGCTATGAGGCTGGTGAAATCCAGCTCACCAACAAGGTCTCCCTCGGCTATTACCAGAAGATGAAGCGCGAATCTCCGGAGCGGCTCTGGGGCTTGCCGCTGTTTGGCACCTATATCTATGCGTTCAATTTGAAGCGCCCCGAACTGCAGGATGCACGGGTGCGTCAGGCACTCTCCATGGCGGTTGATCGACAGCAGCTTATTGAATCGGTGAGCGGTCAGGATGAACAGGCGGCATGGTCGCTGTTGCCGGAGATGCCGGGTTACCCCCGGGTGATATTGCCTGTGGCGCTTGAAGATATGCCAACCCGCCAGGCCAAAGCGGCAGCGTTGCTGTCAGCGGCCGGGTATAACAGTGCCAATCCACTCAAGCTGAGCATTACCTACAACAGCGCCGAAACCCACAAGCAGATGGCGATGGCCATTGCCGCCATGTGGCAGAAGCTGGGGGTGCAGGTCACCCTCAACAGTCTGGAGTGGGGCGCCTATCAGGTGGCCAAGGATAGCGGTGATTTTCAGGTGGCCAGAAGCTTCCTGTTTGGCGATTACGTGGAGCCTTCAGCCATGCTGGGCAGCTTCCGTTGTCAGGATCTGCGTAACGAGAGCAGCTACTGCAATCCCGACTTTGATCTGTTGCTGGAGCAGGCTGCCAATACGCTGGACAGCGCGAGCCGGGTTGAACTCTACCGGCATGCCGAACAGTTGCTGCTTGAGGAGGCGCCGATCCTCCCCGTGTATCATTACAATCAGATGAGACTGGTCGATCCCGCGCTGCGGGGGCTGCCCAGCCAGAATTTGAAAGGGACGATTGCCACCAAGGATCTCTACTTCAGCCCGCAGTGAGGAGCATTTCATGAAACTTGCCATCATTTCCGACATCCACGGCAGCATCATTGCGCTGGAGCGGGTGCTGACCCAACTTGAGCCCTGGCAGCCGGATCACTATCTGCTGCTCGGCGATCTGCTCAACCATGGCCCGCGCAATCCTCTGCCGGAAGGGTATAACCCGGCCGCTGTGGCCGATCGGCTCAACGAGTTGGCTCCGCAAATCATCGCGGTGCGGGGCAACTGTGATTCCGAAGTAGATCAGATGCTGTTGCGCTTTCCCATCACCGCCCCCTACAACCAGTTACTGATCGATGAGCGGCGCTGGTTTGTCAGCCATGGCCATCTTTATCGCCCGGACGAGGTACAGCTGCCTGTGGGGAGTCTGTTCCTGAGCGGTCACACCCATGTGCCGGTGCTGGAGTGGCAGGGGGAGCGGGTATTGATGAACCCGGGGTCAATCTGTTTCCCGCGCGGTGAGCTGCCGGCCAGTTACGGGTGCTATGAGGACGGGGTACTGCGCGTCAATGCGTGTGAGGACGGGCGAGAGTTGTTGCGACTGGTGCTTTAAAACGGAGAGCAAAAATGCAAGGCCTGATAAGAGATGTCAGGCCTTGATACCGTAGGAGCGGGTGCCAGAGCGAGTGTTGCCCTTGGCGTCATAGGTCAGGCTGTTGCGATCGCGCAGCTGACTCAGAAAGGTTGCCAGACGACGGTTTGAGACGATGCTCAATTCAAGCAAGCGACCGTTGATATCATTTTGTGCCTGGCAGGCATCCAGTTTTGCACGAAGCTGTGCCATCTCGTCGGGATAGGCTGCCAGCTGCAGTGCCAGTTCCGGCATCTCTGCCAGAGCCTTGTCCAGGGTTTCTATCGCAGCAAGCAACTGCTGTTTGCGCTCGGTCAGTGCGGGCAGGGCCAGTGCCTGATGCTGTTCGAGCAAGCTGAACTCCTCTTCCAGAATGCCTTGCATCTGGCTGAGGTAATCATCTTGGGTGTGCAGTAACGAAGGTAAATCCATCATCCCAGAACTTTGTCCAGATTGGCCTCGAAACTGAACATCTTCTTGGCCACAGCGTCGCTGTTAACCTGATATTCGCCACTCGCGACGGCTTTTTTCAGCCGTTCGACCTTGCTCTCATTGCCGGTCGAGGCGGTATTGAGGTTTTGTTGCATCTTTTGCAATTGTTGCGCCTCACTGGTCAAGGAGACGGAGTCCAGCTTGACAGTAGCCGCTTTGTTTTCGGGCGATGAGGTGACTGACTTGCTGCCTGTCCCCTGGCTATTAGCGGTATTTTGCAACCGATTATTCGCCAAGTTGTTGATATTGTTGATGGCCATTTTAGTTACCTTCGTCTGCTTTAAGGTTTGCTTACCTGTTTATCGGTGCGGCAGATCAAAACTTTAGAAAAAAGTTGTCAAGGATCCGGATTTAAAAAGTGACCGATACGGCACCTACCGCACTGACTTTACCCTCAACGGTTTTGCCGGAGCGAATATTGACGAGTTTGATGATCTCTCCGAAGCTGCCATCTTGCAAGGCTCGGGCCATGGTTTTGATCTGGAAGTTGCTGTTTTCTGCCGTCAGGGTGACCTGATCCCCTTTGCACACGACACAAACCTGGCTCAAACGGATGGGTTGCCCCGGTTTTAACTCCCGCTTGCTGCGTACTCCGACAAGAGGGGCTGTGTCAGTCAGGTAGTCGCCGCGGATCAGGGTCTGATCCTGATAGGCCAACACCAGCTGGCTTTCACTCAGCAGGTCCCCCTTGGCGATGGGGTTGGTCACAGTGACATAGGGCTTTTGAATACTGACCCGCACCGGGAGATAGACGTCCCAGGGCCTCTCTTCTTCACACTTAAGGTAAACTGTTGTATTACGGCGAATTTCCATTTTTGCTGGTAAGCTGATAGTGAGCAGATCTTCGCAGCGGGTCAGTGGGAGCCGTTCATCCAGTGTGGCAGAGGTGACCTCGGCTCTGGCATCCAACGGAATATCCAGCTGGCTGTAAACGAACTCTTGTGCCTTTTCTTGCAGATAAGTAGTGACGTCCGAGGCGTAGCTGGAAGATATGCTGCCAAAAAAGAGGCTGATGAGTAAAAGTCGGTTAATCATTTTCGCTCGTTGGTCGATAAGTTGTTCACGCATATCACCATATTTAACTATGATTGCTTCAGAATCTGTTCGTTGTCACATCGATAGTCTGACGCAATCCATCACGCATGCATGATTAATGCCAAGCGTTTTTAGGGAGTGTTTATGGCCAGTATCCTGGACTCGGTCAACCAACGTACCCAGCTAGTGGGGCAAAACCGGCTGGAGTTGTTGTTGTTTCGTCTCAATGGACGTCAAAGATTTGGCATCAACGTATTCAAAGTGCGTGAAGTGTTGCAGTGTCCCCCCTTGACCGTGATGCCCAAACTGAACTCCTGCATCCGCGGGGTAGCACATATTCGTGGCCAGACTATCTCGGTCATCGACCTCAGCATGGCGGTTGGCAAACGCCCGATTGATGATCTGAGCAAATGCTTCATTATCATCTCCGAGTACAACCGCTCTATTCAGGGATTTCTGGTGCATTCGGTCGAGCGCATCATCAATATGAACTGGGAATCCATCCTGCCTCCGCCCAAAGGTGCGGGTCGCATCAACTACATGACAGCCGTGACTGAAGTCGACGGTGAGTTGGTCGAAATTCTTGATGTTGAGCGGATATTGAACGAAATTTCTCCGGTTGCAACGGATGTTAGTGAGGAGTTGGTTCAGGCCAGTGTCGACCATCCGACTCTGGGGCGTCCTGTTCTTGTTGCGGATGACTCCTCAGTGGCACGCAAACAGGTACAACGTGCGCTTGAGGCCATCGGCGTCGAGTGTGTGTTGGCAAAAGATGGTCGCGAAGCATTGAACATGCTGCTGGAAATGACCAAAAATGGTCCTATCAAGGATCAGGTTGCGCTGGTTATTTCGGATATCGAAATGCCGGAAATGGATGGCTATACCTTCACTGCCGAGATCCGGAATAATCCCAATCTCAAGGATTTGCATGTTATTCTGCATACCTCGCTCAGTGGAGTATTCAACCAGGCAATGGTGCAGAAAGTTGGTGCGAACAATTTTATCGCCAAGTTCCAGCCTGATGAATTGGCCAAGGCCGTACAAAACGCACTCTAATAAAGAAGAACAGCTGCATGAAGACACTTTCGGACGACTTATACAAACAGTTCAGCAACTTTCTGGCGGTACAGAGCGGAATTGTGCTGGGGGATAACAAACAGTATCTGGTGAAGAGCCGTCTTTCACCTTTGATGGCTCAGTTTGGCATCGAGAGTCTGTCTGATCTGGTTACCCGTGCAATGAGTGTGCGAGAGCGTGACCTGAAAATGGCTGTGGTAGATGCCATGACAACCAACGAGACCCTATGGTTTCGTGATACCTATCCGTTTCAGCTTCTTACCGACAAGATTTTCCCCGAGTTGGGGAAAAGTGGCCGCCCCATCAAGATCTGGTCGGCTGCATCCTCGTCAGGTCAGGAGCCCTATTCCATTGCCATGACGGCACTGGAGCAGCAGATGAAAAAGCCGGGTACCTTGCCTGGTGGCGTGCAGATTGTCGGGACGGATATTTCGACGACCATGCTCAATCAGTGTAAGGAAGGCGTTTACGATAGCCTTGCTCTGGCGCGCGGTTTGTCACCGGAGCGCAAGAAGATGTTTTTTGAGCCTTACGGTGACAACAAGATGCGGGTTGCCGAGCGAGTCAGAAAATTGACCACCTTCCGGCCACTCAACTTGCTGGAGAGTTATAGTCTGCTCGGCAAGTTTGACATTATCTTTTGCCGTAACGTGCTCATCTATTTTGCGCCGGAAGTGAAGTCGAAGATCCTCAACCAGTTTGCTGCCAGTCTCAACCCCGGTGGATATCTGATGTTGGGAGCGTCGGAGTCACTGGCCGGGTTGACTGACCGGTTCGAGATGATCCGCTGCAATCCGGGGATTGTCTACAAGGTCAAATAGGCCTGACCGCCTTGATATTCGGGGTCTGCCGGATATTGCCAGTTCATACAAAGAGGGAAGCTACGAGCTTCCCTCTTTCTTTATCTACAGCTCAGTCTTTCTATTTACCTACCATATCTCGCCACTGCAAAAGTGGTTGAAGCCTTAAGGTGGCCAAATGATGCCGTCTGACTCAATGCGCGAGATGCTCCTGCCGTTTTCGGTCTGAAATGTGCTCATACCCAAACCATCGAACTGAGTGATTTGCTTATGGCACACCTCTTGCTAACAAAATATACCAAGCAGGAGGTGTGCTATGGCTCTTTCATTTGACAAGGCATTCGGTGTGCATCAACACACCATAAGCGTTCGTGCCAAGCGTGCTGAGGTGCTTTCCAGCAATATTGCCAACGCAGATACCCCAGGCTTCAAAGCCAGGGATATCAATTTTGCTCAGGCATTGCAGGAGGCTCAGTCGCATCAGGGTTTTGGTTTGGCAACGACCAGCGAAAAGCACTTTGCCTTGAATATGGACGCTCCGGGTACTGTGCAATATCGCAACCCGTTGCAGCCGGATACCGGTGACGGCAATACAGTCGATGTGCAGCAGGAGCGCAGCGAATTTCTGCGTAATAGCCTCGAGTATCAAACCTCCCTTGAATTTATGAATAGCAAGATCAGTGGCCTGCTAAAGGCCCTGAAAGGAGAGCAGTGATGAGTTTGTTCAAGGTCTTTGACATAGCAGGCTCGGCTATGAGTGCACAGTCAGTGCGCCTCAACACGGTTGCCAGCAACATGGCCAACGCGGACAGCGTCAGCTCCAGTGTGGAAAATACTTACCACGCCAGGCGGCCAGTCTTTGCCGCCCAGCTCGATCAGGCGATGTCTGACAAGCAGGGCTCGGTCGGGGTTGAGGTTAAAGGGATTGTCGAGAGCAAGGCGCCACTGCTCAAGGAGTACAACCCCAACCACCCGATGGCGGATAAAGACGGTTTTATCTTCAAGCCCAACGTCAACATGGTTGAAGAGATGGCCGACATGATCAACGCCTCGCGCAGCTACCAGACCAACGTACAGGTTGCAGATTCGGCCAAAAAGATGCTGCAGCAGACGCTCCAGCTTGGCAAGTCCTGATTAGGAGGGATGCAGCATGGTCGATACAACCAACAGTGCTAACGGTATAAGCCGTACCACGACCCAGACGACAGGCACTACCACGACGCCCAAGAAAGAGCTGGATCAGGCTTCATTTATGAAGCTGCTAACAATGCAATTATCGTATCAAGACCCCTTCAAGCCTGTCGACAATGCCCAGATGCTTTCCCAAATGGCGTCCATGTCAACTTCGGAGGGGATCAGTAGTTTGTCTACCCAGATGGGGAAACTCAATGACCAGATGATTTCCAGTCAAGCCCTGCAAGCATCCTCTTTGGTAGGTCAAAATGTGCTACTGCCAAGCAATATAAGCTATTTAGACAAAGAGGGGCCACTATCAGCAGTCGTAGCGGTTGGTACTACTAATAAATATGCGAATATCAAAATCACTATCGAAGACGAAAAAGGACAAGTTATCAAAGAGTTTCCTCTGGAAGGAGAGCAAAAAGGTAACGTTGAAGTTGCTTGGGATGGTACAGACAAGGCTGGTAACCGAGTTTCTGCAGGCAAGTATGTCGTCAAAGCTAGCGGTACTCTTGATGGCAAGTCGGAAAATATTGCTTCATACGCTTATGCAAAAGTGGATAGCGTTGCCTTGGGCAATGCAACTAACCCGACTCGCCTCAACTTGAGAGGGCTGGGGAGCGAATATCTGAACAATATTCTGCAAATTTCAGGCACCAATTCAAATCCGACGGTTGCACCGTCAAAAACCACGTCGACAGCATCGATCTAAGGAGCTGGATATGTCATTTAACAATGCCTTGAGCGGTGTCAACGCGGCACAAAAAGACTTGAACGTCACCGCCAACAACATTGCCAACGTTAACACCATGGGCTTTAAAGAGTCCCGTGCCGAGTTTGCGGATGTCTACGCCAACTCCATCTTTGTCAATGCCAAGACCCAGGTCGGTAATGGTGTGGCGACTGGCGCGGTTGCCCAGCAGTTCCACCAGGGGGCGCTGCAATTTACCAATAACGCACTGGACTTGGCGATTCAGGGGAATGGCTTCTTTGTGACCTCCGATGGATTGACCAACCTGGATCGCACCTATACCCGTGCCGGCGCCTTCAAGCTCAATGAAAACAGCTATATGGTCAATAATCAGGGCCATTACCTGCAAGGCTATGAAATTAATCCTGATGGTACGCCCAAGGCAGTCAGTATTAATGCGACCAAGCCTATTCAAATACCTGATAGGGCTGGTGAGCCTAAAATGACTTCATTGGTGGAGGCAAGTTTTAACTTGAGTATTGATAGTAAAACAAAGCCTACTTTGCCCGCTAATTTTGATCGTACTAACTCGTCAACATATGCTCATTCAACATCTGTGACTATTTATGATTCGCTTGGTGCTCCCCATACAATCACGAAGTATTTTGTCCGCCATGAAGATCCGGCCAATGCGGGGCAGCCTCTGAACCCGGGAACTTGGAGTATGTTCATGTATGAAGGGGACAAGCCTATAAATATTAATGGTGGTACGGCGAGTCCAGGAGCAGGTATTCCCACTGGTCTGCAGATGACATTTACTCCTTCGGGTAAGCTGGATACAACAATACCGGTTGCACCTATCAAGACTGTTGCGTTGGGCAATGGCGCTGGTGGTGCAGGGATTATCAACAATGGTGCAGATCCGACCCAGACGTTGGAAATTCGTCTTGGGACTGTTACCCAATACAACTCACCTTTTGAAGTCAACAAATTGACTCAGGATGGTGCGACAGTAGGCCGTCTAACAAAGGTTGAAATTACGCCGGACGGTGTTGTGTCTGCCACGTACAGTAATGCTACGACGTTAAAAGTGGCTATGGTTGCGCTGGCCAAGTTTGCGAACTCGCAAGGATTGACTCAGGTTGGTGATACATCCTGGCGGCAGTCCCTGCTCTCAGGGGATGCATTGCCTGGTACTCCTAATTCAGGTACGTTTGGTAGCATAAAATCTTCAGCGCTGGAGCAGTCCAACGTGGATTTGACCTCGGAGCTGGTGGACTTGATCACTGCCCAGCGTAACTTCCAGGCCAACTCCCGTTCTCTGGAGGTCAACAGTTCGCTGCAGCAGACCATCCTGCAGATCCGTTAATTGCGCAATACATGATAATGAGAGGGGGCTTGGCCCCCTCTCTGTTTCTGTCTCATTCCCATCCTACTTCTCCCCCCCCATATTTCTGCTGTTGGCACTCTAATTGCATTTCTCCTGTCAGAGTCATCTGTTTGACGGAGAATTCCATGGATCACCTGCTTTATATCGCCATGTCCGGGGCCAAAGAGACCATGAACAGCTTGGCTGTTCGCGGCAACAACCTCGCCAATGCCAATACAACCGGCTTCAAGTCCGATTTTGAGCAGGCCAGAAGCATGCAGGCGTTCGGAGAGGGCTTGCCAAGCCGGGTGTTTGCCATGGCTGAGCGCCCGGGTCAGAACCTGCAGCATGGCATGCTGATGACCACCGGACGGGATCTGGACGTGGCGGTGGATGGGCCGGGCTGGATTGCCGTGCAGGATCCAAAGGGCGGCGAGGCCTATACCCGCATGGGGAATTTGCAGGTCAATGCGACCGGCAACTTACAAACCTCGACCGGCCTGAATGTAGTGGATGACGGTGGTCAGCCAATCGTGTTGCCGATGCCGATGGAGAAACTCGAGATTAATCGGGATGGCACCATCAGCGGTCGACCGGAAGGGGCAGCCGCCAACTTGCCGGAAGATTTTCAGCGGATCAAGCTGGTCAACCCGGCCGCCGATGCGGTGGAGAAGGGGCAAGATGGTCTGTTTCGCCGCAAAGATGGCCAGAATGAACCCGCCTCTGCCAATGTCGGCCTGATTGCCGGCTCCCTTGAGGGGAGCAACGTCAATGTGGTGGATGAGATGACCAACCTGATCCGGCTGCAACGCCAGTTCGAAACCCAGGTCAAAATCATGAAGACGGCCGAAGAGAATGATGAAGCTCAAACCCAACTGCTGCGAATCAGCTAATCAAGGAGTTACCTATGAATCCCGCACTCTGGATCAGCAAGACCGGGTTGGATGCACAGCAGACCAATATTTCGGTCACTTCGAACAACCTGGCGAACGCCAGCACCGTGGGCTTCAAAAAGTCACGGGCCATCTTTGAAGATCTGCTGTATCAAAACATCAACCAGCCCGGTGGCCGCTCCTCTGCCGATACCGAGCTCCCCTCCGGCCTGATGCTGGGGGCGGGTGCCAAGGTGGTGGCGACCCAGAAAAACCACAGCCAGGGCAACGTGCAAACCACCGACAACTCGCTGGACCTGATGATCAGTGGTCGTGGTTACTTTGAAATTCAGCTGCCGGATGGTAGTGCGGCCTATACCCGCAACGGTCAGTTCACCCTCAACGATGAAGGGACCATAGTGACCCCGGGTAATGGCTACCCGCTGCAACCGGAAATCCAGATCCCGGAAAACGCCCAGAGCGTTACGGTGGGTGAAGATGGTCAGGTCTCGGTGCAGCTCAAGGGCGATGGCGCTTCTCAGGTCGTCGGTCAGATCAACATCTCCGACTTCGTCAACGCCAGCGGCTTGCAGCCGATGGGGGAGAACATGTTTGTCGAGACCCAATCCAGTGGTGCTGCCGCTCAGGGGACTGCCGGTGCCGATGGCTTGGGGGTGATCAAGCAGGGGATGCTGGAGACTTCCAACGTCAACGTGACCGAAGAGCTGGTGAACCTCATTCAGGCTCAGCGGGTCTACGAGATGAACTCCAAGGTGCTCTCCGCCGTGGACGGCATGATGTCCTTCCTGATCCAGCGTACCTAATTAGGAGGTGCATGATGAAAGCCGTATGGATGCTGGGATTGTTGGTGCTGGGAGGGTGTAGCAGCACTCCCAATGCGCCCAAGCCTGATGATCCCGAGTTTTCCCCCGTCTACGGGGAGTCGGAGCCGGTGTCGGTGCGACCGACAGGGGCGATTTTCCAGCCGGATCAGGTCAATGGCATCTATTCGGATATCAAGGCACACAAGGTAGGTGACATCATTACCATCGAGTTGTCGGAGTCGACCTCTGCCTCGAAAAAGGCCAATACCCAGAGTGGCAAGAATAACAAGTTCAATCTGGACCCGGTCAAGTTGGGTGGCGTGCCCGTGACCGCCAGCCCCTATGATCTCTCAGCCTCCATTGCTCAAGACAGCGCGTTCAAGGGCCAGGCCAAGGCGGATCAGAGCAACAGCCTGCAGGGCAATATTTCGGTCAGCGTGGCCAAGGTACTGCCCAACGGCAATCTGGTGGTGCGCGGTGAGAAGTGGATCATGCTCAACAATGGCAATGAATATATCCGGATCACCGGCCTTATTCGCCCGGAGGATGTGACGTCTGATAACAGCGTTTCGTCCCAGAAAGTGGCCAATGCCCGCATTTACTACGGTGGTACCGGCGATCTGGCCAATAGCCAGGAGCAAGGGTGGCTTACCAGCTTTTTCAATGGTCCCTGGTGGCCGCTCTAGGAGATGTTATGAAGTCACTCCGTCTTGTCACTCTGCTTTGCTGTCTGCTGCCCTTGGGTGTGGCCAATGCGGCCCGGATCAAGGACATCAGCTCGGTTGAAGGGGTGCGTAACAACCAGCTGATTGGTTACGGTCTGGTGGTGGGGTTGCCCGGTACTGGCGAGAAGAACAACGCCTTCACCGAGCAGACCTTCCGTACCATGCTCAACAATTTTGGCATCAAGGTGCCGGATAACATCAAGCCCAAGATCAAGGATGTGGCTCCGGTGGCGATCCATGCCGACCTGCCCCCCTTCTCCAAGCCGGGCCAGACCATCGATGTGACGGTCTCTGCCATTGGCGAGGCCAAGAGCCTGCGGGGCGGCACTCTGCTGCAGAGCTTCCTGAAAGGGCTCGATGGGCGGGTTTATGCGGTCGCCCAGGGCAGTCTGGTGGTCGGTGGTCTGGGGGCCGAGGGGGCTGATGGTTCCAAGGTGGTGATCAATACCCCGACCGTCGGGCGGATTGCTAACGGTGCAACCGTGGAGCGAGAGGTGCCCAACTCCTTCAGTCAGGGGGACACCATCACCTTCAACCTTAACCGCCCAGACTTTACCACTGCGCGCCGTCTGGCCGATGTAGTCAACGATCTGGTGGGGCCCAATACCGCTCAGGCGCTCGATGCCACCTCGGTCAAGGTCTATGCCCCGCGGGATCCGGGTCAGCGCGTCTCCTATCTCGCCACCATCGAGAATCTGGAGGTGGATCCGGCCAACGAGGCGGCCAAGATCATCGTTAACTCCCGCACCGGCACCATAGTGATCGGCAGTCAGGTCAAGCTCAAACCGGCGGCCATCAGCCATGGCGGGTTGACGGTGACCATCGCCGAAAACCAGCAGGTCTCCCAGCCCAACCCGTTGGCGGGAGGAGAGACGACGGTGACAAACAACTCGACCATCAATGTCCAGCAGGAGCCGGGGCGGATGTTCAAGTTTGATACCGGTGCGACCCTGGATGATCTGGTCCGGGCGGTCAATCAGGTCGGGGTCGCCCCCGGTGATTTGATGGCCATCCTCGAGGCGCTGCAGCAGGCAGGCGCCATCGAGGGGCAACTGGTCATATTGTAACAAGCGGCAAGTGGTTGCCACGGGTGGCAATGAGGTAAGCAAAATGGCGGAGTTTGACAGCAACAGCGGCATGAATCTCGGGATGGTACAGGACATCAAGAACCTGGACCGTCTGCGCCAGATGAGCCAAAGCAAAGAAGGGCAGGCCGAAGCGCTCAAGAGTGCGTCACGCCAGTTCGAGTCAATCTTTACCCAGATGCTGTTTCAGAGCATGCGTCAGGCCAACGGGGTGTTGACTCAGGACAACCCGATGAATAGCAGCTATACCCAGTTCTATGAAGGGATGCTGGATGAGCAGCGGGTTGCCGACATGTCCAGCAAGGGGGGGCTGGGATTGGCTGACATGGTGGCCAAACAGCTCTCTCCCGAGACCTTTACCCATCAGGATGGGCGAGTGCTCAAGATGCCGCAGCGCACCGAACGGACCTACAAACCCTATCAGCCACCCACTGCGGCTGCAGATGATTTGATCGCGGCATCAAAAGTTGGCAAAGATTTTGCTGAAAGAGAGATGACCGAGGGGGTCAAGGAGAGCCACGCACTCACTATGCCCCGTCGACCGCACCGCAGCATTCCGCCCATGGGACGCATGGCCAGCGAAGAGGGCAGTGCTACCGGTAGTGGGGGCAAAGAGTTCGATACACCGGAAGAGTTCGTTAATCGCCTTATGCCGCTGGCTAAGAAAGCGGCCGACAAGCTGGGGTTAAGCCCGGCGGTACTGGTCGCTCAGGCGGCACTGGAGAGCGGTTGGGGCAAGCGGGTGATCAAGGATGGCGAGGGGCAGGTGACCCATAACCTGTTTGGCATCAAGGCCGATCCGCGCTGGGAAGGGCCCAAGGCGGTGGTCAGCACGCTCGAGTATGAGCAAGGCGTTGCCTCCCGCCAGAAAGCGGCATTTCGCTCCTATGAGTCGTTTGAAGAGAGTTTCAACGACTATGTGGACTTCCTCACTTCCGGCTCTCGCTACAAGGGAGCCCTGGCGAAGGTGGATAGTCCCGATCGCTACTTTGAGGCGCTGCAACAGGCGGGTTATGCCACCGACCCGCACTACGCCAGAAAATTGAAACAGGTATTGCGCAGTGACGCCATTGCCCAATACAACGAGATGGAGCTGTAACGTATGGCAAGCGACCTGCTTGGGATTGGTTCATCGGGCGTGCTGGCACAGCAACGCCTGCTGCAGACCACCAGTAACAACATAGTGAACGTCAATAGCCAGGGCTATGTGCGTGAGCGTACGCTGGTGTATACCAATACCATCGGTCTGGGGACCGGTGACATCAAGACCCAGCGGGTAATCAACGACTATATGCAGGGGGAGGTGCGCCGTGATACCTCTGCCTATCATGCCTCCCTGACCCATTATGAACAGTTGGCTGGCGTTGACAGCTTGCTGGGGAATACCAGCAACAGCGTGGGGGCGGCCATCACCTCCTACTTCAAGTCATTTCACTCAGCCAATGAATCGCCTGCCGAGATCGGTGGGCGCAAGGTGGTGATGACGGAGTTGAGTGGCATGGTCAACCGTTTTCATACCCTTTCGGCGCAGCTCGACAAGCAGAGCGATACCCTCAACACCCGTATTGAAGATGAAACCAAGCAGGTCAACAGCCTGCTCACCAGCATCAATGATCTTAATCAGGCCATCATCCGCACCCAGGGGTCACCCGAAGAGAACCTGATGCTGTTTGATCAGCGGGATGAGGCGATCCGCCAGCTGTCGGAGAAGATGGATATTCGCACCGTAGCCCAACCCAACGGCAGCATGCTGGTCAATATGAGCACTGGCCATTCGTTGATCCTTGATGGGGGCGTCGCCCAGTTCAAGGTGATTGCAGGAGATCCTGACTCCCGGGATCAGGAGCTGCAGCTGACCCTGGGGGCGAACAAGGCAACCATCGATCACGATACGTTTGGTGGTGCCATGGGGGGGCTGTTCAAGGCGCGTACCGACCTTGAGCCTACCAAGCGCGAACTGGGGCAGCTGGCCGTGGCGATGGCCGATGCGATGAACCAGCAGAACCGCCTCGGGATGGATCTGGATAACGAGATTGGCGGCGATATCTTCACCCTGCCTACCAGCAAGGGCTTACCCTACGGCAATAACACCGGGACGGTCGGGGCGAATGTCAGCTTCGTACCGGGCAAGGGGACATCAGTGACCCCGTTTGATTACGAAGTGCAATTTAGCAGCGCTACCGGTTATGAGGTGTTCTCGCTCGACAAGTCTGGCAATCGTACCTCTGTGAGCACGGGGACCATGCCGCCAGCGACCTTTGAGCTGCCCGGGCACGGGATCTCGATCGATCTTACCGGCACGCCGGCTGCGGGTGACAGACTGTTGCTGCAACCGACCAAAAGTGCGGCCGCCGGTCTGGGTCAGCTGATCACCCGACCGGAAGATTTGGCCCTGGCCTCTCCGCTTAAAGCGGAAAAGACCACCAATAATGGCGGCGGGGCAGATATCAAACTGGGTGGCGTATTCAATACAGGTGCAGGGTCAGGTTTTGGTACCAATAGTCTGAGCCCGACAGCGCCTCAGGTCGTCAAGATTGACGCCAACGGTAACTATCAGGTGTTTCAAGCCGATGGCACTACCCTGATTGGCACTGCCCCTGCGAGCAGCAAAGGGCAAAACCTGATGTCTGCGATCGTCAACCCTTTCCCCGCCGGAGCCGCAGTCTATGCCAACCCGAAACAGGCGCCAGGCTACGAGTTCAGCATCACCGGAACGGTGGATGCCGGTGACAGCTTCAAGCTCAGTTACAACAGCAATGGCTTTGCCGATAACAGCAATGGCCTGGTTCTGGCCGAGCTGCAAAACAAGGATCTGGTGCGCAAGAGCACCAATGGTGGGACGACCAACGACAAGATGACCTTCAATCAGGCCTATTCCGGGTTGGTGATGGAAGTGGGTAACAATACCAGTCAGGCAAAAACGCTGCTCAAGGCCAATGAGTCCAAGCTTATCCAGAGCACCGGCATCTTTGAAAGCGTGTCAGGGGTCAATCTGGAGGAGGAGGCAGCCAATCTGATCCGCTTCCAGCAATCCTATGCGGCATCGGCGCAAATCGTCAGCACGGCCAAAACCATTTTCGATACACTGCTCTCTTCCGTGAGGTAACGTCATGCGCATCACCACCAACATGATCTACGACCGGAATATCTATTCCCTCAACAGTGCCAACGAGCGGTTGAATACTGCCTATCAACAGCTGCAAACCGGCAATAAATTTCAGACTGCCGGGGAAGATCCTGCGGGGATGAGCCAGAAGATGGCACTGACCAAGGAGATTGACCTGTTCAAGCAGTACAGTGTCAATGGCAGCTTGCTGGAAAACAGCCTGGGGCATGAGGAGACGGTATTAACGTCGATTAATAATGCGATGCTTAGTGCCCAGACTCTGATCCAGAAGTCAAATAATGGCGCTATCAGCATGGATGATCGCAAGGCCATAGCCAGCGAGCTGGAAGGGTTGCAGCAGCAGATGTTTGACCTGATGAATAGCAAAAACTCCTCGGGTGAATTTATATTCGGCGGCAATCAGAGCAAGACCCAGCCATATATAAAAGACGCTAACGGAAAATATATTTATCAGGGAGACCCTGGTCAGCGAAATATTCAGGTCTCACCCACAGTACAAATTGCTGCCAATGATTCCGGGCAAGATCTGTTTGAAATCGTGGCGACCAGAAGAACCGCCAGTGCAACCACAGCAAATATCAAGGTTGGGATAGGCGATCAGGGTAACTTTGATAATTTCTATAAGTCCAATTATAACTCGGCACTGCCCAGCAACACCTATACCGTATCAACCACCATAGGCCCGCCAGATACCTATGATATCAAGGATGCTGGTGGCAATACGTTGCAAACGGGTAACTACACTGCTGGCACCAAGATCCCCTTCAATGGTCTGGAGTTGACCCTTGATTTACCTGCAGGTGGTGCGGCTCAGCAGTTTGACCTTAATCCACCGAAGAATGACAACATATTGAATGGTATGTCGGATTTTATTACCGCCTTGCGTGATCCCGCTATTACCGCTGACAACTTTGCGCTGGAAGTAGCCGATGCTACCGTCCATATGAAAAATGCTCGCTTGAATATCGATCATGGGTTGGGTGAGCTGGGTGGCAGGATGAACAGTCTCGAGGCAGTCATGGATTCTAACGAGGGGTTGAGTACCCTCAACGCCGAGGCGAGAGCCAAGGTGTCGGAAGCGGATCTCTATGAAGTGATCTCCGCGCTGTCAAAAGAGGATGCGGCATTGAGTGCCTCGCAACTCTCTTTCAGCAAAATAAGCCGTCTGACACTGTTTGACTATATTCGCTAATTAAAGAAGGGGCCCTTTGGGACCTTTTCTTTTGTCCAGACTATGAAAATTGGTTCCGTGTCATCTCCTGCCAATTGTAACAAGCTGTTGCCGTTGTCCATTTAATGGGAGCTGTGGGGTTGACCTCCCTGCGGGATTGGATAATCATGCCGCCCGCACAACAGAGGGTTGTGCGAATTATTTGCAGCATCTCGTTAGGCGAGGCTCCTGTATAAACACAGGCCACTGATCTCACGACGTCCAGAGACGCCCAAGATCAGGACAGTTTTCATCGGATTAAGGTGTAAACCCAAGTGGCTTCCGGCATGCCGGATACGTTATACAGTGCTAAAGCTGGTACGTGGGGATGATGACACGCCGAACGGCGTCATTTCCTGCCTATTACTCGTCAATCAAATTGCTGTTTTCTTGTCGTTGCCTCCGGCTATTTCCGGAGGCATTCAGGCTCGCCTGAAATCACATGAGGATATCTGTGATGAAGAAAACACATACCATTCTTAACCGTCACCAACTGCTCGATCTGGCCGCCCTGCAGGGTTGGCTGGAACATAATCTGGATCCGGTTCAGCGCGCCGATCAACTGCTGACCCTGCGTCCGGAAGAGCTCAACTGCATCTTTGATACCCTGCCAATTCCGCAAGGTGCCGAACTGCTCGGCTCACTCTCGGCCGAGAGTGCCGGGCGCCTGTTGCTGCGGCTCCATGGCAGCATCGTCAGCGTGTTGCAGGAGGCCATTCCTCGTCGCGAGATGGTCGCTATCCTGCGCAAACTGAGTCGTCAGGATCGCACCATGTTGCTGGCTCGCTTCCCGACCCAGGCGCAGGCCATGTATTACTCCCTGCTGGATTGGCCCACCGAGTCGGTGGGGGCCAACATGCGCCACGAATATCTGGCGGTGCGGGAGGAGGACACGGTCGGTCACGCCAAACAGCTGATCCACGATGCCTGGGATAATGCCCAGCTGTTTCGTCATATCTATGTGGTCAACGGGGATGGTCGTCTGCAAGGAAGCCTCTCCCTCAAGACCTTGCTGATCGCCGACCCGCTGGCCAGTGTCGCGACCCTGATGGATCGGGAGACTGTGCGGATCAATGCCCGAGCCGATCAGGAGCTGGCAGCGCGCCTGCTCATCGACCGCGACCTGTCGGTATTGCCGGTCGAGGATCAGGGGCGACTGGTCGGTATTTTCCACGTCGATGATGCGGCGGATATTCTGGAGCTCGAATCCACCGAGGATGCCGAGATGCAGGGAGGATCATCACCGCTCGATACCCCTTACTTGCAGGCGACCCCCTGGCAGCTGTGGCGCAAACGGGTGGGCTGGCTGCTTATACTGTTCGTGGCGGAAGCCTATACCGGCACCGTGCTGCGGGCATTCGAGGAGCAGCTGGAAGCGGCCATCGCGCTGGCTTTCTTCATTCCGCTCCTGATCGGTACTGGTGGTAACAGCGGCACCCAGATCACCACCACCATAGTACGAGCCATGGCGGTCGGGGAGGTGAGTCTGCGCAATCTCGGCACCGTGCTGAAAAAGGAGCTCTCCACCGGTCTGCTCATCTCGGGTGCCATTGCCATGGCGGCCTGGGTACGGGCATGGAGTCTTGGCGTCGGTCCCCAGATTGGCATGGTGGTGACCTTTACCATCATCGCTATCGTGCTCTGGAGTGCCACGGTCGCGTCCATTATTCCCATGGTGCTGCGCCGTTTCCGCATCGATCCGGCGGTGGTCTCTGCGCCATTCATCGCGACGCTGGTGGATGGTACCGGCCTTATCATCTACTTCGAGATGGCCAAGTGGTTGTTGCCCGAGTTGCAGTAACGGGTAGATTGATATGAAAAAGGCAGCCATTGGGCTGCCTTTTGTATTTATCTTTCCGGTTTAGCCGAGCTGGAACAACAGTGGCCAGCCCTGCTCCTGACAGTAGCGGTGCTCCTTCTCCAGATTCTGCATCAGGAGACGGTTCTCTTCGCACCAGTCGATCGGCAGGGTCACGACCAGCTGATCCCCTTGTACCGCGACTTTCCACTCAGGCAGCAGGTCGTCCTGGCGCTTGTGATGAGCGGCGACCGCGAGGCGCAGGATGCGGATGCAGCGCAGCACCGTCTGCATGTCGTGGTTGGGCAGGGGCGGCAGCTCGGAGAGCTTGAGCCCCTTGCGCTGAAAGCGTACCAGCGCCGCCAGCAGGGCCTGATCGTCCTGGTTGAAGCCGGGCAGGTCGGTGTGTTGCAGGATATAGGCGGAGTGGCGGTGAATGCCGCTGTAGTTGATGGCAAGGCCAATTTCGTGCAGCCGCGCCGCCCAGCCTAGGATGGCGCGATAGGGCTCTATCTCCATCTGCCAGGGCTCTTGCAAGGCATCGAACAGCGTCAGCACGCTCTGCTCCACCCGGGCGGCTTGTTTGCGGTCCATCCGGTAGTGGGTGCCGAGCGCCTGTGCGGTACGCTCGCGAATATCGTGGTGCTGCAAGCGCTCCTCGAATTCATAAAGCAACCCTTCGCGCAGGGCACCGTCGGAGTAGTCGAGCCGCTCGATGGGCAGCGAGGTAAACAGCCCGAGCAGGATGGCGACCGCAGCGGCAAACACCTCCTGGCGCTCCTCGGTCAGCCCTGTCAGCTTGAGGTTATCGACTCGCTTGCGCTCAATCATCAGCGCCTTGAGCCGCTCCAGCGCCTCCAGCGTAATGCTGCCGTCAGTCAGCCCTTCACCCTGCAGTACATCCCGTACCGTACGAATGGAACCTGAGCTGCCAAGGCAGCTCTGCCAGCCCAGCTTGCGGTACTGGTTGACGATGGGGGCGAGCTGGTGCTGCGCCTCCAGCACGGCATTGGTGAAGTGCTTGTCGCTCAGCTTGCCGCTGGCGAAGAAGCTCTGGGTAAAGCTGACGCAGCCCATCTTGCGGCTGGTGAGGGCCTTGTGTTCAAACCCTTCACCGATGATGAGCTCGGTGCTGCCGCCGCCGATATCGATCACCAGTACCTGGCCCTCGATATGCTGGGTATGGGCAACCCCCTGATAGATGAGGCGTGCTTCTTCCTGCCCGCTGATGATCTCGATGGGGTGGTTGAGCACCTTGGCCGCTTCACTCACAAATTCGCGGGCGTTGCTGGCGCGGCGCAATGTGTAGGTACCGGCGATGCGGATCTGATCCGGTTTGATGTTGGTGAGCCGCTCGGCAAAGAGTGACAGACAGGCGAGGCCGCGTTCCATCGCCTCCGGGCTCATTCGTTTCTGCTCATCCATCCCTTCCGCCAGCCGCACGCGCTCCTTGATGCGATCGACGATACGAAAACGCCCTTCGCTCAGATGGGCGATCACCATGTGAAAACTGTTGGAGCCGAGATCCACGGCGGCATAGAGACTATTGTCCATTGTTTGACTCGATACGTTTGAGATAGTCGTAAATCGCCACCTGAGAGCGGATCTTGCGGCGGTTGCCCCGCTTCACATATTCGTTCTGCTGGTCGGCATCAATGACCCGCGCCTTGCAGGTATCACTCAGTTGTAGTTCGAGAATGTCCATGATGCGCTGCTTGAGGCGCTCATCATAAATGGGGGTGCCCACCTCAATACGGCCGTCGATATTGCGGCTCATCCAGTCGGCGCTGGAGATATAGAGCTGGGGGTTGCCCTTGTTGTGGAACACCATCACCCGCGGGTGCTCGAGGAAGCGGTCGATGATGCTGATCACCTTGATGTTGTCACTGAGACCTGGCACACCCGGACGCAGGGCGCACATGCCACGGATGATCATCTGAATCGGCACCCCGGCCTGACCAGCGGCATAGAGGCGGTTGATGAGATCCTTGTCCACCAGATTGTTGATCTTGAGGATGATACCGCTCGGCTGGCCCGCCTTGGCGTTGGAGAGCTCGTTGTCGATGAGGCGATAGAGCTGACGGCGGCTGTTGATGGGGGAGACCAGCAGGTGGTTGAATTTGTATCGCTTATAGGGGTACTCGATGTATTCAAACACCCCTTCCACTTCGGCGGTGATATCCGGATTGCGGGTCAGCAGCGAGAAGTCGGTGTAGATCTTGGCGGTCTTCTCGTTGAAGTTGCCGGTGCCGATATGGGCGTAGCGCACCGCCTCGCCATTTTCGTGGCGGGTGATGAGGCAGAGCTTGGAGTGGATCTTGAGGCTCGGTACCCCGAACACCACCTTGACCCCGGCATCGGTGAGGATGTTGGCCCAGTCGATGTTGGCCGCTTCGTCGAAACGGGCGCGCAGTTCGACCACCACGGTCACCTTCTTGCCATTGTTGGCAGCATCGATGAGGGAGTGGATGATCCGCGACTTCTTGGCGACCCGATAAATGTTGATGCGAATGGCGCTGACCGCCGGATCGAACGCCGCCTGGCGCACCAGCTCGGTGAAGTGGTGGAACTTGTGGTACGGGTAGTAGAGCAGGATATCCTGCTTGGTAATCGCATCGAAGGCGTTGACGAAACCGTCAAAATCGCGGCAATCGAGGGCCGGCAGCTTGGGGTTCTCCAGATAGTCACGGCCCACGTTGGGGAAGCCAATGAAATCCTTGAAGTTGTGATAGCGTCCACCCGGCATGATGGCGTCGTAGGAGCTGATCTGCAGCTTGAGCTTGAGGAAGCTGATCATGGCTGCGGGCATCTCCCGCTCGTAGACGAAGCGCACCGGCATGGCGGTGAGGCGCTGCTTCAAGCCGTCACTCATCTTGTCCACCAGGCTCAAGTCCAGCTGGTCGGAGAGATCATATTCGGCATCCCGGGTCAGCTTCACCGCATAGGCGGCAATCTCGTCGTAGTCGAAGAAGCCTTTGAAGATCTCGTCGAGGCAGAAGCGGATGACGTTATCCAGAATGATGATCTGCTTCTTGCGGCGGGTCCCTTCCGGCGGCAGCTGGAAGAAGCGGGGCAGGTCGTCGGTCGGCACTTCCACCAGGGCGTACTGGATCACCTGACCGTTCTTCTTCATCTCGATGGCCAGATAGGTGTACTCATCCTTGAGGAATTTGACCGGATTGACCTCTTTGTTGAGCAGGATCGGGATGATGTGGCGCAGCACCTTCTCCTTGAAGAAGACCCGCAGCCACTTCTGAATGGCATCGGAGAGCTGGTTCTCGTTGACCAGGAAGATGTTGTGGCGAGCGAGCGCAATCAACAGCTCTTTATAGGTGTTGTCGAATGCCTCGCCAAGGGCCATCACTTTTTGCTGGATGGCGCGCAGCAGCACTTTTGCTTCATCGTCGCCACCATGTACTTCATTGATGAGGATGCGACGCTTGACGTCCGATACCCGTACCTTGAAGAACTCATCCTGATTGGAGGAGAAGATCCCCAGAAAACGAACCCGCTCGATAAGGGGCACCGTCTTGTCCATTGCCTCTTGCAACACCCGTTCATTGAATGAGAGCCAGCTCAGCTCTTTCTCTTCATACTGCTTGTCGGTGCTCATCTTGTGCCTCTGTTTCAGGTCGCGTCTGCGCGGCAGTTATGGCGTTAATATATGACAAATAAATGACAGTGTTGTTACTGCTCGCTGAACGCTTCGTCGATGTCTACCACCAGATCGTCGGAGAGGGATTCCAGCGCAGTGATAAGCGTATCCATCGCGAGCCCGTCGGGCAGGGCAACCAGTGCATGGGCATAGAAGAGCGGGGCGCCGGAGTGGGGAGCCGGTTCACAGCCGGTGGTGAGATCGGCCACGTTGATCTCGAGCTGGCGCAGGATGCTGGCTACTTCATGGACGATGCCGGGGCGGTCGTTGCCGGTCACCGTCATCATGACTTGATGGGCTGGCTCGGCGGTAGGTGTCCCTTCGGCAAAGCTGATGGTCAGGCCCGGTAGCAGGGCCAGTGCTTCGCACAGGCTGCGATAGCGCTCATCGGGGACAGAGACATGGAGGATACCGGCAAACTGGCCTGCCAGTTCGCTCATGGCGCTGCCCAGCCAGTTGCCCTGCTCGCGGCTGATGACTGCTGCCAGACTCTCGACGATCCCGGGTTTGTCTGCACCGATCACGGTGACCACCAATTGCTTTTGCATCCTGCTCTCCTTGAAATGGGATTTCTTGCTCTATCCCTATTGTGCCTGCTGGGGCTGGTCATATGAACCCCCGCCTGCTGACAAATAGATAAAAAGACGGGACTTTTCACTTTCCATACACTGGTCTGCTGCCTTGCTCCGTGGCGGCTGTGGTAAAGTAATTCCCCTTTCGTGTCGTGAACTGGATCGTGCTCTCATGAATACCCTTGTCCTATCGGGATTGTTGTTGCTGGCGCTGCTTGTGCTGGCGATCTTCTGGAGCAGAGGCAGACAGCAAAAGCGCCTGCCCTATGATATGCAGGAGACCCTGTTCAGTCCCGCCGAACGATCGTTCCTCGGGGTGCTGGATCTGGCGGTGGGTGACAAGGCCCGGGTCTTTGCCAAGGTGCGGGTGGCTGATGTGCTGACGCCACAGGCCGGGATCGGCAAAAGCAAATGGCAGCAGTACTTCAACAAGATCAGCGCCAAGCATTTCGACTATCTGCTTTGCCACCCCGCTGATCTCTCCTTTATCTGTGCCATCGAACTCGATGACAGCTCCCACCGCCATCAGAAGCGCAAGGCGCGGGATCTCTTTCTGAAAACCGCCTGCGACAGCGCCGGTCTGCCGTTGCTGCAGATCCCGGCAAGTGCCAGCTATCTGGTGGAAGAGCTGCGCGAACAGATCCTGCCGCTGCTGGTCAAAACCAGCGAACCGGTGATCGACGATCTGCCGCACGGGGCGCGCCGCGAGCCGACGTTCAACCCTCTGTTGCTGGACGGCGTGGATGTCGGTGCCGGGATGCGTGGCCGCACTCCCCATGCAGAGGCGATCTCGCCCGCGCCATTTCACGAGCCCGCCATCCAGGCCAAGGGGATGGTGGAGACGCCACAGAGTGAGGGTGAGCTGGTCGATGGCTTGTTCACCGATGTAGAGGATGACGAGGAGCATGAAGTGCACCACTGCCCTCGTTGTGATGCGCCGCTGGTGGAGCGGGAGGCGAAAAAAGGCCCCCACGCCGGTCGACTCTTTCTGGCTTGCAGCCGTTTTCCCGAGTGCCGTTACGCGGCGCCGCACCACCATAATCGCCACTGAATGCGCTTCACCGTGTCCCATGCTGCCCTCTGACGAGGGCAGTTTTCTTTCCGCTATTGGCGGCGTTTGTTAACGGCGCCAATGCAGAAAATTCCTCGGCAAAATTTATCTAATCTCCCGTTTCTGTCGATACACTTAGCCTGAATACGACAATTTTTGACAATGTGTCGGAATTTTGGCACTTTGTGTGCCTGCAAAAAGACAGTCGGTAGCTGTTTTATCATTAAATAAAACAATAAGTTAGTTCAGGACATCGCGAGGAATGGATATGGTGGAGATGGGCGTGTTGATTGTTGATGCCGATGCGCAGCGGCGCCAACAGTTGGGAACCGTGCTCTCGTTTATGGGGATCCCGTGGCAGGAGGTGGCACAAAGCGATCTGGATGTGGCCATCGAATCCTCCGGTCCGCTGCAAGGGGTGCTGGTGGGTGAGCTGACCGACCGTCCCTTGTCAGAGCTGCTGGCTGCCTTCCCCCGTACCCCCTTCCTCTCGCTGGTTGAGGCCGATCTGCCCAACAGCAACTTTATCGGGGTCGCGCTCTCGCCCTTTACCTATGAATCCCTTACCCGTCATCTGCACTTCTGTCAGGCCTTTGTATCCTTGCATCCCCGTCAGCAGACCCATGACAAGGGGCAGGCCCTGCTGCGTTTGCTGGTGGGCAAAGGGAAGGGGATCCAGGAGGTACGCCGCCTTATCAGCCAGGTGGCCGAGACCGATGCCAACGTGCTGATCCTCGGCGAGTCCGGCACCGGTAAAGAGGTGGTGGCTCGCGCTATCCACGAACTCTCTTCCCGCAGCAATGGCCCCTTCGTGCCCATCAACTGCGGCGCTATTCCGGCCGAATTGCTGGAGAGCGAACTGTTTGGCCACGAGAAGGGGGCGTTTACCGGCGCCATCGCGGCTCGTCGCGGTCGCTTCGAGCTGGCGCAGGGGGGCACTCTGTTCCTCGACGAGATCGGCGACATGCCGATGCCGATGCAGGTCAAACTGCTGCGGGTATTGCAGGAGCGGCTGTTCGACAGGGTCGGTGGCGGCAAGCCCATTCAGGCCGATGTGCGCATCATCGCGGCGACCCACCGGGATCTGGAGGCGATGATCCGCACTCAGGGTTTCCGCGAAGATCTCTACTACCGCCTCAACGTCTTCCCCATAGAGACGCCGCCGCTGCGGGATCGCATCGATGACATCCCGCTGCTGCTGCAGGAGCTGCTCAACCGCCATGCCGAGCAGCACCATGGCTTTATCCGGTTGACCCAGCGTGCGCTGGAGTCGCTGATGCAGTACCCCTGGCCCGGCAACGTACGCGAGCTCTCCAACCTGCTGGAGCGGCTGCTGATCCTCTACCCGCACCAGATCGTCGATGTGGCCGATCTGCCGAGCCGTTATCGCCTGCTGCCGAGCGAGCCGCGGGATGAGCGGCTGACCGAGATGGATGAACGGGATGCGCTGGCGGCGGTGTTTCAGGACCCGCCCGAGCTGGAGCACTCCCTCGCTTCGGCCCGCACCATGCAGTTGCCGGAGGAGGGGGTCAACCTCAAAGAGATGCTGGCCGACCTTGAAGTGGAGCTGATCCGTCAGGCGCTGGAGTCTCAGGACGGTGTGGTGGCCCGCGCCGCCGATCTGCTCGGTATGCGCCGTACCACTTTGGTGGAGAAGATGAAAAAGTACGGGATGAGCAAGGACGTCTGAGGGTCAAAGCCTTGACGCTAATGCACAATTCATTGTTTTAATTCATATAATTTAGTGGCATGGAAATTGAATAACCTGACCCAATAGCCAGTTTGAGGTCAGGTTTATGACAATCCAGCAGCAGGACATGCCACTCCAGTCCCACGAAGTGAGCCAGCTCTATGCCATCTTCAAGGCGCTCCCCACCGGGGTGTTGCTGCTTGACGGGGCAGGGGTGGTCACCCGCGCGAATCCGGCGGCCATCTCCCTGCTGGGGGAGCCGTTGGAAGGGGAGCTCTGGCGTCACATCATTGCCCGCTGCTTCGAGCCGCGCGAGGATGATGGTCACGAGATCTCCCTGCGTGACGGGCGCCGGGTCCAGCTCTCGACCCAACCGCTGCCGGATCAGCCCGGCCAGCTGGTTTTTATCAATGACCTGACCGAAACCCGTAAACTGCAAGACCGCATCAACCACATGAAGCGGCTGTCGGCGCTGGGCAATATGGCGGCCTCGCTCGCCCACCAGATCCGCACGCCGCTCTCCGCCGCCATGCTCTATGCCGCCAATCTGGCCAACCGCACTCTCAAGCCGGAATCTCGTACTCAGTTTCAGCAAAAGCTGATGGCCCGTTTGCAGGATCTGGAAAAGCAGATCAACGACATCCTGCTGTTCGCCCGCAATGGCGACAATCAGGTGGTCACCCCCATCTCGGTACAAGGGCTGCTGGCCGAAGTGCAGGCTGGTGCCGAGGCCTTCTGCCAGCAGCAGGGCTGCGAGCTGCACATGGAGGCGCCGGAGCCAGATCTCTGTCTGCTGGCCAACAGCAGTGCGCTGGCGGGGGCCATCAACAACCTGATTGCCAATGCCCAGCAGGCAGGGGCCACCTCACTCTTGGTCAGCGCGGTGCGCAGCGGTGCCCGGGTGGAGATGCGCGTCATCGATAATGGCAAGGGGATTCCTTCCCATCAGCTCGGTCAGGTATTCGAACCCTTCTTTACCACTCGCTCCCAAGGCACAGGTCTCGGGCTGGCGGTGGTGCAATCTGTAGTGCGTGCCCATCAGGGGGAGGTCGGTGTGGCCTCGGTTCCCGGTGAGGGCACCTGCTTTACTCTGTCGTTCCCCCTGCACCAGCAAACGGTGCAGCTTGGAGGTGTAGCATGACACAGGCCAGGATCCTGGTAGTTGAAGATGACAATGGCCTGCGCGAAGCGCTGGTGGATACCTTGTTGCTCGGCGGTTATGAGTGCCGTGAAGCGGACAGCGGCGAGCGGGCTCTGCTGGCCCTCTCCCGTCAGCCATTTGACATGGTGATCTCCGATATCCAGATGGGGGGGATGGACGGTCTCACCTTGCTGGCCACCATCCGCCAGCAATATCCGCAGATACCTGTGCTGCTGATGACCGCCTACGCCAACATCGATGGCGCGGTGCGTGCCATGCGCGAAGGGGCCATCGACTATCTGGCCAAGCCGTTTTCGCCGGAGGTGCTGCTCAATCAGGTCAGCCGCTACGTGCCCGCCCAGAAGGTGGAGAAGCGCGCCGTGGTCTACGGGGATCCCAAGACCGCCGAGCTGTTCCAGCTGGCGACCCGGGTGGCCAGAAGCGAAGCGACTGTGATGGTGACCGGCCCGAGCGGGACGGGTAAAGAGGTGCTGGCCCGTTACATTCACGACAACTCCAGCCGCGCCGAGCAGCCTTTCGTCGCCATCAACTGCGCCGCCATTCCGGAAAACATGCTGGAGGCGACCCTGTTTGGCTACGAGAAGGGGGCTTTCACCGGTGCGGTACAGGGGTGCCCGGGCAAGTTCGAACAGGCGCAGGGAGGCACCCTGCTGCTTGACGAGATCACCGAGATGGATCAGGGGCTGCAAGCCAAATTGCTGCGGGTGTTGCAGGAGAAAGAGGTGGAGCGGCTCGGCAGTCGCAAGATGATCCCGCTGGATGTGCGGGTCATCGCCACCAGCAACCGGGATTTGAAAAAAGCGGTGCAGGATGGCCTGTTCCGCGAAGATCTCTACTATCGCCTCAACGTCTTTCCGCTGCGCTGGTCTGCCCTGTGCGAGCGGCCCGGCGACATTCTGCCGCTGGCGGAGCACCTGCTGGCGCTTCATGCCAGTCAGCAGGGGTTACCGACACCACAGTTGACGGATGCCTCGCGGGATCGGCTGCTGGCCCACCCCTGGCCCGGCAATGTGCGGGAGCTGGACAACGTGGTACAGCGCGCCCTGATCCTCAGCCCGGACGGGGTCATTGATTGTGACCACCTCATTCTGGAGGAGCTGGACGAGCAGGAGATGGAGTTTGTCAGCGTGGAGCGCAGCTATGGCGGCGATCGCCTCGGCAGCGAGCTCAAGCAGCAGGAGCACCAGATCATCCTCGACACCCTGCAAGATTGTAACGGCAGCCGCAAGGCGGTGGCCGACCGACTCGGCATCAGCCCGCGCACCCTGCGCTACAAGCTGGCCCAGATGCGGGAGGCGGGGATCGATCTGCCAGCCTGAGGCCGGGAGGGAAACCGCACTGTGTGGGGGCTGTCATGGTCTTGACGGCCCGGCTCGATTATCATGGGGCCCTTGGCGCTTTGAGCCTGGGCCCTGTTTTTATTGGTAAAGCAGGGGACCGAGCCTTAATAAGGGACCCCTATGATCTCTCATCGAAAACTCGAAACCGTACTGAACCATCTGCTCGAACCGCACGCCATCAAGGATTACTGCCCCAACGGCTTGCAAGTGGAGGGGCGTGAGCGTATTCGCAAGGTAGTGACCGGTGTCACCGCCAGTCAGGCGCTTATCGACGCGGCGGTGGCTGCCGAGGCCGATGCCATTCTGGTCCATCACGGCTACTTCTGGAGCGGTGAACCGGCCCAGATCACCGGCATGAAGCAGCGTCGGCTCAAGACCCTGCTGACCCACGATATCAACCTGTTTGCCTACCATTTGCCGCTGGATGTCCATCCTGAGGTGGGTAACAACGCTCAGGTCGCCAAGCTGCTCGACATCAAGGTGCGTCGCGGTCTGGAGCCGTGGAACAGCAAGAGTGTCGCCATGGTGGGCAAGCTGGAAGAGCCGATGAGCGGTGCCGACTTTGCCAAGCTGATTGCCGAGCGCCTTGGCCGTGAACCACTCTATTGTGGCGATACCGGCCCCGAGCTTATCCGTTCCGTGGCCTGGTGCACCGGCGGCGGTCAGAGCTACATCAATCTGGCGGCGGAGCAGGGCATCGATGCCTTTATCTCCGGTGAAGCCTCAGAGCAGACCATTCACACCGCCCGCGAGATGGGGATGCACTTCTACGCCGCGGGCCATCACGCCACCGAGCGTTACGGCGTCAAGGCGCTGGGGGAGTGGCTGGCGACCGTGCATGGGTTGGATGTTACCTTTATCGATATCGACAATCCGGTGTAGGGTCGCTTGGCCGCGTAGCGGCGTAATCGGACCTGACCTAAGCCATCGTGTGGTAGGTAGAAATGACAAGGGAGGCCTAAGCCTCCCTTGTTGTTTCTGACATGCAGTTGTTGGCGGTTACTCGCAGGCGTAGCCAGCGGGGCCCAGCAGGGCGCCATCCAGTTGCACAGCGCCGTCCACCATCTGCAGCCTGCCTTCGCAGAACCAGCGTACCACCAGCGGGTAGATGCTGTGCTCCTGCGCCTGTACCCGTGCCGCCACCTCGTCCGCCGTGTCCCCTTCAAAGATGGGCACGCGGGCCTGCAGGATAACCGGGCCACCGTCCAGCTCTTCGGTGACAAAGTGGACACTGGCGCCGTGTTCACTGTCACCGGCATCTATGGCGCGCTGGTGGGTGTGCAGGCCCTGATACTTGGGCAGCAGGGAGGGGTGGATATTGATCATTCTGCCGGCGAAATGGCGCACCAGATCGCCGCTCAATATCCGCATAAACCCTGCCAGCACTACCAAGTCTGGCTGATAGTCTGCCATCAGCGCCAGCAGGGCGGCGTCGTACTCCTCCCGGCTGGCAAACTGCTGCTGGGCCAGAATGGCGGTCGCCACGCCTGCTTCTTTGGCACGAACCAGACCATAGGCATCGGCCTTGTTGCTGATAACGCCGACCACCTCACCGGCGATCTTGCCGCTGGCGCAGTGGTCGAGGATCGCCTGCAGGTTGCTGCCGCTGCCGGAGATTAGGACGAGGATCCGCATCATTTGATGACGACCTGCTCCTCACCGTCTGCTGCCTTGGCGATATGACCGATGTGCCATGCGTTCTCACCTTCCGCCTTGAGCAGGGTCAGCGCCTTCTCCAGCTGGTTGGCGGGCAGGGCGATGATCATGCCGACGCCGCAGTTGAAGGTGCGATACATCTCGTGAAGGGTGACGTTGCCAGCCTGCTGCAGCCAGCTGAACACCGCCGGCCACTGCCAGCTCTGTTCGTCGATCACCGCTTGAGTATTGGCAGGCAATACGCGGGGGATGTTCTCCCAGAAGCCACCGCCGGTGATGTGGGAGAGGGCGTGGATCTCGCACTCCTTGATGAGCTTGAGCACAGGTTTCACATAGATGCGGGTCGGCTCCAGCAGGGCGTTGGCCAGGGTGGTGTCACCCAGCGGCTGATGCACGTCGGCTTTGGAGACTTCCAGAATTTTACGGATCAGGGAGAAGCCGTTGGAGTGAGGGCCGCTGGCGGCCAGCGCGATCAGGGCATCCCCTTCACCGACCTTGCTGCCGTCGATGATTTCGCTCTTCTCCACCACACCGACGCAGAAACCGGCGATGTCGTAGTCTTCCCCTTCATACATACCCGGCATCTCGGCGGTCTCGCCGCCCACCAGGGCACAGCCTGACTGCTCGCAACCGTCACCGATCCCGGTGACCACCGCGGCCGCGGTGTCCACGTCCAGCTTGCCGGTCGCATAGTAGTCGAGGAAGAACAGCGGCTCGGCGCCCTGTACGATCAGGTCATTGACGCACATGGCCACCAAATCGATGCCCACGGTGTCGTGCTTCTTCAGGTCGATGGCCAGCCGCAGCTTGGTGCCCACACCATCGGTACCGGAGACCAGTACCGGCTCCTTGTAGCCCGCAGGGATTTGACACAAGGCCCCAAAGCCGCCAAGACCACCAAGGACTTCAGGACGACGAGTGCGCTTTGACACGCCCTTGATACGTTCAACCAGTGCATTGCCGGCATCGATATCTACGCCAGCATCCTTGTAGCTCAGTGAGGTTTTGTCAGTCACGAGTATTCCCCGTCATGTAAAGAAGTGGAGGGTAAAATTCGGGGCGTATTCTAACAGTGGCGGTGAAAAACCAGAAAGGAAATCGTTTGCGCGTTTTTGCGCGGAAATGCTCTACAAACGGTGGCTTTTGTTGTATGATTCCGCGATTTTTTTGCGGCAGGTTAGAGGAGATAATAATGAAAGTCGTTGAAGTCAAACACCCCCTGGTCAAACACAAGATCGGTCTGATGCGTGAAGGCGATATCAGCACCAAGCGTTTCCGTGAACTGGCCAAAGAAGTGGGCAGTTTGTTGACCTATGAAGCGACCTCTGACTTCGAAACCGAGAAGGTTATCATCGATGGCTGGAATGGGCCAGTAGAAGTTGACCAGATCAAGGGCAAGAAGGTAACCGTCGTACCCATCCTGCGTGCCGGCCTTGGCATGATGGATGGCGTGCTGGAGCACATGCCGAGTGCCCGCGTCAGCGTGGTCGGTATCTACCGCGATGAAGAGACCCTGCAACCGGTTCCCTATTTCGAAAAGATCGTCAGCAACATCGAAGAGCGTCTGGCGCTGGTCATCGATCCGATGCTGGCCACCGGCGGCTCCATGATCGCCACAATCGATCTGCTGAAGAAGAAAGGCTGCCAATCCATCAAGGTGCTGGTACTGGTTGCCGCGCCGGAAGGGATCAAGGCGCTGGAAGCGGCTCACCCTGACGTAGAGCTCTATTGCGCTTCTGTCGACCAGGGGCTGAACGAGAAAGGCTACATCGTGCCGGGTCTGGGCGATGCAGGCGACAAGATCTTCGGTACCAAATAAGTTATGCCTTGACCTGCTTCCCATGTGGAAGGGGTGATCGGAGCCGGCGCATCGCCGGCTCTGCTGTTTGTGGCCGCTTGTGCCAGCCTTGCCGCAGGATGCGCCTTGCCGCTACCATAAGCACACTCTCCCATTTCGAGACTCTGTTCATGTTCAAACGTGTTGTGACCGCCTTCTGCTGCGGCTTGTCATTTATGGCTTCGGCCGCTCAGGTGACCGACCTCTATCAGGGCAAGGCCCCGACCAGTGGCGACATGGTGGCCGCTCAAGGGCAGGCACTGGGTCAGGTGCTGATCAAGGTGACCGGCAAGCGCGACATCCTCACCCAACCTGTGGTGGTCAAGGCGCTGGCGGCCCCGGGCGACTATGTCAAAAGCTATGGCTATCAGGATCAGGACTCCGTCAAGTATCTGAAAGCCGAGTTCAAGAGTGACAAGGTCAACAGCCTGGTCTCCGAGAGCCAGTTTGCCCTGCTTGGCCCGGCGCGTCCCCAGATGGCCATCTGGCTGGTGGTGGATCAGGGTGAGCGTCGCTTGCTGGCGGATCAATCCAGCGATGGTTGGGCGCAAGCCTTGCGCGAGCAGGCCCAGACGCTGGGGCTGCCCATCAGCATTCCGCTGATGGATCTCGATGACAACATGGCGGTCAGTGCCACCGACGTCTGGGGACGCTTTGCCGACCCGATTTTGCAGGCAAGCCAGCGCTATGGCGCCGAGATGGTGGTGCTGGGCAAGCTGACACCGGAAGGTGACAAGTGGAGCATCGATTGGGGACTCTACGGCCCCAAAGCGGCCGGTGAAGTGGCCGAGCTGACCCGTGGCAATAGCACCGGCACTCAGGCCGAACTGGCGCAAGGGTTTGCTGATAGCCTGGCGGCCTGGCTGGTGAAAAACTACGGTGCCCGCATTTCGGGTCCGGCAACCAGCCAGACCCTGGTGGTGGATGGCCTCTCCGAAGTGGACAGCATGATTGCCGTGCAGAAGATGCTGCAGGGGATGGCAAACGTCAGCAAGGTGGCGATCGGCAAGCTGGAGGGGGACCAGGTTACCTTCAACTTCACCCTGCAAGGAGATCAGGGCGAGCTGGTACGGGCGCTGCAGCTTGAGAGTCGTTTGCGCAAGGTTGACGATAATGGCAGCGGTTTGCGTTACCAATGGTCGCAGCCCTGATTTTATAAGGCTTTTGTAGACCGCCCGGCTTGCCCGGGCGGTTCTCTATCTGCCTTTGCGATGATACACTTAGCCACAAATGTCACAGTCAAAGCCCAACGAGTGAAGCAACCGGCCCAACTGTCTTTAGCCGTACAACTACCGGATGATGAAACCTTCGTCAGTTTTTATCCCGGCACCAATGCTCATCTGATCACCGCCCTCAAAAACGCGGCCATCGGTCAGGGATCACCTTTCCTCTATTTCTGGGGAGCCAAGGGATCCGGACGCTCGCATCTGCTCCACGCCACCTGTGCCGAGGTCAATGCCCGCGACGCCGCAGCCGCTTATCTCTCCCTCGATCAATTTGAACAGCTCGATCCCAGCATGCTCGATGCCCTCGAAAGCCTGCCGCTGGTCTGTCTCGACAGCCTTGAGGCGATCGCCGGCAATGCCGTGTGGGAGCGGGCGCTGTTTGACTTTTACAATCGCTGGCAGGAGAAGGGGGAGGGGACGCTGGTGGTCACCGGCTGCAGCGCACCGCGCAAACTGGGGCTACAACTGCCGGATCTCGCCTCGCGCCTTGACTGGGGGGTGAGTTTCCATCTCGAAGAGCTGGATGACGAAGGCAAGCTCAGTGCCCTGCAGCTGCGTGCCGAGCTGCGGGGCTTCAAACTGCCCATCGATGTGGGCCGCTTCCTGCTCAACCGACTCTCCCGCGATATGCGCACTCTGCTTACCACTCTCAATCAGCTCGACAACGCCTCATTTCGCGCCAAGCGCAAGCTGACCATTCCCTTTGTCAAAGAGATCCTCGAGCTCTGACCCTCTCGACTGTGTGCGGTTGTGCGCCTGACTTTCGTTTGAATTACAGATAAAAAGAAACCCCGGCTTCAGGCCGGGGTTTTGCTATTTCAAGGCAGCTCTCTTAGCTTAGTGGAACTGATCTTCTTCGGTGGAGCCGGTCAGGGCGGTGACCGAGGATTGGCCACCCTGAATGACGGTGGTCACCTTGTCGAAGTAACCGGTACCAACCTCCTGCTGGTGTGCCACGAAGGTGTAGCCACGGCTGGCGGCGGCAAATTCCGGCTCCTGCACCATCTCAACGTAGTGCTTCATCCCTTCGCCACGGGCGTACTGGTAGGCCAGTTCGTACATGTGGAACCACATGTTGTGGATACCCGCGAGGGTGATGAACTGATACTTGTAGCCCATGTCGGAGAGCTCCTGCTGGAAGCGGGCGATGGTGGCATCGTCCAGATTTTTCTTCCAGTTGAAGCTCGGTGAGCAGTTGTAGGCCAGGATGCGATCCGGGAACTTGGCCTTGATCGCTTCGGCAAACTTGCGCGCTTCGTCCAGATCCGGCTTGGCGGTTTCACACCACACCATGTCAGCGTAGGGGGCGTAAGCCAGACCGCGAGCGATGGCCTGATCGATACCGGCACGAACCTTGTAGAACCCTTCGGCTGTGCGCTCGCCAGTCAGGAAGTCTGCATCGTACGGGTCGGCGTCGGTGGTCAGCAGGTCAGCGGCGTTGGCATCGGTACGGGCGATCACCAGGGTGGTGGTGCCGCATACATCGGCTGCCAGACGAGCGGCAACCAGCTTCTGCACCGCTTCCTGAGTCGGTACCAGCACCTTGCCGCCCATGTGGCCGCATTTTTTCACTGATGCCAGCTGATCTTCAAAGTGCACGCCAGCGGCGCCCGCTTCAATCATTCCTTTCATCAGTTCGAAGGCGTTAAGCACACCGCCGAAACCGGCCTCCGCATCCGCCACGATCGGCAGGAAGTAGTCGATAAAGCCCTCATCCTGCGGCCCTACCTTGTTGGCCCACTGGATCTGGTCGGCACGGGCGAAGGAGTTGTTGATGCGCTCCACCACGGATGGTACGGAGTTGGCCGGGTAGAGGGACTGATCCGGATACATGGTGGAGGACAAGTTGTTGTCCGCCGCCACCTGCCAGCCGGAGAGGTAGATCGCCTCGATCCCCGCCTTGGCTTGCTGTACTGCCTGACCACCGGTCAGGGCGCCGAGGCAGTTGACATAGCCTTTCTTGGCGTCGCCGTGGATCAGACCCCACAGCTTGTCGGCACCACGCTGGGCCAGAGTGTGTACCGGCTGCAAGCTGCCGCGCAGATTCACCACGTCTTCGGCGCTGTAGCCGCGCTTGATCCCTTTCCAGCGGGGGTTTTCCGCCCAGTCTTTCTCGATAGCCTGGATCTGTTGCTCACGGGTCAGTGCCATATCAGTTCCCTCTTTCATTGATTTCACGTTTCCATTGACTTGTTATTGGCGAGCCCCGCTGGGGGCCCGTGATTCAGAGCCGCTCGTAACCGGGCAGCGTCAGAAAATCGATCAGTGTGTCGGCGCAGGTGATCTCTTCCATCAGCTCACTTGCCTCGGCAAAGCGTCCTGCCTGCCAGCGCGCAGTACCCACCTCGGCTTTGACCACCTCCAGCTCCTCGGCCAGCATCTGGCGGAACAGCTCCTTGGTCACTACCTTGCCATTAGACAGGCTCTTGCCGTGGCGGATCCACTGCCAGATGGAGGTGCGGGAGATCTCGGCGGTGGCGGCATCTTCCATCAGACCGTAGATAGGCACGCAGCCGTTGCCGTTGATCCAGGCCTCCAGATATTGCAGGGCAACCCGGATATTGGTGCGCATCCCTGCCTCGGTCCGCTCGCCCTCACAGGGTGCCAGCAGGTCGGCGGCGGTGATGGGGGCATCCTGCTCGCGCAGCACGCCGATTTGGTTCTTGGCACCCGCCGCAATGGTGGCGTTGAACACCGCCATGGCGGTGTCGGCAAGGCCAGGGTGGGCGACCCAGGTACCGTCGTGGCCGTTGTTGGCTTCGCGTTCCTTGTCGGCCTTGACCTTGGCGAAGACCTGCTCGTTGACGGCCGCATCCTTGGCCGGAATAAAGGCGGCCATGCCACCCATCGCCAGCGCACCGCGCTTGTGACAGGTTTTGATCAGCAGCCGCGAGTAGGCGGAGAGGAACGGCTTGTCCATGGTCACCACCTGACGATCAGGCAGTACCCGATCCGGATGGTTCTTCAAGGTCTTGATGTAGCTGAAGATGTAGTCCCAGCGGCCGCAGTTGAGGGCGACGATGTGATCTTTCATCTGATAGAGCAGCTCATCCATCTCGAATACGGCTGGCAGGGTTTCAATCAGCACGGTGGCCTTGATGGTGCCACGGGGCAGACCGAACTTGTCCTCGGTCCAGGCGAACACCTCGCTCCACCAGCGCCCTTCCAGATGGCTCTGCAACTTGGGCACGTAGAAGTAGGGGCCCGAGCCTTTGGCCAGCAGCGCCTGATAGTTGTGCAGGAAGTAGAGAGCAAAATCGAACAGGCCACCGGGGATCGGCTCGCCATCAAAGGTGACATGTTTTTCCGGCAGGTGCAGACCGCGCACCCGGCAGATGAGGACGGCCGGATCGGCGTTCAGGGTATAAGCCTTACCTTCCGGATTGGTGTAAGAGATGGTGCCGTTGACCGCATCGCGCAGGTTGATTTGACCCTCGATCACCTTATTCCAGGCGGGGGCCAGCGAATCCTCGAAGTCCGCCATGAACACCTTGACGTTGGCGTTGAGGGCGTTGATCACCATCTTGCGCTCGACCGGGCCGGTGATCTCCACACGGCGGTCTTGCAGGTCGGCGGGAATGCCGCGAATGGTCCAGTCACCTTCACGGATGTGGGCGGTTTCCGGCAGGAAGTCCGGCAGCTCGCCGCCATCGATACGGGCCTGGCGTGCCACACGTTGTTTCAGCAATTCCCCTCTTTGGGGAGCAAAACGTTCCACCAGTTCGGAGACCAGAGCCACCGCGTCCGGCGTCAGAATTTGCGCGTATTCGGGTAGCATCTCGCCCTGGATGCGAAGGCGGGCGCTGCAGTGGGTCTGAGCCGGTGCCGACATAAGGTTCACTCCTTTGAGAATTACATTTTGAACTTACTAACTACGACTAAAGTAGAATCCCTGTTCCTGAAACGTTCCCGCAACAACGGGATAACACGATTGATAAGGTGCGAAATATTGTTGAGTACGTCAACAGTTTTTTTTAAACACTTGTTTTTTGGATATAGTTAAGTTGATGTTTTTTATTGCTTTATTGGATTGGTATAAAAGCTCTACGCAGATGGTTATGCTCCTGCTTTTTCCCATCGGACAACGGCTAATTTGGGCTGTTACCCTGCCCCTCATTTTGTAACTTATTACGTAATAAAATTACAAATGCAAAAACAAATCCCGACCTAACTCCAGGCTTTGCCAAAACAGCCGTATAAAGCGCGTTTGAATGTGGCAATGAATGTTTTGCTAATGCTAGACCTGATTGGTGAACGTGCGTTTTAAACTTGGTGTGGTGATGCAGGCTCTCTTGGCACCAGCGGTTGCAGCGATGGAAAGTGAAGTGCAATAACGTAGGTTTGTATCAGTTGTCGGGGGGAATGCCGGGGAGGAAAGGGGGAGATACATCAGTCAATAATACTGCCATCCTTGATAGAATTAGCAGTTTGTCGTTTTTTGCAGATTTCTCGCCAAGGGTGTGAAACTGAGTGTGTTGAACAGGCGATGCCCCAGTGATTGAGCGGCCATCTGGCCGGGCTCAATAGTCATCATCCGGTTCGGCAAGATCGATCACATCCAGCTGGATGACCTGTTCATTTTCGCTTTCGGTGTGGCAAGGGGTGTCGTGAGGAACGGAATAAAGCGTAATGACGGGTGCGAAATCGGTGTTCTGGTTCATGCCTAGTCCTGTGTTGCACGCAAGCCGGACAGTGATCCCTTCACTCGTGTTTCCACCTCCCTGTGTTGTCTACCGGCGGAAAGTTGCGCATCTTAATGAGTTCGGCAAAAAGATTCAAGTGGTTCCGAGTGTTTTTTGTTCTTGGTGGACTGGCGTTGTCAGGAGGATAAATCGGAGGCAAAAAAATAGCCCAGTCGTTTGACTGGGCTATTCTCGGGGAAAATGGTCGGTGTGAGAGGATTCGAACCTCCGACCCTCTACACCCCATGCAGATGCGCTACCTGGCTGCGCTACACACCGACGGAGTCAGACTCGGCTGACGGGGAGGAAGTCTAATAGCATGGCCAAACGGGTGCAACTCCTTTTTTATCATAGAGATGCCGATTGCTTCTTTATTGCTCAGTCGGGATGCGGCTTGGGTCTGACGTGCAGATTTGGCATAATCGCCGCCCTGTCACCGCGAGCTATCATGCCTGCTATCTATGGAATTATCTGACAGATGTGGATAGCTGGAATGTAAACAGCACAATTGAACAATATAAAGAGGGGATGGGCGTGAAACCATCAGAGGTCCCAGAAATACCGAGTCAGACCGAGCAGGACGAACAGTGGATGCGCCATGCCATGGCATTGGCCGCCCGGGCCGAAGGGATTGGCGAGATCCCGGTCGGTGCCGTACTGGTGCTGGATGGTCAGATGGTGGGAGAGGGGTGGAACCGCTCCATCAGCGAACACGATGCCTGTGCCCATGCCGAGGTGATGGCAATCCGGGCGGCGGGCAAGCAGCTGGCGAACTACCGCCTGCTCGACACCACTCTTTATGTGACGCTGGAGCCCTGCTGTATGTGTGCCGGTGCGCTGATCCATAGCCGGGTCAAGCGGGTGGTTTACGGCGCCCGAGATCTCAAGACCGGTGCCGCGGGGTCGGTGTTCGAGATCTTGCAGGACCCGCGCCACAATCACAGCGTCGAGCTGACCGGCGGTGTGCTGGCCGATGCCTGCTCGGCCCAGTTGTCGGCCTTCTTCAAGCGCCGCCGCGCCGAGAAAAAGGCGGCCAAACTGGCGTTGCAACAATCAAACGATACCCTTTCCTGAATCATTCGGGGGCAGCGCAGGCTGCCCTTGCTGATTATAAGCATAAATATCCCTTTATAAACAATACATTACGCTCGCCCGCCTTCGAAGGGATCCCCGCCCATTTTTCCCCTAACAACCTCGGTTAAAGCGCTCTCGATGTAACAAAACTGTCATGCAACCGCCATATAATGCCGCGAAGCCTAGCTTACATTGAGGTCTTGCATGTCATCGGAATCGTTAAACCTGGTCATGGCGGGCAGTAGAAAACGCCGGATCAAGGATAAATTGGCCAAATATGGCGTCACCACAGGCGGAGCCCTGGTACTGGTGGCGCTGCTGCTTATCTTCTTTTATCTGCTCTATGTGGTGAAACCCATCTTCAATGGCGCCTCCATGGAGCCGACAGCCTCGTTTACCCTGCCTGCCGCAGGGAAGACCGCCTGGCTCGGCGTGGAAGAGCAGAACGAGATCGGCTATCGCTTCAGCGATAAAGGGCAGGTCAACTTCTTTGCGGTGCAGGGAGATGACAAGATCAAGGTCGGCCAGTCACTGGGTCAGACCCAGGTTGCTGGTGACATCACCACGGTAGCGACCCCTGCTCCTGGTCAGCGGCTGATCGCCTACGGCTTTGCCGATGGTAAGGCGCAGGTCGTCCAGCCAGCGTTCAAGGTCTCCTATCCCAACGATGTGCGGGTGATTGAACCCAGCCTGCAATATCCCTTCGGCGAAGAGCCGGTGGTGATCGACCCGCAAGGGAAGGCACTGCAACTGATGGTGTTCGAAGCCACCAAGGACAAGATGGCGACCGCCGCCGTGACCGAAGATGGTCGTGGTGTGATGACTGTGATGAACGGTGAGGAGAACTTCATCTCTGGGGAGATTGAGTGGAGCAGTGAAAACTACACGATTCCCTCCCTGCCGCGCCATGTGGATCAGATGTTGCTGACCCCCAATCTGCGGATCCTGTTCGTGCGCGAGGGCAATCGCCTCTCCGTCTATGACATTCATAACCTGAGCGAAATCTCCCTGCGCAACGTGCTGGAGATCAATGCACCCAACGCCAATGTGACCCGGGTTCAGCTGCTCTCCGGCGCCTCTTCGCTGCTGGTGGGTAATGACAACGGCGTCATCTCCCAGTGGTTCGAAGTGGCGAAGGATGGCAAACGCCAGTTCACCCAAATTCGTGACTTCAAGGGCGATGGCGCGGTAGATCTGCTGACTCCCGAGCACTTTCGCAAAGGCTTCATCAGTGCCGACAAGGACGGCATCATCAGTTTCTTCCATGCCACTGGCGAGACCAAGCTGCTGACCGAGACGGTGGAAGGGGGCGAACTCTCTGCCCTGGCCATCTCCCCCCGTCACAACCTGTTGCTGATGCAGCAAGGGAATACCTTCAAGCTCTTCTCGGTGGAGAACGAGCACCCCGAAGTGACCTGGTCTGCCCTCTGGCAACAGGTGTGGTATGAAGGGTATCCGGAGCCCCAGTATGTGTGGCAATCCACCTCCGCCAGCAATGACTTTGAAGCCAAGCTGAGTTTGGTGCCGCTGGTATTCGGTACGCTGAAAGCCTCTTTCTACGCCATGGTGTTTGCTGTGCCGCTCGGCGTGGCTGGTGCCATCTATACCGCCTACTTCATGTCGGCGGGGCTGCGCAAATACGTCAAGCCGACGGTCGAGATCATGGCGGCGCTGCCGACTGTTATCTTGGGCTTCCTGGCGGGTCTGTGGCTGGCGCCGATCATCGAGGGGGCCTTGCCCGGGGTGATCCTGCTGCTGATATTGCTGCCGATGGGGATGCTGCTGACTGCATTGCTCTGGAACTATCTGCCGGAGCGCGGCAAGTCCTGGCTGCCGGAGGGGTGGCACGCCATCCTGCTGATCCCGGTGCTGCTGCTGATTGGCTGGGGTGCCTTCGCCCTGAGCCCGCTCATCGAGAATGCCTTTATGCACGGTGATTCGCGCATCTGGCTGACTCACGAAATGGGCATCAAGTTTGACCAGCGCAACTCGCTGGTGGTCGGTATCGCCATGGGCTTTGCGGTCATCCCCACCATCTTCTCCATCGCTGAAGATGCGGTCTTCTCGGTGCCCAAGCACCTGACCCAGGGCTCGCTGGCGCTGGGGGCCACCCCGTGGCAGACCCTGAGCCGGGTGGTGATCCTCACTGCCAGCCCGGGCATCTTCTCTGCGGTGATGATGGGTCTTGGCCGCGCCGTGGGCGAGACCATGATCGTGCTGATGGCTACCGGCAACACCCCCATCATGGACTTCTCCATGTTCCAGGGGCTGCGCACCCTCGCCGCCAACATCGCGGTGGAGATGCCGGAATCGGAAGTGGGCAGCTCCCACTATCGGGTACTGTTCCTCGCGGCCTTCGTCCTGTTTGTGTTCACCTTTTTGTTCAACACCCTGGCCGAGTTTGTCCGTCAGCGGTTGCGTGAAAAATACAGCTCGATGTAAGGGGCGACTCTGTAATGGACAAGGAATCGACAATGGGTAAGTGGTTTAAATCAGGGGCCCCCTGGATCTGGATGACCGGCGGTGCCGTCAGTCTGAGTCTGGTGGCGGTACTGGGTCTGCTACTGCTGATCGGCTGGCGTGGTCTGGTCTACTTCTGGCCGCACCCCATCTATGAGTGGCAGCTGGAAGACGCCAGCGGCAGCAAGAGCGTACTGATCGGCGAGATCAACGATCGCGAGCAGGTTCCGGTGGAGCGACTGCGAGCCGCAGGTCTGCCACTGGAAGGGGAAGAGCGCGAGCTGCTGACCCGTTATCTGGTCAAGACCGGCAACCGTGAGTTCGTTGACCTCGATTTTCGCTGGGTGCTGGAGACGGACATCAAGTCCCAGAGTCAGCCAGCCGAGCTGGCCATGGTTGAGCGTGCCACCAACGGCAACTTCTATGGCTATATCGTCGGGGTGAAAGAGGATGGCCGCGAGCTCACCTCTGATCTGCATCCTGCCCTGCAGCGGGTGCTGGCGCGAGCCAATGCCCTTTCAGAACAGGCCAACGATCTGCAAAAAGGGGACATCGGCAGCATCAACTATCAACTGGAGCGGCTGCGCCTGAAAGAGCGCAAGGCCGAGCTGGATGACAAGCTGACCGATCAGCTCAAAGCCGAACTGGCCAGCGAGCGTCAGGCCCTCAACGATCGCTATCAGGTGTTGGAAAAAGAGCTCTTCTCCCTGCGTAGCCAAGCGGACCGCGACGCCATCACCGTCAAGGATATGCGTGGCGAGCTGGTGACCATGCCGATGTCCAAGGTACTGGACGTGGTATGGCCCAACGACATGAGCCTGCTGGCCAAGGTGGGTCACTGGTTCCACCAGATCGGCAAGTTCGTCTCTGACGATCCCCGTGAAGCCAACACCGAGGGCGGGGTGTTCCCGGCCATTTTCGGCACTGTGTTCATGGTGTTCCTGATGGCGATCATCGTGACCCCGCTGGGGGTGGTGGCGGCAGTCTACCTGCACGAATACGCAGGCAAGAACAGCCTGACCAAGATCATCCGCATTGCGGTGATCAACCTGGCGGGCGTGCCCTCCATCGTCTACGGCGTGTTTGGTCTGGGCTTCTTCGTCTACACGCTCGGTGGTTCGCTGGATCAGCTGTTCTACCCGGAAGCGCTGCCGAGCCCGACCTTTGGCTCACCCGGCGTGATCTGGTCGGCGCTGACCCTGGCCATCCTGACCCTACCGGTGGTGATTGTCTCCACCGAAGAGGGGTTGGCGCGGATCCCGAGCACCATCCGTCAGGGCTCGTTGGCACTGGGCGCCACCCAGGCCGAGACCCTGTGGCGCATCGTGCTGCCGATGGCGAGCCCGGCCATCATGACCGGCCTTATTCTGGCGATTGCCCGTGCAGCCGGTGAAGTGGCGCCGCTGATGCTGGTGGGGGTGGTGAAACTGGCACCGACCCTGCCGATGGATGGCAACTTCCCGTATCTGCATGTGGAGCGCAAGTTCATGCACCTGGGCTTCCACATCTATGACGTCGGCTTCCAGAGCCCCAACGTCGAGGCGGCCCGCCCGCTGGTCTACGCCACCTCCTTCCTGCTGGTGACGGTGATCGTGGGTCTGAACCTGACCGCTATCGGTATTCGTAACCACTTGCGCGAGAAATTCCGGTCGCTGGAGCATTAATCCGGCGCCGCTTGAGTGATACAAGAGTGAGATAACAGAGGGGCGGCCGAGCGCGAGCCGCCATCTCTCTGCACCAATACGTGAGGGGCGCCGGCAGCTGTCCGGCCACTCCAGATAGATTTTGAGGTAACAGATGATCAACGTAACGACCACGTCTACCCAGCACACCGCGCTGGACCTGCTCAACCTGACCCCGGAGCAGACCGCGCTGGAGGTGAAGGATCTCAACCTGTACTACGGCAGCAAGCAGGCGCTGTTCAACGTCAACATGAAGATCCCCAAAGGGCAGGTGACCGCCTTTATCGGCCCGTCAGGCTGTGGCAAATCGACCCTGCTGCGCTGCATCAACCGGATGAACGATCTGGTGGAGATCTGCCGCATCGAGGGGGAAATCCAACTGCACGGCCACAACATCTATGACAAGAGCGTTGATGTTTCCGCCCTGCGCCGTCAGGTGGGCATGGTGTTCCAGCGCCCGAACCCGTTTCCCAAGTCCATCTACGAGAACGTGGTCTATGGTCTGCGCCTGCAGGGGATCAACGATCGTCGCACTCTGGATGAAGCGGCCGAGCGCTCCCTGCGTGGTGCGGCCCTGTGGGACGAGGTGAAGGATCGTCTGCACGACAACGCCTTCGGTCTCTCCGGTGGTCAGCAGCAGCGTCTGGTGATTGCCCGTGCCATCGCCATCGAGCCGGAAGTGTTGCTGCTCGATGAACCGACCTCGGCGCTCGACCCCATCTCCACCCTCACCATCGAGGAGCTGATCAACGAGCTCAAGAGCCAGTTCACCGTGGTGATCGTGACCCACAACATGCAACAGGCTGCGCGCGTGTCGGATCAGACCGCCTTCATGTATATGGGCGAGCTTATCGAGTACTCGGATACCAATACCATTTTCACCACCCCGGCCAAGAAAAAGACCGAAGATTACATTACCGGTCGTTACGGCTAAGGAGAGGAGAGGATGAATCTCAGCAAACAGATTGGCAGTCGGTTCAACGGCTAAGGCATAATCGGAGCAATCAAGGATTATTTGTATGGACAATATGAACCTCAATAAACACATCTCCGGTCAGTTCAATGCCGAGCTAGAGAGCGTGCGTAACCAGGTGCTGGTGATGGGCGGTCTGGTGGAGCAGCAGCTCACCGACGCCATCGCGGCGATCCACGATCAGGATCTCGATGCGGCGCGCAAAATCGTGGCCAACGACCACAAGGTCAACGCGATGGAAGTGGCGATCGACGAGGAGTGCACCCGCATCATCGCCAAGCGTCAGCCGACTGCCTCCGACCTGCGACTGGTGATGGCCATCATCAAGACCATCACCGATCTGGAGCGCATTGGCGACGTGGCCGACAAGATCGCCCGCATGCTGACCGACAACGCCAACAAGCCGCAGCCGCCGCTGGTGTCGCTGGAGAACATGGGCCGTCGCACCATCAAGATGCTGCACGATGTACTCGACGCTTTCGCCCGCATGGATCTGGATGCGGCGCTGGCGGTCTACAAGGAAGATGACAAGGTAGACCGCGAGTACGAGTCCATCATCCGTGAGCTGATGACCTATATGATGGAAGATCCCCGCACCATCCCCCAGGTGCTCAACGTCCTGTGGGCGGCGCGGGCCATCGAGCGGGTCGGCGATCGTTGCCAGCACATCTGCGAGTATATCGTCTACTACGTGAAAGGTAAGGATGTGCGCCACACCAAGGCGGACGATCTGGGCACCTTGCTGGGCAAGGGCTAACCGGAAGTGAATAAAAAGGCGCGTGAAGCGCCTTTTTTGTTGCATAACTGGTCGGAGTAAGATAAAGCCCCCAACTGGCTGTTTTCTGATAGAATACTCCCCCTGTGTGAGTCCCGGATGGGTTCACGGTCCGGTCTCCCGGGCCCAGTTTGCCGTCTTGTGCTAAGGCGGGTGTAGCAATAGGTTAATCATGAGTTTTGCCGATAGTTTGTTCTTTTTAATGCTGCTGGTTGGCGGCAGTGTGTTCTTCTCCCTCTCCGAGATCTCTCTCGCCGCGTCTCGCAAAATCAAATTGCAGGTGATGGCGGATGAAGGTAATCGCCAGGCCGAAAAGGTGCTGGCCCTGCAGGCCCAGCCGGGCAACTTTTTCACCGTGGTGCAGATTGGCCTCAATACCGTCGCCATTCTGGGCGGTATTCTGGGTGAGTCTGCCCTCAACCCCGCCATCAAGGGGATTGTCTCCCAGTTCTACCAAGGGCCCTGGCTTGGCGAGATCAGCTCCGGTGCCTCCTTCGTGTTCGTCACCGGTATGTTTATCCTGATCGCCGATCTGATGCCCAAGCGTCTGGCTATGACCATGCCCGAGCAGATTGCCGTGGTGGTGGTGCGCCCCATGCTCTTCTTCGTCACCGTGCTGATGCCGCTGGTGTGGGTCTTCAACGGATTGGCCAACTCCCTGTTCCGTCTGATGCGCGTCTCCACGGTGCGTAACGACGAGATCACCTCCGACGATATCTATGCGGTGATGGATGCCGGTGCCGAGGCGGGGGTTATCCAGCGCGAGGAGCATCAGCTCATCGAGAACGTGTTCGAGTTGCAGTCCCTTGGTGTCACCTCTGCCATGACGGCCCGCGAGAGCCTCATCTACTTCACCCTGCAAGAGAGTGAAGAGAGCATCAAGGCGAAGATCGCCGAACATCCCCACAACAAGTTTCTGGTCTGTGACCACAACCTCGACAGCATCAAGGGCTTTGTCGATGCCAAAGAGCTGCTGATCCGCGTTATCGGCGGCCAGAGCATCGACCTGATCGGTGGCAACCTGGTGCAGAACGTCATCATCATCCCCGATACCCTGAACCTCTATGAGGCGATGGAGTACTTCAAGAATCATCGTGGCGACTTTGCCGTGGTGATGAACGAGTACGCGCTGGTGGTGGGGATTGTCACCATGAACGACCTGATGAGCACCGTCATGGGCGAGTGGGCGACCCACGTGGTGGAAGAGCAGATCGTCCAGCGCGATGAGAACTCCTGGCTGGTGGACGGGGTCACCCCCATCTCCGACGTGATGCGCGCCTTCGATATCGAAGAGTTCCCCGAGAACCAGAACTACGAGACCATCGCCGGCTTTATCATGTACATGCTGCGCAAGATCCCCAAGCGCACTGACTCGGTCAAATACGCCGGTTACAAGTTCGAAGTGGTCGATATCGACAGTTACAAGATTGATCAGCTGCTGGTTACCCGGGTCGAACCGGCTGTGGCCGAGAAGCCAGCTCAGGAATCGTAAAAGGAGCGACATAAGAGTCATGAAGATGCAGTCTCATTCCCGTGCGCTGGCCTGTGTCGCGCTCGCCCTGGCACTGGGTGCCTGTAGTCAGAGTGCGCCGCGCAAAGCCACAGTGGCAGCCAAGCCGGTAGCCCCCAAGCCTGCCGTGGTCGTGCCGCAGCCGGATCCCGATGCGGTGGTACAAAGTGGCATGGCAGAGCCGAGCCCGGTCTTTGACGAGCAGTATCACGGCCCGGATCAGGGATCGCTGGAGTCGGTGACCGCTCTGTTTGCCCGTGGCTACATCGAGTCGGCCATGCGCGAGACCATGCTGGCGGCGGTGCACAACGACTATCCGCTGCTCGGCATGCGGGATGTGCGGTTGACCGATCCGGTCTCCAAATTCCTCACCTCCGAGCATGCGGCCACCACGGCCCATGACTACCTCTATGCGGGTGTGCAGCGTCGCCTCGGTCGTCCGCTCAGCCCTGCCCAGTGGGAGCAGATCTGGCGCGGTTTGCCGCAGCAGGGTCGGGTCTCCGACTGGGTCAAACAGATCAAGCGAGTGCTGGCCGGGCGTTAAGTTACCAGCAGATCAAGATAGTGATGAGGCCACCTTCGGGTGGCCTCTTGCATTTCTGCGTTTGCCTCGCCGTTTGCACGCTGATTTCTGCTGATACTGATTGCCGCCCGTGGCGCTTTGCTTTATCTTGTTTTGGCCATCTAAACATCCATATGTTTTTATGGCTATATAATAAAAGGGCTTCCCAGGATGAAGCGGGACGATCTGCAGCGATTCGATGCGAAACCGCAGATCAACAAAACAAACAGATAAATACGCAAATAAACAACGCATAAAACAAAGAGACACGACAGATGGAAACCAGGGAATTGTGGGTGCTGGATGGGGGCATGGGGCGCGAGCTGGCACGGCGGGGGGCACCGTTTCGTCAGCCCGAATGGTCGGCGTTGGCCTTGATGGAGGCCCCAGAGACGGTGCGTGATGTGCATCAGGCCTATGTGGCGAGCGGGGCCAGGGTCATTACCACCAACAGCTATGCGCTGGTGCCGTTTCATATCGGCGATGAGCGTTTCTTTGCCGACGGGGAGGGGCTGGCAGCGCTGGCTGGTCAACTGGCCCGCGAAGTGGCTGACGAGCAGAAGGGCGCCGTGCAGGTGGCGGGTTCTCTGCCACCGCTGTTTGGCTCCTACCGTGCCGACCTGTTCAAGGCGGACCGGGTGAGCGAGCTTGCGATGCCGCTTATTCGGGCGCTATCCCCTTATGTGGATATCTGGCTGGCCGAGACCATGAGCCTGATTGCCGAGCCACTGGCCCTGAAAGCGCTGCTGCCTGATGACGGCAAGCCGTTCTGGGTCTCCTTCACGCTGGAAGATGAGGCGCCGGGCAACGAACCGCGACTGCGTTCCGGCGAGCAGGTGGCTGATGCGGTGACCACGTTAGTGGCGGCCGAGGTCGATGCCATCCTGTTCAACTGCTGTCAGCCCGAGGTGATCGAGGGGGCCCTCGAGGTTGCTCGCGCCCGATTGCAGGCGCTGGGCCGCGCAGACATTCGCCTCGGTGCTTACGCCAACGCCTTCCCGCCGCAACCCAAAGAGGCCACCGCCAACGATGGGCTGGACGAGATCCGCACCGATCTGGGACCGCTGGATTACCTTGGCTGGGCCGAGCGCTGGCGCGCGGCCGGGGCAAACCTCATCGGCGGTTGCTGCGGCATAGGCCCCGAGCATATTCAGGCGCTGAGCAGCCGGTTGCGCTAAGGAGGAGCCCCCATGAAAGAGAACAAGATTGGGCTCTGGTCCCTCACCGCGCTGGTATTCAGCTCCATGGTGGGGGCGGGGATTTTTAGCCTGCCCCAGAACATGGCCGAGGTGGCAGGCGCCCGCGCCGTGCTGATCGGCTGGGGCGTGACGGGTGTGGGCATCCTGGCGCTCGCCATGAGTTTTCTCTATCTGTCGCGGTTAAGGCCCGATCTCGACGGCGGCATCTACAGTTACGCCCGCGCCGGTTTTGGCGAGCTGGTGGGATTCTTCTCCGCCTGGGGGTACTGGCTCTGCGCCACCATCGGCGTGGTGGGCTATCTGGTGATTGCCTTTGCCGCGCTGGGCAGCTTTGTCGACACCCCCGAGCAGATCTGGTTTGGTGAGGGCAACACTCTGGCGGCGTTTGTCGGCGAGTCCTGCATCCTCTGGGCGGTGCACCTGCTGGTGGCCCGCGGCGTGCAGCAGGCGGCGCTGTTCAATCTGGTGGCGACCCTGGCCAAAAGCCTGCCGCTGCTGCTGTTTATCCTGTTCGCCTGCTACTGGTTCGATCCGGTCACCTTCGCGGCGGATCAGCAGGGCAGCACCCTGGCGGTACCGGTCTCCGAGCAGGTGCGCAATACCATGCTGATCACTCTCTGGGTCTTCACCGGTATCGAGGGGGCAGCGGTGTTGTCGGCCCGCGCCAGAAACCGGCGGGATGTGGGCACGGCCACCGTACTGGGGGTCGTGTTGGCACTGCTGCTCTATGTGCTTATCTCGGTGCTGGCGCTCGGAATATTGAGCCGACCCGAGCTGGCGGCGCTGCCCAACCCCTCCATGGCAGGGCTGATGGCCCAGATGACCGGATCCTGGGGCAAGCTGTTCATCAGCGTCGGCCTTATCGTCTCGGTGCTCGCCTCCTACGTGAGCTGGACCCTCTTCTCGGCCGAGGTACCGTTCAGCGCAGCCCGCCACGGTGCGTTTCCCGCCATCTTCCGGCGCCAGAACCGCAATGGGACGCCTATCGCCTCGCTCTGGCTCACCAGCCTGACGGTGCAGACTTGCCTGCTGCTGGTATGGCTGCTCGGCAAGGGCTACACCAGTTTGCTGCTTATATCGACCTCTATGATTTTGGTGCCTTACCTGCTGATCGGGCTGTTTTTGCTCAAGCTTTCGTTCAGCAAGGAGGGAGAGAGTGGGCAGGGCCGAGGCCTGATGCGGGCAGTGGCACTGGTGTCGAGCGGTTACGGATTCTGGCTGCTCTATGCCGCCGGGGTGGAGTATCTGCTGCTGTCGTTGTTGCTCTACGGGCCGGGTCTGCTGCTGTTTCTCTACAGCCGTCGTCAGCTGGGCGCAGATCTTTGCCTGAGTGGCCGCGAGCGGCTGTTGGCCGGAGTGACCTTGCTGAGCCTGATCCCCGCCGTCTGGTCGTTCGCCCATCTCTGACATCGAAGAGGTGACTGACCATAAGAGAGCGCCACTGTGGCGCTCTCTTGTTATCAGGGACTGGTTATCAGGGGCTTGCTATCCGGGAGTTGCTATTCGATGCGAAGGCTCAGCGGCTGGCAGGTCCGGCCGGTTTGCCAAACAGCACCGCGAGTTTTTGTCGCCAGGGTAGGCCACGGGCGTCATGCAGCATGTCGCGCCACTCGTGGAAGGTGAGGGTGAGGGGGTTGAAGCTGTGGATCGGCTTGGTGATGCCGAAGCGGCATGGCTCGGCCGGATCTTCTTCGACAAAGGTGCCGAACAGCCGATCCCAGATGATCAGCACCCCGGCGAAGTTGCGGTCTATGTACTTGGCGTTGCTGGCGTGGTGCACCCTGTGGTGGGAGGGGGTGTTGAAGATCCACTCCAGCCAGCCGAGCTTGCCCACCACCTGGGTGTGGACGAAAAACTGAAAACCCAGGCTCAGCAGCACGGTGGCGACCACCGCCTCGGGCGGGAAGCCGATGACAATCATCGGGATCCAGAACAGCCACATGCCGGAGATGGGATACATCAGGCTCTGGCGAAAGGCGGTGGAGAGATTGAGTCGCTCCGAGCTGTGGTGCACCACGTGGGAGGCCCACAGCCAGCGCACATGGTGGCTGGTGAAGTGGAACAGCCAATAGCAGAGATCCTGCAGCAGGAACAGCAGTAGCACACTCCAGAGATTAAGCTCGATATCGAACAGTCGCCAGCCCCAGAGGGTGTCATACAGATAAGCAATGGCAATGGCCGCCAGCGCATCGCCCCCTTGGTGCATCAGGGCCAGGGCGGCGTTGGCGAACAGATCCCGCCACTGGTAGGTGGCAGTGGGAAAGGCCGCGCCATGTTTGCGCAGGTAGAGCATCTCCCAGCCGATAAAGGCCAGAAAAACCGGGGAGAGGTAGAGCAGAAGCAGTTGCACATCCATATGCGGCCATCCATTCAGAGCAATTGCTCTCCAGCATAAAGGATGGTTTTAATATTTCATTAACATTTTTTCAGCCAACGAAGAGATGGCATGAAATATGGCTCGGCAGCAGAGGAAGGCGCGGCGGATGGCTATGCTTGATGCAGGCTTTTTCAGGAGGTGCTGGCTTATGCGCGTCTGGTGTTGCTTGTTACTGGGGTTGTGCATGATGGCGCACGCCAAGACCCGAGTCGAGATCCTGGCGGATGCCGCTTATCCCCCCTACTCCTGGCAGGAGGGGGAGGAGGTCAGGGGGATCTATGCCGACATCATCCAAGAGGTAACCTCTGCCATGCCTGACTATGAGGTGGTGCTCAAGCCGATGCCGTGGCGGCGCGGTCTGAGCATGGTGGAACAGGGGACCGCCTTCGCCATTTTTCCACCCTACTACATGCCCGATACCCGCCCTTATATGTGGCCCTACTCCCAGCCGATGCTGGATGAGGAGCTGGTGGTGATGTGCGGCGCCAGTGTGGCAGCCAATACCCCGCAGTCCAGGTTTCCGCTCGACTATCACGGTTTGCGCTTTGGCATGAACGCCGGCTTTGCCGTTGGCGGCGATGCCTTCTGGCAGGCGGTGAAGGAGAAGCAGATCGACGTGGAGGAGGTGAAAAGCAATCGGGAGAACCTGCTCAAGATTGTCCGCGGCCGGGTCGATTGCACCATCAATGATCGCCTCTCCCTGCTCTATGAGTTACTCAACATGATAAAGGCCGATCAGCTGGCAGTGGCCGATATGTCCCTGCTCAAACAGGGTCCGGTACTCAGCAAGGAGCAGGGGTTTCTCGGCTACAGCCGCAAGGGGGAGTACCCCTACAAACAGGCCTTTATCGACCAGTTTGACAAGGAGCTCTATCAGCTCAAAAAACGTGACGGGGTGAAAGTGATCGTGGAGCGCTATCTGGGAAAGTCCCCGCGCTGAGCCGATGAGATGGGCACTCGGGTTCAGCTGGGTTGAGTCTGCTCAGCGTGAAACACAAGAAGAGGGACCTTGCGGTCCCTCTTCGTTTATCCAGCAGAGCATGTTGGCTACAGCACCTGACTGAGGAACTGGCGCAGACGCGGGGAGGGGGGATTGTCGAAGAAGTCTGCAGGTTTTTCATCCACCAGCAGTTCGCCACTCTCCATAAAGAGCACCCGATCCGCTACCTCGCGGGCAAAGCCCATCTCGTGGGTCACCACCACCATGGTCATTCCTTCGCGGGCCAGCCCCTTCATCACATCCAGCACTTCCCCCACCATTTCGGGGTCGAGCGCACTGGTGGGCTCGTCAAACAGCATGATGCGTGGCTGCATGGCGAGCGCCCGGGCGATGGCCACCCGCTGTTGCTGACCGCCGGAGAGTTGGGAGGGATAGCTGGCCGCTTTCACCGACAGCCCCACTTTCAGCAGCAGCGCCTTGGCTCTGTCTTCGGCCTCACGGCGCGACAGGCCACGCACCTTCTGCGGAGCGAGGCAGATATTATCCAGCACCGTCAGGTGGGGGAAGAGGTTGAAGGACTGAAACACCATGCCCACCTCTTCCCGCAGCTTGTTGACATCGCCCGGTTCGGTCAGGCTGATTCCATCGACCACGATATTGCCGTCGTTGATGGTCTCCAGCTGGTTGAGGGTGCGCAGGAAGGTGGACTTGCCCGAGCCGCTGGGGCCGACGATCACCACCACTTCCCCTTCGGCCACCTCGGTGCTGACATTTTTCAGGGCGTGCACTTCGCTACCGTAGAACTTCTCTACGCCGGTCGCTTTGATGATGGGATCAGTTGCTTTTCGCATATTTCACCTCGAGACGGCGTACCAGAAAAGAGAGGGTGCCGGTGAGCACCAGATAGAGCAAGGCGACGGTAAACCACACCTCGAACGGACTGAAGGTGGAGCTCACCACCTCGCGACCGGCCTTGGTCAGATCGGTGATGGAGATGACCGAGACCAGCGAGGAGTCCTTGATCAGGTTGATGAATTGGCCTGCCAGCGGTGGCAGTACCCGCTTGAACGCCTGCGGCAGGATGACATAGCGCATGGTCTGGGCGGAGGTCATACCCAGGCTGCGGCCCGCCTCCATCTGCCCCTTGTGGATGGAGCTGATACCGGCGCGGACGATCTCCGCCACATAGGCGCCGGTAAAGACCGCCAGCGCGGCGACCCCGGCGGTGAAGCGGTCGAGGTTCAGCACGGTGCCGATAAAGAAGTAGACGATGAAGATCTGCACCAGCAGCGGCGTGCCGCGGATGAGCTCCACATAGGTGATGGCCAGATTGCGCAGGGCCGGATTGGGGGAGAGGCGCGCCAGCCCGGCCAGGGTGCCGAGCAGGATGGCGAAGATGCCTGCCACCAGCGAGAGCTTGACGGTGACCCAGACGCCCCAGGCGATGGGGCCTGCGGTCCAGCTCAGTTGGGTGTCGAGGGTATCGCCACGAAAAACGGTATCCCCTTCGGCGACTTGTACGCCGGTACTGGCGATGACTTGCCGCACATTGGGGTCGAGATCGTCTTGCAGGAACAGCTTGCCCTTCTCGGCCTCGCTGGTGCCAGCCATCACGGTGCCGTCAAATTCGGCCAGATTCTTCTGCTCCGCCTGATAGGCGATGTACTGGGGAATGCGTTCCCAGCGCCAGGTGTAATCCACTGACTGGACAGCCTTGTAGATGCCGAATACGGCAACCAGCAGCATCAGCAGGAAAACCCCATGCCAGAGTAGCTGATTGGGCTGCTTTTCCATCTGTCTTGTCGGTTTGGGTGTGTGCACAGTCACAACCTCTTCTCGTTATTGTGTGGGGAGCTGCGTGGTGCAGGGGCGGCATGTGCCGCCCCCCGGAGGTTATTTGAGCTGGTTCAGCCAGGCGTTGGATTCGAACCACTTCTTGTAGAGACGGTCGTAGCTGCCATCGCCCTTGATCTGGCGCAGGTAGTTGTTAAACCAGTTGAGGGTGTCCTGATCCCCTTTGCGGATGGCCCAGGCCAGCGGTTCGAAGGTGAACGGCTTGTCGAGGTGCACCACGGCGCCCTGATTCTGGGAGGCGAAAATAGCGTTGTAGGGCAGGTCATAGACGAACGCATCGACCTTGCCGTTGATCACTTCCAGCTTGGCGTCATCCTGGGTTTCAAACTGCAGCAGGGTAGCTTTGGGGATGAGGCGCTTGACTGCCTGTTCGCCGGTGGTGCCGAGCTTGACCGCGATCTTGTATTTCGGGTCGTTGAGGTCGGTGAAGGATTTGATTTCGCCCGCCTTCTCTTTGCGCAGGACGATGGTCTGGCCGACCACGATGTAAGGATCGGCAAAGTTGACCCGCAGGTTGCGCTGGGGAGTGACGGTCATGCCGCCCATGATGACGTCGAACTTGTTGGTCAGCAGCGCCGGAATGATGCCATCCCAAGCGGTGTTGACGAATTCGACCTTCACGCCCATCTCTTTGGCGACCATCTTGGCCAGATCCACGTCGAAGCCGATGTATTGGCCCTGCTTGTTGGTCATCTCGAAGGGTTGATAGCCGGCGTCGAAACCGACTCGCAGCACGCCGCGTTCGAGCACGGCATCCAGGGTGGAGCTAGGGGCTGGGGTCGGGGCCGCCGTGGCGATCCCGCAAAACAGCAGGGTAGAAAGAATCAGTTTTTTGATCATAAGTGACGTCTCTGTCGGTGGTGTGTTCGGCCTTGAACCTGATCCCGTGCGACTCCGTGGCACAAGAGACTGCTGCATCCGGCAACAGGCAAGACAGGATGAATGTCTTGAGCGGGACAAAAGCCCCATATGAGATGCTATGAATAGTGGTTGAGTGAAAAATGTACCAAAAACAGATTGTGTCAGAAGACTCAACAGGTTAGAGACATTTATTGCTCATGGCTTCATTCATAAAATCACACGAAAACAACATATCTATCTAATGGGGTGGGTTCAAGCCCAAATTATCCCCAAGACATTTTGTTACATAGAGAGGGGCTCGTATGTGGCTCTATTCTGGTTGGGCTTATCTTTCTTGCATATCTCAAACCTGCTATAGCGGAATGGTGTGAGTTATCTGGTGGTGTGAAAAACAGACGAACAATATGTTTTTATTGTGAAAACAGTCAGGGTCTCTGGGTCTTGGCAAACGGTTCTCATATACTCACTTACCTCCCTCTGCCTGGTTTTGATATGGATGTCTCGTTGTTGCTGAAGCTGGATGTATTTACCCTGATGGTGATGGCATTGGGGGGATATAGCCTCGGGTTTATCACGCTCTCCATTATCTGGTCGACCCACCGGGAGATCCCGGGCATCGGGTTATGGTGGTGGTCCAGTCTCTGTGCGCTGGTGGCCCAGATACTTTTCTCGTTACAGGCATTTTTCCCCAGCTCCTCCGGCATCTGGCTGGCCAATACCCTGATCACACTCTGCATTGTGTTGATGCCGCCGGCGCTGCAGCGCTTTTTCGGACAGCCCCCGAACTGGCGTGCCGGGGGGCTCTTCATGCTGGTCTATCTGCTGCTTCTGAGCTGGTGCATTGTGGAGGGGGGGATGGCGTCCCGGGTGTTGCTGGCTTGCCTGAGTTACATGATGCTGGGTGCGGTGATCGTCTATCTGGTCTGGCGCCACGGTTACCCCCACTATCTGCCGGCGGTGATGGTCTTTACCCTGGTCAACGTGCTGCTCTACGCCTTCTACCTGATGCGGCTCTGGTTCCTCTGGCAGGACAACGTACAGATGCTGATGGATAAGAGCGGGGTCAATGTGCTGCCCTTCCTCTCCATGTTGATGGGGAGCTATCTTTCCACCTTCGGGGTGCTGCTGCTCTGTACCCAGTATCGTGCGCTGGCGCTGCGCCAGCAGGCTAGCCATGACCCTCTTACCGGTCTGCTCAACCGGCGTGGCTTTATGGAGCAGCTGAAGCAGCAAAAGTGGGGTGACAGTGGCGCGCTGGCCGTGCTCGACATCGATGATTTCAAGCAGATCAATGACCAGCATGGCCATGAGGTGGGTGATCGGGTGCTGGCCGAGCTCGGTGCCTATCTGGGTAGTCAGCCCGATCTGGTGTGCAGTCGTTTCGGTGGCGAGGAGTTTGTGCTGCTCTTCTCGCAGCCCGGCGTGCTGGCCCTGCAGCGCTGCGAGGGATTGCTGGAGGAGGTCGCGAACCGCAACATGGGCGGCCTCTCCATCACGGTCAGCATGGGACTCTCCCACTGGCAAGGGGAGTGGCACTTTGACCCTCTGTTCACTCAGGCCGACCATGCGCTCTACAGCGCCAAGCGGCAAGGCAAGAACCGGGTCTGTCAGGCTGGTCGGGAGGTGTAACTCCCGTTCAGTCCAGTATTACGTTATCTCGGCAGGCTGGGGGCGCGGTGCCTGCGCTTTGAGAAAGGGGAGCAGCAGCAGGGCCGAGACACCCGCTGCCACCGAGATCACTACGAAGAAGCCGTTCCAGTGCCAGATCTCCATCACCTTGGCCAGCGGATAACCCGACAGCGCCGCCCCCATGTAGGCAAAGAGGCCGACAAAGCCGGTGGCCGCCCCCGCCGAATTTTTGTGGGAGCACTCCGCCGCCGCCATGCCGATCAGCATCTGGGGGCCAAACACGAAAAAGCCGATGGTAAAGAAGCAGGCCGCCTGCATCACGTAGCTGAAGAAGGGCATCAGCCAGAGCGACCCCACCGCCAGCAGGATCCCCACCGCAAAGATGAGGTTCATCGGGCCACGGTTGCCGTTGAACAGCTTGTCCGATCCCCAGCCCGCCACCAGCGCACCGATAAAGCCTCCCACCTCGAACATGGAGATAGCCGAGTTGGCGCTCATCAGATTGAAGCCGCGCTGCTCGGTCATGTAGAGATTGCCCCAGTCATTGATGGCGGTGCGCACCACATAGACCAGCACGTAACAGCAGGCGAGCAGCCAGATATAGGGGTTGCCCAGCACATATTTGCGCAGGATCTGGCGGTGGGAGAGGCCCGCATCCTGGGTCTGCTGGGCCAGCTCCATCGCATCCTTGCGCCACTCGCCTACTGTCGGCAGTCCCATGGCACTCGGGGTATCCCGCAGCCGCCAGCAGAGGAACAATCCCGCGATGATGGCGATAAGGCCGGGCACTATCATGCCGTAGCGCCAGCCATGTTGCAGGGCGATGGTGCTGACGATAAGGGGGATGAGCGCGCCGCCGACGTTGTGGGCAGTGTTCCAGGCCGACCACCAGACGCCGCGCTCGGTGCGCGAATACCAGCTGGTAAGCAGCTTGGAGCAGGGGGGCCAGCCCCAGCCTTGGAAGAAGGCGTTGGCGACCCAGAGGGCGGCAAACATCCAGAGTGCCGACGAGAGGCCGAACAGGATATTGATAACGCCGGTGGCCATCAGTCCGACACCCATGAAGTAGCGCGGGTTGGCGCGGTCACTGATGATGCCGGAGAAGAACTTGGAGCAGCCGTAGGTGATGTAGAACAGGGTCCAGAGCATGCCGATGTCGGACTTGTCCAGCATGCCGCTCGCCAGCATGTCCGGCATGGCGAAGTTGAAGCTCTTGCGGGTGAAGTAGAAGACCGCGTAGCCCAGATACATGGTCAGCAGCAGGTGCAGCCGCCAGTGGCGATAGGTGGCATCGATCTCGGCCTGATCCCGGATAAGGGGCCGGGGCGGCGCGCTTCTCATAAAACTCAGCACAGGCAGGCCCTCTGGTGGTGATTAGCCATGACTTTCTTCCCGTCTGCGACTGGGCAGGTTGACCGTCAGCTGGGTGCCGTGGATGCAGGAGAGTTGCAGACTGCCCCCGAGCGCCTGTACCCGCTCGCGAATGCCGAGCAGGCCATAGCCCTGTTGCGGGCGGCTTTCCGGCAGACCGCGGCCATCATCTTCCAGCACCAGTTGCAACTGCTCGCCGCTGGTCCGAGCGCGAATGGTGACCGAGTGGGCGTTGGCATGTTTGACCACGTTGTTGAGCCCCTCCTGACAGACCCGAAACAGGGTGACCCGCTGGGCATCCGAGAGATCCCCATCCGCCAGCTGCCACTCCAGCCGGGTGACGATGCCGTGACGTTCCAGCTCCAGCTCCCTCAGCAGTGCCCGTACCGCCTGTTCCAGAGTCATGTCGTCGAGCTGGCGCGGGCGAAGCCGTCCGAGCAGACCGCGCACCGCGTCATAGATCCCGAGCGATAGTGTGTCGATCAGGGCGCTGCTCTGGCCCACCCTGGCGTTATCGGGGGCGAGGCGGCGCACGATCCCGGCTTGGGTACGAATGGCGGTGATGGTCTGGCCGATGTCGTCGTGCAGCTCGCGCGCCACCTCCTTGCGGATACTCTCCTCGGTCTCCAGCAGCCGCTCGGTGAGTTGGCGATTATGGGCGAGCTGGCGGGTCAGCGCCTGATTGAGTTCGCGCTGGCGCTGGATCCCGGCGCCGAGCAGCAGGCCGGTGAGGCTCTGGGCCAGCAGGGAGAGCAGCAGATCGAGGGGGTGATCGTGCCAGGCCTGACTGGCCAGCAGGGCGATGGTGTTCATCAGGGTGGCGAGCAGCGCCCCTTGCCAGCCGTAGCGCCACGCCATGGCGATGATGGGGATGGCCAGACAAAACGGGGTAAAGCGTACCAGCGAGTTGGGCAATCCCAGTTGCAGCCAGAGGCTCAATACGAACAGCAGCAGATACCAGACCAGATGGCGAAAGCGCCACTCCACCGGTTGATCCACCAGCGCAGGCCCCAGCGGCACCCAGGTGGCGCGAGTGAGGTAGTGCCAGATCAGCATGCAGGTGGAGGTCAGCGTCAGCCCGCCGGTGAGGCTGAGCAGCAGTGCCGAGAGGCCATCTTCCCCCGCCAGATGCCAGAGTAGGGCTTGCAGCAGCGCCGCCGCCGTGACGGTGGCGAGCAGCAGCAACAGTTGCTGCCAGTCGTTGCGCACCTGTTGGCGACGGGCAATCAGCAGCGGTAGCAGGGTCAGCAGACTGCCCGCGACCAGCCAAGGCCAGTGGGGCAGCCCCACCTCCAGATTGAGCCAGTAGAGCAGCAGTCCTTCGCACAGCAACAGCGGCGGCCAGTAGTGGCCCGGGCTTTGCAGCAGCAAGCCGAGGCGCAGACCGAAAGGGAACAGCAGCACCGCCAGCGCCGGGCCACCCGCCAGATGCAGGCTGATGCTCCAGAGGCAAAACCAGCCGGCGGCAAAGATGAAGCAGGCCGCCAGCGCGATGGCGACATAGCTGGCAAAACGGGAGATCACCAGCTATCCAGCATGCGGTGGGCCAGCTCGACGTTGTTGCTGACCTTGAGCTTGTCCATCAGGTTGGCGCGATGGACGTGGACCGTTTTGGGGGAGAGACCGAGCTGCTCGGCGATGGCCTTCACCTCCAGCCCTTGCGCCAGCAACTGGGCAATCTCCCGCTCCCGATTGGTGAGGGGATCCCGGCTGCTGCTGGCCAGTTTCTGGGCGATGTCCGGCGTCAGATAACACCCCCCCTGGGCGGCGGTGCGTACGGCGGCGATCAGCTCGTCCGGACTGCACCGCTTGGAGAGAAATCCCTTGGCACCGGTCTGCAGTGCCTGCTCGATGAGGGCGGGGCTGTCGTGTACCGAGAGCATCACTACTGCCAGGCCGGAGGGGAGCTGCTTGAGCAGATCCAGCCCCGATTGGTCGGGCATCGAGATGTCGCAGACGCAGACGCGCGCCCCGCTGCCGGGCAGGCCGGCAAGGGCGTCGCTGGCGGAGCCGAATTCGGCGACCACCTGCAGGTCTGGCTCCAGATTGAGCAGTTGGGCAAAACCGGATCGGACGATCTGGTGATCGTCGATGAGGGCAATTTTTATCATGATGTCAGCCTGAAATTCGGTGCGTCATGACCATGACGCGGCCAACAAGATACCTGCCCCCCGAGTCAGGCTCAAGCAGCAGCAGGAAAAGGGGCTAAAAACCGGGGGGCAAGGTGCGCAAACCTTGATCGGGATCAGCTGGCAAGGGCGAGCAAGCGGGCTGATCAACAGGGGGATGACCAGCCCGGGGGACTCAGCGGTGCAGCTCGCCGGCGCGCTCCGGCTGATAGACCACTTCCAGAATTTCGACCTCTATGGTGCGACCGGCCGGGCCCGGCCAGGCGATGCTGTCGCCCACTTTCAGGCCGAGCAGGGCGCTGCCTACCGGCGCCAGTACCGAGATGTTGCTCTCGTCGCCCTTGGCATCGCGCGGATAGACCAGGGTGAGGCAGAACTCGTTGCCGCTGCTCTGCATCTTGAAGCGCACCTTGCTGTTCATGGTGACCACGTCCGGCGGCATGTCGGCCGGTTCACGGATCTCGGCGCGGTCCAGCTCCTCTTGCAGGGCCAGATGCTGCGGGTGGTTGCCGAGCAGTTGTTCAATACGGTCCAGATCAAGGCTGGAGATAACCAGATGAGGTTGTTTCATAAGATATTCCTTATCAATAGCGGATAGGCCCATACCGGCGGGTGCAGGTTTGCCATCACACTGGGTGTTACAAAAATGGATTCAACAGGTTCAATCGATTGAAAATGCCATGCCCCCAAGCGACTCGCGGCCGAAGGAGCGAGGCGGGGGCTCAGCAGGGTGTGAGCAAATGCGAGGAAATAGCGAGTATTTTCATGGGGCTACCATAACCATTCTGGCCGGCCTTGGCAACCGTGATTGAGTGACTACTCAGGAGCCTGATAGTTGTACTGACGGATGATCCGCGCCAGTGTGCCATCATGGCGCATCTCGTCGATTACGGCTTGCCAGCGCTGCGCCTCTTTGAAGGGGAAATCCTTGTGAGCGGCCAGGAACAGTTGGGTGTTCATCAACACTTCCCCGCGAACCAGCTGTTGTGATGAGCGTTTGTCTTGTTGTTGGGCATACAGGATGACATTCCATGCTGCGACCCAGGCATCAATACGACCGCGATGGAGTTTATGAGCGTTTAGTTGCTCATCTGCCACTGTCTCTCCCCGGATCCCGATGCGTTGTTTGAGTAGGTGTTGACCAAACGAGTAGCGCAGCACGCCCACATCAAGGTTTTTCAAATCGCTGCTTTTCAGTGCTTTTGGGTGAAACCGGCGATCGCTGACGATCAAAAACTGCTCATCGAGGATGGGCGTTACCCACTGATAGAGGTGCTCTCGCTGACTGCTTCGCACGGGCGGTATCATCAATACATCGGGACGGTGAATTGTCTGGGTCAGTGCACGTGGAAGTGGCATCAGCTCGATGGTAAGCGGCTCGCCTAGACGGCGGGCTGCTTCCTCCATGATCTCGATACCCACCCCGCTGGGTTTACCATGGGAGGACTGAATGACGTAAGGGGGCAGCTCGGCCGCCACCAGCACAATAGCCTGGGCACCGGTGTGTACCAGCAATAACAGCAGGGCAAAAAAGGGCAGGCAGAGAGCGCGCATCAAGGTCGTGAGCCAGAGTCGAATATGCAGAGTGTAACATTCCTGCCTGCGTTGTCGTTGTGCCCGCTGAGGGGTTGGGATCTCAGTCGAAGAAATCCCGCAGATCGCGCACTTCGTAATCAGCGAGTTGCTGCCAGGGGAGCTGAGCAGGCAGCTTGCGCAGGGTCACCTCCATCCGGTAGCTGCGATAGCCGTCGAGACTGGCCGATTCGACCACCAGCGGGATCTGCCACTGACTCGACCAGAGAATCCGGGTTCGTTGCTGCCCTTCGCGCTTTTCATACCAGCGGGCCTGCTCGGGGGCGGCCTCATCCAGCGGTGTCATCCCCTCGATCAGCGTGGGGTTGACGAGATGGCGGATCCGCGGCCAGTCGGGCTTGAAGGCCACCTGGCCATACTCTTCCACCGGCACTTCAACCAGCTGGTTGTGCCAGCTGTCGGCATAGCGCAGCTGAAGTTCACCCTCATCACTGCGGCTGACCCAGCGGGCCGCCATCTGGTGGGTAAAGTGCTTGTGGCCGGGTGTGGCGTCGTGAGTGGCGTGATAGGCACGGGCAAGGGGGAGGGGAATGAGCCGCTGGCTCCACACCTGATTGCCCACCCGCAGCCACTTCTCTTGCCAGACACTCTCTCTGGCGATGCCATCGCTGCCGGTGTTCCGGTCGTGATAGCTGATCCGGGCGGCGAGATCCGGGGGCGTGTCGTCAGCATGCAGGGGAAAGGCGAGGGTGCTGCCAAGCAGCCATAACGAAAGCAAAAGTCGCATCATCATCTGTCGCTCGAAAGAGCCGGGGCCCGGGCCGCTGAGTCAATTGCTCAGATGCACCCGGGCCCCTGCTGCTTACAGGCCGAGCGCCTCCCGCAGTTTGCCAAACACCTTGGTGTTATCCAGCGTGCCTTTGAAGCGGTTGCTGCCGGCGCCATCGGCAAACAGCATCACATCGCCGCCGCCGTGGGTTTCCGATGTCAGTTTGACGCCGGTCTCCTGCAGGTAGTCATTGGCCATCACCTGATCGCTGGTGAGGACCGGGCGCACATCGGGGCGGTTGGGGCCGTTACCGAACACCAGGGTGGTGAAGGGCTTGCCATCCGCATCGTTCTGGGTCGAGCCATCGCCATTTTTCACCAGATCCAGCACCGGATTGCCCTTGGCGGAGTAGCCGTTAATGGTCATGGTGTGGTCATGGTCGGCTGTGACCACGATCAGGGTATTGCTGAGATCAACTTTACCCAGCGCCGTCTTGACCGCCTCATCCAGTGCCACCGCGTCGGTGAGCGAGCGCTTGGCATTGGTGCCGTGCAGGGCATGATCGATCCGGCCGCCTTCTACCATCAGGAAGTAACCCTGACTGTTTTTGCTCAGCAGGTCGATCGCCTTGGCGGTCATTTCGGAGAGGGACGGCTGGGTATTGGCAGCCCCCTTGGCGACCCGATCCAGCTCGTAGTCGAGGTGGGATTTGCTGCTGAACAGACCGAGCACCTTGCCACTGGTGACCTTGGCCAGTTCACTTTGGGTGGTGACATAGCTGTATCCCTGCGCCTTCATCTCGGCGGTCAGGTCGCGGTTGTCATTGCGACCGCCCTTGTTGTTGGCGCTGTAGGGGGTCCAGTGGTTGGCACCACCGCCCATCAGCACATCGACCCCATCCCCCAGCGCCTGATTGAAACCAGTTCCTCCCGGAACAGCTTGTGCGGCGATGTCATAAGCGGCATCCCGATGGCAGATATGGGAGTAGGTAGCCGCTGGGGTCGCGTGGGTCAGCTCGGTGGTGGTGACGGCCCCGACCGATTTGCCTGCCGCCTTGGCCAGTTCGAGAATGGTGGGCACGGGCTTACCGTTATCGCTGCTGCAATTGTTGACGGTTTTGTTGCCATTGACGTCTTTGCCGGGGGCGACGGCTTTGGTGTCGCTGCTCATGGCGATCACCTCGTTGTTCATCTTGACCCCGGTGGTGTAGGCCGCCATGGAGGGGGCCGAGTCGGTGGTCTGGGCATCGTTGGAGAAGGTCTTGATGCGGGCACTGCGCGGCAGTTTCATCATCTCCAGATTGCCCTCTTCTCCCACCTTGAACAGGCGGGTGGCGGTGAGCACGGTAGGCCCCATGCCATCACCGATAAAGAGAATGACGTTTTTGGCATCACCGGCCTGTGCCTGGGAGGTTGCGCCCAGCGCACTGAACAGGGCGGCGCAGACCAGCGTGTGCTTGATGGATGTGTTCATCTGTTTGCTCATGAAAGTGCTCCTTACAGCTTGGCCGCAGCCTTGATCTTGCCGAACACGGCGGTGTTATCGAGTGAGCCATGGAAGCTGTCAGCCCCCTTGCCGATGGCGCCGAGGAAGACATCGGTGCCGCCGTGGGTCTCGTTGCCGATCTCGCCTACCTTGACCACCACTTCCTGGTGGTAGTCATTGGCGGAGACGGTGGCATCGTCGAGCGGGGCGACGCTGCTGCGCGGGCCATCCACCCGGTTGTAGCCGTTGCCAAAACCTATGATGGTGTAGGGCATGCCCTCGCTATCCTTGCTTGGCTCGCCAGTCTCGTAGTTCTTCACCAGCCCGAGTACGCCGGGGTTGTCGGCGGTGGTCTTGCCGGTGCGCTTGGCATAGCCGTTGAGCACGAGCGTGTGGTCGTGGTCGGCGGTGACCACGATCAGGGTGTTTTTCAGCTCGGGGTCGCTCTTTTTCACCTCGTCGATGGCGGCTTTGATGGCGTTGTCGAAGGCGATGGTGTCCTGCAGCGCCCGCTTGGCGTTGGTGTCGTGCAGGGCGTGGTCGATGCGACCCCCTTCCACCATCAGGAAGTAACCCTTCTCTTTGCCCTTGAGCTGCTTGATGGCGGCCAGGGTCATCTGGGCCAGTGACGGCTCGCTGGCGGGACGGTCCAGGTCATATTTCATGTGACTGGAACCAAACAGTCCCAGCAGCGGCTTGCCCGCATCGGCCTTGTTCAGCTCATCCAGATTGCTGGCAAACTGGTAGCCCTTGGCCTGCATTTCGCTGATGAGGTTGCGGCCATCCTCCCGCTTGCCCTTGTCAGCTTTGGGCAGGAAGAAGCTGCTGCCGCCACCGAGCACCACATCCAGTCCCTCCTTGAGGGCGCTATTGTAGCCTTTGCCGCCCGGTACCAGCTGGACGGCGATATCTGCCTCCAGATCCCGGTTGCAGATATGGGCATAGGTAGCCGCAGGGGTGGCGTGGGTTACCCGGGTACTGGTTACCACGCCGGTACCGCGGCCATCGGCTTTGGCCAGCTCCAGCAGGGTTGTCACCGGCTTGCCGGTGCTCTTGCTGCAGTCGCTCTCATAGGTGGCGTCGCCGTCCATGCTGATGACGCCGTTGTTGCTCTTGACCCCGGTCATGTAGGCCGCCATGGAGGGGGCCGAGTCAGTGACCTGGGCATCGTGGGAGAAGGTCTTGATAAAGGCCGTCTCTGGCAGGGTATCGATGGTGAGATCACCCTCTTCGCCGACACCGTAGATGCGGGCGGCCGTCAGGGTGTTGAGGCCCATGCCGTCACCGAGGAAGAAGATGACGTTGGTGGGTTGGGCTGCGGGCTTGGTCGCCACCGTGTCATTGTCTGATTTGCAGCCGGCAGCCAGGGCGGCGCCGATCATCACTGCAAGTCCTGCCATTTTTCTCATTGGGGTTCGCTCCTTGTAAAACCTGAGCGCAGCCTAGAGGGGGCAGATGACACTTTTACTGACTATCGGTGACGGTTGTGTGAAAAAGTGATGAAAATGTTACACTATATCAATGTGTTATCTATCAATTGAGCCAGTTGGTTCGGTCGCTTCCGGCAAGGTTGCTCCGCCTCGGCGGTTTGCTGATTTGATGAGGTGATGGTTAGAATGACCTGTCAAAAGAGGCCCGCAGCAGGTAAAATGCGCCCCCTTCGTTCGATGCCCGCGGCAGAGCGCCTGTTGTTTCATGCGCGCGCCCGCAGCCCCCACAGAGAGTAACGGATATGTCCATCAACTGGTTCCCCGGTCACATGCACAAGGCCCGCAAAGAGATTGCCGAGGTCATGCCCCAGGTCGATGTGATCATCGAGATGCTCGATGCCCGCATCCCCTTCTCCAGCGAAAACCCGCTGGTGCCCGAGCTGCGTGGTGATACCCCGGTGATCAAGGTGCTGAACAAGGCGGACCTGGCCGATCCGGCGATCACCGATCTGTGGGTGGCGCACATGGAAAAAGAGAAGGGGATCAAGGCGCTGCCGTTGACACAACAAGAACCGGAGAAGATCAAGCAACTGCTGACTCTCTGTCACGAGATGCTGCCGGAGCGCAATTTTGAGCTACGCGGCGTGCGGGCGATGATCATGGGGATCCCCAACGTGGGCAAGTCCACTCTGATCAATACCCTGGCGGGGCGCATCATCGCTCGCACCGGCAACGAGGCGGGGGTGACCAAGTCCCAGCAGCGGATCAAGCTGGATAACAACGTTATCCTGACCGATACCCCGGGTTTCCTCTGGCCCAAGCTCAATCCGCCCTCCTGCGGTTATCGTCTGGCCATCACAGCGGCCATCAAGGACACAGTGTTCGACTATGCCGATATCGCCATGTTCGCCACCGATTACTTCATCAAGGCCTATCCGGAGCGGATCAAGGCGCGCTACCAGATTGACGAGCTGCCCGAGACCGAGATCGAACTGCTGGAGATGATCGCCCGCCAGCGGGCGTTTATGCGTAAAGGGGGGCTGGCCGACCTGCACAAGGCGTCCGAGATCCTGATCAACGAGTTCCGCTCCGGCTTGCTTGGCCGCATCTCGCTGGAGACGCCGGAGATGGTGAGCGTCGAGATTGTCGAAGCCGCCGCAGAAGCCGAGCAAAAAGCCAAAGAGAAGGCCGAGCGGGAAGAGGAGCGTCAGGCCCGCGCCCGTCGCAAGTACGCCCGCAAGCGTCAGAAATAGTTATACTCAGGCGTCCCGAGCTTGCCTGGCAACGAGCGAGCTTGTGTGACCCAGATGACGAAACACGAAGAGGCGACCCCAGGGGTCGCCTCTTCTGTTTTATCTGGTGAAGTGCCCGCCCACTTCTGATGGGGTGTCCGCGCTATAAAGCCATGCCATCAGCCAAAACGGTGGCATGCCGTCTCAAACAGCGACATATGAAGCGGGATCAGCTGCTGCCAGTCGCGGCGATAGCCGCCACCGGGCACCGCCGCGATGGGCAACCCATGCTTGATTGCACAGTCAAATACCATGGCATCGCGCAGGCGAACCCCTGCATCGCTCAAGGAGAGATAACCAAGCTCGTCGGCATGATGCACATCGACGCCCGCCTGATAGAGGATGAGATCCGGCGAATAGAGCCGCAGTGCCAGCGAGAGTGCCTGTTGCAGTGTGGTGAGATAGGCATCGTCCGTCATGCCGCTTGGCAGCGGAAAGTCGAGGTGAGAGGCGGCTTTGTGATGGGGAAAGTTGTGCTCCCCATGGAGGGAGAGGGTGATGATATCGCGCCTTCCGGCGCACAGGGTCGCACTGCCATCTCCCTGATGTACATCGAGATCGACGATCAGCACCTGTTCACAGCGCCCCTCGTCGAGGCAAGCCTGGGCAGCAATCACCAGATCGTTGAACAGACAAAAACCGCTGCCGTGATCCCGATGGGCGTGGTGGTAGCCACCGGAGATCTGCAAGCCGCAGCCCTGCTCTAGAGCATGGCGGCTGGCGGCAATAGTGGCACCCACCGAGCGCAAGGTGCGCTCCATCAGCATGGGTGACCAGGGAAAACCGATCTTGCGGATGGCGCGCTCTTCAAGCTGGCCGCTCAGGGCCGCCGCGACATAATCGGCATCGTGAATGCGACTGATTTGCTCACAGGTTGCGGCCGGCGCTTCGCCAAGGGGGTAACCCTGCACCTGCAGGCGTTCAAACAGCCCTTGATACTTGGCCAGCGGGAAGCGATGGCGCTCTGGTAGCGTCAGGGAGGAGTAGAGGGGGTGATAGAAAATGCGCAACGACATGGTGCCATTCTCCCTGGCAAGGTGGCGCTTTCTATATATGAAATCAGCAGATGAATCCATATATGTACTCCCTATATAAAGGGGAAGTGGCAGCGCATAAATCAAGACGCGTCGTGAGTTAGACCGCAGGATATGGAATGGAAAAGGGGAGCTTGGCTCCCCTTTCAGTCAATCACTCAGCCCGGCTTATTGCTGCTGGATAACCCAGATCTGGAAGGCTTTGCGGGTTTCCGCATCGGCCTGGTTGTACCAGTTTTGCAACTGGGTCAGCGCTTCCGGATTGCTTTGAGCCTTGCTGGGGGCAACCTGAACCGGTGCGCTGGCGGCAGCCATCACGGCAGCAGAAGAAACGGCCACTGCTTTGGGCTGGTTGAAGGCTTTGCCCATGTTGATCAGCTCTTGCTGATAGTCACGGGTCAGCTGGAAGCCCTCTACTTTCGGCATCACGAACTGCTCGCTGCTCACTTGCTGACCACTGACCTTGTCTTTCAGCGCCACTTTTTGATCTTTGACAAACTGCTTGGCTTCGGCTTCGTTGCGGGGCTTTTTATAGTCCAGCACTAGCTGCTGATTGTCGGCGGCAGTGAAGTTCAGCACCAGCGGCTCGGCGGTCACCAGCTTGATTTCGTTACGGCTGGAGTAGTTGCCTTCAAAGGCGACGACCAACTGGTGTTTGCCGGCAGAGAGGGGGAAGGTGCTGGTTTTGTCGAGCAGCTTGGGGTTGATGGATTGACCATCGATCAGCTGGACGACATACGGGGTGGTCACTTCCAATTGGGCATCAGCAAGGGCGCTACCGGCCCACAACAGACCAGCCAGCGCCGGTACCAGAACAGTCAGTTTCATTTCATCTCCTTGAACAGTCAGGCGATTGCCCACTGAAAACAGGGGCTCATTTTTACAGGTTTGGCCTACTGCGGCAATGGCTCTTTCTGGTGGTCAAAGTTCGCGCTGCTGTTGGTTTATTTGTCAATAGCGACCGACTTATTTATTCGATCCGCCGTGTAAACGGGGGGAGGGCGTCGAGCAACCCCTTGCCATAACGCTTGGTCAGCAGACGCCGGTCGAGAATGGTGACCCGCCCCCGATCTGCCTCTTTGCGGATGAGGCGGCCACAGGCCTGGATAAGCTTGCGCGATGCCTCCGGCACTGTCAGTTGCAGGAAAGGGTTGCCGCCTCGCTGCTCCACCCACTCGGCGGTGGCCTCCTCGACCGGCGAGTTGGGCACGGCAAAGGGGAGTTTGGTGATCACCAGATTGGTAAGGTAGTGACCCGGCAGATCCAGCCCCTCCGAGAAGCTGCCGGTACCAAACAGGATGCTGGCCTGACCGCCATCGCACTTTTGTTTGTGCAGGGTGAGCAGGGCATTGCGGGAGGCTTCCCCCTGCACCAGCAGTGACAGTCCCTTGGCTCGCAAGCCAACAGCCACCTCATTCATCTGGCGGTAGGAGGAGAAGAGCACCAGACTCGCCTCCTTGCCCGCCAAAATGCGTGGCAGCACGCTGATGAGTTCGTTGGTAAAGGCCGGCGAGTTGGGTTCGTGCTCCATCTTGGGCAGATAGAGCTCGGCTCTCTGATAATCAAAGGGGGAGCGCAGGCGCAGATAGCGGGTACCGTCGTGCTCCTTGAGCCCCACCTGATGGCGAAAATAGCTAAAGGAAGAGAGGGCGGTGAGGGTCGCGGAGACCAGCACGGCTCCCAGACATTTCGACCAGAGCCACTCCTCCAGCAGATAGCCTACCTCAATCGGTGAGGCGTGCAGCCAGATATCGCCGTCATCGCTCTTGGCCATCCAGCGGGCGAGTGGGGTTTTACCGGTCGGCACATGGCGCCCCAGCATCTCCCACAGGGCGCAGAAACTCTCCAGCCGCTGCAGATGAAAACCGCTCTCTGCCAGCAGGGGTTCGGCCTCCTTGCGGCGGATCTCGCCATCTTTCAGCGCTTCACCGATGGCCCCTTGCATCCGATCCAGCGCTCGCAGCGCCTTCTTGCTCGACTCCTTGAGATTCTCCGCCAGCATGGGCAGGGGATCCGGCAGTACCCCTTCGGCGAAGCGGTAGTGGGGTTCCGTGCCAAACAGCCGATCGTTGGCGCTGAGCCACTGCTCGACCGCCTTCAGGTCGGGCTGGATGGAGGCCAGTGCATCCTGCAGTTTGAGTTGGGGGTCGAGCAGGCTCTCCTTATTAAGCGTCCGCGCCAGCTTGCCTGCACTTTGTACCAGCTTCTCCAGCCAGCGGCGCGAGCCTTTGACGCTGGCCGATGCTGCGCCGTGATCCCGGGCGATGGTGGGTAGGTGATGGGCCTCATCCAGCACATAGATGCACTCATCGGGGGGGGGCAGAATGATGCCGCCGCCCATGGTGAGATCGGAGAGCAGCAGTGCATGGTTCACCACCAGCACATCGGCGCTCTCCATGTCGTTGCGGGCGCGATGAAAGGGGCAGTGCTGGTGATGGCTCAGCGCCTTGTTGCAGGTGTGGCGGTCGGCGGCGATGCGATCCCAGCAAGTGTCGGGAATGGGCTCCGGCCAGTTGTCCCGATCCCCGTCCCACTTGCCATTGGTGTAGGCCTGCCACAGAGCCTGGTAGCGATCTTTGTCGCTGTCAGATGGTTTGGACTTGCTCAGACTGCCAAAGTCGAGCTCGAAGTTGGCCATCTCGGCGCCACTGGCTGCCTGTTCCAGCAGATGTTCGCAGCAGTAACGCTGACGCCCCTTGACCAGCATAAAACGAAACGGCAGCTCGCTGTGGCGATGGTAAAAAGGGAGGTCTTTGTGGATCAGCTGCTCTTGCAGGGCCACGGTGGCGGTGGAGATCACCAGCTTCTTCTGGGTGAGCCGCGCCACCGGGATGGCTCCTTGCGCATAAGAAAGAGATTTGCCGATACCGGTGCCCGCTTCGGCCACCAGAATACGGCGCTGTTTGTCGTACTCGCCGGTCAGGGTTTTTGCTATCTCGGCCACCAGAAAGTTCTGCTCTTTGCGCGGCACAAAACCGGGTAATCCATCCGAAATCTGGCGATAAGTTTGACGAATGGTGGCTTTAAGGCGAGTAGAGAGCATGAAGAGAAGGCCAGTTAGGGGTTAATCGAAGAACAAGGATACCCGCAACCCCTTGGTGAGGTCGAGGCAACAGCCATTATCACGGCAGTTTTACGCTGATCAGACCACTTTGGTTGTTTATCAGGTAGTTAGCGTCATTTGCATGCAAAATAGACTATTTGAGTCCAAATAATCAGCAGGATTCATTGTAAACGTTTTCCTTTTGTCTTGCCGTCAGGTGAGACTTGGCTCACATTTTTGCCTCCATGACTATGGTTTCCGTAAAAAGTTCCAAGTTTTTTCATTGCGGTTCAAAAAATCCGGTGCTAGTCTCGGCGGCATAGTGATGCAAAGAACATCGCTAACACAGGGAATAACAACAACTTAGTGTTTAATTACAGTAGGCATTGGAAACTATGAAAAAGACAATTCTGGCTATTGCTATTCCGGCTCTGTTTGCATCCGCCGCTAACGCCGCAGTGATCTATGACAAAGACGGTACCACTTTCGACGTATACGGCCGTGTTCAGGCTAACTACTACGGCGAAGCTAACGACAAATCAGCAGAACTGGTTGGTGCAACCCGTCTGGGCTGGTCTGGTAAAGTTGCTCTGAACAACACTTGGTCTGCCATTGCTAAAACCGAGTGGCAAGTAGCTGCTGAAAACTCTGGTAGCAATACCAGCGACATCGATCCGCGTCACATCTATGCCGGTTTTGATGGTTCCCAGTACGGTAAAATCATCTTCGGTCAGACCGACACTGCTTTCTACGACGTACTCGAGCCGACCGATATTTTCAACGAGTGGGGCGATGCCGGTAACTTCTATGACGGTCGTCAAGAAGGTCAAATCATCTACTCCAACACCTTCGGTGGTTTCAAAGGTAAAGTTTCCTACCAAACCAACGATGACGTAGCGGTCAAAATCACTGACGTTGGTCAGAAGATCAAAGAAGACGCTATTTGGGGTAAAGACGTTAAGCGTAAGAAAGCTTACGGCGTAGCTGCTGGTTATGACTTTGACTTCGGTCTGGGCTTTAATGCCGGTTATGCCTACTCTGACCTGCAAAACAAAGTTAATGGCCACACTGGTAAGAAAGACGAGTGGGCTGTGGGCGCGCACTACGCTATCAATGGTTTCTACTTCGCTGGTGTTTACACTGAAGGCGAAGTGAAGAACAAGAGCTTGGGCATGAAAGATGACGGCCGTGGTTACGAGCTGGCTGCTTCTTACAACGTAGACGCTTGGACCTTCCTGGCTGGCTACAACTTCAAAGAAGGCAAGGCTAACGCTCAAGCTGCCGGTTCTACTTACAAGGATCTGGTTGACGAGACCCTGCTGGGTGTTCAGTATGCCTTCACTCCGAAGCTGAAAGCTTACACCGAGTACAAGATCCAGGGCATCGACAAGCAAGACGACGAGTGGACTGTTGCTCTGCAGTACAACTTCTAATAAGTTGAACAAGAGTAATATCGTGGCTTGAGCCTTTGACCAAGCTACGAATGGCCGAGATGATATCTCGGCCATTTTCTTTTTGGCGACAGCGTATTGGCGCCATGATGAATCGCCGGATTGCTGTGTTAAGTGATGTTTGGCAAACCATCTGTCTCGATTAATCTCTCCTGCTTCCTGCTTCCTGCTTCCTGCTTCCTGCTTCCTGCTTCCTGCTTCCTGCTTCCTGCGATGGGGAGGGCACTGCTCTCGTACCTACCGCTGATTGACCTCACAATCTCCCCCTACTGTGCTGCATCACATCCCAAGTATGCCCCCTCAATATCCGCACAATCCGCGCAAATAGCACCGCCCCTTGCAAGGGCAGCCAGATACTCACGGTCAAACCAAGCTGCTGCGAGCAATGACTGTATGGCGTAAAGGAGATGTGTCGCCGCTCGCGACTGAGTTAGCGTTGAAATCGGTAATAAACAAAAAAGGGAAGATGCCTGAGTATCTTCCCTTTTTGGTGATATGAGCGGTGACTGCTTTTGCAGGATCAGCCGTGTTGGCGGCGGTCGTTGGCCTGGGCCAGTAGCATGCGGCTTTCGCGCAGGAACTGGTCGGCGTGTTCGCCGAAGAAACCGGAAACTTGCGAGAAGGCCTCGATGAAACCGTCCCTGTCCCCCCGCTCCAGCAGCCCCAGCGCTTCGCCGAAGTTTTGGTAGTAGCGACGGATCATCGCCAGATTCTGCGGTGACGACAAAATGATGTCGGCATAGAGGTGGGGATCTTGGCAAACAGCCGCCCCACCATGGCCAGCTCCAGCCGGTAGATGGGGGAGCTCAAACTCAGCAGGCGATCCAGATTGGCCTGCTCCCGGGAGAGGTGCCAGCCATAGGCAAAGGTGGCGAAGTGACGCAGTGCCTGAATGAGGGTCATCGCCTCATCGTGGGCCTTGGCTTCCACCTGTTGCAAGCGGGCGCCCCAGATGGTCATCTGATCCAGCAGCCATTGGCTGGCGGCGGGGTCACGACCCTGGCAACAGACGATCACCTGCTTGGCGAGACTCGCCACATCCGGCCCGAACATGGGGTGCAGTCCCAGTACCGGCCCTTGGTGCACCGTCAGCATATGTTCGAGCGGCGCCGCTTTCACGCTGGTGACATCCACCAGCAGGCAGTGGGCGGGCAGGTTGCTGAGGCGGTCGATGATCTGGCAGGTGATATCGATGGGCACCGCCACCATCACCAGACCGGCTCCGGCGAGGATCTCGTCAGCGCGCGGCCAGTCGGCTTGTTCCAGCGTCTCGACCCGATAGCCTGAGAGGCTGAACATATGGCCGAACAAGCGGCCAAGCTGGCCCTGACCACCGATGATGACCACTTTGCCAAGGTCCGGCTTTATGCATTTGAAGCCGGTATCTTTCTCGCTGGCGTAAGATTCGCGCATCACCCGGCGCAGTACGTCTTCGATGAGATCGCCGGGCACTCCCAACTGCTCGGCCTCGGCGCGGCGGCGGGCCAGCATGCTCGCTTCCCGATCCGGTGCATAGATGGGCAGGCCGTAGCGGCTCTTTACCTCACCCACTTCTCCCACCAGGGCCAGACGGGCGGCCAGCAGATCGATCAGCTGCTTGTCCACCGCATCTATCTTGTCCCTGAGTACATTCAACTCTTCAGCCATATCCAGTCCCTGCTGGCGCCGCAGCGGCGGCGCCCTGAAAATCAAGATGCAACAAGGTATCACGGCATGAGCGGTTTGATGCCACCAGCGGTGATACCCAGATTGTTCAATAGGTTACGACAAGATACCACGGCTTATCGTGCAGTTCTGCCCTTGAGGGGGTCAGCCAGCTGCTTGTGGCAGCGGGCCAGCAGGGTGGCGGTGGTGTCCCAGTCGATGCAGGCATCTGTGATGGAGACCCCGTAGCGCATCTGCTGCTTGGGCTGCTCGCTGGACTGGTTACCCTCAAACAGGTTGGATTCGAGCATAACCCCGATGATGGAGCGGTTGCCCTCCTGGATCTGGTGGATGACGTTGTCGGCTACCTTGGGCTGCAAACGGTGATCCTTGCTGGAGTTGCCGTGGCTGCAATCCACCACAAGGCTCGGCAGCAGGCCCGCTTTCTCCAGCGCCTCTTCCGCCAGCGACACGTTGACCGAGTCATAGTTGGGATGTTTGCCGCCGCGCAGGATCACGTGGCCATCCGGGTTGCCCTGGGTCTGCAGCAGCGCAACCTGGCCCTGCTGGTTGATCCCCATAAAGGCGTGAGGGGAGGAGGCCGCCTGCAACGCATTAATGGCGGTCCCCAGGTTGCCGTCTGTGCCGTTCTTGAAGCCGACCGGCATGGAGAGACCGGACGCCATCTCCCTGTGGGTCTGGGATTCGGTGGTACGGGCGCCGATAGCCGACCAGGAGAAGAGCTCCGCCAGGTATTGCGGGCTGATGGGATCGAGCGCTTCTGTGGCCAGCGGCAACTCCAGCTCCGCCAGCCAGCAGAGCAGCTCGCGGGCACGATGCAGCCCCAGCTCCACATCGAAGGTGCCATCCAGATTGGGGTCGTTGATAAAGCCTTTCCAGCCGACCGTGGTGCGCGGCTTCTCAAAGTAGACCCGCATGACAATGTAGAGAGAGTCCTGATAGGCATCATGCAGCGCTTTGAGTCTGGTTGCGTACTCTTTGGCGGCGTCCATATCGTGGATGGAGCAGGGACCACAGATCACCAGCAGCCGGTGATCGCGGCGGTGAATGATATCGGCGATGGTATTGCGGGCCCCTTGCACGAATGCCAGCGCCTTGTCGGAGATGGGTAACTTCTCCTTGAGCTGGGCAGGCGTGATCATCACTTGTTCGGACTGGATATGGATGTTGTTCAGGGGGTCTCTTTGCATGATTTCATTCTCTCTACTGTATTAAGCCAAAAGCGGTTGTACCCATATATTTACACTGGTACCTGCTTTGTTACGCAACCGCCATCACCTTACCAAGGAAAAACAAACAATCAAGTGAAACTAGTGGGTTTACCGCTAAAAAGTCAGATAAAGGAGCTGCTATATAGCGCGAACAGGAATAATACAGAGGGTTTTTCGGAGGGTTAATGGCTTTTGTGTAAAATAATATTTACGGCTTGAGGGCGTAAAGGCTTCGTTGCCCAGCTGTTTACCCACAGTAAATGGTATCTCTGGGAGACTGCAACGCGATGGCAATGATGGTGTGAGGTGGCTATCTGGTCAGCCATAGAAAGAGGGAGCCATCATGGCTCCCTTTGCGGTAGGAAGGGGGATCCCGTCTGGCTGCGGATCAGCGCTTTTGTTTTCCCTGCAGCTCTTTGTTCAGGCGAGTGAGCATCCCCTGGGTGACCAGCACTATGCCCTGCTCGGAGCGGTGGAAGCGACGTGCATCTTCATCGGCGTTTTCACCGATCACCGTGCCTTCCGGCAGTTTGCACCCCTTGTCGATCACCACCCGGCGCAGTCGGCAACCGGCACCAATCTCCACACCCGGGAAGATAACGGCCTGATCCAGAGTGCAGAAGGAGTCGACCCGCACATTGGTAAAGAGCACCGAACTCAGGATGAAAGAGCCACTGACGATGGTGCCCCCGGCAAACATGGAGTTGATGGTCATGCCGTGCTGACCGTTTCGGTCCTGCACGAACTTGGCGGGAGGAGTCATGTTCTGGCTAGTCCAGATGGGCCAGTCCTGATCGTAGATATCGAGCTCCGGCGTGACGGAGGCGAGATCCATGTTGGCTTCCCAGAAGGAGTCCACGGTGCCCACATCGCGCCAGTAGGGGCGGCGATCCGGACAGCAGCCGACACAGGACATGCCAAACGGGTGAGCGAATGCGGTGCCCTCTTTCACCACGCGGGGGATCACGTCCATGCCAAAATCGTGATGGGACTGCTCGTTGGCAATGTCCTCTTCCAGCAGCTGATAGAGATACTCCGCATCGAAGATATAGACGCCCATGGAGGCCAGTGCGGTGTCGGCCTTGCCCGGCATGGCGGGCGGGTTAGCAGGCTTTTCGACGAAGGCATTGATCTTGCGATCATCATCCACCGCCATTACCCCGAAGGCGCTTGCTTCACTGCGTGGCACCTCGATGCAGGCAACGGTCACCTTGGCGCCCATATTGACGTGGTCGAGCAGCATGGCGGCGTAATCCATCTTGTAGATGTGATCGCCTGCCAGCACCACCACATATTTGGGGGCGTGATCGCGGATGATATCCAGATTCTGGTAGACCGCATCGGCGGTACCCCGATACCAGTTCACCTCATCCACCCGCTGCTGGGCAGGGAGCAGATCGATAAACTCGTTCATCTGGTAGCGCAGGAAAGACCAGCCCGATTGGAGATGGCGCAACAGGCTGTGGGATTTGTACTGGGTCACGACACCTACCCGACGAATGCCGGAGTTGATGCAGTTGGAGAGCACGAAATCGATGATGCGGAATTTGCCGCCGAAATGAACGGCAGGTTTTGCACGGTTGTCGGTTAACTGTTTGAGGCGACTACCCCGCCCTCCTGCGAGTACCAAAGCCATGGTCTCGTTCAGCAACTGTCTGGATTTTGCTGTATTGGCAGGTTGTAACAACATCTCATATCCCTTTGTAGATAAATCACTACAATGTTGCCTCCTTTGAGCCCTCAAGAAAGTGCTTTCAGTCACATTTTATGGTTTCTGACGTAATAAAATGACCTTTTTGTTATTAAAAATGACGGGTTGATCCGTCATTGCTTTCAATATGGTCAGTTGTCAATTGAAGCGAGCCGAGCAACAAAAGGGACGGCGAGAGACCGAGAGGAGGGATGAAAAAGCCCCTGCCAATGGTTGGCAGGGGCCCGGTTTGTTGAGACCCGGTAAGCCGGGCCTGGTTAACAAGGTTCAGGCTGCGTTGGCCAGTGGCTCCTCGCTCTTCTTCTGGTAGGCCTGCGGGGTGAGGCCCAGCAGCTCCTGCACGGTCGAGGCGACGGTAATGGAGGAGACGGTGCCCACCAGGATCCCGGCAAACAGGGTGAAGGAGAAGCCGTAGAGAGCGTCACCGCCAAACAGCAACAGAGCGCCCACGGTAAACAGGGTGGTGCCCGAAGTGATCATGGTGCGACTGAAGGTCGCCTTGATGGCCACATCGGAGCACTCGTGGATCCCCATCTGGGTACGCGAGCTCAGCAGATCCCGCAGCCTGTCTGAGATGACGATGCTGTCGTTGAGGGAGTAGCCGATCACCGCCATCAAACCGGCGATGATGTTCAGATCGAATTCGATCTGAAAGAGTGACAGCAGCCCCAGCGCTACGATGGCGTCATGGACCACCGAGAGCAGGATGCCGATGGCCTGACGCCACTCGAAGCGAAACGCCAGATAGGCCGACATTGCCAGCGAAGCGACCAGCACGGCCAGCATCCCCTGCTGGAACAGCTCGGCACCCACCTGAGGGCCGACGATGGTGGTGCGCAGCAACTCGACCGGCATCCCCAGCTGTTGGGTCAGCATGGTGGCGAGATCCGCCGCGGGCCAGGGCAGTTCGTGGGGGGGCAGTTTGATCAGCCACTCGCCGGGAATACCGGCCGAGCTCAGCTCAACGGCTCCCGCCAGCGGGGAGACCAGCATGGCATTGAGTTCATGGGCCTCTTTCAGGGTCTGGATATGAAACTCCAGCAGGATCCCGCCGGTAAAATCGAGCCCCAGAGTGAGGCCGTTCACCAGCAAGATGGCGACGCTGGCCACGGTCAGCAGGATGGAAGCCCACAGGCCGATATAACGCCAACGGGTCAACCCCATGGCAACGATCATTCTCAACATAATTCTCTCCTTGGCCAGCCAGCATCAGGCTGTTGGCCCATCACGACGTGTCGCGACACGCCGGGAAAATAGTGTTCTGCTTTGGCCGCTCCGGCCATATCCATAGCCGATGGCGCAGCCAAAGCCGCTCATCAGAGGGACAACTGTCCCGTTACACCTTCAGCGTGCGCTCGCTGCTGCGTCCCCAGAGGGGATTGATGATGGCGCGCGTCCCCCAGATCCCGGTGATCATGCTGGAGAGCAGACCCAGAATGAGGGTGATGGAGAAGCCCTGCAGCGGCCCGGAGCCAATGGAATAGAGCACCACGGCGCAGATGAGCGTAGTGATATTGGCATCGAAAATGGTGTGGAAGGCGGAGCGATAGCCAAAGTCGATGGCGTTGGCCAGTGAGCCCCCTTCTCGCAGACGGTCCCTGATCCGCTCGAAGATCAGCACATGGGTATCCACCGCCATGCCCACCGTCAGCACCAGACCGGCGATCCCCGGCAGGGTCAACACGGCGCCCGGCAGCACTGCCAGCATGCCGACCTGCATCAACAGGTTGGCGACCAGCGCCGTGATGGCAACCCAGCCGAACTTGCGGTACCAGGCCATCATGAACAGCATCATGCCTGCCATGCCGAAAGCCAGCGCGGTGAAGCCCGCCTCGATATTCTGCATCCCCAGCGTCGGGCCAATACTGCGTTCTTCCAGGATCTTGAGCGGGGCGGTGAGGGCGCCGGCACGCAGCAGCATGGCCAGCTCTTGCGCTTCCGGCAGACTGCCAATGCCGGTGATACGGAACTGGTTGCCAAGGGCGGTCTGGATGGTGGCGACGTTTATCACCTCGCTCTGGGCGCGCAGTTTGCCCTGGGCGTTGGTTTTGTACTCGGTGAAGACGGTCGCCATCGGCTTGCCCACATGCTGGCGGCTGAACTGGTTCATCTTGCTGCCACCCAGGGTGTCGAGCACGATATTGACCTGGGGTTGACCCATCTCGCCCATATTGGCGCGGGCATCGACGATGTGCTCGCCGGTCAGTACCGGCTTGCGCGCCATGCCAACAGCCTGACCGTTGCGATCGGCGATATAGAAGTGGCTGTCGGCTTTGGCCTCGTAGAAGGCCAGCGAGGCGGTGGCGCCGATCACCTCTTTCGCCTGTTTGGGGTTGTGCACTCCGGGCAGTTCGATACGGATGCCATCCTGACCTTGACGCACCACTGAGGCCTCGACGATGCCGAGCTCATTGATCCGTTTTTTCAGGATCGACAGGTTCTGGGTCACGGCGTTGTTGACCAGCAGGGTACGCTCCGCCTCGCTCAGTACCAGTTTCAGGTCATTGCCGGAGCGGGTCAGCTTCCACTGATCCTGACGGGTACCGGCACTCTCCTTGATGATGGCGAGCCAGCTCTCCTGTTCGGCCACCTCCGGCAGGGTGACGGCTACGGCGCCCTGTGCGCTGCGCGTGACGCTGGCGCCGCGCAGGTTGGCTTCACGGAAGCGGGTGCGCAGGGTATCCACCAGATTCTTGGTCTGATTGTCGATGACAAAGTCCACGTCCACCCCGATCAGCAGCTGGGAGCCGCCACGCAGATCGAGCCCCAGCTTGATGGGGTCGGCGCCGAGGCGGGTGATCCAGGCCGGTGCGTTGGAGTGAAACTCCAGGGTCAGGGCGGCACTGTCGACCCCTTGCTGCTCCAGCAACTGCTTGGCTCGCTGCTGCTCGCCCTGACTGGCAAAGACCAGCTCGACCCGCTCAGGTTGCTCAATGACCTTGATCGGGGTCAGGTGTTTGTCGCTCAGCAACATCTGCTGCTGAGCCGTCATGCGCTGCTGTCCGTGCAGGCCGAGGGAGGGCTGCTCAAAAAAGGTGGGCAGGGAGTAAAAGGTAAAGGTCAACAGCATCAACAGCAGCAGTGCGTACTGCCACTTGCTCATGCGGTTGAGAACGGTGCGATTGCTCTTTCTCATGGCAAACAAGCCTCTGTCAGGAGAATGGTGCCCGGGCCGATAGCAACAAGGCTCGGCAAGGCGCAAAAAATGGGATGCATCAGATGCGGATCATGCAGTTGCCGGATCCGTCAGGAAGAGGAGATGAGCAAACAGTGGATGTGCCAACCCCTCGGGGTCAGGCGCTCAGATAGCTCTGGGTGAAGCGGTACTGCAGATACTGGCGCTGCAGCCGGTGGCGGTGAATGGTAGCGAAGGGATCGCGAAAGGGCTGCTTGTGGTAGAGCTGGGTGGCCAGCAACAGCCAGCCGAGCAGCAATAGCAGGATGGCTTGGGCCGACCAGCTCTGGATCAGCTCGTAGACCACACTCTTGGGCTGGTTGTCACTGCGCAGGGATTGTTCGAGACGCAGCAGGTGATTCTGATGGTTGCCGACAAACTTGATGATGCCATCATCGCTGTCGCTAAGCTGATTGAACACCTGAGTCTGCTGCTGTTCACTCTGGGGAGATGCGGGTAGCAGCGGGCCTTCCATTCGGGCGATGGAACAAAGCAGGGTGAGGGCGATAACCAGAGTTACCAGCACCAGTTTTACTTTGTCGATAAGGCGCAAAAAGTTAATTCCCGATAAATAGAAAGGGCAAACTACCACATGCGCCCGGTTTGAACAAGGTTGCCCCGGGCGCATGGCACCATTCGGTGCTGGCTGTCAGCTGCCGCTCATCTGCTTGAAGTCGCGGGCATAACCCTTGAGCAGGGAGTAGAGATGAGCCCGCTGGGAGATATCCAGCGACTGGCTCATGGCGCTCAGCCAGTTGACGGTACGCTGGCGCGACTGTTCGGTATAGCCGGTAAAGCGGCCATCCATCAGCCCATCCCCCTCGGCCAGCAGGTCGGTCAGTTCACGGGTAAAGTCGGGACTCTGGCGCTGCTTCATCAGCCTGTCCAGCTCCTGGGTCCAGGACTCCTGAAACTCGAGCCAGGGGGGCATCAGCTCGTATTGCCATTCGGCCCACTGGGCCACCAGTGGCGCCTGTGCCGGTTTCACCTCACCAATCCAGAACTCGAGTCGCTTGTTCATCTTGTCGCGAAACTCTGCCAGCATCTGCTCTTTGGGCTCAGTGGCAAAGTCCTTTTGTCGCTCCTGTTGCCGCTTGACCCGATCGGTCATAAAGCGGGCCACCTGCTCGTCGGTCAGGGTGCGCGCCAGCCTGACCGCGCGGGGGATAGTGTTCTCCAGCGTGCGGGTCAGGCTCTGCTGCACCGCATCGAGATTGGTCGAGATCTGCTCCGGCGTCATGGGGCTGGCCACCGCCTTGGCCAGTACATCGAGATCCTTGGCGTAGCGCGGCAGCTCGTGCTGGCGGTGCCAGGCCATCAGCCCCTTCACTTCGCGGCTGAGCAGATCCTTCTGCGAATAGGAGAGGGCAAAGTAGTCATCCAGCTGCCAGATGATGGCGGTATCGAGCCAGTAGTAGATCACCCGGGTGGAGCAGCCGGTCAGCAGCAGGCCGATCAGCAGCAGACCCCAGGTTTTCGGCTTGTGCCAGCGCACCTTGTTTATCATCTGTTACTCCAGTCGTTGCCGGTTGATGGCGATCAGGGTGTCATAGTCGAGTGAGGGCTGTTGCTCTGCCATCAGCAGGGCCCAGAGCAGGCCGATATAGTCGACCCAGGGTAAAAATGCCTCGCTCTGAAAATCGGGCCACTGGTGGCGCGGCAGGGCCTGCAGATAGTGCGCTTCCAGCTCGTCGCGCCGCTCGGCGGGCCACTCATGGGTGCGCTGGATGCTGGCGAGCTCAAAGCCGGGGTGACCTGCCGCGCCATACTCCCAGTCGATGACCCAGGGTTTGCTTCCCAACAAGTTAGCCGGATTGAGATCATGGTGGCAAGGGCGCCAGCAATCATTTGGCTCACTGCTGGCGAGCAAGCCCCGCTCCAGGGCGGGCAGCCAGGAGGGAATGTGGGCCAGTCGGGCGCGATAGCCCGCGGCGTGGGCTCGCACCGCCATCACCACCGCAGGCAGCGGCAAGCGATGGAGCTTGCGCAGCACCTCAGCCAGCAGACGGGGCTGATCGACTGCCGGTGGCGCCGCGTGTACCCAGTTTGGCTCATCGCACCATTCGAGCAGCATCAGACCGCTGGCGGGATCGCCATAGTGGCAAGGCAGCGCCAACCCTTCGGCCATCGCCCCCTGATAAAGCTGCCACTCGGTGGGACGGTCGATACCAAGGCGCACCGGGTCGGAGTGGCCCTGACGCAAAAAGTAACTGCGCCCCGAGGGGAGGCGCAGTCGATAGTTGCAGTTGGTCAGGCCTAACCCGAGTGGTTCCAGCTGCCCCTCCCGCCAGGGGGCGGGCAGGCTGGCCAGTAGCGGAGCACAGTTGCCCGTCAGAGGGAGCCTGTTACCAGCCAAAGGTGGATTTCTTCGCCTGTTTGCGGATCTCTTTCTGATCGGCCCACAGCAGTTCGCCGTTTTGCAGGTCCATCAGGTTCATGGTCATCTGGTAGTAGACATCCTTCACCTTGCCATTGTCCTTGACGATGCTGGCGAGGTTGCCATAAACCATGTAGCGGGCACCGGTCTGCTTGCCCAGGCGCACCATGGAGGCAGGATCCACCATGCCGCTGCTCTGCTGGTATTCGAGCTGCTGCTTGACCGCCGCCACCTTGCTCATGTCGACGAAGCGGAACTTGCCGGCGCGCAGCAGCTTGGTGCGGATGGTGTCGGTGATGGCCTCGGTGTCGATGTGCTCGGAGGTCTTGTTGCGGATGGAGTCCATGAACATCACCGGACGGCCGCCGGCGGTGATCTCGCTGGTGGCAGGGGAGGCGAGCATGGAGTCCGCCATCTTGTCGGCGATGGCCTGCAGATCGCTGGAACCATAATCGACGGTGACGGTTTCGGTTTCGGTCGGATCGCCATAGCTGACGGTGGTGCTGGAGCAGCCGCCCAGCAGCAGCGCGCCGGTCAATATCAGCAGGGCATGATTCATTTTCATCAGTAGGATTCCTCAATCACTTCGCGTACGTAAATCCGGTAACCCTGCGCCGCCGGGCTGGGCGCCAGGGCCGAGAGGGTGCGGGTCTGATAGCCATGCAGCTTGATGGGGGTCCAGCCGCGGCCATCGCTGGCGACCTCCTGACCGGCCTCATCATACCAATAGAAGATATATTGCAGCTTGTTATCGCCGCGCTGGGTGCTGGCGGCGGCCACATTGACCTGCAGCAGGCCATTTTGCTGGCGGCGGCTCAGCTCGGTCAGGGTGACATTGACATTCTGGTGCAGCTCCTGCGTGGGTGCGCCACCCGCCGGGCCATAGAGCGCAATGCCGGAGGTATTGGTGGCGCAGCCGCTTAGCAGTAGCGCGAGCCCGAGGGCCAACCCGTATGCTTTCATCTTGCTCTCCTTAATCGGGGTGAGTGGGGCCGCGTGTGTGCCTGCCCGGTTAATTGTCTTGCTCATCTCTCTTCGCCGTCTGCTCAGAGCGGCATCACCCGGGTGGTCAGACCGGCGCCGAGGCGCTGTACCCAGACCAAGGTGGTGCGTCCCTTGTGGATGGTGAGCGGCAATTGCCGCTGCGCTGCCCCCGCGCCCAGGGTGAGATTGATGTCACCTGCCGGCACCATTCCCTGCCAGCTCGATGCCTGAGCTGGCAGCGTCAGCCAACTGCGGGTATCGGCCCGCTCCGAGAGGGTGTTGAAGATCCCCACCAGAATATTGCCCACATCCCCTCCCTCTTTGGCGGCGGTGCGGCGCATCTGCTCCTTGGTCACCAGTCGCAGCGCCTGGCGGGTCAGCATGCCGGGCAGCCGCTCTTGCAGATCTTTGGCGGCCAGCGCTTCCAGCCTGACCAGCTCGCTGGTCTGCTCGACCCGCTTGCCGACTTCCACCGTCAGCGGGCCGGTGTCGCTGGCCCGATTATCGTAATAGGGGATGGCGACGGTAAAGGTGCGAAAATCGCCGCGGGAGGTGGAGATGGGGAGTGGCAGGAACAGTTCGCGCCGTGCCGGGATCAGCCCATCTTCAAACAGCACCACCAGTTGGCCTTGATCTTTTGCAAGCGGCGGCGCTTTGCGGCCTATCTTTTTCTCGGTCTCGCGGATCTCGTCCGGTGAGCCACGCAGCCGCGCCAGACGCAGCAAGGCATCTTGCAGGCTGCGGTTGTCCGGCGCTATCTGGTAGCCGCGCTGATAGTCGACCCAGGCATCGTTGAGATCCCCGGCCGCCTCATAGAGCACGGCGGAAAAATAGAAGGTGTAGGCGTTCTGAAAACCGTTTTTGACCTTGCCGATCAACCGGTCGAGATCCGGTGCGCCGCGCGACATCAGCTGGCGCATCTCGCCTTCTGCTTCGGCCTCTTCGCTCTCATCCTTCGCCTTGCGCACCTCATCGGCTCGCCGTTTAAGCGCCTGCTCCTGCACCTGATTGGCCCGGCGCACCTCCACTAGGGCGCCATCGGCATCACCCCGTTGCAGATAGTTGAGTGCCAGATAGTGATGCAGCATGGTGCGTTCGTAATCGGGAGTACGATAGGCCATCGACTGGTCGTTGGTGAGCAGACTGCCCACCTGATCCAGACCGTGGCTCAGCCGGTATTCGGCCTGATTGTCTTCCCACTGAAGGCGGCTGTCGGCGGCGGCGAACGCCTGATTGCTGCCCGCATCCTGACCGGCGAGCCAGGCAATGCGCCCCTGTTCGAGCCGATCCAGCACAAAGGTGTCATCCCCAAGGGTGGAGTCGCGCACTTCGGGCAGCGCCTCGGCGGCGTGGCCCAGCAGCAGCTGGTTGCGCAGGGGCATCATCTGATCGGAGTAGGAGACGAACATATCCTGCCAGCGGGAGGCGCAGCCTCCCAGCAACAGCAGGGCGCCGCAGAGCAACAGGGCGCTGCGGCAGGTAGAGGCGTGGCGATTCATTACAGGCTGAGCAGCGGTCCCAGCGGCTGGCCACCGACCAGATGCATGTGGATGTGGTAGACCTCCTGCCCGCCGTGGCTGTTGCAGTTCATGATGAGGCGGTAGCCATCTTCGGCGATGCCCTCCTCGCTTGCCAGCTTGCGGGCCACGGTGAACATCCGGCCAAGGGCCAGTTCATGTTCGGCTTCCACGTCATTGACGGTGGGGATCAGCACATTAGGGATGATCAGAATATGGGTTTTGGCCTTGGGCTGGATATCCCGGAATGCGGTGACCAGATCGTCTTGATAAAGGATGTCGGCGGGGATCTCTTTACGGATGATTTTGCTGAAAATGGTTTCTTGCGCCATGGCTAACTCCCTTATATGAAACAGAAAATTGAACTAGAACCCCAAGCGGCTCCCGAAAGGGGGGCGAGCAGCACGCCAAGTGTGACACAAGCCGACATTTGACACAGCTGATGTCCCATTCCCTTCAGTTATTGTTAAAAATACCGATAGCCAGAGGGACGTCATCTGCAGCGCCTGTTCAGGGTGGTCTGCAGGGTATCAAAAGGACGGGGTACTCAGGCAAGGGACTTTTGCATATACAGCGGGACAATAATGAAACAAACAATGTCGGATCTCTCCATCTTGCAGCGAGTCTACCTTGGCTTCGCGATCCTGGTGGCCGTGATGGTGGCCAGTTCACTGCTCACATTTCGTAGTCAGGAGACTCTGGGGAACGCACTGGAGCAGGTTACCCAGCAGTCTATGCCGCTGGTGATTGCCAGCAGTCAGACCCAGATCACCCTGCTCAGCGCCAACAAGTGGCTGGGGGATGTGCTCACCGAGCAGGATCCCAAACAGCTGCCGGCCGAAGTGGCCGAACTGAAACAGGCCAAGGCTGCGGTGGGCAAGAGCCTCGACGTCTTGCGCCAGCAGGTGGCCCACCATCCCGAACTGCAAGGGGAGATGAGCAGCCTCAGCCAGCAGGTCGACAGCTACCTGCAACTGACCGATACCCTGCCCGGCGAACACGAGGCGCTGCTCACCCGACTGCACAAGGTCAATCTGGCCAAGGGGCAGTTTCAGGTCAGTCTGCCCCAGTTCAAGAAGAGTCTGGGTGACATGATGGTCACCATCGACGACAGCTTTATCAAGATGCTCTCCGAGACCCTGACCACCAAGCTTTCTGCTATCGAACTCTCCACCATGGACGCCCTCAATCAGACCATTCCGGCCCCCATCGAAGGGGCGCTCAAGCGCAACAAGATGCAGATCGAGGGGTTCAACAGCACCATCAAGGATCTGCAGGGGGAGCTGAAGAACTTCGAAAACGACATGGGCCACTATGTTCACGGCTTTGTGCGCGACACCACCGCAAGCGAAGGCGTGCTCTCCCAGTATCTGGCGCTGATGAAGCAGCAGGAGCAGATGCGGGAGAAGAGCAAGCAGGCCAGCGCCCTGATCGTCGAGATCCAGAACCGGCTTGAGCGGATCACCGGCCAGAGTCAGCAGCTGATGAGTCAGAGCATTCAGCACGCCAAAGCCACACAGAGCCAGAGCACTCTGACCCAGGGAACCAGCATCGTCGTCGCCATCCTGATCGCCATGCTGGTGGCTTATACCCTGGGCAAGGCAATTCGCCGTCCGCTCAGGGAGTTGCTGCGGGTGCTGACCGAAGTAACCCAGGGCGATATGACCCAGCGCATCGGTTTTCAGAGCAAGAATGAATTTGGTCAGCTGGGCAGCCAGATCAACCTGCTGATTGCCCAGATGGGGGAGGTGCTGGCGCAGCTTTCACAAGCGTCTGCCCAGCTTAACGATGCCGCCCACGGCAATCGCCACACCACCGAATCGGTGCGGGCGGATCTGGAGAAACAGCGGCAGGAGACCGCCTCGGTCGCCGCCGCCATGACCCAGATGGAGGCCTCGGTGCGGGAGGTGGCGCAGGCTGCCAACCAGACCCTGGAGCGGGTGCAGGATGTGGAGAAGGCCTCCGAGATGGGACGCAAGGTGATGGCAGGCAATATCACCACCACTCATCAACTGGCGGGCAAGCTGCAACAGACCGGCAAGGTGATTGGTGATGTGAGTGCCATGAGCAGCCAGATCGGCAACATCCTCGATGTCATTCGCGGCATCGCCGAGCAGACCAACCTGTTGGCCCTCAACGCCGCCATCGAAGCGGCGCGGGCCGGCGAGCAGGGGCGCGGTTTTGCGGTGGTGGCGGATGAGGTGCGCAGTCTGGCGGGTCGTACCGCCCAGTCCACCAGCGAGATCCAGACCATGATCGAGAACCTGCAGCAGGGGGTTGCCAAGGCCGTGACCGTAATGCAGGAGTGCTCTCGCGAGATGGACAGCTGCGTGGATCAGAGCTCTCATGCCAACAATGCCATGGAGGAGGTGCAGGGGATTGTGGTGCTGATCAGCGACATGTCGAGCCAGATCGCTTCTGCCGCCGAGCAGCAACAGGCCACCAGCGCCGATATCGCCACCAACCTCAACCGCATCTCCGATATCTCGGATCTCAACTATCAGGGGATTGAGCGGGTAGCCGAGACCAGCCAGCAGCTGGACTCCCTTGCCGAGCAGCAGGAGAGCCTGGTCAAGCGCTTCCGCCTCAGTGCCTGATGGTAGAGAGTTGAAACAACAAGGCCCCGCAGATGCGGGGCCTTGTTGTTATTACGGTAGTGACAAGGGGATCAGGCGTAGGCGATCGCACCCTTGCCGACCCCTTCATAGGCGACAATCTTGACAAACTTGTCGCCCACCATCTTCTTCACTTCGCGGGCGATATAGCAGGCCAGCAGCTCGACCGTGGTGTCGGTGTCGATCATCTCCACCTCGGCGCTGGGGATGGCCAGCTGGAACAGCCCTTGCGGCGCCACATATTTGAAGCCGCAGTGATGCTCGCCAAGCTGGGCATTGGCGCGGGGGCTCAAAGCGAGCTCGGTCAGCGCCACCTTGTCCTCCTCGGTGCCGAGGTAGATATCGCCCCAGCGTTCGGCCCAGTTGAGCTCAATCTCCTGGTCGCGCTCGCCATCGACGTGGATCTCGATGGGAGAGCGGTGGCCGTGGGCGATGCGCTGGCAGTTGCCATCGTGCTTTTTCAGGCCGTGGCTGTAGTGGTAGAAGGCACCGGTGATCGCCTCCTGACGCAGGGTCAGGGAGAGATCCTTGATATTGCCCGGCAGCCGTTTGGCCAGTACCGCCAGCAGGTAGCGGGTCACCGACTCTTTATCAACTTGCGGAGCCGGGATAAAGGCAAAGCCTTGGGATGGGCAGCGTAGATGGATGGAGCGACCCGGGCGCAGCAGATCCACTGTGCTTTCGTCACCATCCAGTGTCTCGACGTGGATCAGCGGGCACTCGGTCGGCACCAGCAGCTTGTGGTCCACCTCTTCATCAATGATCGACTTGATCAGCTTCTTTACCCGGCCAAAGTCCAGCAGCATGCTCATTTCGTTGAGCTCACCGCTCATTTCGATATCTACCAGCCAGCTCTCGCCCACCATGCCGCGGCGTTCGCAGAGGTAGCTGGAGTCGATCACGGTCAAATCTCTTACAAATAACTTCATCAGTCAGGCCTTGCTACAGAGAAAGGGCAGTTTTGCGCTATTATGACCCGCGATTATCGGCAAAGGAACTGGAACCCCCCATGAACAAACTGCTTATCAAGAATGCCACCTTGGTCAACGAAGGCCGCATCTATGCCTCCGATGTGTTGATCGAGGGGGAACGGATTGCCCGCATCGCCCCGGATATCGAGGCGCCCGATGCGCTGGTGATCGATGCCGCAGGTCGCCATCTCATCCCCGGAATGATCGATGATCAGGTCCACTTCCGGGAGCCGGGATTGACCCACAAGGGGACCATCGCCAGCGAATCCCGCGCCGCCGTCGCCGGTGGCACCACCAGTTTCATGGAAATGCCCAACGTCAATCCCCAGACCACCACCCTCGAAGCCCTCGAAGCCAAATACCAGATCGCCGCCAACTCCTCCGTCGCCAACTACAGCTTCTATCTCGGTGCCACCAACGACAACCTTGAAGAGATCAAGCGTCTCGACCCCAAGCAGTCCTGCGGGGTCAAGGTGTTTATGGGCTCCTCGACCGGCAACATGCTGGTGGACAATCAGGAGACCCTGGCGGCCATCTTCCGCGAAAGTCCGGTGATGATCGTCACCCACTGCGAAGACACCCCGACCATCGCCAAGGCCGAAGAGGCGGCGCGGGCCAAGTGGGGCGAGAATGTGCCGATGGGGGAGCACGGCCGCATTCGCAGCGACGAAGCGTGCTACAAATCCTCCAGCATGGCGGTGGCGCTGGCGAAAAAATACGGTGCCAAGCTGCACGTGCTGCATCTGACCTCGGCCAAGGAGCTGTCGCTGTTTACCGCCAGTCACGATCTCAGTGAACTGAAGGACAAGAACATCACCGCTGAGGTGTGCGTTCACCACCTCTTCTTCAATGAAGCCGATTACGAGACTCAGGGCAGCCTGATCAAGTGCAACCCTGCGGTGAAGAGTGCTGCCGACCAGCAGGCGCTGCTGGATGCGGTACGCAACGATGTGCTCGACATCATCGCCACCGACCACGCGCCCCACACCTGGGAAGAGAAGCAGAACAGCTACTTCAAGGCGCCGTCCGGTGTGCCGCTGGTGCAGCACTCTTTGCAGGCGCTGCTGGAGCTCTACCACAACGGCGTGTTTACCTTGGAGACTATCGTCAAGAAGACCTCCCATGCGGTGGCCGAGCGCTTCCAGGTGCAGGATCGCGGTTATATCCGCGAGGGCTACTTCGCCGATCTGGTGCTGTTGGATCTGGGCAAGCCCTATGTGGTCAACGATGACAACATCCTCTACCACTGTGGCTGGTCGCCCTTCAACGGCTACCGCTTCCACAGCACGGTGGAGATGACGCTCGTGAACGGCCAGATCGCCTGGCAAAACGGGCAGGTGACTGACCAGATCCTGGGCAAGCGGCTGACCTTTAACCGCTGATTGTTCGCAAAGCAGGCGAACGCACCATGGCTTAGGAATTGGCGGCGTTTCCCTGTTGACAGGGCAGGGTCATCTCCATAAACTCTGCCCCCGTCAGCCGAGCTGACTCCGTCGGTGTGTAGCGCAGCCAGGTAGCGCATCTGCATGGGGTGTAGAGGGTCGGAGGTTCGAATCCTCTCACACCGACCAAATTCCCCGGTAAAGGCCTTGTCAAACGACAAGGCCTTTTCTTTTGCCTGCGATTTGCCGCACAGGCGCGAAGCCAGTGGTGATGCACGCTGGTCGCTGTTGGCGCGAGCGGATTGTGCAGCTACCGCGCTTTATGGTGTAGTAACGATTCTGTTGCTCATTTGCCTGGCGGGGCCTCTCGTGTCTGCATCCGTATCTAAACCCTGTTGTCTGCTGATGCTCACCCTGCTGCTGGTGGGCTGCGCCACCCCTTATGAGAGTGAAAAGTCGTTCTGGAACGGCCAGACCGGTTTTTCCCAGACCCGGCTTGGCCCGGACAAGTGGCAACTGGAGTTTGTCGGCAACGATCTGGTGGACAGGGAGACCGCCCGCAAATATGTGCTCAAGCGGGCAGGGGAGCTGGCACTGGCAGAGGGTTACTCCTGGCTCAAGGTCGATGAGCTGACCATTAACCGCGATGCCGTCAGGGTGACCCCATCACGGCCGATCTTCGGCTTTGACGAGGATGAGCCGGATCTCTTTATGGCCCAGATGCAGGTGCAGCATACCATCTCGGCGCTGCTCACTTTTCGCCTGTTGCCACGGGCACTCGATGAGCGAACTCTGAATGCGAAATATCTCGCCGAAATCAAAATAAACAGTGATTAATATTGGTGGTTTGCAAGATCCATATCACATACACCTAATGGCAGGATAAAATTCTGGATAAAGCCTCTAGATTTACCCCCTGCTTTTAGGCATTCTCCCAGCATACCAGCCGCCAGGAATCAACGGCTCGGATCACAAAAACGGACTGTAGTGGCTCCCACGCCACTGTTTACGGCTTGCACCAATCAAAACCGGGACTCCCCCATGAAAATGAATAAACTGACGGTCGCCATCCTCATCTCCATGATGTTTGGCATCCTCACCGGCCAGGGCTATCGGATGTTTGCCGCAGATCAGGCTGCGGATTTCGCCAGTAACATCACGATCCTGACCGATATCTTCCTGCGCCTGATCAAGATGATCATCGCTCCCCTGGTCTTCACTACCCTGGTGGTCGGTATCGCCAAGATGGGCGACACCCGCACCGTGGGGCGTATCGGTGCCAAGACCCTCGGCTGGTTCATGCTGGCCTCCCTGATGTCCCTGAGCCTGGGTCTGGTGATGGTGACCCTGATGCAGCCGGGTGTGGGTCTCTCGCTCTCCCTGCCCAATGACACCGCCAGCTCGGGCATTGCTGCTGGTGCCATTACCCTGAAAGATTTTGTGACCCACGCCATCCCCAAGAGCGTGGTCGAGGCGATGGCCACCAACGAGATCCTGCAGATCGTGGTCTTCTCCCTCTTCTTCGGTCTGGCTGCCGCCGCGCTCGGCGATCTGGCCAAGCCGGTAGTGGTGTTGATGGCCAGCGCAGCCGAGATCATGCTGAAAGTGACCGGCTACGTGATGAACTTTGCGCCGTTCGCGGTATTTGGCGCCATCGCCGCCATGGTGGCCAAAGAGGGGCTGGGTATTCTGGTTACCTATGGCAGCTTTATGGCTCAGTTCTATATCGCGCTGGCCTGTCTCTGGCTGCTGCTGATCGCCATGGGCAGCGTATTCCTGCGTGGTCGCGTCATCAAACTGCTGGCGATGATCCGCGAACCCATCCTGCTCGCCTTCTCGACCGCCAGCTCTGAAGCCGCCTATCCGAAGACCCTGGATCGTCTGGAGAAGTTCGGTTGTGACAAGCGCATCGCCAGCTTCGTGCTGCCGATGGGTTACTCCTTCAACCTCGACGGCTCCATGATGTACTGCACCTTCGCGGTAATGTTCATCGCCCAGGCGTATGGCATCGAGCTCTCCATGGCCCAGCAGATCACCATGCTGCTGCTGCTGATGGTCACCTCCAAGGGTATGGCCGGGGTACCGCGCGCCTCTCTGGTGGTGATTGCCGCCACCCTGAATCAGTTCCATATTCCGGAAGCGGGCATCCTGCTGCTGCTGGGGATCGACCACTTCCTCGACATGGGCCGCTCAGCCACCAACGTGCTGGGCAACGCCATCGCCGCCAGTGTGGTCGCCAAGACCGAAGACAGTCTGGGTGAAACCGTCGCGCTGGGCGAGAGTGAGCCAGCCAAGGCCTGATCACAACGCCATGAAAAATAAACAACAACGGCCCGCCAATGCGGGCCGTTGTTGTTTATGGCTCGTCTACACTGCTAGATAGTTTCCATCTGGAGTGTACGGTTATGAATATTGCTCGTCGACTTCAACTGATTGCTCTGTTGGTGATGCTGACGCTCATCTTTCTCAGTTGGTTCAGTATCAATCGCCTTGGGGCAGGCAACCGTGATTTGAGCTATGTGACGGATAATACGGTGCCCAGTATTTCTCTGATTAAGGAAGTACAGGCCGATTTCTATGAGCTGCATTCGCATGTACAGACTCATATCCTCAACACTGACAATAGCAAGATGCAGCAGATCGAAACGGACATCGCCGATAAGCGTAAACAGATCAGTTCGCTGCTGGAAAAATATAAAGCCGAGATGCTCTCCAATGATGAAGATCGGCGCCTGACCGATGATGATCAACGCATTATCGCGCAATATTATCAGGAGATAGACAAGGTTCTGCAGCTCTCCAGCCAAAACAAGAACGATGAAGCAAGAGACGAGCTGGCGACGGAGGCCTCTAGACTGTTTGAGCAGTTTGCCAAGGCAATCGAGCTTCACGTCAACTTCAATATGGATTTGGGACTGGCGATCAAGAAGCAAGGCCAGGAGAACTACGACAACAGCCTGCAAACCCTGTTGTTTATCGCCGGTGGTGCCACCATACTGACGATGGGGCTGTTTGTCTGGTTGTTCAATCAGGTGGCCAATCCCCTTCGCACCGCCATGGATACCCTGACCCGGATCCAGCATGACCTCAACTTTACCCTGAGAGCGGATGTGAAACAGCAGGATGAGATTGGCCTGACCCTCAATGCGGTCAACCGGCTGCTCGATACGCTGCAGCAGACATTTACCGAATTTTCCGTCGGCAGCTTGCAGATCAAGAGCACTGCCGAATCACTCTCTCAGGCAGCGCAACACCTGGCCAGCTCGGCCAGTCAGGCCAATGATGCTACCAGTCTGATTGCCGCCGGTGTGGAAGAGATGACGGTCAGTATCACAGATATCTCCCAGCGCACTCAGGAGACGAGCCGCATCACCAACGAGTCGGGGCAACTGGCGACCGAGGGGGGCCGGACCATCGAGCGCACCGTTCATGCCATCAACGAGATCGCCGACTCCATTCGGCAGGCCTCGGCCGAGGTCATTGCGCTGGGTGAGGGCATTTCGCGCATTGGCGGTGTGGTCAACGTGATCCGTGATGTGGCGGGGCAGACCAACTTGCTGGCCTTGAACGCGGCCATTGAGGCGGCGAGGGCCGGAGAGTCCGGCCGTGGCTTTGCGGTGGTGGCAGATGAAGTGCGCAAACTGGCTGAGCGCACAGCCCAATCCACCCAGGAGATCTCCGCCACGGTAGAGGCGATCCAGCAGGAGTCGAACAATACGGTCTCCCGCATGCATCTGGTGGAGGAGAAGGTGAGCCAGGGGGTCACCATGGCGACAGAGAGTGGTGCCATTATTGCCGAGATCCGCAGTGCGTCGCACCGGGTGATGGAGCAGGTGGGCGAGATCACCAATGCCATCCGCGAGCAGAGCTCTGCCGCCGAGTCGATTGCCCATCAGGTGGAGCAGATTGCTCAGGTCGTGCAGCAAACCAGCAGCACAGCGGAGGAGACCTCAGCCGCAGCCGAGGAGCTCAATGTCACCACCGAGAGCATCCACCAGCAGATATCCCGCTATCGCATTCAGTAACGCCGACGGTTGTTATCCATCTGCTATCCCCGCCAGCTGGCGGGGATTTTTTTATATGGCTTGCTTAGAAGCCTGAGCCCGGTTGCTGCAAAAATGTCGCCTCTTCCGGTGTGCTGGTGCGACCCAGAATGTCGTTGCGGTGGGGAAAGCGGCCAAAGCGTTCGATGATCACCTGATGACGACGGGCAAAGTCGGCAAATCCGGCAAAGGTCGCCTGCGCCGGTGTGCCAGCCTGCTCGGCAGTGAGTGCCTCGAACAGGGCCACACTTCTGGCCTGTTGTTCGCGGGATTCGGCATGCTCCAGCGGCAGATAGAAGAAGACCCGCTCCAGTGGTGAGAGGGATTTGTCCGCCCCGATGGATAGCCCTTTCAGGCAGAGATCCCTTGCCAGCGGATCCTGGGCAAAGGCCGCAGGCGTGCCGCGCTGGATATTGCGGGGCAGCTGGTCGAGCAGCAGGATCAGCGCCAGCCTGCCGTGGTGCAGATCGGCCCAGTCGGCCAGCTCCCCGTTGGCGGCCGCCTCTGCTTGCGCGCCAAATTGCTTGGCCAGCAGGGCATCCATTTCGCTGCTTTTCCCCCACCAGAGCGGGGCTTGCCGTGTGGCCCGCAGGACATCATCGGCCTCGTCGCCAAACCAGAAATCGATCAGAGGTTGCCAGGGTTGCATGGGAACTCCTTGAGGTGATTCAGAGGGAACCAGGAACAAATGGCTCAGGGGTGCTGCCGAAACGGCGGCTTCTCGTTACACTGTGCCATCTTTTGCCCGAAAGACGTAACCCCCGATGGCGAGCGCCGGATTTTTGGCTCGGCCGATGATGGCCTGCGATCGCCATGAGGTGGTCCTGTTGACCTTGGTGGTTATCGGGACGTACACCTCTCTCCCGGGGGTTGTTCTCACTGATATAAGGAATCTTTGATATGGCCGGAACCAGTTTATTGGCCCTGCTCGATGATATCGCCAGCGTGCTTGATGACGTGGCGCTGATGACCAAGATGGCGGCCAAGAAGACCGCCGGGGTGTTGGGTGATGATCTGGCCCTCAACGCGGAGCAGGTCTCCGGGGTGCGCGCCGAGCGGGAGTTGCCGGTGGTGTGGGCGGTGGCCAAGGGGTCATTTCGCAACAAGCTGATTCTGGTGCCCGCCGCCATCGCCATCAGTGCCCTGGTGCCCTGGCTTATCACGCCTCTCTTGATGCTGGGAGGCGCTTACCTCTGCTTTGAGGGGGCCGAGAAGCTGGCCCACAAGTTTCTGCCCCATGAGGCGAGTGAGGGGGAGGCACACACTGCTCCTATTCCCGATGATTTGGCCGCGTTTGAGCAGCAGAAGGTGAAGGGAGCGATCCGCACCGATTTTATTCTCTCTGCCGAGATCATCGTCATCGCCCTTGGCACGGTACAGGGAGCAAGCCTCGCGCTGCAGCTCTCGGTAGTGGCGGGCATCGCCCTGCTGATGACCATCGGGGTATACGGGTTGGTGGGGCTGATCGTCAAGCTCGATGACATCGGTCTGCATCTGCTGCAAAAAACCGATGGCAGCGCCTTGCGCCGCGCGGTGGGGCAGGGACTGCTGGTGACGGCTCCTCGTCTGATGCACCTGCTGGCACTGGTCGGCACCATTGCCATGTTTATGGTGGGTGGTGGCATTCTGGTGCATGGCTGGCCTTTTGCCCATCACCTGATTGAAGGCGCAGCCGCAGTTGTCGCCACCCTGCCAACAGTAGGGGCCGTACTGGCGGCGGTGACGCCGACGCTGCTCAACGCCGTGGCCGGTGTGGTGACGGGTCTGCTGCTGGTTGCCGTGATGACGCTGGTGAGCCGTCTTGCCCCGGCCAAGGGATAAGCGAGCTTGCGGGCCATTTTCTCTTTTTCCTCTCTTCATTTTTTGGCCCTCGGGTTGCCCGGTCTCTGACTTGCTGCCCGCAGGTCTGTTGCGCCTCCCGATAAAGGCCTTTGCGAGAAGCTATGTATCAACAACAGTGGAATAACGACCATATCTACCCGGGCCTCGACAGCACCGAGCTGGAAGCGGACATGCGCGCAGCCCGCCACGCGCTGGAAGAGCTGGCCAGCTATATGGCGGGTCTGGACGGGGTGCGCGACGATGACGCAGCGCTGCTGGATTTCTTGCGGGAAGTGCGGCTGCGCGCCCGTGATATTCGCCATATCGGCTGGAACGTCGCCATTCTGGCCGCATGCCGCGGCAGTCAGGATGCGCGGGATCCGCAGGCCAAACAGCTGGCGTCCCGTGCCCGCGCCCTCAACGCCGATCTGTTCAAGATCCTGGCGCCGGTGGAAGATCTGATGCTGGCGTTGCCGGAAGAGAAATTCGCCGCGCTGATGAGTGATCCACTGCTCGGTGAGGAGGCGTACCGCCTGCGCCACGAGCGTCGTTTGCAGGATCAGCGCCTGCCGGTGGCGGCGGAGCAACTGGTGATCGGTCTGGGCACCGATGGCCTGCACGCCTGGGGCAACCTCTACAACGATCTGGTGGGCAAGATCCGCTTGACCATTGATGGCCGCGAGATGGGGCTGGCCGAGGCGAGCAATCTGCTCTCCAGCCCGATACGTGCGCTGCGTTTAGAAGCCTTTGATGCCATCAGCGCCGGTTGGGAAGGGGAGCAGGAGACGGTTGCCGCTATCCTCAATGCCCTCAACGGCTGGCGGCTGGAGCTGGCCCGTCAGCGTGGCAACACCCGTGTGCTCGATGCGCTGGATCTCTCCTGCCATCAGAGTCATATCGAGCGAGCCACCCTCGATGCCCTGATGAGCGAAACCTGGCGAGCCCGTGGGTTGGGTCAGCGCGTCCTGGGGCTGATGGCCGAGCGCCTTGGTCTCGACGATTTGGGGCCGGAGGATCTCTTTGCGCCGCCGCCAGCTTCCAGCAGCCGTGACATTCCTTTTGATGAGGCGATCGAGTTGATTGCCGATGCCTTTAGCCGATTCGATCCCGAGATGGGGGCGTTTGCCCGCATGATGGCCGAGAAGGGGTGGATTGATGCGGCGCCCACGCCAAATCGCCGCACCGGCGCCTACTGCACCAAGTTTGCCGAACCGGTCGAACCGCGGGTCTTCGTTACCTATGCCGGCACCATGGACAATGTCATTACGCTGGCCCATGAGCTGGGTCACGCCTGGCACAACTGGGTGATCCGCGATCTGCCGATGAGTCAGCGCAGCTACCCCATGACGCTGGCGGAGACCGCCTCCATCTTCGCCGAAACCCTGGTGCGCAGCGCCCTGTTCGAGCAGGCGCAAAGCCCGGAAGAGCAGCTGGCCATCATCTGGGCCGAGGCCGACGGCGCGGCCACCTTCCTGGTCAATATCCCGGCTCGCTTCGATTTCGAGCAGGCCTTGGTGGCCGAGCGGGCGCAGGGTTATGTGTCGGCAGAGCGGCTCAAGGCGTTGACTGACGAGGCGTGGGGACGCTGGTATGAGGGGAGCCTGACCCGCTATCACCCCATGTTCTGGGCGGCCAAGGCGCACTTCTCCATCGCGGGGCTGGGCTTTTACAACTACCCCTATCTGTTCGGTTATCTGTTCAGCCTCGGGGTCTATCAGCAGTTGATGAGCCGCAAGGCGGCGGGGGAAGAGGGTGTCGCTGAGGCGTATCGCGCCTTGTTGCGCGATACCGGCCGGATGAGCGCCGAAGATCTGGTAGCCAAGCATCTGGGGCAGGATATCCGTGAGGCCGCCTTCTGGCAGGGGAGTCTGGCACAAGTAGCGCAGGCAGTAGAGCGCTTCGCGCAGTTGCCTGCCTGATTGGGTCAGCGGTGATATGAACAACAGGCCCCCGGACAGTCTCGCTGTCCGGGGGCCTGTTTGTTATGCCTGTTCTTGCTGCGGTTTGATGGGACCAACGAACAGAGGACGGGTCTGGTGAGTCAGGTCCGGCTGATAGCCGTTGAAGAAGAGGTTGAGCAGCACCGAACTGATGGTGGCCAGCAGGATACCGCTATGAAAAAGCGGTTGTAGCTGCGCCGGAAGCTGCTGGAAAAAATTCCCGGAGACCGTCGGGATCATGCCAATTCCGAGACTGATGGCGACGATATAGAGGTTGTGGCGGTTGCTGTTGTAATCGGTGCGCGCCAGGATACGAATACCGGTGGCCAGCACCATACCGAACATGACGATACCGGCGCCCCCCAGCACGAAGGGCGGTATAGAGGCGACCAGCACCGACATTTTGGGGATGAGGCCAAAGGCGAGCAGGATCCCCCCGGACATCACGCAAACCCAGCGGCTCGATACCCCGGTCACGCTTACCAGCCCGATATTCTGGGAGAACGAGGTGTGGGGGAAGCTGTTAAAGACACCACCTATGATGGTGCCGATGGCATCCACCCGCAGCCCGCGTACGATATCGCCGCGACTGGCCGGATGGCCTACGATGTCGCCGAGCGCCAGAAACATCCCCATCGATTCGATGAAGGTGATCAGCATGATCACTGTCAGGGTGGCGATGGAGATGGGATCGAAGGTGGGCCAACCAAAGGCGAACGGTACTATGGGGGCAAACCAGGCCGCCTCACCAAGACCGTCGAGACTCACCTCTCCCATGGCGATGGCTACTATGAAGCCGAAGATGATCCCGAGCAGCACCGAGATATTGCTGAAAAAACCTTTGGTAAAACGGGTCACAGCCAGAATGAAGGCGAGCACCACAAAGCTGGTGCCGATATAGCGCAGGCTGCCATATTCGGGGTTGCCCTTGCCCCCCGCCATCCAGTCGATCCCCACCTGCATGATGCTGATCCCGATGGAGGTGATGACCACCCCGGTCACCACGGTGGGGAAGAGCGGCATCAACCGGCCTATCAGGGGCACCAGCAGGGTCGAGATGATGCCAGCGGCTATGGTGGCGCCGAAGATGCCGGTGAGCCCCAGATCCGGATTGGCACCGATGGCCAGCATGGGCATTACGGCGGCAAAGGTGACCGACATGATGACCGGTAGCCGGATCCCGGCGAAACGCCCGATACCGACACACTGCAGCAGGGTGACGATGCCACAGCAGAAGAGATCCGAACTGATGAGGTAGGAGATCTGCTCCTTGGGCAGCCCCAGACTGCCGCCTATCACCAGTGGGACGGCGACGGCGCCGGCGTACATCACCAGCACATGCTGCAGGCCGAGGGTAAATAGCTGGCCAGCGGGGAGCATGCGCTCCACTTCGTCCACCGGGCGCTTGCGCGCACCCGGTCGGGGGGAGGGGGGATTGGTCTCGTTCATGAACAGATCACTCCTTGAAGCCCGCGCAACTGCTACAGGCAAGATAGTGAAAGCCGCAGCTTTCCCGGTCATTGATCTCGTGTATTGACAGAGGTGCCAGATCCCTCGGCAGTAGTGAGAGGGATCCGGTGCAGCACGGGTCAGTGCACAAAACATGCACAACGCCACTCACGAGAGAAAACGTTTGGCGATAACGCCTTGTTTTTGCGGGATGAGTCACATACCGACCAGATAAGTGTCCGGCTGCTGGCAGGGGAAGGAGGTGAGGGCATCTCAGATTGGTAAGGGGTTTATCATTATCGGTCTGGCGATCTCACTTTGATAGCCAGGCACCAGAGCGTTGCTCGCAATGCGCCCCTCTGCATGTGACGGCGCTCGCGGGCCGCAGGGCGCAATCGGGGGCGGGGGCGTGATCCAAAGCAAGAAAGTTGGATGTTTTGGTGGCGCACGGGGCCGCCGCTGGGGTAGTTTCGATAAAACCGACACAGATCCTGAGGTCTTATCCATGATCATCTATCTGCATGGCTTTGATGCCACCAGCCCAGGCAATCACGAGAAAGTGCTGCAGTTGCAGTTTATTGATGATGATGTGCGTTTCGTGCACTACAGCACGGTTCACCCCCGTCATGATATGAGCCATCTGCTCAAGGAAGTGAAAAAACAGCTCGATATGAGTACCGATCCCAAACCGCTGATCTGCGGCGTGGGTCTTGGTGGCTACTGGAGCGAGCGGATCGGCTTTCTGTGCGGTATTCGCCAGGTGATCTTCAACCCCAACCTCCATCCGGAAGAGAACATGCAGGGCAAGATCGACCGGCCGGAAGAATATGACGATATCGGTACCAAGTGTGTAACTGAATTTCGTAAGAAAAATTCAGGAAACTGCCTGTGTATCCTTTCCGTTCAGGATGAAGTGCGCGATAATCGGGACACTGAACGTGAATTGAAGAACTATTACGACATCGTGTGGGATGAGCGCGAGACTCATAAGTTCAAAAATATCTCGCATCATCTGCAGCGGATGAAGGCCTTCAAAGAAGCCTGATCCATCACGTCGACCGATTTCGTTTTAGGGAGCCAATGGCTCCCTTTCGTTTTGAGGAACCGAGGAAAATCATCATGATGAATATTGTCGTTGTAGGCGGCGGCGCCGGTGGCCTGGAGCTGGCCACCAGTCTGGGTCGCAAGCTTGGCAAGAAGAACAAGGCCAAGATCACTCTGGTCGATCGCAACCGCACCCACCTGTGGAAACCCCTGCTGCACGAAGTAGCCACCGGCTCCATGGACGCGGGCATCGATGCTCTGAGCTACCAGTCTCACGCCAAGAACCACGGTTTCGACTTCCAGCTCGGCACCCTGACCGACATCAAGCGTGACGATAAACGCATCGTGCTGGCCCCGATCCACGACGACAATGGCGACATCGTGGTCAACGAGCGCGAGCTGCCCTACGACTATCTGGTGATGGCCATCGGTTCTGTCTCCAACGACTTCAACACCAAGGGCATCAAGGATAACTGTATTTTCCTCGATAGCCCCTCCCAGGCGCACCGTTTCCACAACAGCATGATGAACCGCTTCCTGCAGTTTGCCACCGAATATAAGCCGGGCGACAAGGTGAAGATTGCCATCGTCGGCGGCGGCGCAACCGGCGTTGAGCTCTCTGCCGAGCTCTACAACGCGGTCGAGCAGCTCTACGCCTACGGCTTCAAGAACCTCACCACCGACAGCCTGAAGGTGACCCTGGTGGAAGCGGGCCCGCGCATTCTGCCGGCTCTGCCGGAGCGCATCAGCGGCGCTGCCCATCAGGAGCTGGTCAAGCTGGGTGTGGACGTGCGTACCGCCACCATGATCACCGAAGCGACCAGCGACGGTCTGCACACCAAGGATGGCGAGCTGATTGAAGCTGACCTGATGGTGTGGGCGGCCGGTATCAAGGCGCCTGACTTTATGAAGGATATCGCTGGCCTTGAGACCAACCGCATCAACCAGCTGGTGGTAAAAGAGACCCTGCAGACTACCCGTGATGAGAACATCTTCGTGATCGGTGACTGCGCAGCCTGCCCGCAGCCGGATGGCAAGTTCGTGCCGCCGCGCGCCCAGTCTGCCCACCAGATGGCCAGCCAGGCGTTCAAGAACATCCTGGCCAAGATGAACGGCGGCGAGATGAAGCCCTACCTCTACCACGACCACGGTTCGCTGGTCTCCCTCAGCCGCTTCTCCACCGTGGGCAGCCTGATGGGCAACCTGATGCGCGGCTCCATGATGGTCGAGGGCTACATTGCCCGTCTGGTCTACATCTCCCTCTACCGGATGCACCAGATCGCCCTGCACGGTTACGTCAAGACCGGCCTCATCATGCTGGTGGGTCGCATCAACCGGGTACTGCGCCCGACCCTGAAGCTGCACTAAGCCGTGATTTGGCAACATGTTGAATACCAAAAGGAGAGGCGATGGCCTCTCCTTTTTTATGGGCGCAGCTCAGGAAAGAGAGCGTTACTTGCCCAGATAGGTACGGTCGAAGAAGGTATTGACCCAGTGAGGGCGGTAGATGGCCAGCACTGTCATCGCCATGCCGTTGAGCAGAGCTTCGGGGAACAGCAGCAGTGGCCAGATGGAGAGGTAATCCGCCGTGATGGTGTGCCAGGGGTAGCTGTGACTTAGCCCCATCAGCAATGCGCTGGCGGCCACCTTGACCGAGATGGTGATGGCGCCACCGAGAAAGGCGGCCACGAAGATATAGACAAAGAGATGGCGCGGCAGCCAGGCCCAGCTGGCCAGAAACAGCAGCCAGCTGGTGGCTACCGGCAGGGCGATGCCCACCAGTGCCTGCCAGCCAAAATCGGCCAGATTGGTGACACCGAAGTAACCGAGCACCAGCAGGGTCAGGCAGGGGGCGAGCAGTGCCAGCCGCCAGCCCAGCAGCAGGGTGAGGGAGGTGAGCCCGAGAAAATGGACCTCCAGCCCCTCATGCAGACCGGCCCTTAGATACCAGAGCGGCACCAGCGCGATGGCACTCCCCAGCAGCAGGTGCTGATAGAGGGGGTTGTCATGGAGGGTTTGCCACAGAGAGCGGCGCAGGCTGAAGGCCAGCAGTACCAGCCAGATCAGGAGGGCGGCGAGTTGTCCTTCACTCATCTTGTCGTCCATTCATGCAGTAGAGTCCGGGCGGTCTTCCCGACCGCCCATAGCAGAGCAGGCTGACGGATCAGCCTGCTTTTACCATCAATATTTGACGTTGTTGTGGTACTTGCCGAGGATGCCCTTGACCCGTTCCATGGTCTCCTTGCTGGGGGGCTTGATCCCGCTCAGCTCGTACGGGTCGCCCAGCACATCCCACTTGTGTTTGCCGAGCTCATGGTAGGGGAGCAGCTCCACCTTCTCCACGCTCTCGCCCAGCTCGGCGATGAACTGACCCAGCCCTTCGGCGCTCTCGTCGTCATCGCTCCAGGTCGGTACCACCACGTAGCGGATCCACATGGTCTTGCCTTTGGCCGCCAGATAGCGGGCAAACTCCAGGGTGTATCTGTTGCTGACGTGGGTCAGTGGAATGTGTTTCTCGTCATTGATCTGTTTGATGTCGAGCAGCACCAGATCGGTCTGGTCGAGCAGCTTGTCCACCTGTTCGTCGAGATGACGGACGAAGCCGTTGGTGTCGAGACAGGTGTGGATCCCTTTCTCTTTGCAGGCAGTAAAGAGTTCGGTAATGAAAGCCGGTTGCAGCATGGCTTCACCGCCGGACGCTGTCACACCACCGCCGGAGGCATTCATGAAGTGGCGATAGCTGGTGATGTCACTCATCAACTCCGGTACGGTCACTTCGCGGCCACCTTCGGTATCCCAGGTATCGCGGTTGTGGCAGTACTTGCAGCGCATCAGGCAGCCTTGCATGAATACGATAAAGCGTATTCCCGGGCCATCGACAGTGCCGCAGGTTTCGACGGAATGGATCCGGCCAACGGTGCCGTGAGCTCCGGCTGGCTGGCTGATTTCAACGTCTGGGATCCGATTAATGACAGACATAAACAACTCCAACGATTCGAGCAGGCCGTTATTTTATTACATAAACCCCTATTGATCCTACACCTTTAGTCCGGCGCCCGGCTGCCAAGCAGCTGCTCCAGTCCCTTGACGGTGAGCGGCCGACTGGTGAGAAACCCTTGATAATGCTGGCATCCCAGCGCTTTGAGGATGGCCAGCTGCGCTTCCTCTTCCACCCCTTCGGCGGTGACGGTAAAACGGAAGACCTGGGCCAGATCGAGTATTGCCTTGACGATGGCTCTGTCCTGTTCGCTGTGTACCAGGGTCTGAATGAAGCTTCTGTCCAGCTTCACCTCATCGGCGGGCAGATCTCGCAGATAGGCCAGCGACGAGTAGCCGGTACCGAAGTCGTCGATGGAGATGAGGATGCCGAGCTCCTTGAGCTGGCGCATTCTGGCAATACTCTCCTGCCTATTCTCCAATACTACAGATTCGGTCACCTCCAGCAGCAGGCGGGAGGGGGGCACACCGGTATCGCGCAAGATGTACTCCACCTGTTGTACGAAGCCCTGGGTGTGGAACTGGCGGGCACTGACGTTGACCGACAGATGGGGGATCTGCAGGCCACGGTTGAGCCAGAAGCTGTATTGGGCGCAGGCGGTCTTCATCACCCAGTAGCCGATCTCGAGGATCAGGCTGGTCTCTTCGGCGATGGGGATAAACTCCCCGGGCGGCACCATGGTGCCGTCGCTGCGCTGCCAGCGCAGCAGCGCCTCGATACCCGACAGCGAGCCATTGTCGACCCGGTATTGCGGTTGGTAGTGGAGTTGCAGCTCGTGGTGACGCAGGGCATCGCGCAGTTCATTGGTAAGGGTCAGCCGGTTCTTCTCATGTTGGGCCATCGCCTCGGTAAAGAAGACGTAGTGGCCCTGACCGGCGCGCTTGGCCATGTGGGTCGCGGTGTCGGCCTGTTGCATCAGGACCAGATGATCCGTCTCGTTGCCGGAGAAGAGGCTGATCCCCACCGAGGCGCTGCAGTGCAGTTTGTGATCGCCGATGTCGAACGGGGTGCGAAACAGCCCCATCAGCTCGCGGGCGAAGTGCTCTGCCAGAATTTTGGCGGTGACTTCCCCTTGTCCCAGCTGGGTAAAGAGCAGGGCAAACTCATCACCTGAGATGCGCGCCTGCACCAGATTGTCCTGGGGCAGCTCCCTGAAACGCTGCACCACGGCCTGCAGCAACAGATCGCCGCAGGCGTGACCGAGGGAGTCGTTGATCGACTTGAAGTTGTCGAGATCCACCAGCAGCAGGGCGCCCCACTGGCCGTTGGGGGCGCTCAGGGTCTGCTGCAAAATATGGTTGAGGCTGCGGCGGTTGTGCAGACCGCAGAGATCGTCGTAGTAGGCGAGCTGCTCGATATGTCTGGCCGCCTCTTTTTCCTGGGTGATGTCGTAGAAGCTGCAGATAAAGTGGCTGAGCTCCCTCTGCTCATCCTTGACGCCGTTCACCATCAAGCGCACCGGAAAGAGGTGACCATCCTTGTGCAGGCAGCGCTCTTCCCCGAGCCAGAACTCCTGCTCGTTGACGGTGCGGCTGACATCTTCCTTGAGATGATCCCCGTAGTAGGTGGGGCGCAGCTTGCGAATGGAGTGACCGATCACCTCTACCTCGCCAAATCCGGTGATCCGGCTGAAGGAGTGGTTGACCTTGAGGATGATGCCGTTGTGATCCATCACGATCAGCCCATCGTGGGTATTAAAGGCTACCTCAGCCAGCCGCAGGGCATCGTCGGTGGCGAGGCGCTTGAGCTCGATGGCTGCCCGTTCGTGCTGGCTGCTCAACAGATCCAGCAACTGTTCGGGCTCCTCAAGGGGGGTATCGAGCAGCAGGGTGATCTGGCCAATGGGGGCGCCGCTCTGGCCATGGAGCGGAATGCCGATGTAGGCGCTGGCATTGAGGGCCAGCAGCCGGGTCGCCTTGGGATAGCGCACGGGCAGATCTTCCACATAGATGGCCTGACCATGCTGGAACAGCTCCTGAGCGGGGCCGGGGTCGAGCTGGATGGGCTTGAGGGTGGAGCAGATCTCCTCGTTGATGACGCAGCGGGGGATGATCCAGAGATCCTGACCGCGGGGCTGGAACTCACCGATCCAGCCCACCCGGGCACCGCTGGCGCTCATGGCCCAGCTTACCAGCGTCTTGCAGTAGTCGATGCCGGTCTGCTGGTGCAGCTCGGGCGGGAGGGCCAGCTCGGCGCGGTGCTCTTCCGGTTGCGGCTGCCAGTGACCGAGCAGCTGGGCGCTGCTGCGCACCAGCTGCAACATCTCCTCGCTAAGCGGGGTGGGATCGAGATACTCCAGACTCAGCACCCCGAACAGCTTGTCCTGCTCCAGCAGGGCACCATCAAGGCGTGAGCGCACACCGGCACTGGTCAGATAGAGGTGATTGCTCAGCATCGGCTGGTGGGCCGCTTCCGAGAAGCTCAACGATTTGCGGGTACGCAGGGCGCGGATATAGCGGCTGTCACCGCGAATGGGGTAGAGCGTCTCGACCCCTAGGGTGAACACTGGGGTGAGTTGCTCGCTGCCGAGATCGCCATTGGCCTGATAGTGCCAGAGGATGAGCCGATCGGCCCCCAAACTCTCTTTAAGGGCCTCGAGCAGGGGCGCATACTGTTGCTGGCTCGCCATCTGGCTGAGGCGCGGCAGTTGCAATGCCAGATCGGCGATGGGCTCCTGGCGAAGGTTCTGCAGACAGATGAGCCAGAAGCCATCCTGCTCGTGGGCGAGGGCGATATGCCACAACTGGCTGGCAAAGCGCACTGTGATCTTGCCGCCATGGCCGTTGGCCAGCAGTTGTTCGATGGGCAGGCGCAGGGCATCGGGCAGCTGGGCAGGCCAGGGGGCGCGCGGCTCATCGAGCCAGTAGAGCGGGGTTTGCATCACGTCGGTCAGGGCGACCAGCCGTTGACTGCGCAGATCCAGACGGAAAAAGAGCGGCGTCTGGAGGGCAGGAGGAAGATGACTGAGTGCGGTAGACGACATGAACAAACAACATCCTGTTAAGCAACCGTCGGGGTTGCAAGAATACTGCAAAATGGTGTGAAACAAAATTTCATTGAATTCTAAATTAGAAAAGTCTAATTTATTGCCCATTATCATGTATGAGGAGTCTTGCAGATGAAACGGATCCTGATTATCGGTGGTGTCGCGGGGGGCGCATCGGCGGCGGCTCGCGCTCGTCGTTTGAGTGAAGAGGCAGAGATCGTGATGTTCGAGCGGGGCGAGTTTGTCAGCTTCGCCAACTGCGGTCTGCCCTATCACATCGGGGGCGATATCCCCGACCGGGATGCCTTGCTGCTGCAGACTCCCCAGAGTTTCAAGCGCCGTTTCAACGTCGATGTGCGGGTCTTCCACGATGTGATTGAGATCGACAAGGCGGGCAAGACCTTGCTGGTGCGCAACCTGCAAACCGGTGAAGAGCAGCGCGAGCATTACGATGTGCTGCTGCTGAGCCCGGGGGCGGCGCCGATCCGTCCTCCTTTCCCCGGTATCGACAGCCCCCATGTCTATACCCTGCGCAATATCCCGGACATGGATCGCATTCTGGCGGCCCTGCACCACGATCAGCCGCGCCACGTCACTGTGGTGGGCGGCGGCTTTATCGGGCTGGAGATGATGGAGGCGCTGCATCAGCGCAAGCTGGATGTCACCCTGCTGGAGCTGGCCGATCAGGTGATGGCTCCGGTGGACAAGGAGATGGCCAACATGCTCCATGCCCGCATCCGGGAAGAGGGGATCGACCTGCGCCTGCGCACCGGCCTCACCGCCATCGAGAGTCTGGATCTGCCTGCCGAGAAGACCTCCGCCGTGCCGACCGCCAAAAGCGGTGGCCTGCGCCTGACCCTCAATGACGGTTCCCATCTTGATACCGGTCTCTTGATCCTCGCCATCGGCGTCAAGCCGGAAACCCTGCTCGCCGCCAAGGCGGGGCTGGAGCTGGGCCCACGGGGCGGCATCAAGGTGGATGCCGGGATGCGTACCTCGGATCCCTTCATCTACGCGGTGGGGGATGCGGTGGAAGAGATAGACTTCGTCACTGGCGAATCTGTGCTGATCCCGCTGGCGGGCCCGGCCAACCGGCAGGGGCGCATCGCCGCCGACAATATGCTGGGCCGAAGCGAAACCTACAAGAAGACCCAAGGGACCGCCATCTGCAAGCTGTTCGATCTGGCGGTGGCCAGCACTGGCCTCAACGAGAAGCGACTGGTGCAACTGGGATTGCCGTTCGAGAAGGTTTATGTCCACCCGGGCAGCCACGCCGGTTACTACCCCGGCGCCCATCCGGTCAGCCTCAAGCTGCTGTTTGCCCCGGATGGCAAGATTTACGGTGCCCAGGCCATCGGCAAGGATGGCATCGACAAGCGCATCGACGTGCTGGCAGTGGCCCAGCGCGCCGGTCTCACCGTGTTTGATCTGCAGGATCTGGAGCTTACCTATGCGCCGCCGTTCGGCTCGGCCAAGGATGTGATCAACATGGCCGGCTTCGTGGCAAGCAACCACCTGAAGGGGGACACCCTGCTCTGCCATGTGGCCGAGGTGCAGGCTCGTAACCCCCATCAGCTGGTGGTGGATGTGCGCAATGGCCCGGAGCTCGACAAGCTGGGCCGCATTCCGGGGGCGCTGCATATCCCCCTCGACGAGTTGCGTGGTCGCCTCCATGAGTTGCCCAAAGAGAAAGAGCTGCTGATCAGCTGTCAGGTTGGGCTGCGCGGCCATGTCGCCTGCCGCTTGCTGAGCCAGCACGGCTTTAAAGTGAAGAATCTCTCCGGCGGCTTCAAAACCTGGCAGATGGCCACCGCCGAGTAACCGTTTTATTTCTGTGCCTGTTTGCCCCTCTCCCTTGTGCGTGCAAGATGAGGGGCTTTTTGTTTCTGCTTTTCGCCCTCCTTGCATTCCCTAATTGCAGCAATATTTCGACACACTTTATTTCCTGTGTCGGACAAAATTAACGTTTTGTTCAGGGGATGGGTGCTATAACCCCTGCCTCGTTCATGATGAACCGTGTAGTAGGGAGAGTGACATGCTGGATATGCTGATGGCCATTTGGCATCAGGATTTTGACGCCCTGGTTCAGATGCAGGCGGTACCCCTGCTGATCAGTTGCCTGATGCTGGTACTGCTGCTGGAGTCCGCATTCGTCTTCCTGCCCCTGCCGGGGGACAGCCTGGTACTGCTGGCCGGTGGGTTGGTTGGCATGGGGGTGTTTGGCCCCGAAGTGACTCTTGTCTATCTGCCGTTGGCTGCAGGCATAGGTTCCGTGCTCGCCTACTGGCAGGGACGGGCCCTACAGCGCACCCGCTTTATGGATCATATCGAACGGATGTTGCCTCCCGACAGCCTGCCCAAGGCGACCCGGCTGCTGAAAAAGTACGGTTTTCTGGCGATGTTCTCCTCCCGTTTTATCCCGTTCGTGCGGGTGCTGACCCCCATGCTGATGGGGGTTGGCCGCCTGAGCGTGCTGCGGATGTGCGTGGCCAGCTTTGCCAGTGCCTTTATGTGGGCGCTCTGCCTCAGTTTGGTGGGCAAGCTGGCGATGAATACCCCCTTCTTTCTCCACCACAGCGAACTGTTGACCCGGGCCCTGCTGATTACCTCGCTGGTGCTGTTTCTGGCGGCCGTCATGGCCATCCTGTTTCGCTGGTTCAAAGGCGGAGCAAAAAACGAGACCAGCCACGACTAGATGACAACCCTTGCCGCACTGGATCAGTGGGCAAGGGGGTTCTCGTGCTGCAGGGGGGCGGAATTGTGCCCATTCGGGTAATGAGCTTTGTGTCGGGTGAGCAGGATGCCTTATCCTGTTTCCAGCCACGCTGCGTTTGCAGCGCTCCAACTCGGGATGGAACCTATGCGCCTCTTCGACTCTCCCTCTGCTTCTCACCGCTCTACCGCTGAAACCGGCGCTCTGCGCCGCCGCTGGTCGGCCCTGCTGCTATCCGGGTTGGCCGGTTTGCTGTTGGCCGGTTGTGGCCCCGACAAGCCTGTCGCCAATGGGCCGACTACAAAGCCTGCCGCGCAGCAGGAAACGGGTGCCCCAAGCGCCGTGGTGCAGGCCAATGCCCGCCAATATCGCGATGCGCCGGCGCTGGCGCTGGTCTTCTCCGGCCCCTTGGCGCCGAAGGCAAACTGGCAGAGCTGGCTCGGGGTCAATGAGGGGGGCAAGCAGGTGCAGGGGGAGTGGATCCTCGCCGACGATGGTCGCACCCTCTATTTCCCGAACGTTCAGCCCGATAAAAGCTATGAGGTGAGCCTCAAGGCGGGGCTGGGCCCATCCCCCGAGAGCTGGACCCTCAAGACCCGGCCGCTGGAGGCGGGAGCCTCCTTTACCGCCAGTGGCATGGTATTGCCGCTGCGCCAAGAGCTGCGCCTGCCCATCAGCGCGGTCAATGTGGATGAGGTCAATATCGACTTCTTTCGGGTCGATGCAGAATACCTGCCCCGTTTCCTGGCCGAGTATCGTCCCGGTTCCGGCATGGGCAACTGGGAGCTTGAACAGATCACCAAGCGGGCCAAGCGGGTGTTCAGCGGCCGCTATGCGCTGGAGCTTGATGCCAACCGGCGCGAGACCCGCCTTATCAATGTGAAGGAGCCGCAGCTGGCGGAGGCTGGCGTCTACTTTGCGGTGATGTCGCCCCTTGGCAACTACGACTGGCGCAAGGAGACCACCTATTTTGCGGTGAGCGACATGGGGCTCAGTGCCCGCCGTTACCGCGATCAGCTGGAGGTGTTCGTGAGCTCCCTGGCCAGCGCCGACCCGCTCAAGGATGTGCAGCTCTCCCTGCTCGACGAGAAGGGCAACCGGCTGCAGGTGCAAACCACTGATCCGCAGGGCCATCGTCGCTTCGATCAAGTGCAGGGGGCTCGCCTGCTGCTGGCCGAACAGGGCAACCATCTGGCGGTGCTGCGCCTCGATGGGGCTGCGCTCGATCTCTCCACCTTCGATCTCGGCACCCAGCCCTGGCAGGCCCAGCAGTTGTATCTCTTTAGCGGGCGCGACCTTTATCGCCCCGGCGAGCGGCTCGACAGCGAGATCCTGCTCAAGGGCCAAGATGGCCAGCTGTTGCCGGGCATGGCGGTGGACCTGGAGGTGAAGCAGCCGGACGGTCAATTGCTCGAACAGAAACGGCTGCTACCTGATAGCCTTGGCGCCGCCCACTACGGCCTGCGTTTGCCGGACGATGCGCCGCTCGGGCGCTGGACCATCAACCTCAAGACCGCCGCTGGTAGTCGCTTCGAGTGGCCCTTTTTGGTGGAGGAGTTTTTGCCGGAGCGGCTCAAACTGCAGCTCGGCAAGGGGCCGGATGGTGAAGTAACCGATCTGGACGCCGCCCTGACTATGCCACTGCAGGGGGACTATCTCTACGGTGCGCCTGCGAGCGCCACCAAGGCGAAGGCGGAGGTAAAGATCAGCCGCGCCACCATGCCCTTTACCCAGTGGCAGGAGTTCACTCTGGGTGACGTGCTGCTTGCCGAGCAGGCCAAGGATCTCGAGCCTCTCAATCTCACCCTCGATGCGCAGGGGCAGGGGACTTTTTCGCTTGCTGATGAGCTCGATGGGGTGCGCGGTCTCGGGCCGTTGGAGGTGGCCTATCGGGTGTCGCTCTCCGAGCCCGGTGGCCGCGCCGTCAATCGCAGCCGCACCCAGTATGGCTGGCCCGCGGGCAGCCAGTGGCCGGCACTCAAGGCTGATTTCGTGGCGGATCGGGTGGAAGGGGGCAAGCAGCTCCCCTTCCAGATCCTCAACCTCGATGAGCAAGGTCAACCGGTGGCGGGGGCGGTGAAGGTGCGCCTTATCAACGAGTACCGCGACTACTACTGGCACTACGCCGATGGCGAGGGGTGGAAGTACGAGTTCAACAGCCAGCCTTATCTGGAGCAGGAGCAGACCCTGCAGCTGGATGGCAAGGGGCCGACCCCCCTAAGCTTGCAACTCGCCGCGGGCTGGTATCGATTGGAGGTGGAGAACAGTCAGGGCCATCAATCGAGCCTGCGGGTGGAGATCGGCAGTTACGCCTGGGGCGGCGGTGGCGAGCAGGCGCGGCCCGACAAGATTGCCATCACCCTCGACAAGCGCGCCTATCAGGCGGGCGACAAGGCCAAAGTGACGCTGGTGGCCCCGCGCCCCGGCAAGGGGTTGTTGCTGGTGGAAGATGGCGACGGCCTGCGCTGGTGGCAGCGTATCGAGCTCAAAGGGGCCGGTGGCGATGCCAAGGATGCCCGCGGCGAGTTCGATATCCCGGTCAGTCCCGAGTGGCAGCGCCATGACCTGCATATCTCGGCCCAGATCGCCGCGCCAGACAGCGCCTCCAAACCGGCTGGCAAGCAGCAGGGGCAGAGCCTGCGCTCGGTCGGGCTGGTGCCCCTCACCCTGGATCGGGAAGCGCGCCGACTGTCGCTCACCCTGAGCTCGCCTGATAAAGCGGTGCCGCTCACCCGGCTGGAAGTGACCGCCACCTCCATCCCCAATAGCCAAGGCCGCGTGGTGCTGGCGGCGGTGGATCGGGGCGTGCTCAATATCAGCGATTATCAACCCCTCGACCCGTTCGAGATCTTCTTTGGCCGCAAGCGCTTCTCCCAAGATTTGTTCGACAACTACGGCCAGGTGATCCCGCCGCAGGATGGCAAGCTGGCCCGCCTCAACTATGGGGGCGATCGGGCGCCGCTGAAAAAGGGCGGCGCGCTGGAGAGCCGGGTCGAGATAGCCGCCCTCTGGAGCGGCGAGGTGAGTTTTGACCAGCAGGGCAAGGCGGTGATCCCGCTCGATCTGCCCAACTTCAACGGCGAGTTGGCGCTGATGGCGCTGGCTTGGAACGAACAGCAAGTCGGGGAGGCCGAGCGCGCCGTCAAGGTAGTAGCGCCCTTGGTGGCCGAAATTGGCTGGCCGCGCTTTGGCGCCAGAGGGGATGAGACCCGGGCGCTGGTGCAGCTGCGCAACATGAGCGGCGAGGATCAGACCCTCTCCCTTGCCTGGACCCTCAATGGTGGGCTGAAAGCAAACGGTGAGCTGCCCGGCACTCTTATCCTTAAAAACGGCGAGGAGCAGTGGTTGACCCTGCCGCTCACCGTGACCGGGGCAAGCGGCGTGGCAAGCCTGCAGTTGGCGGCCAGCGGCAAGGATTTTGCCATCAGCCGCGACTGGACTTTGCCGCTGCGCTCCCCCTGGCCGGCCGAGACTCGCCAGCGCTACCAGATGCTGGCCTCCGGTCAGCAGATGAGCTTTGCGCCAGCTGAGCTGGCCGGGCTGGATCGTGCCAACCTGCAGGGGCTGCTCAGCCTCTCCGGCACTCCCCCCTGGGATCCGGCAGCCCAGTGGCAGGCGCTGGCCGATTACCCCTATGCCTGTCTGGAGCAGACCTTGTCCCGTGCCTGGCCTTACTTGCTGACCACGGCCGATGAGCGGGCCGCCTGGAGCAAACCCGCAGAGGGCAAGAAAGCGGCGAGTGAGGCGGATGTGCAACGCGCCCTGCTACAACGGCTGCAGCGGTTGCAACTGCCAAGCGGCGGCTTTGGCCTGTGGGATGGTCGCTCCGACGAGGAGCAATGGCTCACCGCCTATGCCGCCGACTACCTGCTGGCGCGCAAGGAGGCAGGCGATGCAGTGCCGGAGGCGATGCTCAATCAGGCTTTGAACCGGCTGCAAAGCTATCTCACCGACAGTCAGTATGGTGAGCGCTGGAGCAGTGCCCCCGAGCACAGCCGGTTGGCCTATCAGGCCTACAGCGCCTATGTGCTGGCCCGGGTGGGCAAGGCGCCGCTCGCTACCTTGCGCCTTATCTGGGAGCAGCAGGCCGATCACGCCCGCTCAGGTTTGCCGCTCTTGCACCTCTCGCTGGCGCTCTCGGCCCTGGGGGATGAGCAGAACGCCGCCAAGGCCCTCAGCCGGGCATTGGCGACCGAGCGCGGGGATGACTATCTGGGTGATTACGGCTCACCGCTGCGCGATGAAGCCCTTGAGCTCTCCTTGCTGCGTCAGCACAAGCTGGCTGCGGAACGCTGGCCTGATCTCAGCGCCAAGGTGGCCGACACCCTGGCCCACCGTCAGTGGCTCAGCACCCAAGAGCGGCTCGCCTTGTTGCGACTCGCCCGCTTCGATCCTGCCGTCGACTGGCAGGCCAGGGTAACTTCCTCTCTTGGCAATGAATCCCTGAACGGTTCGGCCCCGTTGCAACTGGGTGCCCCCGAGGCACTGGCCGCGAGTACCGTTACCAACGAGAGCAAGGGATCCCTCTATGTGCAGCGCACCCTGATCGGCTACCCCGAACAGGCGCCAGCACGGATTAGCAAAGGGATGAGTGTGACCCGCAGCTGGTTCAACAGCGACGGTCAGCGTTTTGACCCGGCCAAAGTGAAGGTGGGCGATCTGGTGGTGGTACGGCTCAATGTCAGCAGCGAATCGGCGGTGCCCGATGCCCTGCTGGTGGAGATGGTGCCCGCTGGCTTTGAGCTGGAGAACCCGGCCCTTGGCAACAGCATCAAGCTCGAAGAGCTCTCCATCGAGGGGAAACCGGCGTGGCAGAGTGAGTGGAACGACTATCTCAAGCATCAGGAGTTTCGCGATGACCGCTACACGGCAGCGCTGGATCTGAGCGAGGGGAGCAACCAGCAACTGGTCTACCTGATGCGGGCGGTGACGCCGGGTCGCTATCAGGTGCCGCCGACCCAGGTGGAGGATATGTACCGGCCCGAGCTGCGAGCCGTGGGTGAGGATATCCACGAGGTGCGTATCTCTGAGTAACAAACCCTCCCTTGAGCGGGTTCGCCTGCTCACTTTTTGGCAGCGTGGTTGGCTGAGCCTGGGTCGCAGTGGCCGCGCAGGCTGGCGCTGGCTTGGCGGTCTGCCGCGCTGGCTGCGCTTTTCGGTGCTGGGAGTTGTAGTACTGCTCCTGTCATTGCTGGCGCTGGATCGGATTTTCCCGCCGCCGCCACTCGACCCCGCCTATGCGCGGGTGGTGCTCGACATGAAAGGGCGGCCACTGCGCGCCTTTGCCGATACCAGCGGCGTGTGGCGCTACCCCGTGACCCTGGAGCAGGTCTCCCCCCGCTATATCGAGGCGCTGCTGGGCTACGAGGATCGCTACTTCTGGCGTCATCCCGGGGTCAATCCGGTGGCCATGGTGCGCGGTGTCTGGCAGTGGCTGCGTTACGGGCGCGCCGTGTCGGGCGGCTCGACTCTTACCATGCAGGTGGCCCGCCTCATCGAGCCCTACCACCGGAGCGTGCCCGGCAAGCTGCGTCAGATGGCTCGTGCGCTGCAACTGGAGTGGCACTACGACAAGCGCACCTTGCTCACCGTCTACCTCAACCGGGCGCCGTTTGGCGGCAACCTGGAGGGGGTGCAGGCGGCAAGTTTTGCCTATCTCGGCAAGAGCGCCGCCAAGCTGACCTATGCCGAGGCGGCGCTGTTGGCGGTGCTGCCACAGGCTCCCAGCCGCAACCGGCCGGACCGTCATCCCGAGCGGGCCCGCGCCGCCCGTGACAAGGTAATGCAGCGGCTGGTGGCTCAGGGTGTCTGGCCCGAGCCGGTGTGGTTGGAGGGACGTATCGAGCCGGTGCTGGCCCGCGGTCACTTCACGCCGATGGAGGCGCCGCTCTTTGCCCGTCTCGCCGCCGACCATCAGACCGGGGCGCTGGTGCACACCACCATTGATGGCGATCTGCAGCGCTGGTTGGAGGGGCGGGTGGCAAGCTATATCCGCCGCTTCCCCGAGCAGACCTCAGCGGCGTTGCTCCTGGTCGACAACAAAACCATGGCGGTGCGCGCCTATGTGGGCAGCGCCGAGTATGGCAATCTGCGCCGCCACGGTTACCTCGACATGGTGCAGGCGATCCGCTCTCCTGGCTCTACGCTGAAGCCCTTCATCTACGGTCTGGCGATGGACGAGGGGTTGGTGCACTCGGCCTCCCTGCTCTCCGATGCGCCAAGGCTGGGCTCGGACTATCGCCCCGCCAATTTCTCCGGTGCCTTTCAGGGGCCGGTAACCCTGACCCAGGCGCTGCAGCAATCCCTCAACGTGCCGGCGGTGCAGGTGCTGGAGGCGCTCGTGCCCGACAAGCTGGTCAGCCGCCTCGACAACGCTGGGGTGCGGCTGGCGCTCTCCGACAAACCCAATCCGGCCATTGCGCTGGGGGCGGCGGGCATTCGACTCGAGCAGCTGGTGGCCCTCTACAGCGCACTGACCCGGCAGGGGCAGGTGGCAATGCCGGTCTGGCTGGCGGGGCAGCAGGCGGTGTCACGCCCCTTGCTGAGCCAGGGAGCGGCCTGGATCATCTGGCAGATATTGAGCGCGCAGGGACGGGCGGACCAACCCTTTGCCAGCGAGGCGACCGGCCGGGTCAACAGGCTGGCCTGGAAGACCGGTACCAGCTACGGCTATCGCGACAGCTGGGCGATGGGGGTCTCCGGTCGCTGGACCATCGGCGTCTGGCTGGGGCGCCCCGACGGTACCCCTATGCCCGGTTTTTACGGCCAGAGCGCGGCGGTGCCGCTGCTGCTTTCGGTCTACTCGCGACTGGCTGACAACAGCCCTCTGCCGGCACAGCCCAACACGGTGAGCGAGGCCGAGATTTGCTGGCCGCTGGGGCGCAAGGCGAACGCGACCCTGCCTGAAGCCTGTTTGCAGCGCCAGAGCGCCTGGTTGCTGGAAGGGCGCGATCCTCCCACCTTGCCGGATCCCATGGACTGGCCCTCGCCGCTGCGGCAAGTTGCACTCACTGCCGAAGGCAAGCCGACGTTGCCCCGTTGCCCCGATGCGGCACAATCCGGTTTTCGGGCACTCTGGCCGTTGTCGTTGGAGCCTTGGCGGTCCCCCGGCGAGCGGCGGCAGTCGCTGCTCGCCAGCAGTTGCGCAGGGGAGGGGCAGAGCGCCGAGCTGCAGGCCCCCATTCGCATCGTGGCGCTGGGGGAGGGCAACCTTATCCGCAGCCAGCGCTATCGGTTGCAGCCCAAGGTGCTGGGCGGTGTCGGCAAGTCGGCTTGGTTTCTCAACGGCCAGCGACTGCGCTGGGACGGGGATCAGGTGCTGAGTGTGGCGGGTCGTTATCAGCTGGTGGTGGTGGATGAAGCGGGCAACAGCGATCGTATCGAGTTTCGCGTGGTGCATCCTGACAGTGATGCCGGCACCATCACCCGTTGATCGTTTTGCCGACAGCCATTGAGGTGAATGTAATTAACTATTTGAAATGCATCAATATTTGATTGGATGAATTAATTTGTGAATAATTACGAGTTCATTCAAATCCAATCGGGAGTTCTCTTTTGCTGCGTGTTCTGTGTCCCTTGCTGGTGCTGATGAGTTCGGGTTGTGCCACAACCAATCATGGTGATCACCATGTTTCTCCTGAACGTACCGGGTTCTATTCACCTTTCGAACCAGCTTCCGAGAGTTTTGCGCGTTGCTATCAGAAACAGTTTGCCTGTACCCCTTCCAATATCCGCCGTGACAGGGCGATGGAGGCGCGCAGGAAGGCGCAAGAGCGGGCCAATCATCGTGGTGATGATTGGTAGGCCGCAGATAACGAGAGGGGTTGGCAAATGCCAACCCCTTTTTCATTCCGCCCATTCAGCCCGGTTGGCGCAGATGGCCGAGCCGGGTGAAGAAGTGCTGGCTCTTGCGCTGGTGAAAGTGGCTCTTCTTGATGGGATGGAAGATGAGGTTGCTTTCGGGGTGGCTCGCCTTTAACTGGTGGAGCATGGCTACGGCGGGCAGGCTGGTGCTGACCAGGGTGGTGAGTGGCATGCTGAGGGTCTCGGGCCCGAGCAGTTGATTGAGCCCTTGCTGAGCCTGCTCAAAGCGGGTCTGGGCCGCCGGGTCGGCATAGCCGCTACCCAGCATGGCGAGCAGGTTGTCGATGGCCAGATGAAATTCGGCCAGCTGTTGGCGAAAGCCGCTGCGCCCGCGCAGGGCAATCAGCTCTGCAAACGGAATGTCGGCCAGGTGAGTGGGCACTTGCAACGGGATCTCGAGGTGGAAGCAATCCTGACCACCGCGATTGTGGTAGCGGGATTCGAGCAGATGGAGCAGGCGGTCGAGATAGTCGTGATCGGTAATAAGCGCCCCGTCATTGGCGAGTGCCCACTCACGGGCGAGACGCATGGAGAGCAGGTTGGCAAAGCGCCGCGCCATTCTGATCCCCCCTTCATCCCGGGTCGCAAAGCCGTGAGTAAGGCAAAAGCCGTGCAGCCGCTCCAGCCCCGCCTGATCCGGGCAGAAGCAGTCGTGGTTGGCCTCCTGACGCCAGCGACCAATCAGCTCCTTGTTGCCAAACACCTTGTGGCGGACGAAATCGGGGGCCACAAGGCCGCTTATCTGGCTCTCCAGTTGCGGGGTAATGGCGGCAAAGAAGGCGGCATCGGGCCGCTCGGCCAGCAGATCGGTCTGCTGTTGAAGGGTATCGAGCAGGGCGGTGAGACCGCTCTTTTCGCTGACGGTGAAGACAAAGGCAAGCCGCTCCAGATAGAGCAAGGCAAATTTGAGCCAGAGCTCGTCGCGTACCTCCATGCCGGGGTAGTAGATATAGGTCTTCATCGGATCAGTCTGTTGTCAAAAATCTGGCGAGGCGCAGGGTCGGGAATATACGCAAGATTGGCGCTGCACGGCAAACACTGCGTGGGGGAATGTGAGCAAACGCTCATCCAGTAGGCGCTGGCCACAAAGTTCTGATATAATTCGCGCCCTTAAATCAAGGTCACCCGAGTCATTACCATGAAGTTCATTATCAAGCTGTTCCCGGAAATCACCATCAAGAGCAAGTCGGTTCGCCAGCGCTTTATCAAGATCCTGCAGGGCAATATCCGCAATGTCCTGCGCCGCTTCGACGACGATGCCCGCGTACGGATGGATTGGGACAAGCTGATCGTGAGCTCCCGCAATGACCAGTTCCGCGAGCAGGCTATCGAAGCTTTGGCCTGTATTCCCGGCATTCAGGCTTTCCTCGAAGTGCAGGCCAGCAAGTTCACCGATCTCCACGACATCTTCGAGCAGGTGAAAGCCGTGTGGGGTGACCAGCTCAAGGGCAAAACCTTCTGCGTGCGCGCCAAGCGCCACGGCAAGCATGAGTTCTCCTCCCTCGAGGTTGAGCGCTATGTGGGCGGTGGATTGAATCAGCACTGCGAAAGCAACGGCGTGCGCCTCAAGAACCCGGATGTGAAGATCAACCTCGAGATCGACGGCGAAGAGCTCTTCATCGTCAGCGCCATCCATCAGGGCCTGAGCGGCATGCCCATCGCTACCCAGGAAGATGTGCTGAGCCTCATCTCCGGCGGTTTTGACTCCGGTGTGGCCTCCTTCCAGTTCATCAAGCGCGGCTGCCGGGTGCACTACTGCTTCTTCAATCTGGGCGGTGCCGCTCACGAGATTGGCGTCAAGCAGGTGGCCTATCACCTGTGGAACCGCTTCGGCTCTTCCCATCGTGTGCGTTTCACCGCGGTGGACTTCGAGCCGGTGGTGGCCGAGATCCTCGAGAAGATCGACAACGGCCAGATGGGCGTGGTGCTCAAGCGGATGATGATGCGTGCTGCTGCCAAAGTGGCCGATGAATTCCAGATCCCGGCGCTGGTGACCGGCGAGTGTGTGGGTCAGGTCTCCAGCCAGACCCTCACCAACCTGAACGTGATCGACCGGGTCACCGACAAGGTGATCCTGCGCCCGCTCATCACTTGGGACAAGCCGGATATCATCAGCGAAGCCCGCCGCATCGGCACCCTGGAGTTCGCCGAAACCATGCCGGAGTACTGTGGCGTCATCTCCAAAAAGCCGACCGTGAAGGCCGAGCTCTCCCGCATTGAAGAGGAAGAGGCCAATTTTGACTTCTCCATTCTGGACAAGGTGGTGGCCGAGGCCCGTTACCTCGATATCCGTCGTATCGGTGAAGAGACTGCCGCTGAAGTGCAAGAGGTGGAAACCACCCAGGTGCTGGGCGCTGACGAGGTGATCCTGGATATCCGCTCTGCCGACGAACACGACGAGAAGCCGCTGGTGGTGGAAGGTCGTGAAGTACTGCATATCCCCTTCTTCAAGCTGGCCACCGCCTTTGGCGATCTGCCCAAAGAGAAGACCTACCTGCTCTACTGCGATCGCGGTGTGATGAGCAAGCTGCAGGCGCTCTATCTGAAAGAGAAGGGCTTTGACAACGTCAAGGTGTACCGCCCGTAAGCGTGTTTTTACCTTCAATAAAAAAATCCGGCCAATGTGCCGGATTTTTTTATTTCACAGAGTGAGCCCTGACTATCAGGGACAGGGAACCGGAGTGAAGGAGTCTTGCCCCTGACAACGCCAGCCCATTTCCGCCTCCCGCATCTGCCACAGGTTGTTGCTGCGATAGAGGGTCAGGATGTAGATCATGTCGCTCTTGCTGCCGTCGAGGGCGACCGAGAGCACCAGATCATTGTCCAGCTGCTGGGCATGGATGCGGCTGGGTGTGTCACCATGACCGACGAATCGCAGAGCTACCTCACGGTAGTCATTAACCCAGTTTTGCTGTTGATGGCTTGCCTGGCGTATCTGCTGGTTGAACTGCTGCACCGGCGCCGAGGCCAGTCGTCCAAATACCACTTGTGCTTCGGCGTGGGCTGCCGTCACGTTCGCCAGGAGGAGGGTGGTAAGCATACCGATTTTGCGCATGAGAAGTTCCGGCTAACAACGACTGCTTCTATGACAACAGAAAAGCCTATTTGGTTCAACGCGCGGCCCACAGCGACATGATGACGCTGTGGGCCTGCTCTCAATTGCGTTGCAGCGAGAAGGTGGGCAGCGACAGATGCCAGTAGATAGCAGCTACTCGCAGGCCAAACACGGCCGTCATGCAGATGAGCATGGCCGTTACCCTGTCCATGTTCGCCTCCAGCGCCAGGGTATAGAGAATGCCGCCGAGGATACAGGCGGTGGCATAGATCTCTTTTTGCAGCACCATGGGCACCTCCCGCGCCAGTACATCGCGGATCATGCCACCGGCTACCCCGGTCATGGTACCCATGATCACGGCAATCAGCCCCGGGGTGCCGAAGTTGAGGGCCTTCTGGGCACCGATCACGGTAAAGAGGGCCAGTCCGAAGGCATCCGCCACCGGCAGCACATACCAAGGCATTCTGCGGGGCAGTTTGACCATCCACATACCGATCAACGCCGTCGCAATAACGACCCAGATATAGAGGGGATCGCGCACCCAGAACACGGGGGTGGCTCCCAGGATCATGTCACGGATGGTGCCGCCGCCGATGGCAGTGACCGCCGCCAAAACCATGACGCCAAACCCGTCCATCCTGAGTCGGCCAGCCACCAATACCCCTGAAAACGCGAATACCGCAGTACCAAACATGTCGCTGATGTAAACAATCTGCTCAACCAGTGTCTGCATGGAGAACAACTCACGCCAAATTGTTGATGGGGCCGCGATTTTAGGGGCTGGTGAGCCCAATCGCCAACAGTGCTCGACAAAATTGAGAGTCGGGACGGATTTTTTCTCGCGGCATGAACCGGGTGAGGCTCGTGCGTGCCTGTAGCCGTTGGCGGGGCGTTGTTTCCCAAATCAACCATCAAGCCACACCTGCCCCAGCCCCAAGTGACCGCTACACTCGGGGCTTTCTGACAGGTAGGCCAAGGGTATTCAGTTTGTTTAGGCGCTTACATACGCCATGACTTCTCCCACTTGGCCGTTGTAGTTACGCAGACGGATTTTCCCCGCCAGCAATTGCTTGAACCGATACATTGCCGTCTCTGCCAGCGAGCGACGGTGATAGCCCGACATCTTCTTCCAGTGCGCCAGCCCTACTTTGCGCATCACTAGCACCGCCTCATTTCTCGGATGTCCCTTTTCCCATAACCCCGCGCTTTTGCGAGGCGGGACACAGGCTGTCGCCCCTTTGCGCGAGATAAGTTGATGGCTGGCTTTGCTGTCATAGGCGCCATCCGCATAAGCACGTCCCAGCTTGCGCCGCAGTGGGTTGAGCAAGGTCGGCAACATCTCGGCATCATAGACATTTTCCAGCGAGACTTCCGCCGCCACGATATCGTGAGTGACCGGGTCCACAGCCAGATGCAACTTGCGCCAGACTCGCTGTTTTTCGGCGCCGTGCTTTCTGACTTTCCACTCGCCCTCCCCAAATACCTTGAGGCCAGTCGAGTCGATAACCAGGTCGGTGATACGCCCCTTACTAGGCTGCCGATAGGCAACTGTCACCGTGCGGACGCGCTTGCTGACACAACTGTAATAGGGGTCACAAAGCGGTACGTTCATCAACTCGAACAGGGAGTCGAGTAGTCCCTGAGTGGCCCGTAAAGTGAGGTTGAAAATCCCCTTGAGCATCAGGAAGGTGGCGATGGTCTGGTCAGTGTAAAGCTGGCTGTGACCCCGGTGCCCATGATGGTCGTCGTGAAACTGTAGTGGTCAACTAAATCCGGACACTTGGTTAGGCCGATCCTCGGCTTTTGCTGGCGGTATCCCGTCATTGTATTGATGTGGACGTCGCCAGTTGTAGTGATCCATCAGGTAATAACTGATATCCCGCTTTGCTTCCCGCAGGCTCATATATCCCCTTGCCTGGAGCCACTCTGACTTCAGGCTTCTGAACAACCGTTCCATCGGGGCGTTATCCCAGCAGTTGCCACGCCGACTCATACTCTGGGTCATGCGATAGCGCCACAGTCGTTGCCGAAATGCCCGGCTGCCATATTGGCTGCCCTGGTCAGAGTGAAACAGCACGCCTGACGGACAACCCCGCTGCTGATACGCCATCTCAAGTGCTTTGATGGCCAGCTCGGCATCTGGTTTATCTGACATCGCCCACCCCACAACCCGCCGGGTATGCAGGTCAAGCACCGCTGCCAGGTAATGCCAACGACCACCTGCCCAGACGTAGGTGATATCGCCACACCACACCTGATTGGGTTGTTGGACATCAAATTCGCGGGCCAGCAGATTGGGAATGTCCGGTCGTTCAGACCGTGCCACCTTATAGCGGTGTGCGCCCGGCTGTTTGGATGCCAGGCCGGCTTCCTTCATCAGGTTACGTACTTTGAATCGACCAATCTGATACCCCAACTCTCGCATCATCGACATCAAGGCGCGGCTGCCAGCCGAATCCCTGCTCTCTTTGAACAAACGGCGCAACTCAGAGCGCTGTTGCATGCGCTCACGGTTAATCGTCCGCCAGCGAGCCAGATAATCGTAAAAACAGGAGGTGGGAACATCGAAGGCGCAGCAGACCAGAGTGATGGGGGTGCTCCCTTAATCGGTCTATCAGCGCGAACGTGTGAACTCGTCCGTCATCAAGAGAGCAGTAGCCTTTTTTAGAATGTCCTTCTCACGTTCGAGCCGGTTGATGCGGGCTTCCAGTTCCTGAATTTTTTGCTGCTCCAGAGTCAGTGCTTTGCTGATTGGGGTAGTGCCACTGCGTTCGGATTGCAGTTGCCGAACCCAGCGGCGAAGTATGGTTTCACCGATATCCAGTGAACGACTGGCTTCGGGGACAGAATATCCCTGATCGAGCACCAGGGATGCGGCTTCGAGTTTGAATTCGGCAGTAAATGAGCGACGTAATCTTGTCATTGAACACCTCAGGTCATGGTGGCGACTGTACCACCTAAAATGGTGTCCGGGATGATTAGACCACTACACCAGTTACTCATGGCCTCGGCATCAACCCAGAAGGTGAGTGAACCACGGTTAATCAATGATTTGTTGTATTGAGGCCAGTTGGTGATGGGTTGAAGCTGCGTGCCCATGATGCAGATTTGAAGAGGATGGTGGTGATCAGATCACCGAGTCCTCAGTTAGTTCCATTCAAGCTGCATCTATTTGGGAAACAACGTCCGTTGGCGGGCTTCAGAAGGTTGAGTCTGTCACTGGTTTAGGCCCCATTTTTTCCTTAAGTTTTCCCTTGACCCGCCGATATATAAGGTAAGCGGCGTTAATGCGATGAAGCGTTGAAAAAAATGCTAAAGACATCCAAAAACGAGCCGTTAAATAAGATGCATCGGGCATAGAAAATAATAAAGCCAGAGCAAATAGAAGAGTAAATTTAATAGCTTAGGAGAATAGTCATGGGCCTTTATATCAACACTAACGTTTCATCACTCAACGCTCAGCGTAACTTGATGAATACGACCAAATCACTGGATACTTCCTACACTCGACTGGCATCTGGTTTGCGTATCAACAGCGCCAAAGATGATGCCGCGGGTCTGCAAATTTCCAACCGTTTGACCTCTCAGATCAACGGTTTGGATCAGGGTAACCGTAACGCCAATGACGGTATTTCTGTAGCGCAAACAGCTGAAGGTGCAATGGAGGAAGTGACCTCTATGCTGCAGCGTATGCGTACACTGGCTCAGCAATCAGCCAACGGTTCTAACAACTCAGATGACCGTACCGCCTTGCAACAAGAGTACACCCAGTTAATTACAGAAATTAACCGCGTAGCTAAAGATACCACATTCGGCGGACAGAATCTGCTCAATGGTGGCTATGTGGGCTCCTTTCAAGTCGGAGCAGATGCCGGGCAAACAATTACATTCAGAATGACATCGGCTTTTACTATTAAAGGAATGGCTTCGGCTACGAAGGGGAATGCTACAGTCGCGACTACTACAACAGGTGAACCTTACACTGTGACTAAAAGCAACACTGGTAATGTCTCAACAACAAGCATCAGCACTATTACCACAGCCAAAGATGCTCAAACGGCTATGGCAAACTTGGATTACATGATTAAAGTTGTGGACAGTAAACGTGCTGAGCTGGGTGCAGTGCAAAACCGCTTCGATTCGACCATTCGCAATCAGGCGAACGTATCTGAGAACGTTAGTGCTGCTCGCTCACGGATCCGTGATGCTGACTTTGCGACTGAAACCGCCAACCTGACCAAGCAGAACATTCTGCAGCAAGCAGCATCGACCATTCTGTCTCAGGCAAATCAGCGCCCGCAGTCTGCACTGTCACTTCTGCAAGGCTAACAAAAGAAAACAGGGCGGTTGTTCAGGCCGCCCTGATCAAGAGATGGAACAAAGGGGTGTTCGGGTCGCACTCTGTTCTATCGGGAGAGATATAAATCTCTACTAGTAATGCCAAGTGTTGTCCAGTTGTTCAGTTCTGTCACGCTTGGTCATATTCTCCTGAGCATATGCTCATCTTTAGGCCGGTTTACCGGCCTCTTTTTATTGTGCCGCCAAATTGACGTCACTCTCTCAGTATCTAGCAGGAACCGTGCCAACATACTTATTCCTGTAAACAGGGTCATCATCAGTAGTGAGTTGTATGGTGATGCTGCTCAATTCATATTCAGCTGCCGCTTCCCGGAGAAAACTTGCCGCTTTAGGCAACAATTTTCCTAAAGCTTGCCTCTGTGCTGCCGTTAAATAAAGTGAAGCAATCGAGGGGTGTTCGGAATCCAACGTTTGCACTACTGCGGGTGACCTGTTCGTTCAAACAGACACCCGCCTGAAGAGACAGGCATGTTCAACCTGCTCTTCAAACGGTGGGCCGTCGTTTTGTTTGGACGACGCAACCTGCAGTTGCATGTTCTTCGGGAGAATTTTTTATGGCTATGTACATTAACACCAACGTTTCATCACTGAACGCCCAGCGTAATTTGATGAATACCAACAAGTCGCTGGATACCTCCTATACCAGGTTGGCATCCGGCCTTCGTATCAACACTGCCAAAGACGATGCGGCCGGCTTGCAGATCGCCAACCGTTTGACTTCACAGGTTAACGGTTTAGATCAAGGTAACCGTAACGCTAACGATGGTATTTCTGTGGCACAAACTGCAGAAGGTGCGATGGATGAAGTGACCTCCATGTTGCAACGGATGCGCACTTTGGCTCAGCAATCAGCGAACGGTTCCAACAACTCGGATGATCGTGTGGCTTTGCAGCAGGAATATGACCAACTGACGACAGAGATAAATCGTATCTCTGGCGATACCACTTTTGGTGGTCAAAAGCTGCTTGATGGTACTTATAAGGGCTCCTTCCAAGTCGGTGCAGATGCAGGGCAAACAATTACCTTCAAGATGACATCTGCTTTTACGATCAAGGGTATTGCATCTGCGACAAAAGGGAGTGCAACAGTAACTACCACCACCACAGGTGAACCTTATACGATTGGCAAAGCAACTACAGCGGTTACTACAACTAGTGTCAGCAGTATCAAAACCGCTAAAGATGCCCAGACAGCCATGGCCAACCTTGATTTCATGATAAAGGCCGTGGATAGCAAACGGGCAGAGCTGGGTGCGGTGCAGAACCGGTTTGACTCGACCATTCGAAACCAGTCCAACGTGTCCGAGAACCTGAGTGCTGCACGTTCGCGTATCCGTGATGCGGACTTCGCGACAGAAACCGCCAACCTGACCAAGCAGAACATCCTGCAGCAGGCTGCTTCAAGTATCCTGGCGCAAGCCAACCAAAGACCCCAATCTGCTCTGTCCCTGTTGGGTTAACGGGCAGTGATGAGATAGAAAAGGAGCGACGATATGGCCAATGACATTGGAATTCCCTCATCGGTCACTCCTTCTTCTCTTCAGTCAAGTAGCAAGAGCGGCCAATCGGCCGCTCAAGTGCTATCTGGCATGGCGGAAGAGCAGCGGGTGATGACACAGGATGTGGAAAAGCAACAAGCGGAGCGAGCCAAAGAGAAGGTTCGCAAATCCGATGTCTCAGATAAGGACATTGAAAAAGAGGTACAAAACTTGCAGGAGTTCAGCAAGTTGCAGGGATGGACCGTCAACTTCAGCGTCGAAAAGGATCTTGAGCAAGTTGTTATCAAGGTGATGGACGCCAATACCAAGTCAATGATCCGTCAGATCCCAAGTGAAGAGTTGCTGTCTATCAGCAAACGGCTCAAGGATCTGCGTGAAGGTGATGTAATAGGTGGTGGCTCAAGAGTCGGATTATTGCTTGATAAAGAGATTTAATACGTAAGTTTTACGAGGAGAGTGAGAATGGCCACTATTACGTCTGCTGGTGCGGGTTCACAGCTGGATCTGGAGTCTGTTATTGCTGCGAGCGTCAATGCCAAGAAGGCACAACTGATGCAGCCCATAACCACCAAAAAGACCAATGCCCAGATCACTCTCTCAGGGGTTGGACAGTTGAAATCGGCTATCGCCTCTTTTGTGACGACACTCCAGGCCATGTCCAAGGATGATGCGTTTAATAAACGCGCCATAAACATCACCCAAGACAAAGATAATCCGGTGCTCAAGGTGGAGAGCAAAACGGGTTCCTCTAACGGGCAATACGATATAACTGTCGAAAAATTGGCGAAGGCCAGCAAATTTGAAGGTAGTTTTGACTCTTCGACTACTCCAATGATCACTCAAGATGGAACCTTGACCTTTAAGGCTGGTGATAAGACCTTTGATGTGGATGTGAAGGCGGGGGATTCGCTACAGTCCATTCGTAAACGCATCAATAATAATGGTAATAATTTTGGTCTTAATGTCAACATCATGAACACATCTGATGGTAAATCTAAACTTGTGATTGACTCTGGGGTTAGCGGGAGTGGCAAGGATCTGGTGATCACCGGAAGTACCACTGAGTTGGCAGATAACTTCACTTCTAAATTGTCAAAAACTCAATCCGCGCAAGATGCTCAAATCAAGGTAGATGGAAACACGCTGACCAGTGCTACCAACACATTTGATGGCACCATAGTTGGCCTCAAACTGACAGTTTTGAGGGAGTCTGATAGTACGAGTACGACTGCAAGCGATGGTTCTGTGACCAAGACTTACAAGTCCAACAAAGTTGACGTGACCACCGACAAAGCTGGCATCAAGGACATGGTCAAGAGCTTTGTCGACGGCTATAACGCGCTGGTGAAGAAAAGCAATGAGCTTGGCAAGCGCAACTCTATCGTGGCAGGGAAAAGCCAGAATGATGGTGGTGCTCTGGCGGGCGATGCAACGACGCGTGCCGTGGTCAATATGATGAATGGCATCATCACCGAGCCTTCGCAAAAGTCCTCTACTTACTCAACGATTTTCCAGATGGGTATAAAGATGGATAACAAGGGGGTATTGTCTATCGACGATACCAAGTTCAACGAAGCTATCGACAAGAATTTCGATCAGGTAGTGGCGGTTTTTGGCGGCAAGGATGGGGTTGCAGGTCAGCTGGCCAGCCAGCTGGAAACCTACTCCAAGACCGGTGGTTTGCTGGCGAAAAGGGAAGACTCTTTGAATTCCGATCTGCGCGAAGTGAGCCGGAAGGAGACCGATGTTGCCACTCAACTGACCAAGTATCAAGAGACCTTGCGGGCCCGGTACGGAAGCCTGGATGCCATGTTGGCCAAGATGAACAAGTCGGCTTCATATTTGAATTTGCTGAATACCCAAAATAGTTAATTTGAATTTATGAGTGGTGTCTCATATGTATCGTAAAAATATAAAAGCCTATACCACCCAGAATCTGCAATCCGAATTGGCAGTAGCTGATCCTTACCGTGTGATTCAACTTTTGATGCAAGGGGGCCTGGAGCGTCTGGCTCAGGCTCGCGGTGCCATCGAACGTCGAGATTTTGAGCAAAAATCCCAATCTATCTCCAAAGCCATGGCTATCATCAACGGGCTTCAAGATTCGCTTGATCTCTCTTATGGTAAGGTTCCCGAAGATCTTTTTGCCCTTTATGACTATATGAAGTTTCGGATGATGGATGCTAGCCGTGATATGGATATTACAGCTATCGATGAGGTGATGAATCTGATGCTGACCGTGAAAAGCGGTTGGGATGCCATTCCTGTCGAGGAGCGTGACAAGGCCTTGGCTCAACAAAAGATGGGCCGAGTCGAATGAGTAATAACCGTTTGCCAGAATTAATCGCAGCAGGTCAAGAGTTACTGACCTTGTTCGAACAGGAGGATGTGCAAACGGCTGAACAGTTGATCGAACATTATCTCATTCTCCTTGATGCTGTTTTCCAGCATATCCAGCCACATGTAGTTATTGATATGGAGCACCAGCAAGCATTGGTGCAGTTTCAAACCTTACATGAGCGGATAGAACATGCAAAGAATCAGACAGAAACAGCTTTGTGGAAACTTTCAAAAGCAGGTCGAGCATCTGATATGTACAAGCTGAACGCGGGTTAGTACTACATGGATATTCATAAAAAAATTACAGATATAGAAAATGAGTTGGCCCGACTCGCGCAGCAAAAGCAGCAAGAAACTGCAATGCAGGAGGTACTTCCGCTGCGCTATGAACTCAACATGGCTGCGTTTGCCAAGTACATGCCCGCCATTCATGACTTTTTCAAGGAGTACCAGCCTGCCAGGCCTTTTCGCTTCTTCTGTAATGAAAACGGCGTTCCCAATATTCTGTGGCTCGACGAGGGTATCTCGCTTTATGGGGATGATCCATTTAGTGAGGTTCAGTCGCAGATTGCCGAGGTCATTGAACACAGCGTCTTGCAGTGCATCGATTTTGTGCCCCAGTGGTATAGCGATGGCCAAATCCATATCAAATACAACAATGAAATCTCCAAATTAAAAGAGAACTCAGCTCTGGAAGGGTTGCGTCTAAACGCAGCATTACATACCGATATTCCTCTGGCTCTGATGTATGGCATTGGCTTGGGCTACCAGCTCGGTTGTTTATATGAACAGTGCAAGATCAAGAATCTGTTTGCTTTCGAACCTGATCTTGACATGTTTTATGCCTCGCTCTTCTGCTTTGACTGGCATCAGTTGCTCGCCTACATGGAGGAGGAGTCGATCACTCTTCACCTCTTTATCGGTGTTGACGAGCAATTACTGGTCGCTGACATGATGGAAGCCTTGCATCGCAAGGGGGCATTCTGGTCGGCGAGCTATTTCTCGTTCTGTCATTACCACTCGCCGAAGCTGCACGCCTTGATCACACAGGTGGAAAACGAGTTTTATCTGCTCAAGACAGGATGGGGATTCTTTGATGACAACATCTATGCGCTTGCCCATAGCCACACCCATCTGCAAGATGGCACACCCTTCCTGAAACGGTGGCGTGATACCCGTGCCTTCGAGCAGGTGCCGGTCTTCGTGATCGGTAATGGCCCTTCGCTGGATCAGAGCATCAAGTTCATCCGGCAGCATCAGCAGCAGGCCATCATCATTGCCTGCGGTACAGCGGTGAGCGCGCTTTACAAAGCTGGCGTAAAACCGGATATCTATGTTGCAGTGGAGCGCACCAAAAGTTCAGCAGATTTTCTTAGCATCCTCAACGCCGATGACTTTCTCAAGGATACGGTGTTCCTGAGCGTTGATGTCATCCATCCTGAATGCAAGCGCTTCTTTCGCAAAACAGGATTGGCATTCAAGCCCAACGAGCCAATGTTCTCCATGCTGATTAGCGCATTTGGTCAGGCATTCGAGTACGATACTATCGAATTTTCCAACCCGTTCGTCGGTAATACCGGCCTCAATTATGCGGCCTTGCTTGGCTTCAAGCAGGTATATCTGTTTGGCATAGACAATGGCTATAAAACAGCCGGACAGCATCACTCCAGCCTGAGTCTCTATTACAACGACAAGCAAGAGGCGAAATACGAGGAAAATTTAAAGGATACTTTCCCGGCACCGGGTAACTTTGGCGACGAAGTGCGTATCAACCATCTATTTGGGCTAGCCATTCATAATATGGCCAGTGTATTGCGTGATTATCCCGAGATGCAGTGCGTCAACAGTAGTGACGGCGCTTATATAGAAGGGGCAATCCCTCGTCGTGTTGAATCGTTGCAACCTGAATGGCCGGTACTCGACAAAATCCCGCTCATGGATGAAGTGATGGCCACTTGTTTCCAGTCCTTTGACATGAGCAGCGTTGATTTCGCTGCCGCATTGCAGGTGCCGCTGTTCGTTGAGCTGGTGGACAAGTTCCGTGATGACTGGCGCCAGGTAGCCTGTGAGCACAACGCGGTGCTGGCCATGATGCAACGCCATCACGACTATCTGCTTTATCTGTTGATGAGCCGCGAATCCCATCTCTATCGGGTATTGATCGGTTCAATAAACTATTTCTACGCCAATATCATCAGCCTGATGATGGCACAGATGACTGCAGCCCCCGAGGTGCTGGCGGGCAAGCTAAAAGAGGCGCAGGCAATTCTGGAGTTATTCTTCGAGGATAGCAAAGTGATGTATGCCGATGCGTTCGATGGCCATGATACCACCTACTTTACCGGCCTGGATGTGTTCAAGCGCTAGTCCTTGAATCGGATGGGGATGACACTGTTCATCTCCATTCCCTAACAGTATGATATAGAAGTATTTAATCCTTTCAGGTGCATATATGGCCACCCTTTCCCTGGCATCCACCGCATTTCTCATGCCCGGTAATGTGGCATGGGCTCCTTTGGCCCGACATGCACAGTTGCAATTTTGTCCTCAAGGTCAATGGCAGCCGATGGCCGCTTGTGACGGACATCTGGTGCTCTGGTTTTGGGAACAACTGCTGACCGACAGCGAATGCCAGCATTGGCACACCTTGGCTGAACCTGCATTGTCCGAAACCATCGACACCTGGTTGGAAGCATTGCTCTCGCCACTGCGGGGGCTCCCTCATCTTTATCTCGGTGCTTGTTCACTGCAAGGAGGCGGTGTGAGTGGCGCTCTTCACCCCTGGATGATGCAGCTGGATATCTGTTTTACCCGAGCACTTGCACGTCACCATATTAGGGATTTGGGGCTGGGTCGCTGGCTCTTTGAGCAGGGGCGAGCCCATTGTGTGGACGAGCGTAATCGTTACCTTCTTTCTTGTCCTCTCTCGATGCACGGCTTGACCAGCCTTGCCGACTGGATTGCCGCGCGTTGGATGCTTGATCAGGCGCCGATACGCAAGGTGCTGGTGCTCGATTGTGACAATACCCTATGGGGGGGGGTAGTGGGTGAAGAGGGGTTGACTGGCCTGTACCTTGGTCAGGACGGTCTCGGCAAACTCTATCAGTCGTTTCAGGATGCGGCGCTCTATTGGTATCAGCGTGGCGTGTTATTGGCATTGTGCTCTAAAAACGAGCCTGCAGATGTTTGGCTGGTGTTTGAGCAGCATGGCGCCATGAGACTCAAAAGGCGAAATGTTGCAGCGTCTGCCATTGGTTGGGGCTCTAAATCTCAAGGTTTGCGACATATTGCTGCCAGCCTCAATCTGGGGCTTGAGGCCTTGGTCTTCTGGGATGACTCCCCCCTGGAAAGGGCCGAAGTTCGCCATGCACTGCCACAAGTCGATGTTATTGAACCACCAGCAGATATTTGGGTATGGCCTACAACCTTGCTCACTTATGGGGGGTTCTCGCGTACCTTCAGTGGTGATGACGCTGTTCGTCAGGCCTCCTATCTGGCATTGGCAGATGCCGCCCGGTTACGTAGCGAGGTTGGCAGTGAACAACATTTTCTCGCCTCCTTGTCGTTGCGTGCGGCGATACAGCCGTTGGCGGTGGATAACCTTGCTCGTGCCGAGCAGATCATCCATAAAACCAACCAGTTTAATCTCTCCTGTCAGCGATATGAGGCGAGCGAGCTCAAACGGCTGGCGCAGTCTGGCTGGTGCTGGCTAGTGTCGTTGCAGGATCGCTTTGCCGATCATGGTTTGGTTGGCTTGGTGCTGATCATAAACCTCACGCCCAAACTGGCATTGCTCGATACGCTGGCTCTGAGTTGCAGAGTGTTGTCCAGAGGGCTCGAATATTGGTTACTGGATAGAGTCTCGGCTGCATTGCGCGAGGCGGGGATCGAGCGCTTGGTTATTGGCTCGAACCGTTGTGCACGTAATGAACCTGCGCTGACATGGTTGGCATCCCTGTCGTTGACCCCCTGTGATAATCCGGATCCCGCCCGTTTTTCCCATGAGCATTACCATAGTCTGGCGCTCGAACAGCTGAATTTGCCTTTTTTGGAGTTTTATCACCATGACTGATCTCTTCACTCTGTTGGAACAGCAGTTTCCTTCTGCAACCGTCACGCGAGGCGACTATCAATTGGGACTTGGGGCCTTTCCGGAATGGGATTCGCTCGGTCATTTCAATTTTCTGTTACTGGTTGAACAGACGTTCTCGGTTCGCTTCGAGCCTGAAGAGCTGGCGACGATGAAACAGCTTCAGGATGTTCGTGAGGCGCTGTTGCGTCGTGGTCTTGCCCTGTGATTGAAGCTCTCTCTCATATTCTTGGCTCCCTCGGGATCGCACGAGGGAGCGCTATAATGGTTCACTCTGACGCCATGGCTGTGGCCCAGTTTCCAGGACGGGGCAATGAAGCCGGCATACATGCTTTTTGGTTGGGGATGCAGGAGTGGCTTGGAAACGAGGGCACTCTGCTGGTGCCAACATTCACGTATAGCCTGACTCGTCAGACCTGTTTCGACAGGGCGACGTCTCCCAGTGAAGTGGGCCTGATGACGGAGCAGTTTCGCACTCTGCCAGGGGTTGCGCGGACCCGCGATCCTATATTCAGCGTTGCGGTATGGGGAGCGGGGCGTGACCAGGTGGTTGCAGCAGGGGGTCATGACTGCTTTGGTGAAGAGAGCCCCTTCGCCTGGTTGGCGGCCCACGATGGCTGGATTGCCGGTTTTGCCTGTCATCCCGATCGCATTACCTTCACCCACTATGTCGAGCAGCAACTAGGTGTCGATTATCGCTTTATGAAACGCTTTGAGGGTGATGTCCGCGAGCAGGGAATGGTGCGCCCCTGGTATTGTGACTACTTTGTGCGAAGACTCGATCTGGCCAGCGAGATAGACCTCTCCCGTCTGGTTGAAGCCCTTAAAAATCAGGACAAATGGCACCAGGGGGTGTTTGGACGGTTACCTGTCTGGGCCGTACGCTGCGCCGACTTTGCCGCGGTGGCAAAAGAGCTGATCGCTGTCCATCCCCATGCGCTTATCGGGGAGGGAAGATGAAACTGCACCATATTGGACTGGTGGTGGCCGAACTGGATCTTGGCGTACGTTATTGCTGCGAGACCCTCGGGCTTTCCCGCTTTAGCGAGCCGGTGCTCGATCCGTTGCAGCGGGTGCATATCTGTTTTGCCTATGATGATGCGGGGATTTGCTATGAACTGATTGCACCGGCCAGTGATGATAGCCCCGTCAGTCAGGCGCTACGTACCCGTCATAACCTGCTCAATCATCTGGCCTATGAGGTGGCTGACTTGGCAATGGCTGCCGAAAAACTGCGGGCCCAGCGTCATCTTCCCCTCGGGCCTAGCCAGCCCGCTATCGCGTTTGGCGGCGCCCACGTTCAATTTTTCCTAAGCCCGCTTGGGCACATTGTCGAATTGGTTCAGCATACCCATGACTCCTGACACGGATTTTTTACCTGCAGACTGGCAAGACCCGACGCAGATTGGCCAGGCCATGTATGATCTGGCGGTGCGCCTTTATCCTATCAATCGCAGTCTGACCGGTAATGGCGTTCGAGAAAGCCTTGCATTGCTATGCCATTGCCTGCCGGAGTTGCAGGTTCACGAAGTGCCGACCGGTACTGAATGTTTTGACTGGCAAGTGCCTGAAGAATGGAACGTACGCGAGGCTTACATAGTGGGGCCGGATGGGCGTCGGGTAGTCGATTTTCGCGATCATAATCTGCATCTGGTGGGGTATTCAGAGCCTGTTGATACAATTCTGTCCCTGGAAGAACTGCAGCCGCACCTGCACTCGTTACCGGAGTTGCCTGATGCCATTCCTTATGTCACTTCCTACTACCGGCGTCGGTGGGGCTTTTGTCTGACTCACAGGGTTCGTGAACAGTTGCAGCCAGGGCAGTACCGGGTAGTGATCGATGCGACGCTTGCTCCGGGGTCACTGACTTATGCCGATATGTGTTTGGCAGGAGAGAGCAAGCAAGAGATCCTGCTGTCAAGCTATCTTTGCCATCCATCCATGGCCAACAACGAGCTTTCGGGTCCCTTGGTCGGTGTGTTTTTGATGGCCTGGCTCGCCAGTATGCCGCGTCGCCGGTATAGCTATCGCCTCATATTAGTGCCTGAAACGCTGGGCGCCATTGTGTACCTGTCACGCCATCTGGCATACCTCAAGGCACAGACGCTGGCGGGGTTCAACCTCTCTTGTCTTGGGGATGAACGTGGTTACTCCTATTTGCCCTCACGCCGTGGTGGCACATTGGCTGACAGAGCCGCATTGCACGCTCTTGCCCACATTGACCCGGGATTTCATCGTTTCAGCTTTCTGGACCGAGGTTCCAATGAGCGTCAGCTGTGCGCTCCCGGGGTTGACCTGCCGATCGCCTCGATTATGCGCACAAAATATGGTTGTTACCCTGAGTATCACACCTCGCTTGATGATCTCTCTCTCGTAACTCCTGCTGGCTTGGCGGGAGGCTTTATGGCGGTGCGCAGGGCAATTGAATGTATTGAGCTGGATGGACGTTATCGAGTAACGGTGCTTTGCGAACCACAAATGGGCAAGCGCGGTCTCTATCCGGATCTGTCGACCCGCTGGTCAGGATGGGCTGTGCGAGACATGATGAACCTGCTTGCTTACAGTGATGGAGATATGACCCTGTTCGAGATTGCCGAGACGATCCACATTCCATTCTGGCAAGCCCGCCAGCTGGCAGACATGTTGCTTGAAGCGGACTTGCTCAGTCTGGTCTAGGTGCTTAACAGAGCTGCCAGCTCACCTTCCAGCCAATCGGCTAATCCAAGCCAGTCATGGCGCTCTTGACATGCCAGCAATGCGGCAATGATTCTGGCTGCCTCGCTGCGATGTTCGTGTGGGAGCGCCAGCAAAACCTGTTCGAGTAAATCAGGAAGGGTCAGAGCACTCTCCACATGGTGGCCGAGCCGAAAACGGTGGGCGAGTGTGATGCAATGGTGTTTGAGCGTCATGATACAAAGTCCGGATGATATTCACTGCCGAGCAGAGCAGCACCATCTCGGCTGCTGTTCCAGAAATGAACTTCGGGATGGGCTGCCATATAGCGTTCTAGCTCAATTTGATAGGTTGTGAAGTTGGGATTGGTGCTGACCCGGTTCCCATGACCATCCACGACCCAGCTCAGTGCCTGACTGGCGCTGGGGCCGAGAGCTCCGTCTTGCCAGCCGGCATGGGTCTGGCCACCGGGGAAGGCAAAATCGCAACCAAGCAGGAGTACCTCAGTGCATCCGATTTGTACTGCCAGATCGACGGTCGGATGAATGACGCTTCCTCCCTGATGCAGGGTTCCCTTGGGATGTTTGCGAGCCAGCGCTGCATACATGGGACTGACTGAGTAGGTGGTAAGCCGTGGGCCTGGCCAAGCATTCAGAGTGTCGGATGGTACCATGGGCGCGTAGACAAGAGGGACTGTATCCAACCCTGCCCCTGGCAACCTGTCTGGGGTAAGCGCATCATCAATACTGACCACTAAATGAGGCGCAAGGCCATAACTGCGTAACGAAACCAGCGCTGTATCGACGCAAATCACCAGCCAGTCGGGATGATGTGCCAGCCAGCCAGCCAGTTTTGGCAGATGTTGTGCTAGGGTGGGTCCACTGGCGATGACCAGTGCACTGCTATCAGAACGAGAGCCAAATAGAGAGCTCACGTCACCATCTTTTGCCACCAGAGACATATTCTCAGCCAGCCGGCTTAAGATCCGTGGCGATGCAGGATCAAAGCGTTGGCGAGTGTACCCGGCCAGTATCTCGCTAATCAAACGCCCACGAATGCGGCAGGCCGCATCTTCGGCCAGCTCCAGTTCGCTGGGGAGGGCGAAGAAGGGGAGGACAATCTCCTGTTCATCGGCCGCGAGGCTCAGCTCTACCCGGGGGTCTTGCAGCCACTCGTCGTGCTCGAGCAAGGCCAGCACCAGAGTGAAGAGATTGTGGTGCATGATATGGACATGCAGGGTTTCTAACCGGGGGCGTGTCAGCAACACCTTCTGCAGATCGCCGAGTCCGGTGCCATAAAGATGCAGCACGGGTACATCGGGAAGAGTTGCCGCTTGCAGTTCGGCCTCCTTCACCCGATCGTGCCGGCTGGTGAGCTGGATGCCATTGACCAGCAGGGTGCTGCTGAGGCCTTCACACAACTCCACCTGCAGATCGCCCAGCTGTGCCACCGTGAGGTGGGCAGCAAGCTGTGGCCAACGCTGTTCGATGATCGCCAGATGGTGGCGCAGCAGATCTTCATTCATCTTGTGCAATCCAATCCCAGTTGAGAGGCTGATTGGCTGCCATGTCGCGGTTGACCCGCTTGCCGATGAGCCGATCGTAATCGGCCGGGGGCAGGCCGAGGGCGGGGCGCACCGACTTGATATGCTCTGCGGTGAGCACCTCGCCGGCGGCCATCTCCTTGACCAGATAGAGGGAGCGGCGAAACGCGCGGTTACCCTGTTCACTGGCTGTGAGCTGGTAATCGGCCACTCCGAGGGCGGCATGGGCGGTATTGACCGAGGTTACCAGTTCGGTAAGTTCCGCCGGCTCCATGGAGAAGGCGCAATCCGGCCCGCCGTCGGCGCGGGCCAGGGTGAAGTGTTTCTCGATAAGGGTGGCCCCGAGCGCGGTAGCGGCGATGGCTGTGGCCGACCCCAGGGTGTGATCGGAGAGCCCCACCTCGACCCCGAAGCGCTGGCGCAACATGGGGATGGTACGCAGGTTATATTCGGCCGCCGGCGCCGGATAGCCGCTGACGCAGTGCAGCAGCGCCAGCTGGCCGTTGCCGTGCTTGAGTGCCATCTCGACCGCGGCGGCAATTTCGGCCTCGATCGCCATGCCGGTGGACATGATGAGCGGCTTGCCGGTCTGGGCGGCGTAGCGAATGAGGGGCAGATCCACCAGCTCGAAGGAGGCGATCTTGTAGGCCGGGCAATCGAGGGATTCCAGCTGATCCACCGCGCTGAAGTCGAACGGGCTGCTAAAGACCGTCAGTCCCAGCTCGCGCCCCTTGGCAAACAGCGCCTGGTGCCACTCCCAGGGGGTGTGCGCCCACTCATAAAGATCGTAGAGGCTGTGGCCATCCCACAAACCACCGTGGATCTGAAATTCCGGTCGATCACTTTTGAGGGTGATGGTATCCGGGCGGTAGGTTTGCAGCTTGACGGCGCTGGCACCCGCTGCTTTGGCGGCGGTCATGATGGCCAGGGCTCGGTCCAGATTGCCATTGTGGTTGGCCGACAGTTCGGCAATCACATAGGGGGCCTGTTCCTGGTTGATGGGGCGATGATCGATCTGCATCTGTGTTCAGATTCCTGTGCCAAGTTGCCAGCCTTGCGGCGCCGGCTGCCAGGGGGCAGGGGGCGCTATCTGCGGTGGCTCGGCAAGATAGAGGGGAAATTGGGAGAAAATTGTTTGCAAGCGATGTGCCAGCTCTTGCCACTCCGTGGGCTGAAGTGACCGGGTGGCCTGCCATGTCAGGTGCTGACCGTCCAGAGTCAGGGTTAGCAGTGGTTTGTCATCGTGGCGTAGTTGCCACTGTTGACCATCAGGTAACAGCTGATAATCCGATTGTTGCAGCAACCAGGCGGTGAGTCGATCCAGCCCCAGCCCGTCCACCTGTTGCTGGCCACGGCGGCGGTAGTCGTCTGACTGTTGTTCAAGCCGGTGCAGGGTTTGCAGGAGCAGCTCAGGCTCGGCCAGCTCGCTCAGAGTCAGCCGCTCGGCCAGCTGGAAGCGGGCGATCACCTGGTCGTTGAACTGCTGATTGTCGACGATGGGCACCGCTAGGGTCGGCAGGCCGAGACAGGCTCGCTCCCAAGTCATGCCGCCCGCAGCGCCAATGGCGAAGTCGTGTCGGCTCATCAGGTCGGCCATCTGGTCGCTCTGACTCAGCAGGGTGAGCGGCAGATCGGGCAGTTCGGCAACCCTTTGTTGCAGCTCGGGCCAGAAAGGATTGGCCCCACCGGCTACCAGAGTCCAGCTGACGGTTTTAGCCCATGGCAGTCGAGCCAGCGTGTTGAGGGTGACGAGGCAGGCGCCGGCGGGATCGGCGCCGCCAAAGCAGACAAGGCCCCGTTGCCACTGACTGGCGTGTGGCCGCGCCAGCTGGCGATAGGCGGGGCGCAGGAGGGCATAGTCGGTACCCAGCAGCAGTCGGCAATCGGCTTGGGTGAGCGGCTGGTAATCGGCGGCGCTGCGCAGTGGCCCCTGATCCAGCAGCAACTGACCATTATGAGGGCGATCGGCCAGATCGTCGATCACCAGCAACTGATCACAGTGGATTGCCAATGTCTGCTCGATCTGCCGATCAATCTGGTAGTGATCACATACCAGCCACTCCGGACGCAAGGTGGGCAATGGGCCTGCGTCGTCCAGAGCGCAAAGGGGGTGATGCTGGTGGGATTGAAGCAGTGGCAACAGGTGGGCCGGTAGCTGATGGCAGAGAAAGTGGCACTCGGCGCCAGCCGTTATCAGCCGATCGGCGATGGCCAGACAGCGCATCAGATGACCCAGGCCGATCTCGGCGCCGGCGTCGAGCCGGAAGGCAACCTTAAACGCCATCTTGGGCCAGCACTTGATAGAGCAGTTCGGCCAGATGCCAATCTTCCGGCGTATCGATATCGACCACCCTGTGTCTTGGCAGAATATGGCCAATCCCCTCTCCACCGATGGGGCTGATCCCGCCCAACCAGGCAGCCCGCGTCCCCCAATAGTACTGGCCAGCATCCTGATAGGCAGGCTCCAGATCCTGAGAGCGTTTCGCCATCTGTTCTGGCCAGAAGGGGGTGACCCGGCCCTGCTCATCCATGCGCACGGCGCGCTGGATAGGGAAGCCGAATTCAGCCACCGTGTAGACAAATGGTGCCTTGTTTGCGGTCAGCCGCTGATAGGCGGCCTTCAGGTCATTGGCCTGGATAAGCGGCACCGTGGCATAGATGCAGCAGTAGTGTTCTGCCTGGATGCCGAGCTGGTCGAGCCGCTGGATGGTGTCGATCACCACAGGGGTGGTACCTGTGTGATCATCGGCGAGGTTGGCTGGCCGCAGAAATGGTACTTCCGCGCCCAGTTGACGAGCAACCTTGGCAATCTCCTCATCATCGGTGGAGACCACCACCTTGCTGAAACAGCCAGATTTCTGCGCCGCCTGGATGGCATAGGCGAGCATGGGCTGACCACAGAAGAGGAGGATATTCTTGCGTGGAATGCGTTTGCTGCCACCCCGGGCCGGGATAATGGCGATGGCCATAGATGGGCTCTCTCCGCTGGATTAATGACTGGTCAAAGCCAGGATAATCGATGACAACTCTTTGATTATTTTTGATATTATACTGGTTTTTCTGCTTGTATTATCGATTTTTGCTACGGAATGGCAGCAGTGTGGTCGATAAGAGAGACAGTTCATGAAAAGTGGATGGCGTTTAAGATGAGCTATGGCGTTGAGTTACGCCCGATAGAGCCGTGGGATCTTCTTGCCTTGCGGCGTTGGCGCAATAAGGATGAGGTGCGAATGCAGATGGTATCCCAGACGCGTATTTCGCCACGGCAACAGCGCCAATGGTTCGCCGCCACCCTTGAGCGGCAGGATCAGCAGCACTGGGTGCTCTGGTGCAAGGGCGTGCGAGCGGGCTACGTCAATCTGAAAGGTGAGTGCCAGGACGCGCTACAGGGGCAGGCGATTGCCGATGCGGGACTCTATCTGGGCAACTCGACCGTGCGGCATCCCATGCTGGCCGTTGCTGCTGCCTTATCCCAGCTTGATCAGGGTTTTGACGAGTTGCACATCGGTTGTATCCGCACTTTGGTTCGGGAGAACAATCGCTCGGCCCTGCGCTTGAATGAACAACTGGGTTATCGCCAGATAGGGCAAGAGAACGGATTTTTTGCATTGGAACTGCTGCCTGCGGATTACTATGTCGCCCGTGAGCGGCTACGGAGATTTTTCAGATGACAATCGCATTGGAACAGGTTTTTGCCGAGGCTTTGGGTCTCGATATCGGCAGCGTCAGCGATGGGCTGGCCTACAATAGCATCCCGCAGTGGGACTCCGTCGCCCACATGGGGCTGATTGCCCAGTTGGAGGATAACTACGGCGTGCTGCTCGACACCGATGACATTATCGACATGAGTTCGGTCGGCAAGGCGCGCGAGATCCTGGCCAAGTACGGGGTCGCTTTCTGATGCAGGGGCTGTCGCAGGGCAAACGTGTGTTGATCACCGGTGCCGGGCGTGGCATCGGTCTTGCCATCGCCCGCCAGTTTGCTTCTCAGGGGGCTGAACTGTGGCTGGGAGGCCGTGATGAGGTGACGATGAGCCAGCTGGCGACCGAGATTGGTACCGAGTTTGGCGTGCCTTGCCAGCCTCTCTGTTTTGATGTGGCTGATCCGTCGGCGGTCAAGCAGGCTTTTCAGCAGCTGTTTGCTCAGACTCGTCAGCTGGACGTGTTGGTCAACAATGCCGGCATGCTGGAAGAGGCGTTATTGGGGATGGCTAACCAGACCCATCTGCAAAAGACATTCAGCAACAATACCTTTAGCGTGATCTACTGCAGCCAGTATGCCGCCCGCCTGATGCGGCGCAGTGGTGGTGGCAGCATCATCAATCTCGCCTCCCTGATGGGGCAGGTGGGGGCCGCCGGGCTAAGCTGCTATGCCGGCAGCAAGGCGGCGGTGATCGGTATTACCCAGTCACTGGCCAAGGAGCTGGCCGCCAGCCAGATCCGGGTCAATGCCATTGCCCCCGGGTTTATCGATACCGATATGGCGCATGCTATCCCGCAAGAGAAGTTTGCCGAGCGGGTGGCCAGCATCGCCATGGGACGGATTGGCACGCCAGATGAAGTGGCCAAAGTGGCCCTGTTTCTCGCGTCCGACTTGTCGAGCTATGTGACCGGGCAGGTGATTGGGGTCGATGGGGGGATGGTGATTTGAACCGGCCTGATTTGCTGGCCCATCTGGTTGAGGGTAACAGCGAGCCCGCCTGGCGAGACCCGCAAGAGGGGTGGCTCAGTTATGGTGAGCTGGCCCAGCGTGTGGCGCAGTTGGCCACCATCTATCCTGCCGGTCGCCATTTGGTCTACCTGCCATTTGTGACATCCACCCTGCATCTGCTTCACTACTTGCTGGCCCTGCGTGATGGCCACGCCATCATGCTGGCCGATCCTGCACAGGATGCCCGGTTGCACCATGAGCAGTGCCAGCGCTTTAGTGTCAGTCTGCGGGTATTGGAGGATGGGGCAGTTGCGCATCTTGGCGATGCGCCCTCGCTTCACCCTGAGCTGGCCATGCTGCTGCCGACATCGGGCAGTACAGGTTCCTGCAAATGGGTGCGATTGTCGCGAACCAATCTTGATGCCAATGCCGCGGCCATCGCCGAATATCTGGCGCTGAACGGGCGTGAGCGAGCCATCACCTCATTGCCACTTTTTTACTCCTTCGGTATGTCGGTGCTCAACAGCCATCTTTTGGCTGGTGCCTCGCTGGTTTTATGTACTGCCAGTCCCCTTGAGCGCCACTTCTGGGATGAGGTAAATCGCCATCAGGTCACCAGCGTGGCGGGGGTCCCGTTTACCTTTCAGATGCTAAACCGCTTGCGTTTTGAGTGGGCCCGCTATCCCAGCCTGATGACCCTGACCCAGGCCGGAGGACGACTTGAGCCGGCACTGGCAAAGCAATTTGCCGAACAGGCAGCTGCGCTGGGACGCCGTTTTTTCGTGATGTATGGCCAGACCGAAGCGGCGCCGCGCATTGCCTGGCTGGCGCACGATGAAGTGATGATTGCCCCGGATGCCATCGGCCGTGCCGTACCGGGCGGGCGTCTCTCTCTGCGTCATGAGCCCGGCTTTCCCGACGGGGAAGGGGAGTTAGTCTACCAAGGGCCAAATGTGATGCTTGGCTATGCCGAGCGCCCTGAAGATCTGGTTCGGGGACGTGATATGGATGCGCTCTTTACCGGCGATCTGGCTCGTTGTGATGAGGCGGGCCGCTTCTATCTGACCGGGCGACTCAACCGTTTCCTGAAGCTGTTTGGCAAACGGGTAAGCTTGGCTGAAGTGGAAGCCTGGTTGCAGGGGAGGGGCTATTCCAGCGCCGCTACCGGCCGCGATGATCGCCTGTTGGTAGCCATCGAGGCAGACGCGTGCCCCAGTGATGCACTACAGCTGGAGCTGGCCCGCTGGCTGATGGTGCCACCATCAAGCGTGCGTATCTACCAACACCATTTGCCACGACGCAGCAATATGAAGATTGATTATCCGGCCCTATTAACAGCGCTGGAGCAGCTATGAACAGGCTGTTTGATGCGCCGGTTTTCGGGCTGCCCCAACAGGAAAAAAGTGGGCTGCTCCTTGCTCGCCTGAATGAATTGACGCAGCGGCACGGGCAGGGGTGTCCAGCTTTTGCCAATATTCTGTCGGCGTTTGGCTGGGGTCAGGCTTCGACCTATCAAGAGCTTCCCTATCTGGCCGCCCGCCTGTTCAAATTGGACCAATGGCAGAGCGTGCCGCAAGACGAGGTGTTCAAGGTGCTGACCTCCTCTGGCACTACCGGAACGCCGTCACGAATTGTGCTGGACAGGGAGACCGCCGCCCTGCAGAGCAAGGTGCTGGTGAAGATCCTGCAAGAGTTTGTCGGCAAGCAACGGTTGCCCATGCTGCTGGTGGAGCAACCTGCCCTTATTCAAAACCGCAGCGGCTTTTCAGCCCGAGGAGCCGGTGCGCTGGGGCTCTCCTTCCTTGGCCGTGACCATACTTATGCCCTCGATGAGCAGATGCGGCCCAACTGGCCTGTCATCGAGGCCTTTTGTGACAAATATGCGGGCCAGCCGGTCCTGTTGTTCGGTTTCACCTTCATGGTCTGGCAATGTCTGCTGGAACCGCTGCGTGAGCGAGGTCTGCAACTGCCGCTGACGCAGGGCACGCTTTTTCACAGCGGTGGCTGGAAGAAGCTGCAACACCTAGCGGTGGATAATCAAGCTTTCAAGCAGTGTTGCCATGAACAGCTGGGGCTGAGTCGGGTGCACAACTTCTATGGAATGGTGGAGCAGGTGGGATCGGTGTTTGTCGAGTGCGAGCAGGGCCATCTGCACGCCCCGCTTTTTGCTGATCTGCTGGTGCGGGATCCGCTGACCCATCGACCGCTCGGGATCGGCCAACCCGGTTTGTTGCAGGTGATCTCTGCCATTCCCCAAAGTTATCCAGGCCACAGTTTACTCAGCGAAGATCTTGGTGTGCTACTGGGCGAGGATGATTGTCCCTGCGGTCGTCGTGGCCGCTATTTTCATGTATCAGGACGTCAGCAAGGCGCCGAGGTGAGGGGATGCAGCGACACTTTCCAGTGATCCGGTCAGATGCAGAAGATGCCATGTGGCAAGCGGGGCCCGAGGTCGCTTTCGTGGCTCCCGTCAGTGGCTGGCAAGGTTTTGTCATTCGCCCGTTACCAAGCTTTGCGCCCGTCATCTGCAACTTTGTGGCTGCGCTCTCTGCTCGTCTGCTGAAGGAGGGGCGAGAGAACCCGGATCTGGCCGCTTTTGGTTTTTGGTTGCGGCAGCGCCAGATTGAGGTACAGCGTAAACGCATGGCAGGGCGCGCCCCGCTGGGGATGGTTTTTCATCTGGTCCCCTCCAACGTGCCGACCGTCGCGTTCTACTCCTGGGTCATGGCGCTGCTGATGGGCAATGGGTCCGTGGTACGTCTCTCATCGCGCATCGACCCGGTGCAAGAGGCCATGCTGGCCATCCTGAACGAGCTATTCTCTCTGCCCGAGTGGCAAGAGATTGCCTCGCGTACCCGTTTTATCCGGTATGACCATGACGAGCGCGTCACCGCCTGGCTGTCGGCCCGGTGTCGGCTTCGCATTATCTGGGGAGGTGATGAAACCATCAGCCGGGTACGGGCTATTCCGCTCTCACCCCGTGCTCAGGAAATCGTGTTTCCGGATCGCCGCTCCATGGTGGTGTTGGATAGCCAATGGCTCGCCAACCTGGATGCTGCTGCGTGGCGGCAAGTGGTCGCGGCTTTGCAACAAGACTTTACCCGTTTCAATCAACAAGCCTGCGCGTCCCCCACCACCATTTGCTGGTTGGGCACTCCCACCAGTGCGTTGCGCCGTTGTCTGCTCGAAGGGATCTTCGCCCCATTTGCAGATAATCCCTTCCTGATGATGGAACGCCTTATCAATAGTCAACAAAATGCCGCCTATGATGGCCAGATGAAGCTTGACACCTTCTCTGGCGTCACCTTATTGACTCCCACCGCCTCTTTGCGGCTTGAACACATCGGAGGAGGTACAGTCGCCGAATTTGTTGCCGATACCCTTGATGAGTTGCTGCTACAGCCTTGGGATATGCAGACCTGTGTCTGGGTTGGGCCAGATAAAACGCGGCTTGAGTGTGAGCTACCGCTGTCGCCTTGCTGCCGTATCGATCGGGTGGCAAGTCCGGGACAAGCGCTGGCATTCGAATGGCTCTGGGACGGCATCGACATGCTGGTGGCCTGCAGCCGTCAGCTTGATCGTATTGAATAGTGGATTCCAGGTCACATAAATCAAGTCATATCAATGAATTAGATTGGTCAGGCACGGCTCTTGCAGTAAATATTGCCATCAAGGGCAGGAAGGGTTGACAGAGACCGTGCGGTAGCCTTGTCCATTTTCTCCAATTCGCTTCTTTTTTACTCTACTTCTGGATCCTCTATGAAAGTCAGCGTACTGGTGCCGGTGTATAACCTTGGGCGCTTTATCGAGCCCTGTCTGCTAAGTCTGCTGGAACAGCAAACCAATTTCGATTTTGAGGTCATTGCCATTGATGACGGCTCGAGCGATGACTCCTGGGCCATTATGCAGCGGCTGGCGCAGCAGTGGCCGCAACTCAAGGCACTACAGAATTCGCAGAATATGGGGTTGGCCAAGACCCAGAAACGCTTGCTGAGAGAGGCCACCGGTGAATATATCGCCTATGTCGACGGGGATGATCTTGCTCTGCCGGGCAAGCTGCAGAGCCAGGCCGATTATCTTGATACACACACTGGCTGCACGCTTTGCTACCACGAAGCGGAGATGTTTGATGATGAAACTGGCGCACGGATCAAGCTATTCACACGCGATTATTACAATGCTCGCTATCTTGAACCCGTGATGACACGGGAGGAATTGATCCGCTTCGGGGTGTTCGTCAATGCCAGTTCCATAATGTTTCGCCGTTATGAAGGGATGGAAAATGCCATCGATGAGGGGTGCAAGATCATCCTCGATTATCCCTGGCACATCTTGAACCTCTCCCACAATCCGGGGACGCTGGATTTTATCCCCGAATTATTGGGCCGCTATCGCTTCCATATCCAGAGCTTTGGCGGACAGACCCGCAAATCGGCAGAACGTCGTGAGCAGTCGCTGCGTGATCTGCTGCGTGCCTGTGATAACGCCGCTGCGTTTGGGGCGGATCCCGTGGCCATTGCCCAGGGGCGTGCCCATCACTATTACTCTGCCGCACTCTACTTTCTGCGGCAGGATGACGTAGCCCGCTTCACGCAGCTTATCGAGCAGTCAGTTACCGAGGTAGCGAAGCTGGCGCCAGGCTGGTTCTTCGATGAGCGACATCAACTGGCTTGGATGCAGCGAGCTTATCCAGCACGGGTCATGCAACAACTGTTTGGAGAGGCGGCATGAGTTATCAGGCGATCGTCATTGGCGCCGGGCTTTCCGGTGCCGTGATGGCTGAGCGAATGGCCAGCCAGCTCGGTTGGAAGGTACTTGTGCTGGAGCAGCGCGATCATATCGGTGGCAACTGCTTTGACGAGTATGATGAGCATGGGGTGTTGATCCATCGCTATGGACCGCACCTCTTCCATACCGATAACAAGGAAGTCTGGGATTACCTCTCGCAGTTTACCGAGTGGCTGCCTTATGAGCATCATGTGTTGTCACGCATCGACGGGCAGCTGGTGCCGATCCCGTTCAACCTGACCAGCATCGAGCGCTGTTTCCCCGCCGACAAGGCCGCCGCCATGATTGAGGCCCTGCGCACCCGATTTGGTGATGGAGCCAGAGTGCCAATTCTGGAACTGCGCAAAGAGGCGCATCCCCTGCTGAGTGAATTGGCAGATTTTATCTATCAGAAAGCCTTCATCAACTACACCTGCAAACAGTGGGGGGTTCCGCCCGAGCAGATCTCCCCCGAGGTGACGGCACGAGTGCCCGTGGTGGTGAGTCGGGATGATCGCTACTTCACCGATCCCTGGCAGGCGGTGCCGGCGGAAGGCTATACCGCAATGTTTGAGCGCATACTTGCGCACCCCTTGATTGACGTAAGGTTGTCGACCCCTATGGAACAGCATGTCAGGTTGGACTGGCTGCAGAAGAGGGTGCTGCTGGATGGTCTTCCTTTCGATGGCCCACTGATATATACCGGTAGGCTGGATCAGTTGATGCCGGCAGAGGGAAACTACCTGCCATATCGCTCACTGCGTTTTGAACATCGCCATCTGGCGCAAGAGCAATTTCAGCCTGTCACCACCGTCAATTATCCGAATGAAGAAGCCTTCACGCGGATCACCGAATTCAAGCATTTCAGCGGGCAGGTTCATCTCGGCACCAGTATCGTATACGAATATCCTTGTGACTATCAGCCGGAACAGGGGCTCGAGCCTTACTACCCGTTGTTTACCAACGCAGCCAAACAGAACTATCAGTCTTGCCGCGATGAATTGGCCCAGTTCCCGCAACTGATTGCTTTGGGGCGCCTTGCCGAGTACCGCTATTTCGATATGGATGATGCCGTCGACAATGCGCTGCAACACTATCGACACCTAGCTCAGCCTATGACAGGGAGATAAGCATGATGAATTATCTATCGAAATTGGATGGAGCTCTGCAAGCGCAGCCGATCCGTGCCATTTCATGTGATGTCTTCGACACTTTGATCTTCCGTCACGCCGGAACCGTCGAGCAATTCTGGCATCAGCTGGCAGTACAAGCTTACCAGTTAGGTATTCTTTGCAATGACGATCCTGATGCCTTTGTCGAATACCGTAAAGAGGCTGAATCGATGGCTCGGCGTCAGATGATGCAGCGAGAAGGTCACAGAGAGGTGCGGCTAGAGCACATCTATGCTTGCTGGCCCAGCGCTCAGGGGGAGCAGTTGGCCCAGCTGGAGCAGCAGCTGGAATACGACAACTGGTGGCTTAATCCGGTACTGGTCGATTGGCTGCTCAGTCAGCAACAGCGCGGCCTACTGATCGTGCTGCTTTCCGATATGTATCTGCCTGCCAGCCTGTTGCAGCGCTTCTTCAGTACTAAGGCTCCGCAGCTGTTGCTGCATAGGATCTATGTTTCTGGCGAATATCGGGCCAGCAAACAGGATGGGGGTCTGTATCAGCGCCTGCTGGCCGAGCAGCAATGGCCGCCTGAATCGGTTTTGCACATTGGGGACGACAAAATTACCGACCTGCAGATGGCAAAGGCCTCCGGGCTAAGCGCCTGTCATGTTGGGTTAGGGGATGATTACCTCGCGCAAGTGAAGTACGAGCAGCGTCTGTTTCCTCTTTGCATTCCAGGCTTAGAGCGGTTGCGGCGCCAATGGCGCTGGCTGAGTGATTGCTCGACCAGCTCAGAATTAGCTGGTCGTATCTACGCGCCGGTCCTTTACGTGTTTGCTCGCTGGCTCATAGAGAGATGCCAGCAACAGGGTATCACTACGCTGTTTTGTCTATTGCGCGAAGGTGATGTTATCGCGCGTCTTCTTGCACAGATACCCGGACACAGACTGACTGTCAAGACTTTGGCGGTTTCCCGTCGTTCCAGCTTTCTACCCAGTCGAGAGTGGTCGCTGGATCTTGTGCATCAGCTCTGTCAGCGCCGTGGATATACGCTGACTGAGTTGCTTGAGGATCTGGGGTTGACATGCCCTGAGAGCTGGGTAGCGCAGCAGCATTGCACCCTGTCGGAGCTGGTACAAACGCCGCTCTGGTGTGAGGTGCTGAGCTGGTTGGAAACTGTCCAGCCGCAGATCGTTGCCCACTTGCAACAACAGCGGCAGTGGCTGCTGCAATACCTGGTGCAACAGGGGGTAAGAAACAGCTCCGAGATCGCTATTCTCGATTGGGGATGTGGTGGCAGCCTGTTACAAAATCTCCATCAGTTGGCTGGGCTGAATGATGTTAACTACTTCATGTTTTATGCCAGTCAGCGTGCGAGCCGGGTAGCGCTAAGCCAAAAACTGCAGATATTTCAGCCCGCATCATGCCAAGCATGGGCTCAGCAATTAGCGGCCTATCCTGAAATAAGCGAGATCTTGCTCAATGGTGCGCTCAGCTCGACCCGATGCTATCAGATAACGAATGATGGCCAGATCACGACCAAACCAGTTGCACAATCTGATGATGCGATCCTCGGTCGGCAATCGCGCGAGGCGTTTGTTGGCATCCTGCTGAGATGGGGTGAGCAAGCATCTGCAGCTGGCTGGATGGAGGAAGGGCCGTCACTCGCCGAGCGTCACTATCTGGTGGGAATTCTCTATCGTCTGACTCTTTATCCTATGTGGCATGAAGCGCGTGAGTTGGCCAATTTATCGTTGCCAATGGCGCCGGGATGCAGCCAGCCACTGTTGCCACATAGCCGCGTGCTCGAGCTTAAAGAACGAGTATGCAGCGGTGAGCAGGCATATCAGTTGTTATTGGATGGCACAGATCCGATTCTACGTAATACGGTTTGGTATCCTGGACTGGTAGCTCTGGCTTTCCCTGACCAATTACAGCAGTGCGGTGAGTTGGCTACCTATCAGGATGATGAGAAGGTTGCACCGTTGTTGTTACAGAAGTTACGACAGTCAGGTATTACCAAAACGGCGTTATATGGTGCTGGTGAATTGGGATTGAAAGTGTATGAGTTCCTTACTACACATGGTATCAATATTTGCTGCGTGATTGATCGTCGGGCCTTGAATAGTTGTATTCGATTGGGTGAACATCAAGTAATCACGTTGGCAGAGGCCAAAAGACGGGATGTGGACTGTTTTACGGTCGCGTCACGGGCCTTTGCCAGCGAAATAAGTGCCGAGATCCGGCTGCAGTACAATGATAAAACCGCTTGCACTAATATTATTGTCTTCAGATAGTAATATCGGTGTTTTATAAAACAAGTGAATCAATGAATTGAAAATAGTGATATTTTCGTATTCATAATATCAAGTTGTTATAGTGTTATGACTGTTTTAGTCGTGCACTAAAAGGAGTTAAAATGACTAATTCAATTAAGGCACCTGGGTTGTTTCAGGTTGAACTGACTAATTATTGCAATATAGATTGTACCATGTGCGCGCGTTCAGCAGGTCTGAATAGACCTATAGGACACATGGACTTGGATCTTTTCAAAAAAGTTGTCGATCAATCCCGTGAATATAAAATGCCGATCCATTGGTTACATCATTTTGGGGATACCTTGATTTATCCTAAATTGCGTGATGCTCTACAATATTTCAAGGCCCATGGTTATGGCCCTGGAAATGTTTCTACTAATGCAATTTTATTGAATGATGACAAGATTGATATATTGTTGGAGTACGGTGGAAATGTACTATGTTGTATTGACACTATGGATCCAGATGCTTATAAAAAAATAAGAAACAATAATCATTTTGAAAAAGTAAAAGGTAATATTGAAAAGTTCATCGCCGAACGTGACCGCAGGAATTCTGATACCGTAATTACGATACAGTTTTTACGTACTGCGCATAATATGGATGAAGATTTGACCATTATGATGGACCACTTTGGCCAACATGATAATGTTCGATTTATAGAAAAACGTACTGACAAGCATCCTAAAGGTGGAGATATTACTATTGTAGCATTGGATGACGAATTTAATCATAAACGGACTTGCTTTAAGATTCGTTCGGAGTTGTGTGTGTTATGGACTGGCGAGTGTGTACCCTGCTGTTGGGATGCTGACGGAGAGCAGATTATAGGTGATGTGCGTGATGAATCACTAGCTGATATCTGGCTGGGTGAGCGACATAAAAAAATGCAGCAACAATTATATAAGGGAGAAGAAGGCGTGTTGTCGCTGTGTGATAAATGCACTGGTCCTATCAGCGATAATATTATGGGGTTGAGAGAACAGGTCAATGCCCATGCTTTACGTTGGATTGAAGAGGGGAAGACGGTTGTGCTTGCTGCCGCCAGCAAGGCCATGTTTGATTTGTACGAAAAAACACAACTACGGAACCTGAATGTAGCGGCTTTTTGCGATATTAATCCGGAAGGGAAAGTACCCCCTGTTAATATTCCAGTCCTCCCGTACTCAGAAATTGAAAGGATCAAGCCGGATGCGATACTTATTTTCTCTCCAGCCTACAGTACGGAAATATACTTCCAACAGAAACATTGGCGTGAAGAAAATATTGAGATAGTAGTTCTCGGTGAATTTCTATAATCTGGTATGGTAGCAGGAGTACTTTATGCCTTTTTGTATGCAGAGCTATCTTGCTCCTATTCCCTCTGTGGTGCTGGATAACTATCAAAAATATCTTGCACCATTGAAAAATCAGGGTAGACGTATTGTATTTGCACCACATTGTGAACTGGTATTTAATCTGGTGTATCGTGGCTATTTCTGTCATTTCACAGTCCTTGGTGCCTTGGATAAAAATAGTAAAAAAATTGGCAAAACAGGTAATGGTATTTTTGCTTATAGCTATGACAGTCTCACCGAATTGAAACCGGATATTGTTGTCGTAGCCAATACCCGCTACCACAATGAAATTGTGGTAGCCCTGCGTACAGCCGCAGAGGCGTTAAATTTTGAATTGGTTGATCTTTGTGAAGGTTACGAGCATACTGCATTTAGGCAGGAATTAGCTGAATTTCTGGACTGCAGGAAAATAAGCCAATTACGACCTGGTTGTATCGATGTACCAGCAACAATTACCGATACAGATGTGATGGCCGTCGAAATTGTAATTGAGACAGGTTGGGGGTTAGGTGATAAATTGTGTGCACTGAGTGCTGCTCGTGAATTTGCACGCCGTAATCCCAACCTGTCGGTTTATTACAATACCTTACCAGAAATTGTTTCAGCCTATAGTGATGAACTTTTGAAGTTGGGCTCTGGGGCCTATCCTTTGCCGGAAAATTATGCGCTGTTTCATAGAGAAAAGGATTCATCGCCAGCAGCAAATTATTTAGGCTGTTATTACCTTGGTTTAGGTATTAATTTTGATTCTAATCCTGGGCTGGAGTTGCCCGCGGTACCACCTTGTGCCGGATTAATGCCCGATAGTTATATTGCATTACAGCCTACGGCTAATTGGGCAAGTCCGAATCTTTCCTTGGATAATATAAAAAGAATCATAAAGAACGCCCCTTTACCTGTCGTTTTGACAGGGAATTATATTACCAATAACTCGACAGATAATGTCTCAGACGAAGATAAGCTACGATTCAATCAGGAGCTTGTCACTGCAGGAGCAAATGCCTCTTATATCGGTGATGAAATGAATATGCTAAAAATTATCCGTCATGCAGCACTGGTCCTGACACCGCGTTCAGCCAGTGCACATATAGCAGCAGGTTATGGTGTCAAAACCGTTGTTTGGGTACCCAATGATGGCGAGAATTGGCATCTGGATTATCCAAACTGGCAGCACAGACGTATTTCCGCTACACAAGAACATGTTTGTGATGAGCTGATTCGTGAAATGCATACCTTGATAAAGACAAAATAACACGGAGTATATATGACATCTTTTATTCATGATTGTGTATACAAGAAAATATTCAGTTTATTGCCGGAGCTCATTCGTTCGCAAGACCGAGTTTTATTGTATCCAGCAGGGGCCATGACTAAAGAGTTGATACAAAAGAATGTATTTAAAGAATGTAATCTAATCGGCATTGCAGATAAATCATGCAGTGATGGTTTCGATGCCGTACTTAATGTCACTACGTATAGCCGAGCATCCATTTTTCAAGCTAAGCCTGAATACATTCTGATCTGTTCGCTCTCATACCATAATGAAATCATGAGTGATTTTTTCGCTGACTGTTTAGCAAAGAATATAAAATTAGTTGATTTGTCAGAGTTTTTTGAAGCCGGGAAGGAAGATATAGCGGCAGCGTATATTGATAAAGTCAATGCCTTGTTATGTTCATCAGAGATTCGTGCATTGTTGGCTGATGACAAATACAAGGATAAACGACGCCTAGAGCCCTTTGGCTATAAATGTTACTCACAGCATGATGAAGACGGTATGTTAGCTGAGGTATTTCGTAGATTGGGGGCTACCTTGCCACATACATTTGTCGAGTTTGGTGTCGGTGATGGCTTAGAAAATAATTCGTTATTACTTTTAAAACAAGGCTGGCAAGGTTTATGGATTGAAGGAAGTAATACTAATGCTGCCTTGATAAAAGAGCGTTTTGCCAAACAAATTGCTGATGGAATGTTATATTTTGAACATCAGTTCATCGACAAAGATAATATCAACCAATTGATTGGTAACCATTTCAATGGTGACATAGGCATGCTATGTATTGACATTGATGGTAATGATTATTATGTCTGGGAAAAAACTGATATTGTGCAACCTTGGGTTGTTGTAATTGAGTATAACGCAAAATTCCCTCCCCCCATGAAATGGTCAATAGAATATAACAAGAATCACATCTGGAATTTGACAGATTATCAAGGGGCCAGTCTGGCTGCACTGGCTGAATTGGGTGACAAAAAAAATTATCAACTGGTTGGCTGTAATCTCAATGGTACCAATGCAATATTTGTGAGAAAGGACAAAGTCAATGAAAAATTCCTAGTTACCGATGAACTACTGGAATATTACCACCCACCAAGATATTTCCTAACGGATGGATACCGAATGATGTGTGGTCACGTACCTGATCCTCGAATGGGTGTTATTCTATAAATTAGCGAAAAAAAATTATGGTGCATAGTGAATTTTAAACCAGCGATCTCGCATAAATAAAACCCATGTTATCAGGGGACTATAATTATGAAAGAACTTGTTCTTGGTATTAATTATTTTGGGCATGATTCAGCCGTATCGCTGGTCAATATGGATGGTGAGGTTCTGTATTGCTTAACTGAGGAGCGTTTTTCCAATATAAAGCATGATGGGGCTTTTCCCATAATATCCATTAATACAGTTATCGATCTGATCAAACAGCATACACTTGGGAATTTGAGATATATAGCATTAAATCATGATCCTGAGCTATATGTAACCGACAAGTTATTCAGCTACATTGATAGTTGTTGTGTTCATGAACAGTCATCCCTGCTTAAAAATAATATTTTGGCCGTATTGTCTGAAATGCGCGTATGTCGGCAAGGGATGTACCCACTGAATTTTTTGCAAGAATTAATTGCTCGCTTAGGTATTTATAGAGATATATCACAAGATTTGCTTCGATATATAAAGTGGTCTCTGAATCGTTATCTTTATACGCAACAAACACTTAACAATATCAAGGCTATGTTTCCTGAATGCCAAGTCATTTCAGTAGCTCATCATGCTTGTCATGCGGCCAGCGCTTTCTTCTGTTCTGGTTATTCAGAGTCTGTAATCATGACGATTGATGGTTACGGCGAGCATGATACGATTACTCTGGGTTTAGGTTGTGGAAATGATATTTCAGTTATCTCGAAAAGCTGCTGGCCTAACAGTATCGGTATTCTTTATAGCATGGTGACACAATATTTAGGTTTTGATTGGTTTGGTGACGAATATAAAGTCATGGGGATGGCAGCTTATGGCGAAATTAAGTACCTTCCGCTTTTTAGAAAATTGGGCCGAGTGACAGATGATGGGGTATTTAAATTTATTCCAGGACATCTGATGTCTGGAGATGAGGTCCCTGGAGCTCCCGGAGAACAATGGTACGCTTTTACACCACTTCTTGAACAGTTATTGGGTGGACGGCGTCATCATGATGATGAGTTCGAACAACGGCATTTTGATATTGCCGCAAGCCTACAGGCATTCGTTGAAGACTGTGGGGTCTATATGGCCAAATATCTAAAGCGTATCTATCCTCATGTCGATAAAATTTGTATCGCCGGTGGTGTCGGCCTTAATGGGTTGATGAATTCTCGTATTTTGAAAGAGGCAGGCTTTTCGAGTATTTATATTCAGCCTGCTTCATCTGATGATGGGACTGCTATCGGTGCAGCATTCAGTGTGGTTGCGTCTAAATCTGAAAACCCGAAGTTTTGTCGACTACATAATATGTTTCTTGGTGTGGAACGTTCAGATGAAGAGATAAGGCAAGTTCTGGATGATAAAGGGTTGATTTATACTCGAGAGAAAAATATATCTGCTAAAATTGCGACCTTACTATCGGAAGGGAAAGTTGTTGCTAGATATGAAGGCCGATCTGAGTTTGGACCTAGAGCATTAGGGCATAGAAGTATCATGGCGAGTCCACTACACCAGGAAATGAAGGATGTTATTAATTCAAGAATAAAGCATCGTGAACGATTCAGACCTTTTGCTCCTGCCTGTTTGGCTGAGGATATAAAAGATTATTTCTATGCTGAGGATGATGCTGAATTTATGCTGATCATTCCGCAGGTTAAACCAGATAAACAGGATATTATTCCTGCTGTTGTGCATAATGATGGTACTGCGAGAGTTCAAGCTGTTCACAAGAGTAAAAACCCTGGGTTTTATGACATTATAGAAGAGTTTAAAAAAATAACTGGTGTACCTGTCATAATAAACACTTCGTTCAATGTTAATGGTGAAACGATAGTGGAATCCCCCCTAGATGCAATAGAGTGTTTTCTATATACAGATATTGATAACTTAGCCATAGGCGATTATCTGGTTTGTAAAAGCGCGAACCTTCCTGCCATGATTAAACTATCCCGCTCGGACTTCCTGGAATTGCGCAAACAGCGCTATCGCCAGCAGAGTTGGTGTCGGCAGTTGTTTTGGTCTTCTGACACAGGTTCTGTTAGTGCGTCAGAATCCGATTTAGACACACAAGAGCAGCGTATAAAATGGCGTCGTATGGCATCGGTACTTCATCAGCATCTGGTGGCGATGCCTTATCCTGCATTCTGTATTGTTGGTGCGGGTGAGATCGGAATTGTATTTCTAAATGCATTGCGTAACCGCATGCAGATTAGTTGTTTGGTGGATAAACAGGCTGAATCTATGCAAGGATTTTCAATACCGGTAAAAACCCTCGAACAAGCTATTGCTGAGGGCGAACGCCATTTTATAATTGCATCTGAAGCCTTTGAAGCTGAGCTCAAAGCTAGGATAAATCAGCTTTTGCCGATAGAAGAAATCGTTATGTTTGGTATTTCAGATCTTATTTCTATGATGACCAAATCTGTAGAGTGAGGTACGAGTGTTGGTGTATTCCATTTGCGAGTACGCCAGCAATTTTATTGATTTATCTACTGTTCAAAGATGGTCTATGATACTCAAAATCACAAGCAATAAAAATTATGCTTTTTATGGAGGATGCTATGGATAGTTTTGGTAATAAAGTAAATTTTGATGACGTGCTTAATTATGTTAATGATGGCGATGATGTGCGTGCACTACAAATATTAAGTTCTTGCATTTCGAACAACAATGATAATTTTCTATATTGTCATTTATATGTTTGTTGTTTAATAAATACCGGCCGTTTCTCAGAGGCAATTAGTTTTTTAAAAACAAAATCATCGACACCATTTTATAATGATTCACTTTGCAGAATTTATAACCTTACTAACAATGAACATGCGGAGATTGAACTGCAAGTTACTTCTGCAAAACAGAGAATAAAATCAAAGGAATATGTTGTCAGTGTCATAAATAAACTAATTGGTAAAAACTCTAATCGGTATAATTTGATTGCCTTTGAATTGGCGCGTAATTTTACTGACATTCATCCTGATTATCCTCTTGGATGGCAATTACTTGCTAAGTTAGCCATGTATACTGATAATTGGAGGGAGGCTGAATTAGCTTACCTGAAATTGCTGTCAATGGATGAAGGTAATGAAAATATACTAAATGACTATGAAAGTTTGTTAGCCAGAAAAACTATTGAACTCAGTTTTTTTGAAAATGAAACAGGTCTGGCACAGGGAATGGAATCAGAGAATAATAAACGCTCCATTAAAAAGCCCTATGTTATGGCACGCTATCCAATGAAAGATGAATTGATGACTAGTTTTAGAGATTCTTTTTTAAAGCATGTTGCAGTGGAGTTTAACTCTAATCCACCAAAGTTTATGCCTCATGATAAGTTTGTAACATTTGGTTCGTGCTTTGCATCTAATGTAGCTGCCGAATTAAAGTCTCAAGGTAAAGATGTGTGGCATATCCCTATTGGTGAAGATCTGAATAATACATATACAAATAAATTGTTTTGGCAATGGGTGTGTGGTCATGAAGTAGGGGCTGATTAGAAAATAAGATGTTCAAATTATTAAATGTTTCTAGAGTAGAGGTTTTTCAAAAAATAAAAGATGCAAAATGCTTTATTTATACATTAGGGTTGGGTGCTGCTTTCTTTTCTAAAAGCACTGGTGAACTTCTTGTGCCAGATTCAGATTGGGTAGGGACAAGGGCTTTGATAGAACATGGAGAATTCAAAACGACTAGTGTCAGTGATAATTATAGAAATATCTTAGAAATAATCAGTTTGATAAGAAAGGTTAATATAGGGGCGCAGATAATAATTACATTATCTCCTGTACCATTGCTTGCTACTTTTGAACGGCATTCCGCTGTAATCGCTGATTGCCTAAGCAAGTCAGTTTTACGTGTGGCGGTCAATGAGGTCATGAATGATAAAATTGATGCTGTTTATTATTGGCCAAGTTTTGAGGCTGTTCGTTGGTTAGGCCCACATATAGGTAAATGCTATGGAAGTGATGATGGTGTTTCACGTCATATAAATGAAAGCATTATTTCAGATATCATTTCTGTATTTGTTGATTCAGTTACTGTGCGTGATTGTTAGTCATCATGGTGAAACTATTATGTCCTGATTTTGGTATGAGTATGAATTGGTTCTGAAGAAGAGTGAAACTTGTCAGTGGAATAAACGTTCCCCCCATTTAATTGCTACTTTTGGTTGACGCTTCCGTTGTGCCAGACATGAGTCTTCAATAGATGACAGATTTCGCCTTGCTGCTTGGCCTGTAGCTCCGGAAAGAGTGGAAGCGTGATGGCTCCGGCATAAAACTGCTCGGTACATGGAAGAGGAGTCTGAGTCCACTTTTGATACCAAGGTTGTTTGTAAATAGGTATATAGTGCACGTTGGCGCCGATATCCTGTTCACGTACTTTTTGGAAGAGCACACTGCGTTGTTCAGGGACTACATGGTGAACATAGAGATGGAAGGCGCTACGCCGCTCGCTGTTGAAATATCGAAGTAGTTGTTGTGGTGCCAGTCTTTCGAAGTAGTAACGAGCAATCTTGTTACGCGTGTTAATCCATGTCTCCAGATTGATCATCTGGCTCAACCCTAGTGCCGCCTGAATGTCGGTCATGCGGTAGTTGAAGCCGAGTATTTGCTGCTCATAGTACCAAGGGCCGTCGGGTTCATTGATAAAGTCTTCCGGTTCACGGGTGATGCCGTGGCTGCGGAGCATACGCATCGTCTTGGCAATCGCAGGGTCGTTGGTCATGGCCATCCCCCCTTCACCGGTGGTGATGATCTTCACCGGGTGGAAGCTGAAGACGGTGATGTCGCTGTAGCGGCCATTGCCGGTAGGTTCATCGTGATAGCGAGCCCCCAGGGCGTGACAGGCATCTTCGATGATCCGAAAGCCATATTCTTGCCCCAACCGATGGATCTCTTTCATATCGCAGGGGAGGCCGGCAAAGTGAACTGGTATGACTACCTTGGGGAGTTTTCCTTCCGCCTTGGCGGCAATCAGTTTCTTCTCCAGCTCCACTGCGCACATGTTCCCTGTATCGGGTTCAATGTCGACGAAGTCGACTTGTGCACCGCAATAGAGAGCACAGTTGGCGGATGCAACGAAGCTGATGGGGGATGTCCAGACCCAATCCCCGTGGCCAACTCCCAGCGCCAGACAGGCGATATGGAGTGCTGCAGTACCTGAATTGACCGCCACCCCAAATTTAGCTCCACAGTAGTCGGCAACCGCTTGCTCGAAGCGCGGAACGACCGGCCCCTGGGTCAGGAAGTCGGACTTGAGAACTTCAACGACAGCATCGATATCTGCCTGGCTGATAGATTGACGGCCGTAGGGAATCATTTTGCTACCTTGCTCTGGTTCATCTTCTGGAGCTGTTCGATGCTGAAAAAGTGAGGGTTGCTGCGAGAGTTATATTCGAAGCCCTGTTCTACCATTTTTCCTTTTTCGCCCGCCGCTGTTTTGGAGAAATCGTTGTTGCGATTATTGAAGTTGATGGTTGGGCCAATCACGAAGAAGTCATCAAACTCGAATGTGTGATAAGAGTCATCGGCAGGGCACATTACTTCGTGAAGCTTCTCTCCCGGGCGGATGCCGATGATTTTGTGTGGCAGGTGAGGGGCCATGGCACTGGCCAAATCTGTGATCCGAACAGATGGCAATTTGGGAACGAATATTTCCCCTCCCTTCATCCGCCCAAAATTGTCCAGCACGAAATCCACCCCTTGCTGCAAAGTGATCCAGAAACGCGTCATCTCCTCATGGGTGATGGGCAACGCATCCGCATTCTGGTCAATCAGCTTTTGGAAGAAGGGGACGACAGAGCCACGAGAACCGACCACGTTGCCGTAGCGGACTACGGCAAAACGGGTGGGATCCTGTCCCGCGATGTTGTTTGCTGCAACGAAGAGCTTGTCTGATGCCAGCTTGGTGGCACCGTAGAGATTGATTGGATTGGCGGCTTTGTCAGTGGAGAGGGCAATAACTTTTTTGACTTGATTGAGCAAAGCGGCCTGGATGACGTTCTCTGCACCATGGATATTGGTTTTAATGCACTCCATGGGGTTGTATTCAGCAGCTGGAACCTGTTTCAGTGCTGCTGCATGGATCACGTAATCGACGCCACGCATTGCCATAGTGAGCCGGTTGGCGTCTCTTACATCACCGATAAAATAGCGCATGCAGGGGTCGTTAAACTCCTGTTGCATCTCGAACTGCTTCAGTTCGTCACGAGAATAGATGATAAGCCGTTTCGGTTTATAACGTTCCAGTACTGTTTTGACCAATCGTTGGCCAAACGAGCCGGTGCCACCGGTGATCAGTAGCGTTTTATCGTTGAACATTGTGGGCATCTCGTCATAAAAACAGTAGATGAATCATATGCTAGCAAATAAAGTACCAGTTTTTTTGGCAAAGAGTGTGATCCATTCACAAAAACAGTTTTAAAGGTTTGGGTGCAACCCAGACCACCTCGGATTGGCTCTCATCAGTAAAGCTTTATCAAGATGTGCCGGTGCTTTGCGAGCTTAGCTGGATAGCTTGGCAAACCTGCTCCACTGCATTGAGGGCTCTCGGGGTGAAACGGTGCAGCTCATCCGAGTTGATTAAATCGAGTCGCTGATGCTGCACCGCGTCGAGATTTGGCCACTTTCGCCAGTGAAGCAGGGCGTCAGGATCTTGACTCCCTGCCAGGATCAGCGATGGGTTGGCTCTGATCACCTGTTCCATGTCCACTTGAGGGTAAGGGGTCTTGGCATTCGCCATGATGTTGATCCCGCCGCAAAGCTCGATGGCCTGAGCCGGCCAGGCATTGCCACTGACGCTGGTGAGCGGCGGGTACCAGAGCTGGTAGAACACCTTGACACCGGTTGGTTGGCCATAGCGCTGTTGCAGGGAATGCAGGCGCGTCAGATAGCGATCGGCGGCTTCGTTGGCACTCTTCTCCACTCCAAGCAATTTGCCCAGCGCCCGCATTTCGGTGGCCAGCGAGGCAAAATCGGTGGGCTCCGAGTAGAAAACCGGGATACCCAGCTGCTCCAACGGGGCCAGCATCCGTGATTGAGCCGAGCGCCAGCCGAGGATCAAGTCCGGCTTTTGCGCCAGCAGCGCCTCGACATTGATGCTGCGATAATTGGCCACCTTGGGCTTGGTTTTCACCTCGGCGGGATAGTCTGAGGCATCATCAACGGCCACCAGCTTGTCACCGGCACCGATGTCGTAAAGCAGTTCGGTAAGATGGGGTACCACGCTCACCACCCGGCTCGGAGTGGCTGCCTGCAGCGCAGCGGGCAACCAGGCAAGCAACACGCAGGGCAGCCAGATAGGCAATCGCAACCATCTAACCATGAAATAACCCCGCCACAGTGACAAGCAGCGCCAGAATCAACCAGCCCCAGCCAATTCCTTGCAGAATATTGAGCACCTTGCGCGGTGGCTCACCGTCGGGGTCATCACCGCTGCCAAGTATCGGCCAGCGTTGCAAGGTTCCCTGATAGTAGCGGGGGCCGCCAAGGCGGATCCGGCACTTGTCAGCAAGTAGCGTCAACAGCATCCCGATGGCGGGATAGGGCCAGATCGCGCCACTTCGCACCAGCTGTGCGGCCTGTTTGAGCCGCGGTAGCAGGAGCGGTAGCCCCAGCAGTAGGATGGTGGGAGCATTGAGCCCCTGATAGAGGGTACTGGCGGCTCGGCCAAAATAGCCAAACGCGGGATCCTTCATGCTCCAGCCCTGGCTCATCAGCTGCACCAGCCGCCAGAGCAAGGCGCCCTGTACGCCAGCCAAGGCAAATCCCAGCAGCGGGCCAGCCCATTGGCCGACCAGACGCAGGGCGCAGCTCTCCGTCACCGCTTTGGCGAGCCCCATGGTCGAGAGTTTGCCGGTCTCCCGCTTAAGCCAGGGGACAGACTGCAATCTCGCCAGCGGCAGGGTCTCCTGCGTGACGAGCGAGCGGGTGGCATGGGCGAGTTCGCGCAGCGGACGGGATTCGAGCATCAGCAGCAAGAACAGCAGGTCGAAGATCGGCTCGCTCAATGCCAGATTGCGCAACGACCACAGCCCGGCGGCGCAGGGTACCCATACCACCAGCATCGCCAACATACCTGCTTGCACCTGCTGGCGTGGCGTGCCATCGGCCCTGTGCACCTTGCGCCCCAGCCGGGTCAGCAAGGGCGTTACGGCCGAAAGACGCAGATGGGATGGCCACGGGATCACCGCCTCCAGCAGGGCTGCCCCCACCAGAATGGCCGCCATCGTAGAAAGGAGGGCGTCGGCCATCAAATCAAGCGAGCCGGTCTCGATCACAGCTTGCCGAGCATCTTGATGATCACTTCGGCGGAGTGCTTGCCAGCCACTTCGATAAAGGCATCGAAGGATTCAACCTGTTCCTTGCCAGCGATATCGGACATGGCGCGTACCACCAGATAGGGCACCTTGAACATGTGGCACACCTGACCGATCGCTGCACCTTCCATCTCGACCGCCAGCATCTGCGGGAAGTCGGCGCGAGCCTTGGCGATGGCGTCCGGTTTGCACATGAACTGATCGCCGGTGCAGATAAGGCCGACCTTGGTCTGGTGTTTGCCTTGTTCGGCGATGCAATCCTGAGCGACCGCGATGAGTTTCTCGTCGCAGGGGAAGGCGGCGGGTTGCTGCGCCATCTGGCCCATCTCGTAACCAAAGGCGGTCACGTCCACATCGTGGAAACGCATCTCGCTGGCGATCACCACATCACCGATATGCAGGTCTTGGGCAAAGCCGCCCGCAGAGCCGGTATTGATGACGCAGTCGGGGGCAAATTTTTCCAGCAGCAGGCTGGTGGCCACGCTGGCGGCGACTTTACCGATGCCGGAGCGGGTCAGGATCACCTCTTTGCCTGCCAGCATCCCTTGATAGAACTCGCAGCCGCCCAGTTGCAGGGTGGTGGGGGTGCTCATCTGGCTGCGCAGCAGGGCTACTTCTTGCTCCATGGCGCCGATAATACCTACTTTCATTGCTGACCTCGTCTTGATAGCCGTGTGGCTGAATTTAAGTTGCTGTAGATCATAACAAAAGATGGCGTCGGCGCCGAGAGGCACAAGCGAAAGGAGAGATGAAGTGCGGCGCTCCATATGGGTGCGCCGCAGGTGACAAAAAGCATTGATGAGATAGGAGGGGGCCTTTAGCCGAGCGCGGTGTCGAGGGTCATCATCAGGGCAAAGCCCGCCATCAGGCCGAGGGTGGCATAGGTCTGGTGACCGTTGCGGTGGGTCTCCGGGATCACCTCGTGCGAGACCACAAACAGCATGGCGCCGGCGGCGAGCCCAAGTCCGATGGGGTAGGCGATGGCAAGGCCGCTGGAGAGCCCCACCCCGAGCAGGGCGCCAACCGGTTCGAGCAGGCCGCTGGCGATGGCAACCAGCACAGCCACCGAGGGGCGAAAACCGGCGGCGCACATGGCCAGCGCCACCGCCAGTCCTTCGGGAATATCCTGCAGTGCGATGGCGGTGGTGAGCGGCAGCCCCACCGACATATCCCCCTGCGAGAAGCTGACCCCGATGGCCATCCCCTCCGGCAGGTTGTGCAGGGCGATGGCAAAGACGAATAGCCAGACCCGGGAGCAGCTCTCATGGCCGGGGCCGCAGGGGCCGGTTTTGTCATGTTCGTGCGGGGTGAACTGATCCAGCCCCAACATCAACAGCACCCCGAGGGTCATGCCGACCACCACCACGGCGGCGGCACTGAAGCCGTTGCCAGTGATCCCCTCGGCGGCCTCCAGCCCCGGCAACAGCAGGGAGAAGGCACTGGCCGCCAGCATCATGCCGGCGGCAAAGCCCAGCATGGTGTCCTCTACCTTTTGCGGTACCGAGCGCAGAAACAGAGCGGGCAGGGCGCCGATGGCGGTGGCGGCAAACCCGGCAGCACCACCGACAAGGCCGTAGCGCACGCCGCTGGTCACCTCTCCGGTAGCGAGCATGATGAGACTCTGCAACAGCAGCAACAAGACGGCAGCCAGCGCGATAAAGAGGCCGAGGGCAGTGAGTGGGCGACTTTGCATCTGGCTGCGCAGTTGCTGTGACCAGGATAACGGAGGAAGAGCTGAAAGATGGTCCATGGCATGGCCTCAAGGTGAGCAAAGTGGATGATGGCATTACATCGACTCGGCCACCCCTTGTCCATGTCTGCAAGACGATTGCCGCTATCGAGAAAATGGCGTCGGGTGAATATGAAGTTTTTTGTGATCCGGCTCCGATTGTTGGTTTTGTTAAGTTGCTTTTAATTTTTAAAGAAAAGTGAGGGTGTGGTCGCTTTGTGCTAGAGTGCGCGCCTTTGCGGAACTCTATCTTCCCGGTGTTCTGCATTCTTTCCCGTCAGGAAGGTCCGGGGATTTGCTCATAGGGACGTGATCGCCACACTCCATTCGCCTGTCAGCAGTAGAGGATCACCCGCCACTATGTTTTACAAGAATCTCTCCATCGGCAAAAAGATTGCCGTGGTTTTTGCGGTCATTGCCGCAGTCAACGTTGTCTTCGGTGTTTTTCTCTCCAGCGAATTGCGCGGTGTGCGTGATCGGGTGCTGAACTTTACCGACTCTACGCTGCCGAGTGTCCTGTCGGTCGAAACCCTGCTCTATGACGTCTCCTATGTCCGTCGTGCCCAGTTTGCATTGCTGATGGTGAACGATGCCGCTGATCTGCAGGCTCGCCGCAGCCGGATCCAGCAGAATATCCAGAAAGTAGACAACGCATTTCACGCCTATGAGGCGACTGTCGGTGCTGATCATGAGCGTCAGGTGTTTAATCAGGCCAAACAACAGTGGCTCAGTTACCAACGTGCAGTGAACGAGTTTGATCAACTGCTGGTACAAGGAGAACAAGAGCAGGCCAAGGCACAGTTATTTGCCTCGAATGCTGCTTTTGGTTCTTTGGAGCGGGCAGTTAATGCTCTGATCGATGTGAACCTCGGTTTTGTGAAGGAAAACCGCAGCAGCTTGCTTGGCAGCGTCAGCATGGTGACCACTTTCGCCATGGTGAGCATTGGTGCTCTGCTGGTGTTCATGGTGGTGATGACCTGGTTCCTGACCCGCCAGATCTGCCTGCCGCTGCAAGCGGTAGTGGCTCAGGCCAACGCCATTGCCGCCGGCGATCTGACTCATCAGCTGGAGCGTCAGCATATCGGCCGCGACGAGCTGGGCATGCTGGCCAAAGCTTCCCTCAAGATGCAGGACAACCTGCGTGGTCTGATTGAAGAGGTGGTAGCTGCGGTTACCCAGTTGGGGGCGGCGATTGACGAAGTGAGTGCGGTTTCCGAACAGTCTGCCAAGGGTATTCAGAGCCAGCAGCAGGAGATCTCGCTGGTGGCGACGGCCATGACCCAGATGAAAGCGACCGTTGCTGATGTGGCGGGCAATACAGAGCACACTTCTGAGTCTGCCAGTGCGGCTAATACCTTAGCCCGCAAAGGTAATCAGGATGTGCAGCGTTCGCTGGTGGCGATCACCCGTGTGGCGGAAGAGATTGAGCAGGCTGGCACGCTGGTGGCCGAACTGGAGCGTGAATCCGCCCAGATCAACGTAGTGGTCGATGTCATTCGCAGCATTGCCGATCAGACCAATCTGCTGGCTCTCAATGCCGCCATTGAGGCAGCCCGTGCCGGTGAACAGGGCCGTGGCTTTGCGGTGGTTGCCGATGAGGTGCGCACCTTGGCGGGCCGCACCCAGGCCTCTACCGGCGAGATCGTCGCCATCATCGAAACCCTGCAGTCTCGCGCCAATCAGGCCAAAGAGGTGACCGGGCTGAGCTGTGACATGATCCGTCAGTGCGTCACCCAAAGCGAGCAGACCGGCACCGGTATCCAGCAGATCGAAGAGGCTGTCGCCCAGATTGCCGATATGGCGATCCAGATTGCCAGCGCCTGTGGTGAGCAGGATGCGGTGTCTGATGAGCTGGGTCGCAATGTTGCGCGGATCAACGAATCCGCCAATGAGGTGGCGCAGGGGGCGGATCATACTGCCCGCGCGTGTCTGGAGCTGAGCCAGCTGGCGGTGGGTCTGAAGCAGACCATCGGGCGCTTCCGTCTCGCCTGATAAGGGGGCTGGCGTACGCCGGCCTCTTTATTCATAAAAGTCGGGGCGCTTTGCCTGCCCTCACGACACCCGGCCATGTGCCGGGTGTTTTTTATCTGGCGATGGGTACGAGGCCTGATGGTTGGGGCTCTTCATACAGAGGATGAAGATCAGGGCAAACTGGGAGGGAGATCAGATGCTTATCTCTGCCTGTGTGGTGATATTCAAGAAGGTTGGTTAAGGCGTGTTTGCTAACGAGAGAAGGGCGACGAACTGTTTTGGGGATGGGGAACGGGGCGAGCGGTTGGGGCGCGAGCTATGGGGGAAGAAGAGCATAAGCAGTTGGTTGGAATGCCCTGACAGGGGATATCGCAGCAATAAAAAAAACCGGCTTGCGCCGGTTTTTTTATCTGTCTGCTCGAAGGCTGGCTTATTTCGCCAAGGACTCCGGCAGCTCTTCGCGGATCTTGCCGAGCATCTCTTTCAGGACTCGCGGGTTGGCAACCACGATGTTGCCGGAGTTTTCGTAGTTGTGACCGCCTACGAAGTCGGTGACGATGGCGCCCGCTTCTTTGGCCAGCAGTTCACCGGCAGCGGTGTCCCAGGGCTTGAGGCCGATTTCCCAGAAACCGTCGACGCGACCGGCAGCCACGTAGGCCAGATCCAGTGCGGCAGAGCCGGAGCGACGGATGTCGGCACATTCGATGAACATGCTCTGGAACATCTTCAGGTAGGACTCGATGTGGTGCTTTTGTTTGTAGGGGAAACCGGTAGCCAGTACGGTGCCAGCCAGCTCTTTGGCTTTGCCGACACGGATACGGTAGCCGTTCAGCTGGGCGCCGCTACCACGGGTAGCAGTAAACAGCTCGTCACGGATGGGATCGTAAACAACGGCTTGTTCGGTTTTGCCTTTCACGCGCAGGGCGATGGAAACGGCAAAGTGCGGAATGCCTTTGACCAGGTTGGTCGTGCCATCCAGTGGGTCAATGATCCATTGGTAGTCCGGATTGGTACCGGCAATCTCACCAGATTCTTCAGCAACAATGCTGTGCTCCGGGTAAGATTTTTTGATGGTGTGAATGATGGCCGCTTCGGCTTCACGGTCAACGTTGGTCACGAAGTCATTGCTGCCTTTTTGGATAGCCTCAATGTTCTCGGGCTGGGAGAAGGCTTTTACTACAACTTGACCGGCGTTGCGCGCAGCGCGCACGGCGATATTCAGCATCGGATGCATAGGTTCACCACTGGATGTTAAAGAACGGGGGATAAAAGGACGCGGTATGATACCAGTATTTTGTGCGATGGCAACTGTTATCCCCCTACGACCAATTGATTACCACTGCCAGATTTGACGGCTCCAATATAGACCAGATCTGCGCTAGTCTTATCCCAGCAGCCGGATACAGGCTGTCATGAGCATAGGGATGTGAACCATGAATTTGTCATTAGTGAGTCAGAACGTGTCAGCGGCCAGCGAGGGACTGTTGGCCATCTTGCGGTCATCACCCGAGTATGGTGATCACTTTGCCCACATCACCGTGACCCCCCTGGCCCAGTGGCAACCGGCCAAGACGGAGGCGGCGATCCTGCTGATCGACGGCGATGCGCCCTGGCAGGATGCCGGATTTGCCCGGGGAGAGAATGAGACGATCGGTTTGCCGGTCTTGCCGCTGTTGATCCGCAAGGGAGACAAGGAGCTGACGGTCCGCGGGCCGGATGTGCGTGACCCCCGTTTCTATTTTGTCTCAAACGGCATCGTGCTGGATGAGTCGGAGCTGGCCGAGCCTGCCTGCAGCCGGGTGCTGTTGCGCAAGCTGGAGTCCTACTTCCCGCTGCTTTCCCGCCTGATCATGCTGCGCCAGCGCAAGCCGGTCGCCGTGATCAACTAATATCTACCATTGCCAGAGCGCACCAGCGGCGCACCGTGGCCTTGTTTGGCCTACGGTGCGCCGCTTTAGTTAATGGTCTGGAGCCGGTCACTTGTTGCAAGATGAGGCGGCTATGGTGTTGCACCCAGTTCCAACCGTGCAATCTGGCTATGACCAACAAGGAGTGAATCATGATCGACTTTTATACCGCCGCAACCCCCAATGGCTTCAAGGTGGCCATTGCACTGGAAGAGCTGGGATTGCCCTATCGGGTCATTCCTCTCGATCTCTCGGCACTGGATCAGAAGAAGCCCGAGTTTCTCGCCATCAACCCCAACGGCCGCATTCCGGCCATCGTCGATCGGGATAATGACGATTTTGCCGTATTCGAGTCGGGTGCCATCCTTATCTATCTGGCGGAGAAAACGGGCAAATTGTTGCCGGCGGACCCCAAACGCCGCTCTCAGGCCATTCAGTGGTTGATGTTCCAGATGGGCGGGGTAGGGCCCATGATGGGGCAGGCCAATGTCTTCTATCGCTACTTCCCCGAAAAGATCCCCGCCGCCATCGAACGCTACCAGAAGGAGGGGCGCCGCCTGTTCGAGGTGCTCGACAGCCATCTGGCCCATCACGAATATCTAGCGGACGAGTACAGCATCGCCGATATCGCCACCTGGCCCTGGGTGCGGATTTATGACTGGAGCGGCATCTCCATCGAAGGGTTACCCCATCTGCAAGCCTGGATGGATCGGATGGCCGAGAAGCCTGCCTGCCAGAAGGGGATCACCATACCACCGCGCAAAGAGCAGCCGGATGAGCTGATCAAGCAGGCACAACAGATGGTAACACGTTGATTTTGAACCGCAGACGGGGCGTATTGCCCCGTAATATTAGAAAAACTAAGGCAAGCCGATTATAAAGATTCGTTCGTTTTCTGTGAGCTGAATCACTATGATGCCCCCATACCACCAAGCGTCCTGTGCGGTGGTCTGGCGGGCTCCCCGCCTACTGTTTCCAACACTGTTTTTGATTGCATCACAGCCTCTGTGATCAGATTCCTCTGGGCCATTTTGTGCCAGAGGGCGGCAGCATTTTTTCGATTTTTTGGGACTGATATGGATCGGCACAGTTTTCATCCGTTGTTTTTACTGACCATTCTGATGGTCGCTGTGGGCCAGATGACCCAGACCCTCTATGTCCCCTCCATTCCCATGATGGCGGGGGACTTCAATGTGGCCTCGGGCCAGTTGCAGGCGGTGATGGCCTGTTACCTGATCCCCTATGGCCTCTCCCAGTTTGTCTACGGGCCGCTGTCGGATCGCATCGGTCGTCGTCCGGTGCTGATCGTCGGCATGATGGTGTTTCTGGTAGGCACCCTGATCATTCAGGTCATCCCCCATTTTGCCGCCTTGCTGGTGGGCAGCTTTATTCAGGGGCTGGGTACCGGTGCCGGTGGCGCCATGAGCCGTACCGTGATGCGCGATCGCTACAACGGCGCCGAGCTCAACCGCGCCAACAGTCTGGTCAGCATGGGGGTGATCTTCTCCCCGCTGCTGGCACCGGTGCTGGGTGGCTGGCTGACCGAGCTGTTCAACTGGCGTGCCGGTTACTGGTTCCTGTTCGGTTTTGGTGCCGTAGCTACCCTGGCGATCATGGCCTGGTTTGGTGAGACGCTGCCTGCTGCTGCCCGTCAGCCGCTGCGCGTCGGTGCTGCCTATCGCCATGTACTGGGCAACCCCAAGTTTCAGGGCAACCTGCTCTGCCTGATGGCGACTTTTGCGGGACTGGCAGTATTTGAAGCTGCGGCCGGTGTGCTGCTGGGCGATGTGCTGAAACTGAGTGCCCGTACCGTGAGCGTGCTGTTCGTGCTGCCGCTGCCCGGCTATCTGTTCGGTGCCTGGCTCTCTGCCAAGCTGAGCTTCCGTTTGACTCAGGGCAAACTGATGCGCCTTGGCATCGCCTTTCTGGCGCTCGGCTCCCTCATCATTCTGGTGCCGGGGCTGTTCGGGGTGGTGAGTGCCGCCTCGCTGGTCGGTGGTGCGGCTGTCTACTTCATTGGTAGCGGTATTCTCTACCCGACCGCCACTTCCTGTGCCATCGAGCCCTTCCCGGGTCAGGCCGGTACCGCGGGTGCCATTCTCGGCGGGATGCAGAATCTGGGTGCCGGTGTGGTGACCCTGCTGGCGGCCGGTTTCCCGATGACCGGTCAGGTGACTCTGGGGGCCATCATGACCCTGATGGTGCTGATCGTGGCGCTGAGTTTTGTCTGGCTGCGCCACCACGGCTCGCCGCACGAGCAGATGGCGATTTGATGCCCGCGCTTGCTCTCTGAAAGCCCGCCTTCTGGCGGGCTTTTTCTTTGCCAGAACCGGATGAGGTTTACCGCTTGGCCTGCGTCAAGGCGCGTTTGCCGGGTCACCTTCTGCCACCAGTTCAAGAAAGGCACGCATGGCGGGGGTGATGCTCTGCTGGCGGGTCAGAAAGGCGGTATGGCCGATATTCTCCAGCGGAGCGAGTGGCAGGCAAACGAGATCCGAGAGTTTGCTGGCAGAGCGGGCGAGACCGGCGCTGACGATGGCCCAGCCCAGCCGGTGGCGTACGGCGCTGACCAGATGGAACAGCGAGTCGGTCTCCAGTACCACGTTAAGCGAGGTCCCCATCTGCTCGGCGGCGCGATCCAGATACTGACGAAATTGCATGGTGCGGCTGGGCAGCACCAACGGCTGTTGCTGCAGTTCAGCAAGCGCAATGTCGCCGCTGTCCGGGTATTGATCCGCTTCGTCACGGTTCATCAGCACCGCCATCTGGTTGGCGCCTTGCGGGTAGACATGAAAGGCGCGCCGGCCAGCTCCGCCGGCGGGCTCATCAAATCCCAGTCCGATATCGCACTGATGCAGCTCCAGCTGTGATAGCAGGGCTTCATTACTGAGCACCGACAGGCGAATGACGATGTCGGGATAGCGCTGCTTGCAGCGGGCGATAAACGGCATGATGTCGAGATTGGACTGGGGCACGATGCCGATACGCAGGGTACCGGATAGCTCGCCCTGAAACAGCGCCAGCTCCTGCTTGAGCGCCTCCTGCTCCAGCAACATCCGTTCGGCATACTGGCGTACCAGCTCGCCGGCCTCGGTCAGGGCGACAAACTGGCTGGTGCGTACCACCAGATCGGTGCCGACACTCTTTTCCAGGGCAGTAATGCTGGCCGAGAGGGTCGGTTGGGTGATGTGGCAGGCTTTGGCTGCTTTGGCAAAATGCCGGTGTTTGGCCAGTTCGTGAAAGTAGTGAAGTTGCTTGATATTCATCTGGTTGTAGTGGAGGCAGTGGAACCGGATATTGAAGAATTAATCAATTGAAAAAACATCTTCGATAGAACAACTCTATCAGGATATAGATTTATTTCATTGGTTTTGCGTCAGTCGCCTCTCTAAACTTGAATGCAGTTTGCATTTTTAGGCCAACCTGCATGCCTGCCCATTCTCCCGTCGCAACCCCCGCCAACTTGCCGTCACTGGATCATCTGGTGGAAGAGGTGGCCGTCGCCATCAACATCAATGGCATCAACCATGCGGTGATGATGGCGACCCCGGACGATCTCGACGACTTTGCCGTCGGTTTCCTGTTTGGCGAGGGGATCATCCGGCATAACCACGAAGTCCACGACATCGAGGTCGCGCCAGCCGAACAGGGTATTGTGCTGGATGTGACCATCGCCAACCGCTCTCTGGCCGCCTTGGCCGAGCACAAACGCCGGCTGACCGGGGTGACCGGCTGCGGCATCTGCGGCGTGGCGGCGGTAGAGCAGGCGTTGCCCGCACTGTCGGTGTTGCCGTTGACGCCGCCATTGGATGGGGCCTTGCTGGCGGGGCTGCGTGCGCAGATCACCCAGTGGCAGCTCAAGGGGCAGCAGCATGGTGCCCTGCATGCGGCGCTGGCGCTGGATGCCGAGGGGAGGATCCTCCACTGCCGGGAAGATATCGGGCGCCATAATGCCCTCGACAAGCTGATCGGTCTGCTGCTGCGTCAGCAAAGTGCGTGCGACACCCTGGTGGTGACCAGCCGCTGTGGCAGCGAGCTGGTGCAAAAAGCCGCCCGCTTCGGCGCACGTCACCTCATCTGCCTGGCATCGCCCAGCCAGCTGGCGGTCAGGTTGGCCCTCAAATACAACCTCAACGTCCTTCATATTCCCAAGTTTGATGCCCCGGTCAGCTATTCGAGCTATCGCCCGGCGGATCCCATCGGAGAGTGCCATGAGTCATATTGAAAAGCCCGCCAAAGCCGGCGGTTTTTCGTCCCTGCAATCCACCATGAAACAGGTGCTGCGCAGCCAGAAGACCCGTCAGAACATCAAGAACCTGCTGCGGGTCAACCAGACCGACGGTTTCGACTGCCCGGGGTGTGCCTGGGGTGACAACGACCACGGCACCTTCCAGTTTTGTGAGAACGGCGCCAAGGCGGTGGCATGGGAGTCTACCGGCAAGACGGTGGGGGCCGAGTTTTTCGCCGCCCATTCGGTGCGCCAGCTGGCCACCCAGAGCGACTACTGGCTCGAGTATCAGGGGCGGCTGACCGAGCCGATGCGCTACAACCCGGCGACCGATCACTATGAGCCGGTAAGCTGGGACGATGCCTTCACCCTGATTGCCGGCACTCTCAAGGGGCTGAATAGCCCGGATGAGGTGGAGTTCTACACCTCGGGACGTGCCAGCAACGAAGCTTCCTACCTCTATCAGCTGTTTGGTCGCCTGTTTGGCACCAACAACTTCCCAGACTGCTCCAACATGTGCCATGAGGCGAGCGGGGTAGCGCTGATCCAGTCGGTCGGTATCGGCAAGGGCACTGTGGTGCTGGATGACTTCGACCAGGCCGATGCGGTGTTCGTCTATGGCCAGAATCCGGGTACCAACCACCCGCGCATGATGAATGCACTGCGCCAGGCGGCGCGTGGCGGCTGCAAGATCGTCAGCTTCAACAACTTGAAAGAGGTGGCCCTCGAGCGCTTCGCTAGCCCGCAGAGCCCGCTTGAGCTGCTTACCCCGGCGGCCACCACCATCAGCCACCAATACCTGACGCCGAAACTGGGTGGCGACATGGCCGCCATCCGCGGCATGGCCAAGTACATCCTGGAAGAGGCGCCGGAGGCGGTGGATCGCGACTTTATCGCCCGCCACACCCGCCACTTTGCCGAGTACGAGGCGCAGGTGCGTGCCACCGACTGGGCCATGATCGAGCAGCAATCCGGTCTGACCCGCGCCGACATCGTGCAGGCCGCCCGGGTGTTTGCCGCCAGCCAGCGCATCATCAGCTGCTGGGCCATGGGGGTGACCCAGCACCTGCACTCGGTCGATACCATCCGTGAAATCGTCAACTTGCACCTCATGCGCGGCCAGATTGGCAAGCCGGGGGCGGGGCTCTGTCCGGTACGGGGTCACAGCAACGTGCAGGGCAACCGCACCATGGGGATCAACGAAAAGCCGACCGCCGCCTTTATCGACCGGATCGAGCGTCACCTGCAGGTGAGCCTGCCGCGGGCCCGTGGCCACAACGTGTACGAAGCGCTCAAGGCGTTGGATGAGGGCAAGAGCAAAGTACTCATCTGCTTGGGCGGCAACCTGGCTGCAGCGGCGCCCGATACCGACTTCACCTATGGGGCGATGAAAAAGGCCGAGCTCAACGTGCAGATCAGCACCAAGCTCAACCGCAGCCATCTGCAGGTGGGCAAGGCTGCGCTGATCCTGCCCTGCCTCGGCCGCACCGAGCTCGATATCCAGCGCAGCGGCAACCAGAAGATCACGGTGGAGGACACCTTCAGCATGGTGCACGCCTCGACCGGCGCAGCCGAGCCGGTGTCGCCGCTCTGCCTCTCCGAGACCGACATAGTTGCGCGGATGGCTCATGTCACCGTGGGCAGCGAGCGGGTCGACTGGCTGGCTCTGCGCGATGACTATGCCCGTATTCGCGATCTCATCGAGCAGACCATCGCCGGCTTTGCCGATTTCAATGCCCGCATCCAGCAGCCGTGCGGTTTTCATCTCGATAACTCCGCGGCGCTATTGACCTGGAATACCGCCAGTGGCTGCGCTGAGTTTCGTGCCAGCACCCTGCCGCAATCAGTGTTGCCGGAGTGTACCCGCCATGCCGAACAGATGGCGGATCAGCCGGTACTGCTGCTGCAGAGCCTGCGCTCTCACGATCAGTACAACACCACCATCTATGGCATGGATGACCGCTATCGCGGCATCAAGGGCCAGCGCAACGTGGTGTTCATGAACGAGGCGGATGCTCGCCAGCTTGGCTTTGCCGAAGGGGATCGGGTCGACATGGCGGGCATCTGCAAAGATGGGCGCGAGCGCATCGTGACCGGCTTTAGCGTGGTGATCTATGACATTCCGCAGGGCAACATCGCGGCTTATTACCCGGAGACCAATCCGCTGGTGCCCATCGACAGTATCGGTGCTGGGTCGTTTACCCCGACCTCCAAGTCCATCCCGGTGCTGGTGACTGCCTCCCGCCAGCAGGAGAATCTGTTGCTGGTCAAATAAAAGCGCTAATGCGACTGGCTGCGCTCACACAGCCTGCACAGTGAATGCGGTGATGCCCCGGGTGAGTTTTTCATCCGGGGCATTTTTTCAGCTCTGAAAGGGGTAGGGTTCGTTGATCATCAGGCAAAGAAAAAGCCCGTCACGCTGGTGACGGGCTTTTGCTGTTGGTACCCCGAGATGCCGTTGCCGGTTTGGGCCCTTGAACCGTCGGTTCAAGGCGGGGATCGGATCTGACCGCAGGCTTCTCGGTCGTGCCGAGCATGCGCAATAGCCAGAAGGCAGATCCCCTGTTTAGTATGAATATCGGCTCGGGGACTTGAACCGGCTGACAAACATCCCAGGGAATTTTAAAACGGTTTGCGATTAGGGCTGTTGCCCCTCTTCGCTGGAATCACCATATTGTCCGTGCTCGATCAGGGCCGCTTCGATGGTGCGCTGCAGCATCTTGATCCGCTTGTCCATGGTCTCAGAGTATTGGTGGTTCTTCTCTTTTTCAAGGCAGAGCTCATGACAGAAATTAAGCGCCGCCATGATAGCCAATTGCTCGTTGCTGGAGACTTTGGAGCGTTGACGCAGGTCGATCAACTTGTCGGTCAGCTGCTCGGCGGCCTGGCGCAGGGCATCCTGCTGTCCCAAGGGACAGGATACCTTGTAGGGACGTCCCAAAATGACGATTTCTACGGCCTCTGTGCTCATGCCTTCCTCAATACGGCGGAGCTGATTTCCGCCTTTATCCACGTGGACAACTGGGCGGGACTATATAGCGCAGATGCATAAGTTTCAAGGCCTTGCTGGCTCTGCAAGAGGGAGAATGCTAGGATCCTGACCATTAATTCTGCAAATTTGACTGAACTTTGAGCGGATCCTCGATGAGCAAAACGAACCCCCTTAAATATGCGGCAGTGGCCGACATCATGGAACAACATGAGCTGATGGCCAGCGCAGTAGAGGCCCATGGTGTGATCTGCGGTCTGGTGTGCGGCGGTGTGGCACTGGACGACAAGAGTTGGGTGCCCCATTTCAACGATCTGGTGAACGACGGTTTCGGCCTGCCGGCCCCGGTGCGCCAGGTGATGACCGATCTTTATCACAATGTGGTCGAGAGCCTGATGGCCCAGAAGGGCGTCGAGCTGCTACTGCCAAGTGATGATGCTCCCCTCGACGAGCGCATCGATTCGCTGGTGGACTGGTCACAGGCATTTCTGGCCGGTTTCGGCGTGGTGCAACAGGAGCTCTCCCGTGCATCGGAAGAGCTGCAGGAGATGATCCAGGATATCGCCAGCATCACTCAGGTCTCTGCCGAGTTCGATCAGGAAGATGACGAGAACGAAGCCTCTTTCCTGGTGCTCTACGAACACGTCAAACTGGGTGTCATGATGGCCTTCGAAGAGTTTGGCAAGCGCCCCGATACCCCGAGCGCGCCGCCGACCCTTCATTGAGGGGCGGGTCAACGAGACCCTTACTGAATCTGCAAGAGCGCCTGATGGCGCTCTTTTTTATTCCCTTGTGGTGGCTAACCCTGTGAGGCGCAACCGGTTTTTTGCCGGTGACCTCGCATTCGGCCAGCGGCTTTGTGATAGCATGAGGCCACCTTTTTCACTTCTTCCTCTCTGCTTATGTCTCAATCTGATGTGCGACAGGTCGATGTCACCCTGGTCGGCGGTGGAATGAGCGGTGCCGTGCTGGCCCTCTCGCTGGCAGCCCTGTTTCGATCCGATGGCTCCCCCCTCGAGATCCTGCTGCTGGAGGCAAGCGTCCCCGAACAGCACACCCATTCAGGGTTCGACGCCCGCGCCATTGCGCTCTCGGCCGGTACCTGCGATGCGCTGTTGCGACGCGGACTCTGGCCGCTGTTTGCCCCCCATTGCTCCCCCATTACCCAGATTCATGTCTCGGATAGGGGCCACTTCGGTCAGGCTCGCCTGTCGGCTGCTGAATACGGTCTGCCCGCGCTGGGCCAGGTGATCGAGCTTGCAGCTGCCGGTCATGAGCTGCAACGGGCGATGGCGGCCTCTCCCAATATCCGGGTCTGCTGTCCGGCTCGGGTGAGCGAGATTGCGCCCGATGAGAAGAAGGTGACCCTCACTCTCGAGAGCGGTGAACAGATTGAGACCCGCCTGCTGGTGGCAGCAGACGGCGGCAACTCCTTTGTGCGTCAGCACTTCAAGTTGCCGGTGACCCGCCACGACTTTGAGCAGCACGCCATCATCGCCACGGTCAAAACGGCGCAAGACCCTGAGGGACGCGCCTTCGAGCGTTTTACCGAAGGGGGGCCGCTGGCCCTGCTGCCGATGCAGGAGGGGCTCTCCTCGCTGGTGTGGAGCGTCGGGCAGCATGAGGTGGATGAGCTGATGGCACTCGATGAGGCGGCGTTTCTTGCCCGTCTGCAGCAGGCCTTTGGCTGGCGGCTTGGTCGCTTCGAGCAATGCGGCGTGCGTCACGTCTATCCGCTCATTCTGACCGCCTGCGACTACCCGCTGGCCCAGCGCACCGTGCTGGTCGGTAATGCCGCCCACGCCCTGCACCCGATAGCCGGACAGGGCTTCAACCTCGGGATGCGGGATCTCGACCTGCTTACCGGGGCGGTGGCCAAGGCGTTGGCAGAGGGGGAGGATATCGGCAGCTTCAAGGTACTGAGTGGCTACTGGCAGCAGCGTCAGCGCGATCAGGAGCAGACCGTCTGGCTCACCTCTTCGCTGGCCCAGCTCTTCTCCAATGGTCACGATCCGCTGGTGGCGGGGCGCAATCTGGCGCTCACCCTGATGGGGCGATTCCCGTGCCTCAAGGTGCCGCTTGCCTCGCGCACCCTGGGCTTTGTCGCTGATGTGTGCGGCAACTAGCCAGCACTTGTTGAGTGGAGCCTGTTGACCGGAAGATGGTGACCGCCATTCGTTGATCAAAACCTATTGAATAAAGAGGTGATGCCTGCGGGCGTCCCCTCGCTGGCCAGCCGGTCAGCCCAGAAAGGATGAGATGATGCAGATGCAAAATGTGGATGTGGTGATTGTCGGTGGCGGCATGGTGGGGTTGGGGCTCGCTGCGGCCCTGAAACATAGCGCCCTCAAGGTGCTGGTGGTGGAGGGACAACTGCCCGACCCGCAGCTGGGGGAGGTGGCCGATAACCGGGTCAGCGCCCTTAGCCTCGCCAGCCAGCAGATCCTGCGCCATGTTGGCGCCTGGGACGGCATTGAAGCGCGTCGCCTGCAGGCCTACGACAAGATGGCGGTGTGGGAGCAGGACAGCTTCGGCCATATCGACTTCGATGCCGCCAGCCTGCGCCAGCCATCTCTTGGTCATATCGTCGAGAACCGGGTGATCCAGCTGGCGCTGCTTGAGGCGATTGAAGGTGCCAGCAATATCCAGTTGCTGACCCCCGCCAGAGCCAAGATCCTGCAGAGTGGCCCGGCGGGTGCCTTGTTGCTCCTTGAAGATGGTCAGGCCATTTCGGCCAAGTTGGCGGTGGCTGCCGATGGCGCCCACTCCTGGGTGCGCCGTCAGGCCGATATCCCGCTTACCAGCTGGGATTACGGTCACCACGCCCTGGTGGCGACGGTGCGCTGCGCCGAACCCCATGAAGCGGTTGCTCGCCAGATCTTCACCCCGGATGGCCCGCTCGCCTTTTTGCCGCTGTGGCAAGAGAACCTCTGCTCCATCGTCTGGTCGCTGCCTGCGGCCCGCGCCGAGGCGCTCTGCGCCTGCGATGATGAGCAGTTCAATCGCCAGCTTACCGCCGCCTTCGATGCACGGCTCGGTCTGTGCAAGGTGGAGGGGCCGCGCAGCGCGATTCCTCTTACCGCCCGCTATGCCCGCGACTTTGCCTGCGAGCGGCTGGTGCTGGTGGGAGATGCCGCCCACACCATCCACCCGCTGGCGGGGCAGGGGGTCAACCTTGGCCTGCTGGATGCTGCCGCGCTGGCGGAGCAGATCTTGCAAAATCATGCCGCGGGTGAGGATATCGGCCTGCTCGCCAACCTGCGCAGCTACGAGCGCTGGCGCAAGAGCGAAGCGGCTCGCATGCTGGCTGCGATGGAGGGGCTCAAGCGGCTGTTCAGCGGGGCCAACCCGCTCAAGAAGCTGGTGCGGGGCGTGGGATTGCGCGCGGCCAATCTGCTGACTCCGTTCAAGGAGGGGGTGATCCGCGCCGCCATGGGATTGGAGGGCGAGTTGCCCGCATTGGCCCGTCCTGACTGGGTCGTTGCGGCGACCAAGGGCAGTGCCATGCAGGCCAAGGGTGAAAAAAACTAATATTACTCGCCGTTTTTGACAACAAAAGTAATCCGACAAGGCTGATGACCCATTTTGGGTGTCAGCCTTTAATTTTGCTCTGGAGCGAAACGTTTTTCTGCAAATTGTGACGAAACGGTAAAAATCAAAATTTAATCTCGCCTGAGTCGGCTTATGGCTATTTTTATCACTGCATTTATCTTAGTGTCTGGAGTCAGTTTTACGGGAGGGGATTAGTTTTTTTTGAGCGGCACGCTCGCCTGCTTGTCATATAATCCGCTCCGTTCAAGGAATCCCTCTTGCCTGGCAAGGGCAGGAGCGAGCACACACTTTTGGATCCGGTCGCTTTTTGTTGCACGCAGTGCAGTCAGAGCGGTGGCGCGGGTCGCAAGGGTGGTCGCCAAAGCGAAAAGGCTTTTTGCTAAGGAAAGAATGCGATGATCCAGACTACAGTACTGCATCCCAAACACCTGGAAGCCGGCGCCAAGATGGTGGACTTCCACGGTTGGGAAATGCCCATCAACTACGGCTCCCAGCTGGAAGAGCACCACGCGGTGCGCAGCGATGCCGGTATGTTCGATGTCTCCCACATGACCATCGTCGATTTGACCGGCGAACGGGTCAAAGCCTTTCTGCAACACCTGCTGGCCAACGACGTGGTCAAACTCACTGCCCCCGGCAAGGCCCTCTACAGCGGCATGCTCAATCCGGAAGGCGGCGTGATCGATGACCTCATCACCTATTACCTAACCGATACCTTCTACCGGCTGGTGGTCAACTCTGCTACCCGCGAGAAGGATCTGGCCTGGATCCGCCATCACGCCATCGATTTCGACATCACAGTGACCGAGCGTCCCGAGCTTGCGATGATTGCGGTGCAGGGCCCCAACGCCAAGGTCAAGGCTGCTGCTGTGCTGAGCGCCGCTCAGCGTACCGCCGTGGTGGGGATGAAACCCTTCTTCGGCGTGCAGGCTGGCGATCTCTTTATCGCCACTACCGGCTACACCGGCGAAGATGGTTATGAAATCGTGGTGCCGCAAGAGAAAGCCTGCGAGCTGTGGCAGGCACTGCTGGATAACGGCGTCGCCCCTTGCGGCCTCGGTGCCCGCGATACCCTGCGCCTCGAAGCGGGGATGAACCTCTATGGTCAGGATATGGACGAGTCAGTCTCTCCACTCGCTGCCAACATGGCCTGGACCATCGCCTGGGAGCCGAGCGATCGCAACTTCATCGGCCGCGACGTGCTGGAAGCGCAGAAAGCGGCGGGCAACCTGCCCAAGCTGGTGGGTCTGGTGATGGAAGAGAAAGGGGTGCTGCGTGCCGGTATGCCCGTTACCTTCACCGCGGCAAACGGTGAGAAGCGGGAAGGTGTGATCACCTCCGGCTCTTTCTCCCCCACCCTGGGCTACAGTATTGCCCTGGCGCGGGTGCCCCGCGATATCGGTGAGCTGGCCGAGGTGGAGATCCGCAAGAAGCTGGTCACCGTGAAGGTTACCAAGCCCGCTTTCGTCCGTAACGGCCAGAAGCTGGTTTAACATCGTCTTGGGGGAGGGCAGTGCCTCCCCCATCCCTTTTCATATTCGTTTTTAAACGCGACTCAAAGATCAAAGGAAGCACAAATGAGCCATATCCCGAGCGAACTGAAATATGCCACTTCCCACGAGTGGATCCGTGTTGAAGCCAACGGCGAGGCCGTGGTTGGTATCACCGAGCACGCCCAGGAGCTGCTGGGTGACATGGTGTTTGTCGAGCTGCCGGAAGTGGGCAAGCAGGTCAGTGCCGGTGACGACTGCGCCGTGGCCGAGTCGGTCAAGGCGGCCTCTGATATCTACAGCCCGGTGAGTGGCGAGATCATTGCTGTCAACGAAGAGCTGGAAGGGAGCCCCGAGCTGGTCAACTCCGACCCCTACAGCGCTGGCTGGCTGTTCCGCATCAAGCTCGATGACGAGAGCGAGCTGGCCAACCTGCTGGATGCCGAAGGCTACCAGAACGTGGTGGACGAAGAGTAATGCCCCCGGGCCCTGCCAACACAGCAGGGCCCCTTTGTATGACCGCCAGCCGGGCAAGCACCGGCCGATGGAAGGGTGAAGTCGCCCGCGCCTGCCGTTTGCCAGCCTAGGTGCCTAGGGGGCAAACAGGCTGGTTCGCAACAAGGCGATCCCCTCTTGATGCTGCCGCAGCATCCGGTGCCGCACCCTGTCTGCGGGACCCAGAACATGAGTGGAGTCGGTATCAACCGACGATCAGGAACATCAGGTCTTGGTTATCAGGATGTCATGCCAGGACTTATTTATCAGGAAATAGGGAAATGACCCAGTCACTGTTTGAACTTGAGCAAAAAACCGATTTTGTCCGCCGCCATATCGGCCCGGGCGAGGAAGAGCTGCGCCAGCTGCTGGCGACCGTTGGGGCCGAAAGCCTGGACGATTTGATTGAACAGACCGTGCCCTCCGCCATTCGCCTGCCGGGTCCGCTGGGGATCGGTGCCGGCATGACCGAAGTGGAGGCGCTGGCAAAGCTCAAGGGCTATGCCGCCCAGAACAAGATTGCCAAGAGCTATATCGGCATGGGTTATCACGATACCCATGTGCCCCACGTCATTTTGCGCAACGTGCTGGAAAATCCGGGTTGGTATACCGCCTACACCCCCTACCAGCCCGAGCTGGCACAGGGCCGTCTCGAAGCCCTGCTCAACTTCCAGCAGCTGACGCTGGATCTGACCGGCATGGATCTGGCGAGTGCCTCCCTGCTGGATGAAGCGACCGCCGCCGCCGAGGCGATGGCGCTGGCCAAGCGGATGGCCAAGTCCAAATCCAACCTCTTCTTCGTGGCCGATGATGTGCACCCGCAGGTGATCGACGTGGTCAAGGAGCGCGCGGTTCACTTTGGTTTCGACGTGGCGGTTGGCGCCGCGAGCGATGCGGTGAGCGAAGAGGTGTTTGGTGCCCTGTTCCAGTACCCCACCACCACCGGTGAGGTGAAAGATCTGCGTGCCCTCATCGCCGCCGTACAGGCCCAGAAAGGGCTGGCCTGCGTCAGCGCCGATCTGCTCTCTCTGCTGCTGCTCAAGTCCCCGGGCGAGCTGGGTGCCGACGTGGTGTTGGGCTCCGCCCAGCGCTTTGGCGTGCCCATGGGCTACGGTGGCCCCCACGCCGCCTTCTTCGCCACCCGCGATGCCTACAAACGTTCCATGCCGGGCCGTATCATCGGTGTCTCCAAGGATGCCCGCGGCAAGGCCGCGCTGCGTATGGCGATGCAGACCCGCGAGCAGCATATCCGCCGCGAGAAAGCCAACTCCAACATCTGTACCGCACAGGTGTTGCTGGCCAACATGGCGAGCTTCTACGCCGTCTACCACGGCCCGGTGGGGCTAAAAACCATCGCCTCCCGCGTGCACCGTCTCACCACCATTCTGGCGCTCGGCCTCAAGGCCAAGGGTGTGGCCCTCAAGCACGCCAGCTGGTTCGATACCCTGACCGTGCTGACCACGGGCAAATCAGAGCTGATCGCCAAGGCCGAGGGGCTCGGCATCAACCTGCGCGCGGATCTCGACGGTGCGGTAGGGGTGTCACTCTCTGAAACCACCACCCGCGCTGATGTGGCCGAGCTGTTCGAGCTCTTCCTCGGTCAAGGTCACGGGCTCGATATCGAGGCCCTCGACAAGGCGGCCCAGACCCATCACGCCATCCCGCAGGATCTGCTGCGCACTGACGCCGTGCTGACCCACGAGGTGTTCAACAAGTACCACTCCGAAACCGAGATGCTGCGTTATATCCACCGTCTCGAAGCCAAGGATCTGGCGCTCAACTACGCCATGATCTCCTTGGGCTCCTGCACCATGAAGCTCAACGCTACCGCCGAGATGATCCCGGTGACCTGGCCCGAGTTCGGCAAGTTGCACCCGTTCGCTCCGCTGGCGCAGGCCAAGGGTTACCAGCTGCTGCTGGCCGACCTCGAAAACTGGCTGGTGAAGGTGACCGGTTACGATGCGGTCTGCATGCAGCCCAACTCCGGGGCTCAGGGCGAGTACGCTGGTCTCTTGGCCATCAAGAAGTACCACGAGTCCCGCGGTGAGGGGCATCGCGACATCTGTCTCATTCCGGCTTCTGCACATGGTACCAACCCGGCCTCTGCCCAGATGGCGGGGCTCAAGGTAATCGTCACCGCCTGTGACAAGTCGGGCAACGTGGATCTCGACGATCTGCGCGCCAAGGCCGCCGAGGCGGGGGATCAACTCTCCTGTCTGATGGTGACCTACCCCTCCACCCACGGGGTGTATGAGGAGACCATCAAGGAGGTGTGCGACATCGTTCACCAGCACGGTGGTCAGGTCTATCTGGACGGCGCCAACATGAACGCGCAAGTTGGATTGACGGCACCGGGCTTTATCGGGGCGGACGTATCTCACCTCAACCTGCACAAGACCTTTGCCATTCCGCACGGCGGTGGCGGCCCGGGCATGGGCCCCATCGGTGTGAAGAAGCATCTGGCACCGTTCGTGGCTGGTCACGCCGTGGTCAAGACCGACAAGGAGAGCCGTGACAACGGCGCCGTGTCGGCGGCACCGTTCGGTTCGGCCAGCATCCTGCCCATCAGCTGGATGTATATCGCCATGCTGGGTGACGAGGGGCTGAAGAGATCCACTCAGGTGGCCATCCTCAACGCCAACTATCTGGCCAAGAAGCTGGGTGAATCCTTCCCGGTGCTCTACTCTGGCCGCAACGGTCGGGTGGCCCACGAGTGCATTCTGGATATCCGTCCGCTCAAGGAGGCTTCCGGCATCAGCGAGATGGACGTGGCCAAGCGGCTGATGGACTACGGCTTCCACGCACCGACCATGAGCTTCCCGGTAGCGGGCACCCTGATGGTCGAGCCGACCGAGTCGGAATCCAAGCGCGAGCTGGATCGCTTCGTCGAGGCGATGACGTCCATCCGCGCCGAGATTGCCAAGGTGCAGGAGGGGCAGTGGAGCCTCGCCGACAACCCGCTGGTCCATGCGCCGCACACCCAGGATGACGTGATGGATGCAGAGTGGTCCCGTGGCTACAGCCGCGCCGAGGCGGTGTTCCCGTCCGACGCCGTGCGCGCCGCCAAGTTGTGGCCCTCGGTCAACCGCATCGACGACGTTTACGGCGATCGCAACCTGTTCTGTGCCTGTATCCCGACTGAGGATTACGCCAAGTAAGTGGCGTCTAGGAGCAACAGTTAAGCCGTATAAACAACAGGGCCACCCAGACGGGTGGCCCTTTTTATATGTCATCTGATTGCTGCTATCCAAACGTCCTGCTTAAGTCCTTGAGCTGGCTCGCTTTGCTCTGCAAGTTGGCACTGGTTTCACTCACCAGATCGATTTTGAGACTGTTATCGTGAGAGAGCGAGGATATCTGGTTGATATTGCGACTGATCTCCTCGATGACCGCTTGTTGCTCGGTGGCCGCGGCGGTGATCTGGTTGGAAAAATCAGAGACCTTGTCTATCTCGACCACAACCTGATTCAGGTTGCCGGTGCTTGCCCGGGTGGTGGCGAGGCAGGCGTTGGTTCTGGTCACATTGAGATGCATCATCTCTTTCCATCCCCCCAGGGTTTGTTGGATATGGCCAATGCTGTTCTGGATCTGCTCTGTCGCCTTATGTGTTCTGGTCGACAGGCTGCGAACCTCGTCCGCCACCACTGCAAAGCCGCGCCCCTGATCGCCTGCCCGTGCGGCTTCGATGGAGGCATTGAGCGCCAGCAGGTTGGTTTGATCCGCAATGCCGCGAATTTCGCTCATGATGGTGCCGATCCGCTCGGACTCGCTCGCCAGCTCAACGGCTGACTGAAAGGCTTGCTCCGCTTGGGTGGCCAGCGCCGACATCTCTTCTCCTGCTTCCGAAAGCTGGGTGCTGGTGGTGATGCAGTGGCTGCGGGCCTCTTCAATCTGGCTGTTGCTGTCTTGAATATTGCGGTTGATCTCCTCGGCGGCCGAAGCCATCTGGGTGACGGCGGTGGCAATCTGCTGTATCTGCGTGTCTTGCGAAGAGATATCCTGGCTGGCCAGCGAGGCGGAGCCGCGCAGGTCATTGGCCATGGCATTGAGCGACGCGGTGGTGTCATCCACACGGCCGAGTACGGTACGGATCTTCGCTTGCCCGAGCTTGATATGGAAATCGGCAATGCTGTGGGGGGCATCCCCCGAGAAGATAAGGCGGCTGATGCTGTCGTAATCCTGCTCGAGCTGCTGCAAGAATCGCGGCGTGAGGAAGAGAGGGTGGCGATTGAACCAGATGGTGGCTACTAGGGGAATGATGACCCAAAGCGCCTGCAGCGGTGAGAGCAGCCAGAGCGCGCTGAGCACGCTGACGAGCAGCAGGGGGATGGTCATCATGGCCGGAGTGAGCTGACGCAGGCCCATGTGAATGGCAGAGCCGGTTTCACGGGCTTTAAGGGTTTTGTACATCTGGCTGGCACGCGCTTTGTGCTCTGCGGCGGGGCGGCAGCGGACGGATTGGTAACCCACCATCTTGCCATCTTCATAAATCGGGGTGACATAGGCATCAACCCAGTAATAGCGGCCATCCTTGCAGCGGTTTTTTACCATCCCTCGCCATGGTTTACCCGCCTGCAGGTGGGCCCAGAGATCGGCAAACGCTGCCTTGGGCATGTCGGGGTGGCGCACCAGATTGTGATGCTGCCCCAACATCTCTTCCAGGCGATAGCCTGCCACCTGACAAAACGCCGGATTGGCGTAGGTGATGTCCCCTTTGAGATCGGTCGTCGATACCAACTGGATATCGTCGGCAAATTCAACCTCGGTATCTGTGGTGTGAAGCGAGCTGGTTACCATGATCAGACTCCGGTTTCGGCGTAACGGAATACTTCGTCTGAGTATGGCAGAGGATGTTCATTTATTGTGTTGTTGCACATTAACTCTTGTGCTACTGCGTGGGGACGGGATGGGTCTCACATTTTTACAGCGCGGTTTGGCGAGGGGAGGCAAGCCAAGTAACATGGCGTGACTTATGGCTGTGAAGCGAGACAGGTAACGCAATGAAGTTGGATGCGATTTTATGGGATTATGACGGTACTCTGGTCAATTCGGTGCCGAAGAATATCGATATCACCAAGCAGATCCTGGCTGAGGTCGCCCCCCATCTGACCGGAGAACATCTGCCGCGCTATCTGCGCAGCGAAGCGGAATATCACCATGCCAATCACGCCGCCAAGAACTGGCAGGCGCTCTATATGGATTACTACGGTTTGTCGCGGGACGAGATGGTGCTGGCTGGCAGTCTGTGGGCCAAGCATCAGGAGATGAACCGGACCGAGGTGCGTTTTTTTGCGGGGCTGGAGGCGGTGATTGACCATTTCTCTGCCATTCCCCACGGAATTTGTTCGCAGAACTCCCAAAAGAATATTCGCCGGGTTCTGGAGCAGCATGGCGTGAACAGCCTGTTCAAGGCTGTGGTCGGCTATGATGACGTGCCCGGACAGCAGCAAAAACCCCATCCTTACGGTGGCCTCAAATGTCTGGAGTCTATCTTCGGCCCAGCTAGGTGCCAGTCGCTGATCTATATCGGTGACCATGAAGCGGATGTGCAGTTTGCCCGTCATTTGCAAGCGGCGCTTGGCGAGCAGAGCCGTGTGATATCGGTGGCTGTCGCCTATAGCCGCGCGACCCCGGAGCGCTGGGAACACCAACCCGACCATATCGCCCGTGACGTCGAGGATCTGCTCCCCATCGTCGGGCAATATCTGTAACGCCGGTTGCAGATTGCCGTACGGAATAGACAAACGCCGATCAGTTGATCGGCGTTTGTCTATGGGAAGCCTGATGGTTTCACACTCTGCTGGCTTAACACCCTGTCTGTTTAATGATGGGCGACTTAAAACAGCAGTTGTATCAGGTAGCCCATCAGTATCGCCATGCTGAGGATCACGGTAAGGAAGGCCGCAATCATCGGGGTTCTGAACATGGATTTGAGCAGGATCACCTCGGTCAGGCTGGCGCCGGCACTGCCGATGATCAGCGCCATGACGGCGCCCATTCCCATCCCTTTGCCCAGTAGTACCGACGCCAGCGGGATCACGGCCTCGGCACGGATGTAGAGCGGGATCCCGACGATGGCGCTGAAGGGAATGGCCAGCGGGTTGTCGGCACCAGCATGGGCGGCGATCCACTCGGCCGGAATAAAACCGTAAATAAATGAGCCGATAAGCACCCCAAGCAGCAGGAAGGGCAATACCGCTTTGAACTGCTGCCAGGCATCAATGCGAGCTTTGACCCAGGCAGTGGGGAGTTGTGGCGCACGGGTCAGGGTTGCCGTGCCATCGCCGCAGCAGGAAAGGGTGGACTGCTCTGCCATCTCTGGTTGCGGTGCCGGGCAGCACGCTGCCCCGTTGAGGGGTTTGATTGCGCGAATGGCGCCGCGTTGGTTGTCACTGCAATGTGCTTGAGTGGTGGTGCGGGTCGCCGGGCCACAGCCACTACCGCAAGAGGGGGTGGCCTCTTTGGGGTCGATGACATGGCGCTCGAACCCCAATCTGTCGAGCAGCATGCTCGCCATGACGGAGACGCTGGCGGCGATCACGGCGTAGAGCAGGGTCACTTTCCAGCCAAAGGTGGCCCACATCAAGCCGACGATGATGGGGTTCAGCAGTGGGGAGATAAACAGGAAGGTGAGAGTGGGGCCAAAGCCAGCCTTGGCCGAGAGCAGCCCTCTCAGCATGGGGATGGTGGAACAACTGCAAAAGGGGGTGACGGCGCCGAGCAGGGCAGAGAGCAGATAGCCCTTGCCGTGGCGAGCCCCCAGCATCCGCTGGATCTTCTCGTCGGGGATCTTCTGACGGATCAGGCTGACCCCGGCGCTAATGACCAGAAACAGCACCGACAGCTCGACAGCCAGAAACAGGAACATCTGGGCTGCATCGGTCAGCATGGTTAACCACTCATTCATTGTCGTATCCTCACTTGGTTTCTATATTTCCAAAATAATCGAAATGAATGGCCGGTCAAGATATTTCTGGTATTATCGAAATATCAAATTTGTGGAGGGCGCAGAGATGCAACTGGAAGAGGTCGCCAAGGCATTGAAAGAGCTGGGTCATCCGACCCGGCTGTTTATCTTCAAGCATCTGGTCAAGGCGGGAGAGCAGGGGCTGCCGGTGGGGGAGCTGCAAAAGCAGCTGGCGATCCCCGCTTCCACCCTCAGCCACCATATCGCGGCGCTGGTCTCGGTGGGGCTGGTGAAGCAAAACCGGGAGAGTCGCACCCTGCTTTGCGTCTCTCAATACGCGGTGTTGGAGGAGATCATCGCCTTTTTCCGTGATGAGTGTTGCGTCAATAGCCCGGAGCATCGGCAAGATCAAAGGCAAGAGCTGCCTTCCTGAGGGCTATGGCTGCTAGTAGTGCGGTCAGTTGCGCTGAGCGCAATAAAAAAACGCCGATCATGTGATCGGCGTTTTGCATTGTTTTTCTCAGCTACGGGCATTAACCCAGATTGGCTGCGACCTTGCTTTGGGCTTGTCCTTTGCGCTTGATGACAAAGCCAATGCCCAACACCACCAGCCAGGCTGGGATCAGTTCGACCGAGATGCGGAAATCCGGGGTCATATACATGATCACCAGGATACCAGCCATGAACGCGAGGCAGAGATAGTTGCCGAAGGGGTACCAGAACGCCTTGAACTTGGGCTGGACACCCTCTGTGACCTTGGCCTTGCGGAACTTGAGGTGCGCGAGGCTGATCATCGCCCAGTTGATCACCAGTGCGGAGACCACCAGCGCCATCAGCAGGCCGAACGCCTTGCCCGGCATCAGGTAGTTGATCAGCACGCAGAGCAGGGTGGCGATGGCCGAGACCGAGAGGGCAACCAGCGGCACGCCGCTCTTGTTGGTCTTGAGCAGGGCTTTCGGGCCGTTGCCCTGTTTGGCCAGACCGAACAGCATGCGGCTGTTGCAGTAGACGCAGCTGTTGTAGACCGACAGTGCCGCCGTCAGCACCACGATGTTGAGTACTGTGGCGACCAGATTGCTGTCCAGTGCATGGAAGATCATCACGAACGGGCTACCGCCTTCCACCACTTTACCCCAGGGATAGAGGGACATCAGGATAGCCAGAGCACCGATGTAGAAGATGAGGATGCGGTAGATCACCTGATTGGTGGCCTTGGGAATGCTCTTCTCTGGGTTGTCCGCTTCCGCGGCGGTAATGCCCACCAGCTCGAGACCGCCGAAGGAGAACATGATCACCGCCATCGCCATCACCAGACCGCTGATGCCGTTGGGGAAGAAGCCGCCTTGGGCCCACAGGTTGGTGACGCTCGCCTCGGGGCCGCCGGCACCGGAGAGGAGCAGATAGCCGCCAAAGCCAATCATGCCGATGATGGCGACCACCTTGATGATGGCGAACCAGAACTCCATCTCGCCAAACGCTTTGACGTTGGAGAGGTTGATGGCGTTGATCAGCACGAAGAAGAAGGCGGCTGACATCCAGGTCGGGATCTCGGGCCACCAGTACTGGACATAGATGCCCACTGCGGTCAGCTCGGCCATGCTCACCAGCACGTAGAGCACCCAGTAGTTCCAGCCGGACGCAAAACCGGCAAACTCGCCCCAGTATTTGTAGGCAAAGTGGCTGAAGGAGCCAGCTACCGGCTCTTCCACCACCATTTCACCGAGCTGGCGCATGATCAGGAAGGCGATAAAGCCGCCGATTGCATACCCCAGCAGGACTGAGGGGCCTGCCATCTTGATGGTTTGGGCAATGCCCAGAAAGAGGCCGGTGCCGATGGCGCCGCCCAAAGCAATCAACTGAATGTGGCGGTTTTTAAGGCCGCGCTTCAGCTCCTCACCGTCTTGTTTCAAATCCATGGGTCTGTCCTTACGTCTCTGTTGTCTCTGGTCGGTGTTGGGCTCATCCTGAGCAGGCCGCAGTGCGTAGCCAAAACCTGACGAAAGCTGTATTTATTTCGTTACGCCATGCCATTTTCAATTTTTAGTGTTGGCTGGCAACCGAAGCAGAATAGTGATAATCCGCCATTAATGCACCTGTTTTCCATCTCTAATGGCCGTATTTTGTACCAAAGGCAGCTTTTTCATGATCTGAAGAGGCTTCTTGGTAGTTTTTGGTTGATGTTTGTGCAATCGAATTCTGTTTTATTGACATTTTGTCTTGTTGGTGTGCTTTTGTGGTGCCGAGCCACAAATGGATGCAAATGATGCCAAACAAGCGAGAGTACAGAGAAGAGTGCAGGGAGTTGGAGTACAGAGAGCGCGAAAGCGTGCTGCAACAAGGGGTTGCCCGGGGTGTACTGGTGGCGCTCTGGTTAGGGATTGCCGCCAGTCCGCTGTTGTTGCTGGTAGCCGCCACCATGCTGCTGGGCTGGCTCTCGCTCGGTGATCATGGGTTGCTGTACTACTGGCAGCCACTGTTGCTGGTTGGTGGGGTAACAGGGGCGCTCGTTGGCGGCTGGCTGGCGGAGCGGGTTCGCCTGCGCCACGGTTTGCTGGCCTTTTATGCCCGGTTGATGAACAACCCTGAGCTCAATCGTTAGTTAACGCTGGCTGTTTGCCGAGCGCAGCAGAACGGAATCGAATAGCGGCTAACTGGCAGCAGGTGACAAGGGCACAACGCCAAGGTCGACAAGAAGAGGGATAAGCATTTGTGGTGTTTATCCCTTTTTTATCCATGCTTTTCACTGTCATCTATGTGAATTGCAGTTAACAACAGCTGACTTTCGCCGAGACACTGTAATTTTTATCTTTTGTTGATGTCGATAGCTGTCAAGCTAGCTTAACAGAGCTGGCGGCGCAGACCGGTTGCCTCGAGGACCTTGGCGCTGATCTCCTCCACCGAGTGGGAGCTGGTATCGAGGAAGCGGATCGCCTCCTGGCGAAACAGCCTCTCCACGCAGGCCAGCTCCTGCTCGCACTGTTCGATGGAGGAGTAGCGGCTGTTGGCACGGCGCTGGTTGCGGATCTCGTGCAGCCGCTGCGGCGCTATGGTGAGGCCAAACAGCTTGTGACGGTTGGCCTTGAGGGGGGCGGGTAGCTCCAGCATCCCCATGTCCTGCTCGATAAAGGGGTAGTTGGCGGCGCGAATGCCGAACTGCAGCGCCAGATAGAGGCTGGTGGGGGTCTTGCCGCAGCGGGAGACCCCGATCAGGATGATGTCCGCCTCATCGTACTCCTTGGTGGTGATGCCATCGTCGTTGGCCAGTGCGAAGTTGACCGCCTCAATGCGATCGTCATAGAGCTTGCGGTTCTCCATGCCGTGGGTGCGGTGGAGGCGGGGCTCGGCTTTTACCCCCAGCTCCTGCTCCAGCGGGCTGACGAAGGTGTTGAGAAAGTCGTGGCCGCACGCCTCCGATTTCAGTACCTCTTCCCGTACCAGCGGGTCGACGATGGTGTGAAACAGGATGGGGCGCACCCCGGTCTGGCGGAACTGCTCGTCGATCCGCATCCGTACCTGACGGGCTTTCTCCAGTGTCTCCACAAAGGGGATAGTGATCTGCTCGAAGGCCAGCGGAAACTGGCTCAATACCGCGTGACCGAACACTTCGGCGGTGATGGCGGTTCCGTCTGAAACATAAAATACAGTGTGCACGTAGGGCTCCTGTGATACCGCGGGTGGGGTCGCATGGGGTAAGGGGTGAGAAGTATCTCCCGAAACCATACCAGTTTTGTCAACCGGTCTGCTGTGCCCAAGTTGTGAAGTGGCTTGCAAACCTGAATCGTTATCTTTTTGTGTCGCCATTGTAGAATGTTCCGGTCATTCGACCATCCCCAACGCTTGCTCGGGGATTTTTTTGAAAACCAGTAGAAAACGTTTTCATGGTCGTTGGCAACAAAAGAAACAGACAATAACGCACCTGACTTACCCATAACCTCATCGATTAAATCGGGCGCACGAGGTGCTATGGCATCGGTGCCCACCAACCTGGAGACATGCAAGTGCAACAGTACGTACTCTGGTACGAGCAACTCGGAATGCAGGACGTAGAACGAGTTGGCGGCAAGAACGCATCCCTTGGCGAGATGATCAGCAACCTCTCTGGCGCCGGTGTATCGGTGCCGGGCGGGTTTGCCACCACCGCCTTTGCATTTAACGAGTTTCTGGAGTCAAGCGGCCTCAACGGCAAGATCCACCATCTGCTCGACAATCTGGATGTGGATGACATTGCCGCCCTCAATCGGGCCGGTCAGCAGATCCGTGACTGGGTGATCGAAGCCCCGTTCCAGAGCGCGTTGGAGCAGGCGATACGGGAGGCTTACGCCAGACTGAGTGCAGGTTTGGATGCCTCTTTTGCGGTGCGCTCCTCAGCCACCGCCGAGGATATGCCGGACGCCTCCTTTGCCGGCCAGCAGGAGACCTTCCTCAACGTGCGCGGCATCGATGCCGTCATGGTGGCCATCAAGCATGTCTTTGCCTCCCTGTTCAATGATCGCGCCATCTCCTATCGGGTGCATCAGGGTTATGACCACAAGGGCGTCGCCCTGTCGGCCGGGGTGCAGCGGATGGTGCGCTCGGATCTTGCCGCCTCCGGCGTCATGTTCACCCTGGATACCGAGTCGGGCTTCAACGACGTGGTGTTCATCACCGGCGCTCACGGTCTTGGCGAGATGGTGGTACAGGGTGCGGTCAACCCGGACGAGTTCTACGTGCACAAACCGACCCTCAAGGGGGGACGCCCGGCGGTGGTGCGCAAGACCCTCGGCTCCAAGCTTATCAAGATGACCTATTCCGGCGATGCCAGCCATGGCCGTCAGGTACAGATCGTCGACACCAATGAAGCCGAGCGCAGCCGCTTCTGCATCACGGATGCCGAGGTGATGGAGCTGGCCAGGCAGGCCCTTATCATCGAGCAGCACTATGGCCGCCCGATGGACATCGAGTGGGCCAAGGATGGGCAGGATGGCAAGCTCTACATCGTGCAGGCGCGCCCGGAAACCGTGCGCAGCCGCCAGGAGGCCAACACCCTCGAGCGTTTTGCCCTCAAGCAAGCGGGCAAGGTGCTGATCGAGGGGCGGGCCATCGGCCACAAGATTGGCGCGGGCCCGGCGCGGGTCATCTCCGCCATCAGCCAGATGGACGAAGTGCAGCCCGGCGATGTACTGGTCACCGACATGACCGACCCGGACTGGGAGCCCATCATGAAGCGGGCCTCCGCCATCGTGACCAACCGGGGCGGCCGTACCTGTCACGCCGCCATCATCGCTCGCGAACTGGGCATTCCGGCGGTGGTGGGTTGCGGCAATGCCACCGATAGCATCGAGGCTGGCCAGCTTATCACCGTCTCCTGTGCGGAAGGGGATACCGGTTTCATCTATGACGGCGAACTCGACTTCGACGTGGCGGTGACCGAGGTGGGCAACATGCCGCGCCTGCCCATCAAGATCATGATGAACGTTGGCAACCCGGACAGGGCGTTCGATTTTGCCCAGTTGCCCAATGCCGGTGTCGGTCTGGCCCGCCTCGAGTTCATCATCAACCGGATGATCGGGGTACACCCCAAGGCGCTGCTGGAGTTCGACAGCCAGAGTCCCGAGCTCAAGGTCACCATTGGCAAGATGATCGCCGGTTACGACAGCCCGCGTGAGTTCTACGTCGCCAAACTGACCGAGGGCATCGCCACCCTGGCAGCCGCCTTCTGGCCGGAGCGGGTGATCGTGCGGATGTCGGACTTCAAGTCCAACGAGTACGCCAATCTGGTGGGTGGCCGTGGCTACGAGCCCCATGAAGAGAACCCGATGATCGGTTTTCGTGGTGCGTCGCGCTACATCGCCGACAGCTTTCGCCCCTGCTTTGCCCTCGAGTGCGAGGCGATCAAGCGGGTGCGTGATGTCATGGGGCTGACCAACGTCGAGGTGATGATCCCCTTCGTGCGCACTGTAGGCGAGGCGGAGCAGGTGATCGACATCCTGGCCGAGAACGGTCTGCGCCGTGGCGAGCGGGGGCTCAAGGTGATCATGATGTGCGAGATCCCGAGCAACGCCCTGCTGGCAGACAAGTTCCTCGAGCACGTGGACGGCTTCTCCATCGGCTCCAACGACATGACCCAGCTCACCCTTGGGCTGGATCGGGACTCGGGGCTTATCGCCCACCTGTTCGACGAGCGCAACGAGGCGGTCAAGGCGCTGCTGGCGATGGCCATTGCTGCCGCCCGCAAGGCGGGCAAGTACGTGGGGATCTGTGGCCAGGGCCCGTCTGATCATCCGGACTTCGCCGCCTGGCTGGTGGAGCAGGGGATAGACTCGGTGTCGCTCAACCCGGATACCGTGGTCGATACCTGGCTCTATCTGGCGGAGCAGCATGGCCGCAAGTAAGCCGCTGTCGCAGTGAAGAGAATAGAATAGAAAGGGGGCCATGATGGCCCCCTTTGTTATCCCGCTGACGAGACCTATTTTGGTTGCCGCTCGGCCCCCGACAGCTCGATCTGTACCTTCACCCCCTCGCTCTGGAGCTTGGTGGCGATGGCATTGAGATCGGTGCCCGATTTGGCCTCCAGCAGGGCGATACCGCCGCTGCTCTGCTTGAAGTTCAAGCCGTGGCGCGTCGCCAGCGCCTTGGCAGTAGCATCGTCAGCCTCCACCAGCAGGGTACCGCTGACGGTGAGCTCGGGGCTGGCCGCCCCCTGCATCAATACGTCGCCGCGGCGCAGGCTCTGCTGCGGCACTTTGTCATCCAGACTGCGGGTGACCCGCTTCTTGCTGCCGTTGTCGGGAATGAGGTAGGTCTGGCCGTTCACCTCTATGGTGCTGTACTGCTTGCCATCCATGGTGACGGACTCCTCGGCGCAGAGCTGTCCCGAGAGAGGGGCCAGCAGGGTTGCCAGAAGCAAGGTAACAGGTTTGTTCATGGTAATACTCCTAGCGTGTTAGCTGCGATTGGCATCGTGACCCAGGACCCGCAGGGACCATGAGATCAGCTTGCCCGGTTGACGGTTGTTGCGCTCGGTCAGGGTGGTGCGCTCCTTGGTCTTGCGATTGAGCAGAGAGACCTGACGGGTACCGTTGGCAACGTCGGTTACCTCCAGTCGCCACTGGCCTTCGGCCGATTCACCGTAGAACTTGTGGGAGAGCAGGCGCATGTCACGCAATCCCTTGGTGCGCACAAAGCCCAGCTGCTGCTGGTCGAGAGATTGGCCGACCAGGCTGTTGAAGGGGCTCAGCAGGATGCTGCGGGTGCCGGCGGGGGAGACCAGTTCGATCAGAAGATCAGGCAGACGCTGGTGATCCAGGCTCACCATCACCTGAACCGCTTCGACCGTCAACGGTGTGGCAATGCGGGTTGTCGAGCTGGTCGGGCTGTTGCCCACATCCGGGATGGCAGCGGCACTGCCGGTGACATTGATCTTCTGCCACGGCAGCTGCACCAGCGGGGGGAGAGGCTGGTGATTGGCTGCCAGCTCAAGCGCCTTGTTGACGTCGATCAGACCGAAACCGTAAGTCGGGCTGAACCACATGCCGGCGGCATTGCGCTCCCACCCTTCCAGCCCTTTCACGTCGCGCACCTTGCCGGTGCTGCTGGTGTAGCTGACCATCACGGGCTGATGTTTGGCATCGACCCGGGTAGCGCTGCGCGCCAGCAGATCCCGAAAATCGCGTACTGACAGATCCGGGTAGGCGGACATCAGCAGTGCCATGGCGCCCGAGGTGCTGGGGGTGGCGGAGGAGGTGCCGTTCATGACGCCGTTGTAGTCGCAACTGGCATCCAGCTGCGGGTTGCCGTGCAGCCGGTTGGTGCGGGGATCGTCGGTGCGGTTATAGCCCATATCGCAGCCGGGCAGATCCGTGGTCACCATGGCGGGGGAATCGGTACCGTACTCGCCGCCGGTGGCGCTCAGGAAGACGTTGCTGCCGACGCTGGAGTAGGAGGATCTGACGCCATCTGCGTTGAGCGCGCTCACCACCAGGTTCCAGAAGTTGCTGTTTGAGGGGTCGATGTTGCTGTTCTCAAACGGCAATTTGGGGCCGTTGCCGGTGCGATTGAGCACATAGCCACCCGCCGCTATCTTGTTGAAGCCGTTGCCGGCAGCCTTGATATAGGCGGCACTCTGCGCCTTGAGGGTTTGCTGTTCGAACAGGCGGTCGAGCTGGGCCTGATCCAGATCGTTGGCCGGACGGGGATCGACCAGGCTCATGCCATAGCTCTGGTTGAACACCCGGTTATCACGGCTGGCATCGCTGTCGCCAAGGGCGTAGAGCCAATCTTTCTGCAACTGCTGGCTGTTGTCGTCCAGCAGGTTGAACCCCTGCAACTGGGCTCGCGGGGCAATCCCCTTGGTCCCGATGGCGTTGTCCACCGCTGCAATGATGCCGGAGACCGAGGTGCCGTGGGCCGAATCCGGATCGGTCGGTGTCGGGTCATCGCTGCCGGTCACCACGTTTTTCGACCCCGGGCGCACGTTCTCCGCCAGATCCGGGTGGGCGATAGCCAAGCCATCATCCACCACGGCCACATTGACTCCCTGGCCCAGCACACCGGTGCGATGAGCCCACCAGAGGTTGAGATCATTGCCCGCTATGCCGCCACGGGAGCTGAATCCATCCTGACCGTTGTTGAGCAGATACCACTGCTGATCCTGCAGGGGATTGGCACCTGGCAGGCAGCGCTCGGTGCTGCTGCGTCCGATATCCATGCCGCTCTCCTTGCCGGTGAGCGGCGCACAACCTTCATTTGCCTGAACGAGCGCACTGGGCAGGGTCGACAGCAGTGCTGTGATCGCCAGTGCTAACGATGTTTGCTTCATTATTTTTTTAACTCCATCTTGGATCGCACTCATCCTGAGTGCGACGGAAATCTATACACGGGTGACAGGGGTTCAAAAAGAGCCATTTTCAAAAAACGTAATGAGGTTCAAAGAAATCCGATTTAGTTTGTGGTAGGTATTCCAATGACACTGGTTATGTGTTCTATTGAGAATGGTTCTCACCGCTCGCTACTGATCTTTTTATCCGTAATTCACTCCTCTCGCGACTCTCCTTCGCCGCAGCCATCCCGATTCGGGGCAATCCCGAGGGGAGCTCGTGCGCTCTTGAAAGTGAGTGGCATGGTTGTGTGTGCCAACGTGAGTACAGCTATGCATTCGGGGGTGACAGCAAGGGTGATGAGGTGGAACCAGCGGTTTATTGCTTGGCGGCAGTGGATGGCTCTGTTATGGTAACCAAAATAGCCGTTTGGATGGCTAGATTGCTGCGGTTTGAGGGGCCTAATCTCTGAGAGACCCCCGCCGCAGTCCCATAGTTTGATGCGTACCTGACAGGGAGTCCCTATGCAGTTTCGTTCCTTCTTATCTTCTCCTTTGACTGCTTCCTTGCGCGCCACTGCTGGCGCCAGCACTTTTATTGCCGCGATGGCGGTCGGGAGCCTCTCTTTTTCCGCGGTTGCCGCCGATGCGTCCTTGCCGACCAAACAGGAGATTGTGATTGGTACCACGGTGGGGGATTTTGCCGACATGGTGACCGATTCCATCAAGCCGCAGCTGGAGGCCAAGGGGTATAAGGTCAAGCTGGTGGAGTTCACCGACTATGTGACCCCCAATATTGCTCTGGCTGACGGATCACTAGATGTGAACTGCTTCCAGCACAAACCTTATCTGGAGAGTTTTGCCAAAGATCGCGGCTTGTCGCTGGCGCCCATTACCCAGGTGCCAACTGGCCCGATGGGGCTCTACTCCGGCAAGCTGGCGGCACTCGACAAGGTGAAAGAGGGGAGCACGGTGGCCATCCCCAACGATCCCACCAATCAGGCGCGGGCTCTGCTGATGTTGCAGGATCTCGGTTGGCTGACCCTTAAGGAGGGGATCAACCCGCTCAAGGCGAGCGAGTTTGATGTGGTGAACAATCCGCACAATCTCAAGCTGGTGTTGCTGGAGGCGGCGCAACTGCCCCGCTCGCGCGAGGATGTGGACTTCTCGGTGATCAACGGTAATTTTGCCGCCTCCAGCGGTATCCCGTTCAGTGAAGGACTGTTTCTGGAGCGCAGCTACGATTTTATCAACTGGGTGGTGGTGAAAAGCGCAGATGCGGATCAGCCTTTTGCCAAAGATGTGGCGGCGGCCTACAACTCGGCGGCTTTCAAAGCCTATGCAGCCAAGCGTTTCGTCGGCTACAAGTACCCGCAAGGGTGGGGTGGCTGACAGTCGTGAACGTGGCCCGGCTATACAACGAAAAACGCCCCGAATTCGGGGCGTTTTTTATGGTAGCAAGCCATCAACGGGCGCTTCACTGGTTGCGATAGAAGCGGTTCAGCTCGTTCATCACCTGGATCATGGCGCCCATATCCGGGGTGCCGTGCTTGATCGGGCGATAGCTGTTGCGCTCCAGCAGTTCGAAGTCACCCTGCTTGTTGAAGTGGGTGATGGTGTCCCCTTCATAGATGGCGAAGTCGTTCTGATCCCCGGCCAGCAGCCAGTTGCGCGGGCTGGTATCAAACAGCGAGCGGCCAACGCTATAATCGCGCGCCGGATTGCGCACGCCCAGCATCCCCTGCATCAGGGTCGGCGCCAGATCGAAATGGCTGCTTGGTTGCTCCCGAACGTCACTGCCGCGCCCCGGCCAGGCCAGTACCAGCGGTACCTGCACCTGATAGGGTGAGTAGTTGCTGCCTGCGCCCCAGCTGTTGCTGCGGGTGTCGTTGAACTCCTGACCGTGGTTGGAGGTGATGACGACGATGGTGTTGCTGTCCATCCCCTGGGACTGCAATTTGGTCAGCATCTGCTCAAGCAACTGGTCGGTATAGAAGACCGAGTTCTTGTAGCGGTTCTCCAGTTTTTGCAGGTTCTCCGCCCGATAGGCGGTCGCCGGATTGAAGTTGGCGAGCTCCGGTTGGAACGGCCCCTTCATGGTGGCGGGCAACTGGTAGTCGCCTGGGCTCGAGAGATAGACCAGCGAGAACCAGGGACGCTCGGGAGAGCGCTTCTCCAGCCACTGCTGCCAGTCGGTCAGCAGCTTGCCATCGTCACTCTGCTCGGAGACAAACACCTGCTTGCGCAGACCGGCGAGGATGCTCTTGCGATACTTCTGGGCATCTTCCATCGCGCCGAATAGCCCGAACTGGTAATCCTGGCGCAGCATCTCGTCGAACAGCACCGGCGGACGCTTGTCGCTGCTGATGTCCTTGTAGTAGTGGCCGGGCAACCCGTAGAAGAGGCTGAACATGCCCATCAGATCATCGTTGCCACCACTCAGGTGATTGCGGAACGTCAGATGCTGATCCGCATAGCGCTGCAGATTGGGCATGTTGATGTTGTTGAGCATGTCAAAACGCAATGAGTCGACCACCACAATAAGCAGATTGTTGTGAGTCAGGGGGGCGTTGACGTTGAGCGGGCGCAGCGGATAGTGCATCCGGCTGTCGCTGTTATCCCCCTGGGAAGCAGCCTGCTTCTCGTATTGATCCAGATCCAGCCAGCCATGTTTGGCCAGGAAGGAGCGGGCCGTCATGGGGTAGGAGAGGGGGAAGTTGGCTCTCTGCATGGTGATCGGCTGATAGAGGGTCGCATCCGCCCAGCTGTTGACCACGTGGGTCAGAATAAAGCAGATCAGCAGGGCCAGCCCCACCTGATTGCCGTACTGGCGGCGCTTGCGCTTGTTGATCTTGCGCCAGACATAGGCCGACAGCAGCAGTTGCAGCAGGAAGATGGTGGGCACGGCAACGAAGATGATGCTCCAGATTGAGCCCTCTTCGGTTTGCGCCTGATCCAGCAGCAACTGCCATACCTGACTGTTGAGGTGGAACTTGAACAGCCGGAATACCTGGGTGTCGATCAGCAGCAGCACCAGCGCCAGGGTAGCGATGATGGCCGAGATGAACCGCAACGACTTCTCCTTGGGCAGCACGAAGCTGAGCGGGAAGATCGTCAACAGGTAGGTGACAAAACTCAGAAACGAGAAGTGGCCAATCCAGCTTACAACGAGATAGATCACGCCAAGCGTGGTCGATGGCCAGCTGATGGCACCCAGATAACGGGTGGCGATGAGCATGGCCAGAATAATGTTGAAGAAGGAGAACCAATGCCCCCAGGTGATCAGGCGAGAGACATTATCACGATAGGGGTTACCGGTTTCGACCATAGTGATCCATCTGCGTTGAGAAACGTCAAATCAACAGAGTCGGGGACTCAGTGTGCGTCGTGGCGATTATCGACCGATGCGGTCAGGGCCTGGACAAACTTTTCAGTGATGGCCTGGCGCTGGGCCGGTGCCATACCGTTGATGATATTGGTGGTCAGATTGCCAAGCACCATAAGGCTGAGATCCACCGGCGCTTTATGCTTTTCCAGCGCGGTGATCAGGTCGTTCATCAGGGCGTCAAATTGCTCGTTATTGTACTTTGATACGATAGGCATAATCTTCAGTTCATCTCGGTTCAAAGCGCCTTATAATACTTCACCCTTTCGGCTAACACTATGGCTTTGTGACATGAGTCTCGATATCGACAAGATCATTCTTCACTCCTTGCGCCAGGGCGGCGATGGTCAACCCCACGCCGATACCCGCAGCCAGACCCTGCCCCCTGATGAGGCGGTACAGGGACTGATGGCGGAACTGCATCGGATCTACAACGGCAAGGGCGGCAAGGGCTTTGGCTTCTTTGCTGACCCCGAGGCCGCCGTCGCCGAGCTGGCCGACGGCATCGATGCTCCCAAGCAGCCTTCACCCGCGTTTCGTATCGCCCTCGAACAGCTGCTCGACGAGCAGACCGAATTCGTTCCCTTCTCGGTCACCGTGACCCAGATGCTGGTCAAGCAGCTGGTGGAGCATGCCCTCGATGAGCAGGGGGTGCTGCTGTTTGCCAAATATAACTACGTCGGGGTCGATTATCTGCTGATTGCCCTGCTGGAGGGCAAGGAGAGCGTCACCGTCAGCGAAGCGCTGGAATTACGCCATATCCAGTATCTGGATATCGGCAAACTCAATCTGGTGGCCCGCATTGATTTGACCGAATGGAAAACCCAACCTGATTCGCGCCGCTATATCACCTTCAGCAAGGGGCGCATTGGTCGCAAACTGGGCGACTTCTTTATGGATCTGCTGGGTGCCCGCGAGGGCATGGATGCCAAGGTACAAAATAAAGGCTTGCTGCAGGCGGTCGAAGATTATTGCGACAGTCGTCAGCTCGAACCGACCGAGCGCAATGACTATAAAAAGCAGGTCTTCAAATATTGCACCGAACAGGCGAGTGCCGGTGAAGAGATCGAAATCAAGGAGCTGTCTGCAGAATTGCCTGGCGACGGTGACCTCGATTTTTACAGCTTTATCGGTCAGGAGTATGAGCTGGAAGAGCGTTTCCCGGCGGATCGCTCTACCCTGCGTGGTTTGACCAAGTTTGTTGGCTCCGGCGGCGGTCTGACTCTGAGCTTTGAGCAGAAGCTGTTGAACAGCCGGATCTTTTACGACCCCCAGACCGACACCCTGACCATCAAGGGTGTGCCGCCCAATCTTAAGGATCAGCTGCTGCGCCAGTCGTAGTCATGCTCCCGAGTGTGATCAACTCGTCATTTCTGGCAAAAAGAGACTCCGCCCCGGCGGGGTCTCTTTTTTTATTGCGCCAGGGCAGACCTCGAAACTGGCGCGGTACTTTGTTAACAAATCAAACAAAATAAACCATCTGAAAGGGTTTTCATTGAGGTGAAAACCCTTTCACTCATGAAATTTTATTTCATTTTGGTAATTATTATTCTGTGGTTGTCTGGAATTAAGCCGATAAATGGCCGTAATTCCCTGAAATAAGAAAATGTTTTCAAAACTTTCTGGAAGGAAATACGTAATTGCATTTCAAAAATGCGAGTTGCGTCATGTGAGCCGTTTGCCGCTTGGGATAATATTCATCTCGCACACAATGCTCTTACAGCGCGGAACTAATACAAGGAAAGGCTCATGAAAAAGAAATTGCTGTCATCCCTGATCGGTCTGGCCACTCTTGGCGTCGCTTGCTCTGCTACTGCTGCCATCGATGAAGGCCAGCTGACCATCTGGATCAACGGTGACAAGGGATACAACGGTCTGGCTGAAGTGGGTAAGAAGTTTGAAGCAGAAACCGGCATCAAGGTTACTGTGGCTCACCCGGATCAGGTTGAAGTGAAATTCCAGCAAGCCGCCGCCACTGGCAACGGCCCGGACATCTTCTTCTGGGCTCACGACCGTTACGGTGAGTGGGTCAAAGCCGGTTTGCTGGTTCCGGTAACGCCGAACGCTGCCACCAAAGGCAAATTTGAACAGCTGGCATGGGATGCCATGACTGTTGATGGCAAAACCTATGGCTACCCGGTTGCCATGGAAGCAGTCAGCCTGATTTATAACAAGGACCTGCTGCCCGAGCCGCCGAAAACCTTCGAAGAGATCGCCAAGATTGACGAGACTCTGAAGAAAAACGGCAAGCGCGCCATCATGTGGGCTTATGACACCCCGTACTTCAGCTATCCGCTGGTGGCTGCCAACGGTGGTTACGCCTTCAAGAAAACCGCTACCGGTTATGACGTCAAAGATACCGGCGTGAACAACGCAGGTGCCAAGATGGGCGTGGGCTACATCTCCGAGATGATCAAGTCCGGTCACCTGGAAAAAGGCATCGACTACGGTGTGATGGACGCCAAGTTCAACAAGGGCGAAGTGGCCATGATGATCAATGGCCCCTGGGCCTGGAGCAACCTGGACAAGAGCGGCATCAAGTACGGCGTAGCGCCGCTGCCGACCCTGAACGGCAAGCCGGCCAAAGCCTTCGTTGGCGTACTGGGTGCCACCATCAACGCTGCCAGCCCGAACAAGGATCTGGCTATCGAGTTCCTGGAAAACTACCTGCTGACCGATGCCGGTCTGGCGCCGGTTAACGCCGACAAGCCGCTGGGTGCCGTTGCGCTGAAATCCTTCCAGAAGACCCTGGAATCCGATCCGCACATCAAGGCCACCATGCTGAACGCTCAGGCTGGCGAGCCGATGCCATCCGTTCCCGAGATGAGCCGTTTCTGGTCTTCCTTCGAAACTGCCCTCAAGAACGTGACCTCCGGTCGTCAGGGTGTTGACGAAGCGCTGGATACCGCTGCCAAGCGTATCGTTCAGTAAGCACGCACTACCCGGGAGGCCGTCATGGCCTCCCACTCTCTCAAATCTCTCTTGGCGTTATAAAGGTTAATTGGCATGGAAGTAGTACCTTCTGTTGAGTCCTATGCCGGTCCGAAGGATAAGCACACCTGGCTTAAGTGGACCATAGCGGCCCTGGTTGCCATCCTCAACGGCTACGCAGCCGTGATGATGTACGCCAGTGGCGAGTGGGTATTCGCGCTGCTGGATCTGGTGGTGGTTTCCGTCGGTCTGTATGTCTTCATGAACAAGAAGACCTATGCCCATCGCTACATCTTTCCGGGTGTTGCGGGCATGGTTGTGTTTATCATCTTCCCTCTTGCCTACACCATTGGCATTGCCTTCACCAACTATTCGGGGTCCAACTTGCTCTCCGTGGAGCAGGCGCGGGACTACCACCTGAAGAAAACCTACAAGGTGGCGGGCGGTGAATTCGATTTTACCCTGCTGGGTGGCGACAACGGCCAGTTCCAGCTGCTGCTGACACAGGATGATCAATCCTTTATCAGCCAACCTGTTTCCCTGATGACCAACAAGGCCCGTGAGCTGGCGTCCCGCGAGGGCCGTGTGCAGAACACCCAGCAAGTGGTCGAGCTGCAGCCCTTCACTGGCGAAGCGGCCAGCAAGGCCGCACCGATCCGCGCCATTGTTGAGCATCGTACTCACCTGAGTGACCTTGATCTGGTGCTGCCGGATGGCGGTACCCACCTGACCCTGAGCAGCCTGCGCAAGTTTGCCGCCCAGAAGCAGCACTACACCCGTCTGATGGATGGTGCCGTGCTCAAGTCCGGCGTGGTGATCAAAGACAGCAACCTGCTGCGTGATACCCAGAATGGCGAGCTGATGCTGCCCAATGGCGAGACCGGCTTCTATCAGTACATCGACGAACAGGGTCAGTTTGTCGGCAAGGGTATTGCTCCGGGCTTTGTGGTGAGCGTCGGTTGGAAGAACTTCGCGCGCATCGTCACCGATCCGGGCATCCAGTCACCCTTCCTGCAGATCTTCATCTGGACCGTGATCTTCTCAACCTGCTCCGTCGCTTTCACCCTGGCTATCGGCATGGTGCTGGCCTGTCTGGTGCAGTGGGAAGAACTCAAGGGGCGCGGTTTCTATCGGGTCATGTTGATCCTGCCCTATGCGATCCCGGCGTTTATCTCCATCCTGGTGTTCAAGGGGTTGTTCAACCAGAACTTCGGTGAGATCAACATGTTCCTGGAAGCGGCGTTTGGCATCAAGCCGGACTGGTATACCAACCCCTTCCTGGCCAAGGTGATGATCCTGATTGTCAACACCTGGCTCGGCTACCCCTACATGATGATCCTCTGCATGGGCCTGCTCAAAGCCATTCCGGAAGATCTCTATGAAGCGTCCGCCATGGATGGTGCCGGTCCGGTACAGAACTTCTTCAAGATCACCGTGCCGCTGCTGATGAAGCCGCTGACACCGCTGTTGATTGCCTCGTTCGCCTTCAACTTCAACAACTTCGTGCTTATCCAGTTGTTGACCAACGGTGCGCCCGACATCATCGGCGCCAGCACTCCGGCCGGTACCACCGACTTGCTGGTGAGTTATACCTACCGGATTGCGTTCCAGGGATCGGGTGGTCAGGACTACGGTCTGGCCAGTGCCATCGCCACAGCTATCTTCCTGATAGTGGGGGCGCTGGCGCTGCTCAACCTGAAATTGTCCAAAGCCGACAAGCAGCTGTAAGGAGGCTTCAACATGGCAATCGTACAACCCAAATCAGTCAAATACCGGGTGTGGGCAACCCACCTGGTCATGTGGGGCTTCCTGGCGCTGATCATCTTCCCGTTGATCATGGTTATCGCCATCTCGTTCCGTAACGGTAACTTCGCGGTAGGGGAGATCATCCCCTCCAATCCGACGCTGGATCACTGGAAGCTGGCGCTGGGCATGTCCATCACCAACGCCGATGGCAGCATCACGCCGCCGCCGTTCCCGGTGCTGACCTGGTTGTGGAACTCCATCAAGATCGCCGGCATCACTGCCCTGATGATCGTGGCGCTCTCCACCACCTGTGCTTACGCCTTTGCCCGCCTGCGTTTTCGTGGCAAGTCCACCATCCTGCAGGGCATGCTGATTTTCCAGATGTTCCCGGCGGTGCTGGCACTGGTAGCCATCTACGCGCTCTTTAACAAGATTGGTGACTACATCCCCTGGCTCGGTCTCAACACCCACGGTGGCCTGATCCTGGCGTACATGGGGGGTATCGCCCTCCACGTCTGGACCATCAAGGGCTACTTCGAGACCATCGACTCCTCCCTGGAGGAGGCGGCGGCCATCGACGGGGCGACCCCGTGGCAGGCATTCCGTCTGATCCTGTTGCCTCTGTCGGTGCCCATCCTGGCGGTAGTGTTTATTCTGGCCTTTATCGGTTCCATTACCGAGGTGCCCATGGCCTCCATCCTGCTGCAGGATGTGAACAATCTGACCCTGGCGGTCGGGGCCCAGCAGTACCTCTATCCGCAGAACTATCTGTGGGGTGATTTCGCGGCGGCCGCAGTGCTCTCCGGTTTCCCCATCACAGTGGTGTTCCTGTTGGCACAGCGCTGGTTGGTTGGCGGTCTGACTGCTGGTGGTGTGAAAGGTTAAGTTTATGGCCGGGGGAGCTGACTCCCCCCGCTATCACGATTTGCAAAGATTCAAGAGCGGAGCTCGTCATGGCTGAAGTAGTACTCAACAACGTTCGCAAAAATTACGATCCGGCTGTTCACAAGGACACCCTGCGCAACATCAACCTCTCCATCAAGGAGGGCGAATTCATCGTCTTCGTCGGCCCGTCCGGCTGCGGTAAATCCACCCTGCTGCGGATGATCGCGGGTCTGGAAGACATCACCAGCGGTGAGCTGACCATCGGCGGTCGCTACATGAACGACGTGCCGCCGGTAGAGCGCAACGTCGGCATGGTGTTCCAGTCCTACGCCCTTTATCCGCACATGAACATCTACGAGAACATGGCCTTTGGTCTGAAGCTCAAGAAGATGGACAAGGAGAACATCCACAAGCGGGTGATGCGCGCCGCCGAGATCCTGGGTCTTGAGCCGCTGCTGGACAGAAAGCCCAAGGCGCTCTCCGGTGGTCAGCGTCAGCGTGTCGCCATCGGTCGCTCCATCGTGCAGCAGCCGCAGGTGTTCCTGTTTGACGAACCGCTCTCCAACCTGGATGCCGCGCTGCGGGTCAAGATGCGGATCGAGATCGCCAAGCTGCACAAAGAGCTTAACTCCACCATCATCTACGTGACCCACGATCAGGTGGAAGCGATGACCCTGGCCGACAAGATTGTTGTGCTGAGCCCGCTCAAGGCCGAAGCTGCCACCAACCTGGAACAGTTCGGTTCACCGCTGGATCTCTACCACAACCCGGACAACAAGTTCGTGGCGGGCTTTATCGGCTCTCCCAAGATGAATTTCCTGGCGGGCGAGTTGCTGGAGATTGGCGAGCAGGAGTGCCTGGTCAAGTTGACCTCTGGCGATACCGTGCGTGCCCGGGTCGATGCCCGCAGTGGCGCTGTGGGTGACAAGGTGGAGCTGGGCATTCGCCCCGAGCACCTGATGCCGCTGGATCACCCCCATGCGCACAGCAAGGTGAGCGGGATCGTGCAGGTGGCCGAACACCTGGGCGCTGAGTCCTTCGTTTATATGGATGTGGATGGTCACGACTTTACCGTCAAGGCCACCTCGGATGTGGATGTGGCGACCGGTCAAACCTACAGCGTGGGTATCCCGGCCGAAGCCTGCTACCTGTTCGATGCCAAGGAGCAGGCGTTCCCCCGTACCGCCAAATATATCCGTACCTGATTTTTTGTTGTGCCGGTTTTCCTTTCTTAATAATCAATGCCTTTTTGCCGGTCGTCAGACCGGCTTTTTATTGCCTGCGATTTGAACATGCAGATAGGCAAGGTAACCCGGTTCAAGCCTCGAGTTCGGCGGTAATATCGGGCACAAAGGTCTGGCTGGCCAGCGGCGGGCGCTCATACCCTTCGGTCTTGATGGGGGGAAGCTTGATAGGCTCGTAGTGGATCGCCTCGTAGGGTACCTTGCTCAGCAGATGTGCAATGCAGTTGAGGCGGGCACGGCGCTTGTCGTCCGCCTCTACCACGAACCAGGGGCAATCCTCGGTGTCGGTGTAGGTGAACATGTCATCCTTGGCGCGGGAGTACTCCACCCAGCGCGAGCGGGACTGCAAATCCATCGGGCTGAACTTCCAGCGCTTGATGGGGGTGTTGATCCGCTCTTTAAAGCGCTTCTCCTGCTCCTCGTCACTGACCGAGAACCAGTATTTGATCAAGGTGATGCCGGAGCGGATCAGCATCCGCTCAAACTCGGGGCAGGCGCGCAGAAATTCGCGATATTCCGCATCGCTGCAAAATCCCATCACCCGCTCGACCCCGGCCCGGTTGTACCAGGAGCGGTCAAACAGCACTATCTCGCCAGCGGCAGGCAGGTGGGCCACATAGCGCTGAAAGTACCACTGGGATCGCTCCCGATCGGAGGGGGCGGGCAGCGCCGTGACCCGGCAGACCCGGGGGTTGAGCGGTTCGGTGATCGCCTTGATGACGCCCCCCTTGCCGGCGGCGTCCCGTCCCTCGAACAGCACCACCACCTTCAGTCCCTCCTGCTTGACCCACTCCTGCAGCTTGACCAGCTCCTCCTGCAGATGGGCGAGGTGGTGCTCGTAGCACTTCTTGTCCAGACGCGGCCGCTTCTTGCTCTTCTCCTTCGCCATGGGCTTCTCCTTTTGGCATCCTTTCATGGGTGACTTCTTTGAGTCACTTCCAGCTTGCACCAGGGAGGCGCCACTGCCAAGGGGGACGTGATACACTGCCGCCCCCCATCGCTGGCAACAGGAGATAACATGAAGCATTTTATGGAGATAGCGGGCCGTCGGATGGCCTATCTGGACGAAGGGCAAGGGCCGGTACTGCTGTTTGGCCACAGTTATCTGTGGGACAGCGCCATGTGGGCGCTGCAAATCGAGGCGCTCAAGGGCAGCTATCGCTGCATCGTTCCCGAGCTGTGGGGCCACGGCGATTCCGACCAGCTCCCAGAAGGTGGCTGCACCTTGGCGACTCTGGCGCGGGATCACCTGGCGCTGCTCGATGCCCTCGGGGTTGACGAGTTCGTACTGGTGGGCCTCTCCATCGGCGGCATGTGGGGTGTTGAGCTGGCGCGCATGGTGCCAAACCGCCTCAAGGGGCTGGTGCTGATGGACAGTTTTGTCGGCCTGGAACCGCAGATCACCTGCGAGCGCTACCTCGGCATGCTGGCGATGATCGAGCAGCTCGGCACCGTGCCGGCGCCCATCATCGAACAGGTGGCGCCGATCTTCTTTGCCAGCCAGCCTGATGAGGCGCTGATGAGTGGTTTCAAGGCGCGTCTGGCCGCCTGGCCAAACGAGAAGATTGCCGCCATGGTGGCGGTGGGCCGCAGCTTTGTGACCCGCGAAGATCGTATCGAGTGGCTGGAGGAGATCACCACTCCCGCGCTGGTGATGACCGGCTGCGAGGACAAGGCCCGTCCGGTGCTGGAGGGCTATCTGATGGCCGAGGTGCTGGGTTGCCCGTTCAGGGAGATCCCGATGGCTGGCCACATCTCGTCGCTGGAAAATCCGGCCTTCGTCAATCAGCAGCTGACCGAGTTTCTGGCGGCGCTGTAAGCCTGAATTGGACGCCTGAGTAGGCTGTACTACCAGCCTGATGGTCGTGAAAAAGGGAGCCGAGGGCTCCCTTTTGTTTGGTCGTGTCTCACGGTTCAAGACTCATAACTGTTACCAGATATAGCCCAGCGCAAAACCCGCATAGAGCTCGCCATCGTGCTGGACGATGGGGCTGTTTTTGATGTCCCGATCATACCATTCGTAGTTCATGGCAAACATGCCAATCCAGTTGGGGCTGAAGCGGTAACTGGTGATGAGGGCCGCCATCGGGGATAGGGTGGTACCGGTATCCCAAGCGGGCCGCTGGGCAGTCGCCTCGCTCTCGGAGATGCCGCCGAAGTAGTAGTTGGCCATCTTGTCGCTGCGCAGCATCAGCCCCATCCCCGGCATGATCAGCAGGTTGTCGCGCAGGATGGGGAAGTCGGCCCACAGCAGCAGCTCCTGTCCCTTGCTGCGGCCGGTGACATCGCTGTTGGCACGCACGGTCAGCAGGGCATAGGGGGTGATGATGTTGCCACCGATCCCGCCTTCCAGCTGCCATTTTCGCTGCTCCATGCCAGTAAAGGCCGGAGAGTCCTCGGGATCCAGATTGCCAAAACGGACCCGGCCATAGCCGTAGAGGGCCACGTTCTCATCCTTGTGGAAGTAGTAGCGGGCCCGATCCCCCAGAAACATGAATTGGTCGCCGAAGTAGATAAAGCCGGGGATGGCGTAGAGGGCGTTGTCCTGCGCTTCATAACGGGCCTGTCCCCCGATGAGCGCCGCACCGGCGACAAAGCCCTGTGGCACCGGGCTGGTAGGGCTGTCGCTGGTGAGCAGATCCATGGCGCCAAGATCGATATCGGCACGCGCTGGCATAGCGGCAGCGAGGAGCAGGGCCGTCAGCCCTGCCGCTCTGATTTGACGAAAAAAGGTCATGGACACTCCGTTGTCACGATTGCAGGGGAAGCAGGTTATTTTGCGGCACTGGGCATCTCTTCACGTTTTGGCCAGGCATTGATCACCGCCTTGACCAGGGTGGCGAGGGGAATGGCGAAGAAGACTCCCCAGAATCCCCACAAGCCGCCGAAGACCAGCACGGCGATGATGATGGCCACCGGATGGAGGTTGACCGCTTCCGAGAAAAGCACAGGTACCAGCAGGTTGCCATCGAGAGCCTGAATGACCAGATAGGCCACCATCAGCCAGGCGAACTCGGGGGTGAGCCCCCACTGGAACAGGGCGACCATGGCGACCGGTACGGTCACCACGGCGGCGCCGATATAAGGGATCAGCACCGAGAAGCCGACCGCGACCGCCAGCAGCACCGAGTAGCGCAGCCCCATCAGGGCGAAGGGAACATAGGTAGCGATGCCGACGATGAGGATCTCGATCACCTTGCCGCGGATGTAGTTGATGATCTGGTTGTTCATCTCCACCCACACCCGGTTGACAAGGGTGCGGTTGCGCGGCAGGAAGCGGCGCAGGCTGCCCATCAGTACCCGCTTGTCTTTGAGCATAAAGAAGACCATCAGCGGTACCAGAATGAGGTAGATCATGATGGCGACCACGTTGACCAGCGAACTGAGGGAGGCGCTTACCAGATGCTCGCCGCCACTGAGGATGCGCTGGCGAATATTGTCGATGACGGTCTCCACCAGACTGACGTCGATGAGCTCGGGGTATTTGTCCGGCAGGGTGCGCACATAATCCTGAGCGTGGGTCAGCATGGCCGGCGCCTCTTTGGCCAGATTGATCCCCTGACTGACCAGCGTCGGGATAAGACCCAGCAAGGAGGCGACTGCTACCGCAATAAAGAGGATCAGAATGACGCTGGTGGCCAGGGTGCGCGACAGCCCCGCTTTTTGCAGCCGGGCGACCGGCCACTCCAGCAGATAGGCCATTACCAGCGCCACCAGCAGGGGGGCCAGCAGATCGCCAAACAGCCAGATGATGGTGAAGCAGAACACCAGCAACAGAAAAAGGGTAACGGCATCGGGATCGGAAAAACGGGTCTGATACCAGCGCTTCAATACTTCTAACATGACGGTATCCTTACATCACTGGGGCTCAAGATGGTTGTTTCGCCCCGACAACCAACTGCAAAGAGAGGGTTTTGTCCGCTTCTTGCTGCACCTCGACATGGTGGCCCTGACGGTGCAGATAGGCCGGAATATCCTGCCGTGAGCCCGCATCGGCCAGCCGGATGGTGACGGTTTGACCGCTTTTGGCCCCCCTTAACCAGAGCTTGAGCCGGATCAGCGGCTCGGGGCAACGCCAGGGGGTCAGGTCGAGAATTTCCATGGGGGCTCCATCAGGCAGGTGGCCGCTATTATGGCCGTGATAAGAGCATGAAACAACGCTTGTAGCCCTTGATGGGCAAGGGTATTCTGCCGAGGCCCTTTCTGATGGAGATAGAGATAACGTGGCACGTTTTTCCCCCCTGATGGCATCGCTTCCCCTGCTGGCTTCCCTGATGGGCGCCACGTTTCATGCCGAGGCCAACAATCAGCTTCCCGACATCGGCACGGCCGGGGTTGCTGCCCTGCCCATCGAGCAGGAAGTGCGTTACGGCAACGCTTTTATGCGCTTTGCCCGTGCGGGTCTGCCGATCATCGATGATCCGGTGCTGAGCCAGTATATTGACGATCTGGGTCAGCGATTGCTGACCAACGCCGATGGGGTGCGTTTCCCGTTTACCTTCTTCCTCATTAATGACCCCACCATCAACGCGGCCGCCTTCCTCGGCGGGCGAGTCAAGGTACACACAGGCCTCTTCCTCTACGCCGACAGCGAGAGCGAGCTGGCCTCGGTACTGGCCCACGAAATCACCCACGTGACCCAGCGCCACATCGCCCGTTATATGGAGGCGCAGGCGAGCAGCTCGGCGGTGACCCTGGCCGGTCTGGTGGGATCCATCGCACTGGCGGTGATCAACCCGACTGCCGGTATCGCCGCGCTGCAAACCACGCTGGGCCTCTCCATGCAGTCGGCCATCAACTACACCCGCGACAACGAATATGAAGCGGATCGCATCGGCATGAAGACCCTCTATGATGCCGGTTTCGACCCCATGGGGATGGCCAACTTCTTCCAGAAACTGGCCGCCGAGTACCGTTACGCCAGCAAGCCGCCGGAGATGCTGCTCACTCACCCGCTGCCGGAGACCCGGATCAGCGAGGCACGCGCCCGTGCAGGCAGCTATGGCCGCCGCGACTTGCCGCCCAGCCTCGACTTCTGGCTGGCAAAGGTGCGGATTCAGGTGCGTTTTGGTACCGATACCCCGCAGGGGCTGCTGAGCTACTTCGATAGCCGGATCCAGAAGGGGGATTACCCGCTCAAGGATGCCGCCATCTATGGCAAGGCGCTGGCGCTGATCCAGCTCAAGCGCACCGACGAGGCGGATACCCTGATGCAGGAGCTGGCGGCCCGTCATCCGGAAGATCTCTTTATCGTCGATGCCCAGACCGACATCGATCTGGCCAAGGGGCGCAGTGCTCAGGCCATCGCGCGCCTCGAGAAGTTCCGCAGCCGGATGCCGGATAACGAAGTGGTGGTGGTCAACCTCGGCAACGCCTACCTCGAGAGCGGCAACTACAAGAAGTCCATCGCCATCCTCGACCCCTATGCCCGTGCGCATGAGGAGAACAATCTGGCCTGGAACCTGTTGGCCGATGCCTATCGCAAGGCGGGCAGAATGACCGAGCTGCATATGGCGCGGGCCGAGATGCTCGCACTGCGCGGGGATTATCAGGCGGCCATCGACGAGCTGATCGTGGCACGCGGTACCACCAGCGATCGGATGACCCTGGCTCGTCTGGAGGCGCGCATCACCGAGCTGGAGCGGGCCAAGAAGGATCTCGACAGCCTCAAGGGCTAACGAAACCTATCAAACAAGGGCGCACTATGGTGCGCCCTTGTTGTTTATGGCGGTGGCGTTGATGTGAGGGACGGTGATAGCAGCGATGGGCTAGTGACTCATGCCGCTGGCGGTCGCCTTGAGCATCTCGATCTGCTGCTGGTCGAGCTCGCCGACCAGCGTCTGCTTGAGCTTGCCCTCGCTATCGAGCAGGTAGCTGGTGGGCAGGCCGCTTGGGCGAGGGAAGGGGAGCCTGGCATCTTCATTGGCAATAAGGAGGGGCGCCTTGATGTGGTACTGCGCAGCCAGTTTGTCCAGCTCTGCTGGCGTGGTCGGGTCGTAGTTGATGGCCACCACTGTGATCTGGCCCTCCGCTGCCAGCCTGTTGAGGCGCGGCATCTCGCGCAGGCAGGGGGCGCACCAGGGGGCGAAGTAGTTGACTAGGATCGGCTTGCCGGCAAAGTGGCGCAGGCTGACCGACTGCCCTGTGGCATCGGTAAATTCGGGGGCGGGTGTGCAGGCGCCCAGCAGGCCCGCCACAATCAGCCAACAAATTCGTTTCAATTCCTTTCCACTGCCGCTTACCCTGACCATCACTTTCCCCTACAATAGCGCCGTTTCTAGTCCCATCTTGCGATTAATCAGGGAGTTACCATGAGCGAGACCCAAATCTACCACAATCCGCGCTGCTCCAAGAGTCGCGAAACCCTGGCTCTGCTGGAACAGCACGGGATCGCCCCTGATGTGGTGCTCTATCTGGAGCAGGCTCCGAGCGAAGATGAGATCCGCAACCTGCTCTCTCTGCTCGGTTTTAACGATCCCCGCCAGCTGATGCGCACCAAGGAGGATCTCTACAAGGAGCTGGGCCTCAGCGAAGTGAACGGCGACGCCCTTATTCGTGCCATGCACCAGCATCCCAAGCTGATCGAGCGCCCCATTGTCATCAAGAATGGTCAGGCCCGCATTGGTCGCCCGCCGGAGCAGGTGCTGGAGATCCTCAAGTGAGCACCCGCTTTGCCCGTCTGCTGACTCTGGTCGGCTTCTTTGGTCTGCTGGGCTGGGTCATCCTCTGGCATCTGTGGCTGTCGCCCCATCCGGACCTCAACCCCTGGCTGCTGCCGGTGATCTGGACGGTGCCGCTGCTCTTCCCTCTCAAGGGGATAGTGCAGGGCAACCCCTACACCCACGCCTGGGGCAACTTCGTGTTGATGCCCTATTTCCTCCACGCCCTCACCCTGATCACCACGGATGAGGGGGAGCGGTGGCTGGCTGTGGTGGAGCTGGTCTTCACCACTCTCGCCTTTGTCGGCACCATCTATTACGCCCGACTGCGTGGTCGCGAACTTGGCTTAAGCATTCGCAAAAAGAAAGACGAAGCCAACTGATGACAAACGCCCCGCAAGGGGCGTTTTTTATGGGGAAGCAGCGCTATCCAGAGGGATCACTGTGCCCCTTGGGCTGCCCGATATTGGGCCAGTTGCTGCAGGCTAAAGTCCATCAGCGCGGGATAGAAACGCAGAAACCCCGCCTCGCATGTTTGCCACTGCGACTCATCGAGGGTCAGCAGCGCCTCTCCCAGTGGTACCGGGCGGCGCAGTCGGCGGCCGATGCCATTCAGCGCTTGCCCCAGCCCCTCCTTGTGGCGGTAGGAGGCGATCCAGTTCTGCTCGGCCATCCGCTTGAGGGGAAGCGGCAGTCCATCCGGCAGGCGTGTGTGATCCGCCAATAGCTGGTCATAACTGCGTTGCAGGAAGCGGGGCAGGGGCTCGGTGCTGAACAGTCCCCAGTGCAGGCTCAGCCAGTGGTCGTAGATCATATCAACCACTATGCCGCCAAAGCGGCGCCAGGGGGCCTCGAAACAGGCGACGGCCGCCTTGTGCTCGGGGTGGCTGTCGGTGAAAGCGTCAATTTTGCGGTGTAGCCAGATCCCCTCATCGAAGTGGGCGGCAAGCCCCGTGGGCAGCGTGCCTTTGACGAAATCGCCGAGCAGATTGCCGGTGAGAGAGCTTCGGGTGTGGGCAGCCAGATGGAGATGGGCCAGAAAATTCATCGGTCGCTGTGGGTCTGTTATGGGATGGCAAGGTGCTTCGAGCCTAACGGATCCCGCTCGCCTTGACCATGATCGGGATTTTGCTACTGCCCTGTGGCTGCCTATTGCCGGGCAAAATTCGGGCGTGCTAAGGTGATGCTATCTTTGTCACAGGACGCGACAAACCACCATGATGCGCAAAGCCAGAGGCTTTTTTCTGGCCTTCTACTTCAAGCCTTTCTATCTCTCCGAGTGGTTCGACGAATAGATCGAACCCCTGGAGCAGTTCACTGACGCCCGCTCGGGCGTGATCTCGCTCATCCAGATTTTGCCGCTTTTGGTCATCGCATGCATTTGCCTGCGGTGCCTTGTCCGCGCCTGTGCGCTTTTTATGTAATGGAGTACTCAAGATGAAGATCAGACTGACCCTCTCAGCCCTGTTTGTTGCCAGCCTGCTGGCCACCCCCGCCATGGCCAAGGAGTGGAAAACCGTGCGTTTCGGGGTGGAGGGGGCCTACCCGCCCTTCTCCTGGACCGATGCGTCGGGCGAGATCAAGGGGTTTGATATCGATCTCGCCAACGCCCTTTGTAAGCAGATGGCGGTCAAGTGCGAGCTGGTGGCGCAGGATTGGGACGGCATGATCCCGGCCCTGCTGTCGCGCAAATACGACGCCATCATCGCCGCCATGTCGATCACCGACGAGCGGCGCCAGAAGGTCGATTTCACCGAGAAATATGCCCATATTCCCAATCGCTTTGTGGCGGCCAAGGGGACCGAGCTGACGCTGACCCCGGAAGGCATGGCGGGCAAGCGCATCGGAGTGCAGCGTGCCACCACCCACGACAAGTACCTGACCGACAATTTTGGCTCGAATGTCACCATAGTCCGCTATGGCAATGCCGATGAGGCCTACCTCGATCTGAAGGCGGGCCGGGTGCTGGCCCTGCTGGCCGATGCCTCTGCCATCGAGCAGGGACTGCTTGGCAAAGAGGGGGGCGACAAGTTCGACTATGTGGGGCCCGCCCTGACCGAGCGCCAGTGGTTTGGTGATGGTATGGGGATCGCCGTGCGCAAGAGCGATAAGGAGCTCAAGGGCAAGCTGGACGAGGCGATCAAGGCCCTGCGTGCCAACGGCACCTATCTGCAGATCAACCAGAAGTACTTCAAGTACGATATATATGGTGGTTGACGGGGGGAGGGAGCTTGCTCCCTCTCTTTTCATTGGGCAAGCGACAATCGTGCAAGGAGGATCGCCATGTTGACCCTGATCGAGGGAACCGAGATCTTCAGCCCCTCCCACCTTGGCCAGCAGGATCTGCTGGTGGCCGATGGCCGCATTGCCTGGATGGGCCAGGGGCTGACTGTGCCTGAAAACTGGCCGCTGCACAGGGTCGATGGTCGTGGCCACTATCTGGTGCCCGGGTTGGTAGATCCGCTGGCCCATATCACCGGCGGCGGCGGTGAAGGTGGCTTTGCCTTTCGCACCCCTGAGCTGGCGGCGAGCGAGGCGCTCAGGGCCGGTGTCACTACCCTGGTGGCGGCGCTTGGCACCGACAGCCTGACCCGCACTCCCGCGCAGGTGCTCGGCAAGGTGCGCGAGTTTCGCGCCGCCGGGGTGAGCGCGTTTATGTATAGCGGCTCTTACCATCTGCCGGTCAAGACCCTGACCGGCACGGTGGAGTCGGACATCATCCTGATCCCCGAGGTATTGGGGGTGGGGGAGGTGGCCATCAGTGACCACAGATCCAGTGCGCCGACCCACGATGAGCTGGCCAGGCTTGCCAGCGAGGCGCGAGTAGCCGGGCTGCTTGCGGGCAAGAGCGGGGTCAGCTTCTTCCATGTCGGGGATGGCAAGGGGGCATTGGCCCCCCTGCGGGCCCAGCGCGATAAGACCGACATTCCGCTGCGCCAGCTCTATCCGACTCACTGCAACCGCAACCCCTGGCTCTTTGCCGAGGCCATCGAGTGGGGCAAGGCGGGAGGTTGGGTCGACCTCACCACCTCGAGCTTTCCCGATCTGCTGGAGGATGGCGAGCGGCTTGCCGCCGATGCGTTTCTCGAGCTGCTGGCCGCCAATGTGCCTGCCGATCGCATCACCTTCAGCTCGGATGCCAACGCCAGCCTGCCGCGCTTTGATGGCGAAGGGCGGCTAATCGAGATGCGCTGCGGCCAGATTTCCAGCCTGTGGCAGCAGTGCGTGCGCGCGACACGGCTCGGTGTCTCGCTGGAGAGGGCGTTGGCCGTGGTGACGAGCAATCCGGCGCAGGCGCTGGGGCTTGGTAGCAAGGGGCGTATCGGGGTCGGGCAGGATGCGGATCTGCTGCTGGTGCACGACCGGACGTTTGCTATCGAACGGGTGATGAGTGGCGGCCAGTGGCGCGAATAAGGCTGCGGGCAATATCGCAGCCAGTGCGAGTGCGTGGTTGCTCCAAACAGCAAAAGCCCGACAACAAGGTCGGGCTTTTTTATCTGCAATGTGGGAATCAGGCTTAGAGCGCCAGAAACCCGAGGATCAGGATGGGGCCGAGCAGGCTCAGGATAAAGCCGGAGACAATGGCCACCGGCACCACCTGAATGCCCCCTGATTTCTGGATGACCGGCAGGGTGAAGTCCAGCGCCGTGGCACCGCCGTAACCGATGGCCGCCGAGGGGTGGCGTCGCATCAGGACCGGGATGATCAGAATAGCGATAAGCTCGCGCCCAAGATCGTTGATAAAGGCAGCAGAACCGAGCACCGGCCCCAGTTTGTCGGCCACCAGAATGCCGGAGAGCGAATACCAGCCGAAGCTCGAGCTCATCGCCAGACCATGGGCAAAGGGCATCCCCAGCAATTGGGCCGCCAGCAGGCTGCCCAGCCAGCTGCTGAGGATGACGGTGGCGGCTATCTTCATCCCCCAGGGGTTGAGCAGGATCTGGCGCAGCCGCATGCCGGAGTTGCGCATCTGCACCCCGATGAGAAACAGCAGCAGCATCAGGGCCCACTCGCTCCACTTGTCGATGGGCAGGGCGCGCAGATCTACCAGTAGACCCAGCAGCACACCGCCGAGCACCACAAAGCAGAGCTGCAGGGATTCCCACAGCAGGTGCAACTTGCCCGGCATCTTGGCATCGCTCGCCTCATGGGTCGGCGGTGTGCGCTTGTCGAGCCACCAGAGGGCCAGCAGGTTGCAGACCGTGATCGCGGTCAGCATCACCCCGGCGACCTTGAAGATCACCGCCAGATTGCTGCCCAGGTTCTCCACATAGGCAAGCCCGAGCCCCATCAGAAACAGAATGAGGTAGACCATCTTGCCCAGACTCTGGTTGACCAGCTTGATCAGCCGTGCAGAGGAGAGGGGAATCAGATAGCCGATTGCCAGTGGCAACAAGATCAGCAACACATTGAGCAGCATCGAGGCCTCGATCACAAAAACTGATAAAAATACCACCTTATCATTACTTATTGGCTCTGTGTCACATATCTATCGCTTTCATGGTCGAAAACAGCCCTTTTGGGGACAGATTGTTACTTTTTTGCCACAACCTCTCTGTTTGATAAGGTTCTGTGCGAGCCCGAGTGCACCAATGAAATCAAGTTGATCCAATCGGGGGGCCGATATTTCGCTCGGCAAGGGGGTGCATAAAGCCATTTTGGTGCCGGTTTGGCACACATCACGCTTTTCTCTTGCCACTGATATGATTGGGGTATAAAAAGGCGTTATCGGAATAGCCATTGAAACGGCTGTTTATGCAAATAAAGTGCTGAAAAATACGCAAAGAGCGAATAAAAATAGAGCGAATCCCCTGAAGACCCTCGTTCTGTATTGTTTTTTCACTATCCGGGTGATATTTTCGCTGAAGGTTGCCATCGGTTAACTTTTTGTTAAATGGACGATGGTTGAGTCACGCCCCCTGCGGCGTCTAGGGACAGACAAGGTTGTAATGGATGAGCGACGTTGCCGCACTGGAAGTACGTGATCTGCACAAATATTTTGGCACCCACGAAGTGCTCAAGGGCATCGACATGACCGCCCACAAGGGGGATGTGATCTCCCTTATCGGCTCCTCCGGCTCGGGGAAGTCGACCTTTCTTCGCTGTATCAATCTGCTCGAAACCCCCTCATCCGGCACCGTCTCGCTCCATGGCGAGCTGATCCGGATGAAAACCAGCCGCGCCGGCGAGCGGTTGCCCGAGGATATGCGTCAGGTTGAGCGGATCCGCAGCCGGCTGGCCATGGTGTTTCAAAGTTTCAATCTCTGGTCACACATGACCATCATGCAGAACATCATCGAAGTGCCGATCCAGGTGCTCAAGGTGCCTCGCGCCGAAGCACTGGCCAAGGCAGAGCAACTGCTCAACCGGGTTGGACTCTGGGAGCGGCGTGACTACTATCCCGGCCACCTCTCCGGTGGTCAGCAGCAGCGGGCCGCCATCGCCCGTGCGCTGGCGGTAGAGCCCGAGGTGATGCTGTTTGACGAACCCACCTCGGCGCTGGATCCCGAGCTGGTGGGGGAGGTGCTCGGCCTGATGCGCGAGCTGGCCGAAGAGGGGCGCACCATGCTGGTGGTGACCCACGAGATGTCGTTTGCCCGGGATGTATCGAACAAGGTGATGTTTCTGCATCAGGGGCGGGTGGAAGAGGAGGGCAACCCCAAGGAGATTTTCGCCCATCCCAAATCCGAGCGGTTCAAGCAATTCATCTCCTCCATCTACTGATGGCGGGATGCCTGGTTACCCAATCAACTGTTTTATCAAGGAGAGATACATGAACAAGCTGATGCTGGCGACAGCCGTAGTTACTGCCCTCGCGTCCGGTAGCCTGATGGCCAAGGAGTGGAAAGAGGTCCGGATCGGGGTTGAGGGTGCCTATCCCCCCTTCTCCTGGACCGAGCCCAGTGGCGAGGTGAAAGGTTTTGATATCGACATCGCCAACGCCCTGTGCGAAGAGATGAAAGTGAAGTGTACCCTAGTCAAGCAGGACTGGGACGGCATTATTCCGGCGCTGCTGTCGCGCAAGTTTGACGCCATCATCGCTACCATGGACATCACAGAAGAGCGCAAGAAGAAGGTGGACTTCACCCAGAAGTACCAGCACATTCCGGCCCGCTTTGCCGCCAAGAAGGGCACTGACGTGCAGCTCGACAAAGCCTTTATGGAAGGCAAGTCCGTCGCGGTGCAGCGTGCGACCTCCATGGATACCTTTATTACCGACAACTTCCCCAACGCCACCATCAAGCGTTACGGCACGGCCGATGAAGCCTATCTCGATCTGAAATCCGGTCGTGTGGACTATGTGCTGGCCGACTCTGCCGCCATCACCGACGGTCTGCTGAAGAAAGAGGGCGGTGATGCCTTCGAATTCGTCGGCCCGAAACTGACCGATCCCAAGTGGTTTGGCGAGGGTGCAGGTATTGCAGTGCGCAAGGCTGACAAGGATCTGAAAGAGAAATTCAACGCCGCCATTCTGGCGCTGCGTGCCAACGGCAAGTACAAGGAAATCAACGACAAGTACTTCGAGTTCGACGTTTACGGCGAGTAAAAACCGGAGCCGTGTTCGGTGAGTCATTCGCCACATAGATAGCGAATAACAGGCCGACCGGCTCACCTCGTCAGTCGTCATCGGGCCCGTTCTCTCCGTGTGGAGCGATGGGCCCTATTAATTGCAATGGAGCTGCATCTGACCGTGTTAAGGATGTGGGTTCTCTTGTTGTTCAGAGGCATCAGCCCACTCGATAAGTTGCAATGGAGCTGCATATGTTTGATTTGAAAGGATACGAAGCCTCGCTGCTGGAGGGCGCCTGGGTCACCCTGGAAGTGGCGCTGGCCTCCCTGCTGCTGGCGTTGCTGCTGGGGATGCTGGGGGCGCTGGCCAAACTCTCTCCCTACAAGTGGGCCAGGGCCATCGCCACCGGCTACACCACCATCATTCGCGGCATCCCCGATCTGGTGCTGATGATGCTGCTCTTCTTTGGCGGCCAGGTGCTGATCAACGGCATCTGCACCTGGGTCAACGAGACTTACAACAGCTGGTTACTGGAGAGTAATCCCAATCAGGAGTGGGTCTCCCTGCTGCCGGACTATATCGACATCAGCCCCTTTGTGGCCGGTGTCGCGACCATCGGTTTTATCTTCGGCGCCTACATGACCGAGACCTTTCGCGGCGCCATTCTGGCGGTGGACAAAGGGGAGCTGGAGGCAGCACGGGCCTTTGGCATGCGGGCAACCCAGGTGTTTGTGCGGATCCTCTTCCCCCAGATGATGCGCCACGCTCTGCCCGGGTTTGGCAACAACTGGCTGGTGCTGCTGAAAACCACCGCGCTGGTCTCCATCATCGGCCTTGATGACATGGTGCGCAAAGCCTCGCTGGCGGCGGGCTCGACCCAGCAACCCTTCACCTTCTACATGGCGGTGGCGTTGATCTTCCTGATCTTCACCGCTGTCTCCACCTCGGCGCTCAAGTGGGCCGAGCGTCACTATGCCATCAAGACGAGGTAAGCCATGGATTTCTCAATCATTCTCAAAGAGTGGCCCACCTACTGGGAGGGGCTCTATACCACCGTCTGGTTGGTGGCCCTCTCTCTGATCCTCGGCCTGATGCTGGCTGTGCCCATGGGCATCCTGCGCAACAGCCGCAACTGGCTGATCAAGGGGCCGATCTGGGCCTATATCTACTTCTTTCGCGGTACCCCGCTGCTGGTGCAGCTCTTTATCATCTACTACGGCGCCGCACAGTGGGAGTGGCTGAAGAACAGTGCCGCCTGGTCGCTCTTCTCCGAAGCCTGGTTCTGCGCCCTGCTGGCCTTCACCCTCAATACTGCCGCCTATACCGCAGAGATCGTGCGCGGGGCGGTACACAACATGCCGCGTGGCCAGATTGAGGCAGCCAACGCCTTTGGCATGACCCGCTGGCAGACCCTGACCCGGATCATTTTGCCCAACTCGTTTCGTCGGGCACTGCCGGCTTACAGCAACGAGGTGATTTTCATGCTGCAGGGCTCGGCGGTGGCGGGCATCATCACCATCGTCGATCTGACCGGCGCGGCGCGGATCATCAACTCTCGCTACTACAGTCCGTTCGAGGCTTTTTTGACCGCAGGGTTGCTCTATATGCTGCTCACCTTTGTCATCGTCTGGCTGTTCAAGAAGTGGGAAGCGCGCTGGCACGCTCACCTGCGCCCGCGCAATGTGTAAGGGGTGAGCTGCCAAGATGAGCGAAAATGGCTCCGCCTGTTGCAGGCGGGGCCATTTTTTATCTTCATCCTCTGCCCGCCTGGTTTGCCAAATGGCGGATGAGCAGGGAGAATGCAGCACTCCCGAGCGCCGCCAGTCGTTGGCTGCATGCTTTATCCCCCAGTTCCCGAGGTTTTATGTACCGGATATTGTTTGAGCATCCCGCTTTCCTGGTTATCGACAAGCAGCCCGGCATCGGCATGCACGACGAGAAGGGCGACGGTGAGTCGGTCAATTCTGGGCTGGTCAATCGCGTGAAGGCCGATACCGGGCTCACTCTCTATCCGGTACACCGGCTCGACAAGATGACCTCCGGGCTGGTGTTGCTGGCTCGCACCACAGAGGCGAATCGCGAGCTGAGCATGGCCTTTGCGGCCCGTGAGGTGAGCAAACAGTATCTGGCGCTCTCCGATCGCAAACCCAAGAAGAAGCAGGGTTGGGTGAAGGGGGATATGCAAAAGGGGCGCGGCGGCAGCTGGATGCTGGCGCGCACGCTGGATAATCCCGCCATCAGCTGGTTTGATTCGGTGTCGGTGCGCGAGGGGCTGCGGCTCTATCGCATCAAGCCCCAGACCGGCAAAACCCACCAGATCCGGGTTGCCCTCAAAAGCATCGGCGCCCCCATTCTCGGGGATGAGCGCTATGGTGGTACGTCAGCCGATCGTGGCTATCTGCATGCCTGGCGACTGAGTTTTACGCTGGCGGGCGAGTCGTTCGACTTTGTCTGCCCGCCCGATGTGGGGAGTGAATTTGTTACCCCCGAGCTCACGGCAGCCATTACAGCCCTTGCGCCCTGATGCTTATGCGCACAGCACCTGACACCATGATCCATTCAGCGAAAGAGCGTGATCCTGACGGACGTGCACCGCGCTGGATCCTGGCCGACTTTGACGACACATTGGCTCCAGGCGACAGCCACGCCGGTCTGCTGCGCTATATCCTGCGCCGCCGGATCTGGCCGCTGCTGCTGTTGCCAGTGATTGCGCTCGGTGGTTTGGTCTATTTGTTGCCAAGTCAGCTGCTACCCAGCCAGCGGCGGCGCGGTATCTCCCTTATCTGGTGGGCCATCACGTTGGGGCTTTCCCCTTTGGGCTGGCGCAAGCTGGTGCGTGCCTATTGCCGCACCAGGCCGGGGCTGTATCGTCAGGCTCGCGAATTGCTGCAAAACGAGGGGGCGCGCTGCTGGGTGATCTCCGCCAGTCCCTGCGCGCTGGTGCGAGCCCAGCTTCATCAACAACTGCCCGGCCAGTTGCCTAACCGGATCATTGGCTCGCAGATGCACTACCGTTTTGGCGGCCTGATGCCGTGCTTCTATTGCCACGGCCAGCACAAGCTGTTGCCGGAGATCTGTGCCCTCGATGCCGAATTGGCCTTGAGCGACAGCCTGCACGATTTGCCACTGCTGGGGTTGGGGAAAGAGGCGTGGCTGATCAATCCAACGCCCACGCGACTGCAAAAAGCCCGGGCCTGCTTGCCCCATCTGCTGGTCAAAAACTGGCAACTGTAATGCAAAGCTGACAGTCCTGCGGGTCGTCACCGTTTGATCCGCAAGGCTGTGGCTTGAATGTCACAATTCATTTACATCTTTTGCTGCCAGCCGCGAAAAACTATCTGCAACCCGCCTCTTCTCTTCCTGCTACGCCCTGCTTCTAATGAAACAAGTTGTTAACACTTGCCGCGCCGCTGGGTGCCGCAATCCGTTTTAACCGAATCAAGAGCAAGGAGCGCCCGATGAATGCCACCTCTTCCGCCACCCATACCATCAATCCGTTAGGCACAGACGGTTTCGAGTTTGTCGAGTACACAGCCCCCGATGCCAAGGGGATTGCCGCCCTCAAGAGCCTGTTCGTTTCGCTCGGGTTTGCCGAGGTCGCCAAGCACAAACACAAGCAGTGCTGGCTCTACCGGCAGGGGGATATCAACTTCGTGGTCAATGCTGAGCCTCACTCCCAGGCGGAGCAGTTTGCCAGCCTGCACGGGCCGAGCGTTTGCGGCATGGCATTTCGGGTGAGCGATGCGGGCAAAGCCCAGCAGTTCGCCATCGCCAAGGGGGCCAAGCCCTTTGTCGGCAAGATTGGCCCGATGGAGCTCAATATTCCCGCCATCTACGGTATCGGCGAGAGCACGCTCTCCTTTGTCGACCGTTATGGCGACAAGGGCTCCATCTATGACGTGGATTTTGTCTTCTACCCCGACTGGCAGTCCCGGATGGCAGAGGTAGATGCTGGTCTCATCGAAATCGATCACCTGACCCACAACGTCCATCGCGGCAATATGGATGTCTGGTCCAATTTCTACGAGCGGATCGGCAACTTCCGTGAAATTCGCTACTTCGATATCGAGGGCAAGCTGACCGGGCTGCATTCACGCGCCATGACAGCCCCCTGCGGCAAGATCCGCATCCCCATCAACGAGTCGGCGGATGACAAGTCGCAGATCGAGGAGTACCTGCGCCAGTACAAGGGGGAGGGGATTCAGCACATCGCCATGGCCTCCAGCGATATCTACCAGACCATCCGCACCCTGCGCAGCCGCGGTACCGGCTTTATGCCGACGCCCGATACCTACTACGAGAAGGTGAACAGCCGGGTCGAGGGGCATCAGGAGGATCTGGCGGCCCTCAAAGAGCTGCGCATCCTCATCGACGGCTCCCCCACCAAGGATGGCATCTTGCTGCAGATCTTCACCGATACCGTGATAGGCCCGGTATTCTTCGAGATCATCCAGCGCAAGGGTAACGAAGGGTTTGGCGAGGGCAATTTCAAGGCTCTGTTTGAATCGATCGAGCTGGACCAGATCCGCCGCGGCGTGCTGGATGGCGGCGAGGATGAGAAGGGTGCCCGCAAAGAGGGAGCGAGCGATGCGTAACTGGATTAACTTCCCCCATCGGGAGGGGACCCACTCCCGGCAGGCCCATGCCGACCTGCCGGAGCAGGCCATCTATGAGCGCGAGCTGGGGCGCAGCGGCTTTTTCGGCCCCGCCACTCATATGCACCACAAGCATGCCCCCACCGACTGGAGCAGTTGGGAAGGGCCGCTGCGGCCACGGCTGTTTGACCTCAATGCTCTGCAAGAGGAGGTGAGTTCGCTCTCACCCTGGGTGGCCCCCGACATTCTCAGCAACCCCCACTGCCGCTACCGGTTCTGGCGGCTATCCGAACCCATGCCGTTTCTGGTGCGCAATGCCGACGGCGACGAGCTGCTCTTTATCCACGAGGGGGGCGGTGAGTTCTTCTGCGATTACGGCCATCTGACTCTTCGCGATGGCGACTACGTGGTGATCCCCCGTGGCACCATGTGGCGCATCGAGCCGACGGCGCCCCTGTTCATCCTGATGATCGAGGCGACCAACGACAGCTATCAGCTGCCGGACAAGGGGCTGGTGGGCAATCACGCCATCTTCGACCCGGCGGCGCTCGATGTGCCCGCCATCAACGAGCGCTTTTTGGCCCAGCAGGATGAGAATCCCTGGTCGCTGCAGGTGAAGCGTCACGATCAGGTGTCGGTTATCACCTGGCCCTTCAACCCGCTGGATGCGCAAGGGTGGCACGGGGACTTGTGCGTGGTGCGCCTCAACTGGCGGGATATCCGCCCGCTGATGAGCCATCGCTACCATCTGCCGCCGTCGGCTCACTCCACCTTTGTGGCGAGCCGCTTCGTGATTTGCACCTTCGTGCCGCGCCCTATCGAGAGTGACCCCGGCGCCCTCAAGGTGCCCTTCTACCACAGCAATGACGACTACGACGAGGTGCTCTTCTACCACGCAGGGGATTTCTTTAGCCGGGACAACATCGAGCGGGGCATGGTTACCTTCCACCCTGCCGGTTTCACCCATGGCCCCCATCCCAAGGCGTTTGCTGCGGGGCAGGCCTATGCCAAGAAGTTCACCGACGAGGTAGCGGTCATGCTAGACACCCGCGATGCGCTGAACGTCGGCAGTCTGTGCGAAGGGATCGAGAACACCCGGTATGTATCCAGCTGGCAGCGCCCGGACGCGGCTGCCGGCAAATAAGGAATCGCTTATGAAATTGGCAACATTGAACAATGGCAAGCGCGATGGCGCTTTGGTGGTAGTGAGCCGGGATCTGGCCTGGGCGGTGCGGGTGAGCGAGATTGCCCCGACTTTGCAGGCCGCCCTCGATGAGTGGGCCGAGGTTGCCCCCAGGCTGGAGGCTGTCTATCAGCAGCTTAACGAGGGCCGTGCGGCCGAGGCGTTCCCCTTTGACGAAGCGTCTTGCCTCTCTCCGTTGCCGCGCGCCTATCAGTGGGCCGATGGCAGCGCCTACGTCAACCATGTGGAGCTGGTGCGCAAGGCACGCGGTGCCGAGATGCCGGAGAGCTTCTGGCACGATCCGCTGATGTATCAGGGGGGCTCCGACAGCTTCCTCGCCCCCCGTGGGCCGATTGTCATGGGATCGGAGGAGTGGGGGATCGATTTCGAGTCGGAGGTAGCCATCATCACCGACGACGTGCCGATGGGGGTGAGCTCGCAGGGGGCCGCCAGTCACGTCAAGCTGCTGATGCTGGTTAACGATGTGAGCCTGCGCAACCTGATCCCGGGGGAGCTCACCAAGGGCTTTGGTTTCTTCCAGTCCAAACCGTCCAGCGCCTTCTCGCCGGTGGCCATCACTCCGGACGAGCTCGGCGATGACTGGCGCGATGGCAAGGTGCTGCTGCCCCTGCGTACCCATCTGAATGGCGCTCTGTTTGGTGCACCGGATGCCGGGATGGATATGACCTTCAACTTCTTCGAGCTGATTGCCCACGCCGCCAAGACCAGACCGCTCGGTGCGGGCTGCATCATTGGCTCGGGCACCGTCTCCAACTACGATCGCAGCGCCGGTTCATCCTGCATCGCCGAGCGCCGCATGCTGGAAATTCTTGATTGTGATCAAGCTATAACCCCCTATTTGCAGTTTGGTGATAGAGTGTCGATCGCGATGGAGGATCGCTCTGGCCAAAACCTGTTTGGCACCATCTCTCAACAGGTGGTGCCAGCGAGCGGTCAGGGAGGTTGATGGCCAGCGCCGGTTGGCGGCAAACCTATTCGGGATATGTCCGGATCACGACGAGCCCTCAACCGGTGCCGGATACACAAGGAGGCAGGTGGTGAGCACCTGCCGGGCTTCGGGCCCAGATAAGATGCAGGGACAGATTATGTTGCAGTTGTTTGGCTATTGGCGTTCGTCGGCAAGTTTTCGAGTGCGGATCGTGTTGCAGCTCAAGGGGCTCGCCTACGAGCAGCATCCCATCAATTTGCGGCAAGGCGAGCAGAGCGAGAAGGCCTATCGCCGGATCAACCCGCAAGGGCTGGTGCCGTTTCTGGTGGATGGCGATGTGCAGATCGGTCAGTCGGTCGCCATCATGGAGTACCTTGACGAGACCTATCCCGCCTATTCTCTGATGCCCTCTTCCCCCGACGCGCGGGCCCGAGTGCGCCAGATCGTCAACATGATCGCCTGCGATATTCACCCGCTCAACAATCTGCGGGTGCTCAACTATCTGGAAGAGCACTTCAGGGCCAACAACGAGCAGGAGGCCCGCTGGTATCGCCACTGGATTGACGAGACCTTCACCGCCCTCGAACAGCTGTTGATGACTACCGCCGGTGTCTACTGTGTTGGCAACGAAGTGACCCTGGCCGACTGCATGCTGGTGCCTCAGGTCTACAACGCCCGCCGCTACGACATGACCCTGGACGATTACCCCACCATCCGCCGCATCGTCGCTAACTGCGAACAGTTGCAAGCCTTTATCAAGGCGGCCCCTGCCAACCAGCCGGATGCGCAGTGACCTACTGACTTGAATCGCGGGATGGCGTCAGCACGCTATCTCGCGCGTTATATCTCCTCATCTCTTTATTTCCCTTCTGTATGCGCCTTGCGTGCCTCGTGTTGACGGCTGAATGTCGCCAAGGATCCTGCACTTGTCACACTTATCAATATTTTGCATCGATTGAGTCTTTATTGTCGGTGTTTTGGGCTGCCAGTCACACTCAAGTCAGTTGATTGGGCCTAGTATCGCCACGCCAGCGGAACAGCGGAAAGCAGAAATGCGCACAGGTCGCCTATCAGGGGGCCTTGGCTACCTCCCTGGTTTCCACGGTTTATCCGCACTGCTCTTTTTCGTGTTTACGGTTTGATGGCCCGCACTGTCCGGCCCGTGTCACCGCGCAGATCCCTTGTGACAGCGGCAGGTTGACTGGCGCGCCACCGCTTATTTGCAACCACTCTGTGCAACAAGGAGATCTCATGCATTCCTTCAAAAAGTGCGTCGTCGCACTCTCCATCAACCTTGCTCTCTTCTCGTCGGCGTTCGCCTGTACCACCTTGCTGGTCGGCAGTGAAGCCAGCGCCGATGGCTCCATGATGGTGGCCCGCAGCGCCGACAGCGATGCCCTGAAAGCCCAGTATTTTGTGATCCATCCGGCCAAGCAGGGGCAGAGTGGTATGCACAGCTCCAAGGCCCACAACGGCGCCAATGATTTCAGCTATCCCTTGCCGAAAAACTCCCTGCGCTATACCACGGTACCGAACTGGAAGACCCAGCTGCACGGCGCCACCGGGTTCAACGAGAAGGGAGTCGGGGTGAGCGGCACCGAGTCCATTTTTGCCTCACCCGAAGCGCTCGCCTTTGACCCCTATGTGGAAGATAAGGGGATCACCGAGGATGACATTCCCGATGTGTTGCTCTCCCGGTCCACATCGGCCCACGAGGCGATCTCGTTGCTTGGCAACATCATCGAGACCATAGGCGCGGGAGAGGGATTTGGTGTCGCCGTGGTGGATGATAACGAGCTCTGGTATCTGGAGACTGCCACCGGCCATCACTGGATGGCGCAGCGTCTGCCGAAAAATCACTATTTCGCTACCGGCAATCAGGGCCGCCTGCAGCAGTACGATCCAGCCAGTGCCGACATGATGGGATCGAAGAATCTGATCGAATTTGCTACCGAGAAGGGGCTCTACCATCCGCAAAAGGATGGGGTTTTCAACTTCTCGAAAGCCTATACCCGCGATGACGAGCGGGATCGCACCTATAACGATCCGCGAGTCTGGACTATCCAGCAGATATTCAACCCCTCGCTCAAGCAGGCGGTGGATGCCGGTCGCCAGTTCCCGGTCACCCTCTCCCCCGAGAAGAAGATGACGCTGGAGGAGGTCAAGGCGGTGCTGCGCAATCACTATGACGGCACCGAGCACGATCCCTACAGCAAGGGGTTGAACGGTCAGGAGCCGTGGCGCCCTGTCAGTGTGTTCCGCACCTACGAGTCCCACGTGATGCAGGTACGCCCCTGGATGCCGCGCGAGGTGGGGGAGGTGACCTATGTGGGCCTAGGCATGGCGGACTTGACGGCCTTCGTTCCCTACTACAGCGGTCTGGAAGACTATCCGGCCCACTATGCCATGGGCAGCGACAAGGCTGACAGCGATTCCATCTACTGGAAATATCGCAAGCTGCAGACCTTGGTGATGACCGATTACCCAAAATTGGCCCCCATGGTGAAGCAGGCGTACCAGAGCTGGGAGGCGAAGATCGCCAAAGAGCAGAAAGAGATGGAAGCCAGCTATCTGAAAACGGTCAAAACCGACAAGGCCGCCGCCAACAGCATGCTCAACGACTTCAATCTGCGGGTGATGCAGGAGGCCGAAACGCTGACCGAGGATCTGACCAACCAGATCTTCACGGTGCGCACCCAGGATATTCAGGCCGATATCTTCTTCGCCAACAAGGCGAAGAAGGATTAACCGCGACGCACTCATCATGCCAACGAGGGGGATCGTCGGTCAGCCTGAGCGGTCGCCGGGCAGATCGGTTTCTCTGATCACTTTCCCACTATCGATGCCGGAGCCTGTGCTCTGGCATTTTTCCTTTATGACATCCCGCCAATGTGTCTGGCCCGGGTAGTGGATTTCGCTACCCGATACGAAAGCAGAGACTTTCATTCAGGTTTTTATTTCGCCTTTCAGCATATAGGTTACGTGATCAGCTACCCACTTTTGGTTATCTGAGAGCTTTTATGCGGTCTTTCTGTGTTATTTATCACTACCCATTGATTCGACTGTGATGGGCACTCTCTTTATCCATCTCATTTTTTCTCGTTAATCCAAGGCGTTATCGCTTCATCAGACGGCTGTTTGCAGAAAAAAGCGGCTGCTTTCTGAATAAGGCGACCGCGCCGCCGGATCTCGTCACGGCATCATATCCGTCACTACTCACAGGACTACCGCAATGCATATTGTCGACAGATTTTTGGGATACACCGCCATCAATACCACCACCAATCGTGAAGCGGGCGCCGCCGGGGTAATGCCCTCCTCCCCGGGGCAGCGGGTGCTGGCTGACAAGGTGGCGCAGGAGCTGATCGCCCTGGGGTTGACCGTGGAGGTGGCGGATAACGCCATCCTGACCGCCACACTTCCTGCCAATGTGGCGGGGGATCTGCCCACCGTGGCCTTCTTTGCTCATCTCGATACCAGTGCTGAACACACCAACGATACCCATGCCCAAGTAGTGGCCTATGAAGGGGGCGATATCTGCCTCAATGCCGACCAGCAGATCACCCTGCGTCTGAGCGAGTTCCCCGAGCTGGCCAACTATGTCGGTGATCGGATCATCGTGACCGACGGCACCAGCCTGCTGGGGGCCGATGACAAGGCGGCCATCGCCGCCATCGTCAATGCGGTTGCCTATCTGCAGGCACATCCGGAGATCCCCCACGGCACCATCAAAATTGGTCTGGTACCTGACGAGGAGCAGGGATTGCGCGGGGCCAAGGCGTTCGATACCGAACGTTTTGGCGCTGACTTCGCCTATACCCTCGACTGCTGCGGCATTGGCGAGCTGGTCTATGAGAACTGGAATGCGGGGGATGCGGAGTTTGTCTTTCACGGTGCCTCGGCCCACCCCATGTCGGCCAAGGGCAAGCTGAAGAACTCGCTGCTGATGGCGCACAAGTTTATCGCCATGCTGCCGGGGGGCGAAGCGCCCGAATATACCGAGGGGCGCGAGGGTTACTACTGGGTCAAGCAGATGCAGGGCAACAGCGCCCAAACTGTGCTCAAGCTGGATGTGCGCGACTTCACTCAGGATGGGTATCAGCAACGAATGACCCTGCTCGACACCCTCGGCAAGAGCTGTCAGGCCCTGTGGGGTGAGCAGAGCGTGAGTTACCACTTGAGCGATCGCTACAGCAATGTCTTCAACAGCTTGCAGGGGGAGAACTGCTATCCCATCGAACTGGCGTTGGCCGCTTACGAGACGCTGGGGATCACCCCCAAGCCCATCCCAATGCGCGGTGGTTATGATGGCGCCGTGCTCTCCCAGAAGGGATTGCCTTGCCCGAACCTCTTCACCGGTGCTCACAACTTCCACTCCATCTATGAGTACCTGCCGGTCAGCTCCCTCGAGGCGGCCAGTGCCGTGGTGATCGAGATAATCAAGCTCACCCACGCCAGTTTCAGTCGCTAAGGAGTCGTCATGTTTCAGGTAGTGATTGCAGTGCTGGTCATCGTGCTGGTGGCCAGACTGATCCTCAAAGGCTATCGGGCCGAGCCGGTGCTGTTTGCCGCCGGACTGGTGCTGATGGTGGCAAGCCAGCTGGCAGGGTGGGGGAGTGTGCTGCCCAAAGGGGTCGAGAGCACCGGGATTGCCCTGTTCGATCCGTTTGAGGTGATGCGGGATCTCTTCAGTTCGCGGGCGGCCGATCTGGGGCTGATGATCATGGCGCTGATGGGCTTTGCCCATTACATGGATCATATCGGTGCCAACGATGCGGTGGTGCGCATTGCGATTCGTCCGCTGCGCCGGTTGCGCTCCCCCTATGTGTTGCTCTTCTTCTCCTATCTGCTGGCCAGCGCGCTGCAACTGGCAATCCCCTCGGCGACCGGTCTGGCGGTACTGTTGATGGCGACCCTGTTCCCTATCATGGTGGGGCTGGGGCTTTCTGCGGCTTCGTCGGCCGGGGTGATTGCTACTTCCCTCGGGGTGGCCTATACCCCGACCGCTATTGACGCCATCCGTGCAACCGATGCGGTGGGCATGGGCCACAACGTGATCGAATATGTCTACACCTATCAGGGCCCGGCCGCACTGGCGACCGTGCTGGTGGTGGGCTTGATGCACGTATTCTGGCAGCGGCGCTGCGATCTGCAGGATGGACACCAGCATCAGGGGGCCGCTGAGGTGGACGACTCGGCGCAACAGGTCGGAGTCCCCGGCTTTTATGCCATTTTGCCGATGCTGCCCATCATCATGGCGGTGGGCTTCTCTTCCCTGTTTGTCGACCACATCAAGCTCAATGTTATCACCATAGTGATGATCTCGATGTTTATCAGCATGGTGGTAGAGGCAGCCAGAACCCGTGACATGAAACAGGTGTGCGGTGGTTTCAGCCACTTCCTCAACGGCATGGGGTCAGCATTCAGCAACGTGGTGGGGCTGCTGGTGGCGGCGGGGATCTTCGCATACGGCATCAAGGTGCTGGGGGTGATCGATATCCTGATCGTCGGCGCCGAACATGTGGGACTGCCTGCCTTTGCCATGGCGATCGTTTTTGCATTGGTTACGCTGGTTGCCGCCATCATCATGGGCTCCGGCAATGCGCCCTTCCTCGCCTTTGTCGAGCTGATCCCGCAGATTGCGGCGAGCATGGGGGTCAATACCGCCGCCATGATCCTGCCGATGCAACAGGCCTCCCACATGGGGCGTGCCATGTCGCCGGTCTCCGGGGTGATCATCGCTGTCTCCAGCGGGGCCAAGCTGACCCCGTTCGCGGTGATCAAGCGCACCTCGGTACCCCTGATGGTCGGCTTTGTCTTCCATACCCTGATCGTGGGGATCTTCTATCTGTAACTGCCCCTTCGGTTATCAGGAGATGAAATAACCAAAAGCCCTTCACCATGGTGAAGGGCTTTTTGCATCGCGTTATATTGCTTGCAGTGGGGGGCGTCCAGCTAAAAACGGTACTCGATATGGAGGGTATGGCTGTCCAGCCCCGGGTTCTTGTCATACATATAGGCGTTGGACATGTGCTCATACTGATAGCCGATCAGCCAATTCTTGGTGATGGCGTAGCCGAGGCCGATACCCAGAGCGAACTGGAAGGGGCCGCCGTAATCCTTGTAGCCGTGGCCGCGAGTCCCAAATTGGTACTGATCGAGCCAGACCATTTCGCCGGGGAGCCAGGTCACCCAGTTACCCCATTGGCATTCGATACGGGCGCCGCCCCCCAGTCTGGCGGTCTCTTCATCTTCTACCTTGAGCGTTCCGGCACGTACCCCCAGCCCAAATTGACAGCCTGAGTCTCCCCAGCGCCAGAACATATGATGGAACTTGGCGTCGGCGATGTTGATGTCGAGCTTTTCATTGCTGAAGGCCTTGCCAAGCTGCAGTACCACGATATTGTCATTCGCCATTGCAGACGGACTGGCGAGCAGTGCTGTCAGCAGGCCGATCCTTGATAGAGTGTTAGCGTCCATGCCCCCTCCCGATCCTTGTTGTCATCGTGGTGATCCTGTTGATCACCCTTCAGGCATAGTCAATCGAAGCACACCCTGTCAATGAATGGTCAGCAGGTAAAAAAATTAAATATTTATGAAAAATCAACTATCTGCGTGGTCTGATGTGGTTTGGCGGGCGTGGCAGCGGGGACATGAAAAAGCCCTTCACCGTGGTGAAGGGCTTTTTACTATCTGGCGTTATCCGCCCGGGTGAACCCGTTCGGGCTTAGTAGCCCTGCTGGTGCACGTCCATCACGGCGCGGCCGGACGGGTCGGCCATCTCCTTGAACTTGGCATCCCACTCCAGCGCAGTGGGGGTGGAGCAGGCGACCGACTTGCCGTAAGGCACGGTACGGGCGGCGGCTTCCAGCGGGAAGTGCTCGTCGAAGATGGTGCGGTAGAAGTAGGCCTCCTTGGTGAGCGGGGTGTTGATGGGGAAGCGGAATGCGGCCGCTTCGAACATCTGATCCGTCACTTCCTGTTCCACCATGGCTTTCAGGCTGTCGATCCACGAATAGCCCACGCCATCGGAGAACTGCTCCTTCTGGCGCCACGCTACTTCGTGGGGCAGCAGATCTTCGAACGCTTCGCGCAGGATGTGCTTCTCGATCTTGCCCTTGCCACACATCTTGTCGGCGGGCTGCAGGCGCATCGCCACGTCCATGAACTCCTTGTCGAGGAAGGGCACGCGACCCTCCACACCCCAGGCTGCCATCGACTTGTTGGCGCGCAGGCAGTCATAGAGGTGCAAAGAGGCGAGCTTGCGCACGTTCTCTTCGTGGAACTCGCGGGCGTTGGGTGCCTTGTGGAAATAGAGGTAGCCACCAAACAGCTCGTCGGAGCCTTCACCGGAGAGCACCATCTTGATCCCCATCGCCTTGATGTAGCGGGCCATCAGATACATGGGCGTGGAGGCGCGGATGGTGGTGACGTCATAGGTCTCGAGGTGATAGATGACGTCGCGCAGGGCATCCAGACCCTCCTGCACGGTGAAGTGGATCTGGTGGTGGATGGTGCCCAGATGATCGGCCACCTTGCGGGCGGCGGCGAGATCAGGTGAGCCTTCGAGCCCCACGGCGAAGGAGTGCAGTTGTGGCCACCAGGCTTCACTCTTGCCATCGTCCTCGATGCGGCGTGCCGCATAGAGCTTGGTAATGGCTGAGATAACGGAGGAGTCCAGCCCGCCGGAGAGCAGCACGCCATAAGGCACGTCGCACATCAGCTGGCGTTTGACCGCCGCTTCCAGCGCCGCTTTCAGCTCGGCCTTGTCACTGACATTGTGCTCGACCGCGGCGTACTCCATCCAGTCGCGCTTGTACCACTGTTTGAGCTCGCCATCCTTGCTCCACAGGTAGTGTCCCGGCGGGAAGGTTTCGACGCTCTTGCAGACCGGCACCAGCGCCTTCATCTCGGAGGCGACATAGAAGTTGCCGTGCTCGTCGCGACCGGTATAGAGGGGGATGATCCCCATGTGGTCGCGACCAATCAGGTAGGCATCCTGTTCGGCGTCATAAAGAATGAAGGCAAAGATGCCGTTGAGATCGTCGAGAAACGCCGGGCCCTTCTCCTTGTAGAGAGCTAGCAGCACTTCACAGTCGGATTTGGTCTGAAACTGGAAGTCGACCTTGAGGCTCTTCTCCAGCTCCTTGTGGTTGTAGATCTCGCCATTGACCGCCAGCACATGGGTGCGCTCGGGGTTGTAGAGCGGCTGGGCGCCATTGCCCGGGTCGACGATGGCCAGACGCTCGTGCACCAGAATGGCTTTGTCGGAGCTGTAGACGCCGGACCAGTCAGGCCCGCGGTGACGAAGTCGCTTGGACATCTCCAGCGCCGATTTGCGCAGGGCTACTGCATCGGACTTGATATCCAGAATGCCGAAAATTGAACACATTGGCGGTAATCCTCTTGATTTTTATATGAGCCCCCCACGTTTGGGCTCGAAATTCCATTTACATTCCTCGTCAGACACAATGCCTAGCGGAAAAACCTTTTGCAAGCGGGAAAACCGCAGAAAATCATGCCGTAAGCGTCAAGCAGATCAACAGGATAAGGGCTGCTGCAACGGGGCAGGGTGACGTGAACGTCAAGCAGAGGCGGGTTCGAAGATCACATAGACCTTGCGACAGGGAGTAAGGGTCTCCCACTCGCCGACAAAGCCTGCCGGAATCACGAATTGATCGCCGGGTTTGAGAGCAAGCTGGCCGCCCTCACTGTCGTGGATCACCACATCCCCCTCCAGCATCTGGCAATACTCGTGCTCGGTGTAGTGGATGGCCCAGCGGCCCGGCTCGCAAGCCCAGAAGCCCACGTGAAACTGCTGGCTTGGGTCGGAGTAGTGGTTCCACACCGTTTGCGCCGGGTTGCCCGCTTTAATGCGCTCAGGGGCTGGCATCAGCGGGGTAGGGGCCGCCTCATGGCGATCGAGCAGGATCCAGTCGTTGAGGGTCTTCATGGTGCCTCCTTGGCTTCGGCAGATAGGAACGCGGGGCCATCCCGGCCCCGCGTTTGTTCGTTTTATTAAACGAGGTTGTGCATAACTTAAACGATGCGCATTCCCTTGCCAAGGGCTGCTGGCCGATAACTCAAAGCGGCTGCAAGCGGCGGATCACATGGCGGGCAAAGCCGCTGCCCGCTTCGTTGTAGACGTTGAATACCGCATCCACTCCCTGCTCTCTGAGGGAGGCGATATCGTCCTCGAAACGGACGATGGCGGCGATCTTGCCGTTGAATCCGTGGCTGCGCAGCTTCTCGATGGCGTAGAGATTCCCCGAATGGTGGGGCATCGCCAGCAGCACCAGATTGACCTGATTGGAGAGCAGCACCTTGTCCCAGAAGTCGGTATCGGTGGCATCCCCCTCGATGACGTTCATCCCCTGGGCGCGCAGGGTGGGTAGCTTCTCGCTGTCGTTCTCCACCCCGAGGATGACGTTGCCGTACTTGTTCTCCAGCTCGAAGTAGGCCCCCTGACCGATCCGCCCCATACCGAGGATGATCACCTCGGCATCACCAAGCTCTATGGGCCTGTCTTCCGGATGGAGGTTGCTTGCCTGCAATCCCCGCAGCCAGTGGCCGATGCGGTGATAAATGCGCTCGCTCTGGGCATTGAGCGGGGCGGAGATCATAAAGCTCGCCGCCAGTGCCAGCGAGACCGCCACCAGCCACTCGTGGGAGAGCCAGCCCGCCTTGGCGGCGATGGCGGCGACGATCAGGCCAAACTCCGAGAAGTTGGTGAGCGCCAGGGTCGAGAGCAGGGCGGTACGCACCCGCAGGTGTGCGCCGCTGTAGACCAGATAGTAGAGGACACTTTTGAGCGGCAGGGCCAGCACCAGCGCCAGTGCCAGCAGCATGGTGTCGTGGGTCGGCAGGCCGTTGAGGCCGATGGTGAGAAAAAAGCAGACCAGAAAGAGGTCTTTGAGGTTAAAGAGCGCCTTGGCAAGCCCTGCCGCAGCCGGATGAGAGGCGAGCATCATGCCGATGATCAGTGCCCCGAGATCCGGTTTGAGGCCGACCACTTCAAAACCGGCGGCCCCGACCACCAGCGCCAAAAACACCCCGAACAGCACCTGCAGCTCGCCGTGCCCGGCACGCTCCAGCAGCTTGAACAGCAGCGGGCGCAGCAGCGGCAATCCCAGTACCCAGAGCGCCCAGATACTGGGCCACTTGCCGCTGGAGAAGGCCAGAAACGCCACGGCGAACACATCCTGCATCACCAGCACCCCGATGGCGATGCGGGCGTAGAGGGCATTCATGTCGCTGCGATCTTCCAGCACCTTGACCGCAAAGACAGTGCTGGAGAAGGAGAGGGCAAAGCCCAGCAGCAGCGCCAGCTTCCAGTCCAGCGACAGGGCAAGTTCAAGCCCCAGTCCCTTGCAGACCAGCAGTACCACGGTAAAGAGCAGGGTGGAGAGCAGCAGGTGCAGGCTGGTGGTACCCCACACATCGCGCCGCATCAGGGTCTTGATATTGAGCTTGAGACCGATGGTGAACAGCAGCAAGGTGACGCCGAGATCGGCTACCTCGCTCAGGGCAGGAGTATTTTCATATCCCATGCCGTTGAGGATAAAACCGGCGGCCAGAAAGCCGAGCAGGGGGGGCAGGCCAATCAGATTGACTACCATGCCGCAGCCAAAGGCCACAGCGATCAGAATGGGTTCCATAACAGATCCTGCAAGGGCAGGAGAGACCTGCCCTGTTTAACGCTTGGGTGGTGATTAGACGATATCGATGTCGACCACGGAGTCGAAAATATGGTTCGGGCGAAACGGCATGCGGTCGATATCGGCGACCTTGCTCACCCCGGAGAGCACCAGCACCGTTTCGAGACCGGCCTGAAAGCCCGCCAGAATGTCGGTGCGCAGGTTGTCGCCGATGATGATGGTGTCGTCGGAGTGGGCCTCCATCCGGTTGAGCGCCGCACGGATGATCCAGGCGCTCGGCTTGCCGACATAGAACGGCTTCTTGCCGGTCATCCGCTCGATGGGGGCGCACAGGGCGCCGCAGGCCGGGTGCATCATGGGGCCGTGGGTATCGGGGTTGGTGGCGATAAAGCGGGCCCCCTGATCGACGAACTTGGCGCCCTGTTGCATCATGGTCCAGTTGTAGTTGCGGGTCTCGCCCACCACCACGAAGTCCGGGTCGATATCGGTGATGGTGAAACCGGCCTTGTAGAGCTCGTGGGTCAGCGCCCCTTCACCGATCACATAGGCCTTCTTGCCATCCTGTCGCTTGAGAAAGTCGGCGGTGCCCATGGCGGAGGTGTAGAAGCACTCCTCCGGCACTTCGATACCTGCGGAACGGAAGCGGTTTTGCAGATCTTTCTGGGTCTGGGCCGGGTAGTTGGTGAGGAACAAGAGCTTGCTGCCCTGCTCCAGCAGGCGATGGACGAAACGGTCGGCACCGGGGATGAGATCGTTGTTGTGCAGGATGACACCGTCGATATCGCAGATGACGTTCTTCTTCATGAAAACTCCTTGTCAGGGCGCAGGCGAGCCGCCAATCGTTAAGATGTTCAATCATTTATGATTTTTGTGACGCCATTATAAGTCTGTTTGATGACAAGTCTCCCCTGTCTCGCCACTTCGGTGCACAATAAAGCTGCCGTCGGGTCAGTCTGGTGGAGGGGCTGACGCCGGATCACTTTGCTGATGGAGCCGTCGCTATGGACACCCCGATTTCCAAGCCAGTCACACCCGAACACCTCACCGCCGCGCTATTTATCGCCGGACTGCCGAAACTGGAGCTGCACCTGCATATCGAGGGCAGCCTCGAACCCGAGCTGATGTTTGAGCTGGGCCGCCGCAACGGTGTGCCACTGCCCTGGCCCGACGTGGCCAGCGTGCGCGCCGCCTATGACTTTGACTGCCTGCAATCCTTTCTCGACCTCTACTATCGCGGCGCCAGCGTGCTGGTGACCGAGCAGGACTTCTTCGACCTCACCTGGGCCTATCTTGAGCGTTGCGCCGCCGACAAGGTGGTGCATGTGGAGATCTTCTTCGACCCGCAGACCCACACCGCTCGCGGTATCCCCTTTGCCACTGTGCTGGGCGGCATCGAGCGGGCGCTGCAGACCGGGGAGAAGGAGTTTGGCATCAGCTGGCGGCTGATCATGAGCTTTTTGCGCCACCTGAGCGAAGAGGATGCCTTTGCGACGTTGGAAGAGGCTATGCCCTTCCTGTCAAGCATTCACGGTATCGGCCTCGACTCGGGGGAGAAGGGCAATCCGCCGACCAAGTTTGCCCGGGTCTTTGCCCGCTGCCGAGAGCTGGGGCTGCCGGTGGTGGCCCATGCCGGTGAAGAGGGGCCTGCCGACTACATCTGGCAGGCGATCAACGAGCTGCAGGTATGCCGCATCGATCACGGGGTGCGTTCGGCAGACGATCCCGAGCTGCTGCGCTATCTGGCGGATACCCGCTTGCCGCTCACCGTCTGCCCTCTCTCCAACACAAGGCTCAAGGTGTTCGGCGATATGGCCCAGCACAATGTGTTGCGGCTGCTGGAGCAGGGGCTCTGCGTCACCATCAACTCGGACGACCCCGCCTACTTTGGCGGCTATATGAATGCCAACTTTGTGGCGCTGGCCGATGGCCTTGGCGCGACCATGAGTCAGCTCTGCCGCTTGTCGCTCAATGCCGTTGAGGCGAGCTGGCTCTCTCTGGCCGACAAGGCGCGGCTGACCCGGGAGATCCGCAGTTATGCCGAGACTCACGGGGTGATCCTGCATTGAGTCAGGCGCCAATGAAGTCGAGATGACATGCAGTGGATATAAAGAGAGGCCCGCCATCACTGGCGGGCCTCTCATCTTTCAAAGGCTGGTGTGGTTGCCGGGGAAGGCAGTGTTACGCCACTCGCACCAGAAACTTCTCACCCTGTCCTTCGCGCTTGAAGCGCTCGAGCAGGGTGGGTAGTTCCTCAAAGTCGCCGACCACCAGCGGCGGTAGGGTCAGCTCGCCGCTCACCATCTGCTCCATCATGGCGACACCGGCGGCCACCAGTCGGCTCCACTGTTTGTCCGAGCCAAAGGCGTGCTGGGCGCCCAGCGCAATCTCGTGCAATGAGTGGCAATGGCTAAAGGCGGGCAACGGATTGTGCGGGATGCGCCCGAGCACAGTCACCATGTGACCGTAGTAGCCAAGGGCAGGCAGCAGGCTCTCTGCCTGTTGGCTGGAGACCAGATCGATGATCCCCTCGAACGGCTCGTTACCGTTGGCAGTCTGCAAGGTGGCCAGCCAGTCGGGATCCCGATAATCGGCTACACCCTGCACACCGATCTGTTTGAGCCAGTGATGGTGGCGTGGGCTGGCGCTGGCAAAGACTCGCGCTCCTTGCTTGAGGGCGAGCTGTACCGCAAAGCGGCCGACGCTGCTGCCGGCACCTGTGATGAGCAGCGCTTCCCCGTGCAGGCGCGGCAGCTTGGCCAGCGCCTGCCACGCGGTGAGGCCGGGACAGGGCAGGGCGGCGGCCGCCTCGTCACTCAGGGCATCGGGCACTGGCAGCAGGGCGCGGGCCGGTACTCTAGTGTGGCGGGCAAAGCTGCCGTGGTGGCGCAGATCGGTGTGGTAGGCGACCCGGGCACCGAGACGCAGATGGCTGACGTTGGTGCCGAGGGCCACAATAGTGCCCATGCCATCGACGCCGGGCACCTTACCATCCTGCCAGTGGGAGTGGCCATATTCGATCAGCTTCCAGTCCACCGGATTGAAGGCGATAACCCGGTTTGCCACCAGTACCTCGTCAGGGGCGAGCGGTGTCAGGGGCAGGTCGACGAGGGTAAGCTGGGTCGGTTCACCGGGGGCATGCCAGCACCAGGCTTGGGTGTGATTCATGATGACTCCTTGTGAAAGCGAGGGGAGAGAACAACGAGATCATTGCAACAGCAAGACAGTGAAACCGCCACTGCCGCGAATGGGCAACAATACAGCAGGCCCCAACCTGTGGGGCCTGCGTTACGTGGCCGGTTGGCCATCGACAATCAGCTGCGGGTAGCTGCGTCATCGGCCTGATAGACGGGGTAGTCTGTCAGCCCTTTTTCGCCGCCGCCAAACAGGGTGGCCGGATCGTGGGGGGCCAGCGGATAGCCGTGACGCAGCCGGTTCGGCAGATCCGGGTTGGCAACGAAGGGGCGGCCAAATCCAATCATGTCGGCCCAGCCCGCTTCGAGGGCGGTGCGAGCCCGCTTGCCATCATATTTGCCGGCGTAGATCAGGGTGTTGGGGAAGGCATCGCGCAGACCCTGCTTGAAGTTCTCCGGCATCAGGGGGGCATCGTCCCAGTCCGCTTCGGCAATGTGCAGGTAGGTGACATTGAGCTGGCCCAGCAGACGGGCGGCCGCCAGATAGGTCTCCTGCGGATTGGCATCCACGGTGCCGTTGAGGGTGGTGAGTGGCGCAAGACGCACCCCAACCCGATCGGCGCCGATTTCGCTGCTGACTGCCTCGGTCACCTCTTTGAGAAAGCGCAGCCGGTTCTCCAGCGATCCGCCGTAATTGTCGGTGCGGGCGTTGGATTCGGAGTCGAGGAACTGGTTGATCAGATAACCGTTGGCGGCGTGCAGCTCGATACCGTCAAAACCGGCGCTGATGGCGTTGCGAGCCGCCTGACGGAACTGGCCCACTACCGCATCGATATCGGCCTGGGTCATGGCGCGCGGGGTGACGGTCTCGACAAAGCCTGGCGCATCGCTGCCGTTATCGACGAACACCTTGACACCCACTGCGGGCAGGGCTGAAGCGGAGATGGGCTGGGCGCCGCCGATGTTGTCCGGATGGGTGACCCGGCCCACGTGCCAGAGCTGGGCGAAGATGGTGCCCCCCTTGGCGTGCACGGCATCGGTCACCAGTTTCCAGCCAGCGATCTGCTCGGCGCTGTAGATGCCCGGCGTCCAGGCATAGCCCTTGCCCATGGGGTCGATTTGGGTGCCTTCGCTGATGATCAGGCCCGCCTCGGCGCGCTGGGCGTAGTAGCTCGCCATCATGGCGTTGGCCACATCACCGGGCTGACTGGCACGGGAGCGGGTCATGGGGGGCATGACGATGCGGTTGGCAAGGTGCAGCTGGCCAAGGCGCAGCGGGCAGAACAGGTGATCGTGGCTCATCTTGAGTTCCTCATGGTGGAAGTGAGGCCACTTTATGCCGCCATCTTGTTGTGAAAAAGAGGGGTAATTGCACAAGAGAATTGTGCTTGATGCAGCAATCGGCACAAACCGCCGGTAAAGGAGGCGTTGAGGCATAAAGTTGAAGCATAAAAAAGAGGGCCGTCTGGCCCTCTTCGGTTTTCTGCTGGTGGCAGGCTCAAGCCGCGGCGGGCATCACTTTCACCCGCTCGATGCGCCGCTCGCTCACCTCGATCACCTCGAAGTTGAGCTGCTGCAGTTGCAACTGCTGGCCCGAGGTAGGCAGAGTGCCGAAGTGGGAGAGCAGCATGCCCGCCAGGGTCACGTATTCATCGCTCTCGCTCACCAGCCCCTCATGCTCCAGCACCTGCTCCACATGGTGGATGTTGGTGCTGCCGTTGATCAGCCACCCTTCGCCATCGCGCACGATATCCGGGGTTTCGTCCTCGTCCGGCAGCTCGCCGACGATGGCCTCCAGCAGATCGTGGGTGGTGACCAGCCCCTGGATCACGCCAAACTCGTCGGAGACCAGAATAAGGCTCCCCTTGGCTTTGCGCAGCTCCGCCAGCAGGCGGATCACGTTGATGGTCTGCGGCACGATAATGGGATCGTTCTGCTTGGCCAGTTCGCTCAAAGATTGCCCTTCGTTCAAGGCAAACAGCAGATCGCGCGCCTTGACCACTCCGATCACTTCGTCCAGATCCCCGTCACAGATAGGGAACAGGCTGTGGGGCTCGCGCTGCAGCAGGGCGCGGATCTCGTCGCTGGAGTCGTTGATATCGATCCAGGCCATCTCCGAGCGCGGGGTCATGATGGTGCGAATGGAGCGTTCGGCCAGCGACAGTACGCCGGTCACCATATAGCGCTCCTCCTCGCCAAAGCTCACCGGCGCTACGGCCGGGGCATCCAGATCGTCATCCGGCTGATCCTGATAGGCCTTGCTGCCCATCAATTTGAAGATGGCGGCGGTGGTGCGCTCACGCAGGGGCTGTTTGGATTCGTGACGCATGGCGCTGCGCTGGGCCAGCTGGTTGAAAAACTCGATCAGCACCGAGAAGCCGATGGCTGCGTAGAGGTAGCCCTTCGGAATATGGAAGCCGAATCCTTCCGCCACCAGGCTGAAGCCGATCATCAGCAGGAAGCTCAGACAGAGCACCACCACGGTGGGGTGGGCGTTGACGAAGCGGGTCAGCGGCTTGGAGGCGAGCACCATCACCACCATGGCGATGGTCACGGCGGCCATCATCACGCCAAGGTGTTCTACCATGCCGACGGCGGTGATGATGGAGTCGAGCGAGAAGACCGCATCGAGCACCAGAATTTGGGCGATCACCACGCCAAAGCTGGCGTAGGCGCCGACCGGGCCATCATCCTGGGGTTTGGCTTCCAGCCGCTCATGCAGCTCGGAGGTGGCCTTGAACAGCAGGAACAGGCCGCCCCCCATCAGGATCAGGTCCCGACCGGAGAAGGGGTGATCCCACAGGTGCAAAATCGGGGTGGTCAGGGTGACCAGCCATGACATGACACTCAAGAGCCCAAGTCGCATCAGCAGGGCCAGCGACAGGCCGATGATGCGCGCCTTGTCCCGTTGGGCGGGGGGCAGTTTTTTCACCAGGATGGCGATAAAGACCAGGTTGTCGATCCCCAGCACGATTTCCAGAATGATCAGGGTAAACAGACCAATCCAGATATGGGGATCCAGCAGCAATTCCATTGTATGACCTCAATAAAAACAGACAGAGCAGAGAGTGATCACGGCGCGCGATGGCCGCAGTAACAGCAAGGCAAAGGTGTTATTCAGAGGCGCTGATTAAGCAGAAAAAGATAGGCTTTGACAGAGAGAGACGAAGGGCAACTTCGGGGATTGTCCATGATGGGCAATAAAACCTCGGGTGAAAAATGAGCCCTGATGATAGCGGCTGGCGCCAATTTGGCAAGAGCAGCGTCAGCGAGGCGTGATGGGGTTGTGATGCGACAGGGGAGGCGGCGGTGCCGCTCTCCCCCGTGCGGTCGTTACAACCAGCGCTTTTCGCGGGTGAAACAGACCGAGAGCCAGGCATCGCCCAGGGTGTCGCCAAGGCGAGACCAGAGCTCCTGGCGCAGGGCATCCTGACGTTCGACGGGCCACTCCTGACCCGGCGCCACCAGAATGTTCAATTCCAGATCGAAGCGGCGACCGCTTTTGGCCAGATGGCTGTAGCACTCGATGCCGTGGCGCTGGCGCAGCGCCTCGATCTCCTGCTCGACTTGCCGTGGCACATCTCCCTTGGGGGCGATCTTCAACACTTCCCGCAGGTTGCGACCGAGCACCTTGATGGGAATGAGGGTGGCGCAGAGGGCCAGCAGCGAGACCAGCACCGGGTCTATGTAACGGTTGTATTGGCCGTAGCCGATGGCATCAAGGCCAATGGCGACCACGAAACCGATAAGCAGAGTGGCGCTGAGCAGGGTATCCACCAGCCACTCCTTGGAGTCTACCCGCACCAGTTCGGAGTCAACCTGCTCGGCGACTTGGGCTTCGATGCGATAGATGATGGCGCAGAAGAAGGTGGAGACGGCGGCATATATAAGGGCGTGGCCGAGATCGATCTCTCGTCCGCCATCCAGCAGGGTGGTGATGCCGCTATAGAGAGCGCCAAGGCAGAGCAGCAAGATAATGGCGCCATTGATGACGTTGGTGATGGGCTCGAAGTGGGCGTAGCCGTACTGGAAGCGCGCATCGGAAGGGCGGGTAACGAGATAGGCGGTAACAAGACCGAGGCCTGTCATGCCCATGCTGAACAGGGTGAAGATACCATCGAGCATGATGGCGTTGGAACCGACGAAGAGGCCGTAGCCGATGCCGAAGATGGCAAAGGTGATACAACCGAACAGCGACAGGGTAAGCGCCTGTTTTTCGGTGGTGACCAGCGTACTGATAACATGGCTGTGGTGAGCCATAAAAGTCCTCCTTTCAAATGGTGAATATTGCCAAGCGCAAGCGGTTTTCTAGCTGATATACTGCCCGCTCACATGTGAGCGGACTGGCCTGACTGCCATTGACAGGCGGCTGGCCAGTCGTTGTCGCCGGCGTGCCGGCATCAAGCAAAGGATGGGAACAAGGATTCATGATCCCGAGACTCGATTACCAGGACAGTTTGTCACCCGCAACCCTGCAGTTTCTTGAGTTGCTAGAGCGCAGCGCATTTCGTGGTGATATCGAAAAGTCTTATGCAAGCCGGTTGGCGATGGCGACGGATAACAGCGTCTATCAGGTAGTACCTCAGGCGGTTCTCTATCCGCGCAGTGCGGACGACATAGCAGCAATGCTCAAGCTGGCCGCAGAGCCGGCGTTCGCCTCCTTGAGTTTTTTCCCTCGCGGTGGCGGTACCGGTACCAATGGTCAGTCATTGGGCGGCGGCATTATCGTCGATCTCTCCCGTTATATGAACCAGATCATGGAAATTAATCTGGAGGATGGGTGGGTGCGCGCCCAGGCCGGGGTGGTGAAAGACCAGCTCAACGCCTATCTCAAGCCCCATGGCTACTTCTTCTCGCCGGATCTCTCCACCTCCAACCGCGCCACCTTAGGGGGCATGATCAACACCGACGCCTCGGGGCAGGGGTCACTGGTTTACGGCAAAACCTCGGATCACGTGCTTGGTCTCAAAGCGGTGCTGGAGAATGGCGACCTGATGGCGACCGAGCCGCTGACCGGTGAGCGACTGGCCGACAAGCTGGCGCTGGAGAGTCGGGAAGGGGAGATCTATCGCACCCTCTATCGCATCGGCAAGGAGCGCCGCGCCGACATCGAGGCGACCTTCCCCAAGCTCAACCGCTTTCTGACCGGTTACGATCTCAAGCACCTCTATCAACCGGATACCGACACGCTGGATGTGAGCCGGGTGCTGTGCGGATCTGAAGGGTCTCTCGGCTTTATCACCGAAGCCAAACTCAACATCACCCCCATCCCGCGCTACCGCACGCTCGTTAACGTCAAGTACGACAGTTTCCCCTCCGCCCTGCGCAATGCCCCCTTTATGGTTGAGGCCCAAGCGCTGTCGGTGGAGACGGTGGACTCTCGAGTGCTCGGGCTGGCCCGCGCCGACATCATCTGGCATTCGGTCAAAGAACTTATTCAGGATGTGCCCGGCAAGGATCTGCAGGGACTCAACATTGTCGAGTTTGCCGATACCGACGAGGTAGAACACAAGGCCAAGGTGGCGGAGCTGTGCCGTCGTATCGACGCGCTGCTGGCCAAGGCGGAGGCCGGGATTATCGGCTATCAGGTGTGTGACCACCTGCCGAGCATCGAAACCATCTACACCATGCGCAAGAAGTCGGTGGGGCTGCTGGGCAACGCCGAAGGGCGCAAGAAGCCGGTGGCCTTCACCGAAGATACCGCCGTGCCGCCCGAGTCACTGGCCGATTTCATCATGGAGTTTCGCGCTCTGCTGGATGCCCACGGCCTCGACTACGGCATGTTTGGCCACGTTGATGCCGGTGTGCTGCATGTGCGTCCGGCGCTGGATTTGTGCGATCCCGAGCAGGAGGTGCTGCTGCGCCGCATCTCCGATCAGGTGGTGGCGCTGACCGCCAAATATGGCGGTCTGATGTGGGGCGAGCACGGCAAGGGCTTTCGCTCCGAATACAGCCCCGCCTTCTTTGGCGAGCTGTGGGAAGAGCTGCAGCGGGTCAAGGGGGCGTTCGACCCGACCAACCGCATCAACCCGGGCAAGATCTGTATCCCCTACGGTAGCGGCGCCGAGCTGGTGTCGGTGGATGGGCCCAAGCGCGGCAAGTATGACCGCCAGATCCCGCTCGCGGTGCGCACCAGCTACACCCGCGCCATGGATTGCAACGGCAACGGTCTCTGCTTCACCTTCGAGACCGACTCCCCCATGTGCCCCTCGGTCAAGATCAGCCGTGATCGTCGCCACTCCCCCAAGGGGCGGGCGGGCCTGATGCGTGAATGGTTGCGTCAGCTGGCGGAGCAGGGCTTTGACCCGCTGGCGGAAGAGGTGGCGCTGCAATCCGGTGGTGTGCGCTTCAAACAGCTGGTGGACAAGGTGCGCAACAGCTGGGCCAAACAGCGCGGCGAGTATGACTTCTCCCACGAGGTGATGGAGGCGATGGCGGGCTGTCTGGCCTGCAAGGCGTGCACCAGCCAGTGCCCGATCAAGGTGGATGTGCCCGATTTTCGCGCCCGCTTTATGCAGCTCTACCACGGCCGCTACCTGCGCGCCCCCAAGGATTACTTCGTCGGCACGGTGGAGAGCTATGCGCCGCTGCTTGCCAAGGCGCCGAAGCTGGTCAACTTCTTCCTCGAAAAAGAGTGGGCCCAGAAGGCGACCGAGAAGAGTATCGGCATGGTCGATGTGCCGCTGCTCTCGGTGCCTACCCTTGCCGAGAGCCTGCACGATAACCGCGCCCGCTATTTTGATCTGCCGGGACTGGAGCGGATGAGTGCCGAGCAGCGCAAGCAGGTTGTGCTCATCGTGCAGGACCCCTTCACCAGTTATTACGACGCCCCTGTGGTGCGCGACCTGGTGAAACTCGCCAGCAAGCTCGGCTTCCAGCCCTACTTGCTGCCCTTTAAACCCAACGGTAAACCCCAGCATATCAAGGGATTCCTGCGCGCCTTTGCCCGTACCGCGGCCAACAGCGCCCAGTTCCTCAATAAGGTAGCGGCACTTGGCATTCCCATGGTGGGGGTGGATCCGGCCATGGTGCTTTGCTATCGCGACGAGTATGCCAAGGCGTTGGGGTCGGCTCGCGGCGATTTTCAGGTGTTGTTGCCGCAGGAGTGGCTGCTCTCGCTGCCGGTAGATCAGTTGCCTGCTCGAACCGACAAGACCAAGAGCGAGGAGGGGAGCGAGCCCTGGTATCTGTTTGCCCACTGCACCGAGAAGACCGCCAAGCCCTCCACTCACGGTGACTGGAGCACCCTGTTTGGCCGCTTTGGGGCCAGTTTGCAGCCGGTCTCTGTGGGGTGTTGCGGTATGGCGGGCACCTATGGTCACGATGTCAAACAGGTGGAGAACTCCAAGGGCATCTATGGGTTGAGCTGGGCTGACCCGCTAGCCCGTCTACCCAAAGCGCGCTGCCTGGCGACCGGCTATTCGTGCCGCAGTCAGGTCAAGCGGATGGAGGGGGAAAAGCTCAAACATCCATTGCAAGCCCTGCTGGAGCTGCTCTGATGCTGACGTTTCCCAAGCGGTTTCGGGTGCCGAAGGCTTATCGGCATCCACGTTTCTTGCTGTTACCCGCTACCCCCGCTCAGGCTGTGGTGGAGTTTGTCGCCATGTTGCGCGAGCGCGAGCAGCTCCATCAGCTGTTTCGCCCGAACGATATCTGGCCCTCAGCCAACTTCAGCCTGAGCCAGCACGAAGGAGATCTGGAGTGGCAGCAGTCGGAGTTTCTGGCCAAGCGCTCCTTTGCCTATGGTCTCTGGAGCCCGGATCGGGAGCCGCAATTTTGGGGCGGGGTTTATCTCTACCCCTCGGTGCTGCCGGAGGTAGCGGTGGAGCTCTTCTTCTGGAAGGTGGCAGAGGCGCCCATCACGGATGAGGAGCTGGAGATTCAGCTGCGCGAGTGGCTCGTCAGGGTGTGGCAGTGGCCAGCCCCCCGCTTGCCGGGGCGAGATGTGCCTTGGTCCGAGTGGCCCGGCGTTACCTACCCCTGGTGACATCCCGCTTAAGGGCATGATTGTGTAACACGCAGCTCCGGGTCGGGGCTGCGTTGTTACCAAGTTACCCGGTAACCAACAACTCACATAACCGAACCATTTTGCCGATGGAGGGCGTTTCACTCATATCGGTACGCATTCATCACTTACATAAGGAGTCTGCTCGCAATGAGTCACGATATTGCGCCCATCTGGCGTAAACCCATGAGTCTGGAGGGGCTCAACGCCACCTCTCGCAACACCCTGATGGCCCATCTCGATATCGTCTACACGGCTTTTGGCACCGATTGGCTTGAAGCGACCATGCCGGTGGATCATCGCACTCACCAGCCCCTTGGCATGCTGCATGGCGGCGCATCTGTGGTGCTGGCGGAAACCTTGGGATCGATTGCCGCCAATATGGCGGTCGGGCCAGATAGCTACTGTGTGGGGCTGGAGGTAAATGCCAACCATCTGCGGGCCAAACGGGAAGGGGTGGTGACCGGGCGTTGCACGCCGCTCCATCTGGGAGCAACGACCCAGGTGTGGCAGATTGAAATTCGGGACGAACGTGAGCGTTTATTGTGCACCAGCCGACTGACCATGGCGGTGCTCAAACACAAGCGGGGCAAGGACTCCAGCGAGGAGTGATCTGCAATAACGCACTATGAGTGCAAAATAAGCAAGCCATACTCGTCAGATCCCTCTATAATTGCCAACGTCTTGAGAGGCTTATCACATTTTTCAAGACAGCAGAACAAAGTGGCGCTATAATCGCCGCCTTTTTGCTATTCCGCGGTGTTAGCCGCCTGCCTTAATCTGGAAGAATCTATGTCTGATACCGAACAACTGCCCCTTTTTAGTGAGCTTGGACTGGCCGCGCCTGTATTGAAAGCGCTGCAGGACGTGGGCTATGAGCGCCCGTCACCGATCCAGGCCGCAGCAATTCCCCACCTGATGGCGGGACACGATCTGCTGGGGCAGGCGCAAACCGGTACAGGGAAGACCGCTGCTTTTGCCTTGCCTCTGTTGTCTCGTCTGGAAGCTGGTAACCGCAACACCCAGATCCTGGTGCTGGCGCCTACCCGCGAACTGGCGCTGCAAGTGGCTGAAGCGTGCCAACGCTACGCCCACCACATGCCTGATTTCCACGTACTGCCCATCTACGGCGGTGCCTCTTACGAAACCCAGACCCGCGCCCTGCGTCGCGGTGCCCAGGTTGTCGTTGGTACTCCGGGCCGCGTGATGGACCTGATCCGTCGCAAGAACCTGGACCTCTCCGGCCTGAAAGCTCTGGTACTGGACGAAGCTGATGAAATGCTGCGTATGGGCTTCATCGACGACGTTGACTGGATCATGGAGCAGTGCCCGAGCACTCGTCAGGTTGCCCTGTTCTCTGCCACCATGCCGGAGCAGATCCGTCGCGTGGCCCAGAAGCACCTGAAGCAGCCCAAAGAGATCAAAATTGCCTCCAAGACTGCTACCGCTACCACTATTCGCCAGCGCTACTGGCAGGTAACCGGTCTGCACAAGCTGGACGCCATGACCCGTCTGCTGGAAGTGGAATCCTACGAAGCCCTGCTGGTGTTCGTGCGTACCAAGAACGCTGCCGAAGAGCTGGCTGGCAAGCTGGCCGCCCGTGGTCACGCCTGTGAAGCGCTGCACGGCGACATCCCGCAGAAACTGCGTGAGCGTACCGTCGACAAACTGCGTCAAGGCCAGCTGGATATCCTGATCGCCACCGACGTTGTCGCCCGTGGTCTGGACGTTGAGCGCATCACTCACGTAGTGAACTACGACATTCCGTACGACACCGAATCTTACGTTCACCGTATCGGCCGTACCGGTCGTGCTGGTCGTAAAGGCGAAGCCATCCTGTTCGTCGCTCCCCGCGAGCGTCGCATGCTGCGCGCCATCGAGCACGCAACCCGTCAGGCCATCGAGCCGATGAAGATGCCGAGCACCGAGGACATCAACCAGCATCGTCTGGCCAAGTTCAAGGAGCGCATCCGCGAAACCATGATGGGTGAAGAGCTCGAGATCTACCATAACCTGGTAAACGAGCTGATCGAAGAGGATTCTGCCGATCCGCTGGAGCTGGCTGCTGCATTGGCCAAGCTGGTACAGGGTGACCAACCGCTGCTGCTGGATGACTCCATTCCGGATCCGCTGTTCAACAACAGCAACGATCGTGGTGGCTTCGAGCGCCGTGACTTCAACGACCGTGGCGGTCGTGACTTCGGTGACCGTGGCGATCGTCCTGCCCGTCGCATGCCGTCCCTGGAGCCGCGTCCGCTGAAAGACAACCCGGATGTGGAGATGGAGCGCTACCGCGTAGACGTGGGTGCCCATCACGGCGTCAAGCCGGGCCAGATCGTGGGCGCCATCGCCAACGAAGCGAACATCGAGAGCCGCTTCATCGGCAACATCGACATCGCTGATGATTTTTCCACCGTCGATCTGCCGAAAGGCATGACCGCCGATGTACTGGAAGTGATCAAGAAAGCCCGTGTTTGCCAGCGTCCGCTGCAGATCACCCGCTACACCGAAGTGCCGGCCGGTGGCAACACCAGCAGCCGTCCGCCCCGTGGTGATCGTCCGTTCCGTGGCGACCGTCCTTTCAACAAGGATCGCCGTCCCCAGGGTGACCGTCCGTTCAACAAGAGCGGGGAGCGCCGTGAAGGTGGCTTCAACAAAGATCGCAAATTCGGTGGCAAGCGTCGCGAAAGCTGATTGCTGATCCCGTTATGAAGAAGGCCGCTCATTGAGCGGCCTTTTTTTGTATCTGCGATAGGGACTGTACCGTCAGTTTGCCTGTATGGGGGTCATATTTCTGTTCCACAAGCCAGGTCGTGAACCAAAGGGACATGAATATTTTCCGGTGCGGTTGCGACATTCGGAGCCTGGATGCCATGCTTTAGGTGGCATTCGGGTACAGCCTGATGCTGGTTGCCTGTTGTGGTGAGCTGGTTGCAGCAACATTGTTTTGCATTATGACTCTGCAGTTTCCCTGTGGGTGGACAGAGTGAAACCAATAAAACAAACAGTACGATACGGAGGTCTATCATGGGTGGATGGCTTGGCAGGATACTGCTGTTATCCGGCTGTCTCGTTTCTGGCATGGTGTTGGCTGATGATCCCTTTCTCAAGATCAAGGGGGATGGCTGTTGCAATGGTAAAGGGGAGGTCGTGTTGACCCGGGCCGAGTTTGAGGCTTTACCTCAGACAGAGGTCAAGACCCAGACCCCGTGGACCGAGGGAGACCACACCTATCGTGGCGTGCTGCTGCGAAATCTGGTCAAGATATATGGTCTCAAGAGTGGGGAGGTCAAGGCGGTCGCCATCAATGACTACTGGGCGGCGGTGCCGCTGGAAGATGGGGATAAATATGCGGTACTGCTGGCCGAGAAGCAGGATGGCAAGGCGTTGACCCTGCGCAACAAGGGGCCGCTCTGGATCATTTATCCCCTCTCTGATCACCCGGAGCTGAACAAGGAGCTCTATCACAGCCGGATGGTGTGGCAACTGACGGCGATCGAGAGCAAATAAGATGCTGCGCGGCAAGTTTCTGAGCTTGATCCTGATGGTGACTGCCTTTTTGGGGGTTGCCATCTGGTCGGTCTGGAACTATGACCGTGCTTTTAATGCTGTGACCCGCTATACCCAACTCTCCGCCTGGGCGTTGGCGCAGCTGGAGTTGGAAATCCATGGCTTTGATGAAGCGCTCTCTCTCTATCGTACCGGTTCGACCAGTCAGGAAGAGATGAACAAGCGCTTTGATATTGCCTGGAACCGGCTCGATGTCTTCCTGCACGGGGAGGAGGCCAAGCCGGTGAGAACCCGCTTTGGGGCTGAACAGGCAGCAGGCAAGATCATGACTCTGTTCGAGAAGTATGAGCAGGCCGTGGTCAGCGGAGAGCGAGATTCAAAAGAACTTGCTCGTTTTGCCGAGGAGTTGGCTCGGGATCTGGCTGCGATCCGCGATGTGATGGTGAAAAATTTCACAGGTCCATCCGCTATTGCCCAGCGGGAGGTACTCAACTCGTCGCGTATCCAGAACTTCTTCATTCTGGCTTTCTTGATGTTGGCGACCGTGGTGATGCTGCTGATGCTGTTTCGCGAAGTGCGCCACCAGCACTTTCTTGCGTGGAATGATGCGCTAACCCGCTTGCCGAACCGGGCCTCCTTGATCAAACACCTCAAGCAGCTGACGGGACATAAAGGGGGGCGCAGTAGCGTGACCGTCTGTCTGGTGGATCTTGGCCATTTCAGGGAGGTAAATGACAGCCTGGGCTACGAGGTGGGGGATGCATTGCTGACGCAACTGGCCGAGCGGATCAGCGCGGTATCGGTTGACGGTATCTTTGCCGCCCGCACCGGTAGCGATGAGTTTGCCATCATTATTTCCGGCGTTATGCCCACCTATTTGCGCTTTCCATTTCTGGAGCAGCTGCGTAACGAACTTGCCGGGCTCGCCTTGGCGACTGATCCCGCCCACCGGGTGCGGGTCTTTATGGGGGTCAGCCAGTACGTGCGACCGGTACACACGCCGGAGGAGATGCTGCTGTTTGCCGATATCGCCCTCGACAGTGCCAAGCGCAAGCGGCTGAATCGTTACGTGGTTTTCTCCAGCAGCATGTATCAGCACTATCTGCGTAACCGCCGTTTGTCGACCGAGTTGCGCGAGCTGCTCCAGCACCACAGCAATTTGCAGTTGAGCCTCTACTATCAGCCGATTGTCCGTGGTCAAGGCACGGTGCGACTGGGGGCTGAGGTACTGATCCGCTGGAATCACCCGGAGTACGGGTTTATTCCGCCACTCGATATCATTTCGCTGGCGGAAGATAACGGGCTGGGGGAGGCGCTCGGGTTATGGATCTTCCGGCGCTTGCAACATGATCTCGCTACTTTCCCGAGCGACTTGATTGAACCGCTGGAGATCTCGGTCAACCTCTCGAGTTCCATGTTCACTATGGAGTTGGCAGCCCAGCTGGATGAGAACATGAGAGAGGGGCCGCTAAGCCTGCAACAGCTGATCGTCGAGCTGACCGAAACGATTGCTCTGGATGATATCGAGCTGAGCAAGCAGATCATCGACACCCTGCGTCAGATTGGAGTGCGGGTGGCCCTCGATGATTTCGGTACCGGCTGGTCATCGTTCTCCTACTTGCGGGAACTCTATTTCGACAAGCTCAAGATCGACCGCTCATTTATCACGGCCATCGACAATGACACCCGTCAGGCCCTGTTCGTCGAGGCGATCACCAGCTTCTCTCATCAACTAGGTGTGCGGGTGGTGGCGGAAGGGGTGGAAAACAACGATGAGCTGAAGGCGGTGCTGAGCATAGGGGTGGATGAAATTCAGGGCTATTTCTACTCGAGGCCCTTGCCGCTGCAGGACTTTCTGCTGTTCTGCCATCGCTACTTTATCAATCGGAGCATCATGCAGGAGGTTGCGCTGGGTTAGCGAGCGGTGCCTTTTCACCGCCACCACAAGCTACCGTGCTGTTGTTCATCTAGCCGAATAAATAAAGAAGGCGACCATCAGGTCGCCTTCTTGTTGTGCATTGTGATGTACAGAGGTCGCAGCCCGAGGGGCTATCAGAGCACCATGGCGGCAATCCAGCCGAAGATCACCAGCGGGATGTTGTAGTGAATAAAGGTGGGCACCACGCTGTCCCAGATATGGTCATGCTGGCCATCGGCGTTGAGGCCGGAGGTGGGGCCCAGCGTCGAGTCGGAGGCCGGTGAACCCGCATCCCCCAGCGCGCCAGCGGTACCAACCAGTGCGATGATCGCCATTGGTGAGAAGCCAAGCTGCAGACAGAGCGGCACATAGATGGTGGCGATGATGGGCACGGTGGAGAAGGAAGAACCGATCCCCATGGTGATGAGCAGACCCACCAGCAGCATCAGGAAGGCGGCGATCCCCTTGTGCTGACCGATGCCGGAGGCGACCACCTGAACCAGAGAGTCGACCCCGTGAGTTGCCTTCATGACGGCGGCAAAACCGGCGGCAGAGATCATGATGAAGCCGATCAGCGACATCATCCGCACCCCCTGAGTGAAGGCATCCTGGCTTTCGCGAAACTTGATGACGCCGCCGCAGGTGAAGATGACAAAACCGGCCAGCGCACCCAGTACGATGCTGTTGGTCATCAGTTGTAGCCCCAGCGCCACGCCAATGGCCAGCAGGGCCACCCAGATGTGTGTGAGGTTGAGCTCGACTGCTTCGGGCTCGGCATCCAGGATCTTGGCCAGATCGTACTGGCGCGGTTTGCGATAGCTGATGAATACCGCAATCAGCAGGCCCAGTACCATACCGGCGACCGGAATGGCCATCGCCAGCGGGATCTGGCTGGTGGTGATGGGCACGCCGTTATCGATCAGGTTTTTGGCCAGAATGTTGTTGAGGAAGATGCCACCAAAGCCGACCGGTAGCACCATGTAGGTAGCTGTCAGGCCAAAGGTGATGACACAGGCCACCTGACGACGGTCGATCTGCATCTGCGCCATCACATGCAGCAGCGGCGGGATCAGGATGGGAATAAAGGCGATGTGAACCGGGATCAGGTTCTGGGAGGAGATAGCCACGGCCAGCACGGAAGAGAGCAGCAGGGTTTTGACCCACATGATGCGGGTCGAGCTGGCATCCTTGCCCAACTGGCTGATCACCTTGCGGGCCAGCAGGTCGGTGATCCCGGAGCGGGAGATGGCAACCGCAAAGGCGCCCAGCATGGCGTAGGAGAGGGCAATCTCGGCGCCACCGCCCAGACCACCGCTGAAGGTGGTGAGGGTATCGGTCAACGACAGCCCACCGACCAGGCCGCCAGCAATGGCCCCCAGCGCCAGCGAGACCACCACATTGATCCGCAGCAGACTGAGCACCAGCATCAGCCCGACTGCGATAACAACTGGATTCATTTGATTTCCTTATAGTTTGTTATTGCTGTCTGTCATGTGAAGGGGAGTTAGTTTGCGAAAAATGTGACAAATGTCGAGTAAAAAATCAGTCAAACCTCTCATATCGCAGCAGCATGTGGCACAAGGTTGCTCAACATGAGGGGTTTTGACCTGTTTGTCTCCGTTCATCGCGTGCGCAGCGGTTGATAGTGACATTGATGGCTATTTCCGGTGCGCCGTGCAATCAATCATTTCCCCAAAAAGCGAAGGCTGCCACTGGCAGCCTTCGTCCGTTTATGCTTGCCCCTCATCGTCGGCAGGGGCATCGGTTGTGTCATCATCTGGATGCGCTGGCGGCCATCCCCCCATGCTCTTCCAACGGTTGACGATATGACAAAAGAGCTCTGTGGTGCGTTCGGTGTCATAGAGGGCAGAGTGCGCCTCTTTATTGTCAAACGGGATGCGGGCGCTCTGGCACGCTTTGGCCAGCACGGTCTGACCCAGCGCCAATCCGGAGAGAGCAGCGGTGTCGAAGGTGGCAAACGGGTGGAACGGATTGCGCTTGAGGCCAGCCCGCTCGGCTGCCGCCATCACGAAGCCGTGATCGAAGGTGGCGTTGTGGGCCACGATAATGGCGCGGCTGCAATCCTGCTCCTTCATCCCCTTGCGGATCCCCTTGAAGATCTCGGTCAGCGCCTCTTTTTCCGAGACAGCGCCACGCAACGGGTTGTAGGGATCGATGCCGGTGAACTCCAGCGCGGCCTTTTCCAGGTTGGCCCCTTCGAAAGGCTCGACATGAAAGTGGAATACCTGATCGGGAACGAGCCAGCCCTGCTCATCCATTTTCAGGGTGTAAGCCGCGATTTCGAGCAGGGCATCGGTCTTGGCGTTGAACCCGGCTGTTTCAACATCAATGACGACGGGGTAAAAACCACGGAAACGGCCCTTGAGGGTATGAACTGCGTCGGTCATGGGATCTCGGTCGGGATAAAATGAGGCGGCATTATGGCAAAAAAGCACAGGCTTGTCCTCCCATCCCACGCAGGATGCCGCGCCAAGATGGCGCCGGATTCAATATCTGTGCAGCCACCAGCGGCCGGCAATCAGCGCCGTGAGCGACCCCAGTAGAGCGCTGGCCAATACATCCACCGGCCAGTGCATCCCCATCACCATGCGCGACAGACCAATTCCCAGTGCCCACAGTGGCAGCAGCCAGACGCCCGTGGGAGCGCGGGCCAGCCAGATCAGACCAAAAAATTGGGCCAGGCTGATGGCGGCGATGCTGTGGCCAGAAGGGAAGGCGTAGTTCACCTCGGCCTGCCAGTGGTGGCCGAGCCACTCTGGCAGGGCCAGCAGCTGGCTGGCGGCGTGAACCTGTTCGCTGCGCACATCGACGCTACTGGCGTAGAAGTGCTTGATGGCCGGGATCAGCGCCTGACTCTCAAGCCAGAGCAGATAGGGTCTGGGCTCTTCGGTCAGGTGTTTGATCAGGCTCTTGAGCACCCAGTCGCTGGCGAGCAGGGCTGCCAGCGCACACCCCAGTGCAATGAAGGGGGACAGCTCCAGTTTGAGTTTGTAGCGGGTCAGCAACAGCAAGAGGGCGCCACTGACCCCGATCCCGGGAATATCGACCATGCGGGTAAGGGCGTATGACCACCATAGCCAGCCTGATTGCAGTGAACCGGTCAGAAAAGGCTGCCAGGGCAATGTGGCGAGTAGTAACAGGGGCAGGATTAACAGGGCTGTGAAGCCAAGCACCTGACTGCGGGTGAGTGAGGCGGTTGACATTGGGAGCGGCGGAGCGTGTGGCGGCATGGTGGGTATGGGCGATCGCGAAAAAAGAGGGGCATTGTGCCACCGTGACATGCTCGGACAAAGCCGAGCAGCACGTTTGTTACCTCTGCTTACACATTTTGTGGCCACATCCTCTGTTTGAGCGGGCGGATGGAGCGGCTGCCGCGCAATGTGGTCCCGTTTCGCGCCGGATTGCATCACAGGCTGAAATCTCGGGCGGCTTTGCGCTAGAATGGCGCCCCCGTGGCGGTTGTGACCAAAGAGAGCCCGATGAAGATAGTCGTTGATGAGAATATGCCCCATGCCGTGGAGCTGTTTGCCGAATTTGGCGAGGTGATCCCCTTGCCCGGACGGCAGATGCAGGCCCGCGATCTGCTGGATGCCGATGTGCTGCTGGTGCGTTCGGTCACCCGCGTCAACGGCGATTTGCTGGCGACCAGCCCCAAACTCGGGTTTGTCGGCACCGCCACCATAGGCACAGACCATGTGGACAAGGCCCTGCTGGCAAGCCGCAATATTCCCTTCTTCAGCGCCCCCGGTTGCAACAAGTATTCGGTGGGGGACTATGTGCTTTCCGCTTTGCTGGTGCTGGCGGAGCGTTACGAACTCGACCTCTCGGCCATGACGCTGGCGGTGATTGGCGCGGGCAATACTGGCGAGTGTGTGGCTGGCAAGGCCCAAGCGCTCGGCATGCGGGTACTGCGCTGCGATCCACCCAAGGCGCGTAATACCCCCGATGCGGGCTTTGTCGATTATCAGACCGCCCTTGGCGCCGATATTGTCAGCTTCCATGTGCCCATTACCCGTGAAGGGCCGGATGCCACCTACCATCTGCTCGATGCCGAACAGATTGCCGCGCGCCCGGCAGGGCAGATCCTGATCAACGCATCCCGTGGCGAGGTGTGGGATAACCGGGCCCTGCTGGCACGCCAGCTGAGCGATAAGCCGTTGCGACTGGTGATGGATGTGTGGGAGAACGAGCCCGAGCCACTGGCTGCGCTGGTGCCCCATACCGAGATTGCCACCCCCCATATTGCCGGTTACAGCCTGGAGGGGAAGGCCCGCGGTACCTGGATGCTCTATCAGGCGCTCTGCCAGCAGCTGGGACGCCAGCCTCGTCAGGATTTGAGTCAGCTGTTGCCTGCCCCCGATGTGCAGGCGGTGGTGCCGGGCCGCGCACCGGATCAGGCGCTGATCAAGCAGCTGGTGCATCTGGTCTATGACGTGCGCCGCGATGATGCCCGTTTCCGGGCCCGACTCGGCCTGCCCGGCAGCTTTGACGAGCAGCGCAAACACTATCTCGAGCGCCGTGAACTATCCTCCCTGCAGGTTGAGGGTGCGTTTGCCGACCAGGCGCTGGGCGAGCTGGGATTTGCGCTGTCACGCCCCTGAATCGGGGCCTAGGAGTTGGAAGATAACCGGAAGGGGTGAGCCGTACTGGCTACCTCGCCCCCATTTTTTACTGAGCTGGCGCAGATACTACTGCGCTGGCTCAGCCATATCAGGCAGCGTTATCTCGCCGTGCGAGCGCCTGCCGACCATGGCGCCACCCGGCGCCATTGCAGCATTATCAGAGGAGAACAGAATGAGCCAGCAGTTTAACGTAGCGGTATTGGGTGCCAGCGGCGCCGTGGGTCAGGCGATGATCGAGATCCTGGAAGAGCGCGAATTTCCGGTAGCGACCCTCTATCCGCTGGCTTCCAGCCGTAGCGCCGGTGATACCGTGCGCTTTGGCGGCAAGAACCTCGAGATCCTCGATGTGGAGGAGTTTGACTGGAGCCAGGTGCAGATCGCACTATTCTCCGCCGGTGCCGAGGTCTCTGCCAAGTGGGCGCCGATTGCTGCCGAACACGGCTGCATCGTCATCGACAACACCTCCTGCTTCCGTTACGACGAAGATATCCCGCTGGTGATCCCGGAAGTGAACCCGGATGCGCTGGCCGATTTTCGCAATCGCAACATCATCGCCAATCCCAACTGCTCCACCATCCAGATGCTGGTGGCCCTGAAGCCGCTGCACGACGAAGTGGGCATTGCCCGCATCAACGTGGCCACCTATCAATCCGTGTCAGGCTCGGGCAAAGAGGGGGTCAGCGAGCTGGCGGGTCAGACCGCTCATCTGCTCAACGGTCGTCCGGTGGAACCGACTCTCTATCCGCAGCAGATCGCCTTTAACCTGATCCCGCAGATCGACAGCTTCACCGACAACGGCTACACCCGTGAAGAGATGAAGATGGTATGGGAAACCCAGAAGATCCTGGGGGATGCCAGCATTACCGTGAACCCCACCTGCGTGCGGGTGCCGGTCTTCTACGGCCACGCCGAGGCGGTACACGTCGAACTGCACCAGCCGCTCGATGCTGAACAGGTCAAGGACCTGCTGCGCAATGCGCCGGGTGTGACCCTGTTTGATGACGAAGGGGACTATCCGACCCCGGTGCGTGACGCAACCGGCAAGGATGAGGTGCTGGTGGGTCGGGTGCGCCAGGATATTTCTCATCCAAGTGGTATCAATATGTGGATCGTGGCCGATAACGTTCGTAAGGGCGCGGCAACCAACAGTGTACAGATTGCCGAGCTGCTGGTTCGCGACTATCTGTAAGGCCGGTCAGATGCCACAGATGCGCAGCAGGGAGTGCTGCGCATCCGGCCTGTGATCAAACCGGGGTGTGACCCATGCCGCACTCCGTCACTTCAAGATTCTGTTGCGATATCAACTGATTAAGTTTTTTCCTACACTCAGGGTCAAGTTGGGTGCTAAATGTGTCGGACTGCTGGCTTGCCAGGCGAGCCTGATTTATATTGAACCGACTGTTTTGGGGTAACTATCCAGATTTTTCAATGTGATAGGGCCGTCATACGAAGGAACGAATATGGGACATTCCCGCATAACATTGGCAACGCTACTCGCATTGGGTCTGCTGGGCACCGTCCAGGCTGAAGACTCGGCGCGGGAGCCTTTTTTTGTCGAGCTAAAAGGCCCTGACGAACCCGCACCTCCCGCCGTCAATTCCCAGCCGCTGGCGCAGCCGGTCGCCAGACCCGCCGCACAACCGGTGCGTACAACCGCCCAGCCGGTGGTGCGTCAGGTCACTGCCAATGCCGGTAGCTATGGCCCTGTTCGTCCGACCGATACCCTATGGAGCCTGGCGAGCAAATATCGCCCCTCCAATCGGGTCAGCGTCTACCAGACCATGGTGGCGATTTACGAGAAAAACCCCCGCAGTTTTGCCGATGGCAATATCAACCACATTCTGGTGGGGTCCCGCATTCTGCTGCCGACCGCGGCCGAGGCGAGCGTCATCACTGATGCACAGGCCCGCGCCAAGTTCCGTAGCGACAACGCCAGCTGGAAGGGGTTAAGCCCCAAATATCTGGCTGACAAGCAGGCCCATACCGCCAAGCCGGCTGCCGCCAAACCCGCGAAGGTTGAAGCTGCCAAGACCGAGCTGGTGAAGGCTGCGCCTGCGCCGCTGCCAGTGGCGAAAGCCGCCCCCATTCCCGCCCCGGTGGTGGCACCGCAACCGGCGGCTGAAACCAAAGAAGTGGCCAAGGTGAGCGAGCCAGCGCCGAAAGAGGCGGTAGCACCTGCTCCTAGCGCAGCAGAAGGCACCACACCGGCGCCTCTGCCTTCCGATCTGGATAAACCAGTGGGCAAACCGGCCACTGAGATGGCGCTGGCACTGGAAGATGCCAATGCCCAGCTCGGCCAGGTGACCGAGATGAACCACAGGCTCAAGCTGCGTCTGCAATCCCTGACCGAAGAGGTGGAGACCCTCAAGGCCCAGCTGCAGGATCAGACCGCGCTGCAAAAAGAGATTGCCGAGCTCAAGGCCCAACCGGTCCCGCCGGCGGCAGCCGAGCCTGAGCCTGAGAAAAACTGGTTGATGGATCTGCTCTCCTCACCGCTCAACCTCGCCATGATCATTCTGCTGCCGGTGCTGCTGGTATTGGCGCTGGTGACCCTGTGGCTGCGTGCCCGTGCCCGCCGCGAACTGGAAGAGCAGGAGAAGAGCCTCTCCGAATCCACCGCCATGATGATGGATCAGGAGCAGAGCGAGTTTGATGACCTGCTGAGCGTCGATGTGACCGACAACGAGCCGGTGCGCCCTGTGCCGGATCTCAACACCCCGGATGGCTTTATGCCGATGGAGCCTGACGAGCCGGCCGCTAAGCCGGATGTCGATCTGGTGTTCAGCGACGAGGGCGAGATGGAGCTGCAGGGCTTTGAGCCTGAGCGGATGGCGGCCCAGCCAGCCAGTCGTGACCCGGATCTTGTGCCGGATCTCGATCTCGCGCTGGATGAGCCCATTGCGCTGGCCAACGAGCCCGCCATGGTTCTGGCCAGCGAGTTCAACCCCAAGCCCAAGGCCGCTGACGAGATTATGAGCGAAGAGGAGCTGCAGGCAGCCCTGTTTGCCGAGCTGGATGCGGATCTCTCAGCCGACCTCGAGCCCGATTTGAGCTCCATCGACGAAGTCGGCTCCGCTGACGACGATCTGGCGAGCTTCGATCTCGGCGATTTCGACAGTGCCCTCGACGAGCCTGCTGCTGGCAAAGATGATAACGCCATTGATCTCAGTGCCGCAGAGGACGCTGACGAGAGTGCGGATGCCATGCTGGCCGAGCTCGGTCTTGAGCCTGTCAAGGCGAAGGAAGCGGAGCTGGATCTGGAGTGGGATCCCAACGAGCTGGCGCTCTCCGATTTCGAAGATGCGTTTGCCGAGGTGGAATCACATCCGGCAGATCTCCAGCCCCGTGAGCAGGCACAGGAGAGTGGCTACGTCGAGATCGACAAGCTGCTGGCTGAAGCGGATGCCACTGCGCCGGAGCAGGAGCCGTATCAGGGCTTCTCGCTGGATGTGGGGCTCGATGGCTTCCCCGAGGTGCTGCCGGAATCCACCGGGTTTGATGTGGATGCCGACGACGGCGGTGTGGGTGCCAAGCTGGATCTGGCCCGTGCCTACCTCGAGATTGACGACAAGGATAGCGCCCGCGAGCTGCTGCAAGAGGCGGCGGAGCAGGGCAGCGATCACCAGCGTGCCGAAGCCGAGAAGTTGCTCAAGCGGTTGGGCTAAAGCATCTCCCATCACGGGATCAGCAAAATGGGGGCAGCCAGCAGGCTGCCCCTCATATTTTGGCGATTTGCGATGGGGGATCATGGCCGTGCAGGCTCGCTATCCAGGCCAATTGCGCGTGTGGTGGGACTTTTCGGGCTGAGCGCGTATAATCCGCCCCGTTTCTTTCACTGCGTTTTCACAACAAGACAAGTTTATCCATGCGAATTGCCCTAGGTATTGAATATGACGGCAGCCGGTATTTCGGCTGGCAGCGTCAGCGTGAAGTGATCAGCGTGCAGGCTGAACTGGAGACGGCGCTGAGCCGGATTGCCAACCACCCTGTCTCCATCCAGTGTGCCGGGCGCACCGATGCTGGTGTCCATGCGACCGGTCAGGTGATCCACTTCGATACCGAGGCTAACCGCGCCGAAGGGGCCTGGACCCTGGGGCTCAATTCCAACCTGCCGCCGGATATCGCCGTGCGCTGGGTCAAGGAGGTGGACGAGAGCTTCCACGCCCGCTTCAGCGCCACCGCCCGTCGCTACCGCTATGTCATCTACAACCACAACTACCGGCCGGCGATCCTTGGCAGTGGCGTCAGCCACTACCACGAGACCATCGATGCCGAGTTGATGCACCAGGCGGGCCAGAGCCTGCTGGGGGAGCACGACTTCAGCACCTTCCGTGCCGTCGCCTGCCAATCCAACACCCCGTGGCGCAATGTGACCCATCTGTGTGTCAGCCGCTCCGGCCCCTACATCGTGCTCGACATCAAGGCCAATGCCTTCCTGCACCATATGGTGCGCAACATCACCGGCTCCCTGCTGCTGGTGGGGCAGGGGCTCAAACCGGTGGAGTGGATTGCCGAGGTGCTGGCTGCCAAGGATCGCAATCTGGCCGGGCCGACCGCCAAGGCCGGTGGCCTCTATCTGGTCGACGTGGATTACCCGGCCGAGTTTGCTCTGCCGCAGTTGCCGCTCGGTCCGCTGTGGCTGCCGGACTCGGCACCGGGTACGACCAGTTTTTAGTAACTGCGCCCGAAAAATTGTGGTTTAATGACCCGTCATTTGTTGCCATCGAGCTATTAAGTCATTGAACAATCTAGGCTCGATGCGTTTTGTCAGGCACAAAAGCATTAAGGAATTCCATGAGCTGGCTTGAGAAGATTCTTCCCAAGAGCAAGATCACTGCGCCCCGTCGTCACAACATTCCGGAAGGGGTGTGGACCAAGTGCAGTGCTTGTGAACAGGTGCTCTACCGGGCAGAGTTGGAGCGCAACCTCGAAGTGTGCCCCAAGTGTGATCATCATATGCGCATCAGCGCCCGCGCCCGTCTCGAGAGCTTCCTCGATGAGCAGGGTCGTACCGAGATCGGTGCCGAGCTGGAGCCGCAGGATGTACTGAAATTCAAGGATTCCAAGCGCTACAAGGATCGTTTGTCTGCCGCTCAGAAAGAGACGGCGGAGAAAGATGCGCTGGTGGTGATGAAAGGGACCCTCAAAGGGGTACCGGTTGTCGCCTGTTCGTTCGAATTCTCCTTCATGGGTGGCTCCATGGCCTCCGTGGTCGGTGCCCGCTTCGTGCGTGCCGTCGAGGAGTGCATCAAGGAAGGCCGTGGTCTGGTCTGCTTCTCCGCCTCTGGTGGTGCTCGCATGCAGGAAGCCCTCTTCTCCCTGATGCAGATGGCCAAGACCAGTGCTGCGCTGGACAGACTCACCAAGGCGGGACTGCCCTATATCTCCGTGCTGACCGACCCCACCATGGGGGGCGTCTCTGCCAGTCTGGCGATGCTGGGTGACATCAACGTGGGCGAGCCCAAGGCGCTGATCGGCTTTGCCGGCCCGCGTGTTATCGAGCAGACCGTGCGCGAGAAACTGCCGGAAGGCTTCCAGCGCTCCGAGTTCCTGCTGGAAAAGGGTGCCATCGATATCATCATCGATCGCCGCGAAATGCGTAACCGTCTGGCCAGCCTGCTCGCCAAAATGCTGAATACTCACGTCATCGAAGAGTGAAGATGAGTTCAAACATGCAACAATCCCAAAGCCGGTCGCTTGTCGACTGGCTTTCTTATTTGGAGCAGATCCATCCGGTCAATATCGACATGGGGCTGGATCGGGTCGGTGCCGTTGCCCGGCGCATGGGGCTTACCCAGCTGCCGTTCAAGGTGATCACGGTGGCGGGTACCAACGGCAAGGGCTCCAGCTGCGCCATGGCGGCCAGCATTCTGATGGCCGCAGGCTACAAGGTCGGCGTCTACTCCTCGCCCCATCTGCTGCGCTTTACCGAGCGGGTGCGGGTCAACGGGCAAGAGCTGCCCGACAGGGATCACTGCGCCGCCTTTGCCGAGGTGGAAGCTGCTCGCGGCGAGATTGCCCTTACCTTCTTCGAGTTCGCCACCCTGGCCGGTTTGTGGCTCTTCTGCCGCGCCGCCCCCGATGTGCTGCTGCTGGAAGTGGGGCTGGGTGGTCGGCTCGACGCCACCAACGTGGTGGAGTCCGATGTGGCGATGATCACCTCCATTGCCCTCGATCACTGCGACTGGCTGGGTGATACCCGCGAAGCCGTGGCGGTGGAGAAGGCTGGCGTCTATCGCGCCGGTAAACCCGCCATAAGCGGTGAGCCCAATCCGCCTGCGACTATTGCGAGCGAAGCACAGCGTCTTGGCGCCAACCTGCGTCAGGTCGGTATCGATTTTCGTGGCGATGAGCACGAGAGCGGTTGGGATTATCATGGCCTCAACCAGTGGCGGGATCTGCCAAAACCGGCGCTGCCACTGATGAACGCGGTGACCGTGCTGGCGGCGCTGGAATCCCTCGGCTTGCCGCTGCCGGAGTCCGCCATTCGTGACGGGCTTGCCAATGCCCGGCTGGCTGGCCGGATGCAGCAGTTGCAAAGTGCGCCGCTGGTGATCGTCGATGTGGCCCATAACCCCCATTCGGCGGCCTATCTGGCCGCGCAATTGCGCAAGATGCCCTGCTCGGGTGTGCGCCGCGCCGTGGTCGGCATGCTCAAAGACAAGGACATGGCGGGATCCCTTGCCGAGCTCGATGGTCTGATCGGCGAGTGGTATCTGGCCAGCCTCACCGGCCCGCGCGCAGCCACTGCTGCGCAGCTGGCTGCGGCGTTGGGAGAGGACAAGGGGCTTGCCAGGGTGTTTGATGATGTCAGCGCCGCTTATCAGGCAGCGTTGGCCGCATCGAGTCCGGACGATATGGTCATTGTGTTTGGTTCGTTTTACACTGTCGCCGACATTCTGGCGGGTGTCGCCGTCTAGGCCACACCCCGGCTCCCCGGTCTTCGGGCGGGGAGCCAAATCGCATATTGAGTTACGTAAAGGTAGGATTCAACTTGGCCTCGAAGTTTCAAAACCGTCTGGTGGGCACCGTCATCCTGGTGGCCCTGGTTGTTATTTTCCTGCCGGACTTGCTGGATGGTCACAAGCTGGCACAAAAGGAGGAGGCCTTTGCCAAGATCCCGCTGCGCCCCGAGCTGGAGCCTGCCAAGCCTGCGCTGCAGGTCTCGGCGGCCAGCAGCCTGCCAGCCGATCATCTGGCCAGCCAGCAACAGGCCTCTGCGGCCCAGCAGTGGCAAGTGGAGGAGGTGGCTGACCCGATGACCCTCGCCGGTCAGGGCAACGGCGCGCAGCCGGCGACAACCCCTGCCGCACCGGCACCGGTTCAGCCGCAACAGAATGCTCAACCCAAGCCACAGCCCAAGCCGGAAGTGGTGGCCAAAAAACCGGTCGAACCGCCCAAGCCAGCACCCAAGCCGACGCCAGCCAAACCGGTTGAAGTTGCCAAGGCACCCACACCGACCAAGCCGCAGGCGGGTCAGATCAAGTCCCTCGACGATCTGATTGAAAGCAAGATGACCCAGCCGACCACTCCCGCGCCTGCTGCGGCACCGGCGCAGGGCAGCTGGATCCTTCAGCTTGGCGCCTTCAAGAACGTCGACAGCGTCAACGCGCTGGTGAGCAAGCTGCGGGCGGCGGGCTACTCTGCCCACACCTCGCCGCGCACACCGGTTCAGGGTCAGCTCAACCGGGTCTTTATCGGGCCGGATGTCTCCAAGGCCAAACTGCAGGGGATGCAGGGGCGGATCTCCCAGATGACCGGCCTCAGTGGCTCGGTGGTCTCTTACAATCCGTGACGGCTTGCAGTTGGCAATGGCCCTTTGAAACAAACACCGCGCTCCGTGCGCGGTGTTTTTTTATCTGGCTGCCGTGATTTTTAAGGTCGACGTCGTACAGGTCACCCCCCGGTTGGGATTTTCGGGCAGTTGGGGTAGTCTGAGCCCTTCTGCTACTCACAGGAGTTCAAGATGATCCTCTCGACGACCCCCACGCTGGAAGGCAAAACCATTCGTGAATACCGCGGCATCGTGGTTGGCGAAGCCATTCTCGGCGCCAACATTTTCAAGGATCTCTTCGCCGGGATCCGCGACATCATCGGCGGCCGCTCTGGCGCCTATGAAAAAGAGCTGGCCCGTGCCCGCGAGATCGCCTTCGATGAGCTGAAAGAGCGTGCCGCCGCCCTTGGCGCCAATGCGGTGGTCGGCATCGATATCGACTACGAGGTGGTGGGGCAAAACGGCAGCATGCTGATGGTCAGCATCAGTGGTACCGCCGTGGTGGTCTGATCGGGCATCCACTTTTGCATTGGCAATGAGCCGATAACCGGGTTATCGGCTTTTTTATTGCTTGGCAGATACGTGTTGTTTGTAAGATTTTTTCTCAACGCATTGATTCTAAATATTTATATTTATTAATAATTCCACTGACCGGTTTTATTTTTTTTAACTGGGTAGCCCGAGAGGGTCAAGCTAGAGTGCCGCCATCAGGAACGACACCGCTCACGGACGAGGTTCTCTTCTCTTGAAGGCGTATCACTATGAATCAAAAACCTGCTCTGCTGACCCTTGTCATGTTGGCCATGACCGCCCATGCCGGCAGTGCCCTCGCGGCGCTGCCCAACTTCAGCGCCACCTGTCCCACCGATATCCGGGTCAAGTCGCAAGGGGGCAATGTCTTTATCAATGGCAAGAAGGCTACCCTGAAAACGCAGGCGCCCGCCGCCTATTCGGCCACAAGCGGCAAGGTGGCCATCGGGATCACCTTCGATCTGCCCGCCAGCGAACCCACCCTGGATTACGTCATCAAGCATGATCGCCGGGCCCACGGCTTTTGCACCGTGCACGCCTGGTCGGCGGGCAAGGCCGCCGCACTGCCGATGGCCAAGGGGGACTCGCCCTATCAGGGCAAGTGGATCGCCAAAAACCGCGAGACCGGCGCCACGGTGGCCAATATTCAGGTGGATGGCAAGGAGCAGGTGTGGGTCAACGGAGTCAAGGTGAAGGCGAAACGGGCCGATGGCGCGCTGCAGTTTCGTCAGGGCACTATCCTCTACACCTTGCAGGGGGATCCGCGTATTCGCGATGAGAGCGACTGGAATGACAGCGATGTTCAGAATACCGGCCCCATCACGCTCGAGTAACAGACGCGCCGTGCCACGGCTGGGTCATTGATGCAAAAAGCAGAGAGCGGCATGGCCGCTCTCTGCTTTGTTGTCTCTATTGGTTGATCGCCGTGCGGGGTTAGATGCCGTGGATGGCGTTGGCTTCCCCATACCAGTCCAGCTTGTCGGCCAGAGTGACCACCGAGCCGATGATGATGAGACTCGGGCTCTTCACCTGACGAGCCAGTTCGGCCAACTGTTGCAGCTCGCCGCGCACCACCCGCTGACTGAGCTGGGTGCCTTGCTCCACCAGCGCCACCGGGGTATGACCGGGCATGCCGTGGGTTTGCAGCTCATCCTGAATGCGGGCGGCGTGGGCCAGCCCCATGTAGAACACTAGAGTCTGGCGGGGGGCCGCCAGCGCCGACCACTCCTGGGCGATATTGCCCTCCTTGTCATGCCCGGTGATGAACTGCACCCGCTGGGCGTGATCGCGGTGGGTGAGGGGAATGCCGCTGTAGGCGGCGCAGCCTGAGGCTGCCGTAATGCCCGGTACCACTGAGAAGGGGATGCCCGCCTCGGCCAGGGTTTCCAGCTCCTCGCCGCCCCGGCCAAAGATAAAGGGATCGCCCCCCTTGAGCCGTACCACCTGTTTGCCCAGCTGCGCTTGTTCCAGCAACAGCTGGTTGATCGCCTGCTGGGGCACACAGTGGCGGCCCGCCTCCTTGCCAACAAAGATCCGCTCGGCATCCCGGCGCACAAGCGCCAACACCTCCTGCGAGACCAGTCGGTCATAGACCACCACATCCGCCTGCTGCAACTGCTGCAGACCGCTTAGGGTAAGCAGCCCCGCATCGCCGGGCCCTGCGCCTACCAAGGTTACGCTTCCCTTGCTCTGCGGTTGCTCCTCGAGTAGCTCAGCGACGCTCTGTTCGGCAGCTTGCTGCTGGCCGCGGGCCAGTTGGCGGGCGAGGCGATCGTGGCTAAAGAGCCGCTCCCAGAAGCGGCGGCGGGCCAGCTTGTCCGGAATGAGTTTGACCTGCTCGCGCAGCTTGCCCGCCAGCGCCGCGAGTTGGCCGAGGTGTTGCGGCAGCATGGCTTCGAGTTTTTCCCGCAGCTGGCGGCTTAGAACCGGTGCCGCGCCTGCGCTGGAGATGGCCACCATCAGCGGCGAGCGGTCAATGATGGCGGGCATGATGGCGCTGCAGTGGGCCGGGGAGTCCACCACATTGCAGAAGATCTGGCGCAGGTTCGCTTCGTTGAAGACCTGCTGGTTGACCTCTTGCTGGTTGGTGGCGGCGATCACCAACCACTTGCCATCGAGCAGTTCGGGATGAAAGCTGGCGGCGCAGACGGTCAGGCGACCCTGCTCGGCCCAGCTCATCAGCTGGGGTTCCAGATGCGGGGCATTGATGGTGATCTTCGTCTTGGCATCGAGCAGCAGGCGCGCTTTACGCACAGCCACCTCACCGCCGCCGACGATCAGGACCGGCTTGTTTTGCAGCTGACAGAAGAGAGGGAGAAAGTCCATAACAGGCTCCGGATGCTGGCCCGCTCGCGATGCCGCGCCGGGCGAGATAGCAGGGCGCGCCGTGACGCACCCCGGATGGTCGGGGGAAAGATCCCCCGACGGGAATAAAAAAAGGGGAAGGGTGATCTACGCCCGGGCCAACGACAGATCCCCACCGGTGTCGGCCACTTGATCACGCTTCCCCAAACGAGGTTTTTCCTATTGCACCGCTTTGACGTGCATGTTGGCGACGTACTGATCTTCGGCCCAGAAGATGCGGTCAGCGACCATGGCTTCCGGGTTGAGGGTGACGCCGCGCAGCACCCGCTCCTTGAACTTGTGATAACCGGCCCGGTCGATAAGGTGACCCATGTGCAGGTAGATGGGTTTGCCATCCAGCATCTCGGCCTCGAACTCGAACAGGTTCTTGATCACCGCATGCAGCACCTCTTCGGTCACCCAGTTGAGGAACAGCTTGCCGGTACGAGGGGTCTTCTTGCTGGTGCGTCCCCCCAGCTTGACCATGTAGAGCTGCTTGGGATCCCGCTGCCAGGCCAGGGTCGGGCAGGCCAGCACACACTCGCCACAGCCGATACACTTGCTCTCCTCTTTGACCGCCTTGCCATGCTTGATGGCGAGGCAATCCACTGCGTGGTGGCTGCACGCCTTGACGCAGGCGCCGCAGCCGATGCAGCGCTCGGCATTGAAGTGGATTTTGGCGATGCCGAGGATGCCGAAGTCGGCCATGTTGGCCTTGGCGCAGTCGTTGGGACAGCCGGCGATCACCATCTTGAGGTGATATGGGTTGGGGTAGAGGTGTTTCTCCATCCGCTGGGCCAGCCCGGTGCAGTCGATATTGCCCTTCTGGCAGATTGTGTTGCCCTGACAGGCGACGATGTTGCGCCCGCCGATGGTCTGGTAACCGGCTGTTGTGTCCTCTACCTCGATGCCGCAGGTCTCTACCTCGATCTCCTTGATAAAGGGTTCGAGGGCGGCGTTGACCTTGTCCATGTCCTGATACTTGATGCCGGGCATCGCCAGCTTCTGGCGGGTGGTGAGGTGGATCAGGCCGTTGCCGTACTGTTCGGCGATCTGCTGGGCTACCGCCAGCAGGTGGGCGGGCATGATCCCGCCGGGAATGCGTACGCTGATCATCGCTTCGCCGCGCACCTTGGAGAGGCGGTATTCGTTCTTGGCGCGGGCCTTGATGATGTCGATATCGAGACTCATGGTGTTCTCCCTCAGTCGATCAGATGCTGGGCCTGGTCAAAACGAAAGACCGGTCCATCCACGCAGATATAGGTGTCGCCCATCCGGCAGTGGCCACACTTGCCCACGGCGCAGGCCATGCGGCGTTCGTAGTCGACCCAGATGCGATCCTTGGGGATGCCCCGTTCGAGGAAGGCGAGCACCACGAAGCGGATCATGATGGGGGGGCCGACCACGATCACCTGGATATCCTCCTTGTCAGCGAGATCCAGCTGGTCGATGTAGTCGGTGACCCGGCCGATGCGAAACTGCTCGCTCTCCTTGCCCTCGTCCAGGGTGACGATAAGGTTCTGCTGCTCGGCCCAGAGCGGCATCTCGTGGCGATAGAGCACCGCCTGCTCGTTCTTGAAGCCGAGGATCATGTCGAGGGATTTCACCTCTTCCGGGTGTTTGCTAAAGCGGCGCAGCAGCCCCTTGACCGGCGCGACGCCGGTGCCGCCCGCCACCACGATGAGGTGCTGGTTGCGGTAGGTCTCCAGCGGATAGCCGTTGCCGTGGACGCCGCGCATCCACACCTTGTCGCCCACATCGAGGGCAAACAGCGCATCGGTTACCTTGCCAACCTTGCGGATCAACAGATCCACATAGCCATCGCCATAGTCGGAGACCGAGATGGGCGCTTCGCCAACGGTGGGCAGGGAGATCTCCACAAACTGGCCGTAGTGGACATCAAAGTCGCGGGAGACCCGAAAGTTCCACTCAAGCTCGGTGTGACGCTCGATGGCCAGAATGGTGTAGGCCTTGGGCAGCAGGCGGTTTTCGACTGCTTCCTGCTGTTGTTCTGCTGTTGCGGTTTGCTGGCACTGGCACATATCAGTTCGCCCCCTGCGCGTTGTCGGCTGCGATGGTCTGTTCGACCACATCGGTCATCTTGTTGATGATGTTGCTAAAGGAGATGTAGTGAGGGCAGCGATCGTCGCAGCGGCCACAGCCGACGCACATGTGCTCCTCCCCCTGACGGGCCTTGTAGTCGTTGACCTTGTGCAGGGCGCGATAACGCAGGCGCTCGCCATGTTTGGCGCGAAAACCGTGGCCACCGGCCATGTCGCTAAAGCCATCCACCATACAGCTGGCCCACTGGCGACGGCGCTCGCCCTGATGGGGGTTCTCCGCATAGGTGAGGTCATGCACGCTGTAGCAGCTGCAGGTCGGGCAGGAGGTGGTACAGCGGCCGCAACCGATGCAGCGGCTGTCGTACTCGGCCCAGACCGGATGGGCGGTGAGGATCTGGCGGATCCGCTGGGGGTCGTCACAGACGCTGTCCGGGGTGCGTACCTTGACCGGGTTGCTCTGGACAAATTCCGGGGTGAAGTCGTCGGATTCACCCAGTTCGGCAAAGTAGCCGAGCAGCTCGGGATCCTTCACCTCAATACGGGCACCCTCATCGCTCAGACGAATGGCGGCGGCGTAGTCCTGGGTCTCGTTGCTGCCCATGGAGACGCAGAAGCAGTTCTCGAAGCTCTCGCGGCACTCCAGCAGTACCAGCTTGAGCTTGCTGCGCAGCCGGGCGTAGTAGACGTCGCTGTTCTGGCCATTTTTCAGGTAGACCTGATCCAGCCTGCGCAGGGCGTGGATATCGCAGCTGCGCAAGAACAGCAGGGTGGGCTTGGCCTCCACCTTTGATTCACGCAGCTCCAGATTGTCGAAGTGGAACAGGGTCTGGGTGATTGGGAGCTCCACCTCTTTCGGGGAGAAGTGGGACTTCTCCTGCCACACCAGATCGGCCGGATGGCGGATGCTGTGGTAGGTGACGTTGTCGGTGTCGGAGAAGCGGCCGCCCCGATATTCGGCCGCGGGCGCCATGATCCGGTAATCGGGCAGCAGCCGCTCGAACAGCTGCGCCAGCGCGGGCTGGGTGAGAAGAAACGACATAAATAAACACCTTGTATGAGGGTGAGATGCCCTGGCATAGGGATGAGGAGCGGGCCGGTCAGGATGTCTGGCATCGGTTCTGGCCGCGCTTGCCTCGCCACGGTCTGTTTTTATGACTCATGTTGCTCAACTGACCCGATTGTTATTGTGTTGGCGGCGCGTGCGTCGCGGCAGGTCGGGTCATGCCTGTAAAATCCTTATCAATTGAGCAGGGCGGCCTGATAGCCTGCGCACTTGCCCATCACGTATCCCATCTCCAGCTTGTTGATATCGCGGGTGAAACGGGAGACGGGGAAGTAGTCGGCCGGGGCGATCACCTCGATCTGGCAGTCCTCCGGCGGATTGGCGATAAAATCGAGCGCCTCGTTGTAGCTGCGATCCCGCAGCTCCAGCGCCTGTGCCAGTGCGGGGCGGGTCTTGAGCAGGGTACGGATCATCCAGGGGAAGGGCATCGGCTTGAGCCGGTAGCCAAGGGGCTCGGAGAGGATCACCGTCAGGTGACGGGCACCGCGGCGGTAGGCCTCGATCACCGGGATGGAGTCGGCCACCCCGCCATCTGTCATCGGCACCCCGTGCACCTCCGGGTATTCGTGGGAGGCGAGGGGAATGGCGCAGCTGGCAGGCAGCACCTCGTTCATGTTCTCCGGCTTGACCCGGATGTACTCCGCCTTGCCGGTCAGGGTATTGGTCACCACCGCATAGAAGGGGATGCCGGTCTCCCGGTAGGCGTGAATGTCGAGAGGATACTTGCGGCAGCTGGTGTTCCACAGCCAGTGGATATCCACCAGATTGCCCCCCTTGGCAAAGCGCAGGGGATCCATAAACTGCTGGCTGCACGCCAGTTTGGTCAGGATCTCGTGGCTGCGGCCATGCTGGCTGGCGAGATAAGCCAGCAAGTTGGTGGCTCCCGCCGAGACACCGATGGCGAAGTCAAAGGGGCGATAGTCATGCTCGATAAACGCATCCAGCACGCCGCTGGCAAATATGCCGCGCATGGCGCCGCCTTCTACAACCAATGCGCTGGGGGATGCGTTTTTGTTCATGACAGGCACCTCATTGATAAGTCAGAGAGAAAAAGTGGGAAAGAGAACGTCCGGGCTGTCAGGCCGACCGTTCTGACAACCAACCGGGGTTGGCCATCGCAATGAGGTCATTCTAGGAAGGGGATAGTGTTTAGAATATCTGTTAATAATGAATCAAGTGTTTTGTATTTCTAAACAATGGTGATAAACCCGTTGTGATCAAAGGGGTTGTGTAGGAGTCTCAATGACTCTGTGATGGCTGGATATTGGCAAGGATGAGTGTGTCATGACGTTATTGGTTCCCCCGCTGCTCCAACGTGGCGATACCATCGCTTTTTTCTCCCCCTCCAGCGCGGCGACCGCCTGGGCCCCCAACCGTTTTGCCCGCGCAAAAGCCTTTCTTGAGGGGCTGGGCTTTAGGCTCAAGGCGGGCAGCCTCACCGGCCAGCAGGATCACTGGCGCTCCGGCTCCATCGTTGCGCGGGCCGAGGAGCTCAACGCCCTTATTCGCGACCCAGAAGTGCGCTGCATCATGTCGGTGATTGGCGGCAGCAACTCCAACTCCCTGCTCCCTTATCTCGATTTTGAGGCGCTGAGGCGCGATCCCAAGATCATCGTCGGCTACTCAGACGTGACGGCGTTGCTGCTCGGCATCCATGCCCAAACTGGCCTGGTTACCTTTTATGGCCCGGCGCTGGTGGCCTCCTTTGGCGAGTTGCCGCCGCTGGTGGATGAGACGCTGGCCAGTTTTTTACAGATTGCGTTGGCCGACGAAGCTGGCGTCCCCTGCACGCTGCCCACCCCGGCAAAGTGGAGCGATGAACGGCTGGACTGGGAGAACCAGACCCGGGCCAAGCAGTGCCAGCCCAATCGGCTGATCTCGGTGGGCTCAGGCCGGGTTGAGGGGCGGCTGATGGGCGGCAACCTCAACACCATGGCGGGGATCTGGGGCTCCCCCTATATGCCGCCCATCGAGCGCGGTGATATTTTGCTGCTGGAGGACAGCCTGAAATCTGCCGAGACGCTGGAGCGCTCCTTTGCCCATCTCAAGCTGTGCGGGGTGTTTGAGCGGATCGGCGCGCTTATCCTCGGCAAGCACGAGTTGTTCAACGATCAGGGTAGCGGCAAGCGCCCCCTCGATATCCTGCTGGAGGTGGTGGGGGAGCCAAACTTCCCCATTCTGGCGGAGTTTGACTGCGCCCATACTCACCCCATGCTGACGTTGCCGCTGGGCATCGTGGCGGCACTCGATCTCGACCGCCAGCAGCTCACGCTACTGGAGCCCTGGTGGCGAGCAGAATGAGGGCGAAATGAATGTCCAACAACAAGGCCGCTGATGCGGCCTTGTCTGTTTTTGTGGAGAGGGATCAGGGCAGGGCATCGGGCCGGAAGCTGGCGCGGATCTGCGGCACCAGGCTTGAAGGGTCGAACCCTTTCTCCTCCCCCAGCACCGGATGAAGCAGGGGTTTTTCTTCGATGGGGGTGATATCCCCCGCCAGCAGCTGGCGGGTGGCCTGACCCATCTGGTAGAGCTGGCGCACCGGCGCAAACTGGGTCGCCAGATTGAGGGGGTCATCGGCGCGGGTGAAGGCCATCATGGGGATTTGGTAGGTGGCATCGCGCGCCGGCTTGTCACCGTGAATCCCCTTGCCGGCAGACATCAAAAACGGCTGGTGATCGCCAAAGGCCACCACCAGATAGCGCTTGCCCGACTGGTCGAGGGTCTTGAGCAGCCGCTCCAGCGAGGCCATGGCATCCACCACCCCGGTGTAGTAGGTGTTGAGCAGCTGGGTGTCGCTCTCGCTCTGTTTCGGACAGGCGCCGCTGCGCTCCTGCCCCTGATAACGGGGGCCATCGAAGGGGCCGTGCCCCTGCATGGTGACTGCATAGGCAAACAGCGGTTTGTCATCCTGTTCGCTGCGCTTGAGCAGGTGGTCGATGAGCGCATCATCGGAGATATAGGGCCCCTTGTGCTCAAGGGTGGTGAAGCGGGTATCGAACCAGCGCTCCTCATAGCCGAGCGCCGGGATCGCCTTGGCGCGGCCCCAGAATTTTTCCACATAGGGGTGGGCGAACAGGGTCTGGTAGCCGCTCTGTCTGGCGCTCTGGGCCAGTCCTGGCACTTGCTCAGAGAGGTAGTAGTAGGGCACCACCCCCTGCTTGAGCAAGCCCACCGGCAGGCCGGTGTTCATCTCGAACTCCGCCAGTACCGTCATGCCGCCGGTGGTGGGGGAGTGGATGGTTTTTTGCCACTGCTGCACGCTGGCGGGCAGGGAGAGGGTGGGGGCCGGGGCGCAGATCCGCCCCTTCCAGTCGAGCCAGAGCGACTCATATTGCAGTACGATCACCAGATCCCAACGCGGTGCAATGCCCTGGGGCGGATAACTCAGCTGCGGAGTCAGCTCGTTGATCTGCAAGGGGTAGCGAAACACGCTGCCGCTTTGCAGCATCTCGTCCACCAGATTGAACAGATAGAGGCCGGGACCTGAGCGGATGATGTCCCTGTGGTAGTTGACCGCGCGATCCACGTAGCGAATGTTGGCTCCCAGTAGCTTGTTGCCGGTCTGGGTGGCAAAGACGCACAGGGCAAAGAAGGCGACGGTGGCAGCGGCTGTGCGCAGCACCCAGCGTGACAGGGCAAAGCGCCAGCAGAGAAACAGTGCCAGCAACACGGTGAAGATGGGCAGGATGGGATGCTGGTCGAGCAGGATCCGCAGCAGCGCCAGCAGGTTGCCAAAATCGTCCCCGCCGAGCGGCACGCCGTAGATGGCGATCTTCATAAAGTTGGCCAGCAGACCTATGCCTGACAGCGCGGTAAAGACCAGCCCCATATAGAGGTTGAAGCCCGCCAGCGCGCAGAGGCTCCAGCCCAGCACCATGCTGCCCCAGGCCAGATAGTAGTGCTCCGGCCGAAAGCCTGACCAGAGCAGAAACTCCCCCAGCTTGAACACCACGAAGCCGTGCAGCAGCACGAAGGTGAGGTTGCCGAGCAGCAGGCTGCCGATGATCCGCCAGCGCAGGCTGCGGCGCAGCTTTGGCAGCACCGTTTTGAGCACGGCGGCGCTCAGGGCCAGCACCAGAGTCAGGCTCACCACCAGATAGGTGAGGTTGAAGCCCTGCTCCGGCAGGGTTTGCAGGATCTGGCTGAAGTCGCCGCTCTCGGGGCGATCTTTGAGCAGCAGCCCGATGCGCAGCTGATAACGGCTGGCCAGTGCATCGTCCGGGGCGCGCAAGGTGCTGTTGAGATCCAGCGAGCAGCGGTTATTGCGGCACACCTGACGCTTATCCACCGCTTGACTGAGCTGGTCGATCCGCTCCCCCTTGTCGTTGAGCAGCTCCACTCGCACCTTGTCCCCTGCTTGCAATGGCCCTCGCAACTGCCACTGACTGCGTACCACCAGATAGAGGCCGCGGCTGTCGCTTTTATAGAGCAGGGCGTGGCGGGTGAGGGTGGCCAGTGGATTGTCGGCGGGGCCCAGCACCAGCGGCTGGGCACGGCCCAGCCAACTGCCGGGATTGATCAGTGGCAACAACAGGGTCAGCAGCAGCAATCCGCCCAGCAGGGCAAGCAGTAGAGAGTGCAGGCTCAGGACGCGGGGGCGGCCTGAGGAGGGGCGATTCATATAAGCTCATCCTTTGAGCGAGTGAGGGAGAGATCGTTCATCCGCATAGAGTTTGACCCGATGGTGCGGGCCTTGTTTCAGCTTGTCAATTTAATGACCACTTAATGAATATTTGGTTACAGCTCAACCTTGCAAATTGTGATCCCGATCGAGGGGTTGTTCGGAATATGTGATGAAAGCGTCATCATGGGGTTTTGCCACTGGCTTGGGAGGGATCTGCTGTTTAGTCTCTCGATAGCGACTGGAGGTACATGTATGAATCCCAAAGTGATGGCGCGTCAGGCCAGATTGCTGCGCATGCTGGAGAGCAAGGAAGAGATCCGGATCGGACGCGAGCGCGACTGCCCGCTGCCGCTGGCCCAACTGGTCAAGCTGAAGGATAGCCATCCGGCTGTGGTCAAGGTCTATCGCCACGGCCTCACCGCCGAGGTGTTTCACCTCAAGGTGGAGGGGCATCACTGGTGCCTCAAGCGGCGCCGTCAGGATTCACTGGTGGCCAACCTAGATGGCAAGACCGCCTTTCTGACCGAGCTGGAGCGGCGGCGCGAAATCGAGGCGCTGCGCGAGTTGCATCCAACTGTCCTCTCCCACGTGGTCTGCACCAGCTTCGGCTCGGCGCGGGCCGGGGTGCTGGTCTCCCCCTGGTTGCGGGGTGTGCCGGTCCATCAGCTCAACGAACGCAATCTGGCCCAGATGCTGGAGGTGCAGGGGGAGCTGGCCCGCTGGGGCTGGTTTGACTGGGACCCGAGCCCGGGCAACCTGCTCGATGACGGCGAGCAGATCTGCGTGTTCGACTTTGGCTATATGTGGACCTTCGATCCCCGCTTTGAATACAACTCCAACGGTCTGGTCGACCCGCAGTTCCATGTACCGGAGCGGTTGGAGACCCGCACCCTCTCCGGACTCTGGCTCGATGAGGCCGATCCTCTGCCGCAATTTCGCTACTGGCGCGAGCTTTGTCTGAAATGGGTGAAACGGGAGATCCACCACCTGATCCGCGAAGGGGCCAGCGCGCCCGTGCTGGCCCGCCTGCACGCCCTGCAAGGGGAGTGGAGCGCCGCGCTGGCGAGCGACGAGGCGCTGGTCGCCAACTGGTGGCGGGACATGTATCGCAGCCACCGGCTCGATGTGGCCGATGATCTGAGCGGCCAGAGCTGCGGCCCGCTCACCCTGCGTCGCCTCGACTGGTTGATGCAGGCGGTGACGGATCACTATCCGCTGCTGGTGGACAATCTCTCGCCTCAGGAGACGGAGCCGGGCCAGACCGGGCTGCTGGCCCGCTTGCAGCAGCTGCGCCGCGAAGCCGTGGCCTGTCAGTTGCCAGCCACCAGCCTTGCCTGAGCCGATACCTTTGCGGAATACAAATAAACAGGGCGCCTTGCGGGCGCCCTGTTGCATGGTCTGGTTTACCTCGCGGTGAGGGTCAGTCCAGCAGCTCCTGATGGAGGCGGTTGACGATATTGCCCGCCTCGCTCTCCTTGACCAGGAAGCAGAGGTTGTGGGCGCTGGCGCCGTAGCAGATCATCCGGATGTTGTGCTCGCGCAGGGCGTCAAAGACCTGACTGCCCACCCCGTTCACTTCGCTCATCCGGTTGCCGATGAGCGCCACCAGTGCCAGACCGGTTTCCACTTCCACTTTGCAGAGCTGCCCCAGCTCGGTCAGTACCTTGTCGCTCAGGATCGGTTCGCCGTTGCTCTGGCTGCCGGTGTGATCCAGGGTCAGTGACACGCTCACCTCCGAGGTAGTGATGAGATCGACCGAGATGCGGTGACGGGCCAGAATGCCGAACACTTCGGCCAGAAAGCCGTAGGCGTGGAACATGTTGAGGCTGTGCAGGGTCACCAGCACCTGCTGGCGGCGCAGGGCGACGGCGCGAAACAGCGGGCTTGAATCTGTGCTGGCGCGGATCCAGGTACCACCGGCGGCGGGGTCCTTGGCGGAGCCGACAAACACCGGAATATTCTGGCGCACCGCCGGTTGCAGGGTGGCCGGGTGCAGCACCTTGGCGCCGAAGGTGGCCATCTCGGCCGCCTCGACAAAGCTGATTTCGGGAATGGGGCGGGCGCGGGTGACGAGGCGCGGATCCGTGGTGTAGATGCCGGGCACATCGGTCCAAATCTCGATACTGGCGGCATCGAGCGCTTCGGCGAGCAGGGCTGCGCTGTAGTCAGAGCCGCCGCGCCCCAGCGTGGTGGTGCGGCCATCGCCATCGGCACCGATAAAGCCTTGGGTGATGATGAGGCTGTCGCCAAGCTGCGGGCCCAGCGTCTGCTGGCAGAGAGTGCGGGTGGTGGCCAGATCGACGGTGGCCTTGCCAAAGCGGCTGTCAGTGCGCATCAGCTGGCGCACATCCTGCCAGTGGGCCTTGACGCCGCGCTGGCGCAGCAGTTCGGTAAAGAGGCGGGTAGACATCAGCTCGCCGCAGGCGATGAGGCGATCGGCCAGCTCCGCATCGGTATGCTGGTGGGCTTGCTGGGCCATGAGGCGAATTTCGTCCAGCTGACCATGAATAAGGGCGCTCACATCAACGGGGTTGCCGAGATCGGTCAGAATGGCCTGCTGGATCCCGGCCAGTTTGGCCAGTTGCTCGTCGCGGCCCGCTTCGTCCAGCTCCCCTTGTGCCAGAGCGACCAGCAGGTTGGTGACACCGGCGCTGGCGCTCAGCACCACCACCCGGGTGGCGGGATTGGCCAGCACGATGTCGGCGCAGTGATTCATGGCCGGGAAGTTGGCGACACTGGTTCCGCCAAACTTGGCGACATTGATCGGGCTCATTGCTTACTCCTGTCTTATTTTAAGATTCCGGTTCCATCGGGCAAAAAAGAGAGGAGGAGGCTGAAAATGGCAGGAATGAACGAAGCTATCCCGGCCAGAAGCACTCCACCTGCAGAGCCCATCCCGTACCGCCCCTGACAGAGCGCGGTGTGGGATGATCACTACCGATGACAACCCGGGGGATTCAGCCCCCGCAGCCGACGTTGAGGTTACCAGTCTCCTCACTCGTCTCGGCGCTGCTCCCCCTGACCCAAGTTCACCGGACGCTGGCGTCCTCCCTTGGGCTGCCTGGGCAGCGCTCCTCTTCTGGCTCCACCAGGGCGGTGGAGTGCATTTAGAAATAACCTGCGTTGGATTGCACTGTCAATCGAGTTTGTGAAAAAGTTCAAATTGTCGGCTAACTCAACGCAGAATCAATGGCTTAGGCAATGGTCTTTGACAAAACCTTGGAACGGCGCTGCCAGTTGTAGAGACGCTGGCGCGCCACCGGCAGATCTTCCACTTCCAGCGGATCGAAGCCCCGCTCCCGGAACCAGTGGATGGAGCGGGTGGTGAGTACGAACAGGCGGCGAATGCCGAGCCGCTTGGCCCGCTCGGCCACCTTGGCCACCAGCTGATCCCCCCGGTTGGAGTTGCGATAGTCGGGGTGGATGGCGACGCAGGCCATCTCCGCCATCGCCTCTTCCATAAAGCAGTAGAGGGCCGCGCAGCCGATGATGAGACCATCGCGCTCGATGATGGTGAACTTGTCGATCTCCATCTCCAGTTGTTCGCGGGAGCGGCGCACCAGAATGCCTTCCTCCTCCAGCGGGCGAATGAGATCCAGAATGCCGCCGATATCCTCGATGGTGGCGGCGCGGGCCTGCTCGGCACTTTCCCGCACTATCTGGGTGCCGAGGCCGTCGCGACTGAACAGCTCCTGCAGCATGGCGCCATCATCCTGATAGCTCACCAGATGGGAGCGGGGCACGCCGCCACGGCAGGAGGCAATGGCCGCACGCAGATAACGGGCGGTGCCGGACATCTCTTCGCCAGCCTGCTCCAGCTCAACCAGCAGCTCTTCGGCCTGCTCGGGGAAGAGCTCGGAGATGGCTTCGCCGCGTCTGTCCATCACCCCCTGGGTGCTGCTAAAGCAGATGAGCTTGTCCGCCTTGAGGTCGACCGCCACCCGGCGGGCCACCTCTTCGGAGCTCAGGTTAAAGCTCTCGCCGGTGACCGAGCAGCCGATGGGGGAGATGAGCACCAGACTCTTCTGATCGAGCTGGCGGGTGATCCCCTCCACGTCGATGCGGCGCACCCGGCCGCTGTGGCAAAAGTCGATGCCATCATCCACCCCCAGCGGCTGGGCGGTGACGAAGTTGCCGCTCACCACGCTGATCCGAGCTCCCTGCATTGGTGTGTTCGCGAGCCCCATGGAGAGCTGGGCGGTGATGTCGTATTGCAGGCCGCCACACACCTGCTTGATGATGGTGAAACTCTCGTCATCGGTGACCCGGATCCGCCTGTGATACTGGGCCTCGATACCGGCGCGGGCCAGCGCTTCATCGTTTTGCGGACGTGAACCAAACACCAGCACCAGGCGTATGCCCAGTGTCTGCAGCAGAGCGATATCGCTGACGATATTGGCGAAGTTGGGGTGGCAGATGGCTTCTCCCCCCATCATCAGCACAAAGGTGGCACCCCGATGCACATTGACATAGGGGGTGGATTGCCGGAAGGCATTGACCAGACTGGGTTCGCGTTCACGCACTTGATATTTCTTCCATAAAAAAACAGCGATTGGCTCAATATATGAAAATTAATTCACAAATCAAGACTAAATATTGATTTTGGCCGTTTCTGCTCTACGAGGGGCGGCTTGGCCGTGCGGATCGGGAAAGAGTGACGGACGGTGCAGATGGCCGCCGGAGCGAGCGGGGAGGGGCCCGCCGGTTGATCCGGCGCGATAAACTGCTATCTTCGATGCTCCTTTTCGTCAGCTGTGTGATTTCACAGGGTTTTATACAAGGACAGAATTCATGGAACAGATTATTTCACCGGCAGATGCCCTGCCGGGACGACGCGAAGCGATGGTGATTGGTCAGCAGCATGCGGTGAATGGCAACCCGACCCAGGGTCCCTGGCCCGAGAACATGGCGATCGCCTGGTTTGGTATGGGCTGTTTCTGGGGCGTGGAGCGCCTGTTCTGGCAGCAGCCGGGCGTCTACTCCACCGCGGCCGGATATCAGGGCGGCGTGACCCAGAATCCCACCTACAAAGAGGTGTGCAGCGGCCTGACCGGCCATGCCGAGACGGTGCAGGTGGTGTTTGATCCGGCGGTGATCAGCTATGGCGATCTGCTCAGACTGTTCTGGGAACAGCACGATCCGGCGCAGGGGATGCGTCAGGGCGGGGACATTGGCACCCAGTATCGCTCGGTGATCTTCTATGGCGACGAGAGCCAGCAGATCATTGCCCAGCAGAGCATGGCGGCCTATCAGCAGGCGATGGCGGCAAGCGGCGACAGCCGTGCCATCACCACCCGCATTTTGCCGCTGGCGCCCTTCTACTACGCCGAGGATTACCATCAGCAATATCTGGAGAAAAACCCGGATGGTTACTGCGGATTGGGTGGCATTGGAGTCTGTTTGCCGCCCAGCCTTAACCGCTGAACAGGTTTGTAGTCGATTTCTTAATAAAAGTGAAAATAAATGGTCGGAGGAGGGAACTTATTGCGACCAGTCGGGACTAACTAGGTAGCGTCCAGGGATCGGATGCAAAGTCCAGACACATTTCTTGCCTTGATAACCGCCTGATGAATGAACGCACTGGCGGGTTGAAAATGATAGCAAGCAGGGCTGCCCACCAAGGCGGCCCTTTTCCTTATCTGCTGTTTTGCAATCTTGCGTTGGGCGGGAGAGCCGGACGGCAGATCAGCCGATGGCGCTGTCGAACAGGTTCTTGATGAGATCGATAAACTCGATGAGGAAGGTTTTCTGTTCCGGGGTAGGGGCGCGCAGCCAGACGGCGGAGAGCACCTCTTCCAGATCGGCGACCACGGCGTCGGCCTCCTGCATGATGGCGAAACGTACCTTGGGATCGAGCTGGGGGTTTTGCTCGCAAATGGCCATCAGGTTGCTGGCAACTCGGCCACTGACCAGATCTTCGATGGTCTCTTCACCATCGTTCTGCTGCTGGGATTCAAACAATCCCAAACTCTCCACCAGATACTCGATCAGCGAGATATAGCCTTCACTTTCTACCACCATGGTTGCTGCCTCAATACAGTAACAATACGAAAATTAAGCGTATTTTAGTGGCTTGCCCTAGCTTGGCAAGCAGCAGTGCAGGCGATGGCGAGTAAAACTGACTCCGCCCCGCTCCACGCACTCCAGCCCGGTCAACGTAAAGCCATGTCGTAAAAATAGCTCATAACTGAAGGCGCTGGCCTCGGTGGTGATGAGGGTCATACCGAGCCCTCGAGCCCCCGCGAGCGCCGTGGTGAGCAGCAGATTGCCCAGTCCCTGGCGCTGATGGTCGGCGCTCACATAGAGCAGACTGAGGTGGCCATCGGGGCTCAGAGTGACAAACCCGAGGGGCACATTTGCCTGCTCCGCCACCCAGCCGTGGTGCTCGCGCAGCTGGCTGACAAAGCCCGGATGGCGCGCGCCGAGGGCCCACTGCTCCACCTGCTCGGCGCTGTAGTGCTCGGGGCCGCTGCGTCGCACCGCCTGCTCAAACAGGGTTACGAGGGCGGGGATATGTGCCTCGCCAAGGGGGACAATACAAAGTGCTGGATTAAGTGCTGGGGTCATAAGGTTGGGTCGTCAGTGGGGGAGAGGGGGCGCGGCGCCTGTGGCCGTTTGGCTTTGGGCAGACCCGCGACAACCCGCTCATAGGAGTGGTGCACCCAGCCCTGCCACAGATCATCTGGCAAGGTGCTGTTCAGGGTCACTGTGTTCCAGTGTTGCTTGTTCATATGCCAGCCCGGTTTGACCCCGGGGTGGATCTCGCGCAGCAGCAACGCCAGCTCGGGCTCGCATTTGAGGTTGATGGTTAGTGGCTCGGCCTGCCAATCCACCAGCGAGAACATCTTCCCCGCGATGCGGTAGACCAGGATCTCCGGGCCAAATGGGGTATCTTCGGTGGCGCCCGGCAGGGTCAGCAGAAAGTGGCGCAAACGGGTCAAATCCATGGAAAGTTCTCGCGCAAGGGGTGATCCGGGTCATGTCAGGCGCATATCTATCGGCGGGGCTGTTCTGTTAATATGCGCGCAGCCGAGTATACCCCCCATCACCAAGGGAGCCTATTGGATGTTGTATCACAAGACTTTCGAACTGGGTCCCGAGCGGGATTGGGTGGTGTTTGTCCACGGTGCCGGTGGCAGCTCCTCCATCTGGTTCAAGCAACTGCGCGCCTATCGCGAGCACTTCAACGTGCTGCTGCTGGATTTGCGCGGCCACGGCCAGTCCCACCAACTGCAACAGGTGGTCAAGGGCCACTACAGCTTTCGGGAAGTGACCGAAGATATCGTTCGGCTGCTCGATCATCTCGATATTCGCCGCGCCCACTTTGTCGGCATCTCCCTTGGCACCATCCTTATTCGCCATCTGGCCGAGCTCTGCCCGGAGCGGGTGAAAAGCATGGTACTGGGGGGCGCCATTTTGCGGCTCGATATCCGCTCGCGGGTGCTGGTGCAGCTGGGCCGACTCGGCCAGCACTTCCTGCCCTATATGTGGCTCTACCGGCTGTTTGCCTTCATCATCATGCCGCGCCAGCACCATCAGGAGTCGCGCAACCTCTTTGTGCGCGAGGCCCGTAAGCTCTGCCAGAAAGAGTTCAAACGCTGGTTCCGCCTTGCCACCGAGGTTAACCCGCTGATGCGTTATTTTCGCGAACGCTCCCTGCCCATTCCCACTCTTTATGTGATGGGGGAGGAGGATCATATGTTTCTGGCGCCGGTGCGCGAACAGGTGGCCCGCGATGCCAGCTCTTCGCTGGCGGTCATTGAACAGTGCGGCCATGTCTGCAATGTGGAGCAGCCGGAGCAGTTTAATCGTCGTACCCTGGCGTTTATTCAATCGCTGGGGGTAGGGATGAAATGAATTTTCGCCAATATATCTGACTTCATTATCACCAAACGTTCATCTAGTTTTAGTGCACGGATAGATAAAAGTAGCCCCAGTAAAGTGAATTTACCGGGGCTACTTTTTGGCAATTTACCGTAGTTTTTTACGTTTCAGATCTAGGTTTAAGTTAAATTCATGGAGGATAACGTAAAGTTATAGTTTATGTTGAAGCACTGAGGTCTTGGTACTCTTTCAATGCGAAATGGTCTGTCATACCACTGATGTAATCTATTATTAACCTCACTCTATAATAATGTTCGTATAATTTTTGATTGCTAGTTACTTCTGTTGTTTCAAAAATTTCTTTAGTTGATAGAGAGTATGTGGTTCTATACTTCTCTGACAAATTATGGAATAGTCTTGTTTCTATGGGATGACTCTTAAGGTGGTTATTTTGAGTGAGGGCTTTGATATCCTCAAAGCTAAGTTTAATCAATGGAGTATAAAGGTCTAATAATCCAGAGATCACGGAATATCCCTTCAGTTCTAATTTTTCAACTTCTTTAGAATTAAAAACATTGTTAATTGCAACTAAACGTAAAGTCTCGGTAGCAAAATGATATTTATCATTGCCATCAAGTAGTGATTCATCAAAGTGACCATCAAAAATAGATTGGTGATTATTGACAAATCTTACTGCTGCATACCTTGCCAGATCATTTACTAAAATTGTTCTAAGGGTGAGTATGTATGCATGATTTTTATTTGTGGGTGTGTTCTGGTAGGCACCATATGCTTTGTTAATTATTTCATTAAGATAGTTTCTCTCATCTACATTACTAATCTTAATTTTTAAATAATCCCAGGTTTTAGTTATTTCGCTATGTAGTTTTTCAATAGACAAAATCCCTTTGTCCACAGCATCGTCAAGATCGGCTATGCAATATGAAATATCATCAGCAGCCTCCATTATATAGGTAAGGGGGAATCTACAACCAGCTGTTATTGATAGAGCTTTTTGGATGTTATTAATTAGATCCTCTTCAGAGAGGAAGAAGCCTGGTTTTTTACAACGATATTTATGTGTTGAACTCCCACCTGGCTTTGGGTGATATGCTGGACGAGTATATTTTATTAAGCATGCTAACTGAGTATATGTTAAATTTAATGAGTGAAGGCTATGTAAAATCCTAATGCCTTGCGCATTTCCTTCGAAATTAATAATGTCTTGAATTACATTCTGACAATCCTCAACCTTACTATATAATGCATTAAATATCGGAGAGACCTTTTCTTTAGACCATATATTTATGGCCATTTCACCAAAATGACCGAAAGGAGGGTTTCCTATATCGTGCAGTAAACATGAAATTTCAACAGCGCTAATAAAACCATCAATTTTATCATCTAATCCACAGTCAGTTAATGGTAGTGCTGATAATACTAGCTTGCTGATATATCTCCCGACTTGTTGAACTTCAAGGGAGTGGGTGAGCCTACTTCGAACAGCTGCATTTTTTTCTAGTGGAAAAACCTGAGTTTTTTGTTGAAGACGTCGCAGAGCGGCAGATGTTAGGGCTCGCCCTCTATCACTCTCCATTTCTTCATTGAAGTCTCTGCCATTTACTGTTGATATTCTATAGCGGTCTGTTTTTAACTTAATTGAATAATCCATTCTTGCCTCTTGGGTACATACTTAAAATATCTTGAGCTTATGTTGAACTATATCTGTTTTTTGGTTTTTAAGAGTATAGTCGGTGTGGATATTTCCTTTTAAACTCTATTTTTAATTGAGAGTGAACATCTATTATATGGCTTCTAACCCTTGGTAATTGCATGAAAATTTCATTGGTAAATTCAATGAGAGAAGGCAATAAAGCATTTCCTACAATTTTTTCTAGCTCTGCTAGGCTATAATATCCACCTGGATATAAATGATGCTGAACTTTTCGTTGGTAGTCGTTTATATATAGATTATTTCTTCTCATAATTGTATAAGAAAGAGATTTGAAGTCTCTTTGGCTACGGTCTAACTCTGATAATAAGTCTGAGTTTGATGACGATAACAAAAAAAGACTCCTTTCAATATTTATGGCATCGCACAGAGAATCGTCAAACTTTAGTGATTCTAGTTGTAAGGCTCTAGTGGTTTCATCCAAACTCTGGAATATTGCTATTCTTTTCTCAAACATTGATATAAACATTGCTTGACGTTCTAGGATAAAAATTATATATCTCAGGTAGTTAATCTCACATTCTTCTTTGTCTTCCGCTCTGGAATAAACAACATGAAAAAGAGTAAGTAATGCTGCGATAGCACCTGCTGACGCAAGAAAAACACCAAGTGAATTTAGTATTGATATAAAGTCACGTGATTCACTATCTGAATATGCTAAAACAACCGCAGAAGCATAAAATCCCAAAAAAGCAAAGCAAATATGTAAAGAATAACGGATTAAAAGGCTCTTCACTGTCATCCTCATCACTTGATGTATTTAATAAAATAATAATCCCATTGGCGATGTTGCTGATATGTAAACGCTAAATAATAATGATTTGTTCACTTGTGGTTGATATATGGAAATACTTGATATTTTTTGAACGCTAATATTATTACTAATAACGTTGAATTTACCCATCAGCAGAGAAGATAGCTACCGCACGGGGTTACAGCTCCCCGCGTGCGACCTTTAACCAGAATGAAAATGGGTAAATCATGGGCTTACCTCGGCTGCTTTTGGGGCTGTGAGGGCCAGATGAGCAAGGTATCAAACACCTACCAACAAAAGTGAGTAAAAAGTTAGTTATCGCTCGGATTTTGAAAGGTTTTTTGACAAGGATCAGACTTGAGCCAAGTTGGCTGCGGGTTGAGTGGGTAAGTGTGTTCAATAAACAAGCAGACAAGGCATCCTTGACGACTGGCGCCAAGTGACAGAAGTGGCTGGGCAATATCACGGTTATGCCCTGTTATCAGGGCTATGGGGTTCGGGTCATCGAGCAGACCGGCCACTCGGGTGGCCGGTATCTGCAGAGGGCCGCAGTCAGTGGGGGGCCAGTGAGGATTACTCACGGCCCTCTTTTTTGATCCCCAGCAGCCAAGGCACGATGGTCAGAATAAACAGCGCGATCAGGGTGGCGAGCACCGCGGTGGACTCTCGGCCCATACCCGCGGCAATGCCGATGGCGGCGGTAACCCAGATACCGGCGGCCGTGGTCAGCCCCTTGGTTTCTGTTTGTCGGGTGCCCAGAATGATGGTGCCAGCTCCCAGAAATCCCACCCCGGCAGTGAGACCCTGCAACACCCGGGTCAGATCGGCAGTTGATGCGCCAGCTTGCTGGGGGATCAGCACGAACAGGGCTGCGCCAATACTGACCAGCATATGGGTGCGGATCCCGGCACTTTTCCCTTTCTGTTCACGTTCGTAGCCTAATAGACCGCCGAGCAGACCAGCCACCAGCAGGCGCAATACAATCTGGGTCATCTGCTTGATATCTTGAATATCGGCGAACTCGGAGACGATGGTCTGCCAGATCTCTTGCCACATAAATGCCATCCTTGTGCATGCTGCATATGAATTGAACGAATCAAACCGGTTAATACTGTCGCCATGGGGGCTGTACGAAAATACGCCATGAGACCGTATCCGCAGGGTATCAAACGCTGACTTCCCTTGTTGAGTAGAAACCTCTCCAAGTTGTCGGATTTTAATGAGTTCTTGATAGCGCCCTGCTTTTGAATCAAGCGTCAGAATAAGGGATGACCGGCGATGGTCGCAGGCTTAATAGCCGGTCATCTCCAGATAGCCGACCCCCTTGGCATCCCCCGAGACAGAGACTGCACCCTCCCAGTAGTCAAAGCGACCTGTCATGGCCTGATTGGGCTGACGTGCTTTGATGGTGAGGCTCATTCCGGCGGCGTTTAGCTGCCACTCAACGGGGTACGCTTGCCCCTTGGGGCCGCGCCAGGTGTTGCCCGGCGTAAGGCGAATCGCGTCGGGGGCGATCACCCGGCTGCTGCCATCCCGCTCAATCAAAATCCCGTAACGGTTCTCAGGCTCGGCGCGGCCCGCCTTGGTGCGCAGGCGAAACAGCATCAGCTCGCGGCCATCGTTCAACTGGAGCGAAAACCAGTCCCAGCCCGATTGCCACTCGGCCAATACCGAGCTGCTCCACTCGTGATCAAACCACCCTTGGCCGGTGATGGTGCGGGTCTCGCCATCACGAGTCAGGGTGCCGCTCAGCTGCAGGCGCGGGTAGGAGTAGTAAAAGGAGGCGTTGCCCGGGCTCTTCTCGCTGTAACCGGCCTTGCCTTGCAGCACCAGCGGCTTGGCAGCAGTGACGGTGAGGTTCAGCTCGCCAATCTTGCTCTGCACCTTGAGGGTGGCGGGGAAGAGCGCCGCCCCTTGCGAGGCAAGCCGCCACTCCCTTAGCCAATATTGACCGCCGCTGGCTCCCGCCAGTCCCGGCCCCTGCCGACTGGCCCGTTCATCTTGCTGGTGGCTGCCACGGTCGAGATCCGTGATGGCAAACTGGGCCAGCCAGAGCTGGGGGGTGAGCCAGGGGTTGCTGGTGCGGAGTTCTTGTTCGATCCCTTGGCGAAACAGGGTCCACTGCATGCCATATTCGCGCCCCTCCTCATCCTTGAGATTGCCGGTGAGATACCACCACTCGGAGCGGTAATCGGGGTGGGCGGCGTGATCCTCCGGCAGCTGGATGGTTTGCCCCGGCAGCACCTTTTTAAAGCTGTCGTTGCCACCGCCGAGCAGGGCGCCCAGATCGCTGGCAGCGATAGCCCCGCTATAGAGCGTCCAGAGCATACCCAGCGCCAGCGGCCACCCTTTGATCTGTTTCATACCACTCTCCTTGCCGCATACCAGGAGGCCAATGCGCCGCGTATCAGGTGTGAGAGCCAGCATGCTGGCGTATCTCGCGGTTGTTGGCTCATACCACTCTCCTTGCCGCATACCAGGAGGCCAATGCGCCACAGACCGGTGCCAGCAACAGGGCGGTGACCGCATGAAGGGGGGCGGCCTCGAAGGCGAGGCGCCAGCCAAAGGCGCGGGGATTGACCACTTCGATCAGCACCCAGGCGAGGCCATACCCCACCGGCAGGGCCAGCAGGGCGGTGAGCAGCCCCAATCCCGCTCCTTGCCACACCAGCAGCTGGCGGCAGTGGTGGGGGCTCAAGCCCAGACTCTGCAAGGTCTGCAGCTCACCACGGCGCGCCAGCCCCAGCACCATAAAAGCCGAGCCAATCCCGACAAAGGCGATGCCGAGGATCAGCAGTTTCAATAGCTCGGTCACCACAAAGGTCTGGTCAAACACCTTGAGCGCCGCGCTGTGAATGGCGGGGGCGGAGAGCAGATTGAGCTGCTCGCCAAAGCGCTCGCGCAGGCGATCGGCCAGCTGTTCGGGGTCGTTGCTAAAGAGGGCGAGGGATTGCACCGCCCCCGCCTCGAAGGCGTGCAGGAGTTGCCCCTTGTCGCTGCCGTAGTCCTGATAGACGCCGGTGACGGTGAACTGCCTTGGCCCCTGTTCGCCACTGATCGCCAACGTCTGGCCCACCTTGACCCCGAGGCGCACCGTCAGCGGTTCGCTCGCAAGCACTTCGTCGGGACGGGTCGGCCAGCGTCCGGCCAGCAGCGGATAGGCCGCTTTAAGCTGGGGGATAAAGTCCATCTGCGCCCACTCGATGGGCTGCTCCTGCCAGCGGGCGGGGTGAACCGAGCGGCGCGAGGCGGCGCTCACCAGCGGATTGGCGAGCAGGGTCTTAAGGGTTGTGTCGCTTAAAGTGCCCTTGCTGCCCGCCACCCCCTTGGGGGCGGTGACATAGAGATCGGCGGCCAGACGCTGGCCGAGCCAGATCTCCACGCTGGAGCGAAAGCTCGACACCATGACCCCGATGCCGATGGCCGCGGCGATGGCCAGCTGCAATGCCATCACCGCGATGGCGGTGCGATCGAGGTGATAGAGGGTCTCGGCCACCCCGAGCCGGGCGGTGAGGGGGCCGCCCGCGCGCCGTCGCAACCAGCCAAGCAGGCCGCGCAGGGCATCGGGCAGCCAGAGCGCCATGGCCAGCAGCCAGCCGCCGGCGATAAACAGCGCACCGGTGAGACCGGTTTGCGGCAACCACAGGCACAGAGCGCACAGCAGCAAGATGGCGATGGCCAGCACGCGCCGTCGCCACGGGTGAGCGGGAGGACGGCTGCTGCCGGCACGCAGTTCTAGGGGGGATTGGCGCAGCAGTTGCCACCAGCCGGGCAGGTTGGCGGCCAGCGTGCCGAGCAGCCCGATCAACAGCGCCTTGAGCAGGCTCACAGGGGAGAGGCGCAACAGATCAATGGGGTTGGGCCCATAGAGATCGGCCAGCGCCTGGGTCAGTTGCCCCATCAGTGCCAGCGCCAACAGGCTGCCGAGCAGCACCCCTAGCAGGGTGCCGATGGTGGCAAGAATAAGCAGCTCCAGAATGAGCCAGCGGAGCACTCGGCTCGGCCCCATCCCCAGAATGATCAACTGGGCCAGCTGGGGGCGGCGCACGCTCTGCACAAATCGCTGGGCGTTGAACACCAGAAACAGTCCCACCGCCATGGCGAGCAATGACAGCGCCGTCAGGTTGAGGGCCAGCGCATCGCCAAGCTGGCTGGCATCGAGCGCCGGGCTAATGGGCTCAAGCCACAAGGGCTGGTTCGGGTAACGGGTGTGCAGAGTGGCCTGCAGGGTACGAGCCTCGGCGTCACTTAGCTTGAAGACGATGCGATCGAGCCGACCCGCTTTATCCAGCAGCGGCTGGGCGAGGCCGATGTCGGTGATCAGCAGTCGCTCCATGGGCACGGCGCCCGGTTCAAACGTGCCCGCCAGCGTCAAGGTCAGGGTTCGGGCGCCATCGCTGCCGCCCAATACAAAACGGCGGCTCTGGCCCGCTTGCCAGCCAAGGCGCTCCGCTTCGGGGGCCGACAGCCAGATGCTGTCGGCGCGGTTGAGGGAAAAGGCGGGCTCGCTCGCGGGTTGGGCGCCAAACAGCTGGCGCAGCGGACCGGGGTTGAAGAGATCCATTCCCAGCAGTTGAAAGCTGCGCCCCTCTTCATCCTTGAGCCAGCCATGGAGCTGGGGCATGGCATCGAGGGCGGGCTGGCTGGTCACCAGCTGCACGTAAAGCTGCTCATCCAGCCCGCCAGCGGGGGCCAGCCGGTAGTTGGCTTCTCCTGCCAGCTGGCTGCGGGCGGCGACGAAATTGGTGCGGGCACTGTGATTGAGCAGCTCGATGGCCACCACCAGCGACACTCCCAATACCAGCCCGGCCAGACTCATCAGCAGCAACCAGGGGTGGCTGCGATAGAGGCGCAGCAGCGCTTTGAGTGGCAGCATCAGCGTGCCCCCGACAGACGCAGTCGCTGCTTAGTCATGACGGGGCCCCTTGAGCTCGATAAGTTGCCCCCCTTCAAGGCGCAGCACTCTGTCTGCCAGCGCAGCATAAGCGGGGTTGTGGCTCACCAGCAGCAAGCCTGCGCCAGTGTCGCGCACCGCCGCGATCATTAACTCCATCACCTGTTCGGCATTGTGTTCATCTAGGCTGCCGGTGGGTTCGTCGGCGAGCAGCCAACCGGGTTGATGGATAAGGGCGCGGGCCAGCGCCACCCGCTGTCGCTGACCGCCGGAGAGCTGCTCCGGCCAGGCATGGCGCTTGTGGCTCATATCGAGCCGATGCAGCAACTGGTCAATCCTTGTCTCATCCGGTGGCAGAGCGTTGATGGCGAGCGGCAGGGCCAGATTCTCGGCCACGTTGAGGGTCGGCAGCAGGTTGAAATCCTGATAGACGATGCCGAAATGGCGGCCCCGCAGGCGCGCCCGCTCGTCGGGGGAGCGGGTGTCGATCCGGGTCTCCCCCAGCCAGATCTCCCCCTCGTCCGGTGCAATCAGCCCGGCGATCAGATTGAGCAGGGTCGACTTGCCGCAGCCGCTTTGGCCCAGCAGCAGGGTGATCTCGCCAGCGGGGAGGGCGAGATCGAGATGGTGGAACAGCGGCAGTCGTTCACTGCCGTTATCGAAGCTCTTGCAGAGGTTGCGCAGTGTCAGCATGGGATAACCGTTTGATGGTCAATGGCTTTCATCATGCTTGGTACGCTAGCACGGCCGACAATGATCAACACCCCTTACGGCTGATCAAGAGTGCCAGTTAGTGATCAAGGCGGCAAAAGAGCAGTGGATCCTCGCTGGATCCCGCTTGCCCGAGGTGGTTAGAATAGGGGCTTCCATGGGTCACAGGATGAGCAAGGATGTTACACAAGCAAGTCAGTTTTATCATCGATAGCAAGGGCAACAAGCAGGCTGCCGTCGTCCCCATCGAGATCTACAACGAGCTGATGACCCTGCAAAAGGCACTCTCTGACAACCGGCCGGGGGAGCGCGAGCTCTACCACTTCAACGGCAAAGGGGCCGAGGCCCACGGTTATCCGGTGGGCAAGCGGCAAAATCCGGGCTTTATGGTGCTGGCCGGTTCCACCGCCAATGGCGAGGATGCCGCCTCTTTGCGTGAAGCGGTGATCGAGCTGCGTCACGAACTGCTGGAGAAGGGGGTCATAGTGCCCCGCAGTCAGGGCGGCTTTGTCTTTACCGCCGATCAGCTGTTCAACAGCCCGAGTCTGGCCGCCAGTCTGGTGGCGGGCAATAACCGCAGCGGTCTGGATGCCTGGCAAAACAGCGCAGGCTATACCCTCAAGCAGTCGGGTTTCGGCAAGAAATAATCCCGCGTTTCGACAGCAAACCAATTAAGCGTTAATTGACCTGGATGAATTTTTCTTTTCATCCAGGTGCTAGCATCATTGCCAGACGGTTCTAAAAGGAAGAGACCATGTCTGCGCTCACCCCTGTTATTTTGCTGCTGTCCCTGTTTATCCCTCCCGCCCATGCCAGTAGTGGCCCTGTTCTGTTGACATCCTCTTCAATCGGACTTTTTTGTGTCGGATTGTTTGTGTTGGCCTACGCCCTGGTGATGGCTGAAGAGTATCTGCAACTGCGCAAGTCCAAACCCGTGCTGGTGGCCGCCGGGGTGATCTGGATCCTGATCGGTATCGCCTATGCACAGCAGGGGATGAGCCCTGTCGCCGAGCAGGCATTTCGCCATACCCTGCTGGAATATGCCGAGTTGATGCTGTTCCTGCTGGTGGCGATGACCTATATCAACGCCATGGAGGATCGGCGGCTGTTCGATGCCCTGCGCGCCTGGCTGGTGCGATCCGGCTTTCACTTGCGCACCCTGTTCTGGTTGACCGGCGGGCTTGCTTTTTGTATTTCGCCGGTGGCAGACAACCTGACCACAGCGCTCTTGATGTGCGCCGTCGTGTTGAAAGTGGCCAACGGTGATCGGCGTTTTGTCAATCTTGCCTGCATCAACATAGTGATCGCCGCCAACGCCGGAGGGGCGTTCAGTCCCTTTGGCGATATCACCACCCTTATGGTGTGGCAGGCGGGCAAGGTGCAATTTGGCCAGTTCTTCACCCTGCTGATCCCCTCTCTGCTCAATTTCCTGGTGCCAGCCATTCTGATGAGCCTGATGGTGCCGCGCCATGTGCCGGAGGCTGATAACGAAGTGGTCGATCTCAAGCGGGGAGCCCGCCGCATCGTCGTGCTGTTCTTGCTGACCATCACCACGGCGGTGCTGTGCCACAGTTTCCTCCATCTGCCGCCCGTACTGGGTATGATGCTGGGGCTGGGCTATCTGCAGTTCTTCGGCTTCTATTTGCGCAAGTCGCTGCCGCGCTCTCTTGCCCGCAAGCGTGCGCTCTATGAACGCAATGGCGATGATGTGCGGTTGCGCAGTCTGGGGTCTGTCGTGCCATTTGACGTGTTCAACAAGGTGGCCAAGGCGGAGTGGGATACCCTGCTCTTCTTCTACGGGGTGGTGATGTGTGTCGGTGGGCTGGGCTTTATGGGGTATCTGGAGCTGGTCTCACACTGGTTGTATGACGCTGGGGATCCCACCATGGCCAACATCTTCATCGGGGTCTTGTCCTCCGTCATCGACAACATTCCCGTGATGTTTGCCGTGCTGTCGATGAACCCGGATATGGCGCTGGGGCAGTGGCTGCTGGTGACCCTGACCGCCGGGGTGGGCGGCAGCCTGCTCTCCATCGGCTCTGCGGCCGGGGTGGCCCTGATGGGACAGGCCCACGGCATGTATACCTTCTTTGGCCACCTGAAGTGGCTGCCTGCCATCTTGCTCGGTTATCTGGTGAGCATAGGGGCGCACCTCTGGCTCAACAGTGCCCAGTTCTGAACGTCTGGGCGCCAGTACGAAAAGAGGCTTCCGTTGGCGGAAGCCTCTTTCGTTTTTCTGATCGGGGGAGGGGGATCAATCGCCTCGCTTGCCGGTCAGCAGCCAGTAACTCAGAGTGGAACCCACGCCGCAGCAGGCGATGGCGATGGCCATGGGCAGCGGCGAGTGGGGCGGATTGAGGTTGACCAGAATGCCGACCAGGGCGCCGATGCCAAAGCGCAGGGTGCCCGCCAGTGCCGATGCGGTGCCCGCAGATTGCGGGAAGTGGCCCATCAGGCCGGTCATAGCATTGGCGCCCACCAGACTGATATGGCCGACAAACAGTACCACCGGAATGACGATGCCCCACAGACCGCCGGTCTGGCTCCAGGCGTTGTAGACCAGCAGGGCGCCCGCGCAGGGCAGCACCAGCAGGCCGTATTGCAGCATCCGCTCGGCGCCCACCCCTTTCACCAGTCGGCTGTTGACGAAGGTGACCACCATCATCAGCAGGATATTGAGGCCAAACAGCCAGCCGTAGTGCTCGGTCGGCACCTTGAAATACTCGATATAGACGTAAGGGGAGCCGCTTAAGAAGGCGAACATGCCGGAGCTGGAGAGGGAGCCGCACAGCACGTACCCCATGGCGCCGCGATGGGAGAGCACCCCCCAGTAGTTTTTGAGGATCTGGCCCAGATTAAGGGGCTGACGGTGTTCCGGTTTCAGGGTCTCCTGAATTTTCCACTGCATCACCAGACAGATCAGCAGGCTGATCCCCACCAGCAGCCAGAAGATCACCCGCCAGTCGGCGTGGGCACTGATATAGCCGCCCACCACAGGCGCTACCAGCGGCGCCAAGGTCATCACCAGAATGACGAACGACATGGCGCGAGAAAACGCATCCTTCTCGAACAGATCGCGCAGCAGGGCATTGACCACCACAGAGCCGGCCGCGCCGCCCGCCGCCTGCAACATCCTATAGGCCAGCAATTCGGGCAGGGAGTCCGCCATGGCACAACCGACCGAGGCGATGGCAAACATCACCAGCCCCGCCAGGATCACCGGCTTGCGGCCATAGCTGTCGGCCAGCGGGCCGTAGAAGAGCTGGCCGATGGCAAAGCCGCCCAGAAAGGCGCTGATGGTGAGCTGGGCACCGTCGATGCTGGTGGCCAGATCCCGGGCGATGGCCGGAATGGCGGGCAGATACATATCCACCGCCAGTGGGGTTAGACCCGCCAGGGCGCCCAGCAGGATAAACAGGAAACGGGGGGAGAGGGCGGCAGCCTGAGCTGTTGGCGATTGGGGCATAGGGTGTCCAGTTGATGCGAAACGTCGGGTTGAAAAGCGCGAAAAAAGCAGTCTATCAGTTTTGTCGCGGCTATGGATCCGGTATGGCGAGCCAGAGGCCGGGCTCGGCGGCAAAGCGCGGGGCAAACCAGTACTGGCGCACCGCGCTGGGCATTTCGCTCGCGGCGATGGGGCGGCGACTGAGGCGGCAGGCTCCCCAAGAGAGCGCCAGCGCAGCATCCCCCTTGTACCAGCCATCGGTGACGGCCAAGGCTGTGGTTTCCCGCAGCAATCTTACCCCCCACTGGGTCACCAGCGCCGGGCAGCTTTTCTCTGCGAGCCTTGCCGCCTGCACCATGGCGGGCGGACGGGGCAGGGTGAAGGTCGCGCCGAGCAGCAGCAATCCGGCGACCGCGACCACCCACTCGCCACGACGTGGCAGCCAGCCTGCCAGCAGCACAATACCGAGCAGGGTGATGGGGGCCAGATGGCGGGGATTGTCGGGATTCTGGCCAAACAGGGTCCAGAGCAGCAGGACGAGCCAGTAGAGCGTCCAGAGTGGGGGGAGGGCGGCAGGGTTGTTTTTTGATCTTTGCCAAAGCGGCAGTACCAGCAGTGCCCCAACAGCCAAGGGCCAAAGCGGGGTGAGCTGATCGTTGAAGGTGCGCGCCCAGCTGAGCAGTCGATCGCCATGGGCCGCCGCCGTGTTGCCCCAGAGGGTAAAGTGGCCGTCGGTAAAGCGCCGCCCCTCGCTGAAATAGGCCCAGCCATCGGCCTGCCAGACAAACAGCAGGCTGATAAGCCCCACCAGCACGATGGGGAGCACAAACCTGACGCGCGTGCTCTGCTGCGCCAGCCCGAGCAACAAGGGCAGCAGCGCCAGCACAAAATAGGAGGGGCGCAGCGCCAGCATAAGGCCCAGTAACAGACCCGCCAGTGCAATTCTGCGCTGCTGCAAGGCCAAGATCGCCCCGAGCCAGGCGGCGAGTGCGGGCCCGTCCGAAAGGCCGGATAGCGCCAGCGTCGGGGTGAGCGGTAGGGCCAGCACCAGCAGCCAGACTGGGGCGAGCAGGCTGGGCCGTTGCCACAATCTGACCGCCAGCAAGGCGGCGAGGGGCGCCAGCAGACTGCTACCGAGCAGACTTGCCCACTGCACCGCGCGGGCCGGATCGTCCACCGCCAGATTGATCAGCCGCGCCAGCCAGATAAAGGCGGGGTAGCCCGGAAAGTGGGGGGAGAACTCCAGCACGCTAAAGCGCGTCACCCCGTGGGCAAAATTGAGGGCATCGTCGGAATCGAGCGCCACTGGGAAGGCCAGCAGCCAGCCGAGCAAGGCCAGTTGCAGCAGAATGAGCAGCCAAATGATGGTGGAGCAGGGGGAAGGCCAACGCTGGGCCATTAACTTACCCCTCATCCCCAGCCCTTCTCCCGCAAGGGGAGAAGGGGGCAAACCAGTGTCCGGGTGCATCTATCGGTAGGCCGTGCGTAGGGTGGGTAGAGCGCAGCGAAACCCACCGTTTGTCACAGCGAGATGGCGCAATGCTTGGCAGGTTGCCATCAAAGCGGCGCCAGCACGGCCATCAGCGCTTTTTCTGCATCGCTAAAGGCGGCGGCATCGGCGGGCTTGGCGCCCACCCCGAATACCCCCGGGTTGCCGATGGCATCCAGCACCTTGGCCAGCGCCAGCTCGGCGGCCTTGCGATCCCCTTCATTGAGTGATGGGAGGATCAAGTCGAGGAAGCGCTTGCTCTTGACCACCAGCACCTTGGCGGTCTGGTAGTCGCCAAGATTCTGGCTGGCCCCTTCGAGCCGGCGCTCGATCTCCGCCTTGTAGGCCCGGTTGAGCAGGGCGGCGGTGGCGGCGGCATCTTTGGCCTTGATGGCGGCTGCCAGCGGCCCTTGCAGCTCCACCTTGTGGTGCTGTTCCAGATAGGTCAGCTCGTCGGCAATCTCGCTCAAGGTGGCGCTGGCATCCTTGCCGTCAGTGGCGGCGCCCAGCAGCGCTTCGCGGGCGTCGATCAGTGGCTCCTTGCCGGCGGCGGCGTAGGAGTAAGCCTGCGCCTGCCCGCTCAGGGCCAGCAGCAGGGTGAGGGCGAGTAAACCCGGGCGGATGGTCATCCTGTTCTCCTTACTTATGCCAATGGCGTGGCACTCAGGCCACGCTCTGGGTTTCAATCACGGTATTTTCGTTGCGATGGTTAAAGATGGCGTGGCGTCTGTCCACCCCGTCGATCACCATGTCGGCAGCCATCATGCCCATCTCCATGGCGGTGTCGGTGAAGATGTAGCGGAATGTCCCCTGACGGCCGGTCATGATGAGGTTGGTGATGGGCATCAGCGCCTTGATGGCTTCGTTGCGGCGCGCCTGATAGCCGAGATCCATCAGCGGATAGGCGTATTCGCTGCGCGCTTCAAAAGTTTCATCGCCAAGCTTGGCGGTATCGACACCGAGACTCGCGAGATCAGTGGTAACCCGACCGCGCAGATCAGAGAGCGGCGCCTGCCAGGTGGCATCCCCCGGATTGCAGGGGATCTCCAGCATTACCGAGGTCTGGCCCTGTGGCGCCATAAAGGGGCTGCGGCGGCGCGGCTCCTGCAGACGGGTGGCCAGAATATGGGGGTCTGAGAGGTACTGCCAGGTGTTGTCCGACAGGTTCTCCTGTTTGAGCGGCATATTGACGAAGCGAAGCGACCGGTAGTGCAGATCGCACGGCAAGCCCAGATGCTGGCAGGTGAGCGGCAGCGGCAGGGTGGAGATCACCTGATCAAATTGCTCGCTCTGCTCAACGTCATCTTGTTTCCAATAAACCCGTTCGATGCGGCCATCGGCCTGCTCAAGGCGGGTGATGGTGGCGCCGGTTTTCAGCTCAACGCCCTCTGCTACCAGCCGCTCCCCCAAGGTGGTGAAGATCTGGCCGAAGCCATATTTGGGGTAGCGGTATTTGCGGGCATAGGTGCGCACCGAGATACTGCCGTTGCGTCTTGGTAGCAGGCGGCGCGCCACGTCTTTGAGGTCGATGAGGCTGATGCGCTGACCGGCCCAGTCGGCGGAGAGCTTGTCCGGGTTGATGCCCCACAGTTTGCCGGTGTAGCCCTCGAAGAACTGGCGATAGAGGGTGCGGCCGAAGTGGCTCTGGATCCACTCGGCAAAGCTTGCCTTGGCGAAATCATCCGGCTTCTTGCTAAAGGGCAACAGCAGCAAGTCTTTTACCGCACCGGCCATCAGGGCGAGCGGCGCCGTCTTGAGCAGGTTGGTCAGGTTCAAGGGGTAGTCATAGGTGCGCCCGCCAAAGCGGATCACGCTCTTGCGCTCGGCGTGGAGCAGATCGTCCCCCATCAGCTCGTCGATAAAGGCGAGCAGCTCGGGGTTCTTGGTGATAAAGCGGTGTCCGCCGTAGTCGAAGCGATACTCCCCATCGCGTCCCTTGAAGGTCTGGGTAGCGCACATGCCGCCGACCACCGGCTCCTGCTCGAACAGGGTGACTGCAAAACCGGCGCGGCGCAGGCGCCAGGCCGCCATCAAACCGGCGGGGCCAGCGCCCAGCACTGCAATGCTTTTCTTGTTGTTATCGCTCATGACCTATTCCGAAACTGCTTGATAGATAAGGGAACCGCGCCAAGGCGCGGCTCCCGAATGGTGTTGTTACCCCGTGGCCTTGTTGCCACAGGGCGTGCGGGCTCAGCCCTTGCTGGATGCGGCGCTCACCTGCGGGCGATAGCTGCGCTGCCAGAGGGTAACGAAGATCGCCAGATAGAGGGCCCAGGTCAGCAGCTGCAAGCCAGCGGGTGAGGCATTGTAGCCAAACAGGGCACGCAGGAAGGTACCAAATACCCCCTGATCGTCGAGAATGTGGCTGATGTCGAACACCGGCGTGGTCCAGAAGGTGATGATGTCTGCCGCTTGCAACATGTTGACGGCGGACGAGAGCAAGCCTGCGGCGATGATGATGATAAGCAGGCCGGTCCAGCGGAAGAAAGGCGCCAGCGCCACCTTGCGGGTGGAGCGCAGCAGCCCCCACACCAGCGCGATGGAGACCAGCAGCCCCGCCAGCGCGCCCATCAGGCCGGATTGCAGATCCACCCCTTGACCGGAGTAGAGCAGGGCGGAGAAGAAGAGCACGGTTTCAAACCCTTCGCGCATGACGGCGAGGAAGGCAAGCAGCACCAGACCAAACAGGTTGCCGCCATCGATGGCCGCATCGATGCGCGCCGTCATGGCCCCTACCTGGGATTTGGCCTGCTTTTGCATCCAGATCGCCATATAGGTGAGCACCAAGGTGGCGAAGATGAGGATCCCCGCCATCAACAGGTGGTTGTAGCGCTCGCTCTCGAACTGGCTCACCACCACCTGGAACAGGAAGGCGACCACAAGGGAGGCGATAAGGCCAAGCCCCACCCCCAGATAGATGAACTTGTTGTAGCGGCTCGCCCCCAGCTTGGCGAGGTAGGAGAGGCAGATGCCGACCAGCAGGAAGGCTTCCAGCCCCTCGCGCAGAGTAATGAGAAAACTTGCAAACATCAGGATTGAGGCTCCGTAGCGGGCGTGACGGGGAGAGGCTGCAAGGTAAGTTGCAACCGATTTAGCTGCACTATGGGTGGCTCCGGCAAGCTGGGCTCGGCGGCGCGCACCGCATCATTGACCCACTTGGGGTAGGTGCGGAAATTGAGTTTGATATCGGTCTTGAAGGGCCCTTGGGCTTCTGCGGGCAGCGGCCAGACTTCATCCCGCCAGCCATCGGCCGGAATGCGGGTATCTTCCAAGAGCTTGGCGTAGCGCCAGAACTTGAGCCCCACCGGCTTGCCCTCGGCATCACCGAACACTTTGCGAAACAGTCTCGCATTCTCAGGGACAGCACCATCCACCGGCTGGCCGCTGGCAAGCACCACCTTGCCGTTGGCGTCGGTGACGGTCAGCTCCAGCCAGAGTTCACGAAAATCGGCTACCCCGGTGGGCAGGGCATGGCCCGCGCCGGTATTGGCGACCCGCACCACCAGCCGCTGACTATCGGCCGCCTGTTCGATACGGGCGGAGAGGGTAGCGCTGGAGCGCAAGAGCGCCAGACTCTCCTGTTCAAGGTCGGGATTGCGCAGCCCCACCAGCTGGTGCTGGGCGCCGGTAAAGTTGTGGCGATAGAGCCGGGCTTTCATGGTGCCGTTTTCGGTGGACTGGCCCGCCACCGGCGCGCCGCCATTGCCCGGCTCCGGGTTCATATGGCAGTCGATACAGGTGCGCCGCTTGGCGGGATCCTCCGCGTTCGCGAAGCTGGATTTTTCCCACTCGTCCCAGGTGTTGACGATATTGGCGCCGGAGCCCGGGGCAAACTCGTTGTGGCACGATTTGCACAGGGTAGCGTCGCGGTAGAAATCCTTCTGATAGGAGGCTTTGTGGGCCGCCGGACGGGCGTTGATCTGCCGCTCAGCCAGCCAGTGCTTAAGGCTGCCACCCGCGGCATCCTCGAACACATAGCTCTCGCGGTCTTTCAAATTCACGGTAAAGGCGCTGTTGCCGCCCGCATCTTCTACCTTGGTGATGCGATGGCAGAGCACGCAGCCGGTCCCTTCCTCAACCACAGGTTCACCCGCCTTGTGAGCGGCAGTCAGCGAGGCGCCACCCTGCTCGAACATGTGGGAGCCCTTGGGCAGATCCAGCTGGCCGGTCATCACCTGCTGGGGCATATGGCAGCCCTGACACCATTGGCCAAACGCTTCCCCTTCGGTTTCGCGGGCCAGCGCCTGTACCACCTTGTAGTAGGGATGGGAGTTGCCCATCAGCCGGTGGTTGCTCTCGCTCCAATCTTTGAAGGCCTGTTGGTGGCAGTTCTGGCAGGAGGCGGAGTTCAGCCACTCCTTCGGGTGGGTAGTCGGCGCCTTGGCGGGATCGGTGCGCGGGGCATCGAGCCGCAGCCAGTTGGCCAGATAGGGGAGGTTGCCATCAGCGGTGACGAAGGCGTGCAAGTCCTCCATCATCGCCTTCACCTCGGACTGGGGCCTCGCGGGGTCAACCGCCTCGGCGCCATCTCGGGTGTCATGGCCCATGCCGCCCTGGGTCTGCTGGGTCATGCGCAGGTATTCGCCGACAAAATCCCCCGCCACCATGTTGGTGAGGTTGGCGTGGCCGTTGATAGCGTTGTCGCCGCTCTGCTGGCGATGGGCCGCCATCAGATAGCGGTTGGTGAAGTTGAACCCATCCAGATGGCAGGAGTTGCAGCTCATCCAGTTGTCTCCCGCCATGGGGAAGCGTGAGTTGGACGCTGTGTTACCGAGGTTAAACAGCCGCTCACCGCGCTGAAGCGGTTCGGGGCGCGGATCCGTCTCTACCAGCTTGGCGAAGTGGGGCAGATCGACGGTGACTCGGGCAAACGGGCCGCTACCGCCGCTATTGAGGCGGGTAAGATCCTGCCCCATGGCGTTGTGCACCAGAATATGGTCGCCATCGATCAGCAGATCCCGCGGATTCTGGCCCGGCAGGTGACGCAAGAGCTGGGTCGCCTTGGCGCCCCCCTGAAACTTCTTGCGGCGGTGACGGTTGTTGTTGGACTTGCCGCTGCGGGAGAGGTCAAACACCAGCAGATCTTCCGAGCCAGCCAGGGTCAGATAGACTCGCTTGCCATCGGCGGCAAATCGGGCTGCAAACGGGTTGGAGACGATCTGGCTGCGGTTGCCGACGCTTGGCAGATTGATCTGCAAAAAGAGCTGTTTTCTTTCATCGACCCGCTCTTTCTCCTCATCGAGATCGATGATGGAGACGGCCGGAAAGACGGTGCTCTGAAACTGGAAGGGGTGATCGAAGCTCCAGAGCACATGGGGCAGCCAGGCCTCGCTGCCATCGGGGGAGAGGGCGATGCCATCGAGCTGGCGCGGCAAGCCCTGCGAGTCGCTCGGCGTGTCGCTATGGGTTTCGGTCAGGGTAATGAGCTTGGGCTTGGGAAGCGAGGAACCCTTGGCGCCGTGGCCAAGCTTGGCGAGATCATAGATGGCGAGCTGGCCGGTCATGGCGTGGGTCAGCAGCAGGCGATCGTTGTTGGTCAGGGCTAGTCCACGGGGAGTCTCGGCGGTTTCTGCATCCAGCTGGAGGTTGCCGGCGCTGTCGTAAGCCTGCAGGCGAGCGGATTCGAACAACGTGACCCAGAACCACTGCCGCTTGGCATCGAAGATGACCCCATAGGGGCGATGACCGGTGGGGATCGCCTTTTCCAGATCGAGATCATCATCCAGCAGCAGCAGGCGATCGCCGCTGTAGTCGGTGACCAGCAGAGTGCCATCATCGGCGCGGGCAATCTGGCGTAGATCGCCCCCCAGCGGCACCTCTTTGAGGCGCTTGCCGCTATCGCGCTCAAGCAGGGTGACGGAACCTGCGCTCAGGTTGGCGGTGACGAGGCGCGGGCTTTGCCCCTCCTCATAGGCAAGCATCCCTGTGCCCATCTGCTGGGCCAACGCAAAGGGGCTGGTCAGCAGCAGGAGGAGGGCCAGCAGGGGTGACAAATATGCAGAGAACGAAGACTTCAACATGGGATCAGGTGCGCCATTTCAAGATGGTCCAGCGCCAGGCGTGGCGCAGCACCAGAGGAGTTAACGCCAATGCGCTCAACCAGTGGGCCCAGCTGGCGAGGTTGCCCATGGCATCGCCCGGGGTGCCGTGCAGTACCAGCAGCAGGCCGCTGGCCAGACAGGTCAGCAGCAGGGCTTCAATAATCCGCCCCGTGGTGCGCAAAAAAGGTTTGTTGCTGCGATTCAACAAGCTGCGATGGGAGAGCCAGAAGGCGCCAAACAGCAGCGGGAACAGGGTGAGCGAGAGCATCACATGGAAAAACAGATTCCAGCGTGCCAGCGACCAGAGCGGAGTCAGCGGTTCCCACAGCAGCAGGCCGGAGAAGAACATCAGATAGAGGGTGCCCTCGGCGGCCTGATGGTGGTAGGCCAGCCACTGCCAGAATTGTCGGGGTGAGAGAGAAAGGCTTGTCATAAAGGCTCCAGCACCCGGGCGGGGCAGCCCGGGGGGAGCAAGTTTATAACGCAGTAAGAGTAATGAAAAGTGTTATCAATTGTATTGCTGGTGAATCAAGGCTGAACAAGCACAGTGATCAAACTCGACTATTTATGCTCCGCCATCCGCTCGGTCACCGCATAGATGAGCGCGGCCAGCGAGAAGGCGAGAAACACCACCACGGACCACTTCATATCGACTTCATTGATGATGCCATCTTCGAGGAAGGCTTTGAGAACCTCCACTCCGGCAATAGTCACCAGCGAGTTGATGACGATGAGCTTGAGGGAGGCAAAGTTGATCTTGCTAAGCCAGTTGCTGCTAAGGGAGGCGCGCTGCTCTTCCGTCTGGATAAATTGCACATAGCCACAAATAGCAACCAGGATCAGCATCTGGGCCACCAGTATAAAGTCCACCAGGGTCAGCACGCCGGTAATGAGGTCCAGATAGGGGATCTCGAAAATGTTTACAGAAAGCTGATAGAGCTGCATGGCAAACTTCACCATCAGCAATACCACGCAGATGAGGATGCCAATGTAGAAGGGGAACATCATCAATCTGCTGCCATTGAGCATGAAATTGAATCGACGCATGAGAACTCCGATGTTGGGAACAGGGCTAAATAGAGTGAGTATGACGCGAGCAGCCCGCAACGTTGCAAGGCTGTGGGGGCTCATTATGCCGAGTCGCCTCCTGCTTGCGCCTATAAAAAAATAAAAAGCCATCATAAAAAATAAAACCGCATCCCGCTGTCTTATTTGTGATTTTTCCCTGCCGTAACATGCCGCTTCTCAATTCAGGGGGGCGACTGCCTCCCTCCTATTTATCAGGCTCGGCCCACTCTTGTGGTCGCTTGCCAGGAGTGTTGCGATGCGTATTGGTCTGCTGTTGAGTATGGGGATGCTGGTTGCAAGCGGGGTTCAGGCACAAGAGCTGGGGGCCATTCCCGGGGAGTCTGGTTTTTCCGGCAGTGTGCTGGCGGGGGTCAGCGTTGGCGAGACCAAGTCCAATTTTGCCACGGGGAGTGCAGGTAGCGAGCGTATTGACGCTTTGGGTGCTGCGGCGCAGCAGCGTCACCTTGATCCGGTGATCAACGGGGATCTGCGTTACACCTTTGCCTCCACCGGTAGCCAGTTGTTCCTGGGCAACCTCATTCAGGATGCCATTCGTGGCGACGGTACCCAGCAGTTCGGGCTGCGCCAGCAACTGGGGGACAAGGGGATCGTGGCCGGTTCGCTGGTGTTCAATGCCACCCCGGTCAAGGTCTGGCGCGATCCCTTTGCTGTGGGTGTGGAACGCGAGCAGAGTGACGTGCGATCCCGCGGCGCCCGTCTGGCGTGGGACAACATCTGGGGCAGTGCGCTCAGTGGCAGCATCACCAGCCGCGACGTCAAGGTGGATGGGGAGTCCAGCGGCGAGCAATATGGTCGCGCTGTGATGGGGATGCTGGATCGCAATGGCCGGGTCAACTCCGCCGAGCTCTCCTACCAGTTCCGGCTGGCAGACGATCAGTTCCTCGAGCCGGCATTGCGCTATCAGAGGGCGGATCTGGCGGGCAGGGCCGAGTCTTATGTGAGCAAGGGGTTGCAGCTTACGTACGCCAAAACCTCGCCCCGCTGGTCATTTGTCAGCAACCTCTATCTGGGCAAGCGCGACTATGACGAGGCCAACCCGCTGTTTGGCCAGCGTGCCGACAGCCGCGACATGGCCATCGATGCCACCCTCTTCTGGCACCAGCTGTTTGGCATTGCGCCGCTCTCTGCACTCCTGAGCGCCAGCTACGCCAATGCAGACTCCTGGATCGACTTTTACGACATTCGCGCCACCAGCATCACCACGGGCCTGCTCTACCGCTTCTGATCCCGGCATCCGGCAGTGAGATGAGGTGCACACAAAGGGGCTGGTCAATCCAGCTCTTTGTTGATGGGATGGCGCTCAATAGACAATTCAAGCTATATGCAGGTTGGTCATCACATGCAGGCAAGAGGCGTTATGAGAGAGGGCATTTGAGGGACGCGCGAGGTAGGGAAGGGGGAGAACAGAAAATACGAAAAAGCCCAGCCAAAAGGCTGAGCTTTAGAATTTGGCTCCCTCGACAGGACTTGAACCTGTGACATACGGATTAACAGTCCGCCGTTCTACCGACTGAACTACGAGGGAAAAGTGGCTCCTCCTACTGGACTTGAACCAGTGACATACGGATTAACAGTCCGCCGTTCTACCGACTGAACTAAGGAGGAATTGCCTGTCTCGTTAAGACGGGGCGAATATTAATGACCAGGGCGGCGGGTGTCAACCCGCGAATTTCCCGAAAACCGGATTTTCGGACTGTTTGCCCAAAAGTTGCGCTTTGCGGTTTATTTTCAGCACAATCAGTCCCTTGCCATCGCATTGGCCAACTGATGCCGGGAACATTGGTTCGGTTCGCATCAACCTGATGATGGCAGCATGATGTCGCGAACGTGCTGGTAACCAGGCGAGGCTCAAATGGTAATCTTTGTGGCAAAAAGGGGGAGAGCAGGAGCCAAGATCGGCGATTTGGCGGCAAATAGGCCAAATAATGGGTGAGCGCGCGTTTCATTGATCCTGCCCATCGAAAAAATGGCCCGTCTGGAGTAAGGTTACGCAGGATACCATCGCCGCGTCGACAGCCCTGCCGGCCCTTGATGATGATCGGGCGCCGGATCTCTCCGGCCTTTATCTCCCTCTTCTGGTATTACGATATACATGCACAAGCAAGCCTCTTTAAATAGCGTGAAGCTCGCCATAGCCTTACGCCAGTCCTGTATTGATGAACCCTACAGCATGGCCCGCTTCGGCCGTGATCTTATCGCCGGTGTGACGGTGGGCATCATCGCCATCCCGCTCGCCATGGCGCTGGCCATCGCCAGCGGTGTACCGCCGCAACACGGTCTCTATACCGCCATCATCGCCGGTATCGTGATCGCCGTGACCGGTGGTTCCCGTTACTCCATCTCCGGCCCGACCGCAGCCTTTGTCGTGATCCTCTACCCGGTCGCCCAGCAGTTCGGGGTTGGCGGTCTGTTGATGGCGACGCTTATCTCAGGCCTCTTTCTGGTGGCGATGGGGATGGCCCGTCTTGGCCGCCTTATCGAGTACATTCCCCCGTCAGTGACGCTGGGCTTTACCGGTGGTATCGCCATCGTGATCGCCACCTTGCAGATCAAGGACTTCTTTGGCCTAAGCGTGCCCGAGATGCCGGAAACCTATCTGGGCAAGGTCGAGGCGCTGGCCGCCGCCCTGCCAAGCTGGCAGTGGGGCGATACCCTGGTGGGGGTCGCAACGCTGGCCGTGCTGCTGCTCTGGCCGCGCCTGCGTCTGCCGGTGCCCGGCCACTTGCCCGCGGTGCTGGTCGGGGTGGGTCTGGGTTTTGGCCTCCATTACTTCGGGGTGGATGTGGCCACCATCGGCAGCAAGTTCAGCTATACCCTGGCCGATGGCACTCAAGGGATGGGGATCCCGCCCATCGCGCCGACCCTGGTGATGCCCTGGGCCTTGCCCGGACCGGATGGCTTGCCGGTTGAATGGAACCTGGCGGCTGTTGAGCGGCTGCTGCCTGCCGCCTTCTCCATGGCGATGCTGGGGGCGATCGAGTCGCTGCTCTGCGCCGTGGTGCTCGATGGCATGACAGGTCGCAAACACAGCTCCAACGCCGAACTGGTGGGGCAGGGGCTTGGCAACATCTTCGCCCCCTTCTTTGGCGGTATTACCGCTACTGCTGCCATCGCCCGCTCTGCCGCCAACGTGCGTGCCGGCGCTACGTCCCCCGTCTCGGGGATCGTCCATGCGCTGGTGGTGCTGGCCGCCATTCTGGTGCTGACCCCTTGGCTCTCTTGGTTGCCGCTCTCGGCCATGGCTGCCTTGCTGCTCATCGTGGCCTGGAATATGAGTGAAGCGCACAAGGTGGTGGAGCTGATCCGTCGCGCCCCTAAATCCGATGTGCTGGTGCTGCTGGTCTGCCTGTCGCTCACCGTCATTTTCGACATGGTCATCGCCATCACTTTCGGGGTGATTCTGGCCTCCCTGCTCTTTATGCGCGAAATCGCCAAGATGACCAAACTGCACGACTTGGCCGAACACAAGCGCTATGCCCATGAGGTGCCGAACAATGGCCTGCTCTACAAGATCAACGGCCCGCTCTTCTTCGCAGCGGCCGAACGGGTCTTTGCCGAGCTGGAAGCGCAAGTGAAAGGGCACAAGGTGCTGGTGTTGCAGATGGAGGCGGTTTCCATCCTCGATGCGGGCGGCCTGTCAGCCTTCCTCCACTTTGGCAAGCAGATGGCCAAAGCCGGTGTCGAGTTGCGGGTGGCTGAGTTGCAGTTCCAACCGCTCAAGACCCTGGCCCGTGCCAAGGTGCGGCCGCAGCCCGGCAAGCTGGAATTTTACGGCTCGCTGGAAGAGGCGCTCAAAGGTGAACATTTGCACGAAGCGGCAGTAAATTGATTGAAAGGGATACGAAACGGCATATTTTTGGTCACTTGGTTCGGATATTGAGCAAACGAACGCAAAAAGTAAAAAATTGCATTGACCAAAAGCCATCGTATCCCTTACATTACGCCCCGTCGCCGCGGCATGGTCCGCCAGCGAATGTGCTGCTCAAGCACATAAAGCAGTGAGCAAAAATTTGGTGAGGTGTCCGAGTGGCTGAAGGAGCACGCCTGGAAAGTGTGTATACGGCAACGTATCGAGGGTTCGAATCCCTCCCTCACCGCCAAATTGCAAAGCCCTGATGGAAACATCAGGGCTTTTGTTTTATGACGCAATCCCGAGCGGTTGTCAGCATAGGACTGCAAATCCTCATTGTTGATAGCCCAGCATCTGGCTGAGCCGATTGGCCAATTGGAGTGAACAGCCGCAGTGATCTTGCTGCCGAACCCAAGCCTAATCCTGTCAAACTTGCTGTCGAATTCAGTTAAAGGGCCTCTCGCAAGAGAGGCCCTTTTTATTGCTCGCTGATTTGCCCTGCTCGGTACTTAAAAGGCATTCCGTGGTGATACCGGTTAATGCTCTACAGGCTGCTGATTCAGGGCACGTTCAGCTGCTTGGTGATGGCCTGATAGAGCACCGGGTAATCATCCTCAAAGTGGTGGCCGCCCGGCAGGGTGACGGTGGTGACGTTGGGCTGGTTGAGACGGGGGCAGAGGCGGTCGTCGTCGTCATCATCGGCACCTTGCAGGCAGACCATCGGCAGATCCCGGATGGTTTTCACCTGCGGTTCGGTCGGGTAGCTGCGGGCCTTGTGGGTCAGCATGTCGCTGACGTGGATCTCGAAGTCCGAGCTGGTGGAGGGGGAGAGCATCACGGCCCCGACCAGCCCCTGACGATAGTGCTCCGGCAACCGGTTGATGACGAAGGGGACAATCTCGGCACCAAACGAGAAGCCGACCAGCAGCCAGCGGGGACGTTGCCAGCGAGTCTGGTAATCATTGAGGATCCGCTCCAGATCGGCGGTCACCTGCTCCGGGGTTTTCTTCTTCCAGTAGTAGGTGAGGGAGCTCCAGCCCACGACCGGCATGCCGTGCAACTGAAACTGGGCGCTCAACCCCTTGTCGAGGGCCGCCCAGCCACCATCGCCGCTGAGAAAGATCACCATGGGGGCGTCGGATGGCTGCTTGACCGGCAGCTCAATCAGGCTCAGGTCATCCTTGACCGGGGCGGCGTGCGCCGCAAAAGACGAAACGGGCAGTACGAGACTGAGTAACAGCAAAATCAAGGCTCTCATTGGCCATGCTCCTATTTCTTGATCAGCCCCAGCGGGCCGCGGCTAATCAGGGTGATCAGGTGAGTCAGGGTTCTGGGCAGTACCAGCTTGCTGCTGCAGAGCAGGTAGCGGGGTTCCCAGCGGGGCGAAAATTTCTCCTTGTAGCGTCTGAGCCCCTGAAAGTTGTAAAAACGGCTGCCACGGACGAACAGGGTATTGCCAAGGCGGGCCCAGTAGCTGTTGAGCGGGTGATCGTTGAAGCCGGACATGGGGGCCATCCCCAGATTGAAGCTGGCGTACCCTTGCGCCTTGCCCCACAGCAGCAGTTCGACAAAGAGAAAATCCATGATGGGGGCAGTGCCGGTATCCAGGCTGTAGCGCATCAGATCGATGGAGAGCATCTCCTTGCTATCGCTCACCCAGATGTTGGCAAAGCCGACGATCTGCCCCTCGTGCCACACCAGCGCAGCCGGACTTAAAGTCAGGTAGTCAGGCTCGAAACGGCCGACCGAGAAGCCCTTCTCCTTGCCCATCTTGCTCTGCAGCCAGGTATCGGAGACGGTCTGCAATCTGGGCAGCAGGGGGGCCACGGCACTGGCCTCGACCACCTCGAAGGTCAACCCTTCCCGTTTGCCCTTGGCGTGGCTCTGGCGCAGGTTGCGCAGCCGGCTGCCTGCCAGATCGAAGGTGGCCAGATCGACCATCGCCTCTTCACCAAGCTTGAAGGGGATCAGCCCCAGCTCCAGATAGAGCGGAAGATAGCGGGCCGAGACCTGATAAAAGACCGGGTTGGCGTCGTGCTCGTCGCAGCGCTCGCGAAATTGCCAGAGCAGCTCTTCGATCTGCTCGGGGCGACCGACGGGATCCCCCATCACAATCCAGCTGTTGCCCTCGATGCCATACATCAGGAAGGCGTCACCGGCGGGGTGGAACAGCAGGGACTTGTCCTGCAACTGGGCCAGATAGCCGTGGATCCCCCCTTCACGCACCACCAGTTCGTGGGCGCGCGCCAGCGTCTCCTTGTCCGGCTTTTCACCGACCATGCGCAGCGGTGCAAGCAATTGGGCAACTCCGGCCACGGCCAGCACGGCCACCACGCTCCCCATGGCGCGCAGGCCGCGGGCAGCCCCGCCGTGGGGCGAGAAGTGGAACCAGAGGGCGTGGTCATACTCCACTTGGCGATAAGAGAAGAGCAGCAGCCACAGCGCCCCCAGCAGCACGGCGCCGACCGAGATGAGCCAGCCCGGGGTGTACTGGGGATAGAGCAGCGACCCCTTGCGATAGAAGAGGGAGCGGCAGGGGGTCATTATGAACAGGAAGCTGCCGAGCAGCAGGGCTGACTCCCAGTCCCCACCCTTGAGCAGGGAGAAGGCGATCCCCAGTGCCAGCAGCAGCTGGGTGATGCGAAACGCGGCGTCGTGACGGCGATAGAGGCTGCGCGCCAACAGGATCAGGAGGATGCCGCTCACACTGCCGAGCACGTGGGAGAGCTCGAGCAGGTGGAGCGGCAGCACTTGCAGCCACACCTCGATGTGGCTGCGCATGGTCGGGATCATGCCCGAGCAGAGCAGCAGGCTGCCGGCGGCGAAGGTGCCCATGCTGATAAGGGCAGGCAGAAATTCGCGCACCGCGCTCATCAGCCCCTGTAGCCGCTGCCAGCGCGCTTTTTGTTGCAGCATCTCCTGACTCGCAAAGAGCAGCAGGGCACAGAGAAAGGGAAGCAGGTAATAGATGCAGCGATAGAGCAGCAGCGAGGCGAGCAGCTTGTCGGTTGGCAGGTAGTTAGCCAGCAACAGGCTCATGCTCGCTTCGAACACCCCGATCCCGCCCGGCACGTGGGCCAGTACCCCGAGGAAGCTGGCCAGCACGAAGGCACTGAGCAGCACAGGGTAGGGGACGCTATCTGCAGGCAACAGCACAAACAGCACGGCGGCGGCGGCCATCCAGTCGGCCAGCGCGACCAACAGTTGCAACAGACGTATCCGAAAGCCCGGCAGGGTCAGGGTGTGTTTCCGCAAAGATAGACGTGGGGCGGGCCAGCAGAGGTAGCAGGCCACCAACAGCAGAGCCATCATGCCCGCCAGCTTGAGCAGGGTATCTGCCCATTGCGGCCAGTCAGGCAGCAACTGTGATACATCGCAGGTCAGTAGGGCGCCACCTCCCCACGCCAGCAGGCCGAGGAAGAAGGTGATGGAGCAGAACAGCACCACGCGGGCCACTTCTCCGGTGGCGAGCCCCAGTGCGGAGTAAAGGCGATAGCGTACCGAGGTGCCGGTCAGCAGGGCAAATCCCAAGGTGTTGGAGAAGGTGTAGGCGATAAAGGAGGTGATGCTGACCTGTTGCCAGGGAAGGCGCTTGCCCAGCGCATGGAGCGCCAGTATGTCATAGCTGCAGAGGCAACCATAACTGAGCAGGGTCAGCAACAGGGCCCCCGCCAGTCGCGGCAGGGGTTGGGACCAGATGGCCACACGAATATCGTGCCAGTGCCATGCCTGAGTCAGGTGATACAGCACGGTCAGTGCGGTGCCGAGCAGCAGCAAACTGCACAAGGGGCCGAGCCATTTAAACAGATGACGCCACATGCCATGTTCCTGTGGTCATTGACCGTTTCCCGCAAAGGGGGAGCCGGGTCGTGGATCCGGTTTGGACGAGGGAGGCGCTCGTCAGGAAAATTTCGGGAAGAGATGGAAAGGGAGGCATCAGCCTCCCTTGGTGCTATCCAGTGACCGGTTGGATCACTTGGTTTTCGGCGCGACTTTGACGGCAGGGGTCTTGGCGTGGGTGGCTTTATGGTGTTTTTTCACCACCTTGGTCTGGGTCGCCTGCGGCGCGGCTGTCTTGGTCGGGGTGGCCGCCATGGTGAAACCGGAGGTGAGGGCGAAGACGGCAGCCAGGGTCAGGGGAATGATCTTTTTCATGTTCAATTTCCTTATTCGGGTTGATGTTATGGAGCGTTCTCCATGACAGTCATCCTATGACGGTTGTGGCGGCCCGTCAGTGAGCGGTTGGTGACGGTTTGTATCCAAATGTACAGGCAGGGTGAGGCAGAAGCGGGCGCCGTGGTCACTGGCCAGCAACGCCACATCGCCCCCGTGATGACGGGCAATGCTGCGCACGATGGCCAGCCCCAGTCCGGTGCCGCCGGTGCGACGATCCCGGCTCTGATCAAGGCGCACGAACGGCTCGAAGATCTGGGGCGCTAGCGCCGGATCGATCCCCGGTCCATCGTCGCTCACCTCCAGCAGATAGTTCTCCTGTAGCCGCGAGATGGAGAGGGTAACCTCGCTCTCGGCGTAGCGCAGGGCATTGCCGATGAGGTTCTCCACCGCGCGCGTCAGCAGACGCTGATCGCCGCACCAGGGCATGTGGCGTGGCGGCAGATCGAGGGTGAGCCTCTTCTCGGGTGCCAGCGCTTGCCAGTCGCCGAGATGCGCTTGTGCCCAGTGACTGAGCTCCAGCTCGTCGCGCTGCAACGGCAGCTCGGGTCTATCCAGCTTAGCGTAGGTGAGCATCTCTTCGATCAGGGCGTCCAGCGCTCCCAGATCTCGCTCCAGCGCCTGCTGCTCCTGCTCGGCAGGGGCAGGATCGAGCATGGCAAGCCGATAGCGCAACCGGACCAGCGGGGTGCGCAACTCGTGGGCGATGGCATCGGTCAGTTGTTTGCGGCTGGCAATCATGGCCTGCAATTGGGTCGCCATTTGATCGAAGGTGCGTCCCACCCGGGCCAGACTGCTTCCCGGTGGCAGATTGGTTCGGCAGGAGAGATCCCCATCGCCTACGCGACGTGCGGTTTGCTCCAACTGCTGCAAGCCGCGCCAGTGGGGCCGCAGCCACAGAAGGATGGGCAGGCCGAGAGAGAGGCCGATCACCAGCAGCAGGCCCACATCGACCCAGTGCAGCTCGTGCAGGTAGGAGAGGTAGGGTACAGGGCCGACAATCAGCACCCGCTCGGTATCGGGGATGCGCTGCAGGAAGGTGTCATCCTCCTCGACGATGACAATGTTGCCGGCGGCCAGAAACGCCTGATCCTCGCTGGCCAGAGGCTGGCGTACCAGCTCGCCGATCTTGAGGGGGAGGGTAAACTGACTGCTCTGCTCGGCCAGCCGATCGGGCCAGCGCTCTGGCGGGGTTCTTGCCAACTCGCCGGTCAACAGGCCAAGAGAGCCCTGCATCATGCGTTCGAGATAGCGATCACCCGCCCGTTCGGCGGTCACCTGATAGACCACACCAACCAGCAGGATGGCCAGGGTGAAGCAGCCGATCAGCAACAGATAGAACTGGATAAAGAGGCGGCGCATGGCGGTGCTCCCGAAAGAGGGTTATTCCCAGGCGTGGGGGACGAAGAGGTAGCCTTTCTGGCGCACCGTCTTGATCCGGGTCGGGTTGTCAGGGTTATCACCCAGTTTGCGGCGCAGGCGGGAGATGGCCACATCCATGCTGCGATCCTGGCCGTCATACTCCCGGCCGCGCAAGCTGCGAAAGAGGGCTTCCCGACTCAAAATTTGGCCCGCGTGACAGGCGAGCTCCCACAGCAGATCAAAGTCAGCGGTCGAGAGGGCAACGCTCTCGCCATCGAGCAGCACATCTCGCCCCGGGCCATCCACCCGCAGCCGACCAAATTGCAGTTGCTGTGGAACGCTGCTGGTGGCTGCCGGTTGGGTTGATGCTTGCTGGTGCTGGCGAAACTGCACCCTCAGTCTGGCCAGTAGCACGGGGGGCGGGGTGGTTTTAAGGATGTAGTCGTTGGCGCCCAGCTCCAGACTCAGGATCTGGTTCATGTCGCTATCCAGTGAGGTGAGCATCACGATGGGGCCGTCGAAGCGCGGCCGCAGATCCCGACAGAGGGACATGCCATCCTGCCCCGGCAACATGATATCGAGCAGCACCAGATCGGGCTGTTCGGCCTCGACCCGAGCCAGCGCCATATCCCCTCTGGGCTCGAGGATCACGTCCATATCGTGGCGACCGAGCCAACTGCTGATGAGTTGGCCAATCTCGGGATCATCTTCGACAAAAAGAATGCGTTGCATAGAAAAGCTCCAACGAAAAGCAGGAGAGAAGAAGAGCGATCAGCATATCAATGGCGCTTGGGAAATACAGAAAAAGAACCGGGCAGACTGATGTGCGGGGGAGTGTGGCTGTGTATCGACGGGGAGCGCGAAGCGTGACAAATGGGCGGAGCCCTGTTTATCGATCTGGAGGATGGCCTTGCAGACAAGGCATCGCATTGTGGAGCGCAAAACAAAAAACCGGCCAAGGCCGGTTTTTTGCGAAGCAGACCAGAAGGTCACTGCACCAGGTCGATGGACATCACCTTACGGCGATTATCGACAGAATAATGGGGTGGCTGATGGGGCTCGAACCCACGACAACCGGAATCACAATCCGGGACTCTACCAACTGAGCTACAGCCACCACTGAAATTTTCATCAACGCTCGCCAATCCAGAAGGATTGGGGAACATCAATGGCGCGCCCTGCAGGATTCGAACCTGCGACCCACGGCTTAGAAGGCCGTTGCTCTATCCAACTGAGCTAAGGGCGCTTTGTATCGACACGTCTTGACGACGAGTCGATGAACATGGTCGGTGATAAAGGATTCGAACCTTTGACCCTCTGGTCCCAAACCAGATGCGCTACCGGACTGCGCTAATCACCGAAAATCCCTGACCAGCATATCGACATGAGTCGTACTGGGCAACGGGCGGGCATCATAGCCAAGCGTAAGGGCCAGCGTCAACGACTTTTTCCCCCAGTAAATTCAAGTGCCTACTTATTGCCCGCTACAGGTATGGCGTGCGTCTGCCGCTAACATCCCGGCTAAAAAAATGCGACAATGCGCGGCAGTTGAACACATGGTGAGTGGAGAACGATGTCTGCCAAAATCATAGATGGAAAACAGGTTGCGCAAACGATTCGCAGCCAGGTCGCGGCGCAAGTCCAACAGCGGTTGGCGGCAGGGAAACGGGCTCCAGGGCTGGCAGTCATTCTGGTGGGGGCGGATCCAGCCTCTCAGGTCTATGTCGGCAGTAAACGTCGGGCGTGCGAGGAGGTGGGTTTTCTCTCCCGCTCCTATGACCTGAGTGCCACTGCCAGTCAGGAAGAGCTGCTGGCGCTGATCGACCAGTTGAATGCGGATAGCCACGTAGATGGCATTCTGGTTCAGTTGCCGTTGCCGGATCACTTTGATACCACTCAGGTGCTGGAGCGGATCCAGCCTGACAAGGATGTAGATGGATTTCACCCGTATAACGTCGGTCGTCTGGCCCAACGTATTCCGGCGCTGCGCCCTTGCACTCCGAAAGGGATCATGACACTGATCGAGACCACCGGTGTCAAAACCCATGGTTTGCACGCCGTTGTGGTCGGTGCTTCCAACATCGTTGGGCGTCCCATGACCCTCGAATTGCTGCTGGCGGGCTGCACGACCACGACCTGTCACCGTTTTACCCGGGATCTGGAAGATCAGGTACGCCGTGCCGATCTGCTGGTTGTCGCAGTCGGCAAGCCCAACTTCATACCTGGGGAGTGGATCAAACCGGGAGCACTGGTAATTGATGTGGGCATCAATCGCCTGGCTGATGGTTCGCTGGTCGGTGATGTGGAGTTTGAGACGGCGCGCAGCCATGCCTCCTTCATTACTCCGGTACCCGGTGGTGTGGGCCCGATGACGGTCGCCAGCCTGATGGAAAATACCCTGATCGCCTGCAGTGAATATCACGACTGATTATGGCTGGTGATAACCCTGTGATCCCGTGAGGAGGCAGGATTCGCCAGAAATCTGACAATAAAAAACCGGTTGCTCAGAGAGGAACCGGTTTTTTATTTATCCAACGGGTGTTATTTACATATTTTGTGCTTCGTTTGGCACAATCACAGAGGCGTGATTTCCTTTCGGCCCCTGTTGCAGTTCAAAATTGACAGCCTGACCCGCTTTCAGGGTCTTGTAGCCCTCCATTTGAATCGTGGAGTAGTGAGCGAAGATATCCTCACCGCCCCCTTCCGGACAGATAAACCCAAATCCTTTTGCGTTGTTAAACCACTTAACTGTGCCGGTTGCCATACTTCTACATCCTTTTATTGATTACCCAGAAGTCGTTGAGTAACCTGCGCCAGCCCTTTATAACTAGGGACATGGGCCCATAGCAGACGGGCACAGATTAGCAAGTAACCAATCTAGTCTAACTTTTGAGCGAGTCAAGAAGTTGTTAACAGCTGATGTGATCTGGTTAACAAGTCTATTGACAACCTTGTGTTAGACGGTAGTAATCTAGAGGTACCAAAGCGCGATTATGAGCAAGCAGAAAGAACTCTTTGCTAATGAAGAGATTGCAGAAGCAGAGAAAACAAAGCTGCAGCCGCCACCCATGTATAAGGTTGTGTTGAACAACGATGACTACACGCCCATGGAGTTTGTGGTGGAGGTGCTGCAAAAGTTCTTTGGTATGGATTTGGACAAGGCGACTCAGGTCATGCTGAGTGTGCATTATAGTGGTAAGGGTGTCTGCGGCATGTTTACCGCAGAGATCGCCGAAACCAAGGTTGTCCAGGTCAACACCTATGCACGTAACAACGAACATCCACTGCTCTGTACTATGGAAAAGGCTTGAATCTGATGACTTGATGGCGAGTGTGACACCACATTGTAGCTGTACTAGGGGAGGTGCCTATGTTGAATAAAGATCTAGAAAAGACGCTGAACGAGGCTTTCAAACTGGCCCGTGACGAGCGCCACGAATTCATGACCGTCGAGCACCTGTTGTTAGCCCTTCTGGATAACAGTTCAGCCCATGAGGCGCTGAGCTCCTGTGGTGCCGATGTCGAGCAGATGCGCAAGGAGATCCGCGCATTCATCACCCAAACTACTCCGCTCATACCGCGCGACGATGAAGATCGTGAAACCCAGCCGACACTGGGCTTCCAGCGCGTGTTGCAGCGTGCCGTCTTCCATGTGCAATCCTCCGGCAATACCGAAGTCAGCGGCGCCAACGTGCTGGTCGCTATCTTCAGTGAGCAGGAGTCACAAGCTGCCTATTTCCTGAAAAAAGCCGAGATCAGCCGTCTCGACGTTGTCAATTTCCTCTCCCACGGGGTGCGCAAGGACAGCAAGCCGGATCTCGGCAGCAATAACAATCCCGAGTCTGATGATGATGTTTCGGCCGCACAGATCGAGAGCTTTGCCACCAACCTGAACCAGCTGGTGTTGGAAGGGCGCATCGATCCGCTGATTGGCCGTGATCAGGAGCTCAATCGTACCATTCAGGTGCTCTGCCGCCGTCGCAAGAACAACCCGCTGCTGGTGGGTGAAGCGGGCGTGGGTAAAACCGCCATTGCCGAAGGGTTGGCTTACCGTATCGTTAAAGGCGATGTGCCCGAGGTGATCGCCGGTAGTACCATCTACTCGCTGGATATGGGTTCTCTGCTGGCGGGCACCAAATACCGTGGTGATTTCGAGAAGCGCCTCAAGGTACTGCTCAAGCAGATTGAGCGTCAGGAAGGGGCCATCCTCTTTATCGACGAGATCCATACCATCATTGGTGCCGGTGCTGCTTCCGGTGGTCAGCTGGATGCGGCCAACCTGATCAAGCCGTTGCTCTCCAATGGTTTGCTCCGCTGTGTGGGATCCACCACTTATCAGGAGTACGCCCAGATCTTCGAGAAAGACCGTGCGTTGGCCCGTCGCTTCCAGAAGATCGATATTGTCGAGCCGACTATCGATGACACCACTCGCATCCTGATGGGGCTCAAGAGTCGCTATGAAGCTCACCACGGCGTGCGCTATACCGCCAAGGCGATCCGTGCAGCTGCCGAGCTCTCTGCCAAGTACATCAATGATCGTCACTTGCCCGACAAGGCGATCGACGTGATCGACGAAGCGGGTGCCGGTCAACGGTTGCTGCCGGCGAGCAAGCGCAAGAAAGTGATCAATGTGCAGGAAATTGAGTCCATTGTGGCCAAGATCGCCCGCATTCCGGAAAAATCAGTCTCCTCTTCAGATAAAGAAGTACTGAAGAACCTGGAGCGCAATCTGAAGATGGTGGTCTTTGGGCAGGATAAAGCCATCGAGGTGCTGACCGATGCGATTCGCCTGTCACGCTCCGGACTTGGCAACGAGCGTCGCCCGGTTGGTTGCTTCCTGTTTGCCGGTCCTACCGGTGTCGGTAAAACAGAGGTGACCCAGCAGTTGGGCAAGGCGCTGGGGGTGGAGATGCTGCGCTTTGATATGTCTGAGTATATGGAGCGCCATACCGTATCTCGCCTGATTGGTGCGCCTCCCGGCTATGTCGGTTTTGAGCAGGGGGGTCTGCTGACTGATGCGGTGATCAAGCATCCTCATTCCGTTGTGTTGCTTGACGAAATTGAGAAAGCTCACCCGGACGTATTCAATCTGCTGTTGCAGGTGATGGACAACGGCACCCTGACCGACAACAACGGGCGCAAGGCGGATTTCCGTAACGTGATTTTGGTCATGACTACCAACGCCGGTGTGCAGGAGACCCAGCGCAAATCGATTGGCTTCCAGCAACAGGATTTGAGCCACGATGCCATGGCGGTGATCAACAAGACCTTCAGTCCGGAGTTTCGCAACCGGCTTGATCACACCATCTGGTTCAACCATCTGGATATGACGGTGATCCATCAGGTGGTCGACAAGTTTATTGTCGAATTGCAGGTTCAACTGGATGCGAAGGGAGTTTCTCTCGAGGTGTCCGAGCGTGCCCGCCACTGGTTGGCGGAGAAGGGGTATGACAGAGCCATGGGGGCCAGACCGATGGGTCGGGTAATCCAGGAGCACCTCAAGAAACCCCTGGCCAAAGAGATCCTGTTTGGTTCACTGGTTGACGGGGGGATAGTGAAGGTTGAGTTGGTAAATGACAGCCTCAGCTTTGATTTTCAGGTCAATGTTGAAGCTGTTTCCCACTAAGCGTCAGTGATCAGAAAACGACAAAAAACCCCAACCGAAAGGTTGGGGTTTTTTGCTGAATTCCTGGCTTAGCGAGAGCGGAAAACAATACGTCCCTTGGAGAGATCGTAGGGAGTCAGTGCTACCGTTACTTTGTCTCCAGTCAGGATACGAATGTAGTTTTTGCGCATCTTGCCTGAAATATGAGCGATAACCACGTGACCATTCTCCAGTTCCACACGGAACATGGTATTGGGCAGGGTTTCGAGAATAGTGCCCTGCATCTCAATACTGTCTTCTTTAGCCATTGAATCCTCTTGATAAGCCACAACAAAAAACCGCTGGATCATGCCGGATTTAAGGCTATGTGTAAAGTTTACTCGGGCTTGGTGTCGATATTTTTCCATTCCCCCTGAATTAACAGCTCATGAGGGAGGTAATTGCGTTTGTAATTCATCTTGCGACACGCCTCTACCAGATAGCCAAGATAGAGCCAGCTTCGCCCGGTTCGCCTGGCCAGATCGAGCTGGCAAAGGATGGCAAAGGTGCCCAGGGAGCGATCGGCATAATCCGGATCGAAGAAGGTGTACATGGCGCTCAAGGAGTGGGGTAGCAGGTCTGTGGTGGCCACGCCGATAAGACGGCCCTCCTTGCGCATCTCCAGATAGAGTGGCGGCATCCAGTCACAATGGAGAAAACCGCGATACTGGCTGCGGTTGGGGGGATACATGCTGCCATCGTGGTGGCGTTCGCGGATATAGCGTTCGTAGAGCAGGTAATACTCGGGTTTGTCGTCGTAGCTCAGGACGATCTCGATATCCCTGTTGAGCTGGCGGATCCGCTTCTGGCCGCGGCTGGGACGAAAGTGTTCACTGTGAATACGAAGGGATTGGCAGGCATGGCACGCCGGGCAGTGGGGACGATAGATGTCGTTGCCACTGCGGCGAAAACCGGCAGTCAACAATCGCTCGTAACCGTTGGCGTTGAGCAGATTGTGATCCATCAGCACCAGCAACTGCTCCTGTTCATGGTCCAGATAACTGCAGGGATGCTTGGGAGTCAGCCCTACTTTGAGGATCACTTCTTCAGTCATAAGCTGATCTCCCCCTCTTGCCAGCAGGAAGCCAACAGTGGTTGATGGCCAAGGCGCGCCAGCTCAGCCAGAAAACGGGCCCGTGGCCACTCCTCGATACCCAGGGTCGCCAGAAACGGGTTTTGCATCTGGCAATCGATGAGGGCGCCGCGATGGCGGGCGAAGTGGCGACAGAGTGCCACCATGGCAAGTTTGGCGCCGTTATCAATCCGGCTGAACATGGATTCACCGCAAAACAGTCGGCCGATAGAGAGGCCATACAGTCCCGCTTGCAGCTCTCCCTCTTGCCAGATCTCGATAGAGTGGGCATGACCCAGTTGGTGCAACTGCTGGTAGGCCTCGATCATGGGTTGGCTGATCCAGGTGCCATCGGCAGTGCGACGAGGGGCGGCGCAGGCGGTAATGACTTCATTAAAGGCGCGATTGACGGAAATATCGAATGGGGTACGGCGGATAATCTTCTGCAGTGTCCGCCCCACATGGAGTTGGTCTGGGCGGATCACTCCGCGGGGATCCGGTGACCACCACAGGGTCGGCTGGTGGGGTTCATTCCACGGGAAGATCCCCTTGTGATAAGCTGCCAGCAATCTGGCTGGGGAGAGATCCCCGCCGATCGCCAGCAAGCCGTTGGGCTCTTCCAGCGCATGGCTGGGGTCGGGAAACCAGCAAAGCTCATCATCCAGTTGGGTAAGATAGCGAGACATAAGGCAACGAGGTTCATAGATGAAGGCCATTATCCTGATAGTATCCAGCTTGCTCTGCTTTGTCACGGCGCCCGCCGGGGCGGAGGTCTACCAGCGCAATACCGCGCGGCCAGTCAATCAGGTGGTGTTTGGTCAGGTCGAAACGGTGCGCAATATTACCCAGCGCCAGATCCTGGAGTCAGAGCACTCTGGCTGGAAGACGCTGGGAGGTGCCGTGTTGGGCGGTCTGCTGGGCAACCAGTTTGGCGGCGGTCATGGTCGTGAAATCGCCACCGCCGTCGGGGCGCTGGCGGGAGCTGCGGCTGCGCAGCAATACCAGTCCGGGGGAACCGTGGTGGAAAACAAGTTGGTGGAGCTGCTGATCCGCAACGAGCAAAATGCCCTTATTAACGTGATCCAGGATTATGATCCCGCCATGGTCTTTGCCAATGGGGACAAGGTGCGCATTCTCTACTTCGATGATGGGGTGCGGGTCGACAAGACTTACTGACTTTCGATAGTCATTGTGATGGGGAGACTGTGGCAGGAAAGGAACCCGCAGACTCTCCTGCTGGAAAGTCTGTCGGGCGGTAATACACGGGACTGATGCCCTGAGGATTCAGATAGCTGTCTCTTGAGAGACTATCTTGTCGCGACCGGTGTTCTTTGCCTGATAGAGCAGCCGATCCGCTACGCTCAGCGCCTCGTCCATGGATATCCGCCCGACGCTGATCACGCCGTAACTGGCGCGAACAAAGAGCGGGGTTTCCGATGACAAGGGTTGCTGGCGCAGCTGCTGACGCAGCCCTTCAAGACGCTTGATCAACACAGGGACGGTACAGTGAGGCACCATCATGGCAAACTCCTCTCCGCCAAACCGGGCTATCATGGCATCGGGGAAGAACTGGGTCAGTAGCCGGGTCAGATGGCAGAGCAGTTGATCGCCGATGGCATGGCCCCAGTGATCGTTGACCTGCTTGAAGTGATCCACATCGAGCACACAGAGTGCAAGAGGCGTCTGCTGGCGCTGATGCTCTTCAAACCATTTTTGCCCTTCGTTGAACCAGTAGCGCCGGTTGTAGAGACCGGTCAGGTAGTCACGATTGGCTGACTCCTGAATGCTGTTGAACTGCTCGAGCGCTTCCAGATTGTGGCTGACCCGACACTGCAGCTCTTCCGGCTCGAACGGCTGGTTGAGAAAGTCGTTGGCGCCTTGCTTGAGGTAGCGAGCAGAGAGACCGCGTTTGTCCGAGACCGAGATCCCGATAATCGCGAGCTGCTGCTTGCTGTAACGCTCTCTCAGCATCCGTACCAGACTGATGCCATCGATATCCGGCATATAGTAGTCGACCAGTGCCAGCCGGATGTCCGGGTGTTGCTCCAGCATCGCCATCGCTTCACGGGCATGACTGGCCTCATGCACCTGCAACAACTGCTTGCGCAACTGGGCCATGGTGCGGTGACGGGAGGTGCGTGAGTCGTCGACTACCAGCACTTCGATGGACTGGTTGAGATAGAGGCGGTGCACCAGACTGACGGCATATTGCAGCGAGTGGCGCGAATCCTTCATCACATAGTCCAGCACGCCGGTTTCCAGCCAGGCGGCACGTTTATCCTCGCTGATGTCGGCAGTGAGGATCACCACCGGCAAACCTCGAGCCAGCAGCTCGTTGACCGCTTCGCCACGGGGCGCATCCGGCAAGGTCAGGTCCACCAGCGCGACCACATACTCCTCGCCCCGACAGTGACGGGCTCCTTCGAGGGTATCGAAGGCGTCAATCTCGAGGCCTGTCTGCTGGGCAATGGCCTGAGTCAGCATACGGCGGATGGTCAGGCTATCTTCGACAATCAATATCTTCTGTTTCATTAGACTCCTTTAAATAAAAAAGGCATACCGACTGGTATGCCTTATATCACAACTACGCTTGTTTATTGCGCGTCGAGGTAGCGTTCGGCATCGAGGGCTGCCATGCAGCCGGTACCGGCAGAGGTGATCGCCTGACGGTAGTTGTGGTCGGCCACGTCGCCGGCAGCGAAGACACCTTCAATGCTGGTCTGGGTGGCAAAACCGTCGAGGCCGCCACGTACCTTCAGATAGCCGTTTTGCATCTCCAGCTGGCCATCGAAGATCTGGGTATTGGGCTGGTGGCCGATGGCGATGAAGACGCCCATCAGCGGCAGCTCGCTGGTGCTGTTGTCCTGAGTGTTGCGCAGGCGCACACCGGTGACCCCCATCTGATCCCCCAGCACTTCGTCCAGGGTCTGGTGGGTGTGCAGCACGATGTTGCCGCTCGCGACCTTGTCGTGCAGACGTTTGATCAGGATCTTCTCGGCACGGAATTCGTCGCGGCGGTGGATCAGGTGCACTTTCTTGGCGATGTTGGCCAGATACAAGGCTTCTTCAACTGCGGTGTTGCCGCCGCCGATCACCGCCACTTCCTGATTGCGGTAGAAGAAACCGTCACAGGTGGCACAGGCGGAGACGCCGCGACCCTTGAAGGCCTCTTCGGAGGGCAGACCCAGATACTTGGCGGAGGCGCCGGTCGCGATGATCAGGGCATCGCAGGTGTATTCGCCGTTGTCTCCTTTGAGGCGGAACGGGCGCTGAGTCAGTTCGACACTGTTGATGTGATCAAACAGGATGCGGGTATCGAACTTCTCTGCATGCTCTTTCATGCGCTCCATCAGGGCCGGGCCGGTCAGGCCTTCCGGATCACCGGGCCAGTTTTCCACTTCGGTGGTGGTGGTCAGCTGACCCCCTTGCTGCATGCCGGTGATGAGCAGGGGATTGAGGTTGGCGCGGGCGGCGTAGACGGCCGCGGTGTAACCGGCCGGGCCTGACCCTAAGATCAGCAATTTGCTGTGAGTGACTTGGCTCATGATGTCATTTCCGGGATGTGATGAGTTTGCGCGATTGTAGGTAATTCGTGATCCGGGGTCAAAGGCTGGTGAGTCGATTGCACTAATCGTGTTCACAAGGGATGACATGCAAAATAAAGGAATAAAAAAACCGCCCATCGCGGGCGGATTTTCACTCATCTCCAACTGGCGCAGGCCAGCGCAGATCAGTTCAGCAGGGTCAGGGGATCCGTGTAGGCAAGGCCATGTGCCACGGCTACTTCCTTGCAAGTGAGCTTGCCCTCCATCACGTTGAGCCCGTGCAACAGGTTGGGATCGCTCAGCAGTGCCTGACGATACCCTTGCTGGGCCAGCTTGATAATAAAGGGGAGGGTGGCATTGTTGAGCGCCACGGTCGAGGTGCGGGCCACCGCCCCTGGCATGTTGGCGACACAGTAGTGCACCACCTCATCGACGATATAGGTCGGATCCTGGTGGGTGGTGGCGTGGGAGGTTTCCACACAGCCGCCCTGATCGATGGCCACATCGACGATGGCAGAACCCGGCTTCATGCGCGCAATGTGGTCACGGCGGACAAGTTTTGGCGCAGTGGCACCCGGCACCAGCACGCCGCCGATGACCAGATCGGCCGCCAGCAGATGGTGCTCCAGCGTCTCGCTGTTGGAGTAGACCACTTTGGCCGCTCCCTGGAACTCGTTATCGAGACGGCGCAGGGTATCGACGTTGTTATCGAGGATGGTTACATCCGCGCGCAGGCCAATGGCCATGCGGGCTGCATTGGAGCCGACCACGCCGCCACCGATGATCACCACCTTGGCCGGTTCGACACCGGGTACGCCACCAAGCAGAACACCGCTACCGCCGCGCGATTTTTCCAGCGCCTGAGCACCCGCCTGAATAGACATGCGTCCGGCCACTTCCGACATGGGGGCCAGCAGGGGCAGGCCGCCACGGCCGTCGGTGACGGTTTCATAGGCGATACAGATGGCGCCGCTTTTCAGCAGGGCTTCGGTCTGGGGCAAGTCTGGCGCCAGATGCAGATAGGTGAACAGGGTTTGACCCGGACGCAGCATGGCACATTCGACAGGCTGAGGTTCCTTGACCTTGACGATCATCTCGGCTTTGGCGAAAACCTCTGCTGCAGAGGCCAAAATTTCGGCTCCAACAGCGATATAATCTGCATCGCTGAAGCCAATGCCGTTTCCGGCACCGCTTTGGACGAAAACAGTATGGTTTCGTGCTGTCAGTTCACGTACACTGGCCGGAACCATGCCTACGCGGTATTCATGGTTTTTTATCTCTTTAGGTACACCGATAATCATGCTATCCCTCGTCTATAGATTGGTGTTTCATGTTGCCAAAATGTTAACCAACATTTGCGCCTAGTATATTCAGGTATTGACAGGATTTGTGACCATAATTATAAAATGACTGGTGATTCTTACCAAAAAATAGCCAAAGGATGGAATAAAATGATGGAAGCTAAGAGTCGGCTAAAGGATTTGGACAGGATTGACCGCAACATTCTTAATGAACTGCAAAAGGATGGCAGGATTTCGAATGTTGAGTTGTCCAAGCGAGTTGGCCTGAGTCCTACACCGTGTCTGGAACGGGTTCGTCGCCTCGAGCGACAAGGTTATATCGAAGGATATGCCGCTATTCTGAACCCTCATTATCTGGACGCATCTCTGCTGGTGTTTGTAGAGATAACCCTCAATCGCGGGGCGCCTGATGTGTTTGAACAGTTCAACAAGGCTGTTCAGGTGCTCGAAGAGATCCAGGAGTGTCATCTGGTTTCCGGTGACTTCGACTATCTGCTCAAGACCCGAGTCAGCGACATGTCGGCTTACCGCCGTCTGTTGGGGGAAACCCTGCTGCGTCTGCCCGGTGTCAATGACACCCGCACCTACGTGGTGATGGAAGAGGTCAAGCAGAGCAGTCGTCTGGTGATCAGCACCCGATAAAGCAGGTTATGCCGTGGTATCTTTTCCATATGAGACACCATGACAGTCAGAAACGAGCGGCCGGTCCGCTCGTTTCTTCTTGTAAAGATAATTGCAAATATGGCCCCCGTCCCATCAGGCTCTGGCTGACAATCGATGGGCTTTTCGGGGATACTAGGCCCCCTTATTTCCTGCATTACATGTTTTCAGAAAGGAGCCGGAGTTTGGCCGATAAAAAGCTGTTTACTCCTTTATCAGGTACACAACGGATCTTCGAAGCCGTCTTGATCGCCATCACCCTGATGGCTGCTTATCTTCTGCTTGCCCTGTTGTCCTATCATCCCGCTGATCCCGGCTGGTCCCAGACCTCCTGGCAAGGGGAGGTGAAGAACCTCGCCGGTAGTGCCGGAGCCTGGCTCGCTGACATCACCATGTTTACCTTTGGTGCCTTCTCCTATCTGGTGCCGCCGCTGGTGGTGCTGCTGGGCTGGAGTCTGTTCTGGCGCCCGAGCCGTCTGCTCGATGTGGATTACCTCACCCTGGGGGTGCGGATCATCGGCTTTATCCTGACCGTACTCGGCATGTCGGCCATTGCCAGCATGAACTTCAACGATATGCAAAACTTCTCCGCCGGTGGTCTGGTGGGGGATGTGATCGCCTCCGCGGTGGTGCCGCTGTTTGGCGGCGTCGGTGCCAACCTGATGCTGCTCTGCTTCGTGGCAACCGGCATCACCCTGTTTACCGGCTGGTCCTGGCTCACCATCGTCGAGCAGATCGGTGCGGCCTGTACCGGTTCGGTCAGCGCTGTTTACCACTTCCCGACCACCCTCGGCCGCTGGCTGACCGGTGGCTGGCGTCAACCCCGCAACGAGGGGCCGGATCCCTTGCTGGAAGGCGGGGTAGGGGCCATCGCGTTTGATGATGAGGAAGATGAGCCACACACCAGCTGGACGCGCAAGCCCAAGGCCAAAAATCAGAAGGCTGCCGCCGAAGAGTGGCTGCCGGAACTCGACGACGATACCTTCGAGTTCGATCCCCAGTTTGATGATGAAGATGATGAGCCGGTTCCGGCTGCCAAGCCGAAACGTGCGGTGGCGGCCGCCAATGGTCGCCGTCAGCCGGTACTGGCTGTGGCCGATGACGATAATGAGGACGATCTGGATCTGCCCGGGCCGAAGGGGACGACGAGGTCGGCGCACCGGTAGCCGTCGCACCGACCAAGCCCAAGCGTCGTCCGCAATCTACGCTGCCGCCGTTGCCGAGTATCGAGCTGCTCGACCGTCCACCCGCCAAAACCCAGATGATGAGCAAGGATGAGCTGGATCGCATGGGCCGTCTGGTGGAGGCCAAGCTTGCCGACTACAACGTGCAGGCCAAGGTGGTCGGTGTCTATCCGGGCCCGGTCATTACTCGTTTCGAGCTGGATCTGGCGCCGGGCATGAAGGCGAGCAAGATCACCAACCTCTCGCGCGACCTAGCACGTTCCCTCTCTGCCAGCAGCGTGCGGGTGGTGGAAGTGATCCCGGGTAAAACCTATGTCGGTATCGAGCTGCCCAACCGGGTGCGACAGACCGTTTACCTGCGCGAAACCCTCGACTGCGATGCGTTCCGCGATAGCCGCAACCCGCTCACCATGGGCCTGGGTCAGGACATCGCAGGGGAGCCGGTGGTGGTGAACTTGGCCAAGATGCCTCACCTGCTGGTGGCCGGTACCACAGGTTCCGGTAAGTCAGTGGGGGTCAACACCATGATCATCTCGATGCTCTACAAGTCATCCCCCGATGATCTGCGCTTTATCATGATCGATCCCAAGATGCTGGAACTCTCCGTCTACGAAGGGATCCCGCATCTGCTGACCGAGGTTGTGACCGACATGAAGGATGCCGCCAACGCCCTGCGCTGGTGTGTGGGCGAGATGGAGCGCCGTTACAAGCTGATGTCGGCAGTCGGGGTGCGCAACCTCAAGGGCTACAACGACAAGGTACTGGCCGCCATCGAGGAGGGGGAACCCCTGCTGGATCCGTTGTGGCGCCCGGGTGACTCCATGGATCAGATGCCGCCGGAGCTGGAGAAACTGCCCCACATCGTGGTGGTGGTGGACGAGTTTGCCGACATGATGATGATCGTCGGCAAGAAGGTGGAAGAGCTGATCGCCCGGATCGCCCAGAAGGCGCGGGCCGCCGGTATTCACCTCATTCTGGCGACCCAGCGTCCGTCGGTGGATGTGATTACCGGTCTTATCAAGGCCAACATCCCGACCCGTATCTCGTTCCAGGTGTCGAGCAAGATCGACTCGCGTACCATCATCGATCAGGGCGGCGCCGAATCTCTGCTCGGCATGGGCGACATGCTCTACATGCCAGCCGGTACCTCCAACCCGACCCGGGTACACGGTGCGTTCGTCGATGATCACGAAGTGCACAAGGTGGTGGCGGACTGGAAACTGCGCGGCGAGCCGAACTACATCGAGGAGATCCTCTCCGGTGAGTCGGGTGGCGAAGGTGGCAGCGGCGAATATGGCGGTGGTGGCGACGAAGAGCTGGACCCCCTGTTCGACGAAGCGGTCGCTTTTGTGGTGGAGTCCCGCCGTGGCTCGACCTCCAGCGTCCAGCGCAAGTTCAAGATTGGTTACAACCGGGCAGCCCGTCTCATCGAGCAGATGGAGAATCAGGGCATCGTCAGCTCACCGGGTGGCAATGGTCAGCGCGACGTGCTGGCACCGCCGCCGGTGCGGGACTAAGCCTCACCGTTTCTTACTATCCCTGGCCATGCCCTTCGCGGGCGTGGCCTTTTATCGAGAGCGTCTTTATGAAGAGCGTGATGAAAAAACAACTGTTGATGGGTACCGTGCTGCTGATGGCCAGCAGCCAGGTGTGGGCCGATGCGGCCAGCGATCTCAAACAGAAGCTGGCGGGGGTGAGCCTCTTCTCCGCCAAATTTGCCCAGACCGTCTATGACAGCAAGGGCAAGGAGCTGCAAAAGGCCAGCGGCGACTTGCTGGTGCAGCGGCCAAACCGTTTCAACTGGCACACCACCTCGCCGGACGAGAGCCTGATCGTGGCCGATGGTCAGGATGTCTGGGTCTATGATCCCTTCGTCGAGCAGGTCACCGCCCTAAAGCTGAAAGATGCGGTGCTCAACACCCCCTTTATTCTGATCGCTGGCAATGACGACAAGTTCTGGAAGAACTATGACGTGACCCAGCAGGGCGATGTCTACACCGTCACCAGCCGCAACAAGGATGAGCTGATCGCCTCCTTCCGTGTCACCTTCGACAGACAAGACAACATCAGTCGTTTCGATGTGAAAGAGGCGCAAGGGCAGTGGAGTGAATTCACCCTGAGCAGCTTCAACCGCAAGCCGGTGCTCAAGGGCAACGAATTTGTTTTCAAGATCCCGAAGGGGGTCGAGCTGGACGACCAGCGCTAATGAGCAAGCGGTCGTTGGATTGCTCGCCACTGCGCCAGTCAAAGGCGAGTGGCGTGACGTTGGGTGGTCAATACAGATGAGTAACTTGTCGCTGGATTTTTCATCGGACTTTCGTCCGCTGGCGGCCCGGATGCGGCCGCAAAACCTCGACCAGTATATCGGTCAGCAACATATCCTGGGGGCTGACAAGCCCCTGCGCAAAGCGATCCTGGCGGGTCACTGCCACTCGATGATCCTGTGGGGGCCGCCCGGTACCGGCAAGACCACGCTGGCGGAGTTGATGGCTCACTACTGTCAGGCGGAAGTGGAGCGACTCTCTGCGGTCACCTCCGGTATCAAGGAGATCCGCGCCGCCATCGACAAGGCGAAGGAGAACAGCTGGCGCGGGGTGCGCACCATTCTGTTTGTGGATGAGGTGCACCGCTTCAACAAGAGCCAGCAGGATGTGTTCCTGCCCCACATCGAAGATGGCACCATCACCTTTATCGGTGCCACCACTGAAAACCCCTCGTTCGAACTCAACAACGCACTGCTCTCACGAGCCCGGGTCTATCTGCTCAAGCGACTGGAGGATAGCGATATTCTCGCCATGCTCGATCAGGCGATGACCGATCCCCGTGGTCTCAATGATCCGGCACTCACCTTTGCCCCCGGCGTCAAAGAGGCGTTGGCTAAGGCAGTTGATGGGGACGGGCGAAAATCCCTCAACTATCTGGAGCTGTTGGCCGACATGGCCGAAACCGACAGCACAGGGGGGCGGGTGATCGACAGTGCCCTGCTCGCTGCCGTGGTGGGGGAGCACGTGGCCCGCTTCGACAAGGGGGGCGATCACTTCTACGACCTCATCTCGGCGGTGCACAAATCCATTCGCGGCTCGGCGCCGGATGCGGCGCTCTACTGGTATGCCCGTATGGTGAGCGCCGGTTGCGACCCCCTCTATATTGCCCGCCGTTTGCTGGCGATTGCCTCGGAAGATGTGGGCAATGCCGATCCCCGTGCCATGCAGGTCGCCCTGTCGGCCTGGGATTGTTTCCATCGGATCGGGCCGGCGGAAGGGGAGCGGGCCATCGCCCAGGCGATCGTCTATCTCGCCTGTGCCCCGAAAAGCAATGCGGTCTACACCGCCTGGAAGGCGGCGCTTAATGATGCCAAAAACCTCCCTGACTTCGAGGTGCCGGTGCACCTGCGCAATGCGCCGACCAAGCTGATGAGCGATCTGGGCTATGGCGCCGAGTATCGCTATGCCCATGACGAGCCGGGCGCCTATGCTGCGGGCGAGCAGTATTTCCCGCCCGAGCTGGCGGGCAAGCAGTACTACCAGCCCACCGATCGCGGCCTTGAAAAGCAGATTGGCCAGAAGCTCGATTACCTCCATGAACTGGACAGGCAAAGTCCGCAGCAACGGGGCAAATAGCCCCTTTGTTACCTCGCGTGGCTGAAAATTGGTCAGGCGTTTGAATATACAGGACGGTTTGCGTGCCAAAGTCGGTAAAAACGACACAAATAGTCCCTGTTCGGGCGGGGGGGCGGTCTGCTACACTGCCCGTCTGACCCCGCTTGTCTTGGCCTTGCGCCATCTTCTTGATCTCGAAGGCCTGTGATAGTTAAGGCCCGATTCTGAAGACGATTGGGGTGCGCCAACCGATGTTAACTTCCGGATCTGTTTCCCAGCCCGTCATGACGACTCAGGCCCAGATCCCATTTTAAAAAAGTAGGTAAACCATGCTGGATCCCAAATATCTGCGCAGCGATATCGAAGAGGCTGCCGCTCGTCTGGCGACACGTGGCTACGTTCTGGACGTAGCGGCTGTCAACGCTCTGGAAGAGAAACGCAAGGATCTGCAGTCCCGTACCCAGGAGCTGCAGGCCGAGCGCAACGCCCGCTCCAAATCCATCGGTGAAGCTGCCCGTCGTGGTGAAGATGTTGCCCCGCTCAAGGCCGAAGTGACCAAAATCAACGACGAGCTGGAAACCAGCAAGGTCGAGCTGGATGCCCTGCTGGCCCAGCTGAAAGCCATTGCCGACGCCATCCCCAACCTGCCGAGCGAGACCACTCCGGTGGGCCGTGACGAGAACGACAACGTGGAAGTGCGCCGTTGGGGTACCCCGCGTGAGTTCAGCTTCCCGGTACGCGATCACATCGATCTGGGCGAAGCGGCCAAGGGCGTTGACTTCAAGAATGGCGTCAAACTCTCCGGTACCCGTTTTGTGGTGATGAAGGGTCAGATTGCCCGTCTGCACCGTGCCCTGGCTCAGTTCATGCTGGATCTGCACACCCAGCAGCACGGTTACACCGAGTGCTACGTGCCCTATCTGGTGAACCCGGACAGCCTCTATGGCACCGGCCAGTTGCCGAAATTTGCTCAAGACCTGTTCAACACCGGTATCGAAGGTGAAGGGGAAGAAGAGGGCAAGGTACGCAAGTTCTCCCTGATCCCGACCTCCGAAGTGCCGCTCACCAACATGGCCCGTGACGAGATCTTTGACGCGCAAGAGCTGCCGATCAAGATGACCGCCCACAGCCCCTGCTTCCGCTCTGAAGCCGGTTCCTACGGTCGTGATACCCGCGGCCTCATCCGTATGCACCAGTTCGACAAAGTCGAAATGGTTCAGCTGGTTCACCCGGAGAAATCCTGGGATGCGCTGGAGGAGATGGTGGGTCACGCCGAGAAGGTGCTGCAACTGCTGGAGCTGCCGTATCGCGTGATGGCGCTCTCTACCGGTGATATGGGCTTCTGCGCTTCCAAGACCTACGATCTGGAAGTGTGGCTGCCGGCCCAGAACACTTACCGCGAGATCTCCTCTGTCTCCAACTGCACCGACTTCCAAGCGCGCCGCATGCAAGCTCGCGTGCGTATCGACGGCAAGCCGCAGTTGCTGCACACCCTGAACGGCTCCGGTCTGGCAGTGGGTCGTACTCTGGTTGCCGTGATGGAGAACTACCAGCAGGAAGATGGCCGCATCGCCATCCCGGCTGCGCTGCAATCCTACATGGGTGGCCTGACCCACATCGGGTAAGCTCACGCCGCAGACCACAACGCCATGGCATTGCCATGGCGTTGTGCATTCTGGCGCCGATCAACCGTTTTAGTGCTGAAAAAATGCGGCTTTTCGGCGTCGCTTTGAACAGTTAACACATTTTTATCAAGCAATGCGCAATCGTTTTTGTTAGACTGCGCCGCAATTTCGCAGGACATCTTTTTCTATGGTCTGGATTGATTACGCCATCATCGGCATCGTCGGTTTCTCTGCTCTCATCAGCCTGGTTCGCGGCTTCGTCAAGGAGGCCATGTCTCTTGTCACCTGGTTCGTCGCCTTCTTTATTGCCAGCCATTTCTATCCCGATCTCGCCGTCTATTTCACCTCCTTCTCCGACGCGCTGGTTCGCAACGGTCTGGCCATCGCGGCGCTGTTTGTGGCGACCCTGATCCTCGGCAGCGTGGTCAACTATGTGGTGGGCCTGTTGGTGGACAAGACGGGTCTCTCCGGTACCGATCGGGTGCTGGGGGTCTGCTTCGGTGCAATTCGCGGGGTGCTGATCGTCAGTGCCCTGCTTTTTTTCATGGATACCTTCACCAGCCTCTCCCAGAGCGACTGGTGGGTGGCGTCCAAGCTGGTGCCGGAGTTCAAGCCGGTGATCCAGTGGTTTTTCGGGTTCATGTTGAACTCATCCAGTTTTCTTAAACAGGTATAGTGACTTCGAGGTAGCAAAGACATGTGTGGTATTGTCGGTATAGTTGGCACCACCCCCGTCAATCAGGCCCTCTACGACGCCTTGACGGTGTTGCAGCACAGGGGACAGGATGCCGCCGGGATCGTGACCATTGATAGTGGAAACTTCCGGCAACGCAAGGCCAATGGCCTGGTGAAGGACGTGTTTGAAGTGCGTCACATGCAGCGTTTGCAAGGGAACATCGGCATAGGTCATGTCAGATACCCCACCGCAGGCAGCTCAAGTGCCGCTGAAGCCCAACCTTTTTATGTGAACTCTCCCTACGGCATGGTGCTGGCCCATAACGGCAACCTCACCAACGCCAAGGAGCTCAAGGAGCAGCAGTTCAAGGTCGCCCGCCGCCACATCAACACCACCTCCGATTCGGAAGTGTTGCTGAACGTGCTGGCCCACGAGCTGGATCGCTGTGACAAGATGGCGTTGCGTCCCGAAGATATCTTCGCCGCGGTGCGCAGAACCCATCAGCAGATCCGCGGTGCATATGCGGTGGTCTCGCTGGTGATTGGCCATGGTCTCATCGGTTTTCGCGATCCCAACGGCATTCGCCCGCTGATCCTCGGTCGTCGTCAGGACGAGCAGGGCCAGGTGGAGTACATGCTCGCCTCCGAGAGCGTGGCGCTCGACGCCATCGGTTTCGAGACGGTACGGGATATTGCGCCGGGTGAAGCCATCTACATCACCGAGCAGGGCCAGCTCTTCTCCGAGCAGTGTGCGGAGAACCCGCAGATGAGCTCCTGTATCTTCGAATACGTCTACTTCGCCCGTCCCGATTCGTGCATCGACAAGGTCTCGGTCTACGCCGCCCGCCTCAACATGGGTCGCAAGCTGGGTCAGAAGATTGCCCGCGAGTGGGAAGATCTCGACGTTGATGTGGTTATCCCCATCCCCGAGACCTCCTGTGACGTGGCGCTGGAGATCGCTCACACCCTGGATCTGCCATACCGTCAGGGCTTCGTGAAGAACCGCTACATCGGCCGTACCTTCATCATGCCGGGCCAGACCCAGCGCAAGAAGTCGGTGCGCCGCAAACTCAACGCCATCAGCTCCGAATTCAAGGGCAAGAAGGTGTTGCTGGTAGATGATTCCATCGTGCGTGGTACCACGTCCGAGCAGATCATCCAGATGGCCCGTGAAGCGGGGGCAGCCAAGGTCTACTTCGCCTCGGCAGCGCCGGAAATTCGCTTCCCCAACGTCTATGGCATCGATATGCCCACCGCCAACGAGCTGATCGCCCACGGCCGTGAAGTGGAAGAGGTGTGCAAGCTGATTGGCGCTGACGGTCTGATTTTCCAGGATCTGGAAGATCTGGAAGCCGCCGTGCGGGAGATCAACCCGGATCTGCGTCACTTCGAGACCTCGGTTTTCAATGGCCACTACGTCACCTCCGACGTGGACCAGTCCTATCTGGATCACCTCAATGCCCTGCGCAACGATGACACCAAAGCGGTGCGTGAATGGCAGGAAGGCACCAGCAATCTGGAAATTTTTAACGAAGGTAGTTAAACGTTGCGGTTTTGCCGGATGGGATAGCGAGATGGGGGCCTGTGGCCCCCATTGTCGTTTCTACCTAACATGGGCAGAAGGGGGAGGAGATATCTGTTTGAAAAATATCCGCTTATCTTGCCGGATATGGGCATGGCCAGCGGGATCCGCTAGCATAGGCGGCAACATATATGACCGATACGCTTTTAACCGGCGTGTTTAACAAACGAGAGTTTAGATGGATGATCTGCTAGCCCCAGTGCGCCAGTTTTTGCAGTGCGAGACCCCGGATGAGTGGGTGGAGATGGCTCGGGATCCGGCCCGTTTACCGACCCTGCTCATCGATCACGCCAACTGCGAGACCAAGGCCGCACTCACTGCCCACAGTCTGGTGCGCCGCTACTGCTTGCCCAAGGGCAAGCGCCATCTGCTGCCCAAGCTGGAGTTCTATCGCGAGCTGGATGCCATTCCGGAGAAGGCCGAGATCCTGGGCAAACGCAGCATGGGGGAGTCTGATCGCACCGTCTTTGCCGAGCTGGAGCGCAATCCACTGCTGTTTCCCATGGTACGGCTCATTCAGGAGGAGCTGCATCACTTCGAGCAGGTGCTGGAGATCATGCAGGCCCGCGGCATCGAATACGGGCCGGTGACGGCCTCCCGCTATGCCCGCCAGTTGATGCAGCATGTGCGCACCCATGAGCCTGCCACCATAGTCGACAAGATGATCATCGGCGCCTATATCGAGGCCCGCTCCTGCGAGCGCTTTGCCAAGCTGGCGCCCCATCTGGACGAGGAGCTGAGCCGCTTCTACGTCTCTTTGCTGCGCTCCGAGGCGCGCCACTATCAGGATTACCTGAGCCTGGCCGAACAGTACGCAGGGGAGGATATCAGCGAGCGGGTGGCCTTCTTCGGTAAGCTGGAAGCCGAGCTAATCTGCTCGCCGGATCCGCAGTTCCGGTTTCATAGCGGCCTGCCTGTCACATCTGACAGTTGTTGACGCACAGGGGGCAAACTACTATTGCCCTGTTCCTACTACGAGCGACAAGTAGTTACTTTTGAGCGCAATTCCCGGCCCTGAGCCGGGATCTTTTTTTCTGTCGTACCTCCTTCCTGCTTTTGGCGCTCTATGCGGAATCCTTGGCTATTTTTGCGTCTTCCCCTTGCGATGAAATCCTGTTCGATCAGCCGGTTATTGTGGTGATAAAGTGCTCATTCAAGTGGCTCACCCTTGTAGAAACGGGCGAAACCGTGTACTTTTTTGCCTTCGCAAGATTTGAATAACCAATCAATAGGAGCGTGTATGCGCATTGTTCTGTTGGGGGCTCCGGGCGCCGGCAAAGGTACCCAGGCTCAGTTCATCATGGAAAAACACGGTATTCCCCAGATCTCCACCGGCGACATGCTGCGTGCGGCGATCAAAGCGGGCACCGAGCTCGGTCTGAAAGCCAAAGCTGTGATGGACGCAGGTCAGCTGGTCTCTGACGACATCATCATCGGTCTGGTCAAAGAGCGCATCGCTCAGCCGGACTGCGCCAAAGGCTTCCTGTTGGACGGTTTCCCGCGCACCATTCCCCAGGCGCAAGCCATGAAGGACGCCGGTGTCGTGGTTGATTTCGTGCTGGAGTTCGATGTACCGGACGAAGAGATCGTCAAGCGCATGAGCGGCCGTCGCGTTCACTCCGGCTCCGGCCGTACCTACCACGTGGTGTTCAACCCGCCGAAAGTGGAAGGCAAGGATGACGTGACCGGTGAAGATCTGGTGATCCGCGCCGACGACGAAGAGACCACAGTACGCAAGCGTCTGGATGTATATCATCAGCAGACCGCGCCGCTGATCGGTTTCTACGGCAAAGAGGCGGAAGCGGGCCACACCCGTTACGTCAAGATCGACGGCACCCAGCCGGTTGATCTGGTCAGCAAGCAGCTTGCCACCATTCTGGGCTGATCTTTGCTGTCGGCACTGTTTCCCGTGCCATCAGATAAATAAAGAGAAGGGCCCTGTCGGGCCCTTTTTGCATAATGACAGATAGACAGGAAGCCAACGTGACCACGAAAACCGGAATATTGCTGGTCAATCTGGGTACCCCAGCCGCACCGACCACCGCTGCCGTCAAAGCGTTCCTCAGCCAGTTCCTGCACGATCCCCGTGTGGTTGACCTGCCCCGCTACCTCTGGTGCCCGCTGCTCCACTTCATCATCTTACCGACGCGCTCGCCCAAAGTGGCCAAGCTCTATCAGCAGGTGTGGACCGAGCAGGGCTCGCCGCTGATGGTGATAAGCAAGCAGCAGCGCGCCGCACTGGAGCAGGAGCTCAAGCGGGAGGGGGTTGAGGTGCCGGTAGAGCTGGCGATGACCTATGGTTCCCCGTCAGTGAATGATGGCTGGCAGGCGCTCAAGGCCAAAGGGGTCAACCGGGTGATCCTGTTGCCGCTCTATCCGCAATATTCGGTCAGTACCACCGCCTCGGTCTTCGATGCCTGGGGCAAGGCAATGAAGAGAGAACGCAATCTGCCGGTGGTACGGCTCATTCGTGATTATCACGCCCACCCCGAATACATTCAGGCGCTGGCCATGAGCGTGCGCCGTCACTGGGAGCAGCACGGTCAGGGTGATCACCTGTTGATGTCGTTCCACGGTATTCCCGAGCGCTACGAGAACGAAGGGGACCCCTATGGTCACCAGTGTCGCCATACCGCCAGCTTGCTGGCCGAGGCGCTCGGGCTGGAGGCTGGGCAGTGGACGGCCAGTTTCCAGTCCCGCTTTGGCAAGGAGGAGTGGCTCAAGCCCTACACAGACGTGACTATCGCTGGCCTGCCTGCCGCCGGGGTCAAGCGACTCGATGTGATTTGCCCTGCCTTTGCCGCCGACTGCCTCGAAACCCTCGAGGAAATTCAGGTACAGAATCGGGAGGTCTTCATGGAGGCCGGTGGCGAGCGGTTTGAATATATTCCGGCCCTCAACAGCGATCAGGCCCACATCAGGATGATGGTCTCGCTCATCTGCCGCGAATTGGCATGAGTGACCGGCAGTCAGTCAAACAAGGAGTCGAGTCATGGTACATATCACGCTGATCTACGCAGGCCTGCTTGGGCTGCTGTTTCTGGGGCTCTCCTTCTGGGTGGTCAAACGCCGCGCCCAGTTCGGGGTGATGATAGGGCTGGGGGAGGCCCCCGAGCTGCTGGCGGCGATCCGGGCCCACGGCAACTTTGCCGAGTATGTGCCGCTGACCCTGCTGCTGATGGCGCTGTGCGAGCTCTCCGGCGCCGGTGCGCTCTGGCTACATATGGGTGGCGCCATGCTACTGGTTGGCCGCATCCTGCATGCCATCGGCATCCAGCTCCCCAAAGCCCCCAATGTGCCCCGTTTTCTGGGCACCTTGCTGTTCTGGCTCGCCCTCGGCCTCTTCTCGGTGCTGGCTCTGTTGCAGGGCATGGCGGCCGCCTGAAAACCGGCGCTTTTGTATGCTATGGAACCACCCTGGGTTGGGTGGTTTTTTTATGGTGAAAAGGCAAACGTTTTTCCTTGCGGGCCTTGTCTATACTGACTCCATTATTTAAACAGGGCGACTTTTCGGGGCGGCGGATTGTGTTAAAATCCCGCCCCTCTTTCCCCCAGAGCACAGAACATTGCCATGAAATTTCCCGGTCAGCGCAAGTCCAAACACTACTTCCCTGTCGACAGACGCGATCCCCTGGTTCCGCAAAATCCCCTGTTAACCGAGCTGGGCAAAGCCTACGTCGTCGGGATTGATCAGACCCTGGTTGATATCGAAGCCCATGTGGATGAAGACTTTCTGACCCGTTATGGTCTGAGCAAGGGGCACTCCGTCGTTATCAATGACGATGTAGCCGAACGCATTTATGACGAGCTCAAGGCCAACAACATGGTGGTGAGCGAGTTTGCCGGTGGCACCATTGGCAACACGGTACACAACTACTCGGTGCTGGCCGATTCCCACTCCATCCTGCTGGGTGTGATGAGTCAGGACATTCGCATCGGCTGCTACGCCTACCGTTATCTGTGCAACACCTCTTCCCGCGTCAATCTGGACTACCTGCAGCCGGTTGATGGCCCCATCGGCCGTTGCTTCACTTTCATTACCGAGTGCGGCGAGCGCAGCTTCGGCATCAACGCCGGCAAGATGAACCAGCTGGATGTGCAGCACATTCCGGAGGATGTGATCAAAGGGGCATCTGCCCTGGTGATCACCGCCTATCTGGTGCGTGGTGACGATGGTGATCCGATGAAAGAGGCGGCCATGACTGCTGTGCGTTATGCCCGCGAGGCCGGTATTCCCGTGGTGCTGACCCTGGGCACCCGTTTCGTCATCGACGAAAACCCCCAGTGGTGGCGCGACTTCATTGCCGAAAACGTGACTGTGCTGGCGATGAACGAAGACGAAGGTGAAGCCCTGACCGGTATCGCTGATCCGCTCGGTGCGGCCGACAAGGCGCTCGACTGGGCCGACATGGTGCTCTGTACCGCAGGCCCCATCGGCCTCTATATGGCGAGCTACACCGACGAGGACTACAAGCGCGAGACCACTCATACCCTGCTGCCGGGCGTTATCCCCGAGTTCAATATGTATGAGTTCAGCCGCCCGATGGCCCGTGCCAAGTGCCGTAAACCGGCCCGTATCTACTCCCACATCTCCCCGTACATGGGTGGCCCGGAGAAGATCAAGAACACCAACGGGGCAGGGGATGGCGCCCTTTCCGCCGTGCTGCACGACATGGTGGCCAACTCCTATCATCGGATGAATGTGCCCAACTCCGCCAAGCACATCTCCGAGTTCCTGACTTACTCCTCACTGGCCCAGGTGTGCAAATACGCCAACCGCGTCAGCTACGAGGTGCTGGCCCAGAGCAGTCCCCGTCTCTCCCGCGGTTTGCCGGAGAAAGAGGACAGCCTGGAAGAGGTTTACTGGGAGCGTTGATCTCCTGAATCTGCAAGACGCCTCCATCGGGAGGCGTTTTTGCAGGCAAATATGAGTTATCCCGGCTTTTTTCCCGGAATAACCCCAATATGCTTGAGTCCATGTCACTTTTACGACACCATTTGGCCATCGTATTGTCGCCCGACAATGCCGCAGCACCCGAAAGAAAGAGAGAATCCCATGAGCATGCTTAACGACAACCTTGACGCCAATTTCCAACTGTTTATCGAACAAGTCCGCGAGTCGGGTCAGGTGTGGGGTCTGCGCTATGGGGAAGACTGGGTCGTCTGTCGCTCCGCCGAATTTGAAGATGCCGACGTGATGCCGCTCTGGTCTGCCGAAGAGGACGCCCGTCTGCACTGCGTCGACGAGTGGGCCGATTACGAGCCGGAAGTGATCGATCTGGAAGAGTTTCTCGATATCTGGATCAACGATCTGGATGAAGATGATGTGCTGGTCGGCCCGAACTGGAACGCCGATCTGGAAGGTCAGGAGCTCGAACCCATCGAGCTGGCCAAGGCACTGGTTGAACTGGACGCCTGAAAGCGCCTCCATTGATGGCCTGAACGCACAGGCCATCGGGACAAAGACCGGCATCCGTGAGGGGGCCGGTCTTTTTTATGGTCGAATAGCCCGATTGATGAGTTAAAAGCCGATTTGCCTTTGCACCTGTCAGGGGGATGGTCCATCATCAACCTTTTGCCAAGGGAGGAGCGCCATGTTTGTATTCGACGTAACGGGAGCTGCGGGTGAGAAGGCCAGCATTCGGGTGCAGGCCCTGGATTGGGCGCAAGCCGGACCAGTGACCTTCCAGTGCGATGACGATCAGCTGGCGGTCGTGCTTCTGAGCGGTTGTCGTTGCGACGCGGTGGGCTTTTTCAACCTGTTGGCGGGGTGTAAACCTCTCTATATCGAACAGTGGCTCAGCTATCTGCAGGAGAGTGGTCGCATTGGCAAGTGGAGTCACCAGACCGAGAGTCCCGCCGATGGGGACTATCTGGCCAGAGCAGGTCTGGAGCACGATGAACTCAATACCCTGCTTGGCCAGGTCTATCAGGTGGCGGGGTTCAATCGCCTGCAAATCAACCGTTACCTCAAGAACCGCCACAACCCCACCACCCTGGCGACCCGGTACGATCAGAAAGAGCTGGAGCGCTATCGCCAGCTCAATGACATCATTCTGACCCTTTTGAAGCTGAAGCATCCTCAGTAAAGAGCCCCAGTTGGCTGATATCCGGTCGCAGCGGTTGCGGCCGGGCGATCAGATAGCCCTGCAAGCCATCCACGTACATCCCCTGCAGCAGCTGTTTCTGGCCAAGCTGTTCTACCCCCTCTGCAATCACCTGACACCCCATCCGATGTGATACATCGACGATCATCCGCACGAACTGCTGGTTGGTCTGATCCTGCTCCAGCCCGGTGATCAGGGCAGGATCCAGCTTGATGTAGTCGGGCTTGAGCTCGCGAAACAGGGTAAAGGAGCCGATCCCCTTGCCGAAATTGGCGATGGCCGAGCGGCTGCCATTGCGGCGCAGCAGTTCAAACACCCGCTTGGCGCCGGTGAGGTTGCGTTCCAGATGCTCTTCATCCAGTTCGAACACCAGATTGGCGCTGGTATTGGGATCTTTGAGCAGCTGGCGGTCAAGCCAGATCAGGAAGGCGCTGTTTTGCAGCAGGTTGGGGGAGAGGTTGATCCCCCAGCGACTCTGGTTGGCACCAAAGGCCCGGTACTGACGCATGATGTGGGTAATGACCAGCTGCTCCAGCCGCATCACCATATCCAGCCGCTGGGCCATGGCAAATAGGGTGTCGGTGGGCAGGGCGGTGCCGTCATTGCCGCTGAAGCGGGTGTAGATCTCGTTGTAAGCCAGCATGCTGCGGTGCAGGGGCTGGATCGGCTGGTAGGTAAAGCTGAGTCGCTCCTGCGCCAGCACGTCGGTCAGCACGTCGCGCCAGTGGTGTTGGCCCTGCAAATCGGAGGCGCTGTCATCTTGCTGGATGGCCCAGCCGTTGATGGTTTCGGTCTGGGCGCGAGCCAGTGCCAGATCCGCTCTGGCCAGCACGGCTTCAATTTTCTGGCCGCTGCTGAGCTTGGTCAGCCCCGAGTAACCGGTGCTCTCCAGCTCGTGCTGATCCTGATAGTGATCGAAGGCCACCTTCAAATCCTGCCCCAGCAGATGGGGAGGAATATTGGCCACCGGTTGCACCAGCACGGCGAAATCAGCCCCCGAAATGCGGTAGACCTGATTGCCCGGGAAGCGGCTTACCACCCGTTTGATGAGGGCGGCCATGTCCTTGATGTAGGCATCGCCAGACTGGAAGCCGCGCTGGGCGTTGATCTTGCCAAGCTCGGTGGCACGGATCAGCACCAGGGTCGCGGTCTGGGTGTCCTGATCCCGCTGCAGCAACTCGGTCATGTCGCGGCGAAACGCGTGGCGGTTGAGTAGCTGAGTCAGCTCGTCGGTGGTAGCCAGGTTGCTGAGCTCGGTCAGCTGGCGATGGGCGCTCTGCTCGGCACTTTCGAACTGCTCCAGCAGTTGTTGCAGCACCTCCTGGGAGGCGGGCTCATCGAGTTGTGAGGGATCCCGCCCCCTGATCGCCTTGACCCAGGTGAGCTCCTGATGCTGGAGCATGCCATCCATGGTGCGGATGGCCAGCATCAACAGCAGGATCATGCCAAGCAGTGTGGTGGCCAGAATAATGGCCAAAGTAAGCGGTGTGCTCTGCAGGGCTAACCAAACTGCTTGCAGGAGCAGCAGGGGTATGGTCACTATGGTGGCGATCAGAAAGAGGGTACGTCCGAGCTTGTGAACCATCTTGTCATCCTTGAAGTGGCTGCTTTGTGGGGGAATTTTAACCAAGCTGGCGGAGCAAAGCATGCTATTCCTCGCAACTCGGTGAAAAGGGTCAATTGAGATCGGTTAAATGTGAGTGAAACCACTTTCACAGGTGCCGAAACAGGCGAAGATGAGTTGAAAATAGATCAAACAAGGCAGAGGTAAATCATGTTGCTAGAGCCCGAAAATAGTGCCAAAGCACGACAATTATTGAACCAGAGTATGGCACTGGTGCTGGCGGGTGGACGTGGTAGTCGCCTGAAGCAGTTGACTGACAACCGCGCCAAGCCTGCCGTCCATTTCGGTGGCAAATTCCGGATCATTGATTTTGTGCTCTCCAACTGTATCAACTCGGGGATCCGCCGCGTTGGTGTAGTCACCCAATACAAATCTCACAGCCTGCTGCGTCACCTGCAATCGGGCTGGTCCTTCCTGCGTTACCAGATGAACGAATTCATCGACCTGCTCCCTGCCCAGCAACGGGTAGACGAGGTGCACTGGTATCGCGGCACCGCCGATGCCATCTACCAGAACGTCGATATCATCCGTGACTACGGCCCCAAATACTTGGTGGTGCTGGCGGGGGATCACATCTACAAGATGGATTACGCCGCCATGTTGCTCGACCATGTGCGCCTCGGTGCCAAGGTGACGGTCGCTTGTATCGAGGTGCCGCGGGCCGAGGCATCCGCCTTCGGGATCATGGATATCGACGAGCAGCGCAAGATCCGCGCCTTCGTCGAAAAACCGGCCAATCCGCCCGCCATGCCAGGTTGCGAAGATCGCTCGCTGGCCTCCATGGGGATCTATATCTTCGAGGCGGAGTACCTCTACCAACTGCTGGAGGAGGATATTCACAATCAGGACTCCAAACACGACTTCGGGATGGATGTGATCCCCCGCATCGTGGAGGAGGGGATGGCATTTGCTCACCCCTTCAACATGTCCTGTGTCGGGGCGCGCGAGGGGCAAAAGCCCTACTGGCGTGACGTGGGTACGCTGGACTCCTTCTGGGAAGCGAACATGGATCTCGCCTCCGTGCTGCCCGAGCTCGATATCTACGATCAGAACTGGCCCATCTGGACCAGCCAGACCCTGACGCCACCGGCCAAGTTTGTGCAGGATCGCAATGGTCAGCATGGCATGACCATCAACTCCATGTTCTCGGGCGGTACCATCGTCAGCGGGTCGTTCGTGCTCAACTCGGTGCTCTTTACCAATGTGCGGGTGCACTCCTTCTGCACCCTGGATCAGGCCATCATCTTCCCCGGGGTCGAGATTGGCGCCGGTTGCCGTCTGCGCCGGGTGGTGGTGGACAAGGGATGTGTGCTGCCCGATGGGCTGGTGGTGGGCGAGAATGCCGATGAGGATAGCCGCCGCTTCTACCGCTCCGAGCAGGGGATTGTGCTGGTGACCAAGGAGATGCTGGACAAGCTGGTTTGAGGAAGGCCCTTGAAACTGTGTCAGACGCTGTAATGCAAAGGGAGCCAAGTTGGCTCCCTTTTTCATGCTGGTGAATGGCGAGGATTATTCGCTAACCACCGCTTTGGCGGCCATCACCATGGCGGTGCCGTGCTTGCCACCGGCGGCGGTCACTTGCGGTACGCCATCTTCATCGGTGTCGCTGCCGGCACCTTCGATGATGTTCTCGCCGGAGTCACCGATCCACTCGGCCATCTGCATGCCACCGTTGACGGTGCCACGGAACCAGCTGACGTACTGACCGGTCAGCTTTGCCAGCTCCAGCTCGGGCGCCTTCTCGGCCCCTTCGTTGCGCAGGTTCAGCATGGCAGAGCGCAGGGCGCCGGAGATGGCAGCCTGGGTCCAGGGAGTGTATTCACCCTGCTTGCCAGCCAGCCAGGTTCCCGCCTTGGCATTGAAGTAGGCCTTGTCGGCGGCGATAAACAGTTCGCGCGCCGCGGTGCGGTACTTGGCATCGGAGGTGGCGAGGAACGCAGCCGTCAGACCACGGATGGCGGCGAACTGTGCATCGATGGAGTGGCTGGCATCGAGCTTGCCACCCAGGGTGATGCCATCATGCACCAGACCATTTTTGCCCTTGAGGTTGGCAAGGATGAAATCGGCCTGTTTGCGGATCAAGTCGAGCGCCTCTTGACCCTGCTGGGTCTTGAGGTTCAGCTCGCCATTGTCACCGGCGGCGTAACCGACCGGCAGCGCATCCTGAGCGCGCTGGAAGATCTGCAGGGCGACCAGTGCGTAAGCGGCGTCAAAGGTGGTGACGTGCTTGCCCTGTTTGCCTGCCTGCCAGCTGTCGACCAGGGTACCAGCCTTGGTATCAAAGTGCAGGGCTACCAGGTTCTTGAAGGTGTGGTTTGAGAGATTGATCGCCAGCGAGAAGGCATCGCTGCCCGCGACCGCTTTGCCCAGGTCATTGGTCTTGTTGGCAGCCGGTGCGGCGGCAAACGGCGTACCGTCAAACACGGCGTGGAAGGCCGGGTTCTGGTTGGTGTTGGCGCTGCGCTGATCGCTGAAGGCATAGAACTCGGAGAGCGGCCACAGCATCATCCAGGCATCGCGCAGCTGGGCGGAGCCATCCACCACCTCCAGCTTGCCGATGGCACCGGCATCGTTGTTGCTGGTTTCGGTCACTTTCACCTGATGGGGGAAGTAGACAACGCCCTTGGCCGGATCGTACTGCGGGGTGATCTTGGCGCCCAGTTGCTTGCCATCGAAGCCAAGCTGGTTCTGCATGATGGCCAGCTTGTCGATGGATTGCTCGGTCAGCATCATGCCGTTGAAGCCATCGGCGGCAGAGACGCCCAGCTTGTGCTTGCCATCCTGATCCATGGTGGCGGAGGCGGCTTCTACCTCTTCATCGGTCTCGGCCACGTGCATGCCACCGAGGAAGTCTTGCGACCACATCACCTCTTTGAGCAGGATGCCGCCCACCGCTGCGGGCACCAGCAGGTTGTCGCTGCCGCTCCAGCGCAGGGTGCTGTAGTCACGGAAGTAGGCGGGCACCTGGGTCTTAACGGTTTTCTCGGTGCCTTTGGCGGTCTTGATGGTGATCTGATCGCCATTGACCGGGGTGGCGTTGATGGCCTGGGCAAACTCCGGATTGGCGGAGGCATAGGGCAGGGAGAGGGGATACATGCCCTGCGGCACTTCATCCGCCGGGAAGCCAACGGCATCGGCCATGGCCAGCACCCGTTGCCCCAGAGAGGCCATGGTGCCACCACGAGCCAGGTTTTGCGGCCCGTTTACCAGATGCGGGCCCATGCCGGATTGGTAGTTGAGGGCGTACATCGCCTCTTCGGAGTATTCGTAGGATTCGATGCCGGCAGCGAAGTCGAACGGGGTCGGCTCATCGGCACGGTTGGCATCCAGCACATCCAGGTCCAGCCCCAGCGCTTCGGCCAGCGGCTCACCGGAGAGCTCGAATTCGGTATAGGCCAGCATGTTGGCGGCGGTATTGAATGTCTTATCTTCGACCTTGACAGCAGCGTGTGCGGCGCCGCTAATCAGTGCGCAGGCAATCGCCTGAACCAGTACGGTTTTTCTCATGTCCCTTCTCACCATTGGTTTTATTATTGACGCTTCTCATAACGAATCTAAATGAGAATGGTCTGCATTATGCTGTGTTGAGGGAGACTTGAGAAGTAAAAAACCGCCCCATTCGGCTGCACGTTAAACCGGATGTGCGCTGTCGAAGAGGACGGTTATCTGTTTATTGCGCTGAAAGTGCCAGTGCGGTGGGGATCAGAGCAGTTTGAACGGGATGATCAGACGGCCAGGCTCCACCTTGAGGGCTTCGACCTTCTCCTTGATCCTGGCTTCGTTCTTGCGGCTGCTGTCGAGGCGATAGACCGGGGTCTGCGACAAGAACAGGGAGAGCGACTGATTGAAGGTGGGCAGCAGCGGGGTGAGGGCAGCCCCGATATCGGCCGGCTCAGTCTTGACCGAGACCAGCTCAAGGTCGCGCAGATAGATGGCGCCTTGATCGGCCACATAGTCCGGGCGTGCGCTCAGGGCAAAGCGGATCTTCATCTGCTGGCTGCCAAGGGGGCTGCTCACCTGCAGGTCGCCAGCGGCGTCCAGCTCGATGCGATCTGCTTGTTTGCGGCCGATACGGCTCTGCATCTCATCCAGACGGATCTTGCTCGACATGATACCGGGGATCCCCAGCTGTTTTTCAAAAGAGACCTGATCTTTGAGGTACTGGTTGATTTCGGCCTCGCTGACGTTGTACTGGGTCAGGGAGCAGGCCCCCAGCAGTAGGGCGAGGGGGAGTAACAACAACTGTTTCAACATGATGGATTCCGCTTGGGCAACTATGATGGCGCTATCTTACGCGATAACGGGCGTGGAATGAGAGCCTCATACCGTGGGAAATCACGGAGTTGCAGCATTCCCGATTGTTTTTTGGCAACCGCCGGGTTCATCATCGACGGGTGAGCGGAATAGGGCCGATCAGTTGGCTGCGGGTGTGGGTCTACGCCTGAGCAGAGAGAGAACAGAGAGCGAGAAGAGCAAAGAGAACGAGGAGAGCGTAATGGTTCGGATGGGCAAGGTTGGCCGCAGGGCGCTGCTGTGGCTTGGCTGCATGATGGGACTCTGGAGCCCATCGCTGTGGGCCGAGGTGAAAGTGATCCCGGTCTTCGAGGCGCAGGCGGCGGTGCAGACCCTCAAGGAGATCTATCCCCAGCTTGGGGTGAGTGCCATGGGGAATCAGTTGGTGCTGAGCGGGACGCCAGCCCAGCTGCAGGAGGCCGAAGCCACGCTGGCGCAGATCAACCAGCCACCGCAAAGCCTGCTTATCGAGTGGCGGGTCGATGGTGTCGCCAGCGGTCAGCAACTGGGGGGCTCAATCAGTCGCGACGAGGCCAAGCGGCAGTGGTTGCTCGATGGTAGCGCACAGCAGTACCAGCGTAGCCAGAACGACAGCTGGCAGGTGCGCGGGCTGTCGGGCCGTCCCGTGCTGCTGCAGATGGGCTCCTATCAACCGGTGACTTTCTACCAATGGAACGGGGGGGCCGTGGTGGGGATGATGCCGCTGGTGAACGGCCTCTATGCCACGGCCACCTTGATTGGCGATCGGGTGCAGATTGCGCTGAGCAGTGAACAGGCGAGGCTGGATCAGGGCACCATCAATCGTGGGCAGAGTGCCACCGAGGTGAGCGGGGCCCCGGGCCAGTGGCTGACGGTGGGGGAGCTCTCGACCAGCTCAGCGGATCAGGGGAGCAGCCTCGGTACCCAGCTACAGGGGGGGCGAGGCAGCCAGAGCGAGCGCCAGACCCTGCAGATCCGGGTCACTCGTCAATAGGTGTCAGCCCCGTCAGTGGGGCTGATCTGCGGCATATTCCCGTAGCTGGCGACTGCGCAGCAGATACCAGAGCGCCCAGAGGCTGGCGACCAGCACCAGTGCGGTGGGCCAGCTGAATGACCACTTCTGCAGATTGAGGCTGTGCAACTGCATCAGCAGGCCGCTGACGGCAGAGCAGAGCAGCAGCAGCGGGCTGTGGCGCCGGAGTCTGGCGCGAATGCTCCGGGTCTGCTGATAGGTGCCGCCGCAGGCGAGCAACGCCAGGATGGCGGGCACGTCGGTCAGCAGGCTGATGTAGAGGGTGATCTTGTCCGGATAGAAGAGGGTCAGAATCTCGCTGCCGCTCTCGCGGGTGACCCCTGCCATCAAAAAGAGCCAGACCGAGCGGGTCAGCAACAGGGCGATGGGCCAGAACCAGAGGGGCGGGCGCAACTGGCCGTGATCGTCATATCGGTGTTCGGGGTAGAGGGTCATGGTTGCCCGTTATCCACTTGAATTGAGTGATGGAGGGGATATGGGGCGACGAAGCGCCCTTTGCAAGGCGTTGGGCGTGGTGCAAATTAATCGGGGGGCAATGCCCCCCAATCGGTTTCTTCAGATATCGCATCGCGCGTCGGCGGCGTTACAGCCAGCCTTTGCGCTTGAAGAAGAGGCCGGTGCCGAGCGATGACATCACCATCAGCACCAGTGACATCGGATAACCATATTCCCAGGCGAGCTCCGGCATGCGGCCGAAGTTCATGCCGTAGATACTGGCGATCAGGGTCGGCGGCAGGAAGATCACGGCGGCTACCGAGAAGATCTTGATCACCTTGTTCTGCTCCAGATTGGTCACCCCCATGGAGGCCTCCAGCTGGAAGTTGATCTTGTCGAACAGGAACTGGGTGTGGGGCAAGAGAGATTCCACGTCGTGCAGCATCTCGTCAATCCACTTGTTCTGCTCAAGGCTCATGCGCTGGCGCAGGCTGCGTTTGAGAAAACGCAGGGCGCGGCGGGTATCGTGCAGAGAGAGACGGATCTGGCCGTTGGCCTCTTCCTGTGCCATCAACTCTTTCAGCATGGGGTTGATCTGATCCGGCTCGAAGATCTGATCGGCTGTGTTTTCCAAGGTCTTGTAACCATCTTCGATAAGGTCGGAGAGGTACTCCACCTTGAGGTTCTGCACCTCCAGCAGGATGTCGAGGGCATCCTCCACCTCCAGCCGATCCTGGCGCATATAGTGACGCAGCAGGCGCACCAGCCCGATGTCATCTTCACGAATGCTGATCAGCAGGTTGTTGCGCAGGGTAAAGGAGACGTGGACACCTTTGGTGTCACGACCGATCCGCTGGGGAAACAGGGAGTGAATGTGCAGACCATCGGTATCCCAGTAGAAACGGGCGGATGCTTCGATGTCGTCGAGCTCTTCCTTGTCGGGGACCTCTTCCAGGAACAGGCCCGTCAACCATTCTCGCTCTGCCGTGTCCGGCTTGTAGGCATCCAGCCAGACCGTGTTGTCAGGTACTATGTCGTCAGGCCCGAGCGTGACTATATCCAGCACCTTGTTGTTGAGAATGTAGGCGGTGATCATCTGTCCCCCCTTAAAAAGTCATGGGTAATCAGGGATGGTTGCACAGGTCATGCGGCCTTAGATCGCTGCAGAAGGCGATCCCGTGGATAAGCAGATCGGGCCGATGGAAAACCTGAATGCGGCGAACTATACAGGGGCGGGCCGCGCTTGTCAGGGGCTATTCATCAGGGATTCAGCTTGTTTGTTCAAAAAAACAGCGAGGTCGGATCACCTGAGCGGCTATGCGGGGTAGAACCCACCTTTGGCTGGGGGAGGGCTAGCTGGGGCTGCTTGTTGCCGCTGCCCCGCGTCATCACATATTCGGATAATTGGGCCCGGAGCCCCCCTGTGGCGGTGTCCAGATGATATTTTGACTGGGATCTTTAATGTCACAGGTTTTGCAGTGGATGCAGTTGGCGGCGTTGATTTGCAGTTTGGCCGCGCCTTCCATTTCCAGCACTTCAAACACCCCGGCCGGGCAGTAGCGTTGGGCGGGTTCGGCCCAGGTGGGCAGATTGACCTCGACCGGAATGCGCTCGTCCTGCAGCTTGAGGTGGCAAGGCTGATCCTCGTCGTGACTGGTGTTGGCCAGATACACAGACGAGAGCTTGTCAAAGCTCAGTCTGCCATCGGGTTTGGGATAATGGATGGGCTCGCAGCGGCTGGCCACGCGTAGCTGACGGTAATCGTGAGCCTTATCGAGCAGCTTGAAGGGCGAGTTTGCGCCAAACAGCCGTTGCTCCAGCCAGTTGAAGGCACCGCCCAACCAGGGACCATAGCGGTGAAGCGCCGCGCCGAAGTTACGCGCTGCCTTGAGTTCGCGGGCCAGCCAGCTCTGGTGCAGCTCGTCACCATACTGGGCCCGATCCCGGCCTCCCTCATCGCCCCCCCGCAGGGCCATCGCGACGGTTTTTGCCGCCAGCATCCCCGATTTCATGGCGGTGTGGATCCCCTTGATGCGGGAAAAGTCGAGGGTGCCGGCATCGCAGCCGATCAGCAGGCCGCCTGGGAAGTGCATGCGGGGCAGGGCGTGCCAGCCCCCCTTGGTGATGGCGCGGGCGCCATAGCTGATGCGTTCACCCCCTTGCAACACGCCGGCGATAAGCGGGTGATGCTTGAAGCGCTGGAATTCGTCGAACGGGCTGAGCCAGGGATTCTGGTAGTTGAGATCGACAATCAGCCCGACCGCGACCTGATCCCCCTCCATGTGATAGAGATAGAAACCGCCGTGGCTATTGCCGCCCCCCTGCTTGCCGAGGGGCCAGCCACTGCCGTGCAGCACCTGTCCTGCTTTGCCTTGGCCAGCGGGAAGCTGCCATAGCTCCTTGAAGCCGATGGCATAGTGCTGGGGCTGGGCAGGGCTTGCCAGATTGAATGTGGCGATCAGCTGCTTGCCGAGATGACCGCGGGCCCCCTCGGCAAAGAGGGTGTAGCGGCCGAGCAGCGCCATCCCGGGTACATGATCTGCTTTTGGGTTGCCTGCCCGATCCAGCCCCAGATCGCCGGTGATCACCCCCTTGACCCGGCCCGCCTCCATGATAAGTTCGCTGGCGGTAAACCCCGGGTATATTTCGACCCCCAGTTTTTCCGCCTGTTGGCCAAGCCAGCGGCAAAGGTTGCCGAGGCTGACGATGTGACAGCCCTCATTGTGCATCCGGGGTGGCACCGCCCAGGCGGGGAGTTGCAGGGAGCGTTGCTCGCTTTGCAGCAGATGCACCTGATCGTCGCTGACCGGCACGCCGAGCGGCGCTTGCTGCCAGCAATCCGGCAGCAGCTCTTGCAAGGCGACGGGATCAAACAGGGCGCCGGAGAGCAGATGGGCGCCAATTTCCGCCCCCTTCTCCAGCAGACAGACAGAGAGAGTGGCATCCTGCTGTTTCAGGGCGATGGCTGCACTGAGCCCCGCCGGACCGCCGCCGACGATGACGACATCAAATTCCATTGCTTCCCGTTCCATCTTGCCTCTGCGCTCTGGTTGGCCTAGGGTAATGCTGGTAGTTTACGTAAACGTAAAGCAGTTGTAAGCAAAACTGAGCAAGAAAAAGCAAAAAATCAGGGAAGAGCGTACTGCAACAAACGCAGAGGCACACTAATGAATTCAATCCAAAGAGACGAGGCATGACCCCATGAAGCTGCTGGTCGCGATCAAACGGGTAGTCGACTACAACGTCAAGATCCGGGTGAAGGGAGACGGCTCCGACGTGGAGCTGGCCAATGTGAAGATGGGGATCAACCCCTTTTGTGAAATTGCGGTGGAGGAGGGGGTCAGGCTGCGGGAAGCCGGGGTTGCCAGCGAGCTGGTGGTGGTGACCTTTGGCCCTGACGCTGCCGCCGAGCAACTGCGCCATGGGCTGGCGCTGGGGGCGGATCGGGCGCTGCATTATGTCACCGATGAGACGCTCGCCCCGCTGACGGTTGCCCGCGCCTTGCACAAGGTGTGTGAGCAGGAGCAGCCGGATCTGGTGCTGCTCGGCAAGCAGTCCATCGATTCAGACAACAATCAGGTGGCCCAGATGCTGGCTGCCCTCAATGATTGGCCGCTGGCGACCTGCGCGTCCGCCCTCAAGGTGGAAGCTGCTGAGCTGCTGGTGACCCGCGAAATCGACGGTGGCCTCGAGACCCTGGGCATGCCGTTGCCTGCGGTGGTGAGCGCCGATCTGCGTTTGAATGAACCGCGCTTTGCCTCGCTGCCCAACATCATGAAGGCCAAGCGCAAGCCGCTTGATAGCGCCCCGTTCTCGACACTCGCTGTTGAGGTGGCCAACCAGACCCGTTTGCTCGGGGTGATGGCGCCGCCAGCCCGCAGCGCCGGGATCAAGGTGGGCTCGGTGGACGAGCTGGTGGACAAACTCAAACACGAAGTGAAGGTGCTGCCATGAGCGTGCTGATCATTGCCGAACATCATCAGGGCCATCTGGCCGACAACGTGGCACAACTGGTCACCGCCGCCGTCTCCATCGGCGGTCAGGTTGACCTGCTGTTGCTGGGGCAGGGACTGACCGAGGCGAGTGAACAGGCGGCAGCTCTCGGCGGCGTCGACAAGGTGTTGCTTGCCGAGCATCCCCTGCTGGCCGACGGGCTGCTGGATGGGGTCGACAAGCTGCTGGCCAGCTGGTGCGAAGGTTACAGCCACTGCCTGATGGCGGCGAGTACCATGGGCAAGGCGCTGCTGCCACAGGTAGCGGCCCGGCTCGGGGTGGAGATGCTCTCCGAGGTGACGGCTATCGAGAGCAGCGACACCTTCCTGCGCCCCATCTATGCGGGCAATGCCATCGCCAGAGTGGCAAGCTCGGCGCCCGTCAAGGTGATGACGGTGCGGGCCACCGCGTTTGCCAAGGCGGCAACGGGCGGGCAGGCTCTCATCGAGCACTTGGCCGTGCCCGAATTCGCTGGTCGTACCCGGTTGGTCGAGCGCCGCGCGGTGCGCTCCAGCAGGCCCGAACTGACCGCCGCTCGGGTGGTTGTCTCCGGCGGCCGGGCTCTGGGCTCCAAGACGCAGTTTGCTTTGATAGAAGCGCTGGCCGACAAGCTGGGCGGCGCGGTGGGGGCATCGCGGGCCGCCGTTGATGCGGGATATGTCGCCAACGATCTGCAAGTGGGACAGACCGGCAAGGTGGTGGCGCCGGAGCTCTATATCGCGGTCGGTATCTCGGGGGCCATCCAGCATCTGGCGGGGATGAAGGAGTCGAAGGTGATCGTGGCCATCAACAAGGACAGTGAAGCCCCCATCTTTCAGGTGGCTGACTACGGGCTGGTGGGGGATCTCTTCACCCTGCTGCCGGAGCTCACCGCCAAACTGTAAATTTGTCAGAAATGGCTGAGCTGTGGTGGTTTATGCGCTCTGCCCGCCATTTCTGTGCATGTTCCCTGCAAGCCCTGACCCGTTCAGGGCTTTTTCTACTGCAAGGGGGACGCCGAGTGATGGTAAAAGGTTGAGCCAGCTCCCAAAAAGCCTTTGATCCGCTGGCTGCTCTTGTGTAAAACCTGACAAGTCATCGATTACTCTCATCCACTCACGGAAAGCGTCATGAGCAAACAGATTTACAACTTCTGCGCCGGCCCCGCCATGCTGCCGGTTGAAGTCATGGAGCGCGCCCAGCGCGAGTTTTGTAATTTTCAGGGGCTGGGAGCCTCGGTCATGGAGCTTTCCCATCGCGGCAAGCCCTACATGGCGGTTGCCGAGAAGGCCGAAGCGGATCTGCGCGAACTGCTGGCTGTGCCGGACAACTACAAGGTGCTCTTCATGCACGGTGGCGGCCGCGGTCAGTTCTCCGCCGTGCCCATGAACCTGCTGGGCGGGGCCAACAAGAAGGCGGACTTCCTGCTGACCGGTGTCTGGTCCCAGAGTGCGGTGGATGAAGCCAAAAAGTATGGCGATATCCAGATCTTCCAGGGGGTTGCCAAGAACGAACAGGGGATCTCTCACCTGCTGCCGACCCCGGCGTTTCGCGCCGATGCGGCTTATGTTCACTACTGCCCGAACGAAACCATTGATGGCATCGAGATGTTCGACATCCCGGCCACCGGCGAGGTGCCGCTGGTAGCAGATCTCTCCTCCACCATTCTCTCCCGTCCTCTCGATGTGAGCCGCTTTGGCATCATCTATGCTGGTGCCCAGAAAAATATCGGGCCGTCCGGGCTTGCCATCGCCATCGTGCGCGATGACCTGCTGGATCAGGCGAGAGCCGATGTCCCCTCGATTTTTGACTACAAACTCACTGCCAAGAACGACTCCATGTTCAACACGCCGCCCACCTACGCCTGGTATCTGGCCGGTCTGGTATTCGAGTGGCTGAAAGAACAGGGTGGCCTCGAGGCAATGGAAGCGCGCAACAAGGAGAAGGCAGACTTCCTGTATGACTATCTCGATCAGTCGAGCTTCTATGGCAATCAGGTGGATGTCAGCTGCCGTTCGCGGATGAACATCCCGTTCCAGCTGAAAAATGCCGAGCTGGACAAGCAGTTCCTGGCAGAATCGGAAGCGGCTGGCCTGCTGGCCCTCAAAGGACACCGCATTGTCGGTGGCATGCGCGCCAGCATCTACAACGCCATGCCGCTGGAGGGGGTGAAGGCCCTGGTGAGCTTTATGGATGGCTTTGCCAAGCGCAACGGCTGAGAAGAGAGTACTCACATGCTTGCTGGCGGCCTCTCGTGACAACTCGTGAGCCGCTTCCAGCTATTGCAGTGATTCAAGACGCCGGGGATACCCCGGCGTCTTTTTTTCAACAGAACCAGCGCGCTGGCGTTTGCCGTGCGATTTCCCCTGAAAGTGCCCTTGCCGAGCGGGACGCAGGCTGTTAACGTCCGGACAGGCGTTTATTTTTGAGATAGCACAGGAAGTCTATGAATTCGTTGCGTTTGGAACCCATTTCTCGTGTGGCCGGAGAGGTCAATCTGCCCGGCTCCAAGAGTGTCTCTAACCGTGCGCTGCTGCTGGCAGCGCTGGCTCGTGGCACCACCCGTCTGACCAACCTGCTCGACAGCGATGACATTCGTCATATGCTGGCTGCGCTGACCCAGCTCGGGGTCAAGTACAAGCTCTCCGCCGACAAGACCGAGTGTACCGTGCAGGGTCTGGGCCGCAGCTTTGCGGTAAAAGAGCCGGTCAATCTGTTCCTCGGCAACGCCGGTACTGCCATGCGACCGCTCTGCGCCGCGCTATGCCTCGGCTCAGGTGAATATACCCTGGGCGGTGAGCCGCGCATGGAAGAGCGTCCCATCGGCCATCTGGTGGATGCCCTGCGTGAAGCGGGTGCCCATATCCAGTACCTGAAACACGATGGTTATCCGCCGCTGGTGGTGGATGCCAAGGGGCTGTGGGGCGGCGATGTGCACGTCGACGGCTCCGTCTCCAGCCAGTTCCTGACCGCATTTTTGATGGCGGCGCCAATGGCGGCCGGTGATACCCGGATCCACATCAAGGGAGAGCTGGTCTCCAAGCCCTACATCGACATCACCCTGCACATCATGAAGCAGTTCGGGGTGGTCATCGAGCACGACAACTACAAGCTGTTCTACATCAAGGGCAACCAGACCTACATCAGCCCGGGTGATTTTCTGGTGGAAGGAGATGCCTCGAGCGCCTCCTACTTCCTCGCGGCGGGTGCCATCAAGGGCAAGGTGCGGGTCACCGGTATTGGCAAGCACAGCATTCAGGGTGATATCCACTTCGCCGACGTGCTGGAGAAGATGGGCGCGCGCATCACCTGGGGCGATGATTTTATCGAGGCGGAGCAGGCACCGCTGCACGGAGTGGATATGGACATGAACCATATTCCCGATGCGGCCATGACCATCGCGGTTGCCGCGCTGTTTGCCGAGGGGCCGACCTCCATTCGCAATATCTACAACTGGCGGGTGAAAGAGACCGATCGTCTGCACGCCATGGCGACCGAGCTGCGCAAGCTGGGCGTCGAAGTGGAGGAGGGGCATGACTTTATCACCGTGACCCCGCCGACCCAGCTCAAGCACGCCGATATCGATACCTACAACGATCACCGTATCGCCATGTGCTTCTCGCTGGTGGCGTTGTCGGATACCCCGGTCACCATCAATGATCCCAAGTGCACGTCGAAGACCTTCCCGGATTACTTCGACAAGCTGGCCAGTATCAGCCAGCGTGGCTGATCACTGACAAACCCGTCATCACCGACGCTTCGGGCCCGCGCTGAGCGGGCCTTTTTGCCTTCCTCACCAGCATCGTCATTTCGCTTAGCATCATTTCAATAACTTGCAAGATTGCCATATAAAATAGTTTTGTGATTGCTGTAATTTCCTATTTACACATGCGCTGTCGCGGGCTATGTTGAGATTTCCTAATCGCAGTCATCTAGCAGGAAGCCTTGTCATGCAGCATCAAACCGACGACGTTCGTATCAGTGAAATCAAAGAGTTATTACCCCCGGTTGCGGTGCTTGAGAAGTTTCCGGCTACCGAGGTTGCCTCGTCCACCGTTTTTGAATCCCGTCAGGCCATTCACAATATTCTGGCCGGCGAAGATGATCGTCTGCTGGTGGTGATTGGTCCTTGCTCCATCCATGATCCGGTTGCCGCGCTGGAGTACGGCAAGCGCCTCAAGGCGTTGCGCGACGAGCTGAAAGGTCAGCTGGAGATCGTGATGCGGGTCTATTTCGAAAAACCGCGCACCACAGTGGGCTGGAAGGGGCTGATCAACGATCCGTACCTCGACAACAGCTGCAAGATCAACGACGGTCTGCGCATTGGTCGCAAGCTGTTACTGGATCTCAACGACATGGGGCTGCCGACTGCCTCCGAGTTCCTCGACATGATCACCCCGCAATATGTGGCGGATCTGATGAGCTGGGGCGCGATCGGTGCCCGTACCACTGAATCCCAAGTACACCGCGAGCTGGCCTCCGGCCTCTCCTGTCCGGTGGGCTTCAAGAACGGCACTGACGGCACTATCAAGGTGGCCATCGATGCCATTGGCGCTGCCAGTGCGCCGCACCACTTCCTGTCGGTCACCAAATACGGTCACTCCGCCATCGTGGCGACCCGCGGCAACCCGGACTGTCACATCATTCTGCGTGGTGGTCGTGAGCCGAACTACAGCGCGGCCCATGTCAGCGAAGTTGTGAAGGGGCTGGAGAAGGCCGGTCTGCCCCAGAAGGTGATGATCGACTTTAGTCATGCCAACAGCAGCAAGCAGTTCAAGAACCAGATGGTGGTGGCCGAGGATGTGGCCGGTCAGCTGCGTGCCGGCAGCAAGGCGGTGTTTGGTGTGATGGTGGAGAGCCATCTGGTAGAAGGCCGTCAGGATCTGGTGGAAGGGTGTGAACTCACTGTTGGTCAGAGCATCACCGATGCCTGCATCGGTTGGGCCGATACCGAAGTGCTGCTGCGCAATCTGGCGGATGCCGTCGCAACCCGTAACGCCCGTTAAAGCTATCCTAGCGGCGCTGTTAATAGTCAGCGCGCCGCTGGAATAGCAACGCGGCCGCTCGGCCAAATCGAATCCATAAAGCAAAAGCGCGACCCTCGGGTCGCGCTTTTTCGTTGGTGAAGTGCATTACCAGCGGTAGGTTTTCAGCAGTGCCTCCAGTTTCTGGCACTGCTCCACCAGCTGGATGCTGGCGAGGTTGGCGGCGTGCGCCTGACCCAGGGTGTCGTTGGAGGTGTTGCGAATATCGCTTACCGAGCTGTCTACCTCATGGCAGACCCTGTCCTGCTCTTCGGCCGACTGGGCCATCTGGGCGTTGAGGTCATTGATGCGGGCGATGCGCTCGATGATGTTCTGCATGGCTGCCAGGGTCGCTTCGGTCTTGCTGATGCTCTCATCGGCTTTGCTTTTTGCATCCCCGATCACCGTAACAGCGCTCTGGGCCTCATTTTGCAGAGCGGCGATCATCTGGGAGATCTCTTCGCTGGCGGCGCGGCTGCGGTTGGATAGGGCCCGTACTTCATCGGCCACCACCGCAAAGCCACGGCCTTGCTCACCTGCCCGGGCCGCTTCAATTGCAGCGTTAAGGGCCAGCAGGTTGGTCTGATCGGCAATCCCCTTGATCACCTCGAGTACGCCGTCAACCGCCAGGCAGCGGCTGTCGAGCTGCTGGATCACCTGATCCACCCGATCGATCTCTGCCGACATCTCGCCCATATCGGTGATGGAGTGCTGGGCGAGGCGACTGGTGTCAGCGGCATCCTGATTGGTGAGGGCGGAGAGCTCGGCGCTGTGGCGGGCATGTTCGCGCACCTCATGAGAGCTGGCGGCCAGCTCGCTGACGGCGGCGGCAACCTGGGTGGTCATCCCCTCTTGCTGGCGGGCCGAGTTTTCGGTCTGGGTCGCCACCTGACGGATCTGGTTCGACTCCTGATAGAGCTGGTGGGTTGCCCCTTCCACCTCCTGCAGGCTGTGGCGGAATCCCTGCACCATGTCATTGACGGCGCGGGTCATCTGGCCCAGTTCATCCCGGCTGTGATTGACCAGGGGGAGGGCGAGGTCGCGCTCTTTGGCCATCCGGATCATGGTGAGCTGCAGCTGGCGCAGAGGGTGTTTCACGTAACGTTGCAATACCCACCAGAGCAAGCCGAAGCCGAGGCTGAAGACGGCGGCCAGGCTGCCGCTCAGGATCAGGTTGTTGTGGCGGATCTCGCCGAAGGTGTGGCTGAGGTCATAACTGATCCGCACTGCCCCCATCACGGTTCCTTCATTGACCTGGTGGCAGGTGAGGCACTGGGTGCCGCGATACTCCTTGTAAGCTTTGAACGGTTTGATCAGGGTGAGCCGGTTGCCCTGCTGCTCCAGGATGGCTTCGCCCTGATTGATGGCACGCTCATCGAGGGGATCCTGCGCTTTCTGATCCGGATGACCCGGGCCAAACAGGTTGCTTACTGCTGGTGCGCGCACCAGACGGGCCTCAACGATGCCCGCTTCACTCTTGAGTTTGGTCTGCACTATCTGCCGGTTGGCCATGCCACCTGTCATCATCAGCACGTTCACCTGATCCATATAGGTGTTGGCCATGCTCTCAACTTTCTCCTCTGCCAGCCGGATGGCGAGATCCCGTTGCAGCCAGGCGGAGAGTTCGAAGCAGAGGCCAAAGGTGGTGCTGATGACCAGCGCAAGAGGGAGGAATATTTTCCAGTTCAAGGAGAGGTTATGCATTTTGGGCAAGTTCCATGCGCTTGGTGTTGTTATGTGATCCCGTATCATCTTGATCGTAGACGAAGAAACGGCGGGAGATGGTTCTCTATCGGCACACGATAACCACTCTTGAGTAAATAATCTGTTAAGCAGATCGGTAATGCAGGTTGCCAAAATGCCTTTCGGTAGGGGGGCTGCTCCTCAGGTTGATCCAGAACAAATTGCCAGTAACGATAATCGTTATCATTGTCATTATTTGCTGATAATAGTGACCATCATGAATCTGACCCCTTCCATGACCGGTATTGCCACGCCGGATCCCCTCAAGTTTGCTTTTAGCGCCAAGACCTCGGCTCACGCCAGTCGGGGAGGGATGCGCCCCTTCCCGCTGGATGAGGCTGGCTGGCAGAGCTGGTGGCAGCGAGAGAGTGAAGCTGAGGAGCGCGCCCTCTACATCCATATTCCGTTTTGCCGCAAGCGCTGCAGCTTCTGCAATTTCTTTGAAAATGGCGCCAACCCGGCGCGGATCAACCGCTATGTCAACGCCTTGTGCGCCTCCCTTGCGCAGGCGGCTGACACCCCGCTGGCGCAGAGCATGCCATTTTCAGCCGTTTATGTGGGGGGCGGTACGCCGACCGACATGAGCGCCGATGAGCTGGCCATGCTGGCCGCCGTGATCCGCCGTTTCCCGCTGGCGGCCGATGCAGAGGTGACGCTGGAGGGACGCCTCAACGGCTTTGATGATGAGAAATGGCAGGTGGCGCTGGCGGGGGGCTTTAACCGCTTCTCCTTCGGGGTGCAGAGCTTTGATACCCGGGTGCGTCAGCAGGCGGCCCGTTTCGATGACAGGGAGACGCTGCTGACCCGTCTGGGTGAGCTGACCCGGGATGATGCGGCTGTGATCGTGGCGGATCTTATCTTTGGTCTGCCCGGTCAGGATGATGCCGTGTGGCAGCAGGATATCCGCGATGTGATGGCGAGCGGTGTACACGGGGTCGATCTCTACCAGCTCATCGCCATGCAAGGCACCAATCTGGAGCGAGCGCAGGAGAAGGGCACCCTGGATTGGCTCGCCGATGGTCAGCAGCGGGCGGCCATGTATGCCTATGGCGGAGCGCAACTGGAAGCCCACGGCTGGGAGCGTCTCTCTTGCAGTCACTGGCGGCGCAGCCCGGCCGAGCAGAGCCGTTATAACCAGATGGCCAAGCGCGGTGCGGAGATCCTCCCCTTTGGCGCCGGTGCGGGGGGCAGTATTCTTGGCCATGGCTTGATGTATGGACGGGATCTGGCCCCCTGGCACGACGCGCTGGCCAGTGGCAAGCGGGCGCCCGGGATGGTGATGGGACGCAATCCCAATGCAAGGATGGACGGTCTGCTGCGTGGCGCCCTCGACAGCGGTGTGCTGGCACTGGATCGTCTGCCGATCTCCTTGCGTGCTCATCTGATGCCGCTCTTCTCTGCCTGGCAGCAGCATGGCTTGGCCGAGATAAGCCATGAGCGATTGCAACTCACCCTTGCCGGACGCTTCTGGAACGTCAATATGCAGGCTGGCTTGTTCGAGTTCTTGCAGCTCAATCCGCTCGATGGTTCAGCGCCGCCCAGCCATGGTACCGCTGCGGTGCGACATTCGCTGGTTTGAGCCCGAGCGGAGCATTTGCACGGAGCACTTGCACGACTCCGTGCGATCCATAACGAAAGAGGGAGCCTTGCAGGATCCCTCTTTTGGCTTGGCAGTTAGCGTCGCACGAGCTTACTCGTCGCTGCTCTCCTGATAGCTGTCGCGCATTGCTTTGGGCAAGCGGCGCATTGGCGCAAAGCCGATATCCTCACCCACTACTTCCCGCTTGCGGGACTTGTTTTGAGGAGACTGGGCCGGTTTTTTGCTGGCGTCACCCTTGCCTTTGCCAGCGGCTGGCTTGCCCTTGGCATTGCTGCTCTTGGCGTTGGCATGACCACGAGCCCGAGGCGGGTTCTGCACCGGCTTGCTGCCCGGCAGAGTCTGGCGACTCGGCTTGCCGCTTGGCTCATACCCTTCCAGGATCTCTACGGACAGGGATTGGCCGATCAGGGCTTCGATCGCCTTGAGCTGGCCCAGCTCATCCTGACTGACCAGCGAGATGGCCTCGCCGCCACGACCGGCGCGGCCGGTACGGCCGATACGGTGGATGTAATCTTCCGCCATCTGGGGCAGTTCGAAGTTGATCACGTAGGGCAGTTGATCGATGTCCAGACCGCGGGCGGCGATATCGGTCGCTACCAGCACCCGCACTTCGCCACTGCGAAAATCGGCCAGCGCCCGGTTGCGGGCTCCCTGGCTCTTGTCACCGTGGATCGCCACGGTATTGAGGCCATCTTTTTGCATCTGCTGGGCGAGGCGGTCGGCGATCTGCTTGGTGCGGACAAACACCAGTACCCGCTGCCAGTTGCCACGGCCAATCATGTGGGATAGCAGCTCGCGGCGGCGTTCCCGATCCACCTGAATGATGCGTTGGGTCACCTGCTCCGCGGCAGTATTGCTGGGGTCAACCTCGATGAGTGTGGGGTGGTTCAGCAGATCGTCCGCCAGCGCCTTGATGTCGTTTGAGAAGGTGGCAGAGAAGAGCAGGGTTTGCCGCTCTGCAGGCAGCGCCTTCATGATGCGGCGGATGTCGACGATAAAGCCCATGTCGAGCATGCGATCCGCTTCATCCAGCACCAGCACTTCCAGCTGGCTCAGAGTCAGGGCGCCCTGGGTCAGCAGATCCAGCAGACGGCCCGGGGTGGCGACCAGAATGTCCACCCCCAGCTTGATGGCGTCCAGATTGGGCTTGATGCTGACACCGCCATAGGCGATCAGAGTCTTGAACGGCAGGTGGTGGGCATACTTGATGATGCTCTCGCCAACCTGTGCCGCCAGTTCGCGGGTCGGGGTCAGTACCAGTGCGCGTACCTGACGACGGCCACGACCGTGGTTGGCCAGCAGACGCTGCAACATCGGCAGGGTGAAACCGGCCGTTTTGCCTGTGCCTGTCTGAGCGCCGCCGAGCACATCCTGACCGGCCAGAATGGCCGGAATCGCTTGCTGCTGGATGGGGGTTGGCTGTTCGTAACCCAGCTCCTTGACGGCCCGCAGAATATGCGGAGACAGACCCAGTTCGTTGAATGACATGTTCGAGAGACACTCCTGAGATGAGCCTTTGGCTCAACGGGCAGCCAGCGTGTTGGGGCCAGCCACGATATGGAAAAGATAGTGGGGCCGTAATATAGCAAAAGAGCGGCCGCTGCGCAGTAGGTGTCGCACCGGCCGCCATACAATCGTTCAACGCAGTGGCGTAAAACGGTGCGGGAGCATCAGAGCATCTCGCGGATCTGCTCGGCCAGACTCTCCGGTTTGGCCTGGGGGGCGAAACGCTCCACCACGTTGCCATCGCGGTCGATCAGGAACTTGGTGAAGTTCCATTTGACGTTTTCCAGCCCAAGAAATCCCGGTTTCTGTTGCTTGAGCCACTGGTAGAAGGGGTGGGCATGCTCACCGTTGACATCGCACTTGGCCATGATGGGGAAGGTGACCGGATAGTCGAGGGAGCAGAAGCGGGCGATCTCGTCCGCATCCCCCGGCTCCTGCTGACCGAACTGGTTGCAGGGGAAGCCCAAAATCACCAGCCCCTTGGGGCCTAGCTCCCGATAGAGTGTTTCCAGCCCTGCATATTGGGGAGTAAAGCCGCAGCGACTGGCCACGTTGACCACCAGCACTACCTTGCCCGCCAGTTGAGTTAGCGGGTAGGGGGTACCATCCAGTCGTTGCAAAGTGAGATCGGGCAGAGGCATGAGAAGATCCTTTCGTGGGTGATGCGCGGGTTGTGCCGTGAGTGGTTCGGTCGGTGACAGAGACAAGCGCCGGATGAACAGCAACATGGCGATGCGGCTACGGTATCGGCTGGCTCTTGGCACCGCAAGGAGGCTGCGGCGCCTCCTCGTCCCGATTGCAAGGGCCATCACAGTTTCGACAGCCAATACGCTCCTTGGCAGCGCGGGATCACAACTGGCGACAAAAATGCGGGGAGGCGGGCAGCAACTCGCGTATTGATGTTGGGACTTCTCAAGAGAAGCAAACCGGTTTGTGACTTTGCCGGTAAGTCGCTACAAAGCGCCCTCTTTCCACTCATTGTGAGCCAATCTTGGACTATCAAGCTGCCATGGATGCCATTTACACCCGGGGATGGGTGATAGTGGATGATTTTTTGACTGCCGCCGAGGTGGATGCCCTCAAAGCCTGTTTGCCAGGCGAATGGCAACCGGCCGGGATCGGCCGTGACGCCCTGCATCAGGGCAATCCCGACATTCGCCGTGACCAGATCCACTGGCTGGAGCCCTCCCTCGGTGCGCCGGTGGCTGACTACCTCGCCCGGATGGAGTCCCTGCGTCTTGCCGCCAACCGGATGCTGATGCTGGGATTGTTCGACTACGAGGCCCACTTCGCCCGCTATCGCAGCGGGGATTTTTACGCCACCCATCGGGATGCCTTTGCCGGTCGCTCCAACCGTCGCCTGACGTCGGTCTTCTACCTCAATAACGACTGGCAACCCGAAGCGGGTGGAGTGCTGCGCATGTATGACGACAAGGAGCAGTTTCTGATGGATGTCAGCCCCAAGGGGGGGCGGCTGGTCATGTTTCTCTCCGAGGAGTTTCCCCACGAGGTGCTGCCTGCCAATCGCGAGCGTTACAGCATTGCCGGCTGGTTTCGGGTCAATGGCAACGGCATGGGAAGGGTCGATCCCCCGCGCTGAGGGGCAATGTGTCCCGATTTTGACACAGGGGAGACTTTTCACTGCAAGAAGTGGGGTCATGGGTCTCCCATCAGCTGACAAGGGTTGATCTCCCTTGCTACACTGGCGCGCACTTATGTTCGTATCTGGCTTCGTCCGGTTTTTATGGTGGTTGGCTTATCAAATGGTCATGACGAGGCCGCTTTTCCCAAGGGATCACATCTAATGAAGAACATGCATGTCTTGCTGCTGTGCGGCGGCGGTGGCTCCGAGCACGAGGTTTCTCTGCGCAGCGCCAATTTCCTCGAGCAACAACTGGGCCTTCTGCCCGGTGTCGAAGTGACCCGCGTCGAGATGTTCGCCGATCGCTGGCTCAGTGCCGATGGCCGCGAGTGCAAGCTGGGGCTCGACAAGCTGCTTTCGTTTGACAGCGTGGCCCGTCCGGTGGATTACGTGGTGCCCTGCATCCACGGCTACCCGGGTGAGACCGGCGATCTGCAATCCTTCCTCGAACTGGCCGGATTGCCTTATCTCGGTTGCGATGCCGAGGCGAGCAAGATCTGCTTCAACAAGATCAGCACCAAGTTGTGGCTCTCCGCCATCGGCATTCCCAACACCCCGTACCTGTTCCTGACCGAGCAAAATGACGCTGCGCTGGCCGAAGCGAAGGCCGCGCTGGCCAAGTGGGGCAAGGTCTTTATCAAGGCTGCCTCCCAGGGCTCTTCCGTTGGCTGCTACTCCGCCAGCAACGAAGCGGATCTGGTGAAAGGCATTGCCGATGCCTTCGGTTACTCCGAACAGGTTCTGATCGAGAAAGCGGTCAAGCCGCGCGAGCTGGAAGTGGCGGTTTACCAGTATGGTGACGAGCTGGTGGCGACTTATCCGGGCGAGATCTGCGTGCCGCAGGACAAGTTCTACACCTATGAAGAGAAGTACAGCAGCGCCAGCCATACCGAGACTGCACTACGTGCCGAGGGGCTGACCGAGGCGCAGGCTGACGCTATTCACGAGTATGCCCTCAAGGCGTTCCGTCAGCTGAAACTGACTCATCTCTCGCGCATCGACTTCTTCCTGACCGATGAGGGGGAGATCTTGCTGAATGAAATCAACACCTTCCCGGGCATGACCTCCATCTCCATGTTCCCGAAACTGCTGGAGCATCACGGTCACCGCTTCGCCGACTACCTTGAGCAGATCCTGCGCAAGGCCAGCTAAGTGCGCGCTCCCGCTCGCGGGATGAAGCAGGACCCAATAAAAAAATCCCCGCCAATCGGCGGGGATTTTTTATGCCTTTATCAAGCGGGGCAGGCCAGCTTGAAGGGATAAACAGGCGGGGAGGGGATGACTCTTCCCCGCCTGTTGCTACCAGTACGTGTTACCGGCGGTTAGCCGCGAGCCACCCGAAAGCGCACGCTGCGGGAGTGGCAGGGCGCCAGCTCACCAAACTCGCCAGCGGCCAGTTCAAGGGGCAGGGGCTGCTCGTCCATCCGCACCGCTAGCCAGTCGTTCAGGGCGTGTTCGCAGCTCACTTTGCCACCCTCCAGTACCGCCTGCTCGCTCGGGTTGTAGACCCGGATCACCAGCGCCTCTTCATCTTCAGCCTTTTTCAGTGCGCTCAGCACCGGACCGGAGGGATCCATGGTGAGCAGACTGAAGTGCAGCGGGGTAGTGAAGCTCGCCTTGTTGAGCTTCATGGCATCGAACGGGATCTTGTTGTAGCACTGAACCGGGGTGAGGTAGCTGCGCGCCGCCTGCATCACGTTGGCGCTGATGTGATCGCCAGCAAACGCCAGCAGGCTGAAACGGCAGCTGAGCTTGCCGCGCACCTGGGAGTCCGGGGTGGGCAGCTTGATGCCGGAGGGGCGACCCGGGCGCAGCAGCAGCTCCTCTTTACCGAGTACGCCGACCCCGCGCAGCAGGGTGAGTGCCAGGGTGTCGCACTGCTCACCGATCACTTCAAACTCGCGCAGACCGTCACTCAGCACCGCCAGCCCCTGCTTGCCATCTTGCAGGGCGACGAAGTTCATCAGCTGCCAGACCGGAATGGGAGCCTCTTTCCACCCCTCCGCTTCCCAGTCGGCCATGGCGCTGTCGCGTGTGGGGCGAGTGATGCAGCCAAACTGGTTATCGGAAACCACGGTGTCGCTCGGGAAGGGGGTGGGGATCAGCACCCGCACCCGGTGATCATCGGCCTGATTGTCGAGCTCCAGCTCGATGTCGATGCGTGGGCTCTGGTGCGCCAGCGTGATGCGGCAGGTGACATCGAGGTGGCCGCTGCACTGGCGGTTGGCCCGCTCGGCGAGGTTGGCAGGCAAGGCCATACGCAGTTTGAGGGTGGCGATGCTCTGCCATGCCTGATGGGTAACCTCGCGGGTCACCGCAAACTCGGTGGAGTAGCGCAGCCACTCGTCCCGCGATGGTGAGTAGTCATACTCGTCGCCATCATCTGAACCCTCTTCCAGCGTGAGCACCTGATCAAAGCGAGTGCCGCGCAGTTTGTCCAGGATCTGCATGGTGCCGTTGTCGTTGAGGGCGATGCGATAAAAATCGTTCTCCAGCAGCTCGCCGCAGGCCGTCACCGGCTGCTCCAGTCCCGGCTGGTTGCCCTCGATATGGAGAGTGCAATAGCCCATAGACGGTAGGGGATGGCAGAGCTGGATGTCGTACTCCATAAAGGGGTCGTAGTTGCCGTAGTGCACGATCTGTCTGTCCACCAGTCCCGGGTCAATCTCGCGTCTGGCGCGGATGAAGTAGGGGACCGGCTGGCCCGCTTCATCGCGCAGGGCAAAGGATTGGGCGCGAATGCGGATGCTGGTGTTGATCACCTCCTGACGGGGGAAGGGCATCAGGTTGAACAGGCAGAGCTTGTCGGCTACCTGCACGCCGTCTTCGCACAGCGCCACCGGCATGTTGTCGACAATCTTGCGCATGTAGAAGCGGATCAGGTTCTCGGCCATGTCGTCGGCCAGAATGAAGCGGGTCATCACCTCCTGATGCACCTTGTCGCTGCAGCAGCAGCCGATGCTGTCATGGGCGTGGTTCTTCATGATCTCCTTCCACATCTTCTCAAGCAGCCCGTGGTGGTACTCGAAGCCGAGCGCCCAAGCGATGCTCGCCAGCGGCTCGAGGATGTTGACGATCTTGTTCTCGATGGCGGCGTGAGCCAGCTTGATATCCATCCGGGTGGAGGAGATGGTACGGTGTACCCGCATGTATTTGCCGTCGTTGAACTCCCCCTTGAGGGTGGCCAGCTGGTCGCGGCATGCCTCGATACGCTCGAAGACCTGCTCGAAGCGGCTCATGTGGAATTCACGCTGGGGGTAGATTTCCCGCAGCTTGTCGATGATGGCGAAGATGTTCTGTTGCAGTGGCATCTGGTCGTGGCCGTTGGGCAGCAGGATATCCTTGGTCACCGAGGCCTTCTCCAGCACCTCGAAGTAGGATTCGAGCCGCTTGCGCAGGCCTGCTTCATCTTCCGGCAGGTACTTGCCGATGGCGTAGCCGAGCGGCAGCACCTGGGTGGTCACCTCGCTGCCATCGTTGCTTTGCCAGAGGAACTCGGTCTTGTCGGTGCCGTGGCGCTCGGAGCAGCCGCGCCAGAACATGGCCCGATCGATCCCGAAGCCGTTGAAGATGTGGGGCAACTGGGAAGACATGCCGAACGAGTCGGGCAGGTAACCGATCTTCATCGGCTCGCCAAGGCTGAGGCAATCGCGCATCCCGTAGAGCAGGTTGCGCAGGATGGACTCGCCGCTCACCTGCATGGTGTCGGTCTGGGTGTACCAGGGGCCGATGATGAGCTTGCCCGCTTCCACCAGTGCCTTCACCCGGGCCTTGTTCTCGGGCTGGATGGCGAAGTAATCCTCCAGCACCGCGGTCTGGCCGTCCAGCACATAGAACTTGTAGTCGGGGTCGGATTCAAGCCGCGCCAGGATCTCCGCCATATTGTTGACCAGCAGGATGCGGGACTCTTCGGTGGTGAAGTACCACTCCCGATCCCAGTGCATGTGCGGCGTGATGTGAACTCGTGAAACTGTCATGACAATGATCCTTTGCTGACGCACGGCGGCCCTTGCCTGCCGTGCGGAAAAATAGTCTGTTGAAAAAGTGGTGGTGAAGATGCGCCTTACTCTGCGGCGACCACCTGATAGGTGCCGCGCTGCATGGCGTGACGGCGCCAGCCGATCAGCACCACAGTGGAGATAAGGGTGCCCACCAGCGCCGCACCGAGCCAGACGGCGGCCGCCATCATGGCGCCGTGGCCGCCATCGTGGAGCAGGAACAGAGAGAAGATGCCGGCCCCCGGGGTGGAGAGACCAATCCCCATGGCACCCACCATGGCGCCGGTGACCACCGAGCCTGCGAGGAAGGAGCCGATCACCCGGATCGGATCTTCGATGGCCATCGGAATGGCGCCCTCGGTGATCCCTGCCAGCCCCAGCAGCCAGGTGGACTTGCCGGTCTCGATCTCGAAGGTCTGGAACAGGCGCGGCGCCAGCAGGGTGGAGAAGGTGACGGTAAAGGCCGAGACCATCTTGACCGCGCCGAAGATGGCGTAGGGGCCGTAGACCCCGTTGGCCATGGCGCCGAGGCAGAAGGCGTAGGCCGCCTTGTTGACCGGGCCACCCAAGTCAAACGAACACATAAAGCCGAGCAGGGCACCCAGCACCAGCGCATTGGTGCCGGAGAGGCCGTTGAGCCACTCGGTGAGGCTGTTGTTGAGCCAGGCTACCGGCTGGCCGATGACAAACAGCATCAGGCTGCCCGCCACCAGGGTGCCGATCACCGGATAGAGATAAAAGGTGAGAAAGCCGTTGAAGTTGGGGCTAAGGCGCACATGTTGCTTGACCCAGCGCATCAGGTAACCGGCGATAAGACCACCGACCACGCCGCCGAGAAAACCGGAGCCAATCATGTTGGCGGCCAGTCCCGCCGCAAAGCCCGGGCCCAGCGCCGGTTTGTCTGCCAGCGAATAGGCGGTATAGGCCGCCAGCACCGGCACCATCAGGGTGCCCAGCATGCCACCGCCCAGCTTGCGGTACATCCAGAGCCAGGAGTTCTCGGTATCAAACAGATGTTGCAGGCCGAAGATCTGGGCCAGCAGCACAGAGACGGCGAGCACGGTACCGCCCGCCACGATCAGCGGCACGGCAAAGGAGATGCCGCTCAGCAGCGCCTGCTTGAGCTCGGTCTTGAGGCTCACCTTCTTGCCGGTCTGCGCGTCGCTCTGGCTGGGGTTGGGCGTCGGGGCGGTGCGCCCGGCCTTGGCCGCTTCCAGCGCATCATTGAGGATCCGCTCGGCATGGCGGATGGGCTCGGCCACCGGCGTCTCGATACGGGGGATTCCGGCGAAACGCTCCTGCTCCTTGATGGCCACCTCGGCGGCGAAGATGCAGGCCACCGCAGCATCGAGCGCCTCTTGCGGCAGGCGATCCTCGATGCCGTTGGCACCCTGCTTCTCGACCAGTACCCGAATGCCCAGCTTGCGCCCCGCCTTTTCCAGATACTCGGCAGCCATATAGGTGTGGGCGATCCCCGCCGGGCAGGCAGTGACACAGACCACTGTGGATTGATTTGTATCTGATTTGTCTTCTTTTTCTGGTTTCTTGCCACTATCCCCTTCACCATCGAGCAGCGCCATCAGTTGCTCGGCACTTTGGGCCGCCAGCACCGCCTCGCGGGTATCGTCATCCACCAGGGCCGTGGTGAGGGTGGTGAGCAGTTGCATATGGGTGGAGCCCGCCTGATCGGTCGGGATCGCCAGCATGAAGATCAGGTTGACCGGCTCGGGGCCATCGATCCCCTCCCAGCCCAGCTCCTCGCTCAGGGTAGCGACGGCAAAGGCCGCTTCGCGCACCGCATCGCACTTGCCGTGAGGTACCGCAAGCCCTTCGCCAAGGGCGGTGGGGCCCTGTGCCTCGCGGGCCATGACCGCAGCCAAAAAGGCGGCCTTGTCGTGCAGCTTGCCGGCCTGATCGAGCCGATCAGCCAGAGCATGAATGGCCGCATCCCGATCGGCAAACCGGGTTTGCAACGTGATGAGATGGGGGCCGGTAAGACTGGTCAGATTCATGATGATCCTCTGTCAGGTTGGCTTGCCAGCAAGCCGTCATGGTGAAAGTGACAGCGATGCTAACAAACCGGCCGACTGATTTTTGTGAGTGGTATCATACAATTCGTTATTTGTATTGTTTTTGTATTGTTTTGTCGGGGTGATTTGTTAGGTCAAATGAGGCTGAGCCGTTTTGTCTGTCCGGTAACTGGGGTAGAATGACGCCTCTTCCATTTATCATGGCGCAGAGCCGACGAGGTGGCCTTTCGTGTCGAAAAAACCCATGTATCGCCAGATAGCCGACACCATCCAGCAGTGGATTGCGCAAGGGGAGCTGGCCCCCGGCGATGCCCTGCCCACCGAAGCCGAGTTGCGCGAGCAGTTCGGGGTGAGCCGGGTGACGGTGCGTCAGGCCCTCAAGCAGCTGACCGAACTCAATGTCATCGAGAGCATTCAGGGCAGCGGCAGCTATGTGCGGCAGGAGAAGGTGAACTACGACATCTATCAGCTCACCAGCCTCTATGAGAAGGTGACCGATCCGGCGGCCGAGACCCACAGCGACATTCTCGCCTTCGAGGTGATCAAGGCGAGCAGCGAGCTGGCCGAGCGGCTCAATCTGCTGGAAGGGGCGCTGGTCTACTACGTCAAGCGGGTGCGCTTTATTCGCCAGATCGCGGTAACACTGGAGGAGACCTGGATGCCGCTCGCCCTCTTCCCCGATCTCAGCTATGCGGTGATGCAGGGCTCCAAGTACCACTACATCGAAGAGGTGAAGCAGCTGGTGATCGACCGCAGCGAGCAGGAGATCATTCCGGTGCTCCCCTCGGCGCAGGTAGTGGAGGCGCTCGGTATCGATCCTGCCAAGCCCATTATCGAGAAGGTTTCCCGTGGCTTCTTGCAAGATGGCACCGTGTTCGAGTTCAGTCGCAACTTCTTCAAGAGTGATGATTACAAGTTCACCCTGGTCGCCCGTCGCGCCAAGGGGTGAGGTCGCAAGCATCCGAGACCAAAAAGGCCACCACCGTGTTTGCGGTGGTGGCCTTTGTTTTTGGCTGATCGCCGGGTTGAATAGCAGATTGGCTGGTGGTTTGACTCAGCCGATCTACTGCGCAGAGTCCTTGACGATCCCCTCGACCCGTACCTGCAGGCTCCCTTGCGCCAGGGTGGTGACGAGCTGATCGCCACTGTTGACCTGATCGGCGCGGCTGATGACTTCGCCACACGCAGTGCGGGTGATGGAGTAACCGCGACCTAGGGTAGCGAGCGGGCTCACCCCATCGAGGCGGGCGGTGAGCATGGCGAGGCGGTGGCTCGCAAGGTCTTGCCGTTTTGCAATCAGGGCATGAAGCCGCTCCTCGGCCAGCTGATGACGGCGCTTGCCAGCTGCCAAGAGGCGCTCCGGGCTCTTGCCCTGCAGGCGCAGCTCAAGGTTGGTGAGGCGTCGCTCTCCCTGATGCAGCCGCTGGCGCAATAGCTGCTGCAAACGGGTGGAGAGCTCGTCGAGGCGCTGGGACTGCTGCTCCAGCCTCCGCTTCGGATCCTGATGGTCGAGCCGCTTTTGCAGCAGGATGAAATCGTGGCGGGCGGCGGTCTGCTGGCGGCTCATCGCCTGCAGCAGTCGCTGCTTGAGGTGAACCAGACGCTGGGTACGGGCGCTCTGATCCGGCGCCACCAGCTCGGCGGCAGCCGACGGGGTAGGGGCGCGCAAGTCGGCGGCAAAGTCGCTGATGGTGACATCCACCTCGTGGCCCACTGCGCTCACAACAGGGATGGCGGAGTGGGCAATGGCACGCGCCACCGCCTCTTCGTTGAAGCACCAGAGATCTTCAAGCGACCCGCCGCCACGCCCGACGATCAGCACATCCACATCGGCGCGCTGGTTTGCTTTGGCGATTGCTGCGACGATCTGGCTGATGGCGGCGCTCCCCTGCACCTGAGTCGGGTAGATAAAGACCGGCAGATCCGGCGCGCGCCGTTTAAGCACCGTCAGCATATCGTGCAGGGCGGCACCTGTGGCGGAGGTGATAAGGCCCACCGCCCGCGGTTCACGGGGCAGCGGCCGCTTGCGGCCTTCGTCAAACAGCCCCTCGGCGCCGAGACGGCGCTTGAGCTCTTCAAAACGCAGCGCCAGCACGCCATCGCCCGCCGGCTGCATCGACTCGATGATCAGCTGGTAGTCACCGCGCGGCTCATAGAGGGAGACCCGCGCCTGCACCAGCACCTGCATGCCATCCTGCGGGCGGAAGGCCACCCGCCGGTTGTTGCCCTTGAACATGGCGCAGCGCACCTGCGCCGACATGTCCTTGAGGGAGAAATACCAGTGGCCGGAACTTGGCATCGCCAGATTGGAGAGTTCGCCGGTCAGCCACACCAGCCCCAGATCCTGCTCCAGGATCATGCGCACGGCGCTGTTGAGGCGGGTGACGGTAAAGACCTGCTGCTCGCGGCCGTTCGCCGCACTGGATGGGGTAAATCGGTTCAATGGCGTACCTGTGGTCTGCCCCGGCGTGGCCGGGATAAAACGATGGCCGCTATCTTAACCCGAAACAGGGGGAGGGCGCTAAGCAGGAGGCGCCAGCAGCAGAAAAGCAAGATTGGAAACGCTGCCGTTTATTCGGGCAGGCAGTATGGCTCCCGACAAAGCCCTCGCACTTGCCTGCATCTGACCAAGTTGCGGCTTGCCTCGATGCCGTTGATCTCTTAGGTGCTGCTGATATTCACGGCACCACCATCTTGACCAGCGTTCACTCGCCCCCTGTTTGGAGTAGCTTATGAATCCCTCCACCCACTTAAGTTTGACGACCCGTTTGCTGCACTGGTCGGTTGCCTTGCTGATGATTGGCCTGACCCTTGTGGGCTATCTGATGGTTAAATTTGAAATATGGGATCTCTATGCCCTGCATAAATCTCTGGGGGTGATTGCACTGATCTTGATCCTGCCCCGCGCCATTCTCCGCCTTGTTAAAGGGTGGCCTGAGCCTGTGCGTCAATATCCTATTTACGAGGCATTGGCAGCCAAGGCGATCCACTGGGGTTTGCTGATTTCAACGCTGCTTATTCCGGTGTCCGGTCTCTGTTATTCCGCAGCGGCTGGCCGAGGAGTCGCGATATTTGGCTGGTCTATTATCCCGATGAATCCAGATATCCATGATCCGGCCAATGTAATTCCACTCAGTGAATTCGTTCGGGATATTGCTCACACAATCCATATTTATTTGCCATATGTCATGCTGGCATTTTTGCTGGTGCATATTGTCGGGGCGTTGAAACATCATCTGCTGGATAAAGATAATACCTTGTTGCGGATGGTGGGGCGAAAATAATAAACAGAGACACCCCTTGTTGTGCTGGGAAATATATATTGGCAACGGGTGAAATTTATTATCCAGACCGAGTAAGGGACATTGAGAGGAGAATGATACCGGTGCGAGTGGTCGCCGCGAGGGCAAGAGACAATATAAGGACACAAGACTGGGGAGGGTGGTCAGAGGCCGCTTGCTCCCTGAGCCCCTGTCGATCATCCCGTTGCATGGGGGTTTGGCTGCGTCGGCACCTACCGGTTTTGCATAAATCACCGGTTAGCCAACTCTTTTGCCCCGAAATGGCGCTTTTCGTACTGATAATCTTGGTTTTTTGGCGTTTTGGCCGCCTAAAAGAGGGCTATGCCATAAAAAATTCAAAAAACTTCTTTACCAGTGACCAATGCGTGAGTAAACTTCGTCGGCAATATTTTACACCCCCACTTCCTCAACGGTGAGATATTGCCATGCTCAGGATTGCCAAAGAAGCGTTAACCTTCGACGATGTACTGTTGGTTCCCGCCCACTCCGAAGTTCTTCCCAATACTGCCGATCTGCGTACCAAGCTGACCTCCGCCATCAGCTTGAACATCCCGATGATCTCCGCTGCCATGGACACAGTGACCGAAGCCCGTCTGGCTATCGCACTGGCCCAGGAAGGCGGTATCGGCTTTATCCACAAGAACATGTCCATCGAGCAGCAGGCTGCCGAAGTGCGCAAGGTCAAGAAGTACGAGAGCGGTGTGGTCACTGACCCCGTCACCGTGCGCCCTGACATGACCATCGCCCAAATCAAGGAGCTGAGCCACAAGAACGGCTTCGCCGGTTACCCCGTGGTGACTGACGGCAATCAGCTGGTCGGTATCATCACCGGCCGTGACGTGCGCTTCGTGATTGACCTCTCCCAGACCGTTGAACAGATCATGACCCAGAAAGATCGTCTGGTCACCGTGCGTGAAGGGGCCCCTCGCGAAGAGGTGGTTGCCCTGATGCAAAAGCACCGTATCGAAAAAGTGCTGGTGGTGAACGGCGACTTCAAACTCAAGGGCATGATCACCGTTAAAGATTTCCAGAAAGCCGAGCGCAAGCCCCACGCCTGTAAAGATGACAAGGGTCGTCTGCGGGTCGGTGCTGCCGTTGGTGCCGGTGCCGGCAACGAAGAGCGCGTCGCTGCGCTGGTGGAAGCCGGTGTTGACGTGCTGCTGATCGACTCCTCCCACGGCCACTCTCAGGGCGTGTTGGACCGCATCAAGGCCACTCGCGACGCCTATCCGGATCTGCAGATCATCGGTGGCAACGTGGCGACCGCCGCTGGCGCCAAGGCGCTGGCTGCTGCCGGTGTCAATGCGGTCAAGGTCGGTATCGGCCCGGGCTCCATCTGTACTACCCGTATCGTGACCGGCGTGGGCGTGCCCCAGATCACCGCCATCTCCGACGCCGTTGACGCGCTGGAAGGCACCGGTATTCCGGTGATTGCCGATGGTGGTATCCGCTTCTCCGGCGACATCGCCAAGGCCATTGCCGCGGGCGCCAGCTGCGTCATGGTAGGTTCCATGTTCGCCGGTACTGAAGAAGCGCCGGGCGAGATCGAGCTCTATCAGGGTCGTTCCTTCAAATCCTACCGTGGTATGGGTTCTCTGGGCGCCATGTCCAAAGGCTCCAGCGACCGCTACTTCCAGACCGACAACGCCGCCGACAAGCTGGTGCCGGAAGGCATCGAAGGTCGCGTGCCGTACAAGGGCCGCCTCAAAGAGATCATCCATCAGCAGATGGGCGGCCTGCGCTCCTCCATGGGCCTGACCGGCAGCGCCACCATCGACGACATGCGCACTAAAGCTGAATTTGTGCGCATCTCCGGCGCCGGGATGAAAGAGTCCCACGTCCACGATGTGACCATTACCAAAGAAGCCCCCAACTATCGGATGGGCTGATAAGACGGGGCCCTGCGCCCCGTTTTTCCACCCTTTTTTTATCCCGTGCCCTTTGTGACAACATCAGCCTGATGCAGGAATAAAATGACTAAAGACATTCACCAGCACCGTATCCTTATCCTCGACTTCGGTTCCCAGTACACCCAGCTGATCGCCCGCCGTGTGCGCGAAATCGGCGTTTACTGCGAACTGTGGGCCTGGGACGTAACCGAAGAGCAGATCCGCGAATTCAATCCGAGCGGCATCATCCTCTCCGGCGGCCCCGAGTCCGTCACCGAAGCGGGCAGCCCGCGCGCCCCCGAGTATGTATTCAACGCCGGTGTCCCTGTGTTCGGTATCTGTTACGGCATGCAGACCATGGCCGAGCAGCTGGGTGGCAAGGTGCAATCCTCTACCGAGCGTGAGTTCGGTTACGCCAAGGTGGAAGTGCTGGGCGAAGCTGGCAAGAGCAGCGCCCTGTTGCGCAATATCGAAGATGCCATCGCCGACAACGGCAATGCCCTGCTGGATGTCTGGATGAGCCACGGTGACAAGGTCACCACCATTCCGGCCGACTTCACCACCATCGCCCAAACCCCGACCTGCCCCCACGCGGCCATGGCGTGTGAGGCCAAGCGCTTCTACGGCGTGCAGTTCCACCCGGAAGTGACCCACACCCGTCAGGGTGCCCGCATGCTGGAACACTTCGTCAAAGACATCTGCGGCTGCGAATGCCTCTGGACCCCAGCCACCATCATCGACGACGCCGTTGCCCGCATCCGCGAGCAGGTGGGCGACGATGAAGTGATCCTCGGCCTTTCCGGCGGTGTCGACTCCTCCGTGGTTGCCATGCTGGTGCACCGCGCCATCGGCGATCGCCTGACCTGCGTCTTCGTCGACAACGGTCTGCTGCGTCTGAACGAAGGCGAGCAGGTGATGGAGATGTTTGGTGACCACTTTGGTCTGAACATCATCAAGGTTGAAGCCGAAGATCGCTTCCTCTCTGCCCTGGCCGGTGTTGACGAGCCGGAAGCCAAGCGCAAGATCATCGGCCGCGTCTTCGTCGAAGTGTTTGATGATGAAGCGAAAAAGCTGAAAAACGCCAAGTGGCTGGCGCAAGGCACCATCTATCCGGACGTTATCGAATCCGCTGCCAGCAAGACCGGCAAAGCCCACGTCATCAAGTCTCACCACAACGTCGGCGGCCTGCCGGAAGAGATGAAGATGGGTCTGGTCGAGCCGCTGCGCGAGCTGTTCAAAGACGAAGTGCGCCGCGTTGGCCTCGAGCTGGGTCTGCCTTACGACATGCTCTACCGTCACCCGTTCCCGGGTCCGGGTCTGGGCGTGCGCGTCCTTGGCGAAGTGAAGAAAGAGTACTGCGATATTCTGCGCCGCGCCGATGCGGTCTTTATCGAAGAGCTGCGCAAAGCCGACCTCTACAACCAGGTCAGCCAGGCGTTCGCCGTGTTCCTGCCGGTGCGCTCCGTTGGCGTGATGGGCGATGGTCGCAAATATGACTGGGTCATTGCCCTGCGCGCCGTCGAAACCATCGACTTTATGACCGCCCACTGGGCACATCTGCCGTACGACTTCCTCGGTCACGTATCGAACCGCATCATCAACGAGATCAACGGTATCTCCCGCGTGGTGTACGACGTCTCCGGCAAGCCGCCCGCAACTATCGAATGGGAATAAGCGGCTCGCGCCCTTCTGCCCATCGAGCATAAAAATGCAAAAAGACGCCCTTGAGGCGTCTTTTCTTTTTTCAATCGTTTGCGCCACATATCTTCTTTTTTCGAGCAGCTTTTTCGCCACCTTGCCCCTGTCATATGTGACAGGGGCATTTTTGCCATCCCGCACTAGGCTCTCTCATGCCAATTGAGCCCGCTGTCAACAGCGGCTTGTGGCTGGGGGGGGGCAGATCCAGTTGCAGATAGCTGCGTAAATTTGCCTATCGTTATCGCGCCAACCGGCAGTGATGACACCCCGGTGGAGACCGGAAACCACTTGAATCAACGGGGCGCAGCCCGAACGGCCAAACGAGTCGGGACCATAGAGCACGGAGAGTTTGATATGTCAGAACAAGCAGTGTTGGTGGGTGGATGGACCGCATATCACAAGCTGACTGCCGAGGATCAGGCGGTATTTGATCAGGCGCTGAAAGGATTTGTCGGGGTGCAATACGTACCCTTTGAAGTCTCCACTCAAGTGGTGGCTGGCACCAACTACCGCTTCAAGTGCAAGAGCACTGTGCCGCTTGCCAAACCGATCCATGGCGAAGCCGTGGTGCAGATATTCAAATCACTGGACGGGGATGCCCATATCACCTCCATTACCCCAATCTGATTGGGTGGTGGGGCATGGCGGGGAGGGGGAATAACCTCCAAGCTTTTTGCTCCAAGTCCTGAAAATAAGAAAGACGCCTTAGGGCGTCTTTTCTTTATCTATGATCTGGCACCGCAGATATATGTCCAGCATTGATACTTCTTATTTAATTTCTTGATCTTGCTCAGGAAACTGCCATCTCACTCTTTTTCTTCTCTGACTTGCTCGTTAGTATATCCGTCTGGATATGGCCTCCTTGTGGTCACCAATGAATCAGACCAGAGATATCGCATTGATCAAAAGCACTAAACTGGTTGGTAATGTTATGAATTAACATGATTTATTATGGCGATCATGATGATGAGGCGGAGTTGTATGGATGGTTTTTATACCGACTTTCATCTAATCACTGTTATAACTATAGAGATAATTCAGTGGACCAATTTTTACAAGCAAATGTACTAAAAGCAGATTTAGTAACTATTGATGCTCAGTTTACGGAAAAGGGCATAGGTGATATGTCTACTATGATTTTGTTGAAACAAAGTCTGATATCAGTAGCGAATTTTGTCGATTTTGAAGTTACAGTTCGTCAAGTGTATAAAAAACACCCGGAGTTGAGTGGGTACTATAAATCATTCTCCAAAGAGTGTGACTTTGCGAAGTACTTAAGAAACAAATTTGTAGGTCACTTAAAGCAAGAATTAGTTAACAAGGCTCTTGAGTGGAACCCCGAGATTCGGATGCTTATTACTAACATGGATGACCCTATCTCTGCATATTTAGTAAACCTACTTATTTTGGAAACTGCGATTAACACATACGTTGATGGTGAGGAAAAGCATAAGATATTTGAGTCTGAAACAAGTTTGAGTTACCCGCCTGATAACACGAGGTTTCAAAAGTTTTTGACTAAAATTATTCGATTTTCTATAGAATACCTCGGAAAATACTTAGAGATAAGACAGCAAGAGATGCAACTTAAAATTAATGAAGATAGCAGTTTCGATAGCATGCTGAAATTAGGCAGTGCAGCTGGAAAAACCAAATTTAGCTTTATAAAAAAATAATTATAAAAAGCATTTAAGAGTGGTTCCCAACACTTGTCATTTTTCATTCCAGAGTTGTGTTTCGTATTTTTTAGGTGATTGAGGTTTGGTGGTAGTGTAGCTAAATATTTAACATGGCGTTAGAGCTTACATGGGGTGTTATGAAAATAGCCATTAAAGAAATAATATTGGTAGCTTTGACAGGTTGCTTTCCTGCATTATTAATTCAATATAACGATGGTGTCGGCAAACTTAAGGATTTTGTGTCTGGCGCTATAGTGCCTAATTATATTTTTTATTATTTCTTATCGTTTTTTGTTCTGCATTTATTGTTGACAATCTTTTGTTGGTTATATGGATATAGGTTTAGTCCTGAAAAGCAGAAAGAGGCAAAGCAAAAAATTATTTATATAGGAGAGGTCGGTGATAGTACATTGGGTATCTATCGTCTTACATCAGGGCTCTTATTTGCGATTCCAATTATATGGAAGTTCACTGAGCCGCATACAATAAAAAGCCTTGAGTTTGTAGGGTTGACCTCTTACGCATTACTGTTTTTAGTCGGTGTTACAGTAATATCAAACATAAATTTTTGGGCGAAAAGTAAGCTCTAACAAAGCCATCATGAAAGGTACGAAAACTTGGTTGTGTGTATTCGATCTCCAATTTTAGTCGAGCTTTTTTCGCCCCATATAGCGGAGCTAGGCACCAGAGGAAAATATCGTGACTGTAAAAAGGATTCAAGCAGGACAATATTCTGTTTCAGATGGAAGAACTATCGTTAAAGATGGTTCTAGTTGGTATGTGTTAAACAACGACGGTAAGCATGATTTCGGTCCATTGCCAACACTGGCGGCAGCAAAGCAATATGTATCTGATGGAACAACGCCTACCGGTGAACATAATTACGCTACAAAATACGGAAAAAGGCAGAGTAAGAAAGAATTTAATGCTTACTTAGCGTCAGAGGCAAAAAATGGTAATCTTGGTCCATTAATTTTCTATCTTCTAGTTATGTTGGTTATTTGCATTTTCTTTTTCGTTGTGCGTGGCTATTAGTACCATAGGGTGCAATGAAATTGCACCTCTACTTTTGTTCCTCATACCTTGCACAAAAGCCGCTCTGAAAACTTGTTTCGTCAATTCGCTGGGGGGCGGCTGAGCGCTGAGCCTTGCCAAAGCAACAAAAGGGGCGATCTGCGCCCCGATTCTTCTGATCTCCCCGCTTGATATCGTCGCACGCTTGTCCGGCAAAGCCTTATTGTCTGCTGACTCACTACCAACACCCCCGTTTTGCCCCTCCATCAGGCCGGGCAGAAAAAGCCCACCTTCACTCATACCTCGCCGCTTCCCAGGCGTGGATCGCCTGTTTGCGGGTCTCGCCCCAGTGATAGCCGCCGAGTTTGCCATTTTGCTGGATGACCCGGTGGCAGGGGATCATCAAGGCGACGGGGTTGGCGCCCACCGCCAGACCCACGGCGCGGGCGGCCTTGGGATTGCCGATGGCGCTCGCCACCTGGGCGTAGCTCACCACCTTGGCGGGCGGGATCTGCAGCAGCGCCCGCCAGACGCTGATCTGAAAGTTGGTGCCGCTCACGTGCAACGAGATGGGGCGATCCGGCGCCTTGCTGTCATCGAACATGGTGTTGATGACCCCTTGAGTGCGTGATGGTGCTTCTTGCAGCGTTGCCGCAGGCCAGTGCTGGGCGAGGGTGGCCAGCGGTGCCTCTGGGGCCTTTTCATCGAGAAACGAGAAGTTGCACCCCCCCCGCGGGGTCAGGGCGACGAATGCCTGGCCGAAGGGGGTGTCGTGCACCCCGTGATCGATAACCAGTCCGGCCCCCCGTTGCTTGTACTCGCCCGGCGTCACCGCTTCGAGCTGCACGAAGTGATCGTAGAGTCGCGATCCGCTGCTAAGGCCCAGGGTATCTGCCACCTCAAGCAGCGGGCGCGACTCCTGCAACAGCGCCTTGGCCCGCTCCAGGGTCAGCACCTGCAGATAGCGTTTGGGCGTCACTCCGGCCCAGCGGCTGAACAGCCGCTGGAAGTGAAAGGGACTTAAGTGCACGTGCGCCGCTATCTCGTCCAGAGTGGGCTGGCGCTCCACCTGACTTGCGATAAAACGGATGGCATCGGCGATGCGGGCGTAATCAGACATAAGGCGCTCTCACGATAAGGTTTCGGTCGCAGGCTGTGGGGGGCGACAACGTCATGTACGACAAATTGATACCCCACCATCGGCCAGCAGGGCAATGCCGGTAGTAAAGCTGGATGCATCGGACGCGAGATAAAGGGCCGAGCGGGCGATCTCCTCCGGTTGGGCCAGCCGTTTGAGGGCATGCATATTCTGCACAAAGGTGAGGCTCTCTGGCGTATTGGCAAAAGCCCGCCCCATGGGGGTGTCGGTGCCCCCCGGCAGCAGGGCGTTGACCCGAATCCCTTGTGCCCCATACTCGGCAGCCAGCACACGGGTCAGGCCAATGAGTCCTGCCTTGCTCGCAGCATAGGCCGCCATGCCGGGTAGCCCCAGGGTATGGCCGACAAAGGTAGAGGTAAAAATAAGCGAGCCGCCGCCACGCGCCAGCATGGCGGGGATCTGGTACTTGGCTCCCACAAAGGCGCTGGTGAGGTTGGTATCCAGAATTTCCTGCCACTGCGTCAGCTCAAGCTGCTCTACGCTGCCCGGCGTGCCTGTGGTACCTGCGTTGTTGAAGGCGATATCGAGCCCGCCGAAACGGGTTAGCGCGAGATCAACAAGATCGCGGGCGTAAGTCTCGCTTTTCACATCTCCCGCCAGACTCACCGCCAGGCCCCCCTCGTGGCGGATCTCCTCCACCAGTAGATCCAGTTCGGGCTGGCGGCGGGCGCCGACGACGACGCAGGCCCCTTCGCGGGCAAACAGGATGGCGCTGGCGCGGCCGATACCGGAGCTGGCGCCGGTGATGATGGCGACCTTGTTGGACAGTAATGACATGGCAGTTCCCTCGCAGGTGTGTTGTGCGCCAAATCAGTGGGGCACAGGGTTGGCTGTGGGTTGGAACTCCAATAGGTTCCAACCGACTTGGGTTTGGCCCCCACTATGACAACCACTCCTCGCTGGAACGACCCGAATCTTGCTCTCTTTCTCTCCAACTCGTTTTGCTACATGTCGATACAGGCCTTTGCGGCAACAAAAGGGGCGAACTGCACCCCGAATTCTTTATAATGCCCCCCTTTAAAATCGCCGGACCCGGGTTCGGCGCGCGCTGATGGCTGGCAACGCCATCAGGCAGATCATCAGGATTGAGAAACGGTTATGCATACTCTGGAACAGCTGCGCGCAGGTGAACTGTGCGGTGCCCGCCATCTGAAGCTCTCTGAAAACCTGACGGAGTTCCCCACCGAGATTTTGAGCCTGAAAGAGACGCTGGAGATGCTGGATTTGACCGGCAACCAGCTAAGCACGCTCCCTGACGAGCTGGCCGGGTTTGGCAAACTTCGCATCATCTTCTGCTCCGAGAACCGCTTTACCGAGCTGCCCGAGGTGCTGGGGCGTTGCCCGGCGCTCACCATGGTTGGCTTTAAGGCCAACCGGATTGCTACCGTCTCGGCCAAGGCGCTGCCCGCCGGTTTGCGCTGGCTGATCCTGACCGACAACGCGGTGGAACAGTTGCCTGATGAGCTGGGTCAGTGCGACGCCCTGCAAAAGTTGATGCTGGCGGGCAACCGCCTGCGCGAGCTGCCGGCAAGTCTTGCCAACTGCCGCAATCTAGAGCTCCTGCGCATCGCTGCCAACCGCATCGAACGCTTCCCCGAGTGGTTGCTCTCGCTGCCGCGCCTTTCATGGCTCGCCTACTCGGGTAACCCCTTTAGCGAAGGGGAGGAGACGCGGGCCATCGATGATGCCCATGTCGCTCCCCTTGCCTGGGGGACGCTGGCGCTGGGCGAGCTGCTGGGGCAGGGAGCATCCGGCGTTATCCATCGCGCCACCCTTGTGGCTAATCCTGCTGATGCAGTGACTCAGGCGAGCGATAGAGGCGATGGCAATCAGGTGGCGGTCAAGCTGTTCAAGGGGGCGGTGACCAGCGACGGACTGCCCCGCTGCGAGATGGCGGCATCGCTGGCGGCGGGCACTCATCCCAACCTTATCAAGGTGATGGGCAAGGTGGCGGATCACCCCTCCGGCATTCCGGCGCTGGTGATGGAGCTGATCGACCCGGCCTTTGCCAATCTGGCCGGGCCGCCGAGCCTGGACTCCTGCACCCGGGATGTCTATCCCGAGGGGTTGCGCCTGAGTGTGCCGGATGCGCTGGCGATGGCCCATGGCATCGCCTCGGTGGCGGGCCATCTGCACCGTGCGGGCATCATGCACGGGGACCTCTACGGCCACAATATTCTGTTTACCCGCGGGCCTGACGCCCCGGCTCGCGCTCTGCTGGGGGATTTTGGCGCCGCTTCCTTATATGACCGCTGCGACCGCGAGCGGGCCGTAGGACTTGAGCGTTTGGAAGTGCGCGCCTTTGGTTGCCTGCTGGAAGAGCTGTTGGCCCATTGCGATACGCAAGACTCACCGCTTGATGGGTTGCATCAGCTCAAAGCGGCCTGCCTCTCGGAACTCCCCGCCGATCGTCCCGATTTTGCTTATATCGAGCGCCAGCTGGCGGCCGTTCGCGCCACACTGTCGTGATCTTTCTGGCATTGGCAGGCACGGTTTGGCCTGCCAACGCCACTCCTTTTATTCCTTCATCGCTATACACCCATGACGTTTTTGCATGGGTTGGTATACCTCTGCCCGTCATAAGCACAGCCAATAGCACCCATTGCGACAGCGAGGCGCACGGCAAGGTGACGTCACGCCATTCGCCCGATAACACGCAGAGGCTGCGCGGCAAAAAGGGGAGGGCAGAGGGTTGCGCGGTGCCGGTTAAGTTGTGATATTGAGGCATCTTTAGTACAGAAGGGTAATAACGATGGAAGCTGCGTTTTGGCATCAGCGTTGGGAAGAGAACCGGATTGGCTTTCATCAGGCGGACTTCAACCACTGGCTGCAATCCTGGTGGTCAGCCCAGCAATCGGACGAGCCGGTGCTGGTTCCCCTGTGCGGCAAGTCCCGTGACATGCTCTGGCTGAGCGCTCAGGGCCATCCGGTCGACGGTTTCGAGCTATCGAGCCTTGCCGTCAGTCAGTTCTTCAGTGAAAACCAGCTCGCCGCGACCGTGAGCGAGGTGGGCCCTTATCAGTGCCATCAGGTGGACAGCCTGCGCATTTTTCAGGGGGATTTTTTCGCCGCCCCCAGTCTGGGTCGCCGTTACCGGCTGGTCTATGACCGTGCGGCGCTGATCGCCCTGCCGACGGCGATGCGCCGCCAGTATGCAGCCCTGATCAGTTCGCTGGTCGAGACCGGTGGCCAGATCCTGCTGGTGACCCTCGAATATCAGCCTGAACAGCAGAGTCAGCCCCCCTTCTCGGTGGGTGAGATGGAGGTGCGAGCCCTGTTCGAGCGCGATTTTCGTATCGAGGTGCTGGGGCGCGCCGCCGAGGTGGATCACCCGCGGGTGCTGTCGGGTCAGCTCTCCTACTTCGATGAGGTAGCCTACCGGCTGGTTCGCCGGGGTTAACGGGCAGCCAAAGGGTGATCTGCGCCGACAAATCATCGGGCTACGCGCTCTTCGCTACCTCCTTTGACGTAGATCAACGTGACTGGCGGGGGGAGTGCCTAATATGAGGCTGTTTCTCAATCACTGTTGGCATTGCAAAGCGAGTATCGGGTCTTTCCCGCTTGCTGATCAGCAACTCAGTGTCTGATTTTCACGCTCATGTTCACTTTTGGCGGCTTTGGTCGCAATTGTTATGGTTTTTCCAGCCGACCCTGATGGGTCGGCTTTTTATTGTCTGTGATTTGCCGTAGGCAGGAAAAGCGGGGGAGTGCGAGGCCTGATCAGGCCTCGAAGGTGGCGGCATTGAGCCGAAATGCCCGTGGATCGTCGATAAACTGGCCGGTGATCCGCTCGTCATGTTCGTGCCCCTGACCATAGCTGCAGAGGATCAGCCGATCGGAGGTGCGCGAACGCAGTTGGGTGATAAAGCGCACCAGATCGGCGCGGCTCAACTTGCCCACCTCGTCGCAGACTCTTTCGCGCTGATCAAACCCCAGATCCTTGTTGCCGATGCTGACCCACAACCGCTGGCCGCGACTGCGCAGATTGGCATCCCGCTCGCTCAGCTGGGCTTGCAGCCCCGCCTTGCTCTCCTGCCACTGCTGCTCGGTAAATTCGAGCATGGCGAGCGGGAAGAGGTCGATAAACTCCTCCACTGCATCGAGCAGGATCTGCGGCCCCGCCACCGGCGACTGGATATAGAAGATCAGGCCCGGATGGCGATTGAGGGGCAGGTTGCCGGCGCCCACCACATAACCGAGCTGCTGGCGGGTGCGCAGCTCGTGGAAGAAAGTAGAGGACATGATGTGGTTCGCCAGAGTGAAGCAGGCGAGATCTCGCGCACGGGTGGTACGGGACTGGTAGTAGACCAGCAGTGCCGAGTCTTCGTGATCACAACCCTGCTCGCGAATAAGGGTGCCTCTGTCCTGAATGGAGATGAGCGGGCGACGGGTCTCGCCGCTCGGCTTGCTGCTGGTGCCATTGATGTCGCTCAGGTGGCGCTCCATCAGGGCGGCCAGCTCCAGCGCTTCGGCGGCAGTCCAGTCGCCATGCACCAGCGCTTCGACATGCACCTCGCCAAACAGCTGGGCCACGAAGCTGGGCATCTCTTCCAGCTCTACCGTGCGCAGGTGGCGCAGCAACTGCTCGAATGGTGGGTTGTTCGGTTGCAGCAAACTGGTGAGCTGGTTAAAGAGCTGGGAGATGGGGCGCGCCTTGGACTGGTTATCCCAGTTGCGAATGAGCTGCTCCTTGATCTCGGCGAAGCGGCCCGGATCCGGATACCCCAGGGTGCGGTTGCCGAGGATCATGTCGAGCAACAGCGGCTGCTTGTCGGCAAAGCCGCTCAGGTTGATGGTAAAGCCCCCCTGATGGGCATAGATCTGGTAACCCAGCCCCGCCAGCTCCGCCGGATAGGTGAGGGCATTGAGGTGGTCGGCCAACAGCTCCACGGCGAGGCGCGCCATGGCGATATTACGCGGATTTTTGACCGCATGTTCGCTGTCGATGGAGATATAGAGATTGCCCTTGGGCACGCTGAACAGGTGCTCATGGAGGTGCCAGAGGCGAAAACCGGGGCGATCGATAAGGCTGGCGGGCATGTCGGCGGCAAGCTCTGGCGTGCGCGGATCGAGTCGGCTGCTGATAAAGGGGTTGGGCTTGGGCAGCGCCAGCGCCGGATCCGGCTCGCTCTGCTGCCAGCGAATTTTCTCGGCCTCGGTAATGGTCGCCACGCTGTAGGGGGTCTGATACCAGCGGGCCAGCCGATCGGTCGCCACTTCCGGCGCAGTGATGGTGATACGCAAATTGTGCGGGGTGAGCTTGGCGAGGAAGCGGCGGATCAGCCCCTCGTCATATTCGCGCATCATGTAGTCGCCGTAGAGCAGATCCTCAGGTTTGTAGCTAAAGAGGTTGAGCACCAACCCCGACACCGTATCGAGGGGGCGGCCGCGCTCCTGAAAGCGGAACGCCGATTCGAGCACGGTCCGTTTTTCGTCATAGCGCCAGCTCTGCAGCCCTTCGCGGCCAATCAGTTTCAGATAGCCAAACAGGGCGGCGAGGATGTCGTCCACATGTTCAAGGCCAAGCGGGGTGAGGCCGAAGTTGACGCCAAAATCCTTGAAGTTGGCGCCGCTGATGCCACCACCTGCCGAGAGCTGGTTGACCCAGCCTTTCGCCTTGAGCAGGGAGAGCAGGCTGCCATCCCCCTCGTAGCCAATCAGATGGCTCAGGAAGGTGAGGGGCTTTTTGTCGTAAAACTCGTCCACATTGGGCAGGGGGAAGCAGAGCGACAGCTTGCGGGTCTCCTTGACCGGATTGATGTGGATGCGCACGCCGAGATCATCGAGCCGGTAGAGTGGCATGGTGAGGGTCGGGGTTCCCAAATTGCGATTCAAAATGGGAGCAAAGTAGCGACAGCACCACTGCAACTGGGTATCGATGGATTCCGGCGAGATCATCACCAGCGCCATGCGATCCGCGCTGTAGTGGCTTTCGTAAAAACGGATAAGGTCGGAGCGCAGATCCCGCCCCGGCAGATCGGCCAGGGTATCGAGGTTGCCCACCGAGAACTTGGAGAAGGGGTGTGCCGGGTTGACCGTCTCTTTATGCACCTGATAGCTGCGGCGCATGTCGTCCTGCAGCTTGAGGCGATACTCGGAGTCGACCGCGTTGCGCTCCTTGTCCACCCACTCCGGATCAAAGGTGGGGCAGATAAAGAACTGGGAGAAGCGATCCAGCCCCGCTTCGAAGAAGCCGTTGTCGATCTCGAAGAAGAAGTTGGTGAATTCGGTGCCGGTCCAGGCGTTGTTGCTGCCGCCATGACGGCTCATAAATTGCTGGTACTCACCAGGCTTGGGGTAGGTGCAGGTGCCGAGAAACAGCATGTGCTCCAGAAAATGGGCCATTCCCTGCCGGTCGGCGGGATCGTCAAAATGGCCGGTATTGACCGCCAGTGAGGCGGCGGATTTGTCTGTGTCGGGATCACAAATCAACAAGACCCTGAGCCGGTTGGTCAGCTCCAGAAAATGGTATTGCCGATGGTCATTGGGACTGGCATATGGGCTCATTGGCGTGTGACTCACGTTGGATTTATTTGAATTTAAACATGATTATCGACCCCGCTATCCCGTCAGGCAAACCCTTTTCTGAGAGGTAGCGCAATTGTTTCCACACCCGTGGCGGGGTAAGATCCCCCGGCTATCAAAACAGGCCCGTTGGGCGAGGTTGTAATGAAGATCTATATCATGCGTCATGGCCAGGCTGGCATGAATGCGAAAACAGATGAACAGCGTCCATTGACCGAGCAGGGTATTGAAGAGTCTATCCAGATGGCCCGCTGGCTGGCGCCTCAGCTGATTGGCCCGCTGGATCGGGTGATCCACAGCAACTATTTGCGGGCACGCCAGACCTGGCAAGCCATATGCAGTGAATTACCTGACGCAGCAGCCGTTGAAGAGAGTGGCGACATTACCCCTTACGGTGATCCCGCTTTCGTGGCCAGCTACCTCACTACTTTGGCTGAGCAACATGACCAGATCCTGATGGTCAGCCATCTGCCGCTGGTGGGTTATCTGGTGCAAAGCCTCTGCCCGGCAGCAGGAGCACCCATGTTCGCCACCTCGGGGATCGCTTGTATCGAGTGGCACGATGGCAAAGGAGCCTTGCTCTGGCTCGAAGGGCCGCATACAATAGGCTAAAAGTTAATAAAAGGTTATAGGTTGAATTTTTTGGGAAGAGATGGGCGAGTTTTCCGGATTTTTATAAATACTTTACGGAATTAATTCGCAGAAGCTGCTGTCATACGGATACAACTGCAAGAGGTTGCAAACGATGAGAGTGTTCAAGAAGTACCTGCCACTGATGGTGGCAAAGCATGTCAAAACCTTCTTTAAAGGTCGGATTTACATCCATGGTCGGGGGCGGTTTGATTTCCAATCCGGTTTGTTGCTGATGCCGAATCCGGCGGATATTCCCCACCGCCAGACAGTCACCGAGGTCAACGAGCTGATCTCCAGACTGCACATGGATGCCGCGTGATGCGCTTCTGAACCTGTTTCTGCACTGATATGCCCGCACTTTTGCGGGCATATTTGTTTCTGGTGACTGGCGTTAACCATGTGGCTGTTCAGGCCCACACCTTTGTTTATCTTCCATCGCCCCCTATACTGGCCCGCTGTTGTCTCTTCGGTCTGGATCCTCTCATGCCCCTTGCCTTTCTGTTTCCCTTCTCCTGCATTGCCATCTGGGCTGGCAATGGAATCGTCAGCAAACTGGCGGTTGGTGTGTTGTCCCCGGCAGCCTTGGCCTGGTCGCGCTGGGTGGTGGCTGCGCTGGTATTAAGCCCGTTTCTGGCCCGTCGGGTATGGCGTGCGCGTGCCCGTCTGCGCGCTGGCCTTTGGCAGATCGCCATGCTGGCCTCGCTGGGCATGGTGCTCAACCAGACTTTTGGTTACTACGCGGCGCAAACCCTGGGAGCCACCGAGATGGGGTTGATGATGGGTCTGACGCCGCTGCTGACCGTGTTGTTCAGCATCTGGCTGCTGCGTGAGCGGCCCACCTGGGGCGCCGTGCTGGGGGCGCTGCTTTCCATCCTTGGCTTGTCTATCTTGCTGGGGCAGGGGGATCCTACCCGGCTGTTTACCCAAGGCATTCATATCGGCTCTGTCTATATGCTGATCTCGGCCGGTACTTATGCCCTTTACAGTGTGCTGCTCAAGAAGTGGGATCTTGGGCTCGACAACTGGTCGCTGCTCTACGGTCAGGTAATCTGCAGTGTGGTGATCCTGACCCCCTTCTTTTTGCTGGTGGATGGCCAGTGGCCGGATGGCCGGGCCCTGTGGCTGATCCTCTATGCCGGTATCCCCACCTCGGCGCTCTCGCCCTGGCTCTGGATGCAGGGTATCGCTCTGCTCGGTGCCAACCGTACCGCCATCTTTATGAACCTGCTGCCGGTGATGACGGCTGGCCTTGCCATCACCCTGCTGGGTGAGCGGTTAACCAGCTATCACCTGATCGGGGGTGGGCTGACCCTGCTGGGTGTCTTGCTGGCACAGCTGCTGGTGCGTCCGGTGGTGATGGGTCGCCGCCGGGTGGTGCTGGCACCCTGTCCCGAAGAGTAATCTTGCGTGAAGGTGTAAGTAGGCCCAATGGCCCGCTTGGCTGCCAATGAAAAGCGCCTGCAGCAATGTAGGCGCTTTTTATTTTGCTAGGATTTTACTGAGTAATGATGGCAATGGCTTTGTCGTTGCAGCCATGCCCAAGAATGGGCCAAATTTTAACTTAGTGATTTAGATAAATATCTTGCTCTGCATAGGCCAGCAGAGGTGTGCCGAGGTTAGTCCGTTTCGCGCCAAAGAAGCGGGTGAGTACGCCAGATTGCTGTCCCAGTCGCTGCAGCTTGACGTGATCCAGCTCGATCTGCTCGGGTAGCCAGGTAAATACGGCGGCGCAGTGACCATTGCCCAGACTGCGCTCCAGGGTTTGCTGCCAGTTCTTGATTTTGGGGCTATGTACCACCAGCACTCTCTTGGGATCGATACCTCGCTCTTCCAGACGGCTGACTGTGGGGCGTCCCGGCGGGGCGATCAACAAGATCCAGCCGGTATGAGCCTCCCCAAGCTTTGTCAGCTCGCTCAGAAACTGATCATCAGACTGGATAGTCACACCATAATGAGCCAGCTCCGCTTTGCAGGCGGTTCTGGTTGGCCAGGGCTTGCTCATGACACGATTCATCGCAAAGGGCAGTGAGTGCAGGGGCTGGTTCATATATGGGGTTCCTGTATGAATATCCAAGCTGTATGCGTATACAGTAGTTCTATCCTGTGGCAGTGACAAGGTGTTTTTGCTGAAAAATGTGATGGTGTTGGCATGTGTCGTTAGTAAGGTTATGTTTTTAAACACTATTTAATACAAAGCTGGTTGGGTGTTTTTCGTACTATGGACAAACCTTGCGTAACCGCCCATGGTTATACAGGTCATTTACAGGAGGTGCCGCCATGGATATCAGTACCTTGCAACGTCTTGATGCCAACATCTTGCTGGGCATCATCAATGAGAAGCTAAGGCTTGAGTGTGACGGGTTGGAGGAGCTGCTGGCCTATTACAATATGAGTGAAGAGCAGTTGGCAGGACGTCTGGATCAGATTGGGTACCATTACGATCCATTGAGTAATCAGTTCAAGGCACATCTTTAAGGGTGCAATGATTGCTTCATATTTATACGGTAATTTTTCAGGCACATTGAAACCGGTTTCAATGTGCCGTCTTGCTGCCTATTTTCAGGGATTTTCAAGGCTTGGCAATCTCTGAAAACCTATTCATGCCAGAATATTTTTATTGTTTCATTAAGTTTATGATAATAAAGGGAATGTTTGTTTTTATGCGATCAATTAAAGGAAAGGGTTTTCAAGCTTTTCAGGCTGTTTTTATCGGTTAAAGTGTGACTTGCGTTAACTTTTAATTCTGCCGCTTTAGTTAGTATTCTCACGCCGGTACATATTTTGAGATAACAACAGCGCCGGTCCCGCAAGCGGGATAACAATTTTATTTGTAACGAAGGAATATGGTTTATGGCTACCAAGAAGAAGACAGACCAGGATCTCCAACTGGATAAAGATCAGCTCAAGGCGAGTATCGTGCGTCACCTGCGTTCTACCTTGGGAACAAGCGAACAGAAAGCCTCTCCCGAAGCGTGGTGGAAAGCCACTGCTGCGGCTGTCAATGAACAGGTGTACGAGCGCCTGACCCGCACTCAGCAGACTCATTTCAAGAAAGATACTCGTGCGATTCACTATCTCTCTGCTGAATTCCTGATGGGACGATTGACTTCCAACAACCTGCACAACCTCTCCCTCTACAAGACTTGCGAAGAGGCGCTGGGCGAACTCGGTCTGGAACTGACCGACCTGTGCGAACAAGAGCCGGACATGGCACTTGGCAATGGCGGCCTGGGTCGTCTGGCTGCCTGCTTTATCGACTCGCTGGCCACTCTGAACTATCCGGCGGTTGGTTACGGTATCCACTACGAACACGGTCTGTTCCGTCAGGAAATCCAGGATGGCCGCCAGATCGAGCGTCCGGACTCTTGGCGTGAATATGGCAACCCCTGGGAGATCTGCCGTCCCGAGTCGGTGCAAGAAGTGCCGCTCTATGGCTACGTCGAGACCGTGTTTGGTGACAATGGCGGCCTGAAGAAGGTATGGCACGCCGGTCGCAAGATTAAAGGGGTGCCTTGGGATATTCCGGTGGTCGGTTTTGGCGGTCACACCGTCAACATCCTGCGTTTGTGGGAATCCCGCGCCTCCGAGTTTTTCGACTGGGACGTGTTCAACGCCGGTGGTTACATCGACTCCCAGGCTGAGAAAGCCCAGGCCGAGACCATCTCCAAGGTGCTGTATCCGAACGATGAGACCGATGCAGGTAAAGAGCTGCGTCTGATCCAGCAGTACTTCTTCTGTGCTTGCTCCATCAAGGACATCATGCGCCGCTACAAGCGGGTCCATGGCAGTGACTTCAGCAACTTTGCCGCGCAAATTGCCATTCAGCTCAACGATACTCACCCGACTGTCGCCATCCCGGAACTGATGCGGGTGCTGGTTGACGAGGAAGATCTGAACTGGGATGCCGCCTGGGCTATCTGCTATCAGGTCTTCTCTTATACCAACCACACTCTGCTGCCGGAAGCGTTGGAGAAGTGGTCGGTCAGCCTGTTCGAGAAAGTACTGCCTCGCCATCTGGAGGTGATTTACGAGATCAACGCCCGCTTCCTGAACGAGTTGGTGGAGCCCAAGTGGCCGGGCAACGATGCTATCAAAGCCAAGCTCTCCATCATCGAAGAGGGAGATGTGCGCAAGGTTCGCATGGGCAACCTGTGCGTGATCGGTTCGTCCAAAGTGAACGGTGTGGCCGAGATCCACTCCAAGCTGGTGAAGGAAGATCTCTTCCCCGAGTATGCCGAGCTGTGGCCGGAAAAAATGTGCAACGTGACCAACGGGGTGACCCCGCGTCGCTGGCTGCTGGCGTGCAACCCGGAACTGGCTGGCCTCTACAACGAAGTAGTGGGCAAGGAGTGGCCGCTGCAACTGGACAAACTGCGTGGCGTGGTGAAGTTTGCCGACGACAAGGCGTTCCAGCAGCAGTTCATGACCATCAAGCGTCACAACAAAGAGAAGCTGGTCAAGGTCATCAAAGACGAAACCGGTATCGATGTCAGTGCCGAGGCGATCTTTGACGTTCAGATCAAGCGTCTGCACGAGTACAAGCGCCAGCAACTGAACCTCATTCACATCATGGCACTCTATCGTCGTCTGCTGGCCAACCCGGACTATGACATGCATCCGCGCGTGTTTATCTTCGGCTCCAAAGCGGCGCCCGGTTACAAGCTGGCCAAAGACATCATCTATGCCATCAACAAGCTGGCGGATCGGGTCAATAACGATGCTCGTATCCAGGGCAAGCTGAAAGTGGTGTTCATGCCGAACTACCGCGTGAGTCTGGCCGAGAAGCTGATCCCGGCGGCAGATGTCTCCGAGCAGATCTCTACTGCAGGTTATGAAGCATCCGGTACCGGCAACATGAAGATGGCACTCAACGGTGCAATCACCATCGGGACGCTGGATGGAGCCAACATCGAGATCGCTGAAGAGGCGGGTGCCGAAAACTGTGCCATCTTCGGTCTGAACGTGGACGAAGTGAAGTCGCTGAAGGCGCGCGGTTACAACCCGTATGACTTCTACTATGCCAACTCCGAGCTCAAAGCCGTGCTGGACTGGTTTGATACCGACTACTTCACGCCTGGTCGTCCGGGTGAGCTGGCCTCAATCAAGCGCTCCTTGCTGGAAGGGGGAGACCCTTACCTGACCCTGGCGGACTTCCAGTCCTACTCGGATGCACACAAGCTGATCGATACCTGGTATCGGGATCCGGCTCTGTGGGCGAAGAAGGCCATCATCAACTCGGCCACCATGGGCAAGTTCAACTCCGACCGCTCTATTCAGGACTATGTGGATCGGATCTGGGATCTGAAGGCCTGCAACATCGGCTAATCAGATTCATAAATGAGAAAACCCCCGCAATGCGGGGGTTTTTGTTTACTGGGGGTAGGTGGATCAGAGGATATCGCCAACGAAGTAGGCCAGCAGGGCGAGCAACACGGTAAAGACCACGTTCAGAGCCATACCGGCTTTCATCATCTCCCTCTGGCGAATGTGGCCACTGGCAAAGACGATGGCATTGGGCGGCGTGGCGACCGGCAGCATAAAGGCACAGGAGGCACCGATAGCGATCAACACCGACATCACCACAGGTGATACACCCAGCGCCTCGGCGACACCGGCAAACAGGGGAACCAACAGCGCGGCGGTGGCGGTGTTGGAGACCAGTTCGGTCAGGAACACCACGAAGGCGGCCAGCATAAGCAACACGACAAAAATGTTGGCGTTGGAGAGCACGGTCGACAGATGGCTGGCCAGGAAGGCGCTGGTACCGGTGGCCTTGAGAATGGCGCTCAGGGTCAGACCGCCGCCAAACAGCATCAGCACGCCCCAGTCGGTGTTCTGGTTGACGTCATCCCAGCTGGCGACACGGCTGACCACGATGGCCACGATGGCGCCCATGGCAATCAGGGTGTCGAGTTGCGGAATACCGCCAAAGGCGTTGGAGATGGGTTGTGAGCCGATCCAGAGAACAACGGTGGTCAGGAAGATTGCCAGCGTCACTTTACGCTCGCGGGTCCAGTTGATGGTGACATCCTGGATCTCTACGCGGTGGCTGAGACGCGGGCGGGTTACCAGATAGAGCAGGGCAATGCCGCAGGGCATCAGGATAAGCACTACTGGAACACCGAATTTCATCCAGTCAGTGAAGCCAATCCCCATCTGGGCGGCTGCGATGGCGTTGGGTGGGCTACCCACCAGGGTACCGATGCCGCCGATACTGGCGCTGTAGGCGATCCCCAGCAATACGAAGACGAAGGTGGCGCGCTCTTTTTTGCTATCGAGGCGTGCCAGCATACCGATCGCCAGTGGCAGCATCATGGCGGTGGTAGCGGTGTTGCTGATCCACATCGACATGGCGGCTGTGATGGTAAAGAGCAGGATCACGCCCCAACCCAGATGACCATTGGCCAGGTGCATCACCTTGCCTGCCATCAGGGTATCCAGTCCCTGTTTTGAGAGAGCGGCCGCGAGGGCGAAACCACCAAAAAAGAGGAACAGGATCGGGTTGGCAAAATCGGTGAGGGATTTGCTCATGTCAAACACCCCGAGCACGGTAGCCAGCAGGGGTACCAGCAGCGCGGTGATGGTGACGTGCAGTGCTTCGGTCAGCCAGAGGATGGCGATAAAGACCAGAATGCCCAGCCCCTTGTTGACCATGGGGTCAAACGGGAGCCAGGCGAGCATGGCACAAAGTAGCAAAACATCCAGGATGACGATCCCTGATTTGATGTCCAGCCAGCGAGATGGAGCAGAGGGTACAGCTGATGTGTGCATAATGTTCTCTCGGTTAATTTATGGTTGTTTTTGTGTTGCCGAGATTACATCCATTCACTTGTTTGAAACAGACTCACATGTTGAAAATCAGCCTCTACTCACATACTCATTGATAAAAATGAGGAAATGAACACATAAATAAAACATGTGCGAAATATAAATCATACATCCATGAACTGTTCCAGCCATTGCTTGAACATGCTCTTGGGCAAGGAGCCATTTATCTGGTTCACCAGTTTGCCCTGTTTGAAGACCATCAGGGTGGGGATGCTGCGAATGGCGTAACGGGCGGCAATGGTGCTCTGTTGCTCGGTATCGACTTTGGCAAAGCGCATCCGTGGTTCGAGTTCATGGGCAACCTCATGAAATACCGGAGCAAACTGCTGGCAGGGGCCACACCAGCTGGCCCAGAAATCGACCACGACCGGGATATCTGAGTTGATCAGGGTATCGAAGTTATCCGCCTTCCCGAGGCAAGGGGTCTGGCTGAACAGGAGGGCTTTGCAGCGCCCGCATTTGGCAGATGTATCGATATGGGTAACGGGCAGGCGGTTCCTGGTAAAGCAGTGGCTACAATAAGTAGTGATAAATGACATAATTGGTTCCTTCTAAATCAGCTCTGGCCGGGGATATGATGAGAAGCCAGAATGAAGCTATCGCGAAACAATAGCGAAATATCAGAGCAATAACGGTAACACAGTGCCCAGCGGGAGTGGATAATTCCCCAGGGTTCATTGCCTGACCGGATAATTCAGCGACCACCAGATGAGAGTCGAGACGGGATGAATAAAGGATCACGGAAAAACCGTGCTGTGCCAGGGCTGATCGTTGCCTTGCTGCTCGCCTTTTCGGGCTACTGCTGGCAGTCGCTCAGTCAGCAGCAACAGGCCCACGACCTGAACGACGCGGCCGAGGTGGTGCTGAACCGGATCAACGCCGATACCGTCTATCTGCTTGGGCGGGAGCAGGCCAATGACAGCAATGTCCAGCAGCGCCTGAACCAGTTATCCATCACCCTTGACGGTTTTGTACGGGAAGTCAGAAGCGATCCCGAGCTGGTGCAAGACGATCTCTCCCAGGCACTGCTTGAGGACATGGACACCTATCTGATGGCGCTGGCCAGGCTTCATGCCATTGAGATGGCTATCGAGTATCTCAATGCGCCCCTGCAGGCCCAGATTAAAAAGGTGCGGGGGATAAGCCCGTCAGACAGTGCGCTTCATCGCGACCTGGAGGAGCTGGCGCAACTGAGCAACTATCTGCAGCGCAGTTGGGACAAACGTGAACAGACTACGCTGGACCAGCTGCAACAGCAGTTGCAATCCCGTTATGGCAACTTGCCGGAGATCGCTACCCTGATCCGCCTGAGCAAGGAGATGAGCCAGCAGGTGATTGCCTATCACACCCTGCGTTACCAGCTCATCGACATGCATGTGATCGAGAGTCTGGTGCGTTGGAAACTCGACAAGCTGGAGCGCGCTTCCTCTTTGATGAACCGCTTCTATCTGATGGTGCTGTGCGGGGCTTTGATCTGCTTTGCGCTAGTGGCCTTCACTCTGTGGCGCCGCAACCAGAAGCTGAGCGAGTTGTCGCGCCAGACCGGCTTGCTGGCCCAGGCCAAAAGCGATTTTCTGGCCAACATGAGCCACGAGATCCGCACCCCCATGAATGCCATCATAGGTTTTAGCTCGCTGGCACTGCAGACCGAACTGGATCAGCAACAGCGGGACTATCTGGGCAAGATCAAATCCTCATCCGATACCCTGCTGCTGCTGATCAACGACATCCTTGATTTGACCAAGGTGGAGTCCGGCAAGCTGACGTTGGAGGAGATCGACTTCGATCTCAGCGAGCAGCTCGATTCGCTGGCGGGCATGTTTGCCGATCTGGCGGAGCGCAAACACGTGGAAGTGGTTATTCGCAAGTCACCGGAGGTGCCGGTCTTCTTGCGTGGGGATCCCTTGCGACTGGGACAAGTGCTGGTCAATCTGGTGAACAACGCCATCAAGTTTACCGAACGCGGTGAAGTCGAAGTCTGCATCGAGCTGGCCAATCCTCACCCAATGCGGATCCGCTTCAGTGTTCGCGATACCGGCATCGGCATTGCCGAAGAGAAGCAGACCCAACTGTTTCAGGCGTTTACCCAGCTGGAGGCGGGTAATACCCGAAAATATGGCGGCTCGGGTCTTGGGCTCAACATCTCCCAGCGGCTGGTGGAGCTGATGGGGGGGCGGATCACCGTAGAGAGCAAGCCTGGCGTCGGCTCTCTGTTCAAGTTCGATATTCCGATGGCGCAGGCGGTCTACGGCGTCGCTGGACGGAAAGTCTTCTTCGAAAACCAGCCGCTGGTGATGGTGATGGATGACAACGAACTGGTGCTGGATCTGGCCCGGGACATTCTGACTCGCGCGGGAGTGCGGGTGCTGCCGGTTAACTCCCTTTCCCGTGCCCGTCAGCTGCTCCGTGAAGAGGGACCGAATCTGCGGTTGGCGATCCTCGACTGGCGCATGGGTCAGGAGGATGGGCTCGATCTGGCTCTGGAGATGTATCAGCACAGCCAGTGGCGGCGGATCCCCATCCTGATGATCAGTGCCTGGGCCAGAGAGGGGTTACACGCCAGGATGGACAGCATGGGGCTGACCCATTTTCTGCCCAAACCGATGACCGAAAATGCCCTGCTGGCCAAGGTGGACGAACTGCTCAACGGCAGCTCCTACGAGCTCAACCTGCGCAAGGCCGAGGCACAGGGGGATCAGCAACACTTCAAATCCCTGTTGCAGGGCACCCGAGTGCTGTTGGCGGAAGACAACCGGGTCAATCAGCAGCTCATCATCGAGTATCTGCGGCGCGTCGATGCGGTAGTGTGTGTGGTCAGCAATGGTAGGGAGGCTGTGGAGCGGGTCGCCGAGCAGCCTTTTGACGTGATCCTGATGGATTTACAGATGCCAGTACTGGACGGACTCGATGCCACCCGCCAGATCCGCAAGATGGTCGACAAACACGATGTGCCCATCATTGCCCTCACCGCCAGTGCCATGCCCGGTGACAAGGAGCGTTGTTTGGGGGTGGGGATGAATGGTTATGTCACCAAGCCGGTGAGCAAGCTGGATCTCTACAACAACCTGCTGCAGTGGGTAAAGCCGCAAGGGGTGGAGCAGGCGGGGATCATGGAGGTGAAACCGCCGGATATGATTGGGATCCTCGATCTTCAGGATGCACTCAAGCGGCTGGAGCAGGACAAGGAGGCATTGCAGATCCTGTTCAAGCTGTTCATGTCGGAGCACAAGGACGATCTGTGGGAGATCCGCTCCGCCTTGCGCCGTCAGCAGCCCGAGGTGGCCAGCAAGCTGCTGCACACCCTCAAGGGGGTGTCTGCCAATATCTCGGCGGCCCGTCTGCAACTGGTGGCCGGCGAGCTGGAGTGGCGCTTGCGGCAAAACGAGGTGCTAAGCGAGACGGATCTGGAGCAGTTGCAACAGGTCTTTAGCCAGACCCGGGAAGAGGTGTCACACTTCCTGTTGACCGGTGAGCAGCATGAAAATTCGTATAATCCCTATTCATCAGGGGATGATCGCATGTCACAGTGAATTAAATAGTAATTATTCTCAACCATCCCGGTTCGGGATATGATGAGCTTTCGTTCGAATCGCCTCCAGCCGGAGGCGATTGTTTTCATTCTTCTATTTCTGCGTGGCTTCTCTGATGGCCGCTCCTTGGAGCGGTCACGGGCAGAGAGCGCTAAAGGTTGGTGGTGTGAGCGTATTTCTACGATTGAGCTGGTTTTTCAAGGAGCAGTGGCCCCGTTATCTGGCTGCCATCTCCCTGCTGCTGATGGTGGCCCTGTTGACCGTTATTCCGCCCAAAGTGGTGGGCTGGGTGGTGGATGGCATCACCAAGGGTGGTCTCGACAATGGCACCCTGATGCGCTATCTGGCGGGGCTGTTTGGTCTGGGGGTGCTGATTTATCTGCTGCGCTACGTCTGGCGGGTGATGCTGTTCGGTGCCTCTTACCGTCTGGCCTATGTGTTGCGCAATCGCCTGTTCAGTCATTTCACCCGGATGAGCCCCGATTTTTATCAGCGCCACCGTACCGGCGATCTGATGGCCCATGCCACCAATGACATTCAGGCTGTGGAGATGACCGCTGGCGAAGGGGTGCTGACTCTGGTGGACTCCATCATGGTCGGGGTATTGGTGCTCTCCATCATGTGCAGCCAGTACTCCTGGCAGTTGACGCTGGTCTCCTTGCTGCCGCTGCCGGTGATGGCCTATTTCATGAATCGCTTCGGCACCCAGATCTACACCCAGTTCAAGGCGGCGCAAGGGGCCTTCTCCAAGCTCAACAACAAGACCCAGGAGGCCCTTTCCGGCGTGCGGGTGCTGAAATCCTATGCGGTTGAATCGCTGGAAGATGAGGGCTTTGCCGAGCTGACCAAACAGGCGGGGGAGCGCAATATGGCGGTGGCCCGCATCGATGCCAAGTTCGATCCGGTCATCTACCTCTGCATCGGTTGCTCCTACTTCCTCGCGGTGGCGGGGGGTAGTGTGTTGGTGCTTCAGGGTGAGTTGACCCTGGGTGAGCTCACCAGCTTCACCATGTACCTCGGCCAGCTGATCTGGCCGATGTTTGCCATCGCCTGGCTGTTCAACATCATCGAGCGGGGCAGCGCCGCCTACTCCCGTATCGAAAGCCTGCTGGGGGAACGCAGCGATATCGAAGAGCCCGCCCAGCCGGCCGCGTTTACCTCTGCCTTTCCTTTGCAGATCAAAGGGGTGAGCTATCAACTTGAGCAGCGCACCCTGCTTGCAGATATCGACGTTACCCTCAAGCAAGGGGGGATGCTCGGGGTGGTGGGGCGCACCGGGGCAGGCAAGAGCTCCCTGCTCAAGCTGTTGATGCGACTTGCCAATCCGACTCACGGTTCGATTGTCATGGGTGGCGTTCCGATTGACCAGCTGCCGCTCGCCACACTGCGCAGCCAGTTTGCCTATGTGCCGCAGGAGCCATTCCTGTTTTCCACCACTATCGCCGCCAATATCGCCCTGGGCAAACCCGATGCGAGCCGCGAGGAGGTCGAACGGGTGGCGCGCATTGCCTGTGTCCACGATGATATCGTGCGTTTCCCCAAGGGCTATGAGACCGAGGTGGGGGAGAAAGGGGTGACCCTCTCCGGCGGCCAGAAACAGCGGCTGGCCATTGCCCGCGCCCTGCTGCTGGAGGCGCCCATTCTGGTGCTCGATGATGCGCTCTCGGCGGTGGATGCCCACACCGAGCAGCAAATTCTGCACGCTCTCAAAGCCCATCGTCGCACCCTGATCCTGGTCAGCCATCGCATGACGGCGGTGGAGCAGGCCGACGAGATCCTGGTGCTGGAGCAGGGGGCCGTTAGCGAATGGGGTCATCACGGTGCCCTGATGGCGCACAATGGCTGGTATGCAGATATGGTGCGTTATCAGCGTCTCGAAGAAGCGGTGGAGGAGAGCCTGTGAATCCGACCATTAAACGACTGCTCGCCTACTGCGCCCAGTATCCTCGCTGGCTTATCCAGGCGGGGATTTGCCTGCTGCTCGCCACCGGCGCCGAAGTGGCCGGGCCGCTGCTGATCAAGCTCTTTATCGATGACTATCTGGCGCCACGCAATATCGTGCTGCCCACCATAGCCCTGATTGCAGCGGGCTATCTGGGTTTGCAGGTGCTGTCGGCGGCGGGTTTCTATTTGCAATCCCTGCGCTTTAACCGCATCGCCCAGGCGGTGGTGCAAACCTTGCGCGAGCAGGTGTTTGCCACCGCCATCCGCTTGCCGGCCCGCTACTTTGACAAGCATCGATCCGGCTCGCTGATTTCCCGCATCACCAACGACACCGAGGCGATCATGAACCTCTATGTGCAGGTGATCGGCTTGCTGGTGCAAAAGGTGGTGCTCTTGTGCGGCATTCTCATCTCCATGGCGCTGCTGGATCTGCGGCTGATGCTGGTCTGCTCTCTGTTGCTGCCCGCCGTGGGCGGGGTGATGTGGCTCTACCAGAAACTGAGTGTGCCGGTGGTGCGAGCGACCCGCAGTCTGCTCTCCGACATCAACAGCCGCCTCAACGAGTCGTTGCAGGGGATGCCGGTTATTCAGGCGATGGTGCAGGAGCGCCACTTTGCCAACGCCTTTGCCGAGGTGAACCAGCAACACTGGTCGGCACGGATCAAGAGCCTCAAGATCAACGGCATTTTGCTGCGTCCGCTCATCGATCTCTTCTACATGATGGTGCTGATTGGCCTGTTGGCGCTGTTTGCCCACGAGGGGGGGAGCCACGCGGGGGCCATTCAGGTGGGGGTGCTCTACGCCTTTATCAGCTATCTGGGCCGGATGATCGAGCCGCTCATCGAGATGACCAACCAGCTTAACCAGTTGCAGCAGGCGATGGTGGCGGGGGAGCGGGTCTTTGCCCTGCTCGATGAAACCCGCGAAAGCACCGAGGGCGAGATGATCCCGCTGGAAGGGCGGGTCAGTTTCGAGCGGGTGAGCTTCTCCTACGATGGTGAGCAGCAGGTGCTGCGGGAGGTCAGTTTTGCCGCAAAACCGGGCCAGATGCTGGCGCTGGTGGGCCATACCGGCAGCGGCAAGTCCACCATTATCAGCTTGCTGATGGGCTTCTATCCGCTGGATCAGGGGCAGATCCGCTTCGATGATCACGCACTGGATACCCTGTCGCTGGCGGCGGTGCGCCGCAGCATCGGGCAGGTGCAGCAAGATCCTTTTATCTTCGTCGGCACCCTGGCGGAGAACCTGCGTCTCGGCCGCGCCGGAATAGACGAAGCGCGGCTCTGGCAGGCGTTGAGCGAGGTGCAGCTGGCCGACTTTGTGCGCAGCCTGCCACAGGGGATCAACACCCTGATGGAGGAGGGGGGCAAGAACCTCTCCGCCGGTCAGCGGCAACTGCTCTCCTTTGCCCGCGCGCTGGTGGGGGATCCGCGTATCCTCATTCTGGATGAAGCGACGGCCAGCGTGGACTCCCAGACCGAGTTGGCGCTGTCGCAGGCGATCTCTGCTGCCCGTCGTGGCCGCACCACCATCGCCATCGCCCACCGCCTCTCGACCATCGTCGATGCGGACGAGATCCTGCTGCTCTCCCGTGGTCAGGTGAATGAGCGGGGTACCCATGGTGAGTTGATGGCCCTCGGCGGTCACTATGCCCAGCTGTTCGAGATGCAGAGTCAGGGGGCTTGGCTGGAAGAGAAGCGCGCCTGAGCGGCACATTTGCTGTAACAGCGACATGAACGAAAAGAGGGAACCGATACGGTTCCCTCTGTTTTTTTGCGTTGGGCAAAAGGTCGTAACCGTGAACCCTGTGCTTGTCGAATGGCGCAGATGCAGGCAACATGTTGTTTACATTAACTCATCGGATCAGTTCGCATATGGATTTGCAACGCTTCAAAGCTAATCTGGCGCTCCGGCTGTTTGCCTGGCGCTATATTCCCGTCATCGGGTTTTGTGCCCCGATCATCGAAGAGATGAACGCCAAGGCGCTGCGCATTCGCATTCCCCTTGGCTGGCGTACCCGCAACCATCTGGGCAGCATGTATTTTGGCGCGCTGGCGACCGGCGCCGATCTGGTAGGCGGTCTGCTGGTGATGGAGAAGGGGCGGCAGCGGCGCAAGAAGGTGCTCTTCGCCTTCAAGGATGTGCAGGGGGAGTTTTTGAAACGACCGGAGGGGGATGTGCAGTTCGACTGCGCAGCGGGGGAGGAGATTGACGCCATGATCGACGAATCGTTGGCAAGCGGTCAGCGCATCAACCGCCCCATCCAGGTGGTGGCCACCTGTCCGTCATTGAACGGGGATGAGGCGATGGCGCGTTTTGTGCTGACCCTGTCGATCAAGGCCAGCTAGCGGGTTGCCGGAGAGTGGCTCCCCAAGACGGGATTAGCCAATCTCCGGGCTGACGCCCTCTTTCACCACGACCTTCATGCCGTTGAAGTTGACCACCTGTTCGGCCACGATCTTGCAGCGCTTGCGAGTCTCGACCTGACCGTCCACCTCGACCAGCCCTTCGGCAACGAGGGCTTTGGCGGCGCCGCCACAATCGGCCCACCCCTGATGTTTGATAAGGTCACACAAGGCAACGAAGGGGTGACCTTCGAGCAGAAACGTCTCCATGGGAAATCCTCTAGATGGATGAATGCCGGATACAGCAGGGCGACTATTTTAGGCAGTTCGCTCAGGCAAAGAAAGGAAGAGGGGCCACTCGCTGCGAAAAAGTGGCCGATTGTCCTTGAGGTGGCGCTTTCGCAAGTCCTGATGGAGAGGTGAGAGGGCCACCCGTGACGTATCGTGACGCACCTCGTCCCTGCTGGTGTGCCCACACTCTCCCCTGACTGTTAGGATCGGGCCACTCTCAATGGCCCAAGGAACTTTCCATGACACTCTCCCGCCAGCTGCTGGCATGCAGCGCCCTTACTCTGTGCGGTGTCGCGCAGGCCAGTACTCCGGTGCAGGTCTCGCTGCCTGGGGTCAATTTGCCCGCGTCCCATCAGGTGGAAGGGGCGCGCGCCTCGCTGCTCTTCGGTCGGACCGGTCAGGTGAAGGGTATTGATCTGCCGATCTTCGCCCTCTCCGATGTGGATCAGTTCAGCGGCCTGCAGCTCGGGATCTTCCTCGGTGCTGGTCGGGTGCGCCACCAGTTTGGCGGGGTCGCCATCAACGCCATCAACTGGCACGAAGGGCAGGATACCGGCGTCAATCTGGGGCTGGTCAACCTGACCAACAATGTACAGGGGCTTAACTGGGGAGCAGTCAATATCGCCAAGGGCAATGCGCTGGCCAACGTCGGCTTCGTCAACTATGCCGAGCGTACCACCTTCCAGATTGGCTTTATCAATGCGACCAAGCACCTCGACGGCTTGCAGATCGGGCTGGCCAACTATGCGGCCAACGGTGTGTTCCCCATTCTGCCGCTGGTGAACTTCCAGAAATCGTTCTGAGTGGGCGGTTCGCTTTGCGTTAAGGGCCTCTGCTGATTACCCTGTGTCTCTTGCAACTTGTGACAGGCGAACAGAGGTAATTGATGACGGCAGGGCAGATGAGTGCAATCGGGATCGGCTGGGATGTGCGTGGCTGGCAGGGCAGTGCCCAGGCTGTGGCCGTGGTGGGCTGGCAGGCCGGTTCCAACCGCCTGCACTGGCTCGGGGTGTCGCCGCTGTTTCGTCTGAGCTCGCGGGTGGCGCCAGATCTGGCCGCTCTGCTGCGTCCCGCCCTGCAAAATGAGCTGACCCTGATGCAGGTAGAAGCCTGCCCGCAACTGGCGCTCGGTATCGATGCGCCGCTTGCCTTTCCCCGCGCTTTGCGGGATCTGCTAAATGGCCAGCCACATAGCTGTGCCGCTCCCGAGCGTGAGATAGATAACCCCTACGCCTACCGCGACTGCGAGCGCTGGCTGTATCAGCAGTACGGCAAGAAGCCGCTGTCGGCCACCTTCGACCGGCTCGGCAACAACGCCACTCTGGCGCTCTCCATGCTGCCGCAGCTCTCTGATCTGCAACTGGTGCCGACCGTTGCCCCGAAGGCCAGCCGCGCCGTACTGGAGGTCTATCCGGCACTGTCCAAAGTCGGCGGCAAGGCATCCCCTGCCAGACCCGAGCTGGCGGCGCAGCTGCCTGCGGATGTGCTGGTTGGCACCGATCGCTATGATGCGGCGCTCTGCGCCCTGATGGCGCTGCAATATGCTGCTGGCGGCAAGGTGACGGTATTGCCTGAGCTGATTTCGCCACCCAGTGACATGCCGTGTGATGAGGGATGGGTCTATCACTTTGCCCGTCATGCTGTAGAGCACAGCGGCATGTGATGGACGGTGACGCGGCGCATCATGGCGCCGCTCACCCTGTGGACGCGGGCCAAATGGCGCAAAAAACCTGTCTTTAGTCAGGAAATTGCCTGTTCATCCCGCGCCAAGGTGGCGCATCGTTATCTTCATCCGATATATTGCCCACCTTGCTGATCCTTTGCTGTGGTATTCCCGATGAAATCCGTTCTCTCTATTCAGTCCCACGTGGTCTTTGGTTGTGCCGGCAACAGCGCGGCCGTCTTCCCCATGCGCCGCCTCGGTATGGATGTATGGCCCATCAACACGGTCCAGTTTTCCAACCACACCCAATATGCTCAGGGGTGGCAGGGGATGGCGATGCCGGCTGGTCATATCAGTGCGCTGGTGAACGGATTGGGCAATATCGAGGTGTTGAGCCAGTGTGACGCCGTGCTGAGCGGCTACCTTGGCTCCGCCGAGCAGGGGGACGAGATCCTGACCGTGGTCAACGCCGTCAAGGCGGCCAACCCGGATGCCATCTATTTTTGTGACCCTGTGATGGGCCATCCGGAGAAGGGGTGTATCGTTGCCCCCGGCGTCACCCGTTTCCTGACCGAGCAGGCGTTGCCGGTGGCCGACATGATGGCCCCCAACCTGCTGGAGCTGGAGACCCTCTGTGATACCCATCTGGCTGATCTGGATCAGACCCGCGCGGCTGCCCATCAGCTGCTGGCCCGCGGCGTCAAGCTGGTGCTGGTCAAGCATCTCGGTCGTGCGGCGCAGGACTCCAGCCGCTTCGAGATGCTGCTGGCCACCCCGCAAGGGGATTACTTGATTGCCCGTCCGCTCTATGACTTTGCCCGCCAGCCGGTGGGGGTTGGCGATCTTATCAGCGCCCTGATGCTGGCCAATTTACTGGCCGGTCACGATGCGGTCAGCGCGTTCGAGCGTACCAACGCCTCGGTGGATGCGGTGCTGCAGGAGACCTGGCGCCAGCAGGCTTACGAGCTGCAACTCATCGCCGCGCAAGATGCCTTCGCCCTGCCAGAGGTTGAAGTGCGAGCGGTGACACTGCCCTGAGTCAACGCGGACTTTCGTCTATCCCGACAAGGGGATGGGATGCAGATGAAAAAGGCTTGCCAATGGGCAAGCCTTTTTACTGTTTGCACTATTTAGTGCGGCAAGCAATCAGGCGCGGGGATGGCGGAGGCGATAACGCTCAGCCATGGCATTGGCCGCTACCATGGCGGCGTAGACATCCTGTTCACTCACTGTCATCGGCATGTTGCCCATGGTATCGAGGGGATCGCAGGCCAGCTGCGCCACCTTGCGCCACTCGCTTTCATCAAAGTGGGTGAGCCCCAGCTCTTGCAGCGTCATGGGCAGACCTGCACAGTCGATGATGCGAAACACCTCATCAAGCTCATGTTGCGGGGCGCGCTCAAGCACGAGTTGGGTCAGCAGGCCGAAGACCACCTTCTCGCCATGCTGGGCACGATGGAGCTCCGCGATCAGTGACATGCCGTTGTTGACGGCATGAGCGGCGGCCAGTCCACCGGCTTCTGCACCGACGCCGCTGAGGTAGATGGTGGCCTCGATAACCTGCTCAAGCGCCGGGGTCGAGACATGGTGGCGTATCGCATCCATGGCCAGCTCGATGTTTTCACCAAGCAGCTCGTAACAGAGCTGTGCCAGACCAAGGCCAGTGCGTGAAGGGCGCTTGCCGACCAGATTGAGCCCGTCCGCCCGATAGCAGGCGCGCGCCTCGAAATAGGTGGCCAGGGCATCGCCAACGCCTGCGGAAAAGAAGCGGGGAGGGGCGGCGGCAATGATGGCCGTGTCAGCCAGCACCACGTCCGGATTTTGCGGCAGGAACAGATAGCGCTCAAATTCACCCGCCTGGTTGTAGATCACCGCCAGCGCCGTACAGGGGGCATCCGTGGAGGCAATCGTCGGAAACAGCACAACCGGACGGCGCAGATAGAAGGCCACGGCCTTGGCGACATCCAGCGTCTTGCCGCCGCCGATCCCGACAATCACGTTCGCACCATATTGCTCTGCAAGGTGGGTCAGGCGGTGGATCTCCTGTTCGGTGCATTCGTAGCGAAACTTGTCGACCACTCCCCTGAGACCTGCCTGCAGGAGCCCCGCCAAAGCTTCTTCCCGTACCCGCTCCAGAATGAACTCATCGCTGATGAGCAACGCATAGTCACCAAAATCTTTAACATGCTCATGGAGTTGCGGGAGAAGGTGTTGACCGATGATGAACTTTTTGGGGGAGGTAACTGTACGGGGCAAAGTGGGCATCCATTATTCCTCAAGGCAGTGAACAACATAGATTTGATTATCAAATGGGTCTCTCACGATACGCCTTATGAGACAATAGATGAAGAAGAAAAGGGGGGCGTTTTAATCATTAATTAATCTTTCTGTTTGTTTGGTTGTATTTTGGGGCGAGCGATTGGCGGTGTTGAGGCATACAGGAGCAATGGCTCTATCGTGGCAATCCGTCGCAAGCCATATTGCTGCAACAAACAGTCACGCTGGCAACAAGCAGGGCCGCTTGGTGCGGCCCTGCTGTATGTGGATAAGAGATAGGGGATGGTCAGAGCGGTTTATAGAAGATGACGGTTGCAGCAAGAGTGTCATCGGCGTTGCATGCGCTTTGGTATGTCGCTGCACTATAAACATTCCACAATGTCCATCTGACATCCTTGTCGTTGCGCTGTTATGTGGCTGATTGCCACCGTTGGTTCATATGAGGTGGATACGTATGCTTGGCGCAAGCACGACTTGTCAGCGGATCAACCCCTGCTCAACCAGCCAGACAAACAGCAGGCGGGAGACGGGGGAGAGCTCATCGAGGTGAGAGCTGTCGAGCCAGCGCAGCTCGGCAATTTCGGCCGATGCGATCGGGGTGCCGCTCGCTTCGCCGGTGTAGCAGCGCAGTCTCACCTCGACACCTGCCGGTTTGCCATCGGCCTGAGCGTTGAATTCGCAGGCAAAGCGCAGGGTGTCGGGTTGCAGGGTGACAGCCAGCTCCTCCTCAATCTCGCGGATCAGCGCCGCCTCGTCGCTCTCGCCCGGTTCCCGCTTGCCGCCCGGGATGTAATAGATGCCCTTGCCGTGGGAGCGGGCGCAGAGCAGTTGCTGATCTTTAAAGGTGAGCCAGGCGAGTTTGTCGATCATCCGTTTTCTCTCCAATGGGGTTGCCGTGATGAGCAGTGGCGCATTCAAGCGCACAGTTGTTTTGCATGCCGGCAGCCTAACAAAGATGAAGTTGAGTCCCAAGGAGAAAGAGGGGAGATGCCGGAAACGCACTGTTTCCAGCGCGGTGACCGCGTAGCTGAATGAGTGCGCAATGGCTGGTTCGCCACAGCCTTCTCGTCCCTAAAAAAGCGGACTGGCGCACATCACGACAGGGCCGGACTGGGCGAAGGCGGGGTCCTTGTGGTTTAATCTTGCCACTTTAGCGGTAGTGGGCGACGAGCCTGCTACCTTGCGTTGGCAAGATGCAGGTGAGCAAGATGCAGATAGCAGCAGAGAGCAAGTTTATCGGACTCGGGGTCGCGGGCAATTTCGCCGGTCATCTGGAGCAGGCGGGTGAAGCATCGGACTTCGTAGCGGTAGTGGTGCGTGACACCACGGCGCCCAAGGCGCTGTTCCCCTTCTTCGTGCCGGGCCATCTGGGTCAGCTCGGGGTATTTCCGTTGAGCGACAAGGCGATCTTCCTGCCGGAAGCGGCGGTCAGCGGTGACGAGAAGGTGCAGATTGAGCCGGAAGTGGCCCTCTGGTGCGAGCTGGAGTATGCCGACAAGCAGGTGGTGGCGATCCATCCCCGTGCCTTTGGTGCCTATAACGACTGCTCCATCCGTCGTCCCAACGCCAAGAAGATCAGCGAGAAGAAGAACTGGGGCGAAGAGAGCAAGGGGTTGGCGGCCAAGCTGCTGCCGCTTTCCGGTTTTGCCGCCGGTTGCGAGCTCGATGACTATCGTATCGCCTGCTATCTGGAGCGGGACGGTGAGCTGTACGCCTACGGGGTAGACAGCGCCGCCATCGACTACAGCTACTTCCACGGCAAGCTGCTCGACTGGGCCATCGACAAGTTCAATCATCAGCAGGATGAGGGGCCGGCGGAGCACATTCAGGGACTGCTGGCGCAGGCGGGACATCCTCCCCATGCGCTCATCAGTATCGGTGCCACTCGCTATACCCCGTTTGGCGAGACCCACTTCCTCAAACCGGGCGATACCTCCTGCGTGGTGGTCTACCCGGGCAGCCGTTATAGCGAAGCGGATATTCGCGAGGCGATCCGCAGCCGCCACTTTGGCGCTGATATGTCGGTGCTGCTGCAGGCTGTGCAGGCGCGCTAATCACCGTTGCCAGCGGGAAGGTGTCTCTTCCCGCTGGTTATCATATCGAGTCATTCCATGACGATTGTTCCGGTATCCCGGGCCGATTATCCGGCCCTGATCGATCTGTGGGAGGCCTCTGTTCGGGCGACCCACCACTTCCTGCCCGAGGCCGAGATCCTCGCGCTCAAACCGCTTATTCTGGAGCACTACTTCGATGCGGTGACACTGCACTGTGCCCGCACAGAAGAGGGGCACATTACGGGTTTTAGCGGGGTACACGAGGGCAAGCTGGAGATGCTGTTTGTGGCTCCCGAGGCGCGCGGCAGTGGCGTGGGGCGTTTGCTGGTGGCCCATGCCATCAGCCAGTGCGGCGCGACGCTGGTTGACGTTAACGAGCAGAACGAACAGGCGGTGGGCTTCTATCTGAAGATGGGATTCACAGTGACGGGTCGCTCGCCGCTGGATGGTCAGGGCAAGCCCTATCCGTTGCTGCATATGGCGTTGGCGCCGACCTGATCGTGCCTGATGAGGCGCAGTACCCATAAACCAACGGGGGATGGCATCAGCCATCCCCCGTTTTTTGATCGTGTTTGTTACTTGCTGGCGACCTTGTTCACCACCTTGATCAGCTGATAGCGCACGGAGGGGGCATCGGCCGGCACATCGGTGAGCTGCTCCTTGCTGACAGTGAGCTGGTAGCGATAGCCAGGCTCGAACTGGAAACCTTCAATATTTTGGTAGAACAGCGTCCAGGGCTGCTGCTCATCACTGCGAACCTGCATGCACTGCATCGGGCCAACTCCGACGCAATCGACCAGCTGGCTGTTGATATAGAGGGTCTCCCCCTGTGACGATACGGGGGCGCTCTGGCAGGCGGTCAGCAGCAAGGCTGCGCTGATAAACAGTGGTTTCATAATGGACTCCTTAACGCGAAAGGGGGCATTAGAGCGGCAAACAAAAAGGCGGTCAATGACCGCCTTTGTAACAAACCATATCAGCGCAGTGGTTAGCGCTGCTCGAGCGGAGTGAACTCGCGCAGCGGGTGACCCACGTAGAGCTGGCGTGGGCGACCAATCTTGCTGTCCGGGTCTGAGTGGAACTCGTTCCAGTGCGCAATCCAGCCGATAGTGCGGGAGATGGCGAAGATCACGGTGAACATGCTCATCGGGATGCCGATCGCCTTCATGATGATGCCGGAGTAGAAGTCCACGTTCGGGTAGAGTTTCTTCTCGACGAAGTAGGGGTCGGAGAGCGCAATACGCTCCAGCTCCATGGCCACGTCCAGCAGCGGATCCTTGATCTGCAGTTCAGTGAGTACTTCGTGGCAGGTTTCGCGCATCACAGTGGCACGAGGGTCGTGGTTCTTGTAGACACGGTGACCGAAGCCCATCAGACGGAACGGATCATTCTTGTCCTTGGCCTTGGCGATGTACTCGGGGATGCGATCCACCGAGCCGATCTCTTCCAGCATGCGCAGGCAGGCTTCGTTGGCACCACCGTGGGCCGGTCCCCACAGGGAGGCGATCCCCGCGGCGATACAGGCGAACGGGTTGGCACCGGAGGAGCCAGCCAGACGAACGGTGGAGGTGGAGGCGTTCTGCTCGTGATCTGCATGGAGGGTAAAGATACGATCCATGGCACGTTCAACGATGGGGTTGACCTTGTACTCTTCGGTCGGCACGCCAAACATCATGTGCAGGAAGTTACCGGCATAGGAGAGGGCATTGCGCGGCTGCATGAACGGCTGGCCGATGGAGTACTTGTAACACATGGCGGCCAGAGTCGGCATCTTGGAGAGCAGACGGAAGGCACAGATCTCGCGATGCTGCTCGTTATTGATGTCGAGGGCATCGTGATAGAAGGCTGAGAGGGCGCTGACTACACCGCACATGATGGCCATGGGGTGGGAGTCACGACGGAAGCCGCGGAAGAAGAAGGCGATCTGCTCGTGCACCATGGTGTGGCGGGTGACCAGACGTTCGAATTCGGCATATTGCGCCTTGGTCGGCGCTTCGCCGTACAGCAGGATATAGCAGACTTCCAGATAGGTGGCCTGGGTGGCCAACTGGGCGATGGGGTAACCACGGTGCAGCAAGACACCCTGATCCCCGTCAATGTAGGTAATGGCAGATTTGCAAGAACCGGTGGCCATAAAACCGGGGTCAAAGGTGAAATACCCCTGTGATCCCAATTTTCTGACATCGATGACATCCGGGCCGATGGTGCCGGAGAGGATCGGCAGTTCGACCGGATCTTTTCCGGGCAGGTGTAGGGTGGCTATCTTATCAGCCATAGCACGTCTCCTTTGCTCTTTATAATTTGGTTCCAGTCCTACTCTATTACGACTTTTATGACGCTGGCAAAGGTTGTTACCCATACCGAAGTGGCTGGAGCGCCTTATTTGAAACAGAGTTCCTTATCAATGTCAATTTTGCTGAAACCCCATTAATGGCATTAATGAAATGTTAAATTAAATATGCGATCGAGTTTGCGGTTTTGTGTTTTCTTTGTAGCTAATTGATTGTCTTCGGTTAAGGCCGCCGATATACTGCGCCACGTGGGTCATGGCTGCGGGTGTTTGAAACGCTTTGGCAAAGCCTGATGTGAAACCGAAAACTCGCGTTTTGGCTTTTTCAGAGTGTTTTGGTAACAAAAAACCAACAATCACCATTCCGTGCCCTCAAGTGTGAGTTAAAACAATAACTAACGTGCTCAATGGAGCTGAGTGGGCAAGCGTGAAAAACAAACAGAGACCGGTCAACCTCGACCTACAGACGATCAGCTTTCCTGTCACTGCCATTGCATCCATCCTGCACCGTGTTTCAGGGGTCATTACCTTTGTTGCACTGGGCATCTTGCTGTGGATGCTTGGTACTTCACTCGCCTCTCCCGAAGGGTTTGAAACCGTGGTTGCCATCATGGACAACTTCCTGGTCAAACTCGTGCTGTGGGGGATCCTGACTGCGCTGGCATACCACATTGTGGGCGGCTTGCGTCATCTGGTCATGGATATGGGCTATTGGGAAGAGCTGGAATCCGGCAATCAGAGCGCCCGCGTGGCATTCGTGATCACCGCGATCCTGGCTGTATTGGCGGGAGTGCTTGTATGGTAACCAATTCTGCAACCTTCGGGCGCAGCGGCGTTCACGATTACATCCTGATCCGGGCCACCGCCCTCATCATGACCTGTTATGTCCTCTATCTGGTGGGCTTTGTCGCGTTCAACGACATCACCTACGAGGTGTGGTCAGGCTTCTTCGCCAAAACATTCACCAAGGTATTCACCCTGTTGACCCTGCTCTGCGTACTGATCCACGCCTGGATTGGTCTGTGGCAGGTGCTGACTGACTATATCAAGCCGGTAGGGCTGCGCGGGGCGCTGCAATTTGCCCTGGTCGTGGTGCTGTTTGTCTATCTGATGACGGGTTTCGTCGTGCTGTGGGGTGTGTAAGGTGACTATTCCAACTCGTGAATTTGATGCGGTGGTGATTGGTGCCGGTGGTGCCGGTATGCGCGCCGCGCTGCAGATTGCCCAGTCCGGCAAGAGCTGCGCTCTGTTGTCCAAGGTTTTTCCAACCCGTTCTCACACTGTCTCCGCCCAGGGCGGGATCACGGTTGCGCTGGGCAATGCCCACGATGACAACTGGCAGTGGCATATGTATGACACGGTAAAAGGTTCCGATTACATCGGTGACCAGGAAGCCATCGAGTACATGTGCAAAACCGGCCCCGAGGCTATCTATGAGCTGGAGAACATGGGGCTGCCCTTCTCCCGTTTCGATAACGGGTCTGTCTACCAGCGTCCGTTTGGTGGTCAGTCCAAGAATTTCGGTGGCGAGCAGGCTGCTCGTACCGCAGCGGCCGCCGACCGTACCGGTCACGCCCTGCTGCACACCCTCTATCAGCAGAACGTCAAGAACAAGACCACCGTCTTCTCCGAGTGGTATGCGCTGGATCTGGTGAAAAACCAGGATGGCCACGTGGTGGGTTGTACCGCCATCGATATGGAGAGCGGTGAAGTGGTCTATTTCAAGGCCAAGGCCACCGTGCTGGCGACTGGCGGTGCCGGTCGTATCTACCAGTCCACCACCAATGCCCACATCAACACAGGTGACGGTGTCGGCATGGCGCTGCGTGCCGGCGTCGGCGTGCAGGACATGGAGATGTGGCAGTTCCACCCGACCGGCATCGCCGGGGCAGGGGTGCTGGTAACCGAAGGCTGCCGTGGTGAAGGTGGCTATCTGCTCAATAAAGATGGCGAGCGCTTCATGGAGCGTTACGCGCCAAACGCCAAGGACTTGGCCGGTCGCGACGTGGTGGCCCGCTCCATCATGATCGAGATCCGTGAAGGCCGTGGCTGCGATGGTCCTTGGGGCCCGCACATCAAGCTCAAGCTGGATCACCTCGGCAAAGAGGTGCTGGAATCCCGTCTGCCGGGGATCTGCGAACTCTCCCGCACCTTTGCCCACGTGGATCCGGTCAAAGAGCCGATCCCGATTATCCCGACCTGCCACTACATGATGGGCGGCGTGCCGACCAACGTGAATGGCCAGTGCCTGACCCAGGACAAGAACGGCAACGATGTGCCGGTAGTCGGTCTGTTTGCGGTGGGCGAGATTGCCTGCGTCTCCGTACACGGTGCCAACCGTCTGGGTGGCAACTCCCTGCTGGATCTGGTGGTCTTCGGCCGTGCTGCCGGCATGCATCTGGTCAACACTCTGGGCGAGATGGATCACGGCCGCGATGCTTCCGAGTCGGATCTGGATGCCGCATTGGCCCGCTTCAACCGCTGGGAAAATTGCCGTGACGGTGAAGACCCGGTGCAGATCCGCAAAGACCTGCAGCGCTGCATGCAGAACAACTTCTCCGTATTCCGCGAAGGTGCGGCGATGGCCGAGGGGCTGGCCGAGCTCAAAGTGATCCGCGAACGCCTCAAGTCAGCCCGTCTGGATGACACCTCCAAAGAGTTCAACACCCAGCGCATCGAGTGCCTGGAGCTGGACAACCTGATGGAGACGGCGTTTGCCACGGCGGTTGCCGCCAACTTCCGTACCGAGAGTCGCGGTGCTCACTGCCGCTTCGACTTCCCGGATCGCGACGATGAGAACTGGCTCTGCCACAGCCTCTATCATCCGGACACCGAGTCCATGACCCGTCGCGCTGTCAACATGTCACCCAAGACCCGTGAGGCGTTCCCGCCCAAGGTTCGGACTTACTGATTGCGGAGCCAGCCCTATGAACGTCACATTCTCTGTCTACAGATACAATCCGGATGTTGATAATGTCCCCCATATGAAGGAATATCGTCTTGATATTCCTGAAGGTTCCGACATGATGGTGCTCGACGCACTGATCCAGTTGAAAGAGCTGGATCCCACGCTCGCCTTCCGCCGCTCTTGCCGCGAAGGGGTCTGTGGATCAGACGGTCTCAACATGAATGGCAAGAACGGTCTTGCCTGTATCACCCCGCTCTCCGACCTGCTGAAGAAGGGCAATAACGTCGTTATCCGCCCCTTGCCCGGCCTGCCGGTGATCCGTGATCTGGTGATCGACATGACCCAGTTCTACACCCAGTGGGAGAAGGTCAAACCCTTCCTCATCAATGATGACAAGTTGCCGCCGGTGCGTGAGCACCTGCAATCCCCCGAAGAGCGCGCCAAGCTTGACGGCCTGTACGAGTGCATTCTCTGTGCCTGCTGCTCCACTTCGTGCCCCTCCTTCTGGTGGAATCCCGACAAGTTCATCGGTCCGGCCGGGCTGCTCGCCGCCTACCGCTGGCTGGCTGACAGCCGCGACACCGCGACCACCGAACGACTGGGAAATCTGGACGACGCATTCAGCGTGTTCCGCTGCCATGGCATCATGAACTGCGTGAACGTCTGTCCGAAAGGCTTGAACCCGACCAAGGCGATTGGCCAGATCAAGTCGATGTTGCTCAATCGGGCTGTTTAGTATCAGGGCCGGCCACGTGCTGGCCCGACCTCTGGATAGCCATCCCACCCGTGGCAGGATGGCTATTTGACCCCTACAAGCTGCGCAGCAGTAACAAGAAGTACAAGGGATAGAAATGCATAACGGCGTGATGAAGGCCTGGTTGGAGTCATCTCACCTGGCTGGTGCGAATGCAAGCTATATAGAGGATTTGTACGAATCCTTCCTGGAAAATCCTGACTCCGTGTCCGATGAGTGGCGCAGCCTGTTTAGCGAGCTGCCCCAGGTCAATGGCCATGCGGTTGAACAACCCCACTCCCAGGTCCGCGATTATTTCCGTCGTCTGGCCAAGGATCCCTCTCGCTACAGTGCCCCCGTCTCCGATCCGCAAGTGGATGCCAAGCAGGTGCGGGTATTGCAGCTGATCAACGCCTTCCGTTTCCGTGGTCACCAGAATGCCAATCTGGACCCGCTGGGCCTGTGGCAGCGTGAAACCGTTGCCGAACTGGATCCTGCGTTCCACAACCTGCAGGGCGCAGATATGGAGGCCACCTTCAATGTGGGCTCCTACGCCATCGGTCGCGAGACCATGGTGCTCTCCGACCTCTACGCCTCGCTGAAGAAGACCTATTGCGGCTCCATCGGCGCCGACTACATGCACCTCACCTCCACGGAAGAGAAGCGCTGGCTGCAACAGCGTCTCGAATCCATTGAAGGGAAGGGGAGTTACACCCTCGAAGAGAAGACCCGTTTCCTCGAGAGCCTGACCGCCGCCGAAGGGTTGGAGAAATATCTGGGCGCCAAGTTCCCGGGAGCCAAGCGCTTCTCGCTGGAAGGTGGCGACGCCATGATCCCCATGCTCAAGGAGCTGATCCGTCGCGCCGGTGAGCAGGGCTGCAAAGAGGCCGTTATCGGTATGGCCCACCGCGGTCGCCTCAACGTGCTGATCAACGTGCTGGGCAAGCGCGCTCAGGATCTGTTCGACGAGTTTGCCGGTAAGCATGGCGAATCCTGGGGAACCGGTGATGTGAAGTACCACATGGGCTTCTCCTCCGACTTCGCCACCCCGGGTGGCAACGTGCACCTTGCGCTGGCGTTCAACCCCTCTCACCTCGAGATCGTCAACCCTGTGGTCATCGGCTCGGTCCGTGCCCGTATGGATCGTCGCGGTGACAAGGATGGCTCCAGCGTGTTGCCCATCACCATTCACGGTGACTCGGCCATGGCCGGTCAGGGCGTGGTGGCCGAGACCTTCAACATGTCCCAGACCCGTGCCTATGGTGTCGGCGGGACGGTGCGCATCGTCATCAACAACCAGGTTGGTTTCACCACCTCCTATATCCGTGACCTGCGTTCCACCGAATATTGCACCGACATCGCCAAGGCGGTGCAGGCGCCGGTGCTGCACGTCAACGGGGATGATCCGGAAGCCGTGGTGCTGGTGACCCAGATTGCCTTGGATTACCGCAACACCTTCAAACGCGACGTGGTGATCGAGCTGGTCTGCTACCGTCGTCACGGTCACAACGAAGCGGACGAGCCGAGCGCCACTCAGCCGCTGATGTACCAGAAGATCAAGCAGCACCCGACCCCGCGCAAGATCTACGCCGATCAGCTGGTGGCCGAGGGGAGCCTCGCTCAGGAGCGGGCGACCGAATTGGTCAACGAGTATCGTGAAGCGCTGGATCGCGGCGAGCGGGTGAGCAAGGAGTGGCGGCCGATGGAGCTGCACTCCGTCGACTGGACCCCTTATCTGGGCCACGACTGGAACATGGCCTATGAGAGTGCCGTGCCGATGGATCACCTCAAGAGCCTCGGCGAGCGGGTGAGCCAGTATCCGGCGACCCACGTGCTGCAGCGTCAAGTCGAGAAGATTTACGAAGACCGCCGTCTGATGGCCGCTGGCGAGAAGCTGGTGGATTGGGGCTTTGCCGAGACCCTGGCCTACGCCACTCTGGTGGACAAGGGGTCCCGTATCCGCTTTACCGGTGAAGACTCCGGCCGTGGCACCTTCTTCCACCGCCACGCCGTGCTGCACAGCCAGACCGATGCCAGCACCTACACCCCGCTGTGCAACCTGCACGACGAGCAAGGCCCGTTCGAGGTGTATGACTCTGTGCTGACCGAGAACGCGGTACTGGCTTTTGAATATGGTTACGCCAGCGCCGAGCCGGCTGGCCTCACCATCTGGGAAGCCCAGTTCGGCGATTTCGCCAACTGTGCCCAGGTAGTGGTGGATCAGTTCCTCTCCTCCGGTGAGCAGAAGTGGGGCCGGATGTGCGGCCTGACCATGTTGCTGCCGCACGGTTACGAGGGGCAGGGCCCAGAGCACTCCTCCGCCCGTCTGGAGCGTTATCTGCAGATGTGCGCCCAGCACAACATGCAGGTGTGCGTGCCCTCAACCCCGGCGCAGGTGTTCCATATGCTGCGTCGTCAGGTTGTGCGCCCGATGCGCCGTCCGCTCATCGTCATGACGCCCAAATCCCTGCTGCGCCATCCGCTGGCGGTGAGCAAGCTTGAAGAGCTGGCGGAAGGTACCTTCCAGAACGCCATCGGCGAGATCGATGCGCTGGATCCGAAAGCGGTCAAGCGGGTGGTCTTCTGCTCCGGCAAGGTCTACTACGACCTACTCGATGCCCGTCGCAAGGCCGAGCAGCAAGATGTGGCATTGGTGCGAATTGAGCAGCTCTACCCCTTCCCGGAAGAGGAAGTGCGCGCCATTCTGGCCGATTACAGCCACGTCACCGACTTTGTCTGGTGTCAGGAAGAGCCGCAGAACCAGGGCGCCTGGTACTGCACCCGTCACCACTACGATGGCGTGCTGCCAGCCGGAGCTACCCTGCGTTATGCCGGTCGCCCCGCGTCAGCCTCACCGGCCGTCGGTTACATGTCTGTCCACGCCAAGCAGCAAAAAGCCTTGGTGGAAGATGCCCTTACCCTGTAAAGCCTCTGGCATAGAAGTAAAAAGGAACTGATTGGATGACTATCGAAATCAAGGTACCGGACCTGCCGGAATCAGTGGCCGATGCCACTATCGCCACCTGGCACAAAAAACCGGGCGATCTGGTCGCCCGTGACGAAGTGCTGGTCGACATCGAGACCGACAAGGTGGTGCTGGAAGTGCCGGCACCGCAAGCCGGAGTGCTGGGGGATATTCTGCAAGGGGAAGGGGCGACTGTGTTGTCCCGTCAACTGATTGCCATCCTCATCGCCGCTCCGGTGGCGGGTGAAGAGACCAAAGAGAAACCCGCTGAAGCGGTTGCCGATGATGGTGCCGATGGCTTGAGCCCCTCGGTGCGCCGCCTGATTGGTGAGCACGATATCGACGTGACCAAGCTGACCGGTACCGGCAAGGGTGGTCGCATCACCAAGGATGATGTGGAAGCCTTCATCAAGGCCAAGAGCCAGCCTGCGGCAGCCGCACCGGTCGCAACTGCAGCCCCGGCAGCCAAGGTTGCCCCGCTGGGTGGTCGCACCGACAAGCGGGTACCGATGACCCGTCTGCGCAAGCGCATTGCCGAGCGTCTGCTGGAAGCGAAAAACACCACCGCCATGCTGACCACCTTCAACGAGGTCAACATGAAGCCCATCATGGATCTGCGCAAGCAGTACGGCGAGATCTTCGAGAAGAAGCACGGCATCAAGCTCGGCTTTATGTCCTTCTACGTGAAGGCGGTGGTGGAGTCCCTCAAGCGCTATCCGGAAGTGAACGCGGCGCTCGATGGTGATGACGTGGTTTACCACAATTACTTCGACGTCAGCATCGCCGTCTCCACCCCCCGTGGTCTGGTGACGCCGGTGCTGCGCGACTGCGACAACATGAGCCTGGCGGACATTGAGAAGGCCATCAAGGATCTGGCGGGCAAGGGCCGTGACGGCAAGCTGACCGTGGATGAACTGACTGGCGGCAACTTCACCATCACCAACGGTGGCGTGTTCGGCTCCCTGATGTCCACCCCGATCATCAACCCGCCCCAGAGCGCCATTCTGGGCATGCACAAGATCCAGGATCGCCCGATGGCCGTTGACGGCAAGGTCGAGATCCTGCCGATGATGTATCTGGCGCTCTCCTACGATCACCGTCTCATCGACGGACGCGAATCGGTAGGCTTCCTGGTCTCCGTCAAGGAGCTGCTGGAAGACCCGACCCGTCTGTTGCTGGACGTCTAAGCCTGTGGCACCCGGGCAAGGGGTTTGCGCCCCGAGCTGAGTGTGCTGCTGGACGTTTGAGTAATACCCGAGCGATTGAAAGATAACGAGGGGCCGCCCAGGCCCCCATTCACAGGGGATTGAGAAACACCAGCCCCGGACGGAAATACCTACAACACGGATAGAGCATCTATGAATCTGCATGAATATCAGGCAAAACAGCTGTTTGCCGAGTATGGCCTGCCGGTCTCCGAAGGTTATGCCTGTGCTACCCCACAAGAAGCGGCCGAAGCGGCCGACAAGATTGGCGGCAATACCTGGGTCGTCAAATGCCAGGTACACGCCGGTGGCCGCGGTAAAGCGGGCGGCGTGAAAGTGGCCAAGAGCAAGGATGAGATCCGTGCTTTTGCCCAAAACTGGCTTGGCAAAAATTTGGTGACCTACCAGACCGATGCCAACGGCCAGCCGGTCACCAAGATCCTGGTGGAATCTTGCACCGACATCGCCAAAGAGCTCTACCTGGGCGCCGTGGTTGACCGTGGCTCTCGCCGCGTGGTCTTCATGGCCTCGACCGAAGGTGGCGTGGATATCGAGAAGATTGCCCACGAAACCCCCCATCTGATCCACAAGGCGGCTATCGATCCGCTGGTGGGTCCGCAGGCTTATCAGGCCCGCGAACTGGCCTTCAAACTGGGTCTGGTCGGCGATCAGATCAAACAGTTCACCAAGATCTTCATGGGTCTGGGCCAAATGTTCCTGGATTGCGATTTCGCGCTGCTGGAGATCAACCCGCTGGTGATCACCGCGCAGGGCAACCTGCACTGCCTGGATGGCAAGATCAACATCGACGCCAACGCACTGTATCGTCAGCCCAAGCTGCGCGAGATGCACGACCCGTCACAAGATGACCCCCGCGAAGCGCACGCCGCACAGTGGGAGCTGAACTATGTGGCCCTCGATGGCAACATCGGCTGCATGGTCAACGGCGCGGGTCTGGCCATGGGCACCATGGACATCGTCAACCTGCACGGCGGCAAGCCGGCCAACTTCCTTGACGTCGGCGGCGGCGCCACCAAGGAGCGCGTAACCGAGGCGTTCAAGATCATCCTCTCCGACAGCAACGTCAAAGCGGTGCTGGTCAACATCTTTGGCGGCATCGTGCGCTGCGACATGATCGCGGAAGGCATTATCGGTGCGGTCAAGGAAGTGGGGGTCAAGGTGCCCGTCGTGGTCCGTCTGGAAGGCAACAACGCCGAGCTGGGTGGTATCAAGCTGGCCGAGAGCGGCCTCAACATCATTGCGGCCAAGAGTCTGACCGATGCCGCGCAGCAAGTCGTCAAAGCAGCGGAGGCCAACTGATGAGCGTACTGATCAACAAGGACACCCGAGTCATCTGCCAGGGCTTTACCGGCGGTCAGGGTACTTTCCACTCCGAGCAGGCGCTCTCCTACGGCACCCAGCTGGTGGGCGGCGTCTCCCCGGGTAAGGGCGGCACCACCCATCTGGGCCTGCCGGTGTTCAACACCGTACGTGACGCGGTCGAAGCGACCGGCGCCACCGCCTCCGTCATCTATGTGCCGGCTCCGTTCTGCAAGGACGCGATCCTGGAAGCGATCGACGCGGGCATCAAGCTCATCGTCACCATCACCGAAGGCATCCCGACGCTGGATATGCTGGACGTCAAAGTGAAGCTGCAAGAGACCGGCGTGCGGATGATCGGCCCCAACTGCCCGGGCGTGATCACCCCGGGTGAGTGCAAGATCGGCATCATGCCGGGCCACATCCACAAGCCGGGCAAGGTGGGCATCGTCTCCCGCTCCGGCACCCTGACCTACGAAGCGGTCAAGCAGACCACTGACGAGGGCTTTGGCCAGTCCACCTGTGTCGGTATCGGTGGCGACCCCATCCCGGGCTCCAACTTTATCGACATTCTGGAGATGTTCCAGAACGACCCGCAGACCGAAGCGATCGTGATGATCGGCGAGATCGGCGGCAACGCCGAGGAAGACGCAGCGGCCTATATCAAGGCCCACGTCACCAAGCCGGTGGTCTCCTATATCGCGGGTGTTACCGCCCCTCCCGGCAAGCGGATGGGCCACGCTGGCGCCATCATCTCCGGTGGCAAGGGTACTGCCGCCGAGAAGTTTGCCGCGCTGGAAGATGCTGGCGTGAAAACCGTCCGCTCCCTGGCCGATATCGGCAAGGCCCTGCGCGAAGTAACCGGCTGGTAATTCCTGTTAGCCCGTTATCTCTAATAAAAGTGCCGCCCGATGGGCGGCATTTTTTATGGGTTTTAAAGTGGTTTGATTTAATCAATCATCGCGATTCAGGCGCTAAACGAATTTTATTACAGGAGACCAGAAACAGTGTGGATACTAAAATAGTCTGCGATTTGAACTTGTCAGATTGATTTGTTCCTTTACCCATTGCATCGAGTGACCTGTTTGTGGGGAATGCTAAAAGTCATGCAAGGATGTCAGTGAGATAACGTAGTGTCAGGAGGACATAATGATTTCACGTATTTTGGGAATTGGCTGCCTTACCAGTATCTGCTTGCCAACAGCATGGGCGGCGGATTGCCCGAACAGGCAACCGGGGCAGCATCTAAAGTTTCTTGGGCGTTCGGCTGACAATTCGGTATCACTATGGCTTTCAAGTCCAGGTTCCGGGGGGAATTTTCGCCTCTCTGCTCCCGGGGTATCTGAAATCGATAGTTGGAATGCAAACCGCGCGTCGTTGCACCTGAGTGTCTCACCTGTAGTACTTGATGACCTTAACGGGACTCACAAACTGGATCTCCTCAATGCGGATGGTTCTTTCAACTGCTTCCTCGATTCGAGAAACCAGACCAATCCGGTATTTCCAAATATTCCCCCGATCGATGGGGGAGAGAGTAACGGTGGCACTGGTGGCGGAACCGGAGGTGGTGGCGGCAGCAATGGAGGAAGTGGTGGCGGAACCGGCGGTGGGGGGGGCGGCAATGGTGGAACTGGTGGCGGATCCGGCGGTGGGGATGGCAGCAATGGTGGTAGTGGTGGTGGCACCGGCGGTGGGAGTGACCCGATCCGCAATATTGTGACCAGTATCAGTGCAGATGCCTTGATGGGCTATTTGAGCGGCTCCCTCAGTATTTCAGATCGTGTCGTTGTCGGGCTTGACCAATTTGAAGATATTGCCAGTCAAAAGGGGTTGTGGCAGGTATGGACTGATGTACGCCATACCGGAGTCTCCGATGATCGTAACGAGATAGACACATCCGGACATGCCAACAGCTTTTTGATCGGTATACACAGATCCCTTGGTAAAGACGGGCTGGGCGGTATTGCATTTGCCAATAGCAAAACCTCTCTTGGCACGTTTGGCAGTTCGGTACGAAATGAGGGGGACAGCTTCTTTGTTGGGCCATATGGCGGCTATAGGCTAGATACGCACTGGCTGCTGGATGGCTGGGCTGCATGGGGACGAACTGATAACGATACCGAACTCGATGTACTTAAAGGGAGTTTCAAGACAACGACCGGGTTGATCTCAGCCAACCTGACCGGCGGCTACGATGTTGGTGAATATCTGCTGCGGCCCAAGCTTGCCCTCTTTTACAGTCACAATAAATCCGATGCGTTTGATTACACAGGCTCATTGCCTTATGCAAACCAGATTTATAACGTGACATTGCGGGTTAATGAAAACTCTTTTGAATATGCCACCAGTGAAGCATCAGGGGATATCAGTCGTATTTTCACCACAACCGATGGGGTTCAAATTATACCGGCCCTGCGTCTTGGGGTTCGTTATGATATTGAGCGTCCCAATGATGGTCAGATCCTGAATGAAAATCTGACAATGGAAAGTACGACCCCGTGGAGTGGATCTGCACGGATTGCACTGGCGGTAGCCCCTCAGCGTCATCAGCGTTTTGAAGTTATCACCGGTTATTACAGTATCGGGCGTCAGGACCTTGACCTCTGGGATATTAGATTTAACGCCGCAGTGAATTTTTAATTAGTGTTGTAACTATATATGTGCTGACCTTCTGGTCAGCACATTGTTATGGATGATTGCCGATGAAGATGTGGATAGCTCATCCACGATGAGGTCGCCTGAGAGGCCAAGCGTTAGAGCCTGGTGCAATATCAAGGTCAAGTGAAATAACTTATTTATCCGCCTTGCCCGCCGCATCGGCAAGTTTGGCCAGTTGTTTGTCATACCAGGCTACCGGGCGGTTCTCATCTTCCGCCCGCTCTTTGCGCCGGATGGCGTTGCGCACCGCCATGGCGCCCAGCCAGCGAAAGGGTTCGGGCGGAAAATAGCCGCGCGGGCCGCTGACCAGCGCACAGTCGCGCCACGGCTTGTCCTCTTCCCGCACTTCATCGCGCACCAAAGCCGCCAGGATCTGGCCACCCATCCAGCTTTGCGCCACTCCGTTGCCGGAGTAGCCGAGGCCATAGACGATATTGGGCTGCCCTCGCCAGTGGCCGAAGAAGGGGAGGCCATCTACCGAGCGGTCGGAGGCGCCGCACCAGCTGGCGGCGATGGGCACCTCTTTGAGCGCCGGAAAGAAGCGGCGCAGGGTGCGGGTGAGGGGGGCAAGATAACGGCTGGGGGCATCAAACTCGGCCAGATGGCGGTTGGCAAAGGCGAAGGTGTTGCCCCCCTTGCCCAGCATCAGCCGCCCTTGCGGGGTGGAGCGGTAGTAATGCACAAAGGTGCGGCCATCCACCACGGAGCGGCCGTGCGCAAGCTGCTGGGCGGCCAGTGCATCCGGCGCGGGGTCGGTGATCACCATATCGGAAGAGACCAGCACTATGCTGCGGCGAAACTCGCGAAAGTGCTGCACCATGGCGCTGTTGAGGGCCAGTACCACCTTGCGGGCACGCACCTCACCCTGCGGCGTTTGCACCCGTGCCGGCTGGCCCGCCTCAAGGCGCTGCATGGGGGAGTGCTCATAGACCTCGACCCCCAGCTCCCGCGCCACCCGCAGCAGGCCGCGCACCAACAGTGCCGGTTGCACCGAACCGGCGTGGGCGCTGTAGAGCCCCTCCAGATGAACGTGGGAGCCGCTCTGGCTCGCCAGTTCACCCTCCGCAATCGCCTGCCACTGGTTAAGGTCGGCTCGCTTGAGTTCCTGCAATACCGGCTCCATCAGGCCGCGCTGGGCCTCGCTGGTGGCTGTGTAGCAGGTGCCCTCGACCCTCAGCTGTGCCTCAATATTGTGCTGTTCGCAGAAGCGGGCGATCTCGTGCACCGCCTGCTCGGATCTTTGCACCAGCCAGGCAGCCTGATCTTCCCCAAAGAGACGCTTTAAGGTCAGGTACTTGGCCGACCAGGTGAGCAGGCAGCCGCCGTTGCGCCCGGAGGCGCCGCTGCCGCAGCGATCTTTTTCCAGCACTATGACGTGCAGGTGCGGTTCGGCCTGTTTAAGGGCGATGGCGCTCCACAGCCCGGTAAAGCCGCCACCGACGATGCAGACATCGGCCTCGTGGTTGCCGACCAGGGGGATGGGGGGCGCGGACTGTTCGGCGGCGAGCGCTTCGGCCAGCCAGAAGGGGAGAGTGGACATGATGACTCCTCGATAAGGTTATTGGTGGCGCCAGCGCTGGGTGCGATCCAGCAGGGCGCGGCTCAAAAAGAGCTGGAGCAGCTTGGCGGTGGCGGCGGCCAGCAGGATCAGGGTGGCCATGGCGGCGGCCGCGGCTGTATCGCCGGAATCCTCCATATTGAGTACGGCGATGGAGGCGAGCACGCTGTCGCTCGAATAGAGGAAGATCACCGCCGAGGTGGTGGTCATGGCGTTGACGAACAGATAGATAAAGATCTCCAAGATCGCTGGCAGGGAGGCGGGCAGGGTGACCCGCCAGAACGCCTTCCAGAGCGGAATGCGCAATGAGATGGCCACCAGCTCCAGCTCCTTGGGCAGTTGCTTGAGGCTGGTCAGCGCCGTCATATGGCCCACCGTGTAGTAGTGGATGACGCAGGAGAGCACCATCAGCGGCAGGGTGCCGTATAGGCCGCCAAAGAGCGGATTGCCGTTGAAAAAGAAGATGTAACCGAGCCCCAGCACCATGCCGGGCACCGCCAGCGACAGCATGGCGAGCAGATGCAGCAATTGGCGCAGCGGCGCGAAGTGGCGCCCCTTCTCCTGCGCCCAGGCCAGCACCATCACCAGCACGGTGCCGATCAGCGCGGTATAGAGGCCCAGTTGCAAGGTGTTGGTAAAGGGCTGCCAGCCATAGACGCTGTTGCTGTCAAAGGCATAGTGATCCAGCGTCAGAGCGAGGTTGTAGGGCCAGAACTGCACCAGGGATCCGTAAACCGCCATCCCCACCAGCGCCAGAAACAGCAGGGCCCAGAGCGTGCACCAACCGAGCGCCAGCAGATCCCGCAGCCGATGGGGTTTGGGCTGATAGGGCACCGCCTTGGTGCTGCTCTGCTCCTGCATCTTGCTGCGCACCCTGTGCTCCAGCGCAAAGCTCAACAGTGCCGGCAGCAGCAGGGTGACGCTGGCAACGGCGCCCAGCGAGAAGTTCTGCATTCCGATCACCTGCCGGTAGATATCGGTAGCGAGCACGCTGTACTGGCCGCCAATCACCTTGGCTACCCCAAAGTCGCAGATGGTAAGGGTGAAGACCGCGATGGCGGCGCTGAGCAGGCCATAACGGGCGGTAGGCAGGGTGACGGTGACAAAGGTGCGCCAGCCGCTGCTGCCCAGCACCCGGGAGGCTTCATAGAGGCGGGCATCGCTCTGGCCGAGCGCCGTGATAAGGATCATCAGGGCGTGGGGGAAGCACCAGAAGCCAAGGCCAATGACGATGCCGATGGGGCCGTAGATGCTCTCGCCGCCGAGCAGCCCCTTGGCGATCCCCTGATTGCCAAACCAGTAGACCAGACTGATGGCGGGCAACAGGGAGGGCATCAGGAGCGGGATCAAACCGATGAGGCGAAACAGGCTCTTGCCCGGCATACAGGTGCGGGTGAGGGCATAGGCGTAGCCAAAGGCGATGGTCACCACCAGCGCGGTGATCAGCACCCCGAGCCAGAGGGTGTTGCCGATGGTGCGCCCCAGATGAGGGGAGTCGAAGTAGGCGCTGAAGTTGGCAAGGCCCACCCAGAGGCCGTTCTCATCCTGCAGACTCTTTTGCAGCATGGTGAGCAGTGGCAGCAACAGACCGCCGGTGAGCAGGGCGATGCCGAGCACCAGCAGGATCAGTTGCAGCAGCTGATCCCGGCTCCAGCCGCGACAGAGCCGCTGCCAGCGAGAGTCTTGCCGGGCTGTCACTGGTGGCAGCAGGGAGGAGGTCGCAAGGGGGGCTGTCATGGGCGCTCTCCTTCAAACAGCTGCATCGCCCCGGCGGGCCAGTGCAGCGAGCAGCGCATGCCGCTGCGCCAGCCACCCTGTTCGTGGCGGGGCAGCTCATGGGTCGGGCGTTCCACCAGAATTTGCTGTGGGCCCAGATAGGTGTCGGCGGTACAGATAAGGCGCTGAGCGGCGCCGAGAAACTCCACCTGATCGATGGTTGCTTCAACGCCATGTTGCCCAAGATACGGCTCGCTCGGCGCACTCAGGGTGATTGCCTCGGGGCGGATCGCCACCTGCAATTTGCTGCCGGCCGCGGCCTGGTTGGCAAGTGTCAGCGGTTGTTCGTTGAGGCGCACCTGATTGGGGCTCAGCACCAGGGTCTCGAGGAAGTTCATGGTACCGACAAAGCTTGCCACGAAACGGCTGGCAGGCTGGTGGTAGATCTCCTGCGGAGTGCCCACCTGTACGATGCGGCCGCCCTCCATCACCACGATGCGATCGGCCATGGTCAGCGCCTCTTCCTGATCGTGGGTCACCATGATGGTGGTGATGCCAAGGCGCTGCTGCAGGGCGCGGATCTCGCTGCGAAGGTGGGTGCGTACCAGCGCATCCAGCGCGCTGAGCGGTTCGTCCAGCAGCAGCAGGCCGGGGGAGAGGGCGAGCGCCCGGGCCAGCGCCACCCGCTGCTGCTGGCCGCCAGAGATCTGGCTCGGGTATTTGTGGGACTGGGCAGTGAGATCCACCAGCCCCAGCCAGTGATCGACTCGCTCCTTGATGAGATCCCGCGCCAGCCCCTGATTCTCAAGGCCGAAGGCGATGTTCTGGGCCACCGTCAGGTTGGGGAAGAGAGCATAGGACTGAAACACGATGCCAAAATCGCGCTCCTGGGGCGGCAGGCGGGAGATATTGCGCCCTCCTTGCCAGATCTCGCCGTTGTCCGCTAGATCCAGCCCGGCGATGGCTCTGAGCAGGGTGGTTTTGCCGCAGCCGGAGGGGCCGAGAAAGCAGATAAACTCCCCCGGCTCAATGGTCAGAGAGATCCCCTTGAGGGCCTGAAAAGCACCGAACTGCTTGTTGAGATGTTGAATGTCCAGATAGGGCTGGGCCATGGTTCGACTCGCTACTGATTTGGTATATACCAGTTTGCATGTGAAGTGTGACGGTCAGGTGATCGGGGGATGACAGCTTGATGACAGTCAAATGAGATCGGGTCACCAGCAAGTGGTTGGGCCCTGTGTGGATGGACTAAGCATCGCTAATTGAAGGCAATACAAACTCGGGAAGTTAAAACCAAAAAGCGAAGGCCAACAGCTGTTGGCCTTCGACTGGCAGTTTATTGGCAGCGGTGTGTCTGGCGTGAACAAACCGCCGCCCTTCACGCTTACTGTTTGGCTTCGGTCTTGCCGTCGAAGCTGGCGCTCCACTGGGCCAGGATGGTGTTGCGCTCGCGGGCAGCCCAGCCAAAGTCGTTGTCGATCATCTGGCCTTTGATATTGGCGGGATAGCCGGCTCTGGGTTTGGCCACATCCGGAATGGCGACCACTGCGAACGACTTGTTGTAGAGGGTATTGGCCTGTTCGGTGGCGGCAAAGTCGAGCAGCTGTTTGGCGGCTTCCAGCTTGGGAGTGCCCTTGATGATGGCGGCGGCTTCCATATCCCAGCCCGACCCCTCTTTCGGGAACACCACCTCGATGGGGGCACCCTTGGCCTTGAGGCTGGTAGCCGGGAAGTCGAAGGAGATACCGATCACCGTTTCACCGCTGGCGGCCAGCTTGCAGGGGGCGGAGCCCGAGTGGGTGTAACGGTCGATGTTCTGGTGCAGGCCGTTCATGAATTGCCAGCCCTGCTGCTCGCCCATGGTCTGCAGCCAGCCAGCAACGCTCAGGTAACCGGTGCCGGAGGAGCTGGGGTTGGGCATGATCACCTTGCCCTTGTAGATGGGCTTGGTGAGGTCGGCCCAGCTGGTGGGGGCCGGGATCCCCTGTTTTTCCGCCTCTACCTTGTTGAAGCAGATAGCGCTGAAGAAGGCGTCCAGACCGATCCAGTGAGGCTCGGCCTTGCTGTCGCGAAAGCGGCTGTCGAGCTTGTCCAGTCCTTTCGGTGCATAGGCATTGAGCATCTGCTGCTGATCGAGCTGCATCAGGCTGGTGGCGGCCAGACCCCATACCACATCCGCTTTGGGCTGGGCTTTTTCTGCCAGCAAGCGGGCGGTGACCACGCCGGTGGAGTCACGCACCCACTTGATGTTGATGTCCGGATGCTGGCGCTCGAACGCGGTTCTCAGCTCGTTGAGCTGCTCCGGTTCGAAGGCGGTGTAGACGGTGAGATCGGTCGCGGCCAGTGCCGGGGCGGTCATGGCAGCCAGCACGGCGGCGGCCAGCAGATGGGTTCCCTGTTTCATCCTCTTCTCCAGTTAAATTGGTTTGGTATAAACCAGATTGGTCGAGAGAGAGGCTAGGGGATCTTTATGACGTGACCGTGACAGCCCCGTGACGTTTTGCCGTTCCTGATTTATCCGTGACTAATCCTGGGTATCCACTTCGATCTCCAGGCTGTCGTGGCGCCAGTACTCCAGATCGAAGTCGAGCACCCGGCCGTGCTGATCGAAGTTGAGCCGCTCGAGGCGCAGGGCGGGCAGGCCGGCGGTGGCTCCCAGCGCCTTGGCCACCTCGTCCGGCAGGGCGGTGGGGAAGAAACGCACCTGCATGCGGGCGTAGTGAAGATCGTAATGGGCCTGATAGATCTCGGTCAGGCTGCCGTTGAGATCCAGCTCCAGCAGGCCCGGGACCCGCTCTGGCAGGCAGTGGTTCTCGCAGTAGCAGATGGCGCGCCCGTTGGCATAGCGCAGTCGCTTGAGCAAAAAGAGGCTGTCGAACGGCTTGAGCTGCAGTTGCGCCATCAACGCGGGCGGCACCGCCTGGCGGCTTTTCTCCAGCAGCTCGGTGTGCGGTTCACCCCCTTGCTCCCGCACTATCTGGTGAAAGTTGGAGGTGCGTCTGGGGTTCAAGCGAAAGCGCGGCGGGGTGACGAACCAGCCGCGGCGATCCTCCCGATAGATAAGGCCGTTCGCCTCCAGCTGCACCAGCGCCTCGCGGATGGTGACCCTTGTGGTGCCATAGAGTTCACCCAGCAGCCGCTCGGAGGGGAGCTTGTCGTTGGGGGCCAGACCCCCCGCCAGGATCTGGTTAGCGAGGGCATCCTTGATCTGCAGATATTGGGGTTTGCTCATGAAAATCCCTGGTTTTGCAATAAGTTGTGCAATGAGTTGGGCAATAGGCTGGGCACAGGGCAGGTCATCTGCTCGGTCGTTACACGGCAACATCAACATGCGTTGGTAGATACCAGAATCGCCCCTGTTGTTCAGGCTTCCTAGATTATCGCGATCCCGGCGCTGAAAATGAATTTTTTGTTGCACGTAGCGCCACCCCTTTGACCTTGGCGGGGCAGTTACCCACAATGCGCTCATTCTGGTATATACCAAAAAGGAGCGAAGTCATGACCCATATTCCTGCGGCCCCTGCCGCCGTCGATTACCTGCTGCTGACCCCGGGCCCCCTCTCGACCACCGCCACTGTGCGTGCCGCCATGCTGCAAGACAGCTGTACCTGGGATGCGGACTATAACCAGGGGGTGGTGGAGCCCATCCGCCGCGAGCTGGTGCGCCTCGCCACTGGCCCGGAATATCAAAGTGACTACAGCGTCGTCTTGCTGCAGGGGAGTGGCAGCTATGTGGTGGAGAGCGTGCTGGGCTCGGCGATAGGCGTCGATGAGTGTCTGCTGATCATCAACAACGGCGCTTACGGTGCCCGCATGGGGGAGATGGCACGCTGCCTTGGCCTGCGCCACCTCGAGTTGGACTGTGGCGAGACCACCCGCCCCGAACCCGCCACCATCGAGGCGATGCTGAGGCGCCACCCCGAGATCACCCACTTGGCCATGGTGCACTGCGAGACCACCACCGGCATGCTCAACCCGCTCGACGAGGTGGCCGAGCTCTGCCAGCGCCGCGGTATTCGCCTGATCGTCGATGCCATGAGCAGCTTTGGCGGTATCCCCATCGATATGGGACGCCTTGGCATCGAGTTTCTTATCAGCTCGGCCAACAAGTGCATTCAGGGGGTGCCGGGTTTTGGCTTTGTCATCGCCCGCCGCGCCGCACTGACGGCCTGCGCCGGTCGTGCTCGCTCGGTCTCCCTCGACCTGCACGCCCAGTGGCAGACCATGGAGTTGCAGGGGGGCAAGTGGCGCTTTACCTCGCCCACCCATACCGTGCTTGCCTTTGCCCAGGCCCTGCGCGAGCTGGAAGAGGAGGGGGGCATTGCCGCCCGCCATCAGCGCTACAGCGAGAATCAGCGCACCTTGGTGGATGGCATGGCTGCCCTCGGCTTTGCGCCGCTGCTGCCCGAGCAGTGGCAGTCTCCCATCATCACCGCCTTCTACTCTCCGACCCACCCTGACTACCGCTTCGCTGACTTCTACCAGCGGCTCAAGGCGCAGGGCTTTGTCATCTACCCGGGCAAGGTCTCCCAAGCCGATTGCTTCCGTATCGGCAATATCGGCGATGTGACCCCAGGGCGGGTACGCGATCTGCTCGCCGCCATGGCCAGCGCCTGCTACTGGCAAGGGGACGCGCGATGACCAGCATGCTGGCTCAGGGTCGTGATCTGCGTGGCCGCGATTTGCATGACCATAAGCTGCACGGTAGCGGCCGCGCCGATAGCGAAGGGGATATCAACCTCGGCGAGGGGCGGGCGCGCTGGTGGGCTGACCAGAGCGAAGATGTACAGGCCGGATTGGCGGAGGATAGCCGCTATTTCCTCCATCAGGCGCTCTCCACCCCCTGTCTGGATCTGCTTGAGTGCGCGCAGGGGAGCTGGTTGACCAGTGTATCGGGCAAGCGTTACCTCGATTTTCACGGCAACAGCGTTCATCAGCTGGGTCACGGTCACCCCAGGGTGGTGGCCGCGGTGCAGCAGCAACTCGCCGATCTGCCGTTCGCGCCCCGCCGCTATACCCATCAGGTTGCCATTGACTGTGCCCGCACCCTGGCTGAACTGGCCCCGGGCGATCTCAACCGAGTGCTGTTTGCCCCCGGCGGCAGCGAGGTGGTGGGGATTGCCCTGAAGCTCGCCCGTTTCATCACCGGCAACAGCAAGGTGGTGTCCCTCTGGGATGCCTTTCATGGCGCCTCCCTCGATGCCATCTCGGTCGGCGGCGAGGCCTGTTTTCGCGCCGGCATGGGCCCCTTGATAGCCGGCGTGGAGCGCATCCCGCCGCCCACCCGATATCGCGGCGTCTGGTATCGCGGGGAGGGGGATGATGTGCACTACGCCGATTATCTGGAGTACGTCATCGAGAAGGAGGGAGGAATAGGCGCCTTTATCGCCGAACCTATCCGCAACACCGATGTGCAGGTGCCCTCGAAGGCCTACTGGCAGCGGGTGCGGGAGATCTGCGATCGCCACAAGGTGTTGTTGATCGTCGACGAGATCCCCAATGCCCTGGGGCGCACCGGCCACTGGTTCAGCTTTGAAGAGTTCGGCATCGAGCCCGACATCATCTGTCTGGGCAAGGGGCTGGGGGGCGGGGTGGTGCCGTTTGCAGCGCTCATCACCCGCGACCGGTTCAATCAGGCCGCAGCTATTTCACTCGGTCACTACACCCACGAGAAGAGCCCTATCGGCTGCGCGGCGGCGCTCGCGACCATCGCGACCATCCGCGAAGAGGGGTTGCTGGCAAAAGCGCAGGAGGATGGCCGTTTTATGGCGGCCGAGCTCGGCAAGTTGGCCGAACGTCACCCGCTGATCGGGCAGGTGCGCGGTATCGGTATGCTTTGGGCGCTCGATCTGGTGGTCGATCATCAGAGTCGCGCCCGCAATAGCCAAGCCGCCGAGCGGCTGCTCTACCGCTGTCTGGAGCTGGGGCTCAGCTTCAAGGTCTCCCAAGGGAACGTTATCCAGCTCTCGCCACCGCTCAATATCACCCGCGCCGATCTGGTGCGCGCCATCACCATTCTCGATCGCGCATTGGGCGAGATCGCACTTTCACCGAAACAGGAACACCACCATGACTGACTTGCAGATTGCCATTCACCCGACCACCGACGTGGAGGCGCTGATCCTCGACTGGGCCGGTACCGTCGTCGATTTCGGCTCCTTCGCCCCCACCTCCATCTTTGTCGAGGCCTTCGCCCGCGCCTATGACTTTGCTGTGACCCTGGACGAAGCACGCCAGCCCATGGGCCTTGGCAAGTGGGATCATATCGCCGCGCTGGGCCGTCTGCCCTCGGTGGATGCGCGCTGGCAGGCTCGCTTTGGCCACCCCATGAGCCACGCCGAGGTGGACCACCTTTATCACACCTTTATGCCGCTGCAGATTGCCGCCGTGACCCGCTTTGCCGCTCCCATCCCCGGCGTGTTGCCGGTGCTGGATGCTCTGCGGGTGCAGGGGATGAAAATCGGCTCCTGCTCCGGTTACCCCCGTCCGGTGATGGAGGCGCTGGTGCCAGCCGCGGCCGATCACGGCTATCGCCCGGATCACTGGGTCGCCACCGATGACCTCAAGGCTGGTGGTCGCCCCGGTCCCTGGATGGCGCTGGCCAACGTAATTGAGCTGGGAGTGAGCGCGGTGCATCGCTGCATCAAGGTGGATGACGCCGTACCGGGTATCAGCGAAGGGCTTAGCGCGGGCATGTGGACGGTGGGATTGTCGGTTTCCGGCAACGAATTTGGTGCCACTTGGGAAGAGTTTGCCGCCATGAGCGAGGCGGAGATCGCCGCCCGGCGCGCACCGGCCGAGGCCAAACTGCGGGCGGCGGGGGCTCACTATGTCATCGACACTCTGGCGGATATAGCCCCGGTTATCGCCGATATCAACCGCCGTCTGGCCGCTGGCGAGCGGCCGTAGGCCATCTGCTTGGGCTAACAAAAGCGCTTGGCTGGCTTTAGATGCAACACGCCCCCATCCGGGGGCGTGTTGCATTTACAGGGGGAAGTTGTGCGCAGTCAGCAGATATCAACCCGCATCAGGGGAGAGGGGGCGTTGTCGACAAAGTGGTGCCAGATATGGTCGTAGAGCGCCTTCTGGCCGGGGAAACTCACCAGCGCCTTGGCCTCGGCCAGGGAACACCAGCGATATTCGGTGTGCTCGTCGTTGAGGGTCACCGCCTGATTGGGCGGGCAATAGACCACAAAGACCGGCACCACCTCCACCGTATTCAAGCTCGCCTCGTAAAACTGCTCCAGATACTGGCCGTTGTAGAGCTCGGTGACCTTGATCCCCGTCTCTTCGCCAAACTCCCGAATAATGGTCTGCCAGCCGGTTTCACCCGCCTCCACCGTGCCCGCCACATGGCACCAGAAGCCTCCCTTGACCCGTTTCATCACCAGCAATCTGGTTTCGCCATCGACAGTGGTAAGGGCAACGCCGGATACGGCCTTGCAGCGAATGGGGATCATGATCTTCTCTCCGGATTTGGGCTCTGTGATAGCCACGAACAGTATGAAGGCGTGTTAATTGAAATACGCTTCGGCGGGTAGACCCATGACCTCTATTTCATTCAGTCCATTTTTGGCCAGATAGTTGGTCACCAGATTGAACCCCACCCAGTAACCGGCATATTTGGGAAATGGCCGGTTATCACGGCAGTAAAAAAAGTCTAAATAGTTGAACTGCTTGCTGGATAGATGGGGCGTCATCTCTGCCAGGAGCGATTGCCAGTCATGGTGATGAGACTCCTTGAACAGCGAGGGGAGGGTGCCACCATTGAACCTCTGCTCAAAGTAGCAGGCCAGTCCTTCAAAAATCAGGTTTTCGGCCAGTGTTTCTGCTTCCACCTTGTTCTTCTTTTGCACGATATGGTGGACTTCGTGGGCCAGCACGGCAGGCAATTCTGTGATGATCACCTCTTTGATATCAGGCCGTTCCAGATCAAGCTGGAGTTCTATTCGATACATGTTGATGGCCCAGCCACCGATACCCGAATCGGGAGCATCCCCCTCGGCAAAAGGGCTGAAGGTGACATCCAGTTGGGAGAGATCGAACAAGGCATTCAATTTGTGCGCCGTCTCGGCAAAAACGTGCCTAATGGTGTCATCGAGCCCATCGAATTTACCCGAGTCGTTTAACAGGGTGAGTTGCATCCAGACATCCTTGTCTATTGAAAGAGAGTGCTGAGCCACTTGCGTGGTCGCGGCGCCATATCACCACGATTACCCTCCTTTAATCAAGGGGTTACCCGCCCATTATGCTTGCCGTCTGGATCGCCTCAATCAGCGCGGCCCGATTGATGCGAGGGCGCTCGCCATCGAGCAGTTGCTGCCACAGGGCAATGGCCTGGCTGTAGCGGCCATGCAGGAAGTGATCGGAGGCGAGCAGCATCAGGGCGCTCACTTCCCCCGCGTCCTGCTTGAGGGCGCTCTCCAGCAGGCGGGTTGCCTCGGGAGTCAGCTGCTGGCCCGCCTGATAGTAGAGCACAGTGGCTTGGGCGGCTTGAGTCGCCGCGCTGGCGCCCCCCTCCAGCAGAGCGAGACGTTGGTAGGCGAGCAGGGCGTTGTCATATTCACCCCGATAGAGATAGAGCTGGCCGAGCGCCGCCCAGCTGTCGAGGTCGGCGGGGCTGCGCTGAAGCTTCTGATGCAGACTCCCCAGCTCCTTGTCCTGCAGAGCCCGCGGGCTCAACCCCGCCAGCGGATCGGGACGGGATGCATAATCCTGCCATGCCTGATAGCGGCCGCTGCTGAAATACACAGCGGCAACGGCCGCGATGGCCAGGAGGCCAAGCAGCAACAAGGCCCGCCCGTGCTGGTTATTGCGGCCGCGATTGTCACGCTGGCTGGCCAGTTGCGCTCGCAGGGCCAGCTCAGCCGCCGGGATGGCGTTGGCCAGGCGGGCGGCGCTCAGCTCCCCGTATAGCGGTTGGTCGGGGGAGAGGCCTGCCTGCTCCCCGTGCATGATCAGCAAATTCAATTCGCTGCGCGGATCGGCGGCGGGCTGAGGGGGGGCCTCAACGATGGCCTTAACGGCAGGGATGGGTTGCACCTTTGTGCGCGTCAGGCGGCGAGACAGGATCAACAGCGCCAGCCCCAACAGCAGCAGGGGACCGCCCCACAGTAGCGCCGTGCTGGCCTTGAAGGGGGGATCGTAGCGGACGAAATCGCCGAAGCGCTCCGTCATGCGGGCGATAACCTGCTCGTCGCTCTGTCCCTCGTCCACCCAGCGGTAGACCTCTAGCCGCAGATCCCGCGCGATGGGGGAGTTGGACTCCACCAGATTCTGGTTCTGGCACTGAGGGCAGCGCAGGGCGCGGGCCACTTCCTGAGCGCGGGTCTGCTGCTCGGGGTGGCGAAACTGATAGGTATCGACCCCGCTGGCAAATGCCGTTGCACTCAGCAGCATGCCGAGGGCCAGCAGGGTGCAGGCAAGAGAACGGCGCATCATGGCTGTGTCTCCAGAGCTGATATTGCAATAGACGGCGCAATAGATGGCGTAATTGCGGGTGCCGTTGTGGCGGCCTTCATTTGCGCGTCAGTTCGCGCCTTGTCGAACAGGGGGGCAAACTGGCGTTGCCAGATCCCTTTGGTAAGCTCGCCGGTATGGCGGGCTAGCAGGGTGCCATCGGCATCAAACAGATAGGTCTCCGGCGTGCCGTAGACGCCGAGCTCAAGGGCCAGTTTGCCGTCAGGGTCGGCCAGCACGGCACGATAGGGGTTGCCCGCCTGGATAAGCCAGGCGCGGGCCGCATCCCCCTTGTCCCTGTAGTTGAGACCATAGAGGGGCACTGTGCCCGCGAGCTCGCTGAGCAACGGATGCTCGGCGCGGCAGTTGACGCACCAGCTGGCCCAGACGTTAAGCACAAAGGGCTCCCCCTTGAGGCTGGCGGTCTGGAGCGGACTCCCGTCCAGCAGATTGTCGCTCTGCCACGCAGGCAGGGTACGTCCGAGCGTCGCGTCATCCTGGCTGTAGGGATTGTTGCCAAGGCCGAGCCAGAGCAGGATGCCGAGGCTCAGGGTCAGCAGCAGTGGAACAAAGAGGCGCAGGCGGGATCTCATAACGCCTCCTGTTCGAGCCGGGGATGGGTGGTGCCAACCGCAACGGAACGGGAGGCTAGCAAAGGGCGACGGGCGAGCAGACGCAGGGCGCCGCCTGCCATCATCAACAGGCCGCCGAGCCAGATCCAGCGCACCAGCGGCTTGTAGTGCAGCCGCATGGCATAGGCATCTGGCCCCATCTTCTCACCCAGCACCACGTAGAGATCGCCGAACATTCCCCACGCGATGCCGGGTTCGTTCATGTTCATGGTGCGCACGCTGTAGTGGCGCCGCTCAGGCGTCAGCCGCGCCACCTCTTTACCGCTCTTGTGCACGCTAAGCGTGATGCGCTCGGCGGTATAGTTGGGGCCGATCACCGGCTCGCTCCCCTCATAGCGAAATTCGAACGCGCCGAGTTGGTAGGGTTGGTTGGCACTTAGCACTGTGCCTCCTTCCTGACTGTGGTGGCTCACCTGATTGATCCCGAGGGCGCACACCGCCACCCCGAGGTGGGCCAGCAAACTGCCGAACCGATTGAGGGTGAACTCGCGCAGCGACGTCGGTTCCAAGAGCGGGAGCAACAGGCTGACCATCAGCCAGAGGCTCACCATATTGGCGAGGATGCCGCTCCAGCTACCGGAAAACGATCCCTGTTCCAGATAGGCAAGGCTAATGAGCCCGCCGCCAAGCAGGCCAAACAGCGGTGGCAACAGAGCGTTGAGTCGGGAATGTGGCGCAAGCTGCTGCCAGCGCAGGCGCGGCAGCTGGGTCATCAGTGCCATCAGGCAGAGGGCCAGCGGCACGAAGATGGTATTGAAATAGGGGGCGCCCACCGACAGCGAGCCCAGATGGAGCGACTGGAACACCATGGGGTAGAAGGTGCCGAGCAGCACGCTGGCGCAGGCCACGCAGAGCAGCAGGATGGCGGCGCCGAGCAGCCCCTCTTTTGACAGCAAGCCAAAGCGGGCATAGGGGGCGCGAATGTCTGCGCGCAGGGCAAACAGGGTGAGGGCGCAGGTCAATAGCAAGCCGAGCAGTAACAAGAGGGTGAGGCCGCGGCTGGGGTCGACTGCAAAGGCGTGCACCGAGGTGAGCACTCCGGAGCGCACCACGAAGGTGCCGAGCAGGCTCAAGGCGAAGGTGAAGATGGAGAGCAACAGCACTGCGTGACCATAGGCACCGCGCTTCTCGCAGACGACAAGAGCGTGCAGCAATGCAGTGCCGAGCAGCCAGGGCAGCAGGGAGGCGTTTTCTACCGGATCCCAGAACCACCAGCCGCCCCAGCCCAGTTCGTAATAGGCCCACCAAGAGCCCAGCACGATACCGGCGGTGAGAAACACCCAAGAGCCGAGCGCCCAGGGGCGGCTCCAGTGGGCAACGGCGCCATCCAGTCTGCCCGAATGGAGCGCCGCCATGGCGAAGGCGAAGTTGACCGCAAAGCCGACGTAACCGAGGTAGAGCAGGGGCGGGTGGATGATGAGGCCGATATCCTGCAGCATGGGGTTGAGATCGCGCCCCTCCAGCGGCCCCGGGAATTGGCGGTCAAACGGGCTTGAGAAGATCAGGGTATAGAGGCCGAACAGCCCGACGATCAGACCCATGATGGCCAATACCCGGGCTGTGATCAGCGGATCGACCCGCTTGGAACAAAGGGCCACCAGGGCGCCCCACAGCCCCAGCGCAAACACGAAGAACAGCATGGAGCCCTCGTGGCCCCCCCACACGGCCGCCAGTTTGAAGCCAAGGGGCAGGGCGCTGTTGGCGTGCTGGGCAACATAGCTGACGGTGAAATCATCTTGGCCAAAGCAGCTGGCGAGCAGCAGCAGGGCGGCCAATAGCAGGACGGCATTGATCAGCGCCAGCGGCGTGGCGCTGCGCAGCAGGGTCGGGGAGGCGAGCCGTAATCCCAGCCAGGGCAGGGTGCCCTGCAGCAAGGAGAGTGCCGCCGCCAGCAACAGTGAGAGATAGCCGAGCTCCGCCAGCACATAACCTCCGGTTCAATCTTTGATGTCATTCATGTCATGACACACACGCCGCGTTGTCTCCCTTTGGCGGGGAACATTGCCAAGCAGCGTGTCTGGCATCACCAGAAATTCATTGGGCCAGCAACAAACCAGCGCCAGTCACCCGAAGGGCGGCTGGTGCTGGTGATCATATCTTTAAACTACCGTCATCTGGCCGGCATAAAGCACGAAGTAGCGCAGCAGCAGGATCCCCACCAGTGTCAGGCTGCAGACCAGCACCAGATGGCCGTTTCGCTCCCGCAGGGGCGCCGGGGTCAGCAGAGCCAGCAGCTGGGGCAGCAGCATGCCGATGCCCACCACCCCGAGCCAGAACACCTGAGCCCAGAAGCCACTGCCGATGGCCGCCCACATCGCCACCTCTTTCTGGCCGCCACCGAAGTAGAGGCCGGTAAAGAAGCAGACCAGCAGCAACACCTCCACCGCCAGCACAGGTCGCTCGAAGCGATGGACAAAGCTCACCCCCTGGCTGTGATGGTTCTCCTTGAAGATCGTCACCGCCAGCAAGATGGTGGAGGCGATACCTGAGCTGATGCCCGAGACCAGAAACAACACCGGCAGCACCGGGTTGTTCAAGAGCGGATAGGTCTTGAGTGCCGAGAGCAGAAAGCCAGTGTAGGCCCCTAGCAGCACGGCAAGCAGCAGCAAGAGCGGCGCCAGCAGCCGCTCGATGCGGGCGAGCCAGCCAATCAGCCCATCCACAAAAGCGAACTTCTCTTGCAGCAACCTGCCGCGCAATGTCTCGATCTCGGCGCGAAACACCACCGCCAGCCAGGCGAACAGTACCGCCATATAGAGCTGAAACAGCATGACCCCCATCGACATCACGGAGTCGAACTGATAGTGGAACATCAGCTTCCAGAAGGTCCAAGGGCGGGCCAGATGGAAGATAAGGATGAGCAGCCCCAATATCACGCTCGCTGGCGCCAGAATGGCGGTTGCCTTGATGATGCCGCTCTCGCTGCCGGCCCCCTTGCTGCGCAGCAGCACCGAGAGGGTGGTGGCCCCGGCGGAGATGCCGAGCAGAAAGAGATAGATAGCGATGGGCCAGTCCCAGACAAGGGAAGGGAAGTGAAATGCGTCTTGTATGGTCATGACGTTATCTCCCCTTTGGGCACGCGGTACATCTTGGGCGAGGTGCCGAGTGCCTGCTTGTAGCGATAGGTGGTCTCTTTCACCAGCCGTTGGGCAATGGGGCTGTCCGGATCATCCAGATTACCGAACACCAGCGCCTTGGTGGGGCAGGATTCCACGCAGGCCGGCTCCTTGCCCGCCGCCAGGTTGGTCTTGCGGCAAAAGTCGCACTTGTCTGCCACTCGGGTCACAGGGTTGATGAAGCGCACCTGATAGGGGCAGGCGGCGAGGCAATACATGCAGCCGACGCAGAGATCCGCGTCGACGTCGACGATGCCATCCTTCTTGCGGATATGGGAGGCGCCGGTGGGGCAGACATGCACGCAGGGGGCGTTGTCGCAGTGCTGGCAGGACTTGCGAAAGAAGCGGTACTCGGCGTCGGGAAATTCACCGACCGGGCCTGATCGGATGATCTCGAGGCGCGAGACCCCTTGTGGCACCTGATTCACCTCCCGGCAGGCATCCATGCAGGCGGTGCAGCCGATGCAGGCCGTCTCATCGTGGATCATGCCATAGCGTATCCCGTCGATGGTCTGGCTGTGGGCAAGGGGGGTAGCAAGGGAGCGAGTCGGCCCCGTCATCATGATAAGGGCCCCCGCGCCCATGCCCGCCATAAAGTCACGGCGAGAGCAGCTCATGATGCCTCCTTGCCGGTAGCCGGTTTGGACTGCTCCTGCCGGGCCTTGCTGGCCTCATGCTGCTTGCTGTGGCAGTCGACGCAGAGCTTGATGCGGGACTTCTCCGGTAGCCCCACCATGGGCTCCTTGGCCGGATGCAACTGGTGGCAGCTGGTGCAGGTGAGCTTGGTGGCGTGCACGTCGTGGGCCCAGAGCGCCTCGCGCAGTGGTTTGGGCTCGTGGCAGCTCATGCAGACTCCATTCTGCTCGCTGATGGGATAAAGCTTGATGCTCTCTTTATCCTTCAGGCTGTGGCTGAAGCGCATCACATCCTTGACCCCTTCCCGGTGCTGGGGGGAGGGCTGGCCGTGGCAGTTGGTGCAGGTCACCGGCTTGAGGTTGTTGGGATTGGTCGCCTGACCATGCTTGCCGTGCATTCCCTCGCTCTGCTCCTTGTGACAGTCGGTGCAGGCCTTGTCGGGATTGCGTAAAAATTCCACCTCATGTGTAGCTGGTACAGGGGCTGCTGCCGGCTCGGCCGCCTGACCCTGCAGGCTGGTGAGCAGCATGGCTGCCATCAGCATCAGTCGTAAGAAATCCATTGTTAAATCACCCATAGGAAGCCTCCATCCGTGGCGGGCACCGCAGTGCCCGCCCGCTCCATTACTGCGCCAGTCGTCCGGCCGCTTTGGCCTCGGCTTCCCAGGCGGGCACTGTGGTCTTGAGGAACTGGGCCTTGTCCGCGTTCATCTGCTTCATGTCCATGCCAAGAGCGGCCTGGGCCTTCTCCTTGCTGGAGATGTCAGGAATGGCGATCTCGTGGCTGATCCCCTTGGCGGCCAGCAGGCGTGCCAGCTTGGTGCGGGCGTCGGCGGCTTTGTCCAGGGCGGTTCCCAGCATGCGCAGCGCCACTTCCGGGGCGTGCATCTGCACCCCGTGGGAGGCGATGGAGAAGTCCCAGCGCCATTGGGCGTGACGGATGTCCTGCAGAATGTCCTTCATCTCGGCCTCGGTGGCGCCGGCATCCCAGGCGGCCTTGGCTTCAAAGTGGGCGTGCACCAGCTGCTTCTCGACTTTGAGCTTGATCTCGGTGACGGCGTCCTTGCGCTGCTTGACCACCCCTTGCAGCATCTCCTTGCTCTGGGTGTGGCAGTTGCGGCAGGTCTGGTCGAAGCGATCGAAGGGGTTGCCTACCTTGTGGTCGGTGTAGACCTTGCCTTGCTCGTTCTGCACCTTGGGCATGTGGCAGTCGACGCAGGCGACGTTGTTCTGGCCGTGAATGCCGGCGCGCCAGGTCTCGTACTCGGGGTGCTGGGCTTTGAGCATGGGGGTCTTGGAGAGGGCATGGGTCCAGTCGGCAAAGCCTATTTCATCGTAATACTGCTCCATCTGCTCCACTGTGGTGCCCTTGTCCCAGGGGAATTTCACCGCCTTGGTGGGGCCGCTGAAGTAGTACTCCACGTGGCACTGGCCGCACACCTGAGACTGCTGATCGAAGCGCCCCTGCTCCTTGAATGGCTTGCCGATGGCGGTCATGGCCCGGTCGGCATAGGGACGGGAGAGGTGCAGGGCGGGTTTCCCCTCCTTGAACTCTTTCGAGGCGGTGTCGTGGCAGTCGGCGCAGCCGATGGTGTTGACGATTTCCGGTCCGCCTTTTGCCCACATCCCCTTGAAGTAGCCATCCTCACCCTTCTCGTCGATGACGCGGGCCACGTCCGGGCCTTTGCAGCTCCAGCAGGCCATGGGCAGCGGACCGTCTTCGGCAGTCTTGGGGGCGCCGGTGCGCAGGGTTTCCCGCACGTCGGTCAGCGCATAGAAGTGGCCGCGCGGCTTGTTGTAATCCTTGGAGAAGGGGTAGCCGGCCCAGAGCACCACCATCTGGGGATCTTCCGCCAAGGCGTCGGTGCGCTCGCGGCTCTCGCTGGTACCTTTCCAGCTGGTGAACTGATCGGCGTGATCCTTGGCGAACAGCTCGCTGCGCGCCTCTATCTTGCCCTTGGTGGTTGCGTCATCAGCCTGTGCCCAGCCGCTGGCGCCAAGCCAGCTGGTCAGCAGCAGGGCGGCGAGGCCCAGATTGATATGCCTGTGTTGTGAACCCACGTTTATCACTCCCAGATAAATGTTTTGGTCTCGTCTGACCCGTTCCATCTTGGTGTGGATCTCTCCCCGTCGGGCGGGGTGGGCAGACATTCGCTTGCGGGTGAATAAAACCGCGCAATATATGATTGCTCGAGGGTTACCCTAACAAATAGGTAAATTTAATGATGATTTATCGGAGGGAGAGTTGTGCCAGATCAATTGGTGCACAGGATTGATCGCTGAAATGAGATCTGGATTAAATTTTATGGAAACTCAACTTCTTG
>NZ_JBQBES010000001.1:0-2624 GCF_051919425.1 Aeromonas sp. 75A | reverse complement strand
TAAACACAGTAGCCTGGATTTGTTCTATCAGTAATCGACCTTATTCCTAATTAAATAGAGCAAATCCCCTTATTGGGGGTAAGACATGAAGATGCCAGAAAAACATGACCTGTTGGCCGCCATTCTCGCGGCAAAGGAACAAGGCATCGGGGCAATCCTTGCGTTTGCAATGGCGTACCTTCGCGGCAGATATAATGGCGGTGCGTTTACAAAAACAGTAATCGACGCAACGATGTGCGCCATTATCGCCTAGTTCATTCGTGACCTTCTCGACTTCGCCGGACTAAGTAGCAATCTCGCTTATATAACGAGCGTGTTTATCGGCTACATCGGTACTGACTCGATTGGTTCGCTTATCAAACGCTTCGCTGCTAAAAAAGCCGGAGTAGAAGATGGTAGAAATCAATAATCAACGTAAGGCGTTCCTCGATATGCTGGCGTGGTCGGAGGGAACTGATAACGGACGTCAGAAAACCAGAAATCATGGTTATGACGTCATTGTAGGCGGAGAGCTATTTACTGATTACTCCGATCACCCTCGCAAACTTGTCACGCTAAACCCAAAACTCAAATCAACAGGCGCCGGACGCTACCAGCTTCTTTCCCGTTGGTGGGATGCCTACCGCAAGCAGCTTGGCCTGAAAGACTTCTCTCCGAAAAGTCAGGACGCTGTGGCATTGCAGCAGATTAAGGAGCGTGGCGCTTTACCTATGATTGATCGTGGTGATATCCGTCAGGCAATCGACCGTTGCAGCAATATCTGGGCTTCACTGCCGGGCGCTGGTTATGGTCAGTTCGAGCATAAGGCTGACAGCCTGATTGCAAAATTCAAAGAAGCGGGCGGAACGGTCAGAGAGATTGATGTATGAGCAGAGTCACCGCGATTATCTCCGCTCTGGTTATCTGCATCATCGTCTGCCTGTCATGGGCTGTTAATCATTACCGTGATAACGCCATTACCTACAAAGCCCAGCGCGACAAAAATGCCAGAGAACTGAAGCTGGCGAACGCGGCAATTACTGACATGCAGATGCGTCAGCGTGATGTTGCTGCGCTCGATGCAAAATACACGAAGGAGTTAGCTGATGCTAAAGCTGAAAATGATGCTCTGCGTGATGATGTTGCCGCTGGTCGTCGTCGGTTGCACATCAAAGCAGTCTGTCAGTCAGTGCGTGAAGCCACCACCGCCTCCGGCGTGGATAATGCAGCCTCCCCCCGACTGGCAGACACCGCTGAACGGGATTATTTCACCCTCAGAGAGAGGCTGATCACTATGCAAAAACAACTGGAAGGAACCCAGAAGTATATTAATGAGCAGTGCAGATAGAGTTGCCCATATCGATGGGCAACTCATGCAATTATTGTGAGCAATACACACGCGCTTCCAGCGGAGTATAAATGCCTAAAGTAATAAAACCGAGCAATCCATTTACGAATGTTTGCTGGGTTTCTGTTTTAACAACATTTTCTGCGCCGCCACAAATTTTGGCTGCATCGACAGTTTTCTTCTGCCCAATTCCAGAAACGAAGAAATGATGGGTGATGGTTTCCTTTGGTGCTACTGCTGCCGGTTTGTTTTGAACAGTAAACGTCTGTTGAGCACATCCTGTAATAAGCAGGGCCAGCGCAGTAGCGAGTAGCATTTTTTTCATGGTGTTATTCCCGATGCTTTTTGAAGTTCGCAGAATCGTATGTGTAGAAAATTAAACAAACCCTAAACAATGAGTTGAAATTTCATATTGTTAATATTTATTAATGTATGTCAGGTGCGATGAATCGTCATTGTATTCCCGGATTAACTATGTCCACAGCCCTGACGGGGAACTTCTCTGCGGGAGTGTCCGGGAATAATTAAAACGATGCACACAGGGTTTAGCGCGTACACGTATTGCATTATGCCAACGCCCCGGTGCTGACACGGAAGAAACCGGACGTTATGATTTAGCGTGGAAAGATTTGTGTAGTGTTCTGAATGCTCTCAGTAAATAGTAATGAATTATCAAAGGTATAGTAATATCTTTTATGTTCATGGATATTTGTAACCCATCGGAAAACTCCTGCTTTAGCAAGATTTTCCCTGTATTGCTGAAATGTGATTTCTCTTGATTTCAACCTATCATAGGACGTTTCTATAAGATGCGTGTTTCTTGAGAATTTAACATTTACAACCTTTTTAAGTCCTTTTATTAACACGGTGTTATCGTTTTCTAACACGATGTGAATATTATCTGTGGCTAGATAGTAAATATAATGTGAGACGTTGTGACGTTTTAGTTCAGAATAAAACAATTCACAGTCTAAATCTTTTCGCACTTGATCGAATATTTCTTTAAAAATGGCAACCTGAGCCATTGGTAAAACCTTCCATGTGATACGAGGGCGCGTAGTTTGCATTATCGTTTTTATCGTTTCAATCTGGTCTGACCTCCTTGTGTTTTGTTGATGATTTATGTCAAATATTAGGAATGTTTTCACTTAATAGTATTGGTTGCGTAACAAAGTGCGGTCCTGCTGGCATTCTGGAGGGAAATACAACCGACAGATGTATGTAAGGCCAACGTGAGGTGCTGATCTCTTGACACTGCACGAGGAACTTAACCTTAGCAATACGTAACTGAACGAAG